>CAVQKZ010000001.1:0-2227589 GCA_963713245.1 uncultured Actinomycetota bacterium
CCCAAAACCCCAAAACCCCAAGCAACTAGGTGTATAAGAAATGGGAACTTATGAAATAGATATTTTTCCATTTTATTCTAAATTAAAATTTAACTATATGAAATGTCATTCCTATGCCTTACTATTAGGGTCATATAATCTTAATTGATATTTATATCTGAATCCGGTTAGTACTCCTTTATGGCTTTGGTTCAGTCCTAAATTTTTTAAAAGTTATAGAGGAATTGCAAATTTAGTTATCAAATACCTTTTTCTTGGCGCTAAGATGATGATATTCGTTAAGAATTAAATTAGTATGATAGTTAGCCAAATATGTTAATAAATAAAGTTCTTAATCAAAAGTTAAGGTTATCAAAGTGTATATCAAATCAATCGAGATCGTCATCATGTTCTAGATGGCAAGTGTTCTCTTTGCCTTCTTCTTTCCTTTCTTTGACTTCTTCTTTTTCTTTCTTGATGCTTCTTCATCAGATGATTCTTCATCTTATCTCAGTATCATCAGACTCTTTTTGAGATTTAGATCTCTTACTTATCAGTTTTTCATCAATGCTAATCTCTCTTCCGAGTTTCTATTTCAAGTATTCTTATACTGCAGCCTTTTGTCTAAGTTGTTGACTAATTTGTTGTACATAGTGATTATCCCCAATATGCTAGTCCACATGCGACGATCAAATAGAATATGGCAACTTAAGCTGCTAACCAACAGAAGATAATTGGAGTTTGGTCAAAGCAATCTCTTCCTTAAAAGAAGAACATTTGCACAAAGAACATACCAGCTACTATCAAGAAGTAGAAGGCAAATAATCCTTTTGGAATCGTTTGAAGGCATAAGAGCATCGCCAATAAATTAGATAGCAAGAGGGTGAAGATTTCCTCCGTAGATTGCGAAAATTACAACATAGCGAAGGAAAGGTTTGCACCAACACAATCAGGAGCCCCTGAGGCCAAGATGATGACTGTTCCCATACCACAAACGAGTGAGAAGAGCAGTGCGAATTGTCTAAACGTCTTTGTAGCTTGTGCTTATTTCTACATATTTATTAATTATTAATTAAAGCTGTTTGTTTATTTAATTAATAATATATAACTATCATTTAACATCAATTTCAATAGTGTCCAAGTTTATTTGGAGCTATTTTTTTACCTTCACAAACTAAATTTAGTCCAAAACTTTGCATTGGTCTATCTACCATACGCTTAGCTTTATATATGCATTCAAAGCTGACCCAGTGTCAACCTTGACTTCTTCTTAGCACTGGCATAGTCAACCACAACCTTTAATAGCTATCTTCAAGTACCATTTTCACAAGTCTTGTAGTAACATCTGTTGAGTAGTCCATAGCAGGTGATGAATTTACTTCAATCAACCACATATTAAAGTCTTCATCAATCATCAAGATCAAACCCGTAGAGTTCAAAACAACCTTTTTTACATTCAAAATTATCTTATACACTTTCTAGAGTATTTATGACTATATTCTTAGTTTATTCAATAAGCTTATCTTCCCAAACATCCCATCCATATTCTTCTTACAGATATGAATTAAACTCCTAGAAATCCATCATATTTCCTGGTATATCATGTGTTAGCAACTCCTTAACCTTCAGCATACTTAGCAATTGAATTATTAGTGAGATGTATAAATTTATCCATTATGTTATCAGCATTATAGTCACTTGCTGGGAATCTGAAATATGGTTCCTTGTATAACCATATTGTTAGGGGGTTCCAATCTGTAACCAGCACCCATTGTCTTATATCAAACTTCCTCTTCTTAACAATCATAGTGTATTCTCAATGTACTTTTATGCTATATACTGGCTTTCTTTAGATTTTACAAGATCTAAAATCTCTACTAACTACTTATACAGTACGATTCCTCTGCCCCTAGATAAACCAGCTGGCTTGATAATCCAGATATTGTCTTCACCATTTAATCCAAATTAAGGGAACTTTCTTTTTAAGTTCTTCTAAAATCTTTACTGCTCTCTTAAATTCAGGATGTTTAGCTGCGATTTAAGTATCATGAGTCCTCTTCATCCTTCCTCTTCTTTGTCACCGTTATCTTCTTCAACTTTATTGGTTTCCTCCTTTGCTTTTGCTCTTCTTCAGGCTTAGCCTTCTTCTTCTTCTTTTTTTCTTAGTTTTTTCCTCCTTCTCTTTATTCTTCTTTAGTTGAATATCATTTTTAAGCATCCAGTCTTCATGTTTCTTCTATGCTAAAGTTTCAACATTAACTCATCTGCTCCAAGGATTTTCCACTCCTCATCTGTCACAAGAGATGAAAATGCAATAGGATCATCAATGAATTCGTCTAGATCTTTTAGTCTTTTCTCGCATACTTTTAAAGCCACCTTTAGAACTTTATCAGTAATCGTTGTCTTATCTCCACCTGACTCTCTCATTTATCTTACAAATGTTTTAATATAATTTTCTGCTTTAACAGCTTTGAATTCTTATATATAGTCCTCAAGCTCCTCTTACATGGCCAAGTCAAAGCATCTTGGGTAAAGAAAGTATCGATATCAACGTTATTAAACCATATTAAATTTTTAAGATTATGGCACAAACCTACTTTAGTTGTTATAGCTGCTGCTTTGTAAAATGATTAACTAGCTAATTGTCATTTAATGTATTATGATCTATGTCCTTGGCCTTTAACACCCATTTGAAATCAAAACAAGGTGATGATAGGATCTTTATTTTATATCCCAACCCCTACTCTTAAGGGCTTTTTTAATATCAGGATAACCCCCAGTACAGATGAAAACTTTGGTATTTTCATCTACCTTAAACTTTTTCTTCCACAGAGCCATATCTGTAATATTTGGAAAAGCAATTCTCTTAGGATTATTTCTTTCAATAAATGCTTCTATTCCTGATTCTGGAACTTTAAGCTTTCTTAGATTTCTTCTTTACACTGTCAATGTTAGATTTCTCTTCTTCATCTTCTACTTTAGAATCTTACAATTCTTTTAAGCCAGGCTAATTTTATAGCTTTTCAAAATTTTATTTTGCTTATTCTCTTGCATATTATTTTTATTTTTCTTATTTTTTCTTCTCTTCTTCTTAAATCTTTAAATCTTTTTCTTTCTTATCTTGCAAATCTTATATATATTTTTATTATCTCTACTTTATTTTCTCAGCTGCTTCTTTCTTTGCTTTTTACTCTTTTATCATTTCTTCCTCATCCTTTTCATCTACAGTTTGGTTTCCCATTACTATAACCTTTTTAGATTTCTTTACTTTGGGTGTTAATGCTCTTTTAAGAGATTTGAATTACTTCGTTCACGCTTAGCAGAACCAATTTATTATTAGTATATCTTAATCACATCAACGCTTTTATCGGTTTTTGTATTTGTATTAAAGGAAGTTGTACTGGCCATAGTTTTCATACCAGTTGTACTGCTGCCTCTTTTAGGTTTATCCTTTTTCCCTTTATTAGCAACTTCTTCTACAATTACCTTTTCTCTAATCTCTGCAGTTTCTTTATTAATTTTGCTAAGATCATCTAAAAATCTGCTTTACACATTCTCAATCCCTATTGATTCTTTAAGTTTAGCTTTTTTCTTCTATTCAACTTTTTTTATTTCTTCTAGCTCTTATTCCTTTTACTTTTTTTAATCTTATAGAGCTTTCAGAAATGAAGCATATCTATTTCTGTAAAACTTCTTCATAATATCATGCTTTTTCTTTTCTTCATCCCCTTCATCTTCTACGCCTTCTGTTGGTGGTTAGGAATTAGCTTTCCTCTTCTACGGGAGTTTTATTAAGATTTGTTGTCTGTTATTACTAATTGCTATCAGTGTTGTTTTTCTTTCCTCTATGCTCAGCAGCTTATGAAAGTATAAGTTTTTTCAATTTTTCTTACTTTTTAATAGCTTTTCTTCTTTATTCTTCCATCATTTTTTACTCTAGCATTTTCTTTTCTTACATTTTAAGTATCATTTATTAATTTTTCTTTTCAAAGTCAACTTTTCTTTATTAGTTTTGATTTTCAATTTCATCATTATTCATCCCAATAACTAATATTTTCTTCTTGCTATCGTTTTGATGACCATGATTAGTGCAGCTATAGGTTCTGTCTTGTAGGATCAGGAAAATATGTTTCTTGATTATTAATTGGACTTAATACTTAATTAGAAATTCTAGGTGATTTTTAATCTAAAACTTCTACATTACCTTTTTTATCTATAGGTGGCAGCTATGTAACATTCTTTCTATATGATTAAGAATTACTTTACTCATGGGCTGATCCTTTTTATGAATTTCCACTTGCACTCTACAAGTTAGAATTTCTTCTTTCTTATTATTGTTAATTTGCTGCATTCATTTTATTTGACTTCCTTGAATCCTCTACAAATATTATTCGCTCATTGTAAACCTAAGCTTTATTATTGCTTCCTTGAGTGCTTGATCTACTTCCATATACTAACTGTTTTGGGGCAGCTTGCTAAGGAAATGCATTTTTCTTTTATTCTTTAACTTAGTTCAGTCCTGGGAAATATGCCTTCATTGTCTAAATTATTTTAGGGTCTTTACTTTATGATCGTTTTGCCTTTTTCTTTTGTGACCCTCTAATAGATGATTGAATACTATCTTTATAATCAATTGAATCACTGTTTTCGTTCTCAATAGTACCATCTCCGTTTACTTGCTAATAATTAAGTTCTGATGTTGATCTATGCATATAACTTGAACCCTATGATGTCTATATTTACTCTATATTTGTATTTTCTTTATCTTATATGTTTTAATAAGACTTCTAGGCAGATTAAGAAGGCTTCATTTGATTATCCTAGAAGGTAGGTTTTGATAACTCAGGCTCATCATCATATACACAGAGCATTAATTCCTTAAGGAATTGAATTAACTTCCTGTGATTATATCCCTACAACAGTGTCAAATGCATCATTAGATAGCAAAATTGAGTTGTTGTTAGGATCATTTACCTGTTGACTGTTTTATAACTGGTCATCACTAGTTGGATCAGAAGATTATCATTTTTATCTATTTATTTTCTAAATTCAAATTTAATGTAATTTGTATTAACTTAACTTTTTAAAAACATTGTTTGGATTCATGGGGTTTTGGGGTTTTGGGGCTGGCACCGTCGACCTTCACCTGCGCTAGGCCGCGGTGACCACCAGCGTTCCCGGGCCGGACGAAGCCGCTGAGCCTCGCTCATCGCGTCCGGTTCTCCGGGTGGCTGACGTCAGCGTCAGCTTCGCCGGGCTGGACGCGCTGGGCGGCGTATCACTCGACATCGGGCCGAACGAGCTGCTCGGGGTGATCGGACCGAATGGAGCCGGCAAGACAACGCTGGTGAACGTCATCACGGGATTTCAGAAGCCGAACTCGGGCGAGGTATGGCTCGACGGCCGGCGAATCACCACGATGAAAGAGAGCCGTCGTGCGCGGGTCGGCCTGACGCGCACCTTCCAGGGCGTCCGCCTCTTCGGGAACCTGACCGTAAACGAAAATCTGGAAGTCGCGGCGCTGGCGCACGGCGGCAGACGGCGAGCTCGCCAGCATGCCCGGGAGGCTATCGAGGTCCTCGGCCTGGGACGGGTGGCAAACACCCCGGCGGCCGACCTCCCCTACGGCGACCAGCGGCGACTGGCCCTGGCGCGCTGCCTGGCGATGAACCCGAAGGTCATCTTGATGGACGAACCCGCGGCGGGGCTCAACGAGCAGGAGACCGCCGAACTCGGCGACGCGATCGAACGGATCCGGCGGGACCACCAGCCGGCGATCATGTTGATCGAACACGACGTCGCATTGGTGATGCGGCTGAGCGATCGCATTTTCGTCCTGGCCGAGGGCCGACCTCTCGCGGTCGGGCGCCCCGACGAGATCCGCAAGAACCCTGCGGTGATTGCCGCTTACCTCGGAGTCGACCATGCTCAGCGTTGAGGCATTGCGTGTTCAGTACGGCCCGGTGACAGCCGTGCGAGATGTCAGCTTCGATTGCCTGCCCGGCGAGATCCTGACCCTCGTCGGTGCGAACGGCGCCGGAAAATCCAGCACCCTGCTCGCGATCGCCGGAGGGCTGAGAGCGAACGTCCGGGGCAGCGTAGAACTCGATGGGCAGCCCCTGCTGAAGGTGCCGCCGGAGCAGCGGGTGGCCCGTGGACTCGCGCTCGTCCCGGAGCGTCGCAGGATCTTGGCCACGCTCACCGTGCGGGAGAACCTGCTGGTCGCTACCGCGCCTCGGCGGGACAAGAAGGCCGCGCGCTGCGAGGTCGACGCCATGATGTCGAGGTTCCCGATCCTGGGCCAACGCGCGTCGAACCCGGCCGGCCTGCTTTCCGGCGGCGAGCAGCAACAGCTTTCCATCGCCCGTGCACTTCTGGCCAAGCCCACGATGTTGCTTCTCGACGAACCCTCCCTCGGGCTGGCGCCAAAAGTCATCGACGAGATCTTCGCGCTGCTTGAGGAATTGCGCGCCGAAGGGATCGGAGTCGTGCTCGTCGAGCAGAACGCCCGGCGGGCCGTCGCCGTCGCCGACCGAGCCCTGCTGCTCCGCCAAGGATCGATCTACGCGCACGGGGGCCACGACGACGCGGCCGCCCTCGACGCCTACTTCGGGCTCAGCGCCGGCGCCGCGGTAAGCAAGACATGACCCAGTTCTTGCAGGACGTCATCAACGCACTCAGCCTTGGCTCGCTGTACGCGTTGTTCTCCCTGAGCGTCGCCGTGATCTTCGGTGTCGCCCGCATCGTCAACTTCGCGAACGGCGAGATGATGACGATCGCCGGCTACGCCATGATCGCCACCGTCTCGATGCCGTGGCCAGTCGTCCTCGCTGTCGCGATCGCCGTGTCGATCGCATCGGCGCTGCTGATGGACAGTCTCGTGTTTCGATGGGTACGAGATGCGCCACCGACGACCCTGCTCATCGTTTCCTTCGCAGTCAGCTATCTCATCCAGAATGCGCTACTGATCCGCGAGGGCAGCCGCCCCAAGACACTCGACTTCGGGGCCAGCCTCATCAAGAGCGTCTCGGTCGGCGGTGTCCAGGTCGGGATTCTGAGCTTCGTCAGCATCGGGGTGACGGTCGTCCTCATCATCGCGCTGACCCTGTTGCTGCGCCGTACGACGGTGGGGCGGCAGCTGCGGGCAGCGTCGGAGGACTTCGCCATGGCTCGCCTGCTCGGAGTGCGCGCCAATCGGGTGATCGGCTACGCGTTCGCGATCAGTGGGCTGCTGGCCGGGATCGCCGGCATCCTCCTGACCATCAACACCGCCACGCTCACTCCGGGATTCGGTGTTCAGCCAGTGGTTGTGGCGTTCGTGGCCGTCGTCATCGGCGGCATCGGCAGCCTGAGCGGGGCGGCTCTCGGCGGGCTCGCGGTCGGCGCCGCGAGCGTCACGTTTCAGGTGAGCTTGCCGGACTCGCTCAAGCCGTACCGCGACGCCTTCCTGTTCGCGCTGGTCATCACGGTGCTGCTCGTTCGGCCCCAGGGGATTCTCCCGCCGGCCTATGCCAAGGAACGCATCTGATGGCGCGACCCACCGTGCTTGTCGCCGGGGCTGTGCTGGCGAGTTGGCCGCTGATCAGCCTCGCCGCGCTCACGGCCATCGTCGTTCTCGCGGTCGGCGGCCGAAGCCCGGTGCTCGACGAGGTGCTGATCATCGGGCTCGTGAACCTCATCATGGTCATCGGCCTGTCGGTATTCGTGGGCAACTCCGGCGTCGTGTCGTTCGGTCAAGTCAGCTTCATGGCGATCGGGGCGTACGTCAGCGGGATGTTCACCCTGCCGGCGATCGCCAAGCCGGTGATCATCCCCAACGCGCCGGGCGTGTTCCGGCACGTCAGCATGGGAACGAGCGCGGGTGTGCTGGTGGGCGCACTGGTCGCCGGTGTCGTCGCGGCCGTCGTCTCCATCCCACTCATGCGCCTGAGCGGCATCGGCGCCTCCATCGGGACGCTCGCGCTGCTGATCATCGTGAACACGTTCTTCACGAACTGGTCGCCAGGTTCCAGCGGCGGCGGCAATCTCACGAGGGTGCCGACCGACACCACCGTGCCGACCATGCTGTGGTGGGCGCTCGCAGCCCTGGCACTGGCGTTCCTCTACCAGCGCAGCCGGTTCGGCCTGCGCGTCCGAGCGGCTCGCGAGGACGAGGTCGCCGCGCGGGCCACGGGCGTGAACATCAAGCGTGAACGCCGCATCGGGTTCGTCCTCAGCGGGTTCTTGTTCGGCGTTGCCGGCGGACTCTACGGGCACTCAGTAGGTAGCTTCTCGGCGAACGACTTCTTCCTCCCGATCACCTTCCTCGGACTGGCCATGCTGGTCCTAGGAGGCACGCGCAGCCTCTATGGCGCGGTCGCCGGCACGGGTCTGCTGACTTTCGTCACCTACGCCTTCCAACAGTGGCAGAACGGCGACGCCGCTTTCGGGGTCTCGTTCACGCTGCCGGCCGGAACCAGCGACCTGGTCATCGCCGTGGTCCTGGTTCTTGTGCTGATTCTGCTGCCGGACGGTCTCACCCGCGGGCGTGAGATGCCACTGCCTCGACTTCGCCGACGAGATCGAGCGCGGGTTCCAGACGGTGGCAGGCCGGCTGACGACTCGCGCGACACAAAGACGGCCGTGTCCTGATCCGTGTCCGGCGCCGGCAGGGCCGTACCCGCATCAACGGCCGACCTCGACATCGGCCGCCCGGCGTAGACCTGCAAGCGGTCGGCGAGCAGTGCCAGAACGTGGTCGTAGCTGCCGCCGGTCTCGGCGTCGCGGAGGGCCCTGACGTCCTCGACGACAATCTCGTCCGCGTCGGGCTGGGTTTCTAGCAGAGTCATGCGTTTCGAGACAGGTGTCAACGATGTGGCGAGACACCACAAGGGGTCGGTGGCCCGAATCCCCTCAGCTCCACCAAATGTCGTGAGTCGCGTCAGGGCGCTCCAGTGCAACCCGATGTCGGATTCCTGCCAGCGGGGTGGTGGCCCCGCTGAGATCGTGGATCTTATGACATCGACTGCTGATTCCCTGCACGCCGCGATCGAGCCTGCGATCTTGTACTTCGGCACGCCCGTCGTTCTCATCTCCACCCACAACGAGGATGGCTCGGCCAATTTGGCGCCGATGTCCTCCGCATTCTGGCTGGGTTGGCGGGCCTTGCTCGGGCTCAATGCCCGCTCCAAGACGACTGAAAATCTGGTCCGGACTCGTGAGGGTGTGTTGAACCTCCCGTCCGATGCGTTGGCCGCGAACGTCGACCGCCTGGCGCTGACCACCGGGTCTGACCCGGTGCCGTCGGTCAAGGTGCCGCGCGGGTACCGGTTCGAGCCCGACAAGTTCGGGCTCGCCGGACTCACTCCCGTCGCGTCCGAGGTCGTCCGGCCACCTCGAGTCGCTGAGTGTCCGGTGAACTTGGAGGCCGTCGTTGAGGATGTGCGGTCGCTCGCGGCCGACGACGACGCTCAGCGCGGCAAGATCCTCGTGTTCGAGATGCGGATCGTGCGAGTGCATGTGCATGACGACATCCGGATGGCGGGCACCTCCGATCGCATCGACCCTGATGCCTGGCGTCCGCTGATCATGAGTTTCCAGCAGTTCTACGGTCTTGGCCCTCGGGTCCATCGGTCGACGCTCGCGACGGTGCCCGAGCGGCTGTACCGCGGACCGGACATCGAACGCGCTCGAGAGTCGTGAGAGCGGGGAACGGCTGACCGCGCGCATCGTCCTACGTCAGCGGTCCCGCAAAGTTCGCATCAAACTTCGTACATTGACGCCAACGGCTCGTGCGGATCGTCCTCGAGATGAGCGTTGTCGATGGATCTGGCATTGGGTTCTGTGCGGACTGCCGCGGACGGCACGCAGTTCGGTGCCGCGCTCGATGCATCGCGATCGACCATCGCGTGTCAATCATCGCGTGGACGGTACGGATGTCCGGTTGCCCGCTCCAAGCACGCGCAGTACCGCTCGTCGGCCAGCAGCGAGCTGAGGGCCATGGGGAGGAAGCATCCCCATGGCCGTCAGACGACGATCACGAACCGCTATGAGAGCGGGGGTGGCCCACCTTCGAACGGTCGGCTAGTGGGTGGTCCGGGGGTCAGGGAGCGGCGATCGAGGGGTTGGTACCGCCGGCCATGCCGATGCCGGTGTTCGTCACCACACTTGCGGCAGCGAGCCCGTCGCGAAACGTCAGGGCAGCGGTGTTGGACACGTACCCGACGAAGAAGTCGGGATGGGGGACGTCGCCAGTAGTGCCCGAGCCGGGATCATGAAGATTGATGCGCACCCCACCGGCGATGCTCGGGCTGGTACCGGCACCCATCAGCAGGCCGGTGTCACCGTTCATCAGTGTCCCGACGGTCCACAGGTGGCCGGTGTTGGCTTGGAACGCGATCTCGTAGCCGGCTGGAGTCGTTGAGGTTGCGGGGACTGCGGCGATGCTCGGGTTGGTGCCGGGGTACATCCCGAAGCCGAGGTTTCCGTTTGCCAGGGCGCCGAAGCCGGACAGGGCGGAGGTATTGGCCTCGTAGACGACCTCGAAGCTGCCGTCGGACCTGGTCATGATGCTCGGACTGGTACCCGTCCACATGGGCAGCCCGAGGCTTCCGCCGCCCGACGTCCCGGCGATCGCGAGCGAATGATGGTTGTCCTGGAAGGCCATTTCGTAGCCGCCGTTGACTTCTGGCGCGATGCTGGGGCTGCTCTTGGTGTCCATGTCCAGACCCCAGTTTTTCGTGCCGGCGCTGCCGGTGCTCCACAATTGACCGGTGTTGGCCTGGAACGCGATCTCGTAGCCGCCGTTGGACAGGACGGTGATGGCCGGGCTGGTGCCGGACATCATGCCCAACCCGAGGTCTCCGCTGCCGAAGGGTCCGACGGTCCACAGGCCGGTGGTGTTGGCCTGGAATGCGATCTGGTGACCCTTGCCGGGGATGTAGGCGGTGGCCGGGCTAGTGCCCGGCCTCATACCCAGGCCGAGATTCACCGTACCGCTGGAAGTTCCGGCGAAATCACCACCGACCGAGCTCGTCCACAGCGAGCCGGTGTTGGCCTGGGCCGCGATCTGGTAGTTGGCTGGTAATACCACCAGCGGGGTGGGTGCGGCCGAGGCCTGCGAGACCGAGACCAGCATGGCGCTGGCCACGGCGGTCACCGCGACGGCCGCGAGGCGCCCTCTGCGCCACACCGGCCGCGGCCGGGATCCGGCATCGCGCCGGCCCCGCCGGCATGAGGGCGCAACTATGTCAGTGCCCTCCATGAATCGAATTGGTCGCATAGTCATCCTTCCGATCGCGCGTCGTCCAGGCGGACGCGTCGACGCCGTTGGCGTCGCTCCCGGCCGTGTGAACAGATAGGACGGCTGGTTACGAATGCGACATCAGGCGCGCAAACGTGCTCGCGGCCACCCCGGCCCGGCAGCATGACAAGCCGTGGCCTGGTCCGGGGGCCCGCACCCGGCTCGCGTGAAGCGTGCACAGTTCCTGACGATGCAGGTGATCATTCTGGCCACCGCGGTGAGCGTCGATCGGATTGGCCAGGACGCATCGACTGACGCATTGACCGGAGTGAGACGTGCAGTGGCCGGCTCGCGGTCGGACGCCGCGTTACGCCTGCTCGCTTGACCGGCTGGGCGGCAGCACCGACCCACCGGACTCGGCGACGATCTGCTGCAGTGCCATCACATGCCGGTCGAAGGCGGTGCGGCCGTCGGTGGTGAGCCGGGCCGACGTGCGCGGTCGCTTGCCGACGAATGCCTTACGGATCTCGACATAGCCGGCGTCCGCCAATGTCGTGAGCTGTTTGGACAGTGCGGAGTCGGACAGGCCGATGCTGTCGCGTAGCACCGCGAAGTCCGCCCATGCGGTCGCGGCGAGGAAGGCGACCAGTGCGAGCCGGGTGGGCGCATGGATCAACTCGTCGAACCTGGGCGCGTTCACCGCTGACTCTTGGACCGGCGCACAAGCATGTCCTGCTCGTACCGCACGAGCAGCGGGCCGCCGACCGCGAACAGCACCCCGGTGACCGCGGCCGAAATCGTGCCCGGATGCGGCACCCCAGCCGCCTTGAGGCTGAGCCCGGTCGCCAACCCCACGCCGAGCAGGCCCACGACGAAGGCCGCCAACCCGATCAGTGTCTGGCGGGCGCCCAGCCCGCGACGCGGCGCGGCCGCGCGGGCCGCGCGGCGTACCGGTACGTCGAGGACGAGCGAGACCGCTACGAACACGGCGAGGGCGACCCAGAGGACCACGCCGCCGGACTCGACGGCCGCCGAGAACGCGGTGATCACGACGGCGTACGCCCACCACCACCAGCCCGGGAAGACTCTGCGCCGGATCACCTGCTCGCGCCGCTGGTCGATCTCGCTCAGTGCACGTGCGGCGTCCGCCGGCTGGACCTGCTCGTTCATGTTTCCTCACCCACAGTAGTTTCCTGTCAGGAAAGTATATTGTGATTGCTCGCTCGGCAAGTGCTCGCGGCGCACGGCTGAACGCTGATGTTCTCCGACAAGCACCCATGAGCCGGCGGCAACGATCTACGCCGCCTATCTCAGTAACGCCGACGGCTACGAGGTCGAACTCGTCACCGACGACGTCTGATCAACTATTCGTGATCCACAGGTCTGGCACGCTGCCTGACCGGGTCTGCGCCGCCAAGCTCTCAGTGGGGCTGGGGATCCCGGTGATCGACGCGCGTCGACGGCCACCGCGAGGTCGGTGACCGTCGACGCGTCGATGCTCGGTTAGCGCGGGGAAGGGGCGATGAGCAGGTTCGGGTCGGTGCCGGTGAAATAGGCGGCGTTGGTGATGTACATGGTGTGGTGGCCGAACCTCACCGCCGTGGGATTCGACAGCCCGTCGGCGGCGGTGAGCAGGACTCGAGGGCGCTGACCGGGCCGGATGAGGACGACCTGGTTCGTCATGTTCAGCGCGGCCACCACGGTGTTGTCAGGACCGATGACGCTGAAGTCGTCCACACCGACCAGTCCGGTCACGGCCGTCCGTATCGACCCTGCCGTGCCGTCGAAGCGGATTGGTATGCGGACGATGACGCCGGTGTCGAGGTTGCCGACCCAGACAGCGCCATTGTGCAGGGCCAAGCCGTTCGCACCCGCGAACGTCGACTTCTGCAGCGCTGGCCCGGTGGCCCAGACGGAGGGGGTACCGCCCCGGGTGGGCACCCGCCACACCTCACCGCGGAACGAGTCCGCCACGTAGAGGTTCCCGGTGTGCTCGTCGAGCGCCATACCATTGGGCAGCCCGTCGGACGGCAGTTCGGCGATCTGGACGGGCGCGGCGCCTCGGCGAATCCGCCAGACTCCCGTGGTGGCGTTGCCGGAGCATTCGGCGACGTACACGGTTCCGTCATGCGTGCGGGCAACACCCAGAGTGGCGGCACCGGGGTAGATGGCGCACTTGCCGCCCGAGGGAAGCTGCGCGAGGATCCGCACGCTGCCGTTTCGACTTACCTGCGCCACCTGGTTGGCCACGGCGAAGGAGACGATCGCGCTGCCATCTGGTGCGATGGCGAGGTTCTCAGGTGTCTGGCCGGTCGTCAGGTCGAAATGGGCGGCGATCCGTGGCGGTGGCGGCGCGGCCGTCGCGGAGGTCAGGACACCGGTCAGCACAGCGGCTGCGCTCGTCGCGGCGACCACGACGGATCTGGTGAGACGGTGTGTCACGATTCTCTCCCTGTTCAGTCGGTTTCGTGCTCGCGCACGTAACGGATGAGCCCGATGACGTCCTCGGGCACGAGCCGGCCGATGGCCAGGCTGGAATACACACTGGTCAACACCGTGCCGACCGGGTCGAGCACGAACCCGGTTGATTCGAGGCATCCCTGTCGCGGGTGTACAAACGCTCCGGTTGCGGCCGCCACAGCGCGTGCGTCGGCGCTGTGACCGACCGGGAAGCTCAGCCCGTGTTTGGTGATCAGGTCCCGCGTGGTGGCTTCGTCGTCGACCGACAGCGCGATGACCGTCGCGTCCACGGCGCCGAGCTGGTCGGCGCTTCGGGCGAAGGACCGCAGTTGCGCGTTGCAGTAGGGGCACCAGGAGCCGCGGTAGAGCAAGATCACGCCATAGCGGTCGCGCAGGGCGTCGGGCAGCACGACCGGCGGCCCGTCGACCGGATCAATAGTGAGTCGGGGAAAAGCGTCCCCCGGTTTGAGCAATGGCATGGCGGTACTCCTTGCGGGCGCAATGCTGGTAGATGAGAAAGCGCGTGAACGCACCGAACCGCCCGCTGGGCCAAGCGACCGACTTGCCGAGGTCGATGCGACGGCCCGAGGCTCAGACCCGGGCGATCGCGCCCGGAACACCATGCATCGAGTCATCCCCAGTTCGAAGCAGCACGTCGGCCAGCCGGCCGGCCCCTCAAGCATGCGACGCGTGAGCGGCGCGCACTGGCGGATATCCGACCTGACGTTCCCGGACGCCGCGGACGATTTGGGCGGCTGCCCGGCCAGCCGAACGGCGGCCGGGCCTGGGCGATCCGGGGCTTAACCAAGTCTTACGTGACCGGGTCGGGGATGGCTCAGGTCGGGCCCGAACAGCATCGTGGCGCCGGCGCGGCCGGCGACACCTGATGGACCGCGGCGATGTCGGTGTGGTCAGTCATGGCCGACTCGTCGATCACCACGAGGTCACCCGCTGCGAGGCGCCAGGCGACGTGCTCGGGGTGGCGGCTGCCCTCCGCCAGGCGCGGCTGCACGCCGAGTCATTCGGAGACGTTGCGTGCGCTCAGGCCTTTACCGGTCAGGACTTGGGTGGCGATCTGCGAGGTCGCCAGACCGACCACCTGATGCGGTTGGCCGCCCCACAAGGTGGGTCTTACCAGGCCCGGGCCAGGGCGCCGACAACGAAGAACCTACCGGTACCCGCCGGGCCGATCAGCGACTCGACGCCGGCGCCGGAGGTGAGCACGCCGCGCACGGCGTGGGCCCCGGTCGACGCCGAGCTCGACGCCCTCCTCGGCGAGCTCATTGAGGAACGCGGTGGCCTGCTCGCGCGGCAACGCCGCAGCCGTGCGCTGCACGCCAGGTGCTTTCGGATGGTCCCGCGGCCGGACGTACTGCGCTTTTGGTCTTTTTGGCGCTCTCCTCGCACCGACGGTAGACCCAGTCGGGGGCCAAATTGGGCCCGGGCGGCCAGCTAGCGCCCGCCCGGCGGCTACAACCCCCAGAAACATTGGTGGAGCTGAGGGGACTCGAACCCCTGACCCCCACACTGCCAGTGTGGTGCGCTACCAGCTGCGCCACAGCCCCAAAACCGGCCCTGGCGGACGCCCGCCCGAACCGAAGCGCAATGTTACACGGCACGTCGGAGTGTCCCGAATGCCGCCATTCTGTGCCGACACGCCACGCCGATACCCCCCGGAACACGGGCTCTCAAGGCCCGTCACCCATACTGGACCCAGCAAGAAACCGACGATCAAGGGAGATCCCCGTGAACCGCAAGGAACTGGTTGCCGCCGTCGCCGAGGCGTCATCGCTCGAGCAGAAGACGGTGGACGCGGTCCTGCGTGGCCTGCAGTCGACTCTGGAAGACGCCGCAGCCAAGGGCGAGAAGGTCAGCGTCCCCGGCTTCTTCGCGCTCTCGGTCGGGCAGCGCAACGCCCGCGAGGGACGCAACCCGGCCACCGGCGCCACCATCCAGATCAAGGCCGCGAAGACCGTGAAGTTCAGCGCCGGCAGCGCGCTGAAGGAAGCCGCCAACAAGTAGCCGCATCCGGAGAACCCTCGAAGGGCCGGTCCCCCACGACGTGGTGGGAGTCCGGCCCTTCGAACGTCTCCAGCTAGTTCGACTTGGACGCAGACGGCGACGGGCTCTTCGACCCGGACGGCGACGCGGTCGGGGACGGGCTGGGGGCGGGACCCTTGGCGTCCGCGGCGGCGATCGCGGCCGTCAGCTTCGCCAACGTCGGGTTGCTCAACGTCTTCCCGTTCACCCGCACGGTCGGTGTCTGTGTGATCCCGCGCTTGCTGCCGTTCTCGGTGATCGCCAGCACCAGCGCCTTGTGCTTCTCGCTCTGCACGCACGTCGTGAACGTCGTCACCTGCGCCGGCGTGAGCCCGGCCTGCTGGGCGTAGGTCGTGAACGCCGAGTCCGGCCGCCCGTTCGTGCCTTCCTTCGGCTGGACGCTGGCCTTGTACAAGATGTCGTGGAACTTCTTGAACGCGTCCACCGAGACGTCCGAGGCGCACAGCGCCGGCATTGGCCGCCCGCGACGAGTACCGGTTGCCGTTCGAGCTGCCGTCGAGGAACGACAGCGTGTGGTACCGCACCTGGGCCTTGTTGGCCACGACGTCCGCGGTGAGGGCAGCGCCGGTCTCCGACTCGAACTTCTGGCAGGCCGGGCACTGGAAGTCCTCGAAGATGTCGACGGTCGCGGCGGCCTTCTTCCCGTAGACGACCCCGTTGGCGACGCTGGCATGGGTGGCCGTCAGCGAGCCGGCGATCTTGGCCCGGCCCGACTGCACGCCGATGCCGATGAGGGAGATGAGCACGACGACGATGGCGAGCGAGGCATTGACATAGCGCTCCCGATCACGGGCCTCCTTGCGCCGCGCCTCCACCGCCGCGTTGTACTTGCGCTGCCCGTGATGCGTCCGCAACCGCTTCACCGACGGCGGCGGCACGTAGTCGTTGCGGGCCAGGAACTCCTCGATCGAGATCCTGGTGTCGCGCCACACGACCAGATACGCAGCGAGGACGAGCAGGCCGACGTCGCGCAGGATGTCCAGCGTGTAGTGCGTCGCACCGCCGGTGACGCCACCGCCGCCGAAACAGCCGCAATCGAGCGCGATGGACCGCGCGGCCGCCTGGATCAGCCCGATCAGGAACACGAGGAACAGCACGGCCGACACAGCGGCCGAGATCCGGATGGCCACGCCGACGATCAGCAGGATGCCGAGGCACACCTCCAGCACCGGCAGGCCGTAGCCCATCGCCCTCGACAGCCACTCCGGCGTCGCGTCGTAGGCCCGGATGGTCTGCACGAACGCCCGCGGGTCGTGCAGCTTCGACCAGCCGGCCCACAACCAGACCACGCCGAGGACGAGCCGGGCGACGGTGCCGAGCCAGGGCCGCGCTGAAGTGAAGGTCACGAGCAGACCTCCGAAGTGAGCATCGCAGCGAGCCCCAGCGAGTGAGGAGCGGAGCGGAGGAGGCCTGCGGGAAACTGGGTCACGAGCGGTGATTCTGCCGTACGGACCATTGGATCAAGCCTTCGCCGCCAGCGGGAGGTCGTGGGCCATCAACTCGGCCTCGTTCGTGCTCTGCAGGAACGTCACCCGGGCGTAGTTGTCGGCCCCGAACAGCAGCACCTGGGCCGAGTGGGTCTGCCCGCCGTCCTCGGCCAGCGGGATGTGCGTCGCCGCCTGGGCCGCGTCGATCTGGGCCTGGGTGCCGCGCAGCCCGATGAACCGGGCCTTGACTCCGGCGTCGAAGTTGCCCAGCCACTGCTTGATCACCGGCGCGGTGTCGTGCTTGACGTCGGTCGAGACGAACACGACGTCGGTCTGGGCCTGCAGCGCCGCCGGCAGCTTGGTCAGGGCTTGGTGGATGTCGGCCATCGTCGTCGGGCAGATGTCCGGGCAGTTCGTGTAGCCGAAGTACACCAGCGTGGGATGTCCGGCCGTCTGGGTGCCGAACGCGAACGGACGGCCGGCCGTGTCGGTGAGCGTGAACGACGGCCGCGGCTGCGGCGGGGTCAACCCGGCGCCGTGGAACCCCGCTCCCCCGCTCGGCTGGTCGTTCAGCTGGGACGGCTGCGGGCGGCCGTGGTGTCCGGACGAACACCCGGCCACGGCGGCCACGGCCGCCAGCAGGACCGCAGCCAGCCGGACCCGATAGCTCATTTCGTTGCTCCAGACGAGGACGGCGCGGCCGGGGCCGAACCATTCGGAGCCGGCGCCCCGAGTGCGATCACCGGGGCGGTGACATCGATGGGGCCGGCGGTGGCGAACGTCAGTTCCAGGTTGACGTTCTGACCGGGCAGCAGCTTGCCGAACAGCTGCTCGATCATCACGTGCCCCTTCCCGGTCGACAGTACGAGGCTGCCCTTGGCCGGGATCACCACCCCGTCCGTCGCCGCCTGCATCACCCCGTTGACGGTCGCGTGCAGCACGGCCGTCGCCCCCGCGCCCGACGTCACCGACAGCAGCCGGTCGGGCTTGGCCGTGGTGTTGTAGACGGTGAAGTACGCGGCCGCGGAATCCGTCGGCGGCGCGGGCTGGCGCACGTACGCGTTCGACACCACGATCGGCGCCGACGCCGCGGTCGCCCCGCCGGTCGCCGCCGCCGGCGGCACGGCACCGCGGATCAGCCCGGCCGCACCCACCGCGGCCACCAGCACCCCGGCGGCCACCGCCGGCAGCGGGATCCGCATCAGGACCGCCGCCCGTCGCGAGACCCGGCCCGGGCCACGATGCCCAGCCCCAGCGCGGCCGCGGCCACCACCAGCGCGATGACCGACAGCACCACCGGGCCGGTGTTGCTCGACTTCGACGAAGACGACGACGCGGCCGCCGGGGCCGAGGTCGCCGCCCCTCCGGACTTGGCCAGGGTCAGCGTCGGCGCGGGATGCTCGAGCGAGTCCGTGCTGCTGCCCGGCGCCGCCGTCTCGATCCACGGCACCGTCGACCCGTCGCTGTAGACCTGGATGGCCTTGAACGTCAGGCTGGCCGTGTCGGGCAGTTGCCCGGCGATGATCGTGAACGCCCCGAATTCCCCGGGCTTGAGCCCGCCGCCGGACTGCGCGATCCAGTCCACCTCCGAGACGGCCTCGGTCAGGTCGCCGTCGTCGGTATGGATGGGCTTGGCCAGCTTCACCGACTTCTGGATGTGCGTCCACCCGGGCATGGCCTGCACCTCGACCGACGCGATCGGCGTGGCCGTGGGCAGCGCGACCTTCAGCCCGACCGTGTTCACCTCCTTCTCGACCGGCACCCGGAAGGTGATCTCCTGGTCGCTGCCGCCGCGCGTCGCTCCGGGGGCGCTCACCGTCACGTGCGCGGACGCCGGCCCGGCCAATACGAGCAGCCCCACGGCGGCAACGACACCGGCCAGCGCGAGCACGCGCAGCTTCTTCATCAACAGACAACCCTTCAGTGGAGACGGACCTTGACCTGTTCGGCCGTGGCATTGAACGTGGAATCGCGGACGATGACGGTGAACACCCAGGTGCCGGCCACCGGCAGGTTGACCCCGCTGGCCGCGTAGCCCCGGGTGCCGTTCGCGGTCAGCGGCACGGGGATCGGCCCGAGCTGCTTGGCCGGCAGCGTGGCCGTGACCGTGACCTTCTGCGGCTCGTGCCCGGAACTGATCCCGACGTCGGCAGCCACCAGCCCGTGCCGACCGGGCGTGACCGTGATCGTGACGTCGCGGCCGTCGCCGAGGCTGCCGCTGGCCGATACCGGCCGCAGGTCGCGGGTGGCGATGGCCTCCTTGCCCCGCGGCTCGGCCACCAGGACGGACGTGGCGGCCAGGACCAGGATGGCCAGCACGATCTCGACCAGCACCGAGCGCCGCAGCCGCTCCAGCGCTACCGAGCCTGAGGGGCCGGGCGGCTCGTCCGACTCGGGCCGGGCCTCGTCCAGCACCGCGTCGCTCAGGGCGTACGCGACCGGCACCCGCGCGTACCGGCGCTGGATCAGCAGCCGCGACAGGTTGCCCAGCGCCAGCAACCCCACGAACAGCGCCACCTTGGCCACGACCAGCAGCCCGTACGTGGTGGTGAAGATCGCGTGCACGGTGCCGATGCCGCGCCAGGCCGCGTACGTCCCGGTCACGGCCAGCACCGTCACCGAACCGAACGCCACCCGCGAGAACACCGGCAGCACCGCCCGCAGCTCGGCGGGCTCGCGCCGGGGCAGCACGGCCGCGACCAGCATGACCAGCCCGCCCAGCCAGGCCGCCATCGCCAGGATGTGCAGCATGTCGTCGGCCACCGACAGCACCCGCGGGTTGGTCGTCTGCGGATGGCCGACGAGCGAGAACGTCAGCGCCAGCCCGGCGCCCAGCGGCCAGAACGAGTGCTCGATCGGAGAGCGGCGCCGCTCGCCCTGCAGGGCCCAGCCCAGCAACAGCGCCACCGCGCCGAGCAGCAGCAGCCGGGCACAGTGGGCCTGGCCGTAGTCGGTGTGCAGGGTGCCGTCGATCAGCGACCAGTTCGTCACGTCCGACAACCCGGTCCCGGCCGTGTACGGGACCCTGCACCAGCAGTTCGGCCGCCGCGCCCAGGGCCATGGCCGCCCAGCCGGTCCAGACGATGCGCACGGCCCGGCGGTCGTCGCGGCCCGGCGGCCACACCGTCAGCAGCAGCCAGGCCCCGCCGAGCAGGGCGAAGCCCGCGAACGACACCCAGCGGACGATGTCGAAGACGGCGCTGGTGGTGTGGTTGACGGTGGACGTGGTGCCGGCCGCGGCACTGAGCACGCCGTTGCCGACGACGAAGCGCATGGTGCCGGCCACCGGGTGCGAGTCGGCCGAGATGACCCGGAAGCTGCCGGTGTAGGTGCCGTCGCCCAGCCCGGACTTCAGCTTGTCGGCGACCTTGGCCCCGTCGCCGCTCGGGTGGAACGCGGTGCCGGCGTCGACCCGCCGGCCGCTCTGGTCGATGACGTGCAGGTAGCCGGCCCCGCCCAGCCCGACCGGCTCGTCGAAGGTGACCGTGACGACGGCCGGCGCGGCCTTGAGCCGCGACCCGTCGGCCGGGTCGGTGGCCACGACCGAGGCGTGCGCGGACGCGGCCCCGGCCAGCGCGAACCCGACGCCCAGGATCGTCGCCACCAAGACCAGCAGGCCGGCCAGCCGCCGCCTCACGCCACGCCCCGCAGCCGCCGGCGGCCGGGCTCGTCGCCGTCGCCGTCGCGGCGCTCGGCCCGGCCGGCCCGGTCGGCCGGGCTGAAGCGGCCCGGGGGCAGGGCCCGCTCGGCCCGGTCGAGCAGCAGCACCAGCAGCAGGCCGCCGATCGCGGCCAGGTGGGTGCTGACCCGGCCGGCCGACACCACCCCGGCGGCGTAGTCGCGCACGCTCAGGGCGGCCAGGACGACGACGAACGTGGCCAGCAGCGGCACCAGCCCGGCCGCCCGCCGGGGCGTGGCGGCTGTGGCCAGGAACGCGGCGGCCAGGGCCAGGTTCCAGGCCGCGGCCTCGTGGGTGGCGTGGGCCGACATGGCCATCCCGATGCTGTCGCCGAAGAAGGCGGGCAGGGCGATGGCCAGCTGCACGACCCCGGCCAGGAACAGCGCGGCCCGCAGCAGCAGCCGGCGGCGCAGCACCCGGCCGGCCGGCAGGACGACGTCGGCGGTGATCCGGTCGGACAAATCGGGCACGGCGGTGGCGCTGAGCCGGGCCTGGCGGGTCAGCCGCGTGGCGTCCTCGGCCCATCGGGCACACTCGGTACAGGTGGCCAGGTGATGGTCCAGCCCCGACGCGGACAGCCCGAGGGGCTCGCCGTCCAGGCGCGCGGACGCCGCCTCTCTGAACCGATCACACCGCACGCAACGATTAGTCGGGTAGAGAGGGCAATTAGTTCCCGGCGTCAGCGAACGGAAGAGAGAGATGGACGAGGAGCTGGACGAGGCCACCACGGCCGCGCTGCGGGCGCGCCGCGGTGACGCCGACGCCGCGGCCTTCTTCGTCCGGGCCACCCAGGCCGACGTCTGGCGGCTGTGCGCCCACCTGGGCTCGCGGGCCGGGGCCGACGACCTGACCCAGGAGACCTACGCCCGCGCGTTCGGGTCGCTGCACCGCTTCGCCGGCCGCTCCTCGGTGCGGACGTGGCTGCTGACCATCGCCCGCCGGGTCTGTGCCGACGCCGTGCGCTCGGCCGTGCGGGCCCGGGCCGTCGAAGTCGTCACCGAGGCGCCGGACGAGCTGGCCGCCGCCCGCCGGGCCACCGACCCGGCCGACACGGTCAGTCTGGATGCCATGCTCGACGCCCTCGACGACGACCGCCGCGAGGCGTTCGTGCTCACCCAGCTCGTCGGGCTGTCCTACGCCGAGGCCGCCGACGTGTGCCGCTGCCCGGTCGGCACGATCCGCTCGCGGGTGGCCCGGGCCCGGGCCGAGCTGGTCGAGGCCTTCGGGTCGGGCCAGACCCGCACGGGAACGGCCTGAGCTCAGTCCGTCGCCGCGATCCGCTTGCGGACGTCGCGGGTGACGAAGTGCTCGGCCACGAACGACATCGTCGGGACGGTGCCGGCCAGCATGACCAGGGCGATGCGGTACAGCGGCCACCGGGTCTTGAAGCCGAGGTTGACGGTGGCGATCACGTAGACGAGGTAGAGGTAGCCGTGGGCCAGCCACAGCAGCCCGGTGCCGGGCTCCATGTGGTGGACGTGCACGACCTCCTTGAGGATGAGCGCGATGGTGCCCGCGATCAGCACCACGCCGGTGGTGAAGGCCATGATCCGGTAGCGCAGCAGCGCGCCCGGCGTACCGCGACCGGGCCGGAGTCGGTGCGGCGGTGGCCTGCTGGCTCACGGCGCGGTCCCCTCGGCCCGGCTCGGCGCGGACGCGTCGTCCAGCTGGGCCAGGTAGTTGTTGTAGGCCGCGTGCGCGGAGTCGGCCGCAATCGCCGGCGCCGTCGCGCTCTCGGGCATCACGTAGCGACGGTAGGCGACCGGGGCGTCCGCGCCGGAACCCGGCTCAGCGTCCTGCGAGCCCGCCGTCACCCCGGGCCGCTGCGGACCGCGGCGCCGCGCGTCGCGCACGATGCGTCCCCACATGAGCAGGACGAACGCGCTGAAGGCCCACCACTGCAGCGCGTAGCCGAAGTTCTGCAGGTTGAAGTGCTTGGCGTTGGAGACGTCCAGCTGCCAGCGCCCGAGCAGCACCATCGTCACGACCAGGGCGACCGCGACCAGGTGCAGCGTCAGCCACCCCGGCGAGAGGAATCGAGCCCGGCGCGCCACCCGTCAACGGTACGTCAGGGCCCCCAGCCTCACTTGATGACGGTGACGAGCTTGGTCGTGGTCACCCGCAGCCCGGCGTTGTCGATGACGACCAGGATCAGGGTCCGTCTACCCACCGTCGGGAACCGATAGCTGAAGGTGGTGGCCCGGGAGTAGGTCGTGGCGCCGAACTTCCAGGCCCGCTGGGTGATGGTTCCGCCGGTGTTGGGGTCGGTCGTCGTGCTGCTCGACCACTTGCCGTAGGTGTTGACGTGCAGGGTGGCGTTGCCGGCGATGACGGGCACCGGCGGCATGCCGACCGTGATTGACCGGGACGTGCTCAGGGGCGGCCCGCTGCTGGGCGTGACCGTCACGCCCACGGTGTACGTGCCCTTGGCCGTGTACGTGTGGGTCGTGCTTGCGGTCGAGACCGTGGTCGTCTGGCCGTCGCCCCACGTCCACTGGTACGTCTGGCCCGTGATCGCCGTGTTCGGGTTGCTGTAGTTGGCCGTGAACGTCTGGGCGGTGTTCAGTTTCATCGCCGGCGGGGTGATGGACAGCGTGGCCGTCGACGGCGTGAACACCGACAGTCCGTTCGGCGCCCCGAGGCCCGACGGGCCGTCGTAGCCGGTGCGGGCATTGCACTGACGGTCGTTGACGGTGGACTTCTCGGCGTTCGGGTCGTAGCCGCAGTCGAGCAGGCCGAGCGGAGCCCCGCTGCGGGCCAGCAGGTTGGGGTTCCCGGTGGCCCCGCCGGTCAGGGTCTTCACCGCCGCGGTGCAGTGGGACTTCACGTCGCCGTCGCAGAACGAGTTGCCGCCCACGGTCACGTCGTAGACGGAACTGGCCTGGCTGTGCGCGTTGTGATAGAGCGACTGGGCCGGGTAGGTGTTGCCGCCCGAGCCGCCGGCCAGGGCCCACATGGCCGCGATCAGCGGCGAGGACAGCGACGTCCCGCCGACCCGGTGCCAGGTGCCGCGCCACGAACACGTCGAAGCCGGTGGCCGGATCGGCGTCGGCGGCGATGTCGCCGGCCAGCCGCTTCGAGCCGCAGCCGGTGGTGCTGTACCCGGCGACCTGGGCCTGCCAGGCATGGGCCGCGTAGAGCGTGCTGCAGCCACCGCCCGAGGCGCCCAGGCGGTCCTGCGCGCCCAGCCCGGCCTTGTCGTCGAGACCGTTCTCGTTCCAGACCGTCTCCGAATGGCGCCCGCCGGTGGTCGCGCTCGGGGTCAGGGCCGTACCGCCGACGGCGACCACATCCGGGTAGGCGGCCGGCACACTGGCGGCGCTGTCGGAGGCCTGGCCGGGGACGTTGGCCCAGTCGAAGCCGTACCAGCCGTCGTCCCCGGTCGACGCGGTGATGACGATGCCGGGATGCGAGTAGGAGCTGATGCTGGAGTCGCCGGAGAACTCCGGGCTGCCGTAGGAGTTGCTGATCTCGGTCGCGTGGAAGGTGTTCGCGGCCGTGTCGACGGCCGTGGCCAGGTAGTCCGACCGGGGCGAGTTGGCTTCGAGAAGCACGATCTTGCACAGGGCGCAGACGGCCCGCACGGCTTGGACGTCCAGCGAGATCTCGGTCGACCAGCTGGCGTTGGCGACGGGCAGCGGCGAGGTGTCGCCGTTCTGGTTCACCTTCTTGAACGACGTCGCGGTCTCGGCCGGCAGACCGTAGTTCGCGTCGAACTGCGTTCAGTTCGATCAGCGCGTTCGGGTTGTCGTAGGCGTCGACGATCGCCACGGTCTGGGTCGCGCCGCTGGCCGCGTTGCGGTCGTAGGCGTAGGCGCTGGCCAGGTCGGCCGGCCCGAAGCCGCCCGTCGGTCCGGTGAGGCTGGCCGGGGTGACGTAGGCCTTGGCCCCGGTCGTGCCCTTGGCCGCGGGCACCAGCTTGACCGACAGGCAGCTGGCATAGCCCTTGGTCGGGGCCGGGCAGACGTCCTTGGGGACGGCGTAGTGCACCGTCCCGGTCTGCGCGTCCTGCGCCGTGGTGCCCTGGGCGTAGCTGGTGCCGGGGGCGGCCGGCGTGGTGACCACGTCTGCCGTGCCGCTGGGGTCGGCGCCGGCCTGATTCGCGGCACTGAGCGTGAGCGCGAGGGCCGAGACCGTGACCGCGAGCAGGCAGGTGAGCAGGTGGCGCCGCGGGTGCCGGGGTGGCGATGCGGCCGACGTGGGGGTCATCGATCTCCAGTGCGGTAGATGCCTAGGCGCGGCGGCGGGTTATCGGGATCAGGATATGAGCGGAGCGTACCCAGACCTTGGGCTAATGTGAAATTGAAGTTAATTCGTGACCACGCTTAGCTACAATCGGCATAAATTGCGTAGCATGTCGGCTTGGCGCCGCGTCAGCCTAGCGTCACCGCGGTCGATCCGGGAGTGGCGACGTAACGTAAGGCGGACATTAGAAACTACCGGCTCCGCCTAGCACCGAGAGTGGTTTTTCGGGAGAACCATGGCATCGGACCAGGCCGTGCGCGCGCCGCGCCTCGACTCGCTGACCGCGCTGCGCTTCTTCGCCGCCCTCGCCGTCGTCGCGCTGCATTCATCGACCCGGATCGCCCACGTCCACCTGCTGTCGGTCGCCGCCTGGGCCGGGCCGGCCGGCGTCGACTTCTTCTTCGTCCTTTCCGGCTTCGTGCTCACCTGGTCGCACAATGCCAGCAAGAGCACCAGGTCGTTCTACTGGAATCGGTTCGCCCGGGTATGGCCCCTGCATGCATTGACGTGGCTGGCGATGATCCTTGTGTTGGTCTCGCTCGGGACCAGCGTGCCGGTCGTTCCGGCCATCACCGCGCTGCTGCTGGTCCAGTCCTGGGTCAACAGCAAGACCTACTACAACGCCGTCAACGTGCCGAGCTGGTCGTTGTCGTGCGAGGCGCTGTTCTACGCCTGCTTCCCGTTCCTGGTTCGCGGGATGCGGCCGCTGTCCACCCGCGCTGTCGGCGTGGTCGCCGTCGGCACCTACGTGTTGATCGCCGTCGTCACGGTCGCGGTGCGCACAACGCTGCACGGCGAGACGGCGATCTGGTCGTTGTACAACCTGCCGATCTACCGGCTGACCGAGTTCGTGATCGGCATCGCCCTGGCCATCCTGGTCGAGCGGGGCGTGCGGATCCCGGTACCCCGCCCGGCCGCCGCGGCTTTCGTGCTCGTCAGCTTCCTGGCCGTCGACACCCTGCACTACAAGGGCAAGCTCAGCGACAACCCGGCCGTGCCGACGCTGATCATCCTGCCGTCGGTCGTGCTCCTGCTGCTGGTCTACGCCGCGGGCGACGCCGACGGCCGGGCCACGGTGCTGCAACGCCGGCCGCTGGTGCGCCTGGGCGAGTGGTCGTTCGCGCTCTATCTGATCCACTGGCCGGCGGTGACGTTGCTCTCCCACCACCTCGCCCGGCCCAGCAGCGTGGAAGCCGGGCTGGCGGTCGAAATCGCCTTTCTGGTCGGGATCGTCGCCCTGTCGGGGGTCGTGTACGTGTTGTTCGAACGCCCGGTGGAGCGGTGGCTGCGCGCCCGCGGCCCGCGCCAGGGCGCCCACTCGCCCGCCGCCGTCGCGAAGCGCTCCCAGTTCGCCAGCACCGACTAGGGCGCCAGCTCAACCGGCATCAGCGTGGCCGGCCCGCTCGTGGCGAACGTCGTCGGGAACGTTCCTGACCCGAAGCGTCGGCATCGACACACCCTCCACCAGGCGTTGCGGGCGAACCTAGACCAACCAGTCCTCGTCGGGGCGATCCTCGACGTCGGCGGCCGCCAGCCACCGCACCAGCGCAGTGCGGATCGCCTCGGACCGTCGACCGGCTCGACGGGGGAACCGGCCGGGTGGAACGAGCAACAACGCCGCAACCGGATCGCCGCTCGCGTACGCCTGTTGCAGCAGCGGACGGAAGTCCTTGATGTTCTCCGTGACGACGCGCCGACCCGATGCCGAAGCTCGGCGGAAGATCTCCGCGTCGGGCTGGGCACGCAGGTCAGGATCAGCCACGACGGCGATCACGTCATGGCCGTCATGTCGCAACTGAGCAGCAATCTCGTCGGAATAGTGTTCGTCGAGCAGCAGCCGCACTGTCACGCCAACAGTCGCTGCCGCGCGCGCCACGCCGCCAGGGCGTCCGTCGCGGCTCGCTCGTTCTCGGCTATCTGGGCGTCGATCTCATTCGGGAACGACCCGTAGTACTCCAAGGCCAGCTGCACCTGCGCCGGCGAGAGGGCCATGTCGGCCGCGGTACGGGCGATCGCTCGCTTCTCGTCCTTGGCGCCTGCGGACCGTAGAGCCGAGACGACTTCCCATACATCCGGTCCCGCAGCCAGGGCCGCACGCCGACCGGACGGACCGTCACGGAACACGATCCCCGGATGTTCCTGGCCGCGGAGCCCTTCGTCGACCAACCGTTGAGCCAGGCCGGACGGCGTGGAGTCGTGCAACGCGGCCCGCCGCCGTAACCGCTCGAGCAGCGCGGCGTCGAACCGAATGGACAACGGACTGGTCATGCGCTACATCGTAGCGCAATGACTCGGCGGTCTCCGTCCTTCAACACACGGAGGCCCCAGCAGGTGCTGGGGCCTCCGCAGGGGTGGAGGTGGCGGGAATCGAACCCGCGTCCTCCGTCGCTTCAACAGGACTTCTCCGGGCGCAGTGTGCGCTGCCTCTACTCGGCCCCACCGGTCATGCACACAAGCCGGTGTGACGGGCCCAGTCGCTGTGTGATGTCCCGTTCTCTCCCGCGACCGGCGAGAACGGTGAGCCACCTTGCTGATGCCAGCATCCGGGCCGGTGACGAACCCGGGCTGACAGATCCGCTAGCGCTACTTAGGCAGCGAGAGCGAAATCGGCGCGATTTGCATCGGCGCTTATTTTTTGTGCGTCGCTTGTTTAACGAGGGCAGCAACGCGAACCTCGGCCCGCTTCTCCTGCCTCGACGTCCGGAGTCGAGACCATTCACCCCCTAGTTGGTGCTCGATCCAGTCTACCGGCGGCGTCGAGCCCAGGGCCGGCTCAGCCGTACAAACCGGGCGGAAAGGGCGTCGGCGGACCACTCGGCTCGGACGAGCCCATCACCCGGACCACGAACGCGGGCGTCGCGGCCAGCACGTCACCGGCCAGCCCGCCGAGCCGTTCCAGCACCGACGCCGTCGGTTCGCTGCCGTCGAACGTGCGCAGCAGCAGGCGCCGCCGGTCGAAGCTCAGCCGCTGCACGGTGTGCCCGACCAGCAGGTCGCACAGCCGCCCGGTGAACAGCGTCGCCGATCGTGGTCGAGTCCGCGGCGGTGACGACGTACTCCTCGTCGAAGCGGCGCTCCCCCACCGGGGCGCTCCAGCCGCCGCTGGGCGCCACGCCGGGCCGGCCCAGGGCCGAGCGGTGGTCGACGGCGACGGTGGGCACCGGACAGGGCAGGGTCACCGTCAGCGTCGACCAGACCGTCGAGTGCTCCGGGTGCCGGTAGCCCTCCATCACGCGCCAGGTAGCCGTAGGCCACGGTCTGCACCCGGGACGTGACCTCGGCCCGGTCGGCGCCGCCGCCGAAGCTGGTCGGGTCGGTCAGGACGCCCGCGGCCCGGGCCAGCGGGTCGGCCCTGACGATCGGCTCGGGCCGGCTCCGGCGGGACCGGGTCGAGTCGGTCCGCCCGGCGCGATGGCTGCCCACGCCTGCTCTCACCCCTTCGCCTCGTGCCGACCCCGACCGGACCGACCGCCCGAGACTAGCCATCACGGGCCGGTCAGGCCGCGGCGTCCAGCCCGAACAGCCGCGCCCCGTTGTGCCAGCAGACCGCGCGCAGCCACTGCTCGCCGAGCTCGAGCCGCTCCAGCGCGGCCAGCTGGTGCGCATACGGGTACGGGATGTTGGGGAAGTCGGTGCCGAGCACGACCCGCTCGCCCAGCGCGCCCAGCCGCGGCACGACGTCGGCCGGCAGCGGGGCCAGGGCGTTCAGGTAGTCGGTGCCCACCATCGTCGTGTCGACGTGGACGTTCGGATAGCGCTCGACCAGGTCGAGGTGCTCGCCGTACTCCGGCGCACCGCAGTGCGCGATCACTGCGGTCAGCCGGGGATGCGCGGCCAGCACCTCGCCGAACGGACCGGGCCCGGTGTGCCGCCCGGGCAGCGGCCCGCTGCCGCAGTGCACGACCACCGGCACCGCCGCCTCGGCCAGCTGCCCCCACACCCCGGCCAGCAACGGATCGCGCGGGTCGTAGCCGCCGACCTGCACGTGGGCCTTGAACACCTGGGTGCCGGCGGCGATGGCCTCGCCCACGTACCGCGCCGCCGACGGCTCGGGGAAGAACGTCCCGCTGGCCAGGCAACCGGGCGTCGCGGCGGCGAAGGCCCGGGCCCAGGTGCTCAGCGACTCGGCCATCCCGGGCTTGTGCGGGTAGAGCAGGGCCGGGAAGCGCCGCACGCCGAGCCGGCCCAGGATGGCGACCCGCTCGTCGTCGGGCAGCCGGTACTGCACCGGCCACTCGACGCCGTAGTGCTCCAGCCCGGCGTCGAAGTAGCGCCAGACCGCGTCCAGCAGCGGCGCCGGCATGAAGTGGACGTGGGCGTCGATCAGCCCGGGCAGGCCGAGCGCGCGCCACCACGCCTCGACCTCCTCGTCGGTCAACCCATCCCCTTGGCCCGGCGGCCCAGGGCCTTGCGCACCTCGCGGTCGGCGTCGCGCTTGGCCAGGTCCTGGCGCTTGTCGTAGGACTTCTTGCCCGCGGCCAGCGCGATCTCGACCTTGACCTTGCCGTCGGAGAAGTACAGCGACAGCGGGACGAGGGTCAGCCCGCTCTCCTTCGTCTTGCCGATGAGCCGGGCGATCTCGGCCCGGTGCAGCAGCAGCTTGCGCACCCGGCGGGGCTCGTGGTTGGTCCAGCTGCCCTGGGCGTACTCGGGGATGTGGACGTTGCGCAGGAAGACCTCGCCGTCGTCGATCGTGGCGAAGCCGTCGACGAGCGAGGCCCGGCCGAGGCGCAGCGACTTGACCTCGGTGCCGGTGAGCACGACGCCGGCCTCGAAGACGTCCAGGATCGAGTAGTCGTGGCGGGCCTTGCGGTTCTGGGCGATGATCTTGCGGCCGGTCTCGCGGTTGCTCGACGCGGCCTGTGCCTTCATGGCTACAACCGTACGTACAGGCGCAACGTCGCAAACGCGGTGACGGCCGAGAGCACGATGCCGACGATCAGCCCGGTGCCACCGGCGATCAGCACGTCGTTGATGCCCAGGTTCGGGATGACGCCGTTCTGGGTGGGCACCTTGAACACCCCGTCGAGCACGTAGTGCTTGCCGACCCAGATCAGCACGACCGAGATCAGCCCGCCGATCGTGGCCGCGATCACCGCCTCGAGCATGAACGGCATCTCGGTCATCCAGCGCGAGGCCCCGACCAGCCGCATGATGCTGGTCTCGTTCTTGCGTTGGGCCGCCGCCACTTGGATGGTGTTGGCGATCAGCAGGATCGACGCGATCAGCACCACGAGCGCGATGATGATCGAGAACCATCTGGCCCCGTCGATGACGTCGAGCAGGGTCTTGATCGTCTTGTACTGGTTGTTGACCGCGCCCACGCCGGCGACCGTCGCGTACTTGGCCGCGAACGCCGGATAGTCCTTCTTCAGGTCCTTGAGCTTGACCGTGAACGAGGCCGGCAGGTCGCCGACCTTGAGGAACTTGGCCACCGACGGGTCCTGCACCCGGCCCCGGTTGTACTGCTCCTGCTCCGAGACGTAGCTGGCCGAGCTGACCACCGGGTCGTGGTCGAGCTCGTCCTGGATGGCGGCCGTCTCGGCCGGAGTGGTCTTGTGGTGGCAGTTCGGGTCCTTGTCGTGCAGCGTCGCGCACAGGTACACCGAGACGTTGATCTTGCCTTCGTAGACGTGCTTGAACTTGGTGATCTCGGTGTTGGCCAGCAGGGCGGCGCCGACGAACGCCAGCGCGATGGCGGTGCTGAGCATGAGCGCGATCGTCATCGTCGCGTTGCGGCGGATGCCGGTCGCTACACCGGACAACACGAAGTTGGCGCGCATGACTTCCTTACTTCTCGGGGGAGGCACTGCCGGGGACGGCCGCTGTGCGGTTAGCGGCCGACGCCGTACACGCCGCGGGACTGGTCGCGGATGATCTTGCCGAACTCGAGTTCGATCACGCGCCGGCGCATGGCGTCGACGATGTTGTTGTCGTGCGTGGCCATGACGACCGTGGTGCCGGTGCGGTTGATCCGCTCGAGCAGGCTCATGATGCCCTGGCTGGTGTCGGGGTCGAGGTTGCCGGTGGGCTCGTCGGCCAGCAGCACCAGCGGCCGGTTGACGAACGCGCGGGCGATGGCGACGCGCTGCTGCTCGCCGCCGGACAGCTCGTTGGGCATCCGCTGTGCCTTGCCTTCGAGGCCGACCAGGTCGAGCACCTCGGGCACGGTGCGCCGGATCGCCTTGGGCGACTTGTTGATGACCTCGAGGGCGAAGGCGACGTTCTCGTAGACGTTCTTCTTCGGCAGCAGCCGGAAGTCCTGGAAGACGCAGCCGATCTTGCGGCGCAGGTCGGGGACCTTGCGGTTGGGCAATCTGCCGACATTGCGGCCGTCGACGGTGACGATCCCGGTCGTCGGCAGCTCCTCGCGCAGCAGCAGGCGCAGCACGGTCGACTTGCCCGAGCCGGACTGGCCGATGAGAAAGACGAACTCGCCCTTCTCGATGTCGATGTCGACTCCGTCGAGGGCGGGGCGCGCGCCGGCCGGATAGACCTTGGTCATTCGCTCGAGCCGGATCACGGGAGTGCAGTTTACTCACTGGTAGCAGTGGCTCCGGTCAAGCCCGTACCGGCGGCGATCCGGAAACCCTGTCCGCCCCGGTTGCTAGCGTCGCAGGCGTGGGAGCACCGAGCACCAGCAGCACCAGCCAGCGCCCCGTCGGAGCCTGAAATCGGCTCGCTGATCACCGCCCGGGGGCTGACCAAGCGCTTCGGCGACTTCACCGCCGTCGACGCGGTCGACTTCGACGTCGCACCGCGGCGAGGCCTTCGGCTTCCTCGGCCCCAACGGGGCCGGCAAGAGCTCGACCATGCGGATGATCGGCTGCGTGGCCCCGGTCACGGCCGGGACGCTGCGCATCCTGGGCCTGGACCCGGCCACCGACGGGCCGGCCATCCGGGCCCGGCTCGGCGTCGTCCCCCAGCAGGACACCCTCGACCTCGAACTGACCGTCCGCGAGAACCTCTACATCTACGGCCGCTACTTCGGGATGTCCCGGGCCGCCCTGCGGCCCAAGGTCGACGAACTGCTCGAATTCGCCCAACTGGCCGAACGGGCCAAGTCGAAGGTCGAGCCGCTGTCCGGCGGCATGAAGCGTCGGCTCACCATCGCCCGCTCGCTGATCAACGACCCCGAGATCCTGCTGCTGGACGAGCCGACCACCGGCCTGGACCCGCAGGCCCGGCACGTCCTGTGGGACCGCCTCTACCGGCTCAAGCTGGACGGCGTCACGCTCGTGCTCACCACCCACTACATGGACGAGGCCGAGCAGCTGTGCGACCGCCTCGTGGTCATGGACGGCGGCCGGTTCGTCGCCGAGGGCTCGCCGCGCCAGCTGATCGCCGAGCACTCGTCGCGCGAGGTGGCCGAACTGCGCTTCGCCCCGGACGAGAACGCCACGGCCGCGGTCACGATCACGACGTTGATGGCCGGCACCGAGGCCCGGGTCGAGGTACTGCCCGACCGCGTCCTGCTCTACGTCGCCGACGGCGAGGCCGCGGTCACCCGGGTGCGCGAGCACGGGCTGCACCCGGTGTCCAGCCTGGTCCGGCGCAGCACGCTCGAGGACGTCTTCCTGCGGCTCACCGGCCGCAGCCTGGTCGACTGATGAGCAGCACGTTCGCGACCATCCCCCGCGCCGAGCACGGTCGGTGTGGTCGGTCGTCGAGTACCAGTTCCGGGTCGATCCGCAGCTTCTGGCGCAGCGTGGCCATCGTCGGCCTGGTCACGCCGCTGCTGTACGTGCTCGCGCTCGGCGTCGGGCTGGGCGCGGTCGTGGACGACAACGGCACGCCGCTCGGCGTGCCGTACCTGGTGTTCGTCGCGCCGGCGTTCCTCACCGCGGCCGCGCTGCAGATCGCCGCGGCCGAGGCCAGCTACCCGTTGATGGCCGGCTTCAAGTGGGTGCGCACGTTCCACGGCATGGCCGCCACCCCGCTGACGCCCGCGTCAGGTCTGCGACGGCGAACTGCTGGCCATCGCGCTGCGGGTCTTCGTCAACTCCGCGCTGTATCTGGCGATCATGGCCTGCTTCGGCGGCACGTCGCGGTGGCAGGTGATCTTCGCGGTGCCGGCCGCGACGCTCACCGGCCTGGCCTTCGCCGCCCCGGTCGCCGCGCTCGCGGCCAGCGTCGAGGACGAGGGCAAGGCTTCAACATCCTGTTCCGGTTCGTCGTCACGCCGATGTTCCTGTTCAGCGGCACGTTCTACCCGATCAGCCAGCTGCCGGAGTGGGGTCAGTGGCTGGCCTGCGTCTCGCCGCTGTGGCACGGCACCGAACTGGCCCGCGACGCCGGCATCGGCGGGCTGTCCGCGCTGTCGCGTGCTCGGGCACATCGCCTACCTGGTGCTGTGGCTGGTCGTCGGCGTGGGCCTGGCCCGCTGGCGCTTCCGGGTGAGGTTGACGAAGTGAGCGCGACCGTCGCCCCCGAGGCCCGAGCCAGCGCCGCGCTGCGCATCCTGCCGCTGGGCATGTACGCCGGGCGCGGCCACGTCGTGCTGGAGCGGGCCTTCCGGGTCTACCGGCGCAGCTGGATGGTGATCTTCTCCGGCTTCTTCGAGCCGCTGTTCTACCTGTTCGCGCTCGGCACCGGCCTGCACAAGCTCGTCGGCACGGTCGTCGGCCCGGGCGGGCACCCGATCTCGTACACGGCGTTCATCGCGCCGGCGCTGCTCGCGTCCTCGGCGATGAACGGCGCGATCTACGACTCGACGATGAACGTGTTCTTCAAGATGAAGTACGCCAAGCTGTACGACTCGATGCTGGCCACCTCGCTCGGGCCGCTCGACGTCGCGATCGGCGAGATCAGCTGGGCGCTGATCCGCGGCGGGCTGTACGCCGCCGGGTTCCTGGTCGTGATGGCGGCGATGGGGCTGACCGCGTCGTGGTGGGCGGTGCTGATGCTGCCGGCCGCGCTGCTGATCGCGTTCGCGTTCGGCGCGGTCGGCATGGCCGTGACGTCGTACATGAAGTCGTTCCAGGACCTCGACCTGGTGCAGCTGGCGGTGCTGCCGATGTTCCTGTTCAGCGGGACGTTCTACAGCCTGTCGGTGTACCCGGCCTGGCTGCGGGTCGTCGTGGAGTGCCTGCCGCTGCAGCACGGCATCGCCCTGCTGCGCGGCCTGAACGCCGGCGTGCTGGACTGGGCCATGCTCGGCCACGTGGCGTACTTCGTGGTGATGGCCGCCATCGGCCTCGTCGTCACCGCCCGCCGCTTGGGGGCGTTGCTGCTCAAGTAGCGGGGCGGAGCTAGACACGGGGACCTAGACGTGGAGGGTTGGTGGTTCGGTTGCGTCGTGGCGTCTGCACTATCCGCCATGAGCAACGGCAAGGCATTAATGTTGGCTAGCGACGGCGATCTTCCTGCGCGTACGCAACCCATAACCCACCAAACGCAGGAAGATCCACCGCAGCGCCAGACCGGCCGTGACCACCGAACCGCCCGCCGGCGGCCAACCCACCCACGACCCAACTCCCGCCGTCGCCGCCGCTTTTCACCGACAACGCAGCAGCGACCCGGCGGACCGCTCGGCCGGCGGCGGACGACCCGGGCTAGTTGGAGCGCCGCCAGCGGATGCCGGCTTCGATGAAGCCGTCGATGTCGCCGTCGAGGACGGCCTGCGGGTTGCCGACCTCGTAGTCGGTGCGCAGGTCCTTGACCATCTGGTACGGGTGCAGGACGTAGCTGCGCATCTGGTTGCCCCAGCTGTTGCCGCTGTCCTTGAGCGCGTCCATCGTGGCCTGCTCCTCCTGGCGGCGCCGTTCCAGCAGCTTGGCCTGCAGCACGGCCATGGCCGAGGCCCGGTTCTGGATCTGGCTGCGCTCGTTCTGGCAGCTGACCACGATGCCGGTCGGCAGGTGGGTGATGCGCACCGCCGAGTCGGTGGTGTTGACGCCCTGGCCGCCGGGCCCGGACGAGCGGTACACGTCGACCCGGATGTCGTCGTCGGGGATCTCGACGAGGTCGGACGACTCGACGACCGGCAGCACCTCGACGCCGGCGAACGAGGTCTGGCGCCGGCCCTGGTTGTCGAACGGGCTGATCCGCACCAGCCGGTGGGTGCCCTGCTCGACCGACAGCGTGCCGTACGCGTAGGGCGCCTTGACCTGGAACGTGGCCGACTTGATGCCGGCCTCCTCGGCGTAGGACGTGTCGAGGACGTCGATCGGGTAGTTGTGCCGCTCGGCCCAGCGCAGGTACATCCGCAGCAGCATCTCGGCCCAGTCGGCCGCGTCGACCCCGCCGGCCTCGGAGCGGATCGTCACCAGCGCCTCGCGGGAGTCGTACTCGCCCGACAGCAGCGTGCGCACCTCGAGCTCGTCGATGCTGCCTTGCGCAGGCCGGCGACCTCGGCCTCGGCCTCGGCCTCGAACGTCGCGTCGTCGGCCTCCTCGGCCATGTCCCACAGCACCTGGGCGTCGTCGACGCGGCGGCGCAGGTCCTCGACCCGGCGGATCTCGCCCTGCACGTAGGACAGCCGCGAGTTCACCCGCTGGGCGTTCTCGGGGTCGTCCCACAGGTCGGGCGCGGAGGCCTGCTGCTCGAGATCGGCGGCCTCGCGGCGCAGCTTGGGGACGTCGAGGACGGCCTCGATGCTGGCCAGGGTCGCGGAGAGTTCTTTCAGCTCGGCAGGGACGTCCACGTCGGTCGAGGGTACGCGGGTCGCTCAGCCGCCGGTCGCGCCCAACTGGGCACGCAGGCCCTTCGGCGCGATCTGCCGGAACGCGTCGTGGACGATCTCGGCGATCTCGGCCCAGTCCGGGTCGCGGTCGATGCGCACGCCGACCCAGCCGCGATGCCCGACGTAGGGCGGCCGGAAGTACCGGTCGGGATCGGTGGCCAGCAGCGCTTCCTGGGCCCCGGCCGGAGCCGGGCACCAGAAGGCCAGGTGGTCGGCCCCGTGGTGGTGGTCGTCGACCGAGACGAACTGCTTCTTGTCGCGCACGAAGAACGACGGCGAGCCATGGCTGAGCCGCTCGGTGACCTCGGGCAGGGCCAGGCAGATCCGCCGCAGCCGCTCGACCGGATCGAGCGCCGCGATCACGGCAGGATCGCGGTGTTCTCGTCGACGTAGTAGTCGAAGGCCAGCGGCGTGCACTCGTGGTCGATCACCCACTGCAGGAACTGCTGGTGCACCGGGTGCTGCTGGTAGCGGACCAGGGCGGCCTCGTCGGCGACCTCCATGAACAGCAGGATCTGGTAGCCGCGGGTGCGTTCGGTGTTGATCGACGGGCCGAGGCGCAGCACGTCGATGCCGCCGATCTCGCTCGGCCAGGCCCGCACCTGCCGCTGCATGTCGGCCCAGTCGGCAGCGCTGAGCTCGCCCGGAAAGCTGAACAGTACGACGTGTTGCAGGCTCACCCGATCACCCTCCACCCGGCGCGGAATCCGCGTCGGCATCCCGGCCGGCCAGCAGGGTCTGGGCCAGCTCCTTGCTCGGCAGTTCGGCCAGCGACAGGAACGTCTCGGTGCGCTGCACACCGTCGATCTGCCAGACGTGCTCGAGCAGGAACTGGCGCAGGTGCACGTGGTCGCGCACCCGCAGCCGCACCAGCATGTCGAGCGAGCCGGTGATCACGGTGACGTCCTCGACCTCGGGCAGCGCGTACAGCGCGGCCATCACCCGACCCTGGTCGGCGTCCTGCTGGGCGCTGACGGCGAGGTAGCAGGTCAGGTAGCCGAGCACGGCCCAGTCGATGGAGACCCGGTAGCCGCGGATGACGCCGGCCCGCTCGAGCCGGGCCACCCGCTCCCCGATCGCCGGCGGCGACATCCGCAGTTCGCGGGCCAGCCGGCGCTGCGAGACGCGGGCGTCCTGGGACAGCAGGGTCAGCAGCTGGCGGTCGACGGCGTCGAGGGACACGGTCGTGTGGGCCGGCGGCGCGACGTCGGCCAGGCTGGACAGGGGTGGGCGGGCCTTTGGCATCAGGAAGGTGAGCCCCCCAGTTTGCTTGTCACATACCCTCCTCGTACGTACAGTACCTCACAACTGAGGCCTAAATCCGGTCTCGGCAACGCCAAGTGATACGGAGCAGGTATCGACGTGGGTGACCCGTTGCGGACGTCCGAACCGGTGGCCGACCGGAGCTGGCCGGACGCGGTTCGCCCGACGGTCGCGCCTCGGCGGCGACGAGCTCACGGCGATCCTCTCACTCGCGGCGAGCAGCGACGTCATCACGTTCTCGGGCGGATTTCCCGCGCCCGAGACGTTCCCGGTCGAGGTCATCCGCGAGCTCACCGGCGAACTGCTGTCCCACGACGCCGCGCTGGGCCTGCAGTACTCGCCCACCGTCGGGCTGCCGGCGGCCCGGCTCGCAGTCAGCGCCATGATCGGGGCCGGCCAGGGCGTCGGGGTCGGCGCCGACGACGTGCTCATCACCAGCGGCGGCATCGAGGCCATGCAACTGCTGGCCCGCACCCTGATCGACCCGGGCGACCGGGTGCTGGTCGAGGCCCCCACCTATCTCGGCGCGATCATGGCCTTCGCCGGCTTCGAGGCCGACGTCGAGGGCATCGCCGTGGACGAGGACGGCATCCGGCTGGACGAACTGCAGCGGGCGCTGGCCCACGGGCCGCGGCCAAGCTGCTCTACGTCATCCCCGACCACCAGAACCCGAGCGGGCTGAGCCTGGCCGAGGACCGGCGCGCCGCGCTGGTCGAACTGTGCCGGCACTACGGCGTGCTGCTGGTCGAGGACGTCGCCTACCGCGACCTGGCCTTCGACGGCCAGGCCGCGCACCAGCCTGTGGTCGCTCGGCCCCGACGTCGTCGTCCAGATCGGGACGTTCTCGAAGGTGTTCATGCCCGGGGTGCGGCTGGGCTGGGCCGTCGGGCCGAGCGCGGTCGTCACCGCCATGACCGCGGCCAAGCAGAACTCCGACCAGTGCGCGGGGGCGCTCGGGCAACTGCTGATGGCCCGCTACGTCGACCGCGGCCACCTGCGGGACAACCTGGTCGGCGCCCGCAAGCTCTACCAGTCGCGGGCGGCGACCATGCTGGCCGCGCTGGAGGAGCACATGCCCGACGGCGTGCGCTGGACCCGGCCGAGCGGCGGCTTCTTCGTGTGGCTGACCGCGCCGCCGCACGTGGACGCCCGGGCCCTGACCGCGCCCGCGGCCCGGCTGGGCGTCGCCTACGTGCCCGGCTCGCCGTTCTACCCCGACGGCCGCGGCGACAACTGCTTCCGGCTGGCCTTCAGCCGGGCGACCGAGGACGACATCAGCGAGGGCATCGGCCGGCTGGCCACCCTCCTCACGGCAGAAGGCGGCTCATGAGCAGCGAGACCGAACACTTCAGCGTCGAAGGTGGCGGCACCCCGACCGCCGACGGCCGGTACGTGGACGTCGCGGGGATCGCGTCGGTGGAGTTCGTGCCCGGGCTGAAGTTCCAGCCCGTGCTGGGCGAGCACACCATGGTCAACTTCGTGTCGTTCGACAAGCACACCGAGGCGCCGCACCACGTGCACGAGGAAGAACAGATCGTCATCGTCGCTCGACGGCGAGTTCGAGTTCAACATCGACGGCGACGTGCGCACGATGCGCCAGGGCGACGTGGCCGTGGTCCCGCCGTGGGTGCCGCACGGCGCCCGCACCTACGAGACCGAGTGCCGCGAGATCGACGTGTTCAACCCGCCCCGCAAGACGCTGCTCGAGCACGCCAAGGCCCAGCTGAACCCGGGGTCTGAGAGCGCCTGATGGACCTCGGCCTGCGGGGGCGGCGCGCGGTGGTCACCGGTGGGACGAAGGGCATCGGGCGCGCCGTCGTGGCCGAGTTGCTGGCCGAAGGGGCTGTGGTCGCGTTCTGCGCCCGCGACGAGGCCAACGTGGCCGCGGCCGAGAAGCAGCTCAGCGCCGACCACGGCAACGCGACCGTGTTCGGGTCGGTCGCCGACGTCACCGACCCCGACACGGTGCAGCGCTTCGTCGACGGAGCGGCCGAGCGCCTCGGCGGCATCGACATCCTCGTCAACAACGCCGGCGCCGCCCATCCCGGCAACTTCGAGAGCCTCAGCGACGAGGACTGGCAGGCCGACCTCGACGTCAAGCTCTTCTCGCAGATCCGCTGCGTGCGGGCCGCGCTGCCCCACCTGCGCCAGAGCGCGGCGGCCCGGGTGATCAACGTCAACGCCGTCTACGCCCGCTACCCCGACCCGGCCTTCTTCGCGACCACGGTCAACCGGGCCGCCTGCCTCAACCTGACCAAGGCCCTGGCCCAGCAGTACGGACCCGAGGGCATCCTCGTCAACAGCGTCAACATCGGCTTCGTGGTCACGCCCCAGTGGGAGAACATCCGGCAGCGGCGGGCGCCCGAGTCGAGCGCCGAGGACTTCTTCGCCGAACTGGCCGGCGCCGAGGTGCCGCTGGGCCGCTTCGGCACCGTCGACGAGGTCTCCGGCGTCATCGCGCTGCTGGCCGGCGACCGCGGCAGTTACATCACCGGCGCCAGCATCGACGTCGCCGGCGGCATGGGCAAGTACGTCTGAACCGACCACGACTGAACCAACAGGCTGGTGCTTTACCCGAGAACAGGAGACCGTCGCCATGACGCAAGAAGCCGCACGTGCTCGAACCGCGGAGTCAGCGCCCGAAGGCGAGGGTCTGGCCCGCGGCTCGCTGCGCACCTGGGACGCCGTGGCCATCAGCATCTCGGTGCTCTCGCCGGCGATGGCCATGCAGCTCAACACCGGCGGGGTGGCCGGCACCGCGGGCGGCTCGACCCCGCTCGCGTTCCTGCTCGGCGGTATCGCCTGCTTGACGCTGGGCTTCGTCGTCATCGGCTTCACCCGCCGGATGGCCGCGGCCGGCTACGCCTACACCTACGTCAGCCGCAGCCTCGGTCAGGAGTCCGGCTTCCTGGCCGGCTGGCTGTACTTCTTCGGCTTCGCCTGCTTCGTGCCGATGACCATGGCCGGGGTCGCGTGCCTGTTTGCCGACCTGATCGGCGTGGACGTGAAGTGGTGGTTCCCCTTCTTCATCGTGGGCATGCTCATTCTGGTCGTCCTGTCGGTCATCCGGATCAGCGTGACGACAAAGTTGCAACTGCTCGTCGGCGTGGCCACCGTGCTCGTATTGCTGATCTTCGGCCTGATCGTGGTCGGCAAGGGCGGCGCGCACGGCCAGAGCCTGGCCCCGTTCACGTTCAGCCACACCACTTCGCGGCGGCTTCCACGGCGTGTTCTACGGCCTGATCCTGGGCGTGACGTCGTTCATCGGGTTCGAGACCGCAGCCGACTTCGGTGAGGAGACCGCCAACCCCCGCCGGCGCGGTGCCCATCGCCGTACTGGCCTCGGTCATCTTCGCCATCGTGTTCTACGTGTTCATCACCTACGCGACGACGATCGGCTACGGCGTGCCCGAACTGCAGAAGAACCCGAGCTCCTGGGTCAACGGCGGTTTGATCCCGGCGGCCGAGCACTACGGCAACAAGACGCTGGGCAAGCTCATCGAGATCGGGGCCATGCTCTCGGCCTTCATCGTGTGCGTCGCCTGCGCCACGGCGAGCGCGCGGACGCTGTTCGCGATGGGCCGTGAGGGCGTCATCCCGGGCTGGTTCGCCCAGACGCATCCCAGGTTCAAGACGCCGGTCAATGCCACGCGTCACGATCGCGGTCGTCGCGACCGCCGGGGCCGCGCTGGTCGGGTACGGCTTCGGCAATCCGACCGCTTTCGGCAGCGACGCGTTCACCGTCTACGCCTTCTTCGCCACCATGGGCACACTGGCCGTGATCCTGGTCTACATCGCGCTGTGCCTGGGTGGTATCGCGTTCTTCAAGCGCACCAGCGCCCGGTTCAACCCGCTCGTGCACGGGCTGGTGCCGCTCATCGGCGCGGTCATCTTCGGGGCGGCGCTGGTACGGCTCGATCTATCCCGTACCGCCGAACCTGCTCAAGGCCACGCCCTACATCACCGTGTTGTGGTTGGTCATCGGTGTTGGGGTGCTGCTGTGGCTGCGGGCCAACCGGGCCGACTCGGTGGCCCGGATCGGCTCCATCCTGGGCGAGGAGGGCGGCGAGCTGGTGGAGGCCCTCGACCGGCCATGATCGACGACCACGTCCACCCGTTCCCGCTGGCGTTCGAGCCGCTCGACCTGGCTGCGATCTCGCTGGACGTGGCCCCGGGCGAGGAGGCGGCGCACCGGCGCCGCCACCTCGGCCCGGGCCGGCTGTTCCAGCACCTTCTGGAGGCGAAGCTGGCCAGGCTGCTCGGCGTCGAGCCGGCCGGATGCGGTGGCCGCCCGCGACGAGCGGGCCGCCGCCGACTGGCTGGCCTGGGTGCGGTTCCTGTTCGACGACGCCGGCATCACCGGGATGGTGCTGGACGAGGCCGCCCCGCCGGGCGCGCCGCCGCGAACAGCCGAGTACGCGGCAGCCGCGGGCCGGCCGGTCTGGCCGATGGCCCGCATCGACCTGCTCGTCGACGAGCTGATCGGGGCCGGCGCGTCGGCCCGGGAGGTCGTGCAGGGCGTCGAGGACGCGATGGCCCGGGCCGCCGCCGAAGGCTGCGTGGCCTACAAGACGATCCTGGCCTACCGCACCGGCCTGGCCGTCGACCCCACCGTCGACGTCGACACCGCCCAGCGTTCGTTGGACGCGCAGCCGGCCGGGCCGACCCGGCGGCGGGGCAAGGCCGTGCGTGACCTGGTCATGCGCCACGTCCTGGCCCGGGCCGCCGACCTGGGCAAGCCGGTGCAGTTCCACACCGGGTTCGGCGATTCCGAACTGCGGCTGGCCGAGTCGAACCCGCTGCTGCTCGACGACCTGCTGCGCACTCCCGAAGGCCAGGCCGGCCAGGTCGTGCTCATCCACGGCTCGTTCCCGTGGCACGAGCCGGCGGCCCATCTGGCCGCGACCCGGCCCAACGTGTGGCTGGAGCTGTCGCTGTCGAACCTGTTCGCGCCCGTGGGCACGGCCGCCCGGCTGCTGGCCATGCTCGACGTCGCCCCGCGCGATCGGCTGCTGCTGGGTACCGACGGCCACGGCGCCCCCGAGACCCACTGGTTCGGTGCCACGATGCTCACCGACGCCTGGCGCCAGGTCGCCCAAGGCCTCACCGAGGCCGGCGCGGGCTCGGACTGGATCAAGGACACCCACGAGGCGCTGTTCGAGGGCAACGCGCGGGCGGTCTACTCCCTCGGCTGACCGGGCCCGGGCCCAGCGACGACGGCGTGCCGCACGGTCTGCGCGTCGATGCGGTCGCGGCGCACGTCGAAGCCCAGCCCGGGCTGGCTCGGCACCGCGATCGTGCCGTCGGACGCGACCTCGTAGGTCGGATCGACGAGGTCCCACTCGAACAGCACCGAGGCCGGGGACATGTCGGCCGGCTGGGTGAAGGCCGGCAGCGAGGACAACGCGAGGTTGGCGGCCCGCCCGATGCCGGACTCCATCATCCCGCCGCACCACAGCGGCACGCCGCGCTCGGCGCACAGCGCGGCGATCTCGCGTGAGGCAGTGATGCCGCCGACCCGGGCCGGTTTGAGGTTGACGTTGCGGCAGGCGTCGAGGTCCAGCGCCCGGCGGACGTCGTCGACCGAGCGCAGTGACTCGTCCAGGCAGACCGGCGTGGCCAGCCGCCGCTGCAGTTCGGCGTGCTCGAGCAACTGGTCCCAGCCCAGCGGCTGCTCGATGCAGACCAGGCCGTAATCGTCGAGCTTGGCCAGCTGGTCGGCGTCGGCCAGCGAGTAGGCGGCGTTGGCGTCGACCTGCAGCATGACGTCCGCCCCCACGAGCTCGCGCACGGCCGCGACCACCTCGACGTCCCAGCCCGGCGCGATCTTGAGCTTGATGCGCCGGTAGCCCTCGCTCAGCCGCAGGCTGACCTCGGCCAGGGTCTCGTCGATGGTCGCGGTGATGCCCAGGCTCTCGCCCACCGGCACCGCGGCGCGCGATCCGCCGATCAGGTCGCGCAACGCCACCCCGTCGACCGTGGCCTGCAGCGACCAGAACGCCTGCTCCACGCCGGCCCGGGCGAACGTGTTGCCGCGGATGGCCGCCATGGCCGCGACGACGTCGGCCGGTTCCGGGCTGGGTGCGGCCAACGCGAGCGGCAGGGCGTACTCGAGCGCGACCGCGTACGTCGTGCTCGTCGTCTCGGGCAGGTAGTACGGATGGTCCAGGGCCGGGGCCTCGCCCCAGCCCTCCGCGCCGTCCGCGTCGACGATGTGCACGAGCACGGTGCGGCGCGAGGCCGTGACCCCGAACCCGGTGACGAACGGCCGCAGCAACGGCAGGGTCACCTCGAACAGCTCGGCCGTCTCGATCGGCGCGCGGTCGGCCGACACGTCGCTAGGCGCGGTCGTACACGGGCGTGCGCCACTCGGCGTGCTCGGGCACCTGGCCGCGCACCACCTCCAGGTAGCGCCGCTGCAGCAGCATCGTGACCGGCCCGGGCTTGCCGGTACCGATCGTCCGGCCGTCGATCTCGGTCACCGGCGCCACCTGCACCCCCGTCCCGCACAGGAAGACCTCGTCGGCGGCCAGGATCTGGCTGCGGTCGATGTTGGCCTCGCGCACGGTCAGCCCGAGCTCCACGCCCAGTTCGAGCACGGCTGCCCGGGTGATGCCGACCAGGATGTCGTCACTGGCCGACGGCGTGAACAGGATGTCGCCGGCGACCAGGAACACGTTGGCCGACGACGCCTCGGCCAGGTGCCCGTCGCCGGTGAGCATCAGGGCCTCGTCGAAACCCTTCTGCGTCGCGTCGTCGGAGGCCAGGGCCGCGTTGACGTACGAGCCGATCACCTTGGCCCGGGCCGGGATGGCGTTGTCGTCGATGCGCTGCCAGGACGAGACGGTCAGCCGCAGGCCGCGGTCGATGTCGAGGTAGGCGCCCAGCGGCAGGCAGTACACGGCCAGGTCGGTGCGCAGGCCGCTGAGCGTGACCTTGATCGTCTCGGTGGACTTGTAGATGAGCGGGCGGACGTAGGCGTCCTCGCGGAACGCGTTGTGCCGCAGCAGTTCGAGCACCACCTCGCGCAGCTCGTCGCGGCTGCCCTGGTAGTCGAGCTTGAGGATGCGGGCCGAGCGCAGCAGCCGGTCGACGTGCTCGTCGAGCAACGTGACGTAGAGCTGCTCGTCGGCCTCGTTCCAGTAGGCCCGGATGCCTTCGAAGCAGCCGGTGCCGTAGTTGACGACGTGCGCCGAGATCGGCAGGACGGCCTGCTCGTGCGGGACGACGTCACCGCCGAAGTAGGCGAAGCGTTGTGCGTTCATATCGCCGCCCATCAGTAGAACTCGAAGTATTCCCGCATTTCCCAGTCGGTGACCTCACCCAGGAAGCGGCCGCACTCGTTGCGCTTCATCTGGGTCACGAACGTGACGAAGCCGGCCCCGAACACGTCCTTGAAGAAGGTGTCCTGCTCGAGCAGGTCGACGGCTTCCCACAGGCTGGTCGGCAGCATCGGCGCGTCCGTCGAGTACGGGTCGCTGTCGACCAGCGGCGGCGGGGTCAGGCCGCGGCGGATGCCGTCGAGCCCGGCGGCGATGTTGGCCGCGACGTAGAAGTACGGGTTGGCCGCGGGCTCGCCCACCCGGTTCTCGATGTGCGCGCCCTTCTCCATGGGCTCGCCCTGCACCCGGATGAACGCGCCCCGGTTCTCGACGGCCCAGGTGGCCCGGTCGGGGGCGAACGAGTACGGCTTGTAGCGCTTGTAGCCGTTGATCGTGGGCGTCGAGAACACCATCGACGGCAGCGCGTGCTCCAGCAGGCCCGCGGTGAACTGACGGCCGACCTCGGACAGCGGCTGGTCGGCGCTCTGGCTGGTGAACGCGTTCTCGCCGGTCTCGATCGAGCGCAGCGACTGGTGCAGGTGCCAGCCACTGGAGAAGAAGTGCGGCAGCCCCGGGCGGGCCATGAACGAGGCCAGGCAGCCCAGCTGCTCGGCCACCTGCTTGGCCGTGGTGCGGAACAGGACCATGGCGTCGGCCGACTCCATGCCCGTCATCGGGTCGAACGTGACCTCGAGCTGGCCCGGGCCCCACTCGTCCTCGATCGTGCGCAACGGCAGGCCGAGATCGATGTAGGCGTCGCGCAACTGCTCGACGACGTGGTTGATGCCGGCCAGCCGGGTCTCGGACAGGTACTGGTAGCCGTGCTCCAGCACGCTGACCTTCGGCGGCGGCGGCGGCCAGCCCGCGTCGGCCAGCTCGATGCGGTCGCTGTCGCGGCGCACGACGTAGAACTCCACCTCCAGGCCGGAGACGTACTCGTAGCCGAGCTCGGTGGCGGCGTCGACCTGCTGGCGCAGCAACCGGCGGCCGTCGAGCGGGATGGGTTTGCCGTTGGCGAAGTACGCGTCGCAGATGACCCAGCCGGTGCGGTCGGCCCAGGGCAGCACCCGGAACGTCGTCGGGTCGGGCACCAGCACCATGTCGGGGAAGCCGGTGAGCTCGGGGATGTCGAAGCCGCCGCCCTCGACGAACAGCGGGGTGAACACGTTGTTGGCGGTGTCCATGCTGAGCAGGGCGGCCGAGAAGTCGACGCCGTTCTTCAGCGCGCTGAGGTAGTTGGCGCTGGAGAGGAACTTGCACCGCGGCGCGCCGTGCTGGTCGACCCAGATGATGCGGATGGTGCGCAGGTCGTGGGCGTTGATCAACTCGGCGCTGTGCTCGCCGGCCTGCTGCTGGGCCGTGCTCAGCAGCCCGTGCTCGGTGACGAAGCCGTCCTTGCCGACGCTCATTCGCTCTCCCCTTGCTCAGGCGCCGCGGCGCCGGTGTCACCGAGGGCCACGGCGGTCCCGGCCGGTACGAGTCGGCGGTCGGTGCTCTGCGGGTAGATCAGGGTGAAGACCGAGTCGTCGTCGGAGTGCAAGGCGGTCGAGACCACGTCGGCGCCGTCCGCCGTGAACCGCCACATCGCATTGCTGGGGTTGTGCCCGTAGACGGCGAGGGTACCGGCGCGGTCGAGGTAGCCCAGGTTGACCTTGCCCTGGAACGTCTCGTCGACCTCGCGCAGCACGTCGAGCGGTGCGGCGCCCTCGTCGAGCCGGTCCTGCACGAAGCACCAGCCGACCTCGCTGTCGGCGCCGCCGGCCAGGCGCTCGGCGTAGGACGGCCGCAGCGCCTCGGCCCGGTCGAAGAAACCGTTGTGACAGAAGGCGAACTCGCCGCCGCGGGCGAAGGGCTGGGTGTCGGCGAACTGGACGGTGGACAGCTTGTTCGGCCGGCGCAGGTGGACCAGGAAGCGCCGCGACTTCGTGGCCATCAGCTCGCGCTCGGTGATCTCGTCGGCGTAGCGGCCCAGCCCGCGCTCGACCCGCACGGTGTCGTCGTCGGCCAGCCAGGCCACGCCCCAGCCGAAGCTGCCCAGGCCGTAGCCCTCGAGGGCCAGCGCCCAGTCGTGCAGGCTGGAGTACGGCTCGGGACCGTCGTAGGCAACGGCCAGCATCTCGCACACGCGGCCGTCCCTTCGTCATCCCAAGGTGCGCTTGTGAGGCACATACCGCGTTATAGGATCAATCGTCGCTCGTACGGCCTGTCTCGCCGTACAAATGCGGCTGCATCGGCTACCGTATCTTATGGGTCGCGCCGAGGTCCGGGCAACCGTCGCCGCGCCGGACGGCTCGGTCGACCGGCTATCCGTCGATGATCATCGCGGCCCGGTGTGGTGAGCTGTGCCCATGGTCTTCTCGGGGCGGCTGGACCGATTCCAGCAACGTCATCCAGCCGCGGGATTCCCGCTGGCCGTGCTCTACAAATACATCGACGACTCGGGCGCCTATCTGGCCGCGCTGATCACCTATTACGGGTTCGTGTCGCTGTTCCCGCTGCTGTTGCTGCTGTCGACCGTGCTCAGTTTCGTGCTCTCCGGCGACCCGCATCTGCAACAGAAGGTGCTCACCTCGGCACTGAGCCAGTTCCCGGTCGTCGGCAACGACCTCGGTCATCCCAAACGGCTGGGCGGCGGCACGTTCGGGCTGGTCGTCGGCATCGTCGGCTCCCTGTACGGCGCGCTCGGCGTGGCCCAGGCCGTCCAGTACACGATGAACACGGCCTGGCGGGTGCCGCGCAACGAGCGGCCCAACCCGTTCAAAGCCCGCCTGCGTAGCCTGCTGCTCCTGTGCACGGCCGGCCTGGGTGTCATCGGCACCACGGTGCTGAGCACGATGGGCGGTGCTGGTGCCGGCTCGCTCGGGCCCCCGTTGCGCGTTCTCGCGCTGGTCGGTTCCGTGCTGGTCAACAGCGCCATCTTCATCCTGGCCTTTCGCATCGCCACCGCCCGCAACCTGTCGGTGCGTGACGTCGCCGCCGGCGCGATCGGGGCGGCGCTGGGCTGGCAAGTGCTGCAGTCGTTCGGGATCGTCTACGTCAACCACGTCGTCAGGAACGCCAGCGCCACCAACGGCGTCTTCGCCCTCGTTCTCGGGCTCATCGCCTTCCTGTACGTGACGGCGGTCGTCGTGGTGATGTGCGTCGAGATCAACGTGGTCCGGGTGGAGGAATTGTCGCCGCGGTCGTTGCTCACGCCGTTCACCGACAACGTCACGCTCACCGAGGGCGACCGGGACGCCTACACCAGCCAGGCCACGGCGCAACGCAGCAAGGGTTTCCAGGACGTCGACGTCAGCTTCAACCAACCGGACGAAACACCCATCGACACCGACCGCAGCGACAGCTGACCGGCCGCGCACCGTTTAGACCGGCGCAGCGGTCCGGCTGTGTCACACTCAGCTCCAGCGGGAAAACGATCTTCCCAGGACGGTGCCCCCATGATGGATTCGAACGTCGATCGCCTAAAAGAGGCGGTCGCCAAGGTCGACAACCTGCTCGACCAGTTCGATGACCACACGCCCGTCGAACTGCTCGAAGCGCCGTTGGCCCGACCTGCCCCGGTACGTACCGCCCGGCAACACGCCCGCCGGGTCGCCGACGAACTGCGGGCCGCCCGGCAGCAGGCCGAGGAGGCCCAGCTGCGGGTTGACTACCTCGCCGACGAGCTCGAGACCCTGCAGCACCAGGCGGCCACGCAGGACGAGACCCTGGATCGGCCGGCCGGCGGGTCGGTCGCGTAGAGCTCGGCGGCGCGATCGACCTCAGGAGGGTTCGGTTCGCGCTGAGCCGCGCCAAGTAGCGCGGCCGACGCCGGAAAGGTTTACGTAGAGAGTTCGTGGTGCTGAGCCGAGGACTCCTCGCTAGATGCCGGGCCAGAGATGATCGCCGAGCGGCTCGCGCGACATCGCTGGACGAGCCGTTCCAGCTCGACGGGCCGCGAGCGACCACCGTCGCGCGACACGGCCAGCATCGGGATCGCCGAGGGCGCTGCGAGCCGGCGGACGAACTGCTGCGCGACGCCGACATCGCGCTGTACGCGGCCAAGGACGCGGGCAAGGAACGCTACGACCATGTTCGACGCCGGAGATGCACACGAGCGGTGTAGAGACCGGCTGGAGCTCGAGATGGACCTGCGCGGACGCGGTGGGCACGCGACCAGCTCTTCCTGGTCTACCAACCGATCGTTCGACCTGCGACGACGTGACGGTGACGGGCGTGGAGGCGCTGCTGCGCTGGCAGCCACCCGACGCGCGGGCTCGATCACGCCCGACGAGTTCATCCCGCTGGCCGAGGAGACCGGCCTGATCGTGCCGATCGGACGCTGGGTGCTGGACGAGGCCTGCCGCCAGGCCGCCGACTGGCACGTGCAGCGGCCGCCACCTCGCCGGTCGCGGTCAACGTCATCGGCGCGCCAGCTCGACCGACGACGGACTTCCTGGCCGACGTCGCGCGCCGCGCTGGCCGAGAGCGGCCTGGACGCGGCGCGCTCGACGGTGGAGATCACCGAGACGATGCTGATGCGCGACGCCGACCCGGCCGCCCGCCGGCTGCGCGCGCTCAAGGCGCTCGGGGTGCGGCATCGCGATCGACGACTTCGGCACCGGCTACTCGCTCGTTCGGGTACCTGCAGCAGTTCCCGGTCGACGCGCTCAAGATCGACCGCTCGTTCATCACCGGCATCGCCACCAGCGCGGAATCGCACGCGCTCATCCACACCCTCGTCCAGCTCGGCAAGTCGCTCGGCATCGAGACCCTGGCCGAAGGGATCGAGGAGACCGACCAGTTGCAGACGCTGCAGAGCGAGCTCTGCGACAGCGGCCAGGGGTACCTGTTCGCCCGGCCGCTGCTGCGGCCGATCTGGAAGATCTGATCGGGGCGTCGACTGGCGCGGTGAACAGCGGTGGATGCGCCAAGTAGCGCGGCCGTACGCCGGAAAGGTTTACTTCGACCCTTCCGTCTGGTTAACGTGCATCTCACCAACCTGAGGGGGAGCACATGCCTGGACACCGACGTTGCATCCGCATCCTGGCGACCGTGGCCATCTCGGTCGCCTTGACGCTGGCCATGGCCCCGACCTCGGCCTCGGCTGCGGCGACGAGCAAGGCCATGAAGGCCGCGGCCACCCGGTGCAGTGACACCACCCCGCCGTCGTGGTTCTACACCCGGCTGACCAACGCCGCGAAGGCCGACGACTCGATCCCGAACGGCTGGGGCACGTCCTACGACATGGCCCGGATCGTGTGCTTCGAGAGCAGCTACGAGGTGCACGCGACGAACGGGAGCTACTACGGGCTGGGCCAGATGAGCAAGACCAACATCGCCGCCTACAACGTGACGTGGGACCACTACTGGAACGGCTCGAGCTCACACGTCATCGCGTTCTACCAACTGCTGGCCGCACTGCGGTACTGCAAGGACCGCTACGGCAGCCCGGCCGCCGGCTGGGCCCACGAGGTCAATTACAACTGGTGGTGAGCCGGGCGTAGCTCGCGTCAGCTCAGCGGGGCGCGAGCGGCGGAGGTGGTGACATGCCGGATGCCGCCGCCCTTGCCGAACACGGCCCCGAACGCGATGTGGGTCGTCTCGGTGCAGCGCAACTGCAGGGTGCGGGCGTCGGCCGACAGGACGGCCTCGATGCGCACACCGCTGCGGCCGGGATCGCGAGCCAGGTAGTCGTCGACCACCCGCTGCACGTCGGCGAACTGCAGCGCCGATCCCTCACCGAGCGCGGCCGAGCGGTTGAGGTCGGCCGCCCCGGCCGCGCCGGCCGCCGCCGCTCCGTCGCAGACATCCTGCAGGCCGCGCTGCTGCACGAACGCGTCACCGGCAGCCACGGCGGCGGCCACCATCAGGAACGCGATCACGAAGAAGCCGAGGATGAGCGGAATCGTGCTACCGCGGTCGCCGGAAAGCCGCTTCACGGCGTGGCCCGATAGTCGTCCACGTGCACCACATACTCGCCGATCGACGTGATCCCCCGCCCGGCCAGCACCGACGGCACACCCGGCACCTGGAGGTGGCGGCTGACGCAGACGGTGAACTGGGCCCCCGGCACCAGGCGGGGCCTGATGGCCGGCGCCGAACAGCCGGCACCGGAGGCGACGTAGCGGACGACGGCGTCGTCGGGCAGGTGCTGGGCAGCCAGGGCCAGCCGCACGGCCGCGGCGACCCGCACCTGGGCCTGGGCCGGCTCGCTGCTCGTGGCGAAGGCCCGGCCGGCCTCCCGGGCGGCCTGCGACACCGCCAACTGGCTGCGTTGTACGGCGGCCACGGCCACGATCAGGTAGACCAGCGGCACCATCACGATCACGGCGACGAAGACGAACTCGATGATGGCGCTGCCGGCATCGCCGGGGCGGACGACGCGTCCCGCTGCCGCACGCTCACGGTCCGGCCTCCTTCAGGGCCGAGGACGTAACGTCGATGCGCAGCGGCACGCCCAGCGGCAGGAACGTCAACTTCAGCCGGCCCTGGCAGTGCACCGTGGCCACGGCCAGTCCGGAGGCCGGGTCGAGCGACGTGGCGCCGTGACAGGAGAACCGGGCCGCGGTGCGCGAGCCCAGGCCGTCGCTGATCAGTTCGGCCGCCCGAGGACCGCCCGCGGCCGGGTCGACCCCGGCGTTGGCGGCATAGCGGGCGGCATCGGCGGCCGACGCGGCCACGATGTTGCGGGCATAGAAATACAGCGCCACCTGCAGCACCGCGAACAGCAGGAAGACGAGCAGGACGCAGATCAGCACGAAGTCGACGACCGCGGCCCCGCGATCGCCGGACGGCTCGCCGTCCCCGTCGTGAACGGCGCGACGCCACGCCGCACCCCGGCCGGACACCGGCTACTTGCTGTTCGTGACCGAATCGAGGGCGTTGCCGATCGCGCTCTTGATCTGTGGCTCGAACACACCCAGGATCGCGACGACCAGGATGGCCGACATCACCGTCACCATCACCCACCCGGGCACGTCACCACGCTCGGGGTCATGCCCGCGGGCCCGCGACCAGGCCCGGGCCACGAACGCGCCCAGGAAATCCAGCTCCAGCATGTTGTTTCCTCCCTACTCGGTCAGTTGGCCAGCGACGTCAGCGTCACCAGTCCGGGATAGAGCGCGAACAGGACCGTCACCGGCAGGATCAGGAACACGACCGGGACCATCATCGAGATCTCCTTGCGGCCGCCCGCCTCGAGCAGCGCGCGCTTGCCGGCCTCGCGCACGTCGACGGCCTGGGCCCGCAGCACGTCGGCCAGCGGAGTGCCGCGTTCGAGGGCGACGACGAACCCCTGAATGAAGCGGGCGAACGGCTCGAGGGTGGTGCGCTCGGCCAATTCGGTCAGGGCGACGGTGATCGGCTCGCCGGCGCGCGACCGGGCCAGGGCGCCGTCGAGGTCGCGGGCCAGTTCGCCGGCGGTGAGCCGGCAGACCCGCTGCAGGGCCGCGGCCGGGGCCTCGCCGGCGACCACGGCCAGGGCGAGCAGGTCAGCCACGACCGGGAACTCGGCCAGCATGGCCTGCTCGCGCCGCTCGACCTGCCGCGACAGCCACCAGTCGCGGCCGAGCACGCCGCCGGCCAGCCCGGCGCACGCGGCCGCGCCGACGAGCACGACGTCGACGTGGCCCTGCAGCAGCCCGCCGACGGCGACGAGCAAGGCCGCCGCGAGCATCGCGGCCGCCCCCCACACGACCTGCTCGATGCGGAAGTCCTCGACGGTCAGTCCGCTGCCCAGTCCCCGCAGCCGGCGGCGGACCGAGGCCGCCCCACCGACCAGGCGGTCGAGGAAGCGCACCGCGTCGGCCAGCACCGGGCCGAACAGCCGGCGGGCCACCGCGAACGGCGTGGCCGACGCCGACGGCCGGGCCAGCAGCTTGGACGGCGCGGTGGTGTCGCCCAGGTACGGGGCGATGCGGTCGCCGAGCCGGATCGGGCGCATCGGCGGCGCGGCCCGCACCGCCAGCACCACGCCGGACGCGCCCAGCAGCCCGAGCAGGGCGCCGACCAACCATGACGTCATCGCAGCACCCGCTGGTCCTCGGGCAGCCGGGCGATGCGCAGCATGATCCGGTAGGCGACGAAGCACACCGCGGCCCCAATCGCCAGCAGCAGGCTGCCGCGGGCGGAGTTGTAGGCCTGCAACGTCGTCGACTGGGTGCCGAGCAGCAGCAACACCACCCACGGTGCCGCGACCGCGAGCCGGGCCGCGTTCACCACCCAGCCCTGCCGGGTCTCGAGTTCGGAGCGGGTGCGGGCGTCGGAGCGCAACAGCTCCGACAGCGTGCGCAGCACCGTGCCCAGATCGCTGCCGCCGACCTCGCGGGCCACCCGCACGGTCTCGCACACCCGGTCGCCGACCGGATCGGCCAGGTCGTCCTTCAACCCGTCCAGGCATTCGCCGAAGCGCCCGCTGGCCCGGTAGGCGGCGCCGAAGCGGGCGAACGCGGGCCGCAGTTCGGCCGGTCCGCGCAGGGCCAGCGCGGCCAGCCCTTCCGGCAGCGACAGGCCGGCCCGTACGGCCGAGGCCAGGTTGTCGATGGCCTCGGGCCACAGTTCGCGCAATGCGACCTGCCGTCGCCGGCGCATCCGCCGCAGCACCAGCACCGGCAGGAAGAAGCCGAACACGCCGAAGCAGACGGCCACGGCGATCGTCGAGGTGATCAGCACGACCAGGACGAGCCCGACCAGCGCGCACAGCACCTGGGCCCCGAACAGCTGACCCGAGCCCACGCCGTCGACGCCGGCCTGCCGCAACAGGTCGGTGCGCCGCAGCAGCCAGCCGGATGCCGACGTGGTGCCGTGCCGCGGCGCGCGCGACCCACTGCGCCAGATCAGCAGCAGGCCGGCGCCGAGCAGCAGCCCGAGCAGTGCGCCCACCTCAGGCCTCCCGCACGACGTGCACGCCGGGGGTGTCGGCCCGGTGCCCGAGCGCCCGGATGAGGTCGATGCCGGCGGCCTGGTACCGGTCCGGGTGCGGCGGGTAGCCGTCGGCCCGTTCGAGCCGGCTCGCGCGGGAGGTGAAGATGTCGCACGTCTCGATGACGTCGCCCTCCACGCGCCCGGTGACGCCGATGATCTCGCGCACCCGGCGCTGCCCGGCCGCGTCCAGGCCCAGATGCACGACCAGGTCGACCGACGCGGCCACCGTCGGCACCACGAACGCGGCCGACACGTTCTCGCCGGCCAGCAGCGGCAACGTGCACATCTTCACCAGGGCCTCGCGGGCGGAGTTGGCGTGCAGCGTGCACATGCCCGGCACTCCGCTGTTGAGGGCGATGAGCAGGTCGAGGCACTCCTCCTGGCGCACCTCGCCGACGATGAGCCGGGCCGGGCGCATCCGCAGCGCCTCCTTGACCAGCCGGCGCAGCGGGATGTCGCCGGTGCCCTCGAGGTTGGCCTGCCGGGTCTGCATCGCCACGACGTCGGGCAGGCGCACCTGCAGCTCGAAGACCTCCTCAACGGTGATGACGCGTTCGCGGGCGGGGATGGCACCGCACAGCGCGTTGAGCATGGTCGTCTTGCCGGTCTGGGTGCCGCCGGAGACGAGGATGTTGAGCCCGGCCGCGACCGAGGCCTCGAGGAAGCGGGCGGCCTGATCGGTCAGCGAGCCGACGCCGACCAGTTCGTCGATGGTGCTGAGACTGAGCAGGAACTTGCGGATGTTGACCGCCCAGTCGCGGCGGGTGATGGTGGGGATGACCACGTGCAGCCGCGACCCGTCGGGCAGCATGGCGTCGACGAACGGGGTGCTCAGGTCGATGCGCCGGCCCGAGGTGCGCAGCATCCGCTCGACCAGGTCGGCGACCTGCTCGCCGGTGAGGATCAGGGTCGTCAGTTCCGAGCGGCCGCGGCGGGCGATGAAGACCCGGCCGGGTTCGTTGATCCAGATCTCCTCGACGGTCGGGTCGTCCAGGAACGGTTGCAGCGGCCCGAAGCCCGCGACGGCGTCGAGCACGGCCCGGGCCACCGGAGCGGTCTCGCCCAACGGCGGCAGCTGCGAGGTGACTGCGCGGTCGAGGTAGTCCGACACGACCTCGGCGATGAGCGCGGCGACGGCGTCGGGCTCAGCCACCGGGTCGATCCCCCGCCGGCGCACGAGTTCGCGCACTTCGTCCTCGACGATTGCCCGCGCCGTCGTCATGACCGCCCTCCCCCCGGTATGCGGTGCCCGCCGCGAGACTACGGGCGGTATGCACAGATTCCAACCCACTTGTCCCGACCTGTGGGCGGCCGCTGCCCTCGCGCTGGCCGCCCGGGCGACCGCACGTCGATCGCGTCAGATCCTTTGAGTTCCGGCCCGCGGAGCCGATGGGAGTCGTATGGGCCGGGACCGATCAGAGGGCAGCGTCACGGGCGGCCGGCTGTTCCTGATGTACGCGGGTGCCAGCCTGGTCCTGGTCTTCGTGCTCGGCTTCGTCCTGGCCCGCAATGACGAGCAGACCGGCAAGACCCTCGGTCTGGACCAGGGTCGCGCCCAGGCGGCCGTCATCGAGCAGACCGCTATTGCCCCGGCGGTCGGCCCGGCCGACCTGTCGGCCGGATTGCACGGGGCGAACCTCGCCGCCGTGCGCCAGGCCACCGATCTGGCTATCTTCTCGGGTTCGGTGCGGCGGCTGCGGTTGCGCAGCTTCAGCGGCACCGTGGTGTTCTCCGACGACGGCTCCGGCGGCGCCGACGCCGTGCCGGCCACCGACCCGGCCTTTCGCAGCGCGGCCCGCGGGCGCGCCAGCGTGGCGGTCGTGCGCGACCCGTCCGACCACTCGGCCGAGGTCATCCGCGTCCTCGAAGAGGTCGTGCCGAACAGCTCGGGCCGGGCCACCGGCATCCTGGAGATCTACCTGCCGTACGCCGCGATCGCCCACAAGGTTCACGACCAGCTCGACCGCACCTACCTGCGTCTGGCCATCGGCCTCGGGGCCATGTACCTCATCCTCGCGCTGATCTCGTGGTCGAGCACCCGCCGCCTGCGCCGGCACGCCTCCGACCGGCACCATCAGTCCCTGCACGACTCGTTGACCGGCCTGCCGAACCGGGAGTGGTTCCGCACCCGCGCCGACGCCGCGATGCGCCGGGTGGATCGCGGCGAGGTCGGCGCGCTGGTGCTCATCGACCTGGATCACTTCAAGGACGTGAACGACACCCTGGGCCACCACGCCGGCGATGCGCTGCTGCAGGCGGTCGCTGACCGCCTGAACGGATCGCTGCGCACCGACGACACCGTCGCCCGGCTGGGCGGTGACGAGTTCGGGCTGGTGCTGCCTGGGGTCTCCTCGGCCGACGACACGGTCGCGCTCATCGAGAACCTCCAGGCCGTGCTGGCGGAGGAGATCGTCATCGAGTCGGTGAGCCTGCGCGTCGAGGCGCACTTCGGCATCGCCATGTACCCGGCGCACGGGACGAGTGTCGAGCAGTTGCTGCGGCGGGCCGATGCCGCCATGTACCAGGGCAAGCGCGGCGCGGCGACCATCGTCGTCTACGACCCGAGCATCGACCAGCAGCAACGCCCGGGCCTGCTCATCCAGGGCGAACTGCGCCAGGCCCTGGCCCGCGACGAACTGGTGTTGCACTACCAGCCCCAGGTCGACCTGGTGAGCGGTGCCATCGTCGGCGTCGAAGCCCTCGCCCGTTGGCAGCATCCGCACCGCGGGCTGCTCTCGCCGATCGAGTTCGTGCCGGCCGCGGAGGAATCCGGGCTCATCGAACCGCTCACCGACTGGGTGCTCACGCGGGCCCTGCGCGACCAGCACGAATGGCTGGCCCGCGGCGTCGACTGGCGGGTGGCGGTCAACGTCTCGGCCCGCAATCTCAGCTCACCGACGTTCGCCGACCGGGTGATGAACATCCTCGCCCTGACCGGCAGCGATCCGCGGCGGCTGTGCCTGGAAGTGACGGAAACGGCGCTGGCCGCGAATCCGGACGCGGCGTCGGCCTCGGTCACCGCGCTGAGCAACGCCGGCATCGCAATCTCCATCGACGACTTCGGCACCGGTTACACCGGCTTGTGGCAACTGCGCTCGCTGGTGGTGGACGAGGTCAAGATCGACCAGGCGTTCGTCACCGACCTGATCAGCTCCGGTCAGGACCGCTCGATCGTGCTGGCCATCATCGGGCTCAGCCACGGGCTGGGCTGCACCGTCGTGGCCGAGGGCGTCGAGTCCGAAGTCGCCGCGCAGTGGCTGCAGGCGGCCGGCTGTGATTCTGCGCAGGGCTACTACTACGCGCGGCCGGCGCCGTGGCCGGACCTGATGCCCGACCCCGCTGAACTGACCCCAATCGATCCCGATCCCAGCGTCACCCGACCGACAGTGAGCCGAACATGAACAGACGCTTCGCCCTGGCCTGCCTCACCGTTGCCGTCCTGGCCGGGACCGTAACCGGATGTGGCGACAGCTCGCCGGCCAAGCCCAGGGCCATGGCGCCGCTGAGCGCCGATCCGCAACTGCACAGCGCGCTGCCGAGCTCGATCCGCACCAACGGCGTGCTGCGCATCGTCACCGAGGCGTCGTACGCGCCGGTGTCGTCCTACGCGCCGGACGGGCGCACGATCATCGGCTTCGAGCCCGACCTCGGCGTCGCCCTCGGTCAGTTGCTCGGCGTCAAGGTGGTCTTCAGTGATCATCGGTTCACGACGCTGCCCGCGCTCGTCGACAGCCATCGCGACGACCTGATCATGAGCGCGATGACCGACACGCTCGAGCGGGAAAAGCGGCTGGATTTCGTCGACTACTTCTCGGCCGGGTCGGCCATCGTGGCGCAGCGCGGCAATCCCGCCGGCCTGTCCGACCTCAGCAGCCTGTGCGGTCACATCGTGGCGCTGCAGTCCGGCACGGTCCAGGTCGATCTGATCGCCCGGGCGCAACGCAATTGCCACGGCCGGCCGATCATCGTGCACCTGTTCAAGACCAACACGGACGCGCTCGTGCAGCTGCGAACCGGGCGAGCCGCCGCCACCCTCAACGACTACCCGCCGGCCGCGGCCCTCGTCGCCGACTCGCGAACCGGCGCCTTCTACCAGCTGGCCTCGACGGCCCAGTACGAGCCCGGCCGGTACGGCATCGGCGTGGCCAAGGACCTGCCCGGACTGCGGGACACGGTCGCGCAGGCGTTGGGCCAGCTGATCAAGAACGGCCGCTACCGCGCCATCCTGCTCAAGTGGGGCGTGACGGCCGGCGCGATCACGACGGTCACCACCAACGACGCCCAGCAGCACTAGCAACCTTTGGCCTGGGCCACTCGTCGCGATCGTGATGCGCCGGGCTCGTCATGGCGAGCGTGGCGTATCCAGGTCGACCGGAGTAAGGTCCGATTTAGTCCAGTGGATGAGCAAAAGGTGGTCAACATGGCTCCGCAGCCGCAGAAGTCCGACAGGTTCAGCTTCGGTCTCTGGACGGTGGGCTGGCCGGCCAATGACCCGTTCGGCGACGCCACCCGGCCGGCCCTCGACCCGGTCGAGTCCGTGCACCGGCTGGCCGAGCTCGGCGCGTGGGGCGTCACGTTCCACGACGACGACCTGATCCCGTTCGGCTCGTCCACCGGCGAGCGCGACAAGCACATCGCCCGGTTCAAGGACGCGCTGGCCGAGACCGGCCTGGTCGTGCCGATGCTGACGACCAACCTGTTCAAGCACCCGGTGTTCAAGGACGGCGGGTTCACCAGCAACGATCGCGGCGTGCGCCGCTACGCACTGCGCAAGGTGCTGCGCAACATCGACCTGGCCGCCGAACTCGGCGCCTCGACCTACGTGTTCTGGGGCGGGCGCGAAGGCTCGGAGTCCGACGGCGCGAAGGACGTGTACGCCGCGCTCAACCGCTACCGCGAGGCCATCGACCTGCTGGCCGGCTACGTCAAGGAGAAGGGCTACGGGCTGCGGTTCGCGATCGAGCCCAAGCCGAACGAGCCCCGCGGCGACATCCTGCTGCCCACGCTCGGACACGCACTGGCGTTCATCGAGCAGCTCGAGCACCGCGACATGGTCGGCATCAACCCCGAGGTCGGGCACGAGCAGATGGCCGGGCTGAACTACGTGGCCGGCATCGCCCAAGCCCTGTGGGCCGGCAAGCTGTTCCACCTCGACCTGAACGGCCAGCGCGGTCCCAAGTTCGACCAGGACCTCGTGTTCGGCCACGGCGACCTGCTCAACGCGTTCTTCCTGGTCGACCTGCTCGAGCACGGTCCGCAGGGCGGCGGCCCGACCTACGACGGACCGCGGCACTTCGACTACAAGCCCGCGCGCACCGAGAGCATCGAGGGCGTGTGGCAGTCGGCGGCGGCGAACATGAGCACGTACCTGTTGCTGAAGGAGCGGGCCGCGGCCTTCCGGGCCGATCCCGAGGTGCAGGCCGCCTGGGAGCAGGGCGGGGTGGCCGCGCTGGCCACACCGACGCTCGATGCGGGCGAGGACGTGCACGGGCTGCTGGCCGACCGCAGCGCGTTCGAGGACTACGACCCGACGATCGCGGGCGAGCGCGGCTACGGATTCGTCCGGCTCAACCAACTGGCCATCGAGCACCTGCTCGGGGCACGCTAGCCCGTATGACTCTCGTCGCCGGCGTCGACTCGTCAACACAGTCGTGCAAGATCGTCGTCCGCGACGCCGAGTCGGGCGAGCTGGTGCGCACCGGCTCGGCCCCGCACCCGGACGGGACGTCGGTCGATCCGCGGGCGTGGTGGTCGCGCGCTGCAGACGGCCACCGACGCCGCCGGCGGGCTCGACGACGTCGACGCCATCTCGGTCGGCGGCCAGCAGCACGGGATGGTCTGCCTCGACTCGGCCGGCGAGGTGGTGCGCGACGCGCTGCTGTGGAACGACACCCGCTCGGCCAAGGCGGCGGCCGAGCTGGTCGAAGAGCTGCCCGGCGGCGCGGACGAATGGGCCGAGGCCGTCGGGTCGGTGCCGGTGGCGTCGTTCACCGTCACCAAGCTGCGCTGGCTGAAGAATGCCGAGCCCGACAACGTGGCCCGCACAGCCGCGGTCTGCCTGCCGCACGACTGGCTGACCTGGCAGTTGCGCGGTGCGCCCGGCATCGAGGAGGTCACCACCGACCGCGGTGACGCCAGCGGCACCGGGTACTGGTCACCGGCCCGTGGCGAGTACCGCGAGGATCTGCGTCCGCCTGGCCCTCGGCGACGTGCCGCTGCTGCCGCGCGTCCTCGGCCCGGCCCAGAGCCCGGGGACGACACCGGCCGGCCGGCTCGTCGCAGCCGGCACCGGCGACAACGCCGCCGCCGCGCTCGGCGTCGCGGCCCAGGTCGGCGACGTCGTCGTCTCGATCGGCACCTCGGGTGTGGTCAGCGCCGTGAGCACCACCCCGACCGCCGACCCGTCCGGCATCGTGGCCGGCTTCGCCGACGCCACCGGCGCGTTCCTGCCCCTGGTCTGCACGCTCAACGCGGCGCGAGTGCTGAGCGCCGCGGCCACCATGCTCGGGGTGTCGCTGGACGAGCTGTCCGCGCTGGCGCTGCGCGCACCGTCCGGCGCCGACGGCCTCGTCGTCGTGCCCTACCTCGACGGCGAGCGCACCCCCAACCGGCCCGACTCCACCGGCGCCGTGCACGGACTCACCAACGCCAACGCCACTCCGGCCCACCTGGCCCGGGCCACGGTCGAAGGCCTGCTCTGTGGCCTGGCCGACGGGTTGGACGCGCTGCGAGCCGAGGACGTCGCCGTCGACCGCGTACTGCTCGTCGGCGGCGGAGCGCGGTCGCAGGCCCTGCGCCGCATCGCCCCGGCCGTTCTCGGCGTGCCCGTGCTCGTCCCCGAACCGGGCGAGTACGTGGCCGACGGTGCCGCTCGCCAGGCCGCGTGGGCGCTGGCCGGCAGCGACGGGCCGCCGGAATGGAGCTCCCGCCCGGCGGCGCGCTACGACGGCGATCCGGCGCCGGCCGTGCGCGACCGCTACGCCGAGGTGCGCGAACTCACGGCCAGTCGCGTTCCGCAGACATGACCGACGGTGGCGCTGTGCCGGCCCGACAGCGCACCATTCGCGACCAGAACCTCGGGCTCGTGCTGCGCCAGATCGCCGCGACCCCGGGCCGATCCCGGGCCCAACTGGCGCAGATCACCGGCCTCGCCCGCACGACGATCTCGGCCCTGGTCGACGACCTCAGCGACCGCGGCCTGGTCGCCGAGCAGTCCCCCGACCGCAGCACCCGCGGACGTCCGGCCAGCCCGCTCGTACTCAACCGCGAGGGGCCGGGTGGTCTCGGTATCGAGATCAACGTCGACTACGTGGCCGCCTGCGTGGTCGATCTGACCGGCACCGTCCGCGCGCACCGCACCGTGGTCTCCGACAACCGGGCGGTGTCGCCCGGGCCGGCCTGCGGCGGGCGGCCCGGCTCGCGTCCGAACTGGTCGCCGGGGTGGGTCTGCCGATCGCCGGGGTGACGGTGGCCATGCCCGGCCTGGTCGACGCCGACGGCACGCTGCGCCGCGCGCCCAATCTGCCCGGTTGGCAGGGCGTGCAGTGCGCGGCCCAGTTGCAGGAGACGCTCGGCCTGCCGGTGACGGTCGACAACGAGGCCAACCTGGCCGCACTGGCCCAGCTCTGGCACGACGACCGCTTGACAGATTTCGTGTTGATCTCCGGCGAGATCGGCGTCGGGGCCGGCCTGGTGATGGACGGCCGGCTGTTCCGCGGAGTTCGGGGCCTGGCCGGCGAGTTCGGGCACGTGGTCATCCATCCGGACGGGCCGCCGTGCGGCTGCGGCGCCAACGGCTGTCTGGAGCAGTTCGCCGGCCAGGAGGCACTGCTGCGCCGAACCGGATTGCCCGACGTGTCGGCGCTCGTCACCAGCGCCGCGTCGGGCGACGATCGCTGCGCGGACGCGCTGAGCGAGGCCGGCCGCGCGCTCGGGGTCGCGCTGGCCGACCTGATCAACACCGTCGACATCCCGACCATCGTGCTCGGCGGCCTGTACGCCCGGCTCGGCGAGTGGCTCGTGGGCCCGATCTGCGCCGAGCTGCACCGCCGCGTGATCAGTGCGAGCTGGGCCCCGCCCACCGTGCTGATCTCTGCGCTCGGCACGGACGCCGCCGTCCGGGGTGCGGCCGGCGTCGCCGTCACCCGCATCCTCGAGGCTGTCACAGGTCCGCCGAGTGGTCAGTCACGCGCGGAGTGGTCACCTGTACGTGACCACTCGGCGCGTAACTGACCACTCGGCAATTCAGCCCGGGACGACCACCCCACCGACGTTCCAGCCGTAGAGGCTGACCACCGGCCGCGCGCCGTGCAACTCGGAGCGGGCATAGGTGGCGGTGAGCGTCTCGCTCTCGCCCGGCCACAGCGTGACGTCGTTGCTCGACCACGTCACCGGGCGCACCTGGTTGTCGCCGCGCTGCACTCGTCCGTGGCGGTCGCCGCGGCGCACGTCGGCGCGCAGGAACAGGGCGACGGTCCTGGTGCGGGACGTGTTGGTCACGGTGACGACGGTGTGCTCGGTGGCGCCGACGCCGCGCGAGTGGGACCGGACCTGGACCGCGGCCATCGGCAGCCGCTGCAACGCCGTCAGGTCGGCGTACTGCCGCATCGTGGCCTGCGGGTTGCCCATCGTCTTGTTCCAGTCGACCACGTCGGGCTGGGTCGACTCCCAGTACACGTTGCGGTCGACGACCGCGCCGCCCTTCCGCAGTAACACCTCGACGAAGTAGGTGGAGGCCCGCTGACCGGGCGAGGTTTGTGCCGGGACGTGCAACGACAGCACGGCGTTGCGGACCTGCTGCGACGCCAGGCTGATGCCACCGGCCGTCCCCTGATCGAGCACCGCCCCACCCAGCGTCCACACCCGGGCCTGGACGGTGAGTCCGTGCGCCGTCGGCCCACCGAGGTTGTCGAGCGTCACCGTGTGGTTGCCCGGAACGTAGAAGGCGTGCAGCGTGCGGTTGGCCTCCTGGGCGCCGAAGTAGCTGCCGGCCTCGTCGTAGTCGTAGTTGTACAGATCCCACAGCAGGGTCGGCCAGCCCTTGTTGGCCATCCAGTAGATCGTGCCCGTGGACGGGGCCGCGGGCTGGGTCCAGTTGTCGATGAAGGCCTCGAACTGGGCCCGGACGTCCTCGTAGTTCAGCAGCTGGGCTTCCTGCGTGTACTGCGCCAGCCCGCTCCACGCCCCGTACCGCTTCGACAGGGCGGTGTCGAAGTTGTACAGCACGCCGAAGTTGTAGCCGCCGATCCCGGTCTCGGGATTGGCGTGGTACTGGTTCGCCTTCGGATCCCGCCACAGCTTGGCCTGGTCGGCCGGGGACATGAAGCGCTGCATCGAGTCCAGCGTGGGGATGGTGTGCCCGGCGCTCTCCTCACTGTCGAGGGCCCACGCGCCGCCGACGTCCGACACGCTGCTGTCGTCGGCGTAGTCGGAGTGCGTCCGGTCGTACCAGTACGACGGCGGAACCCAGTCGTACGGCCCTTCCTTCTCCCCCGAGAGCCCGAGCTGCCGAGAGGACTTGTACTCGGCCGACGCCAGCACGGGAACGTCGAAGTCCTCGGCCCGGAAGGCGGCGAGGGTCACCGCCTCCTGTTCGTCGGTCGGGTTCTGGTCGCTCCACTGGAAGGTGAACACGCTCGCGTGATCGCGCAATCGCTGGGCCAGGGCCACGGCGGACAGCCGCAGGATCGGCACCTGCGGCGCGGTCGGGGGGTCATACATCTCCCAGGCGTCGCAGCACTGGAACCCCGAGGCGATGAGGATGCCGGCCCGGTCCATCTGGTCGTAGAAGTCCTGCGGCATGAAGTGCCCTTCCAGCCGCAGGGTGTTCAGGCCCATGCCCTTGATGACCTGGATCTGGTGGGCGATGTCGGCCGACGAGTAGTGCAGGAAGAGGTCGGGGTCGAACCCGCCGCCGCGGACGACGAACGGGCGACCGTTGATCGCGTACTGCCGCACTCCGCCGGGCGCGAGCGGCGAGCCGGCCACGAGACGACTGGTCACCGTCCGGATGCCGACGTGCTCGGTGCTCGAGCCGACCAGGCTGCCATGCGCCGACAGCGCCGTCACCACCGTGTACAGCGGCTGGGCCCCCATCTGGTACGGCCACCAGACCTGCGGGTGGTGCAGCACGAGCGCGGGATGAGCCGCCGGCGTCAGGGTGACGCGGTCGGTGGCTGCAGCCGCGACCGTGACCGGCTGGTTCACGAAGACCGGGTGCCGTCCCTTCGGATCGATGACCAGGGCCGAGACGGTGCCGCGCTGCGTGGTGCCGGTGTGGTTCGTGACCTGGCCGACGACGGTGAGGGCCGCGCTCGACAGGTCCGCCGCGTCGTGCTGGACGACGTGCACGTCGGTGAGTCCCAGCGCGGTCGAGGTCTGCAGTTGGACGGGGAACTGGATGCCGGTGTTCTGGTCCGGCGGGACCTGCGTCCAGTCCACGTTGTCCACGGTGAACATCGACGTGGGGTCGTTCGGGTGGACCTCGAGGGCGACGGCGTTGGTGCCGCGGTGCAGCAGCCTGGTCACGTCGAACCGGTACTGCGTATAGGCGCCCTGCACCCGCTGGGCGGTCGCCACCTCGGTGCCGTTGACCCACACATCCGCCTGCCCGACGACCCCGTTGACGACGAGGTCGGCCTGCCGTCCGCCCGGCGGCGCGGCGAAGGTGGTGCGGTACCACCACGGCACGGCGAAGCGCTTGACGGTCTCCGGGCCGACCTGCTTCTGGGTGCCGAAGCACCGCCGCATGTTGTCGGAGTAGAACACGTTCGGGCAGGCGCCGTTCTGCAGCAGGGCCTCGATCTCGGTGCCCGGCGCCCCGGCGTCGTCGGGCTGCACCGACAGCCAGTGTGCGGTCGAGTACCCGGGCGTCGACACGTCCTTTCCGCCGGCGGACACCTCGGCACTGGTGCGCACCTGCCAGCCGGAGCGGCCGAGCGTCGACGTTCCATAGGATCCCGGCCCGCCGCCGGCGGCGACCGACCGCAGCGCGGCGCTGAGCGCGGCGGACGCGGGCGCGGGTGCGGCGCTCGCCCTCGATGCGACGGGCGCGGCCGGCAGCGCCGCGGCGACGACGAGGGCGACGACGAGGGCGCAACCGGCCAGGACGAGCACCCGGAGGCGGGAGAACCGTGTCAGCATCATGGCGACCTTCCGAAGCGGTGCGGGTTAGGGGACGGGGCGGACGGCGGCGGCCGGGGCGGTGGTCTGGTCACCGGTCGCGCGCTGGAGTTCGAGGTAGGCCTCACGCACCTGCACCGGCGCGAACGGCCAGGACCGGTTGATCTTGGCCCACCCGAGGAAGACCACGACGCCGCCGACGATCCAGATCAGCGACAACACGATCGACACGCCGGTCGCGGACTTGTACACGTAACCCCAGCCGACCAGGGCCAGGATGCTCGGCACCGGATACAGCCACTGCTTGTAGGGCCGGCGCAGGTCCGGCTGGCGGCGCCGCAGGACGGTGAGGGCGAAAATCTGGGCGACGGACTGGACGAGCACGGCCACGGTCGTCAGCATGTTGATGACCGTCGTGAGGTCGAGCAGCGATCCCGCGGCCGTCAGCACGCCCATGACCAGCAGGGCCACGTACGGGAATCCGCCGGTCGGGTGCATCCGGGCGAACACGCCGAAGAACACCCGGTCGCGGGCGGCGTTGTAGGGCACGCGCGAGCCGCCGAGCAGCCCGGCGAAGACCGAGCCGAACGCGGTGACGACGATGAATACGGTGACGACGTCGGCGGCGGTGTGGTTCCACGACGTGGTCACGGCCAGCGAGGCCACTGAACTCGACGTCGCGACGTGCTGCCACGGCACCACGCCGACCACGCCGATGTTGAGGGCCAGGTAGATCACCATGATGCCGATGATCGAGTAGATGATCGACCGCGGCATGGTGCGTCCCGGATTCTTCAGCTCGTCGCCCATGTAGGCCGTCGTGTTGTAGCCCAGGTAGTCGTAGACGGCGATGAGCAGCCCCGCGCCGAGGCCGGTGAAGAAGTGGCCGTCGAGGTGCCAGGCTCCGGGCGGGTAGGTGAAGGCGAGGTGCGCGCTGAAGTGCGAGTAGCACGCGGCGATGGTGAGCGCCACGGTGACGAGCATGATGATCCACAGCGTCGTCGTGAGCACCCGGATGGACTCGATCCGGCGCCACAGCGCGCCCACGACCACGACGACCACGGCGATGCCGATGAGGTGAATCTGCCACCAGGTCATGTCGGGGAAGAAGAAGCCGAGGTACTGGACCAGCCCGATGACGCCCGTCGACATGATCAACGGGATGCTGATGACGGCCGTCCAGGCGAACAGGAAGGGCATCAGCTTGCCCGTCCGGTACTGGAACGCCTCGCGTAGGTAGAGGTACGTGCCGCCGGCGCCGGGCATCGCCGCGCCGAGTTCGGCCCACACCAGACCGTCGGCCATGGCCAGCAGCGCCCCGATCACCCAGCCGAGCACGGCCTGGGGGCCGCCCATCGTGGCCACCATGAGCGGGATGGTGATGAACGGCCCGATGCCGCACATCTGCGTCATGTTGATGGCGGTTGCGGACAGGGTCCCGACGCTGCGCCGGAAGTGGCCGCCGGTGTCTGCCTCGGACTCGCTGAGCACGTCGATCGCCTGCCGTGGGGGTCGTCATGGTGTGGTGGTCTGCGACATTAGTAAGACTGTCTTCCAAATACAACGCTTTGGGAGTACTACATTGCCTGATGAGTACCCGGGGTGGACGTGGCAGCATGTGCGCCGTGCTGGGACCAGCCGCCGACCGGCCCGCCGGCATCGTCAGCACCACGAGCGCAGTTCGGGTGGTCAACGAGCGGGCGGTGTACGAGGCGTTCCTGGCGCTCACCACGGCCTCGGCCGCGGAGCTGGTCACGCGCACCGGCCTGTCCAAGCCGACAGTCTCGGTGGCCCTGGCCGACCTCGAGCGGGTGGGCCTGATCGAGCAGTTGGGCCAGCGCACGGGCAACGCCGGCCGGGCGCCGCGGCTGTACCGGCTGTGCGCGCAGGCCGCCGCCGCCGTCGGTGTCGACGTCGGCGCGTCGTGGCTGCGGGCCGCGGTCGTGGACCTGACCGGCACGGTGCGCGCCCGCGCCGAGCAGCGCTCCCGCGCCAGCTCGGCCGGCCGGCTCGTCGCGCAGATCGCCGATCTCGTCGAGGCGTTGGTCCAGGAGTCCGGGTTGGACGGCCAGGCGATCACGGCCACGGTGATCGGCAGCCCCGGCGTGTACGACGAGGCCGCCGACGTGGTGCACCTCGCGCCCAACCTGCCCGGATGGGAACGCGCCGGGGTGGTGGCCGAGCTGCGCCACCGGCTGCCGGGGCGGCTGCGCATCGAGAACGACATCAACCTGGCCGCGCTGGCCGAGCTGGCCCACCTGGCGGAGCAGTCCCGGCCCGCGCCCGACTTCGTCTTCCTCTCCGCGGGCACCGGCCTCGGCATGGGCATCGTCGTCAACGGGCGGCTGCTGCGCGGGGCGCAGGGCGCGGCCGGTGAGATCTCCTATCTGCCGCTGGGCTCCTCGGCCACGCCGCGGGGCCGCTCCCTGGAACGGCTGACCGCGCCCGCGGCCGTGGTCGAGCAGGCTCACGCGTCCGGCCTGACCGAGGTGCGCCGGCCGGAAGAGGTGTTCGACGCCGCCCGCGCGGGCGCCCGCGCGGCGCAGCGCGCGGTGCAGACCGAGGCCCTCCGGCTGGCCACAGCCATCGCCGGCGTCGTGGCCGTGCTCGACCCCGGGCTCGTGGTCGTCGGCGGCGGCATCGGCCGCAACGGTGACCTGCTGCTCCCACCGATCGAGCACGCGCTGAGCCGGCTCGTGCCGCTGCGGGTGCCGGAGCTTCGGGTGTCCGAACTGGGCCCGGACGCGCCGCTGCTGGGCGCGGTCGCGGCCGGGCTCGAACGGGCCCGCAGCGCGGCCTTCGACGCGGCGCTCGGAGCGGCTACGTAGCTGCGCTCAGAAGCGGAACCGGGTCAGGCCGCCGGGCTCGGCCGACAGCACCACCGTGGCCGAGCGGGGCTCGATGCGGTACACCTGCCACGGCGGCGGTCCTTGCGAGGGCGCGTTGAACGGGGCGGTGATGCCCGTCCCGCTCTCGTCGGGCTCGGCCGGCCAGCCGTCGTCCGCCCAGACCTTGGCGATCCGGGCCACCGCGTCCGGATCGGTGACCCGCACTGCGTCACCCTCGACCACGACGTCCGCGCCGCGGACCGACACCGCGACCGAGCAACGCGGATCACGGGCGACGTTGCGCCCCTTGCGGGTGGGGCCGGTCTGGAACCAGAACGCTGCCGTCCAGCCACATGGCGCCGACCGCCGTCACATGCGGGCTGCCGTCCTCGTTGAGGGTGGACAGCCACGTGGTGAACCGGTTCATCTCGTCCGGAGCGGGCGCCGAACGAGCCTGGAGCTTCTCGGCGACCGCGTCCCAGTCCACCGGCGGCAGCCCATCGGCCGTACCCAGATTGATGACCTTCATTTTCCAGAACCTTCCTGTCTGGAGGCAGGCACGAATGTTTGCCTCTCATCCATGCGTCGATCGGGCGGCCGGCGTTTCGACACTATGGCGCCGTCCGAGGCTAGGGAATGTCGCACGCCACCTGCACGTAGGTGCGCCTGCTCGCCAGGACGGTGACTCGTCGCGGCGCACCGCACGGGGTCGACACCGCGTACCGGCCGGCCGGGAGCGGCAGGCTGGCGACGCCGTTCCGACCGGTCGTCGCGCGCCACGTGTGCCCGGTGCCGTCCATGACGCTGACGGCCGTGTCCGGGTCCGGGGCGTTCGATTCGGCCATGTGGCCATCTCGGCGCAGTGGGCCGCCGAAGAGACCGACGTGCACGGCGAGCAGACCGGCCCGTGCGGGCGGAGTCGAGGCCGGCGTCCCCGTCCCGACGTGGCTGCTCGCGCAACCGGCCAGAACCGCGGCCACGGCCGGGATGCCGACCAGGGCCGTCCGCCATGTCGGTGCCATGACCCTAGGACGGGTTGAGCGCCCGTCGGCGTTCCCGGCACCCGTGTGTCGCCGGACTGCTCTACCGTTCGAACGATGGATGCCCGTGGTCAGTCCCCCCGGCAGGCCGTCGCCACCGACGCCGCCCCGTCAGCTCTCGGCCCGTACAGCCAGGCGATCGTCGCGGGCGGTTTCGTCTTCGTCTCCGGAACGGCCGGCATCGATCCGCAAACCGGACAGGCGGCCGACGGCATCGAGGCGCAGACCGAGCAGGCCTTGCGGAACATCTCCGCCATCCTCGCCGCGGCTGGGGCGTCGCTGGCCGACGTGGTCAAGACGACCATCTTCTACGCCGACGTCGACGACTTCGCCAAACTCAACGAGGTGTACGCAGCGGTTCATGCCCGACCCGCCACCGGCGCGGTCGGCGCCGGCGAATGTCCGGCTGCCACGTGGCCTGCTGGTCTCGATCGAGGCCACCGCGCTGCTGCCCACCTGAGCTACCGCACGCTGGCGCGCCACCGGCGTGCTGGTGGAGTCTGGGGCACATGCGCGCGGTCGAAGTCGTCTTCGGTGTCGGATGGGCGGCGTTCTGGGGCTACTGGATCGTGGCTGCCTTCTCGATGAAGCGCGGACGGGTGCCGTGGTCTCGTGAACTCGGGGCCCGGGCCGCGCTCCTCGTCGTCGCGATCGTCCTGGTCCGGGCCGGAGCCTTCCGGGACCACGGCCTCAACTCCGATCCGTGGCGCGTCGGCGTGGGGCTGGTGCTGTTCGCGGCCGGGCTGGGGTTCGCCGTCTGGGCCCGCATCCACATCGGCCGTAACTGGGGCACGCCGATGTCGCAGAAGGACGAGGCGGAGTTGGTGACCAGCGGCCCCTATCGCCTGGTCCGCCACCCGATCTACTCCGGCATCCTGCTTGGCCTCACCGGCACGGCAGTGGCGCTGACTTGGGTGTGGCTGATCGCCGTGGCCCTCGCCGGCAGCTACTTCGTCTACAGCGCTATCGTCGAGGAGCGCAATCTGACCCAGGTCTTCCCCGACGCGTACCCGGTCTACCGGCGCTCGACCAAGATGCTCGTGCCCTTCGTGCTCTGATCGGACTACGCGAAGTAGTGGCCGGTCTGCACGTCCTCGACCCAGCCGGGATGGGTCGGCTGCCAACCCAGCAGTTCGCGGGTCTTGTCGTTGGACGTCGGGTTGTCGAGCCCGGCGAAAGCGGCGAGGAAGCCGAGGTACTGCGGCGCTTCGTCCTCGGTGATGCTCTTGGTTCCGATCCCGAGCTTGCCGGCGATCGTCTCGGCGATGACCTTGCGCGGGATGCCGGTGTCACCGACGCCGTGCAGCGTCGCGCCGGCCGGCGCCTTCTCCAAGGCCAGGCGATAGAGCACGCCGATGTCGTAGGTGTTGGCCGCCGGCCAGCGGTTCGAGCCGTCACCGGTGTAGGCCGCCACCCCGTTGTCCCGGGCGAAGCCGATCAGGGCGTGGGTGAAGCCATGATGGTCCAGGTCGCTGTGCACCATCGGTGCCAACCGCACGACCGACGAGCGCACGCCCTGCTGGGCCAGGCCGATCGTGTAGTTCGCCGCGTCCACGCGAGGACCGCCCTCGGACTGGTCGTCCTCGGTGCCGGGCCGGCCGGTGATCCCAGCCATGGCCAGCATCAGGGTGCCACTGGTCGTGACGAACGGCTTGTCGGTGCCGCTCAGGGTCTGACCGATGGCCTGGATGGCGGCCAGGTCGGAGTCGATTGCCCCCATGAAGTCGCCGGTGCGCATCGCCTCGTGCTTGAAGGCGAGGTGGATCACGCCGTCGGCCTCCGCGGCCGCGGCCCGCAGACCATCGACGTCGTCGAGATCGCCGCGGCGGACCTCGGCGCCGAGGGCGGCGACGGCCTGGGCCGCGGCATCCGAGCGGGCCAGGCCGATGACCTGATGTCCGTTGTCGACGAGCTCGGGGATGACGGCGGAGGCGATGTGGCCGGACGCGCCGGTGACGAATACGTACATGAGAGCTCCAGTTCGCAGGATGTCATCTGGTGTCATCACTTTAGCACGCTCACGACACTCAGTGTCATCAACTAGACTGAACGGCACATGTCCCGCTGGAAGCCCGACGCCGAAGCCCGGCTCACCAAAGCCGCCATGGCCCTGTTCGACCGACAGGGCTACGCCGAGACGACGGTCGCCGAGATCGCCGAGGCCGCCGGACTGACGAAACGGACCTTCTTCCGCTACTTCGCCGACAAGCGCGAGGTGCTGTTCAACGGCGCACACGAGTTGCAGCAGCGCTGGATCGACGGCATCGAGGCGGCCCCGGCCGGTGTCGGCCCGATGGCCGCGGTGGGCGCCGGTCTCGACGTGGTGGCGGAGTTGTTCGCCGACCGGCACGCCTTCGCCCGCACGAGGGCCGGGATCGTCGCGGCCAACCCGGAACTGCAGGAGCGCGAGCTCATCAAGCTGCAGACCCTGACCGCTGCCGTCCAGTCGGCGCTGGTCGATCGCGGCGTCCCGGCCAACGCAGCGACGCTGGCCGCCCATGCCGGCGTGACCGTCTTCCACGTCGCCTTCGCCCGCTGGATCGAGCAGGACGACCCGCGCAGCTTCCGGCGATTGATGGACGAGTCGCTGCAGGACCTCCGGTCGGTGACCGCCGAGCAGCCACGCTGAATCGGCTCGCCGTCCGGCAGGATGACGGCATGGAGCATGTGCTCGGCATCGGTGGATACTTCCTGCGCGCGGCCGACCCGGCCGCCCTGAGCGCCTGGTACCGCGACTGTCTGGGCCTGGACGTCGACGAGAACGGCCTCTGGCGTCCGGAACCAGGGCCGACGGTGTTCGCGGCGTTCGAGGCCGACACCGACTACTTCGGGTCCCGCACCCAGCAGACCATGATCAACTTCCGGGTCGGCGACCTCGACGCGCTGCTGGCCCAGTTGCGGGCCAAAGGCGCGGACGTGGCCGACGAGACGCAGGACATGGCCGGTGTCGGCCGGTTCGGCTGGGTCACCGATCCCGAGGGCAATCGCGTCGAGCTCTGGCAGCCGGCCTGACCGGGCCCTTCGCCGATCGCTCGTCGGTGCGTTGTCGGTGTAGCTCCGTAGTCTTCGGCGCAGACACCCTTGAGGCAATGGAGGCGGTCATGCCCGAGCGAGACGGTTACATCCCCGGCGTCCCCTGCTGGATCGACACCAACCAACCCGACCCAGACGCGGCGGCCGCCTTCTACGGTGGTCTGTTCGGCTGGGAGTTGGAGGACGCGATGCCGCCCGGGTCGCCGGGCAAGTACTTCATGGCTCGCATTCGGGGTAAGGATGTGGCGGCGATCGGGTCGATCCCCGACGGCGCACCTCCTGCAGCGACGTGGAACACCTATATCTGGGTCGACAACGCCGACGAGTCAGCGGCCAAGGCTCGCGCCGCCGGGGGCACGGTGCTCAGCGAACCCTTCGACGTCATGGACGCGGGGCGGATGGCAGTCCTGGCCGATCCTGAGGGCGCGGTGTTCTGCGTCTGGCAGCCGGGCCGGCACACGGGGGCGCAGGTCGTCAACGAACACGGTGCGCTGAACTTCAACACCCTCGTCACGCGAGACCCGGACGCGGCCGAGGCCTTCTACGGGGCCGTGTTCGGCTGGCGGCGGCTGACGATCCCGGCCGGCGTGATGTGGACGCTGCCCGGCTACGGCGACCACCTGGAGGAGAAGACGCCCGGCCTGCGCGAGCAGATGGCGCAGATGAACGCCCCCGAGGGATTCATCGACGTGGTCGCCGCGGTCAATCTGATCGCCGGCGGCGATGCCGAGCCTTCGGCGCACTGGAGCGTGACGTTCGGTGTCGACGACGTCGCCGCCGCCGCGGCCACGGCAGGCGAACTCGGCGGCCAGGTCGTCTCCGGCCCGGTCGACGCCCCGTGGGCCAGGCTGGCAACGATCAACGACCCGCAAGGGGCGAGCTTCATCGCCAGCCAGTTCGTCCCCGAGAACAAGGACATCACCGCGTAGCCACGTCCACGTTCGCAGTCATTCAGGAGGGTTCGCAGTGCCGGACACCACGTGCCACATGTCGATCTCGTTGGACGGCTTCGTCGCCGGGGCGGGTCAGAGCCGGGAGAACCCGCTGGGCAAGGGCGGTATGGAGCTGCACAGCTGGCACCTCGGCGACCCGCGGGCCAACGAGGCCGACAAGACCGCCGCCGAGTGGCTCATGCGGCCCCGCGGTGCGTACGTGATGGGCCGGAACATGTTCGGCCCGATCCGCGGGGACTGGGATGAGGACTGGTCGGGCTGGTGGGGCCCGGAACCGCCGTACCACGCGCCGGTGTTCGTGCTCACCCATCACCGCCACGATCCGATCGCGATGGACGGGGGCACGACGTTCCATTTCGTCACCGACGGCTTCGCCGCGGCCTACTCCGCGGCGTCTGCCGCCGCCGACGGCAACGGGGTAGACATCGCTGGCGGGGCCTCGACCGTCCGGCAGGCCCTGGTGGCCGGAGTGATCGACGAGCTCACCCTCGACATCGCGCCCGTTCTGCTCGGCTCGGGCGAGCGCATCTTCGACGGGGTTGAGTCCTTCGGCTTCGAGCCGGTCGAGGTCCTGCACTCACCGCTGAGCACCCACATCCGCTACCGCCGCGTCAGCTGACTCGCGGCTCGCGCCGGCTTCCAGGTGGGGCATCGCGCGTCGGATGTGGTCGCTCACGACCTGGCGAAAGCGACGACGGGGCGAAGTTCCTTGGTGGCGTTCGCCGCCCACGGCTTCACCGAGCTCTCCTTCGCGGCCCCACCGGACACGAGCTTCCGGGTCGGCATGCACCGGCTGGACGTCCCTGCACCGGGCGAACCCCGGCGACCCGGCGCGCGGATGTTCACCTTCGACTGACGGTCTGGTCGCCGTAAAAATCCGGGGCGCGTCTCGGCAGGCCAGATGCTGCCGGTGCCGCGTAGAGTTCGCCCGGATGGCACGCGATCTGCAGACTACGGTTCCGCCCGCCGGTCCGGCCCTGGCCGCGTCGCGGGGGCGCGCCGGGCGGCGCATCACCCTGGCCAGCATCGCCGAGCAGGCCGGCGTCTCGATGGCCACCGTGTCGAAGGTGCTCAACGGCCGGGCCGACGTCGCGGCCGACACCCGGGCCCGCATCCAGCAACTGCTATCGGACCAGAACTACCTGCCGCTGCAGCGCAACACTTCCACTGTCGACCTCATCTTCTCCGATCTCGACAGCCCCTGGGCCGTCGAGATCCTGCGCGGCGTGGAGTCCAACCTGACCAACCGGGGCATGGCCGTCGTGGTGTCCTCGGTGCAGCGCCACGGCTCCACCCGGCCGCCGAGCTGGACCCGCACCATCGCCCGCCACCACAGCGCCGGCGTGCTGCTGGTGATGTCGCAGCTGACGGCCCGGCAGTGGCGCGAGCTGCAGCAGCACGACACCCCGCTCGTCGTCATCGACCCGGCCGACATCCCGGGCCCGGAGGTGCCGAGCGTCGGCGCCACCAACTGGAGCGGCGGGATCGCCGCCACCGAGCATCTGCTCCAGCTCGGTCACCGGCGCATCGGGATGATCAGCGGCCCCCAGGAATACCTGTGCAGCCGGGCCCGCGTCGACGGCTACCGGCACGCCCTCGAGCAGGCCGGCATCGAGTTCGACACCGAGCTGGTGCGCTGGGGCGACTTCCGGCAGGAGGGCGGCTTCCGCTGGGCCCGCGAACTGCTCGACCAGCCCAACCGCCCCACGGCCATCTTCGGCGGCAGCGACGAGCAGGCCCTGGGCAGCTACGAAGCCGCCCGCCAACTCGGGCTGGCCATTCCCGGCGACCTCAGCGTGGTCGGCTTCGACGACCTGCCGCTGGCCCGGTGGCTGCCACCCCCGCTGACCACCGTGCGCCAGCCGCTGGCCGACATGGGCGCGATGGCCGCCGACATGCTGCTGCGCCTCATCGCCGGGCGCGACCTGGCCAGCCGGCGGGTCGAACTCGCGACCGAACTGGTCGTCCGCGAGTCCACCGCCCCGCCGGCCGGCTGAGCCCAGCGCCTCACCACCCCCGGTGTCCGGTGAGGCCGAAGAACTGGATGGCCAACTCATCGGTGCCGGCCTCGTCGAACGCGACGTTGTGGGTGCCGTTCTCCACGCTGTACGTGTCGACCAGCACCCGCCCGAACCCGTCGGTGTAGACCGAGTGGGTCCACGTCGCCTTCGGGTAGTCCACCCGCCGCGGCGTCTGGCCGGTGTGCAGCACGTCGGTCCACTGCTTGGTCTCTTCGATGAAGTTCGGGTAGTACAGCGTCGTGTCGGCCGTGCCGTGCCACAGCTGCATGCGTGGCCGCGGCCCGCGGTACCCGGGATAGGCACCGCGAGCCGCGTCCCCCCATTCACGCGGCGTCTTCACGACCTTGCCGTTGGCGCAGTCGCTGTTCCAGCCCGACCCGTCGGTGGTCGCGAAGCAGGTCGCGGGCACGCCCGACATCACCGAGCCGGCCGCGAACACGTCCGGATAGTCGGCGGCCAGGACGTTCGTCATCATCGCCCCCGACGAGATGCCGGTGGCGAAGACGCGGTGCGGATCGGCGTGCTGGTGCGCCTCGACGTAGTGCACCATCGACACGATGCCGACCGGGTCGCTGTTGCCGTAGTGGGTCAGCGCGCCCGGCGACGAGACGTCGAAGCAGTGCCCGTCCCGGGTCGCCGACGGGTACACGACGACGAAGCCGTACTGGTCGGCCAGCGAGGCGTAGCGCGTCCCGGTGAACATGGCCGGGCCCGAGCCGGTGCAGTAGTGCAGCGCCACGACGACCGCGGGGTGCGGTGAAACCCGCGGCGGCACGTATAAGTACATCTGCAGGCCGGTCGGGTTGGGACCGAAGTCGCTCACCTCGGTCAACGTCGACGCCGGCGCCGGGAGCGCAGCCGACGGCGCAGCGGCCGCCGCGGACGCAGCCGGCGCACCGCCCGCCGTCAGCAGCGCCGCGATCGCAGCCAGGACGACCGGTACTCGCCGCATCCCGTGGCCCTTAACGCCAGCCACCGATGCCTCCGGTGCTCGTGCGGTGCGGCGCACCCGCGGCCAGCATCAGATCCTGCTGCAGCGCGTAGTACGACGGCTTGGGCGCCAGGTTGTCGTCGTAGATGTCAGCCGCACCCTCACCGCTGAACACGCTCGGCACCCAGGAGAACGCATCGCCGAAGCCCCACACCGTGTAGGAGATGCAGCGCCGCACCAACAGGCAGGCGTTCAGCATCTGCACGTAGTCGGCGTTCTGGGCCAGCTGCTCGGCCGGGTCCACCGGCAGCGGGATGCGCACGTCGGCCTCGGTGACGGCCAGGTCCAGGTGGCGGTCGGCGAAGCGCTGCAGGTTCTGCTGCATCCCACCCGGGAAGTCGTAGGTGGTGTCGAGGTGACCCTGCACCCCCACGCCGTTGATCGGCACGTGCTGGGCCTGCAGCTTCTTGACCAGCGCGTAGACGGCGTCGCTCTTCGCGTTGAGGCCCTCGGTGTTGTAGTCGTTGTAGAACAGCAGCGCGTGCGGGTCGGCGGCGTGGGCCCATCGGAACGCGTCGGCGATGTAGTCCGGGCCGAGCGCGCGCAGCCAGATCGTGTCGCGCATCGTGCCGTCGTCGTTGAAGGCCTCGTTCACGACGTCCCACTGCCAGATCTTGCCGCGGAAGTGCGACACCTCGTCGGTGATGTGCTTGTGCAGCAGGGCCCGCAGCTGGGCCGGGGTGAAGTTGGCCTCGGTCAGCCAGTCCGGCAGCTGGCTGTGCCAGACAAGAGTGTGCCCGCGCACGAGCTGGCCATGGGCCCGGGCGAAGTTGACCAGCCGGTCCGCCGCGGCCCAGTCGTACGTGCCCTGCGTGGGCTCGACCAGCTGCCACTTCATCACGTTCTCCGGCGTGACCGTGGAAAACTGCTGCGCGGTGATGTTGGTGTACGCGGCATTCGAGCCCAGTTGGTCGGTGTTGACGGCGGTGCCGATATGCAGACCGACCCTGGCCGCCAGCGCCCGCAGCGAGTCCGGCGGCGCGTGATAACCCCGGCTGACCGGGTGGTGGCTGGGCGCCGACGAGTCGGCCACGGCCACGAACTGCGGTACCAGGACGGCGGCGGCACTGAGCGCGCCGATCACCACTGTGCGACGAACCTTCACGGGATGCTCCTTGGGTTGCTGGGGCTGGATGGGGCCGAACCGCTCCGAGGGCTCAGCGCACGAATCGGCTCTCCGGTGGGCCGAGGTAGCTCGGCGCTAGTCCGCCGGTGTCGACGACGAGTTTCTGGACGACCACGGTCGGGTCGACCATCCACACCTTCACCGTGTGCACGCCCGGACCGGAGAGTGGGTGCACCGTCGACGTGAGGTTCACATTGTTCGACGTGTTGCGTTCCCACTGCTTGTTCATGGTGGCGTCGCTGGCGCCGGTGGCCGTGTTGATGTCGACCACCTGCGGCGCTTCGCCGTCGATCGAGATCGCGTATCTCAGCCCGCCGTGGGCCAGGATGTCGTTGCGCGGCGAGAGGTAGGCCCAGACCGTGACCGGGCCACCGGAGAACGTCGTGATCCGGTAGTCCAGCCGCGGGCTGCCCACGCCGGGCGTCTGGATCGCGGCGGTCACCGGGAACGGCTCCATCCCGTCGCCGGTGCGCCCGATGTCCGGGATGCGGGTCCAGGTCACGCCGTTCGTGTTGACGGCGTGCGTGTAGTGGGCCGCGTCAATGGAGACGTAGCCGTCGGCCTCGACGAAGCCGTGCACCGACCGCGGGGGCCGCGCCGGGTTCTGCACGACGGCCGACACGACGACCTGCCGCCGGTTGGCGCCGGTGACCGTGATCGGCACCGTGGTCGTGCCCGTCGGCGCGTGCCGCCAGTCGACCCGCACCGTCACCCGGGTCTGCTTGGCCACCGTGCCGTGCGTCGACGACACCCGCAGCCACGGCGCCGGGCTCGTGACGGTGTAGCCGAACGGCGTCGCGCCCCGGTTGAACACGTCGATGTACTGGGTCGGCTGCGACTGGTACGGGCTGAACGCCGGCAGCACGGCCGGGCTCGACGACTGCGGCCACCACTCGTCCGAGCCGTCGATGGCCACGCCCATGTCGGCCGCGGTCGGCAGCGTGATCCGCTGCACGGCCGGGAAGATCACGTCCGGGATGGCGACGTTGTTGAGCTCGGGCTGCTGCCACGGCGCATTGGGGCCGTAGCGGGCCACGTCGCCGTAGTCGATGTGCGGCTGGGTCTGGAAGTTGTGCCACTTACCCCCGGCCAGGACGTTGTTGTAGTAGTCGTTCATGGCCTGGTCGTCGGCGAAGCGGGCTTCGGCTGTGGCGGCCAGGTCGTTGGTCAGGGCCCGGCCCTGCTTGGCGTACAGGATGTTCGTGAACTCCGCGTCCCGGAAGGCGTAGAGGTTGGCCGTGGCCGTGACCTCGTACAGCACCAGCTCGTAGTACGCGTCCTGCTTGGCGCTGGGTAGGCGCCGGGCGATGGCCTTCGCCTTCGCGGCCAGCCGTTGCCAGTCGGCGGTGGCGCGGTCGAGTTCCTGGTAGTCGCTCAGGCTGAACGGCGTGGCCTGGTCGTCGTAGACCACGGCCGAGGAGTCGGTGGCCAGGTCCTTGGTCGGGTCGACGGTGATCTTGCGGTTGAGCAGTTCGGGCTTGCGGCGCGACTGCAGCTGCCCGTACGTGTTCAGCACGTCGGCCACCTGGTCCGCCGTGGCCGAGCCGAAGTTCTCGGCCGCGTACTGCCGCTCCCACGCGCCGATCTTCGACAGCGGCAGCGCGTGCGGGTTCCAGGCGTAGTCGAGCGAGAACTGCAGCGGCTCCTCTTCGTTCTTCAGGTCGCCGACATTGGCCATCCACAGCCGCGAATCGCCGTAGCTGTAGGCCTGGTGCAGTTCGTCCCAGGTGTTCTGCAGCGACGCGGTGTCGACCCACTTGTAGTCGCGGCCGCCGCCGACGTAGTCGAAGTGGTAGTAGAGGCCGTAGCCGCCGCTGCGCGCGGGCAGCTTCGGGTCGGGCAGCTGACGGATGTTGCCCCAGTTGTCGTCGGTGAAGACCACGGTGACGTCGTCGGGCGGGCGCAGCCCCTCGTCCCAGTAGCGCAGTACCTCCTTGTAGAGCGTCCACACCTGCGGCGTCCGGCTCGGATCCTTGCCGGTGACCTGGCCGATGATCTTCCGTTCGGCCGCGATGATGCTCTTCATCAGGTCGCTGCCCGGGCCGTCGGGCAGGCCGACGTCGCCCGGCCCGCGCATGCCGAGGGTGACGACTCCTTCGGCCTTCTCGTCGACCATGCGCTGGATGCCCTGGGTCCAGTACTTCTCCAGCGCGGCGGCGTTGTAGCGGAAGCTCCACTCGCCGGTGCCGCCGTACGGATCGTGCCCCGGGGTGGTGATGTTGCCGTTGCTGTCGCGCACGGCCGGGGTGACGTGCCGGTTCCACTCCTCGATACCGCGCATCATCGGGGCCTCGTGCGACGTGCCCATGACGATGCCGTACGCGGTGGCGGTGGCCTGGTTCTGCGGGTCGTCCTCCTCGAACGCCCGGCCCCACACGGCCGGCCAGATGTAGTTGGCCTTGAGCCGCAGGGCCACGTCGAACACTTTGGCGTAGTACTTGTGGTTCAGCCCGCCGGGGTAGCCCGGAGCCAGGCCCGGGCCGAACTTGTCCGGGGCCCACTCGCCGGTCGCCGGGTTCTCGTCGTTGATGAAGAAGCCGCGGTACTTGACCGCCGGCGTGCCCTGGGTGTGCCGTCCGGGCAGCACGTACAGCCCGTCGCGATGCGTCGGCGTCACGTCGTCCCACCACGTCCACGGCGAGACGCCGATGCGCCGCGACACGTCGTAGGCGCCGTAGATGCTGCCGCGCTGGTCAGAGCCCACGATGACGAAGGCCCGCCGCACGCCCGGCAACGGGTTGCTCACCACCTGCTCGATCGACGTCTCCCATTTGCCCCTGATCGACGCGACGTCGAGCTTTCCGTTGGCGATCATCGCGTCGACGAGCGGGCTGCGGCCGATGGTGCCGAGGATGACGACGCCGCCGCGGGCCGCGGGCACGGTGTCGTGCACGACGGCCGGCGCGACACCGGTGACGCTCTTGACGTCGCCGCTCAGATCGCCGGCCACCCGCAGCACACCCGGGTAGTCGGTGCTGCTGACGACGATGGGCGCGGCCCGGCCGGCGGCGGCGAGCGGGAACAGTCCGGGCCGGTACCGCGGGCTGATGTAGGTCGCGCCGGCCGAAGCGGCGCCGTGAGCCGATGCGGGCCGGGCCGGGGCCGCACCGGCGGGGGTCACGGCCGGGGCGGTGGCCACAGTGGCCACTGCAGCCGCGAGCAGCGAGACGACGAGTCGAGGCAGCGGCCACCGGGCCGACCGGGGCGGGCGTGCAGATCGCATCATCTGAACCTCCCGCCCTCTCGACTCCGCAATCTCGTCGAAACTATTTCGAAACCGTCGCGGCACAATCGACCATAGGTAGGGTTTGCCGGATTCGTCAAGAGATGGCTACGCATCGAGATGTCAATCCAGAAAAGCGAAACGGCGCGCGTCAACCCACTGCGCGGCCGCGTCACCGAGCCTCGAAACATTTCGACGGGCTCGGCCGCTTCTAGCTGCCGGCCAGGCTCGTCCCCGTGCAGTTCCTAGGACGACAGCGTGATGTCCGGGTGCAGCACCCGGTCGAAGCCGACCGGTCGAACCGGGCCGGTGAGGGTGAAATCGAGCGAGGCCCGGATGTCCGCGCTCGACGCGCCGACTCGCAACGTCACCTCCCCCGGCGCCACCTGCCGCCGGCCGGCCCGGCCGGTGAACGAGGTCAGGTCGGCGTGCAACCGGATGCGGGCGGTGCGGGTCTGACCCGGCGCCAGCGGGACCACGGCGGCGGCGACGAGCTGCTGCACCGGCCGCACGACGTCGGCGACCGGGTCGTGCAGGTAGACCTGGACGACCTCGGTGGTGGCCACGTCCGCGTTGTTGGCCAGGGTCACGGCCAGCTCGCACTCGCCGTCGATCGGCCACTGCTCGGCTGAGCGCCGGGCGACGTCGAGCCAGGTCGCCGGGGCGTAGGACAGGCCATGGCCGAACGGGTACAGCGGGGTCGGGTCGACGCTGCTGACTTCGTTGCGTTGTCCCAGTTTGGGCGCGAGGTAGGTCGTGGGCTGGCTCGCGCCCGAAGCCGGGAAACTGAGCGGCAGCCGGCCGCTGGGGTTGACCCGGCCACTGAGCACGCCGGCGATGGCGCCGGCGCCTTCCTCACCGGGGAAGAAGGCACAGACGGCGGCGGCCAGCCGCTCGGCCTGGCGGGACAGTTCGTACGGGCGGCCGACGAGCAGCACGAGCACCACCGGCGTGCCCGTGGCCAGCAACGCCTCGAGCAGTTCCTCCTGGCGACCGGGCAGGCGCAGGTCGGCCGCATCGCAGCCTTCGCCCGACGTCCCTTCGCCGAACAGGCCGGCCCGGTCACCGAGGACGGCGACGCAGACATCGGCCTCGGCCGCGACCCGGGCCGCCTCGGCGATCGCGTCGTCGGTGCCGCCGAGCACCGGGCAGCCCTGCGCATAGCTGACGGTGTAGTCGCCGCTGTCGCGCAGCGCGTCCAGCACGGTGGCGATCTCGATGCCGATGGGCACGCCCGGGTGCCGGACGCCGACGTGCAACGGGAACGAGTAACACCCGAGCATGGCGTCGGTCGTGTTGGCCTGGGGGCCGATGACCGCGACGTGGCCGCCGGGGGCGAGCGGCAGGATGCCGGTGTTGCGCAACAGCACGGTGGAGCGTTCGGCCAACTCGCGGGCCAGCCCGCGGGTCTGGTCGTCGTCCAGTACGAGAGCGTCGCGGGGCTCGGCCAGGGCGGGCGCCTCGGGCGACCAGTCCTCGTCGAGCAGGCCGAGGTCGCACTTCTGGAGCAGCACGCGTTCCAGGGCGCGGTCGACCAGGGCGATGTCGACCGCGCCGGCCTCGATGGCGTCATACAGCGGGTCGCCGAAGCAGTTCACGGTCGGCAGTTCGACGTCGATCCCCGCAGCCAGAGCCTGGCCGGCCGCGTCGCCGGGTGAGTCGGCCACGCCGTGCAGGGCCTGCAGGAACGGCACGGCGAAATAGTCGGCGACCAGCGTCCCGGTGAAGCCGTACTGCCCGCGCAGCAGATCGGTCAGCAAAGTCGCGTCGGCGGCAACGGGGACGCCGTCGATGTCGGTGTAGGAGTTCATCACCGAGCGGGCGCCGGAGCGCAGCGCCATCTCGAACGGGGGCAGGATGACGTCGGCCAGCTCGCGCGGGCCCATCGAGACCGGCGCGAGGTTGCGCCCGGCCCGCGATGCCGAATATCCCGGGAAGTGCTTGAGGGTCGAGACGATGCCGGCCGATTCCAGGCCACGCACGTAGGCGCTGCCGATGGCTCCGACCAGGTACGGATCCTCGCCGATCGTCTCCTCGACCCGGCCCCAGCGCACGTCGCGCACGACGTCGAGCACCGGGGCCAGACCCTGGTGCACGCCGAGCAGGCCCATGGTGGCGCCGATCTGGGCCCCCATCCGCTCGACCAGCTCGGGGTCGAAGGTCGCGCCCCACGCCGGCGGGGCCGGGTAGATCGGCGCCTGCCACGCGGCCAGCCCGGTCAGGCATTCCTCGTGCACCAGGGCCGGGATGCCGAACCGGCTCGCGGCCATGATCTGGCGCTGGCTGCGGGCCACGCTGCGGGCCCCGATCGTGGGATCCACCGGCGCGGTGCCGAACGGCCGGGTCAGCTGGCCGATGCCGTTGCTGATCAGGGTGTCCCAGTCGACCGCGATCTCGCCGAACTCGTGCTGGTAGGGGGCGACGTCGCCGCCGGTCGAGTTGATGCCGACCCAGACGCCGAACAGCTGGGCGATCTTCTCGCGGGTGTTCATCCGTGCGATCAGGTCGCGGACCCGATCGGCCGCGGGCGCGCCGGCGTTGCGCCAGAGCTCGTCGGAAACGTTGCCGTGCACGGTCACGTGGAGATCCGTTCGTCGTCAGGGTGGTCGCGCCGGGCGCGGGTCGACTGCCGCACGACGAGGCTGGTGTCGAGGGTGATGTGGGTGTCCGGGTCCGAGTCACCGCGGATGAGCTGGATCAGCAGATCGACCGCGCGTTGACCCATCTTGCGGATGGGTTGGTCGACCGTGGTCAGCGGGGGGGTGGCCAGGGCCGATTCGGGGATGTTGTCGAACCCGACGACGGACAGGTCCTCGGGCACGCGCAGCCCGAACTCGCCGGCCACCTCGATCGTGGTGATCGCCGACAGGTCGTTGGCCGCGAAGATGGCCGTCGGGCGGTCCGGGGCCGCCAGCAGCTGCCGGGCCGGCTCGGCCGAGATGGCCGGGTCGTACGCGCCGACCTGGACGAGGCGTTCGTCGACGGGGACGCCGGCGGCGGCCATGGCCTGGCGGTAACCCTGCTCGCGCAACTGGGCCGACTGCAGGTCGGGCCGGCCGGTGAGCATGGCGATGCGCCGGTGCCCGAGTTCGAGCAGGTGCTCGGTGGCCAACTGGGCGCCGCGCAGGTTGTCCGAATCGATCGTGGGCAGCGCCGACGGACCGGTGTGCGGGTCGACGGCCACCACCGGAGCGCCGTAGTTGACGTCGACGACCGTCGGCGTCACCAGGATCGCGCCGTCGATCAGCGTGCCGCTCAACCGGGACAGGTAGCGCCGCTCCCAGCCCACGTGGTCGCCGGTGCGCCCGCCGGCGGAATAGACGACCAGCTCGAAGTCCGACGCCCGGATGGTGTCGGCCACGCCCTTGAGCAACTCGGTGCTGAATGGCTCCAGGTCGGCGACCAGGATCCCGATGACATTGGTGCGGTGATTGCGCAGACTCTGGGCGACCAGGCTGGCCTCGTAGCCGAGCTCGTCGATCACCGCGCGCACCCGCGCGTAGGTGTCGGCGGCCACGCCGTAGCGCTCGTTGAGAACCTTGGACACCGTCGCCACCGAGACGCCGGCACTGGCGGCTACGTCGCGGATGGTCACACGGGAAGTCGAACGCACGTCGCGACAATATCCTTGTAAATCGTTATCGACAACGATTGACACCACGGATACAGGCGCGCAAACTCTCCGTAATCCAGAGCTGGACGCGCCGGGCACCCCCACTCGGCCAACACGTCAGGAGAGCACCAGCATGCGCGTAATCCGACATGGACGCACCGTCGCGGTCGTCGCAGCCGTGGTGGCGGCGCTCGCCGTATCCGCGGCTTGTAGCAGTAGCGGTGGTGGCGGCGGGGGCAAGAGCGCAAACGGCTCGGTCACCCTCACCTGGTGGCACAACGGCTCGTCCGAGCCGGCCCTGTCCGAGTGGAAGAAGGTGGCCGCCGACTACCACGCGACCCACCCGAAGGTGTCGTTCAAGATCAACCCGATGCAGAACGAGGCGTTCCGCACCAAGGTGCCACTCGCGTTGCAGGGCAACAACCCGCCCGACATCTACCAGCAGTGGGGCAGCGGCGGCCAGGCCACCCAGGTCAAGTCGGGCAAGCTCATGGACATGACCAGCGCGGTCTCGAGCTGGATCGGCCAAATCGGCAACGCCGCCAAGGGCTGGCAGACCGACGGCAAGCAGTACGGCATCCCCTACGACCTGCACACCGTGGGCTTCTGGTACCGCACCGACCTGTTCCAGCAGGCCGGCATCACCACGCCGCCGACCACCATCGACGAGCTCAACTCCGACGTGACCAAGCTCAAGGCCAAGGGCATCACGCCGATCGCCATCGGCAGCAAGGACAAGTGGCCCGACGCGTTCTGGTGGGAGTACTTCGCCATCCGCGAGTGCTCCACCGACACGGTCAAGAACGCCATCAACAACCAGAAGACCGACGACCCGTGCTTCGTCAAGGCCGGCGACGACCTCAAGGCGTTCATCAACACCAAGCCGTTCCAGAACGGGTTCCTGGGCACACCGGCCCAGCAGGGCGCGGGCAGCTCGGCCGGCCAGGTCGCCAACGGCAAGGCCGCGATGGAACTGCAGGGCGACTGGGAACTGCCGACGATGATCCCGCTGGCCAAGGACAAGAACTTCGCGTCGAAGTTGAGCTGGTTCGCGTTCCCGTCGGTCAGCGGCGGTCAGGGCGAGCAGGGCGCGACGCTCGGTGGCGGTGACGGCTTCAGCTGCACGTCGAAGGCCGGCCCGTCCTGCGTCGACTTCCTGAAGTACATCGCCAGCGTGCCGGTGCAGAAGGAACTGGTCGAGAAGACCGTCGCCTCGCTGCCGGCCAACTCCGGGGCCAACTCGGTGGTGAAGGACCCGACGCTGCAGAAGGTGCTCAAGGCCAGCCAGTCGTCGCCCTTCGTCCAGACGTACTTCGACCAGGCCCTCCCGACGGCAGTCGGCAACGCGCTCAACGACGCGATTGCCAACTTCTTCGCCGGGCAGGGTTCGGCGAAGGACATCGCCGGGGCGGTCGCCAAGGCGGCCCAGAACTAGCGGCCCGACTGAATAAGACAATGGTCCAGGCGAAGAGCATCACGGACGAGTACCCCGAACCCGACGTGGTGTCGTCGGCCGGCCGCGCATCCGCGCGGCCGGCCGCTCGCCGCCCGGGCAGTCTGCGCAAGAAGCTCGAGCTGACCCTGCTGCTGGCCCCGGCGCTGGCCCTGTTCATCGGCTTCGTGCTCCTGCCGATCGTCGTCGCCGTCTACTACAGCCTCTACCGCTGGGACGGCTTCGGCCCGCTGACCGACTACATCGGGATGCACAACTACAAGCGGGCCCTGACCGACCCGGTGTTCCACCAGGCGATCGAGCACAACGTCATCATCGCGCTGCTGACGCTGGTGCTGCAGATCCCGCTCGGTATCGCGCTCGCGTTGCTGCTCAACCGCCGGCTACGGGGGCGCGCGGTCCTGCGGCTCGTGGTCTTCGCGCCGTACGTGCTCTCCGAGGCGATCGCCGCGGTCATCTGGCTGCTCGTCCTGCAGCCGGACGGCTTCCTCGATCGAGGTCATGAAGTCGGTCGGGCTCGGCCATTTCACCCAGCTCTGGCTGGCCGACAAGCACATCGTGCTGTACACGCTGTTCGTGGTGCTGACCTGGAAGTACATCGGCTTCGGCATCATCCTGCTGCTGGCCGGGTTGCAGGGCATCCCGCCGGAGTTGCGCGAGGCGGCCGCGCTCGACGGCACGACGCCGTGGCAGGCCACCCGGCTCGTGGTGCTGCCGCTGCTCGGGCCGACCATCCGGATCTGGATCTTCCTGTCGATGATCGGCTCGCTGCAGTTGTTCGACGTCGTCTGGATCATGACCGCGGGTGGGCCGGCCGACGCGTCGACGACGATGGCGACCTACATGTTCGACAAGGGGTTCAGCGTCAACGCCTACGGCTACGGCAGTGCGGTGACGGTGATCCTGTTCATCATCTGCTTCGTGTTCGCGCTGCTCTACCAGCGCTTCGCCCTGCGCCGTGACACCCAGGGCGCACTCACCCAGATGGCGGGGTGACGGCGATGGTCGACTCCCGGCCGGCCGATCCGGCCCCGCTGCCGAGCGGTGCGCACGCGCGGGCGCTCCGCCGGCACACCGCTGGCCTACTTCGCCGCGCTCGTGCTGATCGCGATCACCGTCGTGCCGGTGTTGTTCGTGATGGTCGGCGGGTTCCGGACCACCGCACAGATCAACGCCTCGCCGAACGGCCTGCCGCATCCGTGGGTGCTGTCGAACTACCGCGCGATCGTGACGTCCTCGACGTTCTGGCGCTACCTGGGCAACAGCGCACTGATCGCGGTCGTGGCCACCACGCTGGCCGTCGTCCTCGGCGCCATGGCCGCCTTCGCGCTCTCGCGTTACTCGTTCAAAGGCCGCGAGTCGCTCTACACCCTGTTCACCGTGGGTCTGCTGTTCCCGTTGACGGTGGCCGCCCTGCCGCTCTACCTCGAACTGCGCAAGATGGGGCTGCTCGAGCACTGGATCGGCGTGGCCGTGCCCGAGGGTGCGTTCTCGCTGCCCATCACGATCGTCATCCTCCGCCCGTTCATGCGAGCCATCCCGGCCGAGCTCGAGGACGCGGCCGTCGTCGACGGCACGAGCCGGCTCGGCTTCTTCTGGCGCATCCTGCTGCCGCTGTCGATGCCGGCGCTGACCACGGTGTCGATCCTGGCCTTCGTCACGAGCTGGAACTTCTACCTGCTGCCGCTGCTGGTGTTCAACGACCCACAGCACTTCACCCTGCCGCTGGGCGTGGCCACCTTCCAATCGCAGTACTCCCAGGACACCGCGCGGGTGCTGGCCTTCACCGCCTTGTCGATGGTGCCCGCGCTGGGCTTCTTCGTGCTGGCCGAGCGTCGCCTGGTCGGAGGGTTCACCGGTGCGGTGAAGGGTTGACCGATCAGCCTGGACCGGGGCGGCGGTTCGTCAATCCAGTGCTACCCGGATCCCACCCCGATCCGTCGATCTGCCGGGTCGGCGACGACTTCTACCTGGCCACCTCCACGTTCGAGTACTTCCCCGGCATCACCCTGCATCACAGCCGCGACCTGGTGCACTGGCGGCCGATCGGCCACGCCCTCGACCGGCCGTCGCAGCTGCCGCTGGACACCGTGCCGCCGTCGGGCGGGCTGTACGCGCCGACGCTGCGCCACGTCGACGGGCGGTTCTACGCGGTCTGCACCCTGGTCGGCGGCGACGGCACCCAGGGCAACTTTCTGGTCAGCGCGGACGACCCGGCCGGCGCCTGGTCCGAGCCGAGCTGGCTGTCCGACGCGCCCGGGTTCGACCCGTCGTTGTTCGTCGACGAGGACGGCCGGGCCTGGCTGTGCGGGTCGTGGGACCGCGACCCGGACCACAACCCGGGCCGCACCGTCATCTGGGTGCAGGAGTTCGACCTGGCCCGGGCCGAGCTGGTCGGCGAGCGGCAGCTGGTCTGGACGGGATTCGCGGCCGGCGCCCGCTGGTCGGAGGGGCCGCACCTCTACCGGGTCGGCGGCTACTACTACCTGCTCACGGCCGAGGGCGGTACCGAGCTCGACCATGCCGTCGTTGTCGCCCGCAGCCCGTCGGTGGCCGGGCCGTACGAGTCGTGCCCGCACAACCCGATGCTCACGGCCCGCCACCTCGGCCCCGGCCAGCCCATCGTCGCCACCGGCCACGCCGACCTGGTCGAACTGGCCGACGGGTCGTGGTGGGCGGTGCTGCTGAGCCAGCGGACGGTGGGCGACGGCAGCATCGGCAACCTCGGCCGCGAGACGTTCCTGACCCCGGTTCAGTGGCACGACGGCTGGCCGCTGTTCAACCCCGGACCCGGCCGGGTGCTGCTCAACGAGCGCGCACCGGACCTGCCCGCCCACCCGTGGCCACAGGGCCCGCGCGTCGACCCGTTCGACGCGGCCGAACTGCGGCCGGACTGGCTGATGATCCGCACCCCGCGATCAGCGTGGTGGAGCCTGACCGCCCGGCCCGGCCACCTGCGGCTGCAGTTGCGGCCGCCGACGCTGGCCGACCGCGGCAATCCGAGCTTTGTCGGCCGACGCCTGCAGCACCGCGACTTCAGCGCGCACACCGTCGTCGACGTCGTGCCCGCAGCCGACGGTGAGGCGGCCGGTCTGGCGCTGGTGCACAGCGACGCGTTCCACATCCGGCTGGAACTCAGCGGCGTGGCCGCCCGGGTCGTCCGGGCGACCGTCCGCCGGGCCGGGGTGGACACCGTCGCCGGCGAGGTCACCGTGCCGGCCGGCCCGGTCCAGCTCGGCGTCGAGGCCCGCGGGGACGACTATCAACTGCGGGTCGGCGCGCAGCCGGTGGCCACGGTCGACGGCCGGGTGCTCGGCTGGCCGCTGGCCGGCGGATTCTTCGGCGCCCTCGTCGGCCTGTACGCCACCAGCACGGGCACGGCGTCATCGACAACGGCTGATTTCGACTGGTTCGAGTACGCGCCGCTCGATGCATAGTGTTTGCGTGAGTTTGGCCGCCTGAGCGACCTTCGGGTCGGGCTCGGGGCGGCCGGGCCCGCCGTCTTCACCACGGCGATTTGCCACGATTCCGGGGGGATTGAGGTGGTGCGGTTCCGCCGGTGACACGGCTCAGACCCGGCTTTCGATCACCGAGCGTGACGGGCACAGATTTGGAACACCGGACGCCATAATCACGGCCGGGCGGCGCTGATCTTCCCGTCATCGCGGCCGCTCGACTCGGGCGCCGGCACGTCGCGCGCAGCCAACTCGACCCGGTTGCGGCCGCTCTGTTTGGCCACGTAGAGGGCGGCGTCGGCCGCGTGCAGCATGTCCATGAGCTCGGAGCCGTCGGCCGGTGAGCAGGCCACGCCGATGGACGCGGCCAGCTTGCTGTCGGTCTCGAGATCGATGAGCGGGACGAGGTCGGAGATGCTGATCTTGTTGATGGATGCCCGCAGTCGCTCGGCAATGTCGAGCGCGCGGGCCTCGCTGACGGTCGGCAGCAGGGCCACGAACTCCTCGCCGCCGAAGCGGCCGACGCTGTCGTAGTCGCGCAGCTCGCTCTGCAGGCACTGACCGATTGCCTTCAGGGCCGCGTCGCCGACGAGGTGGCCGTGGATGTCGTTGACGGCCTTGAACCGGTCGAGGTCGATGATGAACATCGCGGTGGGGTAGCCGGCCCGCTGGGCCCGCGAGAGCTCGCGTTGGGCCAGCTGTTCCCAGGTGATCGCGTTGAGCAGGCCGGTCTTGGAGTCGGTGCTGGCCGCGACTTCGAGCTGGTGGGTGAGCGCTCCGCGCTGCAGCAGCACCATGGGCAACAGGACGAGCACGGCCAGCCACGGTTGGTCGCGCACCGCAAGCGTGAGCAAACCACCTAAACATAACGTGGCCAGCTCCAGCAGGTTGTCCTCCCAGCTGCCGATCAACGCCCGCCCGCGTGCCCCGAGCAGTACCAGCGCGACCGTGACGAGCGCACGGTTGACCACCGTGTAGGACAACAAGCCGATGAACACCGCGACCGCGCCGGTGACCCCGCCGGGCACCACGATGCCGTGCACGGCGATGAAATTGACGACGCCGCGGGTGACCAGGCAGGCGATGACGATGGTCGCGCCGGTGCCGATCTTGCGGTAGGCCAGTTCGCCTTCGGGCCGTTGCCGCCGCAACCACATGTAGCACAGCAGTAGACCCACACACGCCACTGCATATGGGGCCGGGAGGATGATCGCCGCGGCCACGAACCACACCGACGTCATGTCGGGCTTGAGGTGCTCGCTGAGGCGCAGGCGCAGTCGCCCGGCCCGGCTGGTGAACTCTTCGAAGGCCACGGCGAGCGTGGCCAGGAGCACCGCCCGCCAGGCCGCGCTCGCCGACAGATCACCGGTCAGCCAGACGCACAGCGTGCCGGCCAGAGCCAGCACGTCGATGATGAGCAGGTAGGCGATCAGCTGGTGCGGCTCAGACCACAACGCCCAGGTCCGCCACGAACGGCCGCGTGGTCCGGACCTGGGGGGCGAAGCGGCATCTGGGGTCATCCAGCTACTCCACGTGTCACAGGGGTTACGAAAGATTAGCCCACAAACCGGGCATCCGTCTCCCCCGGGGCCCGTCTTGGCCGCCAATCGTCCGAACCGAGCCGGTCCGGCCTAGCGGCCGGCTCACCGGTGTGCAGTCTGCGTTAGTCCAGTGGCAGGGAGATGACTCCTTTCCTTCTCAACATATGACTGGACAACCGGTAAAATGGGGCCTGCGGCGGGAAACCGGCGCGCACGCATCGCCACGCCCTCACGCGGCGCGACGTAGCGTGCAGTACAGGCGTGGCGTTTTCGCCGCCAGTCGCGGTGGTGCACCGTGCCCGACCGAACCACCCACATCGATCCCAAAGCGACGATAGCGATCGGAGGTGAGCCGCGATGCAGAGCTGGGGCTTCTGAGCCAATGACACTCGCCGAAGATCTGCCACGCCCGGAGGGGGTGAACCTGATGCAGAGCTGGGGTTTCTAAGCCAATGGCACTCGCCGAAGATCTGCCACGCCCGGAGGGGGTGAACCCGATGCAGAGCTGGGGCTTCTGAATTCGATCGGCACCGAGATCAGCACACCGCACGTCACAGGAGGTGAGTCACATGCAGAGCTGGGGCTTCTGAGTTCAGCCGGCGCTACCTCAGCGATCCGCGACCGCGTGGGCCGTGGAGTCGTTGCGCCCCGTTGTGTGCGACGTGGAGGGGTCCTCTCGTCTTAGACCAGGTCCGTGCCGAGCAGCCGGTGCTCCGCCGGGACCTTCGGTCGGCAACTACGCAACATCGGGGAACGACGCGTCCGCGGTCCGGCTGCGGCGGATGGCGACCGCCAGCGGGACGGCCAGCGCCGTGCCCGCTGCTCCCGCGGCGGCGATGGCCGCGCCCGCGCCGATATGGTCCGCGGCCACGCCGAAGCCGACCACACCGAGGCCTTGCATCCCGATCAGCCCGGCACCGACCAGACCGACCATGCGGGCACGACGGTCGGCCGGGGTCAGTTGCACAACGGAGGTCATCACGTCGAGCAGGTAGGCCGCGAAGATGCCGGACAGCACCCACAGTGCGAGTGACACGGGCACAGTGGGCTCGGCCCAGCAGGCGATGAGGGGCAGGCCGGTCAGCACGGCCATGAGCGCTACGACCGCGGATCGGTGGTGTGCGGGCACGCGACGCAGCACCACGTAGGCGCCGGCCACGCTGCCCGCGGGGATGGCGGTCATCAGGATTCCGACGCTGCCGGGCCCGCCGCCGATCGCCGCGGTGTAGGGCGCGGCCAGCCCTTCGGGGACCACGAAGAACCCGGCCAGCCAGGTCAGCCCGACCAGGGCCCGCAGGTGCCGATCGGCCCGCAGTTCGCGCAACACTGCGGCCACGCCCAGTGCCGCGCGGGCCGGACCGGCGGGCGACCGGCGGTCGGCGGCCCCGCCCGCGTCCCGGCCCACGCCCCGCGCGACCACGAGGGCCGACAGCGCGAACGAGCAGGCGTCCACCCGCAGCGCCCACTGCGGGCTGAGCAGGGTGACGACCGCGCCGCCGAGCGCGAAGCCGGCGACCTGGGCGAGCTGATTCGTCATCAGCCGCAGGGCCGTGGCCACCCGGAACCGCTCGGCATCGAAGCCGGCCGCGATCAGGCTGACCTCGGCCGCAGTGAACGTCGGGCCGAGCAGCACGGCCAGGACCAGCAGCACGAACAGCCCGCCGGTGGGCAGACCCGAGACGGCCATGCCGGCCAGCAAGGCGGCCCGGGCGATGTCGCTGCACACCATCACCGTGCGCTGCGGGAAGCGGTCGGCCAGCCCCGAGAGCAACGCCCCGCCGACGAGGGCGGGCAGGAACGTCAGCGCGTAGGTGAGCGCCGTCTCCGACGTCGAACGGGTCCGTTCGAAGACGAGGACGGCCAGGGCCACGCGCGCCAGTTGGTCGCCCAGCACCGACTGCGTCTCGGCCAGGTACAGGGCGCGGAACATCCGGGAGCGCAGCACATCGGCGAACCGGGCCTGGTGCTGCGCTGCCGGATCGGGCGAGCTGGGCGGATCCTCCGACGACGAGGTCGCCTGAGGTGGCGTCGACTCCATCTCACGTCCCGTCCGATGCGAACCGGCGCCCCCCCGGCGACGGCTGGTCAGCGACTGCCAACGCCCACGCGACTTCGGTCGGGGCCTGACACTCTCGACTTATCCGACCATAGCGCCAAGCAGGGCGAATGACGCCCCTGCCCGGAGTGGTGCGGGCCTCGGGCTGATATCGAAAGCGGGTGGCCCCCACCGCATAGGGTGGTCGGCACCGTACCCCGACCCCACCGAAGGCTCATGTCCGCCACCACCGCCCAGCCGCAGCGCACGGCGCCGGACGGCCGGGCACGGCAACGGGCCCGGGCGGCGGTCGCGATCACCTTCGCCACCAACGGGCTGCTCGTAGGCTCGTGGGCGCCGCGGATCCCCGAGATCAAGTCGCACCTGCACCTGTCCGCCGGCTCCCTCGGCCTCGCCCTGCTCGCCACCGCACTGGGCACGGTCGTGTCCGCCCGGACGGCCGGGGCCCGCGTCGCCCGGCACGGCAGCCCGACGATGATCCGGGTCTTCGCCACGGCGTACTGCCTGCTGGCCTGGGTGCCGGGCCTGGCCCCCAACCTGGCCGCGCTGTGGCTGAGCCTTTTCGTGTGGGGCGCACTCATGGGCTCGATGGACATCGCGATGAACGCGCAGGGCGTCACCGTCGAGAGCTACTACGGCCGTCCGGTGCTGTCGAGCTTCCATGCCACCTGGTCGGTCGGCTCGTTCAGCGGCGCCGTCCTCGGTGGCCTCGGTTTGGCGCTGCACGTGCACATCGCGGTGCAGCAACTCGTCATCGGCGTCGTCCTGGCCGCGGCGGTGCTGCTGGCCAGCCGGGCCTTCCTGGCCGAGGCCCCGCACGAACCGCCGACCCGGCAGCGGCTGGTGCGGATACCGCGGGCGCCGGAGACCCGCCTCGTCCTGCTCGGGGTCGCGGCCATCTTCGCGCTCATGGTCGAGGGTGCGGTCACCGACTGGAGCGGCGTGCTGCTGCGCGATCACCTGCACGCCCGCGGCGGCGCGGTCAGCTACGGCTACGCCGCGTTCTGCGTGACGATGACCGGGGGCCGCTTCGCCGGCGACCGGGTCGTCCAGGCCCTCGGCCGGGCCCGCTGCTTCGCCGTGCTCAGCGTGCTCGGCGCGGTGGGGCTGGCGGCCGGCATGGGGGCCGGTTCGCTGGTCGGCGCCGTGGCCGGCTTCGCCGTGCTCGGCCTGGGCCTGTCGATCATGGTGCCGGTGCTGTTCAGCACCGCGGCCGACACCGACGGCCCGGCCGGCCCGGCCATCGCGGCCGTCGCGGCGCTGGGCTGCGTCGGCATGCTGGCCGGCCCGAGCCTGATCGGACTGGTCGCCCAGCTCACCAGCGTGCCCGCGGCGCTGTACCTGCTGCCGCCGTTCACGCTGATCGCCGGCGTCCTCGGCGTGGCCGGCGTGCGGCTCAGTGCCCGGCGCAAGCAGGCCCGAGCCTTTGCTGTGGCTCGCCCGAATTAATGAAAGCAGAGCAAACGTCGTGGCTCAGCCGGGGATGCGGTACTCCTTGAGCAGGCCGCGGCTGATGATCGTCTTCTGGATCTCGGACGTGCCCTCGCCGATGAGCAGGAACGGGGCCTCGCGCATCAGCCGCTCGATCTCGTACTCCTTGGAGTAGCCGTAGCCGCCGTGGATGCGGAAGGACTCCTGGGTCACCTCGGCGCAGTACTCCGAGGCCAGCAGCTTGGCCATCCCGGCCTCGACGTCGTTGCGCGCACCGGTGTCCTTGAGCCGGGCGGCGTTGACCATGAGCAGGTGCGACGGCCTCGACCTTGGTCGCCATCTCGGCCAGCTTGAAGGCGATGGCCTGGTGCTCGGCGATCGGCTTGCCGAACGTCTTGCGCTGCTGCGCGTAGGCCACGGCCAGCTCGAAGGCCCGGATCGAGATGCCGCAGGCCCGGGCAGCGACGTTCACGCGGCCGACCTCGATGCCGTCCATCATCTGGTAGAAGCCCTGGCCCCGGCCGTGGGCACCGCCGAGAACGGCGTCGGCCGGCACCTGCACGCCGTCGAGCACCATCTCGGTGGTCTCGACGCCCTTGTAGCCCATCTTCTCGATCTTGCCGGGGATGGTCAGGCCGGGCCGGGTCTCGCCGAAGCCAGGCTCCTTCTCGATCAGGAACGTGGTCATGTTCTTGTAGACCGAGTCGCCGCCGAGGTCGTCCTTGACCAGGGTCGCCACGACGCCGGCCCGGGCGCCGTTGGTCAGCCACATCTTCTGGCCGTCGAGGACGAAGTTGTCACCGTCGGCCTTGGCCCGCGACTTGATGGCCGCAACGTCCGAGCCGCACTCGGGCTCGCTCATCGAGAAGGCACCGCGGATCTCGCCGGTGGCCATCTTGGGCAGCAGCCGCTGCTTCTGCTCGTCGGTGCCGTGCTGGGCGATCATGTAGGCCACGATGAAATGGGTGTTGATCACGCCGGAGATCGACATCCAGCCCCGGGCGATCTGTTCCACGACGAGGGCGTAGGTCAGCAGCGACTCGCCCAGGCCGCCGTACTCCTCGGAGATCATCAGCCCGAACAGGCCCATCTCCTTCATGCCGTCGACGATGGCCTCGGGGAACTCGTCCTTGTGCTCCAGGTCGGTGGCGTGCGGGATGACCTCCTTGTCCACGAAGTCCTTGACCGTGCGGAGGATCTCGTCCTGGACGTCGGTCAGGCCGGCGGTCTGGGCTAGGCGAGCCATGAAATGTCCTCCGGGTCTCGGGATGGTTACCGGTCAGTATCCCGGGTTCGGCCCCGCGACGGCGCGCTGAGCGGGCCACGTCACGTCCAGGTGTCGGTCCTGCTCAGACGGCGCGGCTGAGGTAGGAGTCAAGCGCCTCGCGGACGAGATCGCTGCGGCTTCGGCCGCGGTCGTGCACGAGCTTGTCGAGGAGCTGGTCCTGCGTCAGCGAGATGGAGACGTTCACACGGGGAGAGCGAGTCCCCTTCGGTGCCTTGTCCCGGCGTCCGACGCGCGGCCTGCCGGCCGCGCGCTCGACAGCCGCGATGTCGACGCCGGCGGCCTCGAGCACGCCACGGCCATAGGCCGCGGCGGCATCTCCCCGCAGGATCCGCTCGGGCGCAGTCCAGGTCGTAGGGTCTTCGGCCCACTTCGCAAGGGCCGCGTCGTTGCGCGTCTTCTTCGTCGTCATCGTTATTTCCCTTCGTAGCCGGCTGCGATCCAGGTCGACTCGCGCAGCGGCATCACGTGAAATATGTGCACATCAGCCGGTGGACGGATCACGGCAAGCGCCTCCAATGTGCCGAAGCGGCTGGGTCCGATGAACTACGTCGGCGGTACGTCACCGACCCTCGGTGCGCCGAACTGTTTCACGACGTGGTGCGGGTGACTCATCGCGTACAGCGCCTCATTGTGCGGGATTCCGTGCTTCTCGGCGCTGGCCGTCCAGGTCACGCCCACAGAAACAGTTTCCTACCCATCCGGGATTGTGTCCACCACAATACTCTCACTTGCCGACAACCGGCGCGATCGCGCTGAACCCGGCTGGGCGCCGTCGTCGTGGGTCCATCGAGCCCAGCGAAGGAGATGCCGTCCGTGCGTGTGCTCCTGTCGGCGTACGGAACGCGCGGTGATGCCGAGCCGCTGGTGGCGCTTGCGGCCCAGCTCCGGGCGCTCGGTGTCGAGGTCCGGATGTCCGCGCCACCGGAGTGTGCCCCCCGCCTGGCCGAGTTGGACGGCGTCGCGCTGGTGCCGCTCGGGCCATCGCTGCGGCCGATGTTGCGGCAGGACGCGTCCATGTCGATGAACGAGGCAACTGCGCACATCGCGGCCCTGGTCGAGCGGCAATTCGCCGTCATCGGCTCGGCCGCCGACGGATGCGACGCGGTCGTAGCGGCCGGCATCGGTCAGATCGCCGCGCGCTCGGTCGCCGAACTGCGCGGAATCCGCTACGTGTACACGAGTTATGCCCCGGCCTTCCTGCCCTCACCGCACCACGGCCCGGCCGGGTCGGAGGGGATGTTCGCGCCGGGCGCGGATGACCGCCGCCGCCTGTGGAATCTCGACGCGGCCGGTTACAACATCGTCTACCGGTCGGTGCTCAACGCGCACCGGGACCGGCTGGACCTGGAGCCGGTGGATGACGTCCGGGCCTACATGTTCACAGACCGGCCGTGGCTCGCGGCCGATCCCACCCTCGCCCCGTGGCCGCTGCCGGCCGACCTCGACGTCGTGCAGTCCGGGGCGTGGTTCCTGCCGGACGAGCGCCCGCTCGCCCCGGAGATAGTGGCGTTTCTCGACGCGGGACCACCGCCGATCTACGTCGGGTTCGGCAGCATGTGTCCCGACGAGGGCATCGCGCGCGCTGTCATCGAGTCCGCTCGGGCGCACGGCCGGCGGGCGCTGCTGGGATCCGGCTGGGCCGGCTTGTCGCGCCTGGACGACCAGGACGACTGCCTGGTCGTGGACGAGGTCAATCACGAAATCCTGTTCACGCGGGTGGCGGCGGTCGTGCATCACGGCGGAGCGGGCACGACCGCGACAGCGGCCCGGGCGGGCGTACCCCAGGTCGTGGTCGCGCAGGTCGGGGATCAGCGCTACTGGGCGCAGCGGGTCACCGCCTTGGGCCTCGGCGCCGCGCTCGACCAGCCGACCCCGACTCCCGATGCACTGTCCGCCGCCCTCGACATTGCGCTGTCCGCGCCGACGAGGGCCCGGGCCGGCGCGGTGGCGCCCGCCGTCCGGGCCGACGGCGCGGCTGTGGCGGCCCGGACGCTGGTGGACACCGTGCTCGCCGGTTAGCGAGCAATCTGAGCCTTTTGCGGTGGTGTTTACGCAGAGTTCGTGCCTGGCCGAGGTATTTGACACGAACATCGCATCTCCTTACCCCACGTCAGCTGCCATTCCCGGCAGCAGTCACGAGGGGGGAACCATGAAACGACGAAGTCTCGCCGCGCTCTGCGCGCTGAGCATGTTCGCCGCGCTGGTGAGCGCGGCCGTCCCGGCCTGGGCCGATCCGGGGGTAACACCGACGTCGGTCACGCTCAACCTGCCGCCCGGCGGGTCCACGACCGTGGCCAAGACCGTGAGCACGCCGCCGATCCCGCCGAACCCGGACATCGTCTTCCTGGTCGACACGACGACGAGCATGGGCCCGGTCATCGCCGATGTGCAGGCCAACGCCCCGTCCATCCTCAGTGACGTGCAGTCGGCGCAGCCGAGCGCCGAGTTCGCGGTGGCCGAGTACAAGGACGCGGACGACGGCGCGGCCGCATACACCGTGCTGCAGAACCTGACCCCGAGCCAGTCGGCGGCTCAGACCGGCCTGAGCCACCTGACCCCGCTCTCCGGCGGCGGCACCGACGCCCCCGAGGACGGCATCAACGGGCTGTTCCAGTCGGCCAGCGGCGCGATCTCGTTCCGCCCCGGCAGTGCGCGGGTGATCGTGTGGATCGGTGACTCGTCCAGCCACGACCCCAGCCTCGGCCACTCGCTCGGCCAAGCCATCACCGCCCTCAACAATGCGGGCGTGCGGGTGCTGGCCCTCGACGTCGGCCCCACTCCCGGCGAGATCAGCGACGGCCTCGACAACGGCGGCCAGGCCACGGCGGTCACCAACGCCACCGGCGGGCACCTGTTCTCGGGCGTGCAGCCCAGCCAGGTGAGCTCGACGATCCTGAGCGGCCTGCACAACCTGCCCGTCACCGTGACGTACTCGCTCAGCAACTGCGACCCGAACCTGTCCGTGACCGAGAACCCCTCGAGCCGGACGGTGACAAGCGGTGACAACGCCAACTTCAGCGAAGGCATCTCCGTCTCGCCGACCGCGGTGCCGGGCAGCACGATCACCTGCACGGTGAACTTCCTGCTCAACGGCTCGTCGGCATCCGGCTTCAGCGAGTCGATCACCGAGCACGTCCCGAAGGCCAGCCCGACCCTGTCGACCACACCGTCGGCCAGCGTGCCGGCCGGCGGCAACCTGTCGGACTCGGCCACCCTGGCCGGGGCCTTCCAGCCGACCGGGGCGGTGACGTTCCGGCTCTACGGTCCGGGTGACGTCGGCTGCAGCTCGCCGATCGCCACGCTCACCGGGCCGCTGAGCGGCACCACGGCCAGCTCCGGAATCGTCGCGGCCGGCGGTGTCGGCACGTACCGGTGGACGGCGAACTACCCCGGCGACGCGCACAACAACGCCGCGTCCTCGCCGTGCGGCAGCGAGACCGTCGTCGTCGTCAAGGCGACCCCGACCCTCGCCACCCACCCGTCGGGCAGCGTCCCGGCCGGCGGCAACACCCGGGATACGGCGACGGTCAGTGGCGGTTTCCAGCCGACGGGCACCGTGACGTTCCGGCTCTACGCGCCGGGCGACGCGACCTGCCAGAACGCGATCGCGACCCGCACCGCCCCGCTGAGCGGCGGCAGTGCGGCCACCGGTGACGTCCCGGTCGGCGCGGCCGGCACCTACAACTGGGTGGCCAGCTACTCCGGCGACGCCAACAACAATGCGGTCGTCGGCCACTGCGGCGACGAGCCGGTCGTGGTCACGCCGCAGGTGCTGACCGGGCGGGCCTACGGCCTGGCCGCGAGCGCGACGCTGCTCGGCGTCCCGCTGGTGACGCTGGCCCGTACCCCGGACACCGGTGCGATCACGACGACCTCGTCGACGTCGACCTCGGTGCCGTGCGTGGCGACGCTCAGCGGTCTGGTCGGCGCTCACGCGCTGTGCGCGAACGTCACGACCACGGCGTTCCCGGGCAAGTCGGTGGCCACCGCCTCGGTGGACGACACCACCGTCGGTATCCCCGGGCTGCCGGTCATCTCGGTCAGCGCGATCCAGTCCAGCTCGACCACCACGTGCGGTGGTTCGAGCGGCAGCACCACGATCGCGTTCCTGAAGGTCGGCAACACCGTGGTGATCTCGTCGCCGACCCCGATCGCACCGAACACCGCGATCAACGTCGGGGTCGTCAAGCTCGTGCTCAACGAGCAGGTGCCGGTCGCCGGCCCAGATGCCGGGCTGACCGTCAACGCGGTGCACGTGGGCGTGAACGCGCTCGGTCTGGCCAAGACCGACGTGGTGATCGCCTCGAGCGAGAGCGACATCGGCAACTGCCCGTGACGTGATCGCGCGTGGGGAGTCCGGGCCGGCGTCAGCCGGCCCGGACTTCTCAGCTCTCGGGCGGGGTGAACGTCGAGGTGCGTTCCAGGCCCGCGGCCCGGCCCTTGGCCGAGACGACCAGGGCCATCTTGCGCGAGGCCTCGTCGATCATCTCGTCGCCGAGCATGGCCGAGCCCTTCTTGCCGCCGGCCTCGGACGTGGACCACTCGTAGGCGTCCAGGATCAGCTCGGCGTGGTCGTAGTCCTCCTGGGACGGCGCGTAGACCTCGTTGGCGATGCCGATCTGGTCGGGATGCAGCACCCACTTGCCGTCGAAGCCGAGCGCGGCCGAGCGCGAGGCGACCCGGCGGAAGCCGTCGGCGTCGCGGATCTGCAGGTACGGACCGTCGATGGCCTGCTTGTTGTTGGCCCGGGCCGCCATCAGGATCGACATCAGGATGTGGTGGTAGGCGTCGCCCACGTCGTAGCCCGGCGGCTGCTCGCCCACGACCAGCGACTTCATGTTGATCGAGGCCATGAAGTCGGCCGGCCCGAAGATCAGCGTCTCGACCCGCGGGCTGGCCTTGGCGATGGCGTCGATCGCGATCAGGCCCTGCGCGTTCTCGATCTGGGCCTCGATGCCGATGCGGCCGACCTCGAAATCGTTGGTCTTCTCGATCTGGGTGAGCAGCAGGTCGAGGGCCACGACCTGGTCGGCGCTCTGCACCTTGGGCAGCATGATCGCGTCCAGGTTCGGCCCGGCTCCTTCGACGACCTCGATCACGTCGCGATACGTCCAGTGCGTGGTCCAGTCGTTGACCCGCACCACCCGGATCTTGTCGCCCCAGCCGCCCTCGTTGAGCGCGGCGACGATGTTCTTGCGGGCCTCCGGCTTCACCAGGGGCGCACAGGCGTCCTCGAGGTCGAGGAAGACCTGATCGGCCGGCAGCCCCTTGGCCTTCTCCAGGAACCGCGGGTTGCTGCCCGGGACGGCGAGGCAGGATCGGCGAGGACGCAGCATTTCGCTCATGCCCCGCAGCATGCCCAGCCCGGGGCCGCGATGCCAGCCCGTGTCGGTGGACTCACACGCGTTGCCGGGTTCGCAGCGGCACAACGACTAACCTTCAGGCGTGATGTTCGTTGGGATCCGGCCGTGAGTTCGGTGGCTCGCGTGTTCGTCGCTCGGCTGTCCGGTATCGGGGTATTCGACCCCAACGGCGACCAGCTCGGGCGGGTCCGGGACGCGGTGACGACCCTGCGGGCCGACCGCCAGCCGCCCCGCGTGCTCGGGCTGGTCATCGAGATGCCACACCGGCACCGCATCTTCGTGCCCATGGGCCGGGTCACCCGCATCGAGCCCGACGCGGTCGTGCTGTCCAGCGGCACCGTCAACATGAAGCGCTTCGAACGGCGCAACAACGAGCTGCTGGTGCTGGCCGAACTGCTCGACCGCACGGTCACCGTCATCGACACCGCCCAGCAGGTGAGCATCGTCGATGCCGGCATGGAGCAGAACCGGGCCCGCGACTGGGTGATCACCCGGCTGGCCGTGCGCACGCTCGGGGCCCGGTTGACCCGGCGCCGCGGCAACCTGTTCCAGGTGGCCTGGAACGAGGTCGACGGGCTGGCTCTGACCGAGCAGTCGCAGGGCACCGACGCCCTGCTGTCGATGCTGTCGGACCTGCGCCCGGCCGACGTGGCCCACGCCCTGCGCGACATGCCCGACAAGCGCCGTCGCGAGGTCGCCGCCGGGCTCGACGACGAGCGGCTGGCCGACGTCATGCAGGAGATGTCCGAGGAGGACCAGGTCGAACTGCTGCACTGGCTGGCCGACGAACGGGCCGCCGACGTCCTCGAGGCCATGGACGACGACGACGCGGCCGACCTGCTCGGCGAGATGACCGACGCCGACCAGCAGCGACTGCTCGAGCTGATGGAGCCCGACGAGGCCGCGCCAGTGCGCCGGCTGCTCAGCTACGGCGACTACACGGCCGGCGGCCTGATGACCACCGAGCCGGTGATCCTGCTGCACGACGCCACCGTGGCCGAGGCGCTCGCGCTCGTGCGCAACCCGGAACTCTCCCCGGCCGTGGCGGCGCAGGTCTTCGTGGTCCGCCCGCCGCAGGCCACCCCGACCGGGCGCTTCTTGGGCACGGCCCACCTGCAGCGGCTGCTGCGCGAGCCGCCGTCGGCCCTGGTCAGCGGCATCTGCGAGCGCGACCCGGACGCGCTGCGCCCGGAGATGCCGATCGACGAGATCACCCGGCACCTGGCCACCTACAACCTGGTCGCGGCTCCGGTGATCGACGATCACGACCGGCTGCTGGGCGCGGTGTCGGTCGACGACGTGCTCGACCACCTGCTGCCCGAGGACTGGCGCGACGCCGGCGTCGGATACGAGGCCGGTCATGGCTGAGCGCCGCCCCCGGCTGGACCAGCCGAAGGAGGAACGGCGCGGCCTGGGCAACCGGTACGACGCCGACGCCTTCGGCCGGCTGACCGAGCGCATCGCCCGGTTCCTGGGCACCGGGCGCTACCTCGTCTACCAGACGGCGACGATCATCGTCTGGTTCGGCTGGAACACACTCACCCCGAAGACGTGGCGCTTCGACCCGTACACGTTCACGTTCCTGACGCTCATCCTGTCGCTGCAGGCCGCCTACGCCGCGCCGCTGATCCTGCTCGCGCAGAACCGCCAGGACGACCGCGACCGGGTCAACCTCGACGCCGACCGCGAGGAGGCCCGCCAGGCCAAGGCGGACCTGGAGTACCTGGCCCGTGAGCTCGCGGCCATCCGGATGGCCGTCGGCGAGGTCGCCACCCGCGACTTCCTGCGCTCGGAGCTGGCTCGGGCCGAGGCCGCCCGCGACAGCGACCGCGACACCGCCGACTACGACTGACCCCCGGCCCCGCGTCAGGCCAGGCGCAGCAGCGCTGCAGTGGCGCCGGCCAGCACGACCACGACCAGGAACGGCGCCTTGCGCCACACGGCCACCGCCGCAACCGCGACGCCGGCCAGCCGGGGCCCGTCGAACTCCAGCCGGCGCCCGTCGGCCAGGGCCTCGACCACGACCAGGGCGGCGAGCAGGGCCACCGGCAACAGTTCGACCAGCCGCCGCACCCGCGGATGCTCCAGGACCCGGGCCGGCACCAGGTAGCCGGCCAGCTTGAGCAGGTAGCAGCCGACGATCACCGCGATCACGAGCGCCCACAGGTTCATCCGCGCCGGCCCGGGAACGTCGTGGCCAGCAGCAGGGCCGCACACGCGGCCAGCACCGGCACACCGGGCGGGCTCAGCGGGATCAGCACGAACGCGATCACCGCGCCGCCGAGCGCGACCCGGCGCTCGATCGCCCCGTTGCGCAACCGGGGCGCGAGCAGGGCGAGGAACGCGGCCGGGACGACCGCGTCCAGGCCGAAGCGGTTGGGGTCGCCGAGGGCGCTGGCCCCCACGGCGCCCAGCAGCGTGGAGAGGTTCCAGAACGTGAACACGCCGGCGAACGTCCACCAGAACGCGACCCGGGACAGGGCCGGCGAGCGCTGCCCGATCGCCATGGCCGTCGACTCGTCGATCGTGCCGAGCGCCGCCAGCAGCCGCCGGACCCCCCGCACCTGCAGCAGCGGGGTCAGCCGCATCGCGTACAGCGTGTTGCGCGAGGCCAGCAGCAGCCCGCTGCCCAGCGCCGCGGCTAGGCTGCCGCCGCCGGCCACCACGCCGACCACCGCGAACTGGGTGCCCCCGGTGAACGCGAACAGGGAGAGCAGACAGGTCTGGACCACCGACAGTCCCGCGGCCACCGAGGCGGCTCCGAAGGCGAATCCGTAAGCCCCGACGGCCACACCGACCCCGAGCGAATTGCGGACGACAGCGGCCCGGTCGGTGTCGGTGGTGACCGTCATGACGGGGGGCCGGACGTCGCCGAGGTCACCACGGTCACAGGGCTCGATGATAGTGAACGGTGCCGTCCGTACCATCGAGTTTGTGCCCCAGCCCGAGGAAGCCGCGATCCGAGCCGCGCTGACCACCGTCATCGACCCGGAGATCCGCAAGCCGATCACCGAGCTCAACATGGTCGAGGCGATCATGGTCGGCCCGGACGGCGCGGTCGCGGTGACCGTGCTGCTGACCGTGGCCGGCTGCCCGATGAAGGCCCAGCTCACCCGCGACACCACCGAGGCCGTCAGCCGCGTGGACGGGGTCCGGTCGGTGCAGGTCACCCTCGGCGTGATGAGCGACGCCCAGCGCACGGCGCTGCGCCAGCAGTTGCGCGGGGACGCGCCCACCAACGAGATTCCGTTCGCCCAGCCCGGCTCACGCACCCGCGTCTACGCGGTCGCGTCCGGCAAAGGCGGGGTGGGCAAGTCGTCGGTCACGGTGAACGTCGCGGCCGCACTGGCCCAGAAGGGCCTGTCGGTGGGGGTGCTCGACGCCGACATCTACGGCTTCTCGGTGCCGCGCATGCTCGGCGTCACCGGCAAGCCGACCCAGGTCGAGCAGATGATCCTGCCGCCGATCGCGCACGGCGTGAAGGTCATCTCGATCGGGATGTTCACCCCCGGCAACACCGCGGTGGTGTGGCGCGGGCCGATGCTGCACCGGGCGCTGCAGCAGTTCCTGGCCGACGTGTTCTGGGGCGAGCTCGACGTGCTGCTCATGGACCTGCCCCCCGGCACCGGCGACATCGCCATCTCGGTGGCCCAACTCGTCCCGTCCGCGGAACTGCTGGTCGTCACCACCCCGCAGCTCGCGGCCCGCGAAGTGGCCGAGCGGGCCGGGTCGATCGCGCTGCAGACCCACCAGCAGATCGTCGGCGTCGTCGAGAACATGAGCTGGCTGGAGCTGCCCGACGGCTCCCGCATGGAGCTGTTCGGCAGTGGCGGCGGCCAGTCGGTCGCCGACTCGCTGGCCGCCTCGACCGGGACCAAGGTGCCGTTGCTCGGTCAGATCCCGATCGATCAGCAGGTGCGCGAAGGCGGCGACGAGGGCACCCCGGTCGTGCTCAGCGACCCGGATTCAGCCGCCGCGGTGGCCCTGCGCGGTGTGGCCGACGCGCTGGCCCAGCGCCAGCACAGCCTGGTCGGACGCTCCCTGGGGCTGGCCCCGGCCCGCGCCTAGGGCATGCTCAGGTCGCGTCGGCGTCGAACGGGGCCTGCTCGTCGCGGCGCAGCGGTGTCGGGGCCGGCTTCTGCAGGTCGACCGCGGCCGGCTGCTCGTCCACCGTCATCGGTCTCGCATCGTCGTCGTCGCCGAAGATGGTGCGCTGCATGGCCTCCCGCGGATTGAAGTTGCGGAACGCCTCTTCGTCCTCGCCCAGGATCACCCGCGAGATCGCGGTGCGCGGGTTGAGGTTGCGCAGGTCGACGTCGGCGAATTCCGGGCCGAGCTCGTCGCGGAGCTGGGTCCGGGCCCCGGTGGCCAGCTCCCGCAGGGTGCGGATCATCCGGGCCGCGTCCTTGGCCAGCCCGGGCAGCCGATCCGGACCGAGGACGATGAGCCCGACGACGGCGAGCACCATCAGCTCCAGCGGTCCGACGTTGAACATGGTGTGAGTGTAGGTGCCGAACCTGAGTCAGGCCTTGGCCAGCGTGACCTGGGCCGTCTTCTTGGCCGCACCCCGGAAATAGGTGACGCTGATCGAGTCACCCGGTTTGTGGTTCTGGACGATAACGACCAGTTGCGGATAGCCCAGGATCGTCCGGCCGTCGGCGGCGACGATCACGTCACCGTTGCGCAGCCCGGCCTTCGCGGCCGGCCCGGCCGGGACGACCTGCTCGAGGTAGGCGCCCTGGTCCAGCCCGTCGTTGGCGGTGGCGCTGCGGCCCTGGGCGCCGATCGTGGCATGCACGGCCTTGCCCGACCGGATCAGCTGCTGAGCGATGGTGCGCGCGTAGTTGATCGGGATGGCGAAGCCGATGCCGCTGACGGCCGACTGCTGCCCGGACGGGTCGGTGGTGCCGAACGCGGCGGCGGAGTTGATGCCGACCAGGGCACCGGACGCATCGACCAGGGCCCCGCCGGAGTTGCCGTGGTTGATCGCGGCGTCGGTCTGGATGGCGTCGATGTAGACGCTGTCGCCGCCGGAGTCGGACGGGATGGCCACGGCCCGCTGCAGCGCTGACACGATGCCCTCGGTGACCGTGCCCTGCAGGTCGAGCGGCGAGCCGATCGCGATGACCGGATCGCCCACCGCGAGCTGGTCGGAATTGCCCAGCGCGGCGACGGTCAACTGGTCGTTGGGGACCTTGAGCACGGCCAGGTCGCTGGTCGGGTCGCGTCCGGCGATCTGGGCCTTGGCGGTGGCCTCGTCGGCGAACGTGACCACGATGGTGCCGTCGCCGGTGGCGGCGTCGCTGATGACGTGGTTGTTGGTGAGCACGTAGCCGGCCTTGTCGATGACGACGCCCGACCCGACCGAGTACGCGCGGGGCGTGGTGACCGCGATCGACACGACGGCCGGACCGACGCGCTTGGCGATGTCGGCGATCGATCCGGGTGGCCGGTTGGCCGGCTTGCCGGTCTGGGCCAGCTTGACGTTGCTGCGGTGCAGCGCGTCGTGGGTGTGCTTGGTCAGCCAGTACCCGGCGCCCCCGCCGATCAGGCCGGCGGCCAGCCCGACCAGGGCCAGGAACACAAGGGCCCGCAGCCCCACGCGGTACTTGCCCGTCGCGGCCGGCGCGTCGTCGTCGGCCGGCGGCTCGACCGGGTCGAGGTCCTCGTCGTGCTCGGCGTCCTGGTCCGGCGGCACCTGGGCCGGCCGACCCCCGGCGAACACGGCCCCGCGGCCGAGCCAGAACGGCGAATTCGGGTCGCGCCAGGGGTCGTGCTCGGCGCCGGCCTTCCACCACGGCGACTCGGCCGGGCGGGCGGTCGGACGGATCCGGGTGCCGGGGGCCGGCTCGAAGCCGCCGATCGCACCGGCGGCCGGCCCGAAGGCGTCGGCCATGACCCGCGGCACGGGCGGGACAGAGGTGGGCTGGGGCGAGAGGCGCTCGCCCGGCAGCGGGGCGAATTCGGCCGCGCCGTCGGGACGGCCGAACACGGTCCGCTCCTCGGGCGAGACCGTCGGTGGCGGTGGTGCGTACTCCGGTTCGGGCGGGCGCGGCCCGAAGCTGTCCGTGACCCCGGGCGGGCGCACGAACGCGTCGTCGCCAGGAGGCGCACTCGGCCGGTCGCCGGGTGCTCCGGCAGCATGGCGACCCGATTGCTCGCTCAAGCCCGACTCCTCCTCGCTGACGACCTACCCATCCGAGTCTGCCTCAGCGAGATGGGAATTGCCGCACCGGGAGCCGGCGGCCGGCTCAGCGGCCGAGCTGACCGGTGGGCGCGCCGCCGTCCTGCACGAACCCGGCCGGCTGCACCGTGCCGGGGCCGGACCGGATCGGCTGCCACTTCTGGGCGCTGGTCTGCCCGGTGCTGCCGAAGGCGAAGGCGCCGACCGTCACGACCGCGGCGGCCGCGAGCAGGACGGGCCGGACCCGGTGGGCGCGCGTCTCGGCATCGGTGGCCGGGGCGGTGGGCGCGACCAGGGCGGCGGCCGTCATCGTCCCGAATGCGGCGAACATGGCCGAGCCATCGGGCCCGATCGCCGTCGGGGTGTTGTTGATCGGGGTGTTGACGGGCACCGAGCGCAGCCGGTCGAGCAGTCCGGTGGGCAGGGCCGGCGCCGGGGCGGCGCGCAGGGCCCAGACCGCCTCGCGCTGCACGGCGACCGCGTGCGCACACTCGGCGCAGCCCGCGGCATGCCGGGCCGCGCGGTCGCGGGCGTGACCGCGCAGCACGCAGTCGGCGAACGCCGCGATCGCCTCGTCGGAGAGATGCTGTGAGCTCACGGGCTTGCGGCCTCCAGGCGGGTGGCCGCGCGGGCGACGGCGTGGCCAGGCTCGGCCGGGCGCAGCCCGGGCGCGCGATGGGCCAGGGCCTGGCGCAGCAGGACGCGGCCGCGGTGGATGCGGGAGCGCACCGTGCCGACCTTGATGCCGAGCGTCGCGGCGATCTCCTCGTACGACAGTTGCTCGAGGTCACACAATACGACGGCGACCCGGAAGTCGGCCGGCAGTTCGTCGAGGGCGCGCTGGATCTCGGGGTCGAGGTGCATCTCGTCGTAGGTCTGCTCCGGGCCCGCGGCCCGGGAGGCGAGCCGGTCACCGGCGTCGTCGGGCAGTGCGTCGAACCGGATCCGCTGGCGGCGGCGCACCATGTCGAGGAAGAGGTTGGTGGTGATGCGGTGCAGCCAACCCTCGAACGTGCCCGGCGTGTACTCGGCCAACGACTTGAACACCCGGACGAACGTTTCCTGGGTGAGATCCTCGGCGTCGGCCCGGTTGCCGGAGAGCCGGAACGCCAGCCGGTAGACCCGGTCGGCGTGCTCGCGCACCACCTCGTCCCACGTGGGCGGTACCCACGCGGTCGGTTGCACTGCCTCGACCGTCATCGTCATACCTCGCTGTCGCTTCGGGCGAACACTCCCGAACGACGAAACCATCGGAACCTGTACGTCATCCAAACGCCTCAGCACGCACTCACGTTCCGAGGGTGCTACCCCTAGTCTCGCACCGTGCACGAGTACACGCCCACTGATGAGCGCACGATCCGCGAACTCGCCAGTTACTGCCTGAAACGGCTGGCCATGGAGGCCCCGCTCGACCGGCCCGCGACGCCGGCGGAACTCGAGGCCCGGGCCGGTTTGACCGTTACGTCCGGAGGGATCGGCGCGGACGAGGCGCTGCGGCTGTGGGCCGACGTCCTGGGCCCGGCCTGCCTGTCGGTCGACCACCGCCGCTACCTGTCCTTCATCCCCAGCGCGCCCACCAAGGTGGCGGCCGGATTCGACATGGTCCTGGGCGCGTCGAGCGTCTACGGCGGGTCGTGGCTGGAGGGCTCCGGCGCCGTCTACGCCGAGAACCAGGCCCTGCGCTGGATCGCCGACCTGGCCGGCTTCCCGGCCGAGGCCGGTGGGGTGTTCGTGCAGGGCGGCACGATCGGCAACCTGTCGGCGCTGGTGGCCGCCCGCGAATCGGCCCTGCACAAGCGCGGGACGCGGCCGGCGCGGTGGGCAGTGTGTGTCACCGAGGAGACCCATTCGTCGGTCAAGCACGCCCTGCGCGTGGTCATGGACGTGGACGTGATCGAGGTGCCGGGCGACGGGCGCGGGCGGATGCTCGGCGAGGCCCTGCGGGCGACGGTGGCCGACCTGCCGGCCGACCTGCGCAACGGCATCTTCGCGGTGGTCGCGACGGCCGGGACGACGAATCTCGGCGTCGTCGACGACATCGCCGGGATCGCCGCCGTGGCCGAGGAGCGCGGCTGGTGGCTGCACGTCGACGGCGCGTACGGCGGGGCCGGGTTGGCCGCGCCGAGCGTGCGGGCGCTGTTCGACGGCGTCGAGCGGGCCGACTCGTTCATCGTCGACCCGCACAAGTGGCTGTTCGCACCGTTCGACTCGTGCGCCTTGATCTACCGCGACCCGGTGCAGGCCCGGGCCGCGCACACCCAGCACGCGGGGTACCTGGACCCGGTCAACGTCGAGGGCGAGTGGAATCCGTCGGACTTCGCCATCCAGCTGACCCGGCGGGCCCGGGGCCTGCCGTTCTGGTTCTCGCTGGCCGTGCACGGCACCGACGCCTACACCCGCGCGCTGGAGCAGACGCTGGCCGTGGCCCGGGCCGGCGAAGCGATGATCCGGGCGGCGGAGCATCTGCGGCTGCTGGTCGAACCGGACCTGAGCGTGCTCTTGTTCGAGCGGGCCGGGTGGGACGGCGAGGACTACATCCGGTGGAGCGCGCGGCTTTTGGCCGAGCAGGTCGCGTTCGTGACCCCGACCCGCCACGCCGGACGGGTCTGCACCCGGTTCGCGATCGTCAACCCGCTGACCACGGCCGACGATCTGGCCCTGGTCATCGACTCGATGCGCTGAGCCGGTCGCCGTCACAGGCGGCCAGATTGTGCTTGGCCACGCAGGCCCGCCGACACGGGAACCGGCATCGGCACACCAGGCAGGTGCCGTGGTCGTTGACGTGCTCATCGAGCACCCGGGCGGCCAACGCCCGCAGAGCATCGAACTCGAACCGGAGCAAAGCCTCACTTGGTATCGAGGTCACGACCCGCTCCCACCTGCATTTCCGATGCGATAGGCCAAGAACGCCTCGTACACCGTGCAGGCCCGCCGACGGCGTCCACGGCGAGATGACCGGCACACCCGGCACCGGCCGTGTTCGTCGAAGCAGGGCCGCTCGTTCAGCGCGGCGAGCGCACCGATAAGCCGCAACAGTCGCTGCGCGGCTTGCTGGTCATTGACCAGCAAGCCGAGATCGTCCAAGCACGCCATCTCCGCGTCAAGCACGCTCATCCCCGATGACTTCATCGCCCAACCTCCCTCTGTACGCCGACTTATACGACGATCGCGGCAACGAAAGGACGGGAACACCACACGACAGGGACGACTTGGGACGTCTACGTTTGAGCCAAGTCGTCCAACGGGAGGTTTGGCCGTGGCAAACGACCGACTACGTGACGCATTGCTTCGCAATGGGCTGACCACAGATACGATCGCCGCGCAGCTCGGCGTCGACAGAAAGACGGTCGAGCGGTGGGTCACCACTGGTCGAATCCCCTACCGCAGACATCGCCACGAAGTGGCAGCGATGGTCCGCGAATCAGACGTCTACTTATGGCCTGGTGCGATACCGCAGCACCGTCGGGCAGACGTCGGTCGTTCGGAGGTCGTCGAGCAGTATCCGCGTCGTTCCGACAGTCCGGCCGAACTGTGGGCGCGCCTGATCAACGACGTCAACGGCGAACTCGACGTTCTCGCGTACGCAGGATTGTTCCTGCCCGAGCAGTACCCGCATCTCGTTCGTTTGCTGAGGAAGAAATCGAGGGCGGGCCTAAAGGCCCGGCTTCTATTCGGCGATCCGGACTCTGGCGCTGTGGCGCGGCGCAGTAACGAGGAGAACATCGCAGATGCCATCCCACACAAAATTCGCAACGTTCTCCACCACTACCAGCCGTTGGCCGAGGACGGCGGCGCCGAGGTCCGGCTGCACGAAACGACGCTCTACAACTCGGTCTATCGCTTCGATGACGAAATGCTGGTGAGCCTTCACGTCCTGGGCAAGCCGGCCGCGCATGCACCGCTCTTGCATCTTCGGAAACTCGCAGAGGGCGACCTGTTCACCACGTACGCTGACAGCTTCGAACAAGTCTGGTCAGGTGCTATTGCCGCTTGGCGCTAGACGGAGGTGGTCGCGCTGCCCCGCACCGACTACTTCAACGATCCTGCGGCGCCACCCGCTAACAGCATCGTCGTTGCGACGACGGTCTACATCGAGGACGGACGCGGACGAGTTCTGCTCGTACGACGCGCAGACAGCGACACCTGGGCTATGCCGGGTGGCGGCCTGGAGCTCGGCGAGACCGTCACTGCGAGCGGTATCCGTGAGACGCGTGAAGAAACGGGCCTTGATGTAGAGATCACCGGCGTCGTCGGGATCTTCAGCAATCCGGCCCACGTGATCGCGTATACGGACGGCGAGGTACGACAGCAGTTCTCGATCTGCCTCCGGGGGCGGGTTGTCGGCGGGCGCATTCGCACCAGCGACGAATCGAAAGACGTCCGCTGGGTGCATGCCACGCAGTTTGGTCAGCTCGACATGCACCCTGAAATGCGCCGCCGGATTGACCGGGCGAGGTTGAATGACGCGACGACCTATGTCGACTGACCGATCTGGGCGTCGCCACTGAGGCCGACCGTCAGTCGCCCTTGACGTTGACGATCTGCCGCAGCGTGTGCAGCACCTCGACCAAGTCGCGGGCGTCGTGCATCACCACGTCGATCGGCTTGTACGCCTCCGGGTGCTCGTCGAGGAATGCATCCGATTCCCCCCAGGCGATGCCGTCCATGCGCTCGTCCAGACCCGCCCGGTCGAACAGCTTCTTGGCCGCCGACCGGGAATGGCTGCGCCCGGCGCCGTGCGGCGACGAGCACAACGCTCCCCGGTGGCCCTTGCCGCGCACCACGTAGGAGAGGTCGCCCATCGACCCCGGGATCAGCCCGAGCACACCCTCGTGGGCGTCGATGGCGCCCTTGCGGGACAGCCACACGTCCTTGCCCATGTGCCGCTCGCGGGCGGTGTAGTTGTGATGGCAGTTCACCTCGTCGACCCGTTGTACCGGCGACGCGATCCACTGCGCGAAGCAGCCCACGACGCGGTCCATCATCTCCTCGCGGTTGAGATATGCGAACTGCTGGGCCCAGCGCAGTGCGGCCAGGTAGGACCAGAATTCGGCGTCACCCTCGACGAGGTAGGCCAGGTCCGGGTCGGGCAGCCTGATCCAGCGCTTGGCGCACTGCTGCTGGGCGACCGTGATGTGCTTCTGCGCCAGCTTGTTGCCCACGCCGCGCGAGCCGGAGTGCAGGAACAGCCACACCCCGTCGGCCTCATCGAGGGAAACCTCGATGAAGTGGTTGCCCGAGCCGAGCGACCCGAGCTGCTGTCGCCAGTTCGGGGCGATCGCCTCGGCCTGGTCGTAGCCGTCCTGCTCCTCGAGGGTGGCGATGCGGGCGACGGCCGTCTCGGTGAGCGCCTGGTTGTACTTACCCGCGCTCAACGGGATGGTCGCTGAGATCGCCGCGTGCAGCTCGTGCAGGTCGCGGCCGGCCAGGTCGGCCGCGGCGAACTGGGTGCGGACAGCCATCATGCCGCAGCCGATGTCGACACCCACCGCGGCCGGGATGATCGCGCCGAGCGTGGGGATCACCGACCCGACGGTGGCGCCCTTGCCGAGGTGGGCGTCCGGCATCAGGGCCAGGTGCGGGTGGATGAACGGCATCGTCGAGGTGCGCTCGGCCTGCTCGCGGGTCTTGTCCTCGAGGATCGATGCGAAGTTCACCAGCCGGGTAGACACGTGCTCCATAGTCCGCGTCGCGGCCAAACGCATTGTCACCGCCGCGGTGATCTCGGCCCTTCGGGCGAGATTTCGCAGCGAACACCGGGATCATCCGCGGATTTGGGGCAACGCTCCTCTAGCCTTGGCCACATGGCCGACGCGATGCTGAACGTAACCAGCCTCTCCTACGCCGAATCGTTCGCCATCGAGGACGACGTGATCGCCGCGGCCCGCGACCGCGGCCGCGAGTTGGGCTGTACGCCGATCGGCCCGGCCGGCGGGGCGACCCTGCGGGTGCTCGCGGCCGCCACCCAGGCCCGCTCGGCGGTCGAGGTCGGCACCGGCGCGGGAGTGTCCGGGCTGTACCTGCTGGGTGGCATGGCCCCCGACGGGGTACTGACCAGCGTCGACATCGAGGGCGAGCACCAGCGAGCGGCCAAGGAGGCGTTCAGCGAGGCCGGCATCCCCACCACGCGCTACCGCCTCATCAACGGCTCGGCCGCCGAGGTGCTGCCCCGGCTGCGCGAGGAGTCCTACGACATCGTCTTCGTCGACGCCGACAAGTCGGCCTACGGCGTGTACTTCGAGCAGGCCCTGCGGCTGCTGCGCCCGGGCGGGGTGATGGCGTTCGACAACGCGCTGTGGCACGACCGGGTGGCCGATCCGTCCCAGCGCGATCCCGAGACGGTGACGTTGCGCGAACTCAGCAAGACCGTCCGCGACGACAACCGGTTGCTGGCCGCCCTGATCGCGGTCGGCGACGGCCTGCTCGTGGCCGCCAAGCGCTGACGGGCTCAGAGATCGGCCAGTTTGCGGAAGTCCCAGCTGGCGATCTTGGTCGGCCGCACCCGCAGCCAGGCGTGCTTGCCGTCGTAGACCATCGCGTCGATACCGAAGTACTTGCGGGCGAACTGGGCCTCGACCGCACTCAACTCGTCGTTCGCCTCGCCCGTGCGGGGCACCTCGCCCACGACCTCGGCCGTGCCCGTGATCTCGACGCCGTGCAGGTCGACGTAGTCGCCGCCGGCGTCGATGACGACCCCGATCCGCGGGTCGTGCTGCAGGTCGGCCCAGCGCTGGCTACGGGTGATCGAGTACAGCCACACGCAGCCGCCGTGCCAGCCGAACCAGAGCGGCGTGGCATGCGGACCGTCGCGGCCGATCGTGGCCACCCGGCAGGTGCGCTGCTCGGCCAGGAACGCGTTGAGTTCGTCGGGCATCATCGCGATCCGGCGGCCCCGTCGCTGCGGGCGTAACTCGGTCATGTCGGACTCCCTGGGCTCAGTGGCTGGGCCCGGTCGCGAAGCGCGATCCGCACCGACACCGTGCATATCAGGACAAAGACCAGCACGCCGAGTTCGGTGACCGCGTTCACGGCGTGGCCGCTCACCCCGACGGCCAACGCCAGCGCCGCACCGACGAGCAGCGGCAGCCCGCCGGGCAGGCCGAGCAACCGCAGGTAGAGCGCCTGCGCACCGAGGAAGGTCGCGCAGCCCGCGGCCAGGGTGAGGGCGATCCGCATCCCGAGATCCTCCGTCGGCGCGGCGATGACCTCCTCCAGGCCGGCCGCGACGAGCACCAGGCCGGCCACGTGGACGATGTGCACGCCCGCGAACGCCCACGCGCTCGCATCCACCCGCTCGTCCTCCAGCGCATCGGCCAGGGCGGCCGCGCCGGCCTCGTCGTCGCCGCCGAAGTAGACCCACCACAGGGCGGAAACGAAGGCCATCGCCAGCAGCACCGCCACGACCACGGCGAACTCGCGCAACCGGCCCTCGGCGCCGACTCCGGTCGCGACAATCGTCTCGCCCAGCGCGATGATCACGACGAGCTGATGACGCTCGGCGAAGTGGTCGGCCTGCAGGGCGAAGCCCGCACTGGAGCGCGGCCGCAGCGAGACGGCCAGGATGCCCGCGGCGACCGCCCAGCAGATCCAACCGCGGTGTGGGCCGATCGCCGCGGCGGCCAGCAGCAGCGCCGCGACAGCGAGGTTCAGCGGCAGGATTCGCAGGATCGCCCGCGCGGAGTCACCGAGCGAGGAGCGGGTGAACTGGGCACCGTGCACCAGCACGACGACGAGATAAGCCACGGCGAACGCCCAGTCGGCAGAACCGAATGCATCCGGTGTCGCGATCGCCATGATGAGGAAGCCCGTCATCCCGGCGAGCATCGGCAGCCGCGTCGCAAATGTGTGCGGGCCGACGTTGTTGCTCAACCAGGCGTACCCGTCGTACATCCACCAGGTGATGACCAGCACCGCGCCCGCGCGGAGGTAGCCGGTCGCGCCGCTCGACTCGCGGACCAGGCCGGTCAGCTGGGTGATGGTGAAGACGAAGACAAGGTCGAAGAACAGCTCGAGGGTCGTGACGTGTCCGGCCGCGGGCGGCATGGTCCGCAGCCGACGCTGCATGCGCGGCACGGGCACACACTAACGACAACGGCCCCCGGACCGGGTGGTCCGGGGGCCGTCGAAGCGGTGGTCAGCTCAGTGCTTGAACGCGTCCTTGACCTTCTCGCCCGCGTCCTTCAGATCGGACTTGGCCTGGTCGGCCTTGCCCTCGTTCTCAGTATCGTGGTCGCCCGTGACCCGGCCGAGGCCTTCCTTCGCCTTACCGGCCACGTCCTCGATCTTGTTCTTGGCCTTGTCTTCTCCACTCATGGGTGACTCGCCTTTCCCAAATCGGATGTGCGTCCTACGCACCAGTAACTACCCGGCCGGTCGGCCGGCTAAACCCCCGCCCGGCCCCGGTCATGCCCCCACGCGGGCGGCGGCCAGCTCGATGCGGGCGTCGGGCTGGACGGCCGCGACCCGGAAATAGCCGGTCGAGTCCGGCCCGTAGAACTCCCCCGGCGACACGACGATCCCGGCCCGCTTGGCCAGATCACGCGCCGCGGCCCAGGCATCGCCGCCCGGCGCGGGCGCCCACAGGTAGAACGCGCCATCGGGCAGGTCGACCGGGTAGCCGGCCGCGGCCAGCACCTGCTGCAGGCGCTGCAACCGGGCCCGGTAGCGCGTGCGCTGCAGGTCGACGTGGGCGTCGTCGCCGAGGGCGAGCACGGCCGCGGCCTGCACCGGTCCCGGTGCCATCAGCCCGGCGTGCTTGCGGACCTCGCGCAGGTAGTGCACCAGCTCGGCGTCGCCGGCGTAGAACCCGATCCGGGCGCCGGCGAAGTTGTCGCGCTTGGACAGCGAGTGCACGGCCAGCACCCCGGCCGGGCCGCTGCGCAGGATGGTGGTCGGCCCGCCCGTCCAGGTGAACTCGGCGTAGCACTCGTCGGACAGGACGGGCACAGCCCGGGCCCGGCCCCAGTCGGCCGCGGCAGCCAGATCGTGCAGTTCGCCGGTCGGGTTGGCCGGTGAGTTGACCCAGACGCACAGCGCCCGCTCGGCGTCGGCGTCGGCGATCTCCTCCAGCGCGCGGTAGGGCACGGCCCGGGCGCCGGCCAGCGTCGCCCCCATCGCGTAGGTCGGGTAGCTGATGGCCGGGTAGAGCACGGTGTCGCGGGACGGGTCGCGCAGCTTGAGGTACTGCGGCGTGGACGCGACGAACTCCTTGCTGCCCACGCAGGCGGCCAGTTCGGTGGCCCGGTCGACCGTGGCGCCCAGGCGGCGGGCGATCCAGTCGGCCGCGGCGGCCCGAAACGCGGGCGTGCCGATCGAGGGCGGGTAGCCGCGCGACGTCTCGCCGCTCGACAGCGCGGCGACGACGTCGGGTGGGGCCGCATCGCACGGCGTGCCGATGGACAGGTCGACCGCGCCGCCGTCGTGCTGGCCAGCGACCGCGATCACCTCGTCCAGCCGGTCGTGGGGGTACGGCGGCGGCACGAATGCGGTCATGACTGCTCCAGGTGGGCGGCGAGAAGCTGGGCCAGGTGCAGGCTGTGCACCTGGCCGAGCTGTTCGAGCTGGGTGCGGCACGAGAACCCGTCGGCCAGGATCACCGCGTCGTGCGGGGCGTCGCGCACCGCCGGCAGCAGCGCGGTCTCGGCCACGGCCACCGACACGTCGTAGTGGCCGCGCTCGACGCCGAAGTTGCCGGCCAGCCCGCAGCAGCCGCCGACGGCCTCGACCTCGGCCCCGGCCGCGGCCAGCAGGTCGGCGTCGGCCTGCCAGCCCATGACGGCGTGCTGGTGGCAGTGCGGCTGGGCTAGCGCATGCACGTCGTCCAGCCGCGGCGGCGCCCAGCCCGGCGTCGCGGTCAGCAGCTCGGCCAGCGTCACAGTGTTCGCGGCGACCTTGGCCGCCCGCCAGTCATCGGGCAGCAGTTCGGCCAGGTCACTGCGCAGCACGGCGGTGCAGGACGGCTCGAGCCCGACGATCGGCACGTCGGCCTCCAGCGCCGGCTCCAGGGCGTCGAGGGTGGCCCGCAGTTGCTTGCGGGCCCCGTCGAGCTGACCGGTGGAGATCCAGGTCAGCCCGCAGCAGACCGATTCGCCGGTCAGCAGCACCGCATACCCCGCGGCCTCGAGCACGCGAACCGCGGCCGCGCCCACAGCGGGCGTGAAGTGCTCGGTGAACGTGTCGACCCACAGCAGCACCGGCGTGGCCGTCGGCTCGGACCCGTCGTCGAGCAGGGTCTCGATCGTCTGGCCCTCGAACCAGCGGCGGAACGTCTTGCGGGCGAAGCGCGGCAGAGGGCGGCGGGCGTCGATGCCGCCCAGCCGCTTGGCCGCCGCACCCAGGGTGGGCTGGCGCAGGGCGGCGTTGACCAGCCGCGGGGCCTTGGCCGCCAGCCGGGCCCAGCGCGGCAGCCACCCCAGCGCGTAGTGGGCCGGCGGGCGCAACCGGCGCCGGTAGCGCTGGTGCAGCACCTCGGCCTTGTAGGTGGCCATGTCGACGCCGGCCGGGCAGTCGCTCGCGCAGCCCTTGCAGGACAGGCACAGGTCGAGCGACTCGGCCAGCTCGGCGGACTTGAAGCCGTCCACCAGCGACCCGTTGGCCAGCTCCTGCAGCACCCGGGCCCGGCCCCGGGTGGAGTCCTTCTCGTCGCGGGTGGCCAGGTAGGACGGGCACATCACGCCGCCCGCGGCCGTGGTGTCGGCCCGGCACTTGCCCACGCCCACGCAACGGTGCACGGCCACGGACAGGTCGCCGTCGTCGTGCGGATAGGCGAAGGCCAGGTCGGTGCGCAGCGGTTTCGCGGCCGGCACCCGAAGGTCGGCGTCGATCGGGGCCGGGGCCACGATGACGCCCGGATTGAGGACGTCGGCCGGGTCGAAGGCGTGCTTGACGGCGGCGAAGGTCTCGATGGCCTCGGGCGAGTACATGTACGGCAGCAGCTCGCCCCGGGCCCGCCCGTCGCCGTGCTCGCCCGACATCGAGCCGCCGTGCCGCCCGACGAGCTGGGCCGCGGCCACGACGAACTCCCGGTAGGTCGACGGGGCCGTGCTGAACGGGAAGTCGATGCGGGCATGGACGCAGCCGTCGCCGAAGTGCCCGTAGGCGAGCGCGTCCAGGCCGTACTCGCCCATCAGCGCGCTGAACTCGCGCAGGTACGCGCCGAGTTGGTCCGGGGGCACGGCCGCGTCCTCCCAGCCCGGCCAGGCCGGGGCGCCGGCCGGGGTGCGCCCGCCCAGCCCGGCGCCGTCCTCACGGATGCGCCACAGCGCCCGGGCGGCCGGGCCGGTGACGACGGCCGAGTCGAGGCAGCCCGCGTCGAGGATGAGCTTGTCGGCTGCCGCCCGGGCCTCGGCCTCGGTCGGGCCGGCCGTCTCGACGAACAGCCAGCCGTCGCCGCGGGGCAGGTCGGGGACGGCCGCCGCGCCACGCCGGGCCCGGACCACGCCGACCAGCCGGGCGTCCATGCCTTCGAGCGCGACCGGCCGGTGCGGCAGCAGGTCGGGCACGGCGTCCGCGGCACTGGCCATGTCGGCGTAGCCGAGGACGGCCAGGGCGACGGCCGGCGGGGATTCGACCAGGCGCACGGTCGCGCCGAGAATCACGCCCAGCGTGCCCTCCGTGCCGACCAGGAACCGGGCCAGGTCGACGCCGTTCTCGGGCAGCAGGTGTTCCAGGGAGTAGCCCGAGACCTGCCGGGTGAACCGGCCGAACTCGGTGCGGATCAGTCCCAACCGCTCGTCGACGATGCCGGCCAGCTTGGCGAGCAGCGGGCCTTCCGGGCCGTCGCTGTCGAGCCCGGCCCGGCCGTAACGCTTGGCCGTGAACCGAGTGCCGTCGGCGGTCAGCAGGTCGAGGTCGACGACGTTGTCGGCCGTGCGCCCGTAGGCCAGGGCCCGCGCGCCGCAGGCGTTGTTGCCGAGCGAGCCGCCGATCGTCGCCCGGGCGTGGGTGGACGGGTCGGGGCCGTAGCGCAGGCCGTGCGGGGCCGCGGCCAGCGTGATCGCGTCGAGGATGGCGCCGGGCTCGACGACCGCGGTGCCGGCATCGGGGTCGACCGCGGTGACCCGGTTCAGGTGCCGGGAGAAGTCGAGCACGATGCCCGACCCGACCGCGTTGCCGGCAATCGACGTCCCGGCCCCGCGGGCGGTGAAGGCCACTCCATACTCGCGGGCCACCCGAAGCGCGGCCGCGACCTCGTCCACATGCCGCGGGAAGGCGACCACGCTCGGCACGACCCGGTAGTTGGACGCGTCCGAGGAGTACTCCGCCCGCCGCCGGTCGCCCGGATCGACGTCCTCGAGACCGGCCCGCCGCAGCGCCGCGGCCAGTTCTCGGGGGTCTCCGGAGGTCACGGGACCATTCTCGCGTGACCCCGCCGTCACTCCGCGAGAGGGTCGAGCAGGCGCAGCCCGGCGAAACGCGCGAAGCCGCGGTCACGAGTGACGAATGTGGCGACGTCAGCTATCAGCACGGGGCCACTCGTTGTCCCCGAGCGCCTCTGCCAGCGCTTCCTTGTCGTGGATGTCCACCAACGGTTTCTCCCCCGGATGGCCGCTCGTGGGAAGCACGAAGGCGGTGGGACGGGCGTCATCGGCCAGGGGCGGTCCGAGGCGGCCGGCCGCGACGATGCGGGCGAGGAATTGCTTGGTCCGCGGTTCCCTCGGGGCGCCGAAGAGCTGCGCGGGCGGGCCCTTGCTCCAACACCCGGCCACCGTCGAGGAAGCAGACCTGGTCGGCGACCTCGCGGGCGAATCCCATCTCGTGGGTGGCCACGCACCATCGTCATGCCCTCGGCCTTGAGCTCCCGGATCAGGTTGAGCACCTCGCCCACCAGCTCGGGGTCGAGGGCGCTGGTCACCTCGTCGAACAGCATCAGCCGGGGCCGGTTGACCAGCGCCCGGGCGATCGCGACTCGCTGCTGCTGCCCGCCGGACAGCTCGTCCGGCCGCGCCGAGGCCCGGTCGCGCAGGCCGACCCGCTCCAGCATGGCCAGGGCGTCGGCCTCGGCCTGCTTGCGGGCCACCTTGTGCACCCGCCGCGAGGCCAGCGTGACGTTGTCGAGGACGCTCAGGTGCGGGAACAGGTTGAAGGCCTGGAAGACGATGCCGACCTTGGTCCGGATCGCGTTGGCGTCCACCCGCGGGTCGGCGATGTCCTGGCCGTCGAGCTCGACGATGCCGTCGTCGACGACCTCGAGCAGGTTGAGGCAGCGCAGCAGGGTCGACTTGCCCGAGCCGGACGCGCCGATCAGCACGGTGCAGCTGTGCTCGGGCACGTCCAGATCGAGGTCGGCCAGCACCACCGACTTGCCGAACGACTTGCGCAGCCCCCGCACCGACAGCAGCGCACTCACACGACCCCACCGCCACTACCGCGCCAGCCCTGCCGCCGCGCGATCCAGTCGGTCAGCCGGGTCAGCGGCACGGTCAGCACCACGAAGATCAGCCCGGCCATCACGTAGTGCACGAACTTGAAGTCGCGCGAGACGTCGTTCTCCGCAGTCAGCACGACGTCGATGATGCCGAGCACCGAGACCAGCGAGGTGTCCTTCTGCAGGCTGACGAAGTCGTTGAGCAGCGGCGGCAGCACCCGCCGCACCGCCTGCGGGAAGACCACGTGCCGCATGGTCTGCGCGTAGGTCAGGCCCAGCGAGCGCGCCGCCGCCCGCTGGCTCGGGTGCACCGACTCGATGCCGGCCCGGAACACCTCGGCCACGTAGGCGGTGTAGGTGAGCGTGAGCGCGATGGTGCCGAGCACGAACGGGCTGTCGGGGACGCCGTGCAGCCGCAGGGCGGGCAGGCCGAGTCCGACCAGGTAGAGCACCAGCAGCAAGGGCAGGCCCCGGAAGACGTCGACGTAGAGGGCGGCCGCGGCCCGCAGCGGGAAGAACACCGGGCCCTGCAGGGTGCGCAGCACGGCCAGCACGGCGGCGAACACCAGCACCAGCACTTCGCTGATGAGCATGATCTGGACGTTGATCCACAACGCCCGCAGCAGCCCGGGCAGGTCGTGCCAGCCGACCCGGAAGTCGAAGAAGCTGTCGCGCACCCGGGGCCAGCCCGAGCTGGAGTGGACGACCAGGACGACGGCGCCCACGAAGACGACCGAGCTGACCAGCCCCAGCAGCAGCGAGCGCCGGGTGCGCGCCCGCCGGTAGGCGTCGCGCTCGCGCTGGCGCGCCGACGGCTGCCACTGCGTCGCCGTCACGGCATGCCGCTAGTGCAGCTCGGGCGCGCCGGCCGAAGCCGTCAGCCACTGCTTCTGCAGGGCCGCGAGCGTCCCGTCACTGCGCAGGGCGTCGACGGCCTTGCTGACGCAGGACGTGAGCGCGCTGCCCTTGTCGAGAACCAGGCCGAACTGCTCCGGAGTGCCGGTGACCGGCAGCTGACCCACGATCTTGCTGTTCTGGACCTGGGCCGAGGTGATGTACAGGCCGGTGGGCAGGTCGACGACCAGGCCGTCGATCTGCCCGCTCTTGAGGGCCTGGACGGCGACGTCATTGGTCGGGTATTCGCGCCGGCGTCTTGCCCGGCTTGATCTGACGTCGTTGATGGCGTCCAGGCTGGTGGTGCCCTTCTGGGCCCCGAGCTTGGCCCCGTGCAGTCCGGCGATCGTCGTGACCGCGGCGATCTTGCTGCCCTTGAGCGTGACGACGGCCTGGGCCACGTCGTAGTAGCCGCTGGAGAAGTCGACGGCCTTGGCCCGGGCCGGCGTGATCGACACCTCGTTGATGTCGAAGTCGTACTTCTTCGGGGTGGGGGCGATGACCGAGTTGAACGCGGCCACCACCCACTTCACCTGGCTGGGCCCGTACCCGAGCTGCTTGGCCACTGCGAAGGCCACCGCCGACTCGAAACCCTTGCCGTTGCTGGGCTTGTCAGCGCTGAACCAGGGCTCGTAGGCCGGCGAGTCGGTGGCCACCGTCAGGGTGCCGGCGGTGTGCGTGTGCAGGTTGGCCGGGGTGCAGCTGTTCGCGGCGCCCGACCCGGCCGGGTCAGAGGCGGCGCCGGTCGGTGCGCTCGACGAGCCGCCGTTGCCTGACGAGGCGCACCCGGACAGGGCCAGGGCCGCGGCGATCGCGAGCGGGACGAGCACTGCGCTGCGGCGCATGGGAACTCCGGTGGTGAGGGCGGGATAGGCCCAGAAGTCTATCGACTTGGTTAACCGAAAGTGGACGTGAATGCCGCCGGCGGCGCGGTGCCGTCGAGGGCCAGGGCGACGGCGGCGCGGGCGGCCACCGGGCCGACCAGGTTGCCGGTGCCGTTATAGCCGCCGATCGCGACCACTCGGTCGGCCACGGGCACGCACAGCGGCCGCCCGTCGGGCGTGTAGCCGACCGACGCCGCCCACCGGTGCGTCACCGGGACCGGCTGGCCGGCCATCCGCGTGGCCAGGCCGTCGAGGTAGCCCTGGACCTCCGGGGTCGGGTCGGTGTCGACGCTCCATTCCTCGTCCAGGTACAGATCCCGGCCCCCGCCGACGAACACCCGGCCGTCCGGGCCCTGCTGGGCGTAGTCGAAGCCCCAACGCCCGTAGACCGGGCAGGGCAGTCGACCGGCCGGCACCGGGGCCGTGGCCAGCATCTGCAGCCGCGCCGTGCGCACCAGCGGGGCGAGTTCGGGCAGCAGCACCTCGAGCCGGCCGTCCACGGCCACGATGACGACGCCGGCGCTGACGATGCCGCGCTCGGTGACGACCCGACCCGACTCGATCCGGGTCACCGGGCTCTGCTCGTGCAGGGCGGCGCTCGGGGCCAGCACCGTGGCCAGGCCCAGTGCCCGCCGGGCCGGGTTCATCGCCGCATCCTCGGGCAGGAACAAGCCCTGGCCGAGTGGGCCGTCGTAGTCCTCGACGGCGAAGTCGTGGCGGCGCAGCGCGGCCGCGTGCCGGGCACAGTCGACCAGTTCGGCCGCCCGGTCGGCCCGTTCGGCGTCGCTGGCCGGCTCGCCGGGCAGGCCGGCCAGCCGCAGCGACCCGGTCGGGCGGACCACGTCCGGGCCCAGCAGGACGGCCAGCCGGGCCAGCTCGGTCAGCGTGGCCCGGTACAGCGGCACGGCCGCGGCCTCGCCCCACAGGTCGATGGCGGTGTGCAGGTAGGCCGCCGCTCCGCCGAGCAGGAAGCCGGCATTGCGCCCGGCGGCGCCGCGGCCGACCCGGCCCGCGTCCACCCCGACGACCGACAGCCCGCGCTCGACCAGCTCGGCGACGGCAGCCAGCCCGGAGCCGCCCAGGCCGATAACACAGGCGTCGGCCGTGGTGTCGCCGGGCAGCGGCGGCAGGCCGGGCCAGCCGGCCACGGCCGGATCGTCGTCCCAGCCGACTGTCACTACAACACCTTGGACAGGAACGCCTTCGTGCGCTCGTGCTGCGGATTGGCCAGGATCTCGCGGGGTTTGCCGTGCTCGACGACGACGCCGTCGTCCATGAACACGAGTTCGTCGGCGACTTCGCGGGCGAAGCCCATCTCGTGCGTGACCACGATCATCGTCATGCCCCCTTGGGCCAGCTGCTTCATCACATCGAGCACCTCACCGACCAGCTCCGGGTCCAGCGCGGACGTCGGCTCGTCGAAGAGCATGAGCTTGGGCTCCATGGCCAGCGCCCGGGCGATCGCCACCCGCTGCTGCTGCCCGCCGGACAGTTGCGCCGGGTAGGCCTTCTCCTTCTCGCTCAGGCCGACCTGGTCGAGCAGCGCACGCGCCGAGGCGATCGCCTTCTCCTTGGGCACCCGCTTCACCCGCGTCGGCGCCTCGATCAGGTTGTCGAGCACGCTCATGTGCGGGAACAGGTTGAACTGCTGGAACACCATCCCGACATCCTCGCGCCGTTTGGCGATCTCGGACTCGCGCAGTTCGTGCAGCTTCGTGCCCACCCGCCGGTACCCGACGAGATGCCCGTCGACCAGCAGCCGGCCGCCGTCGATCTTCTCCAGGTGGTTGATGCACCGGACGAAGGTGGACTTGCCCGAGCCGGACGGGCCGATGACGCACAGCACCTGACCCGGGTCGACCTGCAGCGAGATGCCCTTGAGCACCTCGACCGGCCCGAAGGACTTGCGGACCTCCTCGGCCAGCACCATCGCCTCAGCCACGGCCGGCCTCATCTCGGCGCTGGGCCCGCAACTGCTGCAACAACCGCTGCGCCGGGCGTGCGGGCGTTGCTCGGCGAGCCCCGCGCGTAGCGCTTCTCCAGGAAGTACTGACCCGACCGACAGGATCGACGTCATGATCAGGTACCAGATGCTGGCGATGACCAGCAGCGGGATCTGCAGGAACGTGTTGCCGCTGTAGATCGAGCTGCGCCGAGCCGAGCAGGTCGGAGATGCCGATCGTGATGACCAGCGACGTCGTCTTGAGCATCGAGATGGTCTCGTTGCCCGTGGGCGGGATGATCACCCGCATGGCCTGCGGCAGGATGACCCGCCGCATCGCCAGCCCGCGACCCATGCCCAGTGCCGATGCCGCCTCGTGCTGGCCGGCGTCCACCGAGAGCAGCCCGGCCCGCGCGATCTCGGACATGTACGCGGCCTCGTTCAGCCCAAGCCCGAGCACGCCGGCGATGAACGGCGTGATCAGCGAGTTCGTGTCCCAGGTGTGGAGACGCGGGCCGAAGGGGACTCCGATCGAGATGTTGGCGAACAGGTAGGCGAAGGCGTACCAGAACAGCAGTTGCACCAGCACCGGCGTGCCCCGGAAGAACCAGGTGTAGAGCCACGCCGACGTGGACACCACCGGGTTGGGCGACATCCGCATGATCGCGAGGATGATGCCCAGCACGATGCCGATCACCATGGCCAGCGCGGTCAGTTCGAGCGTCACCCAGATCCCGTAGATGATGGCCGAGATAGGTGAAGTAGCCGCGGACGTAGGACCACTGCCAGGCCTTGTTGCCACGAGGAGTGCACGAACATCGCGGCCAGCAGGGCGATGACCGCGACCGCCACCCAGCGCAGCGGGTGACGGACCGGGACGACCGTCAGTTCTTCGGCCGCCGGGTCGACGTCGTCGTTCACCAGGCCGCGGTGTCGCCATGTGCCACGGCGCTCATGACCGGCGGCGTTGATCTTCGACTCGGTCACCGCGCCGGACTCCAGACCCCAGGTGTTGATGATCTTGGAGTACGTGCCGTCCTTGATCAGCTGGGTGACCGCTTCTGGAAGACGGGACGCCAGCGGGCTGCCCTTCGGGAACGCGATGCCGTACGGGCCGACGTCGGTGGTCTTGCCGGCGAGCTGGATCTGGCCGTTCTCGAGCTTGCCCTGGTACTCCACGATCGGCGAGTCACCGGTGAAGGCGTCCGCGCGGCCGGAGATCACCGCCTGCATTGACGCGCGTTCTGGTCGGGCAGCGGCACCGCGGTCGGGGGCCTTGAGCTTCTTGACAGGCAGGTGCCACGAAGAGTCGGCGCACCGTCGACTTCTTGTTCGTCGTCAGGGCGGTGATCTGGATCGTGCCCTTCTCGGCCGCGACCTTCTTGCCGCAGAGGTCGTCCTGGCTCTGAATGTTCTTCGGGTTGCCCTTCTTGACCCCGATGGACGTGCCGGCGCTGAAGTAGGTGACGAAGTCGTTCTGCCTTTTCGCGATCCTTGTTGTCGGTGAAGGCCGACATGGCGAAGTCGAAGCGTCCGGAGTTGATGCCGGCCAGGATCCCGTCGAACTGGGCCTTCTTGATGCGATCTTGATCCCGAGCAGCTTGCCGATCGCGTTGGCCAGGTCGATGTCGAAGCCCTGGAAGCCCGTGCCGTTGACCTGGACTCGATCGGGGCGTAGGACGGGTCGGTTGCCATCACGAGCTCCCGGCCCTTGGTCTTGACCGCGGCCGGCAGTAGGTCGTGCAGCGACGTGTTGTTGCTGCACGGTGACGCTGGCCGACTTCTTCGGCGCCGCTGGTCGTCTTGCCGCTGCCGCAGCCGGCCAGGGCCAGGGCGCCGACGGCGGCCAGGGCAGTCACGGACAGCAGCGCACGGGAACGGTGGAACACAGGTACCTCCTGAGGCAGACCCAACGGGCACACCCTAGCCAGACGCGGCCCAGCGGGCACCGGGCCGCCGCGGCGCGCCCCCTGTTGGTGCAGATTCGTGACCCGGTCGGCCCGGCTCAGGGCAGGGCGAGCTGGCTCTTGCCCAGGACGACGATGCCGCCGTCGGAGACGTGGTAACGGGCCCGGTCGAGGTCGAGGTCGACCCCGATATGGGCCCCTTCGGGCACGACGACGTTCTTGTCGAGGATGGCTCGCCGGACCACTGCGCCCCGGCCGATCTGGACGCCGTCCATGATCACCGAGCCCTCGACGTAGGCGCCGGCGTGCAGCCGGACGTTCGGCGAGATCACGCTGTGCCGCACCGTGGCCCCGGCGACGATGGTGCCCGACGCGACGAGGGATTCCTGGGCGATGCCGCCTTCGATGAACTTGGCCGACGGCAGTTGCGGGTGGTTGGTGTAGATCGGCCACTGCTGGTTGTAGAGGTTGAAGATCGGGTGGACGGCGACCAGGTCGGCGTTGGCCTCGTAGTACGCGTCGAGCGTCCCGACGTCGCGCCAGTAGCCGCAGTCGCGCTCCTCGGCCCCGGGCACGTCGTTGTCCATGAAGTCGTAGACGTAGGCGCTGCCCTGCTTGACCATCATCGGCATGATGCTGCCGCCCATGTCGTGCACGGAGTCCTCGTCCTCGGCGTCCTCGCGCAGCACGTCGAGCAGGGCCTGGGTGCTGAACACGTAGTTGCCCATCGAGGCGTAGGCCTCGTCCGGGCTGTCGGGCAGGCCGGGCGGGTCGGCCGGCTTCTCGAGGAAGTCGGTGACCCGCTTGTCGGAATCGGAGTCGATCACACCGAACGCCGTGGCCTCCATGCGCGGCACCCGGATGCCGGCGATCGTCACACCGGCGCCGGACTCGATGTGCTGGGCCACCATCTGCCGCGGGTCCATGCGGTACACGTGATCGGCGCCGAACACGACGATGTAGTCGGGCTTGTCGTCGTAGATCAGGTTGAACGACTGCAGGATGGCATCGGCGCTGCCGGTGTACCACCGCGGGCCGAGGCGCTGCTGGGCCGGCACCGGGGTGATGAAGTTGCCGATCACCGTCGACATCCGCCAGGTCTGGGTGATGTGCCGGTCGAGCGAGTGCGACTTGTACTGGGTCAGCACGCAGATGCGCAGGTAGCCGGCGTTGACCAGGTTCGACAGCACGAAATCGATGAGCCGGTAGGTGCCGCCGAACGGCACGGCCGGCTTGGCCCGGTCGGCCGTCAGGGGCCAGAGGCGCTTGCCCTCACCACCGGCGAGGACCATGCCGAGTACGCGGGGCTCCCGAGCCATGGCCCAACCCTAGTCGGCTTATCAGCCGGGTCCAGGTGAACTTCTGCCAGCTAGGGTCAGCGCATGCGCGTTGCCGTGCTGAGTCGTGAGTACCCGCCGGAGGTATATGGCGGGGCCGGCGTGCACGTCGAGTTCCTGGTCCGGGAGCTGCGGCGCATCGTCGAGGTCGACGTGCACTGCTTCGGCGCGCCCCGCTCGGAGGCCGGGGTCCGGGCCTACCTGCCCCCGGCCGAGCTGGCCTCGGCCAACCCGGCCCTGCAGACCCTGGGCGTCGACCTCGAGATGGCGGCCGGGCTGGGCGCGGCCGACGTGCTGCACTCCCACACCTGGTACGCGAATCTGGCCGGCGTGCTCGGGTCCCAGCTGCACGGGGTGCCGCATGTGCTGAGCGCGCACTCGCTCGAACCGCACCGGCCGTGGAAGGCCGAGCAGCTCGGCGGGGGGTACCGGGTGTCGTCCTGGGCCGAACGGCAGGCCTACGAGAGCGCCGACGCGGTGGTCGCGGTGTCGTACGGCATGCGGGCCGACGTCCTGGACGCCTACCCGTTCGTCGACCCGGCCCGGGTGCACGTGATCCACAACGGCATCGACACCACGCTGTACGCGCCCGTGCGCTCGGACTCCGGCCCGGACGGGGTGATGCGGCAGTACGGCATCGACCCGGCCCGGCCGTTCGCCATCTTCGTCGGCCGGATCACCCGGCAGAAGGGGCTCAAGCACCTGCTCGCGGCCGCGGCCCGGTTCGACCCGGCGATCCAGCTGGTGCTGTGCGCCGGCGCGCCCGACACGGCCGAGATCGCGGCCGAAACCGAGGCCGCGGTGGCCGGGCTGGCCGCGAGCCGGACCGGCGTGGTCTGGATCCGCGAGATGCTGGCCCGCCCGCAGCTGACCGAACTGCTGACCCAGGCCAGCGTGTTCGTCTGCCCGTCGGTGTACGAGCCGCTGGGCATCGTCAACCTGGAGGCGATGGCCTGTGAGACGGCGGTGGTGGCCAGTGCGATCGGCGGGATCCCCGAGGTCGTGGCCGACGGGCTGACCGGGCTGCTGGTGCCGCGGGCGGCCGTCACCGACGAGGAGTTCGAGAGCGGGCTGGCCGACGCCGTCAACGCGCTGTGCGGCGATCCGGTCCGGGCCGCGGCCATGGGCCAGGCCGGCCGGGAGCGGGCCGTCCACGAGTTCGGCTGGGACACGATCGCCCACCGCACGGTGGAACTGTACGAATCGCTGCTCACCGGGAGATGAAGGCCGCGGTTTGGGTGTCGGGCTCGACCTCGGTGAAGCCGCCGTCGTGGACGACCGGGGCACCGGCATCAAGTGCTGCCGTCCATTGGGCCTTGGTCGCAGTGCGGACGGCCAGCGGGAAGCCGGCGGCCAGCCAGCGCTGCTGATCCTGCGGGGACGTGGCCCGCCAGCCCAGCTGGGCCGCGTGGGCGGCCTGGGCCATGGCCTTGCCCGCGGTCATCTCGACGTGGGGCGAGAGCAGCACGAGCGGGGTGCCCGCCGCCGGGGCGGGCACGGGCTCGGGATCGCTCAGCTCGGTGCCGCCCACCTGCAGCCGGGCCAGCTCCGGCGGCCAGCCGTCGACCGGGATGGGCGGGTAGACCCGGACCTCGGCACTGCCCTGCACCACGTCCAGCCCGTCGAGGGCGTCGGGCCCGGCGCCATTCCGCGCCCCGGGCCCGGCGGACGACCTTGCGGATGCGCTGGCCGTCCCAGGCGGCCACCGCCTCGGCCCAGTCCTCGCGCTCGGCGGTGAGCATGAGCAGCACGGCCCGGGCCGCCGCCTCCAGGGCGTCGGTGCGGGTGGGCGGGTCAATTCGCTCGATCCGGACGACGAAGGGCAGAACCAACTCAGTCATGCCCGGCTCCTGGGCAGCATTCGGCCCCGGTGCCTGGCGCTCTCGCACCGGGACCGGGGCCGGTTGTGCGTCGGTCAGCTGACGACGTTCTTCAGCGCATCGCCCAGGGCGGTGGCCTCATCCGCCGACATTTCCACGACCAGACGTCCGCCACCTTCGAGGGGGACGCGCATGACGATGCCCCGACCCTCTTTGGTGACCTCGAGCGGACCGTCGCCCGTCCGCGGCTTCATGGCCGCCATGCGTACCTCCTTGGTGAGCGCACTGCACCCACATGTGTTTACTGACCTATCCAGTGCGCGGAATCGCCCGACACCAGTGCTGTGGACCATTCTCCCGCATCGCGGCCCGCTCGCCCAACTCCGGGTCGCGGTAACGTCCCCAGAACCCGCCTGGCCGAAGGGATCCTGACGTGTCTGACGTGCTGTTGCTGGACCGGACCGACGCAGTGACCACGATCACGCTCAACCGGCCCGAGTCGATGAACTCGCTGTCGGTGGCCCTGAAGGAGGCGCTCGGCACCGCGATCGACGAGGCCGCCCGCGACGACTCGGTGCGGGCCGTGGTGCTCACCGGCGCCGGCCGGGGCTTCTGCGTGGGCCAGGATCTGCGCGAGCACATCGGGCTGCTCGAGGCCGGCGACCCGGCGCCGCTGAACACCGTCGTCGAGCACTACAACCCGGTGGTCACCGCCCTGGCCACCATGCCCAAGCCGGTGATCGCGGCCGTCAACGGGATGGCGGCCGGGGCCGGCGCCGGGATCGCGTTCGCCTGCGACTTCCGGATCGCCGCGAAGCAGGCCGGCTTCCTGCTCGCCTTCGCGAACGTGGGCCTGACCCTCGACAGCGGCGTCTCGTGGACCCTGCCCCACCTGATCGGGACGGCCCGGGCCACTGCCCTGGCCCTGCTGGCCGAGCCGGTCAGCGCCGACGCCGCCCTGGAGATGGGCCTGGTCAACGCCGTCGTCGAGCCCGACCACGTGCTGCCGGCGGCGCAGGAGCTGGCCGCCCGGCTCGCGGCCGGCCCGACCGCCGCCTACGCCGCGATCAAGGCGTCGATCGCCTTCGCCGCCACCGCCACCCTGACCCAGTCGCTGGCCAAGGAGGCCGAGCTGCAGGCCGCGATGGGCGCCACCGCCGACCACCGCAACGCCACGGCCGCGTTCGTGGCCAAGCAGAAGCCGGTGTTCACCGGGCACTGACCCCGGTCAACCCGCGCGCCAGCAGGTGGCGATGTGGTCGTCGACCATGCCGGTGGCCTGCATCAGGGCGTAGGCCGTGGTCGGGCCGACGAAGCGCAGGCCGCGGCGTTTGAGTTCTTTGGCCATCGCCGTGGACTCGGGCGAGACGGCCGGGACGTCGGCCAGGGTCGCTGGCCGGGGCCGCGCAGTCGGGGCGAACGACCACAGCAGTTGGTCGAGGCCTTCGGGGATCTCGGCCCGGACGGCCCGGGCGTTGGCGATCGTGGCGTTGATCTTGGCCCGGTTGCGGACGATCCCGGCGTCGGCCAGCAGCCGCGTGACGTCGGCATCACCGAAGCCCGCCACCGTGTCGACGTCGAACCCGGCGAAGGCCAGCCGGAAGGCCGGCCGCTTGCGCAGGATGATCAGCCAGGACAGCCCGGACTGGAACGCCTCCAGCGACAGCCGCTCGAACAGGGCGGCCTCGCCGTGCAGCGGCCAGCCCCATTCGTCGTCGTGGTAGGCGATGTAGTCCGGGGTGGCGGTGGCCCAGTCGCAGCGGGGCCGGTCGGCCTCAGCCGGCATGGTCGCCGGGCTGGCCGGGACCGGCGACCGGCTTCGGTGCCGACGGGGCGGGGACGGGACGGGGCGCCGACGGGGCCGGGGGCGGTACCGCACCCGGTGCCGGATCGGGCCGGCCCGTCCGGGTCACCGGCGCCTCACCTCGCAACCGGGCGATCTCCTCGTCACGGGCCTGCAACTCCTCCACCAGCCGGTCCAGCAACAGGTCGGTCTCGGCGAACCGATAGCCGCGCAGGGCCACCGGCAACCGCACGTCGGCGACGTCGGAGGCCAGCAGCGACCGCTCGACCGGCAGCGCCCAGATCGGCTCGTCGCGCACCGGCGGGGCGATCTGCTCACCGGCCGGCAACAGCCGCACCGCGATCAGATACAGGGCGCCGATGACCAGGACCGCGAGCAGCCCGTACAACGCCAGCGTCAGCACCTCACGATCGTGTCATGCCCGCCGGTCTGTCAGGGTGAGCGGGTGATGTTGCGGCTCGGTGCACAGGTCTTCGGCCCCGACGACCTCGCGGTGATGGCCATCGTCAACCGCACGCCCGACTCCTTCTACGACGGCGGCGCAAACGTCGAACTGGCCGCCGCCCTGGACTCGGTGGGCCGGGCCGTCGACGAGGGGGCCGCGATCGTCGACATCGGCGGGGTGCGGGCCGGGCACGGCCCCCCGGTCGACGTGGCCGAGGAACTCGAGCGGGTGCTGCCCGTCGTGGCCGGGGTGCGCGACCGCTTCCCGCAGGTGGTGATCAGCGTCGACACCTGGCGGGCGCCCGTGGCCGCGCAGGTCGTCGCCGCCGGGGCCGATCTCATCAACGACACCTGGGCCGGAGCCGATCCGGACCTGCCGGCCGTGGCCGCCTCGACCGGGGCCGGGCTGGTCTGCAGCCACACCGGCGGACTGGCCCCGCGCACCGACCCGCACCGGGTCAGCTACCCGGACGTCGTCGCCGACGTGATCGGGACGCTCAGCACAGCGGCCGACCGTGCGGTCGAGGCCGGCGTGCGCCGCGACGGCATCCTCGTCGACCCGACCCACGACTTCGGCAAGAACACCTGGCACTCGCTCGAACTGACCCGGCGTCTGGACGAACTGGTCGCGACCGGCTGGCCGGTGCTGGTGGCCCTGTCGCGCAAGGACTTCATCGGCGAAACGCTCGACCTGCCGCCGGCCGAACGGCTCGAGGGCACGCTGGCCGCGACGGCGATCTCGGCCTGGCACGGGGCCCGGGTGTTCCGGGCCCACGACGTGCGGGCCACCCGGCGGGTCCTCGACACGGTGGCCTCGATCCGCGGCATCCGGCCGCCGGCCGTGGCCCGGCGCGGCCTGGCCTGAATCAGGCGAGCCGGGTCACTCGGCCAGGTCGGCCACGGCGATCATCTTGTCCGGCCGCAGCCGCACCAGCAGTTCGCCCGGCACGGCATTGCGCCGGCCGATCTCCTGGGCCCGGTCGGCGCCCATGTAGCGCCCGCCGAGGACGGTGGCCCAGCGCAGGCACTCGTCCGGATCCTCCGAGATCTCGACCCGGCCCTCGATCGTCACGAAGTCGAACGGCGGCGTGGGCTCGTCGACGACGAACATGACCCGGCCGTCACGGCGCAGGTTGCGGCCCTTCACCGTCTCGGCTCCGGTGTTGAAGATGACGTCGTCGCCGTCGAGGGTGAACCAGACCGGCGCGGCATGCGGCCGCCCATCGGCCCGCACTGTGGACAGCACCCCCGTCCGGGTGCCCTCGAGCAGGAACTTGCGCCGGTCGTCGTCACTCATCTGGCTGGCCATGCCACCCACCGTACGACGCTGTGATGAACTGGCCGGCGTGACCGGTCCCCAGTCCCCTGTCGTCCACGCGCGGGTCGACGGCATCGAGATCGTCCGGCTGAACCGCCCGGCCAAGCGCAACGCCCTCGACTCGGCCACGCTCGCCACGTTCGTCGAGGCGTTGACGCGGCTGAGCGCCGACGCCGACCTGCGGGTGCTCGTCCTCTCGACGACCGATGTGCGGGCGTTCTGCGCCGGCGCCGACGTCGGCGAGGTGCTCGATCAGGCCGGCGGCCTGGCCCGGATGGCGGCGTTCACGCGGCTTTACGCGCTGATCGAGGCCTTTCCGGTGCCGACGATCGCGGTCTGTGTCGGCAACTGCGTGGGCGCCGGGGCCGAGATCGCGGCCGGCTGCGACCTGCGCGTCGGCGGCGACAACGTCACCCTCTCGTGGGCGGGCACCCGGCTCGGCGTGCCGGTCGGGCCGGCCCGGCTCACCCCGCTGGTCGGGCTGTCGCGGGCCAAGGACCTGATCCTGACCGGACGCGCGGTCGGCCAGGCCGAGGCCGACGAGTACGGGCTGTTCCAGCGCACCGCACCGGCCGACGAGGCCGAGACGGCCGCGCTCGAACTGGCCGCGACGGTGGCCGCGCAGTCCGCCGACGGCGTCCGGATGGTCGTGCAGATGTTCCGCGAGCTGGAATCCAGCCGGCAACGGGTGGCCTACGAGAACGAGCTGCTGATGGACTTCCAGCGGCACGGCTCGGGGCTACCCACCGGCTGAGCCGGCCTCGATCACCGCGAAGGCGGCCTCGACGGTCGTGACCCGGCGCAGGAGGTCCAGGGCGGGCTGGCGCACGAAACCCTGGTCGCGCAGCGATTCGAGATAGGCCCAGAGCGGGGTGTAGAAGCCACCGGGGTCGAGCACGATCACCGGCTTGTCGTGCATGCCCAGCGAGCCGGCCGTCCACATCTCGAACAGCTCCTCCAGCGTGCCGATGCCACCGGGCAGGGCCAGCACGGCATCGCAGCGCTCGTCCATCAGCCGCTTGCGCTCGCGCATCGTGTCGACCACGACGAGCTCGTCAGCCGCGGTGTCGGCGACCTCGTAGGCCACCAGGTGCACCGGGATGACGCCGAGGGTGTGCGCGCCGCCGGCCCGGGCCGCGGTGGCGACCGCACCCATCATCGACACCCGGCCGCCGCCGGACACCAGCGCGTGGCCGCCCGCGGCCAGGCGGGTACCGACGGCCCGGGCGAGGGCGAGATAACTGTCGTCGATGTTCTCGGATGAGGCGCAGTAGACACAGATTGCTGCCACGTATTACTGCCCGTCGTGGGAGCCGCTGCGCGAGTCCTCGGCCAAGGCCCGGTTCTCCAGCGCCTCCTGGTCCGAGCGCGGCGCAGCCGAGGCGACGATGCGGGCAACGATGTCGTCGACGTCGTCGGTGACAATGAGCAGTTCCAGGTCGGCGCCGCCGACCTTGCCGGCCGCGAGCACCGAGTCGCGCAGCCAGTCGACCAGCCCCTGCCAGTACCGGCTGCCGTAGAGGATGACCGGGAACTGGGTGACCTTGTTGGTCTGCACCAGGGTCAGCGCCTCGAACATCTCGTCCAGCGTTCCGAAGCCACCGGGCATGATCACGAACGCCTGCGCGTACTTGACGAACATCGTCTTGCGGGCGAAGAAGTACCGGAAGTTCACGCCCAGGTCGACCCATTCGTTGAGGCTCTGCTCGAACGGCAACTCGATGCCGAGCCCGACCGAGACGCCGCCGGCCTCGGACGCGCCGCGGTTCACCGCCTCCATCGCCCCCGGCCCGCCCCCGGTGATGACGGCGAAGCCGGCCCGGGCCAGGGCGGCCCCGAGGGCGACGCCGGCGGCGTACTCGGGATGGTCCGGTGGGGTGCGGGCCGAGCCGAACACCGACACCGCGGCCGGCAGCTCGGCCAGCAGCCCGAACCCTTCGACGAACTCGCTCTGGATGCGCAGCACCCGCCACGGGTCGGTGTGCACCCAGTCCGACGGTCCGCGGGAGTCGAGCAGCCGCTGGTCGGTGGTGCCCGACTTGATCTGGGCGCCCCGCATGAGCACCGGCCCACGCCGGTGCTCGCTGCGGCCTTCGGACTCGATGCTCATGCCTTGCACGTTATCGGCCCGCACCCCGGCCGCCGGGCCCGGTCAGACCGGCCGGCCGCACGCAGGGCGTCGCCCGGTTGAACATTCGATGGACAGGATCGCGCGGCGGTGTTCGACGCCCCGGCAAGTGGGACGATTGGATCGATGCGCTCAAGCTCGGCAAGTGGGACTAAACGCTTTCCCTCGGCCCGGTCTCCGTGCATGATCAAAGCGGGCCCGCGACCGATGCGGGTCCGTCGCCATAAGGGGAGATGGCATGGACATCAAGGTCACCACGAAGATGGACGTCGGCCCCGGTTTGCTGGAGGCGTGGCAGGCCTACGCCGACGCGTTCCGCGAGGTCAACACGCTGGCCGTCAACCGGCACCTGATGACGTTCGACGAGTTCATCCATATCGCGCAGGACGAGCGAGTGATCAAGTACCTCGCCTATGAGGACGGCGAACTGGCGGGGATGTCGTGCATCACGAACGACCTCGCGGCGTGGGACTTCCTGATCGCGCCCGAGTACTTCGAGCGGAACTATCCGGAGAAGTACGCGCGCCGGGCCATCTGGTACATCGGGTTCGTGTTCAGCGTCGGCGGCGTGCCGCACGTCTTCCGTGACCTGCTGGGCGAGATGTATCCACAAGTGCTGGCCTGCGACGGCATGTTCGTGCAGGACTTCTGCACCTACAACGTGAACCGTGGCCTGCCGGAGGCCACCGAGCACGTGGCCAGCTGGCTGCGGGGCGAGAAGGTCCAGCTGGATCGCATCGACGAGCAGGCCTGGTACGCCGGGCACCTCAGCCGGGAGGGCATCAGCGCCTAGCGATACGGCCGACGATCAGACCGGCTGGAGCGGGTGGTGCCCGCCCGCGGGCAGTTCGACGACGACCGGGTCGCCCACGCGGACCTCGCCCGCCCGCAGCACGACGCCCATCACTCCGGCCTTGCGCACCAGGTTGCCGTCGGCGTCGCGGTCGAGCACGGCGGCCATCAGCCCGTCGGCGAAGCGGTCCAGTTGCACGCACGGATTGCGCAGGCCGGTGATCTCGACGACGGCCGCAGGCCCGAGCCGCAGTCGGGCCCCGGTCGGCAGCCCGAGCAGATCCAAGCCGCGGGTCGTGACGTTCTCCCCCATGTCGCCGGCCGCGACCGTGAAGCCCCGGCCGGCCAGCTCGGCGTGCAACTCGGCGTGGATCAGGTGCACCTGGCGCAGGTTGGGCTGGGCCGGGTCGCGGCGCAGCCGGGACAGGTGCTGCACGGTGCGCCCGGCGTGGGCGTCGCCCTCGACGCCCAACCCGGCGACGAGACGGATCGCCTCAGCGGGCTGCTTGCTGAAGCGGTGCGCGCCGTCGCGGCTCACGGCCGCCACCACGGCCGTCATGACAGGAACCGGACCATGGCCGCCTCGCCCTCGATGACCCGGGCCAGTTCGACCCACTCCTCGGGCTTGTGGGCCAGGTTCGGGTCGCCCGGGCCGAAGTTCACGGCCGGGATGCCGAGCTGGCCGAAGCGGGCGACGTCGGTCCAACCCAGCTTGGCTCGGGGTTGCCCGCCCACGGCCGCGACCACCGACTGCGGCAGCGGTGCGTCCAGGCCCGGGCGTGCGGCCGGGGCCGAGTCGACGACGTCCACCGCGAAGCCGTCGAACACGGTGCGCACGTGCTGCGCCGCCTGTTCTTCGGACCGGTCGGGCGCGAAGCGGAAGTTGACGGTGACGGTGCACTCGTCGGGGACGACGTTGCCGGCCACGCCTCCGTCGATGGCCACGGCGTTGAGCCCCTCGCGGTAGGTCAGCCCGTCGACCTCGACCTCGCGGGCCTCGTATGCGGCCAGCCGGGCCAGCACCGGCGCGGCCGCGTGGATGGCGTTGACGCCCAGCCACGAGCGTGCACTGTGGGCGCGCACCCCGCTCACCCGCACGACGGCCCGCAGGGTGCCCTGGCAGCCGCCCTCGACCACGCCGTCGGTGGGCTCGAGCAGGATGGCGAGCTCGCCGTGCAGGGCGTCCGGGCGGGTGCGGGCCAGCCGGCCGAGGCCGTTGCGGGCGGCGTCGACCTCCTCGCAGTCGTAGCAGACCCAGGTCAGGTCCATCCGCGGCTCGAGCGCCCCCGAGCCGACCAGGTGGGCGGTGCGCAGCAGCACGGCCAGCCCCGACTTCATGTCGGTAGTGCCGCAGCCGTGCAGCACGCCGCCGTCCAGGCGGGACGGGAGGTTGCCGGCGATCGGCACGGTGTCGAGGTGGCCGGCCAGCACGACCCGCTGGTCGCGGCCCAGCGCCGTGCGAGCCAGGACGACGTTGCCGTCGCGCTCCACACTCAGCGTCGGGTACTGCCGCAGGGCCGCCTCGACCAGGTCGGCCAGCCCGGCCTCGTCCCCCGATACCGACGGGACGTCGACCAGCGCCGCGGTCAGCGCACCCGCGTCCGCGCCCAGATCCAGCACGCTGCGAGGCTACGCGACCGGGCTCGTTAGGGTGGCGTGGTGACGAACCACGCCTGGGGCTACGGCCTGGCCTCGACCGTCGCCGACGGTCCCGCGGCCGGGCGGGTGCTCGACACCTGGTTTCCCGAGCCCGCCCTCGGCCCGGCACCCGGCACCCAGGCCCCGCACGAGCTGGCCTCGGCCACCGGTGCCCACGGCAGCACCGGCGAGCGGGGCATGCGCGTCGACGTCGTGCTGTGCGAGATCGACCTCGACGCCCCGCCGGCCGGCACGTCCGACGTCTACCTGCGCCTGCACCTGCTCTCGCACCGGCTGGTCCAGCCGCACGGGCTGAACCTGGACGGGATCTTCGGCGTATTGCCCAACGTGGTCTGGACGAGCGTCGGCCCGTGCCCGGTCGAGGACTTCGAGCAGACCCGGCTCAGGTTGCGCCGCCGGGGCCTGGTGCAGGTGTTCGGCGTGGACAAGTTCCCGCGCATGACCGACTACGTCGTGCCGTCCGGCGTGCGCATCGCCGACGCCGACCGGGTCCGGCTCGGTGCCCATCTGGCCGCGGGCACGACCGTCATGCACGAGGGCTTCGTCAACTACAACGCGGGCACGCTCGGCGCATCGATGATCGAGGGCCGGGTCTCGTCCGGCGTGGTGGTGGGCGACGGCTCCGACATCGGCGGCGGCGCATCGATCATGGGCACGCTGTCCGGCGGCGGGCGTGAGCAGATCACGCGTCGGGCGGCGCTGCCTGGTCGGGGCCAACGCCGGCATCGGCATCTCGCTGGGCGACGACTGCGTGGTCGAGGCCGGCACCTACATCACGGCCGGCTCCAAGCTGCGCCTGCCCGACGGCAGCACGGTCAAGGCGGCCACGCTGTCCGGGCAGTCCGGGCTGCAGTTCTGGCGCAACAGCCTGACCGGCGCGCTCGAGGCCCGGCCCCGCGCCGGCGCCGACGTCGCCCTCAACGACGCGCTGCACGCGAACGACTGACGGACACTGGAACCATGTCGTCCAAGGCCCGCTTCAGCGTGCTGATCGCTGCCGCCGTCGTCGTGCTCGTCGGCGCCGGGTTCGGGCTGCGGGCCGTGTGGAACAGCGCCACCTCCCACTTCAGCGCCGACGGCTGCACGGTCGGGGCCTTCGACCTCGACACCAGCCAGGCCGCGGTGGCCTCGACGATGGTCGGCGTGGTCACCCGGCGCGCACTGCCCGAGCGGGCCGCCGTCCTGGCCCTGGCCGCCGGCCTGCAGGAGAGCAAGCTGCGCAATCTGGCCGCCGGTGAGGGCGACCGCGACTCGGTCGGCGTGCTGCAGCAGCGGCCGTCCCAGGGCTGGGGCACCGAGGCGCAGCTCAGCGACGTCCGCTTCGCCACCGGGGCCTTCCTCGACGCGCTGCTGAAGGTGGCGCACTGGCAGAGCCTGGACCTGGCCGTGGCCGTGCAGGACGTCCAGATCTCCGCCGACGGCAGCGCCTACGCCCAGCACGAGCCCGAGGCCCAGGCACTGTCGGACGCCCTGACCGGCAAGCGGCCGGCCGCGATCTCGTGCTCGTTCCACAAGCCGACCACGGTGGCGCCCGCGGCCACGGTGGCCAGCCAGGTGCTGCGCGACCTGCCGGTGAATCCGCCGACCGCGACCGCGACGACTGTCAGCGTGCCCGGGGCGTCGTGGCAGACGGCGGCCTGGTTCGTGGCCAACGCCGACCGGTTGGGCATCGACCGGGTGGCCTACAAGAGCACGGCATGGACCCGGGCCAAGGGCTGGAACCCGGCCGCGGCACCGGCGACCGCGGTCGTGGCCACGCTCGCCCGCCCCTGAGCCCCCTCATCTTCGCCGTTGACCCCGCCATCGCCGTGATGTGGGCCGGTGAGCGGCGCTGAGGGGGTCAAAGCGGGAGTGGGTCAGGCGCCGTCGCCCTGGGGCGGCAGGGCCTTGATGAAGTCCGGGTCGTTGTCGGTCTTGCCGACCTTGGACGCGCCGCCGGGCGAGCCGAGCTCGTCGAAGAAATCGACGTTGGCCTGGGTGTAGTCGCGCCACTTGTCGGGCAGGTCGTCCTCGTAGAAGATCGCCTCGACCGGGCAGACCGGCTCGCAGGCCCCGCAGTCGACGCACTCGTCGGGGTGGATGTAGAGCATCCGGCCGCCCTCGTAGATGCAGTCCACCGGGCATTCCTCGATGCAGCTCTTGTCGAGCACGTCGACGCAGGGCTCGGCGATCACGTAAGTCACTGCAGTCCTCCGATTGGATCGAGCTAGGGGGCAAGTCGGATCCGGCGCCGCTACCGGGCCTCTAGTATGCCGGTCGTGCTGGAGCGTAGCTGGGTGGGTCGACGGGTCACGGTGCGCCGCGTGCTCGAACACCGACCCGACGGCCGGCCGGTCTACGGCGACGTCGTCGGCGACCTGGTCTCCTTGGACGCCCAGCTGGCCCTCATCCACGGCCGGGGCGGCCTGGTGCCGGTGCCGCTGGCCGAGGTGGCCATCGCCCGGCTGGCTCAGCCCTCGACGGCCGACGAGCTGGCCCTGGAGGCGGCCGCGGCCCAGGGCTGGCGCCCGGAGCACACCGGGGCCGTCGGCGGCTGGCGGCTGCGGGCCGCCGGTGGGTTCACCGGCCGGGCCAATTCGGTGCTGCCCCTGCGCTCCCCCGACCGGCCGCTCGAGGACGCTCTGGCCGCGGCCCGCGACTGGTACGCCGAGCAGGGCCTGCCGCTGCGCATCCAGGTCCCGGTCGAGGCCCGGCGCCTGCTCGACGCCGAACTGGGCGAACGGGGCTGGCCGGCCGATCCGGACGTGCACGTGCTCGCCGCTCGGCTGGATGCCCTGCCGGCCGCGCCCGTCGCCGGCGAGCCCGATGTCGAGATCGCAACGCGGCCCGACGACGCCTGGCTGGCCCGCTTCCGCGACGGCGCCGGGCTGACCCCCGCCGCCCGGGCCCTGCTCACCCGCCACGACCACGCCGGCTTCGCCTCGATCACCATCGGTGGACAGGTCGTCGCCATCGGCCGCGGCGCCGTCGACGACGGCTGGCTGGGCATCACCGCGGTCGAGGTCGCACCCGACCAACGGCGGGCCGGTCTGGCCACGCACGATCATGCGCGCGCTGTGGCGGTGGGGCGCGGCCGCCGGGGCCCAGCGCGGCTACCTGCAGGTCTCGAGCCAGAACGTCGGCGCCCTCGCCCTGTACGAGCGGCTGGGCTACTGGCCGCATCACGACTACCGCTACCGCACCGACCCGCTACCCACGTCCGGTCGATAAGCTCGCCGCATGTCGCAGCCGGACAACAGCAAGCTTCTGGTCATCTCCTTCGACGACCCGTTGCGGGCCCAGGAATTCCTGATCGCGGCCGCGCGGCTGCAGAAGAACGACGAGATCCAACTGCACGACGCCGTCGTGGTCCGGCGCGACCAGGACGGCACATCGCATGTGCGCGAGACCACCGACGTGAGCCCGGGCCGGGCCGGCGCCGGAGCCGGCGTGTGGGGTCTGCTGCTCGGGACGCTGTTCGGCGGCCCGATCGGCGGGCTGGTGGTCGGCGCCGCGTCGGCCGGCGGCGGCGCGCTGTACGCGAAGCTCGTCGACACCGGCGTCAAGGACGCCACGGTCAAGGAACTGCGCGAGGCCGTGCCGCCGGGACGCACCGCCCTGGCCCTGCTCGTCAGCCACATCTCGGTCGCCGCCCTGCAGCGCGAACTGGCCCGCTTCCCGAACGCGGCCCTGGTCGAGACCGACCTGCCCCCGGCCGCCGTGAACGCGGTTCAGGAGGCGCTGGCCGAGGCCAACCGCGAGCCGTTCACCGGCTGACCTGTGCTCAGCCCGGCCGCGGCCCGGTGCGGGGCCGTCGTCCCGGCGGAGACGGTGGCGGAGCAGGTGGCGGGGGCGGCGCGGCGAACGGCCCGGCCCCACTGCTGAGCACGACGGTCACCGTCCCGGCCAGCGGGCCGCCGAGCAGCACGCCGTACGACACCCACTCCAGTGCCCCGCCACCGGGGAGCACGATGTCACCTTCCGGGCGGGTGAACATCCCGACGGCGATCACGACGATCAGCCAGGACACGAACGGCAGCATGGCCGCGCCCGTGGTCGGGACGAGGGCATGGGCCAGCCGGGGCAGCACGATGTTGGTGACCAAGGCCAGGGCCACGGCCACCGGCACGACCACGCTGCCGGCATAGACCGGGACCAGGAACAGCGCGAGCAGGGCCGCCAGCAGGGCACAGCCGCAGAGCATGGCCACGCCCGCCCAGGCCCAGGCGGTGCTGTCGTCGATCGCGCCGGTGAGGCGGTCGACGCGGCTCACGTCGCCACTCCGCTGAACAGGTCGCTCTCGTGACCGTCGGCGTCGCGGTCCGGGCCGAGTTCGCCCCGCACGAGCCGGAAGTGCTCGGTGGCCAGCACCTCGCGGCCGAGCATGTTCGACAGCGCGAAGAAGACCCCGTCCACGCTGATCTGGGTACGGTGCGCGGCCAGCGCGTTCATCTTGGCCGCGCCGAAGCCGGTGGCGTCGATCGCCGTCGTCACCAGCGCGTCGTCCACCCCGAACGGCAGGTCGTCGACGCTGGCCACCCCGAAGTTCACCGGCGAGTCCTTCAGCGCGTCGAAGCCCCGCTGCAGCACCGACTTGGGGGTGGCCGTCCAATAGAACTTCGCCACCGTCCACGGCGCACCGAGATCGCCGCCGAAGCCGGGATCGGCCGCGGCCGCTGCCGCCGCGGTGGCGACCCGGTGGGCCATGATGTGGTCGGGATGGCCGTAGTCGCCGTTGTCGTCGTAGGTGATCATCACCTGCGGGCGGACCTCGCGGACCACCGCGACGGCGGCCGCCACCGCAGCAGCGAAGACCTCGGGCTCGCCGGCCGCCCGCCAGAATGCCCGGGGATGGTCGTTGGCCGGGGTGCCCATCATCCCGCTGTCGCGGAACCGCCCGGCCCCACCGAGATAGCGGTGATCGGTGACGCCGAGTTCGCGCATCGCGGCCGCGAGTTCGCCGACTCGGTACCCGCCGAGCTGGTCGGCCTGATCGGCCGCCAGCTGAGCCCAGTCCGGAGCCAGCACCTCGCCCTCCTCACCCAGCGTGCAGGTCAGCAGGGTGACGCCCGCGCCCGCGGCGGCGTAGTACGCCATCGTCGCACCGCAGGTGATCGACTCGTCGTCGGGATGGGCGTGCACGAGCAACAGCCGGCGCGCGGCTGGTGCCGCGGCCGCGGGCACGACCGCGGGGGCGTCCACCGCGCCGGTGTCAGCCGAGGTCATCCTGCGAGACGAGCTCGCCCTCCTCGTCGACGACGATGTCCGCACCGAGCCGCTGCGGCTCCAGCGGCTTGGCGTTGGGCATGCACACCGGCGGGTGCGCGATCTGCTCGTCGGACGGCACGCCGGTGGGCCAGCTGGCCAGCGCCGGCGACACCGTCTCGTGCGAGCCACCGCCTTCGAGGATGTCGGTGCGGACCTCGGCGAAGTGGCAGGCCGCGGTGTGATCGGCGAACTTGGCCTCGAGCGGCGGATCGATGTTGACGCACCATTCGCGCTGGTTGTTGTTCAGCTCGTTCGCGAACTTCGGGCAGCGGGTGCGGAACCGGCAACCCGACGGCGGGTTGACCGGGCTGGGCACGTCGCCGGTGAGCAGGATGCGCTGCCGCTCGCGCTCCTTGACCGGGTCGGGCAGCGGGATGGCCGACATCAGCGCCTGGGTGTACGGATGCGACGGCCGGCGGAACAGCTCCTCCGCGTCGGCCGACTCGACGATCTTGCCCAGGTACATCACCACGACCCGGTCGGCGATGTGTCGGATCACCGACAGGTCGTGCGAGATGAACAGGTAGGCCAGCCCGAGTTCGGACTGCAGGTCCTCGAGCAGGTTGATGACGCCGGCCTGGATCGAGACGTCCAGGGCCGACACCGGCTCGTCGAGCACCAGCAGCTTGGGCTTGAGGGCCAGGGCGCGGGCGATGCCGATGCGCTGGCGCTGGCCACCGGAGAACTCGTGCGAGTAGCGGTTGCCGTGCTCGGGGTTGAGCCCGACCTGCTTGAGCAGGGCTCGGATGGTGTCGCGGCCGACCCTGTTCTTGCCGTACATGCCGTGGATGCGCAGCGGCTCGGACACGATGTCGTTGACCGTCATGCGCGGGTCGAGGGACGCGAACGGGTCCTGGAAGACGATCTGCATGTCGCGCCGCAGCGGCCGCATCTCGCGGAACGAGAGCTTGGTCAGGTCGCGGCCCTGGTAGGTCACCGAGCCCGAGGTGGCCTCGACCAGGTTGAGCACCAGCCGCCCCGTCGTCGTCTTGCCACAGCCCGACTCGCCGACCACGCACAGCGTCTCGTTCGGGAAGATGTCGAACGAGACGTCGCAGACGGCGTGCACCTCGCCGATCCTGCGCCGGGTCAGGCCCTTGGACCGGATCGGGAAGTGCTTGGCCAGGTTGCGCACCGAGATCACCGGCTCGAAGCCGCCGGCGGCGCCCCGCGCGGCCGGCTTGCCGAGGCTGACGTCGGACGCGGTGCTCGGCGAGTCGGCGCCGGCAGCCGGCACGCCGCCCTGGGTGTCAGCGGTCGTCACGATGCCGGAACCTCCGAAGGTGCCAGGTCAGGGGTGACCGCGTCGTCGGACGCCGTCCCGAACATGCTCGATGCGGACACGCCCGCGACCTCGTTGCGGAAGTGGCAGGCGGCCGAGTGTCCGGGGCCGGCCGTGGGCAGCAGCTCCGGCTCCTCGCGGTCGCAGATCGCCTGGGCCATCGGGCAGCGCGGCGTGAACGGGCACCCCGGCGGCAGGTTGAGCAGCGACGGGGGCGAGCCCTTGATCGGCGTGAGCCGGGCCCGCTCGACCCGGTCGAGCCGGGGCAGGCTGCCGAGCAGGCCGAGCGTGTACGGCATCCGCGGCCGGTAGAACACGTCCTCGACCGAGCCGGTCTCGACCAGCTTGCCCGCGTACATCACGCAGATGCGCTCGGCGTGCCCGGCGATGACGCCCAGGTCGTGCGTGATCATGATCAGCGCCGCGCCGGTCTCGGCCCGCGCCGCTTCGAGCGCTTCGAGCACCTGGGCCTGCACGGTGACGTCGAGGGCGGTGGTCGGCTCGTCGGCGATGATGACGTCGGGGTTGTTGGCCATGGCGATCGCGATGACGATGCGCTGGCGCATGCCGCCGGACAGCTCGTGCGGGTAGTTGTCGACCCGCTGCTCCGGGAACGGGATGCCGACGAGGCCGAGCAACTCGACCGCCCGGTCCCGGGCCGCCTTCTTCGAGACGTCGTTGTGGGCCAGCACCGCCTCGCCGATCTGCTTGCCGACGGTGTACACCGGGTTGAGCGAGGTCAGCGGGTCCTGGAAGATCATCGCGATCTTGTTGCCGCGCACGGCGGTGTACTCGTTCTCGGACAGGCCGATGAGTTCCTGGCCGCGGAAGCGGACCGAGCCGTCGATCCGGGCGTTCTTGGGCAACAGGCCCATGATCGCCATCGAGCTGACCGACTTGCCCGAGCCGGACTCGCCGACGATGCCCATGGCCTCGCCCGCGCGCACGGTGTAGCTCACGCCGCGGACGGCGTTGACCGGGCCGTCGTCGGTCGGGAAGCTCACGGTCAGGTTGTCGACGACGAGCAACGCGTCGGCGTCGTCCTGCGGCGCCGGCTTGCCCAGGTCGATGTCGATGGTCATCGTCGCTGCCTTGTCTGCTGCGGATCGAGCGCGTCTCGAAGTCCGTCACCGATGAAGTTGACGGTGAGCGCGATCAGGATGATGAACAGGCCCGGGAAGTAGAACAGCCAGGGCCGGGTGTCGACCGCGCCCTGCGAGACCGAGATCAGCAGGCCGAGCGAGGTGTCCGGGGCCTGCACGCCGACGCCGAGGTAGGACAGCGCCGTCTCGCCGAGGATGCCGGCCGCGACCAGCAGGGTGGCGTTGACGATCACGACCGCGAGCGCGTTGGGGATCAGGTGCCGGAACATGATCCGCACGTTGGACGCGCCCAGGGCGCGCGCGGCCTCGATGAACTCGCGTTCCCGCAGCGAGAGCACGACCCCGCGCACGACGCGGGCCACGTAGGGCGTCGACACCCCGCCCAGGATCAGGGCGATGATCCACCAGCGACGCCGGACGTGTTGTGCGCGACCGCGGCCGCGAGGGCCAGGCTGGGGATGGTGAGGATGAGGTCGGCCAAGCGCATCAGCACCGAGTCGGTGATGCCGCAGGAAGTAGCCGGATACCACCCCCCAGATCGAGCCGACGATCACGGCCAGCAGAGCGATGCTCAGCGCGATCTTGAGCGACTGCTGGGTGCCCCGCATGATGACGGCCAAGCCGTCGTAGCCGAGGTTGTCGGTGCCGAACGGGTGCTTCAGGCTCGGGCCGACGCTGAGGTCGTTGGTGTCAGATGCGTGTACTTGTACTTCCACAGGAGCGGGCCCACGAACGCGAACAGGAGCAGCAGGATGAACACGACCAGGCTGACCATGGCCACCCGGTGGCGCAGGAAGCGCCGCAACGCCATGCTGCCACTGGCTGCGCTCCTCGACCGTGAACTCCCGGTCGACCGTGGTCAGGCCGGGCTGCGGCGCGACCGACGGATTCTCGTGCTGATCGGCCAGCGGCGGCGTCTCGAGATCAGGCATGACGGATCCTCGGGTCGAGCACGCCGTAGAGGATGTCGGCGAGCAGGTTGAACAGGATCACGATGGTGGCCGTGACCAGCAGCCAGGCCAGCATCACGTTGAAGTCGATGTCGCGCACGGCGGTGAGGAACAGATAGCCCATGCCGTGCCACTGGAAGACGGTCTCGGTGATGATCGCGCCGCTGAGCAGGGCGGCGATGTCGAGGGCGGTCACCGTGGTCAGCGGGATCAGCGCGGTGCGCAGGGCGTGGCGCACCAGCACCTGCCGCGGCTTGAGCCCTTTGGACCGGGCCAGGCGCACGTAGTCGCTGTTGAGCACTTCGAGCATGGACGCCCGGGTGAACCGGGTCCAGCCGGCGTAACCGGCCAGGCTGAGCACGATCACCGGCAGGATCATGTGCCCGACGATGTCCTTGAAGTGGCCCCAGCTCGAGTTGTCGGTGAGGAAGACCGACTTCTCGCCGATGGTGTAGAAGGTGCCCTGCGAGACGTTCTCGTTGAACCAGATACCGGCCTGCTTGAGCAGGATCGCGAACCAGAACACCGGCATCGACAGGAACAGGAAGCCGAAGAACGTCGTCGTGTAGTCGGTGATGCTGTACTGCTTGACCGCACTGAACACGCCGGTGACGACGGCCAGGATCAGCGAGATGATCACGGCCGCGACCACCAGCCGGGTGGTGACGCAGCAGCGAGTTGAACAGTTCGCTGCGCACGTTGTCGGTGGCGTGGATGGACTGCCCGAAGTTGCCGTGCAGGACCACGTTGGTGATCCAGTGCCAGTACTGCGCCGGCCAGCGACTGGTCGAGCCCGAGCCGGTGCTCCTCGAGCTTGATCGTCTGCTGCGGCACCGGGGCTGCGCGTCTTCAGGTACAACAGCGGGTCACCGGAGAGCTTGACCAGAGGAACGTCAGGATGGTCGAGCCGATCAGGACCGGGATCGAAATCAGTATCCGCCGGATCACGAACGCAATCATTGACTCTACCTCCAAGGCGCGGGGTGTGCCCCGGAAGCAGAGTAGCTCCCGGGGCACACCAGGCCGGATCAAGGATGTCGAGCTGGCCAGGAACTGCCGGCTCAGCGGGTCAGGATGCCTTCATACCCCACTCCTGGATGTTGTACGGCGGGCCGACACTCGTGGCGTTGTCGCGGATGTTGACGATGTTGCTGTACGCCGCGAGGTAGGTCGGCTTCTGGAACAGCGGCAGGTCGTAGGCGTCTGCCGTCAGGTCCACGTCGGCCTGGTTGACAGCGTCCTGGGTCTTGCTCGGGTCGGTCTCGGACGCGGCCGTGGTCAGCGCCTGCTCCATCGGCCGGGTCGTTGTTCTTGCCGTAGTCGGAGCCACCCTTGAGATCGAAGATCTGCTGGGCCCCGGTGACCACGAACGGCGTGCCCACCCAGGCGAAGATGATCAGATCGAAGTCGCCCGAGGACAGGGTGCCACCGAGGTCGGCGGTCGGCGTCGGCTTGAGGGTCGACGCCGAGCGGCTTGAGCTGTCGACTGGAGAGCACGCAGGTCTGCTGCCGGAGCACGTTACCCGTGGTGTACGTGCAGCGGATGTCGACCGCCTTGCCGGCCTTGTTCTTCAGGGCCGATGCCCACACCGGTGTAGCCGGCGTCGGTGAGCATCTTCTTGGCCTTGGCGATGTCACCGGAGCCCTGCCCGGACGCGGTCACGTTGTCCTTGTAGCCCGCCTGGCCGGGCACGTACATGTGGTTGTTCAGCGGCGCGGCGCCGGGCACGAACTGCCCGACGTCTGGCGATGATCTCCTTGCGGTTGATCGCGGTGAAGATCGCCGTGCGCAGCACCTTGTCCTTGAGCAACTGGTTGTTCTCGTTGAAGTCCAGGTGCTCCCAGGTCAGGCCCTTGCCGAGGTAGGAGTCGCACGTCTGCGGCGCGATCTTGCCGACCGCTGCGACGATGTCCGCGTTCGGCTGCGGGTAGATCGCCTGCACCTCGTTGTTCTGCAGGGCCGGCACTTCCTGGGTCTGGTCGGTGATGATGCGGAAGATCAGCTTGTCAGGCTCGGCTTGGTCTTGCCGTACCACTTCGGGTTCGGCACCTCGGTGACCGAGGTGTCCTTGACGCCTTGCCGCTGATGATGTACGGACCACCGGAGTACGTCGGCTGGGTCTTGTCGAACCACTGTGAACGACGCAGGTCAGGCCCGTCGGCGTGGTCACGTCACCGTGCTGCGCGGCGATGTGTGCCGGGTACAGGTTGCCGAACATGCTCTGCCAGTCGGCGAACGGCGTGTTCATCACGACGGTGACGGTCTTGCCGTTGTCGGACCCGGTCATCGACTTGATCTGCGTTGTAACCAGACGTGCTGGCCGCCCGCACTTCGGGCAGTGCGTGCCGTCGGAGGTCTTCCAGTTGAGGTACTTGAAGTCGTTGACGTCGATCGGCGGTGCCGTCACTCCAGACCGCGCTTGGGCTTGATCTTGTAGACCAGCGTCTGCGGGTTGGTGCTTGGTCTGGCTCGGCCGACACCATCAGGTCGGTGTTCAGGAACGGCTTGAGGTCCGGAGTCGGCCGTGAACACGCCCGGGCGCGATGCCGTCCATCGACCTCGGCGAACTCGAACATGTTCGAGGCCGCGGTGTTGATGTTCCAGCCGGCGAGGTCTTCTCCAGCACGTAGGTCAACGTGCCGCCGCTCTTGGTCTTGCCCGTGTTGCAGTCGTTGGGCGACGTGGCGCAGTTGCGAAGATGCCGGTGCCCTTGGTGCCGGCAGTTGGCGTTGGCCTTGCCGTTGCCGCTGCTGCCGCCGCTGCTTGCTGCTGCTGCTGCACGCGGTGAGCGCAAGCGCGAGCGCGGCCACGCCCGCGATGAGCGCTTTACCTTTGTGGACTTCCTCACTGGTGAGTGACCTCCTGTGATTCTGGCGCGCGGACGATCTGTCCGGCAGCCGATGGCACAGTCAAGTACTTGTTTGACGGATCATCGCAAGCAGCGGTCGGCGATCGTGACCAACTGGTAATAGTGCCGATACCGGCGTCGCGTCGTGCCCGTCGACGCAGCGCCGATGTTGCGGCGGTCTGCGAGGAATGGGAAGGCCGTCCGGACCTGCCGTCACCGACTCGCGGATCGACGTCGGCGACCAGCACCGCCTCGCCGATCGCGCGCCTCGGCCAGCGTGCGCCCGAGCGGGTCGATGATGGCCGAGTCGCCGGCGTACGCGCAGTTCTTCGCCGGCGCCGACCCGGTTGACGCCGACCACGTAGGCCTGGTTCTCGATCGCCCGGGCCCGCAGCAGCGCCCGCCAGTGCTCGCGCCGCGGCTCGGGCCAGTTGGCCGGCACGACGTACAGGTCGGTGTCGGCGGCCAGCGCCCAGAACTCGTCGGCGAAGCGCAGGTCGTAACAGACGAACAGGCTGACCCGCACGCCCTCGACGTCGACGGTGACGAAGCTTGTCGCCGGCGGCGTAGTGCTCGTGCTCGCCGGCGTAGCTGAACGGGTGGATCTTCGCGTAGCGGTGCACGTCGCCGTCCGGCGCCGGCGAGCGACGGCGTTGTTGCGGTACTGGCCGTCGGCGCCGCGCTGGGCGATCGAGGCGATCAGGTAGACGCCGTGCTCGCGCGGCCTGCTCGAGCAGGAACTGCTCGCTCGGGCCGCCCTCGTCCTCGGCGATCCGCTCGGGGTGCATCGAGAAGCCGGTCGCGAACATCTCGGTGAGCGCGATCAGCCGGGCGCCGTGCGGCGGCCGCCTGCGGCGATCAGCGGCGCGACGTGCGCGTGCGTGGCGGCGGCGTCCTCCCAGACGATGTCGTGCTGGATCGCGGCGACCTTCATGCGCCGACTCCTCGCTGTCGCAGGCCTCAGCCGGCGCAGGGCCTCGGTCGAGCACCTCGGGCCGCTTGCAGAACGCGAACCGGACGAGGTGGTCGCCCGCGTCGGAGTCGTAGAAGACGCTGCTCGGGATCGCGACCACGCCCGGCCCGGCGCGGCAGCTCGCGGCAGAACTCGACGCGCGTCGGCGTGCCGACGTCGACGGTCGCGAAGTAGGTGGCCTGCGGGCGGACGACGTCGAAGCCGAGCTCGGCCAGGCCGTCGCAGAGCAGGTCGCGCTGCTCCTGCAAGCTGCGCGGCGAGGCCGGCGTAGCAGCGTCGGCGGTCCAGCGCCTGCGGCGACGGCGGGCTGGAACGGCGCGCCGTTGACGTAGGTGAGGAACTGCTTGACCGTGCGCACCGCGGCGATCAGCTGCGGCCGGCGCGCAGGCCCAGCCGATCTTCCAGCCGGTGACGCTGAACGTCTTGCCGGCGCTGCCGATCGTGACGGTGCGCTCGCGCATGCCCGGCAGCGTGGCGATCGGGACGTGCGCGCGTCCGTCGAAGATCAGGTGCTCGTAGACCTCGTCGGTGATCGACGATCAGGTCGTGCGCGATCGGCCACGCTCGGCGATCAGCGTCGAGCTCGGCGCGGGTGAAGACCTTGCCGGTCGGGTTGTGCGGCGTGTTGAGCAGCAGCACCTTGGTGCGCGGCGGTGACCGCGCGCTCGCAGCGCGTCGGGGTCGAAGCGTCCAGCCGGCGCCGTCGCGGCGCAGGGTGACCGGCGCGGCGGTGCGCACCGGCCAGCGCGATGCAGGCGGCGTAGGAGTCGTAGTACGGCTCGAAGACGACGACCTCGTCGCCGGGCTCGGCACAGCGCGAGGATCGCGGCCGCGATCGCCTCGGTGGCGCCCGGCGGTGACCAGGACCTCGGTGTCGGGGTCGTAGTCGAGCCCGTAGTGGCGCTGCTGGTGCGCCGCGATCGCCGCGCGCAGCTCGGGGATGCCGGGCCGGGCGGGTACTGGTTGTGGCCGGCTGCGGATGGCCGCGACCGCGCGCGTCGAGCAGCTCGGGCGGGCCGTCGGTGTCGGGGAAGCCCTGGCCGAGGTTGACGCTGTCGGTCTGCGACGGCCAGCGCCGACATCTCGGCGAAGATCGTGGTGCCGAAGCCGCGCATGCGCTCGACGAGCGGGTCCGGTCGGCACTCAGCCACGCTAGCCGCGTTTGTCGCGCCGTCCGCGCGGGTACCTCGATCGGTATGCCACAGCAAGCCTGGAGCGCGAAGCGCGAGCGCCAGTACGAGCACATCGAAGAGGGCCTGGAGGAGCGCGGGCCGCAGCAAGAAGGTGGCCAAGCAGATCGCGGCGCGCACCGTGAACAAGGAGCGGGCCCGCGCCGGCGAGGCCAAGCAGGCCAGCCGGACCTCGACCGAGGACATCTCGTCCTCGCGGCGCGGCGGCCTGCGCTCGCACTCGCGGCTCCGGCGGCCGCACCCGCGACCAGCTCTACGCCGAGGCCCAGCGCAAGAACATCGAGGGCCGCTCGAAGATGACCAAGGCCCAGCTGGAGAAGGCCGTCGGCCGCTGACGCTGGAGCCGTCCTGGCTCTGTCAGCTCGGCAGGCGTTCGCGCGGCCGCGCAGCTTCTCGCGGTCCTGCGGCGCGGCAGCGTCGACCTTGCGGATGCGCACCGTCGCCGGCGTGACCTCGACGCACTCGTCGTCGCGGCAGAACTCCAGCGCCTGCTCCAGCGACAGCACCCGGTGCGGGATCAGCGGCACCAGCACGTCGCCGGAGGACTGCCGCATGTTGGTGAGCTTCTTCTCCTTGGTCGGGTTGACGTCCATGTCGTCCTGACGCGAGTTCTCGCCGACGATCATGCCCTCGTAGACCTCGGTGCCGGGGCCGACGAACATGGTGCCGCGCTCCTGCAGGTTGGCCAGCGCGAAACCGGTCGTGGCGCCGCGCCGGTCGGCGACCAGCGAGCCGCTGGGCCGGGTGCGGATGTCGCCCGCCCACGGCTCGTAGCCCTCGTGGATGTGGTGCAGCAGGCCGGTGCCGCGGGTCTCGGTGAGGAACTCGGTGCGGAAGCCGATCAGGCCCCGCGCCGGCACCAGGTACTCCATCCGGATCCAGCCGGTGCCGTGGTCGACCATCTGCTCCAGGCGGCCCTTGCGCAGCGCGAGCAGCTGGATGACGACGCCCTGGTACTCGGACGGGATGTCGATGGTCATCCGCTCCATCGGCTCGTGCAGCTTGCCGTCGATCGTCCGGGTGACGACCTGCGGCTTGCCGACGGTGATCTCGAAGCCCTCGCGGCGCATGATCTCGACGAGGATCGCCAGCTGCAGCTCGCCGCGGCCCTGCACCTCCCAGGTGTCGGGACGCTCGGTCGGCAGCACGCGGATCGAGACGTTGCCGACCAGCTCGGCCTCGAGCCGGTTGATCACCTGGCGCGCGGTCAGCTTCTTGCCGGACTCGCCGGCCAGCGGCGAGGTGTTGATGCCGATCGTCATCGAGATCGACGGCTCGTCGATCGTGATGACCGGCAGCGGGCGCGGGTCGTCCGGATCGGCCAGCGTCTCGCCGATCGTGATCTCGGGGATGCCGGCGATGGCGATGATGTCGCCCGGGCCGGCCGACTCGGCCGGGAAGCGGTCGAGCGCGCGGGTCATCAGCAGCTCGGTGATCTTGACCCGCTCGACCGTGCCGTCGGCCCGGCACCAGGCGGCCTGCTGGCCCTTGCGGATCGTGCCGTTGTGCACCCGGCACAGCGCCAGCCGGCCGAGGTAGGGCGACGCGTCGAGGTTGGTGACGTGCGCCTGCAGCGGCGCGCCGTCGTCGATAGGTCGGCGCCGGGATCGACGTCGAGGATGGTCTCGAACAGCGGCTGCAGGTTCTCCTCCTCCGGCATCGCGCCGTCCTCCGGGCGCTTCAGCGACGCGCGACCGGCCTTGCGCCGACGCGTACACGATCGGGAACTCGATCTGGTGCTCGTCGGCGTCGAGGTCGAGGAACAGCTCGTAGGTCTCGTCGACGACCTCGGCGATCCGCGCGTCGGGCCGGTCGACCTTGTTGATCACGAGGATGACCGGCATCTCGCGCCGCCGAGCGCCTTGCGCAGCACGAACCGGGTCTGCGGCAGCGGCCCCTCGGACGCGTCGACGAGCAGCACGACGCCGTCGACCATCGACAGGCCGCGCTCGACCTCGCCACCGAAGTCGGCGTGGCCCGGGGTGTCGATGATGTTGATGGTCAGCCGCTCGCCGTCGGGCATCACGTGAGTCGACGGCCGTGTTCTTGGCGAGGATCGTGATGCCCTTCTCGCGCTCGAGGTCGTTGGAGTCCATGACCCGCTCGTTGACGTCGCCGGTGTCGGCCTGGTGCGCGGTGAACGCACCGGACTGCCACAGCATGGCGTCGACGAGCGTGGTCTTGCCGTGGTCGACGTGCGCGACGATCGCGACGTTGCGCAGGTCCTTGCGCTGTCCCATGAGTTCGATGTCCTTCGTTGAGGCTCAGTGGGCCCGGGCGCGGCGCGGGCGGCGCTCGCCGTGCTGGCGGACTGCGCGCACGGTGCACCGCGTTCGGCCGGCGGTGCCCGTTGCGCGCGTTGCGCTCGGAGCGGCCGAGCGTGCGGCGCGCTGCCGTCGGCGCGCGGGCTGACGGCCTTGTGCGGCCGGGCACGGCGACGGCCACACCGCTGGGCGTCCGCGCGCCGGTCACCGTGGCGACGGCCGGATCGCCGGCGACCGCGTCGCGCTGCTCGGGGCGCACGCCGGCCTGCGCCGAGCATCTTGCGCACGTCGCGCTCCTCGGCCGGCGTGGTCAGCAGCGACGACGACACCGCTCTCGCCGGCCCGGGCCGTGCGACCGGAGCGGTGCAGGTAGTCCTTGCGGTCGGCCGGCGGGTCGACGTGCAGCACGAGCGACACGTCGTCGACGTGGATGCCGCGCGCGGCGACGTCGGTGGCGACGAGCACCGGCACCGAACCGTCGCGGAACGCGTCGAGGGCGCGGTTGCGCTGCGCCTGGGTGCGCCCGCCGTGCAGCGCGCCGGCGCGCGATGCCGGCCCGGCCCAGGTTGCTGGCCAGCCGGTCGGCGCCGTGCTTGGTGCGCACGAAGCAGAGCGTGCGCCCCTCGCGGGCGGCGATCGTGGCGACCAGGTCGAACTTGGCGTCGAACGGCACGCGGAACACGTGGTGGCTCATCGTGTCGACGGACGCCTCGACGCGTGCTCAGCGCGTGCACCGCCGGGTCGGTGAGGTAGTTCTCGACGAGCGTGGCGACGTCACCGTCGAGCGTGGCGGAGAACAGCAGCCGCTGGCCGCCGGCCGGCGTCTGGTCGAGCAGCCGGCGCACCACCGGCAGGAAGCCGAGGTCGGCCATGTGGTCGGCCTCGTCGAGCACGGTGACCTCGACCGCGTCGAGGTAGCAGGAGCGGCGCTCGATCAGGTCGACGAGCCGGCCGGGGGTGGCGACGAGGATGTCGACGCCCGTTCTGCAGCGACTGGATCTGCTTGTTGATCGGCAGGCCGCCGGCGACGAGCCGCACGCGACACGCCGCGCGCCGAGGCCAGCGGCGCGATGCGCGTCGGTGACCTGCATGGCCAGCTCGCGGGTCGGGACGAGGATCAGCCCGCGCGGGCGCCGCGGCGGCCGAGACCGTGCCGTCGAGGCGGGCGATCAGCGGCAGGCCGAAGGCCAGCGTCTTGCCCGAGCCGGTGGCGGCGCGGCCGAGCAGGTCGCGGCCGGCGAGCGACGTCGGGGATGGTCGCGGCCTGGATCGGGAACGGGGTGGCGATGCCGTGGCGCGACAGCGCGCTGACCAGCGGCGCGCGGCAGGCCGAGCTCGGCGAAGCTGGGCAGGTTGTCGGTGGGGACGAGCTCACCGGCAGCTCGTCCCAGAGCGAACGCGCGGCCGAGCGGCGCGGCGCCGGACCGCGATCGGCGCCGCGGGCATTGCCGCGCGGCGCGTGGGAACGCGAGGATTGGGTGCCGCCCGACGGCGACGCCGACGGGGACGAGGTGGAATAAGAGCGGCGCGCGGCAGAACCGCGCGAAGAATTGCGGGGCACAAATGATCCTTCGGGACAGTGGCACGTCCCGGCAAGCCGCGATCGTGGCCGCGGTTCTGGTACGAGCCCGACGCGGTGATCGCGTCGATGGTGGAGCTGCAAACGCGGGCAATCGGTGCCCGCCAACAACCCCAGTCTACCGGTTTTGCGGCCTAGACCGGACCAGTCGGGCCGCGCCGGGCCGCCCGGCCCGATGAGGTCCGTATGAACGCTGCCCCGCGGGTACCGATGACGCCGGCGTATCGCGCGGTCGTCGCCCTCTGTACGCCGGTTATGCGGCCCTGGGCCCGGCTGCGGGTCAGCGGCCTGGACCACCTGCCCACGAGTGGCCCGACCCTGCTCGTCGGCAACCACGACAGCTACTGGGATCCCATCGCCATCGCCGTGGCCGCGCGGCATCGACGCCAGGTCCGGGCCCTGGCCAAGTCGACGCTGTGGCGGGTGCGCCCGATCGCCTGGCTGATGGACGGGATGGGGCACATCCCGGTCGAGCGCACCGCCGCCAACGCCCGGGCCGTCGAGGTTGCCGTGCAGGCCTTGCGCGACGGCGCCTGCATCGGCGTCTTTCCGGAGGGCACGCGCTCCCTCGGCCGCGAAGCTGAGGGCCCGCAGCGGGGCCGGGCGCCTGGCGCTGGCCGTGCCCGAGGCCCGGATCGTCGGCGTCCGGGTCACCGGCACCACCGACATCGTCCGGCTGCCCACGCGCCCGGCCGTCACGGTGGAGTTCTTCACCCCGAGCGCTCGGGTTCGGCCGGGCGACAGCGCCCAGGATCTGATGGCCCGGCTACTGGCCGAACTGCGCGCCGGTGCGCCGCGGGTCGTCCCCGGCCGGGCCCGGACCGCGGCCAAGTACCGGGCCCGGGCCGGCAATCCTGGCAAAGCCTCCTAGCGCCGTCCTTGACCGACATATGGGACGGAGGCAGGCTGGACGGCGTCCCACCCCCCGCCGATTCGGAGACGCTCATGCGCACCGGTTCCCTGGTCGTCGCGGCCTGCGCCGCAGCCCTGGCCCTGCTCCCCGCCTCGACCGCGCTGGCCAAGGGCACCGCGGCGCCGGCTGCTCTGCACGCCCCCGTCGTGCAACACGTCGGGCAGATCGACCAGCAGGACATCCCGCCCCAGCCCGGCTCCGAGCCCGACACGCTGGTCGAGCCGGATGTCGCCGTCTCGCCGCTCAATCCGGACATCGCCGTCGCCGCGGCCCACGACGGTCGCTACCCCGACGGCGGCGCGGTCGACATCTCCTACGCGTGGACGCACGACGGCGGCGCCACCTGGCACCACGCGCCCCTGCCCGGCGTCACCAAGTCGGCCGGCGGCACCTGGGACCGCGCGTCCGATCCGGTCGTGGCGTTCGGCCCCGACGGTTCGGTCTACATCTCGGTGCTGGCCATCAGCCTGAACTGCCCGAGCGGCGTCACCGTCTCGCGCTCCACCGACGGCGGCAGGACGTTCGGGCCGCCGGTACTCGCGCACTACAGCGACAGCTGCGCCTACAGCGACGACAAGAACTTCCTGGTCGTCGACAACGGCCGGCACAGCCCGCACTTCGGCCGGCTCTACCAGTTCTGGACGCCGTTCCTCTACGACGCCGACGGCAACAACACCGCGTCGCTGCAGGTGGTGCGCTGGTCGGACAACAAGGGCCGCACCTGGAGCCCGACCGTCACCGTCAGCGCGGCCGATCGCTACAGCCAGAACTCGCAGCCGATGATCAAGCCCGACGGCACGATCGTCGACGCCTACCTCGACTACGGCACCGCGGCCGGCGAGGAGGGCCCGGAGAGCCGCATCGGCGAGGACGCCGACCGCGAGGCCACGCCGGCCGCCGAGCCACCGCCCGCCGACACCGTGGTCACCCGCACCTCGCACGACGGTGGCGCGACCTGGAGCGCCTCGGCCACGGTCACGACGCAGGCCGGCGAGGGCCCCGAAGGCATCCGCTGCTGCCTGCCCTCGGCCAGCGCTGACCCGGTGAGCGGGCGGCTGTTCGCGGCCTGGATCTCCCCCGCCTCCGATGCGGTCATGCTCTCGCAGTCCTTCGACGGCACGCACTGGTCGACGGCCGTGCGGGTGACGCCGCAGCCGACGGCCGGGCGCGACTACGTCAACGTCGACGTGGCCGCCTACCGCGGGCAGGTGTTCGTCTCGAACAGCACGCGCGACACGACTGTGGAAGACGGCCGCTATGTGCGGCAACAGCTGTCGGTCTCCCCCGACGGCCGGCACTTCGCCGCCCCGATCACCCTCGGGCCGCTGTCAGACCTGAACTACGCGGCCGAGGCCGGCGGCAAGTTCCCGGGTGACTACATGGGTACGGCGGCCACGCACGGCCGGGTGTACGCGGTCTGGTGCCGCTCGTCCACACCGGCCGATCCGACCGCGACGTATCACCAGACCGTGTACGGGGCGGCGCTGCGGGACTAGCTAGCCCACCGCATCGAACCGGCCCCGGACGAACGCGAGCTGCTCGCGCTCGTGGAAGGCCTGGCCGCCCTCGTGGTCGTTGAACGGGTACACCCGGATCTCCTTGGGGCCGGCGTAGGCGTTGTAGGCCGCGTACACCGTCGACGGCGGGCAGGTCTCGTCCATCAGGCCGACCGAGAACAACGCCGGGCTGTGCGCGATCGTGGCCAGTACCGACGCGTCGAAGTAGGCCAGGGTGCGAAAGACCTGGTCGGTGTGGTCGCGGTGGATCGAGAGGTACTCGCTCAGCTCGGTATAGGGCGCGGTCGTGGCGATCTCGGCCGCGCGCCGGAACTCGGACAGGAACGGGACGTCACTCATGACCGCGGCGACCTCGGGGCGCAGCGCGGCCACCGCGAGCGCGATCCCGCCGCCCTGGCTGGCACCGACGACGGCCACCCGGTCGAGGTCGATGTCGAGGCCGAGCTGCGGCAGGGCCGACGCCGCGTCGAGCGACAGCGCGGCGTCGGTGAACACGCGCCGGTAGTAGTAGGTGTAGGGGTCGAGCACGCCGCGGGTCAGGTAGCCCGGGTAGGCCGGCCCGGAGCCGACCGGGTCGGGGGTGTCACCGGGCGTGTACCCGGAACCCTGGCCGCGGGTGTCCACGTCGAGGCAGGCGTATCCGGCCAGCGTCCACAGCGGCGCCTGGTGGGCCAGGCCGCGGCCGCCGCCGTAGCCCTGGAACCGCAGGATGAGCGGCAGCGCACCCGACGCCGCCGCCGGTCGGTGCAGCCAGGCCCGCACCGGGTGTCCCCCGAACCCGCTGAACGTCACGTCCCAGGTCGACACGAGCGACAGCCCCGTGTCGACCGGCGCGGCGGTGGGCTCGACCGCGGCCGCTCGGGCCTCGGCCAGGGTCTCCGCCCAGAAGGCGGCCAGGTCGTCCGGAGCCCGCGTCCCGGATCGATGCTCGACGAGTTCGGCCGGGGACAGGTCGTAGAGCGGCACGTTGCGTTCCTCTCGGTTCGGTTCGAACGGCGTCCGGATGATTGCACCAGCGCGCCCCCAGCGGCGGTAGCGAATCAGCCGAGGGCGGACTGCGCCCGGTCGAGCACGTCGACGATGTCGCGGGCGAAGCGCACGTCGCACCGGTGCTCGGTCTGCCCGGACCGGATCAGGGCGATCAGCTCACCGACGGCGTTGCGGTGTGCCTGCACTGGTTCGAACGGTGCCTCGGGCCGGGTGTGCCAGCCGTCGGCGCGGTAGAACGACATCGCGAAGCGGGTCGCGTCCGGAGGCATGGTCAGGCTCAGGGCGACGTGGCTGGTGGCGCCGGAGTCGTGCGTCAGGGTGAGGTGGACGAGGTCGTCCAGGCCGGGCACGGCGACCACCGCCCGCACCGGGCCGAGCACCGGCAGCAGCCCGGCCAGGGCGTGCGGGCCGACGTCCCAGAGCGCACCTTCGGACTTGCGCCAGGGCGAGTCGGCGAACGGGTTGTCCGGCGTCCGCAGTGAGCCGAGCCAGGCCGCCTCGCCGCCGAGGCAACCGCCCTCGGCCACCAGCCGGCCCAGCCAGGACTCGCGCTGCGCGATGTAGCGCTCGGTGAAGAACACGATCGCGGCCACGCCGTTGCGCTCGACCGCGTCGACGACCCGCTGGGCCGCGGCCGGTCCGAGGGCCAGCGGTTTCTCGAGCAGCAGATGCCGGCCGGCCTCGGCCGCCCGCGGCGCGAGTTCGGCCTGCACATCGGGCGGGACGCTGAACGCCACGGCATCGACGGCGGCGAGCATGGCGTCGAGGTCGTCGAACGCCGCCGTCCCGCGGGCCTTGGCCAGCGTCGCCGCCTTGGCCGGATCCCGGCCCCACACTCCGACGAGCTCCGCGTCCGGATGTGACGCGATGCCGGCCGCGTGTACCTCGCGGGCCCAGTACCCGGTACCAATCACACCAAATCGCAGCTTGTCCACGTGCTCTCCTCTGCCCAGGTCGCGCCGACGCCATCTTGCCAAGCGGCAGCCCTTCCGCCCGGCCAATCGATCACTTAAATTGTTCACGCCGATCCAACGCGAGGGGAGCGTGTCATGGCAGCGAAGTTCGAGGTGTACCAGGACGCGAACGGCAACTTCGGGTTCCGGCTCAAGGCCGCCAACGGCCAGGTCATCGCTCAGGGCAGCGAGACCTACCCGACCAACGACGGCGCACTGGCCGGCATCGACGCGGTCAAGCGTGCCCTCAGCGAGGCCCCCCACATCGACCAGGGCCTCAGCATGCGCCACGGCTAGGACACCGGACCCCGGGTTTTGACCCGAAGGCGCGCCGACTTGACAAGAGATACTTTCCTTGGAAAGCTTTAGATACTGACGGGGAAACCCGGGCAGGCACGCTTGCCGGTCGGGCTCGGGGGTCTCTACCGGCGGCAGGAACGAGAACGGTCCCGCGTCGCGAAAGCGATGCGGGACCGTGTTTCGTCCGGTGGCGGCGGCCTGCGGTTTTGCCGGCAATACCAGAAGCCCCCGGCGGTCTGTTCTGGCCGCCCGGGGCTTCTGGAGCTTCGGCCTTTCGCGAGTGAGGTCTCCCGCGATAGTGCCGAATCCCTCGTCTCCGCCGCAGGAAACGCGTACCCGCTAGCGGAGTCGGTGTCGTCCGGAGCGGGTGTACACAGCCCAGAAATCCCAGTCGGAGGCATCACCCCCGACATAAGATTTCTATTAGCTGATGCTCTCGCGCCGTACCTGGCAACTATGCATCTAGACCCCCAAATCCGTCAACCAGGACGCCCATATTTCTCGACGGATACCTTTTTGCAAAGCCACAAACTATGCCACAACTGCCAGCTGTGAGACGGATCAGCGATTGACTCTCGATGTAGTGACGTGCACTGTGAGTAACGATCACTGCGTGAGCACGCGAATAGACATCGCGTCCGCGCCTAGTACGTCTCGAACAGGGGGTGGTGGCGATGACCGCACCGCTGGGCGGCATGGATCGGCGCCCGTCAGCCCAGGCCGTCCACGCCGACCGTCGGGCCGCGTCGTGAGTCGCCAGGAAGACCAGGCCATCGGACGGGTGATCGCGGCCGGTGAAAGCGAATCCGATGCCAACGCGGACATCAGAGAGCTCGAACGCGCGACCGAGGCGGAGGGATCGCCGGAGGTCAAACGCGATCAGCGCAGCCGGCTCGCGGCCGCCTATGCCCACCAGGGCCGCACCCTCAAGCGCCTGCAGGCGACGAACCTGGCCCTGCTGCGAGTCATCCGGACCGACGCGGAGGAGCAAGCGCAACTCGGCGCGCCTCAATCCGATCCAGGTCGCTGAATACAATCGCCGCCCGCAGGGCAGGATGGCGGTATGGAATTTCGCCACCTCGGTAACTCTGGCCTGCAAATCTCGGAAATCACCTACGGCAACTGGCTCACGCACGGGTCCCAGGTCGAGAACGACGTCGCGACCCAATGCGTGCGCGCCGCCCTCGACGCCGGCATCACGTCGTTCGACACCGCCGACGCGTACGCGAACGGCAAGGCCGAAGAGGTGCTTGGTGCGGCCCTGAAGGGCGAGCGCCGCGAATCCCTCGAGGTGTTCACCAAGGTCTACTGGCCCGTCGGGCCCGACCCCAAGGGCAAGAACGACACCGGCCTGTCGCGCAAGCACATCCTCGAGGGCATCGACGGATCGCTGCGCCGGCTGCAGATGGACTACGTCGACCTCTACCAGGCCCACCGCTACGACTCGTTCACGCCGCTGGAAGAGACGATGCAGGCCTTCGCCGACGTCGTGCGGGCCGGCAAGGCGCTCTACATCGGCGTCAGCGAATGGAGCGCCGAGCAGATCCGGGCCGGGCACCAGTTGGCCCAGGAACTCGGCGTCGGTCTCGTGTCGAGCCAGCCCCAGTACTCCATGCTGTGGCGGGTGATCGAGAACGAGGTCGTGCCCACCTGCGAGGAGCTCGGCCTCGGCCAGATCGTCTGGTCGCCGATCGCGCAGGGCGTGCTCACCGGCAAGTACCAGCCCGGCCAGGATGCGCCCGAGGGCTCGCGGGCCACCGACACCAAGGGCGGCGCCGACATGATCAAGCGCTGGATGAGCGACGAGGTGCTCACCCGGGTGCAGCAGCTGCAGCCGATCGCCCGCGAGGTGGACCTGTCCATGGCCCAACTGGCGGTGGCCTGGGTGCTGCAGAACAGCAACGTGTCGGCCGCGATCGTCGGCGCGTCCCGGCCCGAGCAGGTCGCCGAGAACGTCAAGGCGGCCGGGGTGCAGACTCCCCGCGGACGTCCTCAAGCGCATCGACGACGCCCTGGGTGACGTCGTCACCGACGACCCGGCCCTCGTCGCCAAGTCGACGCCGACCAAGCGTCCGGTCTAGGCCGGCGCGTTCGGCGGTCGTCGGGCTGAGGACCGGCCAAGACCGGCTGAGCGGGTGGCAAGAGTGGGCCGCTACCGGTTCGCTCCGGCCGCCGGGGCTGCCTAGCCTCAGGACGCCCGAGCACGGCCGACACCCGGCTGGCTGACTCGGCCGACCGAGGATGCGCCGTGGCTGTTGTCGGGTTGGGCCGTCCGGCCCGGACCGCGCTGCAGCGCGTCGGTGCGATCCGGATGGGCGACGAGCTCGCCGTGTTCGCGCTCGCCCTGGCCGCGCGGCTGGCCATGGTGCTGACCAGCGGCGGCCTGCAGGGCAACTACGGCTACGACGCCAGTGTCTACTACGCCGCCGCCGACGGGCTGGTGCACGGCCGGCTGCCCTACCGCGACTTCATCCTGCTGCACCCGCCCGGGATCATGCTCGCGTTGACGCCGTTCGCCTGGCTGGGTCGGCTCACCACCGACGACACCGGCTTCATCCTGGCGAACCTGGCCTTCAGCACGCTCGGGGCGCTCAACGCCGTGCTCGTCGTTCGCATCGCCAAACACGCCGGCCTCGGTCGTCGGGCCGCGCTGCTCGGCGGCTGCTTCTACGCGGTGTGGTTCGGCGCGGTGCAGGCCGAGTACCTGGCCCGGCTCGAGCCGCTGGGCAATTTCCTGCTGCTGTGCGGCGTGCTGGCCTATTTCCGGGCCGCCCGTTCGGGCCGAGCGATCGCCTACCTGGCCTGCGGGGCCGCGCTGGGGGCGGCCGTGAGCGTGAAGATCTGGTGGGCGGTGCCGTTGCTGCTGATCCTGGGCGGGCTGGCCGTCACCCGGCGGCTGGATCGGAATGTGCTGGTCGCGGCGGCCGGTACGGTCGGGGCGCTGGTGCTGGTCAACGTGGTCTTCTTCCTCGCCGCGCCCGGCCCGATGTTCCGCATGGTGATCAGCGAGCAACTCGGCCGCCCGCACGACACCAACACGACGGTGAACCGGCTGGCCAGCCTCACCGGACTGGACCGCCTACTGCCGCATCTGGATCGGCCGGCGCTGGTGGTCGTGCTCGGCGCGGTCGTCGTCGGCCTTGCCTGCGTCTGCGCGCTGGCCGCGACCGTGGCCAGGGCCCGGCTGCTCGTCGTCCTGGTCGTCACCCAGCTCGCCGTCCTGCTGGCCGCACCTTCGTGGTTCGGCTTCTACGCCGACTTCGCGGCGCCGGCGCTGGCCCTGAGCGTGGCCGCGTTCGCCGCGGCCCCGCGGGTGCGCCAGGTGCTGTTCGCCCGCCGACCGATGGCCCGGCTGGCCTGGATGCCACTGGTGGCGGTCACGGCTGTCACCGCCCTCATCTTCGGACTGGACCGCACGCACGCCGTGCAACCGTTCCCGGGGACCCTGCTGGCCCACGACGTGTCCCGCGTGCGGTGCGTGCAGTCCGACTCACCCATGGCCCTGATCGAGCTCAACGCGCTGAGCCGCGATTTCAGCCACCGTTGCCACCTCTGGGTCGACGTCACCGGCCGCACGTACGCGCCGGGCCTCGCCGAGTACTACGCCGACGGCGCCCGGGTGCCGCGGCGCGACAACAGCAGGTGGCAGCGCGACCTGCGGGCCTACCTGATGACGGGCAACGCCATCGTCATCATCCGGGCGCCCGGGACGGGGCTGAGTCCGTCGACGACGGCCGCGATCGAGCACGGCGGCGTGCTCGCGACGGCCCACGGCGTGGTCGTGTACCGCACCGCGCAACCGGCGATCGCGCCGCGGACCAGCGCGCACGCCCGCGGCCGTCATCGCGAGGATCACGACGCCGACGATCGCCGGCCGCGGCACGACCGCGACTGAGCCGTCGGTCGTCGCGCGCGGTGGAGTACAAATGGCACCAGGCGGGACGTCGAGAGAGGTGGGGCACGAGATGGGCTTGTTGGACCGGGCCAAGGAACGGGCCGAGGAAGCCGCGAAGAAGGCCAAGCCGATGGCCGACCAGTTCAAGGAGAAGGCCAAGCCGATCGCGGCCAACCTGAAGGAGCGGGCCGAGGAAGCCGCGAAGAAGGCCAAGGAGTCGGCCGAGTCCTTCCGGGACGGCCTGCACAGCGACGACGAACCCGGCGCGGGCAAGCCCGAGCCCGGAAAGCCGACCGGCACCCCACCACCCGCGCCGTAACGCCTGGCTCCGCGGCGTCTGGTTGACTCCCCGGCCGTGTGGGCACACTGTGCCCACACAACGGCGACGAGGCGGAGGCGCGAATGGGCGGCGACCAGGATCGGGACCAGCCGGAGTCCGACGGCGACCAGCCCGACGGCGACGACGCGCACCAGTACGTCGACCGCTCGACGATCGACTTCGACCCCGACGACGGCCTGTACACCGGCACGGCGGTCGAAGGCACCAGCGAGATCCCCGGCCCGCACGAGCAGGGCGATGACACCGAGACCGACACCGAGACCGACTCCCGGTCCGACGGGTCTGACGAGTCCGGCAGTCACGCCGACGACGAGTAGGCGGCCGAACCGGACGTGACGCCGGCCATTCCGATTTGCGGTCAGCGGTGGCCTGATCGACAGTGATCCCCTGGTCGTGTTTCGGGGGAAGCTGATGCGGAAGTTCCTGGGCGTCGTCGTTGCCGTGCTCGCGCTCTACTCCGGACTGCCGGCCGGGGCCGCTCCGCTCCGCACCTTCGACCCGCTCGTCGAGGCCCAGAACTACGCGATCACGCTGCAACGACAGGCGATCTACGACACGCCCGCGTATCAGGCCCAGCTCGCGCTGACGGGTACCCGCAGCACGGCCCGGGCCCTGGCCGCCCAGCTCGCCGACCCGGGCCGGTTCTTCACCGGCAACCTGTGCTGGAACCTGCAGAGCGGCTGCGCCGGCGACGTCCGGCTCTACGACTGGGGCAGCAAGGGGTACGGGCGGGTCGAACCCGTGCTGTTCACCGCCCGAGACGGGGCGACGCTGTCCGGGCACGTCTGGGCCACCGCGGCCGGCCCGGCGCGGCGTCCCGGCGTCGTCATCACCAACGGCTCGGTCCAGGCCGACGAACAGATGTACTGGTACGCCGCCCAGACCCTGGCCAAGGCCGGCTACGTGGTGCTGACCTTCGATCCGCAGGGGCAGGGTCAGAGCGACACGTTGGGCACCGGTCCCGACCTGCTCGAAGGCGTGCCGGCCCAGACCGACGGCCGCCCGTTCTATGACGGCACCGAGGACGCGCTGAACTTCTTCCTGTCCTCGGCGCAGCGCCCGTACACGCCGGTACCGAGTTGCAGCACCGGGACCAGCCACACCGACAAGCAGCGCGCGCGCGTCGCCGCGGGGCTGGACACCGCGTACAACCCGTTCGCCCGTCTGCTGAATCCGGCCGAGGTCGGGCTGGCCGGGCACTCCTACGGGGCGGCCGGGGTGTCCTACATCGCCCAGTGGGATCCGCGGGTGAAGGCGGTGGTGGCGTGGGACAACCTCGGCGGCCCGAGCCCGACCGGTGGGTCGCTGCCGGGCTCGTCCGGCGGCTCGATCGGCGAGCAGGGCTGCCCGGCCGATCCGGCCGCGCGCACCACCGTCGCGATCACCAAGCCCGGCCTCGGCATCTCGGCCGACTACGGTCTGCCGCCGCTGCCGAACACGTCGCTGCCGAACCCGGCTGTGAAGTCCACCGCGTCGCACGCCTACACCGCAGCCGGCGTCGACACCGGCGAGATCGTCATTCGCGGCGGCTCGCACCTGGACTTCTCGTTCATCCCGCTCGTGGCCTTCGGAGCCTCACTGCGCGGCGCCGACCTGACCGCCTGGTACACGTCGGCCTGGTTCGACAAGTACCTCAAGCACGACCCGAGCGCCGACGCCCGACTGCTGAGCACCCGCTGGCGGGCCGACTCCATCGAGGCCGGCGTCGACCCGCACCACGACGGCAACGCGTTTTCCTTCTACTACCCGTCCCGCCTCGACATCCACCGGGCCAACGGCACCGCGTTCGACTGCGAGGACCTGCGCGCCGGTTGCCCGGGCCTGCCCACCCACGACGGCTACCCCGGTACGTACTCCTACGTCAGTATCGCGACCACCGCTGATAACTGAGCTGGTGCCGCCACGACCTGTCCGATGTCTCTAAGTCGCCAGGACTTCACGCTGGGGATACGGTTCGGCACATAAGGATCTTCCCCGCGCATCCGAGTGGCAGGAGTCAAGGTGGACGACGAGAGTTGGGAGCCGGCACGGCTGGTCCCCGTCTCAGGCATCACCGGACCCGACGAGCAGGAGCGACGAGGCGTTTCGGCGTTGCTGGCAGTTCTGTCCTCGGTCCGAGAGTTCGGTCGCGCGATCACTGCTCCGCTCGGTGCCCCGGCCGGAACGCTTTCCACTTACATCGAGGTTCCGTTCAAGCTCGGTGACCGGAACGTGCGGCCCGACGGACTTATCCAAGTGACGCGCGGGAAGCAGTCGTGGACTGCGCTCGTCGAGGAAAAACGGGCCGGAATGATCTTATGCCGGCCCAGCTTGAGGACTACCTTGACGTCGCACGCGAGCAACAGTTCGATGCCGTACTGACGATTTCAAATCAGTTGGTGACCACGCCGGGTGAGCATCCGACGCCAGTCGACAAGAAGAAGACCAAAAAGGTTTCCTTGGTGCACCTGTCGTGGAGCCAGATCCACACTGAAGCAGTGATCGAGCGTGTCAATCGCTCGGTTGCTGATCCTGACCAGGCCTGGATATTGGCTGAGTTGATCCGATACCTGGAGCACAGTCGGTCCGGTGCTGTCGATTTCGAGGACATGGGCCCCTCATGGGTAACAGTTCGCAACAGCGTTGCCACCCGAACGCTTCGCAGCAGCGACAAGACCGCAGCCGAGGTTGTCGGTCGATACGGTCAGCTTGTTGCCTTCGCCGGCATGCGCCTCTCAAGAGACTTGGGCGTCGACGTCCGCTCCGTCCTGTCTCGCGCAGAGACGAGAGACGTCGCCGCTCGAACCCAAGCTGGCGTGAGCAGGCTCGTCGACGCCGGCATTCTGCACGGCGCGTTGCGCGTCCCCAATGCGGCCGCTCCTATCGATGTGACAGCTGACCTGCGGGTCGGGTCTCGTCACCTGTTCCATCACGCTGGATTCGCCGAGCCAGGGGCGCAATGCCACGCGAGTGAATTGGCTGACTCGGCAGCTCGCCAAAGCGCCAGACGCCACGTTGATCGAAGCCTGGGCGGCGTGGGCGCGGTCGCCTGGGCCCGCTCACCAAATCACGGACGTGCGAACGGCCCCTGAAATTCTCTTCGACGACCCGAAGAAGGAATTGAAGTCGTTCACGGTCAGGCTCTCGGCCAAGGCCGGCACCAAGCGCGGACAGGGCCGCGGCACCTTCGTCGGATCAGTCCTCGGACTCGTCGACGACTTCTACGAAAGCGTGGTGCAGCACATAAAGCCCTGGACGCCTCCGGCTCCTGCGGTGAAGACGCGTCCAAACGCCGATGAAACTGTTCACAGTGACGACGACGGGATCAGTGGCGAGCTGCCGGTCAGGTCCATTCAGCGGGCCACCACAGCTCCGGATTGGGATCCGCCGGAGTCAATACCCGTCGCAACGCCCGAATATTCGACGGAAGCTCGAACGAATCCGGACCTGAGCCCGGATGGCCGCGCCACGCCCAACGATGCAGCCGGCACGGTCACCTCCACCAGACTGGAGCAACCAGCGGCCTCTGACAGGGTCGCTCAGGCGTAGTACTTGGGCTGGGCGACGGGTTCGCCGTCCTCGCCCGGGTGCGGTTCGTCGTGGGCCTTGCGGTTGGCCCAGCCCAGCCCCTGCCAGCTGCGCCGCGACGATGTACGGCGAGCCGTCCGGCTTGCGGCAGGCGACCCGGGCGATCCGCGGCCGCGGCCCACGCCCACGCTGCCTGTGGAGTGAGCGCGGTGCCGCCCAGGGCCTGAACCGGGGCGGAGGCTGTCAAGCTGCGGCGGCGTCGCGGCGCAGGGCCCGGATGGCGAGTTCGGCGTGCAGCAACACACCCTTGGGCAGCACCGAGTCGTCGAAGCTGGCCCGCGGGCTGTGGTTGCTCGGGGCGCTGTGCCAGTCGTCGGTCGTGCACGCCCCCAGGAACAGGTAGCAGCCGGGCACCTCGGCCAGCACCCGGGAGAAGTCCTCCGCCCCGGTTACCGGCGTCTGCTTCGGCTCGTAGCCGTCCGGCCCGAAGACCTCGGTCGCGACGTCGGCCGCGAAGGCGGCGTGGGCCGGGTCGTTGATCGTGAGCGGGTACTCGGCCGTGTACTCGGCGTCGATGTCCAGGCCGTACCCGGCGGCGACGTGCTCGCACAGCCGCACCGCCTCCTCGCGTATCCGCTCGCGGGCGTCGGCGGTGAACGTGCGCACGGTCGCGTCGAACTCGGCGTCGTCGGGGATGATGTTGCGCTTGGTGCCGGCGTGGAAGTACCCGACGGTGACGACGGCCGGATCGAACACGTCGAAGCGGCGGGTGATCAGCGTCTGCAGGTCGCCGACGAGCTGGGCGGCCACGCTGACCGGGTCACGGGTCAGGTGCGGCGTCGAGCCGTGGCCGCCCGAGCCGCGGACGGTGACGTGCAGCCGGTCGCTCGCGGCCATCAGCGTTCCCGGCCGGGTGGTGAAGACCCCGCGCGGCAGCAGATCCGATATCACGTGCATGCCGTAGGCCGAGTCGGCCCGCCGGCCGGATGCGAGCAGCACGTCTTCGGCCAGCATCGCCCCGGCGCCGTCCCAGCCCTCCTCGCCGGGCTGGAACATGAACACGACGTCGCCGGCGAGCTCGTCCCGGTGCGCGCTGAGCAGGCGGGCAGCGCCGACCAGCATGGTCGTGTGCAGGTCGTGGCCACAGGCGTGCATCGCGCCGTCGATCTTGCTGGCGAATTCGACCCCGGTCGCCTCGGTGACGGGCAGGGCGTCCATGTCGCCGCGCAGCAGCACGGTGGGTCCGCCGGGCGCGCCGCGCAGCACCGCCGTCACCGACGTCAACTCGCGGCCGGTGCTGATCTCGAGGCCGAGGCCGTCGAGTTCGGCCAGCACCGTCTGCTGGGTGATCGGCAGCTGCAGCCCGATCTCGGGCGTCTGGTGCAGCGTGTGCCGCAGCTCGGTGAGGTAGGGCGCCAGCTCGTGCGCGTCGTCGTGCAGCCGGTCGGCGAGGGCCATGATCACGTCCCAACGGTCGTCGTTGGCCCGACCGTACGCCCCGCGTCACGTGGGTTCAGGCGTCGTGCCGGCGCAGGGCGACCACCGCGGCCGCGAGCAGGATGGCCGCCAGCGCGAGGAAGATCGCCGCTTCGATGAATTGGAACGTCCAGTAACGGTCGGACGGCTGGTACGTGGTGATCAGGCGGTACCCGAGCCGGCTCAGACATTGCCCCGTCTGCGGCCGGTCGCCGAAGCCGGCGCACTGGGCCGGCAGTCGGATCGGCCCGCTGAGCGGGTGGTTGTGCAGCGCGGGATTGGAGCTGAGCACCCAGGGGCTGCCGGGTAGATCGGCGCGACCGGCCAGTGGCACCGACGCCGTGCGGGCCGACTCGTAGTAGGGCCGGGCGTAGTTCTCGACGACGAAGCGCACGAGCAGGAATCCGGCCACCGTCGTGGCGATCGCCGGCAACATGCGCCGCCAGAACACGCCCGACGCCAGGCCGAGCGCGGCCGCGAACAGTGTGAACGCGACCGGGACCACGCCCTGCATGTCGAAGCGGATCGGGTCGAAGCGGTTGCGGCCGATCGAGTTCATCGTCCCGGACCACCACGTGACCAGCCCGCTCACCGCGGCACCGACGAGGGCGGAGGAAACGAGCAGTGTCACCAGCTTGCCGCGCAGCCACGCGCGCCGGGTGATGCCCTGCGTCCAGACCAGGGTGTTGGTGCCGGTGTCCAGTTCGCGGCCAACGAGCGTCGCGCCCCAGAACACACCCACGAGAAGGGGCACGACCACGCTGAGGTTGACCAGATCGATGATGGCGCCGTCGCCCTGGAACAGGCTCAGGCTGTCGCACGTCCCGTTGGCCCGGCACACGGCCAGCGCCGAGCGGTAAGTGTGGGCCATGTTCACACCGGTGATCCACAGCAGCACAGCGAAGACGGCCAGCACGCCGCTGCTGACGGCGCCCTGTAGCCGGTGCTGGCGCCACAACAGCCACCTCATCGCGCACCTCCGACCGGGCTCAGTGCGGCCGGTTGGGTGCCGTCGGCACCCAGGTAGGCCAGCACGATGTCTTCCAGGCCGACGTCGTCGACCTGCCAGGCCGGATCGTGCACCGGCCCGTTCAGGCGCACCCACAGGCTGACCTGGCGCGGCGTCGACTCTTGGCGCAGCACGTTGTGGTCGCGCTCGATCGCGGACGTGTCGCGCCGCGGGGCGGTGAGCACCCGATGGCTGGCCAGCACGTCGTCGAGGTCGGCGGCCAGCATCGTCTTCGAGTTCGCCAGCACGACGAGGTGGTCGCAGACCCGTTCGAGGTCGGCGACGAGGTGGCTGGACAGCAGCACGGTGAGGTCACCGTCGGCCACCGCCTCGCTCAGCGTGGACAGGAACTCGCGCCGGGCCAGCGGGTCCAGCGCGGCCACGGGCTCGTCGAGCAGGAGCACGCGGGGCCGCTTGGCCAGCGCGAGGGCGAGCGCGACCTGGGCCCGCTGGCCACCCGACAGCGTGCCCACGCGCTGGTCGAACGGGATGCCCAGCGCCCGCAGCCGGTCGCGGGCGCCGGCGTCGTCCCAGTTGGCGTTGAGGTGGGCGCCCATCTGCAGGTGGTCCTCGGTGTCCCACCGGCGGTAGAGCGGGATCTCCTGGGCCAGGTAGCCGACCTCGCGCAGGAACCCGACGTCGTCGCCGGGTCGCTGCGCACTCACGTCCGCCGTCCCGGTCGTGGGCGTGCTCAGCCCGACGAGCAGGCGCAGCAGCGTCGTCTTGCCGGCCCCGTTGGCCCCGACCAGACCGCACACCGCGCCCTCGGGGACGTCGAACGTGCAGTCCTGAAGGGCCCACTTCTTGCCGAAGCGCTTGCCCAGTCCGGCGGCGCGCACGGCCGCGCTCAGCGCGGTGCTCATGCCGTCGCCTCGCCGGACGCGGCCATCAGGGTGGAACGGACCATGCTCTCGATGTCGGCGTCGCCGAGACCGGCGCGGCGGGCCTTGTCGATCCACGCGGTCAGGCCGCGGGCGAGCATGGCCTGGGCGCCCGGCGGCGGCCCGGCCGGGCGGCGCAGCACGAACGTGCCCACGCCCTGCCGGCCCTCGACCAGTCCCTCGCGTTCGAGCTCGCGGTAGGCCTTGAGCACCGTGTTCGGGTTGATGGCCAGCGTGGCCACGACCTGCTTCACCGTCGGCAGCTGGTCGCCGGGCCGCAGGACGTCGCCCAGCAGGGCCTGGCGCACCTGCTGCACGAGCTGGACGTAGGGCGGGATGCTCGACCGGGTGGTGAGCTGGAACGTCAACATAGGAACCTACTTATCTAGATAACTAGTGAACAAGTTATCCAGAAAATCGTGGGCATGTCAACGGCCCGCACCACGCCGGCGGGGTGCGGGGGTTGGGATCGGGGCTAGAAGCCGGGGAAGGCCGCGCGCAGCGCGTCGAGCTCGATGCCGTGGGTCTCGACCGCGATCGGGGTGTGGTCGGCGTCCAGCCGTCCGTAGACGAGCCGGACGAACGCCTCGGCCGGGGCCCGCAGCCGGGCCGGCGAGGCCCCCGCGGTGGTGGCGTCGGCCACGGACAACCGGGCCCCGTCGGCGCCGACTTCGAGCAGGAACGACCGGGCCGGCGCACTCGTGGTCACGAGCACCTCGTACGGCTCCGCGGCTGGCCGGCCCGTGCGGGCGACGAGCCCGGGCATGGCGTCGACGACGATCGCTATGGCGTCCTCGGCCACGGTCGCGCCGGGCTCGAGGGCGACGACGATGTCCCAGGTGTGCAGCGCGTGCTCGCCGAGCCGCAGGCGCAGCAGCTCGGACAGGGTGTGCTCGCTGCCGAACAGGTCCAGGCGCCACTGTTCGCGCTCGTCGGCCGAGAGCGCGTCGACGCGGTCGAGGAAGGCCGCGTCCGCGCGCACGGCGTCGTGGGCCTGGTCCGGCGCCGACTTGCCGTTCCAGTCGTCCCAGATCGGCCCGAACTGCTCGGCCCCCGGCGCCGGCTCGCCCCGGAGCCCGGCGTCGAGGAACAGGCCGAAGATCTGCGCACCGGAGCCGAGGTGCGACGCGACCTGGGCGATCGACCACTCGTCGGCATAGGACGGACCGGCGACCTGGTCGTCGCGCAGCGGCGCCAGGGCCGCGACGAGTCGGTCGTGCGATCCGCGCACGGCGGCGAGGACCTCGTCGGCACTGGGCTGCATCCGGCCCCCTCCATCACGTCACGACCGATTCCTGCGGCACGCTACTCGCCGCCGGATGTCACCCGGGCGCTACGGGTGAGTAGTTGTACGCATCCGCCTCTGCGGGCGCGGGCCGAGGCTGGCGCACATGCACACCACCGCCGCCCGCCCTCTGGCCGTACGCGTCGACACCCCGACCGCGGCGCCGCCCTGGCCCGTGGCAGTACGGCTGATCGCGTCGTTGCTGGCCGGTCTGCTGGCCCTGGCCGTGGTCCGGCTGGCCGCGGCGACGGCCGGCCGGCGGCCCGGCGGCGTGACGCTGCTCGGGCGGTGGGGCGCCGGCCTGGCCGCACGAGCCGGTCTCGCCGCGGCCGTGCTGACGGCGGCGCGCGCCCGGCGGCAGGTGCCCGCGTACCGCGCGGCCACGGCCGGCGTCCGGCCCTGGCGCGCGGCGCTGGCCGCGGGCGAGCTGGCCGGCTACCTGGCCGCGCTGCCGGTGCTGGACAAGGCGAACTACATCGACGCCTTCCCGGTCGCCCAGCGCTGCCCGGGCGGGCGGCTGCCCGATCGCGGGCGTCGAGATCGACGAGTCGTCCGGCTCGTCCGGGCGCCCGTACCAGTGGGTGCGCTCGCGGGCCGAACTCGACCAGCTCGAACTCGGGCTCGCCGTGCAGGCCCGCTGCCTGCTGCGGGCGCGCCGGCACCGCCGGATCGTGGTCCTCAACTGCTTCTCGATGGGCGCCTGGGCCACCGGGCAGTCGGTGACCGGGGCGCTGCGGCGGCTCGGCACCGTCAAGTCGTGCGGGCCGGAGTTCGACAAGGCGTTCGCCGCGATCGAACTGCTCGGCCCGGACGTCTGCTACGTGGTGTGCGGCTACCCGCCGTTCCTGGGCACGCTGCTGGACGAGGCCCGGGCCCGCGGCCTGGACCTGGCCGGGCACGAGTTGTGGGGGTTCGTCGGCGGCGAGTCGATGAGCGAGGCCCTGCGGACGCGGCTCGAGCGCACGTTCACCCGGGTGCTGTCGGCCTACGGCGCGTCCGACCTCGACATCGGCGTGGCCGGGGAGACCGAGTTCGCGGTCGCGGTCCGGCAGGCGGCGGCGGGCAACCCCGACTTCGCCCACGCGCTGTTCGGCGCCACCGGCCGGCTGCCGATGGTGTTCCAGTACGACCCGTCCAGCTATCACGTCGAGACGGTGGCCGGGGCACACGGCGCCGAACTCGTCGTCACCGTGACGCGGCGGCTGCTGTCGCCGCGCGTCCGGTACGCGGTGCACGACGCCGGCGGGGGCCTGAGCTTCGCCACCGTGCTCAGCGCGGCCCGGGCGCACGGCGTTCCGCTCCCGGTGCGTGGCGCGGCCCGCCTGCCGCTGCTCTACGTCGCCGGCCGGGCCGACTCGACGCTGTCGCACATGGGCGCCAACCTCTACCCCGAGGACGTCGACGCCGCGCTCGGGGCGCTGGCGCTGCGCCGTCCGGACCTCGGCCTCGGCGCGTTCTGCCTGCAACTGGCCGAGGCCGACGACGGCACGACCACCCCGCTGGTGCATGTCGAGGTCGGCGCTGAGGCGGCGCGCGCCGACGCCGGCCTCGGTGATGCGATCCGCACCGCGCTGGCCGACTGGCTGGCCGGGCACAACCGCGACTGGGCCGCGGCCGCGGCCGAGGACCCCCGCGCGCTGGCCTTCGGCATCCGTCCGGCCGCGCCCGGCACCGGAGTGTTCGCCGTGAACACCGGCCGGATCAAGCGTCGCTACGTCCTGAGCACCGAAGGAGAACAGTCATGACCGTCATCGACCGAGCCGGCCGCACCGGCCCCGACGCCGCGGCCCGGCGCCGCGACGCACTCGCCGCCCTGGCCACGATTCCGCTCGCGCACGAGCGGGTGCTGGCCGCGGCCCTGCGTGCGCCGAGTGCCCACAACGCCCAGCCCTGGCGGATCCGCATCGCGGCCGGGCCGCGCTACGAACTGCACTACGACCACCACGAGTATCTGCCGGCCGACCCGGACGACCGTGACGCGTACCTGTGCATGGGCGCGTTCTGCGAGACGCTGGCCCTGGCCGCGCGGCGCGAGGGACTGGTGGCGCAGGTCGAGCTCGTGCTCGCCCGCGACGGCGCCGACCTGCACGTGGCCGACCTGCGCCTGGAGCCGGCCGGCGGTTCGGATCCGCTCGCCGCGCACGTGGCCGGACGGCACACCAACCGGACGCCCTACACGGCCGAACCGCTGCCGACCGAGCTGCGCACGGAGCTCGAAGCGCTGGGCTGCGCGCTCGTGCCGCGCGGACAGGTGGCCCGGATCGTGCGCCGGGCGTCGGTGCTGTCGTGGCGCGACCGCCGGTTCGTCGCCGATCTCGACGCGTGGATCCGGGCCGACCCGGCCAGCCCGGACGGGATGACGCCGCACCAGCTCGGGCTGGCCCGCTACGAGTGGCTGGCGTTGCGGGCGGCATTCCGGCTCGGCCGGTTGCCCGCACTGCTGGCTCGGGCCTACGGCGATCGGGAGGTGCGGCTGCTCGGCGCGGCGCCGGCCGTCGCGGTGCTCTGTGCGCGGCTCCGCCGAGCCGGGCGATCTCGTCGAGGCCGGCCGCCGGCTGCTGCGGGCCTGGGTGACGATCGGTGCGGCCGGATTCGGCTACCACCCGATCTCGGTGGCGATCGACCGCCCGGAGACGCGCCCGCAACTCGCCGCGCTGGCCGGCGCCGCCGGCGTCACCGGCACCCCGGTGGCGCTGTTCCGGATCGGGCGGCCGACCGGGCCGGCCGGGGACAGCAACCGGGTCGAACTGGCCGACGTCGTCCGGCCGTAGTACCGATCGCCCCAAGGCGGCGTCAACCCGTGAGCGCGGCCGGTGGCGCAGATCCGTCCGCTGCCGCGACCCGACGGCGCTGGTCGTCCGACCGGACCGGCGCTACGCTCGGCGGCGCCGACGTAAGGGGAGCACGATGCCGGCTCGACCCGGCGGGTGAGGTAGCCGGATGGCCCAGGACCAGCCCGCGGATCCGCGGATCGAACTGGCGTGGACGCTGGCCCAGAGCGGGTTGCAGGCCCAGGTCGCCGCCGTCGACGAACTGCGGGCCCGGGTCGGCTCACTGCTGGCCGCGGCCGCGATCGCCACCGGCTTCCTGTCCAGTCAGTCGCTGAGTGACTCGACCGGGCTGCCGGCCGGGGCGTGGCTGGCCATCGGCGGTTCGCTGGCCCTGATGCTGTCCTGCGCGTACATCCTGTCGCCGCGCGAGTGGGCCGGCGCCAACGCCAGCGGCCAGATCGTGCTCGACTACACGCGCGCGCAACCGGCCGTGTCGCTCACCGCCATCCAGTCCCAGTTGACGACGTTCGCCGGCCAGCAACTGAGTCGCAACGCCAGCAAGCTCAAGTGGCTCTACCGCACCTACGTGGCCGCGCTGGTCTTCCTGGTCACCGATTTCGCCGGCTGGTTCTGGACACTGTCGACGCACTGAGGAGGAGATCGTCATGGGCATGCCCAACCCGTTTCCCGACGGACCGCGCGGGCCGGTGCCGAGCCCGGAACCGGCTCCGGAGCCCAGCCCCGAGCCGCATCACCGCGGGCGGCGGCGCGGGCGCTTGAGCACCGGGCTGTCGTTGACGACCCGGCGCGTGGTCGTCCGCAGCCGCTCGGCCGCCTGAGCGCCCGGCCCGCGCCCGGCCGCCGCCTCGCTGCGGCGCCGGTTGCGGCGCCGGGTGCGCTCCTCCACGTCCAACTCGGCCAGCACCCGCTCGATGCCGGCCAGCAACGATCCGTGCAACGCCCACAGCCCGGGCGCCTGCTGCGGATCGACCAGGAGCAGTTCGGTCACCCGGACCCGGGCCTCGCGCACGGCGTCCAGGGCCTCCTGCAGCTCGGTGGTGTGCGGCTGGTCGCCCTCGTCGACCTCGGCCCGCACCAACGACCCGAAACTGCGCACGGCGTGGGCCAGATCGGCCATCAGCACCGCGAACGCGCCGCGCAGATCCTCGTCGTCCAGTTCAGCCGCCAGCCCGTCCGGCTCCGGAGCGTCCACCGCGGTGCCGGCCCCGTCGGCGAACGAGCGGAACACCGCCCGTAGCGCCACCGCCGAGTGCTCCAGCGCGTCCAAGCCACTGCGCAGGTCGGGCGTGGTGTCGGCCGTCCCGACCGCCCGGGGGTTCAGCCGCCGGCTCTCGCCCGCCTCGGTCAGCACCCGGTCGACCTTGGCGATGTCGTTCGTGATCGAGCGGGCCTCCTGCAGCCAGCCCCGCACCTCGTCGCGCATGACCTCGCCCGCGCTCAGCGAGCGGCTGACCCGATCGAGCAGCCGGCCCATCGATTCGGCGAAGCGCTCGACCGCGACCCCCGCGCTGCGGGTCTGCACCGACGGCGGGAACAGCACGTTGACCAGCAGGCCGACGAGCGCGCCGACCAGCGTCTCGGTGATCCGGTCGACGGCCTGGATGCCGGCCCCGCCCGCGGCCAGGATCAGCATCGCGCTGATCGGCACCTCGAGCAGGTGCGGGCCCAGCCGCAGGGCCTGGCCCAACAGGATCGACGTCGCCACGAGCGCGCCCAGGCTCCACCAGGTGAAGCCGGCGAAGTACGAGACGCCGATGGCCACGGCGACGCCGACGACGACGCTCAGGATCCGCCGCACCGTGTCGGCGAACGTGCCGACCAGCGTCACCTGCACGATCAGCAGCGCGGTGAGCGCAGCGGTCACCGGCCGCGGATCGGACACCGTGCGCAGGGCGACGAGGTAGGACGCGACGGCTGCGCTGCTCAGCCGCAAGGCCCGGGTGACCGCGGCCGGGGCCCGCTCCTTGGTGCGGCGCAGCCCGACGCGGGCCACACGGCGCGGGCTGAACATGAACCTCATTCTCCCGAACCGCGCGCTCAACCGGCGGTAACCGCCGTCGGTTGCGAGCCGTTGCGCCCCGTTGCGCCCGTTTTCACCAGCGGTTCACGACGATGCCGGGTGCGGGACGACCTGCGTCTGCACACTCGGCTGGGCCGAAACCGCCGATCAAGGAGCAGCCATGCCGCAATCGTCTCGTGGGCCGTCGCGCCGCACCTTCATCGGCGGTGCCGCCGCCACCGCGGCGACCGCGGGCCTGATCACTGCCCTGCCCGCGCCGACCGCGGCCGCGGCCACGCCCGGCCACCGCCGTCGCAACGGTTCCCTCGACGACATCGAGCACGTCGTCATCCTGATGCAGGAGAACCGGTCGGTCGACCACTACTACGGGACGATGCGCGGGGTGCGCGGCTTCGGCGACAAGACGGCACTGCGCTTCGCCGACGGGCGCACCGTGTTCCAGCAGCCCGACCCGGCCCGCCCGGACGGCGGGTACCTGCTGCCGTACCACGTCGACACGAAGAAGGTCGACGGCCAGGACCTCACCGGCAACGACCACAGCTGGGGCGGCGTGCACACCCAGTGGGCCGGCGGGAACAACACGGGCTTCGTGGCCGAGACCGGCGAGCACAGCGCCGCCTACTTCGACCGCAACGACGTCCCGTTCAACCGCGCGCTGGCCCAGGCGTTCACGTTCTGCGACCAGTACTTCTGCTCGATCAAGGGCCCGACGACGCCGAACCGGCTGTTCCACTGGAGCGGGATGATCGACCCGCACGGCACGGCCGGCGGACCGGCGATCTCGAACCCGGACGACTACCTGCCCGTCTACCACTGGACGACCTACCCCGAGCGGCTGCAGCAGGCCGGCGTCTCGTGGCAGGTCTACGCCAACGACGAGGTCGGTGACGGCGGCGGCGAGGACGGCTTCGTCGGCGACTACGGCGACAACCCGCTGTGGCTGTTCCAGGCCTATCACGACGCGCTGGCCTCGGCCGATCCCAAGACGCCGGCAGCTGGCCGAGCGGGCCTCGCTGCGCACGCAGTGGAAGCCGAACTCCGGCCTCGGGCACTACCCCGAGCACGTCCTGGCCCAGTTCCTGGCCGCCTGCCAGTCCGGTCACCTGCCCGCGGTGTCGTGGATCGTCGCGCCGTACGCGTACTCCGAGCACCCGGCTGCCCGCCCGGTCGACGGCGCGGCCTACACGCAGACCGTGCTCAACGCGATCTGGGCCCAGCCCGAGCTGTGGCGCAAGACCGCGGTGTTCATCAACTACGACGAGCACGACGGCTTCTTCGACCACGCCATCTCGCCGACCGCGCCGCCGGGCACACCCGACGAGTTCGTCCAGGGCCTGCCCGTGGGTCTCGGCCCCCGGGTGCCGATGACGGTGGTCTCGCCGTGGAGCCGCGGCGGCTGGGTCAACTCGCAGGTGTTCGACCACACCTCGGTGCTGCGCTTCCTGGAGCAGTGGACGGGCGTGCGCGAGCCGAACATCTCCGCGTGGCGCCGCGAGATCTGCGGCGATCTGACCAGTTGCTTCGACTTCACCCACCACAGCACGTCCGTCCCGCGTCTGCCCGACACGGCCGCGCTGCGCAAGCAGGCCGACCAACTCGACTCGAAGCTGCCGGCTCCGATGCCGCCGCCACCGGGGCGGCAGGTCGTGCCGACCCAGGAGCCCGGCCACGTAGCCGCCCGCCCGCTGCCCTACCAGCCCACGGCGAACGCGACGCTGCGCACCGGTGCGGTGGTGCTCGCCCTGGGCAACACCGGGACGGCGGCCGTGCAGCTGCAGGTCTATGACCGCATCACCGGCGCGCCGGCCCAGCGCATCGACGTCCCGGCCCACGGATCGGCGTCGGCGTCGGTCGCCGCGGTGGCCGCGTACGACATCGCCGTGCACGGCCCGAACGGGTTCCTGCGCGAGGTGGCCGGGACGGTCACCCTGCCCCGGGTGGACGTGGCCGTGCTCGTGACCGGGGCGCCGCGCGAACCGCGGCTGCGGATCACGTTCACGAACTCGGCGTCGCGGCCGGTCTCGGTCGTGGCCACCGGCATCACCGGCCGGGCCGAGCGGTTCACGCTCGCACCGGGCACCCGCAGCCTGGACGCCGACCCGGTCGACGACGCCCAAGGCTGGTACGACGTCAGCGTCCGGCTCGACGGCCACGCCGGCTACCTGCGCCGCTTCGCCGGGCACCTGGAGAACGGGCAGGACAGCATCACCGGCTGACCGCGCTGTCGAGTACGTCGGCGGCGTCGCGGACGTTTCGGTCCAGGGGCCGGTCCTCGATGATCGGTTCCACCACCTCGGCCAGCGCCTCGACCAGGGCGGCGCACCGCGGCGCCCGGACCCCTCCTTCCCGCAGGAACGCCGCCTGGCGCAGCGCGACGGCCAGGCTGCCCTGCAGCAGGCGCAGCTTGCCGGCCTGAGCGAGGGCGTTCAAGGCCGCTTGCGTACCGAAGGGGACCACATCCTGGTTGTGCAGGTTGGTGGCGATGCTCTGCACGCTCGCCGGTGCGCAGTTGCGGCGCATGTCGGCGACGATCGCGGTCGCCGCCAGTTGCACGCCCTGGACGCAGTGCTGCCGACCCGCCTCGGGCGCCAGCATCGGCGGCAGCCCGCTGTTGCGCGTTGGGTCGATCAATAGGTCGAGTTGCCGTTCGGCGAGATTGCCCATCTGGGTGGCCAGGAGCGAGAGCAGGTCGGTGGCGAACGCACTCGGCTGGCCGAAGAAGTTGCCGCCGTGTCCGACCAGGTCCTCGTCGGGGAAGAAGAGCGGGTTGTCGCTGACCCCGTTGAGATCGCGTCCCACCACGCCCTCCGCCCAGTCCAGCCCGGAGCGCACAGCTCCCATCAACTGGGGCACGCACCGGAGGCTGTAGGGCTCCTGCAGCGGTCGGTGGCCGTACGGCGCCCCGCCGTCCAGCCAGGCCCGCAGTTGCGCTCCGGCGGCCACGGTCTCCGGGTGACCGAACGCGGCGAGCAGCGACGGCTCGAGGAACGCCGGCCGTGCCCCGAGCAGGTCGGCGAGCAGGGCGGTCAGGGCGAGCCCGGCGCGGTAGGACCGGCCCAGGGACAGCACCGCGAGGCCACCGGCGGCGCTGGTCACCGAGGTCCCGTTGACCATCGACAACGCGTCCCGCCCGGTGAAGGCGAGCGACGACAGGCCGGCGGCGTCCAGCGCCTGTGCCGCGGGCAGCCGCAGGCCGCCGACCCAGGCTTCCCCGACTCCGCGCAGGCTCTGGGCGATGTAGGCCATCGGGATCAGATCACCGCTGGCACCGACGGATCCGAGCGTCGGGACGACTGGGGTGAAGTCGGTCGCCAGGGCCGCCCGCAGGGCCTCCAGTGCCGACGGGGAAAGCCCGGACAGGCCGCGTGACAGTGACCAGAAGCGGGCCAGCATCGTGGCCCGGACCACCTCGCGGGGCAGGTCCGCCCCCTGCCCCGCCGTCAGGTGCTGCAGCGCGTTGTCGCACTGCGCTTCGGCGTCCGGGCGGTTGCCGAAGGTCACCAACGGGCCGAGGCCGGTCGTCGCGCCGTACACCGGGCGCTCGTCCGAGAGGCACTGCGCGACGAAGGCGTGCCCGCGATGGACCCGCTCCTCGACCTGAGGCGTGACGTCCAGGGAAAGTGGTCCGGCGGCCGCTTCGAGCAGGTCGAAAGTCAGCGCCTGGTCCGGGGCGACGGCGGTGAGAACACTTGTCATGATGGGGGTCCCTCGGGGGTGGGTTCAGCGGGCGATGGTCTTCGCCCGCTTCAGGAAGTCGGGCATGAAGCCGTCGCACGAGCACGGGCACAACTGATCGACCCGGCGAAGCGTGAAGGCTTTGGCCGGGCGCGTACCTGGCCGTATCGCGGCGAGACCGTCAGCGACGCGGCGGCGTTGAACGGACCCGAGGGCGTCTGCTCCACGTGTGGAATCTTCTGGCTTCAGGGCGAAAGACGCCAGAGCTGCGGCCGACAGAGGAACATATCCTGCCTCTTCGGACGGGCCGGAGCGGCCTATCCGTACACGGGCCGAATTCTGGCTCTACGCACTGCGGCCGAGCTGTCAGCAGGAAATCCGCGGAGCGGCGAGCGGCGGCATCAACGGCAGCATGAAGTGCGGCGCGAACGGGACGGGGGCGTCGACATCTCGACTGCGCCGACATGACGGAGGCCATCGACGTCGCATCGCGGCATCCGGTGGCCGCCACCGGGTCGATCGGGTCCGCCGTCTGGGCCACAACGGATCAAGGCGAGCGGGCTAGCGTGAGGGTCTCCAACCGAGCGGGGTGCAGCGGGTGAATCCCAGTGCCTGGGAACTCGACGACCGACCCAGCCAGTCCTGCGTCCTCTGCCGGGGCGTGCCAGACCGCGTCGTAGAACTGCCGACGCTGCCGGACGTGCACGTCGCCTTCGCCAGCTCGACCCTGTGCGGGGAGTGCGCAGCGGCGGCCGCCGCCGGCGACGTCGATGCGCTGACCCGGCGCGGCCTGGACGGCTGGATCGCCGACGATTCCGGCGCAGTACCGGACCTCGTCCGCCTGGTGCTGGCCAACGCCGGACATCAACCGCCGCCCAGGCACCTGCCCCCGCCCGAGTTCCGTCAGCCGTCCCCGGCGCCGCTGTCCGCCGAGGACGCTGTGATCTGGGCCGGGCTCGAACCGCTGATCTACGACGGACCTGAGGACGAGGTCGTCGTCCGCGGCCGGATCGAGCACGAAGTGGGCGGGCAGCGCACGATCGTGCTGGTCCACCGGGCCGGAACCCGGTCCCGGCTGGCCGACGAGAACGGGACCCCGTGGTTGCTCACCGACGGCGACACGATGTGGCGCCGCCGTGACGGCGGAATGGTGGCCGAACCGCACCAGGGCGATGCCTGGGCCGACAACGGTAGCGATCTGGCCGGGCGCCGCAGCCGTGAAGAGACCGACCTATTCGGTTTCGGCCAGCCGATCGGGCCGATTACCCGTACGGAGTTCCTGGGCCGCGCGGCCTGGCGCTTCGCGTTCGCCGCACCGGCCCACAAGCCGTACGACATGCACGTCGTCGTCGATGCCGACACCGGCCTGGTGCTCGAGCAGCGCTTCGGGGACTCGTCGGTCGCTCGGTGGACGGAGTTCGTCACCGACGAGCGGGTCGACCCAGCCTTGTTCCGATGGGACGGCCCGTCGACGACAGTCGACGCACTGCGAGCGGCCGGCCAGCGGGAGCACGACGCCGACATGGCCGCTCGGGCGGCGTGGTTCGCCGAGCACGTCACCGCCCAACCGCTGTCGACCGCCGGTGAAGGGGTCGAGGTCATGCTCCACGACTGGGACTCGGACGGCGGCTTCCAGGCCTGGCTCGACGGCGGCCTCAGCGGCTCGCTGGCCCGCCGGCCCCGCTCCGGTGCGTGGTGGCCGCTGGAATGGTCGGACGTAACGCATCGGTGGTCGGACGAGCAGTGGGACTGGGCGCTCTCGATCTGGGACGAGGACGAGTCGACGAGCTTCGACGCTGCCGCAGTCGCCGACCTAGCGCGCAGGCTGGGCGACGGCTGGCCCGGCGATCAATCTCAGCGCGGTAGTCGCTGACAGAGCCGTCGCGCGACGTACCGGCACCGCCCCACGTCAGACGTTGAAGCGGAACTCGACGACGTCGCCGTCGGCCATGACGTAGTCCTTGCCCTCGATGCGCACCTTGCCGCGGGCCTTGGCCTCGGCCATCGAGCCGGCGTCGACCAGCTCGGCGTAGGAGACCACCTCGGCCTTGATGAAGCCGCGCTCGAAGTCGGTGTGGATCACGCCCGCGGCCTGGGGCGCGGTGGCCCCGACCGGGATCGTCCAGGCCCGGGCCTCCTTCGGCCCCGCGGTGAGGTAGGTCTGCAGCCCCAGCGTCGCGAAGCCGACCCGGGCCAGCTGGTCGATGCCGGACTCCTCCTGCCCCATGGACTGCAGCAACTCCAGCGCCTCGGCCGCGTCGAGCTCGATGAGCTCGGCCTCGGTCTTGGCGTCGAGGAAGATGGCCTCGGCCGGGGCCACGATCGCCCGCAGTTCGTCGGTGACGGCCGCGTCGCCGATCTCGTCCGGGTCGAGATTGAAGACGTAGAGGAACGGCTTGGCCGTCATCAGGTGCAGCTCGCGCAACGGCTCGCGGTCGAGCCCGGCACCGAAGATCGTCTGGCCCCGCTCCAGCACCTCCTGGGCCTGCTCGACGGCGGCCACGACCGCGAGCTTGTCCTTGGCCAGCCGGGCCTCCTTCTGCAGCCGGGGCAGCGCCTTCTCGATGGTCTGCAGGTCGGCCAGGATCAGCTCGGTGTTGATCGTCTCGATGTCGTCGCGCGGGCTGATCTTGCCGTCGACGTGCACCACGTCGGGATCGCTGAACGCGCGGATGACCTGGCAGATCGCGTCGGCCTCGCGGATGTTGGCCAGGAACTTGTTACCGAGCCCGGCCCCTTCGCTCGCACCCTTGACGATGCCGGCGATGTCGACGAACGACACCGTGGCCGGGATGATCTTGGCCGAGTTGAAGATCTTGGCCAGGACGTCCAGCCGGGGGTCGGGCACGCCGACCACGCCGACGTTCGGGTCGATGGTCGCGAACGGGTAGTTCGCGGCCAGGACGTCGTTCTTGGTCAGGGCGTTGAACAAGGTGGACTTGCCCACGTTGGGCAGGCCGACGATGCCGATTGTCAGGGTCACGAGCCGCCAGTCTACGGACCGGGCGTGTCGGCGCCCGGAATTGTCGGTACCGGGTGTGAGCATCGAGGTATGAACGTCACTGCTGTAATTCTCGCGCTGCTCGCCCTGGCCGTCGGGCTGGCGATGGGCTGGCTGCTGGCCCGCCAGCGGGCCGAGCTCAGCACCCGGGCCGCGCTCACCGAAGCGGCGGGCCTGCGGGCCGCATTGGCCGCCGACCGGGCCGCGGCGGCCCAGCGCGAGTCGATGCTCGTGCGCACCGACGAGCAGCTGCGCGAACTGTTCGGCTCGCAGGCGGCCGAGGCCCTGCAGCGCAACAGCGAGGCCGTCATCAAACTGGCCGAGGCGCAGCTGGCCAAGTCGGCCACCGCCGCCGGCGGCGATCTGGCCCAGCGCCAGCAGGCCATCGACCAGATGGTCGGCCCGCTGCGCGAATCGCTGGGCAAGGTGCAGCAGCAGCTGGCCGAGATCGAGAAGGGCCGGGCCTCCTCCGACTCCGCCCTGCGCGAGCAGGTGCTGGCCATGAGCCACGCGTCGGAGCAGGTGCGCAGCGAGACGTCCCTGCTGGTCACCGCCCTGCGCGCGCCGCAGATCCGCGGCCGGTGGGGCGAGATGCAACTGGAGCGGGTGGTCGAGGCGGCCGGCATGGCCGAGCACGTCGACTACGACCTGCAGGCCAGTGCACGCGGGTCCGACGGCACCACCCAGCGGCCCGACCTCATCGTGCGGTTGTGCGGCGGCAAGAACGTGGTCGTCGACTCCAAGGTCGCGTTCAGCGCCTACCTCGAGGCGATGGAGGCCCGCGACGAGGCCACCCATGACGCCCGGATGAAGGCCCACGCCCGGCACCTGCGCACCCACGTCGACTCGCTGTCGGCCAAGGCGTACTGGGAACGCTTCAACCCCACCCCCGAGTTCGTGGTCTGCTTCGTGCCGGCCGACGCGTTCCTCGACGGCGCGCTGCGCGAGGATCCGACCCTGCTCGAGTACGCGTTCGGCAAGGACGTGGTGCTGGCCACGCCGTCCACGCTCGTCGCGTTGTTGCGCACGATCGCCTACACCTGGCGCCAGGAAGCCCTGGCCGCCAACGCCGACGAGGTGCACAAGCTCGGGCGCGAGCTGTACCAGCGACTGTCGACGATGGGCGGGCACATCGACAAGCTCGGCCGCTCGCTCGGCTCGGCCGTGACGTCCTACAACCAGACGGTGTCCTCGCTCGAGAGCCGGGTGCTGGTCACCGCCCGGCGGATGTCGGACCTCAAGGTTGTCAGCGGCGGTGATCCACTCGAAGCGCCCAAACAGGTCACCGAGGCGTCCCGGTTCGCCCAGGCGCCCGAACTCACCGACCAGCGGGTGGTCGCGCTGGCCAAGCAACGGCACACCAACGGGCAGGCCGCATTACCGGCCATGCCCGAGGCGGCCGGCGGCGAAAGTTCCTGAGCGCGACGGGCGGCAAATCGGGCCGGTATCCCGCACGCACAGGGCTCTGCCGGTACCGTTAACCCCGACTGCACGTGCCACCGAGGGCTCCCGTTCCTCGGCGCCGATCGCGGAGGAGCTTGATTGTGGTGAACGCGCCGGCTCCGTACGGCGCACGCAACACGCCCTCGTCCCGTCAGCCCTACGGTGGGCCGGTCGATGACGGCTGGAGCCAGGCCACGCCGGTCCGGGCCTCGTACCGGGCCGAGCGCGACCAGCCGCCGCCGGGCCTACGGCCGGCCCGTCCTCACGAACGGGGCCTGCCGGCCTGGGCCGCCCTGCTCGTCCTGGTCGCCATCGCCGGCGTGGGCGGGATCATCGACTCGCTCAGCGGTTCGCAGGTGCGCGGCGGCTTCAACGTCGGCATCGTGGTCGCCTCGGTCGTGGCCATGCTGCTCGTGCGCCGCTCGTCGATGTTCCCGGTCGTGATCGCGCCGCCGCTGGTCTACGCCGGGGCATCCGGGGCCATGCTCTACCTGCGCTCGGGCGGCCTGCACGACAAGAAGGTCCTCTTCGACGGTGCCGCCAACTGGCTGGTCTACGGCTTCCCGGCGATCGCTGCGGCCACCGCGGCCGTGCTCATCATCGCCGGTGTCCGGCTCGTCACCCATCGCTGAGCCCCGCCATCGGCCGCGGCGCCGGCTGATGCTCGTCCTCGGCGCCGTCGTCGTGGCCGCGCTCGCCGCCGGCGTCGCCGTGGCCCGCCGGCCCGACCCGGGCCAGCCGGCCGCCGCCCGAACCCGGTCCGCTGTGCCGCCGCCGGCACCGCCACCACCACCGCCCGGCCCGGTGTTGCTGGTGCCCGGCTACGGCGGCGCGACCACCGGATTGGACGAGTTGGCCGTGGTGCTGCGCCGCCACGGCAAGGACGTCCAGGTCGTGCGGCTGCCCGGCAACGGATTGGGTGACCTCGACGGCCAGGCCCGGGCGCTCGGGCACCGCGGCCGGTGCCGCCGCTCGAGCGCGCGCACGCGTCGTCCGTCGACGTCGTCGGCTACTCGGCCGGCGGCGTGGTCGCCCGGCTGTGGGTGCGCGCCCACGGCGGGGCCACGCTGGCCCGGCGGGTGATCACGCTCGGCGCGCCGCACCACGGCACCGGACTGGCCCGCCTGGCCGGTTCGGTGCTGCCCGGCGCCTGCCCGCAGGCGTGCCGGCAACTCATCCCCGGCAGCGCGCTGCTGGCCACGCTCAACGCCGGCGACGAGACACCGGCCGGGCCGAGCTACGTGTCGATCTGGACCGACCGCGACGAGGTCGTCGTCCCGCCCGCGTCGGCCTCGCTGGCCGGCGCGCTCGATTTCACCGTGCAGAGCGTCTGCGCGACAGATGCGGTCGGCCACGGCGGGCTGCCCACCGACCCCGACGTGGCGGACATGGTCATCAGCGAGCTCGGGCCCGGCCCGCCGGTGCGGCTCTCGGCCCGCGACTGTGGCCGGATCAGCTCGTGATGTCCTTGGGGCGGCCCGGGCGAGCGGGGGCCTGGGCCCCGGCGATGCGCAGGTCGCGGCGCAGTTCCTGAGGCAGTGCGAACGTCAGCCGCTCCTCGATGTGGCTGACCTCCTCGACGTCGGCGTAGCCGTGGGCGGCCAGCCAGTCGGTGACCTCGCCGACCAGGATCTCGGGCACCGAGGCCCCGGACGACAGGCCGACAGTGGTGACGCCGTCGAGCCACGCGGGGTCGATGGCGGCGGCGTTCTCGACCAGGTGGGCTGCGGGCGCACCGGCCGCGAGCGCGACCTCGACCATCCGCACCGAGTTCGACGAGTTGGCCGAGCCCACGACCAGCAGCAACTCGACCCGCGGCGCGATCACCTTGACCGCGGCCTGCCGGTTCTGCGTGGCGTAGCAGATGTCGTCCGACGGCGGGGCCTGCAGCGACGGGAAGCGTTCGCGCAGCGCGTCCACGGTCTGCATCGTCTCGTCGACCGACAGCGTCGTCTGCGACAGCCAGACGACCTTGTCCGGGTCGCGGACCTCGACGTCGGCCACGTCCTCGGGCCCGTCGACGACGATGATGTGCTCGGGGGCCTCGCCGCTGGTGCCGACGACTTCTTCGTGACCCTCGTGGCCGATGAGCAGGATGTCGTAGTCGTCGTTGGCGAAGCGGCGGACCTCGTGGTGCACCTTGGTCACCAGCGGGCAGGTGGCGTCGATGGACTTGAGCCCGCGCTCGGCCGCCTCGGCGTGCACCGACGGGGCCACGCCGTGGGCCGAGAACACCACCAGCGCACCCTCGGGCACCTCGTCGGTCTCCTCGACGAAGATCGGCGCCCCGGGCTTCCAGGGCCTGGACCACGTGCAGGTTGTGCACGATCTGCTTGCGGACGTACACCGGAGCGCCGTAGTGCTCCAGGGCGAGCTCGACGGTCTGGACCGCGCGGTCGACGCCGGCGCAGTAACCCCGGGGCTTGGCCAGCAGCACCCGCCCGCGGGGCTGGACGGGTGCGTCGATGGCATCCGGTTGAGTCCAGGTCATACCTCCAGATGGTACGGAAGGCTCCTATGCGGCACGCTGGAGTCATGGCCTCGCTTCCGACCCCCCTGCGCGCGGCCCTCGGCCTGGTCGCGACGGCCCTGGACGAGGCCCGCACCCTGCCCGACAAGGCGATCGAGCTGCCGATGCTGGCCGTGAGCACCGCGCTGCAGCTCTCGCTGCGGGCCCAGCAGCGCTACGCCCACCTGGCCGCCCGCGGTGACGAACTTCTCAACCACCGGGCCGTCACCGACGAGGCCGCCGCCCTGGGCCACCTTCGACGAGCCCGCACCAACCCCCGCCGTCGTCCCGCCGCCCCCGCCCCCGGTCACGCCGGCCCGTGTCCCGGCCAAGGCGAAGGCCAAGGCGGCGGCCAAGCCGAAGCCGGCCGCGCCGAAGTCGGCCGCGCCGCGCAAGTCCGTTCGCGCCCCGCGCACCGGCAAGCCGTCCGCGTTCGACGCGATCGGTGACGAGTAGCGCGGCCGGACGACGATGGCCCGGCTCGAGACCTCGGCCGACAAACCGATCCCGGTCCGCGTCGTCGCGCTGCGCATCGGCGAGTGGATCTCCCGGCTGGGCGAGATCTGGATCGACGGGCAGATCGCCCAGCTCACCCGGCGGCCCGGGATGGCGACCCAGTTCCTGACCCTGCGCGACCCGGACGCCAACATCTCGCTCAGCGTCACCTGCGCCCGCGGCATCCTCGACGACGCGATCGGCGAGGGCTCGCGGGTGGTCGTGCGGGCCCGGCCCGACTTCTACGCTCGAGCGCGGCACGCTGAGCCTGCGCGCGACCGAGATCCGCCAGGTCGGGCTCGGTGAACTGCTGGCCCGGCTGGAGGCGCTGAAGAAACTGCTCGCCGCCGAGGGCCTGTTCGCCGCTCGACCGCAAGCGGCCGCTGCCGTTCCTGCCGCGCCTGCATCGGGCTGATCACCGGCCGGGCCAGCGCGGCCGAGCGCGACATCGTCGAGAACGCCCGGCGCCGGCTGCCCGACGTCGCGCTTCCGCATCGAGAACGTGGCCACGCAGGGCGCGTCCGCGGTCAACGAGGTCGTCGACGCGCTGGAGCGGCTCGACGCCGATCCCGCGGTCGAGGTGATCGTGATCGCCCGCGGCGGCGGCAGCGTCGAGGACCTGCTGCCGTTCAGCAACGAGACCCTGATCCGAGCCGTGTTCGCGGCCCGCACGCCGGTGGTCAGCGCGATCGGGCACGAGACCGACACCCCGCTGCTCGACTTCGTCGCCGACCTCGCCGCGTCCACGCCCACCGACGCGGCCAAGCGGATCGTCCCCGACCTGGCCGTCGAGATGCGCGAGCTCGACGGCCTGCGCGAGCGGGCCCGGACGTCGCGTGCGCCAGCGCCTGGGCGCGCGAGGCCGAGCTGATGGCCGGGCTGCCCGAGCGGCTGCGGCGCCACCCTGCGCGCCCGGCTCGACCGCGATCGCGGCGAGGCCGGGTTGCTGCGCGACCGGGCCCGGCGCCGCGCCGTCGGGCTGGTCGAGTCGGCCCGCGCCGACCTCGAGCACGTGCGGGCCCGGCGTGCGCTCGCTGTCGCCGCAGTCCACGCTCGACCGCGGCTACGCCGTGGTCCGCCGCGCCGACGGCACGGTCGTGCGCGATGCCGCCGACGCCAGCGGGCACGCTGCGCGTCCGGGTCGCCGCGCGGCGAGTTCGACGCCGTCGTCCACGCCGAGGTCGCGCCATGACGCGCTCGCGGTCGTCGCTCGCCGTGAGCGCTGCGAGCTCGCCGGACGCTCGACGACTGGGCTACGAAGCCGCCCGGGCCGAGCTGCGCGAGGTCGTCGGCCAAGCTCGAATCGGGCGGCCAGACGCTCGAGGAGTCGCTGGCCCTGTGGGAGCGCGGCGAGGAGCTGGCCGACATCTGCCAGCGCTGGCTCGACGGCGCGAGCGCCCGGCTGGACGAGGCGATCGCCGCCCACGACGCCGCGCCGACCGGCCGAGCGCTGAGCCCGGCGCCGCACCTCAGAGCGCGGCCGCGTCCGGTTCGGGCCGGCGCACGTAGAGCACGGCGATCGCGACGAGCAGCAGCAGCGCGCCGAACCACCCCGGCCCGCTGACAGCGACTCGCCCAGGAACGACCGCGGCGAGCACGGTGGCGGTCAGCGGCTCGAGCAGCGTCAGCACCCCGGCCGCCTCGGACGACGTCGAGCGCAGCCCGGCGTAGAACAAGCCGTACGCGACCACGGTCGAGACGATGCCGATGTAGACCAGCCAGCCGAGCGCGACCGCGTCGCGCGGGCAGGCCATGCCGACGCGGCAGCGCGATCGGCAGCAGCACCAGCGCCCCGATCCCGCTCGTGGCCGCCGTCAGCAGCAGCGGGTCGCCGTCGGCGGCCAGCCGGCGGTTGAGCACGGTCGTCGCCGCGTAGCCCAGGCCCGAGCCGAGCGAGGCCAGGATGCCGAGCAGCGGATGCGGCGCGGCCGCGCCGACGACGCCGGACGCCAGCGAGATCAGCGCCAGCCCGCCGACCGCGCACAGCCAGCGGTGGCGACGGCGTGCCGCCGACGGGCAGGCGCGCGCCGCGTGACCGCGCCGGCCAGCGTGAGCGCCACCGGCGCGACGGCCAGGCTGACCAGCGTCGAGACGCTGACGCCGACGTCCTGCACGCCGACGAAGTACAGCGCCTGGTAGCCGCCGAGCCCGGCGCCGGCCAGCACCAGCGCACCAGCGGTGGCGCCGACCAGGCCGCCCGCAGCCGGCGCCGGCCCGAGCCGCGGAAGAGCACGGCGAGCACGACCGCGGCGATGGCCAGCCGGTAGCAGCCGATCGGGACGGCGCCCAGCCCGGAGCGGTCGTGGATGATGCGGACGGCAACGCCGGTGGTGCCCCACAGCAGGGCGCCGCCGCTGACGGCGAGCAGGCCGGCTGCGGGCCCGAAGATGCGGTCGAGACGGACACGGGAGCGCTCCTGAGTCGATCCGACGGTCGGCGGTGGAGCGCAGCGCACGGCCGCGGCGGCCTCAGCTCCGCGCGGGCGGGATTCGACGCGCTCCGGTCAGGCGCGCGGCGGCGGCAGGATGGCGCAGCAGCACGTCACGGCGCGAGCGTAGCGCGCGGCTGCAGCACGCGGCGACCGATATCGGCCGCTCTGCAAGGATGGAGCAAACCCGCCCGTGCCGAGAGGAAGGCCGCCATGTCCGACGGACCCCCCGACACCACCGCCGCAGCCGACACGTCGCACGTGCCGCCCGCCCTGGCCGTCGCGCCGGCAGGCACCCGACCGCAACCTCGCCCTCGAACTCGTCCGGGTCACCGAGGCCGCCGCGATGGCCGCCGGGCGCTGGGTCGGGCGCGGCGACAAGAACGGCGGCGACGGCGCGGCCGTCGACGCCATGCGCGCGCTGATCGGCACGGTCTCGATGCGCGGCGTCGTCGTCATCGGCGAGGGCGAGAAGGACGAAGCGCCGATGCTGTTACAACGGCGAGGAGGTCGGCGACGGCACCGGGCGCGCTGTGCGACGTCGCCGTCGACCCGATCGACGGCACCACGCTGATGGCCAAGGGCATGCCGAACTCGATCGCGGTCATCGCGGTGGCCGAGCGCGGGCACGATGTTCGACCCGTCCGCCGTCTTCTACATGGAGAAGATCGCGGCCGGGCCCGAGGCGGCCGACGTCATCGACATCACCGCGCCCGACGGCCGAGAACATCCGGCGGGTGGCCAAGGCCAAGCACGGCCACCCCGAGGACGTCACCGTCTGCATCCTCGACCGGCCCCGGCACGAGCAGCTGGTGCGCGAGGTCCGCGAGGCCGGCGCGCGCATCCGCTTCATCACCGACGGCGACGTCGCCGGCGCGATCTCGGCCGCCCGCCCGGGCACCGGCGTCGACCTGCTGCTGGGCATCGGCGGCACGCCCGGAGGGCATCATCGCCGCGGCGGCGCTGCGCTGCATGGGCGGCGCGATGCAGGCCAAGCTGTGGCCGCGGGACGACGACGAGCGGCAGAAGGCGATCGACGCCGGCCACGACCTCGACCGCGTGCTGACCACCGAGGACCTGGTGTCCGGGCGAGGACATCTTCTTCTGCGCCACCGGCATCACCGACGGCGAACTGCTGCGCGGCGTGCGCTACTACGCCGACTCGGTGCAGACCGAGTCGATCGTCATGCGTTCGAAGTCCGGGCACGATCCGGCTGGTCGACTCGCTGCACCAGCTCGGCAAGCTGCGGGCATACTCCGCAGTGGACTTCGACCGACACTGACTGGCCGGATCCTGCCGGAACACCCTCGAGAAAGGCCACACCATGCTGGTAGTCACCACGAACGACATCCCCGGCTGGGAGATCCAGCGCGTCTGCGGCGAGGTCTTCGGCCTCACCGTCCGCTCGCGCAACGCGTTCTCGCAGATCGGCGCCGGCTTCAAGTCGATGTTCGGCGGCGAGCTGCAGGGCATGACCAAGAACCTCGCCGAGAGCCGCAACGAGGTCATGGGCCGGATGCTCGAGCACGCCCGGGCCAAGGGCGGCAACGCCGTGATCGGCATGCGCTTCGACACCTCCGAGATGGGCGACGTCTGGACCGAGCTGTGCGCCTACGGCACCGCCGTCGTCGCCATCCCGGTCGACGAGGGCGCCAAGCAGACGGCGGCCTCGCTCGGCTACGGCAGCCCCAGGCGGCGCGCCGGCCACCCCCGACCCGGTGCAGGCCTTCGGCCAGCCGCAGGGTCAGCCCAACCGCAGGGCCCGCCCAGCCAGCCTACCAGCAGCCGCAGCCGGGGTACCAGCAGCCCGGTTACCAGCAGCAGCAGGGCTACCAGCCGCAGCCGGGCTACGGCCAGCAGTCCCGGGCTACGGGCCGGGATACCCGCAGCAGCCGGGCTACCCCAACCACTGAGCCGGCGGCAACCCGATCTTCCTGCGCTACGTCAGGCCATGGCCCACGCCGCGCAGGAGTCCATCCGCGAGTGCAGCGGCGGCATAGGGCGGCCAGCGCCGGGATCTAGGCTTGGACGGCTATCTGCCGCCGAGCTCGGGGAGACCGTCGTGACTGAGCAGGACTACCGCATCGAGAAGGACTCGATGGGCGAGGTCCGCGTTCCCGCTGCGGCCAAGTGGCGCGCGCAGACCCAGCGGGCGGTCGAGAACTTCCCGATCTCCGGCCAGCCGATCGAGCGCGAGCTCATCGCCGGCCTGGCCGTCGATCAAGGGCGCCGGCGCGCGGGTGCGGGCCCAGCGCGGCCTGCTCGACCCAGGCCAAGGCCGACGCGATCGCGCGCCGCGGCCGACGAGGTGGCCCGCGGCGACTGGGACGCCGAGTTCCCCATCGACGTGTTCCAGACCGGCTCGGGCACGTCGTCGAACATGAACACCAACGAGGTGCTGGCCTCGCTCGCCGCCGAGCGCCTGGGCGCGCCGGTGCATCCGAACGACGACGTCAACGACCCGCTGTCGAGCAACGACCAGTTCCCGTCGGCGATCCACGTCGCGGCGACCAAGGCCGTCGTCAGCGACCTCGAACCGGCGCTGGCCCACCTCGCCGCCGCCCTGGAGGCCAAGGCCGAGCGAGTTCGCCACCGTCGTCAAGTCCGGCCGCACCCACCTGATGGACGCGACGCCGGTGACGCTCGGGCAGGAGTTCGGCGGCTACGCGGCGCAGGTGCGCTACGGCGTCGAGCGGCTGCGGGCCGTGCTGCCGCGGGTGGCCGAACTGCCGCTGGGCGGCACCGCGGTCGGCACCGGCATCAACGCGCCGGCCGGGTTCGCCGGTGACGTCATCAAGCTCATCGCGGCCGAGACCGGCCTGCCGTTCACCGAGGCCCGCGACCACTTCGAGGCCCAGGGCGCCCGCGACGGGCTGGTCGAGCTGTCCGGCGCGCTGCGCACGATCGCCGTCGGCCTGAACAAGGTCAGCAACGACATCCGCTGGATGGGCTCGGGCCCGCGCACCGGGCTGACCGAGCTGTTCCTGCCCGACCTGCAGCCGGGCTCGTCGATCATGCCCGGCAAGGTCAACCCGGTCCTGTGCGAGGCCGTGTGCCAGGTGGTGGCCCAGGTGATCGGCAACGACGCCGCGGTGGCGTTCGGCGGGCGCGGCCGGCAACTTCGAGCTCAACGTGATGCTGCCGGTGATCGCCCGCAACGTGCTGGAGTCGATCCGGCTGCTGGCCAACGTGTCGCGGGTGTTCGCCGACCGCTGCATCGCCGGCATCGAGCGCGAACGAGGAACGCTGCCTCGAGTACGCCGAGTCCTCCCCCTCGATCGTCACGCCGCTGAACCACTACGTCGGCTACGACGAGGCGGCCAAGATCGCCAAGCAGGCGCTGGCCGAGCGCAAGACGATCCGCGAGGTCGTCATCGAGCGCGGCCACGTGCCCGGCGCGATCAGCGAGGAGAAGCTCGACGAGGTGCTCGACGTCCTGTCGATGACGCGCCCGGCCGGGTAGCCATGGCCAAGCAGTACGACGAGATCGACGCCAAGCTGGCCGGCTGGCTCAGCGCGCAGCCGGTGTTCTTCGTGGGGACGGCGCCGAGCGGCGACGACGGGCACGTGAACGTCTCACCCAAAGGCATGGCCGGCACGTTCGCCGTTCTCGGCCCGCACCAGGTCGGGTATCTCGACTATTTCGGCAGCGGGGTCGAGACCATCGCCCACCTGCGCGAGAACGGCCGCATCGTGCTGATGTGGTGCGCGTTCGACGGACCGCCCAAGATCGTCCGCCTGCACGGCCGAGGCCGGGCCGTGCTGGCCGCCGATCCGGGGTTCGCGGACCTGCGAGCACAGTTCCCGAAGGAACGCGACCGCGGTGCCCGCTCGGTCATCGTCGTGGACGTGGAGCGAATCAGCGATTCGTGCGGTTATTCGGTGCCGCAGCTGCAGTTCGTCCAGGACCGCGACGTCCTCGACAAGGCCCAGGCCCGCCGCCCGGCCGAGTACTTCGACCAGTACGCGCAGGCCCGCAACGCCACGAGCATCGACGGCCTGCCCGGCCTGCCTACGGCCTGAGCTACCGCTGCACCGACCGGCGGCGCAGCCGGGCTGCGAAGGCAAGCACCACGCCCGCCGCGACCACCAGTACGCCGGCGACAGTCAGAAACCCGAGCTGCGCGCCGGTGAAGGCCAGGCCGAGCGGGGCGTGCCCACCTGAGGACGACGACCGGCCCTGGCGAGTGACCGTGATGCCCTCGACACCGCTGCTGTCCTGCGCCGTCACCCGGATACCGAAGCCGAAGGTGTCGGTCTGCGTCCGGTTGTCCGACGCGAATGGCAGGGCGGCACTCAGCCGCACCCACTGCGCGTGGCCCGCGGCCACCGCCTGCGCCAGCGGGATGCCGTGTTCGAGTTCGGCCGCGCGACCGGTCCACAACGGGGCGAAGTGACCGTCCTCGCTGCTGGACATGGTGATGTGGAACATCAGTTCGGTGCCGAGGTCGCCCTGTCCGGGCCCGCACGAGTGGTCGACCGCGCTCTCGGCCGAGGTGCAGCCGTTGTCGTCGTTGACGACGTCGATCAGCCGGAGGTACAGATCGGTCGGCGTCGAGGCGTCGCTGCGCACCCCCATCGCGCCGCTGGAGGAGCCGCCCGGCACGAATCCGCTCGTGGCGAGCAGGGGCACGGACGGCGTGTTGGTGAACCCGTCGCCGCTGCCGACGATGTCGATACGCAGGTGGGCGGCGCCGGTGGCACCGGCTGAACCGGTGGTCAGGATTCCGGTCACCAGCACGACAGCCGCCGTTGCGACCAGGGCGACGCCGGTACGGCGCAGCCGCGTCAGGACCGCGGTCATGAGGCCGGCCCCGAAGAGATCGAGGTCGCGGACCCCCGGGCTGACGACGGGCGCCGCCGGCTCTGGCGAACGCCGCCGACGAGCTGGGACACCGAGTACACGCTCAGGCCGAGGACGCCCAGCGCCAGCGCGACCGTTCGCAGGCCGCCGGCGGCGAAGACCTGCCGCAACCGCCCGATGTAGGGCACGGCGAACCACACCTTGCCGCGGACCGCGGTGAGCGGCACCGGCATCGGATCCGCGACCCGGTTGGCATCGCCCTTGAACGTCAGCATCGCCGGGTTCGCCGTGGTGTCGATGGCCGCGATGCGGTGGGTGATGTAGACGGACCGGCCGGGGGTCTGCTGGTAGGTGGCGATGTCACCGACGTGCAGCGCCGCCGGGTCGACGCGCCGCTCGATGACGACCGAGCCGGCCGCGAGCGCCGGTCGCATGCTGCCGGTGAGGACGGTGAGCGCCGTGCTGTGAGTTGCGCGCGGCACGATCACCAGGACGGTCAGGACGGCGGCCAGCACGGCCGCGAGGCCGAAGAACACGATCCGGCTGACCCAGCGCAGGGCTGTCGTCATCTCAGCGCGCCTGGACCAGGTCGAAGCGGACGTCGACGCTCAGCGAGTCACCCTGCGCGGCGTTGTCGTTCGGGCTCTGCGGGCTCGGATGCCGGGCCCGGGCCGGGTCGGGCGGCCAGTCTGCGTCGATGCCGACGCAAACGCCGGCGCCCGGGCCGAGCGTCAGCGCGGTGGCGCTGCTCGGCTCGTTCAACCGGTACCGGACACCGGCGCCGTGGTTGGCGGTGGCGCTGGTGTACAGGTTGCCGGTCGCCTCGGCCATGATCACGGTGCTCGGCTCGTGGACGGGGACGGCGGCGCAGTCAGCCGCGCGGTGGATGGCTGGGTAGTAGCCGACCCGAAGGCTCAGGACGCGCGAGAGGTTCCCCTGCGCGGGCGTCCCCGACACCGTGTCGCGGTTGACCGTGCAGCCGGCGATGCCCGACTCCGCCTCGCCAGTCGCCTTGCCGCCGCTGGTGGCGCACGGCGCGGGGTGATCGGCCAGGTTGTCGAACGTCAGGTAGAGCTCGGCGGCAGGTACCGAGCCGCCGTCCTGGCTGGCCACCCAGATCAGTTGCCTCCTGGTCGTGCCCGGCAGCACCAATCCGAAGTCGAGCCCGGCATCCGCGCCACCGTTGACGACGACGGTCAGCTTGAGGAAACCGGCCCCCACCACATTCCCCTTGACCTGTCCGAAATCGCTGAACGCGGAGTACGTCGTGCCGCCGACCGCGAGCGCAATGGCAGCGAGCCCGGACACCACCCCGAGCACGAGCTTGCGGTTCACGGGGCCCCCTGACTCGTGGCGCGTCGCGGCAGCTCAGTGACGTGGCTGCGCACAGCGCGTGATCAACGCTTCGCCAGACTGCACCGTCGACGTAGGGGCCCGCATCGTCAAAATCGATGAGCTCGGCGTTGCCGCACTCAAATCATCAAGATTGGTGATTCGCCGCGGCCAACATCGCGTTAGACCTGCATTGCGATCCATACGGACCGTGAGCGCAGCTTGGATCTACCGGTCGCGTGGCCTTCGGAACTGGTCGGGGGAACCGCAGGCAAATCCAGCGCTTTCCTGTTAACCGGAGGGTATTTCCATGCCGTTATCCCGTCCTCTCGTCATTCTCGCGGGCGCAGCGCTCGCGGGCATCGCGTTGGTGGGTGTTGGCGCAAGCGCCTCATTCACCGACTCCACTTCGAGCACGCAGAAGATCACCGCCGGCCAGATGAACGTCGTGGTTTCCGCGGCCAACGTGCCCGGTTGCACCGACGCGACGAATGGCTGCAAGTCGCTCAGCCTGCCCGACGTGGGGCCAGTGGGTTCGACGTTCGAGACGCCGGCCACCCATGTCGTCGTCACCAACAACGGCAACGTCCCGGCCTACTTCGATGCGATCCAGATGTCCGAATCGGACAATAACTCGTCCGCATCCGCGACACTTCGCAACGAGATGAACGTCTGCATCCGCAGCCACGACGACTCCGGCACCTGGGTCGAGGGCAATGGGCCGCTGACCACCGCGGTCGCGCTGCACCCGACGGTCAAGGAGAACGCGGTCCAACTGGACCCGGGTCAGACGGCGTCGTACTGGGTCAGCTTCTACGCGGGCCAGGACTCGGCTGAGTGCGGCACGACCTCGAGCGACGGCCCCACCACGAAGGCGACGTGGGATGGCTACGACGGCGGCGCGTACCACACGCCGGCCAGCCTGACCGATGCGGCGCAGGGCGGCTCGGTCACCCCGACGCTGACCTTCTCCTACACCGGCTGACCAGTCACGGCTGGTGGTGGCGGGGTCGCTCGCGATCCCGCCACCACACCCGGGTCCGGCCATGACAGTGAACCGCGACCAGAGCGGAGGGGTGCACATGCAAACCGATGGTGCTGAGCAGAACGAGCAGCCGCGACACCCGCGCCACGCCCGGCCCGCGCGCCGATGGATACGCCGCATCGTGCTCGCGATAGTGATCGGGCTGGTCGGGATCGCGGCCATCGGCGTCCTCTCCGGCCGATACCAGGTTCGCCCGGTGCTGTCCGGGAGCATGCGTCCCGGGCTTCCCGTGGGCGGCGTGGTCATCACCGAGCGGGTCCCGGTCACGTCGCTGCACGTTCGCGACGTGGTCGTGCTGCACCGTCCCGATCGGCCGCAGGAACTCGTCGTCCACCGGATCACCTCGCTGACGCCCGGGCCGTCCGGCCTGGTCGTCCACACTCAGGGCGATGCCAACCGGACAGCTGATCCTTGGCACGTCGCGCTGCGCGGCAAGACCGCATATCGCGCCGTCTACTCGCTGCCATTGGCCGGCTATGCGGCGGTCTGGGTCCATAGTCCGGCGGGGCGCAGAGTCTTCCTGCTCGCGGGCTTCCTGCTCGTCGTCGGCGGTGCGCTGAGCGCACTGCGGGCCCGCCGCTCGAGCACTCGTCGGTTCATCAATTTTGACGATGCGCAAGATCACTCCCGATCGACAAGCTGAGCGCGGTCACAGCCGACGGGGCATGCGGCCGAAGCCAAGGGGGAAACGCAATGCAGAAGTCGAAGGCCATCCGGCTGGCGGGATTCGTGGGTGCACTCGGTGCATCCGCCGTTCTCGTCGGTGCCGCGGTCCAGGGCACCGGTGCCTACTTCACCGACAGCCACAACGGTTCGGTCAACGCCGGCACCGGCGACGTCAAGGTCAACACGTCGGATCTGACGCTGAACTTCACCAGCCTGTTGCCGGGTGAGTTCAAGACCAACAACGTCGACTACACGGCCGCCGGCACCGGTCCCGAGGACATCTGGCTGGTGCTCCCGACCGACGGCAGCGCGGTCGCGTTCAACGGTGGTCCGGGTTCGAGCTCTCTCGGCCGCTACGGCCACTTCGCGGTCTCGGCCCCGGGCGGCGACTTCACGTCGTACAACCTGACCAGTCCGGGCACGTCCACCGACGTATGCGGTGTCGACGCCAACGGCCACGGCGGCAGCAACCAGCAGGCCACCAGCCACAACAACAGCGACCCGGGCAGCTACGTGCCGTACTGCCCGGTCCCGGGAGCGATCCTGCTCCAGAGCGGGCTGACCTACGGCCAGTCCGGCACCGCGACGGTGACCTTCGGATACACGAAGATCCTCAAGAGCGGCCAGGACGCACCGACGGCCCTGGTGGCTCCGTTCAAGATCGTCGCCACGCAGGCCGGCGTCCGTCCGGACGACGTCAACAACCCGTAACCGGACCAGCTACCCCGGCGTGACGTCGGAGTAGCTCGATCGGGGGAAGCGCGGTGGTGGGGCAGGAGGTCCTGCCCCACCACTTCGCCGATTGACCCGGCAGCACACCAGACCAGGAAGGACCGCGATGACCAGGCTGCGCAGCATCACCCGGGCGACGATGGCCCTCGCGCTCCTGGTCGCCCTCATCAGCGGTGCGGTGCTGTGGACCCAGGGCTACCGCGTCTACGTCGTGCACACCGGCTCGATGGTGCCCACCTACCGGCCCGGCGACGTGGTCATCGACCGGCCGGCCCAGCACCACTACCGCGCAGGCCAGGTCATCACCTTCCGGCACTCGGCCGATACCACCGACGTCGTCACCCACCGGATCACGGACGTCACGCCAGCCGGGCTCATCCACACCAAGGGCGACGCGAACCGGACCGCGGACGTGTGGGACATCCGCCCGAACCAGGTCCGCGGCACCGTGGCCATGAAGGTCACCGATCTCGGCTACCTGCTCGTCTTCCTGAGCCAGCCGGCCGGCGCGGCGTCGCTGGGCCTGAGCGTCCTGGCCCTCGTCCTGTTGTGGACGCTGTTCTTCCCGGCCGAGCCCGAGCGCACCGACGACTACGAGCGCACCGGTGCCGCGAGCCCACTTCCGGCCTGACCCGCCGGCGGGGCGTCCCGATCAATGATCTTTTACGACGCCATGCCCGACATGCCGCGACCGGGGCAATAGCGCTAGTGCGTACTGATGTTGGGAAGAAACACGATTTCGACCGCCCGAAACACCCTGATTTGCGGGATTGACCTGTTGCTGCGTCCCAGTTAGCTTTTGCCTGCCACGAATGTGAAGAGCAAGTTTGCTCGCGCATGTACCGGGGGACGTGGCTGACGGGGAGGGCACGGCATGGCTTGGGGGAAGCCGCCTGTGTGGCGCGCCGCGGGACCGCAGCAGCGGGCCCACAGGACCACGTGGCTCGCAGCGGGGTCACTCAGCGTCGCGTTCGCACTGTGGTGCGTATTCGCGCTGACCGCGCATGACCTCCCGCCGTCCGTGACCGTCCAGGTGCCCGGGGTCGCGCGGGCGTTGGCGGCCGGCCTCTTCCTGACCGCCGGGGTGCAATGCCTGGCCCGCTGGCGGCTCACCGACGACCAGCGCTCGGCCCGGGCCGCGGCCGCGCTGATCCTGACCGGGGTGGGTCTGCCGCTCATCGCGCTCGTCGGCCCGCTCATGCAGACCTCGCCGCAACTGACCAACGCGGTCCCGGCCGCGCGCCTGTCCCTGGTCGTCCCGGTGCTGGCGCTGGTCGCGCGGCGGCCCAGCCGTGCCCGCCCGGTCACCCGGCCACTGCAGCTCGCGGCGGTACTGCTGGCCGGCTGGGTCGGCGCGACCATCACGCTGTCCGAGTGGGCGCCGGCCGGCGCCCTGCTGCCGATGGACAACCCCGGCGTGTGGCTGGCCGCGGAGTGCCTGGCCGCCGCGACCTGGCTGCTGCTGGCCGCCACCGCGTGGCGGGCGGGGCGACGCGAGGCACGGGCCACCGTCACCTGGGTCGCCCTGGCCCTGGTGCTGATGGGGATGTACGAGCTGCTGAAGGCCCAGACGATCGCCGAGCCGCCGACCACGTTCGGCCTCGGGCCCGGGGTGCAGGTGCTGGCCGCGACCGTGCTGGCCGTCGCCGCCGGGGCGCAGCTGCGCGAGGCCCACCGGGCTGTCGGCAGCCGCTCGACGCTGCTGGCGCAGGCGCTGGCCGACGTGCACGAGCAACTGGCCCGGGTGCAGCAGCTGCACCGCGAACGCGTGCACGACGCCCGCTCGGCCGTGATCGCCGTGATCGGCGCGTCGCAACTGCTGGGCCAGCCGCCCGCCCAGGACACCGATCCGGACCGCCTTCGCGCGTTGATGGCAGCCGAGCTCGACCGGCTGCAGGCCACCCTCGACTCGGACACGGTCGAGGCCATCGTGCCGTTCACGCTGGTCGACGTACTCGGGCCGGTGTTGCTCGCGCACCGGCTGGCCGGCGGCACGATCGAGGCCGAGCTGGGCTCGGTGTGCGTGGTGGGCCGCCCGCGGACCACGGCCACGGCGGTGGCCAACCTGTTGGCCAACACCCGCGCGCACGCCCCGGGCGCCCACGTCACCGTCACCGCTGAGCACCGCGGGCCGAGCGTCGTGCTCACCGTCGACGACGACGGCGCCGGGATCGCGCCGGCCGACCGCGAGCGAGTGCAGGGGCGCGGGGTGCGCGGCGCGGGCACGCCTGCGTTCGGCACCGGCCTGGGCCTGTACACCGCGACCACGGCCATGTCGGCCCAGGCGGGCACGCTGCGGCTGACCGAACGCCCGGGCGGCGGCACCCGCGCCGTACTGACCCTGCCGAGCCCGCACCGCCGCGCGCTGCTGAGCGCAGCCGATTCGACCCGGCGGCAGGCGAGCTGAGCATGCCCGCCGTCGCGATCATCGAGGACCACCTGTTGCTGGCCGAGACCCTGCAGGTCGCGCTGGGCCGACGCGGCATCGACGCCACCGTGTGCGCACCGGCCGCCCTCGATGACCTGCTGGCCGACGTGCTGGCGCTGACCCCCGAACTCGTCCTGCTCGACCTCGACCTGGGCGAGATCGGCGACAGCACCGAACTGGTCGGACAGTTGACGGCCAGCGGCATCCGGGTGCTTGTCGTCACCGGCGTCACCGAGCGGCTGCGCATCGCCCGGGCGGTCGAGCGCGGCGCGATCGGCTACCAGGCCAAGTCGCTCGGCTTCGACGCGCTGGTCGTGACCGCGAGCGCGGCTCTGGCCGGGCGGTGCGTGCTCGACCCGGCCCAGCGGTTCGCGCTGCTGCGGGAGTTGGCTCAGGCCCGGGCCGAGCAGGAGCGCTCGGTGGTGCGCTTCACCGTGCTCACCGACCGCGAACAGGGCACCCTGCAGGCCCTGGGCGAGGGCCGCTCGGTGCACGAGATCGCCACTGACTGGGTGGTGTCCGAGGCGACGGTGCGCACCCACGTGCGCGGGGTGCTGGTCAAGCTCGGCGTGGCCTCGCAGTTGGCCGCCGTGGCCGAGGCCCGCCGCAACGGCTGGCTGACGCCACTGGTCGAACGGCGGCGCGTGCGCCTCACTCCGCGTTGAGCTGAGAGCACACTGGCGGGCATGATCGCCAACGTCGTGTGGGCCGTACTGGCCGGGCTGCTGGGGTTGGCGGTCGGATCCTTCCTGAATGTGGTGATCTATCGGGTACCGGCGAACGAGTCGGTGGTGCGGCCGGCGTCGCGGTGCCCGCAGTGCGGCGGCGAGATCCGCAACCGCCACAATGTCCCGGTGCTGGGCTGGTTCGTGCTGCGCGGCCGGTGTTTCGACTGCGCCGCGCCGATCAGCCCGCGCTACCCGCTTGTCGAGGCCGGCACAGGTGTGGTGTTCGCCGCGGTCACCGTGCGGATCCTCGACCTGCACCTGGCCGCCGCCCTGCCCGCCTACCTGTATTTCGCCGCGGCGGCCATCGCGCTGGCCGTGATCGACATCGACCACAAGCGCCTGCCGGACAAGATCACGTTGCCGTCCTATCCGGTGCTGGCCATCCTGCTCACGGTGGCCGCGGCCGCCGAGCACGACTGGTGGTCACTCGCCCGCGCCGCGATCGGGGCCGCGGCCCTCTTCACGTTCTACTTCGCCATCGCGTTCGCCTATCCGGCCGGCATGGGATTTGGGGACGTCAAACTCGCGGGACTGCTCGGCGGGGTGCTGGCCTATCTGTCGTGGTCGGCGCTGGCCGTCGGCGCGTTCGGCGGGTTCCTGCTCGGTGCGCTCGGTGCCGTCGCCGTGCTGGCCACCGGCCGGGGCGGCCGCAAGACCGCGATCCCGTTCGGCCCGTTCATGATCGCCGCCGCGCTGCTGGCGGTCTTCGTTGCCCGACCGGTGGCCGACGTGTACATCCGCCTCATCCAGGGCGGCTGAGCGACTGTGACCGAGGACCCCTGGACCAGTTCGAGCTTGGCCGATCGTTTCGCCGACGAGGCCTACGCCACGGTGAAGGGATACGTGCGCACCTACGTGCTGCACCAGCAGCTGCTCGAGCACCTGCCCCCGCCGCCGGCAGCGGTGCTCGACGTCGGCGGCGGCGCCGGCCACCAGTCGTTTCCACTGGCCCAGGCCGGCTATGACGTCACCCTGCTCGATTCGTCGCCGGCCATGCTGGACAAAGCCCGGCAGCGGCAGCAGCGGCTCCCGGCTGAGACCCAAGGACGGATAACGCTCCTGCAGGCCGACGGCGAGGACGCCGCGGCGGCGGTGGACGGGCGACGTTTCGCCGCCGTGTTGTGCCACGGGGTGCTCGGCTACCTCGACCAGCCCGCGCCGATGGTGGCCCAGCTGTGCCGGTGTGTGGCGGCCGGCGGCGTGGTGTCGATCATGACCGGGAACGCCAAGGCGACGGCGGTGCAGCCCGCGTTGGAGCGTCGCTGGGCCGACGCCCTGGCCGCGTTCGACACCAGGACCGGCATCGGGGTGCTGGGCGTGCGCGGGCGGGCCGACACGGTGGAGGAGGTGAGCGAACTGCTGCGCAACGGCGGCGTCGAGCCCGAACGCTGGTACGGAGTCTGGCTGTTCGTCGACTGGCTCGAATTCAGCGGAGCCCAGCTCGACCCCGACGACTCGGCCCAGGTCGCGGCCACCGCCGCCGTCGAACTCGAAGCCAGTCGCCGAGACCCGTACCGCCAACTCAGCCGCGTGTTCCATCTCGTCGGCCGCAAAGCATCGGACTGACCTCAGCCGGTGCGCTCGCCGTGCTCGACGCAGCGGGCGCGTCCAGCCGGTGGGCGTCACCTGCACGACCATCCGCCGGCGGCACTGCGCGCAGTAGCGCGGCGGCTCGAGGTCGCGGGCCCGGGCGCAGCCGGCGTGGTCGCCGTCGCCGGCCGGCGTCGCCGCAGCGGTCGCAGTACGTCAGCATCGGCCGCGCGTCACAGGTCCTTGGCCAGCGCCTTGATCGGCATCTTGCAGGTCGGCCAGCATGGCCAGGTCCTCGTCGGCCGGACGGCCCAGCGTGGTCAGGTAGTTGCCGACGATCACGGCGTTGACGCCGCCGCGCACGCCGCGCTCGGCCAGGTCGCCGAGGGTGATCTCGCGGCCGCCGGCGAAGCGCAGGATGGTGCGCGGCATGACCAGCCGGAACGTCGCCACCGCCCGCAGCGCGTCGACCGCCGACATCGGCTCGCAGCTCGCCGAACGGCGTGCCCGGGCGCGGGTTGAGGAAGTTCAGCGGCACCTCGTCCGGGCTCGAGCGCGGCGAGCTGGGCGGCGAACTCGGCGCGCTGCTCGAGCGGTCTCGCCCATGCCGAGGATGCCGCCGCAGCACAGCTCCATGCCGGCCTTGCGCACCATCTCGCAGGTGTCCCACCGCTCCTCGAAGGAGTGCGTGGTGACGACGCTGGCCGAAGTAGCGAGCGCGCGGTCTCGAGGTTGTGGTTGTAGCGGTGCACGCCGATCGCGGCGAGCTCGTCGACCTGGTCCTGGGTCAGCATGCCGAGCGAGCAGGCGACGTTGATGTCGACGGCCTCGCTGGATCGCGGCGCACGCCCTCGCGCACCTGGCTCATCAGCCGCTCGTCCGGGCCGCGCACGGCGGCGACGATGCAGAACTCGGTGGCGCCGGTGGCGGCCGTCTCGCTGCGCCGCCCTGCACCAGCGACGGGATGTCGAGCCAGGCCGAGCGCACCGGCGAGTCGAACACGCCCGGACTGCGAGCAGAAGTGGCAGTCCTCGGGGCAGCCGCCGGTCTTGAGCGAGACGATGCCCTCGACCTCGACCTCGTCGCCGCACCACTTCAGCCGCACCTCGTGGGCGAGGTCGAGCAGCTCGTCGACGCGCTCGTCGGGCAGCTGCAGGCACTGCGAGCGCCTGCGCCTCGGTCGAGGCCGATGCCCTGCTCGAGCACCTGGGCGCGGGCGATGTCGAGGATGTCTGTCACCGAGCATCTCCTCATGGTCGCTGCGGCGGCCGCGGAAGGCCGCCGCAGTCGAACGTGCCGCCGAAGCTGCGGCGCCAGTGCCGCACGGGCTGCGCTGCGGAAAGTCTGCTCATCGTGGCCATGCCGGCCGGCAGGACGCCCGCCGAGCTCGCCGTGCCGGCCCATCGCGGCGCAGGTCGACGAGGTTGCAGCGCTCGGCCAGGTCCGGGCTCGGCCGGCCAGCTGCCGATGACGATGCCGGCCGGCTCGATGCCCGTCCTCGCTCGAGCCGCGCCGATCGGTCAGCGCGGTGTGGTTGAGCGTGCCGAGCCCGGCTGCGGTGACGACGACGTACTCGGCGTCGCAGCTCGACGCGCCAGGTCGAGGATCGTCCAGCCGTCGGCGTCGTAACGGGACGAGCAGGCCGCCGGCGCCCTCGACCAGGACGAGGTCGTGGCGGCGGTCGAGGTCGGCGATCCGGCGCACGGTCGTCGGCGAAGTCGAGCTCGGGCAGGCCGCTGCCTGGCGCGGCGTGGTGCGGCGAGAGCGGGTCGGGGTAGCGCGCGAACTCGTGGACGTCGCGTGCAGCCGGACAGCCGGGTGACCTCGGCCAGGTCGCCGGGCTCGCCCGGCGCCGACGCCGGTCTGCGCCGGCTTGACCACGGCGACGCGAGCCGGGCGCGCAGGCGGCCAGCGCGGCGGTGGCGACGGTCTTGCCGACGTCGGTGCCGGTGCCGGTGACGATGAGGACGCTCACGCGCAGCACGGCCGCGCAGGACGCGCGGCGGCCCGGTCGAGGTCGGCCGCGGTGAGGTCGGCCCGGGCGGTCAGCCGCAGGCAGGAGCGGCCGGCCGGGACCGACGGCGGCCGGAAGCAGCCGACCCGCACGCCGGCGTCGAGGCAGGCGGCGGCCGCGGCCACGGCCCGCCGCGGGTCGCCGAGGAAGGCCGGCACGACCGCGGCGTCCGGGCGACGGTCTCGACGCCCGAGGCCGCGGACGATCGTCGGCCAGCGCGGCCGCGTTGGCCGCGCACCGCGCCGGCCCGGTCCGGCTCGGCGCGCGAGCACGCGCAGCGCGGCCAGCGCGGCGCCGGCCGACGACGGCGCCAGCCCGGTGTCGAAGATGAACGGCGCGGGCGGTGTTGACGAGCAGGTCGATCGACCTCGGGCGCGGCCGAGCACGGCGCCGCCCTGCGCGCCGAGCGCCTTGGACAGCGTCACGGTGCGCACGACGTCGGGCTCGCCGGCGAGCCCGGCCGCCGTCACCGCGCCGACGCCCGCCCGGACCGACGACGCCGAGCGCGTGCGCCTCGTCGACGACGAGCAGCGCGCCGTGGCGCCGGGCGATCGCGTGCAGCGCGGCCAGCGGGGCGAGGTCGCCGTCGACGGAGAACACCGCGTCGGTGACGACGAGCGCGTGCGGCGTAGTCGCGCAGGCCGAGCGCGGCGTCGAGCTTGTCGAGGTCGCGGTGCGGGACGACGGCGACCGGCGAGCCCGACAGCCGGCAGCCGTCGATGAGCGAGGCGTGGTTGCCGGCGTCGGAGACGATCGTGACCTCCGGGCCGCCGAGCGCGGTGAGCACGCCGAGGTTGGCCAGGTAGCCGGACGAGAACACCAGCGCGGCGGGCGCGCCGGCGAACCCGGCCAGCTCGCGCTCCAGCGTCGGCGTGCAGTTCGGTCGTGCCGGTGACCAGCCGCGAGCCGGTCGAGCCCGGCGCCCCACGTCGCGCGCGGCGTCCGCGGCCGCCGCCGATCACGCGCGGGATCGCGGGACAGCCCGAGGTAGTCGTTGCCGGCCAGGTCGAGCACGTCGTCGTCGGCGGCCCGCGGCCGCAGCACGCGGCGCAGCCCGGCCGCGTCCCGCGCTGCCACCAGTGCCCGCACCCGGTCCAGCGGGTCGGTGCTCAACCGCAGCGACCTCGCGGATCGACGTCGTCGACCACGGCCGGTCAGTTCGTCCAGTTCGTCGTCGGTGATGCCCAGCGGCGGCATCAGCACGACGACGTCACCCAGCGGGCGGATGAGCACGCCGCGCCGCCGGGCGGCGCGGCACACCTCGAAGCCGGTGCGCGCGCCGACCGACCGCACCTCGATGCCGGTCATCGTCCCGACCCGGCGGACCTCGGCGCACCCCGTCGTAGCTCGGCCAGTCCGGTCCAGCGCCGCGCCGATCCGCTCGCCGACCGCCGCGGCCCGCGCGACCGTCCCGCGCTCGTGCATCAGCGTCGAGGTTGGCCAGCGCCGCGGCGCAGCGACAGCGGGTTGGCGGTGTAGGTGTGCCCGTGGAAGAACGTCCGGCCGCTGTCGGCGTCGCCGAGGAACGCGCTCGTACACCGACGTCGCGGGCGAGCACCGCCGACAGCGGCAGCACGCCGCCGGTGAGCCGCTTGCCGACCACCATCAGGTCGGGCGCGACGCCGGCGTGCTCGACCGCGAACCAGCGTGCCGGTGGCGCCGATGCCGGTCGCGACCTCGTCGACGAGCATGCGCCGCGCCGAACTCGTCGCACAGCGCGCGCACCCCGACGCAGGAACGACGGGTCGTGGGTGAGCATGCCGCCGGCGGCCTGGACCAGCGGCTCGACGACGACGGCGCAGACCCGCTCGCCCTCGCGCGCCGAGCAGCGCCCGCATCTCGGCCAGCACCTCGGCCGCCCGCGCGGCCCGGGTCTGCCCCGGCGCGCAGCACGCCGGGCGAGGACACCATCCGGGTCTCGATGAGCAGCGGCCGGTAGGTGGCGTGGAACAGCTCGACCCCGCCGAGCGACACCGCGCCGAGCGTGTCGCCGTGGTAGCCCTCGGCGCAGTGGACGTACAGCGGCCGGTCCTCGCCGCGCTGCGCGCGCGGCCTGGTAGGCCATCTTGATCGCGGCCTCGGCCGCCGACGACCCGTCGCCGGCGAAGAACACCTTGCGCCAGCCCGGCCGGCGCGACCCGCAGCAACTCCTCGGCCACCCGGATCCCGGGCTCGTGGGTCAGCCCGAGGAACGTCGAGTGGTCGAGCCGGTCGAGCTGGGCGCGCGATCGCCGCGTTGATCGCCGGCTCGCCGTGCCCGTGCACCGTGACCCACAGCGACGAGACGCCGTCGAGGTACCGGCGGCCGTCGGTGTCGTAGAGATAGCACGCCGGCGGCCCGGTCGATGACGAGCGGCTCGTCGGCCGGCCACAGCGCGTGCTGGGTGAACGGATGCCAGACCGCGGCGAGGTCGCGGGCGACGAGCTCGGCCGTGTCGGTCACGGCTGGCAGCCTTCCAGACGCGCCCCGGGCGGCCTCGCCCAGCCCGCGGACAGCGCCTTACAGCGGCAGATCCTCCAGCATCTCGGTGACCAGGGCGGCGATGGGCGAGCGCTCGGAGCGGGTCAGGGTGACGTGGGCGAACAGCGGGTGCCCGCGCAGCGCCTCGATCACCGCGGCGATGCCGTCGTGCCGGCCGACGCGCAGGTTGTCGCGCTGGGCCACGTCGTGCGTCAGCACGACCCGCGAGCCCGACCCGATGCGCGAGAGCACGGTCAGCAGCACGTTGCGCTCCAGCGACTGGGCCTCGTCGACGATGACGAACGAGTCGTGCAGCGAGCGGCCGCGGATGTGGGTCAGCGGCAGCACCTCGAGCATGCCGCGGTCCATGATCTCGTCCATCACCTCGGACGAGACGAGCGCGCCGAGGGTGTCGAAGACGGCCTGGGCCCAGGGCGACATCTTCTCGTTCTCGTTGCCGGGCAGGTAGCCGAGATCCTGCCCGCCCACGGCGTAGAGCGGGCGGAAGACCACGACCCGCTTGTGGGCCCGCCGTTCGAGCACGGCCTCGAGCCCGGCGCACAGGGCGAGGGCCGACTTGCCCGTGCCGGCCCGGCCGCCGAGCGAGACGATGCCGATGTCGGGGTCGAGCAGCAGGTCCAGGGCCACCCGCTGCTCGGCCGAGCGGCCGTGCAGGCCGAACGCCTCGCGGTCGCCGCGCACCAGCTTGACCTGCTTGTCCGGGGTGATCCGGGCCAGCGCCGAGCCCTTGGCCGAGTGCAGCACCAGGCCGGTGTGGCAGGGCTGCTCGACCACGGCGGCGAAGTCGGCCTGCTCGACCAGATCGATCGGCGTCCCGTCGTAGAGCGCGTCGACCGTGGCGACCGAGACGTCCAGTTCGGCCATCCCGGTCCACGGGCTGGAGTCGGCCACCGGGGACATGCGGTACTCGTCGGCGGCCAGCCCGACCGATGCGGCCTTGACCCGCAGCGGCATGTCCTTGGTGACGAGGGTGACGTCGCGGCCCTCGGCGGCCAGGTTGAGCGCGACGGCCAGGATGCGTGAGTCGTTGCTGTCGACCCGGAAGCCCGCGGGCAGGCTCGCAAGGTCGGAATGGTTCAGTTCGACGCTGAGGCGCCCGCCGCCGTCACCGACCGGCACCGCCGCGTCGAGGCGCCCGTGCTTGATCCGCAACTCGTCCAGCACCCGCAGCGTCTGCCGGGCGAACCAACCCAGTTCGGGGTGATGCCGCTTGCCCTCCAACTCGCTGATGACCACCAGCGGCAAGACCACGTCGTGCTCGGCGAAGCGACCCAACGCCCCCGGGTCGGAGAGCAGTACGGACGTGTCGAGGACAAACGTGCGCACGCCGGGACGGTCGTTCTGCGGTAGCGGGGCAGCACTCATGGGACGCTCCTGATGGGGGAGTCGGCGCGAACGTGTGTGGTCCACACGTCTCGCGCTCTCGGGGATCCGGGCGGCCCTCGCCGGTGCGCAGCGCAACAGCAGGACCGGTCCGGTCCCCCTCGCTGGTCGCTGCCATCGTTGCGGGACCTCCCGAGCGGACCGGTTACGCCGGACCACCGGTGACGACGCTACGGGCTGGCGGCGCGCAGCAACAGCAGGCTCGCGGTTCTCGGCCCGGTGGGGCCGGGCTCAGCCCGTCTCGGCCGGGCGGGCCGGGTCGGCGCCCCACTGCGACCAGGAGCCCGGGTACAGGGCGGTGTCGGTGACGCCGGCCAGTTCGAGCGCGAGCAGGACGTGACAGGCGCTCACGCCCGAACCGCAGTACGTGATCACCGGCCCGCGCTCGGCCCCGAGGTCGGCGAAGCGGGCCCGCAGGGCCGGGCCGTCGAGGAAGCGCCCGGTCGTCGGGTCGAGGCCGGCGGCCCAGGCCGAGCTGCGGGCGCCCGGGATGTGCCCGGGTCGCGGGTCGACGGCCGGGTCGCCGTGGGCGTAGCGCGCGGCGGTGCGGGCGTCCAGGACGGTCGCGGCGGTGGTGGCGACATCGTCGGCGGTGACGAACCGGTCCGCTGGCCAGGGCCGCACGGCGCGGTCCACCGGCGGGTACTCCGGGGTCTGCGTGCTCAACTCGCCCGGCCACTGGGCCAGGCCGCCGTCGAGCACCGCGACCGGCTGGCCGAGCACGTGCAGCAGCCACCACAGCCGGGCCGCGATCGAGCCACCGGCGTCGTCGTAGGCCACGACCGGCTGCCCGTCGGCGATGCCGGCCCGGCCGAGTGCGGCCGCGAACGCCTCGGGCGTCGGCAGCGGGTGCCGGCCCTCGGCCGGGCTGCCCGGGGCGGAGAGCGCCGTGTCGAGGTCCAGCCACACGGCGCCGGGGATGTGCCCGCCCTCGTACGCGGCCAGCCCGGAGCGGCCGTCCAGGTACCAGCGCACGTCGACGATCCGAACCTCGGCGCGGTGGGCGGCCAGCCAGCTACCGCTCACGAGCGGTCCGAAGTCGCTCATCCCCCGTACCGGCGCTGCCGGGTGCCGTAGTCGCGCAGGGCCCGCAGGAAGTCGATCTTGCGGAAGTCCGGCCACAGCGCGTCACAGAAGTAGAACTCGGAGTGCACCGACTGCCACAGCAGGAACCCGGACAGGCGCTGCTCGCCCGAGGTGCGGATGACGAGGTCGGGGTCGGGCTGGCCCTTGGTGTAGAGGTGCTCGGCGATGTGGTCGACGTCGATGACCTCGGCCAGTTCCTCGATGGACGTGCCGGCGGCCGCGTGTTCCTGCAGCAGGGCCCGCACCGCGTCGGCGATCTCGCGGCGCCCGCCGTAGCCGACGGCGACGTTGACGGTCAGGCCGTCCCGGTCGGAGGTGCGCTCCTCGGCCGACTTCAGGGCCGCGGCGGTGGCGGCCGGCAGCAGGTCGAGCGCGCCCACGGCCTGCACCCGCCACGGCTTGCCCGGGGCCGACAACTCCTCGGCCACCCCGGCGATGATGCGCAGCAGCGGCTCGAGCTCGCCGGCCGGGCGCTGCAGGTTGTCGGTCGACAGCAGCCAGACGGTGACGTGGGCGACGCCGGCCTCGGTGCACCAGTCGAGCAGGTTGGCGATGTGCCGGGCCCCGACCACGTGGCCCTGGCTGACGTCGTCGAAGCCGGCCGCCCGGGCCCACCGGCGGTTGCCGTCGATCATGATGGCGACGTGGCGCGGGATGGGCAGGCCGTCGAGGTGTGCACGCAGCCGGCGCTCGTACACGGAGTAGACGGCGTCGCGAACGCTCACCGTCCAAACCTAGACCCCACGTGGGCGTGCGGCACACCCGTCCCAGGCAGTGGCGGTCCCGACAAAACGGGCCCACAGGGGCGGTTCGTTAGCCTGACGCGGTGATGGCCTCCGAACCGGTTCCGGTCAGCCCGGCAATCGCGCTGGCCACGGCCGTCGCCGAGCTCAAGCCGCGCTTCCGGGGCTGGCTGCACGCCTACGCGGCTGCCATCTCGATCGGCTCGGGGGCGGTGCTCGTGGCCGTGGCCGCCGCGTTCCGGGGCGGATCGGCCGGGGCGACCACCGGCATCTACGCCGCCACGGTGACCATGCTGTTCGGCACCTCGGCGCTGTATCACCGCATCAACTGGGGCCCGCGCGGCCATGCGCTGATGAAGCGGCTCGACCACTCGATGATCTTCGTTTTCATCGCTGGTACCTATACTCCGATCGCCGTGTTGACCCTGCCGCGCTCGTCGGCCGTGGCCGTGCTGATCGCGGTGTGGACGGGCGCGATCTTCGGGGTGCTGCTGCAGTCGGTGTGGCCGTCGGCCCCGGCCTGGCTGTCGGTGCCGTGCTACATCGCCCTGGGCTGGGTGGCGGTGTTCGTGATGCCACAACTGCTGCACAACGCCGGCGTCGCCGCCCTGGTGCTGATCGCGGTCGGCGGCGTCGTCTACACGATCGGCGGGATCGTCTACGGGCTCAAGCGCCCCAACCCGCTGCCTGATGTGTTCGGCTTCCACGAGGTGTTCCATCTCTGCACGCTCGTGGCCGCGGTCTGCCACTACGTCGCCATCTGGCTGGCCGTCTTCAGCTAGGCCCGACCCTCCGCTCCCGGGGCGACGCCCGAGCGGGAATATTGCCATGCCTTAGGTGTTGTGTAATGATGTAATCGTTGTATGCACGTAAGGAGAATAGAGATGCATGAACACCGAGAGCGCCGGCATCGCACCGGCGACACAGAGCACGAAGGCCGCTCCCACGGGCGGCGCGGCAGCCGTGGCCACGAGCGTGGGCACGGCCGCGGGCGGGGCTTCGGCCGCCCCGGCGGCTGGCAGCAGGCCGACCTGCCGTCGGCCGACGACGCCGCCGCCTGGCTGACCGGCCGGCTACCGGCCGACTGGTACACCGGCGCGCCGAGCATCACCGTCGACCGCGAGGAGATCATCGTGATCGGCGAACTGGCCGCCCCCGAGGTGGCCGCCGACGCCGACGAGACCGCGCGTGACGCGGCCGCGGCCGGCCGGATCGGGCGCTTCCGCGAGGACACCCGCGAGGCCCGGATGCAGATCGCCGACGAGGCCGAGGCCCGCTACGGGCGCAAGATCGCCTGGGGCGCGTCGATCGGCGACACCCAGTCGCTGTTCACCCACCTGGCCGTGCCGGTGATGACCCGGCTGCGGCAGGACGAGCGCCGGGTGCTCGACACCCTCGTCGACGCGGGCGTGGCCCGGTCCCGCTCGGAGGCCCTGTCCTGGTGCGTGCGCCTGGTCGGCGAGCACACCGACGAGTGGCTGGCCAGCCTGCGCACCGCGATGAGCGCGGTGGACAAGGTCCGGGCCGAAGGTCCCGACCTGTAGCAGCCCACCCCGCCGTCGAGTGGTCACTTGTACGCCCAGTGGGCAGCTACAGGTGGCCACTCGACGCGTAACCGACCACTCGGGGGGCTGGGCGTCAGGCCCGCAGTGACTGGACCAGGTCGTCGACCGTGGTCACCGGCAGATCGCACACCATCCCCCGGCAGACGTAGGCCGCGGCCGCCCCCTGCACCAGCGGGCGATCGGCCAGCAGCGGCACCCCGGCCGCGTCCGGCTCACCACTCACGACCACGGCTCCGGGTGGCCGGTGCCGCCAGGCCGCCGCGGTCAACGGACCACCACCTGGCTCGCCGACCACAGCCACCTGCACCGGCCCGGCGACCAGCGCCTCGGCCGCGGCCAGGCCCCAGCCCAGGAACCGCGGCTGGGCCGTGCCGAGCCCGCTGACCACGGCCAGCGCGGCCTCGGCCGCAGCGCGGTGCTCCAGCGAGCCGGTCAGCGCCGAGTACGTCACCAGCGCATTGGCCAGCGCACTGGAGCCGGACGGGGCCGCGTTGTCGGCCGGGTCCTTGGGCCGGCGCACGAGTTGCTCGGCGTCGTCGCCGGTGTCGAAGAACCCGCCCGCGCCGTCGCCGAAGTGGGCGACGGCGAAGTCGAGCAGGGCCCCGGCCTCGGCCAGCCAGCGCGGATCGGCCGTGGCCTGGTGCAGCGTCAGCAGGCCCTCGGCCAGGTCGCCGTAGTCCTCGGCCACGGCCAGCGCGTCCCCGACCACGCCGTCGCGCGAGGTGCGCCGCAACCGTCCGTCGACGACGTGCACCCGCAGCACGAGCTCGGCGCAGGCCAGCGCCGCGTCCAGGTACCGCGGCGTCGAGCAGCGCACCGGCCTCGGCCAGCGCGGCGATGGCCAGCCCGTTCCAGGCCGCCACCACCTTGTCGTCGCGGGCCGGCTGCGGCCGGGTGGTGCGCGCGGCCAGCAGCAGGGCCCGCCAGTCCTGCCACTGCCGCCGGATCATCGGCATCGCGCCGGCAACTGCAGCGTCGAGGCCCCGTGCTCGAACGTGCCCGTCGGCCGTCACCGCGAACAGCTCCGCGGCCGCCGCCGCGTCCGCACCGAGCACCTCCTGCAGCTGGGCCGGCGTCCAGACGTAGGTCAGGCCCTCGACGCCGTCGGTGTCGGCGTCCAGCGCGGAGGCGAACCCGCCCTCGGCCGTGCCGAGGTCGCGCACCAGGAAGTCGGCCGTCTCGCGGGCGATCCGTTCGGCCAGCGGCGATCCGGTCAGCCGGTACCAGTGCAGGTAGACCCGCAGCAGCAGCGCGTTGTCGTAGAGCATCTTCTCGAAGTGCGGCACGACCCAGCTCGCGTCGACGGAGTAGCGGGCGAAGCCGCCGGCGAGCTGGTCGTAGATGCCCCCGCGGGCCATGGCGTCCAGCGTCCGCTCGGCCATGGCCAGCGACGCCGGGGCGCCGGTGCGCTCGTGGTGGCGCAGCAGGAACTCCAGCACCATCGACGGCGGGAACTTCGGCGCGGTGCCGAACCCGCCGTTCCTGTCGTCGAACTGCGGCACCAGCCGGTCCGCGGCCGCGTCCAACTCCGCGACGGAGGGCGGCCCGTCGCCGGCGAAGTCGGGGGCGGCGACCTCGGCCAGGGCCGAGACGACCCGTTGCCCCGCGGCCAGCACCTCGTCGCGGTTGTCGTGCCAGGCCTGGGCCACCGCGCCCAGCAGTTGGGTGAACTGCGCCCGCGGGAAGAACGTCCCGGCGAAGAACGGCTCGCCCTCGGGCGTGAGCAGGCAGGTCATCGGCCAGCCGCCCTGCCCGGTCAGCGCGGTCGTGGCCTCCATGTAGACCGCGTCGACGTCGGGCCGCTCCTCGCGGTCGACCTTGATGCTGACGTAGTGCTGGTTGAGCAACGCGGCCACGCCATCGTTCTCGAACGAGTCGTGCGCCATCACGTGGCACCAGTGGCAGGCGGCGTAGCCGACCGACAGCAGGATCGGCACCTCGCGCCGGCGCGCCTCGGCGAAGGCCTCGTCCGACCACGGCCACCAGTCGACCGGATTGTCGGCGTGCTGGCGCAGGTACGGGGACGTGGAGCTCGCGAGTCGGTTCACTGTCCCATCTTGCTCACACCGGCTCGTCGGGCCCCAAGCGATTAGTACGGACCGTCGACCGGATCGTTCGGGGTGACGTAGGTGGTGCCGCCGACCGCGCCACCGGGACCACGGTGGATCACGTCGGTACGGCGGCGCATCGACATCAACAACAGGGTGATGAGCAGGCCCACGACCCCGACGATCATCAGGATCACGCCGACCGTCTGCAGATCGATGCCGTTCACCTTCTTGGTGATGGCGAACTTGAGGATCGCGCCGATGGCGATCAGAAAGAAACTGGCTCCCAGACGCATTGCTCGCTCCTCGGTTTCTCGCTCGGGCCGGAGGCGGCCAGTTCGAGTCACCCGGGGATACCCATTTTCGCGGGGAGGCCAAACCCGTCACCCCTCAGATTATTGACTCGCATTCAACAATCGCCTAGGTTTCCCGGCCATGGCGCCGCGTGACTACGACATCGTCCTGTTCGGCGCGACCGGGTTCGCCGGGCAGCTGACGGCCGAGTATCTGGCCCGCAACGCCCCGGCCGAGTGCCGCTGGGCCCTGGCCGGCCGGGACGCGGCCAAGCTGGGCGCCATCCGTATCCGGCTGGCCGTCATCGATCCGGCCCTGGCCGACCTCCCGCTCCTGCAGGCCGACTCCACCGACCCGGATGCCCTGCGCCGGCTGGCCGAGAGCACCCGGGTGCTGATCACGACGGTGGGTCCGTACGCGCTGTACGGCGGTGAGCTGGTCGCCGCGTGCGCCGAGGCCGGCACCGACTACCTCGATCTCACCGGCGAGCCCGAGTTCATCGACACGACCTACGTCCGCCACCACGCCCGGGCCACCGAAACCGGCGCGCGGCTCGTGCACGCCTGCGGGTTCGACTCGATCCCGCACGACCTGGGCGCGTACTACACGGTGTCCCAACTGCCCGAGGACGTCCCGATCCGGATCTCCGGTTTCGTCCGGGCCTCGGCCACGATCTCCGGCGGCACCTGGTACTCGGCCCTGACCGGCTTCTCGCGCCCGCGGGCCAACGCGCTGGCCGCGCGGCGGCGCAAGGCGGTCGAGGGCCGCACCGGACCGCGCCGCGCGCAGGGCAAGATCGGCCCACCCCGGCGCGATCCGGTCAACGACGGCTGGGCCGTGCCGCTGCCGACGATCGACGCGCAGGTCGTCGCCCGCTCGGCCCGGGCCATATCCCGCTACGGCCCGGACTTCCACTACTCGCACTACGCGTCCGTCCCGGGCTTGCCGCTCGCGGTCGGCGGGACGCTCGGGGTCGCCGCGCTGCTCGGGCTGGCCCAGCTCCCGCCCGCGCGCCGGGCCCTGCTGCGCCGGCTCGCCCCCGGCGACGGTCCGTCGGCGGCCAAGCGGGCAGCCAGCTGGTTCACCGTCACGTTCGTCGGCGAGGGCGGCGGGCAGCGCGTGGTCACCCGGGTCTCCGGCGGTGACCCCGGCTACGACGAGACGGCCAAGATGCTGGCCGAGGCCGCCCTGTGCCTGGCCTTCGACGACCTGCCCCCGACGTCGGGCCAGGTGACCACGGCCGCGGCCATGGGTGACGCGCTGCTGGCCCGGCTGCAGCGGGCCGGCATCGTGTTCGAGGTGCTATCGGCGTGAGCGCCGAATTCCGGCCCGAGCTCCCGGACGCGGCGGCGTGGCGCCACCACGAGGCACGCACCGGCTTCGAGGTCGTCTTCTTTCGTCGTCATGAGGCCGGGTATCGGATCGAAGGGCAGACGACGGCGGTCGAGGACGGCCACGACGTGGGCCGTGTCGTACGAGCTGGACGTGGACGCGACCTGGCACACCGACCGGGCCCAGGTCTTCGGCCGGTCGGTGGCGGGGACGCGCTCGGCCGTCCTGGAGCGCGTGGGTCGCGGCGACTGGCTGGTCGACGGGCAACCCGCTGCGAGCCTGGCCGGCTGCCTCGACGTCGATCTGGAATCGTCGGCCCTGACCAACGCCCTGCCGGTGCGGCGGATGGCGCTCGGGATCGACGACGCCGCCGAGGCGCCCGCCGCCTACGTGCGGGCCGGCGACCTAACCGTGGTGCGCCTGGAGCAGAGCTACCGCCGCACCACCGACGACGGCGCGCATCAGCGCTACGACTACGCGGCGCCGAGTTTCGACTTCGCCTGCCGCCTGGTCTACGACGAGTCAGGGCTGGTGCTCAGCTATCCCGGCATCGCGGTTCGGGCCGGCTGACGTCGCCTCCTGCGGGGTCCGATCGGCCCCGCGGCTGCAAGGTCAGGCCGCGGAACGGGCGCACGATCTCTGTGCCGTCGTCGACGAAACGGACGCGGACGTTGCGGACCCTGGCCCCCGGACCCCAACCGGTGCGCACGACCACCTCGCGCCGGCCGAGGTAGTAGCGCCGGCCGACGAGACGGGTGCCACCGACGAGGGCCCGGCTCATTTGTCCGACCGAACACGTCGCGCCCCCATGCCGCAACCCGACAGACCCCCAAGGCGCCACCCCCGTCGTTGCTGGGTTTCGCTTCCTGCCCTTATCGCTGCGACCGAGACCTAGACTCGACACCATGACCGACGAACTCGACGGCGAGGACGCGGCACCCGAGGCCGCGCCGGCCGCGGACGACTCGACGTCCTACGACATCCCCATGGCCGAGCACCTCCGCGCGGCCATCGCCGCCGACTGGGACCCGGCCCCGGCCATGCCCCACCCGGCCCGCCCCGACGGCGCGCCCTTCGCCGCCCAGCGCCGGGCCGCGTCTGGCCGAACACTTCGCCGGCCAGCTGGTCGTCGTCCCGGCCGGCAGCCCCAAGGTCCGGGCCAACGACACCGAGTACCCGTTCCGCGCCGCCAGCTCGTTCACCTGGCTCACCGGCGAGACCGCCGCGGACGCCGTCCTGGTCATGACCCCCACGGCCACCGGCCACGACAGCACGCTCTACGTGCGCGAGTACGCGCCGCCCGGCGAGGTCGGCTACTTCACCAGCCGCATGCACGGCGCGTCTGGGTCGGCAACGTGCCCAGCGTCGACGACACCGCCGATCGGCTCGACGCTGGCCACGCGCCCGTTGACCGCGCTGGCCGGCGACCTGGCCCGGCACCGCGACGCCGAGGCCGCCGTCCTGACCGGCTTCGACCCCGGCGTCGACGCGCTGCTGCCCCGCGGCACCGGCGATCGCCTCGCCCAGGTGCTCGACGAGCTGCGCCTGGTCAAGGACGAGTGGGAGCTGGCCCGGCTGCAGTACGCCTGCGACGTCACCGCCCGCGGTTTCGCCGACGTCGTGCGCGAACTGCCGAACGTGCTCGGCCGTCCCGACGTGCGCGGCGAGCGCTGGCTCGAGGGCACGTTCTGGCGCCGGGCCCGGCTCGAGGGCAACGAGGTCGGCTACACCTCGATCGTCGGCGCCGGCAGCGCACGCCACCGACGCTGCACTGGTGGCGCAACCACGGCGCGGTCGAGGCCGGGCCAGCTGCTGCTGGCCGACATGGGCGTCGAGACCGACGAGCTCTACACCGCCGACGTCACCCGCACGATGCCGGTCAACGGCGACGTGGACGCCCGAGCAGCTGAAGGTCTACCGCGCCGTGCAGGAGGCGCAGGCCGCCGGCATCGCCGAGGTCAAGGCCGGCGCCGACTTCCTCGCCGCGCACCGGGCCGCGATGTGGGTGCTGGCCGACCACCTGCACAGCTGGGGCATCCTGCCGGTGACGGCCGAGGTCTCGTGCGCCGACGACCCCGACCGGCCCGGCGCCGGGCTGCACCGCCGCTACACGCTGCACGGCACCTCGCACATGCTCGGCATCGACGTGCACGACTGCGCGCTGGCCCGCAACGAGCTCTACCGCGACGGCACCCTGACCGCCGGGCACGTGCTCACCGTCGAGCCCGGCCTGTACTTCCAGGTCAACGACCGCACCGTGCCGGCCGAACTGCGCGGCATCGGCGTCCGGATCGAGGACGACATCGCCGTCACCGACGGCGACGCCGGTCAACCTCTCGGCGCCGCTGCCCCGCGACCCGGACGAGGTCACGGCCTGGATGCGCGAGGTGCAGGGCGACGCCCGCCGTGCCGTGAGCGACCTCGTCCTGCCGCCCGGGCGCGGTATCCCCGACGGGCTGGTCATCCCGGACGCCGAACTGGTCGAACGGTTCAGCCGCTCGTCCGGACCGGGCGGGCAGTCGGTGAACACCACCGACAGCCGGGTCGAACTGCGCTGGGACGTGGCCGGCTCGAACGCGCTCGGCGACGCCCAGCGCGCCCGCCTGCTCGAGCGGCTCGGGCCGCGGCTGATCGACGGCGCGGTCACGATCGTCTGCGTCCGAGCACCGCTCGCAACTGCAGAACCGCACCGCGGCCCGGGCCCGGCTGCGCATCCTGCTCGTGGACGCGCTCGCCCCGCCGCCACCCGCGCGCCGGCCGACCCGCCCGTCGCGCGCGGCCAAGCAACGCCGCGTGGACGCCAAGCGACGCCGGGGCGAACTGAAGTCGAAGCGGGCCCGTCCCCCGCTCGAATAGCTCAACTTCGGCTGGCCCCGCCCGGCCGGTCGTGCCAGGGTGGTTCGTCCTGTTTGCAGCCGGACGTGGAGGGCGGGCGACGGTGGTCGACGACAAGAGCCAGCGCGATGACAGCCAGCGCGATGACAGCATCAACCAAGGCGTCAGCCGCCGGCAGTTGCTCGGTCTGGGCGTAGTCGCCGCAGCCGGCGTGGCCGCGGCCGGTGCGCTGATCGGCAACGAGGGCGGCGCCGGGGCCAGTCCGCGCATTGCGCCGGCCGCGCCGGTGTGGCCGGCCCATCCGGACGGGACGACGCTGGCCCGGACGCTGCTGCACGGGCCGCCCGGCGCCAAGGGCTACCGCCAGGTCGTCGCCGGCCCGGGCGAGCCGTCGCTGGTGCGCGGTGACCTGCTCGGCGGGGCCAGTCGCGGCGCCGGATCGCGCACGCCGGTGCTCGCGCTCGGCCAGTTCACCGACATGCACATCATCGACGCGCAGTCGCCGGCCCGGGTCGAGTTCCTCGACCGGCTCAACGACCCGGGCTCGCCGCTGGCGGGCCAGTTGCCGTTCCAGTCGGCCTACCGCCCGCAGGAGATGCTGACCGCGCACGTGGCCGAGGCCATGGTGCAGGCCCTCAACGCACTGCCGGGCGGCACCGGTCACCGGCCGGGCGCTCGACTTCGCCATCAGCACCGGCGACAACGCCGACAACACCCAGCACAACGAACTGCGCTGGCACATCGACCTGCTCGACGGCCGCCAGCCGGTGCGCCCGGACTCCGGCAACCGCAACAAGTGGGAAGGCGTCGGCGGCAAGGACGACCTCGACCCGTCGTACTGGCACCCGGACGGCAATCCGCCGCTGGGCAAGACCGACCAGGCTCGCGGCACCTATGGCTTCCCGACCGTGCCCGGCCTGCTCAACTCCTGCCGGGCCCCGTTCCAGGCCACCGGCCTGAAGATCCCCTGGTACACCGTTTTCGGCAATCACGACGGCCTGGTGCAGGGCACGGTGCCGTCGCTCGGCGTGCTCGGCCTGGTCGCCACCGGTGCGCTGAAGGTCACCGGCCTGCCGCTCGGGCTGGACCTGACGTCGCTGCTGGCCCGGCTGCGGGCCGGCGACACGGCCGCGCTCGAACTGCTGCTCACCGCCGGGCCGGCCAAGCTGGTCACCGCCGACCACGACCGCCGGCTGCTCACCCACGCCCAGACCGTGGCCGAGCACTTCAACACCACCGGCGCCCCGGTCGGGCACGGCTACACCCAGCACAACGTCGATACCAACACGGCCTACTACTCCGTCGACCACGGCCCGGTGCACTGCATCTCGCTCGATACCTGCGACACCAACGGCTACGACACCGGCTCGATCGACCGGGCCCAGTTCACCTGGCTGACCAACGAGCTCAAGGCCAACAGCTCGCGCTATCTCGACACCAGCGGGCAGTGGGTCGCCGGCAGCGGCACCGACCGCCTGATCGTCATCTTCAGCCACCACACCGTCGACACGATGAACAACCCCATCGGCGTCGACCGGGTCCTCGGGCCGGCGGTGGCCGACCTGCTGCTGCAGTTCCCGAACGTGGTGCTCTGGGTCAACGGCCACACCCACCGCAACACCGTGCTGCCCTACGCGCGGGCGGCCGGTGCGGTGGTCGGCGGCGGCTTCTGGGAGGTGAACACGGCCTCGCACGTCGACTGGCCCGAGCAGGCCCGGGTCGTCGAGCTCGTCGACAACGGCGACGGCACGCTGTCGATCTTCGCGACGATCATCGACCACGCCGCGCCCGAGAGCTGGCCTTCATCTCCGACGACGCCGCTGGCCCTGGCCGCCCTGTCGCGCGAACTGGGCATCAACGACTGGCAGCGCGACGCCGAGACGCCCGCGGTCGACGGCAAGCGCGGGGCGCTGGGCGACCGCAACGTCGAACTGCTGGTGCGGGCACCGTTCCCGGTGGCCTGACTCGGGCCGGCTCGGCCGTCAGGCCTTCTGCCGGGCCCGGTGGGCCCGGACCCGCGCCCGCACGCCGCAACGCTCGTCGGCGCACCAACGCCGGCGACCGGTGTCGTCCAGGAAGATGCCGGCGCAGGTCTCGTCGCCGCACGCTCTCAACCGGCCGCGGCGCGGGCCGGTCAGCTCGTCCACGGCCTGGCGGGCCAGCCGGCCGAGCGCTTCGGCCATATCGAGCGGGCGCTGCGAGCTCAGCCCGGCCGAGCTCAGCTGAATCCTCGGCGGTCGGTCCGCGGCCAGCGCGGCCTCGACCACGCGCACGTCCGTTCGCGCCGGCTTGCGGCCGGCCACCGTGGCCGCCGCGAGCGCGTGCAGTGCTTCGCGGAGCTCGTGCACGGCGGCGACGTCGGCGGCACTGACGCGGGCGGCGGGGGCGAGGTCGTGCTCGGTCAGCCACTGCCGCAACGCGCCCGTGTCGCCGAGCATCTCCACGCTGGGGCCCTCATACCGGCCGAGACGGGTGGCCAGCAGGTCCAGCCACGCGGCGCCGTATCCGGTGCGAAACTCCACGCCGTCATAGTAACGGCTTGACTCGTTACGGCAACATGCAGCAGGCTGTAACGCATGAAACCGTTACAGGTCGATGTAGCCGGCACCGCGTTCGTGTTGATCTGGAGCAGCGGCTACGTGGTCGGAGCCATGGCCACGTCGGCCGCACCGCCCCTCGCGGTCACCCTCTGGCGCTTCGTCGTGGCCACCGCCGTCTTCGCCGCCCTGGCCTGGCGGGCTGGCGACACCTGGCCTCGGGGCCGGGCCGAGATCGCGCGGGTATCCGGGGCCGGCATCTTGCTCTTCGGCGTGCAGTTCGGCGGGATCTATCTCGGGCTGGCCGCGGGCATGCCGGCCGGGACCACGGCGCTGATCGCGTGCTCGGCGCCGCTGCTGGTGGCCGCGATCAGCGCGGGGCTGCGCTGGGACCGCCTCGGCCCGTGGCAGTGGACGGGCGTCGCGCTCGGCGTCGTCGGGGTCGCCGTCACCCTGGCCGACCGGGTCGCCCTGCCGTCCGGACTGGCCGCGCCGGCGTGGACGCTGCTCGGGTTGGCCGGCCTGACCGCCGGCACGCTCACGCAGGGCCGGCTGCGGCATTCGGCCGGGCGCTACGCCCTGCCGGCGGTCGAGATGGCCGCGGCCACCGCGGTCATGGCCGTCTGGGCGCCCCTGCACGGCAGCCTGGCCATTCCACTGACGGCGCCCGCGATCAGCTCGTTCGTCTGGCTGGCGACCGTCACCGGGGTCGGTGGCCCGCTGCTGCTGTTCCAGCTGATCCGCACCCACGGGCCCACCCGGGCCAGCAGCCGGCTGTTCATCGTCCCGGCCGTCACCGCGATTGCGTCCTGGCCCTTGCTCGGCACGCCCATCGTCGCCCTGACCCTGGTCGGCCTCGTCCTCTCGGCCGCCGGCCTACGGCTGCTCACCGCCCGTCGTCACTCGACGCGGGCGACGGCGACATCGGCGGCCCCGCGGGTGGCCGCGACCCGCTCGGCCTCGGCCTCGACGGCGGCCCACACCGACGGCGGCAGCGGCGCGAAGGCCTCGACGGTCAGGGTGAGCTTCTTGCCCGCGGTCTTCGGCCGCCAGGTGCCGGCCACCTCGCCGTCGACGAACAGCGCCCCGGGCCGGCCGAGGACCGGCCAGAGGGCCTTGTAGAGCGCCTTGTCCGGGACGATCAAGGCCCGGTCGCGGGCCTGCAGGTACGGGTCGAAGCCGCCGAGCAGCCGCACCAGCTCCGGTGCGGGCGCCGCCTTGACCGCCTCGAGCCTGTCCTCGGGCAGCCAGGCCGCCCGGCCGTCGACGCTCACCTCGACCAGCCGGTCGGCCGGCCAGGCCTCGACGACGTCGGCCCGCCGGGCGTCGAGGTAGCCGGCCACGTCGGCCTGCGTCGCTGGGCCGAGCAGGCTCAGGTAGGCGACGATGAGCCGCTGCAGCGCGGCCACGTCGACACCGCCGGCAACGCGGGCGCCCGGGCGCGGCTGCAGCACCGGCGGGGCCGTCCCGGGCTGCAGTTCCAGGCCCGCCGCCAGCGACGCCGGCCGCATGGCCGAGTCGGAGATGTGCACGGCCTTGCAGGCGCGGCAGTTGCGGCCCATCACGTCGGGGATGCGCTTGGTCACCGCCGTGCTCACCGCGCCCTTGCCCATCGGCTTCGTGACCACGGCCCGCATCGCCTCGACGGCGGTGTCGAACTGCTCGAGGGCGGCGATGCCGGCCCGGGCCACGCTCGGGCCGGTCTCGTTCAGCCGGCCGGCGGCGTCGGCCTCGGACAGCGGGTACAGCGCGCCGGCCACCGCGTCGAGATCGGCGCGCCGGTGCACGTACGGCGCGCCGCGCAGCGACCACACCAGCGCGAGCGGCTGCCCCGGGCCGATGCCGCCGGCCGGCACCGGCTGGGCCAGCCGGGCGTCGAACGACAGCCGGGCCAGTTCGGGCGCCGCGTCCTGCACGCCGATGTCGAGGACGGCCAGCTTGCCCACCGACCGGCCCTCGCGGTGCAGCCCTTGCGCCGCCACCCGGTAGGCGATGACCTGTTCGCGGGTGAAGTCCACAGCCGTCCTCACGAGATGTCCCTCACTGGATCTCATAGTTCAGGGTCAAGGTGTACTCCATCGCGTCGGCGGCATAGCTGCCCTCGCCCCGCAGCCCGGCCAGCTCGCCGGTGCCCGAGTCGGGAACGACCCGGACCTCGGTGCGGGCCACCCCGCCGCCGTGCTCGCCGCGCTCTTCGAGCACGAAGCTGCCGGTGCGCCCGGCCAGCGTGCCGGTGACCTGCTCGTAGCCCACGTACGGGCCGACCAGGGTCTCGGGCTTCGCCGGGTCGCCGCCGACGTAGGAGAGCAGCAGGCAGCAGGTCGACTCGCCAACTACGTCACCGGCGTAGGCCGTGGTGAACGTGGCCCGGGCGATGGCGTGGTTGGCGTCGATCTCGGTCACCCGGGACTCGTCCCAGCTCTTGGCAGTGACGGTGACCGTGGCGTGGTGGGCATACTCGGTCATGGGGGTCTCCTTCTCAGCGATTCGCGGACGTCCCCACGGTCTCGTCGATACCTGACAGCGAACGGCATGATTTCGCGCGAGAATCGACGGCATGCAAGCCAGCCGGCTCCTGGCCATCCTGCTGCGGCTCAACGTCCGCGGCCGGGTCAGCGCCCAGCAGCTGGCCGACGAGCTCGAGGTCTCGCTGCGCACGATCTACCGCGACATCGAGGCCCTGGGCGCCGCCGGCATCCCCGTGTACGCGACCCGGGGACGCACCGGCGGCTTCCAGCTGCTGGACGGCTACCGCACCAAGCTCACCGGCATCAGCCCGGACGAGGCCGACGCCCTGTTCCTGGCCGGCCTGCCCGGGGCGGCGGCCGACCTCGGGCTGGGCAGCGTGCTGGCCGCGACCCAGCTCAAACTGCTGGCCGCCCTGCCGCCGGAACTCCGCGAGCGGGCCGGGCGCATCCGCGACCGCTTCCATCTCGACGCGCCGGGCTGGCTGCGCGAGGCCGACGCCCCGCCGCACCTGGTCGCTGTCGCCGACGCGGTCTGGTCGCAGCGCCGCGTCGAAGTGCGCTACGAGCGGGCCAACCGGGTCGTGGTCGACCGGGTGCTCGAACCGCTCGGACTCGTACTGAAGGCCGGCACCTGGTACCTCGTCGCGTCCGTGCCCGACGATGATCGCGGCCCGCGCACCTACCGGGTCTCCCGGGTACGTACCGCCGCCGTTCTCGACCAGGGCTTCGAGCGGCCTGCGGGCTTCGACCTGGAGCAACACTGGGCCGAGTACCAGCGCGACTTCGAGCAGCGGGTCTTCCGGGCCACGGCCACGATCCGGCTGTCCGCGGCCGGGCGCTCGCTGCTGTTCCTGATCGGGACGGCCGCGGCCCGGGCCGGCCACGCCGCCATGCAGCCGCCGGACGAGCAGGGCTGGACGCAGACGGTGATCCCGATCGAGTCGGTGCGCCACGCCCAACACGCGCTGATGCAACTCGGCGCCGACGTCGAGGTGCTCGAACCGGCCGAGCTGCGCGAGCTCGTGGCCGGCAGCGCCCAGGCGATGGCCGCCCGCTACGCCGGGTCGTCGGACGGCGGCGCCGACGCAGGCGGAAGCTGAGCCGGATCGTTCGGCGGTGCCTCGTCCAGCGGCTTGGTGAGCGGCTTGGTGAGCGGCGGGCGCGGCCGGCGCCGGGGACAGCTCACCGCCCTGCGGCGGCGCGTCGGTCGGGAATTCCTCGCGGACCTTGCGCAGGTGCTTGGACATCGACTTGAACAGGAAGTAGCAGGCCACGCACAACACCAGGATGACGGCCAGCCCGATCGGCCCGGACTTCTTGCTCTCGCCGCTGGCCAGCAGCGCGCCGGCCACGACGACGGTGGCACTCACGCCGGCACCGACTCCCGGATACCGGCGAACAGGTCGTCCTCGGGGATGGCCGAGTCGACCAGCGAGCGGGCCAGTTCGAAGTCTTCGGTCGGCCAGATCTCGCGCTGGATGTCCAGCGGCACCGAGAAGAACCACCCCTTCGGGTCGACCTGGGTGGCGTGCGCGAGCAGGGCCTGGTCGCGGCGCTCGAACCAGTCGCCGACGTCCACGCGGGTGGTGATCTTGGGCGCCCGACGGGGCCGGTCGCCGTCGGCCTTGGCCCACTCCTTCAGCCGCTCCTCGAACGGCGACTCGATGCCCCGCGCCACCAGGCCCTCGTGCAACGCCGTGAACCGCTCGACGCTGAAGCCGACGTCGTAGTACAGCTTCAGCGGCTGCCACGGCTCGCCCGCGTCCGGATAGGCGTCCGGATCGGGCGCGGCCTCGAACGCGGCCACGCTGATCTCGTGGCAGCGGATGTGGTCCGGGTGCGGGTAGCCACCGGTCTCGTTGTAGGTCGTGACGACGTGCGGTCGGAACGAGCGCATCTCGACGACCAGGCGGCGCACGGCTTCGTCCATCGGCACGAGGGCGAAGCAGCCGTCGGGCAGCGGCGGCAGCGGGTCGCCCTCGGGCAGGCCGGAGTCGACGAATCCGAGCCAGTGCTGCTGCACGCCGAGAATCTCGCGAGCGTGGGCCATCTCCTTGCGCCGGATCTCGGCGATGTCGGCCTCGATCTCGGGCCGGTTCTGCAGGGCCGGGTTGAGGATGCTGCCTCGTTCGCCGCCGGTGCAGGTGACGACCAGGACCTCGACGCCCTCGTCGACGTAGCGGGCCATGGTGGCGGCACCCTTGCTCGACTCGTCGTCGGGATGCGCGTGCACGGCCATCAGCCGTAGCGGTTCGGTGCTCACACGCTCCATTGTTGCCTACCGATGGTTTTACTTTCGCGGAACGGGGCGCGACGATGTTACGTTCGATGCTTCGCCCTTTCCCGATCTCTGGAGTTACGCCGTGTCCACCACCGATGACGCCGCCGTCACCTGGCTCACCCAGGAGGCGCACGACCGCCTGTCGCGTGAGCTCGACGAACTGATCGCCAACCGCCCGGTCATCGCCAAGGAGATCAACGCCCGGCGCGAAGAGGGCGATTTGCGCGAGAACGGCGGATATCAGGCCGCCCGCGAGGAGCAGGGCAAGCAGGAGGGCCGGATCGCCCAGTTGCAGGCCCTGCTGCGCCAGGCCAAGGTCGGCGAGGCGCCGGTCAGCGAGGGTGTCGCCGGACCGGGCATGGTCGTCCAGGTGCGCTTCGCCGGCGACGACGAGGAGGAGACGTTCCTGATCGGCTCCCGCGAGGAGACCGAGACGGCCGGCGTCGAGGTCTACTCGGCCGCCTCGCCCCTGGGCAAGGCCCTCACCGGCGCCCGCGAAGGCGACACCGTCAGCTACGACACGCCCACCGGCAAGACGATGAAGCTCACGCTGGTGTCGGCCAAGCCGTTCAGCGGCTGAGCCGGCCCGAGATCAGGACGGTTCCGGGCCCTCGACCAGCGGCAGCACCCGGTGCGCGACCGGGTTCGACAGCGCGATCACCGTCGACGTCCGCACGATGTGCTCGAACTGGGTGACCCGGTTGAGCACCTGCTGCAGGTCGTCGTTGGACCGGGCCACCACCCGGCACAGCATGTCGCCCTGACCGGTGATCGTGTGCACCTCGAGCACCTCCGGGATGGCCCGCAGATGCTCCAGCACCTGCGTCCCGCGGCCCTGCCGGATCTCGAGGGTGGCGAACGCGGTGACGTGGTAGCCGAGGCGGTCCGGATCCAGGGTCGGGGCGAAGGTGGCGATGACCCCGTTGCGCACCAGCCGGTCGAGGCGGGCCTGCACGGTGGCCCGGGCCACGCCCAGCCGGCGCGACAGTTCGAGCACGCCCACACGAGGGGCCGCGTCCAGCTCGTGCAGGAGCCGGGCGTCCAGTGCGTCCAGTTCGGTGCCATGTTGACCGCCGGTCACCCGTCCAGACTGACACGACCCGCCGCGGCGCGCGCGAAATAGGGCCCTGAGTTTCCCGGGCCGGGGCGTACCGGCCATCATCTGCGTCATGACCGTTCGCCGGATCGTGGCTCGCCGGATCGTCGCCGTGGCCGCGACACTGACCGCGGCGCTCGCGACCCTGACGGCCTGCTCGTCCTCGACGAACGGGACCGGGACCAAGGCGGCCGCACCGCCGCCGGGGGTCGGCACATCGACGTCGGTCACCTCCACCGTGCCGACCCGGCCGACCACGAGCGCGCCGCCGTCGGTCACCGTGATCCCGGCCCCGAGCACGCCGGTGCGGACGGCCACGGTGCACTCCGGCCCGAAGACCTACGTGATCAAGGTCTGGGCCGAGACCACCGACGCCGACTGCCCGGCCCACGCGTACGGCACACCGGTGATCGACTACCTCAAGGCCCACACCTGCAATGCCGTCGCCCGCCTGCTGGCCACGACCACGGTCGGCGGCAAGGACGTGGGCTTCGCCCAGTCGTCGCTCACGTTCAAGGGCACGGCGCCGCAGGTGTACACCACAGCCGGAGACTTCCGCTCGCTCGTCACCCAGGACGGCACGGGCAACGTCAACGACCTGCTGCGCGAAGGCCGGCGGCTGCCCAGCGGGCCGAGCGCGGTGCCCAGCCCGGACGCGTTCAGCGCCCTGGCCCAGGACGCCGGTGTGACCATCATCGACTCCTGGTACCTCGACGGTCCCACGCCGGACAACGATCCGGCCCTGGTGAACATGGCCCACGACATCTTCCTTCAGTTCTGATCACGCCCTGAACCGGGTCGGTGGCGATGCGCCGCGCGGCGACGTAGCGTCGAACGGGTGACAATCCCCGCCATCGCCACCCTGGGTGAGCTGCGCTCGTCAGATCACGTGCACCGTGGCGTCAAGACCGAGATCCGCCAGAACCTGATCGAGCGCCTGGCCGCGGGCCAGCCGTCGCTGCCCGGCATCGTCGGCTTCGACGACACCGTCATCCCCGAGGTCGAGCGGGCCCTGCTGGCCGGGCACGACATCGTGTTGCTGGGCGAGCGCGGCCAGGGCAAGACCCGGCTCATCCGCACCATCGTCGGCCTGCTCGACGAGTGGACGCCGGTCATCGCCGGCTGCGAGATCAACGACCATCCGTTCGCCCCGTCGTGCACGCGCTGCCGCACGCTGGTGGCCACCGACGGCGAGCTGACCCCCGTGTGCCTGGCTGCACCGCAGCGAGCGCTACGGCGAGAAGCTGGCCACACCCGACACCTCGGTCGGTGACCTGATCGGCGATATCGACCCGATCAAGGTGGCCCAGGGCCGTACGCTCGGTGACCCCGAGACGATCCACTACGGGCTGGTCCCGCGCACCAACCGGGGCATCATCGCCGTCAACGAACTGCCCGACCTGGCCGAGCGCATCCAGGTGGCGCTGCTCAACGTGCTCGAGGAGCGCGACATCCAGGTCCGCGGCTACCAGTTGCGGCTGCCGCTCGACCTGCTGCTCGTGGCCAGCGCCAACCCCGAGGACTACACCAACCGCGGGCGCATCATCACCCCGCTCAAGGACCGGTTCGGGGCCGAGGTGCGCACCCACTACCCGCTGGCCCTGGCCGACGAACTGGCCCTGGTGGCGCAGGAGGCGGCCGTGCTGTGGTCGGACACCACGCATGCCGCGCCGGTGGTGCCGGCCCACCTGCTCGAGGTGGTGGGCCGCTTCGCCCGCGCCGTGCGGGATGCGCCCCAGGTCGACCAGCGGTCGGGCGTGTCGGCCCGGTTCGCGATCGCGGGGGTCGAGACGGTGGCCGCGTCCGCGGTGCGGCGGGCCGCGATCACCGGCGAGGCCATGGCCGTGGCCCGCATCGCCGACCTGCCCAGCGTCGTGCCGGCGTCCCGGGGCAAGGTCGAGTTCGACGACGCCGACGAGGGCCGCGAGTTCGAGGTGCTCGAACACCTGCTGCGCCGAGCCGTGGCCGAGACCTACCGCGCCCGGCTGGCCGGGCTGGATCTGCGGCCGCTGCAGGAGAAGTTCGACAACGGGCTCACCGTCGTCTCCGGCGACACCGTCAGTGCCGACGAACTGCTGGCCCAGCTCGGGCCCGTGCCGGTGCTGTCCGCGCTGCTGGAACGCCTGGAGCCCGACGGCATCGGTGAGGGCCCGGCGGCCGTGGGCATCGCCGCGGCCGTGCTGGAGTTCGCGATGGAAGGCCTGCACCTGAACAAGCGGCTGGCCAAGGATTCCGACGGCGCCCGGACCGTGTACGGCGCATGAGTGCCCGGTACGGCGCGTGGCACGGTGGTCCCGACCCGCTGGAGCCGCCGTTCGACATCCGCGAGGCCCTGGACGAGCTCGGCGAGGACGTGCTGGCCGGCACGTCGCCGCGGGCGGCGCTCAACCGGCTGATGCACCGCGGCGCCGACGGCCGCGACGGGTTGGATGCCCTGCGCCGCCAGGCCCGGCAGCGGGCCCGCGACCTGCGCCGGGGCGGGCAGCTCGACGGCACCCTGCAGCAGGTGCGCGAACTGCTCGACTCGGCCGTCGACGACGAACGGCAGGCCCTGTTCCCCGACCCGGACGACTCGGCCCGGATGGCCGAGGCCGAGCTGGACAGCCTGCCCAGCGACACGGCCCGGGCCGTGCGCCAACTGGCCGACTACCAGTGGCGTTCGCCGCAGGCCCGCGAGAAGTACGAGCAGATCCAGGAGCTGCTGCGCTCCGAGGTGCTCGACGCGCAGTTCGCGGGCATGCGCGACGCCCTGCAGAACGCCACGCCCGAGGACCTGGCCCGCATCCGCGACATGATGGCGGCGCTGAACGACATGCTCGACGCCGACGCCCGCGGCGAGCACACCCAGGAGCAGTTCGACCAGTTCATGCAGCAGTACGGGGACTTCTTCCCCGAGCAGCCCAAGGATCTCGCCGAGCTGATCGACTCGCTGGCCCGGCGGGCCGCGGCCGCGCAGCGGCTGATGGACTCGCTCACGCCCGAACAGCGGGACGAGCTCAGCGACCTGATGGCCCAGGCCCTGGGCAACTCGGGCCTGGCCGACGAGATGGGCCGGTTGCAGCAGGGCCTGCGCTCGGCCCGTCCCGATCTGCAGTGGGGCGGCCGTGAGCGGATGGACGGCGACCAGCCGCTGGGCTACTCCGACGCCACCGGCGCGCTGGCCGAACTGGCCGACCTCGACCAGCTCGAGGAGCTGCTGGGCCAGGACTACCCCGGGGCCAGCCTGGACGACATCGACGAGGAGCTCATCGAGCGGGCGCTGGGCCGCAGCGCCGTCGACGACATGGACCGGCTGCGCCAGATCGAGCGCGAGCTGCGCCGGCAGGGCTACCTCGAGCGGGGCAGCGACGGGCTCAAGCTCACGCCGCGGGCGCTGCGCCGGCTCGGGGCCACCGCGCTGCGCCGGGTGTTCGCCGTCCTCGAATCGCGCGGGCGGGGCAGCCACGACGTGCGCGACGCGGGCGCGGCCGGCGAGGTCACCGGGGCCAGCCGCGAATGGCGCTTCGGTGACGAGCAGCCGCTCGACGTCGTACGCACCGTGCGCAACGCCGTGCTGCGTACGGCCAGCAGCGGCGCGGACCTGGCCCTCGACGCCGAGGATTTCGAGGTCGTCGAAACCGAGCGCCGGTCCTCCGCGGCCATCGCCCTGCTCGTCGACATGTCGTACTCCATGGAGTTGCGGGGCACGTGGGGCGAGGCCAAGACCACGGCGCTGGCCCTGCACGCACTGGTCACCACGAAGTATCCGCAGGACGCGATCGAGATCATCGGGTTCAGCGACTACGCCCGGGTGATGTCCACCGGCGCGCTGGTCGAGCACGACTGGGACCGCGTGCAGGGCACCAACCTGCAGCACGGGCTGATGCTGGCCCGGCGGCATCTCGACAAGCACCGCGGTGCCGAGCCGATCATCCTCGTCATCACCGACGGCGAGCCGACCGCGCATCTGGCGGCCGACGGCTTCGCCGACTTCGCCTGGCCGCCGACCCGCGAGACCATCGCGGCCACGCTGGCCGAGGTCGAGCGCTGCACCCGCCGCGGGGCCACGATCAACGTGTTCATGCTCGACGACGACCCGCGGCTGGTCGACTTCATGCACGAACTCGGCCGGCGCAACGGCGGGCGGGTGTTCCTGCCCAAGCCGGGCGCGCTGGGCGAGTACGTCGTGGCCGACTATCTGCGCTCGCGCCGTGGCGGCCGCCAGCGACGCGCCGGCTGAGCCCGTTGACCGACCTCGCACCCGACTGCTGGGTGCATCCGGCCGTGCGCTCCGGCCCTTCGGACATCGCCGGCACCGGCCTGTTCGCGACGGCGCCCATCGCCGCCGGTACCGCGGTCGTGCGGGTCGGCGGGCGGCTGGTGTCGAGCGCGGAGTTGCGCGCGCTGATCGCCGACGCGCAGCGGGCCGGCGGCTACGTCGACAGCATCGCCGTGGCCGAGGACGTCGAGCTGGTGCTGCCCCCGCGCTCGGCCGGCGGGCTGGGCAACCACAGCTGTGACCCGAACCTGTGGTGGACGGATGAGTACACCCTCAGCGCCCGGCGGGACATCGCCGCGGGCGAGGAGCTCACGTCCGACTACGCGACCAGCACGCCCGATCCGGCGTTCCTGCTGCGCTGCCACTGCGAGTCGATGCGCTGCCGCGGAATGGTCACCGGCGACGACTGGCAGATCCCTGAACTGCAGGCCCGCTACGCGGGGCACTGGGTGCCGGTGCTGCAACGGCGCATCGACGGCGGCCGATAGCCTTCGGACCATGTTCAAGATCCTGCTCGCCCTGCACCTGCTGTTCGCGGTCTTCGCCGTCGGCCCGTTGGTGCACGCGGCCACCACTGCGGCCCGCGGGGTACGGAACGGCGATGCCGCGGCCACCGCGTACTCGGCCCGCGTCGCCCGCATCTACGCCGGTGCGTCGGTGCTCGTCATCCTGATCGGCTTCGGCCTGATGTCGGTCAAGCGCCACGGTGAGACGGTGGCGAAGTTCAGCGAGACCTGGATCTGGGTGTCGGTGCTGCTCTGGGTGCTCGCGGTCGGGCTCGTCATGGCCGTGCTCGTCCCGACGCTGAACAAGGCGACCGAGCTGATCGGCAAGCAGGAATCGGCCGCGGCACTCACCGGCCGGGTGGCGGCCGCCGGGGGCGTGGTCGGGATCATCTTCGCGGTCATCGTGTTCCTGATGGTGTACCGACCCGGCACGTGAAGGTCGGGAGTCGTCGCCGAGGCCCGCACCCGGGACCTGCGCCGGGCCGTGCTGCGGCCCAACCTCGCCCCGGACGCGCCGCTGCCCGGCGACGACGTGCCCGCGGGCGTGCATCTCGGCGCGGTCGACGATGACGGCACCGTGGTCGGCACCTGCTTCGTCTATCCCGGACCCGTGCCCGTGGCTCCCCTCGCGCACCGATGCCTGGCACCTGCGCCAGATGGCCACGGCCGAGGGTCACCGGGGACGCGGCGTCGGCAGCGCGGTGCTCGACGCGGCCGTGGCCTACGCCGGCGCGCACGGCGCCGGGCTGGTCTGGTGCAACGCCCGGGAGGGCGCCGTGCCGTTCTACCAACGCCATGGCTTCGTCACCTATGGCAGTGTTTTCCTGCCGTCGGACCATCCGACGCCGCACGTGCGGATGTGGCGAGAACTTTCCGGCGACCCCACCGCGTCTACTGTCTAGGACGACAAACCGGACAACGAGGTGACGGATGCGCGACGAGGCAGGTTTCCGGACCTTCGTCGAGGCGAACGGCGCGTCGCTGCTGCACACGGCGCGGCTGCTGACCGGGGATCATCACCGCGGCGAGGACCTCGTGCAGGGGGCGCTGACCAAGGTCTACCTGAAGTGGGACCGCGTCGACACACCGCTGGCCTACGCCCGCAAGGCCCTGGTGACCGGCCACATCGACTCGACCCGGCGGCGGTGGTGGGGCGAGCGGCCGACCGAGGTGCTACCCGAAGGGCCGGGCCCGGACGGTGCGGACGGCACGGCCGGCATCGCGGCGTCCGATGAACGTGACGAACTACGCCGGCTGCTGTGCGGGCTCAGCCCGCGCGAACGGGCCGTCGTCGTGCTGCGCTACTACTGCGACCAGTCCGAGCAGGACACCGCGGCCGCGCTGGGGATGCCGGTCGGCACGGTCAAGAGCACCTGCGCCCGGGCCCTGGCCCGGTTGCGGGTCGAAGCCACCGCCTCGATGGGAGGCCAGTCATGAGCAATTACCCCGCAGACCTCCTCCGCTCCGCTCCTCGCTCGCTGGGGCTCGCTGCGATGCTCACTTCGGAGGTCCGCTCATGAGTCCAAACGAGTTCCAACTGCGCGCGGCCCTGCGCGACGGTGAAGGCGAGCACCTCGACCCCGACACTGTCGTCGCCCGGGCCCGGGCCGTCACACGCGCCCGCCGCGACCGGCGCGTCCGGTATCTGTCGGTGGCGGCCGTGGTTGCCGTGGTCGGCGGCATCGGCACGGTCGCCGGCGTCGCCCTCAGCGGCGGTAACCACGACGAGATGAAGAGTTCCTCGCGCGGCGGTAACCAGATGTCGACCAACGGCCGCGGCGCGGTCGCCGGCTCAGGCGTCCCCACCTAAGGCGGCGCATCGCGTCCGGACCGATGGCCGCCGCCGCGGCCGTGCCCTGCCCGGCGGTGGCGCCGGGCGTGCTGAGGGGTGGCATGGCCGCGGGCGCGCCGCTGTTCAGAGGGCCGGTCGAGGCGGTCAAGGTCTGCGCGTACCAGCAGCAGAACCGCACCCCCATCGTCGGCACGGACGGCCGGACTATGAACACCGTGCTGACCGGCGCCGCGGCCACCCAGCTCGCGGCCAGCCTTGATGGGGCCCCGAAGACCCGACCGCGCACCCCGTGCCCGATGTACGTGTCGGCCGAGGGCAAGACGCTCGTGATCATCGGACTCTCCATGTCCGGCCAGCCCATGCCGCCGATCACCGCGGTCGTGGCCCAGAACCCGTGCAACCAGCCGGTCACCAACGGCACGGCCGTGCGCTTCAACTGGTCCGCGCCCGCTCTCCTGAACACCTTCATCGCCAAGCTGGCGCCGGCGCACGGCGGCGGCGCCGTTCCGGGCCCGCCGACCGGCAAGACCACCGGGTCGCCCGTGCATTCCTGAGTCGCCGCGAGCTACGTCCTAGACGCGGAGTGGTTCGTGGGTTCGGTTGCGTCGTGGGGTCTGCTGGGGGTCGAGCCAGGGTGGTGGGGTCCAGTGTGGTGTGCCGTCGATCATTCGGCAGGTCCAACCCAAGCGCGGGGTGTTCGCGGTGATGGAAGCCGCAGAGCAGGGTGCCGTCATCGACTGAGGTGCGCCTGCTGATGGCGAAGTCGGTGATGTGATGGGCTTGGCACCAGGCCGGCCCGACCGTGCATCCGGGGAAGCTGCAGCCTTGGTCGCGGGCGATCATGGCTAGGCGTTGGCCTTCGGTGAAGATGCGGTGCGTGTCCCCGTAGGCCGTGATCTCTCTGGTCTTGGTCAGGACGACGGGCATGACCCGGGCCTCCCCGACCAGACTCAACGCTTGCTCGACGGTGATGAGGGCGCCGTGCCCGGTGGTGACCAGCCCGGTCTTGGTCTCGATCTGCTCCGGGGTCATGGTGAGCACGATGGTGGCCGCGACCCCGTTGCAGGCCGGGCAGCTGCCCGGAGCGCAGGGCGGCGAGCATCCCGTCCTGCAGGGCATCATGCCGCCGTTGACCCGGGCGTGCGGGGATCAAGGGTGCCGTCCTCGGCCGGGGCAGGTTTGCCGACCGCGTCCAGCACCGACAGCACCGCTTCGGCACAGACCGCGGTCAATTCACCGGTTACTTGGGCGGAGCCGTCGCGGCGCTGGCGGACCGTGAAGTCCCGACGCCGCTGACGGTCGCGTTCCTCGGTGTAGATCCCGTCCGGGTTCAAGGTGTCGCTGATGCGCCGGGCGACGTGGCGCAGCAGCACCGGGTCCACCTCGGCGGCGTGGGTCAGCAGCGTCTGCTGCACCGAGTCGTCGTGTTCGGCCTGGACCGCGGACGGGCAGGGCGTTGACCGTCTTGGTGATCACCAGGGCGTGGGCGGGAGAGATCACTCCGGCGGCCTGCGCGGCCGCGACCGCGGGGAACACCGGCGGCAATGCTTCACCGGTCAAGGCCCGGCGTGGACCCAGATCGGCGGCGGCCCGACCCGCCGGGCGGCCTCGCCGGGGCTGATGCGCACCAACTGCTGCAGCAACACCGTCGTGGAGGCACACGCATGCTCACGAGCCAGACCACGGCCGTCGACCTCGCTGATCAACGCGTGATCGACCGTAGCCAGCCGGCGCTTCTGAGTCTCCAGGTCGCGCAGCAGGTCGAGAACGTCCTCGCCGGGTAGGCCGGTCAGGTCGAGGTGCTGCAGTTCGTCGACGAGCGCGCTGAGCCGGGTCACGACCGAAGCCGTGCCGCCGCCGTCGAGGTCATCGAACATGCGTTCAATATATCGACCGACCGTTACGCCCCGCAACCCATTTAAATGCGGCGCTGGCGTCGCGGGTGATCTTCCTGCGCCTACGCAACCTCATGACCCACCAAACGCAGGAAGATCCACGTCGGCGGCCCGACCGGCCCTGACCACCGAACCGCAAGCCGGCCTCGCAACCCGACCGCCCAGCACCCTCCGTCGCTGCCGCTCCTCAGGAAGATCCACCGCGCAGCCCTACCGGCCGCAACCAACGAATCGCAAGCCGGCGTCGCCAACCGGACCGACCGCCCAGCACCCTCCGTCGCTGCCGTCTTTCGCCCCGCGCGAAACCGCCGGTCAGAACCCGCGCAACCGCCGCGGCCCCGTGTCCCCTCGAGCCGTGGGCGGCGCCACTCGCACCTGCACCGAAATGACATACGCGCCGTCCGGCGCCGCCACCGCCCGCACCGTGCACTCCGCCACCTCCGGCAGCGCATCCCCCAACGCCGACAACCGCAACGCCAGCTCAGCCAGCGCCGGCAGGTCAGCCGGCGGCGCCCCGCCGTACCCGGTCAGCAACGGCGCCGCCCGAGGCGCCGCGATCAGCTCATCGGCATCAGCCGCAGTGAGCGGCACCGCCGCATAAGCCCGGTCGCCCAGCAGATCGGTAGCCACCCCGCCACCCCGAACGAGACCAGCGCCCCGAACGAACGATCGTCGTGCACCGTGAACACGACCTCGACCCCGGCCGGCGCCGCGGTCACCACCGCGACCCCAACGCAGCCCAGCAGCCGCTGCGCCTCGGCCGCACTCAGCTCCCGAGCGTCAGCCACCGCACCGACCACCTCGCGCGCCGCCGCCAGGTCCACCCCAGCCAGCTCCGGCACACTGCTCGGCGGCTTGCGTCGCCAGGCCGAGTACCGCACCGCCCGGGCCAGCGCCCGCACGGCCCGCTCCGGCGACGGATACGACGGCACCGACCCTGGCGCCGGAGACGAGTCGCCCACCGCGGCCAGCGCCCCCGGCACGCCGTCGAAGCCCAGGAACGTCGACAGCACCGGCTTGCCGCTGCCGACCGCGACGGAACGGACGGCCAGCGCCACGTCCTCTCCCGACGTGCGCTGCAGCGGCGGCACGAAGACGACCACCACGGCGTCCACGTCCGGATCGCCCACGGCCGCGCCGAGCGCGGCCTCGAATTCGGCCGGACTCGCGTCCACGCCCACGTCGTCGAGCCGGGCCAGTGCCAACCCTTCGGCCGAGACCGCGTTGCTGACCAGTGCCCCGAGCGCGGTCGAGTTGCCGACCACCGCCACCCGGTCACCGGGCGGCAGCGGCTGTGACGTCAGCAGCAGAGCCACGTCGAACAGGTCGCCGAGCGTATGCACCCGGATCACGCCCGATGCCTCGAACAGCGCCCGCACGCTGATCTCGGGCACGTCGACCGAGGTGGAGGCCAGGCCGGCCACGACCGGGCCGGTACCGCTCTTCACCGCGACGATCGGCTTGCTGCGCCCCAGCCGCCGGGCCAGCCGGGCGAACTTGCGCGGGTTGCCGAAACTCTCCAGGTACAGCAGGGCGATGTCGGTGGCGTCGTCGGTCTCCCAGTACTGCAGCAGGTCGTTGCCGGATACGTCGGCGCGATTGCCGGCCGACACGAACGTCGACACCCCCAGCCCACGGCGAGCCGCCTCGCCGAGCACGGCCACGCCCAGCGCGCCGGACTGCGAGAAGAACCCGGCCCGCCCGGCCAGCGGTGGCAACGGCGCCAGCGACGCGTTCAGCCGCACCGACCGATCGGTGTTGACGATGCCCAGGCAGTTGGGCCCGACCACCCGCATCCCGTGCGCGCGAGCGGCCGCCACCAGCGCCTGCTGGGCCGCGCGGCCCTGGGCCCGCTCGGCGTCGTCGCCCCGCTCCCCGAACCCGCCGGAGATGACGACCAGGCCGCGCACGCCCCGGGCCGCGCAGTGCTCGACCACCCCGGGCACGGCCGCGGCCGGCACCGCGATGACGACCAGCTCCACGTCCTCGGGCAGGTCGAGCACCGTCGGGTAGGCCGGCACCCCACCGACCTGGTCGGCGTCCGGGTTCACCGGGTAGAGCGGCGCCTGCAGGCCCATCCGCTGCAGGTTGGCGAACACCGCGTGGCCGATCTTGCCCTCGTCGTTGCTCGCGCCGACCACCGCGACCGAGCCCGGATACAGCAGCCGCCGCAGCGAGCGGGCCTCGGCCCGTTGCTCACGCTCGCGCATGACCGTTTCGGTCAGCGCGGTCTCGTCGACGGCGAACTCGAGGGTGACCTCGCCGTACTCCTGGTGCCGGGTGGTCTCGTAGCCGGCGTCGCGAAAGACGCCGATCATCGCGTTGTTCTCGGCCAGCACGATCGCGTGGAAGCGCTTGATGCCGACCTCGCGCGCGGCCGCGGCCAGATGCTCCAGCAGGACCGAGCCGATGCCGCGGCCCTGGTGGGCGTCGGCGACGACGAACGCGACCTCGGCCTCGTCGGTACCGGGCGTTCGGTCGAAGCGGCCGACGGCGATGATGTCGCCGCCCAGTTCGGCCACCAGCGCGACCCGGTCGCGGTGGTCGACGTGGGTGAACCGGCGCAGGTCGCGCTCCGGGATGCGCGGGTAGGCCGAGAAGTAGCGCAGGTAGCGGGTGCGGGTGGACAGCCCGCCGTGGAAGGCGACCAGCGCGTCGGCGTCCGACGGCCGGATCGGGCGCAGGTGCACGGTGCCGCCGTCGGCGACGACGACGTCGGCCTCCCAGTGCGGCGGCGGCTCCGGCTCGGGCAGAGCGGCCTCGTCAGTCACGCGGGTCGTCCGGATCCAGGCCGAGCAGCGGGAAGACGGCGTTGCGGGTGGCACCGATCGAGCGGTCCAGCCAGCTGTCGCCGCCCGGCGCCCACGGGGTGCTGTGTGCGCTGCGGCCCTCGCCCATCGTCCGCGGCAGCTCGCCGCGCGCACCCCGCTGCCGCACGTACTCGACCCAGCCCGGCGGGATGGCCGTGTCGGGCGGCACGCGCGTGCTCGTCGCCTCGGCCAGCAGGTGGGTCCAGGTGCGCGGGACGCAGCGCACCACGCCGTAGCCGCCGCCGCCGAACGCCACCCACTTACCGTGCGCGGCCTCGTGGGCCAGCGCATGCAATGCGGCGATGGCGGTGCGCTGCCCGTCGACGGACAGCTCGAGGTTGGCCAGCGGATCCTCGTGGTGGGTGTCGCAGCCGCACTGGGTGACGAGCACGTCCGGACGGAAGGCCCGGACCGCACCCGGCACCACGGCCCCGAACGCGCGCAGCCACCCGCTGTCGTCGGTGCCCGGCGGCAGGGCGACGTTGACGGACGTGCCCTCGGCCGCGCCCGCGCCGAGCTCGGTGGGCAGGCCGGTGCCCGGGAACAGCGTGCGCGGATCCTGGTGCAGGCTGATCGTCAGCACCCGCGGGTCGTCGTAGAACGCCGCCTGCACGCCGTCGCCGTGGTGGACGTCGATGTCGACGTAGGCGACCCGCTCGGCTCCGGCGGCCAGCAGCGTGCGGATGGCCAGCACGACGTCGTTGAACACGCAGAACCCGGAGGCGTAACCGGGCATCGCGTGGTGCAGCCCGCCGGCGATGTTCACGGCGTGCTCGCTGCGGCCCTCCCACACCTGCCGGGCGGCGATGGCCGAGCCGCCGGCGACCAGCGCCGAGGCCTCGTACATCCCCGGGAACACCGGGTCGTCGTCGGTGCCGAGCCCGTAGCCGGAGAACGTCGGGATCGGAGCCGGCCTGCCGCACCGCCTCGAGGTAGTCGGCGCGGTGGATGCGTCAGCAACTGGGCCTCGTCGGCCGGGCGGGGGGTCAGCAGCTCCAGCCGGTCGAGCACGCCGAGCTCGCGGGCCAGCCGGATGGTCAGCTCCAGCCGGATCGGGTTGAGCGGGTGTTCACCGAAGTCGTAGCCCAGGTAGGCCTCGTCCCAGACGGCGGCCGCCGTGCAACTCATGGCCTTGACCGTAGTGCCGCCGGCGGCGACGCGTAGGCACGCGGTGCCAGGATGGCCGGGTGCTCAACCCCGACTACCCGATCCACACCGCCCGGCTCACCCTGCGCCCGCTCGGCCCGGCCGACGTCGACGCGATGTACGCCTACAAGTCGCGCGAGGACGTGTGCCGCTACATCCCGCACTCTCCGCTGACCCGCGAGCAGGTCGTCGAACGGCTGGCCGGCACGCACACCCGCTCGACGCTGGACGACGAGGGCCAGGCGCTGTTCCTCGGTGTCGAACTGCGCGAGTCGGGCGAGCTGATCGGCGATCTCGTGCTGTTCTGGCACAGCCGCGAGCACCGGGCCGGCGAGATCGGCTACGTCTTCGCGCCGGAGCACGCCGGCCACGGGTACGCGACCGAGGCGGCGCGCGAACTGCTGCGGCTGGGCTTCGACCCCGCCCACGGGCTGGGGCTGCACCGGATCACGGCCCGCATCGACGCCCGCAACGCGGCCTCGGCCGCGGTGGCCGAGCGGCTGGGGATGCGGCGGGAGGCCCATCTCGTCCAGAACGAGTGGTTCAAGGGCGAGTGGACCGACGAGCTCGTCTACGCCCTGCTCCAGGACGAGTGGGTGCGTTAGGCCAGGGCCTGGGCCAGGTCGGCCAGCAGGTCCTCGACGTTCTCGATGCCGACCGACAGCCGCACCAGGCTGCCGGTCACCTCGAGCGGCGACCCGGCCACGCTCGCGTGGGTCATCCGGCCCGGCAGCTCGATCAGCGACTCGACCCCGCCCAGCGACTCGCCCAGCGTGAACAGCTGCACCAGCTCGCAGACCTTGAGCGCGGCCTCCTCGCCGCCGCGCAGGGTGAACGACACCATGCCGCCGAAGTCGCGCATCTGCCGGGCGGCGACGTCGTGGCCGGGGTGCTCGAGCAGGCCGGGGTAGAACACCTGCTCGACCGCCGGATGGTCGAGCAGGAAGGCGACGATGCGCTCGGCGTTGTGGCAGTGCCGGTCCATGCGCACGCCGAGGGTCTTGATGCCGCGCAGCACCAGCCAGGCATCGAACGGGCCGGGCACCGAACCCATCGCGTTCTGGTGGAAGGCGAGATCCTCACCCAGCGTCGCGTCGCGGGTGACGAGCGCACCGCCGATCACGTCGGAGTGCCCGCCCAGGTACTTGGTCGTGGAGTGCACGACCACGTCGGCGCCGAGCGCGAGCGGCTGCTGCAGGTAGGGCGAGGCGAACGTGTTGTCGACGACGAGCAGGGCCGAGGCGGCCTTGGCGATCTCGGCCAGCGCGGCGATGTCGGCGATGCCGAGCAGCGGGTTGGTCGGCGACTCGCACCAGATCACCTTGGTGCTCGGACGGACCGCGGCCCGCACCGCGTCCAGGTCGCCCAGCGGTACCGGGGTGTACTCCAGCCCCCACGGCGCCAGCACCCGCGCCACCAGCCGGTACGTGCCGCCGTAGGCGTCGCCGGGCAGGATGACGTGGTCGCCCGGCCGGCACACCGCCCGCAGCAGGGCGTCCTCGGCCGCGAGCCCGCTGGCGAAGGCCAGCCCCCGGGCGCCGCCCTCGAGCGCGGCCAGGGCGGTCTCCAGGGCGGTGCGGGTCGGGTTGCCGCTGCGGCTGTAGTCGTAACCGCCGCGCAGGCCGCCGACGCCGTCCTGCTTGTAGGTCGAGGTCTGGTAGATCGGCACCGTCACCGCACCGGTCAGCGGGTCGGGCTCCTGGCCGGCGTGGATGGCCAGCGTGTCGAATCCGTGCGGTACCTCGGTCATATCACGACGGTACTCAGCGGCTCCGGCGCCGGCGCGCGGACGTCAGCGCGCGTCGTCGAGCAGGTCGTCGATCGGGATCCGGGCCTGCCACAACGGCGTGCCGGGCGCGAGCAGCCAGACCCGGGCCGCGGTCAGCCGGACCAGCCGCAGCGCTCCGGTGATCAGCAGCGCGGCCATCGGCAGTTCCAGCAACACGGCCAGGCCGACCGAGAGCCAGATCTCGCCCGACCCGGCCGTGGTCACGTCGAACCACGCATCGCAGATGAGCAGCACGCCCGAGGTGAACGCGGCCAGGACGAGCAACTGGCGGCGCAGCGCCCCGAGCACCGCCGTCACCGCGAACGTCAGCAGCAGCAGGGCGTCGAAGCCGACCCAGGTCACCGACCAGTTCTCGGCCACGTGCCGGTCGGGCAGCGACACCCCGAGATAGATGGTCCAGGGCAGCAGGCAGATGGTGGCCGCGATCATCAACCCGACCCGCCGGCGCCGCAGCCGCAGCACCGCCGCGGGCGACGGCAGCACCTCCCGGCTCGGCCGGGCCAGGCGCCACATCAGGTTCTCGCGCTCCTGCGGCGAGAGCGCCGCGATCTGCTCGTCGCTGAGCACAGGCTCGCCCCTTTCAGCCGCTGGCGAGGTGGCCGAGCAGGTCCTGGCGGGTGATCACCCCGGCCGGCTTGCCGTCGACATGGACGAGCAGCGCACCCGCGTCGGTGAGCGCCGCGATCGCGGCCGACACCGGCTCGCCCGAGCCGACGATCGGCAGCGGCGGCGACATGTGCGGCTCGACCGCGTCGGCCAGCGTGGCGTCGCCGTGGAACAGCGCGTCGAGCAGCGCCTTCTCCGACACCGAGCCGACGACCTCGCCGGCGGTGATCGGCGGCTCGGCCCGCACCACCGGCAACTGCGACACCCCGTACTCGCGCAGGATGTCGATGGCCTCGCGGATCGTCTCGTTGGGATGGGCGTGCACGAGCGTCGGCGTGCGGCCCGACTTCTCGCGCAGCACGTCGAGCACGGTCGTCTGCCCGGACGCGCTGAGGAAGCCGTAGTCGGCCATCCACTTGTCGGAGAAGATCTTGGACAGGTAGCCGCGGCCGCCGTCGGGCAGCAGCACCACGACCAGGCCGTCGCCGCCCAAGCGGGCGGCCACCCGCACCGCGGCCTCGGCCGCCATCCCGCACGAACCGCCCACCAGCAGGCCCTCCTCGCGGGCCAGGCGGCGCGTCATCGCGAACGAGTCGCCGTCGGACACGGCCACGATCTCGTCGCAGATCTCGCGGTCGTAGGTGTCGGGCCAGAAGTCCTCGCCGACGCCTTCGACCAGGTACGGCCGGCCGGTGCCGCCGGAGTAGACCGAGCCCTCCGGGTCGGCGCCGATGATCTGGACCGAGCCGCCCGACTTCTCCTTCAGGTAGCGCCCGGCGCCGCTGATCGTGCCGCCGGTGCCGATGCCGGCCACGAAGTGGGTGATCTGCCCGTCGGTCTGCTCCCACACCTCGGGCCCGGTCGTCTCGTAGTGCGACAGCGGGTTGTTCGGGTTGGCGTACTGGTCCGGTTTCCAGCCGCCCTCGGTCTCGCTGGCCAGCCGGTCGGACACGCTGTAGTAGGACCGCGGGTCGTCCGGTGCGACCGCGGTCGGGCAGACGACCACCTCGGCCCCGTAGGCCCGCAACGCGTTGATCTTGTCGCCGCTGACCTTGTCGGGGCAGACGAAGATGCAGTGATAGCCGCGTTGCTGGGCGATGATGGCCAGCCCGACGCCGGTATTGCCCGAGGTCGGCTCGACGATCGTGCCGCCGGGCTGCAGTTCGCCGGACTGCTCGGCCGCATCGATCATCCGCATCGCAATGCGGTCCTTGACCGATCCGCCCGGATTGAAGTACTCGACCTTGGCCAGCACGGTCGGCGCCAGGCCTGCCGTGACGCTGTTGAGCCGGACCAGCGGGGTGTTGCCGATCAGGTCGACCAGCGATTCGGAGTAGCGCATGTCCGGCACGTTAGCCTCGATGGTCGGAGGAAGGGAGTTTCGGTGAGTCGCGCGAGTCAGGCCAGGAAGATCGCTGCCTACGGCGGGGGCGGGCTGGGTGCCATCGGGGCAGTCGGCGGTGCTGCCCTCTTCGGCCTGCTCATCGGCGAGTCCAAGCTCGCCCGCCGGCGCATCCCGGCGCCCGAATCCGCCCCGCCCGTGTCCCACGACACCACCTGGGTGGCCGCGGGCGTCGCCCCCGACGAAGCGCCGATCAGCATCGCCATGCTCGGTGACTCCTCGGCCGCGGGCTACGGCGTGCACCGCGACCGCGACACCCCCGCGGCGCAGCTCGCGATCGGCATCTCGGACGTGGCCCGCCGCCCGGTGCACGTCACCAACGTGGCCGTCGTCGGGGCCGAGTCCGGCGACCTCGGCGCCCAGTTCGACGAACTCGGTTCGGCCCGGCCGGAGCTGGCCGTGATCATGATCGGCGCCAACGACGTCACCCACCGGATCAAGCCGACCGAGTCGGTCCGGCACCTGCAGAACGCGGTACGCCGGCTGCGGGCCCGCGGCGCCGAGGTCGTCGTCGGCACCTGTCCCGACCTGGGCACGATCCGCCCGCTGGCCCAGCCGCTGCGGGCCTACGCCCGGCGCCTCTCGCGCACCCTGGCCGCGGCCCAGACCGTCGTCGTCGTCGAGGCCGGCGGGCGCACCGTCTCGCTCGGCGACCTGCTCGGCCCGCTGTTCGCCTCCCGCCTGGACATGTTCAGCGACGACCAGTTCCATCCCAGCGCCGCCGGGTACCAGGCCGCGGCCGAGGCCCTGCTGCCCAGCGCGCTCGACGCCCTCGGGCTGGGCACCCGGGCGCGCTCGGCCAGCGCGTTCACCACCCGGCTGCCCAAGCCGGTCTCGAAGGCCGCCGCCCAGGCCGCGGCCCGGCCGGGCACCGAGGTCGCCGCCACCGACCGGCACGGCGCCCCGGCCGGCCGCCGGGGCGTCTGGGCCCAGCTGCGCCGGCGCCGGCCGCGCACGCCTGTCAGCGCGTCCCCGGAGATGGCCATCCCGGTGCCCGACTCGGTGACGACGACCACCGACTCCTGACACCTGATCAGCGGAATGGCACCATCGATTCCATAGCCGCCGCGTGACGAGGAGCCCCCAATGCCCGAAGCCGTGATCGTCTCCGCCGCCCGCTCCCCGATCGGCCGGGCGGTCAAGGGCTCGCTGGCCAGCATCCGGCCCGACGAGCTGGCCACCCAGATCGTGCGGGCCGCGCTGGACAAGGTGCCCGCGCTCGACCCACACGACATCGACGACCTGATGATGGGCTGCGGGCAGCCCGGCGGCGAGGGCGGCTTCAACATCGCCCGCATCACCGCGGTCGCCCTCGGCTACGACTTCCTGCCCGGCACCACCGTCAACCGCTACTGCTCGTCGTCGCTGCAGACCAGCCCGGATGGCCTTCCACGCGATCAAGGCCGGCGAGGGCGACGTCTTCGTCTCGGCCGGCGTCGAGGCGGTGTCCAGCTTCGGGCGGGGCAGCTCCGACGGCTGGCCCGACACCCACAACCCGCGCTATGCCGAGGCCGAGGCCCGCACCGCGAAGGTGGCCGAGTCGGGCGCGAACGAGTGGCACGACCCGCGCGAGGACGGCGAGCTGCCCGACGTCTACATCGCGATGGGCCAGACCGCCGAGAACCTGGCCCTGCTCAAGGACGTCAGCCGCGAGGACATGGACCACTTCGGCGTGCGCTCGCAGAACCTGGCCGAGCAGGCCATCAAGAACGGCTTCTGGGCCCGCGAGATCACCCCGGTGACGCTGCCCGACGGCACGGTCGTCTCGGCCGACGACGGCCCGCGCGCCGGCGTCACCTACGAGGCGGTGTCGGGGCTCAAGCCGGTGTTCCGGCCCGACGGCCGGGTCACGGCCGGCAACTGCTGCCCGCTCAACGACGGCGCCGCCGCGCTGGTCATCATGAGCGACACCAAGGCCGCTGCACTCGGGCTGACCCCGCTGGCCCGCATCGTCGCCACCGGGGTCTCGGGCCTGTCGCCCGAGATCATGGGTCTCGGTCCGGTGGCCGCGTCGACCAAGGCGCTGGCCAACGCGGGCATGAGCATCGGCGACATCGACCTGGTCGAGATCAACGAGGCCTTCGCGGCCCAGGTGCTGCCGTCGCAGCGCGACCTCGGCATCGACATCGACCGGCTCAACGTCAACGGCGGGGCGATCGCCGTCGGCCACCCGTTCGGCATGACCGGCGCCCGCATCACGGCCACGCTCATCAACTCGCTGCAGACCCACGACAAGCAGTTCGGCCTGGAGACGATGTGCGTCGGCGGCGGCCAGGGCATGGCCATGGTGCTCGAGCGGCTGAGCTAGCCCCTCGGCCCCGAGCATCCGGCAATCCGGCCGAAGCGGAAAAATCTTCAAATTCTCGTCACGGTGCGTAACCGAGACCGCTTCCGGTCGTTGTTCTGGATGAGCGCGAGCGGACATCCGGTGGGGGAATGGCCGGTCGGGCAACGCCGAGGGCGGACCCGGAATCTCCGGATGGAGATTCCAGATCCGCCCTCGTGTGTTGTTCCGGGGGAGCTACCGGCGGGCGAAGTAGCTCAGCAGGCGCAGGATCTCGATGTAGAGCCAGATCAGCGTGACCATCAGCGCGAACGAGGCGTACCAGGCGAACTTCTCGTCGGTGCCGTTGCGGATGCCCTGCTCGATCATGTCGAAGTCCATGACCAGGTTCATCGACGCGATGACGATGCAGAGCATGCTGAACCCGATGGCGATCGCGCCGCCGTCGCGCAGGCCCAGGCCGCCCGGGTGGAACAGGTAGGCGACCAGGTTGACGATCATCAGGCCGAAGACGCCGATCGTGGCGCCGACGACGATGCGGGTGAACTTGGGCGTGACCCGGATGGCGCCGATCTTGTAGACGAACAGCATGCCGCCGGCGACCATCACCGTGCCGGTGATCGCCTGGATCGACGATGCCGGGATAGGCGTTGTTGAAGATGCGGCTGATGGCGCCGAGCAGGACGCCCTCGAAGGCCGAGTAGGTGAGCGCCAGCGCCGCGTTCGACCTTCATCGTGAACGACATGTAGAGCCCGAGGCCGAGCCCGCCCATGAGCGAGATGATCAGCACGGGCGCGGCCAGCCGGTCCGGGGTCGCGATCCAGGAGATGGCCCCCGCGACGAGCAGGACGCCCAGCATGGCGCCGGTGCGCTGCACGACGTCGTCGAGGGTCATGTACCGCCCGGAGCCGGTCGGGCCGGCGTAGGCGGGCTTGCTGTACATGCTCTGCAGATCACCGGCCGTCGGCGTCGGCAGGTTGGGACGGTTGCCGCCCGAGACCTGGCCGAACTTGTTGATGACGGGGTTCTGGGCCATCGTGGTCGTGCCTCCTGTGTCGCCGATGCGCCCCCGGATCTTCCGAGAGCGCCCGCCCGTTGGTGGACGGTTGCAGTACCGGATCAACGATACGGACGGGCGGTGGGTTCCTGATCAACGGCCGAGCACAGCCGGTGCCGAGGTTCGGGCTGCGACGGCCGTCACCCGGTCCTGCCGCAAACGCCTACCGGCGGGTAACTTGTATCTGGAACAGGGTGTACCACCGAGTCGTCGGGAGCAGACATGTCAGGGCGCAACACGCGCGGGCGCGACCTCATGGGCTTCGGCCTGGCCGCGCTGAACAAGCTGGCCGGTGGCAGCGCGATCGACCGACTGCGGCTGCGCAAGCCGGCCGAGAAGCTCGTCTACCGGGCCAGCCGCGGCGGGTTCAAGACCGTGGGCGCGGCCAACCGGACCTTCGCGTCCGGCCCGCGCCGCGGCTCGGCCGAACGGCCGGCCCGCGCGAGCGAGCGGTCGCTGTTCGACCTGGAACCGACCGACGAGCAGAAGATGATCGTCGCGGCCACCCGCGAGTTCGCCACCGAGCAGCTGCGCCCGGCCGCCGCGGCCGCCAACGACGACTGCGCCGCGCCCGAGACCCTGCTCAAGCGCTCGATCACCGAACTCGGCGTCACCCAGGTCGGCGTGCCCGAATCGCTCGGCGGGATGAGCGCCGAGCGCTCGACCACCACCGGCGTGCTGGTGGCCGAGGCCCTGGCCCACGGCGACATGGGCCTGGCCGTGGCCTGCCTGGCGCCGGCCGCGGTCGGCAACGCCCTGGTGCTCTGGGGCGATGACGCCCAGCAGGCCGCCTACCTGCCGGCGTTCGTCGGCGACGACGTACCCGCGGCCGCGCTGGCCGTGCTCGAGCCGCACCCGCTGTTCGACCCGTTCGCCCTGCGCACCACGGCCCGGCGTTCCGGCGGTGGCTTCGTCCTGGACGGGGTCAAGTCGCTGGTGCCGCGGGCCGACACGGCCGAGCTGTTCGTCGTCGCCGCCGACCTCGACGGGGTGCCGGCGCTGTTCGTGGTCGAGTCGGGCACGGCCGGCATCACGGTCGAGGCCGAGCCGGCGATGGGGCTGCGCGCCGCGTCGATGGCCCGCCTCGTCCTGGACGGGGTGACACTGCCCGCGGGCGCGCTGCTCGGCGGCGGCACGGCCGAGACCTACGCCGACTGCATCCGGCTGGCCCGGCTGGGCTGGTCGGCGTTGGCCCTGGGCACGGCCAAGGCGGTGCTCGACTACGTCATCCCCTACGTGAACGAGCGGCACGCCTTCGGTGAGCCGCTGAGCAACCGGCAAGCCGTCGCGTTCATGGTCGCCAACATCGGCATCGAACTGGAGGGCGCCCGGCTGGTCACGCTGCGGGCCGCCAGTCGGGCCGAGCAGGGCCGGTCGTTCGCGCGCGAGGTGGCGCTGTCGCGGCGCCTGACCGCCGAGTACGGCATGCAGATCGGCAGCAACGGCGTCCAGCTGCTCGGCGGCCACGGCTACGTCAAGGAACATCCGGTCGAACGGTGGTACCGCGATCTGCGAGCGATCGCCGTCATGGAAGGCGTGGTGCTGGTATGACCATCAACCTTGAGGTGCCGAAGAAGTTCGGGCTGATCGTCAACCAGGCCCATCAGGTCTCGCGAGAGGTCTTCCGGCCCATCTCGCGCAAGTACGACCAAGCTGAGCACGAGTACCCCAAGGAACTCGACATGCTGGCCTCGCTCATCGACGGCATGAACGCCTCGGGCGAGACCAGCACCGGCGCCCGCGGGGTCCGGCGCGAGGCCGGCGGCGACGGCGGCAACCGCAACGGCACGAACATGTCCGGCGTGCTCTCGATCATGGAGGCGTGCTGGGGCGACGTGGCCATGGTGCTGTCGATGCCGCGGCAGGGGCTGGGCAACGCGGCCATCGCATCGGTCGCCGACGACGAGCAGCACGCCCGCTTCGACAAGGTGTGGGCGTCGATGGCCATCACCGAGCCGTCGTTCGGGTCGGACTCGGCCGCTGTGCAGACCACGGCCGTGCGCGACGGCGACGAGTACGTCATCAACGGCGAGAAGATCTTCGTCACCGCGGGCGAGCGCAGCGACGCCGTCGTCGTGTGGGCGTCGCTGGACAAGAGCAAAGGCCGGGCGGCGATCAAGTCCTTCGTCGTGGAGAAGGGCACGCCCGGCATGACCGTCGAGCGCCTGGAGCACAAGCTCGGCATCCGCGCGTCCGACACGGCGACGATCCGCTTCACCGACTGCCGGGTGCCGGCGGCCAACCTGCTCGGCTCGCCCGAGGTCGACGCCGAGCAGGGCTTCGCCGGGGTCATGCAGACCTTCGACAACACCCGGCCCTTGGTCGCCGCGATGGCCGTGGGCTGCGCCCGGGCCGCGCTGGACGAGATCGAGGACCAGCTCGAGCAGGCCGGGGTCGAGGTCGACTACGACCGGCCCGCGTTCAGCCAGCACGCGGCGGCCGCGGCCTACCTGCAGATGGAGGCCGACTGGGAGGCGGCTTACCTGCTGACCCTGGCCGCGACCTGGATGGCCGACAACAACAAGCCGAACTCGCTCGAGGCGTCGATGGCCAAGGCCAAGGCCGGCCGGGCCGCCGTCGACATCACCCTGCGCTGCGTCGAGCTGGCCGGCTCGTTCGGCTACAGCGAGGCGTCATTGCTGGAGAAGTGGGCCCGCGACTCCAAGATCCTCGACATCTTCGAGGGCACCCAGCAGATCCAGCAGCTGATCGTGGCCCGCCGGCTGCTGAACAAGTCCTCGGCCGAGCTGAAGTAGCCGCGGGCGCGGGAGGTCCCCCCAGACCTCCCGCGCCCGGCTTCCCCGAACCCGGCTAGCAGTTCGGGATGTCGTGGCCGTCGTTGTCCTTGGCCTCGTCGTTGCCCCAGTGGGAGAGGTAGTAGGCCGAGACCCACTTGCCGGTGCCCTCGTCCGGGTCGGTCTTCAGCCACCAGTGGTTGAACCCTTCGGCCGTCTCGACCTTCTTGCCCCACCGCTTGCCGAACACGTAGTTGCGGCCGCGGTACAAGGCGCCGGTCGGGGTGGTGCCGCCGGGCTCGGGCAGCACCGGAGCCCGCTCGAACGTGTCGACCCAGTACTTGCCTGCGGGCTGCTGGACCGTCTGGTCCACCGGGCCGGTCCACAGCGCGTTCACGATGCCGGCGGCGCGGTTGTCCTGGTTCTGGTAGTTGCCGCCGTACACCGAGCTGTTGTTGTTGGCCGGGCGGGGATTGCCGTCGTAGGCGGAGTGCTGCACGTCCTGGCAGGCGGCCCAGTTCGAGATGTTCTGCAGGTTGATGGCGTGCAGCGCGTCCAGGAACTTGCCACACGAGACGCGGACGTTCATCAGTTCCTTGGTCGTGCCCCAGTTCGCGGTCGAGCCGGCCGCACCGCCGACCTGCTGCTGGAACAGCCCGACCGAGCCGTGGTCCCAGCCGACGGCGTCGTGCGGCAGGTTCAGCGAGGCCGGGTTGTTGCCGTTGGCGTACATCTGCAGGCCGGACTCGGCCAGCGCGGTCTCCATCGCGATGACGGCGATCCGCTTGGACTGGCCGCGGTGCTTCACCTCGGCGACGATGTCCCGCGCGTGGGCGAACTGGCTCGGGCTCAGGTGCAGTGAGGTTGCGTTGGTCATGGTGTCCTCCGTCGCGAATTGATCGGAACTCGATGCTCGGGCCGGCCGGAAGGCACTTGACGGAAGCTGACAATGTTGGACAGTGATCCGGTAGGGATGGCGTTTCACCAGGCTCAGGCGGGTGATCGGCGATGGGAGCTCTGCCGAAACCGGGCGTTCCCGACGGTCCGGTTCGCGTGTTGTTCGACGAATTGCACGAACTGCACCACCGGGCCGGCTGGCCGAGCCTGCGCGACATGAGCCGCGAGGTCGGCTGCAGTCACACCACGATCTCGGCCGCGTTCTCCGAGCCGCGGGTCCCGCGCTGGGGTTTGCTGGAGCTCGTCGTCGAGGCACTCGGCGGGGATCCCGAGCACTTCCACCGGCTGTGGCTGGCCGCCACCGGCGCGTTGCCCGACAGCGAGGCCTCGTCCGGGTCGGCCGCTGTTGCGCCGGCGACAGCGACGGCGACGGCGCGGCCCGGCGTGCCCCGGCACCTGCCGGCCGACGTCGTCGGCTTCACCGGCCGCACGGCCCAACTGGACGAACTGGACGAGCTGCTGGCCCAGCCCGGCGACGGGGCCCGGGTCGGCGTGCTGTCCGGGACGGCGGGCGTGGGCAAGACCGCGCTGGCCGTGCACTGGGCCCACCGGGTGGCCGGTGAGTTCCCGGACGGCCAGCTCTACATCAACCTGCGCGGCTACGACCCGGACCGGCCGGTCCGCCCGGCCGAGGCCCTGGAGTACTTCCTGCGCGAGCTCGGTGTGGACGGCGCGGCCATCCCGCTCGACGAGGCCGAGCGGGCGGCGCGGTACCGCTCGACCGTGGCCGGGCGGCGGCTGCTCATCCTGCTCGACAACGCCGAGTCGGCCGTCCAGGTGCGCGACCTGCTGCCGGGCGAGCGCTCGTGCGTGGTGCTGGTGACCAGCCGCGACGCGCTGCCGGCCCTGGTCGCCCGGCACGGCGCCCGCCGGATCGGCCTCGACCTGCTGCCCAGCGGCGACGCCGTCGCGCTGCTGCGCACCTTGCTGGGCCAGCGGGTGGCGTCCGAGCCCGACGCCGCGGCCGCGCTGGCCGAGCGCACCGCCCGGCTGCCGCTGGCCTTGCGCATCGTGGCCGAACTGGCGCTGTCGCGCGTCGGCCGACAGCCTGGCCGAGCTGGTCGAGGAATTCGACAACGAGGCCGGGCGCCTCGACCTGCTCTCGGCCGGCGAGGACAAGTACACCGCGGTGCGGGCGGTGTTCTCGTGGTCGCAGCAGCAGCTCGGGTCCGCGGATCGGCTGGCCTTCGCGCTGTTCAGCCTGCACCCGGGCACGGACCTCGACGGCCGGGCCGCGGCCGCGCTGCTGGGCGTCGAGCCGCGCGAGGCCCGGCGGCGCTTCGACGCCCTGGCCCGCGCGCACCTGATCGACGTCCGCCGCCGGGGCCGGTTCAGCATGCACGACCTGCTGCGGGCGTACTCCGCCGAACTGGCCGGCGAGCTGGAGGAGGCGGGGCGCCAGGCCGCCCTGACCCGGCTGTTCGACCACTACCTGACCGGCGCGTCCGCGGTCGAGCACGGCGCCGCCGGCCAGGCCTGGCTGGACGCCGAGCGGGCCAACCTGCTCGCGGTGGCCACGGCGGCCGCCGACACCTGGCCGGCCCACACCGTCGGCATCGCGGCCTGCCTGGCCGGCTACCTCGACGCGCAGGCGTACTACTCGGAGGCCCTGGCCCTCGACGAGACCGCGCTGGCCGCGGCCCGGGCGGCCGGTGACCGGGCCGGCGAGGCCACCGCGCTCAACCTGCTCGGCGACGTGTACCGCCGCCTGGCCCGGCACCGCTCGGCGCAGGATCTGCACGAGCAGGCCCTGCGCATCCACCGCGAACTCGGCGATCAGGCCGGGGTCGCGGCTTCGCTGCACGGCCTGGGCGTCGTGGCCTGGCGCACCGGGCGCTACCTCGACGGGCGCGACCTGCTCGAACAGGCCGTGCTGACGTTCCGTGAGCTCGGCGACCGGGTCGGTGAGGGCCACGCGCTGTACGTCCTCGGCAACGCCGAGCTGAAGCTGGGCCGTTACGCCGAGTCGGTCGAGCATCAGGAGCAGGCCGTCGCGGTCAACCGCGAGATCGGCGAGCGGGTCAGCGAGGGCCGGGCCCTGAACAACCTGGGCGAGCTGTACCTGCGGCTGGGCCGGCTCGACGACGCCGCCGCCGCGTACGGGGGCGCCCTGGCCATCGCCCGGGAACTGGGCAACCGGGCCGGTGAAGGGGTGGCCCTGGCCAATCTGGCCACGGTCGATCATCGCCACGGGCGCCAGGCCGAGGCACTGGCCGGGTTCGAGCAGGCCCTGGAGATCTGCCGCACGGTCGGGTACCGCATCGGCGAGGCCGACGCGCTGTGTGGCGTGGGGATCGTGCACCGCTCGCTCGGGCGCTTCGACGAGGCCATTGCCGCGGTCCGCGCGGCCGTCGCGCTGTGCCGCGAGACGGGCGTGGCCGACTCCGAGATCGGGGCGCTGAACGAGTTGGGCGACACGCTGCGCGCGGCCGGTCGGCCGGTCGAGGCCGGGCCGAGCTTCCGGGCCGCGCTGGCCCTGGCCGAGCGCTCCGGCGACCGGTACGAGCGGGCCCGGGCCCATCAGGGGCTGGCCGACACGCTCGGTGCCGGGACGGGTGCGGCTGGGGCTGAGGCTGAGGCTGGGGATGAGGCGGCCGAGGCGGCCGAGCACCGCCGGGCGGCCGAGGCCGGCTTCGCCGAACTGGCGCTACCGGCGGCGGCCGGCTGAATCCGCGGTTGCTCGCCGGGTCAGCGGGCGCTGAGCAGGTCCTGGTACTCGGGATGTTCGTCGATGAAGGCCCGGACGAACGGGCAGCGCGGCACCACGCTCAGGCCCCGTTGGCGCAGGTCGTCCAGGGCGCTGCCGATGAGGGTCGTGCCCAGCCCGCGGCCCTCGTACGCCCGCTCGATCATGGTGTGCGACATGATCGCGACGTCGCCGTCGATGGTGAACATGGTGAACCCGGCGAGCGCGTCGTCGACGGTGATCTCGTACCGGTGGCGGGCCGGCTGTTCGGTGACTGTGGTGCTCATCAGGACCTCGTTTCCACGCGACGCTGGCTGTCGTCGTACTGTCGATGAGGTACCCCGACGGTACGCCCGGCTCGACCCGATATGACAGCTTCGACGATCAATGGAGATGGACGCATGACGCTGTACGGCCAGGAACACATCGACCGGTACGAGGCCACCGACGGCGCCGAGGGCTACAACTGGACCAAGGGCACGACGACCCTCATCCTCACCACGACCGGGCGGCGCTCGGGTGAGCCGCGCAAGAACGCGCTCATCTTCCGCCAGCACGGCGACGACTACCTGGTCGTGGCGTCCAAAGGTGGCGCCGACGCGCCGCCGGGTTGGTACGTCAACCTGCAGGCCGACCCGGCGGTCGAGGTGCAGATCAAGGGTGAGAAGTTCGCGGCCCGGGCCCGGACGGCCACGCCGGAGGAGAAGCCCCAGTTCTGGGCCGAGATGGTCGAGGTCTGGCCTGACTACGCCGAGTACCAGAAGAAGACCTCGCGCGAGATCCCGGTCGTCGTCCTCGAACGGGTCTGAGCGCGCCGGCCTCTCGGCGATCTTCCTGCCCCCACGGCAGCCATGACCTCTGTAGCGCAGGAAGATCCACGACGGTGGGCGGCTTGGAGCGGGCCGCGGCGGCATGCCAGGCTGGAGCCATGACGAAGGCGGACAAGAACAGCAGCGCGGGCGGGGACGCCAAGGCCAAGTTTCGCGAGGCCCTCGAGCGCAAGCGCAACCACCAGGCCGACCGCGCCGCCGACAACGAGGCGCACGGGACGTCCAAGATCCACGGCGAACACGGCGCGGCGGGCGGTAACCGCATGTTCCGGCGCAAGAGCGGCGGCTGAGTGCCCCCGGTCGGATTCGAACCGACACTGAAACCCTTTTAAGAGGTTTGCCTCTGCCAATTGGGCCACGGGGGCGCGGCTCGCTGTGGCCCATTGTGCCGCCCGCCCGGCCCACCGGGCCGCAGCGGCGGGCGACTTAGGAGATCTCGGGCAGGCGGCGCTGGCCGGCGGCCTGCTCGAACTCCGAGCGGGGCTGCTGCAGTTGCCCCAGCGAGACGATCTCGCGCCGGAAGATCAGCGCGCCGGTCCAGTCGGCCAGCACCCGTACCTTGCGGTTGAACGTCGGCATCCGCGACAGGTGGTACGTGCGGTGCATGAACCAGGCGATCGGGCCGCGCAGCTTGATGCCGTAGATCTCCGCAACGCCGCGATACAGCCCGAGCGAGGCCACCGAGCCCACGTAGGCGTGCCGGTAGTCCCGCAGCGTCCCGCCGCGCACGCTCGCCTCGATGTTCGCGGCCAGGGTCTTGGCCTGCCGCACCGCGTGCTGGGCGCTGGGACCGGTGAGCGCGTTCGGGTCGTTCTTGGTCAGGTCCGGGACGGCGGCACAGTCGCCCGCGGCGAACACGCCGGTGACGCCCTTGACGGTGAGGTTGGCCGCCGTGGCCACCCGGCCGGCGTCGTCCAGGGGCAGGTCGCTCTTGCGCAGCAGCGGGTTGGCCTTCACCCCGGCCGTCCACACCAGCGTCTCGGCCTCGAACTCGTCGTCGTCGGAGAGCACGATGCGCCCGCCGACGGCCGAGTTCAGCCGGGTGTTGAGCCGGACGTCGATCTTGCGCTCGACCAGCCGGTCGACGGTGTAGGCCGACAGCCGCACCGACACCTCCGGCATGATCCGGCTGGCCGCCTCGACCAGCACCCAGCGCATCTCGTCCGGCTCGACCCCTGGGAAGTAGCGCAGCGCGTAGCGGGCCATGTCCTGCAACTCGGCCATCGCCTCGACGCCGGCGTAGCCGCCGCCGACGAACACGAAGCTCAGCGCCCGCCGCCGCCGGGCCCGGTCCTTGGTCGAGGCGGCCAGTTCCAGGCAGGACAGCACGTGGTTGCGCAGGTAGATGGCCTCGCCGATGGTCTTGAAGCCGATGCCGTGCTCGGCCAGGCCCGGGATCGGCAGCAGCCGCGACACCGAACCGGGGCAGACGACGAGCAGGTCATAGGGCACGTCGTAGGGCTCGCCCTCGGCCGGTTGCACCGTCACGGCCTTGGCGGCGTGCGAGATGCCGGTGACGGCCCCGGTGATCACGTTGCATTTGCGCAGCACCTTGCGCAGCGGCACGACGACGTGGCGCGGCTCCAGGTTCCCGGCCGCGGCCTCGGCCAGGAACGGCTGATAGGTCATGTTCGACTGGGGGTCGATGACCGTGATCTCGGCCGCGCCGGACGACAGCCGCTTCTGCAGCCGGAACGCGGTGAACATCCCGACGTAACCGCCGCCGACGAAGACGATCCGGGTGGGGTGATTCAGCGTCGCCATGAGCAGACCTCCGAAGTGAGCATCGCAGCGAGCCCCAGCGAGCGAGGAGCGGAGCGGAGGGGGTCTGCGGGAAGCTCGGCCATAGCTTCGACGCTAGCGAAAGGGCCGCGGTCCGGTCACCCCGGTGCGGCGCGGGGCGACCGCCGTCACCCCCCATCGGCCCGGTCGAACCCAGCGATCTCGGCCGCGCGGGCGAAGACGGCGTCGAGCATGGGCTCGGTCAGCCGGCCGGTGAACGTGTTCTGCTGGCTCACGTGGTAGCAGCCGATGACCGTCCGGTCATCGACGCCGGCCTCCGCACCGTGGCCGAACCGGGGCCGCGGCGCCGGCACGGGCACGCCGGCACCGCGCAGCGCCGGCCACAGCGCCGCCCAGCCGAACCCGCCCAGCACCACCACCGCCCGCACCGACGGCCACACCAGTTCGAGCTCACGCACCAGCCAGGCCCGGCAGGTGTCGCGCTCAGCCGGCGTGGGCTGGTTGGCCGGCGGGGCGCAGCGCACCGGCGCGGTGATGTACACCCCGCGCAGGGCCAGCCCGTCGTCCACGGCCACCGAGGTCGGCTGGTTGGCCAGCCCGACCCGGTACAACGAGGCGTACAGCCAGTCGCCGCTGCGGTCGCCGGTGAACATCCGCCCGGTGCGGTTGCCGCCGTGCGCGGCCGGGGCCAGCCCCAGCACCAGGATCCGCGGCGGCACCGCGCCGAAACCCGCGAGCGGCCGGCCCCAGTACTCCTGGTCGGCGAAGGCGCGGCGCTTCTCGACCGCGACCAGCTCGCGCCACTGCACCAGCCGCGGACAGGCCCGGCACACCGTGGCCCGGGCCGACAGCTCGGCCAGCCCAGCCGCCGACGCGGCCAGCTGGGCCGCCTCGGCCGCGTCGTGGGCGACCGGCGTGTCCGGGCCGGCCGGGTCGCCCGGCCAGCCGGAGCCAGGCTGCACGACCATCGGGCCAGCTTCGCACGCGGTCCGGATAGACCGCGCCCGGCCTGGGTAGGGTGAGTTGCACAGCTCGACGGACGGAGAATCGATGGCCCACGTCGTCGAAAAGGCCACGATGAAGCTCATCGCGGTCGGGGTCGGCATCCCGGTCGCCAAGGCGACCAAGAAGCTGGTCGAAGGCGCCTGGCGCTCGGCCCGCCCGGCCGACGCCCCACGGCACCCCGACGAGCGCGGGGTCCGCTGGGCCGACGCGATCGGCTGGGCCGCGCTGTCGGCCGCCGGAGTCGTGCTGGCCGACCTGCTCACCCGCAAGGCAGCGGAGGAGGTCTGGCGCACGATCATGGGCACCGAACCACCGGCGCGCCCCAAGACCAAGGCCGAGAAGAAGCTGGAGAAGGCCCAGGAGAAGGCCGACCTGCCCAGCTGACCGCGGCCGGGTCAGGGCCGCCAGCTCGCGAAGTCCGTCCGCCCGGTCAGCTGCCAGCCCAGGATGGCCGCGCCGAGCTGACCGGCCCGCGCCCCCAGCGGTGACAGCACCACCGCGGGCGCCGGCCGCCAGGTGAGCCGCCCGGCCAGGGCCACCTGCACCGGGTCGAGCAGCGCAGCGCCGGCCGTGGCCAGCCCGCCGGCCAGCACGACCAGCCGCGGGTCGAGCAGCATCGTGTACGACGCCAGCGCGATGCCCAGAGCGTCGATGGCCTCGTCCCAGACCTGGGCCGCGACCGGGTCCGCCGCCCGCGCCACCGCGATCTCGCGGGCGCTCGCCCCGGCCAGCGCCCCGCCGCGGGCCCGGTATCGCCGGGCGATGGCCGCGCCCGACGCGTAGGTCTCCAGGCAGCCGCGCTGCCCGCACGCGCACACCTCGCCCTCCGGATGCACCGGGACGTGGCCGATCTCGCCGGCCAGGTCGGCGTCACCGCGCACGGCCACCCCACCGGACACCACGACCCCGGCGATGCCGGTGCCGATGACCACGATCAGGCAGTCCAGCACCCCCTGCGCCCGGCCCAGCATCCGCTCGGCCAGCCCGGCGGCGCGAACGTCGTGCTCAACCGCGACCGGGATGCCGAGGTCGCCGGCCAGCAGGTCGCGCAGCGGGACGTCCTGCCAGCCGATGTTGGCGGCGTAGCGGGCCGTGCCCGTGGCCACGTCGACCGCGCCCGGCACGACGACGCCGGCCGCGACGACCTCGGGACCGGCCAGCTCCAGGGCGGCCGCGCGCACCGCGGCGACCACGGCCGCCGGCCCGTCGGCCACCGGCGTGGGCCGTTCGGCCTGGGTGACGACGTTCGCGTCGGCGTCCAGGCGGACGGCCTTGATCCCGGTCCCGCCCACGTCAACGGCGAGCACCGAAGGTGCGGTGGGCGGCACGGGAACTACTTGATCGAGCCGGCGGTCAGCCCGCCGACGACCTTGCCCTCGATGACGGCGAACAGGGCGATGACCGGCAGGGTGGCGATCACCGAACCGGCGAACAGGTGCCCCCAGTCGATCGAGTACTGGCCGATGTAGTTGTTGATCCCCACCGTCAGCGGGCGCTGGCTGTCGGTCGCGCCGAGCGTGAGCGTCAACGCCACGAGCAGTTCGTTCCAGGCCCCGATGAACGTGAAGATCAGGGCGGTGACGATGCCGGGCAGGGCCAGCGGCAGGGTGATCCGGCCCAGCGCGCCGAGGCGGCTGGTGCCGTCGACCATGGCCGCTTCTTCGAGTTCGGCCGGGATCGAGCCGAAGTAGGCGTTGAGGATCCAGACGGCGAAGGCCAGGTTGAACCCGGCGTTGACGAGGATGAGCGAGAAGATCGGGCTGGGCAGGTTGAAGCTGATGAACTCGCGCTGGATGCCGACCAGCATCGCGGCGGGCTGGAACATCTGGGTGGCCAGCACCAGCACCAGGAACACCGCCCGGCCGCGGAAGCGGCGCCGCGCGGTGAAGTACGCGGCCGGCAACGCGACGAGCAGGACCAGCAGCGTAGCGCCGCCGGCCACCTTCAGGCTGGCGCCGAGGTTCTTGCCGAACCCGGTCTTCCAGATGGACGTGAAGTTGGACCAGTCGTAGTGCGACGGCAGGTAGCCCCGGGCCAGCAGTTCCTTGGGCGGGCGCAGGGCCGAGATGACCATCTCGACGTAGGGCAGGACGAAGATCATCGCGATCGCGTAGGCGGCCAGGGCCAGCGCGATCGTGCGCGGGGTGAGCCGGCGGCCGCGGCGGCGCCGGACGGCGGGCGACGTCGGTCGCGCGGCCGCCGGGGCCTCGGTGGTCAGGGCGGTCACTGGCTCACCTGGTCCTTCCAGCGCGTCGCCTTGAGGAAGAGCAGCACGATAAGGATGACCAGCCCGAAGTTGATCACGGACATGGCCGCCGACTCACCGATGTAACTCTGCTTGAGCAGGAACATGAACGTGGTCGTCGTGCTGGTCTGGTAGCCGGGCCCGCCGCGGGTCATCTCCCAGATGATCGGGAACGAGTTGAACACGTTGATGACGTTGATGAGCGCCGCGACCAGGAAGGCCGGGCGCAGCAGCGGCAGGGTGATCGAGCTGTACACCCGCCAGCGCGACGCGCCGTCGACCCGGGCCGCCTCGTACACGTCCTGCGGGATGGTCTGCAACCCGGCCAGCAGGGCGTAGGTCGAGAACGGCAGCGACACGAACACGGCCACGATCATCATCCACACGAACGCCGACGTCGGGCGGCCGAGCCAGTCGGCCTGGTTGGTGTTGAAGCCCTTGAGCACCCCGATGTCGTGCAGGAACACGTTGATGACGCCATTGTTGGCGTCCAGGGCCCAGCGGAAGACCAGCGAGGTCATCATCACCGACGCCGCCCACGGCGCGATCAACGCCCACCGGGCCACCCGCCGGCCCGGGAACCGCTCGTTGAACAACTGGGCCAGCGCCAGCGACAGCACCATCGTCACGGTCACGACCGCGAGCACCCAGACCACCGTCCGGATGAGCACGCCCTTGAGGTCGGGCTCGTCGAACAGGGCGCTGAAGTTCTTGCCGCCGGCCGAGCCGAGGATGAACCCGTCCGGGCTGATGTGCTGGAAGGACGTGCGGAACATGACTACGACCGGCCACAGCACGACGACCGCGATCAGCGCGATGGCCGGGCCGAGCCACAGCAGCGGGGTGGCCGCCCGGGCCACCCGCCGGCCCGGGCTCTCGCGGCGGCGCACCGCGGCCGGGCGGGCGGTGTTCACATTGCTCAATGTGCTCTGCTCGGTCATGGCCGGTCACCTTGGCAGAAGAAGGATCCCGGCGCGAGAAGGGAGAAGGGCCGCTCCCCGCGCCGGGACGACTGGATCAGCTGCCCTTCTTGGCGGTCGACTGGATGGTGCCGAGGACCTTCTTCGGGTCGCCGGTCACCGCAGTACCGATGGTGTGCTGGATCTGCGTCTTCACGTTCGCCCATACCGTGTCGCTCGGGTACTGCACGGCCTTGGGCAGGGCCTTCAGGAACGGGCCGAACACCGGATCGGACGAGAGCGACTGGGCGGCCGAGGTCGTGGCCGGCAGCAGGTCGTACTCCTTGTCGAACTGCAGCTGGTACTTGTCGGCGTACGCGAAGTCGAGGAACTTCTTGATCGCGGCCTGCTTGGCCGTGCCGCCGTTCTTGAACGCGGCCACGAAGTCACAGACCCCGAGCGTGCTCTCCAGCGGGCCGGTCTTGCCGGCGATCGGTACCGACGTCCAGTCCGAATCGGCGAGCACCTTGCCGCCCTGGATGATCGGGATGAGCGCGGGCGAGCCGTTGATCATGCCGATCTGGCCCTGGGCGAACTGCTTCCACAGGTCGGTGCGGTTCTTGTTGCCCGGGTTGGGCTCGGTGGCCCCGGCGCTGACCAGCTGCTTGAGGAACTGGAACGTCTGGACGTTCTGCGGCGCTGTCGATGGCCCAGTTGCCGCTGCTGTCCTTGTAGTTGCCGCCGTTGCCGAGCATCCACAGCAGCGACTCGCCCTGCGCCTCCTCGGAGCCGAGCGGCAGCCCGAAGCCGATCTTGCCCAGGGCCTTGATCTTGAGCGCGTCGGCCTGGACGTCGGCCCAGGTCTGCGGCGCCGACATGATGTGCGCCTGTGCGAACAGCTTCTTGTTGTAGAACAGCGTGCGCGAGCTCGTCGTGAACGGCATGCCGTACTGGGTGCCCTTGTAGCTGCCCAGCTTCGAGAACACCGGCATCAGGTTGCTGGCGTTGCTCAGCACGTCGCTGGCCTTGTAGAGCAGGCCTTCCTGGGCGTAGTTGGAGAAGTAGTCGCCCTCGGTGATGTCGGGGTACTGGTGGTTCTGCACCATCGTCTGGACCTGGGTGTCGAAGTCGTTCCAGTTGATGGTCTGCACCTTGACGGTGATCTTCGGGTTGGCGGCGTGGAAGGCGCTGGCGATCTGCTCCCAGTACTTCTGGGTCGTGTTGGCCGGGCCGGTGCCGTAGTCGGCGCCGACCAGCTTGAGCGTCGTGGTCCCTCCGCTGCTCGTCGCGCTCTTCTTCGAGCTGCTGCACGCGCTCAGGGCAAGGACAGCCGCGGCGCTCAGCGCCACGGCCGCGACCAGGCCTCGTTTCATATCCGACCTCTTCCTGCTTGTTGACGACGTTGTCGACGCCGGATTGCCCGCCGCCACCCTGACGATGCCCGGACGCTACCCCGATTCCGAGCAGTGGTCTAGACCAGTAGCCGAGATTGGTCCAACCAGTTGCGCAGCCGTGACCTAAGCGAACAGAGTCAGGGCAATGCCGTCGAGGATGTCGTGCTCGCTGGCGATCACCTCGGCCGCGCCGGTGGCCTCGACCAGGGTGCGCAGGATCAGCGCACCGCCGCCGATCACGTCCACCCGGCCCGGATGCATGACCGGCAGCGCGGCCCGCTGCGCGTGCGTCATGGCCAGCAACCGGGCGGTGACGTCGTCGACCTGGGCCGCGCTCATGACGCTGCCGTGGATGGCCTCGGCGTCGTAGCCGGGCAGGCCGCGGGCGATCGCGGCGATCGTGGTCACGGTGCCGGCGACGCCGACGAACGCGCCGACCTCGTACAGCGGCACGTCGCGCCGGGCCAGGTCGATGGCGGCCCGCACGTCGGCGACCGCGGCCTCGATCTGGTCCGGCGTGGGCGGGTCGCTGTGCAGGTGGCGCTCGGTCATCCGCACGCAGCCGACGTCCATGCTCCGCGAGCGCAGGCCGCCGGCACCGTCGGGCGAGCCGACGACCAGCTCGGTCGACCCGCCGCCGATGTCGGCGACCAGCACCGGGCCGGGCAGGTCGCGCAGACTGGCCACGGCGCCGGCGAAGGACAATGCCGCCTCCTGGTTGCCCGAGATGACCTCGGGCTCGGTGCCCAGTACCTCGCCGCACCATGGCCACGAACTCGGCCCGGTTCGCGGCGTCGCGGGTCGCGCTCGTCGCCACCATCCGCACCCGCTGCGCCCCGGTGGCGGCGATCGTGGCGGCGTAGTCCGACGAGCGCGACGCGGGTGCGCTCGATCGCCTGCGGGGCCAGCGATCCGGTGCGGTCGACGCCCTCGCCGAGCCGGACGATGCGCATCTCGCGGGTGACGTCGCTCAGCCGCCCGTCGACGGCCTCGGCCACGAGCAGCCGGATGGAGTTGGTGCCGCAGTCGATGGCCGCGACTCTCATGGGGACGGCCGCTCGACGCACGGGCCGCCCGCCCACCAGTCGGGCAGCGCGGCCCAGAGCCTCGTCGCCGAGCGGGTTGACGCCCGGGCCGGCTGCGAGCGAGTGGGCGACGAGCACGTGCAGGCACTTGACCCGGCTCGGCATCCCGCCGGCACTGATGCCGTCGATCTCCTCGACGTGCCCGATCTGCTCGCGCCGGGCCAGGTAGGCCTCGTGCGCGGCCCGGTAGCCCGCGGCCAGGTCAGGATCGGCCTGCAGTCGGTCGGTCATCTCGCTCATCAGCCCGGACGCCTCGAGCGTGCCGATCGCCGACGCGGCCCGCGGGCAGGTCAGGTAGTACAGCGTCGGGAACGGCGCGCCGTCGGGCAGCCGGGGCGAGGTCTCGATGACGTCCGGGTTGCCGCACGGGCAGCGGTGGGCCACCGCCCGGATGGCCCGCGGCGGGCGGCCCAGCTGCGCGGCCACGACCGCGCGGTCCTGCGGGGCGAGCAGGCTCAAGACCCGGCCTTCTGCACCGTCTCCCACAGCTTCTGGTTCCAGGTCTCGTCGGCGACCTTGGCCTTGTCCTTCTTGGTCGAGGTCAGCGACGTCCGAGCGCTGGCCCGGCCCGGTGACGATGTAGACGGTGTCGCCGGGCATCGCGTACTGCAGCCGCAGCCGGGCCTGCTGCTGGATGTAGCCCGGGTCGCTCCACCGCCGCAGCTGCGCGTTCATCTTGGCCAGGTCGGTCTGGTCGTCGCGCAGTTGCTGCGAGGCGTGCTGCACGTCGCTGCGGCTGCCGAAGTAGCGGTGCAGCGGCGAGGCCAGCAGCACGAGCAGCAGCACGACGAGCGTGCCGAGCACCAGCGCGCGCCCGGTGACGGCGCGGCGCGGGGCTGCGCGGCGAACGCTGCATCAGCTCTCCTGCTCCGAGGCGACGAACTCGGTCGGCCTCGTAGCGCGGGAACGCGCCGGCGCCGGCGTAGCGGGCGGCGTCGTCGAGCTCCTCCTCGATGCGCAGCAGCTGGTTGTACTTGGCCACGCGCTCGCTGCGAGCCGGTGCCCCGGACTTGATCTGCCCGCAGTTGGTGGCCACGGCCAGGTCGGCGATGGTGGTGTCTTCGGTCTCGCCGGAGCGGTGGCTCATCATGCAGCGGTAGCCGTGCCGGTGGGCCAGGTCGACGGCGTCGAAGGTCTCGGTGAGCGTGCCGATCTGGTTCACCTTGACCAGCAGGGCGTTGGCCGCGCCGGACTCGATGCCGCGGGCCAGGCGAGTGGGGTTGGTGACGAACAGGTCGTCGCCGACGATCTGCACCCGCTCGTCCAGTTCGGTGGTCAGGGCCTCCCAGCCGGCCCAGTCGTCCTCGGCCAGCGGATCCTCGATCGACACGATCGGGTAGTTCTCGACCAGGCCGGCGTAGTACTCGATCATCGCGTCGGTGCTGGTGGGCGAGCCCTCGAACAGGTAGCCGCCGTCGCTTGTGGAACTCGGTGGCGGCGACATCGAGGGCCAGCGCGATGTCGACGCCGGCGGTGAGGCCGGTGGTGGCGATGGCCTCGACGATCAGATCCAGCGCGGCCCGGTTGGAGTCGAGGTTGGGCGCGAAGCCGCCCTCGTCGCCGAGGCCGGTGTTCAGGCCCTTGCTCTTGAGGACGGACTTGAGCGCGTGGTAGACCTCGGCGCCGTAGCGCACCGCTTCGGCTGAACGTCGCCGCCCCGATCGGCGCGATCATGAACTCCTGCACATCGACGTTGGAGTCGGCGTGGGCGCCGCCGTTGAGGATGTTCATCATCGGCACCGGCAGCAGGTAGGCGTTGGGGCCGCCGAGGTAGCGGAACAGCGGCAGTTCGGCCGAGCTGGCCGCGGCCTTGGCCACCGCGAGCGAGACGCCGAGGATCGCGTTGGCGCCCAGGCGGCTCTTGTCGGGGGTCGCGTCCAGGTCGATGAGGGCGGCGTCGATCAGGCGTTGCTCGCTGGCCTCGAAGCCGACCAGTTCCGGCCCGATCGTGTCGAGCACGGCGTCGACGGCCTTGAGCACGCCCTTGCCGCCGTAGCGCGCAGCCGCCGTCACGCAGTTCGACCGCCTCGTGCGCCCCGGTGGATGCGCCGCTGGGCACTGCCGCGCGCGACAGCGTGCCGTCGTCCAGGGCGACCTCGACCTCGACGGTGGGGTTGCCGCGCGAGTCGAGGATCTCGCGAGCGCCGACGGCCTCGATGCTGGCCACTGGGGGTTCCTTCCTACTGGCCTGACTGGTCGAGCAACCCTATCCGGCGCGCCCGCCCGACCCGGATCGCCCCGCCGGGCGCCGCCGGTGCGTCCCGTGGATGATCCACCACGCGCTCGGTCGGCGCGGCTCAGTCGCCGGTCGCGCCGTCGATGCGCTCGCGCAGCAGGTCGGCATGCCCGCAGTGCCGCGCGTACTCCTCGATCATGTGCACCAGGATCCAGCGCAGCGAGATCGTCTCGCCGCCGTACTTCGGCCGGAAGTACGTCTGGTCCAGTTCGGCGGCGGCGAGCACGTCGCGTGCGTGCTCGATCTCGGCCGACCAGAACTCGAAGGCTTCGCGGACGCTGTCCGCGTCGCCGTGGACGTTGTCGAAGTCGCCGTCCCGGTCGTCGTCGCTGTAGTAGCGCGGGCTGGTCTGCTCCCGGGCGAACCCCGGAACCAGTTGCGCTCGACCTCGGCCAGGTGCCGGACCAGCCCGAGCAGCGACAGGCTGGACGGCGGCGCCGATCCGGTGGCGAGCTGCTCAGGAGTGAGCCCGTCGACACTTCAGCGCGAGCGTCGCGCGGTAGTAGTCGAGGAACCCGGCCAGAGTGGCCCGCTCGTCGCCGGTCAGCGGCGGCTCGGCGCGTTCGGGTGGCGTCGGTAGGTCGGGCATCGTCATCCCGCGATCCTCCCGCACCCGGGCCCTCGTCGAGCTCAGCCTGGACGGGGTCGACTCCTCCGCGGCGAGCATGGCGGCGCGGTAGGCCCGGGCGGTCTCGCGCAGGGCCGACTCCGGATCGACGCCGGCCGCGACCGCCTCGCGCACCACCGCGAACAGCCGCTGCCCCACCTCCCCGGTCGGCGCCGGCGAGACCGCCAGCCCGGCCCGCTCGGCCCGTGCGACCAGCTTGGCCGCCAACGCCAAGGCGGGCTGGGCCAGCGGCACCCCGTCGGTGGCCGACGTGCGGCCCTTCTCGGCCACCTTCTGCCGCTCCCACGTCTCGTTCAGCGCGTCGGCGTCGCCCGCATCGCGCCCCGGCGAAGACGTGCGGGTGCCGCCGGACCAGCTTGTCGACCAGATCAGCGGCCACGTCCTCGATCGAGAACGCCTGCCCCGGCGGCAGTTCCTCGGTCAACCGGGCGTGGAACAGCACCTGCAGCAGCAGGTCGCCGAGTTCCTCGCGCAGCAGCGCCAGGTCGCCGGTCTCGATCGCCTCGATGACCTCGTAGCTCTCCTCGAGCAGGTACTTGGCCAGCGACGCGTGGGTCTGGGCCGCGTCCCACGGGCAGCCGCCCGGGCGAGCGCAGCCGGTCCATGACCTCGACCGCGCGCTCCAGCTGCGAGGTCACGCCGGCCTCCCAGCTGGCGTCACCCGGCCGTCGGCGCGGCGCTCGGAGCGGGCGGCGAGGCGCTCGGGAGCTTCAGGAAGTTGGGGACGTTGGCGTCGGGCGAGCCCAGCGACAGCGTGCTCGGCGCCCACTTGCCGTAGCGCGGGTTGACCTGGACGGTGATGTGCTGCTTGTCGACGGCCGCGGTGAGGTCGCTCAGCGCCTTGGCCTGCAGCTTGACCGCGAGCGCGCCCTCGAGCTCGACCGTGCGCAGCAGCAGCTTGGCGTACCGGGACGAGTAGCCGTAAGACCCCTGCTGCTTGGCCAGGTAGCGTGTCGAGCTGCGCGCCGGTGAGCTGGGTGCCCAGGAACGTCGGACGCGGCCTGGTCGTGCAGCTTGGCCAGCTCAGCCCTCGGCGGCACGCCGCCGTGCTTGGCCAGCACCCGCTCGAAGATCTGCTGCTGCACCAGCAACTGCACGACCTCGGTCTTGGGGTAGACGTGCTGGCTGGCCGCCGAGGCCGCGGCCAGCACCGACGGACTGGGGCCGGCCGGTGTGACGTAGCCGCTGAGGTCGGCCTCGCTGATCCGGTGCCCGTCGACGATCGCGGCCTGCCCGACCTTCGAGTCGCACGCGCTCAGCCCGCCGACGGCCAGGGCAGCCAGCCAGCAGCGACGGCGCTCAGCTTGCGAACTCTCACGACGATCGGCTCCCGGGGACGGCGGTGGCGGTCAGAATCTCAGCGGTGCGGCGTCCAGAATCTCACGGGCCGCTCGGAGCAGGCCGCCATCAGGCCGAGACGGCGGTGCGGGCGTCGGATCCGGTGACCGCGGCGAGCACGTCGGCGCACCAGTTCAGCAGCGCGACGTCGCGCAGCGGCCTCGCCGCCGAACTTGGTCGACCGCGAACGACCCGTCGGGCTTGACCACGCCCTTGGGCCGGGGCACCGACACCGTCGACACCGTCTGCTTGTAGTGCGCGTTGTCGTAGAGCCGGTCGCAGCCGCAGCTGGGCCGACTCGGGCAGCTCCAGCGGGCGTGAACCGCACCGACGAGCCCTGCAGCGACACCTCGGTGACGCCGTAGCGCCGGCACAGCACCTTGAACCGGGCCACGGCCAGCAGGTTCTCGACCGGCGGCGGGATCGGGCCGTAGCGGTCGACCAGCTCGGCCCGCACCGCGTCGACGGCCTCGTCGGTGGTGGCCGAGGCCAGCGCGCGGTACGCCTCCAGCCGCAGCCGCTCGCCCGGGCAGGTACTCGCCGGGCAGGTTGGCGTCGACCGGCAGGTCGACCTTGACGTCGGCGAACTCGGCCGCGGCCGCCTCGCCGTCGGGCGCCCGGAAGTCGGCGACCGCCTCGCCGACCAGCCGCACGTACAGGTCGAAGCCGACGCCCGGCGATGTGCCCGGACTGCTCGCCGCCGAGCAGGTTGCCCGAGCCGCGGATCTCGAGGTCCTTCATCGCGACGGCCATGCCGGCGCCCATCTCGGTGTGCTGGGCGATGGTGGCCAGCCGGTCGTAGGCCGTCTCGGTCAGCGGCCGCTCGGGCGGGTAGGTGAAGTAGGCGTAGCCGCGCTCGCGGGCCCGCCCCACCCGGCCGCGCAGCTGGTGCAGCTGCGAGAGCCCGAACATGTCGGCCCGGTCGACGATCAGGGTGTTGGCGTTGGGGATGTCCAGCCCGGACTCGACGATCGTCGTCGCGACCAGGACGTCGTACTCCTTCTCCCAGAAGCCGAGCATGATCTGCTCCAGCGCGCCCTCGCCCATCTGCCCGTGCGCCACGGCGATGCGCGCCTCGGGCACGAGCTCGGCCAGCCGCGCCGCCGCCCGGTTGATCGACTCGACCCGGTTGTGGATGTAGAACACCTGCCCGTCGCGCAGCAGTTCGCGGTGGATCGCCGCGGCGATCTGGCGCTGGTCGTAGGCGCCGACGAACGTCAGGATCGGGTGCCGCTCCTCGGGCGGGGTGAGGATCGTCGTCATCTCGCGGATGCCGGTCAGCGACATCTCCAGCGTGCGCGGGATCGGCGTGGCCGACATCGTCAGCACGTCGACCGCCGTGCGCAGCGACTTCAGGTACTCCTTGTGCTCGACGCCGAAGCGCTGCTCCTCGTCGACGATCGACCAGCCCGAGATCCTTGAACCGGACGGTCTGCTGCAGCAGCCGGTGCGTGCCGATGACGATGTCGACGCTGCCGTCGACGATGCCGGCCATCGTGGCCTCGGCCTCGGCGTCGGCGGTGAACCGGGACAGCTCGCGGATCTTCACCGGGAACTGGGCCATCCGCTCGGAGAACGTCTGGATGTGCTGGTGCGCGAGCAGCGTCGTGGGCACGAGGACGGCGACCTGCTTGCCGTCCTGCACGGCCTTGAACGCCGCCCGCACGCGCGACCTCGGTCTTGCCGTAGCCGACGTCGCCGCAGATGACGCGGTCCATCGGCAGCGGCTTCTCCATGTCGGCCTTGACCTCTTCGATCGCGGCCAGCTGGTCGGGCGTCTCGACGTAGGCGAACGCGTCCTCGAGCTCGCGCTGCCACGGCGTGTCCGGGCCGAACGCGTGGCCCTTGGTCGCCATCCGGGCGCTGTAGAGCCGGATCAGCTGGGCCGCGATCTCGCTTGACCGCCTTGCGGGCCCGGCCCTTGGTCTTGGCCCAGTCGGAGCCGCCGAGCCGGTTGATCGACGGCGAGTCGCCGCCGACGTACTTGGTCACCTGGTCGAGCGCGTCGGTGGGCACGAACAGCCGGTCGCGGCGGCTGGCCCCGGCGGGCCGGCGCGTACTCGATGATCAGGTACTCGCGCTCGCCGCCGTTGATGGTGCGGCGCACCATCTCGACGTACTTGCCGACGCCGTGCTGCTCGTGCACGACGTAGTCGCCGGCCTTGAGCGAGATCGGGTCGATCGCGTTGCGGCGCCGCGACGGCAGCCGGCTGGTGTCCTTGGTCAGCGAGCCGCGCTGGCCGGTGAGGTCGGCCTCGGTGAGGAACGCGAGTTTGAGCGCCGGCGCGATCAGGCCGCCGACGAGCCGGCCGGTGGTGACGTCGACGACGCCCGGCTCGGCGACTGGCCGTCTCGACCAGCCGGGCCGGCGACCTCGGCCGCGCCGAGGCGCTCGACCGCGCGCTGGGCCGAGCCGTGCCCGTCGAAGACCAGCGCGACCCGCCAGCCGGCGCGGGCCCAGTCGCGCAGGTCGCTCGATCGCGGCCTCGGTGTCGCCGCGATAGGCCGGCGCCGACTCGAACGCGCTGGTCACCGAGCCGGCCGACGCCACCTCGGCGTCGGTGCGCAGCTGGGTGATGCCCCACCACGGCACGCCGATGCGGGCGGCGTCGGCCCGGACGTCGTCGAGCTGGTGCAGCGACGCGGCGGCCAGGTCGACCGGCGCCTTGCCGCCGCCGGCGGCCGCGGCCCACGACGCCTCGAGGAACTCGTCGGACGTGCGCACCAGGTCGGCCGCGCGGGTGCGGATCCGCTCGGGATCGCACAGCAGCGACGTGCGCGCCGGCCGGGCAGCTCGTCGACGACCAGGCCGCAGTCGGTCGACGAGCACCGGAGCCAGCGACTCCATGCCCTCGACGGCCTCGCCGCGGCTGATCGGCTCGAGCAGCTCGCCGAGTTCGGGATGCTCGGCCAGCAGCACGCCCGCCCGGGCCTGCACGTCGTCGGTCAGCAGCAGCTCGCGGCAGGGCGGCGCCCACAGCCCGTGCGCGCGCGATCTCGAGCGAGCGCTGGTCGGCCACCTTGAAGTAGCGGACCTCCTCGACCTCGTCGCCCCAGAACTCCACCCGCAGCGGGTGCTCCTCGGTGGGCGGGAAGACGTCGAGGATGCCGCCGCGCACGGCGAAGTCGCCGCGCTTCTCGACCAGGTCGGCGCGGGCGTAGCCGGCGTCGACCAGGTCGGACGACGATCTCGGCCAGCTCGCAGCCGGTGTCGCCGGCCCGCAGCGCGACCGGCTCCAGATCGCCGAGCCCGGGCACCTGCGGCTGCAGCAGCGAGCGGACCGGCGCGACCACCACCGACAGCGGTCCGCTCGCCGGGTCGTCCGGCGTCGGGATGGGCCAGCCGGCGCAGCACGGCCAGGCGCTGGCCGACGGTGTCGGCCCGCGGCGAGAGCCGCTCGTGGGGCAGCGTCTCCCAGCCCGGGTACAGCGCGACGGTGTCGGGCGGCAGCAGGCAGCGCAGCGCGTCGAGCAGATCCTCGGCCTCGCGGCCGGTGCTGGTCACGGCCAGGACGACGCGCCCGTGCTGGCGCGGCGAGGGCGGCGATCACGAACGGCTGCACCTGCACCGGCCCGCTGATCGTCAGCTCCGGCCGCGCCGGCGGACCGGTCGCCGCGGCCAGCGCCACGTCGGCCGCGGCAGCGTCGAGCAGGCCGGTCAGACTCATGATTTCCCTTTCGGAGCAGCACAAACGTCCCCGCACCAGCTTCGGGAGGGGATGGCTCCAAGCGTACCCGCGAGAACCGTCCGGCCGGCGGGTGGCGCGAGCGGTCCGTGACCCCGGCCCAGGGCGAGCGGACCTCGCAGAAACTTCACGTTTGGGTTATGTTAAATCGTCGAAAGCACGGCACGGGGGTTGCGCTAATCGGGGATGCGCACAGATGACGGTCAAGGCTCTTTCTGCACGGTGGCGCGGGGCGTGCCGTGTTGCCGCCGCGTCGGCGCTGGCCGCCCTGCTGGGCGCGGTGGGCGGACTCGGGAGCCCCGGGAGCACGGCAGCCACGCCCGCGTCGGCGCCGCGCACGTCCTGCGTGCTCCGCCTCGACGGGCCGTCGGTCCGCCCGGGTGAGACGCACGTCCTCGTCGGAGCCGGGTTCCGGGCCGGCGAGCCGGTCGACGTCAGCATGGGCGGCGCGGCGGCCGAGCGGGCGATGACGGATGCCACCGGCGCCTTCACCCTCACTCTGCACGTACCCACCGCTCTTGACGGGCCGTTCTGGGCCGTCGCGGCGGCCTCGGCCGAATCGGTGTGTTCGGTGCACCCGCCGGTCACGCCTCGTGCGGGCCGGCCCGCTCCGGCCGACAGGCCGGCCACGGTGGGCTTCCCGGTGATCGCGGCCTCGATCGTCGGCGTGTTCGCGGCCGGGTGCGCGCTGCTCTTCCTGACCGTGGGCCGGCGACGCCGGACCTGAGCTCAGGAGTTGGCGACCCGCTGGTACAGGACCTTGCGCAGCATCGTGCTCGACGTGTGCACGGTGTAGGGCAGGTAGGCGATCTCGACCCCGAGCGGGGCGAACTCGCGCTCGAGGGCCTCGCCCTTGGCCGTACCGCGCCAGTCGTCGCCCTTGATGATCACGTCGAAGTGCAGGCGTTGCCACATCTCGATCTTGCTCGGCACGTCCTCGACCACCACGTCGTCGACGTAGCGGATCGAGCGGACGATCTCGAGGCGTTCGGCCAGCGGCACGATCGGCTCCTGGCCCTTGACCGCCATGGCCCGCTGGTCGCTGACCACGCCGGCTATGAGCACGTCACAGGCGAGGCGGGCGTTGCGCAGAATGTTGAGGTGCCCGACATGGAACATGTCGAAGACGCCAGGCACGTAGCCAAGGCGAGAACCGTTCACGACCATCCCCCGATATGACGTGTGGCGCGCGAGCTCATCGGCCGCGCGGCCGATCGTCAAGCCGTCACGCACCAGCGGCACGTGAACGCAGAGCGTAACACGCTGGAACGGGCCTTCGGGCGGACCACAGGCACGGTTGTCGGCCAGTTCGGCGCATACCGGAAATGCCGTTCCGGCGTGCTGTACGGCTGCTGACCAAATGTGTGGTTTCTGCTAAGTCTCTGGAATTGGACCCGGGATGATCACCGGACAGAGGCGGCGGAACAGGAGCCTTCTGACGTAATACCCCAGTTTGGTAGGCCTTTAGTCCCGGTTTTCTTGACGTTAAGTCCATGTTAGGCAGCGCTTCTGAATGGGTAACTTCAGGTTGTGGCCGGGGACGCGCCACGAGGAACCGAGGTTTCAAGAGAAATTTCGCTCCCGCGGGGGAGACACAGGATGAATATTCATGATTCGGACAGAATCAGACCTCCCCACCGGCCCGGAACTCGCCAGTCACACCGCCGCGACGAACGCCGCCGCCCCTACTTCGAGCACCGACAGTGACCACGCTCCGGCCGGCCACAGCCTGGCCCGCCGGGTTGCCGCCCAGGTCGCGATCGTCGGATGCTGCGCCGCAGCCCTGGTGGTCGCGAACGCAGCCAGCGCCAGCGCTGCGATCTCCACCCCGTCCTACGCACTGACGACCAACGTGAACGACACGATGCACCGCAGCGTGGCCGTCGGCATGGGCGCCGCCCCGCTCGGCGGAACGTACGTCACCACGCCGGCAGCGAGCCTGTTCAGCGTCTCCGGTGCCGCCACCCACATCAAGGGCCAGGCCAGCGGCCATACCGCGCGCGCCACCCTGGTCGGCTCCTACGGCGACCAGCGCCTGAAGATGCTGTTCAACCTCCCGACGCTGCCGGCCAGCGGCAGCGGTGTCACCACCATGCTGGAGTTCCGCCGACAGGTGAACGGCAACGACTACCGACTCAGCCTCCTGGTCGCCCGCCACGGCGTCATGACCGCCAAGTTCACGCAGGTGCGAGCCGGCGTCAGTCACGCCATCGGCACGCCGTTCACGCTGGCCCGCCGCGCCGTCGCCGGCCGCACGATCGCCATCGAGGGCCTGGTCGCCGGTACCGGCACCGTGCAGCTGCGGGCCCGGGCCTGGTTGGGCGGCACGCCCGCACCGGGCTGGCAGCGCGCCGCCACGGACAGGTCGTCGCTGCGGACGGCCACGCCCGGCAGTGTCGGCTTCTCCGTCGCGTCCGGCACCTCGGTCGGCGGCTCCCGCGTCAACGTCACGAGCCTGACCGGCTGGCGCTTGGCTACGCCGGCTCCCGTCGTGGTCGCACCGAACGCCCGGCCCGGCTCCACGAACACCGGGCGTACCGGCCGGCACGCACCTCACCGTCCACACCGGTGACATGGTCATGACCACCGCCGGCGCGACCTACACCGGTCTCGACGTCCACGGCTTCGTGGTCATCAAGGCCCCCAACGTCACGATCCAGAACTCGATCATCCGCGGCGGCGTCGCCACCAGCGGCAACCCGGGTCTGGTGAGCGACACGCTGGCCACGGCCAAGAACTTCGTCCTCAAGGATTCGACGCTGGTCCCGGCGCACCCGTCGGTCGCCATCGACGGCGCCCGCGGTGCGAACTACACCCTGCTGCGGGTCAACCTGTACGGCACCGTGGACGGCGCGAAGGTCGTCGGCGACAACGTGAACATCACGAACTCGTGGATCCACGGCACCGTCTCGTACCCGCACGACCCGTACCAGTCCGGCGGCCCGACCCACAACGACGCCATCCAGGTGCTCAATGGCCACAACATCCACATCACCGGCAACACCATCGCCGGCGGGACGAACTCGGGCCTGCAGGTCACCCAGGGCAACGGTTCGGTCGCGAACTTCAGCTTCAACAACAACTGGGCCGACGGTGGCGCCTGCACGGTCAACCTGGCCGACAAGCCACTGGCGTCGATGACCACGATCAGCGTCAACAACAACATCTTCGGGCACACGAGCACCTACAAGAACTGCGCGATCGTCTTCAGCCCCGGGGTATCCATGACCCACACCGGCAACACCTGGACCGGCACCACCCTCCCGGTGGCGCTGAGCCCGCGGTAGCAACCAGCAGGGCACGACCAGCCCCACCGTTTCGCGAAGACGCCGCCCGAGGTTCGGGCGGCGTTTTTCGCGTTCTGACCGAACACGGGTAAAACACAGCAAATTTGGCACCGACTGGTGATCTGTTAGTCCGATTGGATACGGTGGGCCGACCTTAAATGGATTCAACCTGGTGGAGGGAGAGAAGGTGAGTGCATCCGGGTGAGTCGACATTCTGTGCGAAATTCGAAATCGATAACTCCAGACGCTATTGCGAGCGGGACGAGAGATTCGCCCCCACGGTCCGATCGAAGCGGACCCCGCCACTCCACGCACACCCCACCGGCGCGGAAGCGGCGCTCCAGCCAGCAGATCACGTCGGCGCAGACCCGCCGGCCCCGGTCGGCCCGGCTCAGCGTCCGGCTCAGCGTGCTCGGCGTGGTCGCCTGCTGCGGTGCCCTGCTCTCGGCGGCCGGCACCCCCTCGTCCGGCCCGGACCACAACGCGTCCAACCGCGGCCCCATCCAGGCCGGCCCGGCGATCAACAGCCAGGCCCCGCTCCTGCGCGACATCCCCCGCCTGAACACCTCAGCCGCCGGTAACGCGTCCGCCCGGCCCACCCGGACGAGCGCGTCGCGGCCGACCACGACGCCCGGCTTCACCCCCTCGCGGGTACCGACGCACCTGTTCCCGACGCCGGGCAGCGCGACGCCGGCCAGCTCGATCCCCGTCGGCGGCCAGCCCGGCCCGGGCAACACCGGCGTCCCGGCCGGCGTGGCCCTGCGCACTCACATCGGCAACCTGGTCATCACCAAGGCCGGGGCCACCTATGACGCGCTCGACATCCACGGATTCGTGACGATCGAGGCCCCCAACGTCACCATCACCCGCTCGATCATCCGCGGCGGCGCGGCCAAGGCCGGCACCTCCACCGGACTGGTCGACGACACCGACGGTTCGGGCACCAACTTCGTGCTCAAGGACTCCGAACTGGTTCCCGAGTATCCGTCCGTGGCCATCGACGGCATCCAGGGCTCGAACTACACGCTGTCGGGCGTCGACATCCACGGCACCGTCGACGGAGCCAAGGTCTTCGGCAACAACGTCACCATCGAGCGGTCCTGGTTGCACGGCACGGTGTCCTACGCCCACGACCCGTACCAGAACAACGGCCCGACCCACAACGACGCCATCCAGGTGCTGGGCGGGCAGAACATCCTCATCACCGGCAACACCCTCGACGGCGGCAGCAACTCGGCCCTGCAGATCACCCAGGACCACAGCGCGGTCAGCGGGCTGAGCTTCACCGGCAACTGGGTCGACGGCGGTGCGTGCTCGGCCAACATCGCCGACAAGCCGATGTCGTCGATGAACGGCATCAACATCAGCGACAACACCTTCGGGCACACCAGCCTGTACAAGAACTGCGCGATCATCGTCAGCAGCGGCGTGGCCATGCAGGACTCCGGCAACACGTGGGCCGACACCAACCAGCCCGTCGCGGTGACCCCCCGCAGCTAGCTCGTCGGCCGGCGGCAGGAAGCAGGTCCGCCCTCGCTGAGTGGTCACTTGCGCGTCGAGTGGTCAGCTACACGTGACCACCCGGCGCGCAGGTGACCACTCGGCGGGATCAGCCGCCGGAAGCGATGCGGGCCTTGACCGCCGCGGACAGCCGGCAGGTACCGGTGTCGGTGACGTACAGGTGGGCGCTGCCGGCGACGCCGTAGGCCCGGTACCGGATGGTGCGCAGCACGTGCCCGGACTTGGGCCGGGCCACCGACACGGCCACGCAGTCGCGGCTGCGCGGGAACAGGGCCAGGTAGTACGGCGTGCTCGGGTCCGTGGTCAGCCGGCGCTGATCCGCGGCCGTCGTGGCGTGGTAGCCGTACCAGTCGAAGCCGGCGTCGACGTCGGTGGCCGGCACCCCGGCCCGCACGACGTCGCGCCCGGCGTGCCACTCGGCCGCGTCGACGGTCAGGGCCGCGCCGGCCAGACCCAGCGCCAGGCACGCCAGCACGGCCGTGGCCAGCCCGGCCCGGACCCGCGCCCCCACCGCCTCGATCGGCCCGCCGGTGATCACCACGAGCGGGACCAGGGCGATGAGGTACCGGTCGAACACCGACTGGTTGACGCCGATCTCGAACAGCGTCCCGACGATCACCAGCACGCCGAACACGGTCAGGATGGGGCCCGAGCCGCTGCCGGCCTTTGAACACGAGGACGGGCAGCACGGCCCCGGCGGCCAGGGCCACGACCTCGAGCACGTGGATCACCGGGCTGGGCACGACGGTGCGCAGGCCGTTGTGCTCGGCGCTGTAGGGGCCGGCAGCGGTCAGGCTGCCGCCGATGAAGCCGCGCGCGTGGGCCCAGTGCGCGAAGATGGCGCACTCGACCAGGCCGACGACGGCCGAGATGGCCCACTGCAGCCGGCTGAACAGCCGGGGCCGCAGGTGGGCGAGCACGACGGGCGAGACGACCAGGGCGAGGGTGTAGTAGGCCCGGAACGACTTGAGCAGGATCGTGGTGCTGCCGGCGAAGGTGAGGGTGGCCTGGTCGCCGTGGGGCAGGTGATTGCGCCAGACCTCGAACAACGCGAACAGCACGAGGACCACCAGCAGGGCGCCGGCCAGCTCCCACCGCCGGCCGGGGCGCGTCCGGCGGCGCTGCCAGGCCAGCGCGGCCAGCACCGCGAGCGGGGCGGCGACCGTCTGCTCGCGCACCGTGATGCCCCACACCCCGAACAGCAGGGACAGCACCAGCGCCGCTCGGCTGTCGGTGCGCAGGGCCCGCTCGCCCAGGACCAGGCAGGCGACGGTGGCCAGGTAGGCCGGGATGTCCTCCATGAACGACGTCGACAGCAGGGCGTAGCCGGGGAAGAACATGACCAGCCCGGCGGCGAGCACGCCGGCCGAGCGCCCGGCCCGGGCCGCGGCCAGGCGATAGGTGAGCACGGCCGCGATGACGCCGAGCACGGCCACGACCAGCTGCTGGGCCGTGATCGAGCGCCCGACCGGGCCGACGAGCACGACCTGGCCGATGAGCGCGCCGCGGTTCCAGCCCAGCAGGTGGACGTGCCCGCTACGGGCGAAGGTCTGGGCGATCTTGCTGTAGGCCCAGGCGTCGTTGTGCGGGATCGAGATGCTGCCGGTGTGCGCGGCCCAGGCCAGCGGGGCGCCGATGGCGACCACCAGCATCGCGGTCAGGGCGGCCGGGACCAGGCCGACCTCGGCCCAGGCCGCCCGCCCGCTGCGCCGGGGCTGGGCATGCGCGCCGCGCCGTGACCGCGTCGCCGTGGACCCCTCAGCTGGACTGTTCATCGCCGTCAACGCTCCTCATCCCCTGTTGGCCTCGCGATGCCGCACGCGCGCCACGGCGGCGCGGTAGGCGACCAGATGCTGTCGGGCGAGCTGGCCCCACTCGCGCCGGCTCAGGTCGGGTCGGTCCGGGCGCGGTGCCCGCGCGGCGGTGAGCGCGGCCTCGAGCTGCTCGATCGTCAGCGGGGCCGCGAACGTGTGCACCCACCCCGGCCCGACCTCCTCGGCCAGCGCGGCGCTGATCTCGTTGGCCGGCACCAGCACCGGGCGGCCCAGCGACAGGGCCAGCAGCGCCGCCCCGGAGTTGTGCATCTCGCGGTAGGGCAGCACGACCAGTTCGGCCGCCCCGACCTCGCCGGCCAGCACGTCGTCGGCGACGTAGTCCAGCTCCGCGCTGATCCGATGATCGGCCGCGCCCGCGGCCTCGATCGCGGCGGCCAGCTCGGTCTCCCGCGTGCTGCCGACGAGCCGGAGCGTCAGCTGGGCCGACGGCGCGGCCCGGACCACGTCCAGCAGCTCCAGCACACCCTTGTAGCGACGGACGAGGCCGAAGTAGAGCAGCCGCCCGGCCACCGGCGGCGGCACGGGCTGGCCGGCGAACCAATCCCGGTAGTGGCCGTGCCGGATCGTCACCGAGGGCGCGTCGGTCGGCGCGACGGTGGCCGGGGTCAGCGTGATCCAGCTCGTCGTCCACCGCTCACCCAGCCACAGCACGGCCCGCTCCGACCACGACCCGGCCTCGTGCGGGGCGACGTTGTGCAGGGTGCGCACCAGGGCCCGGCCACCCAGCCTGATCCGGACCAGGACGAGCACGAACAGCGCCCGCCGGGCCAGCGTGCGGGCCCGGGTGCGGCCGCGGACGGTGGCCTCGGGCCAGTGCAGGTGGAACACGTCGAAGCGGCCGGTCAGGGCCCGGCGCCACGAGAAGTACCGGATGTCGGCCATCGGGGCCAGGCTGTCGGCCAGCTGGCGCAGGTACGGATTCGTCGACGGCCGGGGTGCCGGGAACGACTGCAGCACCACCAGTCGACGGCCGGGCCCGACGTCGGCGCCGGGCCCGCGGGAACGGGGCACGCCTACCCCACCTGGTCCGAGTCGGTGTCGCCGTCGGCGGCCGACATCAGCCACGCGTCGGCGGCGATCCGGCGGTCGGACCGGGGCAGGTCGGCCAGCACGGCGGCCACCGGGCGGGGCGCGCCCAGCACCGTGGCGATGACCTCGGCGATCTGGCCGGGCTCGGCCCGCGGGTCGAGCACGGCGTGGCCGTGGGCCCGCAGCCACTCGGCCAGCCCGGTCTCGGACGACGCGATCACCTCGCAGCCATGGCCCAGGGCCTCGACGATGGGCAAGCCGATCTGCTCGCGCCACGGCCCGACCCGCTGGGACAGCAGGATCAGCGCCCCGCTGTCACGCAGCACCTGGTGGATGCGCGGCCGGGACGGGTCGAGCTCCAGCGTGACCTCGGCCCGGCCGGCGGCCCAGCTCTCGACCTCGCCGGCCAGCGGGCCGGTGCCCATGATGTGCAGGCGCAGCGCACTGCCCCGGCTGGTCAGCTCGTCCCAGGCGGCCATTACCCGGGTGATGCCCTTGCGCTCGTCGAAGGCGCCCAGGAAGACGAGCGTGTCGGGCCGGGCCCGGTCGGTGCCGCCGGCCCGGCAGGAGCACGGGGCGGGCAGGGCCTCGAACAGCCGGCCGACCCGGGCCAGCCGGGCCGGCCGCACGTAGCCGGCGTAGAGCTCCATCGCCCCGGCGGTGCCGAAGGCCAGCCGGTCCATCCCGCGCACGAGCAGTCCGACGGCCAGCCGGGCCAGCGGCCGGGCCAGCCGGGCCGGTACCCGCCAGCGCCGGCGCAGTTCCTCGGCCGGGTCGGTGCGCCCGATGCAGTAGGCGACCACGAGCTCGCGGCGCCGGCTGAGCAGGCCGCGCAGCCGCGCCGCGACGATCTGGGCCGCGAGATCGGGCCAGCGCTCCGGCATCAGCGGCTCGTTGACCTCGACCGCGCGATAGGGCCGGCGGGCCAGCTCGGCCACGACGCCCAGGCGAGTGGCCCGCCGCGGCACCGCGTCCGGGTCGGCCAGCGATTCGTCGTAGTCGTAACGGGTGCGGTGGAAGCGGACCTGGGCCGGCACCATCTCGCGGAACCGTTCCAGATGAGCGGTGCGCAGGCTGGCGTAGATCCGGAGGGCCGGGCGGGTGTCGGCGCTCACTCCCCCAACCACCAGTCCGAACCGTCGTCGGGGAAGGTGTCGCGCAGCCGGCGGGTGCTGTGCCGGTGCCGGCCCACGACCTTCGGATGCAGCTCGCGCTTCACGTAGATCCAGTTCGCCAGCACCTGGCAGAAGAACACGCCCACCGCCGAGCCGATGATCGGGCCGGGAGCGCCGAGGTGGATGGCCAGGATCCACGACAGCCCCAGGTTCACCGGCATCAACAGCACGATCATGAAGGCCTGGTACTTCAGCCCGCGGGCGTCGGTCATGTACATGCCCAGCGGGTACTTCGTCGCCTGCAGGACCATGAAGATCGAGAACGCGACGATGATGCCGAGGTGCAGGTGGATCGTCCCGCCCGACGCCCGGGCGCTCAGCCACGGCGACGCGAACGAGATCATGACGCACACCAGGGCCGCGATGCCGCCGAAGGCCAGCGCCATCGGCATCGGCGAGGTCGCCCGCTCGCCGGTGCCCGACCGGGCCCGGGCGCGGGCGAAGATCGGCCACAACGCGATACCGGCCGAGCTGACCACCTGCCAGACCGGGGTGTACATCTGCGAGGCCAGGTTGTACTCGGCCAGGTTCTTCAGGTTCGAGACGTGGCTGAGCACGATCCGGTCGGTCTGCATGGCGATCGGCAACGCGATCATCTGCAGCAGCATCGGCCAGGCCACGTCGAAGACCTGGCCGCCCTTGACCGTCCGCAGCCGGGCGGCGTCGTGGAAGGCCAGCGCGGCGGTCGGCCGGATGCGCCGGCTGGCGTAGTACGTCGAGATCACCGACAGCAGGAAGGTGACGAGGTAGGGCAGCACCGCGATGTAGGACCCGCCGCCGGTGTTGAACTCGACCATGGCCAGCAGGGCCAGCAGCACGATCGGGGTCTGCAGGCCGAGCAGGGCGATCGAGATGTGGTTCTTGCCCAGGCCGGTGAGGATGCGCTGGCCCAGCCCGACCGGCATCGAGATGGCGATCGCGCCCAGGCACAGGGCCGCGACCAGCGGCCCGGTGTGCCGGACCAGGCCGTCGCCCAGGATGCCGGGCCAGGCCCCGGACAGGGTCAGCCCGGCCGAGACCAGCAGCAGGGCCAGCATCGACGTGACCAGGATGCGCACGGCGGTGGTGAGGACGGCGCGCACCCGCGGATCACGGTTCGGGATGGTCCGAGCCGGCGACGACGTTCATCACCGCGGCCGAGACGCCGAGGTCGGCGAAGGGCAGCAGCGAGCCGATGCCGACGAGCAGGCCGTACTGGGCGTAGGCGGCCTGGCCGAAGTGCTCGATGATCAGCCGGGTGTTGACGATGCCGAGGATGGCGCTCACCGGCAGCACGAGCACCCGGACCCCGGCGCTGCGGCCGACCTTCTTCCAGGCCTGCCGGGAGTTGGTCTCGACCCGGATCCGGGTGGTCTCGGCGTCGGCGTCGGCCACGCTCACCATGGCCGCACCGCTCGATCCGCACGGCCGGCCAGGGCCCGCAGGGCGAACCCGACGCCGGCGGCGGACCCGCGGACGGCGGCCCACAGCAGCCCGGGCGAACGCAGCATCTGACGCCGCCCGCCCCCTCGGTAGAGGATGTGCCGACTGGCCACCGGCGTGTACACGATCCAGCGTAGAACGCGGCGGCGCGACAGGTGTTTCGCCGCGAACAACAACCGGTTGCGGCAGTTGTAGTAGTAGTAGGCGCTCGACTTGCCCACGGCCACCTGGGTGCCACCGACGTCGTGCCCGGCCACCAGGTCCTGACGCACCGACAGTCGCCCGCCGAGCTCGACGCAGCGGCGGCTCAGGTCGGTGTCCTCCCAGTACAGGAAGTAGTCCGGATCGAACCCGCCCAGCGCGGCCCAGAGATCCTGGTGCACCATCAGGCACGCGCCGGTCAGCCACTCGACCCGGTCGCCGTCGCCGGCGTTGCCGCCCACGATTGCCGGTGCGCTCGTCGAGGTAGCTGCCCCGGAACCACACCGACCCGTCGGCCCGCAGCAGCCGCGGGCTGACCATGGTCTTGGGGTCGGCCCGGACGGCCCGGTCCAGTTCGGCGATCACGTCGGGACTGACCCGGGCGTCGGGGTTGAGCAGCAGGAAGGCCGTGCAGCCGAGTGCGCGCGCATGCGCGACGCCCGCGTTCATCCCCGCCCCGAAGCCGATGTTGCCGGCCATGGGCAGGAAGGCCCAGCCGTGCCCCTCGGCGATCGCGCGCGTGGCCGCGCGCTCCTCGTCGGAGTAGAAGTTGTCGACGACGACCACGCGCGCGTTCATGCCGCCCAGGTCGAGCGGGCCCAGGTTGGCCGCGAGCAGCTCGTGGGCACCGAAGGTCACCACAACGATGCCGAGCGGTTCCGGTGTCATCGACGCGCGCCGTCCTTCTGGGGATCACCATGAGCGCGACCAGGTGACCGGGCGCGATCTCGCCTGGTCAGGCCGATCACAGCGTGTGATCGGCGTGACCCTGCTATCCGATCATGATTTCCGTCGATCCGCGAGAAATCCTGAGGTCGACGCTCCGGCGCGATCACCGCACCGCGGCGCCGACCTCAGCCGGTCACCGAGAAATCACGGTCCGATCGCACTGACCGAGAGGTTGTCCCACGATACGACGGCCGGTGCATTGGTCGACGAACCGGACAGATAGGCCATCACGCCCGGCGCGCCCGCGGGCAGCGGGCTGGTCGCGTCGTTCGCGGTGACCTGCCAGCTGGCCGGTTCGGCCGTCCCGGCGGCCCACATCTTGCCGGTGAGCGCCACCGTCGTCGTGCCGGAAACCTGCAGCCGCATCCGCATCGGCGTGTTGGCGGCGAACGTGCCCGGGACGCTCCCGGTGGCCAGCACCGTCTCGGTGCCGCTGACGACCTTGGTCAGCGACAGCTGCATGGCGCCGGTGGCCAGCAGCTTCGCCCGCAGTCGGTACTCCCCGGTCGACTTGTGCCGGGCCGAGACGTACACGTAGTTGCCGCCGCCGGTGGCGGCCTTGTCGACCGAGAAGTCGACGACGGTGTTGGTATCGCCCAGCGACAGCGTGTTGAGGAAGGCCGACGGCTGCGATCCGGCGGCGGCCAGATTCATCTGACCGGCTCCGGACGCGACCGAGAAGTTGGCCGCCCCGCCGCCGACGGTCCAGGCCCCGCCGACATCGGCCGAGCCCCACGCACCGGTGGCCGTCCGCCCGAACAGGTCCTGGGCGTACTGGGTCACGGTCGGGGCGGTGACCATCACGTTCTGGGTGGTGGTGTTGGTGCCGCTGGCGTTGTCGGTGACCGTGAGCGTCACGGTGTAGGTGCCCGACGCGGTGTAGGTGAACGACGGCTTGCTCAGCGTGCTCGTACTGCCGGCCAGGTCACCGAACGACCAGGCGTAGCTGGCGATGGTGCCGTCGGTGTCGGTCGAGGTGGTGCCGTCGAAGTTGCAGGTCAGGTTGGTGCAACTGGCCACGATCTTGGCCGTCGGCAGCACGTTCGCGGCACTGACCGTGAACGTCTGGGTGGCCGTGTTCTGGCCGCCGCGGTCGTCGGTGACGGTGAGTTTCACCGTCTTGCTGCCGGCGCCGGCGAAGCTGTGCGTCGCCTGCGCGGTGGTGCTGGTGGAGCCGTCACCGAAGTCCCAGGCATACCCGACGATGGTGCCGTCGGAGTCGGACGAGCCGCCGCCGTCGAACGTGCAGTCCAGGTTCGTGCAGCTCTTGATGAACGAGGCGGTCGGCAGCACGTTCGCGGCCGTGACCGTGAACGTGTGGCTCGCGGTGCCGGTGCCACCCCGGTTGTCGGTGACGGTGAGGGTGGCCGTGTACGAGCCGCCGGTGTTGTACGTGTGCGACGGGCTGGCGGCCGTACTGGTGCCGCCGTCGCCGAACGTCCACGCGTAGCTGGCGATGGTGCCGTCCGGGTCGTTGGTGCCGGTGCTGTCGAACGTGCACGACAGGTCGGTGCAGGTCGGCGTGAACGTCGCCGTCGGCGGCGTGTTGGGGCCCTGGACGGTGAGCTGCTGGGTGGCCGTTCCCGGCGCGCCCTGGTTGTCGGTCACGACCAGCTTCACCGTGTAGGTGCCGGCCGACGCGTAGGTGTGTGACGGGCTGGCCGAGGTGCTGGTGCCACCGTCACCGAACGTCCACGCGTAGCTGGCGATGCTGCCGTCCGGGTCGGTGCTGCCGGTGCTGTCGAACGTGCACGACAGGTCGGTGCAGGTCGGCGTGAACGTCGCCGTCGGCGGCGTGTTCGTCGAGTTCCGGGCCTGGAAGTGGGCGCTGACCGTGGCCGCGCTCAGCGCGGTCGGGTAGATCGCCACCTGGCCGATGTTGCCGGCGAAGTACGGGCTGGTCGCCGACGCGCCCGTGTTCGTCACGCCCGGCCAGTTGGCCAGGCTGTCGCCGCCCACGCGCCAGTAGCCCGGGTAGGTGAGCTGGGCCGTCGTGGCAAAGCGAGTTCGAGCCGACGCTCGAACCGTCGACGTAGAGGGTGATGCCCGAGCCGGACTGGGTGGCGACGACGTGGTGCCACTGGCCGTTGTTGAACGGCAGCGTGGAGTGCACGGCCGTTCTGTTGCCGTTCACGTTCACGCCGAAGTAGACGCGGCCGAGGTTGTCCAGGTAGATCTTGCGGTCGTTGTTCTGGGACAGCCCGGTCTGCGCGCTGCCGAACCCGGCGACCTCACCGCCCCTGGTGGTCGTGGTCTGGAACCACGCCTCCTCGGAGTAGGTGGTCGGACCGAACACGGCCGTGGTCTGGCCGTAGGCCTCGCCGGTCGAGCCGTCGAACGTCGACGCCGTGCTGCCGGTGATCGGGCCGGCCACCCCGCGGGTCACCCCGCCGGTGACGACCGAGTCGTTGTAGGCCGAGTGGTCGAGCAGGGCCGTGCCGGTGCTCTCGTCGGCGGGCAGGTAGGCGCTGGCCCCGTCGGCCAGCACCTGCTGGGCGTACACGGTCTGGGTTGGCGTGGTCGTCGGCAGGGTGATGGACACACTGGTCCCCTTGACCACGTTCCCGGTCGGATCGGTGGCCGAGACCGCGTAGCTATAGGTCGCCCCCGGTGTCAGCCCGGAGTCGGTGAAGCCCTGCATGGGCCGGTTCCAGAACTGGCTGGTGGTGGTGCTGGTCCAGATCGGCGTCGCTGCGCCGTTGCGGAAGACCTTGTAGGTCAGGGTCTGGTCGTCGCGGTCCCAGTTGGACTCGAAGCCGACCCGCACCGACGAGTTGGACGTGGCCAGCAGGTTCGGCACGAACTTGGCCCCGGTGTCGACCGCGCCCATCTTGTTGGGGGCGATCGCCGGCACGGCGAAGCGGGTCAGGCCCTGCTGGGCCTTGCCGTTGACGTCCGGGAACTCGCCGCCGAGGACGACGTACTGGCTGTTGCCGCTGACGTTCCACGCGGCCTGGCCCTGGCCGGTGAACGTGCCGTTGATCAGGTCCGGGAACCAGTTGACCAGCGACGGGCTGGGCGAGCCGAACCAGTCCTTGTAGCTGCCGCCGAAGGTGTCGTGGATGAGCGTGCCGGTGGTCTGGGTGGTGAAGGCGATGGCGCGCTGGATCTTCCAGGGCGTGTCGGTCTGCGGGTAGCCACCGACGTCGCCGCAGAAGTGCATGTGCCCGACGGCGTAGACGAGCCCGCCCATGATGTAGGTGCTGTAGGTGTCGCCGTGGCAGCTCTCGATCCACTTGATCGCGCCGGAGTCCGGGTCGGCGCTGAAGCTGCCCTCGAGGTTGCCGCCCTTGCCGAACACGTAGCCGCTGCCGTAGATGTTGGTGCCGTCGGTGGTCAGGCTCTCGATGGCCGATGAGGAGCCGGCGTCGCGGACGGTCTGGTTCGCGGCCCACGGCTCGACCGCGCCGGTGACGGAATCGGTGGCGACCAGGCCGTACTCGGGCTGCCCGCCGACGTTCTGGAACGCGCCGCCGGCGATGACCTCGCTGCCGTCGGGGGTCATGACCAGGGCATTGACGGTGAAGTCGGCATTCGGGTCCCAGGCCGTCAGCGCGCCGGTGGACGCGACGAACGCGGCCAGCCGGTTGCGGGCCACGCCGGCCGCCGTGGGTGAACACGCCGCCGGCGTACACGGTGGTGTTGGTGGCGATGATCGCGTTGACCGTGGTGCCCATGGCCGGCTTGAACGTGCTGACCAGGGCGCCGGTGGTCAGGTTGTAGGCCGCGATCCGGGACCGGGCCGCGCCGTCGGCGCTGGTGAACGAGCCGCCGACGTACAGGCGGGTGCCGTCCGGAGAGGCGGCGAGCGACTTGACCACGCCGTTGATGTTCGGGGCGAACGTGGTGACCAGGGCCCCGGTGGTGATGTTGTAGGCCAGCAGGTTGTTGCGGGGGGTGGTGTTCACCCCGGGCGCCGAGCCGGCCGGGCGGGCGGTGGTGAACTGGCCGCCGGCGTAGACGGTGTTGCCCACGACCACCTGCGACCACACGACGCCGTCGATCTGCACCGTCGGCAGCGCGTCGGCGGTGACGCCGGTGCTGGGCCGGGTCGCGATCGGGCTGACCGCGGCCGAGGCCGCTGGTGCGGTGGCCACGGTCGCCACCCACATCACGGCGGTGCCGGCAGCGAGGACCAGGGCCGCGAGCCAGGACGTGGGCTTGGTGAACCGGCGTGAAGCCGTGCTGGTGTGCATTCCGCGACTCATGCCGTGTCTCCCACGAATAGCACGACCGGTGCTTCGGTCGTGTAGCTCAAGCTGATGGTGATCGGATTCGGATGACCCTTGGGCAGCGAGAACACATAGGTGCCCGAGCTGCTCTTGCCGGCGGCGAGCTTGCCGGCGAACGGTTTGGCCGGGCTGCCCGACATCGAGTTGGCCGGCGTGCCCGCGGCGTCCTGCAGGTTCACGCTCACGCTGCCGACGTCGATCGCGTGGCTGGTGCCGTTCTTGATGACGAAGGTGACCGCCACCGCCGGACCGGAGACCTCGCCGATGCCGTGGGCGACGGCGTTGATGTGCTTGAGGGCCGAGATGTGCGCCGAGACGGAGTTACCGAAGGTCGCGGTCTGGTTCGTCGCGACCGGGCGGGCAGTGACCAGGGTGTGGGCCGGGACCGTCTTGTAGATCCCGCCACTGCCGGACGTCGGCTTCGGCGCGGCCGGCGTGGAGGTGTGCGTGGCCGACGGAACCGGGCTCACGGTCGCGATCGGAGAGGACGAGCTTGGCCCGACCGGTGCGGTCGCGGCCGAGTGATGCGCCCCGTGGCTCGTGCAGCCGCCGATCAGGGCGACCACAGCCACCGTGGCCACAGCGAGCGTCGCCGCCCGCGGGCGGCTCACCGCGTCGTCGACGCCGTCACCTCGGCGACGTACGCAGACTCCAGCCCGTTCCAACAACATGATCCCCCCGAATCAAACCCGATGAATCGGCGGGACAACACACCGCCGATGTCGTCAGGACCATACACGTTTACACGATCCATACACTAGTTGACAAGAAAGAAATCCCGCAGCGCACGTCAGTTTGGGCAATTTGCTCACAATAGGGGTCCAGAATCCGGTCGCCTATTCATGACAGACACTTAGCCAGGAAAGGATCCCCTCGACGCCCGGACGGAGTGTGACCGCTGTACGTCCAACCCTGAACTGCGTAAATGTCGCGGCCAGGGCAAATGCGTCGAACTGCGGGCACAAGGTCCACCGGTGAATCCTTGCCCCGCGTTCAGCGCACACCGGGCGGCGTGCGCCCGGGATCGAAGCCGATGGAGTCGAAGGACCCGCTGTAGGACTGGCCGTCGGCGGGCGACCCGGAGCGACCGCGCGGCGACTGGTAGGCGCGGGAGCTGGGGTTGGCGCGCGGGCGGGGAGCGCCAGCGCGCCGGTTGCGCGGCGATTGGCGCCGGTCGCGGGAGCGGTTCACGACGACCCCGGCGATCGCCCCGCCGACCTGGCCGATGGCACCCAGGGCGCGGCGGAAACTGTCGCGCCTGGTGTCGCCGGCCCGCACGACGAGCACGCTGGCGTCGGCTACCGACGCGACCTCGGCCCCGTCGGCGACCGACAGCAGTGGCGCGGCGTCGAGGATGAGGTAGTCGAACTGCTCGGCCAGCGCGTTGATCACGGCCCGCATCTGCTTGGAGCCCAGCAGTTCGCTCGGGTTGGGCGGCAACGCCCCGGACGTGACCACGGCCAAGCCGCTGTGCACGAACTGCACCGCGTCCTCGATGCGGGCGCTGCCGGTGAGCAGGGACGTGAGCCCGATATAGCCGTCGAGGCCGAGCAATTCGCCCAGCACCGGTCGCCGCAGATCCATCTCGATCAGGCCGACGTTCAACCCGATTTCCGACAGGCTCACGGCCAGATTCAGCGCGATCGACGTCCGGCCCTCGCCCCCGACCGGGCTGGTAATGGCGATGACCTTCGGGGGCCGGTCGACGTCGATGAACTGCAGATTCGTGCGCAGCAGGCGAAACGCCTCACTGCGGGGACTGGCGTTGTCAGCGGAAAATGCGTTGGCCTCCGATTTGGCCGCGCGGTCGTTGGGAATGACGCCCAGCAAGGGCAGCGAACTGATGGCCTCGACGTCGATCGGCGAGCGCAGCCGGTTGTTCAGCCATTCGCGCAGCACCACGATCAACAGGCCGAGAACCAGCCCACCGAAGAAGCCGACCAGCAGCAGCAGGCGCTTCTGCGGGGCCACCGGCGCGCTGGGCACCGACGCCGGGTGGATCACGGTCAGCCGCAGCACCGGCGCCGCCGCCTGGGTGGACGTGGCCGCCGTCTGGGTCTCGATGTCCTTGACCACGTTGATGAACCGGCTCGCGGTCGCGTTGGCGATGGCCGCGGCCTCGCGGGCCGACCCGTCGCGCACGCTGATATTGACGAGGGTCTTGTTCAACGGGGCGGTGGCGCTGATCTTGTGCGCCAATTGCCGCTCGCCGAGACTGATATTGAGTTGGCTGCGGACCGGCTCGACAACCAGCGGGCTGGTGACCACGGCGACATACGACTGCACCCGCGACTGCGCGAATTGGTTGCCGGAAAAAAGGCCGGACGCGTCCTTTACCTGTGCCGTGGTCACAAATACCTGGGAAGTGGCGACATACGGCTTTTGGCGTTCGCAAAATGTCGAGGAAAGCGAGGGCGAGGCCGATCAGCACACAAACCAGAATGACGGGCCAGCGACTCTTGACGAGGCTGACGTAGGTCACCAACTGCGGTTTGTCATCCTTTCCGTCGATCGTGCTCGCTGTGCTCAATGCCATGCCGGTGCCTCGTCCCTCGTCATTCCAGGAATTCTCGGTTGATGAGCCCTCCCCCACGTGCGGGGTCCGACGGCCACGGTGGGGCCAGCCAAGCACCCCGTAGCGTACGACATGGCCCGCTGCCCCGGGCTCGATCCTCCGGCCGGTCTCATCGGCACGTCAGCCCACCCCGACCGGTTCGGGGACGGGCGCGGGTCGCAATCGCGACAAGCCGGTCCAGTCCAGCGTCCCGTGATAGTTCACGACCAGGGCTGCGCACGCGCCGAACTCGAAGAACCAGAACGTGCCCAGCGAGTTCCAGGAGTGGATGGCCAGGAAGAGCCCGACCATGGTCGTCGACAGCGAGCTGAGCCCGATGGCCTGGTTGCGGACCGCGGCCCGCACTCCGACGACGGCGATGATGATGAACCCGGCCACGGCGAAGATCCCGAACTGGGTGGCCGAGTACACCAGCTCGGAGTCGATCGAGGCGGCGACGTCGCGCAGCCCGGACGTCTGCGCCGACACGTACCAGGTATCCGGGGGCAGCCCGCCCAGGCCGTAGCCGAACGGCCGGGCGTGCAGGAACCGGGGCAGCAGGTAGTACAGCGCGGCCCGGTACTGGTTGCTGACGTCGGTGGTGTTCGCCCCAGGGATCTGGGTCGACCAGAACCACAGGGCCCCGGCCGAGAGGTAGGCGGCGATCGCGACCAGCAGCAGCGAGAGCGGCCGCCAGCTCGACAGGACCGCGCGGGCCACCGGGGGGATCACGCAGATGGCGACCACGGCCGCACCCACCAGCTCAGGGCCGTTGCTGCCCGTGGTGAAGATGCCGACGTACAGGGCGGCGACCAGGAGATAGCGGTAGCGCCCGCCCAGGTACATCGCGATCGGGATCATGGCCAGGAACAGGGCGCCGAGCACCAGCGGGTGATCGGCGCCCACGATCGCCCGGGTGTGGCCGTTACGGACCAGGCCGACGGCCGAGAACCGGGTCGTCTTCAGCGACAGGTACTCCAGGATCAGCGGCAGGGCCCGGTGGTTGGTGAGGTACTCGAACACGGCCGGGATGACGGTGACCACGCCGACGACCAGCAGCCAGGACAGGTACTGGATGATCCGGCCGGTGCGCACCAGCAGCCAGCCCGCGGCCGCGGCCAGGGGCAGCAGCAGCACGAACCGTTCCAGGGTCACGGCCGGTGCGTTGCCGTTCAGGCGCGCGATCAGCCGGCACAGGATGACGATGAACAGGGTGTACGCCACCACGAGCACGATCAGCTCGCGGTGGTAGGCGGGGGCGCGCCGGTCGAGGACGGCATTGATCCAGACGAGCAGGACCACAACGACCGACGGGGTCATGCTCGCGTGCAACTGGGTGGTGAACACCGGGTAGAAGATCAGCATGGCCAGCCCGAAGGCCAGCAGGGCGTCCGGCACCAGGTTGAGGCGGGTGGCGCGGCTCCTGAGCATCAGGGTCCTGGGGCGTGCGACGTCCGCGCCAGACATCTCGCCTCCTCCACCTCGCGTACGCCGTCGTCATGCAGCGCACCTCGTAGAGCAGGCCGGATCGAGTCCGGCCCGAGCCCAGAACCGAATGTGCGCGACAGCCGCGACCCCCCGCGACGCTGCACAGTATCCCTCACGGCCGGCCCGGATCCGCTGAGCGGGCCGATCCGGGCTCCGATCAGGCGCCCTGGACCCGGCTCAGGGGGTTGGCGGTGACCGCGGCGCTGGTGGTCGTGTTCCCGAGCGGGTCGGTGACCCGCACGATGTAGCTGTGGGAGCCGGTGGGCACTCCGGAGTCGGTGAAGCTGCGAGCTCGACAGCTGCCAGAAGGTCGAGTTGTCGTCTGGTCGGTTACAGCGGCGTGGCGTCTCCGTCGCGGAACACCTGGTAGGTCAGCGACTGGTTGTCCTCGTCCCAGGTCTCGTCCCAGCTGACGTGGGTGCTGCCGAGGACCGACGAGACACTGGGCGTCATCGCCGTGGACTTGACCGGGCCGACCTTGTTGGGCGCGACCGACCTGACCGCGAAGCGCACCAGCCCGCGCTGGGTCACCCCGTTCACGGTCGGGAACTCGCCGCCCATGGCCACGTAGTGCGCGTTGCCGGTGACGGCCCAGGCGGCCTGGTTCTGCCCGGTGAACGTCCCGGCGATGATCGTGGGATACCAGTCCAGCACGGTGGAGTCGGGCGTGTCGCCGTAGTACCAGCCGTAGGCGTCGGGTCCGTGGTTATTGTGGCCGCTCGGCGCGATCGTCGCGGCCAGGGCCCGGTGCGCGACGATGGGATTGGTGGTGTTCGGGAACCCGTCGACGGCCGAGCAATCGTGGGCGTGGCCGACGCTGTAGAGCACCGCGCCGATCGCGCGGGTGCCGTAGGTGTCGCCGTGGCAGTCGTTGACCCAGATGATGTTGCCGGTGTCCGGGTCCAGGCGCGCGGTGCCTTCGAAGTTGCCGGAGCCGAAGGCGTACCCGGTGACGTAGACGGAGCTGGCGTCGGCCGACAGCGAGTAGATGGCCGACTTGGTGCCGTAGTCGTGGATCTTCTGGTTGGCCGCGAACGGCTTCGTGGTGCCGAAGTGGGCGTCGAGCTGGCCGAGCCCGGTCGCGGCGGTGGTGTTGAGCTTGCTGAACCGCCCGCCGGCGATCACCCCGGTGTGGTCGGGCGTCATGACCAGGGACGTCACCGTGAGGTCGGCGTTGGCCACCCAGGCCGAGAGGGCCCCGCTCTTGGCGTTGATGGCGGCCAACCGGCTGCGGGCCACGCCGTTGACGGAGGTGAACGTGCCGCCGGCGTAGACCTCGGTGTTGGTCGCGGTGATGGCCTGGACGTTGCTGTCCATGCTCGGCCGGAAGGCCGGGACGAGCGCTCCGGTGGCGATGTCGAAGGCGGCGATGTGGTGCCGGACCCGGCCGTCGACCGAGGTGAACTGGCCGCCGACGTAGAGCCGCTTGTTGTCCGGAGAGGCCGTGACGACCAGGCCCTGCGCGTTGAGGCGGTGGTTGAACTTGGTGATCAGGGCGCCGGTGCGGATGTCGAATTCGAGCAGGTTCGCGCGCGCCGTGGTGTTCGTGGCCGTCGCCTTCTGCCCGGCGGGCCAGGTCGAGCCGAACCGGCCGGCGACGTAGACGGCATTGCCGACCGTGACCATCGACCAGACCACACCGTTGACCTGCACGGTGGGCAGCGCGTCGGCGCTCACCGTGCCCGGCGTGTCGGCCGGCGGCGCCGTGTCGCCGCGCGCGGGTGCCGTGGCCGCGCTGATACCGGTCAGACCGGCGGCGACGAGGACGATCGCCGCGCCGGCGGCGCGCAGCCGTACCGGCAGGCACGTGGCAAGCCCAGCCATCGCAATTTCCCCCGAAATCCGGCAGCACCCCACCTATCGGACGCTGCTCACTGTGACGACGGTATCTCACCGGCGCAGGTCGTACTGACAACCCTCGGCGGGGGGCTCGCCGAGGGTTGTCAGTTGACAGTGGCTAGTGGACCGTGACGGACGCTGCCGCGCCGCTGGTCGTATTGCCGAACGGGTCGTAGGCCCGCACCACGTAGCTGTGCGTGGACCCGGAAGCCAGGCCGGAGTCGGTGAAGCTCAGATTCGGCAGCTGCCAGAAGCTCGAGTTCTGCGTCGTCGTGTACACCGGCGTGGTGCCGCCGTCGCGGAACACCTTGTAGGTGAGCAACTGGTTGTCGTAGTCCCAGGTCGTCTGCCAGCTGAGCCGGGCCGTGCCCGGCAGCAGCGAGGACACTTGGGGTGTCAGCCCGGTCGCGTTCTTGACCGGCGCGACCTTGTTGGGCGCGATCGTGCTGATGGCGTAGCGGACCAGACCCGACTGGGCGGTGCTGTTCGCGTACGGGAATTCCCCGCCCAGGGCGATATAGCTCGCGTTGCCGGTCACGGCCCACGCGGCCTGGCCCTGGCCGGTGAACGATCCGTTGATCAGCGTGGGGTACCAGTGCAGCAGGCTCGAGTACGGCGTCCCGACATAGCTCCAGCCGTAGTCGTCGACCCGGGTCACGGTGCCGGCCGGGGTGAGCGTCTGGGCCAGGGCCCGATGGGCCACCCGCGGATTGGTCGTGTCCGGGAAGCTGTTCATCCCCGAGCAGTCGTGGGCGTGGCTGACGCTGTAGAGCACCGTGCCGGTGGAGAAGGTGCCATAGGTGTCGCCGTGGCAGTCGTCGACCCAGATGATGTTGCCGGTGTCCGGGTCCATGCGGGCCGTGCCCTCGAAGTTGCCGCTGCCGTACGCGTACCCGGTCGCGTAGACCGAGTTGGCATCGGCGGACAGCGACAGGATGGCCGCGTTGGCGCCGTAGTCGCGGATCTTCTGGTTGGCCGCGAACGCCGTCGTCGCACCCGTGGTGGCGTTGACCTCGCCCAGGCCGTAGACGGTGGTGCTGTTGAGCTTGCTGAACCGGCCGCCGATGACCACGCCGGTGTGGTCGGGCGTGACGACCAGGGCCTGCACCGTGGTGTCGGCCACCGGGGCCCAGGACAGCAGGGCGCCGGCCGGCGTGAACGCGGCCAGGCGGCCGCGGGCGATCGCGTTGACCGACGTGAACGTGCCGCCGGCGTACACGGCCGTGTTCGTGGCCGAGATCGACTGGACGGTATTGCCCATGGTCGGCTTGAACGCGGTGTCGAGCGCGCCGGTGGCCGTGTTGAAGGCGGCGATGCGCGAGCGGGCCACCCCGTCCACGCTGGTGAACTGGCCGCCGACGTAGACCCGGGTGCCGTCGGGCGAGGCCGCGATGGCCAGGCCCTGCGCGTTCAGCGTGTGGTTGAACGTCGTGATCAGGTTGCCGGTGCGGATGTCGAAGGCCAGCAGGTTGGCCCGCGGGGTGTCGTTGGCCGCGGTGTTGGTCTTACCGGCCGGCCAGGTCTCGGTGAACTTCCCCGTCGCGTACACGGTGTTGCCGACCGTGACCATGGCCCAGACCACGCCGTTGACCTGGACGGTGGGCAGCGGATCCGCGCTCACGGTCGCGGGTACGCCCGCGGCCGGGGCGGTGTCGGCCCGGGCCGGGCTGTCCGACACGGCAATTGCGGTCAATCCGGCGGCAACCAGCGCGACGGCCGCAGCCGCCGCCCGTACCCGCGCGGAAACAGAAATGGAAACTGCAGTCATGTGATTCCCCCGAATCAGCCGGCACATCGCAAGGAGCGCCGTTACCCCGAGGTAAAGGTAACTCAGCTTGGCGAATTCGCATACGCGAAGGATCGAATTCTTAATTTGCGGCCGGAATTGTCTCTGCAAATAGTGCTGACTCGGGCGGCTTGGTCCGTTTTCTACCCTGGCCCGGCCGGGTCGTGCGGTCGGGCGTACTCGGCATAGGCGTGCCCGTAGGCGCCCGCGACCATCCCCGCCCCTCGGTACACGGCCCGCTGTCCACGGGCCCGATGCACCAGGGATCCGGTGATTCGGCCGACGGCCCAGCGCAGGCCGCCACCGACGACACGCACCGTCCCGGCCGTCGTGGCCCGCAGTCGGGCCTCGATCCGCTGCCCGCGCGAGCGGCACAAGGCCAGGCTGACCAGGCTTTCGGAATTGCCGAGCCGAAATGCCCGGCGCAGCACCCAGCTGCGGGTGAGGCGCGATACCGGTACGCGATCAATGGTGATCGCTTCGTCGCACCACACCATCAGTGCGCCCCGCCGCGCGAGGGTGCGGGTGAACAGATGATCCGAACCGCCCAGCAGGCCGAATTTGTCGTCAAATACCACTTCGAGTTTATTTATCTGATTCAGGTCGAGCAGCATATTGTTGGTGGCCGCGACCGTCAGTGCGGTGCCGGTGGGCAGCCGGCGGCGGATGAAGAAACGCCCGGCCAGCACCCAGTCCTCGGGCTCGGCGTCGTACTCGGACAGCACCGGCCCGGCCACCAGCGCGGCGCCGGTCTCGCGCTGGGTCGCCAGCAGCGCGGCCAGCCAACCCGCGGTGGGGTGCATGTCGTCGTCGATGAACACGAGAAAGCGGCTGCCGGCCTCGCGCAGGGCCCGGTTGCGGGCCGCGGCGATCCCGGGCCTGGGCTCGTGGGCATAGCGCACGCCCTGGTCGGCGAGCGGTGTCACCACCGCGGCCGCCCGGCCGTCCGGGTTGTTGTCGATGACCAGGACGGTGGCCGGCGGAGTGATCGTCGCCGCCTCGCCCAGCAGATCCGGGACGGCCCGGCGCAGGTCGTCGTTGCGCTCGTAGGTGAGCACGGCGATGACGGTGGCGTCGGTCACGACGGCTCGGCCGGGCCGGTCACCAGTCGGGCGATCTCGGCCCGGTAGCGGGCCGGCGCGTGCCGCTCGCGGGCCTGGACGGCGTCGGCCAGGGCCAACGTCCGGTAGCGGGCCCACTCGTCCTGGACCGTCCCGACCGCGTCGGCGATGACGTCCGCGCGGTCGGGCGCGACGCTGAGCGCCGATTCGTAGCCGCCGGCGGCCTCGAGCAGGCCGGAGGTGGCACTGACCACGGCCGGACGGGCCGCGACCACGGCCTCGACCGCGGTGTTGCCGAACGGCTCGTCGAAGCGCGAGGGCACCAGCACGATGTCGGCGCCGACCAGCTGCGGCCACACGTCGGACACGAAGCCGTGGAAGGTGACCCGCGCCCCCAGCCGGGCATCGGCGGCCACGGTGGCCCGCAGCTCGTCGGCGAACCACTCGTAGCCCGGAAACACCGACCCGACCAGGTCCAGGCGCGCGTCGGCACCCCGGTCGAGCAGCACGGCCAGCGCGGCGAGGGCGACCGCGGGGCCTTTGCGGGGCGACAGCCGGCCGACGTAGAGCAGGCGCGTCGGCCCGGTCAGTTCGGCCCGGGCCGGCACGGCCTCGGCCGGCACCACGATCGGGTTGTAGACGACGGTGGACCTGCGCCGCAGCGACGGCCACGACTCGGCCAGCACGTCGAGGCTGAAGCGGCTGTTGACGGCCAGCCGGTGGGCGAGCAACAGCGGCGCGGCCAGCCCGGCCCGCAGCAACGCCGGGGCCGAGCGCTCACCCTCGTGGACGTGGCCCACGACCACGCGGCCGGTGAGCCGGCCGAGCAGGAGCCAGAGCGGGATCGTCAGCGTGTTGACGAACACGACGTCGGGCTTGACCCGGTGCAGCAGCCGCAGCCCGGCCGGCACCCCGCGCACCACGTCGGCCAGCAGCCGCAGCGCCCCGGCCGGGCGCAGCGCGCTCTTGCGGGCGATCGGCGACGGGCAGTGCGCCACGACACCGCCGTGGGCGACGATCTCCGCGACCAGCGGGCCGGCCGAGGGCAGGGTCACGACCACGTGCACGCCCCGCTCGGTCAGGGCCCGCACCGTCTCCAGCAGCACCCGGTCGGAGCCGTACAGCTCGGGGCTGGGATGGGCCACCAGCACGGTGCGCACCTCGCCGCCCGGCCGGCGACTACCCCGCGGCACGCCGGGGCCCGCTCTTGCGGCAGAGGAAGAAGTAGCCGGGCGGGCTCTTGGAGTCGCGGTCGAACAGGCCGTCCAGGCCCATCGCGGCCCAGGTGACCACTGTCCACGGCGTGAGCACGACCGTGGCCACCAGCCACAGCACCTTCTTGCGCAGGCCGCGGGCCCGCCAGTCCTTCGGCTCGCCGACGATGCGGTTGAGGATGAGCGTGCGCACCAGCCCGGTGGCCGCCACGAACGTGCCGCCGCGCTGGCGGACGTCGGCCAGCTCCAGGCCGTGGCGCTCGAGCAGGGTGCCGAAGCCGAGCGGGGTGTAGCGGAAGTAGTCGCGGAAGTCGTGCACCCCGAACATGAACGGCACGGTGATGATGGCCAGCCCGTCGGCCCGCAGCACCCGGGCGATCTCGGCCAGCATCAGCTCGGGGCTGGGCATGTGCTCGAGCACCTCGAGGGCCAGCACCGCGTCGACACTGGCGTCGGCCATGGGCAGGGCGGTGGCGTCCAGGACCACGGTGGTGTTGTTGGTGGGGGCGATGTCGCCACTGACGTACCGCGCGCCCGGCACCTGGCGCTCGATCACCGGGCGCAGGAACGACGTCCCGCCGCCGACCTCGAGCACCCGCCCGCCCGGGACGCACTGGCCGATCCAGTCGCGGACGGCCTTGCGCATCCGCAGCCGCTCGGGCTCGATGCCCAGGCGCCACTGCCGGTAGCCCCACAGCGCGGCCGCGGTCAGCTGCTGCTTGGCCGCCGTCTTCGGCTGGCTCATGCCGGCGCGTCGAGGGCTCGGATGTCGCGGAACCACTTCGCCGCCGCCAGCACCAGGAACACGACGTGGGCGGCGAACAGGGCCGCGTACCCGACCAGGAAGCCGTCGCGCCAGCCCCAGAGCAGGAACACCGCGCACACCGTGCCGAAGTCGGTGGCGATCATCACGAGCGAGCGCAGCCGCGACGGGTCGGCCGGGGCCCGGGCCGGCACGCCCGTGCTGGCCGCGTGGGTGCGCCGCAACTGGTCGTTGAGGGTCATCCCGAAGAACAGCACCGTCGTCACCACGCAGAACCCGAGCGGGACGAGCAGGTACCCGTCCGAGTGCAGGTGGAAGTAGCGGTACACGCCGATGAGGACGGCGAGATGCATGGCCGCGATCTTGGCGCAGTCGACCATGTGGTCGAGCCACTCGCCCGACAGCGACGACTGCCCGCGCAGCCGGGCCACCTGGCCGTCGGCCGAGTCGAGGGCATAGCCGAGCAGGAACAGGAAGGTGACCAGCACCCCGACCAGCGCCCCCGGGGCGGCGGTGGCCAGCACGGCGATGGCGCCGGCGCTGAACAGGGCCGAGACCATGGTGACCTGATTGGGCGTCAGGCCCATCAGGTAGGCCGCGGCCGCGAGGTAACGCCCGACCCGGCGGTTGACGTAGCGCGAGTAGGCCGGCGCGCCCCGCGCGGTCTTCTGGGCCGAGGCAAGCCGGTGGATCACCTCGCGATAGCGCTCGCGAGCGTGCGGCTCGATCGTGCCCGTCGCTTTCTCAATCATTTCGACCATCTAAGCCCACCCCCCGTTCACGGCGGTCGACCGTACCGGCCCGCCGCACAGCTGTTACCAATCCGTCGCCAGACCCACACGATCGGACCGGACGAACGGCCCTACTGGCTGGCCACCGTGAAATTGGCGAAGCTGGCCGTCACCGGCGCATTCGTCGCCGTGCTGGCCAGGTACGCGGCCAGGCCGGGGCCACCGGCACCCAGCGGGCTGGTGGCGTCGGTGAACTTGACCTGGGCCGTGGCCGGCTCGGTGGAGCCGACCGACCAGACCTTGCCGGCCAGGGCGACCGACGTCGTCCCGGTGACCTGCAGCCGCAGCCGCAGGTAGTGCCCAGCTGTGAACGTCACGCCGGAGACAGCGCCGGTGGCCAGGACGGTCTCGGTGCCCGACACGACCTTGGTCAGCGACAGCTGGATGGCCGTGGCCAGCAGCTTGACCCGCAACCGGTACTGGGACGTGCCGCTGTGCCGGGCGGCCAGGTAGGCATAGGTGTAGGCGCTGCCGGTCGGGGCCTTGTCGAAGGTGACGTCGACCAGCGAGTTCGAGTCACCGGCCGACACCCCGTTCAGGTAGGCGGTGGGCAGGTTGCCCGCGGCCGGCATCTTCATCCGGGCCGCCCCGGGCGCGACCGAGAAGTTGGCCACGGCCACGCCGGCCATCGTCCAGGCCCCGCCGGTGTCGGCGCTGCCCCAGGCGTTGCTCACGGTGCGGTTGAACGCGTCCGCGGCCAGCGTGCTCGTGCCGGCGGCCACCGTGACCGAGTGCGACGTCGTGCCGGTGGTGCCCTGGTCGTCGGTGACCGTCAACGTCACGGTGCGGGTGCCGGTCGAGGCGTAGGTGTGGCTGGGCGAGGCCCCGGTGCCGGCCGGCGAACCGTCCCCGAAGTCCCACGAGTAACTGGCCACCGAACCGTCCGGGTCCGACGACGTCGAGCCGTCGAACGCGCACACCAGGTTCGTGCACGACTGCGTGAACACCGCCACCGGCGCCTGGTTGGCCGGCGGGGTCGGCGTGACCGAGTGCGTGACCGGCGCGCTGGTCACGCCCTGGTCGTCGGTGACCGTCAGCGTGACGGTGTGCGCCCCGGTCGTGGCGTAGGTGTGGCTCGGCGTCGCGCCGGTAGCCGGCCGGCGAGCCGTCGCCGAAGTCCCAGGCGTAACTGGTTACCGTGCCGTCGGTCGCTGGACGTCGTCGCGTCGAAGGCACAGGTCATGGTCGGGCACGACGCCGTGAATGCGGCCGTCGGCGGCTGGTTCGGCGGCGGGCTCGCCCCGGTCGCGGCCGCGTACTGGGCCTGGATCTGGGCCGGGGTCAGCTCGGCGGAGTACACCGACACCTCGTCGATGGAGCCGGCGAAGTACGGGCTGCTGCCGCCCCAGGTCGTTGTCGCCGCCGACCCGCCAGTACCCGGTGTAGGGCTGGGCCTGGGTCTGCGGGTTGGTGCCGACGAGCGGCGCCGTCGACGTAGAGGGCCATGCCGTCGCCGCCCTGGGTGGCCACGACCTGGTGCCAGGTGCCGTCGTTGTAGTTGTTCGCCGTGGTGATCGTGTTGGCCTGGCCGGTCCAGACCCCGAACACGAGCTGGCCGGCGTCGAGCATGTACACGTGCCGGTCGTAGTTGCTCGACAGCCCGCTCTGCTGGTCGCCGAAGCCGATGAGCTTGCCGCCCGAGCCAGTGGTCGTCTTGAACCAGAGCTCCTCGGAGTAGACGCTCGGGCCGGTCGTGGGCTGCTGGGCGCCGATGCCGCCGGTGGACCCGTCGAACGTGACCGCGGTGCCGGACGGACCGGTGACCGTGCTCGGCGTCTGGTAGCTGACCCCGCCGCTGTACACGCCGGGCGCGCCGTTGGCCGAGGCGTCGGCCGCGGTCGGGCCGGACGCGTCGTCCAGGCGCCAGTACAGGTCGGGGTTGTCGTTGTAGACCTGCTTGCCGTAGTTGTCGGTCGGGCGCGGGCGGGATGTTCAGGGTGCGGCCGCTGTCGATGTAGTGCTTGCGCACCTGGGCGATCGTCAGCGCGGTCGGGTAGATCGAGACGTCGTCGATCGTGCCGGCGAAGTACTTGCTCGTCGGCTGCGCCGGCCAGGAGCCGAGGTTGTCGCCGCCGATGCGCCAGTACCCGCTGTAGTCCTGGCCGACCGTGGTGCCGGCGTCGCGGCCGATCTGCTTGCCGTCGACGTAGAGCACCATGCCGGCACTGCGACAGCGACGCGACGACGTGGTGCCACTGCCCGTCGTTGTAGCTGCCGCTGGTGTTCAGCGTGCGCACCGCGTTCGGGTACACCCCGAAGTAGAGGTGTCCGGCGTTGTCCATGTAGACGTGCCGGTCGTAGCTGCCGAACTGTCACCGCTCTGGGCGTTGCCGAAGCCGACGATCTTGCCGCCCTGCGTGGTGGTCGTCTTGAACCAGGTCTCGACCGTGAACGTGTTCGGCCCGGGCAGGCTGTTCGTGCTGCCGGCCGTGCCCGTGCTCGTGCCGTCGAACGTGGACGCGGTGTTGGTGTCGCCGCCGATCGCCCCGGCCGCGCCGTGCCCGACCGTGCTGCCTTCGACCAGGTTGTTGAAGCCGGCCAGGTCGGTGCCGGTCGTGCCGGACGACTCGCCCAGGCGCCAGTAGTCGCTGGCTCCGTCGTTGAGGACGTCCTGCACGTACGGGCTCGGGTCGCTCGTGGGCACGGTGATGCTGACGTTGCTGCCCGGTGCGGTGTTGCCGGCCGGGTCGAGGGCATAGACCTTGTAGGTATAGCTCGCCCCTGGGGTCAGGCCGGTGTCGACGAAGCCCATCGTCGGGCGGTTCCAGAACTGCGAGGTCGCCGTGGTCGGTGTAGACCGGCGTCGTGCCCGTTGTTGCGGTACACCTTGTAGGTCAGGTTCTCGTCGTCGCGGTCCCAGTTCGCCGGCCACGCGACCCGCACCGAGTGCGTCGACGTGGCCACCAGCGACGGCACGAAGCCGCTGCCGCTGAGCCGCGGTGCCTGCGTGCCGGGCGCGGGCGGCTTGACCGCGAAGCGCACCAGGCCCTGCTGGCCGGTGCCGTTCACGCTCGGGAACTCGCCGCCCATGACCACGTACTGGCCGTTGCCGGTGACCGTCCAGGCCGCCTGGCTCTGGCCGGTGAAGGTGCCGACGGTGAAGTCCGGGAACCAGTTGTACAGCGCCGGCGCCGGGTTGCCGTACCAGTCGGCGTAGCCGCCGTAGCCGTTGTGGCCGATGGTGCCCTGGGCCGTGCTGGTGAACGCGAGCGCGTGGCGCATGTTGATGGCCCAGTTGGCGTCGGACTGCGGGTAGCCGCCGATGTTGGAGCAGTAGTGCGCGTGGCTGACCGTGTAGACCACGCCGTTCATGCCGTAGGCGCCGTAGGTGTCGCCGTGGCAGTCCTCGAGCCAGTTGAGCGTGCCGGAGTCCGGGTCGGCCGAGAAGGTGCCCTCGAAGTTGCCGCCGGCGCCGTAGACGTAGCCGGTGCCGTACACGGCCGTGCCGTCGGTGCTCAGGCTCAGGATGGCGGCCTGGGCGCCGGCGTCCTTGACGGACTGGTTCGCCGCCCACGGCAGCACCTGGCCCGTCGACGCGTCGAGCGCGGCCAGGCCGTACTCGGCCTGGGCGCTGACGTTCTGGAACGCGCCGCCGACGATGATCCGGCTGCCGTCCGGCGTGGCGCACCATCGCGTTGACGCCGGCGTCGGCGCTCGGGTTCCACGCGGTCAGCGAGCCGTCGGCGGCGTTGAACGCGGCCAGCCGGCCGCGGGCGACGCCGGCCGCACTGGTGAAGGCTCCGCCGGCGTACACGGTGGTGTTGGTGGCGACGATGGCGTTCACGGTGTTGGACAGGGCCGGCTTGAAGGTGGCGACCAGGGCGCCGGTGGCGGTGTCGTAGGCGGCGATCCGCGAGCGCGCCGCCCCGTTGGCCGTGCTGAACGAGCCACCGATGTAGAGCCGGGTGCCGTCGGGCGAGGCGGCCACAGCCTTGATCACGCCGTTCACGGACGGCGCGAACGTGGTGATCAGCGCGCCGGTGGTGATGTTGTAGGCCAGCAGGTTGCTGCGCGCGGTCGTGTTGACGCCCGCGGCCGCGCCGGCCGGGCGGGCCTTGGTGAACTGCCCGCCGGCGTAGACGGTGTTGCCGACGATCGCCTGCGACCAGACCACGCCGTCGATCTGCACGGTCGGCAGCGCGTCGGCGGTGACGTTGTTCGCCGTCGGCTGGGCCACCGCCGCGGGGACGGGAGAGACGGCCGCCGCGGCCGGGGCGGCAGCGCTCAGCACTACCGCCAGCATCGTGGCGGCGCCCAGCGCGACCACCGTCGAGATCGAGGTCATGCGCTTGGTTCGCGACTGTGCGCTCATCTGCTGTCTCTCCTGTGCTCGGTGCTGCGATTGCGGCGGCGCGCGCCACCGGGGCGCGGCAGCGTTGACGCCGTGCTGTGGCGAGTTCGGGATATGGAGGAGCGAGGTCGGGCCGCGCGAGGCTCAGTCCGGCGCGTCGGCGGTGGCCCCTTCTCGCGACCGCAGCGCTGTCGCCGGGGCCGGGTGCTCGACGCCGCGACGGCGCCCGGACGGCCGGCTCCCGTCGCCCTTGCGTCGTCGGCCGCGCTGGGCCACCAGCCGTTCGGCCAGCCGTTCGTAGCGGGCGGCGACGTCGTCCCAGTCGTAGCGGTACGCGCCGCGCTGGCCCAGGGCCCCGCGCTCGGCCGTGCCCAGCGGGTCGACCTCGGCCCGCTCGAGCTCGTCCTTGACGTCGGCGGCGTCGGCGAAGTAGCGGCCGGCGTCGTGCAGGACCTCACGGTTGAAGTTGACGTCGTAGGCGATCGTCGGCGCGCCGGCCCCGATGGCCCGCAGCAGCGACGGGTTGGTGCCGCCCACGGAGTGCCCGTGCAGGTAGGTGGCCGCGTTGGCGTAGAGCTGGTCGAGCAGCTGCTGGTCCCAGACGCCGCCCAGGAAGCGGACCCGGTCGTCGGCCAGGGAGTGGATGCGCGCGGTGTGCGCGTCGGCGTAGGGCGCCGACCCGACGACGACGAGCGGGTGCTCGGCCGCGCTGCGGCGGTAGCCGTCGACGAGGACGTCGACGTGGTTCTCGGGCTCGAAGCGGGCCACGACCAGGTGGTACTTGCCCGGCTCGACGCCGGCCTCGGCTACGCGGTCCTGGCGGTCGTCGGTGATGATCGGCGCGCCGTAGGCGATCAACTCCGTCGGGGCGCCGAACTCCAGCTCGTAGTAGTCGGCGATGCCCTGGGCGTCGGCGATGAGCGCGTCCGACCAGCGCACCGCCATCGACTCGGCCAGCCGGTAGTAGCGCCCGACCGGCGCCCTGCCACTTGGTGCGCTTCCATTCCAGGCCGTCGACGTGGGTGGCCACCGGGATCCCCCGCGCCCGCAGCACGGGCAGGAACGGCGCGTTGGCCGAGTTGAACACGATGGCGGCGTCGACCGGGTGCCGCACGACGTGCGCGACCGACAGGCCGGTGTGGCTGAGCGTCTCGAGCGAGCGCTTGCGCAGCGCCGGCAGGTGGACCAGATCCATGCCCTCGTAGCTGGTCGGCAACGGCTCGTTCTCGTTGACGTCGACCTGGCGGCAGTAGACGACCACGGTGTGCCCGGCCTTGACCAGGCGCCGGCCGACCTCTTCGACGCAGGTCTCGAAGCCGCCGTAGCGCGCCGGCACGCCGCGCGTGCCCATCAGTGCGATATGCATCCCGATCCCCCAATCCGTCAGCTCTGGATGAGCGCCTAGTAGGCGCCGTCGGCCCGTACCACGGCCCGTGCCGTCTTCCAGAGAACGGCCATATCGAGGATCAGCGACCAGTTCTCGACGTAATGCAGGTCCAGCCGCACCGATTCCTCCCACGACAGATCGCTGCGTCCGCTGATCTGCCACAGCCCGGTCAGCCCGGGCTTGACCAGCAACCGGCGCCGCATCTCGTCGCCGTACTGCGCGACCTCGGTGGGCAGCGGCGGGCGCGGGCCGACCAGTGACATCGACCCGGTGAGCACGTTGATCAGCTGCGGCAACTCGTCCAGCGAACGCCGGCGCAGCACCCGGCCTACCCGGGTGACGCGTGGATCGTCGCGGATCTTGAACAGCAAACCGTTCGTCGCCTCGTTGTCCTCGGTGAGTTCCGCGACCTGCTGTTCGGCCCCGACGTACATCGAACGGAACTTGACCATCTTGAACGGCTTGCCATTCTTGCCGATACGGGTCTGGCAGAAAAGGGCCGGCCCGTTGCTGGTGCGCCGGACGACCAGGGCGATGCCGAACAGCAGCGGCGAGAGCAGCAGCAACGCCACCGCCGCGAAGACCCGGTCGAAGCCGCCCTTGAGCAGATGCCGGACGCCCGCGAACTCCGGCTCGCTGACGTGCAGCAGCGGCAGGCCGGCGATGGGCTGGATGTGCAGGCGCCGCCCGCCCACCTCGGTCAGCCCGGGCGACACGACCAGGTCGGTGTCGGTGCCCTCGAGCTGCCAGGAGATCCAGCGCAGCTTCTCGGCGTCGATGTGCCCGGCCAGCACGGCCACGCTGCGCGCGCCGCTGGCCCGGACGGCGTCGTTGATGGCGTCGACCTCACCGAAGACCGGGACGCCGATGGCCGACAGGTTGTCCGACGCGCTCCACGGCGAGCCGTCCACCGACGGGACGCACGCGCCCACGACCTGCATGCCGGCGTAACCGTGCTTCTGCAGCCGGGACGCGAACCGGGCGACCGACTCGGGGTCGCCGACGGCGAGGACGGGTGTCATCGAGCGGCCGTGCGCGCGCCGGCGCCGCAGCGCGGCCCGGGCCGTGCGGCGTCCGATCAGGTCGAGCACCAGGGCCAGCGGCAGGGCGATGACGATGAACCCGCGGGCGACGTCCTGCTTGGCGACGTAGGCGGCGAACCCGGTGAGCACGGAGATGTGCAGGAAGGCCCGGAACACCCGCTCGAACTCCGTGGCGCCGTCGCCGATGAAGCGTCCTTCGTAGGCCCGGTTGAGGGCGACGATGCCGACCCAGGCCAGCGGCAGGGCGAGCGCGAAGGCGAGGTCGGGGTTGTAGTGCGGCGCGTGGGCCGCGCCGAACCGGGTTACGAAGCCGACCGTGGCCGCGACGATGCCGGCCAGCAGGTCGATGGCGATGAGCAGGAGCTGGTAATGATGCAGCCAGCCGTCGCTGCGCGCCGATGTCGTCTCGCCCGGTGTGACCCGGACAGCGCTGGCCCGTTTACGGAACGCGCTGCGTGCGGGCGCGGCCGCGCGCCGGAACGACGATGACGGAAGTGCCGTGGCCGACGAGAACGTTGGGGGGCCGGCCAACGTAGCGTTGGCGAGCCCTCCTGCCCCTCCGTCGGTGGCCTGATCCAAACCACCCTTGAACATGATCCCCCGATTTGCTGCCCAAACGCCGAGCGTTGGACAACCCCCCCGATCCAGCCACCGGTCCAGAGGTGCGACGTCTCACCGTCGCGCCCCCCGGCCGATAATTGACATCTACTTTATAGCCGCAGCAGCGCCAAGTGGGTAGTTGGGACTCGTACTTTTGCCCGTCGGGGCCGCGGTTTGGGGTTGAAACGTCGGGTTGTTCCGAGATTTTTTTCCCGGCTCGTCGCGGATGGAACAGGTCGGCGGCCCGCGGGCGCCGACCCGGGGCTGGGCGACTTACCCCATTGCGGACAGCTTGTGCCGGGGGCGCCGCGGCCGCCGGGCCGGCGGTGGACCGGCAGGCACTGACGGTGAGCGGCCGGGCTGGCGGTGGCGGGCGCGGCCCCGCGGAATTGTCCGTAATGCGGGGCCGCGCCACCAATTCAGCTGTCGGTCAAGACCCCCGAAAACTCGGCCGGCATGTGCCGCGGAGATCATGGTTGATCGGCCCCAGCCACTGAGGTAAACCGAGCCTGCAAGGCCCTTGGGGCGATGTCAAGGGCGCGAGGCGGACTGGGCGCTGGACAACGGGCGTATTGTCAAGTTGTCCCAGGCGGTCGTTCCCCCGATCGACCGTCTGGGCTCTTCTTCGCCCATTGCGGCTTTTCGGCCCGGCCCCGAGTCTCCGCGGCTGCTCAGCCGGCCTGGCCCATGAACGTCCAGGCGTCGGCCACCATCTGGCTCAGCCCGCGCTCGGGCCGCCAGTCGAGCAGCTGTCGGCGAGGTCGTTCGCGGCGACCAGGGTCGCCGGGTCGCCGGCCCGGCGCGGCTCGTCGTGCACGGTCGAGTCCCGTCCGGTTACCTCACGCACCGTGTCGAACACCTCACGTACCGAGTATCCCGCCCGCTGCCCAGGTTCACCACGTGATGCGTGCCCGGGGTGCGCCGGACCAGCGCGCGCTGGTGGGCGTCGGCGAGATCGACGACGTGGATGTAGTCGCGAATGCAGGTGCCGTCCGGCGTCGGGTAGTCGGTGCCGTACAGCGACAGCGACTTGGTCGGGTCGGCCGCGGCGGCCAGCGCGAGCGGGACCAGATGGGTCTCGACGCGGTGCCGCTCGCCGTACGCGCGGTCCGTCGGGCGTGAGCAGCGCGCCGGCGACGTTGAAGTACCGCAGGCTCACCGCCGCCAGCCCGTAGGCGTCGCGTAGTTGCCCAGGGCCAGGTCGATCGCGAGCTTGCTGGCTCCGTACGCGCTGGTCGGGCGGGTGCGTGCGGTCTCCGCGGATCGGCGTCTCGTCGACGTTGCCGTAGGCCGCGGCCGAGGAGGAGAAGACGATGCGGCGCAACGCGTTGGCCCGCATCGCGTCCAGCAGCGCGAGCGTGCCGCCGACGTTGTTGTGCCAGTACAGCGCCGGGTCGCTGACCGACTCGCCGACCAGCGACTTCGCGGCGAAGTGGACGACGGCCTCGACGTCCCGACCGGCGCAGCACGTCGCCGACATCGGCGATCGCGGCCTCGTGGAATTCGGCCCCGGGCGGCACGGCGTCCGCGTGGCCGGTGGACAGGTCGTCGACGACGATGACCTCGTCGCCGTCCGCGAGCAGTTGCGCGGCCACCACGCTGCCGATGTAGCCCGCTCCGCCCGTCACCAGTATCCGCATGGCGTCAACCCTGCCAGAGGCCGATCGGAGCGCGATACGAAACACTGACACCGATGGCCGAGCGACCGAACGACGTCGAACTGCGCGCCGACGTGCGCCGGGTTGCCGCCCTGCTCGGCGAGTCGCTGGTGCGCCAGCAGGGGCAGGACGCGCTCGACCTGGTCGAGCAGGTCCGCACCCTGACCAAGCGGAGCAAGGAGGACGGCGGCGCGGCCGCCCGCGACGAGGTCCGCGGCCTGCTGGCCGAGCTGCCGATCGACACCGCCTCGGTGCTGGTCCGGGCCTTCGCCGACTACTTCCACCTGGCCAATGTCGCCGAGCAGGTGCACCGGGTGCGCAGCCTGCGCGACCGCGACGAGCGCAGCACGGCTGGCTGGCCCAGGTCGTGGCCGACGTCGCCGCCTCGGCCGCCGGGCGACGGCGTCACCGGACGCGCTGGCCGAGGCGCTGGCGGCCTGGCCGTCCGGCCGGTGTTCACCGCCCACCCCACCGAGGCGAGCCGCCGCTCCGTCCTGACCAAGCTGCGCCGGGTGGCCGACATCCTGGCCGCGCCGAGCGAGCCGGGCTCGCTCGCCCGGGCCCGGCAGGACCGCGACCTGGCCGAGATCGTCGACCTGATCTGGCAGACCGACGAGCTGCGCCAGCAGCCGGCCCAGCCCGCTCGACGAGGCCCGCAACGTCGTCTACTACCTGCAGGACCTCGCCGACGACACGATCCCGCGAACTGTCCAGCGACCTCGCGGCCGAGCTGGCGCCGGCACGGCGCCGCCCTGCCGGCCGACGCCGCGCCGCTGACGTTCGGCACCTGGATCGGCGGCGACCGCGACGGCAACCCGAACGTCACCGCCGACGGTCACCCGCGACGTGCTGCGCCTGCAGCACCACGTGGCCGCGCGGGCGATCACCCGGGCCATCGACATGCTGATCGCCGAGCTGTCGCCGTCCACGACCGTGGTGCCGGCCTCGGCCGAGCTGGCCGCGTCGATCGAGGCCGACCTGGCCGTGCTCGACATCGACCCGCGGCTGGTCACGCTCAACGCCACCGAGCCGTACCGGCTCAAGCTCACCTGCCTCAACGCCAAGATCGCCAACACCCGCCGCCGGGTCGACGACGGCAGCCCGCACGTGCCCGGCCGCGACTACCTCGGCAAGGCCCAGCTGCTCGCCGAGCTCGCGCTGATCGGCGAGTCGCTGCGGGCCAACGCGGGCGAGCTCATCGCCGACGGGCTGCTGGCCCGGGTCGAGCGCACGGTCGTCGGTGTTCGGGCTGCACCTGGCCACCATGGACATCCGCGAGCACGCCGACGCCCACCACCACGTCGTCGCCCAGCTCGTCGACCGGCTGGTCGAGGAGACCTGGCTCTACGACGACGTGCCGCGCGAGTACCGGCTGCAGCTGCTGTCGCGCGAGCTGACGTCGCGCCGGCCGCTGGCCTCCACGCCCGCCGCCGCTGGACGAGGCCGCGGCCAAGACGTTCGCCGTGTTCACCGCCATCCGCGACGCGCTTCGACACCTACGGCCCGGAGGTCATCGAGAGCTACATCGTGTCGATGACGCGCGGCGCCGACGACGTGCTCGCGGCCGTCGTGCTGGCCCGGGAGGCCGGGCTGGTCGACGTGCACGGCGCCGGAGTCGGCGGGGCCCGCGAGCCGATGGCCCGGATCGGGTTCGTGCCGCTGCTCGAGACCGTCGACGAGCTGCGCCGCAGCGGCGAGGTGCTCGACGAGCTGCTGTGCGACCCGACCTACCGCCGCATCGTGGCGCTGCGCGGCGACGTGCAGGAGGTGATGCTGGGCTACTCCGACTCGAACAAGGAAGCCGGCATCACCACGTCGCAGTGGGAGATCCACAAGACGCAGCGCACGCTGCGCGACGTCGCCGCCCGGCACGGGGTGCGGCTGCGGCTGTTCCACGGCCGCGGCGGCACCGTCGGCCGGGGCGGCGGCCCGACCTACGACTCGATCCTGGCCCAGCCCTGGGGCGTGCTCGACGGCGAGATCAAGTTCACCGAGCAGGGCGAGGTGATCAGCGACAAGTACGCGCTGCCCGAGCTGGCCCGCGAGAACCTCGAGCTCACCGTCGCGGCCGTGCTGCGGGCCTCGGCGCTGCACCGCGCGCCGCGCCAGTCCGGCGTGCAGCTGCGACCGCTGGGACGCGGCCATGGACAGGGTCAGCGAGGCCGCGTTCGGCGCGTACCGCGATCTGATCGACGACCCCGAGCTGCCCGACTACTTCCTGGCCTCGACGCCGGTGGAGCAGCTCGGCTCGCTCAACATCGGCTCGCGGCCGTCGCGGCGGCCGTCCTCCGACGGTGGCATCGGCGGGCTGCGGGCCATCCCGTGGGTGTTCGGGTGGACGCAGTCGCGCCAGATCGTGCCGGGCTGGTTCGGCGTGGGTGCCGGGCTGGCCGCGGCCCGCGACGCCGGCCTGGGCGAGACGCTGGCCGAGATGCACGCCGAGTGGCACTTCTTCCGGACGTTCATCTCCAACGTCGAGATGACCCTGGCCAAGACCGATCTGGACATCGCCGCGCACTACGTCTCGACGCTCGTGCCCGACGCCGCTGCACCGGCTGTTCGACGTGGTGCGGGCCGAGCACGAGCGGACCGTGGCCGAGGTCCTGCGGATCACCGGCGAGGCCGAGTTGCTGGACAATTCCCCGTCGCTGCAACGGACGTTCGGGGTCCGCGACGCCTATCTCGACCCGATCTCGTACCTGCAGGTCGACCTGCTGCGCCGGGTTCGCGACGAGCAGGCCGCGGTGCCGGCCGAACTGCGCCGGGCGCTGCTGCTCACCATCAACGGGGTGGCCGCCGGCCTGCGCAACACTGGTTGACAAGGGCGGGCAGCAACCGGATAGACGTCAAGGCCGCGACGGGCCGTGCTGCTCCTCGTGCCGATCACGGCCGGCCTGCTCACCGCGGGCTGCGCGCGGACTGTGCACGGGACGGCGGCCGCGCCCACCGCCCGCCCACGTCGGCCGCCACCTCGGCCCCGACCGTCGCGCCGGACATCGTCAGCTTCGAGCTACAAGGTCCCGAAGGGCTTCGTCGAACAGCACGGGTACCGTCCGCTGACCCCGCTCGAGGCCAAGCGGGTATCGCACTTCTTCCCCCTGGCCAGCGCGCCGACCGGCCACGACGTGCTGTCGCTGAGTCTGTACACGCTGCCCGCGACGCATCTCGTCGACACCGCGGCCGCCCAACTCGCCCGCGTCAAGGCCTACAACCGCAAGACCAAGGCCAGGCTGTACACCAAGATCATGCCGGCGACGCTGTTCGGCCGGCCGGCCTACAACGAGTCCGCCGAGCGAGCCCGGCGGATACCTCTACAACACCTGGTTCGTGTTCAGCGGCCGGCATCTGTTCCAGGCCACGTGTCAGTGGGACAAGCAACCGAAGAAGATCGCGTCCGGCTGCCTGGCCCTGCTCCATTCCGTGGTCCTGGGCTGACGCCGTTGTCCGAAAACCGCCAGTCGTTGTCGGTGGGCGGGCGCACACTGGACGAGTGATCCTGCCCGATGCCAGCACCTGCTACCGCGCGGTACAGGCCCGCGACCCCCGCTTCGACGGGTGGTTCTTCACCGCCGTGCGCACCACGGGCATCTACTGCCGCCCGTCCTGCCCGGCGGTCACCCCGAAGCGCGGCAACGTCGAGTTCCACCCCAGCGCGGCCGCGGCCCAGCGGGCCGGGTTCCGGGCCTGCAAGCGGTGCCGGCCCGACGCGTCGCCCGGCTCGCCCGAGTGGGACGTCCGCGGCGACCTGGCCGGGCGAGCCCTGCGCCTGATCGGTGACGGCGTCGTCGACCGCGACGGCGTGCCCGGGCTGGCCCGGCGGCTCGGCTACTCCGAACGCCAGGTCAACCGCACGCTGCTGGCCGAGGTCGGCGCCGGCCCGATCGCCCTGGCCCGGGCCCAGCGGGCGCAGACGGCGCGCGTGCTGCTCGAGACGACCGAGCTGCCGACGGCCGACGTCGCGTTCGCGGCCGGTTTCGCCAGCGTGCGCCAGTTCAACGAGACCATGCAGACGGTGTTCGCCACGACCCCGACCGGGCTGCGCGCCAAGCGCGACCGGCGCTCGGCCGGGACGGCGGGCGAGGCCGGGACGATCGTGCTGCGGCTGGCCTACCGGGTCCCGATGGATCTGGGCGCCACGCTCGACTTCCTCGGCCTCCGGGCCATCCCCGGCGTCGAGAGCGTACGCCGACGGGGTCTACACCCGCGTGCTGCGCGCGCCGGGCGGACCGGCGCTGGTGTCGTGCTCGGCCGGCGCGGATGCCGTCACCTGCCGGGTGCGGCTGACCGACCAGCGCGACCTGGTCGCGGTGGTGGCCCGGCTGCGGCGGCTGCTCGACCTCGACGCCGACCCGGCCGCCGTCGACGACGTACTCGGCGGCGACGCGGTGCTCGGGCCGTTGGTGGCAAGCGGCCGGGGCTGCGCTCACCCGGCGCCGTCGACGGGTTCGAGATGGCCGTGCGGGCCATCGTCGGCCAGCAGATCTCGGTGGCCGGGGCCCGCACCGTGCTCGGCCGCATCGCCGCGGCACACGGCACGGTGGCGTTCGAGGGCGAGCCCTGGCGGCTGTTCCCGGACGCGGGCGCGGTTCGCCGAGATCGACCCGGACGACGTTGCCGATGCCGCGGGCCCGGGCTGCGACCCTGCAGGCGGTGGCCGGTGCGGTCGCTGCCGGCGCGGCTGATCCTGGATCCGGGCGCCGACCGCGACCGCGAACGGGCCGCGCTGCTCGCGCTGCCCGGCATCGGTCCGTGGACGGCCGACTACGTGCAGATGCGGGCGCTCGCCGATCCCGACGTCCTGCTCGGTACCGATCTCGGCGTGCGCAAATCCGCGGCCGCGCTGGACGTCAGGCTCTCTGACGGCCGGCCCGACGTGGGCGCCGTGGCGGTCCTACGCCACCCACCACCTGTGGGCGGCGCTGCAGTGAAGACGTTCTGGGACAGAAGGAGATCGCCATGTTGTACAGCTCCGTCGACTCGCCGCTGGGCGCTCTGCTCGTGGCCCGCGACGACGTCGGCCTGACCGCGCTGTACCTGCCGACCGGGCGGCACCAGCTCGTCGTCCCGACCGGGTGGGACGCGCGACGACGGCGCATTCGACGACGCCCGCGGCCAGCTCGACGAGTACTTCGCCGGGCAGCGCATGGAGTTCGACCTGCCGCTGCACATGCTCGGCTCACCGTTCCAGCAGCGGGTGTGGGCGGCGCTGCGCGAGATCCCGTACGGCGAGACGACCAGCTACGGCAAGACCGCGGCGGCGATCGGTGCGCCCGACGGCGTCGCGGGCGGTGGGCCTGGCCAACGGGCAGAACCCGGTCTCGATCATCGTGCCGTGCCACCGGGTCGATCGGGGCCGACGGTTCGCTGACCGGTTACGGCGGCGGGCTGCCGGCCAAGCGGTGGCTGCTGTCGCACGAGCTCGACGCACTCCGGCGCGACTCTGCCGCTCTGATCGCGCCCCTGGCCCTCCGCTCGACGCAGGGTCGGAGGAACTGCGGCGCAGGTCGCGCGACTGGGGTCAGTCGTTGAACTGGTTCTGGGCGGCTTCCAGGCCCTGGGCGATCAGCAGCTCGACCGCGTCGGCGGCCCGGTCGACGAGGAACGGCAGCTCCTTGCGCTCGGCCGCGGTGAACTCGCGCAGCACGAAGTCGGCCGGGTCCTGCCGCCCGGGCGGGCGGCCGATGCCGAAGCGCACCCGCAGGTACTCGCGGTTGCCCAGCGCCGTCGAGATCGAACGCAGCCCGTTGTGGCCGCCGTCGCCGCCACCGCGCTTGAGCCGCAGCGCGCCGAACGGCAGGTCGAGCTCGTCGTGCACGACCGTGATCCGCTCGACCGGCACCTTGAAGAAGCGCGAGATCGACACCACCGGGCCGCCGGAGATGTTCATGTAGGACTTGGGCTTGGCCAGCACGACCGGCGCACCGGCCAGCCGCCCCTCGACGACGTCGCAGCGGCCCTTGTGCGCCTTGAACTTGCCGCCCATGCGCTCGGCCAGCAGCCCGACGACCTCGAAGCCGATGTTGTGCCGGGTGCCGGCATAGCGCGGCCCGGGGTTGCCCAGGCCGACGATCAGATGCCGTTCGTCGCCCACAGCACTCCCCGGGCCGGTCAGCTGCGCAATGGACTACTCGGAGCGCTCGCCGCTGTCGGAGGAATCGCCGCCGGCCGCGGCCTCGCCGCCGCCGGCCTCGGCGGCCTCGGCCTCGTCCGGCTGGTCCTCGACGATGCCCAGCTCGTCGGCGGCCTCGGCCATCTCGGCCTCGATCTGCTCGGCGGTCGGGGCCTCCTGGATGATGAGCAGCACCTGGTCGGGGTCGTGCGCGAGCGTGGAGCCCGCGGGCAGCGTCGAGGTCGCCGGCGGTGACCTGGGTGCCGATCGCCAGGCCTTCGATGCTGACCTCGATCTGGGCGGGCAGGTGGGTGGCCTCGGCCTCGATGCTGACCGACGTGCGCTCCTGGGCCAGCATGCCGTCGGACACGACCTCGCCGACGACGGCCAGCGGCACCTCGATGGTGACCTTCTCGCCGCGGCGGACCGCGACCAGGTCGACGTGCTCGTACATGTTCTTGATGGGGTGCCGCTGGATCGCCTTCGGGATGACGAGCTGCTCGTCGCCGTCGATGTCGAGGGTCAGCAGCACGTTCACGCCGCCGTGGCGGATCGCGTTGGCGAAGCCGCGGTCGGGCAGCGACACGTGCCGCACCTCGGCGCCGTGGCCGTAGATGACGGCCGGGATCTTGCCGGCGCGGCGGGTACGGCGGGCGCCGCCCTTGCCGAACTCGGTACGCAACTCGGCGGACAGACGGACCTCGGCCACGGCACTACTCCTCTGGGCTTGCACTGACTGGGCAACGCGATGCCTCGGACGCGGGACGCGCGTCGACGAACGACACCGCGTCGATCACGGACGCTCCAACTGCGAGCGAATCCCTCGCCGGGGCAACCCCACCAGCCTACCGGCCGCCCGAGGTGCCGTTGACCACGGGGCGCACGCCCGGATCGTCCTGTACCTGGTGGGTCATGGGTAGCCGCAGCGCAGGAAGATCCACCGACAGTCAGCGGGCGGTGACCAGAGCGGTCAGCGACTCGCCGCCCGCTTGTACTGGCGCACCGACAGCGGGATGAAGATGGCCAGCAGCAGCACGACCCAGACCAGGGTGTAGATCACCGGGTGCTGCAGCGACCAGTCCTCGGGCGGCGGCGCCTTGTCGCTGGTGTTGCCGAACAACTGGCGGCAGGCCTGCGTCACGGTCGACACCGGATTCCAGTTGGCGACTCGCCCGCAGCCCGCTCGGGAAGCCGTTCGTCGGGCACGAACGTGTTGGCGATGAACGTCAGCGGGAAGATGATCATGAACGACGCGTTGTTCACGACCTCGGGGCTGGGCACGATCAGGCCGACCCAGGCCATGACCCACGAGATCGCGTACGCGAACAGCAGGAGCAGCAGGAAGCCGCCGATCGCATCCAGCACCGACGAGCGGATGCGCCAGCCGATCGCCAGGCCGGTCAGCGACATGATCGTCATGACCAGGACGTTGTTGGCCACGTCGCTGCCGGTGCGCCCGACCAGCACCGCCGAACGGGACATCGGCAGCGACCGGAACCGGTCGATGATGCCCTTCTGGATGTCGTCGGCCAGGCCGGCGCCGGTGATCGTGGCGCCGAAGATAACCGTCTGGGCGAAGATGCCGGGGATCAGGAACTCGCGGTAGCTGACGCCGGGCGGGTGGATCGCGCTGCCGAAGACGTAGGCGAACAGCAGGATGAACATGATCGGCGACATCGTCGAGAACACCAGCAGGTCGGGCACCCGCTTGATCTTGATCAGGTTTCGCTTGGCGACGATCGCGCCGTCGCCCAGCGCCTTGACGACACTCATCGCGCTGCCTCCTCGAGCGGCGCCGCCGCTGATTTCTTGGCCTTCGATCTTGTCCTCGAGCCTCGACTTCGGCCGCGTGCCCGGTGAGGGTCAGGAACACGTCGTCGAGCGTCGGGCGCCGCAGCGCGACGTCGAGCACCGCGATGCCTTCGGCGTCCAGGCGGCGCAGCGCCTCCATCAGCACGCCGGCACCGCCCTTGACCGGGGCGGTGATGCGGCGGGTGTGCGTCTCGACGACGACCTCGCCGTCGGCGATCGCGGCCAGCACCGAGCGGCGTGCTGTCGATGTCGGCGCTCGAGCCGACGACGACCTCGACGCGCTCGCCGCCGACCTGGGCCTTGAGTTCGTCGGACGTGCCCTGCGCGATCGACCGGCCGTGGTCGATGACGACGATGTCGTCGGCCAGCCGGTCGGCCTCCTCCAGGTACTGGGTGGTCAGCAGCAGCGTGGTGCCGCCCTTGACCAATTCGACGATGACCTCCCACATGTCGGTGCGGCTGCGCGGGTCGAGGCCGGTGGTCGGCTCGTCCAGGAACAGCACCGGGGCCTGGGCGACCAGCGCGCCGGCGAGGTCGAGGCGCCGGCGCATGCCGCCGGAGTAGGTCTTGACGGTGCGGTCGGCCGCGTCGGCGAGGTCGAAGCGCTCGAGCAGCTCACGGGCCCGCTCGCGCGACTTGCGCGCACCGAGGCGATACAGCCGGCCGACCATGTCGAGGTTCTCGTAGCCGGTGAGGTACTCGTCGACGGCCGCGTACTGCCCGGACAGCCCGATCTGCTCGCGCACCTTGCCGGGCTGGCGGGCGACGTCGAAGCCGGCCACCTCGGCCGAACCGCCGTCGGGCTCGAGCAGCGTGGTCAGGATGCGCACCGCGGTGGTCTTGCCCGCGCCGTTGGGCCCGAGCAGCCCCAGCACGGTGCCCTCGGGCACGGCCAGGTCGAGCCCGTCCAGCGCCCGTAACTTGCCGTAGGTCTTGACGAGCCCGGTCGCCCGGATCACGTCCGCCATGCCTGCCTCCGCGGGTTGTGGGCCGGTTTCGGCCGCCACGGACAACCTAGGGGTGACCTCCGACAGCGACGAACCGGTTTTCGCCGACAGCATGCGCCCGCGGGCCCACGGGCGCCAAAACGGCGGCCACTAGCATCGGCCGGGTGCCACCCGTCGAAGCCGCGCTCGCGGTCAAGGTGCGCGTCCCGGCCAAGATCAACCTGCACCTCGGCGTCGGGGCGCTGCGACCCGACGGCTTCCACGAGCTGGTCACCGTCTTCCAGGCCGTCGACCTCGTCGACGAGGTGACGGCCCGCGACGCGCTCGGCCTGGCCGTGCGGATGGCCGGCGAGGGCGCGGCCGAGCTGTCCTGCGGCCCGGAGAACATCGCCTGGCGGGCCGCGTCGCGGCTGGCCGAGCACGCGCAGGTGGCGCCGGACGTTCTGCTCGAGATCGTCAAGGCGATCCCGGTGGCCGGTGGCATGGCCGGGGGCTCGGCCGATGCGGCCGCGACCCTGCTCGCCTGCGCCACGCTCTGGCGCACCGGCTCGTCGCGCACCGAACTGCTCGACCTGGCCGCGCGCCTGGGCAGCGACGTCGCCTTCCCGCTGCTCGGCGGCACGGCCCTGGCCACCGGCCGGGGCGAGGTCCTCGTCCCCGCCCTGACGACCGGGCGGTTCCACTGGGTGTTCGCGCTGGCCTCGTTCGGGATCTCGACCGCGGCCGCCTACGCCGAACTCGACCGGCAGCGCGCCACCGGCGAGGCTCCGCCGCCCATCGGCCCACCCGACGCGCTGCTCGACGCCCTGCGCGCCGGCGACCCGCACGCGGTGGGCGCCGCGCTCGGCAATGACCTGCAACCGGTCGCGCTGACGCTGGCCCCGTCGCTGCGCCGCACGCTGGCCGCGGGCGCCGAACTGGGCGCGCTGGCCGGGCTGGTCTCCGGCTCCGGGCCGACCTGCGCGTTCCTGTGCGCCGACGCCGCGGCCGCCACCCGGCTGGCCGCCGCCCTGGCCGCCGACGGGGTCTGCCGCACCACCCGCGTCGCCAGCGGACCGGTGCCCGGGGCCCGCGTGGTGGCCTGATGGCCAACCTCGTCAACGTCGAGAACATCAGCAAGGCGTACGGCACCACGGCCGTCCTCGACGGCGTCTCGCTCGGCATCGCCGAGGGCGAGCGGATCGGCGTGGTCGGGCGCAACGGGGACGGCAAGTCGACGCTGCTGCGGATGATCACCGGGGCCGAGCCGCCCGACCGCGGGCGGGTCACCCGCACCGGCGGGGTGGAGATCGCGACGGTCGACCAGCGCGGCCACCTCCCGGCCGGCTCGAGCGTGCGCACGGTCGTGCTCGGCGACGGGGCCGAGCACGAATGGGCCGGCGACGCGGCCGTGCGCGAGGTGCTGGCCGGTCTCGGCCTGGCCGCGGTCGGGCTCGACGCCGACGTCGCCCGGCTCTCCGGCGGCGAGCGGCGCCGGGTCGCGCTGGCGCGGGCCCTGGTGCAGCAGGCGCCACTGCTCGTCCTGGACGAACCGACCAACCATCTCGACGTCGAAGGCATCACCTGGCTGGCCAACTACCTGGTCGCCCGCCGCGGCGCGCTGCTGGTCGTCACCCACGACCGCTGGTTCCTCGACGCGGTCTGCGAGCGCACCTGGGAAGTCACTGCGGGCTCGGTGCTGCAGTACCAGGGCGGGTACGCGGCCTACGTCCTGGCCCGGGCCGAGCGGGCCCGGCAGTCCGACTCGGCCGAGGCCCGCCGGCAGAACCTGCTGCGCAAGGAGCTGGCCTGGCTGCGCCGCGGTCCGCCCGCGCGCACGTCCAAGCCGAAGTTCCGCATCGACGCGGCCGAGGCGCTGATCTCGGACGTCCCCGAGCCGCGCTCGTCGGTGCAGCTGCGCTCGCTGGCCCAGCGCCGCCTGGGTCGCAGCGTCTACGACGTCGAGGACGTGACGATGACGGTCGGCGAGCGCACCCTGCTCGACCACGTCACCTGGCACGTCGGGCCGGGCGACCGCATCGGCGTCATCGGCGTCAACGGCTCGGGCAAGACCCACCTGCTGCGGCTGCTGGCCGGCGAGATCGCCCCGACCAGCGGCACGGTGAAGATCGGCCAGACCGTGCACGCCGGGCACCTCTCCCAGGAGGTGACGGAACTGCCGGGCACGCTGCGGGTGCTGGAGGCGGTGCAGGAGGTGCGCACCACAGCCACGCTCGACGGCACCGAGCTGTCGGCCACCCAGCTGGCCGAACGGTTCGGCTTCGCCAACGAGAAGCAGTGGACGCCGGTGGCCGATCTGTCCGGCGGGGAACGGCGCCGGCTGCAACTGCTGCGGCTGCTGCTGAGCGAGCCGAACGTGCTGCTGCTCGACGAGCCGACCAACGACCTGGACACCGACACCCTGGCCGCCCTGGAGGACCTGCTCGACTCCTGGGCCGGGACCCTGGTCGTCGTCAGCCACGACCGCTACCTCATCGAGCGGGTCTGCGACTCGACCGTGGCCCTGCTCGGCGACGGCTCGCTGGCCGCACTGCCCGGCGGCGTCGAGGAGTACCTGGCCCGCCGCGCCGCCCGGGAATCCGCAGGCGCGGCCGACCGGCGGGAACGCAAGGGCGACTCGCGCGCCGCCCGCAAGGAGCTGACCCGCCTCGAGCGTCAGCTGGCCCAGCTGGAGCGCCGCGAGGCCCGCCTGCACGACGAGCTGGCCGCCAATGCCACCGACTTCCCCCGGGTAGCAGAACTGGACGCCGAGCTGCGCACCGTCGTAGCCGAACGGGAGGCAACAGAACACGCCTGGCTCGAACTCAGCGAGTAAGTCAGTCGTTGGTTATCAGTTTCGGCTTCTGTTCCAGGTGGGCCAGGCCGTTCCAGCCCAGATTGACCAGATGCGCGGCCACGATCTCGCGCTTGGGCTTGCGCTCCTCCAGCCACCACTGCCCGGTCAGCGCCACCATCCCGACCAGCATCTGCGCGTACATCGGCGCGAGCTTGGTCGACATGCCGCTCGACGCGAACTCCCGGCTCAGGATGTGCTCGACCTGGCTGGCGATGTCGTTGAGCAGCGACGAGAACGTCCCGGTCGCACCGGCCACCGGCGAATCCCGCGAGAGGATCCGGAAGCCGTCCGTCTGCTCCTCGATGTAGGTCAGCAGGGCCAGCGCGGCCTGCTCCACCAGCGTGCGCGGATGGCCCTCGGACAGCGCGGAGGTCAGCCGGACGAGCAGATCGCTCATCTCGCGGTCGACGACGACGGCATACAGCCCCTCCTTGCCGCCGAAATGCTCGTAGACCACCGGCTTGCTGACCCCGGCCCGGGCCGCGATCTCCTCGATCGAGGTGGCCTCGAAGCCCTTTTCGGCGAACAGGGCCCGACCGACATCGAGCAGTTGCTCGCGCCGCGCCTGGCCGGTCATCCGCACCCGTGGCCTGCCCACTGGATCAGTCATCACCGATGATGGTGGCATGACAACGCCGTCGCAGCCCGGCCGACCGGCAGAAGTGACCTACGGCGACTACCTGCGCCTGGACGATCTGCTGTCCTGCCAGACCCCGGCGACCGATGCCCACGACGAGCTGTTGTTCGTGATCATCCACCAGGTCTACGAGCTGTGGTTCAAGCAGATCCTGCACGAGGCCGCCCTCTTGCAGACCCGGCTGGAGGACGGCAACAGCGCCGGCGCCCTGCACACGGCCCGGCGGATCGCCAAGATCCTCAAGACGATCGTCGGCCAGCTCGACGTGCTCGAGACGATGACGCCCAAGCAGTTCGCGTCCTTCCGCCCCGAGCTCGGCTCGGCCAGCGGGTTCCAGTCCAACCAGTTCCGGGTGCTCGAAGCCGTCCTCGGCCGACGCGACCTCGGTGACGGGGCCGATGACCCCGACCTCGCCGCCGCGCTCGGCCGCCGGTCGGTGTTCGACTCGCTGCTGCGCTACCTGGCCCAGACGGGTTACCCGGTGCCGGCCGAGTTCCTCGACCGCGATCCCAGCCGGCCCTGGACCGGTCACCCGACCGTGCAGGCCCTGCTCGTCGACGTCTACCAGGACGACAACGCGCCGCCGGCCGAGGTGTGCGAGGCGCTGGTCGACATCGACGAAGGCATCCAGGAGTGGCGCTACCGGCACGTCAAGATGGTCGAGCGGATCATCGGCGCCAAGATCGGCACCGGCGGCTCGGCCGGCGCGCAGTACCTGCGCTCGACCCTGTTCCGGCCCGCGTTCCCGGACCTGTGGGAGATCCGCTCCCGGGTCTGAGCGGCTACGGTCGCCGGGCCTTGAGCGCGGCCTCCTCGGCCAGCCGGCGGTACTCGGCCGCCTTCTTGCGCCGGCCCGGGGATCGCGTGCGGAGCGCGGGCGCGCACGTCGGCCGTGGTCCGCTTGGCCAGGCTGATGGCGCTCTCGCCCTCGCGCGGCGGCCCGCCGCTGGGCGCGAAGAACTCGACCCGGATCCGCGGCCGCTTCGGGAACCGGACCACGTCGACCGACCCGCTCACCGCGGCGCACACCACCACCGCCTCCGGCACGGCCAGCGCCACGCGGCCGGCCCCGCTCAGCGGCCGTAGCGCCCGGCCCCGCGACACCGTCCCCTCGGGGAAGACACCGATGCAGGCCCCGGCCCGCAGCGCGTCGATCGCGGCCGACAGGGCCTCGACGTCGCCGCGGCCCCGGTCGATCGGGATCTGGCCCATGTGGTCGAGCACCCAGGCCACCGGGCGGGCCTTCCACAGCGACGACTTGGCCAGCGCCCGCAACTGCCGGCGCCGCACCGCCGCGACGCCGAGCACGAGCGGGTCCCAGGCGCTGTCGTGGTTGGCGATCAGCACGGCCGGCCCGGACGCCGGCAGTGCGGACTCGCCCACCACCTCCAGGCGCCCCCACCACCGCACGATGGGCGCCGCGGCGGCCATGACGACTCGGTAGGTCAGCGGGATCGCGTTGTCGGCCACCGCGACATCATTGCAATCCGCCCACGGCGCCCATCCGGGGCACTGACCGAAAAGTCTCTTCCACGCTGTCTGTACGGATAACGGCGCGAGTGCTTTGATCCTGTGACGACGCTCACTTCCTTCATCGTGGAACGGACGGCACCCCCATGCTCGCCGACTACCAGCAGCACTACGACCCGCTCGGGCACTCGCTCGGCGTGTCCTCGATCGTCGCCGCCCTGCCCCTGCTCGTGCTGTTCGTGCTGCTCGGCGTGCTGCGCATGCGGGCCTGGCTCGCGTCCCTGATCGGGCTCGCGGTGGCCCTGGTCGTCGCGATCGTCACCTACTCGATGCCGGTCGGCGACGCCTTCAACAGCGCGCTGCTCGGTGCCGCGTTCGGGTTCTTCCCGATCATGTGGATCGTCATCAACGCGATCTGGGTCTACAACCTGACCGTCGAGACCGGTCACTTCGACGTGCTGCGCCGGTCGTTCGCGTCGATCAGCGACGACCAGCGCATCCAGGCCATCATCATCGCGTTCTGCTTCGGCGCGCTGATGGAGGCGCTGGCCGGGTTCGGCACGCCGGTGGCCATGAGCTCGGTCATGCTCATCGCGCTCGGCTTCCGCCCGCTCAAGGCCGCGACGCTCGCGCTGGTGGCCAACACAGCTCCGGTCGCGTTCGGGGCGCTGGCCGTGCCGATCACGACGCTGTCCACCGTCACCAAGCTGCCGCTCGACGACCTCGGCTCCATGGTCGGCCGGCAGACCCCGGTCCTGGCCGTGTTCGTGCCCCTGGCCATGGTCTTCATCGTCGACGGCAAACGCGGGCTGCGGCAGGTCTGGCCGGCCGCGATCCTGTGCGGCCTGGTCTTCGCGGTCTTCCAGTACGTCGCGTCGAACTTCTGGTCCATCCCGCTCACCGACATCATCGCCTCACTCGCATCCGCGCTGGCCCTGCTGGCCTTCACCCGGGTCTGGCGCCCGGCCGAGCCCTACGTCGAGTCCGACGAGGACGACGGCGAGCCCGCGGGCGCGACCGCGTCCCCGGCCGGGGCGGGACGGGGGCCGGGCGGTGGCGGCGGGGTGGCCGTGGCCGAAGCCGAGACCGACACGGCCGTGCGCGACACCCCGATCGAGGTGTTCCGGGCCTACGCGCCGTACCTGATCATCATCGTCGTCTTCGTGATCGCCACCCGCGTCTCGGCCATCACCGGTGTGCCCCCGCTCAAACCCGGCGACGGCGGCGGCACCGGCCTGGAGTCGGTCACCCGCATCTACAGCTGGCCCGGCCTGCACATCCTCAACGGCAAGGGCCTGCCCGTCGCGACCACGTTCAAGCTGAACCTGCTGTCGGCCGCCGGCACCCTGTTGCTGCTGTCGGGCCTGCTGACGATGCTCGCGCTGGGCGTCGGGCCGCTGCGGGCCCTGCGCACGTACGGCCGGACGCTCGACCAGTTGAAGTTCGCCATCCTGACCGTGATGACGGTGCTCGCCCTCGGTTTCGTCATGAACGAGGCCGGCGAGACCCAGACCCTGGGGCTGTGGCTGGCCGGAGCCGGCGGGCTGTTCGCGCTGCTGTCACCGATCCTGGGCTGGCTCGGCACCGCGGTCACCGGCTCGGACACGTCCTCGAACTCGCTGTTCGGCGCGCTGCAGGTCACGGCCGCGGGCCAGGCCCACCTGTCGCCGACCCTGCTCGCGGCCGCGAACTCCTCGGGCGGCGTGCTCGGCAAGATGATCTCGCCGCAGAACCTGGCCATCGCCGCCGCCGCGGTCGGACTGGAGGGCCGCGAAGGGCACATCTTCCGTCGCGTGGTCGGCTGGAGCGTGCTGTTCCTCGCGATCATGTGCGTGCTGGTGTACCTGCAGTCGACGTCGGTGCTGTCCTGGATGGTCGTCTGAGCGGGGGCTCGGTGCCACCGGCGTCCGCGCCCCGGAAGGCCTAGGCTGCTTGCGTGAGCGACCTGCTGCCGGGACCGAGTGACGAGGATGCCGAGTCCCGGCGACGGGCGATGTGGGCCCTGCTGGTGCTCGTACTGGTCGCCGTGTTCATCGGCGCGATCATGGTGTTCGTCCTCGGCACGTCCGGCGGCGGGGGCAACCACAACGTCGGCGACGCCGGCGACACGCCCGGCACCACCCCCGCCCCGAGCACCAGCAGCACAGCCACGCACGCCGTTGCCACCCCGGCCCACCGCTCCTCCTCGGGGCCGCCGTCCACGCCGGCCGGCCCGAAACCGACCAGCACGGCCAACCCGTGCCCGTCGGCCCAGCCGTGCGCGGTCACCAACGACGACGGGCAGGCCGTCCAGGCGCTGAACGCCTTCCGCGTTTCGCACGGCCGGCCCGCGGTGCCCGGCTCGGTGTCGGCCAAGGCGGCCCAGTGCGCACTGAGCCAGGGCAACGGGCCGTCCTGCCAGCCGCACTACTCGTGGCAGCCCGGGGCGGCCACACCGGACGGCACCAAGATCATCGCCGCGATCGCCGGGCGCGGCGACGGCTCGCAGTGGCTGCTCGATCCGACCATGACGTCGTTCAACGTCGGCTGGTCATATACGCCCGGCGCCGGCGGGTCGGCCGGCCACTACGACTTCGCCGTCCTCAAGTTCGGCTGAGCCAGACCCTGCCCCTCGTCGACCGCGGGGGATAGTTGGCAACCATGGCCCTGCACCCGGTACGCCCCCACCAGCCCACCAGCCCGCGCGAGAGCAACCCGTTCCTGGGCGTGGCCAATCCGGCCCAGGCCGAGGCGGTGGCCCCGCCGCTGGACGCGCTCGCCCCCGAGCCGGTGAACGCCGACGTCGCCTACCAGCTCATCCACGACGAGTTGCTGCTCGACGGCAACGCCCGGCTCAACCTGGCCACGTTCGTCACCACGTGGATGGAGCCGCAGGCCGGGCGGCTGATGAGCGAGTGCGTCGACAAGAACATGATCGACAAGGACGAGTACCCGCAGACGGCCGAGCTCGAGCGCCGCTGCGTATCGATCCTGGCCGACCTGTGGCACGCGGAGGAATCCAGCGCCGCCACCGGCTGCTCGACGACCGGGTCGAGCGAGGCCTGCATGCTGGCCGGGATGGCCCTCAAGCGCCGCTGGGCCGCCCGGCCCGGATCGAGCGGCACGCCCAACCTGGTGATGGGTGCCAACGTCCAGGTGTGCTGGGAGAAATTCTGCCGGTACTGGGACGTCGAGCCGCGCATCGTGCCCATGGACGGCGACCGCTTCCACCTCGACGCGGCCACGGCCGCGGCCGCCGTGGACGAGAACACGATCGGCGTGGTCGCCATCCTGGGCTCGACCTTCGACGGCAGCTACGAGCCGGTGGCCGAGATCGCGGCCGCGCTCGACGACGTCCAGCGCGAGCGCGGCATCGACGTGCCGATCCACGTCGACGGCGCGTCCGGCGCCATGATCGCGCCGTTCCTGGACGCGGACCTGGTCTGGGACTTCCGGCTGCCGCGAGTGGCCTCGATCAACACGTCCGGGCACAAGTACGGGCTGGTCTACCCGGGGGTCGGCTGGGTGCTGTGGCGCGACGCCGAGGCGCTGCCCCAGGACCTGATCTTCAACGTGAACTACCTCGGCGGGCAGATGCCCACGTTCGCACTGAACTTCTCCCGGCCGGGGGCCGAGGTGGTGGCCCAGTACTACACGTTCTTCCGCCTCGGCCGAGCCGGTTTCCGGGCCGTGCAGCAGGCCGCGCGGGACGTGGCCACGTACCTGTCGGGCGAGATCGAGGCGCTCGGGCCGTTCACCCTGATCAGCCGCGGCAACGAGCTGCCGGTGTTCGCGTTCACGACGAAGGACGACGTGACCGGCTGGGACGTGTTCGCGGTGTCGCGCCGGCTGCGTGAGCGCGGGTGGCAGGTGCCGGCCTACACGTTCCCGGACAACCGGGCCGACCTGGCCGTACTACGGGTGGTGTGCCGCAACGGGTTCTCCCTCGACATGGCCGGGCTGTTCCTGGACGACCTGCGCGCCGCGGTGGACGACCTGCAGCAGCACGCCGGGCACAGCCCCGAGAGCGGCCCGACCGGGTTCCGGCACTGAGTCAGCGGCGGCGCCGGGCCAGTTGGGCCCGCCAGCCGATGTGCTCCACCCGCACCAGCTCGACGACGTTGAGCACCGCGACGACTACGGCCAGCACCGCCAGCGCGGCCAGGGCCGGCAGCTGGGCGGCGGCCGGGTACAGCGCAAGGACGACCGCCGCGGCACTGAGCCGGGTGGTCGAGACCAGCCGGAACATCGCCCAGCGGGTGAAGCCGAACGTGGCCAGGTACAGCGCCGTCCCGCCGTACAGCAACCCGCCCACGCCCCAGCCCAGCGCCGGTCCGGGCTCGGCGACAGCCTGGCGCATCCCGACGGCCACCACGATGATCGCGGCGATGAACGACAGATGGCCGTAGGACAGCACCAGCCGGGTGATGTCGAGCTGGACCTTGGCCGTGGCCAAGGCGTGGCGCATCGCGTCCGCGGCGAAGTGGAAGTACACCCACCACAGTCCGCAGCTCAAGGCGAAGGCCGCGGCGACGGCGAAGCCGACGGCCGGCCGCAACGAATGGCCGGCGTGGGACGACGCACCGATTGCCACGACCGACTCGCCCAGTGCGATCAGCACGAACAGGCCGAACCGCTCAGCGAGGTGGGCGGCGTCGAAGTGCATGTCCCGCAGCCGGGACCGCAACAGCGACGGCGTCGAGAGGTCCAGCAGCGCGGCCAGGGCCCACACCGCCTCCCGCGCGTCGCCGTGGATCAACGCGCCGAGGACCAGCAGTGGCCCGGTCACGGCAATGCTCGCGGTGTGCGGATTGATCAGCGGCATCCGGTAGGCCGGCCGGAGCAGCGCGACGCCGAGGACGAGGCGCCCGGCCCAGTACGCGAAGGCGTACAGCAAGCCGGTGCCGCCGTAGGCGTCCGGTACCGCCAGGGCCATGAACACGCCGGCCAGGGCCACGGCGAAGATTCGTAGCTGCGGCGCCGGCCGGGAGATGTCGAGCCGGTTGGCCTGGATCGAGGTGCCGACCCAGAGCCAGTAGATCGGCCCGAACACCACGAGCGCCCGGAGCAAGCCGGCCCGGGTGTGGTCGTGGGTCAGCAGGGCCGACACCTCGGTCACCGCGAACACGAACACGAGGTCGAAGAACAGCTCAGCCCAGCTGACGCGCTTCTCCGGCACCACGGTCGTCGCGGTCGGCTCGATCATCCTGGACACTCTGCCGGGTTCAGCCGAGCGAAGCGCAGGCGTCGCGCCAGCTCGGCCGCCGCGCCCGCCACCGCCACCGCCGCCACGGCCAGCGCGATGTTCTGTCGCCGGATCCGGCGCGGTATCTCGGCGTACGGCATGGTCGAGAACGACACCAGCTCGTACCGCGACACGTACCGCCCGGCCAGCCGCCGCTCCAGCGCGTGCTGGGCCGACGTCTTCGCCTGGAACAGCCGCGAGTTGACCTTGTCACGCATCTCGACGAAGTTGTCCAGCGCCATCTCGGCGATGGCGTCGCAGTTGGCCTTGCGCCGGTCCTGGTACGCCGCCAGCGATCGGGCCCAGTCCCCGCCGGTCTCGGTCAGGCAGCGGTCGATCTCGATGCAGTCCTCGAGCGCGCAGTTGGCGCCCTGGCCGAAGAACGGCACGATCGCGTGGGCCGCATCGCCGACGAGGGCGACGGAGCAACCCGCGCCGGCCTGCACCCAGGGCCAGCATCGCACCGTGACCAGCGACCCGACCGGGTTGAGGGTGAAGTCCTCGACCAGGCTCGGCATCAACTCGACGACGTCGGGATAGTGCCGCCCGAAGTAGGCCTCGATCGCGTCAGCCGTATCGAGCCGGTCGAAATCGGCGCGGGGCCAGAACAGCGTGCACGTGAACGACCGGTCCAGGTTCGGCAGCGCGATCATCATCGACGAGCCTCGGGGCCAGATGTGCAACGCATCCGGATCGAGCGCGAACTCGCCGCCGCGAGCCGGGATCGTCAACTCCTTGTAGCCGTGCTCGAGGTAGTCCTGGCGCAGCTCGAACCCCGGGTCAGCCGAGGCCACCCGCCGGGCCGCGCTGTACGACCCGTCGCTGGCCAGCACCACGTCCACGGACTCCTCGACCAGCCCGGCCGCTGTCTGGAACCCCAGCCGCCCGGCCGCGGTATCCAATTCGACCAGCCGGTGCTCGAAGCGCAGCGTCACCCCGGGCGTGCGCTCGGCCGTATCGAGCAGGGCCTGGTTCAACTCGGCCCGGCTGATCGAGTTGATGGCCCGCGCGCCGTCGGCGCTGTACGGCCGGAAGCTCGGCGCCGCCCCGTCCACCGGATGCACCATCCGCCCGTGCATCGGCAGGGCCCGGCCCAGCGCCAGCTCCCGGAGCCCGACGTGCTCCAGCGCGTCCAGGCCGCGGGCCGAGATGGCCAGGTTGATCGACCGGCCCCGCTCGGCCCCGGCCACCCGCGGGTCCGGACGGCGCTCGTAGACGGTGACCGCCAGCCCGCGGCGGCCGAGCAGGGTGGCCAGCAGGCATCCGGCCAGCCCGGCCCCGACGACGGCGACCCGCTCGCCGGTCATGCGGCCAGCACACGGGCCAGCGCCGTCGCCGCCCGCCAGCAGTCGTGGAACGTGGTGTACATCGGCGCCGGGGCCAGCCGGATGACGTCGGGCTGGCGGGCGTCGGCGAAGACCCCGTGCTCGCGCCGCAGCCGCTCGCTCACCGTCGCCGCCGGCGTGCCCACGACCCGCACGGACAGCTGCGCGCCCCGCCGTTCCGGCTCGCGCGGGGTGATGATCTCGACCGGCGCCAGCGCGCACACCGCATCCAGCAGCGCCTCGAGGTAGCCGGTCAGCCGCACGCTCCTGGCCCGCAGCGCCGCCAGCCCCACCTCGTCGAACAGCTCCAGCGAGGCCAGCACCGGCGCCAGGGCCAGGATCGGCGGGTTGGACAGCTGCCAGGAGTCGGCCGTATCGACCGATTCGACCACCGGCCCCATCCGAAACCGGGTCGCCGGATCGGTGCTCCACCAGCCTGCGAACTTGGGCAGGCTCCGGTCGGCCAGGTGCCGCTCGTGCACGAACGCGCCGGCCAGCGACCCGGGCCCGCTGTTGAGGTACTTGTACGAGCACCACGCGGCCCAGTCGACGCCCCAGTCGTGCATCCGCAGCGGCACGTTGCCGGCGGCATGGGCCAGATCCCAGCCGACCACGGCGCCGGCGGCGTGCCCGGCCCGGGTGATCGTCTCGATGTCGAGCAGCTCGCCGCTGTAGTAGTTCACCGCGCCCAGCAGCACCATGGCGACCCGCTCACCGGCGACCTCGAGCGCGGCGACGACGTCCTCGGTGCGCAGCGCCGCTTCACCCGGGCGCGGCCGCAGCCGGATGACGGCCTCGTCCGGGTCGTAGCCGTGGAACGCGGCCTGGCTGCGTACGGCGTAGCTGTCGGACGGGAACGCGGTGTCCTCGATGACGATGGCCGGCCGCTCGGGGGTGGGCCGGTAGAAGCTGACCATCATCAGGTGCAGGTTGACGGTGAGCGAGTTCATGACGACGACCTCGGCCGGGGTCGCGCCGACGAGGCGGGCCGCGGAATCGCGCAGCAACTCGTGGTAGGACACCCACGGCCGGGTGCCTTCGACGTGGCCCTCGACGCCGAGCCGGGCCCAGTCGTCCAGTTCGCCGGCCAGCCGCGCGCGCCGTCACCTTGGGCTGCAGCCCGAGCGAGTTGCCGGCGAAGTACGCGGCCTGGGGGTAGTCGCCGCCCGGCGCGGGCGGGATGTGGAACCGGTCGCGCAGGCTGGGCCGCTCGTCAGCCTCGTCCAGTTCGACCGCGTACGCCTCGTCCAGCCGGAGCGCGGTCATGCCGACTCGCCCCTGAGAAACCGTTCGGCGTTACCGCGCAGAATCTGGCTGCGCGTGGCGTCGTCGAGGAACGCACTATGCCGCACCACGGCTCCCGCGGGCCGCTCCCCCAGCGGGTACGGGTAGTCGCTGCCGACCAGAACCCGGTCGGCGCCGACGGTGTCGACGAGCAGCCGCAGGGCCGGCTCGTCGAACACGACCGAGTCGACGTAGAACCGGCCGAGGTAGTGCGACGGCTCGTGCGCGGACGTCCCGACGACATCGGGCCGGGCTCGCCAGGCGTTGTCGAGCCGGCCGAGCCAGAACGGGAACGAGCCGCCACCGTGGGCGAAGCAGATCCGCAGCTCGGGGCCGACCCGGTCCAGGACCCCGCCCAGGATCATCGCCAGGATCGACAGGTGCGTCTCGGCCGGCATCCCGGTCAGCCACTGGGCCATCCATCGGTCCAGCCGCGGCGAACTGGCCATGTCCCACGGGTGCACGAAGACCGGTGCGCCCAACGCGGCGGCATGCTGCAGGAACGTGACGATGCCGGCGTCGTCGAGGTCGCGGTCACCGACGTGGTTGCCGATCTCGACGCCGCGATGCCCGGCCCGCAGGCACCGCTCCAGCTCGGCGCACGCGGCGTCGGGGTCCTGCAGCGGCACCTGGCAGAACGGCAGCAGCCGCTCGGGCGCGGGGGCGCAAATGTCCAGCGCGAGGTCGTTGAAGACGCGGGCCACCCGCGTCGCCTCGGCCGCGGGCCGGTGGTAGCCGAAGAACGCCGGCGTCGGCGACACGACCTGCACGGCCACCCCGTCGGCGTCCATGTCGGCCAGCCGCCTTTCGGCGTCCCAGCAGTCGCTCTGGATGCGCCGGAACTCGGCCGGGCCGAACATGACCGTCGCCTCGGTCGCGGACTCGACCCGTAGCCAGGGCGCGTCGGCCACAGCGAGGTCCGGCCACCTGTTGGGGACGTAGTGGGTGTGGACGTCGATCGCGGACGGCTCCGCCGGCGCCGCGATGATCAGCCCTTGCCCGGGTGCACGGTGCCGCACTCGCGGCAGGTGCGGGCCTGCTCGTCGGCGTAGAACGCGGCGAACACCGGCGGCAGGTCGACGACGATGTCGCTCACCTGCAGTTCGACCTCGTGCACCAGCGCATTGCAGTTCGGGCAGTACCACTGGAACTTCTCCAGCGTGCCCTGCTCGCGGATGCGCTCGATGACCAGCCCGACCGAGCCCTCCTCGGGCCGCTGCGGCGAGTGCGGCGTGTTGCCGGGCAGCAGCCAGGTCTCGCCCTCGTGGATGTGCACCGATTCGGGCTTCCCGTCGACCATCAGGTCGACGTGCATGTTGCCCTTGACCTGGTAGAACCACTCCTCGTACGGGTCGACGTGGAAGTCGGTGCGCGAGTTCGGGCCGCCCACGATCATGACGATGAAGTCGTTGCCGGCCGTCATCATCTTGTTGCCGACCGGCGGCTTGAGCAGGTGCTGGTTCTCGCTGATCCACTGCGCGAAGTTGATCGTCGGCGGGATCGTGCTCATGACTTCGCCTCCTGACGGGGTCGGTGCGCGACCGCCTGCATCTCGACGAGCAGGTGCGGGTGCGGCAACTGGTGCACCGCGACCGTAGTGCGGGTCGGGCCGGTCTCGTCGAAATACTCGGCCCAGACCTCGTTGTAGCCGCCGAAGTCGTTCATCGAGACGAGGTAGGTGGTGAGCTGGACCAGATCGGTGAGCTCGGCCCCGGCCTCGCGCAGGATGCCGCGGATGTTCTCGATGACGGCCCGGGTCTGTTCGCGGATGTCGAGCGCGGTGGTGCCCAACTCGTCGGCGCTGGCCCCGGCGATGCTGTTGTCGGGGCGACGGGCGGACGTCCCCGACACGTAGACGAACTCACCGGCCACCCGGGCCCGCGGGAAGCGCCCCCGCGGCCGGGACAGCTGGGGACCGCTCATGAGACGAAGACGGCGTCGACCGAGCCCAGCCCGTCCAACCGGGCCCGGTAGCTGCCCGGGCCCGTGACCGGCACGACCGGCCCGAGCGCGCCGGACAGCACGATCTCGCCCTCGCCCAGCGGCCGCCCGCGCCGGGCCACCTCGCGGGCCAACCAGGCCACGGCTGTGACCGGCGAGCCCATGCAGTCGGCCCCCGTGCCGCTGGAGACCTTCTCGCCGTCGTGCTCGAGCACCATGGCCACCTCGGTCAGGTCGAGCCCGGTGAGCGAGTACGGCGTGGTGCCGAGCACGACCGCGCCGCTGGAGGCGTTGTCGGCCACGGTGTCGGTGATGCGGATGTCCCAGTCCTCGACGCGGGAGTCGACGATCTCGATCGCGGCCAGCACGAACTCGGTGGCCCGCAGCACCTCGGCCACGGTGGCGTCGGGGTTCTTGATCGGGCGGCCGAGCACGAACGCGACCTCGGCCTCGACCCGCGGCTGCAGGAACCGATCGAGCGGGACGTTCTCGCCCGAGGCGTACATCATGTCGGAGAACAGCAGCCCGAAATCGGGCTGGAAGACGCCGAACTGCTTCTGCACCGACGGCGACGTCAGCCCGATCTTGCGGCCGACGACGCGGTGTCCGGCCAGCGTCCGCGACTCGGCCACGCGCGACTGCACCGCGTAGGCCATGTCGAGGTCGGTCTCGCCGAGCAGGTCGCGGACCGGGGCGCAGGGCACGCCGGTCAGGGCGGCCTGTTTGAGCCGGTCGGCGGCGATCGGGATGTCGGCTCTCATAGCTGCACGCACACATTCGTGGGTTCGGTGTAGAAGTCCAGCGAGTGCTCGCCGCCCTCGCGGCCGATCCCGGACAGGCCCACCCCGCCGAACGGCGAGCGCAGGTCGCGCAGGAACCAGGTGTTCACCCAGGACATGCCGACGCGCATCTGCTGGGCCACGCGGTGCCCGCGGGAGAGGTTGGTCGTCCACACCGAGGAAGCCAGGCCGTACTCGGTGTCGTTGGCGAGAGTGATCGCTTCCTCCTCGGTGTCGAACGGGACCAGGGCGGCCACCGGGCCGAAGACCTCCTCGCGCACCGGACGGTCGGCGTTCGTCAGCCCGGTCCACAGCGTCGGCTCGATCCACGACCCGCCGTCGAGGCCGTCGCCCAGCGTGGGGACGCCGCCGCCGACGAGGGTCTTGGCCCCGGCCTCCTCGGCCAGCCGGTAGTAGCCCAGCACCTTGTCGCGGTGCTCGGCCGAGATGAGCGGGCCGGTGGTGGTGGCGGCGTCGCCGGGCCGGCCCAGGCGCAGCTCGCGAGCCCGCTGCACCAGCCCGTCGGCCACCTCGTCGAACACCGCCCGCTGCACGTACACCCGCTCGGTGCACAGGCAGACCTGGCCGGTGTTGGCGAACACCGAGCGGGTCAGCCCGGCCAGCGTCTCGTCGAGGTCGGCGTCGGCGAAGACCAGGGCCGCGTTCTTGCCGCCGAGCTCGAAGGACACCGGCCGCACCCGCGGCGCGACCGCGGCCATGATGCCGGCGCCGGTCGCCGACGAGCCGGTGAAGGTGACCCCGTCGATGCCGGGATGGGCGGTGAGGAACTCGCCGGCCGAGCCCGGGCCGAACCCGTGCACCACGTTGTAGACGCCGCCGGGCACCCCGGCCTCGTCGAGCACCTCGGCCAGCAGCGTCGCCGTCGACGGGGTCTGCTCGCTCGGCTTGACGACGACGGTGTTGCCACAGGCCAGCGCGGGCGCGACCTTCCAGGTCAGCAGCAGCAGGGGCAGGTTCCACGGCACGATCACCGCGACCACGCCCAGCGGCTTGCGTACGGCGTAGTTCAGGGCCTGGCGCCCGCCGGCCAGTTCGGTCAGGAACGACGACTGGCCGGCTGCGGCCACGGTGTCGGCGAACGAGCGGAAGTTGGCCACGGCCCGGGCCACGTCGAGCTCGCGGGCCTGCGCCGCGGGCTTACCGGTGTCGGCGACCTCGGCGGCGACGAACTCCTCGTAGCGGTCCTCGATGCGGTCGGCGACCTTGCGCAGCAGGCTGGTGCGCTGCGCGACGGTGGTGGCCCCCCACGGCCCGTCGAGCGCCCGCCGGGCCGCGGTGACGGCCCGGTCGACCAGAGCCGCGTCGGCCTCGTGCACCCGGGCGCTGAGGCTCCCGTCGACCGGGTCGATCTTGTCGTAGGACGCCCCGTCGTCGACGTCGACGAACGCCCCGTCGACAAAGTTGGCGATCCGGCGGACGGTCATGAGATCAAGATATGCCGCCCCGGCGAAGGCGGGAAAGCCGGTCAGCCTTGCTGCACGCGCAGCTTCTCCAGGCGTTCAGGCTTGGGCCAGCGGACGTCGGTGGCCCAGCCCAGCTTCTCGAACAGCCAGATGACCCGGGCCGACTCGTCGATCTGCCCGCGCAGCACGCCGTGGCGGGCCGAGGTCGGGTCGGCGTGGTGCATGTTGTGCCAGCTCTCGCCGAAGCTCAGGATGGCCAGCGGCCAGAAGTTGGCGCTCTTGTCGCGCGCGGCGAACGGGCGCTCGCCGATGGCGTGGCAGATCGAGTTGATCGACCAGGTGACGTGGTGCAGCACGAAGATGCGCACCAGCGACGCCCAGAAGAACGCCGACAGCGCCCCGGCCCACGACCAGGTGATCAGCCCGCCCAGCAGCGCCGGGGCCAGCAGCGAGACCGCGGCCCACATCGGGAAGAGCCGGTCGACGCGGGCGATGTCCTTGTCCCGCAGCAGGTCGGGGGTGAACTTCTCGCGGTTGGTGTGCTCGACGTCGAACATCCAGCCGATGTGGGCGAAGCCCAGGCCCTTGAGCAGCGCCGGCACCGTCTCCCCGTAGCGCCACGGCGAGTGCGGGTCGCCCTCCTTGTCGCTGAACGCGTGGTGGCGGCGGTGGTCGGCCACCCAGCGGATGACCGGCCCTTCGATGGCCAGGCTGCCGGCGATGGCCAGCGCGATGCGCAGCGGGCGGTTGGCCTTGAACGAGCTGTGCGTGAACAGCCGGTGGTAGCCGACCGTGATGCCCAGGCCGGACGGGATGTAGAAGGCCAGGAACAGGGCCACGTCGGTCCAGCCCAGGCCCCAGCCCCAGGCCACCGGCACGGCGGCCACGAAGGCGAGGAACGGCAGGAGCACGACCAGGTAGAGCACGATCTGCTCGCCGCGCTTCTTGGTGCCTTCGAAGACGGGCTTGGGTCCTGAGGTGGGTCGTTCATCGAGAAGAGTCATGGGGGGTGCCTCCTGCGCGCGGGCCGGGTCAGGACGTCGGGGTCCGGTGGGAGCTTTCGGGACGAACCGGGCGGCTCGACTGGCGGGCGGCCCTGGTTACGCCACCGTAACTTACGTGAGCGTAGGTGCCAAGCGGTGCCGGGCCGAGGCGGGCCGCCGGTAGGCTGACGGCGTCGATGGGGGATGGGGTAATCGGCAGCCCGCCGGCCTTTGGAGCCGTGCAGTCTCGGTTCGAGTCCGAGTCCCCCAGCCACCCACGGTGCCCTGAGAACCCGCAGAGAGGTCCCAGCAACGTGACCCAGCCCGCAGCTGCCGCAGGCCGCCCGTCGAGCCCACCGTCCGCAGCTGACGGGGTCGCCGCCGTCATCGTCCTGGCCGCCGGCGAGGGCACCCGGATGAAGTCGGCCACGGCCAAGGTGCTGCACGGTTTCGCCGGACGATCCCTGGTCGGCCACGTCCTGGCCGCGGCCGCCCCGCTCGACGCGGCGCGCACGCTCGTCGTCGTGGGGCACGCCCGCGACGAGGTCACCGCACACCTGGCCGACGTCGCGCCGCAGGCCCAGGCCGTCGTGCAGGAGCACCAGCACGGCACCGGCCACGCCGTGCGGGTCGCGCTCGACGCGGTGCCGGCCGACGCCGCGGGCACGGTGGTCGTCCTGGCCGGCGACGCGCCGCTGCTGCAGACCGAGACGCTGGCCGAGCTGGTCGCCGCCCATCGCGCCGCCGGCTCGGCCGCCACCCTGCTCACCAGCGTCGTCGACGACCCGACCGGTTACGGCCGGGTCATCCGCGCCGCCGACGGCAGCGTGGCCCGGGTCGTCGAGCACCGTGACGCCGATCCGGACGAACTGGCCGTGGGCGAGGTGTCGGCCCTGGTCTATGCCTTCGACCTGGCCGCGCTGCGCGACGCGATCGGCCGGCTGTCCAGCGACAACAGCCAGGGCGAGCAGTACCTGCCCGAGGCGGTGGCCATCCTGGTCGCCGACGGGCGCCCGGTCGGCGCGGTCGCGGTCGACCAGGCCGAGACGGCCGGCGTCAACGACCGGGTGCAACTGGCCGCGGCCCACCAGGCCTACAACGCCCGCCTGCTGGAGCAGCACATGCGGGCCGGGGTCACCGTGGTCGACCCGGCCACCACATGGGTCGACGCCGGGGTGGTCCTGGAGCCCGACGTCACCCTGCTGCCGTCCGTCGACCTGCACGGGGCCACGTCGGTGGCCGCGGGCGCCACGCTCGGCCCCCAGGTCACCCTGACCGATACCGCGGTGGGCCCGCGCAGCCGGCTCGACCGCACGGTCGCCATCGGGGCGAGGATCGGCGCGGACGTCACCGCCGGCCCGTTCGCCTACCTGCGCCCGGGCACCGAACTGGCCGACGGCGTGCACATCGGCACCTACGTCGAGGTCAAGAACAGCTCGATCGGGGCGGGCACGAAGGTGCCGCACCTGTCCTACGTCGGCGACGCCACGATCGGCGAGCAGACCAACATCGGCGCGGCCACCGTGTTCGTCAACTACGACGGCGTGGCCAAGCACCGCAGCGTCGTCGGCAACCACGCCCGCACCGGCGCCGACAACATGTTCGTGGCGCCGGTGTCGGTCGGCGACGGCGCCTACACCGCCGCCGGGGCGGTCATCACCCAGGACGTGCCCCCCGGCGCGCTGGGGCGCTCCAGTGCCCGCCAGCAAAACGTGGCAGGCTGGGTAGCGCGCCGCCGCGCCGGCACCGCGGCAGCACGTGCAGCCGAAGCAGCCACTGACGCCGCAGCCGACACGAGCGAGGACCCGTCATGAGTGTCATCTCGGTGGCCGGACGCAAGAGCCTGATGTTGTTCTCCGGCCGGGCCTATCCCGAACTGGCTGACGAGATCGCCGCGCACATCGGCGTCACCGTCACCGACACGACCGCCCGCGACTTCGCCAATGGCGAGACGTTCATCAAGTCCAACGAGTCCGTCCGGGGCTCGGACTCCTTCGTCATCCAGTCGTACACGACCCCGATCAACCAGTGGGTGATGGAGAGCCTGATCCTGGTCGACTCGCTCAAGCGGGCCTCGGCCAAGCGGATCACGGTCGTGGCGCCGTTCTACCCGTACGCCCGCCAGGACAAGAAGCACCGCGGCCGCGAGCCCATCTCGGCCCGGCTGATCGCCGACCTGTTCAAGACCGCGGGGGCCGACCGGCTGATGGCCGTCGACCTGCACACCGCGCAGATCCAGGGCTTCTTCGACGGCCCGGTCGACCACCTCTTCGCCCAGCCGCTGCTGGCCGGGCACGTCAAGGCCAAGTACGGCGAGGAGGACATCGTCGTCGTCTCCCCCGACACCGGGCGGGTGCGGGCCGCGGAGCAGTGGGCCGACGAGCTCGGCGGGCTCGACATCGCGTTCGTGCACAAGACCCGTGATCTGGACCGGGCCAACGAGGTCGTGGCCAACCGGGTGGTCGGTGAGGTGGCCGGCAAGTGCTGCCTGCTCATCGACGACATGATCGACACCGGCGGCTCGATCACCAAGGCCGCCGACCTGCTCTTCGCCAGCGGCGCCACCGACGTGGTCATCGCCGCGACCCACGGCATCTTCTCGGCCCCGGCCATCGACCGGCTCAAGAACAGCCGGGTGCGCGAGGTCATCGTCACCAACACGCTGCCGATCCGGCCCGAGCAGGACTTCGACAAGCTGACCGTACTGTCGATCGCCCCGCTGCTGGCCCAGGCCATCCGGGCCGTGTTCGACGACGGCTCGGTCACCAGCCTCTTCGCGGGTAGGAGTTAGCCCCGCGCGGCGGCGATCCGGGCGAACTGCGGTCACGTCGAGGGTTTCGCCCCGCGCGGTGGGGTCGACGCCGGCCGCCCGCAGGACGGCCTCGGCGTCCGTCGGGGAACCGGCCCAGCCCGCGAGGGCGGAGCGGAGCATCTTGCGCCGTTGCCCGAACGCGGCGTCGATGACGGCGAAGACGGCGGCGCGGTCCACGTCCACCGCCGGCGGCGGGTGCCGGACCAGCCGGACCAGGCCGGAGTCGACGTTGGGCACCGGCCAGAACACCGTCCGCGGCACCGTCCCGGCCCGGTCGGCCCGGGCGTACCAGGCCGCCTTGACGCTGGGCACGCCGTAGACCCGCGACCCCGGTGGCGCGGCCAGCCGGTCGGCCACCTCGGCCTGGACCAGCACCAGCCCGCTGCGCAGCGACGGGAACCGCTCGAGCAGGTGCAGGACGACCGGCACGGCCACGTTGTAGGGCAGGTTGGCCACCAGCGCCGTCGGGGCGGTGCCGGGGACCGAGTCGAGCCGCAGGGCGTCGCCGGTGACGACGGTGAGCGATGCGCCCGGCTGGTGGGCCGCGGCGATCCGGGGCAGGGCGGCCGCGAGCACCGGATCGATCTCGACGGCGGTGACCGGGTGTCCGGCGTCGAGCAGCCCGAGGGTGAGCGAGCCCAGCCCGGGGCCGACCTCGAGCACGACCTCGCCCGGCGCCAGCTCGGCCGTGCGCACGATGCGCCGGATCGTGTTGGCGTCGTGCAGGAAGTTCTGCCCCAGCGCCTTCGTCGGCCGCAGCTCCAGTTGCGCGGCCAGGGCCCTGATCTCAGCCGGGCCGAGCAGCGCCGACGTCATCTCGCCATCGTGCCCGACCGGCAGCGAGGGGTCAGTAGTAGCTGTGGATCTGCCAGAACGACCAGGCCCCGCACGGGTCGGTGTAGCGCGCGGCGATGTAGCCCAGGCCCCACGTGATCTGGGTGGTCGCGTCGGTCTGCCAGTTGGGGCCGGCCGAGGCCATCTTGTCGCCGGGCAGCGCCTGGGGGATGCCGTAGGCGCCGCTGGGATTGGCCGCGTTCGTGCGCCAGCCGCTCTCGTGGTTCCAGATCTGCACCAGGCAGGCGAACTGGTCATCGCCCCACCCACGCTTGGCCGCGAGGGTCTTGGCGATCGCCTGGGCCGACCCGGGCGACACCGGTATCGGCGGGGCGCCCTTCGGCCGGGTGCCGACCCGCAGGATCCGCGGCGAGGGCGGCGTGATCACGACGGTCTGGATCGGGGTCTTGCCGACGAGCTGGCCGTTGACGTAGATGACGGCGTAGGTGACGCGCGCGAGCCCGTTCTTGCCGGGCTGGACGACCTTGGTCACGCCGACCAGCAGGCCGGGATCCTGGGTCTTGGTCGTGGGATACGGCAGCACCTTCGTGCTGGTGATGGTGCCGTTCTTCACCCGCGTGATCGTGATCTTCTCGCCGGACTTGATCGCCGACGTGGCCTGCACCGAGAGGCGGTCCTTGGGCCCGAGGCGGATGTCCAGGTCGGCCAGCAGGCGGGCGACCGTGGCCTCGGTCGTGGTCACCTGCATGCTCTTGCCGTCGTGCACGAGCGTGACCAACTGCGGGGTGCGCACCGTGATGGCCGTGGGGTCCAGCGGCAGGCGCTGCGCGCGCGAGACCGACGTGAACGACTGGGTGGAGTAGCCGAGCTGGGCCAGGGCATCGGCGACCGTCGGTGCGGTGGTCCAGACGTCGCGGTGCACGCCGTTGACGTCCAGGTGCAGCAGCCGGCCCCGGTCGTAGATGACCTTGCTCTTGTCGTGCACCGGCGACTGGGCCGCGGGCGCGACGAGGTCGTGCGGCCCGATCTTGTAGCCGGCGACGTCGAGCACGTCAGAGACGCGGCTCGCGGTGGTGCGGACGGAGCGCGAGTGCCCGTCGACGACCAGGGTCACCGTCTTGTCGACGCTGCCCCAGGCGACGGTGCCGCCCACGACGCCAGCCAGTACGGCTCCGTAGAGGCCGTACTTCACACTGCGTAGCAAAAACAGACTCCTTCGAGGCTTTCGTCCGGAACAGGCGCAAACAGGGTCTCGGAACTGTAACGGACCGGTCTCCGATTAGTACATCCCCGGGGGTGAATTCCCCCTACAGCAGGACGAAGCCCGGCTGCGATCGAGCCAGGAAATGGCTCGCGCAGCCGGGCTTCGTGCCTACTACAGGTTGGCCCCGCACACCGGCCACGGGCTGGACCCGCGGGCGTTGTAGAGCCGGGTCGCGACCGCGATCTGCTGCTCCCGGCTGGCCAGGTCGGCCCGCGGCGCGTAGGCGCCACCGCCGTTGGACAGCCACGTGCCGGAGTCGAACTGCAGACCACCGTAGAACCCGTTACCGGTGTTGATGTGCCAGTTGCCACCGGACTCGCAGGCCGCGACGGCGTCCCAGTTCAGGCCGCCACCGCTGCCCACCGGTGGTGCCGGCGCTGCGGGCGGTGCCGGTGCCACTGGCCGGGCCTTGGTGCCGACCTTCTCGACCTGGGTCCGCGGCGCGGTCAGCGTCTGGCTGCTGAGCCGGCGCAGGCCGACCCGCTTGCCGTCGACGTAGACCATGTCGTACGTGACATTGGCCGAACCCTCGACGCCGGCGGTGATGACCTTGGTCGTGCCCTGGTACATCGACGCGTCATTCTGCTGCGTCACGCCGTAGCCGACCGCCTTGCGCACGGTCTTGCGCTTGTGCACGACCGTGCGGAGGACGATCCTCTGCCCGTCCTCGAGCGCGGTCGTCCGAGCCGGAGCGACCCGGTCGTGGGCGCCCAGCCGGATGCCCAGGTCGGTCAAGAGCTGACCAACCTGACCCTCGGTCGTCGTGACGGTCTTCTTCTTGCCGTCGCGGATGACCGAAACCGTCTTGGGAGCCCGCAGCACGAGCGACGTCGCTCCCAACGGCAGACGCTTGGCCCGCGACGCCGAGACGAAGTCCGCCGCGGGGAAGCCCAGTTGGGCCATCGCGTCGGCAACGGTCGGAGCCGTGGTCCAGACGTCCCGCTTCGAGCCGTCGACGTTCAGGTGGAGCAGACGGCCACGCTTCAGGACGATCGTCTTGACGTTGTCGAGCCGTGAATCAAGCCCCGGCGCAACAATGTCGTGGCTGGTGACCTTGTAGCCCGCGTCGCCCAGCGCACCGTTGACGTTGCTCGCCGTGGTGTGGATCTTCTTTGCCTGTCCGTCAACCACAAGGCTGACGGTCTTGCCATTGGCCGAAGTGGCGAAGGCGGCTGTTCCGCCTACCACCAGACCCGCTAGCACAGCACCGTAGAGGCCGTACTTGACGCTGCGACGCATAAAAACTCCGATCTAAGTCGCACGCTTCGCGTTCTCTAATTGGTCACGGGACGGTAACCATGGCGCTCCGGCGCATTCAAACGCGACAGGCCCGATGGCAAGTAGTCGCGGTCACTCTCGGTGGCGGTGGCGACATAACGGGCGGCCGCCTCCTCGGGTCGGCCCGACCCGATCCGAGCTGACTCCGCAGCTCCCCCGATCGACCTCTAACCACCGAATTTGCTGGGCTGTCGAGCCGGTCCGCCACCGGCCCGACCGGCACGGAGAGCGAGCCAACTCCGGTTAAGAACGAGTTAAGAATAGGTAATGGCAAATAGTTGTGTGAACGCCGACACGTTATCCGGGTATCCGCGCAAACCGGGCATTCTGCTGCTTCCGGCAGAGAAAGCTAAGCCGTCGGCAAACCGAAAACTCGCGCACCATTCGCGGTGATGGCCGCACACAATTCGGCCACCTCGCACCCGACGGCCGCAGCCAATCCCCACGCGGTCAGGGGCAGCAATCGCGGGGCGTTGGGCTGGCCGCGCAGCGGATGAGGCGTGAGGAACGGGGCGTCGGTCTCGACGAGCAGCTGCTCCAGCGGCACGACGGCAGCGGCGGCCCGCAGGCCCGGCGCGTTACGGAACGTGATCACACCCGGAAAAGACAGGACATACCCGGCGGCCACACACTCGCGGGCCATCGCCTCGTCCCCCGAGAAGGCATGGAAGACGACCTGCTCGGGGGCCCCCTCGTCGCGCAGGATGCGCAGTACATCGGCATGCGCGTCACGGTCGTGGATCATCAGGGGCTTGCCGACCCGCTTGGCCAGCTCGATGTGCCGGCGGAAGTGCACCTGCTGGGCCGCGGGTTCGGTGCGGTCCCAGTAGTAGTCCAGGCCGGTCTCGCCGACCGCGACCACGCGGGGGTCGGCGGCCAGGCGCTCCAGCTCGGCGTAGTCCAGATCGGACATACCGGCGATCTCGGTCGGATGGACGGCCACCGCGGCGTAGACGTCCGGATGCGCGCCCGCCGCGGCCACGCACCACCGCGAGGCCGCCATCGTGTCGCCGACCGTGATTGCCCGGGCCACCCCCACCGCGGCGGCCTCGGCCATCACCCCGGCCACGAACTCCGGCGTGGCCGCCAGGCCGGCCCGCTCGGCCATCGCGTCCAGGTGCGTGTGGGCGTCGAATACGGGGACGGCCAATCTCATCTCCCGCTCAAGGCGGCTCTTCGCGGGGGAGCTCATCGCGTTGTGGTCAGATCTCTTCGAGCCGGGCCAGCTCCTCGTCCACCACCGACGGGTCGAGCTTGGTGAACACGGGGGTGGGCGCGGCGATCGGGCGGCCGACCGCCAGCGGCGTCGACTCCCAGCGCGCGCCGGTGTCGTAGTCGCCGGTGAGCACCGAGTACGACGGCGAGCCCACCGCGGTCTGCTCGTCGACCTCGACCAGCTCCGGCATGGCCGCCCACCGGCCCTCGCCCCCGAGCGCGGCGTGCACCTTGGCCGAGGACGACGGCAGGAACGGCGTCAGCATCGTCTTGGCGTCGTCGACGACCTGCAGGGCGACGTGCAGCACGCTGGCCATCCGGTCCGGGTCGGTGCTGCGCAGCTTCCACGGCTCCATGTCGGACAGGTACTTGTTCGCGCTGCCGACCACGCCCATCACCTCGCCGAGCGCCGCCTTCTGCCGCGAGCGCCCGAGCAGGTCGCCCACGGTCGCGAACGCGGCCTGGGACGAGGCGAGCAGGTCGCGGTCGGCGTCGGTGAGCGCGCCCGGCGCCGGGATCGTGCCCAGGTTCTTGGCCGTCATCGAGATCGTGCGGTTGACCAGGTTGCCCCAGCCGGCCACCAGTTCGTCGTTGTTACGGCGGACGAACTCGGCCCAGGTGAAGTCGGTGTCCTGGTTCTCCGGGCCGGCCGCAGCCAGGTAGTAGCGCAACGCGTCGGCGTCGTAGCGCGAGAGCATGTCGCCGACGTAGATGACGACGTTGCGCGACGAGGAGAACTTGCGGCCCTCCATCGTCAGGAACTCACTCGACACGATCTCGTACGGCCGGTCCAGCGCGCCCAGACTGCCGGGCGTGCCGCCTTTCGCCCCGATGCCCGAGTAGCCCATCAGCATGGCCGGCCAGATCTCGGCGTGGAAGACGATGTTGTCCTTGCCCATGAAGTAGTAGGCCTTGGCCTCGTCGTTCTGCCACCAGGCCCGCCAGGCCTCGGGGTCGCCGGAGCGCTGGGCCCACTGGATCGAGGCCGACAGGTAGCCGACGACGGCGTCGAACCACACGTAGATGCGCTTGTCCGGACGGTCGCGCCAGCCGTCGAGCGGCACCGGGATGCCCCACTCGAGGTCGCGGGTGTACGAGCGGGGCTTGAGGTCGTCGAGCAGGTTGAGCGCGAACTTCTGCACGTTGCTGCGCCAGTGCGTCTGCTTGCTCAGCCACTCGGCCAGCACCTCGCCGAACGCGGGCAGGTCGAGCATCAACTGCTCGGTCTCGACGAACTTCGGCGTCTCGCCGTTGATCTTCGACACCGGGTCGATCAGGTCGATGGGGTCGAGCTGGTTGCCGCAGTTGTCGCACTGGTCGCCGCGGGCATGCGGGTAGCCGCAGATCGGGCAGGTGCCCTCGATGTAGCGGTCGGGCAGCGTGCGCCCGGTCGAGGGGCTGATCGCGCCGAGTTGCTTCTGCTCGAAGACGTAGCCGTTCTTGAGCAGCCCCAGGAACAGCTCCTGGGTGATGGCGTAGTGGTTCTTCGTCGTGGTGCGGGTGAACAGGTCGTAGGACAGCCCGAGGTCCTTGAGGTCGTTGGCGATCACGAGGGCGTTGCGGTCGGCCAGCTCGCGGGCCGAGACGCCCTCCTTGTCGGCCTGCACCTGGATCGGCGTCCCGTGCTCGTCGGTGCCGCTGACCATGAGCACCTTGTTGCCGGCCATCCGCTGGTAGCGGCTGAAGATGTCGGAGGGGACGCCGAAGCCGGCGACGTGGCCGATGTGGCGCGGCCCGTTGGCGTACGGCCAGGCCACGGCGGTCAGGATGTGCTCGTTCACACGCCAAGCCTAGTGATCGGCGGCAATCGTTAGCCGCGGGTTCGCGGCGCGCTGCCCTAGGTTGTCGACCGTGAGCCAGACATGGGACCGCTCGGCCCCGGGCGTGCTGGGGCTGCCGTCCGGGCGCCTGGTGCGCGGCCGCGGCCTGCGGCGGCCGGCGCCCGAGGGCCTGCCGCCCGAATTCGGCCTGTACCTGCTCGGGCGCGCGCCGGAGCCGATGGACTGGCCGGCTCGCTGGGTGCGGTGGCCGGACTTCCGGCTGCCGAAGGACCGCGACGACGCCGCCGACGCCTTCCGCGAGGCCTGGCGCCGGGCCGAGGACGAGCGGGTCGAGGTCGCCTGCGCCGGCGGGCACGGGCGCACGGGCACGGCCCTGGCCTGTATCGCCGTGCTCGACGGGGTGCCCGCGGCCGACGCGGTGGCCTTCGTCCGCGCGCACTACGACGCCCACGCCGTGGAGACCCCGGCCCAACGCCGCTACGTCGCCCGCTTCACCGCCTGAGCCACCCCTAGCCGGATACCGTCTGGGGAATGAGCAAGCAGATCGCGGTCCGGTTGCCGGACGATCTTGTCGAGTTCGTCGATGACCTGATCGCTGACGGGGACGCCACCAGCCGGGCCGCGGTCGTTTCGTACGCCCTGGAACGGGAGCGGCGCCGCCGGCTCGCGGCCAAGGACGCCGCCATCCTCGCCCGCGCCACGCGAGATCGAGAACTGGACGACCTGGCCCGCTACGCCGCCGCTTCGATCTCGACTGACGGCGCCACCCGGGCGCAGCGATAGGGTCGGCGCCATGAGCTACGAGGCACTGTGGGTCGTCACGTTCACCCCGGACTGGGACCAGACGCGCCGGGTGCGCGCCGCGGGCCCGTTCCCCGCCGCCGAGGCCGCGGAGAACTTCGCCCGCACCCTGCGCGCGGAATGGCCGGCCGACCAGGACCCCGAGATCGAGGTCGTCCAGCTCGAGGCGACCGAGCCGATCAGCGAACTGATCGACGGCGACCGCTGAGCCGACCACGTTCGGTGAGCGACACACCCACCGGCCGTGAGTTTGAAACTCGAGTTCGGCGATCAATCACCCTCGCGCGACCACTTTCCCCTTATGCATAAAGGTGATTCCCGCGATTTACCTTCCAAGTCAACTGTTTGGTCCTTGTGAATAAGTAGCGTAGGGTACGAACCGTAGGGCTGGCCGCGGGGATGTCACAGCTGTCAGAAGGTGTCACACCATTCTGCGGGGGCAGCCATGAGCACGTCGTTCTATCGTCTCGTTTTTCAGCCGTCAGAAGAGATCCGCGCGAAGGCATTCGGGTGCGAAGCCGGGATATTCGCGGCCACCTACGGCGTCACCTACGACCACCACGTCGAGGAGTTCGCGCCGTACGAGTCGGCGTCGACCTTTCTGGTCGTGCTCGACCCCGAGGACGAGGTCGCCGGGGTCATGCGCCTGATCACGCCCGGCCCGGCCGGGCTGAAGACCCTGAACGAAGCCGGGGGCGAACCGTGGAACATCGACGGTCCGCGCGCGGCGGCCGCGGTCGGCGTCGACCCGGCCCGGACCTGGGACGTGGCCACGCTCGGCGTGCCCAGGGGCGTCGGCCGGCACCGGTTCGCCGTCACCGCCGCGCTGTATCACGGGCTGGCGATCGCGGCCCGGCGCAACCGGGTCCGGTCGTTGCTGATGACCGTCGACGAGCGGGTCCGCTCGATCCTGCAGGTCGGCGGGCTGTTCACGACGGCCCTGCCCGGTGCGACCCCGGGGCCGTTCTGCGGGTCACCGGCGAGCACGCCGGTCTACGGGCACTGCGCCCAGATGCTGGGCACCCAGCGCCGGGTCAACCCGGAGGCCTACCGCCTGATCACGCAGGGTGTCGGCCTCGAGGAGGTCGCCATCCCACCGGCGGCGCAGTTCGAACTCGCACCGGTGCCGGCGCTGCGGCCGGTGCCCGCGTTCACCGCCCGCGACGGGATCGTCGTGCCGCTGTTCGACTCACGCCTGCCGGCGTCCGCCTAGGCCGGAGAAGTCGGGCAGGCTCGCCCGCCAGTCCCGGATCCACGTGACCACCTCGTGGGCGGGCATCGGCCGGGCGAAGTGGTAGCCCTGGATGACGTCCGCGCCCATGGCCACGAGCATGGCCGCGGTCGCCGCGTCCTCGACGCCTTCGGCCACCACCCGCAGTTCGAGGCCATGGGCCATCTTCACCGTCGACTCCACGATCATCCGGCTGCGCTGATCGGCGGTCATGGCCGAGATGAACGACCGGTCGATCTTGAGTTCGTCGATCGAGAGATCGCGCAGGTAGGCCAGCGACGAGAAGCCGGTGCCGTAATCGTCGATCGAGACCTCGAAGCCGTGGTCACGGACGTCCTCGACGATGCCGCGGGCCCGTTCCGGATCCAGCAGGAAGGAGTCCTCGGTCACCTCGATCACGAAGTCCGAGCTCCGCAGGCCGCGCTCCTCGATGGCCTTGAGCGTCCGCTGCAGGAACACCCCGCTCAGCAGCTCAGGGGGCGGGCAGTTGAGGGCGACCCGCACGCCCAGTTCGGCCGAGCGCCAGGACGCGACGTCGGCCGCGGCCCGCTTGATGATCGCGTCCGAGAGGGCCGGCATCAGCCCGGCGTGCTGAGCCACCGGCAGGAACGCCGCCGGCGGGAGCAGCCCGTGCTCCGGATGCTGCCAGCGCACCAGCGCCTCCAGGCCGCAGACCTCCTGGGTCGCGGCCTCGATCTGGGGCTGGTACCACAGGACCAGTTGGCCGCCGGCGATCCCGCGGCGCAGCTCTTCGGCCATCCGCAGCCGATCCCGCGAGAAGCCGTCGCGCGCCGGGTCGTAGATCAGGACGTCGACGCCCGTGGACTTGGCCTGATACATCGCCACGTCGGCCCGCCGCAGCAGGGCCGAGCTGCCCTGGTCGTCGGGCCCGCGGATGGCGATGCCGACCGCGGCGTCGACGACCAACTCGATCCCGTGCGCGACCGTCGGCTCCCGCATGGCGGCGAGGGCGAGGTTGGCCGTCTCCATCAACCGCACCTCGTCGTCGTCGGGCACGACGAGGCCGAACTCGTCCCCGCCGAGGCGGGCGACCATGACCCCGGCCGGCAGCGCGGTCCGCATCCGCCGGCCGGACATCTGCAGGATCACGTCCCCGGACGCGTGCCCGAGCGTGTCGTTGATGTCCTTGAAGCCGTTGAGGTCCATCAGGACGAGGGCGAGCGGCCGGCCCGCCCGCAGGTCGTCGTCCACGCGGGCGAGCACGGCCCGGCGGTTGGGCAGCATGGTCAGGTCGTCGGTCAGGGCCAGCGCGAACGCCTCGGCCGCGCCCCGGGCCGCGCGCAGGGCCACCATCATCCGACCGCCGCCGGCGAGCAGGGTGACCACGGCCGGCACGGCCAGGTACAGACCGAGGCCGCCATCGGGACGAAGCACGAGCACGCCGATGGCGATCACGGCCGCGGCGGCCAGGACCGCGGCCGGAGTGTCCCCGGCGGCCTGGGCCGCCTGCTCCGGCGGGCGGCGGCAGGCCGCCGAGACCAGCTGCGCGAACCCCGCGCCCCACAGCACGATGCTCAGCACCGACGAGCCCTCGCTGCCGTGCAGCACGTTGCCGATGAAGCTGGCATCGGCCAGCGCGAGCAGCAGGAACCCGAAGCAGAGCTGCATCGAGCTGCGGTTGCGCGAACGCACCCGCAACCCGATCTGGGCCACCACCAGCAGGATGAGGATGACGTCGGCCACCGGGTAGAGCAGTGCGACCAGCAGCGACACCGCGTCCGGGGTGCGCGCGGCCAGTGGGGTGAGCAGCAGGGTGCCGGCCAGCGAGGCCGTGCCGCCGCAGATCACGGCCGTCTCCAGCCAGGTACTCAGGGCCCGGGTCGGGCGGTGCTCGGAGTCGACCAGCAGGTAGACGGCGAAGACGAGGTAGGTGAGCAGGTAGGCGAATTCGCCCCGGCTGAGGTGGGCGCCGTGGTCGCCCTGCTGCGCCGTCTGCAGTACGGCCGACTCCCCGGCCCACAGCAGGATGCCGAGCATGAGGATGCCCCGGCCGAGGCGGCCGCGCACCTGGTTGCGCATGGCCAGGGCCAGCCGGGTCAGCAGCAGCCCGAAGAAGGCCACGCAGAAGACGAGGACGGCGATCCGGTTGGGTTGTGCGGTTGGCCCGGTCACGGCGAAGTCGATGGCCACGCCGCCCACCATGATCAACCAGGTCAGCCAGCCGAGCCGGTGTTCCAGCGACGTGCCCGCGCGCTGATTCACCGCTGGGCCCCCCTCACGCATGCGCCGCGCACCGGCCGCAACGAGCAGCCAGTGCGTTTGCGGGACGACAGTCGGCATGCCACAGCCTTCTGATCGGCCGATCGGGCCGGAAGTTGACACCACACGGCCTATATCGAGTCGGCCCGGCATTGCCGACTAATCCGGCGTTTTGCCCTTGGCCGCCACGACCGCATCGAAGACCGTCCGCTTGGGCAGGCCGTGGGCGGTCGCCACGGCGGCGATCGCGTCCTTGCGCGAGGTCCCGACGGCCTCGGCTTCGGCCACGGCCGCGGCCAGTTCGGCCGGCTCGACCGGACCGGCCAGGCCGGCCGGTGCACCGGCCACGACCAGGGTGATCTCGCCCCGCATCTCTCCCGCGGCCCACCGCGCCAGCTCGCCCAGACCGCCCCGGCGCACCTCTTCATACGTCTTGGTCAGCTCACGGCAGACGGCCGCGGGCCGGTCGGGGCCGAACGCCTCGGCCAGCTCGGCCAAGGCCGCGCCGACCCGGTGCGGCGCCTCGAAGAAGACCATCGTGCGTGGCTCCTGGGCCAGTTCGGCCAGGGTCCGCCGCCGCTGCCCGGCCTTGCGGGGCAGGAAGCCCTCGAAGCAGAACCGGTCGACCGGCAGCCCGGACACGGCCAGCGCCGTCGTCACCGCCGACGGCCCGGGCAGCGACGTCACCGGCAGACCGGCGGCCACGGCCGCGGCCACCAGCCGGTAACCCGGGTCCGACACCGACGGCATGCCGGCGTCGGTCACGACCAGGACGTCCTGGCCGGCCCGCACGGCGTCGAGCAACGCCGGCACCCGGGCCGCCTCGTTCGCGTCGAAGAACGAGACCACGCGACCGACGGGCGTCACGCCGAGATCCGCACACAGCCGCCGCAGCCGGCGGGTGTCCTCGGCCGCAATCACGGGCGCGGTGGCCAGCGCGTCGCGCAGCCGGGCCGACGCGTCACCGGCCTGGCCGAGAGGAGCCCCGGCGAGCACGACCCGCCCGGTTTCCTCAGAATCGGCCATGGGCCGACCCTAAACGCCCGGGCATCTCTAAACTCGGCGACGTGACGGCGACGCTCGAGGCTCCGGCAGGCGCCCGGCCGAGCAGTGCCGACGACGACGCCGTCGAACCACCCCAGCCCGCTCGCCCGGTGCCGGCCGCCCTGGCCCCGTGGCGCGACCCGCATCCGGGCATCGGCTGGCTGCTGACGGCGCTGGTCACCGTGCTGGCCGCCGTCACCCGGTTCTGGGCCGTGGGCTACCCGCACAGCAAGAGCTTCGACGAGGTCTACTACGCCACCGAGGCCCAGGAACTGCTGCGCTTCGGCTACGAGGACAACCGCGGCTACATGTTCATCGTGCATCCGCCGCTGGGCAAATGGCTGATCGGGGTCACGTCCCACTTCTGGGGCGACAACTCCCTGGGCTGGCGCATCGCCCCGGCCGTGGCCGGCATCGTCTCGGTCATCCTGGTCACCCGGATCACCCGGCGGATGCTGCGCTCGAACCTGTTCGGCGCGATCGCCGGCCTGCTGCTGGCGCTGGACGGCCTGTCGCTGGTGCTGTCCCGCACGGCTTTGCTCGACATCTTCCTGCAGACGTTCGTGCTGGCCGGCTTCGGGGCCCTGGTCGTCGACCGCGACCGGATGCGGGCCCGGCTCGCGGCCCTGATCACCGACGGGGCCGACCTCAGCGCCGGCGCGCCGACCCTGGGCCCGCGCCCGTGGCGACTGGCCGGCGGCGTGCTGCTCGGCGCGGCCTGCGCGGTGAAGTGGTCGGCGCTGTCGTTCTTCGTCGTCTTCGCCCTGCTCAGCCTGGTGTGGGACCGGGCCGCGCTGAAGTCGGCCGGGGTGCAGCGGCCCTTCCGGAACGTGTTACGCCGCTCGGCCCTGCCGGCCACCGGATCACTGCTGGCCGCCCCGATCGGGGTGTACCTGCTCAGCTACCTCGGGTGGTTCGTGGGCGAGAACGGCTGGGGCCGCCATTACAGCGACACCCACAGCGCGTCGACGCGGCTGGACCTGCTCGGGCTGCACCTGCCGTTCACGTGGGTGTGGGTGCCCAGCCCGATCCGCTCGCTCGGCGCGTACACGCTGCAGGCCTACCGGTTCCACGAAGGGCTGGCCGACCCGCACCCGTACCAGTCCAGCCAGTGGAGCTGGCTCGTGCTGGGCCGGCCGGTCGACTTCGCCTACGACGGCTCGTCGACGTCGTGCGGATCGTCGAGTTGCGCGCGCGAGATCCTGCTGATCGGCACCCCGCTGATGTGGTGGGCGTTCGTCCCGGCGCTGATCTGGCTGGCCTGGCACTGGATCACCACCCGCGACTGGCGTGCCGGCGCGGTCTGGGTCGCGTTCGTGGCCGGTTGGTTCGTCTGGTTCCCCGATGCCAAGCGGACGAAGTTCCTGTTCTACATGGCCCCGCTCGTGCCGTTCCTGATCATCGCGGTGACGCTTGCGCTCGGCGTCATGCTCGGCCCGGCCCGGCGCCGCACCGGCGACCTCGAGCGCGACCGGCGCACCTACCGCCGGCGGAACTGGGGCATCATCGGCATCGCCACCTACCTGGGGCTCGTCATCGTCGACTTCGCCTGGATGTGGCCGATCTTCACCGACGGGCTGCTGAGCTATAACACCTGGCATGCGCATATGTGGCTACCGTCGTGGGTATGAGTCAGCCATCTACTCAGGAGGACCACGGATCATGACTTTGTCGGCCAAACTGCGCCGCGCACCGGGACGCATCGTGTCCGGCGCGTTCATCCTCAACGCAGGCATAGGCAAGTTCACTGCCGATGAGCAGACGGCCAAGGCCCTGCACACCACGGCGTCCGGCGCGTATCCGGTGCTCGAGAAGATCCCGCCGAAGCCGTTCCTCAAGGCGCTCTCGATCGGCGAGATCGCCCTCGGTTCGGCCCTGCTGCTGCCCATCGTGCCCACCGTCGTGGCCGGCGCCGGCGCTGGTCGGGTTCTCCGGCGGCCTGCTCGGCCTGTGGTGGCGCACCCCGGGCATGCACGAGGAAGGCAGCCCGCGGCCGACCCAGCAGGGCACCGCGATCGCCAAGGACGTCTGGATGCTCGGGATCGGTACGGGCCTGGTCCTCGACGCGGCCCTCGACCCCGCGCGCAACAAGCGCATCGAACTGACCACCGGGGCCCGGGTGGCCACCGCCCGGCGCACGGCCAAGGCCGGCTCCGGCGCCAAGCTGCTGCGGGCCCGGGCCGAGACCCGCGCGGCCAAGGCCGAGCTCCGGGCGGCCAAGGCGGCCCGTAAGGCGTCCAAGCGCGCGGCCAAGCAGCTGTACACGGCCAAGGGCGCGGCCACGACGGCCAAGAACGTGTCGCAGAAGGCCTTCGACCTGGTGACGCCCTAGCGCTAGCTCTCGTGCCAGCGGGCGGCGTCCGATCTAATCGAAGCGTCGTGGGCCTGACACTGGAGGTGGGTCGTGTTCTATCCGCTGACCGTTCGTGACTTCCTGGAGCGCGCGTCGCGGGTCTACCCGGACCGGATCGGCGTCGTCGACGAGCCCGACCAGCCCGCGCCGAGCCTGGGCGAGCTGACCTACCGCGAGATGGGCGTGCTGGCCCGGGCCCAGGCCGCCCGGCTCGACCAGCTCGGCGTCCCCGTGGGCGGCCGGGTCGCGATCATCTCGCAGAACTCGGCCCGGCTGCTGACCTCGTTCTTCGGCGTCTCCGGGTGGGGACGGATCCTGGTACCGATCAACTTCCGGCTGGCCCCGGCCGAGATCGAGTACATCGTCGGCCACTCGGGTGCGGACGTGGTCTTCGCCGACCCGGCCCTGAAGGACGTGCTCGACTCGCTCGACGCACCGCACAAGTTCGTGCTCGGCGACGACGACGCGCTCTACCTGCGCGACGTCGAACCGCGCGACTGGGAGACGGCCGACGAGAACGCCACGGCCACTATCAACTACACCTCCGGCACGACGGCCCGGCCCAAGGGCGTGCAGCTGACCCACCGCAACCTGTGGCTCAACGCCACCGTGTTCGGCCTGCACGAGACGATCAGCGACCGCGACGTGCTGCTGCACACGCTGCCGATGTTCCACGCCAACGGCTGGGGCATGCCGTTCGGCATCACCGGCGTCGGTGGTCAGCACATCGTGTTGCGCCAGGTCGACGGCACCGAGATCCTGCGCCGGGTGCAGCGGCACGGCGTCACGATCATGTGCGCGGCGCCGGCCGTGGTCAATGCGGCGTTGGACGGTGCGGCATCGTGGGACGGCCCGATCCCCGGCAGCGGGACCACCCGCATCGTCGTCGCCGGCGCCCCGCCGCCGACCCGCACGATTGAGCGGGTGATCACCGAGCTGGGCTGGGAGTTCTGCCAGATCTACGGCCTGACCGAGACCTCGCCGATCGTCACCGTGAACCGGATGCGAGCCGAGTGGGACGACCTACCGGTGTCCGAGCAGGCCCGGCTGCTCGGCCGGGCCGGTGCGCCCGCGCTCGGGGTGCGGGTCGAGGTCGACGCCGACAACGAGGTCATCACCGCGTCCAACCACAACCTCGACGGCTACTGGGAGCAGCCCGATGCCACCGCGGAGGCCCAGCTCGGCAACTGGTTCCACACCGGCGACGGTGGCTACCTCGACGACGACGGCTACCTCGTCATCTCCGACCGCAAGAAGGACGTCATCATCTCCGGCGGCGAGAACGTGTCGTCGATCGAAGTGGAGGACGTGCTGACCTCCCATCCCGCGGTGCGCGAGGTCGCCGTGATCGGCATCCCGGACGACAAGTGGGGCGAGCTGGTCACCGGGCTCGTCGTCACCGACGGGTCGGACGTCAGCGCCGAGGAGTTGATCAAGCACTGCCGGGCGTCATTGGCCGGCTACAAGTGCCCCAAGCGGATCGAGTTCGTCGACACGCTGGCCCGCACCGCCACCGGCAAACTGCAGAAGTTCAAGCTGCGGGAGCCGTTCTGGGCCGGCCACGACCGCCAGATCAACTGACCCTCCTCGCGCACCGTCCGGTTCGCGGTGATCCCGCACCTGCTGTCATTCGGGTGCGGCGATGAGTTCAAGCTCGACGTCGTGGCCGCCAATCGTGACGACCACGCGAGGGTGCTCTCCCACCGCTGCGAGGTAGCGGGTGAACGTCGACAGCAACATGTCGTCGCCGTGCTCTATCCGGCTGATCTTGCCCTGGGGGATCCCCATTGCGGCGCCGAGGTCGTGCTGAGTGAGCTGAGCGGCGCGACGCAGGTCGGCCAGAGCGGCGCCGTAGCGACGGTCTGCTTCATCCATCTGCGCGACGACCGCCTCGACCTCATCTCGCACACCCGGCTCGTCGAGCGCCTTGCTGAGCCGCTCGTTGATGCGGATGAACTGCTTGTCAGTCGGCGTCATCGGATTCTCCCTGTGTCTCGTAGCGGTACTGCTCGATCGCAGCGTCGGCGCGGGCCGCCACGCTGTCGTAGAACACATCGCCGATCGCCGCCTTCTCACCGGCAAACAGCGCGACCACGACGCGATCGTGACCTGGCGGGAACCACACGATTGTGCGCACGGCGAGACCGTCTACGAACGGGTGAGCCACCCGCCACAGTGGGTAACGTCGTGACTGGCGGACTCGCTTGAGCGTCGGCGTCTCCTCCGTCGGCTTTTCGTCGAGGCGCTGAAGGACCCTCAGTTCCGCGAGGGCATATACGCGTGTCATGTGCGCGTGGTCATCGCCGCCGGCGGCCTTCTCTCCGAGGCGATCGAGCCAGTCCCAGAACGCCTGCGGCGCGTCGATGATCACGCTCTGAACATACCATTGGTGGGATATCCCAAACAGGGGATATACCAAGTTGGCGTCATGGCTTTCGAGGGCGACGAAAGCGATGCGGCCGTCCGAACGGTCTGCCGTCCGCCCCCGTTTGAGCCCTCGAGTTGTCGCGGAAGGGATCGGGCGGCCGCGGCGTTGGGGCCGGTATGCAGGTTGAGATCTGGTCCGATGTGGTGTGCCCGTGGTGCTACCTGGGCAAGCGGCGGTTCGAGAAGGCCCTGGCCGGGTTCGCGCACCGCGACGACGTGTCGGTCGTGCACCGTTCGTTCCAGCTCGACCCGACCGCGCCGACCGACCGCACGGAGTCCACGGTCGAGATGCTGTCCACGAAATACGGGATGAGCGTGGCCCAGGCCGAGCAGGCCCAGCGGCAGATGGAACAGCGCGCCGCGGCCGACGGGCTGGAATACCACCTCGACGGCCAGCACAGCGGCAACACCTTCGACGCCCACCGCCTGCTGCACCTCGCCCGCGAGCGCGGGCGCCAGGACGAACTGGCCGAACGGCTGTTCCGGGCCCACTTCACCGAGCGCCGCTCGGTGTTCGACGCCGCCGCGCTGACCGAACTGGCCGTCGACGCCGGCCTGGACGCCGACGAGGTCGCCGCGGTCCTGGCCGGCACCGACTACGCCGACGACGTCGAGCACGACATCGCCGCGGCCCGCGCGCTCGGCGTCAACGGGGTGCCGTTCTTCGTCATCGACCGCCGTTACGGCATCTCCGGGGCCCAGCCCGCCGAGGTCATCGGCCAGGCCCTGGCACAGGCGTGGGCGGAAACGTCCGAATAAGACCGCGCCTGTCGGGCGCGGCTGCTAGACACGAGGCATGACCGCCGCCGCGCCCGTCACCGACCGCACCACGTTACGGGCCCGGGCCGAAACGCATCTGCAGCGCCCTGGCCGGTGCCGGGGCCACGCTGCGCGAAGACCAATGGACGGCGATCGAAGCTCTGGTCTGCGACCGGCGCCGGGCCCTGGTCGTGCAGCGCACCGGCTGGGGCAAGTCGGCCGTCTACTTCGTCGCCACCGCCCTACTGCGGGCCGAGGGCGCCGGGCCCACCGTCATCGTGTCGCCGCTGCTCGCCCTCATGCGCAACCAGATCGCCGCGGCCGAACGGGCCGGCATCCACGCGGCCACGATCAACTCGACCAACGTCGAGGACTGGAGCCGCACCTACGGCGCCGTGAACCGGGGCGAGGTCGACGTGCTGCTGCTCTCGCCCGAGCGGCTCAACAACCCCGACTTCCGCGACAACGTCATGCCCGAACTGGCGGCGACGTGCGGACTGCTCGTCGTCGACGAGGCGCACTGCATCAGCGACTGGGGCCACGACTTCCGGCCCGACTTCCGGCGGCTGCGCACGCTGCTGCCCGAACTGCCGGCCGGCATCCCGGTGCTGGCCACCACGGCCACGGCAAACAGCCGCGTCGTCGACGACGTGGCCGACGTGCTCGGCCTCGGGCGGGACGACGACGACGTGCTCGTGCTGCGCGGCAGGCTCGACCGCGAGTCGCTGCACCTGGGCGTGCTCGCCCTGCCGTCCACCGCGCACCGGCTGGCCTGGCTGGCCGACCACCTGGCCGAGCTGCCGGGCTCGGGCATCATCTACACGCTCACGGTGGCCGGCTCGCAGGAGGTGGCCGACTACCTGCGCGAGCGCGGCCTGACCGTGGCCGCCTACTCCGGCCAGACCGAGCAGACCGAGCGGCTGGCCGCCGAGGACGACCTGATCAACAACCGGGTCAAGGCCCTGGTGGCCACGTCCGCACTGGGCATGGGCTTCGACAAGCCCGACCTCGGCTTCGTCATCCACTTCGGGGCGCCGCAGTCGCCGATCGCGTACTACCAGCAGGTCGGCCGGGCTGGGCGCGGCGTCGACAAAGCCGAGGTCATCCTGCTGCCCGGCGCCGAGGACCAGGCCATCTGGGACTACTTCGCCTCGGTCGGCTTCCCGCGCGAGGACCAGGTGCGCCTCGCCCTCAACGCCCTCAGCCCGGATGAGCCGCTGAGCACCGCGCTGCTCGAGACCAAGGTGGAGCTGTCCCGCTCGCGGCTCGAGGCCATGCTCAAGGTGCTCGACGTCGACGGCGCGGTGCGGCGGGTGCGCGGTGGCTGGATCGCCACCGGGCAGCCCTGGAGCTACGACGCCGAGCGCTACGCCCGGGTGGCCCAGGTGCGCCGCGACGAGCAGCAGGCCATGCGCGAGTACCTGGCCACCGGCGCCTGCCGGATGCGCTACCTGCGCGAACAACTCGACGACCCGCACGCGCAGGACTGCGGCCGCTGCGACAACTGCGGCGGCCTGGCCCTCAGCGCGGACGTCAGCGACCAGACCGTCACCGCCGCCTCGGCCACCCTGCACCGGCCCGGGGTGCCGTTCGACCCCCGGCGACAGTGGCCCACGGCCATGCCGGGCCTGGGCATCGACGTCCGCGGCAAGATCGGCCCCGACGAGGTGGCCGAGCCCGGGCGGGCCCTGGCCCGGTTCACCGACCTGGGCTACGGGCAGCGGGTACGGGCCGTGCTGGCCCCCGACGCCCAGGACGGCCCGGTGCCCGACGAGCTCGTGGCCGCCGCGGTTCAGGTGCTCGCGTCCTGGGGCTGGGCCGAGCGCCCCGAGGTCGTCGTGCACGTCGGCTCGGCCCGGCGTCCGGTGCTGGTGGCCGACCTGGCCGCCCGGCTGGGCACCATCGGCCGGCTGCCGCACCTGGGCTCGGTGCCGCACACCGGCCCGTCCACGACCGGCCGGTCCAACAGCGCCATGCGGCTGCGCGACATCTGGGCCGGCTACGCCGTGCCGCCCGAGCTGGCCGCGGCCCTGGAGGGGCAGCGGGTCCTGCTCGTCGACGACGTCACCGACACCGGCTGGACGCTCACCGTGGTCACCCGCCTGCTGCGCGCGGCCGGCGCCGGGACGGTCTATCCGTTCGTCCTGGGCATCGCCGGCTGAGCCCGACCGGCCGGCCCGAAGAAGTCCGTTGCCGTGGCCGGGCCCTGGTTGGTGTGGCGGAACTGGGTCGAGCGCCGGTCGCCGTCGAACTTGGCCACGGTCAGCAGCACCGCGGACGTCGGGCCGCGGGTATCGCCGCGCGCTCCCTGGGCGTGTGCCCGCGTATCGGCCAGTGCCCGGCCGGCGAGCTGGCCACCGGCAACGCTGGTTGAATGGCGACGTGACTCTTTCCGATGCCGACGTCGCGGCCCTCGCGCGCGAGGCCGTCGACCAGCGCGACCTCGACCTGGACATCACCATCGTCCCGGCCGACCCGGTCGATCCGTACCGATGGGGCACGCAGGCGTGGACGGTGTCCGCGGGCGGGGCGAGCAGCTACGTCACCGCGACCATGACCCCCGAAGAGGCGCTGACCAAACTCATCGCCGACCTCGGCACCCCGTAGCGCTCATCCAGGTTCGACCGACTCGAGCGCGACCGGCGCCCCGGTCTTGACCGACTCGATGCTGGCCAGGGCGAGCGCGAGCGCCCGGCGCGCGTCCTGCCCGGTGACCGCCGGGGCTCGGCCGTCCCGGACGGCGTCGCAGAACTCGACGAACTCGGCCACGTAGGCGGCCCGGAACAGCTCGACGTCGCCGCGGACGGTCTCGGCGTGCCGCCCGGCCCGGTCGTAGTGGACGAGCGAACTGCGGGCACTGTCGCCGGCCATCACCATCCCGGCCGAGCCGAACACCTCGCCGCGGACGTCGTAGCCGTAGACGGCCGAGAAGCTGGCCTCCGCGGTCGCGATCGCGCCGTTGTCGAACCTGATGACGACGACAGCGGTGTCGAGCAGGCCGGCGTCCTTGTAGTCAGGCGCGACCAGGGCATCGGCGGTGGCGTAGACGGTGGTCGCCGCAGCGCCGGGGTTGAACCACAGCAGCGTGTCGAAGTCGTGCACCAGGGTCTGCAGGAAGACCGTCCACGGCGGCACGGCGGCCGGGTCGGCCAGCCCGGGGTCGCGGGTGAGCGAGCGCAGCAGTTGCACCGTGCCGATGCCGCCGCCGGCCACGACCTGCCGGGCCGCGGCAAAGTCGGCCGCGAACCGGCGGTTGAAGCCGACCTGCAGCGGCACGTCGGCGGCGGCGGCCGCGGCGATGGCCCGGTCGGCGTCGGCCAGGGTCAGGCCCATCGGCTTCTCGCAGAAGACGGCCTTGCCCGCCTCGGCCGCCGCCGTGATCAGGGCGACGTGGGCCTCGGGCGACGCGGCGATGACGACGGCGTCGATGCCCGGGTCGGCGAACAGCTCGGCCGGGTCGGCCACGGCCGCGCAGCCGTAGCGGGCGGCGAGGGCCGCGCCCGCCTCCGGCCGGGGGTCGGCAACCGCGCGCAGGGTCGCGCCCGGCACCCGGCGGGCCAGCAGTTCGGCATGGGCCGTCCCGATCCGGCCGGCGCCGACCAGGCCGAGCCGGAGCGGGTCGACCTGCGCGTGCTGGCTCATTGCGCCAGGTTAGGGTTCCGGCCGGTCACGCCGATACACCTCACGTCCTCGCCTCGGGCGACGTCTTCAGGCTGAGACCCCCATGCGAGGAGACGACCATGAGTTCGACGACCCCCCGGACCGACGTCTGGCATACGGTGGCGACGACGTCACTGGGTGCACTGACATTGGTCCGCGACGCCGGGGCGGTGCGCGGGTTGTACTACCCGCACCACTGGTACCGGCCGGAGCCGGCCGCCTTCGGGCCGCGTCGCGACGACGGCTTCGCCGACGTCATCGACCAACTCGGGCAGTACCTGGCCGGGCAGCGCCGCGACTTCGATCTGCCCTTGGCCGCCCGCGGCGACGAACGTCAGGAGCGAGTGTGGGCGCTGGTCGCGCAGATCGGCTACGGCCGGACGACGACGTACGGCGAGCTGGCGGCCCGGCTCGGCGACGGCGCGACCGCCCAGGAGATCGGGGCCACCGTCGGCCGCAACCCGCTGAGCATCCTCATCCCGTGCCACCGCGTGGTCGGCAAGGGCGGCAAACTCACCGGGTACGCCGGCGGCATCGAGCGCAAGCGGCGGCTGCTCGAACTCGAAGCCGAGCACAGCACCGAGACACCCCGGCAGCTAGTTCTCGCGGCGCCCCCCTCACCTGGATGATCGGCCTCGGACGCCGTAGCGGCCGCACTGACCGCGGAATCCGATGCCACCGCTCAGCGCATCGCGTAACCGCCGTCGACCGGCAGCACCGTCCCCGTCACGAAGGTCGCGCCGATCAGATAGGCGACCGCCGCGGCGACATCGGCCGGCGCCCCGATCCGCGGCACCGGCTGAGCCGCCGCCACCGACTCGAACTGCGCCCGCTTCGCGTCCTCGTCCAGGAAGGACCACCAGGACGTATCGATCACGCCGGGCGAGACGACGTTCACGCGCACCGGTGCCAGCTCGGCGGCCAGTGGCGGAACCATTCGTTCAATCGCACCGTTCACCGCCGCCAGTCCCACCGTCCCAGGGTCCGCGCCGCGGGCCGAGGCCCCGGACACCAGCGTGATGGACCCCGTGACCTGCGCGTGCTGGATGGCCGTGAGGTAGCCGAACAGCTTGCCGGCAAAGGCCGTCCGAACCGCGTCCATCGTCACGTCGCGGATCGGGCCGACCGCCACCGCGCCCGGGCTGAAGGCCAGCACGAGGTGGTCGACGGTGCCCAGGCGAGCGAAGAACTCGGCGACTCTCGCCTGGTCGGTGCCGTCGAGTTGCTCGGCGTGTTTCACCCGACCCGCGGCCGCCGCCAGTTTGTCGGCATCGCGGCCGGTCACCCACACCTCAGCACCTTCGGCGGTCAATCTCTCGGCGACGCCAAGGCCGATGCCGGACGTCCCACCCATGACGACCACACGCATCGCGGTCTCCTCTCAATTACGAACCGTCGCGTCTAATAATATAACAAGACGCTGCGTCTTGTAACCTGATGCGTGGACGGTGCACGCAGACCCGGGCGGCCGCGCAGCGCGGAGACGCGCGACGCGATTCTCGACGCGGCCTTGGCCGAACTGGAGGAACGTGGCTATGCGGCGCTCACGATCGAAGGGATCGCGGCGCGGGCCGGCGCCGGGAAGCAGACGATCTACCGCTGGTGGCCGTCGAAGGCCGATGTCGTCCTGGACGCGATGATGGAGGTGGCGGCGCGGCTGATCAAGATCCCGGACAAGGGCAGCCTCGAGTCCGATCTGCTGTCGTTCCTCACCGACAGCTTCCGGCAGCGCCAACTCCGCCCGGTACTGGTCGCGCTGATGGCCCAGGCGCAGCTCGATCCGGTATTCGCGGCCGCGTTCCGCGAGCGGTTCCTGTTCGTCCGCCGCGCCGCGTTGCGTACCGTCCTGGCCGGCGCGCGCGACCGGGGCGAGATCGACCCCGACGTGGACCTCGAACTGCTCATCGACATCGTGTTCGGCGTGCTGTGGTACCGGCTGCTCGTCGATCACGCTCCGCTGGACACCAAGGCCGCCCGGGAGCTCACCACCGTGGTCATGCGGGCGGCATCCGGGTCGATGCTCACGGATCCCGATCGACGAACGTCTTCGAGCTGACCGACCCATCAGCTGCCTTCACCGAAGGGACATTCTCATGTCGATCGAAGACAACAAGGCCATCGTCGGACGCTGGTTCACCGAGTTCTGGGGCCCGGACTTCAACCCGGCCGTCATCGACGAACTCGCCGCTCCCGACATCCGCTTCGAGTACTCGCTGCACGCGCCGTGCCGCGGCCGCGACGAGGTACGGGCGTTCGCGACGAAGTTCCGGGCCGCATTTCCCGACCTGGCCTTCGGCGGCACCGCCGACCTGATCGCCGAGGGCGACTACGTCGTCGGCCAGTGGATCGGCGGGGGCACGCACACCGGCGCGGCCTTCGACGACATGCCGATCGGCGCCCTGCCGGCCGGCACCGGCAAGACCATGCGCTTCACCGGCACGACCATCCTCAAGGTCGAGAACGGCCTGATCACGGAGGAGGTCGGCCTGGACGACGGCGTCACGGTGCTGCGGCAGTTGGGGCTCATCACCGCGGCGTAGCCCGCCGCGCGCGGCCGGCTCGAGCACGCTCGGGCCGGCCGGGCGGACACTGGTCCGGAATCGGGCACCGCCGGACCTCACGAACACCGAGGGCAGGACGTCTACAGAACGTGACCGGGAAGCAACCATTCGAGGCCGTTGTCGAGGCCCACGGCGCGACCGTGCTGCGGGTCTGCCGTGCCGTGCTCGGGGCCGTGGACGCCGACGATGCCTGGTCCGAGACGTTCATCTCGGCCATGCGGGCCTATCCCGACCTGCCGCCCGACGCCAATATCGAGGCCTGGCTGGTGACGATCGCGCACCGCAAGGCCATCGACGCCGTCCGCGCGGCGAAACGACGCCCGGTAGCCACCGACGCCCTACCCGAAATCCCGGTCGCCCCGCCCGACGGTCCCGACCCCGAACTGGCCACCGCGCTGGCCCGGTTGCCGACCAAGCAGAAGCAGGCCGTGGCCTACCACTACCTGGCCGGCCTGCCCTACCGCGATGTGGCCGCCGTCCTCGGCGGCAGCGCCGACGCGGCCCGGCGCGCGGCCTCCGACGGAATCGCCGCGCTGCGACGCACCTACCCGGCCGTCGCGACCAGGGAAGGAGCACCCCGATGAACAGCGCCAACGACTTGCCCCGCGACCTGGCCCGGGCCTACGACACCCCGCCCGAGCACCTGCGGGCCCTGCGCGCCCGGCTGGCCGCCGCGGCTGCCGACGAGGGCATCCTCGACGTCGCCTACCGCACGGTCGACAGCCCGGTCGGCTCGCTGCTGCTCGCGGCGACGGCGGCCGGCCTGGTCCGGGTCGCCTACGCCAGCGAGGACCACGACCTGGTGCTGCAGGCGCTGGCCGACCGGATCAGCCCGCGCATGCTGAACGCGCCGGCCCGGCTGGACGACGTCGCCCGGGAGCTCGACGAGTACTTCGCCGGCACGCCGGCGCAGCTTCGACCTGGCCCTGGACTGGCGGCTGTCGGCCGGCTTCCGCAGCGTCGTCCTGCACCACCTGCCCGACATCGGCTACGGGCACACCGCGAGCTACGCCGCGGTCGCCCAGCTGGCCGGCAACCCCAAGGCCGTCCGGGCCGTCGGCACGGCGTGCGCGACCAACCCGCTGCCGGTCGTTGTCCCCTGCCACCGGGTCGTGCGCTCCGACGGCGCGCTCGGCCGCTACCTCGGCGGGGTCGAGGCCAAGCGCACGCTGCTCGCCCTGGAGGCGGCATGACTACTACGACCCGGCCGACCTGGCGCGACCGGGTCGAGTCCGCGGACTGGGCCACGATCGGCGCCGAGCTGGACGACTACGGTTGCGCGCTGACCGGGCCGCTGCTCACGCCGGACGAGGCCGCCGACATCGCCGCGCTCTACCCCGACGACGCGCGGTTCCGGTCCACCATCGACATGGGCCGGTACCGCTTCGGCGCCGGCGAGTACCGCTACTTCGCCGAGCCGTTCCCGGCCGCTGTCGTCGAACTGAAGCAGGCGCTCTACCCGCGGCTGCTGCCGATCGCCCGCGACTGGTGGGCCCGGCTCGGCCGGGCGACGCCGTGGCCGGAGCACCTCGACGAGTGGCTGGCGATGTGTCACGAGGCCGGGCAGACCAAGTCCACGCCGATCCTGCTCAAGTACGGCTCCGGCGACTGGAACGCGCTGCACCGTGACCTCTACGGCGAGCTGGTCTTCCCGCTGCAGGTCGTGATCAACCTGAGCAGTCCGGGGGTCGATCACACCGGCGGCGAGTTCCTGCTCTACGAGCAGCGCCCGCGGGCGCAGTCGCGGGGCACGGCGACCGTCATCCCGCACGGACACGGGCTGGTCTTCACCACCCGCGATCGCCCGGTGCGATCCGCAGCGCGGCTGGTCGGCGGCGCCGGTCCGGCACGGCGTCTCCGTCGTGCGCTCCGGGCAGCGGTTCACGCTCGCACTCGTCTTCCACGACGCCGCGTGAGCACGACTCGGCGGTGGCACCGGGCCACCGCCGAGTCGTCGGAGCTCAGCTCAGACCTGCACCAGCTCGGCCGACCGGACCGTCTCGGCCGTCTCGGCCGGCATCGACGCAACCACCGCCGGGCGGGTGAGCAGCTTCGCCGCGACCGCGATGGCCGCCGTGATCAGTCCGGCGGCGATCCAGAAGGCGAGGTGGTAGCCGCTGAGCAGGGCCGTCGCCTGATCGTGGCCGGACGAGGCGAGCTGGTGGGTGCGGGTCGAGGACAGCGTGGCCAGGACGGCCAGGCCGACGGCACCGCCGATCTGCGCCGTGGTGTTCACCAAACCTGAGGCCAGTCCGGCTTGGTGCGGTTCGACGCCGTCCATGCTCACGCCGATGAGCGCCGGGAAGCAGGTTCCCGCGCCGAGACCGAGCAGCGCCATGGTCGGCAGCAGCTGGGTCACATAGTTCGCGTCGGCCGGGGCCAGGGCCAGCAGCGCGAGCGCGACGGCCATCAGGGTCAACCCGGCCAGGGCAGCAGCGCGGGCGCCGAATCGGGAGATGATCCGCTCCGAGTACCGCACGGACACCGTGCCCATGCAGATGGTCACGGGCAGGAAGGCGAGCCCGATCTGCAGCGCGTCGTAGTGCCGCAGGTTCTGCAGGTAGAGGGTGCCGAGGAAGAACGCGCCGAACATTCCGGCCGCGCCGATCAGCTGGATCAGGTTGGCGCCGACGAGGTTGCGGGACCGGAACAGGCCGAGCGGCATGAGCGGGTTGCGGGCGTAGCGCTGACGCACCACGAAAGCGGCCAGCAGCGCGGCGCTGACGGCGCCGAGCACCACGGTCTCGGCGTCGAGCCAGCCCTTCTCCGCCGCCGGCTTGACGATCGTGTACACGGTGAGCATGAGCGCTCCGGTGACCATGGCCGCACCGGCGACGTCAGCGCCATGAGTGAGACCGAGGCCCTTGTCGGCCGGCACGAGCCGCAATGCGGCCAGGGCGACCGCCACGCCGATGGGGACGTTGACGAAGAAGATCCAGTGCCAGCTGATCGCCTGGGCGATGACGCCACCGGCCAACAGGCCGACCGCCCCGCCGGCCGAGGCGACGAACGCGAAGACACCGATCGCCTTGGCCTGCTCCTGCGGCTTCGGGAACATCGTGACGATCATGCCGAGCACGACGGCCGAGGTCAGCGCGCCCCCTGCGCCCTGGACGAGTCGGGCGACGACAAGCATCGGCTGGTTGACCGCCAACCCGCACGCCGCCGACGCGGCGGTGAAGATGGCCAGGCCGGTGAGGAAGACCCCGCGCCGGCCGACCAGGTCGCCCAGGCGCCCGGCGAGCAGCAGCAGACCCCCGAAGGCGATCAGGTAGGCGTTCACCACCCAGGCCAGGCTGGCCGGCGTGAAGTGCAGATCAGTCCTGATCGCCGGAAGCGCGACGTTCACGATCGTCGCGTCCAACACGATCATCAGCATGCTGCCGCACAACACATAGAGCGCCAGCCATCGGGAACGGTCGGTTTCTGGGGCCGCGGAGGGCAGGTAAGTCGTCATGCCGAGGACGTTAGCGTGCTCGGTCACTATTCACAAGTACCTACTCCTAATTAATGACTCTGTGGTATCGTTTGGTGCATGGCGACCAACCGGACCTACGAAGACTCGTGCGGAGTGGCCCACGCCCTCGAGCTGGTCGGCGAACGGTGGGCCCTGCTGGTGGTCAGAGAGCTGATGCTCGGTCCGAAACGCTTCGGCGACATCAAGGACGGATTGCCCGGCATCAGCGCGAACGTCCTCTCCCACCGGCTGGACGAACTCGAACGGGCCGGACTGGTCGCCCGACGCAAGCTGCCCAAGCCGGCTGCCGTATGGGTCTACGACCTGACGGCCTGGGCCCGGGACCTCGAACCGATCATGCAGCAGTTCGGGCGCTGGGCCGCCCGCGATCCCCAGCACCGCAAGGATCTCCACTTCGGCAGCGCCTCGTTGATCCTGTCGCTGCGCACCAACTTCGACCCGTCCCTCGCCGAAGGTGTGCAGCTCACCATCGGGGTCCGTCCCAACGAGGAGGCCTACGTCGCCCGGGTCGCCCGCAAGAAGCTGATCGTCGAGGCCGGCGACCCGCCCGACGTCGACGCCACGATCGCCGGCGACGCCCGGGCCTTCGCGGCGGTGACGTACGGCGGCCGTCCCCTTGCCGACGCCGTCGACACCGGCGATCTCGTCGTCACCGGCGACGTCGCCTCAGCGGACCGGTTCCTGCACCTGTACTCGCTGCCACCGATGGCCGGCGCCTAGCCCGACATCTCCGGGTCGAACAGCCGAAAAGGCGGTCCCCGTCGCCAACGCGACGGAGACCGCCTCTCGTCCAACTACGGGCAGAGCACGGCATCCACGCTGTCGTCGACATCGTTGACCATCTGCTCGGAGGTCGGCAGCCCGGTCACGGTGACGACCGCGCTGCGTCCGTCGGTCGTGACCAGGTCGCGGGTCTCGAATCCCTGGATGTCGCCGCCATGGCCCCAGGCCACGCCGCCACAGGGCAGCGGGTGCTCGGCGATGCCGAGACCGTAGCGCCACGTGCCGGCCGGTTCGAACCCGGGCGCGGCGACGGTGGTCAGCATCGCGCGATGCTGGGCCGGCTTGAGCAGGTCGCCGCGCACGACCGCGGCCAGGAAGGTGCGCAAATCGTTCGGCGTGGAGATGAGCTGACCGGCCGACCAGCCCATCGACGGGTCCAGTTCGGTGACGTCGACCCACGGCGCACCGGGCGCGAGCCCGACGTAGCCGTGCGGGTGGCGGCCGACGATGCGCTGATCGCCCTGCGTCGGCCAGTAGGTGTGCCTCAAGTGCAGCGGGCGGATCACGCGGTTGGTGATCTCTTCGCCGATGGGACGCCCGGTCACGTGCTCGGCGATGAGCCCGGCCAGGATGTAGTTGGTGTTGCTGTACTCCCACTTCGTGCCCGGGGCGAAGTCCGGCGGCCGGGTCAGGGCGGCGTCGACCAGGCTGCGCGGCTGCAGGTAGTTGTGACGCAGCGTGATCTCGTCCTGCGCCTTGGTGAACAGGACGTCGTCGTAGTCGGGGATTCCGCTCATCTGCTGCAGCAACTGGTGCACGGTGACCCGCCGCCCGTCGTTGCCGTTGCCGTGCACGACGCCGGGGAGGTACTTCTCGACCGGGGCATCGAGCGAGATCCTGCCTTCGCCGACGAGTTGCAGGACGACCACAGCGGTGAACGTCTTGGTGTTGCTGCCGATGCGGACCTCGCCGTTCACCGGAACCTTGGCGCCGGTCTTGAGGTCGCCGACGCCGGCGGTGTAGTTGCGCACCCGCCCGTCGACCGAGCGGACGGACGCGAGCGCGCCCGGGAAGTGGTCGTGGTCGACCAGGCGGTCGAGCTGCTGCTGGACGACGTTCCTGGCCCCGGAATCAGGGTGGTGCGCCGTGCTGGCGAGCGCCCTGGGCGCAGCGAGCAGGCCGCCGATCGCGAGCGTCGCCAGGGTGCCGGCGACGACCGGGCGAGGGACCGCGAAACGCCTGCGGGTCGGGGGCGGTGTTGGGCTGGAAGACATCTGAACTCCTGTCAGCGTGGAATCGATGCGTACGTCATCCACCCTGGTTGCGCCGGAGTTGCTTTTCGATCCCGCCCGCTGTCCGGTTGCCGGTACAGCTGGCACTACCCGGACCCCGTCAGGCCGAACGGGCGGGAGCCGCGATGCGCGCGTCGTACTCGGCCCGCGCGGCCATGATGCGCGGTGTGTTCGCGGCCGTCCACTGCGCCAGCGCGTTCACCGGTTCCCGGAGTTCGCGGCCGAGATCGGTCAGCTCGTATTCCACCTGCGGTGGGATGCTCGGGGTCACCGTTCGACTGACCAGGCCGTCGCGCTCGAGCACCTTCAGGGTCGAGGAGAGCATCTTCTGGCTGATGTCGGTGACCTGTCGGCGCAACTCGTTGAACCGCAGCGGCCCATCGCCCAGGGTCGACACGATCAGCAGCGACCACTTGTCGGCGATGCGGGCGAGCAGGTCGGAGATCGCACCGCAGACCTCGACGTCCTCCTCGCCGTGCCGGGCACAGGTTCGGCTGTCGACCATCGCAGTTCTCCCAGTAGGTGGTCACCTTCCGGTGACCTAGTGGCCGGAAAGTGCCCTCTTGTCCGGGGCAGACTCCGCAGGCACAGTGATTACTACAGGAAACCTACTCCCTACATGACACTTAAGGAATACTTGTGAGCACTCCACCCCGGCTGGCCCTGATCATCGGTTCGACCCGCCCGCAGCGCTTCGCCGACAAGCCGGCCGACTGGCTGCTCGAGCAGGCGGCCAAGCGCGACGACTTCAGCCTCGACCGCCTCGACCTGCGCGACTTCGACCTGCCGTTCTTCGCCGAGGCGTCCTCGAACCTGCACATGCCCAGCGTCGACCCGAAGGTGCTGGCCTGGCAGGACGCCATCCGGCCCTACGACGGCTACATCTTCATCGTCGCCGAGTACAACCACTCCATCACCGCGGCGTTGAAGAACGCTCTCGACCAGGCCTACGTCGAATGGAACCGCAAGCCGTTCTCGGCCTTCGGCTACGGCAGCACCGGTGGAGCCCGGGCCGTCGAGCACCTGCGCGGCATCGGCGTCGAACTGCAGATGGTGCCCTCCAAGTTCGGGGTGCACATCGGCGGCGGCGACCTGTTCCAGGTGCACCCGTTCGGCAGCAACGCGCCGATCGATGACATCGCGGCCGGCCTCACGCCGTCCGTCGACGCCATGTTCGACGATCTGGTCTGGTGGTCGACGACGCTGCGCGACGCCCGCACCGCCGCCGTCGCCGCCTGAGCGCGCGGCCGGTTCCGGCCTCGTCAACGAAGCCGGACAAAATATCGCATTCCTGTTGTCATCCGGGGCGATAGAACCTACGGTCATTGAAACGTTTAAATCGAGCGTGACCGAGTGTTCGGGGGTCGTCATGGGACGCGCCAGCAACCGTCTTCGTCGGAGCGGCACCGCAGTGGGGCTCATCGCCGTCGTGTCCGTTTCGTTGGCGACCGCCGCCGACGCTGCGCCACCGACCTCGCCCGGTTGGCCGGCCCACCCGAACTGGCAGCGCTACGTCCAGTCGCCGTCGTCGACCGTCGTGCGCCCCGTGGCGATCGTGGGCACGGCCGGCGAGGTCAGGAATGCCGCGGCGCTGACCCAGCCCGGCCCGGGACAGGTCGCCACCCTGACGGCCACGCCGAAGACGGTCACCGCCAGCCCGGTCACCGTCGACCTCGGCACCGTGTCGGCGCGCTACGTCAGGCTGAACGTCACCAAGCTGGGTTTCCCACCTGCCGGCGATCCGGCCGGCAGCTACGTCCAGCTCGCCGAGCTGCAGGTGTTCGGACCGAACGGCAGCGTTGACCTCGCCCGCGACCAGCCGGTGACCGCTTCGGAGACCATCGAAGCCGGCATCTGGAGCACCCGGTACCTCACCGACGGGGTCACCGACACGGAGAACCCGTCGGCGCACGGCTACACGTCGCAACCCCACGCCTCGACCGACGTGAGCGGCGCGCCGGTGTGGGTGACCGTGGACCTCGGTTCGGTGCAGCCGGTCGGCCGGGTGGTGCTGTGGCCGCGCACCGACACGCTCTCCCCCGACGGGCGTACGGCGTCCTTCCCGGTCGACTACTCGATCCAGACCAGCGCGACCGACGGTGGGTCGGGCAGCTTCACCGTGCAGAAGTCCGTGACCGGCCAGGCCGATCCGCCGCCCGCCGTGATCAAGGGCAGCGCGTCGATCATCCTCGACTACGGGCACGAAGTCGGCGGCTACCCGCGCTTCGACGTCACCGCCGTCGGCGGAAACCCGACCCTGCAGGCCGGCTACAGCGAGACCCGGACCCAGGTCAGCCCGACCGGGGACGGTGTCTCGCCATGGGCCAGCGGTGATCCGCAGCGCTACGACACCTACCGGGTCAGCCAACCGGGCCGGATCACCAACGCCGAGATCCAGGGCGGTGAGCGCTACGAGGAGATCTCGCTGAGCACGCCGGGCACGGTGTCGCTCAGCGCGGCGACGATCCAGTACACGCCCTACCGCGCGACGCCGGACAAGTACCGCGGTTACTTCGTGTCCAGCTCGGACGAGTTGAACAAGTACTGGTTCGACGGCGCCTACACGGCCCAGGTCAACCAGCTGCCGGTCGGGACGACCGGTCCGCGGTGGAACACCGATCACGGCTGGCTCGACGTGCCCGGCTCGACGGCCGGCCCGGGCCTGATCGCGGCCGGACGGTCCTGGACCGATTACACCATGCAGTTCCGGACGAAGATCACCACCAACCAGGCCGGCTGGGTGGTGCGTGGGCCGGACGCGCAGAACGGCTACCTGCTCATCCTGGACGCCTCGAACGACACGGCCGGCGCCCCGAACGTGCTGCAGCAACTGTCCGAGTCCGACGGCAACTACCAGACCATCGCCAACGTGCCCCTGGCCGCGCCGATCGACCCGGACACCTGGCACACGGTCAGGGAGGTCGTCAGCGGAACGACGGTGACGACCTATCTCGACGGCACCCAGGTGGCGAGCTTCGATTCGGCCCAGTTCGCACCCGGCATCACGGCCCATCCCGCCGGCTCCGTGGGCTTCCGCGAGTTCAGCGGGGAACAGGCCGGCTTCGCGGACCTGTCGGTCACGGCACCCTCGGGCCAGGTCCTCTACCGGAACGCGCTGTCCCGCGCGTCGGCGATCTCGGACTTCGACGTCCCCGGCAACAACACCGTCCCGCTCATCCTCGACGGGGCCAAGCGCGACCGCGCCGTGTGGTCAGGCGACCTGGCCGTCGAAGGGCCGACGCTGTTCTACTCCACGGGCACCAGCGACTACATCCGCGGCTCGCTCGAACTGCTCGGCAGCTACGCCGGCAGCAACGGATACGTCTCGGGCGACATGCCACCGCAGACGCCGATCAACCCGAACCCGCCGGCCTCGACCCGCAACCCCGTACTCGGCCAGCTACTCCATGTACTTCGTGCGCGACCTGGCCGAGTACTACCAGTACACCGGCGACACCGCCTTCGTGCGCAAGGAATGGCCGCTGGTCGCGAACGAACTGGCCTGGAGCGCGAGCCAGGTCGACGATGCCGGACTGTTCGTCACCACCAGCGACGACGGTGCCGACTGGGACTACTACGACGGCGTGAAGACCGGCGAAGTCACCGCCTACAACGCGCTGTACTACCGGACCCTGCTCGACGGCGCCCAGCTCGCGCAGGCCGCCGGCCACGGCAACCTGACGAGCGGCTACACGGATCGGGCCGCGGCGCTCAAGACGGCGATCAACACGCGGTTGTTCGACGCCGGCACCGGCTTGTACGACCTGAGCGACAGCGTCCGCACGGTGACGGCTCAGGACGCGAACGTACTGGCCGTCGAGTTCGGCATCGCGCCGGCGGACAAGGTCGCCGGCATCCTGGCCAAGATCAAGTCAAGTCTGTGGACGGCGTCGGGAACGTTGCCCTTCTCGAGCGGCTACCAGGACACGATCAGTCCGTTCGTCTCCGGGTTCGAGCTCAACGCCCGGCTCCGGGCCGGTGACACCGACAACGCGCTGCAGCTGCTGTCGAACGAGTGGGGTCCGATGATCGCCCCCGGCGATCTGTACACCGGCACGTTCTGGGAGAACGAGAGCACCACGGGCACGCAGGCGTCGGGCCAGACGAGCATGGCCCACGGCTGGTCCTCGATGCCCACCTCAGCGCTGTCGCAGTACGTGCTCGGGATCGCTCCGGTCGACGCGGGCTACCGGACCTGGCTGGTCCAGCCCCACGCGAGCACGCTCGCCTGGGTGGAGGGTCAGGCGCCGACGCCGTACGGCCCGATCGCGGTGGACTGGAGCCACAACCGGTCCACCGGCGCTTTCGCGATGAAGGTGACCGCTCCCGCCGGCACGGCCGGCACGATCGCGGTGCCGACGTTCGGCCACTCCGTCGACATCGCGGTGAACGGGCACCCGGTCTGGACCCACGGTGTCGCCGTCGGCGGGTCGCACCAGGTCCGATCGGCCGCCGGCGCCGGCGACTACGTCAACCTCGCGGTCGGCGCCGGAACCTACGACATCGCGACCCGGGTCGCGACGCGCTGACTATTCCTCTGCGATGACCCGGGCGAACGCGTCCGGACGGGCTACGTCGGGGTCCGGTCCGTTGCGCACGCCGGTGTCGAGACCGTCGATGCGGGCGAGCTCGTCGGTCGAGAGCTCGAAGTCGAAGACGTCGAAGTTCTCGGCGATGCGCCCGGGATTGGTCGACTTGGGGATGGCCGAACGGCCCTGCTGCAGGTGCCAGCGCAGCATCACCTGGGCCGGCGACTTGCCGTGCGTGGCCGCGATCTCGCCGATCGTCGGATCCTGCATGACGTTCCTGCGTTCCTGCCCCCAGCCCGGATAGAACGTGATGCCCCCGATGGGGGACCAGGCCTGGGTGAGGATGCCGTGCTCGTTGTCGGCGGCCTGCACGTCGGGCTGGGTGAAGTAGGGATGCAGTTCGATCTGGTTCAGCGCCGGCACGATCTCGGTCCGGGCCAGCAGCTCGTCCAGGTGGTGGCGCATGAAGTTGCTGACGCCGATCGCCCGGACCTGACCGTCGGCCAGCAGCCTCTCCAGCGCCTGGTATGCCGCGACTGTGGCGTCGAAGCGGTCCGGCGCCGGCTGGTGCAGGATGAGCAGGTCCAGCTGGTCGACGCCGAGCTTGCGCGTTGCCTTCTCGAAGGCGTGCAGCGTCGGGTCGTAGCCGTAGTCACTGACCCAGACCTTGGTCTCGATGAACACCTCGTCGCGGCCCAGTCCGGAGCGGCGGATGGCTTCGCCGACCTCGCGCTCGTTGCCGTAGGCGGCCGCGGTGTCGATGTGCCGGTACCCGGTCGTCAGAGCCGTTGCGACGGCGGCGGTGGTCTCCTCGGGCGGTGCTTGGAAGACCCCGAACCCGAGGGCGGGCATGGTGACGCCGTTGTTGAGGACACGTTGATCGATGGTCATGATTCACCGTCCAGGTTGAGCTGGGCCACCTCAGGGGATGCATCGGGGGTGCAGGCCGGGCGGCTCGGTCGCGGCGGCTGTGGTCACGAAGTCCACTCAACCCGTGCCCGGGCGCCCGTGGCAGTGTCTGCCTTTACAGGTAACGGCAGTACCTGCCTGGGGCCGGCGCCGTCACCTACCGTGAAGCCATGGACAACCGAGCGGAGGTCCGCGAATTCCTGGCCTCACGCCGGGCCCGGATCACACCCGACCAGGCCGGACTGCCGGCCTACGGCGGCAACCGCCGGGTGAAGGGCCTACGCCGGGAAGAGGTCGCGCTGCTCGCGGGGGTCAGCGTCGACTACTACGTTCGGATGGAGCGCGGCAGCCTGGCCGGCGCCTCCGACGCCGTGCTCGAAGGTGTCGCGCGGGCGCTGCAGCTCGACGAGGCCGAACGAGAGCACCTGTTCGACCTGGCCCGAGCCGCTGCTCCCGGCCCGCCCCGGCCGCGCCGCGCGAAGGCCGCCGGGGTGACCGACAGCGTGCAGCAGGTTCTCGACGCGATCATCGACGCGCCGGCGTGGGTCCGCAACGCCCGTCACGACGTGCTGGCCACCAACCGCATGGCCCGGGCCTTGTACGCACCACTGCTGGCCGACCCGCGCCGTCCGGTCAACAGCGCCCGCTTCATCTACCTCGACCCGGCTTCGCGAGTCTTCTTCGCCGATTGGGAACGCGGCGCCGACGACATCGCCGCCATGCTGCGGGCCGAAGCCGGGCGCAATCCCCACGACAAGCAGCTCATCGAGCTCATCGGCGAGCTGTCCACGCGCAGCGAGGACTTCCGCTCCCGCTGGGCCGCCCACAACGTCCGCTTTCACCGCACCGGGCACAAGAAGCTCCACCACCCGGTCGTCGGCGACCTGGACCTCAACTTCGAGGCCATGGAGCTGCCGTCCCAGCCCGGATTGACCATGCTCGTCTACACCGCACCCCAGGGCAGCCCGACCGCCGACAGCCTCAGACTGCTGGCCAGCTGGGCCGCCACCGCCGAGCAGACCGGCGAGCTCGCGCGGCACTGATGCGAGCGCCGACCGCCGCCCGGCCCCGTCACGGCACGAGGATGACGCGTCCATTGAGGCCGCCGGCGGCCTGACGTCGGTGCGCCTCGGCTGCGTCGTCCAGGGGGTAGGTGTATTCGATGGCGGTCGACAGCACACCCTGCGCGGCGAGGGTGAGCAGGGTGCCGAGCCGGTCGGTGTCCGGGGCGACCTGGTACACGACGGGGGTGATGCCACGGTCGGACTCGAAGCGGCCGGTGCCATCCACATACGGCGGCACCGCGGTGACGTAACGTCCGCCGTCGCGGACCAGGTCGAACGCGGCGTGCGACGACGCCCCGCCGACCAGGTCGATCGCGGCGTCGACACCGTCGGGGTAGCGCGCCCGGACGGCGTCGGTGAAGTCGTTGCGGCCGACGGTCACCGAGGCGCCGAGTGCACGCAAGTCATCGGCGCGCTCGGCTGCGGCTGCGGCGATCACCTCCAGTCCGGCGCGCGCCGCGAGAGCGACGACGTGGCGGCCGACGGCGCCGAGCGGGCCGGTAACCAGCAGGGTCTTGACCCCGTCGGCAGCGGCCTGTCCGAGCAGCCCGGAGGCGGTGAGACCGACCAGCGGAACGGTGGCGGCCTGCTGCAGGCTCAGGGCATCAGGGACCTTGGCGAGCAGGGCGGCGTCGAAGTTGACGTACTTGGCGTAGGTGCCGCGCTGATCGATGGGCTGGAAGACCATGCCGGCAACTCGGTCACCCACGTGCAGGGTGGTCACGGCGGCGCCGGTCGCCAGCACGGTGCCGGCCACGTCCCAGCCGAGCACCATCGGGAAGCGGGCATCCTTCTCCGGGATCGCGACACCCTGCCGGGTGGTGAGGTCGACCGGGTTCACGGCCACGGCGGCGACGTCGACCAGCACCTGCGTGTCGGTCAACGCCGGCAGCGGCACCTCTGCCGCCACCAAGGTCTCGGGGCCGCCGTAGCTGTTGATCACGGCAGCGTGGGCCGTGGTCGGAATCGTCGGGATGGCCGGTGCAGCGGTCATGTCGTCTCCTATGTAGATCGATCGGTCTAGTCACTTGACCGTAGCACCATGTAGACTGATCGGCATAATGGTTAAAACAAGATCTGCGCCGACGCGCGAACGGCTGATCGACGCGACCGTCTCGTTGATGCGGACCAAGGGCGCCGCGGCCAGCGGCACCAAAGAGATCCTGGATCTCGCGGGAGCCCCGCGCGGGTCGTTCTACTTCCACTTTCCCGACGGCAAGGATCAGCTCATCCTCACCGCCCTCGAGCGCGCCGCGGCGGCAACGCTGCAGTCCTTGACGCAACCCCTCGGCGATGCCGCCGGCGACCTCGGTGAGCAGGTCCGCACGATCTTCACCGCCATCGAGACGGACCTGCTCGCCAACGACTACGCCCCCGGCTGCGCGGTCGCCGTCACCACGGTGGAGAGCGCGTCGACATTCACGCCGTTCCAGCAAGCAGTCTCGGCGGCGTTCACGACCTGGACCTCGGCGCTGACCAGCCGCCTTTCCGAGCGCGGCCTGTCACCGGACCGAGCCGCCGCGCTGGCTGATGCCATCGTCGCGGCCACCGAGGGAGCGACGATCCTGGCCCGCGCACACCGCAGTCCCACCCCACTCCGCAACGCCGCACTCATGCTCGAACTCGCCATAAACGCGAGCCTGCGCGAATCGACGGCCGGCGGCTGAGCCAGCCACCGATGCGGCCCGTGCCTGCGGTCGATGTCGTTCCCGTCGATATGGGCTGTCGCCCGCTCACCTCAGGGCGAGGATGAGGCCGGCGGCGACGAGTAGCGCAGCGGTGAACCCGTGGATGCCCAGCGCGGTGGCGAGCTTGCCGCCGTTGGTCCGCACAATCACGGCATCCCCAAGTGCGGTCAGCGCTGCGAAGGTGAGCGCCCAGCCGAGCGCGTGGGTGCCGGCACCAGCCCACACGGCGAGCACGACCGCTCCGGAGGTGATGTCGCGAACGCCTTTGATCTCCGTCAGGGCTCGGATGTTGTCCGGGGCGACGCCATAGTCGAGCGTTGCCTGTCGGGGCGAGAGGATGAAACGGGTGCCGAGTCCGATGATGGCGACGGCAGCGAGGGTGGCGATGACGAGCGCGGCGACGTGCATGACGAAGGTCCTTCCCAAGGGTCAGTTGCTGACGCCGGTGGCGTCGAAGGAATGCGCTGGTTAGCGCTGCTAACGCTAGCAACGCTAACCCCAGGCGATCCTGTCGTCAATAGCAGCGCTCGCATGGATAGCGGTGCTATCATCAGCTATGGCCATCGCGGATCGTCGACAACGCGACCGAGACACGCGTCGCCAGCTCATCGTCAGCACCGCCCGGGCCCTGGCCGAGCGAGAGGGCTGGGACGCGTTGACCACGCGCCGCTTGTCGACCGAGATCGAGTACAGCCAGCCCGTGATCTACAAACACTTCGCCTCGATGGAAGACCTCGTCGAGGCCATCGCCCTGCAAGGTTTCGGTGAACTGGCCGAGAGCCTCGACGACGCCCGACGCCTGGCAGCGACCAGCGACGAGCTCGGCGCGGTCGCTCGGGCCTACTACGCCTTCGCGGTCGAGAACCCAGCGCTGTACGACGCGATGTTCAGCCGCACCACCCGATTGCGCTTCGGTGGCGGGGGCTCCGCAGCCCCGCTGTCCGCGACGTTCACGGCAGTGAGCGCGGCCGTTGCCACGGTCGCCGGCGACGGGGATGTCGAAACTCTCACCGAGGTGCTGTGGGCCGCACTGCACGGACTCATCACGCTGCGCCGCAACGACCGCGTCCGACCCGAACACGACACTGACCGACTCGAGCTTCTCATCGCCAAATTCCGCACACCAGAGCCGGCGACTCCGGGCGGGCAGGCGTAGCGGAACCAGTGCGGATGTCGCTGATGTTGGCTGACTAGGCGCCGGTCGGATCGGGTCGCCGGTCCTCAGCAGTCGGTCGTGGGTTGTCACGGTCGCCGCGCAGGTGGGCGTGCAACTGGGCCAGCAGCTGCTCGCCCATGTGGCCCAGCGCGGTGATCTGGGTGGCGTCGAGCGGGTCGAACACCAGGTGCCGGACGGCCCCCACGTGGCCGGGGGCGGCGGCGACCACCTTCTCCCACCCCGACTCGGTCAGGATCGCGTTGGTGTAGCGGCCGTTGGCCGGGTCGGGTTCGCGCCGGACGAATCCGCGCTGCTCCAGGCGTCTGACGACGTTGGACAGCCGCGAAAGCGAACCACCCGCCAACTCCGCCAGCTCGCTCATCCGCAGCGTCCGGTTCGCAGCCATCGACAGTCGGCTGAGTACCAGGCGAACACGTCTCCACGTCAACATCCCCACCGAAAACGGGGCGCGCAGTACCTCGCCCATGACGCGACCCACGATCCGCTAACGGCCCCTGCAGCGCCGGGTAGGTGGTGTCGATTGCTGGCCGAACTGCTGGACCGAGCCGCATGCGCGGTCAGGCGAGGTGCTGGAGGCCCCGGTTGCTGGGGTCGGTGGGTGGAGCTGAGGGGATTCGAACCCCTGACCCCCTCGATGCGAACGAGGTGCGCTACCGGACTGCGCCACAGCCCCGAATAACCGGGAAGGCCCGTTCGGGCCGACGATGAGGTTACCAGCGCCCTGAGGGCTCAGCTGGCGCGGCGTTGGGCCGCAGTCTCGCCGGCTTCCTCGGTGTAGAGCCCAGTGAGGTCGACGGTGTCGAGGTTGTGCAACTCCAGATCGTCGTCGTCGATGCGCACCACCGACTCGGGCATGTCATCGAAGCGGCTGAGTTCGGCGGTGGCGTCGTAGCTGCCGGTCCGCCGACTGGCCCGCTGCTGCCGCATGCTGCGCCGCTGCCGGTCGCGCAGGGCCTGGGAGCGCAGGAAGTAGAGGTAGCCGGCCAGGCCCAGGGCGAACGGCGCGGTCAGGATCAGGAAGATGCCGCCCACCACGCCGCCGAGGACGCCGAAGACCACGGTGCCGAGGCCGAGCAATCCCAGCGAACGCCGGCGCCGGGCCATCATCTGCGCTCGGGCCGCGGACATCTCCGAGCGATCGACGGGGTACATGAGCGCCTCCTGGGCGACGGGCACTGGGCGGCGAGCCGCTGGCGCCGGATTGGCGGCCGGGCGCGCGCGCGGGACGTAGACCTCGGTGCGGTCCGCGCCGGTGCGTGCTGTGGCCAGCGGACGACCGCCGAGCGAGCGCATCGCCCGCCCGAAACCGTCGATACTCCGCTCGCGCCGCCGGAAGTCGTTCCGGCGCACGATCATGGGGACAACCACGATCAACCACAGCACGGCGAGGACGAAGACGGTCGTCAGCGGTGACAACACTTCGCACCTCCAGTCACACCAGTAACAAGCCTGGCGTTCAAATTAGCCAGCAACCCAGGCCTGATCGGGTACGTGGCCCGGCGTGTCGGCGACCCGCGGTAACACCAACCGCTCAGGGCAAGCGGGGCAATGACGGCAACCGCGACACCATCGTGGCGCCGTGCAAATCCTCGATCGTCACCGCGAACGCGATGTGGTCGCGCCAGTCGCCGTCGATGTCCAGGAACCGCTCGTAGTAGCCCTCGCGGCGCAGGCCGAGCTTCTCCACGACCCGCAGGCTGGCCGTGTTCTCGGGCCGGATGTCGACCTCGACCCGATGCAGCCCGACCTCGCCGAAGCAGTGGTCGATGCTCAGCGCGAGCGCCGTGGGCACGATGCCCCGACCGGCCACGGCCTGGTCGACCCAGTACCCGACCGTGCACGAGCGCAGCACCCCGTGCACGATGTTGGACACGTTGACCTGGCCCACGAGCTTGCCGGCGTAGGTGATCACGAACGGCAACATCGTCCCGGCCCGGGCCGCCTTACGCAGCGCCGACACCAGCGGCGGCCAGGCCGTCATCGCGTTGCGCTCGGCCCAGCCGTGGGCTGACGTCGGCTCCCACTTGGTCAGCCACATCTCGTTACGAAGCCGGACCTCACCCCAGGCCCGGCCGTCGCGCAGTCGGGGCGGTCGCAGTGTGACCGGGCCGGCCGACAGTTTCGCCGGCCAGCCGGGATGGACGCTCACCGGTTCGACAGCAGCAGCGGAATGACGGTCACCCGCGAACCCGCGACCACCTCGGTCACCTCCTCGTCGATGACCACCAGACAGTTCGACGAGGCCATCGACGCGATCAGGTGCGACCCCGGCCCACCGACCAGCGACACGCTGTACCCGCCGGTCGCCTCGCGGTGCAGCACCCCGCGACGGTACTGCCGAAGGCCCTCAGGGCTCTCGGCCCGTTCCAGCGCGACGGCCTGCACGGTCGCCCGCTGCAGATTGCGCTTGCCCAGCAGCTTGCGGATCGCAGGACGGACGAAGACCTCGAACGAGACGAGCGCGCTGACCGGATTGCCGGGCAGGCACAGGATCGGTACCCGGTTGCCGAGGTGCCCGAAGCCCTGGGGCATACCCGGCTGCATGGCCACGCGGGTGAACTCGACCGTCCCGAGTTCGGACAGCGCCTCCTTGACCACGTCGAACGCGCCCATGCTCACCCCGCCGGTCGTGACCAGCAGGTCGGCCCGCAGCAACTGGGTCTCGAGGACGTCGAGGAGCTTGGCGTGGTCGTCGGGCACGATGCCGGTGCGCCGGGCGTCGGCGCCGGCGTCCTTGGCCGCGGCGGAGATGAGATAGGAGTTGGAGTCGGTGACCTCGCCGAACGCGGCCCGGTTGCCGACCTCGATCAGTTCGCTGCCGGTGGAGATGACCAGGACGCGCGGCCGCGGCCGCACCACCACCCGGTCGCGCCCGATGGCGGCCAGCAGCGCGAGTTGTTGCGGGCCGAGCACCGCGCCGGCCCCGAGGGCGGGTGCGCCGGCAGCCAGGTCCTCGCCGGTGCGGCGCACGTGCTCGCCGCTGAGCACGGCCCGGTTGATGGCGACCCGGGCGACGCCGCGGTCGGTCTCCTCCAGGGCGATGACCGCGTCGGCCCCGGCCGGGATGGGCGCTCCGGTCATGATGCGCATGGCCAGGCCGGGGCCCATGCCCGACCGGGACTTGGCGCCGGCCGCGACGTCTCCGATCACCGGCAGCACCGCCGGATCTTCGGGCGACGCCCCGCGGGTATCGACGGCGCGCACGGCGTAACCGTCCAGCGCGGCATTGTCGAAACCGGGCAGCGGGACGTCGGTGACGACGTTCTCCGCGAGCAGCAACCCTTGACTGTCGAGCAGCGTCAACTCGATGGGATCAATCGAGCCGACGCCGTCGAGCACGGTCGCCAGGTGCTCATCGACCGTCCGCAGGCGGTCGTCGTCAGCCACTAATCTGTGCTCCTCGATTCGTCACGCCGGTGCGGGCAGCCCCGGGACATAGTCCCTCAGCCAGTCGGTGAAGTCCGGGCCAATGTCGGGGTGTCGGCTGGCGAGCTGAACGACTGCCTTCACGTACTCGAGCCGGTTGCCGGTGTCGTAGCGCCGCCCGCGGAAGACCACGCCGTGGATCGGGACTCCCGTGCGGGCCATGCGGTGCATCGCGTCGGTCAGCTGGATCTCGCCGCCGGAGCCGGGTTTCGTGGCCCGCAGCGCGTCGAAGATCTCGGGCGGCAGGATGTAGCGGCCGATGATCGCCAGCGTGCTCGGAGCGGCATCCGCGTCCGGTTTCTCGACCAGGTCGGCCAGGGCGACGACGTCGCCGCCCAGGTCAGCTCCTTCGGCGGGCGCGGCAACGCCGTATTTGCTGATCTCGGCCCGGGGCACGTCGATGAGGCCGAGCACGATCCCGCCGTGCTCGGCGTAGACGTCGAGCATCGGGCCGAGCAGGGCGTCGCGGTCGTCGATGAGATCGTCGGGCAGCAGCACCGCGAACGCCTCGCCCGCGGCGAACTGCTCACCGTGGGCGACCGCGTCGCCGAGCCCCCGGGGTTCGAGTTGCTCGACGTGGTGGATGGTGGCCAGCTCGGCCGGGCGGCTGATGCTGGCCAGTCCGGCGGTGTCGCCCTTGGACCGCAGCGCGTCCTCGAGGTCGTGATTGGGCGCGAAGTACTCGGCGATCGCCCCCTTGTCCTCGCTGAGGATGAGCAGGACGTCGGCCAGTCCGTTCTGGCTGGCCTCGGTGACGACCAGTTCGAGCGCCGGCGTACTGACGATCGGGAGCAGCTCCTTGGGCACCGACTTGGTCAGCGGCAGGAACCTGGTGCCGCGCCCGGCGGCCGGAATGAGCGCCTTGCGGACGGGACTCGAAACCATGAAGCGAGCGTAACCGGGCCACAATGGGGCCGTGCAGCGCGCAGACAAGTCCGCCCTCCGCGGCCGGCTCAACGCCACGCGCCGCGCCCGGGCCGTCGACGAGATCGCCGCCGCCCGTCGTGCTGTGTGCGCGGCGGTGCTCGACCGGGCCGACGCGGCGGGTTGGCGGTGTGTGGGCGGTTATGTGCCCCTGCCGAGCGAGCCGGGATCCATCGAGCTACTCGACGCGCTCAGCGCTCAGGGCGTCCGGGTGCTGGTGCCGGTGCTGCTGCCCGACCGCGATCTGGACTGGGCCGAGTGGGACGTTCCGGCCCAGGCGGCCGCGTCGCCGCTGGGCGTCACGGCGATCGCGAGCGCGGACGCGGTATTGGTGCCGGCACTGGCCGTGGCCCGCGACGGCGCCCGGCTCGGGCGCGGCGGCGGGTCGTACGACCGGGCCCTGCGCCGGACCGCAGCCGGGGTGCCGATCGCGGCACTGCTGTTCGCCGCCGAGGTCGTCGACGCGTTGCCGACGGACGAGTGGGACATACCGGTGACCGCCGTCGTTACGCCAGACGGCTGGCGCGACCTCCCTTCCTGAGCCGGCAGCTCATCTGTCGGCCGGCGAACGTCCCGACCCCCGACTCGGCGGACCCACTTCTGGACCCGACGCCTGATCGCACCGCCTGACCGGACCGCCTTATCCCCCGACTCCCGGCTCGAGACAGGCGATCCTGTCCGAGTCGGCCTCGCCCGCCGGGCCCGGCGAGTGGCGGGGAATGCCGGCATCAGCCACGATGGTTAGCAGTCGTAGTGTTTGAGTGCCAGCACGGCTGGCCCGCTGCCGCTTGACCGTCCGGAGGATCGCCCGTTATGCCCACCTACCAGTACGCGTGCACCAACCCTGAGTGTGGCAATCGCTTCGAGCTGGTGCAGTCGTTCACCGACGCGAACGCGAGCGAGTGCCCGGTGTGCGGTGGCCCGGTGCGCAAGGTGTTCTCCCCGGTCGGCGTCGTCTTCAAGGGCTCCGGTTTCTACCGAAACGACAGCCGCAAGGACAGCGGCAAGAAGTCGTCGGACAGCGAGCCGTCGACGAAGTCGGATGCGCCGGCGAAGGCGGACACGCCGGCAGCCAAGCCGGCGGCGGCCTCCGGCGATTCGGCCCCGGCGTCGAAGCCGGCAGCCTCGGGTTCATCATCGGATTCCTCCTCGAATGGATCGTCGAAGCGCTCGTCGAGCGCCAACCCGGCCGCAGCTTCGGCCTGACCTCCGACAACGACGGGCGGTTATCCACAGGACGGCGTGTCGTCCACAGGCGCGAATTACACCCGCGCTTTGAATCGCTCGGCTGGCTAACGTGCCGCCCATGTTCACCTCGCTGACTCACCTGCTCCCGCGGCTCGATCGCTGGCCCCGCCGGCTGGCCGCGCTCACTTGCCTGCTGCTCGCGGCGGCGAGCGCGCTCGCCAACCGCTCGCGCGAGCGGGACGGCCCCAGCGGCGCTGTCCCGAGCGCTCCGGTCGTCGTCGCCGCCCATGACCTCGCCGCCGCCCACACGCTCGCGCCCGGCGACGTCACGCTCGCCGCTTGGCCACGCAATCTCGTGCCCGCGCGCACATCGGCAGCACCGTCGCGACTGGTCGGCCGCCGGCTGGCCGGGCCGGTCGGCGCCGGCGAGGCGATCACCGTGGCCCGACTCGTCGGTCCCGGACTGACCACCGGCTTGCCCGCCGGCACGGTGGCGGCGGCGGTACGCACCGACGCCGGAATGAGCGACCTGCTGCATCCCGGCGATCACGTCGACGTGCTGGCCGGGCCGCCGGACGACGACCCGACGGGCGCTGCGCCATCCGTCAACACCGCGGCCGCCGCATTGGTCGCTCAGGGCGTCGCGGTACTCGCGGTGCTGCCACCGGATGCCGGCGGCGTCACTGGCGACGGCGAGGCCCGGGTGCTCATCGCCACCGATCGCGGCACGGCGCTGCGAATCGTGGCCCTGCAGAGCCGTCAAGTGCTCGCGGTCGTCGGCGATCGGCCCTAACGTCACTGCCGGGCGGACGCCGGGCGCCGCCCCAGATGTCACCAGGAGGCCTCATGCTCAAGGGATTCAAGGAATTCATCATGCGCGGCAACGTGGTCGACCTGGCGGTCGCCGTGGTCATCGGTACCGCGTTCACCGCTGTCGTCACCGCCCTGGTGCGCGACCTGCTCACCCCGATAGTCGCGGCCATCGTCGGCAAGCCCGACTTCAGCAGCCTGACGTTCACGATCCACAAGAGCCAGTTCCGCTACGGCGACTTCATCAACGCGGCGCTGCAGTTCATCCTCATCGCCGCGGCCATCTACTTCTTCGTCATCGTCCCGATCAAGACCCTGACCGAAATGCAGGCCCGGCGACGGGCGGCCGGCGAACCCGAGGAGGTGGCCAGTGTCTCCAGCGACGAGGCGATCCTGCTGCGCGAGATCCGCGACCTGCTCAGCGCGCAGCGCGGGGCCTGACCGCACCACGCCGGCACACAGCGCCGAGGCTCATTCGTGGTGCGGTGGGCGTTCGCGCCGGTACCACTCCTCGTCACGGCGGCCATCCGGGTCACGACCCCAGCCCTCGTCCCGATCGTCGCCCGAGACGTCCGGCAGCACCGGCTCGTCCGGATCGGGGCGCGCGGACGGCTTCGGATTCGCGGCGGGCGCAGCGCTGTCAGCCGGCTCGGTTGCGGGTTGTTCGGGCACGACCCCAGTGTGCCCGGCGCGCGTCCGGATGCTTTGATGAATCAGGGACCAGACGGACGTCGCAGAAGGTGGGCACCATGACCGAATCGGGCAAGATCACGGACCGGGCCGCGGAACTGGCCGCCCAAGCGGCCGCTGCCGCCGGACCGCTCAAGGACAAGGCCGCCGAGCTGGCCGTCACCGCCGCCGCGGCGGCCGGCCCGATCGCGTCCCAGGCCAAGGACAAGGCCACGGAGTTGGCCGAGCGCGCCGGTGAACTCGGCGCGAAGGGCGTCAGCGCGCTGGCCGAAAGCATCGACAAGGCCACCGGCGGCAAGTACTCCGACAAGATCTCGTCGGTCACGTCCAAGCTCGAGGAGCGCCTCGATCCCGACAAGCCGGCCGCGGCCGCACCGACGCTCGACCCCGACGCGCCCACATCGGCACCCGCGCCCGCACCGGCCGCTGAGGCGACACCGGTGCCAGATCCGTCGCCAGGCCCACACCCGAGCGAGACCCCGCTGACGCTCGGGCCCGGACCAGTCCCCCGCCTGACGACGTCAGGGAAAGTTGACCCACTCGTCCGACCCGTCGGCGAACACCTGGCGTTTCCAGATCGGCAGCCGGTGCTTGACCTCCTCGACCAGGCGGGCACATACATCGAACGCCTCGCGCCGGTGGGCCGTCGACACCGCCGCCACCAGCGCCACGTCGCCGACGCGCAGCACGCCGATCCGGTGACTGACGGCCAGGCCGAGCACACCCTCCTCGGCCGCGTACCGCTCAGCGATCTCCCGCAGCACGGGCTCGGCCGACGGGTGGGCCTGGTACTCCAGCTCGACGACCGGACGGCCGCGGTCGGCGTCCCGGACCACGCCGCAGAACATCACGCTCGCCCCCGCGCCGCCGTGCTCCACCGCCTTCTCGTGGGCGAAGGCGTCCAGCGGCTCGGCCGAAATACCGACCAGGTCGGCCGTCATACCCCACCCCCGGCCCGGTGATCGCCGCCGCCGAGTTGATCGGCGGCGTGCTCCAGCAGCGGGGCGAGGATGGCGACGCCGTCGCGCACCCCACCGGGCGAGCCGGGCAGCGTCACCACCAAGGTCGTCCCGATCGCGCCGGCGATTCCGCGCGACAGCACCGAGGTCGGTACCCGGTCACGGGTGGCCAGCCGCAACGCCTCGGCAATGCCCGGGATCTCGCGCTCGAGCAAGGGCCGGATCGCCTCCGGGGTCACGTCGGTCGGCGTCAGCCCGGTACCACCCGTGGTCAGCACGGCCGCGGCCCCGCCCCGTACCGCGTCGGCCACCGCGGCCCGGATCGCGTCGACGTCGTCGGGCACGACGCGACGGAACCCGACGTGATGCCCCGCGCCGCCGAGCAGTTCGGCCAGCAGTTCGCCCGAGTCGTCGGGCCGCTCACCCGCGGCGGACCGGTTCGAGCAGGTGACCACGGCGACGTTCACGACGGGTCTCCGCCGGCCGCGTCCCGGGTCCATTCACCGCTACGCCCGCCGGCCTTCGTCACCAGGTGCACGTCGGTGAGCTCCGCGCCCCGGTCGACGGCCTTGACCATGTCGTAGAGCGTCAACCCGGCCACGACCACCGACGTCAGCGCCTCCATCTCGACCCCGGTGCGATCGGCCGTGCGGGTGGTGGCCGTGATCTCGACGGAATCGTCGTGCACGGTGAGCTCGACGCTGGCCGCGTGCAGCGCGACCGGATGACACAGCGGCACCAGGTCCGGCGTCCGCTTGGCGCCGGCAATTCCGGCGATCCGGGCCACGGCCAGCGCATCGCCCTTCGGCAGGCCATCACCGCGCAACAGCGCGATGACCTCGGGTGTGGTCCGGAATCGGCCCGACGCGGTGGCCGTGCGGGCGGTGACGTCCTTGCCCGATACGTCCACCATCCGCGCCGCGCCGTGTTCGTCGACATGGGTCAGTTTCACGATGCAGAGCCTAGGACGTGCGGCGACCGATGGGGTGCGAGATCTGGGTGAGGCGTATTCCTGCCTGTCCAGTACCTGACATACGGCAAATCAGCCGATAGCACAGCCGAGCCCTAGCGTCACGGGCAAGTCCCCAACCAGGGGGCAATCACCCCAGGAGGCACCGTGAAGGTAGCTACCCGAGGACTGACCGTCCTCGTCGGCAGCACCGCGATCGCGATCGCCCTGTCGACCAATGCGCTGGCCACCCCAGCACACCCTGGTTCGACCGGCGTCAAGACCGTGAACAGCTGCGCACAGAATGTCACTGTCGGTCACTACGCGTGTTTCGCGATGCGCCGTGCTGATCTGGGGTTCACACCGAAGTCGGCCATCAGTCCGCAGGCCGCGCCGAGCGGTTACGGCCCGTCGAGCCTGCAGTCGGCCTACAAGCTGCCGGCCACCGGCAGCGGGCAGCGCGTCTACATCGTGGACGCCTACGACGACCCGAACGCCGCCTCCGATCTCAGCGCGTACCGCACCCAGTTCGGACTGCCGGCCTGCACCACCGCCAACGGCTGCTTCCAGAAGCTGAACCAGAACGGCGCGACCAGCCCGCTGCCGGCCGGTAACACCGGCTGGGCCGGCGAGATCTCGCTCGACCTCGACATGGTCTCGGCCGCCTGCCCGAGCTGCAGCATCACGCTCATCGAGGCCAACGACGCGTCCGACAACCTCTTCACCGCCGTCAAAGAGGCGACCACCCTCGGCGCCAAGTTCGTGTCCATGAGCTGGGGCGGTCCCGAGGGCGGCACGGAATCGAGCTACGACGCCACCTACTTCAAGTCGACCGGCGTCGTCTACACCGCCTCGACCGGCGACGACGGCTACTCCGCCGGCGTCATCTATCCCGCCACGTCCGTCGACGTCGTGGCCACCGGCGGTACCTCGCTGAACACCTCGACCAACAGCCGCGGCTTCGCCGAGACGGTGTGGTCGGGAGCCGGTTCGGGCTGCTCGAGCGACGAGACCAAGCCGTCCTGGCAGAGCGGGATCTCGGCTTGCAGCAAGCGCGCAACGGCCGACGTGTCGTCGGTATCGGACCCCAACACCGGCGTAGCTGTCTACCAGACCTACGGCGGTAGCGGCTGGGCCGTCTACGGCGGCACCAGTGCGGCCGCCCCGTTCATCGCGTCCGTCTACGCCCTGGCCGGCACGCCCGGCGCGTCGGACAAGCCGCCGTCGGATCCGTACGCGCACACCGGCAACCTGTTCGACGTGACGAGCGGCAGCAACGGCTCGTGCTCCCCGGCGGTGCTGTGCAAGGGCACGGCCGGCTGGGACGGCCCGACCGGGCTGGGCACGCCCAACGGCACCGCGGCCTTCACCGCGGGCGGTGGCGGCGGAGGCAACACGGTGACGGTCACGAACCCGGGCAACAAGACCGGGACCGTGGGCACCGCGACCAGTCTGCAGATCAGCGCATCGGACTCCGGCGGGGCGGCGCTGACCTACAGCGCGAGCGGCCTGCCCACCGGCCTGTCGATCAACGCGACCAGCGGGCTGATCTCGGGCACACCGTCGGCAGCGGGGACGTTCACGGTGACCGCGTCGGCGAGTGACAGCACCGGCGCGTCCGGGAGCACGACGTTCACCTGGACGATCAGCGGCGGGGGCGGCGGCGGTTGCTCCGGCCAGGTGCTGACCAACCCGGGCTTCGAGTCGGGCTCGACCGGCTGGACGGCCACGAGCGGCGTGATCAACACCGACGGCGCGCACGCGCACGCCGGCTCCGGTTACGCCTGGTTGGACGGGTACGGCACGACGCACACCGACACGTTGTCGCACTCGGTCACCATTCCGGCCGGCTGCGCGGCGACGTTGAGCTACTACCTGCTGGTCAACACCGCGGAGACGACTACGTCGACCGCATACGACAAGCTCGTGGTGAGCGCGAACGGCACAACCCTGCAGTCGTTCTCCAACCTCAACAAGGGCACGGCCTATGCCCAGCGCACGGTCAGTCTGTCCGCGTACGCCGGGCAGACGGTGACGCTCAAGTGGACCGGCACGGAGGATTCGTCGCTGCAGACGTCGTTCTTCGTCGATGACGGCGCGGTCACGTTGGGCTGATCGGCTGATCGAGGCGCGCAGTCCGCGTGTCTCGGCAGCGTGCGGAGCGGGCCGCCGGGTGACCGGTGGCCCGCTCTTCGCCTCTTATCCGCGTCCGGCAAACTGTTGCGCGTGCGACGCTCCCGGGTGCTGCTGTTCACGGGCGCCGTCCTCGCTGTTGCCCTGATCGCCACCGTCATCACGGTCTTGATCGTGGGCGTGGGCCCGTCGACTTCGTCGGTGCGGGTGCGCACCATCCCGGGCAGCGACGGAGCCGAACTGAGCGCGGACGTGATCACGCCGCGCGCCAAAGGACGGCACCCGCTGGTGGTCATGCCGGCGGCCTGGGGATCGGGCGCGGACGAGTACGTGGCTGTGGGCCAGCGGCTCGCCGCGCACGGCTACGAGGTGGTCAGCTACGCCCAGCGCGGGTTCAACACTTCGCAGGGCCGGATCGACATCGCCGGAGCGCGGACCCAGGCCGATGTCAGCGCGGTGATCACGTGGGCGCTGGCGCACACGGCGGCCGCGCCCGGCGGCGTGGGCGCGGTCGGTGCCTCGTACGGGGCCGGCGCCTCGCTCCTCGCGGCCGAGCGGGATCCACGGATCAAGGTCGTCGTCGCGATGAGCGGCTGGTCGGACCTGGCCGCGTCCTTCTATCCGGACGCGACCGGCGCCCAGCAGGTGGTGAACGTGCTGATGGACTCGGCGCGCGCCTCGGGCCACCCGGACGCCGACGTGCAGGCGCTGGCCCAGGAATCGGCCTCCGGCAACGCGGCGGCGATGGCCGCGACCGTGGCCCGGCTCTCGCCGAGCCGCTCGGCGATCAACGGCGTGGCCGGGCTCAACAAGAATCGGACGGCGGTCATGCTGGCCAACGGGTTCGAGGACTCGATCTTCCCGCCGAGCCAGCAGGTGAAGCTGTTCGACGCACTCACCGGGCCGAAGCGTCTGCAGCTGGCCCGCGGTGATCACGGCGGCCCGGAGCGCTCCGGGCTGAACGGCGACGCCGGCAACACGGTGTGGCGCGACGCCACAGCCTGGCTGGATCGCTACCTCCGCGGCCGAAAGACCGCGCTCGGGGGCCAGGAGCCGGTGCAGGTGCAGGACGTCCGGTCCGGCGCCTGGCACCAGTACCCGACGGTGGCGGCGACCGGGCGGGTGACGACGTGGTACCTGAGTGAACGGACGGCCGTTTCGCAGACCGACAAGTCGGCGGCCGCGTGGACGGAACAGATCGCGGCCGGGAAGGATTCGATCGCCGACGTCGGCCAACCGCAGTTCGACGCGAAGCCGTACGCGCTGAGTTCCGGTGTGCGGATCGCCGACGTGGACCGGTCCGTGGCCGCCGTCTGGGACGGCGCCGCCGATGCGAGCGCGACGCTGGTCAGCGGAGCGCCGGCGTTGCACGTGACGGTGACCCCGTCGGCGCCGAACACCTCGCTGTACGCGTATCTCTACGACGTGGACGCCTCGGGTTCGGGCACGTTGATGACGGCCAAGCCCTACTCGCTGGTGGGGGCGACGCCGGGCCACGCCCTCGCGGTCGACGTGGCGCTGGAACCGATCTCGTGGACGGTGGCCGCCGGGCACCATCTGAGCCTCGTGATCGACACCGTCGATCCGCGATATCTCTCGGTGAGCGTCCCCGGGAGCACGGTCTCGTTCAGCTCGACTGCCGCCGATCCGGCGACGTTGCAGGTGCCACTGGGCTAGGGCGGGTCAGCCTCTGTAGTCGGTGACCAGGTCAGGCAGATCTCCGTCGGGCTCGGCCAGCCGGGCCATCGACGCGTGGTAGTGCTCGCGCGGAATGGCGCCGGCGAGCAGGTCCGCGGTCAGCGCGACTTCGTGGCGCTCGCGCAGGCCGGACGGACGGTCCATGACCTCGGCCAGTACGGCCTGATCAATCAAGCGCCACGCGCGCCGGAAGGCGATCGCGAAGGACGCGGTTGCCAGCCAGGCGATGAGGGCGACGATCAGCATGGTCATCAACTCCTTAACCGTGACCATACATGGGACACAAGCCTTGGGCCAGACGATCTTGAACTGTTGTCCTGCAAGCAACGTGCCGGCCACCTCCGCCGCTAGGGTGTAAGCGCTCGGCCGAGTGCGGCAGGGACGTGCCGGCATGTCCGTCTCGTCCACACTTCGCGCCGGAGCACGCTGGCCCTCGTAGCTCAGGGGATAGAGCGCCGGACTCCTAAGCCGGGCGTCGCAGGTTCGAATCCTGCCGGGGGCACCAGTACGCCGCGCAGGTGGATTGGCAGGATGCGTCTTGTTATTCGCACCCCGGTCATGGGCAACCTCTTAACACTAACCAAACATCAGAATGCGAAAGCGTGATCACCGTGACCGCAACCAGCCAGGCCGAGGCCGTCTTCCTCAGCGATCTTCAGCCCCTGAGTTTCCCGAGCGAGAACGAGATCGCCACCGCGGTCCGCACCAGCCTGCACACCCACCACGGTGTTTCTGGCTGCCTGGCCGCCTTTGCCACCGAGTACGGCGACCACCCGGAGACCTCGGCTGTCCGGATGCGATGGGCCCTCTCACTCCCCACGCCGGCGCTGCACGACGACAGCGCCACCTCCTCCTTGGCCCAACCCGACCACTCGGCCCTCGACGGCGCAGAACTGCAGGCCACCCGCGCACAGTGGCACGGGGCCCGGATCCGGCTCCTGGCCGCCGATGCGGCCCTCGATGCATGTCCCCCCGTCGCGCCCGGCGAGGCGTCAGTCCCGGTGACCCGACGGACCATCAGCAGCTGCGATCAAGCACGAGAAGAGTTTGCCGCCCTGGGCGGATACTTCCCGACTCACAGCTGACCGCTCACCCACGAAGGACCTTCGGCCGGACTCGCAGCATGATCCGGTGTTCCCGCGCCAGTCCGAAGACTCAGAGTTGCCAGCGCCAGGCCGAGCCGACGAAGCCCCCGGTGACAGATTCACCGTCACTGGGGGCTTCCGGCCTGGCCATCAGCGCTTGCGCCGCAGCCACGCGACCCGGCACATGGTGGGCGTGTGGTCACTACCCGAACGCGCACTTTGCGTGCCAACTCGCGCATCGATCGTGCCGCGGCGGCCTGATGACAGCCGACCGTCAAGTACGGCCACCAAGCGGCCGCAGCCGAGGGCGACCCGTCAGTCGGGTGTTCCCGAACCAGTCTTCACTGGTATGAGCACGAAGTCGGAGCCGGCGCATCCCCCTATCGCGCCGTGACATCGGCGCGAACCAAGGCGGCCTCTGTACCGAAGCCGCCGAGGCCGCAGATCACCCAACCTCTCGGCGATCCATCCTCTGTATCGACCATCCCGAGCCGACCATGAGGCTTCTGAGACCGGACTGCGCTCGGGCGGCGTTCGACTGGGCTTCGCGAGTGAACTCGCCCCGGCCACCTGATCGGCGACCTACCATCCAGCCATGACGTCCAGCGATGCGCACACCCGGCTGTCGGTGCGCGGTGAGGCCGAACGAACCGTGGCGCCGGACGGGGCGACGATGATCTCGGCCGTCTCGGCCATCCGCGACAGCAAGCGGGCGGCCGCGGCCGACCTGGCCACGATCGTGGCCGAGGTCGTGGCCGGACTGGCCGAACTCGGCGGCGTAGTGCTGACGCCGACAACGGCTCGCGCACCGTTGACCTGGTCGACCCAGTCGATGCGGACGTCGCCGGAGTACGGGCCCAACCCGGCCACCGGCGAACACGGGCCGACCGGCCGGCACGAGGCATCGGTCAGCCTGCGCATCAGCGTGCGTGACTTCGCGCTGATGGGCAGGCTCGAGCGCGTCCTGAACGAGCATGATGCGCTCGACGTCCACGTCGTCCACTGGGCCGTCGATGACGACAACCCGGCCTGGAGCCTGGTCCGCGCCGACGCCATCCACGCCGCCCTGCTCAAGGGCCAGGACTACGCGTCCGCGCTGGGCGGCTCGGTCGTCGGCGTCGAGCACGTGGCCGACGCCGGCCTGCTCAGCGGTGATGGATCACCGGGGATGCACCATCGGTCGATGGCGTTCAAGTCGCATGCGACTGGTGGCGAACCCGACGTCGCCGCGCTGGACCCGGTGCCCCAGGTGCTCGCCGCGACGATCGAGGCCCGCCTCACCGCAACCATCGGGCCGCTGCCCACGCGGTGACGTCCGCTCAGTCGGGCAGTACTGATTCGATCGCAGCCCGGACCTCGGCCGCGTCGGGCGCGGTGCGGGGTCGGAACCGCTGCACGACCCGCCCGTCCGGAGCGACGATGAACTTCTCGAAGTTCCACTGCACGTCGCCGGCGTCGCCGCTCTCGTCCGGTACCGCTGTGAGCGCGGCGTAGATCGGATCGCGCTGCGGGCCGTTGACGTCGATCTTCTGCGACATCGGGAACGTCACGCCGTAGGTGGTCGAGCAGAACTCGGCGATCTCCTCGGCCGTGCCCGGCTCCTGCCCGCCGAACTGGTTCGACGGGAAGCCGAGCACGGTGAAGCCGCGATCAGCCAGCTCCTCGTGCAGCGCCTCCAACTGCTGGTACTGCGGCGTCAACCCACACCGGCTGGCCACATTCACCACCAACGCGGCGCGGCCACCGGTCACCGCACCGAAGGTCGACGCCTCGCCGCTCAACGTCGTCACCGGTAAATCGGCCAGTTCGCTCACGTCGTCCGCCCCTCAGTCGTCCCAATGATCCGTTCTAGCCCCAGCAGGCCGGAGCGCTGCACTATTCCCGCCCGGCGGTAGGGTCCGGCGTGATCACCTGCGTCGTCGAGTACACCATCGATCCCGCCAAGATCGAGGCCTTCGAGCGCTTCGCACGGCGCTGGATGGAGCTGGTCGACGCCCACGGCGGCCAGCACCACGGCTACTTCCTGCCCGGCGAAGGGGCCAGCGACCAGGCCCTCGCGCTGTTCAGCTTCCCCAGCCTGGCCGCGTACGAGCAGTACCGGGCGCTGTTCGGCGTCCACCCCGCGTTCATCGCCGCCGACGCCATCCGGGACGAGAGTGGGTGCGTGCTCCGCTACGAACGGACCTTCATGCGCCCCCTGCTCCCTCAGCCCACGAACTGACCGGATCAGGGCTTGAGCCGGCCGTCGGCGAAGATGGCCGCCGACCAGCCCGAGAGCGCCAGCCCGAGACTCCAGACGACGAGCAGGGCCCAGCCCGCGCCGACGTCCCCGTGGCCCAGGAACCCGATCCGCTCGACCTGGACGAGCCAGAAGACGGGGTCGAATCGGCTCAGGACGTCCCAGGCCCGCGGCAGCTCGCCGACCGAGTAGAAGACCCCGCCGAGGAACCCCAACGGCAACAGGATGATCGACTCCATCGAGTACAGGTGGTCCAGCGACGTGGCCAGGCTGCCGCCGATCACCCCGATCTGGGCGGCGACCAGCAGCACGCCCAGCGTGCCGAGCACGAACACGAGCGGGTCGGCGACGGCGCTGCCGGTGAGCGGCAGCGACCACCGCGAGCACACCGGCGCCCACGACCACGCCCCGGGCGATCACCGCCGCCGACCAGGGCGGCGTTGATCTCCCACCACCGCAGCGGGCTGGCGAACACGTCGTGGATGTAGCGGTCGCGGCGGGCCTCGAACAGGCTGGTGGTGCCGTTGAAGAACCCGACGTTGAGCATGGCCTGGGCCAGCAGTCCGGGCACGATGAACCGCCCGTACGACACGCCGTCGATGCGGTCGACGTGCCGGCCCAGGGCCGTGCCGAACACGATGACGAACAGCACCGTCGACAGCACCGGGCCGACGCACGGAGTACCGCCAGATGTTGGCGAAGCGCCGCACCTCGCGCTCGAGCAGCCACAGGACGCCGGCCGCTCGGGCCCGGAACGGCTGGTCGTAGGGCGGCGGGGCGTACCCCTCGAGCACGCTCACGGTACGGCCGAGGCGGTGATCACCCGGTGGTACAGCTCGGCGATGTCGCGCGCCCCGTACCGGTCCCGCAACGAGACCGACGAACCCGCGATCGACGATCCGGCCCGCCCGCAACAGGGCGATCTCGTCGCAGAGCGTCTCGGCCTCCTCCAGGTAGTGCGTCGTCAGCAGGATCGTCGTGCCGGCCGCGTTCAGGCCCTTGACCAGCCGCCAGATCTCCGAGCGCAACTCGACGTCGACCCCGGCCGTCGGCTCGTCGAGGATGAGCAGCCGCGGGCGGTGCACCAGCGCCCGGGCCAGGACGAGCCGCCGCTGCATACCGCCGGACAGCTCGTACGCGCGCGCGTCGGCCTTGTGGTCGAGCCGGAACAGCTCCAGCACCTCGTCGGCCCGCTGCCGCGCCAGCCGCCGGCCGAGGCCGTGATAGCCGGCGTGGTAGATCAGCATCTGCCGGATCGACAGGAACCGGTCGACGTTGATGTCCTGCTCGGCCAGCCCGATCAGCCGCCGGGCCTCGCGGCTGCGCGTGTCGTGCGCCGAACACCGTGAGCGTCCCGGTGGTCGGCCGGACGATGTTGCAGACCGAGCCGATCAGCGTCGTCTTGCCGGCGCCGTTGGGGCCGAGCAGGCCGAAGAACGCGCCGTCGCGGATCTCCAGGTCCAGCCCGGACACCGCCGTGACACCGTCCCCGTAGGTCTTGCTGAGGCCATTGACGACGAGGGCCGCGGGCGCCGGGTCAGGCATGCGCCGGCTCGGCCCCGGCCAGGTCCGACGTACGGAACTGGTTGGCCGGCACGGGCAGGCCGTAGTGCTCGCGCAGCGTCGTGCCCGCGTACTCCTCGCGGAACAGGCCCTTGCCCCGCAGGATCGGCAGGACGTGCTCGATGAAGGTCTGCCAGGCCCGACGGCAGCGCCGGGGCCATGATGTTGAACCCGTCGGCGGCGCCGCCGTCGAACCACTCGATGATCGTGTCGGCCACCTGTTCCGGGCGTGCCGACGAACGTCGAAGTGACCCCGGCCGCCGCCCAGCCGCGACAGGATCTGCCGGACGGTCAGGTTCTCGCGCACGGCCAGCTCGATGATCAGGTCCGAGCGGCTCTGCGAGCCCTCCAGCTTCGGCCGGGCCAGCACCGACGTCCGGCAGCGGGGCGTCGAGCTCGAAGTCGCCGACGGCTCGCGCTCGAAGATCCGCGCCAGCTGCCAGCAGGCCGTACTCCGGGATCCGCAGCTCGTCGAAGCGCCGGGCCACGCGCCTGCGCCTCCTGCTCGGTCGAGCCGATGATACGGCACGATGCCCGGCAGCACGATGCACGCCGTCCGGGTCACGCCCGGCCGCGCGCGCCCGGTGCTTGATGTCGCGCGTAGAAGTCGGCCGCCCGCGCGTAGGTCTGGTGCGCGGTGAAGATCGCCTCGGCGTGCCGGGCCGCGAAGTTCTTGCCGTCCTCGGACGAACCGGCCTGCACCAGCAGCGGGTAGCCCTGCGGGGGCCGCTCGACGTTGAGCGGCCCCGCGACCGTGAAGTACCGGCCCCGGTGGTCGAGGCGTGCGGATCCGGGCCGGGTCGGCGTAGCGCCCGCCGGCCTTGTCGGCCACGACCGCCTCGGCCTCCCAGCTGTCCCACAGCGCCTTGGCCACCTGCAGGAACTCGTCGGCCCGGGCGTAGCGGGCGGCATGGTCGGGGCGGTCGGCCAGGCCGAAGTTGGCCGCCTCGTCGTCGCCGGCCGACGTGACGATGTTCCAGCCCGCCCGACCGCCGCTGACGTGGTCGACCGAGGCCAGCCGCCGGGCCAGGTTGTACGGCTCGTTGTAGGTCGACGACACGGTCGCGATGAGCCCGATGCGGCTGGTCGCCTGCGACAGCGCGGTCAGCAGCGTCAACGGCTCGAGCTGACCGGGCGGGCGGAACTCACCGGTCCCGGTGAGCGCCGGGCCGTCGGCCAGGAACAGCGAGTCGAACTTCGCCGTCCTCGGCCAGCCGGGCCAGCTCGATCCAGTGCTGCGAGGTCGAAGTCGGCCCGGGGATTGCTCTCCGGCAGCCGCCACGACGCCTCGTGGTGCCCGGCCTCCATCAGGAAGGCGTTGAGGTGCAGTTCCCGACGCTTCTCGCTCACAGATCCTTCTTTCTCTCCGTCGATCGGTACGGACTCAGTTGCCACTGGGCTTCGTGCTGTCGTAGCCCGCGGGCAGGAGGTTGTCGGTGATCTTGCTGACGTCGACCTTCTTGGTGATCTGGCCCGCGGCGCAGGAAGGCGTCGCTGAGCCCTGTTCGGCCGCGATATCCGCCGGCTCGCACCGGCGTCACGTGGTACTGGAACGGTGGACAGCGACGGTCTTGGCGTCGGCCAGCGGGATGCCCGTCCTCCTTCGCGATGGCCTTGGCGAACTGGTCGGGATGCTTGTCGGCCCAGGCGAACTCGCTGGCCAGCCGCTGGCAGCAGCGTCGGCCAGCGCGGCCCGCTTCGGTCGGGTCGTTCAGCGACTTCTCGGTCGCGACGTAGTAGTTGCTGGTCTGGTCGATCGGCGGCAGGCCCTTGGCCAGGATCCGGGCGCCCGTGCTTGACCGCGAGGGCCGACTGCGGGTTCCAGATCGACCAGGCGTCGACCTTGCCGCTGCGCGAACGCCGTCGCGCCCGCGGCCGGGCTAGAGGAAGTCCAGCTTGCACGTCCTTCGGGCGTCAGCCCGGCGCTGCTTGAGCGCGAGAGGGCCAGGCCGTGGGCCGAACTGCCCTGCGGGACCGCGATCTTCTTGCCCTCGCAGGTCGGCCAGCGTCTGTGATCGGCGAGTCCTTCGGCACGATGATGTTCTCGGCGGCCTGGTGCGGGTGCAGCGACCGTGCGGACGCGCGACGATCTTGAAGCCGAACTCCTTGGCGGCGCCGGTGATGGGCGGGACGTCGCCGACGCTGCCGAGGTCGATGTCGCCGGAGGCGGCGGCCTGCACCAGCGGCGGGCCGTAGGTGAACCGGGCGAACTTGACCTTGTACGGCGCGTTGTCGAACGCGCCGGTGACCTTGGCCAGCTCCTGGCTGCCGTCGCCGCCGTTGTCGCCGATGGTGAAGGTGTACTTGCTCCACTCCGGGATGGCTGGCGCGGCGAGCCGGTCGGGCTGCTCAGCGGTGCGGCGGCCTTGGAGCTCGCACTGCAGGCCGCGAGCGAGCCCGCGACCGCGAGCAGGGCGACGGTCCGCGGCGAGTCGCGATGGTCTGGCGTGACATGAGGTTTCCCCTGTGCTTTCTTCGGTTGTGGATGGATGAACCGGTCAGTGCTGGTCGGCCAGCCCGAGGTCGGCCAGCAGGGCCGCGCGGAGCTCTTCGCGGGCGACGCTGGCCTCCCGGTCGGCGGCCGAGAGGGCGACGGTGTGCGAGCTGCTCGATGCGGCCGTGGCTCATGACGACGATGCGGTCGGCCAGCGCGATCGCCTCGTCGACGTCGTGCGTGACGAGCAGCATCGCGGCGTGGTGCTTGCGGCGCAGCGCGCGCACCAGGTCGTGCATGCGCAGCCGGGTGATCGCGTCCAACGCCGCGAACGGCTCGTCGAGCAGCACCAGCTCGGGCTCGGAGACCAGCGCCCGGGCCAGGGCCACCCGCTGGGCCTCGCCGCCGGACAGTTCCTTGGGCCAGGCCCGCTCGCGGCCGGCGAGGCCGACCTCGGCGAGCGCGGTGCGGGCGCGCTCGCTCGGCGTCCGGCGCCGCGCAGCCCGAGGGTCACGTTGCGCAGCACCCGCTGCCACGGCAGCAGCCGGTCGCCCTGGAACACGATGGCCCGCTGGGCCGGCACCTCGACCGTGCCGCCGTCGGGCCGGTCCAGTCCGGCCAGCAGCCGCAGCAGCGTGCTCTTGCCGCACCCCGACGGGCCGAGCAGGACGACCAGTTCCTCGTCGTCGATGGCCAGGTCGAGGTGGTCGAGGACGACGCGGTCGCCGAAGCGGCGGACGACCTGCTCGACGACGGCCCCGGCCCGCTGGCGGGGCGGCGTGGCGACTGCGGTGCTCATGCCGCCTCGTAACTCGGGTCGCCACCGCAGCAGCACCCGTTCCAGGATGCGGACGAGCTGGTCGGCCAGCAGCCCGAGGATCGAATAGATGACCAGGCCGACGAAGACCTGGTTGGTCTGCAGGTAGGTCTGGCCCTGGGTGATCGAGGAAGCCGAGGCCCGAGTCGGCGTTGACCGTCTCGGCCGCGACCAGCCCGAGGATGCTGTAGGCGAGCGAGAACCGCAGCCCGACCAGGAATCCCGGGCAGCGCGCCGGGCACCAGCACCCGGGTGACCAGCCGCCAGGTGCCCGCGCCGCGTGGTCCGGGCCATCTCGATCAGGCGCTGGTCGACGCCGCGGATCGCGGAGAACAGGTTCAGGTACATCGGCACGAAGGCGCCGAACGCGATGATCAGCACCTTGGGCAGCTCATCGATGCCGAACCACACGATCATGATCGGCAGCACCGCCAGGATCGGGATGGTGTTGAAGATCTGCACGACCCCGTTGAACAGGTACTCGCCGCTGCGCAGCAGGCCGCCGAGCGATGCCGGTGACGATGCCCACCGACAGCCCGAGCGCCAGGCCGATCGCCGCCCGGCGCAGCGAGATCTCCAGGTCCGGGCCCGAGCACGCCCTGGCTGCCAGAGGTCGCGCGCGGTCTTCGCGATCGATCGTCGGGGCGCGGCGCGTACGTCGGCGCCGAGCACGCCGGTCGTCGGCCAGGACCTCCCAGCACGATCAGGATCGCCACCGGCGTCGTGTAGATGCCCAGCGGCCAGCTCAGCCGCTGCCGCCAGCGGTGCTGACCCGAACCCGCTGCCGGCGGGCGTCGTCGGGCGACGAACGTCTCACGGGCCGGCGCGGTGACCGACTCGTCGGCGCGGGCCGCCGGCGGCCGACGGCCGGAGCGTGCCGGCGGCGGAGGCCTCGGTGTCCGTCGTCAGTGGGAACTCTCGATTCAGCGGGGACGGGCGGCTCGGCTCACGCCGCGACCTGCGGCCACGGGCGTGTAGTGCGACGCGTCGCCGATCGATCGGGCGGCTGCGGCGTGCCGTCGACACCGACCGGCACGTCGCCGGCCACCGTCACCCGGTTGAGCCGGCGCGGGCAGGTCGTCGTAGTTGTCGATCGCGTAGTGCTGGGTGATCCGGTTGTCGAAGAGCACGCAGCTCGTTCGGCGACCACGACCACCGCAGCACGTTCTCCGGCCGGGTGACGTAGCTCTGCAGCAGCCGCAGCAGTCCCGCGGACTCGCCGCTGCGACAGGCCGACGATCCGCTGAGGCGAACCCGCCGATGAACAGCCCGCGCTCGCCGGTCAGCGGGTGCACCCGCACGACCGGGTGCTCGGTCTCGTAGACGGTCGAGACGAAACCGCGCGCCGCTCGTGCTCGCGCCTGCGCCTCGGTCTCCGGCCGGCCGGCGTAGTCGTAGTCGTTGGTGTGCACCGCCCAGCAGCGTGTCGGCGAGGGCCCGCAGCGGTTCGGGCAGGTCCCGGTAGGCCGCGGCCGCGTTGGCGATCAGCGTCTCGCCGCCGTACGGGGGGATGACGATGCTGCGCAGGGTGCTCGGCCTGCGGCGGGTTCAGCACGAAGGTGACGTCGGTGTGCCAGTGGTTCGACTTGGACGTTCTCGCTGTCGACCGGCAGCACGTTCGCGGGCGCCGTCGACCGCACGGCACCGTCGGGTGCGCGGTGGTCAGGTCGCCGAACCAGCGAGGCGAAGCGCTCCTGGCCCTCGTCGTCGAGGTGCGCGCCGCCGAAGACCAGCGCCTTGTGCTCGTTCAACGCGGCCCGGATGGCCGCCACGGTCTGCGGGTCGAGATCGCGGTCGAGGTCGACGCCGCGGACCTCGGCCCCGATCCGGGCGGTGATCTTGCGGACGTCCAGTTGCGTGCTGACAGTGGTCATTGCGACGTTCTCCTTGTGGATGGGCGGACGAGCGGGTACGGCAACACGGAGCCGTAGTGGTGTCGCCGGGCGCCATTGCGCGAACGACGGGTGCAATACCGCCCGCGGGCGCATTGCAGATGGCGGCGCCATTGCCGGGCGAACTGGGGTGGCCCAGGGCAGCGCCTGATGTCCCTACGTCAACGAGGGGTGAGCGCGGATGAGCGGGCGGGCCGGGGTCAGCGGATCAACGACACTGCGCGACCGACGACCGCATGAGGTCGACGACCCGCCGGCGGGTCAGGGCAACCCGCTCGCGCGGCGTGGCCCGGCGCACAACACCGAACGGCCGGCCGGCGGCCGCCGTCAGCGCGACGTTTCGCGCTCGTGTGTTGTGCATTCTTCGATCCTGACCGGGCCGGGAAAGCCGTGTCAACATTCGACCGAATTGAATTAAGTCGGCGGGCAATTACGACGCCCGGGAGTACCGCTGGACGGCGAGTGGGTTGCGGTAGATCACGTCCAGCATCACCGTGCCGGCCGCGGTCGCGAGCGCGGTATCGGCGAAGCTGGTCGCCACCACGGTCTGGGCGGCCGCAGGCCCGGCGGCCGCGTACCGGGCCAGTTCGGCCCGCAGCCCGTCCATGCAGTCGGCGAAGCGGGTCACCCCGGGTTCGACCACGACGACCAGCTCCGGGCTGAGCACGTCGACCAGCACGGCGATGCCGCGGCCGATCAACGTCGACCGCTCGCGGAACAGCTCCCGGGCCCCGCGGTGGCCGCCCTCGGCCGCCGCGATGAGTTCGTCGATCGACGACCGGCCGATCATGCCGAGCTCGACGGCGCGGCGCACCAGTGTGCGCTCGGACACCGTGGCCTGCAGGCATCCGGTCCGCCCGCACGAGCAGCGTTCATCGCTGCCGACGACGGGCAGGTGCGCGACGCTGCCGGCCTGCGAGCGCGGCCCGTGGTTGACCTGCTCGCCCATCGCGAACGCCGCGTCCACCACGTTGCCCACGAACACGACCAGCGCGCTGCGCCGGGACCGGGCCTGGCCGAACAGCTGCTCGGCCCGCACCAGCGAGCGGGCGTGCGAGTCGACGTGCACCGCCATCCCGAGCCGGCCGCGCAACAGGGCACCGACCGGAACCTGGCGCCAGCCCAGCAACGGATGCTCGACGACGGTGCCCGCGGCGCGGTCGACCCAGCCACCGGTGGCGACGCCGAGCCCGAGGGGCCGGCGAGTGCCACCGTCGTGCTGCAACAGCTGCTCGAGCACGCCCGCGCATCGGGCGAGAATCTCCGCCGGGCCGGCCTCGTCGTGCGGAACGGTTCGCTCGGCAATCACCGCCCCGCCGAGGTCCAGCAGCGCGACGGTGGCCTCCTCGACGGCGATGTGGATGCCGCCCACGACCGTGCGGGAGAGGTCCAGGTCGATGGGCACGTGCGGCCGGCCCATGCCGCTGGCCGCCGCCGCCTCCGGCAGCTCGCGCAGCAAGCCGCGGGTCGACAGCTCCGCGCTGTGGCCGGTGATCGAGGCCGGCGACAGCCCCGTCAGCCGGGCCACCGCACTGCGCGGGATCGGGCCGTGGTGGAGGACCGCCCGCAGCACGGACCCAGCACTGAGCGCCCGCCGCCCGGGGGCCGACGGGGCCGACGCAGCCGCGGCCGACGGCCCGGCCGTCGGATCGTGGACCGGGTACACGGCGGACACTCCAGCGGATGACTGCTCTCTATAGCTTGTCTGTAGAGATAGTAGCAATCGCTCCCTGCCCGGTTGAGTCCGTCGGGCCTGCGGCCGGCGCTAAGTAGTGCTGATCAGCCCGTCGAGCAGCCGGGTGTCGCCGTTGAAGCGCATCAGCGACATCGGATTCGGGCCGCTGACCGAGACCTCGATGTCATAGCCGGCCCGGGCCGACTCGGTGAAGGAGTACGCGCCGGTCGGCGCGGACGGGGCGCGCAGCGCGAGGCGGCAGTCGCCGGACGCGCGGTGCACGGCCAGCACCTGGATGCGGAAGGCGCCGCTGCGGGCCGTGGTCAGCCGGCACACGAACGGGGCGCTGGGGTCGCTGCCCGCCGGCGTGATGACGGTCTGCACCCGGACACCCGTCACCGGCCCGAATGCCGTGACCAGCGCCGACGGCAGCGCGACCGGCGTGCCGGCCACGAGCAGGTCGCCGTTGCCGAGACTGCGCATCTGCTGCATATAGCTGGGTACCACCGCGACCGGGATGGTGTGCCAGCCCGACCCCGACGCAGCCGCGGTCGAGGGGACGCGCACCGTCAACTCCGCCAGCGTGGTGTCGTGCGTGCGGAACCCCATCCACAGGACGCCGGCGATCAGGCCGACCAGCCCGCCGACGACGCCGGCCGTCTGGCGCCACCGGCTCGGCGCCCGGCACGGCGGCCCGAGCACGAGCAGGTCGTCGCCGTCGTCCGGGCCGGGCGCGACGTCGATGAACTCCACGTCGCCGGCCATTACCGAAGTCTAGGTGGCGCGGGCGGGGACGACCGGTTCGACCGAGGTCGCCCTCGGCTCGGCCGGCTCGGCCGGGGCGCGCAACTCGTCGATACGCACCAGAGCCACTCCGGCGACGACGAGCACACCGCCGGCGAACTGCACCGCGGCCGGCACCTGGCCGAGCAGCAGCCACGCGAACAGGACCGCGAACAGCACCTCGGTCAGCCCGACGAACGACGCCACCTTCGCCCCAGCAGGCGGGCGGCGCCGATGCCGGCCACGTAGGCGACGGCGGCCGCGACCAGGGACAGTCCGAGCACCGGGACGAGCCAGCTGACCTGGTGGTCGAGCAGCGACACGTCGGTCAGCGCGGCGTGCATGGGCAGCAGCCCGACCGCGCCCAGCCCGATCAGGCCAGCCGCGCCGACGCACATCCCGCCCCAGGCCAGCACGAGCGGCGGCAGGGGATCCTCGGTCGACGGAGGACAGCACGAAGTAGACGGCCAGGCCGGCTGGCCGCACCGAGGCCCCACAGCACGCCGACCGGGTCGAGGTGGTGCGAGCCGACCAGGTCGAGCACCAGCAGCAGACCGAGCACGGCGATCGCGCCGCCGGCGACGGTCAGCCGCCGCGGCCGCTGGCCGTGCCGCAGCCACAGCCAGCCGACGACGAGGAACGTCCCGAGATACTCCAGCAGCAGCGCCACCCCGACCGACAGGTGCGAGACCGCGTTGAAGTAGAACAGCTGGCAACCGGCCGACAGCGACCAGACCGTAGGCGGCGATCGTCGGCCGCACCGCGGCGCAGCAACGCCCACTGCCCGCGCAACTGGACGACGGCGGGCCCGGTGAGGATCAGCGCCGCTGCCGTGATCGCGGGCGGTCACCGCGGCACCGGGCGTCCAGCCGGCGTCGATGAGCGACGTCGCGAACGCGCCGGACGTGCCGAAAGTGGCGGCCGACAGCGCCGCCAGCGTGATGCCGGTACCGCGTACAGATGCGTATTGCATCGCTGACCTCCCGAGTTGCGCCGTGGCCGTGCGTAAGTGGTCAAGTGGCGTATGCTGCTTACTGAGAGGGACGCTATCGGGTGCGGTGAAAGGAGTCAAGTTGGTTTTTGCCCATGACACCGAAGTGGCGCTCGCAGCCGCCGCGGCCCTGGTCAACACCGAGCAGGACGACGGCGACGAGCTGCCGGACGTCGCCGCCCTGGACGAGTTCGTCCGCACGTGGGGCTGGACCGGCGGCGCGCCGGCACGACCGAGGCCGAACTCGCCGCGGTGCGCGCGCTCCGGCCGCGACTGCGGCCGCTGTGGCAGCTGCGACGAGGACGACGCCGTCGACCTGATCAACGAGTTGCTGCGCGAGGCCCGGGCGCTGCCCCAGCTGGTCAAGCACGACGAATGGGACTACCACCTGCATGCGACGTCGTCGGACGCCCCGCTGGCCGACCGGATGGCGGTCGAGGCGGCGATGGCGTTCGTCGACGTCATCAGGCAGCAGGAGTTCAGCCGGCTGCAGACCTGCGCCGCCGACGACTGCGACGACGTGCTGGTCGATCTGTCCAAGAACCACTCCCGGCGGTTCTGCAGCACGTCGTGCGCCAATCGCACCAACGTCGCCGCCTACCGGGCGCGCCAGCGCCGATCGCCCTGAGACTGCGCCGACATGGCGTCAACGGCGATCAGCGCTCAGTCGCGGATGCGGGAGCGCCGGGCGACCACCAGCAGACCAGCGCCGAGTACGGGCAGCAACGCCCCAGGGCCAGCAGCGACCTGAGCATCGGACTGACGCCGGTGTCCGCGAGCCAGCGCGAGCGCGAAGCCGATGGGCCCGTAGCGCGAGTACGGCCGACTTCGAGCTGGAGGCGCTCGTACCTGTCGCCCGTACCGGCGGGCCTACCGTTTGTCCCTGACTCCCGGACGGAGCTGCGCGGGTGGCTGACGCGCCGGCTGAACCCGTCGTAGGCGGCGCACTCCTCGCCGTGCCAGGCGGGGCGGTGTCGGTCGGCTCGGCAGTGACCGGGACCGTGACCGTGCCAGGCGCAGGCGTCTCCGTGACAGTCTCGGTAACCGGCGGGGCAATCCCGGCCACGGTCACCGGCGGTGCCGTGACAGTTTCGGTGACCGGTGCGCGTCGCGTCTCGGTGACCGGCGCGCGGTCCGTCCGGTATCGGTCGGCGGCGACGGTCCGGTCCTGTGCGGCTCGGTCGTGCGGCATCGGTCGCCGGCGGCGCGGCATCGGTCGGCGGCCGGACGGTCGTCTCGGTACGGTGCGTCGGATCGGTCGGCGGCACGGTCAGGTCACAGCTCGGCGCGGTGACGGTGTTGGTGGCCAGGACGACGTTGGCGCCCGAGCTCATGGCCCGGCCCTCGAGGGCCGCACCCGCGCTCATCCTGATCGACTGCCATCGCCATGATCGAGCCCTGGAACGACGCGCCGTGCCGAGCGTCGCCGAACTGCCGATCTGCCAGAACACGTTGCAGGCCTGAGCCCGTTGATCATGAGCACTGGGTCGCAGAGGCGATGGTCAAGGCCGTACCGACCTGGAACACGAACTGGGCCGTCGGGTCGCCGAGGGCATCGAGCGTGAGCGAGCCACTCAGGCCGAGCGCCGCCGCGGCGTTGTACACACCCGGGACTGAGCGTCCCGGTGGTCAGCGCCGCGCCGATGTCGGTAGCCGCCGGTGAGGGCGGCAGCGTCGTCATAGGCGGCACCCGAGATCCGGCTGCGCCTGCGCGGCCGGGAGTCGGTGAGATGCGCCGCGCCGTGGTGACGACGGGCGGGGACCCGGTGATCGACGTGCCAGGGCTGACGCCGAGGTCCTCGCTCAGGTCGCTGGGACCGGTATTGGTGACGGTCGAACCGGCCAGCACCGAGAAGGTGCCGGCGGTGCCAAGGCCCAGCGGCGTGACTGCGGCCGGCCCGGGACGGCAACGCCAGCACCGCCAACAACAGCACGGCGCTCGCCGCAGCAGCCAGCGCTGCCACGTGCTCAAGCGGACGCCGCGGATTCCGGCGATCACTTGGCTGGAAATAGTGCCGATGGACATGGCCGCTCCTGGCTGCGACATGCGCACCATGGCCAGGGTTAGGCACTCGATGGCATTCGAAACTTAACATGAATCACACACGACGTGAAGGGACCAAGGTCCCGACTTGCCAACCGATCGTGTGCCGCGTGGACAAATCAGGAGGATGTGCGCTCGCAGGCCCATTCCGTCAACGCCGGCATGTCCGCGCCGTCCGCGACATGGGCCCGCTGCTGCTCCGCGCCCGTTCCGGCGTCACGCAGTCGCGCCACGCCGGCATCGACGAGTTCCGCGTCGCCGAATCGGTCCAGCGCCGGCCGCGACGAACTCGACCAGGCGGTGCACCGCCTCCATGGCTGCGACCGGCTCGGCATCCGGGAGTGCGAGCAGCCGTTCGGACAGCCCGGACCGGGCCGCCGTCCAGCCGGCGGCGTGCAGGTACTCGGCCCGGATCGCTGCGGCGGGCTCGCCGGCGCGCCAATCGACGCACGACCTGCTCGACCAGGGCCCGGCACAGCGCCGCGACGAGCACCGCCGCCCGACGTCGGTGCTGACGTCGGCGACCCGGATCTCGACCGTCGGATAGCGGGCCGACACCCTGGCGTCGAAATAGATCGCGGCCTCGTCCAGCGCCACACCGCCGCGAATCAGCCGCGCGACCGTGTCGCGGTAGGCCGCCATCGTGCCGAACGGCTGGGTGGGTCCGGCGGTCGGCCACCGCTGCCACAGCACGGAGCGGTAACTGGCGTACTCGGTGTCGTTGTCCTGCCAGTACGGCGAGTTCACCGAGAGCGCCCGGATGGTGGGCAGCCACGGCTGCAGCCGGTCTACCGCCGCGACCGCCTCGTCGTCGGAGCCGACGCTGACGTGGACATGCTGGCCGCAGGTGAACTGCTCGGCGCCGGTGACCGTCCCGAACCGTTCGATGAGCCGCTGGTAGCGCGGTTCCGGCGTCGTCGAGGTCGTCGGGCAGCGGGCAGGTGCCCAACGCCGCGATCCGGGCGTCGACGCTCGCGGCCGCGGCGGCAAGGGTGCGCGCCGGCGCTCGACGAGCTGGCCGGCGCAGTTCGTCGAGCGACACGCACGGCAGCGACCCGATCTCGGCCTGCTCGCTGCTTCGAGCTCGTGGTCGGCGGCCTCGTCGTCGTCGGCAAGTGACTTGCGCCAGCTTGGCCACCCGGTCTCCGGCCGCGACGAGCCGGCGCGCATCGTCGCTGACCAGGAGGAACTCCTCTTCGACGCCGACGGTGCGGGGTTCGGTCGCTCACACCGCGTCCGGATCGGCGTACGCCTGCATGTGCGTCACGAGGCTGGCCTCGACGGTGAACACGTCGGCGACGGCGTTGTCGACCGCGGTGCCGTCGAGCAGCCGCCCGGTCACGCGGTGCACCACGACGATGCGGTCGCCGGCCCGGCGCGCGGTCGGCTGCGAGTGCAACTCGGCCCACCGCGCCCGCGAGGCCTCGAGGTAGCCGGCCACAGCGGCCGGCCCGACGTAGCGGCCGCCGCCGGGGAACTCGTCCGGCTCGATCCACTCGACGTCGGGATGCAGGTTGCGCACCGCGGCGTCGATGTCGCCGCGGGCGTAGTCGGCGTAGGCGGTCAGGACCAGTTCGACGTCCGGGTCCGACGCCGGCTCGGGCCCGCCCGAGCGGCGGAACTCCGCGAGCCAGCGTGGGGCGGCCGGGTCGGTCAGGTTCGGCAGCCGCTGGATGCCGGCCGGCCGCAGGCCCCGTGCGCCGAACGCGTCGATCTCGTGCCTTGGTCAGCGGCCAGGGCGGACCGTCGCCGATCTCGGCGCCGACTCTGCCGTCCGCCGCAACGCGATCACCACCAGCGTTGCGCCCGGCGCGAGGAACGAGACCACGTTGCGCGTCGCCGCCGCTCGGACTGAACGCGGCATCGACTGCACGGTCAGGCTCTCGACGACCAGGTCGAACGCGCCGACGCCACTCGGCCGGCGGGTCGAGCAGGTCGGCGACCGCGTAGTCCACGGCCGTAGCCGGGAAGCGCTCGCGCGCCGAGCGGATCGCGGTCGGCGACACGTCGAACGCGACGGTGGCCAGGCCGAGGCCGGCGACGAGTTCGGCGTCACTGCCCGGGCCCGCGCCGACGACCAGGGCCCGCCCGGCCGCAGAGCGTCGACTGCTGCCGCCCACTGCACGAGCAGCGGATGCGGGCCGCCGCGATCCCACGGCACCACCGCCTCGCCCCGGTCGGCCGCGGTAGAGCCGCTCGAACCAGCCGGTCACGTCGTCGCCGGCCAGGGACTCGGCCGGCCAGTTGCCGAGGCGCCGGATCAGGTGCGCGGATCAAGCCTCGCACGCCACGAGACCGATGCCCTCAGATCGGCCGCACCAGATCGTACGGTCTTGGCCTGGACGGGCGGGCCGTCGATGCTGCAGTAGTGCTTGCGCTCGGGCGGCTCGGGCCGCGGCTTGACCGCGTCCGGGTTGCGGATCAGGGCGACCGAGATGAGCCCGCCGATCACGAGCAGCGCCGCGCAGGTGATCATCGCGATACGGAAGCCGTGCATGAACGCTGCCGGGTGCTCGTAGTCGTCGCCGGAGATGCCGGCGACGACCGGCAGGACGGCGACGGCCAGCAGCGCGGCGGCGCGGGCCACCGCGTTGTTGACGCCCGGACGCGACGCCGGCGTGCTTGGTCTCCGCGGCCGCGAGCACGGTGGTGGTGAGCGGCGCGACGATCAGCGACGAGACCGAGGCCGAAGACGATGACGGCCGGCAGCACGTCGGTGAGGTACGAGGCGTGCCGGCCGATGCGCAGGTACAGCAGCACACCGCAGGCGGCGACCAGCGGGCCGAGCGACATCGGCAGCCGCGGGCCGATGCGGGCGGCGAGGGCCCCGGAGCGGGCCGAGAGCACCAGCATGATGCCGGTGACCGGCAGCAGGGCCGTCCCGGCCAGCAACGGCGAGAAGCCGCTGACGACCTGCATGTTGACGACGAGCAGGAAGAACACCCCGCCGAGGGCGGCGTAGACCGCGAACGTGACCACGTTGGCCGCGGTGAACTGCCGGCTGGCGAAGATGTCCGGCGGCAGCATCGGGTGCCGGCTGTGCCGTTCGGTGCGCACGAAGCCGGCCAGCCCGGCGACGCCGATCGATGCCCGACGACGACCACCGCGGGCGACCAGCCGCTGCCGGCCGCGATCAGCGCGTAGGTGAGCCCGCCCAGGCCGATCGCGCCCAGGGCGGCACCGAGCAGGTCGAGATGCGGCACGGCGTCGGGATCGAGCGATTCGGGCACGTGCCGGCGGGCCACCGCGATGACGACCGCGGCCAGCGGCAGGTTGACCAGAAAGATCCAGCGCCAGCCCGGCCCATCGACGAGGTACCCGCCGATGAACGGGCCGATCGCGCTGGCGATGCCGCCGAAGCCGGACCAGGCCCCGATGGCCTTGGCCCGGTCGTCCGGGCACGAACGAGGCCGAGATGATGGCCAGACTGCCGGGGGTCAGCAGCGCTCCGCCGATGCCCTGCAGCGCGCGGGCGGCGATCAGCACCTCGACCGTGGGCGCAAGCGCGCACAGCGCCGAGGCGAGCGCGAACCAGGCCACGCCGATCAGGAACACCCGGCGCCGGCCGTAGCGGTCGCCGAGCGAGCCGCCGAGCAGGATGAGGGCGGCCAGCGTCAGGGTGTAGCCGTTGATAGTCCACTGCAGGCCGCCGAAACCGGCGTGCAGATCATCGCCGATCGCGGGCAGGGCGATGTTGACGACCGTGGCGTCGATGCCGGCCAGGCCCGAGCCGAGGACGGCCGCGACCAGCACCCACCGGCCGGACGCCTGGCCCAGCCGGACCTGCGCCGGGGTCGCAGTCGGTGCGGGAGTCGGTGCCGGGGTCTCAGAGACCATTGTCCGCCAGCCATTGCAGGACGGCCTCGGCCACCTCTTGCCAGCCGCTGTCGACGGTGAGCGAGTGGCCGCGGCCCTCGAACTGCTTGAGTTCGGTCACGGCGGTCGAGTCACGGTACTGCTTCAGCGTCGATCGGGTGACGACGTCGGGCACGGTGTGGTCCTCGAGCCCGGAGATCAGCAGCAGCGGGCCGCGGGAGGAGTTGCCGGTGTCGACCTTCGCCTGGGAATGCAGGGTCGAAGTTGGCGGCCGCGGCCTGGAACAGCGGTCGGGCCGGCGACGGGATCGTCCACTTCTCGTAGAGGGCATCGGACTCCTCTTCGCTCAGCGCGTTGCCGAAGCCGTACCGGAACTCCTTCTGGGTCAGCGAGATGGCCTTGTGCAGGTTGGCCGGGTTGCCGAGGCCGGGCAGGCTGGAGCGCAGTTGGGCCAGCGGCAGCGGGAGCACGCCCTTGATCTGGGCCGGGTCGATGGCCACGCCCGCGGCGCCGATCGCCCTGGCCGAGCAGCTTCTCGGTGATCAGGCCGCCGAACGAGTGACCGATGATGATCGGGTTGCCATCCAGCGACTCGATGATCGCAGCGTAGTGCGCGGTGACCTCGTCGATGCTGAGGTTGGCCACCAGCGTCAGGTTGCTGCGCGGGCGGCCTCGACGGTGTCGGGTTCGTGCGGCCAGCCCGGCGCGATCGGGGCGTAGCCGGCGGCGCTGAACCGCTCGACCCAGGGCGCCCAGCTGGTGGCGTGCAGCCACAGTCCGTGGATGAAGACGACGGGCGTGCGGGGCGCGGTCACGGATGCTCCTCTTCGGTGGGCGGGGGTAGCGGGATGCGCAGGTTCATCGACCCGGTGAGGTCGAGCCAGGCGTCGTGCGGGCCGCGGACGACCCGCAGCACGACGCCGTCACAACCCGGGCAGCGGGCGACCAGGCCGGGGGCGTGGCTGTACACCCGCAGCACGGCCACCGGACCGGTGTTGCCGCAGTTCACGCAGCGTTGGATGGCGGTGGTGACGTCGACGGCGAAGATCTCGCGCAGCGGCCCGGCCAGCAGCGTTGCCGTCCTGATAAAGCTCGGTCATGTCAACCTCCAGTGGGTCCGAAGCGTTCGGTCTTGACCCGGCGCGGGTCGTGGCCGAGGGCGACGAGGATGTCGGCGACGGTCTCGACGAAACCGGTCGGGCCGCAGACGAAGCAGGTCGGCTCGAAGTCCGGCGGCCAGCCGTGCGCTGTTGATGTCGGCCACCCCGATGCGGGCCGGCGCCCGGGCAAAGCCGTCCGGGGATGATCGGGTGAAGACGTAGTTGACGTCCACGCCGAGGTCGCCGCCGCGCGGTACCCGCAACTCCTCGGCGTAGTACAGGTCGGCCGGGGTGCGCACCGAGTACAGCAGCCGGAACGGCACCATGCTGCCGGCGGCGCGGCGGGCCCGGACCATCGCCATCAGCGGGACGATGCCGGAGCCGCCCGCGACCAGCAACACCGGATTGGTCTCGGCCGGTCGCCACACGAACCAGCCGCCGAGTGGTCCGCGGAGCTCGACCGGATCGCCGACCGACAGCACGTCGGTGAGGTAGGGCGAGACCTCGCCGTCGGGCACCTGCTGCACGGTGATCGCGATGCGGTCGCCGGTCGCGGGCTGGGCCAGCGAGTAGCTGCGCGCGGCCTGGTAGCCGTCCTCGGCGGTGAGCCGGACGTCGACGTGCTGGCCGGCCAGGTGCCCGGGCCAGGCCGGGATGTCGAAGGACAAGCGTGCGCGCGGTGGGGGTCTCGTCGCGGCGCTCGGCCAGGGTGGCCGCTCGCCAGACGAGCCGCCCGGCTAGTCGCCCTGGTACCGCTGCTCGCGCCACGGGTCACCGTAGTCGTGGTAGCCGGCGCTCTCCCAGAACCCCGGCTCGTCCTGAACCAGCAACTCGAGGCCGCGCACCCACTTGGCCGACTTCCAGAGGTACAGGTGCGGGACGAGCAGCCGGGCCGGCCCACCGTGCTCGGACGGCAGGTCGCCGTCCTCGAACTGGTGCACGATCCAAGCCTGGCCGTCGAGCAGGTCCTCCAGCGGCAGGTTGGTGGTGTAGCCGCCGTAGGAGTGGGCCATGACGAAGTCGGCCGCGGTCTCGACGTCGGCCATCAGGGTGTCGAGCGAGACGCCCTGCCAGGACGTGGCCAGCTTCGACCAGCGGGTCACGCAGTGCAGGTCGACGGTAGGCGTCTCTTGGGGCAGGGCCTGGAACTGCTCCCACGTCCACTCGTAGCGCTTGCCCACCTCGGTGGTGATGACGAACTCCCAGCGGTCGAGCGGGACGCGCGGGGTGGGCCCGGCCGACAGCACCGGGAAGTCCTCGGTGAGGTACTGGCCGGGTGGGAGCTCTACATCGGTGTTGCGGTGTCCATGAAATCCAGGAGAGAACAGCGCCATCGCTCACCCTTCCGGCCGACCGGTGAGTCCATTGAACCGGATCAGCGCACTCCGTGGGTGCGGAACTGGATGCTGATTCGCGGGCCGACCGGGCGGGCGGTCTTGGGCACGGCGTGCTCCCAGGTGCGCTGGCAACTGCCGCCCATGACGATGAGGTCGCCGTGGCCGAGCTCGTGGCGCATGGTCGGGCCGCCACCGCCGCGCGGACGCAGGGCCAGGGTGCGGGGGTCGCCGATCGAGATGATCGCGACCATGGTGTCTTCGGTGCGGCTGCGGCCGATGCGGTCGCCGTGCCAGGCCACGCTGTCGCGGCCGTCGCGGTAGAGGCACAACCCCGCGGTGACGAACGGCTCGCCGAGTTCGTCGGCGTAGTGGGCGTCCAGCCGCGCCTTGGCCGCGTCGAGGGCCGGGTCGGGCAGGGCCGCGCCTTCGCCGTAGAAGCACAGCAGCCGGGGCACGTCGACGACGCGCTCGTACATCTGGCGCCGCTCGGCCTGCCAGGGCACCGCGTCGACGAGCCGGTCGAACAGTGCGTCGGCGCCGGTGATCCAACCGGGGCGGACGTCGAGCCAGGCGCCGTCGCTCAGCTCGATGCGCTGCACCGTCCGGCCGAGTTCGCCCGGGATCACGTCGGGGCCCAGGTCAAGCAGGGAGCCCTGGAAGACGGCGGTCATGCCGGCAACACTATCAAACGGGTGTTCGAACCGTTAGCCCTTTACCGGGGGGCGCGGCGCCGCCCGCTGATCAGTCCGTGCTGGACGAGGATGCCGCGCAGCTCGTCGGCCTGCTCGCCGGTGAAGGCCCGCTTGGGCAGGCCGATGATCCCGCCGAGCTGGGTGCGCAGCAGCCAGAGGTCGTGGGTCTCGGTCACCTGCCGCACCCCGCTCCACGGCCGGGTCGAGCTGAACGCCGGGGTGGACTCGGTGATGTCGTCGCGCGGTGATGCGGTAGCTCCACGGCTTGTCGCTGACCCGCTTGAGGCGCCGGTTGGACATGGCCAGGATCAACTCGGGCATGACCAGGTTGAGCGCGCCGACGGCGACGATGGCCGGGCCGGCCCATCGCGGACCCTGGCCCAGCCACACCACCGCCGATCCGCAGGCCGCGACCACGACACCGATGACCCGCAGCCGCACGAACGTGCGCTGGTAGGCGGCGCGGACGACCTGGCCCAGTAGCTGGCGGTCCATCGACACCTCGGTCTCGATCTCCATGTCAGTCCCCTCCGAACGGCCCGGCTGCGGCACGACGTGGTGCGGCGGAGGCTCAATCTTGCTGCATCCGGATTTGTGCTCACGCTCGGCCGCAGCCGAACCTCAGCCTCACCTACCCAGCGTGCCGGCGGCCGGTTCGGCCTGACGGCCACTTCGCGCTCAGGGCACGCCGACGTCGTGGGCATGGTTGCGCCGCGGGCCTCGCGCCGGGTCGATCCAGCTCGGCGGGTGCCACCACGGGACGCCGTCGACCATGCGGCAGGTCCAGCCCCGCTGCTCGTGGTCGCGGTGGTGCAGACCGCAGAGCAGGGTGAGGTTGTCGAGGTCGGTGCTGCCGCCCGCTGACCAGGCGATGACGTGGTGCGTCTGGCACCAGGCCGCCGGGGCGGTGCAGCCGGGGAACGAGCAGCCGCCGTCGCGCGCGGCCAGGGCCAGCCGTTGCGCCGCGGTGGCCAGCCGGCGGGTACGCCCGTAGGCGACGATGCCGCCCGCGTCGTTGAGGATGACGGGCAGGACCTGAGCGTCGGTGGCCAGCCGCAGCAGTTCGGGCACCGAGATCAGCCCGCCGTGCCCGGTGCTGCCCAGGCCCTGGCCGGTGCGCAGTTCGCGCGTGGTGATGCTGACCTGGACGGTGACCGGGACGCCGCCGCAGTCGGGCAGCTCGCCGGAGCGCAGCAGCCGCAGGCCGGCGTCGAGCAGCCCGTCGTGCGCGCGTTGCCCGGCGTTGCGGATGTCGGCCGCGCCGTCTTCGGCCGGTACCGGCGCCGCCAGCGGGTCGAGCACGCTCTGCCACACCGCCGCACAGGCCGGCGTCAGCCGCGCGGTCAGGTCGGCCGAGCCGTCCCGGTTGAGGCGCAGGCGCAGGCTGCGGCGGCGCTCGTGGTCACGATCGGTGGCCAGCGTGCCGTCCGGGTCGAGCGTGTCGACGACGCGGCGGGCGAGGCGGCTCAGGCGGGGTGGATCGAGCAGTTGCGCCTGCGCGACCAGGAAGGTCTCGAGGTCGGCGCCGTGCCCCTGCTCCACCGCCGCGGGCAGCCGGTCGATGGTGGACGTGATCAGCCGGGCGTGGGTGGGCGAGATCGAACCGACCGCCTGGGCCCCGGCCACGGCCTCGAACAACGGCGGCAGCGGGGTGCCGTCAATTGCGCGCCGGGGACCGAGGCTGGCGGCCGAGCGCACCCGGCCCCTCGCCTCGCCCCGGGACAGCCGGAGCAGGTCGACGAGCAGGCTGGCCGTGTCGCGCATCGCGAACTCGGCGGCCAAGCCCCGCGTATCCAGATCGGCCACCACCGCGTGCTGCACGACCGGCAACCGTCGCAGTTCCGTTTCGAGTTCGCGCGTGAACGTCAACAGCTCGTCGCGGGTCAACCGGTCGAACTGCAGGACCGCGAGCATGTCCACGGCGGCCCGCAACCCGCTGACGGCCTCGGCCGTCTCGCGCCCATCCGGTGACTCGAACACCCGTTCTATACTACTCGGAGCGCACGGGCGGTCAACCCCGCTTTGCCCAGTTTGCCGGCTCAGACGCCGACGGACTCGGCCGGCTTGAGGTGGCGATACTCGCTGCCGTACTGGGCCCCAATGCGGGTCACGTTGCTCTCGACGAGCCCCAGCCCGGCGTCGTTCAACAGCGCATCGTGGATCGGGAACGTCCGCGGCGCGCGCACCGACACCACGAAGTCGATGACCTCGGCCATCTTCGACCACGGCGCGTGGATCGGCGCCAGCAGCACCGACACCGGCACGGGCGGCACGATCAGCGAGTCGCCCGGGTGGTACACCGCGTCCTCGATCAGATAGGCGACGTTGGCGACGACCGGGATCGTCGGATGGATCACCGCGTGCTGACCGCCGAACGTCCGCACCGCGAAGCCCGCCGGCGAGAGCGACTCCCCCGGAGCCACGGCCACGACCTGCTCACCCAGAGCGGCGAGCGACGCGGCAACCCCGGCCGGCGCCCAGATGCGCAGTCGCGGATCCCGCGCCGCGGCCGCCCGGAGCCGATCGGCATCCAGGTGGTCCGGGTGCTCGTGGGTGATCAACACCCCGCCCGCGCCGTCCAGCGCCTGTTCGACCTCGCTGAACACCCCCGGGTCGAGCACCAGCGACCGGTCGCCGTCGTCGAGGCGCACACACGAGTGGGAGAACTTGGTCAGCTGCATGGCTCAGGCGCCCGGCTCGTCGATGATGTGCACCGCGGCTTCCTCGGCGCTGGACGCGTAGCCGGCCGGCCCGACGTCCGTGGCGATCTCGTCGGCCTCCTCGTCGGCGTGCGCGCCTTCGTCGGGCGCAACCAGTCGACCGGCCCGCGGCTCGGCGTCGGCGGCGAAGATGTCGTCCTCGGTGAGGTCCGGCACCTCCTCGGACAGCCGCTCGTCCAGGGACGGGCCCTGGCTCTCTTCGAACGGGGTCGGCGCATCGCGCAGGTTGTGCGGCTCGCGCTCCGGCGGGCTGTAGCCGGTCTGCTCCTCCTCGTCCGGATCGTCGCCGGTCAGGTCCTCGATGGGGTCGAGGAGTTCCTGGTCGTCGACGGCGTCGCCGCCCTCGTAGACGGTGTCCCCGAACAGGTCTTCGTTGCTCATGCCGCCATCGTGCCCGGTGCCGCCGGGCCGCTATCACGCGGCCCGGTCCGGCTTGCGCTGCCCTCGACCGAGTGTCTTTCTTGCGAGATTTCGTTCGGATATTGCAAAAGTCTGCTTTGAGTGCCACAGTGTCCGCGGGCGACGCTTCGTGTGATAACGGTCACTCCGGCTGATTTCCGGCATCGCTCGACAGCGCACCAACCCGCCCCGTCCCGTCGAAAAGAGGCCCCGGAATGTTTCGACCGCCGATCCCCCGCCCCAGACTCACCGCCCTGCTCGCGGTGACCGCCACGACGCTGGCCGCCTCGGCCCTGGCCATCGCCACCGGCGCCGGCAGTGCCCAGGCCGCCGCCGCGACCGGCGGAGCCGGCGCCCCGCTCGCGTACGTGGAGTTGCAGGCCGAGAACGCCGCCACCAACGGCACGGTCATCGGCCCGAGCTACACCCAGGGCCAGTTGGCCGACGAGGCGTCCGGCCGCAAGGCGGTGACGCTGGCCGGGCAGGGGAAGTACGTGCAGTTCACCACCACGTCGGCGACCAACTCGATCGACTTCCGCTACAGCATCCCCGACACCGGCGACGGCTCGGTATACGCGGCCCCGCTGTCGCTCTACATCAACGGCACGAAGCAGGCCGACGTCAGCCTGACGAACGCGTACAGCTGGTACTACGGCAGCTACCCGTTCACCAACTCGCCCGGCAGCGGCAACCCGCACCACTTCTACGACGAGGTGCACCGCCTGTTCTCGACGACCTACCCGGCCGGCACCACGGTCAAGCTGCAGGTCGACTCCGAGGACACGGCGTCCTCGTACACGATCGACGATGCCGACTTCGAGAACGTCGGCGGCGCCCTGCCCCAGCCGGCCGGCTCGGTCTCGGTGACGAGCAAGGGCGCCGACCCGTCCGGCGCCGGTGACGCGACCAGCGCGTTCAACGCCGCCATCACCGCAGCCGGGGTCGGGCGGCACGGTGCTGGATCCCGGCCGGCACCTACAACGTGCCCGGCCACATCGCCGTGAACAACGTGACCATCACCGGTGCCGGCATGTGGTACTCGACGGTCACCGGCACGGCGCCCGGGTTCTACGGCAACTCCGCGCCCAACCCGAGCACGAACGTGCACCTGTCCAACTTTGCCATCTTCGGCAACGTGCAGGAACGCAACGACGGCGCGCAGGTCAACGCCATCGGCGGGGCGATGTCGTCATCGAGCGCGACGAACATCTGGATCGAGCACCTCAAGGTGGGCGCCTGGATGGACGGCCCCATGAACGGCCTGACCTTCAACGGCCTGCGGATCCGGGACACGACAGCGGACGGCATCAACTTCCACGGCGGGGTCACCAACTCCACCGTCACCAACAGCGACATCCGCAACACCGGCGACGACGGCATCGCGACCTGGGCCGACGCCGGCATCGGCGCGGACGCGAACGACACCATCTCCAACAACACCGTGCAACTGCAGCAGTTGGCCAACGGCATCGCGATCTACGGCGGCCACGACAACACCGTCACCGGCAACCTGGTCGTCGACACCGGCATCACCCAGGGCGGCGGGATCCACGTCGGCCAGCGCTTCTCCTCCACGCCGGTCGGCACCACCACCATCAGCAACAACACGCTGATCCGCGACGGCGACCTGGACCCGAACTGGCAGTTCGGCGTCGGTGCGCTGTGGTTCGACGCCAGCCAGGGTGCGATCAACGGCCCGATCAACGTCACGAACGCCCTGATCGAGCAGAGCCCGTACGAGGCGATCCAGTGGGTCGAGGGCACGATCAGCGGTGTCTCGCTCAACAACGTCACCATCGTCGGCACCGGCACCTTCGCCCTGCAGGAGCAGACCGGCGGCGCGGCCACATTCAGCAACGTCACCGCGTCCGGCGTCAACGGACCGGCACCGGTGTACAGCTGCGAGGGATCGGCGTTCGCGGTCAGCGACGGCGGCGGCAACTCCGGCATCAGCGGGACGCCGTACTGCGGTGGGTGGCCGACCCCGGTCTACCCGCCGTACCCGTCCTCCGGCGTCAGCACCAGCCCCAGCGCCCTGAACTTCGGGTCGGTCGCCACCGGCGCGACGAGCGCGGCGCAGACGGTCACCGTGGCCAACCCGACCGGCTCGGCCGCGGCGGTCTCGTCGATCGCGGCGACCGGCGACTTCGCCCAGACGAATTCCTGCGGATCGTCCATCGCCGCGAACGGCACCTGCACCGTCAGCGTGACGTTCAAGCCCACCGCCGCCGGGTCGCGGACCGGGAGCCTGACCGTCAACGCCGGCGGCACGACCAGCACGGTCAGCCTCAGCGGCACCGGCGTCGCCCCCGGTCCGGTGCTGAACGCCAACCCTGGCAGCCTCTCCTTCGCCGGCACGGCCGTGGGCAGCACGAGTGCCGCGCAGAGCGTGACCGTCAGCAACAGCGGCACCACCTCGGCATCGGTCTCGGCCGTGACGACCACCGGTGACTTCGCCCAGACGAACGCCTGCGCCACCCTCGCCGTCGGCGCGTCCTGCACGGTCAGCGTCACGTTCAAGCCGACGACGGGCGGCGCCCGCACCGGCACGCTGACGATCACCAGCACCGCCAACAACAGCCCGACCACGGTGGCCCTGGCCGGCACCGGGATCGACTCCAGCACCGACGTCGCGGCCGGCAAGACGGCGACGGCCAGCAGCTACACCCAGACCTACGTCCCGGCCAACGTCACCGATGCCGACACCAGCACCTACTGGGAGAGCAACAACAACGCCTTCCCGCAGTGGGTTCAGGTCGACCTCGGCGCGACGTACGCCATCGGCAAGGTCGTGCTGCACCTGCCGCCGTCGACCGCATGGGGCGCGCGCACCCAGACGCTCTCGGTGCTCGGCAGCACGGACGGGTCGTCGTTCAGCACCCTGGTCGGCTCGGCCGCGTACACGTTCGACCCGAACAACGGCAACAACACGGTGACGATCACGGTGCCCAGCGGCTCGGCCCGCTACCTCCGGCTCACCATCACCGCCAACAGCGGCTGGCCGGCCGGGCAGTTGTCCGGACTGCAGGTCTACACCGGCTCGGGCGGGACGACACCTCCGCCGCCGCCGGCCGACCTGGCCCAGGCCAAGCCGGCCCAGGTCAGCAGCTACACCCAGACGTACTCCGCCTCGAATCTGACCGACGGCGACACGAGTACGTACTGGGAAAGCACGAACAACGCGTTCCCGCAGTGGGCCCAGGTCGATCTGGGCAGCGCCACCAGCGTGAGCAAGATCGTGCTCGACCTGCCGCCGGCCACCGCGTGGGCCACCCGCACCGAGACGCTCTCGGTGCTGGGCAGCACCGACGGGTCGACGTTCAGCACGATCGTCGGCTCGGCCGGCTACACGTTCAATCCGGCCGGCGGCAACACGGCGACGATCACCTTCGCCGCGACCAGCCCGCGCTACCTGCGGCTGAACGTCACCGCCAACACCGGCTGGCCCGCGGGCCAGTTGTCCGAGGTGCAGGTCTTCCACTGAGGCCGGCTGGCGCCGCGGCGATCAGCTCAGCCCGTCGCTGGGCCGGATGAGGACGACGTCGATCGCCGCGGCGGCCAGACCGATGACGCACACCGGCAGCGCGATCCAGTAACCCCACGCGAGATGGTCGGTGACCAGATCGCGGTAGCGCACACCGCCGCCGACGGTGCGTTCGATGTCGTGCGCCGAGGTGGTGAGGTTCGGAATGGCGACCGCGACGACGAGCAGGCACGCGGTGGCGACGGCGTACAGCGCCAGCGCTGCGTAGGCCAGCGCGCGGGGAGGGATCGCTCGGCGGCGGGACGGCACGCGCGCGGATGCCGTGCACCCGGCCGCCATCAGGGCGAGGACGACCGCGGCCCAACCGGGGTAGCCGTGCCATGCCGTTCGGGTGGCCAGGGTGCCGGCACAGGGCGGGCCGCCTTCGATGGTGCACAGCCGTCGGATCACCGGGCCGCTCGTGTACCGGTAGAAGGTCGTGAACGACAGCGCCAGCAGAACCGGACCCACGCCGACGACGACCAGTTGCGCCCAACCGCGACCACGCGGGCCCCGACGGTCCGCGACGTCCGCTGCCGGCCTCATCCGTTGCCCCGTCGCTTCGGGCGGGGTCGAACGTGGTCGCGTGGCTGGGCAGGGGTCACACCCCGTAGACGACACTGAGGGCCGAAACATTGTGCTCGAGCCAGGTTTTTCTTTCCGTCCGCCGGGCACAACGGACCGGGGGCCCGGATCGTCTTCAGGCATGTGGGTCTTTCGAGCCGACCAGGAGGTCGCGCGGTGGAGGTGTCGTTCGACGAGTTCGTCCTCCACCGGATGCAGCGCGTGCTCCGTTTCGCCGCGGTACTGGCCGGCGACCGCTACCTCGCGGAGGAGATCGTCCAGGACGTGCTGCTCAAAGCGCACCGGCGATGGGCGTCCATCGCCGAGCTCGACCAGCCCGAGGCCTACGTCCGGCGCATGGTCGTCAACGAGTACATCTCCTGGCGGCGCAAGTGGGCCCGGATCCTGCCGTCCTCGGACCTCGTCGAGCGCACGGACGTCCCGCCCGCGCCGGACCACGCCGAGCACATTGCCGCCCGTTCGGACGTTGCCGACCGGCTTCGTGTGCTCGCACCGCGGCAACGGGCGGTCATCGTGCTGCGCTATTACCAGGACCTGCCCGATGCCGAGATCGCCGAGCTGCTCGGTTGCAGCGTGTCGGCCGTGCGCAGTTACGCCTCGCGCGCCCTGGCCACGCTGCGCATCGACCAGGGACCGGCCGCGCTCGACGACCTGCCCGCCGGACGAGCAACCCAGGAAGGGCGGGCGTGATGAACACCATCCACGACCTCGACGAAGCCCTGCGCGATCTCGAACGGCAGGCGCCGGATGCCACCGAGCTGCATCGGCGCCTGGCCGATCAGCTCGCCGCCGGCCGCCGTTCGGCCCGCACCACGCGGCTCGCGATCTGTGCCGCGGCCGCAGTCGTCCTGGCCGTCGCGATCCTGGCCGTCACGCTCACCTCGGGTGGCGGGCGTTCGCACCCGGTCCGGCCCGGCCAGGACAGCAGCCCGGACCGGACCGCGCCGACCTCGCCCCGGCCAACCCCGACACCGTCGGGCACCGCGCCGAGCTCCTTGGAACTCGACTGGCGCTTCCGGGTGCGACCAGTGCCCGGCTACACGATCACCCGCGAGTCGATCACCGCGACCGATCAGCAAGCGCGGGTGAGCGCCCATGCCAGCGCCGACACCGCCGGCAAGGACATCGGCGGGATCGATGTTTACAGCTCCGGCGTCACCCCGTCCGGACTCGCCACCCTGATCAAGGCTCAGCATGTCCGTGTCAACGGCGCCGACGGTTACTTCGCGGTCACCGGCGAATCGTCCGCGCTGATCTGGCGCTACGCCTCCGACTCGTGGGCCGAGGTCAGTGGCGACTGGGGCTATGACACCGGCGCCGCACGCGGCACGCATCAGGTCGACCCCACGGTGGCCCGCCTCGGCGAGCTCGAGATCGCCCGAGCTGTGACCACCGGGGTCCAGGATCCGCTGCGCGTCGACTTCAGCATCGGCTACCTGCCGCCGGGCCTGCACCTTCAGCGCACCAACTTCTACGCGAACTTCGCCGGACAACCCCTGTGCGAGCTCGACTTCGCCGACGACACCCCGGGCCAGGACACCCCCGATGGACCGGCGCCCGCGCTGACGGTCACCCGAACCGCCTTGGCCACCGACACCGGTCAACCCGGCAACACCGCCTTCGCCTCGAACACCACCGTCGCCGGGCGCCCGGCGCACTACAGCAGCGGCTACCTCGCCGTGCGCTATCCCGATCAATCCGAACTCGACATCGCCGTCGACGCCAACCACACCGCTCGGTACCCGAAGACCGACCTGCTCACCATCGCCGAGCACGCTGCGCCGGCCGGCAATCCCGCCGACCTCAGCACCTGGGTGAGCGGCGAGAACGCCGTGCCCCGATGATCATGAGCCCCGCGTGGCCCGCGTCGGCGCCGGCCTGCTCGCGGCCCGCCCAACCAGGGCACCCTGGATTGTTACGTGTGAGTGTGTTACACCTTTCGAGCTGCTCTGCCGGGAGCAGCCACGGAGATAAGGAGACGCACGTGATCGTGCTCGGCGTCGTACTACTCATCATCGGCTTCATCGCCGCCGTCAAGATCATCTGGATTCTGGGCGTGATCGCCGTCGTGGTCGGCGCCGTCCTGGCCATCGCAGGCGGCACGGGCCGCGCGATCGGTGGCCGTCGCCACTGGTACTGATCGGCCCTGCGCTCGCGCCGTGCCGGACCGCAACCGACGGGCCACAGTCGCCGACGTCCACGACCTCGCGCTCGGCCTGCCGCACGTCACGGTCACGCACGGCGCGGGCGGCAACCCCGTCTACCAGGTCGGCGGCAAGTCGTTCGTGTTCTTCCGCAGCCCACGACCCGACGCGGTCGACCCGGACACGGGAGAGCGCTACCCGGACGTGATCATGTTCTGGGTGCCGTCCGAGGGCGACAAGCAGGCCCTGGTCGCCGATCCGGCGACCCCGTTCTTCACCACCGGGCACTTCGACGGCCACCCGTCGGTGCTCGTGCGGGCCAGCCGGATCGGCGAACTGCGCCACCTCGAACTGGCCGAGCTCATCCAGGACGCCTGGCTGTCGCGGGCATCGGCCCGGCGCGGCGCGAACTGGCTCAAGGCCCACGGCCTTACTTGAGCCGCTCCAGCGGCCGGGTCTGGAACGACTCGCACAGCCGTTCGTCCAGGTTCTGCGCCGACATCGGCCGGGCGACGAAGTAGCCCTGTACCTCGTCGCAGCCGAGCCGGCGCACGACGCCGAGCGTGTCGGCATCCTCGATGCCCTCGGCCACGACCCGGAGGCTGAGCCGGTGGCCGAGCGCGACGATGGTCTCCATGACGGCCACGTCCAGATCGTTGGTCGCGATGTCGCGCACGAGCAGGCGGTCGATCTTCAGCTCGTCCAGCGGGAGTTGCCGCAGCTGGGTCAACGACGAGTACCCGGCGCCGAAATCGTCCATGCTGATGCGCACGCCGAGCTTGCGCACGTCGGCCAGCCGGTGCGCCGCCCGCTCCGGCTCGCTCATGACCGCGGTCTCGGTGATCTCCAGGATCAGGTGCCGGGCGATGTCGCAGCGCGCGATCTGCTCGGTGAGGTGGTCGAAGAAGGCGCGGTTGAGCAGGTTGCGGGCCGACACGTTCACGGCCAGGTCCAGGTGCACGCCGCTCTCGCTCCACCGCATCCACTGGGTCACGGCCGCGCTCAGCACCCAGTTGGTGAGCGGGTCGATCAGCCCGGTCGACTCGGCCACCGACAGGAACTCGTCCGGGCCGAGCAGCCCACGGTGCGGGTGCTGCCACCGGATCAGCGCCTCGACGCCGGTGATGGTGTCGGTGCGCAGGTCGAGCTTGGGTTGGTAGTGCAGCCGCAGCTCGTCGTTCTCGATCGCCTCGCGCAACTCGGTGAAGATCGTCAGCTTGTCGAGCGTGGACCGGTACTGCGACGAGTCGTACACGGTCGGGCCGGCACCGGACCGCTTGGCCGTGTACATCGCTGTGTCGGCCGAGCGAACCAGCGCGCGCGCGTCCGGCCCGTGGTCCGGGAACAGCGCGATGCCGATGCTGGCGACGACCTGCACCGAGATCCCGTCCAGATCGATCGGTACGGACAACCGGGCCTCCACCTTGGCCGCGACCGCCATCGCCTCGTCCACCCCGGCGTCGCCGGTGATCAGGAGGGCGAACTCGTCGCCGCCGAGCCGGGCCACGGAATCGGTGTCGCGCAGCATCGCCCGCAGGGACTGCGCGACCTGCTGCAGCAACACGTCGCCGTAGTGGTGGCCGAGGGTGTCGTTCACCTGCTTGAAGTCGTCGAGGTCGATCAGCAGCAGGGCCACGCCGGCCCGGTGGCGGACGGCCTGAGCCAGCGCCTGCTGCGCGCGGTCGAGGAACAGCGCCCGGTTGGGCAGGCCGGTCAGCCGGTCGTGGAAGGCCTGGTGGGTGACCTCGGCCAGCTGGGCCCGCTCGGCCGCGCGCAGCCGGGCGGCATCGACGATGAGCGCGCCTTCCAGCGCGAACTGCTTGGCCAGTGCCTCCTCGCGCGGGCTCCACGTCCGTTCGCGGGTGGAGTCACCGCAGATGACCATGCCCAGCGGGCCGCTGCCGGACAACAGGGGGATCGCGACATAGGACTTGAAGGCCAGGGTCTCGACGAAGCCGCCGGGGCGCAGGGCGGCCGTGCTGGCCACCTCGACCAGGCTGGGTCCGGCATTGCGCTCGAGTATCTGCCACACCGGCGAGGCCGCGGCCACCTTGCCGACCAGCGAGTGCGACAGCGCCGAACTGAGCTCGTCGGAGATGCCGACACCGACCGCGAAGCTGATCAGCCCGCTGCCGTCGGTGACATACATCCCGGCCCGCTCGGCCTCGAACGCCTCCGCGGCGACGCGGGCCAGGATCTCGCCGGCCTGCTCGACGCTGTCGGCCCGCGAACCTTCCTCGAACAGGCGGCGGATGGCCCGGGCCGACCGTTCGGCGAAGTGCTGGTCGCGCAATGCGACCGCGCGGTTGATCGAACCGGCCAGACACAGCGACAGGCCGACCAGGACGCCGGGATCGACCTCGATCGTCTGCGCCGACGTGGCACTGATCAGGACCAGGATGCCGACCTGGGTGCTGGTCGTGCGCAACGGGACGACGAGCAGGCAGTCCGGGTCGTCGCGGCCCGCACCGTCACCCGGGCCGGCATCGTCGGCGTTGAGGTGCGCGGTCAGCCGGCGGTCGGTCCACTCGCGCAGCTCCACGCCGACCGAGGCCACCGGCGCCCACGGGCCGATGGCGTCCTGGCGGGCGAACACGACGGCACGAAGCAGTTCGACGCCGGCGTTGAGTCGCTTGAACGCGACGCTGAGCAGGTGGTCGAGCGGCAGTTCCTCGCGCAGCATCACCTGGGCGAACTCGACCAGCAGGTCGCCCTGGGACGGTTCACCGGTGTCGGTATCGGTCACCCCTGCGCCCTCCTTCGCCACTGACCTGCCACCGGCCGAGTGCCAGCAGTGGTCCGGACCGGTCGGTCCGGGGCCTGGCTGTTCCTATCGGCGAGGCGGGTCGGCAGCTGAGTCGAAGGCCGCCGAAGTCAAGTCGGCCGCCGGACCATCCGGGACAAATCCGACAGAAAGCGCCGCCATTCGCCTCAGCTGATCCGGATGACGACCTTGCCCTGGGCGTGCCCGGACGCCACCGACGCGAGCGCCTGGGGCGCGTCGTCGAAGGCCAGGACGTCGTTGACGTGCGGATCGAGCTTGCCGTCGGCCACCAGCCCGGCCACGGCCTCGAGCGTGCCCCGGCCGGGTTCGCGCCGCGAGCATGGCGCCACCCAGCTCGATCACGCCCGGGTCGACCGCGCTGATCAGCCTGGCCGGGTCGTTGGCCAGCCCGGCCACCGCACGCAGCGCCGGGCCGCCGACCAGGTCGAGCACCGCGTCGACCCCGTCGGGCAGCAATTCGCGCACCCGCTGTTCCACGCCGTCGCCGTAGGTGATCAACGTGGCGTCCAGCGACTCGACCAGGGGACGCTTGGCCTCGCTGCCGGTGCCGAACACGGCGATGCCGGCGTCGCGCGCGATCTGGGCCGCGGCCACGCCGACGCCGCCGCCGACACCGTTGACGAGCAACGTCGCGCCCTCGGCCAGCCCGAGCTGGGCGATGCCGTCGTACGCGGTCGCGGAGGCGACGGCCAGGGTGGCGGCATCCTCGAAGCTGACGTGCACCGGCTTCTTGACCGTCCCGGCGGCCGTGAGCACGGTGTACTCGCTGAACGCGCCGTGGGTGGGCGCGGGCGAGCCGAAGACCTCGTCGCCGACCGCGAACCCGTCGACGTCCTGGCCGATCTCCTCGACCACACCGGACGCCTCGCTGCCGAACTCCGACGGCAGCTCGCGCGGCCCGAAGTCCTTGAACAGTCCCTCGCGGATCTTGACGTCGACCGGATTGACGCCCGCGGCCTTGACCCGGACGAGGATCTCGCTCGGACCGGGGGTGGGTTTGGGCAGTTCGGCGAACTCCTCGAACTCGGGGCCGCCGTACTCGGTGAATCGGAAGACCTTGGGCACAGTCGGAGCCTTTCGACGTCGGTTGGTGGCATCCAGTCTGCCTGGCCGCTCGGATCTATGGTTGAGCGCATGAGCGCCTCCTCCGCCCTCGACCAGGAGCCGGCGCTGACCCATCGCCAGATCCTGGTGATCATGTCCGGACTGATGATGGGGATGTTCCTCGCCTCACTCGACCAGACCATCGTCTCGACGGCGCTGCCGACCATCGTCGGCGACTTCCACCGCAGCGACCTGCTGTCCTGGGTGATCACGTCCTACCTGCTGGCCAGCACCGCGTCCACGCCGTTGTGGGGCAAGGCCGGCGACCTCTACGGCCGCAAGCGGGTCTTCCAGCTGGCCATCGTCGTCTTCCTGATCGGCAGCGTGCTGTGCGGCGCGTCGCAGAACATGTTCGAGCTGATCGCGTTCCGCGGCCTGCAGGGCGTCGGCGGCGGCGGGCTCATCTCGCTGGTCTTCGCGATCATCGGCGACGTCATCCCGCCCCGCGAGCGCGGCCGCTACCAGGGCTACTTCGGCGCGGTGTTCGGCGTCTCGAGCGTCGTCGGCCCGCTGGCCGGCGGGTTCGCCGTCGACAGCCTCAACTGGCGCTACATCTTCTACATCAACCTGCCGCTCGGCATCGCCGCGCTCGTCGTCACCAACCGGGTGCTGAAGCTGCCCAAGGTCAAGCGGGAGGTGAAGCATCGACTGGTGGGGCGCGCTGCTGCTCGTGGCCGGCGTCTCCTCCATCCTGCTGGCCACCCAGTCCGGCGGGCGCGACTACGCGTGGACGTCGTTGCAGATCGTCGGGCTGTTCGCGCTGGGCGCGGTGCTGCTGGTCGGCGTTCGTCATCCGCGAGCACTTCGCACCCGAGCCGATCCTGCCGCTGGAGCTGTTCCGGATGCGGATCTTCACCGTCGCCAACATCATCTCCTTCGTCAGCGGCATCGCCATGTTCGGAGCGCTGGCGTTCCTGCCCCAATACATGCAACTCGTGCACGGCGTCTCGGCCACGACGTCCGGGCTGCTGCTGCTGCCGCTGCTGGTCGGCCTGCTCACGATGAGCATCGCCTCGGGCCGCTACATCTCGCGCACCGGCAACTACCGCTGGTTCCCGCTGGCCGGCACGATCCTGGTCACCGTCGGGCTGGTGCTGCTGAGCCGGCTCGGCGCGCACACCTCGCTGGTCATCGTCGGCCTCGACATCCTCATCTTCGGCGCCGGGCTCGGCCTGTTCATCCAGGTACTGACGCTCGTCGTGCAGAACGCGGTGCCGATGAACCTGATGGGCGTGGCCACTTCGTCGGTCACGTTCTTCCGGTCGATGGGCGGTGCCATCGGCGCGTCGGCGCTCGGCGCCGTGCTGACCGCCCGGCTCGCCGTCGAGTTGCCGCGGCGCATCCCCCACGACGCGCTGGCCCGCGGCGGCGACAAGGTCAACCAGCTCGTGCAGAGCCCCGATGCCGTGGACGAGCTCAAGCGGAGCAATCCGGCACTGCACGAAGGCATCATCCAGGCCTACTCGCACGCCATCGACGTGCTGTTCCTGGTCGCGGTACCGGTCTCGGCGCTCAGCGTCGTCGTCGCTTTGTTCATCCGGCAGGTGCAACTGCGCACCAGCAACACCCAGCCCGACGCTCCGGCTGCGGCGCCGTCGAGGAAGCTCCGCTGACCGCAGGGGGGCACTGATGCCCGGGGTGACGATCTCGGCCGGATACGGCACCGGCGGCAGCGCCATCGCCCCGCTCGTGGCCGAGCGGCTCGGCCTGCCGTTGCTCGACCGCGCGATCAGCTCGGACGTCGCCGCGCAGCTGCACGTCACCGTCGAGGAGGCCGAGGGCGGTGCGTTCAAGCGATCGCTCGTCGGGCGGTTCCTGGCCGTGCTCGCCCCGCTCGCCGGCGGCGCGCTGGGCGCGGGCACCGACGCGGCACCGCCGCACGCCGTGCCGCCACCCGACGACGCGGACCTGTTCCGCGAGCAGGCCGACGCGATCATGCGCGCGGCGCTGGCGAGCGGTGCCGTGATCCTCGGACGCGGCGGAGCGGCCGCGTTCCGCGATGAGCCCGGCGTCCTGCGGGTGCGCCTGTTCGGACCCGCGCAGGCCCGGATCGCCCACGCCACTCGGGCCCAGGGCAGTCGACGCTGCAGACCGCCGAGCAGCGCCTGCCCGAGGTCGACCGACGCCCGGGCGGTGTACGTGCGCCGGCTGTACTGCTGTGACATCGACGACCCGGCACTGTTCAACCTGCAGCTCGACAGCACCGCCCTGCCGGCCGAAGCCTGCGCCGACATCATCGTGCGGGCGTACCGCGCCCTGCCGGGCCTGAGCGCTCAGAGCGGCTGGATGCCCCACGAGCCGGTCCAGGTACCGCCCGGCGGCAGCACGATCAGCCCGGTGCCCGAGTTGAACGCGTCCGCCGGGCAGGTCATCGGCTCGACGGCCACGCCGGGCTGCCCGTTGGCCAGCAGGTCGGGCGTGAACACCTGCAGGAACCGGAACGCCTGGTCGAACCAGACCACTCGCGCCGCCGGAGCGCGTGTCCAGCTCGACCATCCCCCTGCCGTCCTCGTCGGCTGCACGGTGAACCCGTCGTCCATCCGCAGCGCGCCGAGCCGGCGGCCCCGGCGCAGGTCGTACGGCGTGCCGGCCACCGGCTGGCGTGCCGACCGGCACCATCGCGTCGTCGACGATGATCCGGTCGCGCACCGGCGCCTGGAGCTGCACCTCGGCGATGCCGTGCCCGCGGGTGGACAGGTACGGGATGGAAGCCGGCGCCGAACGGCGCGCGGACCTTGCCGGTGTTGGCGGCGACGGTCGTGACCCGCAGCCCGAGTTCGGCGTCGACGGCATAGGTCACCTCGACGCGTACCTCGAACGGCCAGCCCGGTCTGCGGCACGATGTCGAGGACGAGGGTCGACGCTGGACGTGTCGTGGCGCACCTTCACCCAGCGGTCCCACCGCGCCAGGCCATGGCTGGCGTTGCCCTTCGCCGGCTCGGACAGCGGCAACTGGTAGTCGACGCCGTCGAAGGTGTACTTGCCCGCCGCGCAGCCGGTTCGGCCAGGGCACCAGCACGCCGCCGCTGCTCTTCGGCGGCAGGACGTCGTCGCCGTAGGTGCAGGTGACGTCGACACCGGCGTGCGCGTAGCGCCGCAGCCCGGCGCCGACCTCGACGACGGTCGCCGGGTGCTCGCCCGCGTCGATGGTGAACTGCTTGACCCGACAGTGCCATGTAGCGACGCTACCGAGTCCGGCGGACGTTAACCGAGGCGGCGCCGTCACCCGGCCGGTTCGCGAGCAGTCGGCTCCGCTCGACGACGCGGGCGTCGTAGGTCCAGAACGGCCGGACCAGATAGCCGGCGACGAGCACCACGGCCATGCAGGCGACGCCGCCCGACGACCCACGAGAACTCCGGGGTCGTCACCGCTGCCGTGGCGCCGGCGCGCACATCGCCGAGGCGCGGGCCGCCGGAGACCACCGCGATGAACACGCCCTGCATCCGCCCGCGCATCGCGTCCGGTGCATAGGTCTGCAGGATCGTCTGCCGGTAGACCGAGCTGACCAGATCGGCCGCGCCGGCCACCGCCAGCAGCGCGACGACGAGCCAGAGCTGGTGCGCCAGCCCGGCACAGCGCCACCGCCGCGCCCCAGCCGACGATCGCGAAGACCAGCGCCCGGCCCTGTCTGCGCACCCGGCCGATCCATCCGCTGCTCAGCCCGGCCAGCACCGCGCCGATGGCCAGCGCCGCGTACAGCGGCCCGACGTTGCCGTGGAAGCGCGTGTCGGCGACGGCCGGGAACAGCGAGCGCGGCATGGCCAGCACCATCGCCGCGATATCGACGAGGAACGACATCACCAGCACCGGCCGGGTGCCGATGAAGCGCAGCCCGTCGACGATCACCCGCAGGTTCGGCCGCGGCCACCGATCCGTCCGGTGGGATGTCGGGCAGCCGGGTGGCTGAGTACAGCGCGGCCGAGAACAGGATCGCGTCGATGCCGTAGGCGTAGGCGAAGCCGTGGTGCAGCCCGACGAGCACGCCGGCGATCAGCGGCCCGACGACCTGGCCGACGTTGCTGACGGTGAAGTTGAGCGTGTTCGCGGCCGGGACGAGTTCGATGTCGACGATGCGGGGGATGATCGCGCCGCGCGCCGAGGACGCGATCGCGAACATGGCCGACTGCACCGCCACCAGCGCCAGGATCAGGCCGATGTTGCGAAGGTCGAGCAGGGTCTGCGCCAGCAGGGCCAGGGTGACCGCCCAGGTGCCGAGGGACGCCCACAGGTAGAGCTTGCGCCGGTCGATCGCGTCGGCGATCGCGCCGCCGTAGATGCCGAAGACGACGATGGGCACCAGCCCGGCCAGCCCCACGAAGCCGACGTACAGCGACGAGTGGGTCAGCGCGTAGACCTGCACCGGCACCGCGACCTGGGTCAGCATCGAGCCGATGAACGACGTGCCCTGCCCGATCAGCAGCCGCCGGTAGGGCGCGATCGCCAGCGGGCGGGTGTCGACGGCGTGCCGGATGAGCAGCCGGCGCAGGGCCGGGCTTCGCCGACGGTCTCGCCGGCCGGTTCCGGGACGTCCCGGTGATCGCTCACGGAGCGAGCCGCTCGAGCACCCACTGTCGGCGTCGCCGGTAGCCGGCGGTAGCGGATCCGGTCGTGCAGGCGGTCGGCGCGGCCCTGCCAGAACTCGACCTCTTCGGGCGCGATCCGGTAGCCGCCCCAGTTCGGCGGGGCGGGCACGTCGGCGCCGGCGAAGCGTTCCTCCGTCGCGCGCACCGCTGTCTCGAGCGCGGCCCGCGAGGGCACCGCGTCGGACTGCGGCGACGCCCACGCGGCCAGCTGCGAGCCGCGCGGCCGGGAGGCGAAGTAGGCCTCGGTCTCGGCCCGCTCGACCCGGGTCACCGGCCCGGACAGCCGCACCTGCCGTTCCAGCGGCAGCCAGGCCAGCACGGCGGCGGCGTAGGGCCGGGCGGCGAGATCGCGGGCCTTGGCCGACTCGTAGTTGGTGTAGAACACCACACCACGCTCGTCGAAGCCCTTGACCAGGACGGTGCGCACCGACGGCCGGCCCGTGGCGTCGACGGTGGCCACCTGCATCGCGTTGGCCTCGAGCACGGCCGGTTCGGCCACCGCTTCGGCGAACCAGGACCCGCAATTGCTCCAGCCACGTGGGCCGGGCCACACTCTCGTCCAACTGCCCACGGGAATAGCCGCGGCGGAGGCCTGCCGGGTCGCTCATCCAGTTCATCCTCGCACCTGCTGGCCACGCCGCCGCCGTGTGTGGGCAGAATGGGTTCAGACGCACGGGTGGGACCCATCCGGCGGCCCACCCCCTGAGCCGAACTACCCGATCGGAGCCCGTTCATGGCCGAGGACTTCACCCCAGGTCTCGAGGGCGTCATCGCCTTCGAGACCGAGATCGCCGAACCGGACAAGGACGGCGGTGCGCTGCGCTATCGCGGCGTCGATATCGAGGACCTCGCCGGTGCGGTCACCTTCGGCAACGTCTGGGCCCTGCTGGTCGACGGCAAGTTCGGGCCGGGCCTGCCGCCGGCCGAGCCGTTCCCGATCCCGGTGCACACCGGCGACGTCCGCGTCGACGTCCAGGCCGCCCTGGCGATGCTCTCGCCCGTCTGGGGCTACCGGCCCCTGCTCGACATCAGCGACGAGGAGGCCCGCGAGCAACTGGCCCGGGCCGCGGTCATGGGGCTGTCCTACGTCGCCCAGTCCGCGCGCGGGCTGGCCACGCCGGCCGTGCCGCAGTCGCGCATCGACCAGTGTTCGACCATCGTCGAGCGGTTCATGGTCCGCTGGCGCGGCGAGCCCGACCCGGCCCACGTCCAGGCCGTCGACGCCTACTTCGTCTCCGCGGCCGAGCACGGCATGAACGCCTCCACCTTCACCGCCCGCGTCATCGCCTCCACCGGCGCCGACGTCGCCGCGGCCATGTCCGGGGCCATCGGCGCGATGAGCGGGCCGCTGCACGGCGGCGCGCCCGCGCGCGTGCTGCCCATGATCGAAGAGGTCGAGAAGACCGGCGACGCGCACAAGGTCGTGGCCGGCGTCCTCGACCGGCACGAGCGGCTGATGGGCTTCGGGCACCGGGTCTACCGGGCCGAGGACCCCCGCGCCCGGGTGCTGCGGCGCACCTGCCAGGAACTCAACGCCCCGCGCTTCGACGCCGCCAACGCGCTGGAGCAGGCCGCGCTGGCCGAGCTGCGCGAACGCCGCCCGGACCGCCCGATCGAGACGAACGTGGAGTTCTGGGCCGCGGTCATCCTCGACTTCGCCGACGTACCGGCGCACATGATGCCGGCCATGTTCACCAGCGCCCGCACCGCGGGCTGGTCGGCCCACATCATGGAGCAGAAGAAGACCGGGCGCCTGGTGCGGCCGTCGGCCCGCTACATCGGCCCGGCCCCGCGCAAGCCGTCCGAGGTCGACGGCTGGGGCGACATCGCGCACACCTGACGTGCCCCGCGTCCTGCTGATCTCGGGCAGCACCCGGGCGGCGTCGTCGAACACGGCGCTGCTGCGCACCGCGGTGGCTGCCGCTCCGGCCGGCATCGAGGCCGTGCTGTACGGCGGCCTGGCCGACGCTGCCGCACTTCAACCCGGACGACGACCGCGAGCCGCTCCCGCCTCCGTGGCCTCGTTGCGCGCCGCGATCGCTGGGGCTGACGCGGTGCTGTTCTGCACGCCGGAGTACGCCGGGACGCTGCCCGGTTCGATGAAGAACCTGCTCGACTGGACGGTCGGCGGCACCGAGCTGTCGGACAAGCCGGTGGCGTGGGTCAATGCCGCCGCCGACGGCCGGCGCGGGCTGGGCGCGCAGGCCACGCTGCGAGACCGTGCTCGGCTACGTGCAGACGGCGGTGGTCGCGGACGCGTGCCGGCACGTCCCGGTCGGGCCGGGCGCGGTGGGCGCCGACGGGCTGATCGCGCGACGAGGCCACCCGCGCCGCCATCGCCGACGTCGCTGCGGGCCCTGACCGCGGCCTAGCCGAAGGTCTTGCCCTCGCCGCGGTAGGTGGGCACGGACTCGGTGATCGCGCCGTCCTGGACGAAGTGCACGGTGTCGAAGCGCTCGCACAGCTCGCCGGCCTTGGCGTGCCGGAACCAGACCCGGTCACCGACGTGCAGCGCGTCGGCCGCCGGGCCCCGCGACGGGCGTCTGCACCTCGCCGACGCCCTCGGTGCCGATCAGCTTGAGCCCGTCGGCCACCGGCCGCGGCACCCGCGAGGCCCCGGCCGGGCCCGGACGCCACGTAGCCGCCACCGAACAGGGTGGCGATGCCCGCAGCCGGGCCGGCGCACGACGGGCAGCGCGAAGAACATCGCCGGGCGGGGCTCGAACGCGCGGTAGTTGTCGAACAGGGTCGGCACGTACAAGCCCGAGCCGGCCGTGACCTCGGTGACGGCCGGATCGGCCGAGCTCACCTCGAGGCTGCCGGTGCCGCCGCTGTTGACGAACTCCAGCGAACCGACCACCGCCTGCACCGCCGCGACGACCGCGCCGCGGCGCCGGGTCAGCTCGGCCGCCGAGCGCCGCTTGACCAGGCGCACCGCGGGCGAGGAGTCGGGCAGCCCGGCGATCTGGGCCTCGTAGAACATCAGCCCGACCACGTCGAAGCCCTGGGCCCGCGCCACCTCGGCCAGGCCGGCCGCGTCGGCCGGGGTCCGCAGCGGTGAGCGGCGCACCCCCAGATGCAGCCGGCCGATGCGCAGGGAGGCGTCGACGTCGAGGCAGACCCGCACGCGGACGTCGCCGGCCACGGCCCGGGTCAGAGCCAACTGCTCCGGACCGTCGACCATGATCGTGATGGCCGCGACCAGCTTCGGGTCGGCGGCGAGTTCGGCCAGCGCGCCGCGATCGGCACTGGGGTAGCCGAGCAGCACGTCGGGCACGCCGTTGCGGGCCAGCCAGATCGCCTCGCGCACCGAGTAACCCATGACGCCGCCGAAGCCCGCAGTGGCCAGGGCCAGGTCGAGCACGGCCCGGCAGCGCACCGACTTGCTGGCCACCCGCACCGGCTTGCCGCCGGCCCGGCGGACCAGATCGGCCGCGTTGGCCCGCAACGCGGCCAGGTCCAGGGCGGCCAGCGGCGGGTCCAGGTGGGCGGTGGCCGCGGTCAGCGCGGCGAGGTCGGTCACCGCCGACCTCGCCGGCCGGACTGGGTGGCCAGGTAGGCCGCGAACGACTCCAGCCGGGCCCGGGCCGCGGCGGCGTCGCCGTCGACGAGCCAGCGCAGCGTCACCCCGTCGACGAAGGCCAGGGCCTCGCCGGCCAGCTCGGCCACCGGCCGGGACCAGGTGGCGCCGGCGGCATCGGCGGCCAGGTCGAGCAGGGTCTCGGCCGCCTGCTGCGACACCGAGTACTGCCGGGTCGCCACCGGGTGCAGCCCGGGCTGGCGCAGGGCGTGCGTGGTCAGTTCGTAGGTCAGCAGCTGCTCGCCCGGGGTCCGCTGGATCACCGCCCACAGCCCGAGCACGCCGGTGCGCAGGGCCGAGACGAGGTCGGGCGCCACCATGCCCACCGGCAGTTCGGCCGCCGCGGCCGCGGCCAGCTCGTCCACGATCCGGGTGGCCAGCTCGGCCAGCAGCTCGTCCTTGTCGGCGAAGCAGTAGTGCACCACGCCGAGGGCGACACCGGCCTGGTCGGCCACCCGGCGGACCGTGGCCGCGGCGATGCCCTCGGCCGCGGCGACGTCGAGGGCGGCGTCGACCAGCTGGCTGCGCCGGTCGGCGACGGGCAGGCGTTGGCTCACCCGCTCATCAGACAACTGGACGGACGTCCAAGTCAAGGCTTGACTTGGACAATCGTCCAGTACATAGTGCCTCGGGTGACTTCCTGGACGAACTGGGCCGGCACCGTCACCGCCCACCCGGCCACGATCGCCCGACCGGCCACGATCGCCGAACTGCAGGAGGTGGTGACGGCCGCCGCGGCCCGGGGCGCCCGGGTGAAACCGATCGGCGCCGGCCACTCGTTCACCGCGATCGGCGCCACCGACGGCGTGCAGCTGAACCTGGACCGGCTCAGCGGCATCCTGAGCGCCGACCTGACCACCGGGCTGGTCACCGTCCTGGCCGGCACCCGGCTGCGCCGAGCTCAACGAGTCGCTGTGGCATCACGGCCTGTCGCTGACCAACCTCGGCGACATCGACGTCCAGACGATCTCGGGCGCCATCTCGACCGGCACCCACGGCACCGGCGTCCGCTTCGGCGGCCTGGCCACCCAGGTGCGGGCCCTGCAACTCGTCCTGGCCGACGGCAGCCTGCTGACCTGCGACGCGATCGAGCAGCCCGACGTGTTCGCCGCGGCCCGGGTCGGACTCGGCGCCCTCGGTGTGATCGCCACCGTGACGCTGCAGTGCGAGCCGGCCTTCGCCCTGGCCGCGGCCGAGGCGCCGGCCGGGCTCGACACCGTGCTGGCCGAACTCGACATCAACGTCGACGGCAACGACCACTTCGAGTTCTACTGGTTCCCGCACACCCGCCGGGTGCTGACCAAGCGCAACAACCGGGTGCTGGCCGGCACCGAACTGCGCCCGCTCGGCCGGCTGCGCGGCTACGTCGACGACGAGTTGCTCGCCAACACCGTCTTCGACGTGGTCAACAAGCTGACCACCCGCCGGCCCGACCTGATCCCCCGGGTGAACGGGCTGACCTCCCGGGCGTTGACCGCGCGGGACTACATCGACCGGTCCTACCGGGTGTTCGCCTCCCCGCGGCGGGTCCGGTTCCGCGAGATGGAGTACGCGGTGCCGCGGCTGGCCGTGCCGCACGTGCTGGCCGAGATCGAGGCGGTACCTGTCCCGCAGCGGCGAGCAGGTCGCCTTCCCGGTCGAGGTGCGCTTCGCCGCGGCCGACGACATCTGGCTCTCGACCGCGACCGGCCGCGAGACCGGCTACCTGGCCGTGCACCAGTACCACCAGCGCGAGCACGACCAGTACTTCCGGGCGGTCGAGGCCATCGCCCGGGAGGTCGACGGCCGGCCGCACTGGGGCAAGCTGCACTTCCGCGACGCCGAGTCGCTGCGGGCCGCGCTACCCCCACTTCGACGACTTCCGGACCGTGCGCGACAAGCTCGACCCCGGCCGGGTCTTCGGCAACGACTACCTGACCCAGGTGCTCGGCCGCTGACGGTCAGTCCCGCGGGCTGAGCACGCAGAACTCGTTGCCTTCCGGATCGGTGAGCACGACCCACGTCACCTCTGGCCGCTGCCCGACGTCGACCCGGTTGGCCCCGAGCCCTTCGAGCCGGGCGACCTCGGCGGCCTGGTCGTCGTCGGGACCGGGCGCCAGGTCGATGTGCAGCCGGTTCTTCACCGCCTTGCCCTCCGCCACGGGCACGAACACCAGCCCCGGGCCCTGCTCGGCCAAGGGGATGCTGCGCGCCGCCTCGGTCAGCGCATGCGGTGGCACGATCACCACCTCGTCCGGCGCTTCGTAGGCGGTGCGCCAGTCGAGCACCTCGGCCCACCACCGCGCCTGGGCCGCGACGTCCTGGCAATCGACCACCACCGTGTACCACCGCACGCTCATCTCAACCTCCTGCAGTTCACCCGACGCCGAGGCTAGCGAGCCGCTCCGACATCCCGGTTCACCCGCGGTGAGAGGATTCGCAGCGTGACGTCGACGCGCATCACCATCCCCGAGGGCATCAAGCCGGCCGACGGCCGCTTCGGCTCCGGCCCGTCGAAGGTGCCGGCCGAGGCGGTCGCCGCGCTCGGCGCCACCGGGGCGAGCGTGCTCGGCACCAGCCACCGCCAGGCTCCGGTGCGGGCGCTCGTCGGCCGCATCCGCGCCGGCCTGGCCGAGCTGTTCTCGCTGCCCGACGGGTACGAGATCGTGCTCGGCAACGGCGGCTCGACCGCATTCTGGGACGCGGCCGCGTTCGGGCTGATCCGCGACCGGGCCCAACTGCTGGTGTGCGGCGAGTTCTCGGCCAAGTTCGCGGCCGTCACTGCGGGCGCGCCGTTCCTGGGCGAGCCGTCCGTGCTGCGGTCCGACTACGGCAGCGCTCCGGCCGCCGTGGCCGAGGCCGGCGTCGACACCTACGCCTGGCCCCAGAACGAGACGTCCACCGGCGTCGCCCTGCCCGGTCGCCCGGGTCGCCGGGGCGGACGCCGGCGCGCTGATGCTCGTCGACGCCACCTCGGGCGCGGGCGGTCTGCCCGTCGATCTGGCCGAGTGCGACGCGTACTACTTCGCGCCGCAGAAGGGCTTCGCCGGCGAGGGCGGGCTGTGGCTGGCCGCGCTGTCCCCGGCCGCGCTGGACCGGGCGGCCGCGCTGCACGCCGAGCGCTGGGTGCCGCCGTCGCTCGACCTCACCATCGCCGTCGACAACTCCCGCAAGGACCAGACCTACAACACCCCGGCCATCGCCACCCTGTGGCTGCTGGCCCACCAGGTCGAGTGGCTGCTGGCCGCCGGCGGGCTGGACTGGGCGGTCAAGCGCACGGCCGACTCCTCCGGGCGGCTGTACGCCTGGGCCGAGGCGTCCACGCTACGCCACCCCGTTCGTGGCCGACCCGGCCCTGCGCAGCCCGGTGGTGGGCACGATCGACCTCGACCCGGCCGTCGACGCGGCCGCGGTGGCCGCCGCCCTGCGGGCCAACGGGATCGTCGACACCGAGCCCTACCGGGCCCTGCGCCGCAACCAGCTGCGGATCGGGATGTATCCGGCCGTCGATCCCGACGACGTCGAGGCCCTGACCGCCTGTATCGACTATGTCGTGGCGTGTTTGTGACCCCATGCCGACGTCGGCGTGTGCTACCGGAATCCGACCTGGACGCGCCTATCGTCAGCCCATGCGCGTCCTTCGGTTCGTCGGTCCTGGTGACGACGCCGATCACCTGATCGTCGAGACCGCCGACGGTGGGGAGCAGTTCCTGCTCCAGCTCGACGAGGCCATCCGCGAGGCCGTCGGCTCGCCCCGATCGGCTGCGGCCGCGGCCCAGCCCGACGCCGCTCCCGAAACCGCGCCGGACACCGTGGCCGAGGCCCCGCCGGACACCGCGATCAGCCCACGCGAGATCCAGATGCGGGTCCGGGCCGGCGCCCAACCGCAGCAACTGGCCGACGACCACGCCATGACGCTGGAGAAGGTGCTGCGCTTCGCCGGGCCGGTGCTGGCCGAGCGCACCCGCATCTCCGACGAGGCCCGCCGGGCCAAGGCCCGGCGCAGCACCACCGAGGGACAGGTCGTCGTCTTCGGCGAGGCCGTCGAGGAACGCTTCGCCGCGCACGGCATCGACCCGGCCACGATCACCTGGGACGCCTACCGCCGCGACGACGGCCAGTGGATCGTCACCGCGGGCTGGGTCGGCGGCTCGACCGAGCGCGTGGCCGAATGGGTGTTCCACCTGGCCGGGCGCACGGTCACGCCGCTGGACGACACCGCCGCCGACCTGCTCAGCGACCGGCCGATCCGCTCGGCCGCACCGTCCGGCGAGCCGGCCCGGCCCAGCCTCGTCGCCGCACCGCCGCTGGCCCCGGGCGTCGTCGCGTTCCCGCCGATGCCCGACGCCGACACCGGGCCGATCCCGACCGCGGCCGAACTGGACGAGGTCTACGACCAGGACTCCAACAGCGACGCGCTCGACCGGGACGCCCGGCGGCGCATCGTCGCCGGCGGCGAAGCGGCACGACGACTTCCACGCGCCGCCGTTGCCGCTGCGGCTGGCCGAGTCGAGCGAGGTCGAGATCGACGACGAGGACGAGTACGTCCCGGCGTCCCCGACCGCGCGAACCGGCCGGCTGCCCAAGGTGACCAACCTGGGCGTGGCCAGCCGCGAGGACGAGACCGACGAGGAACGCGCGGCCCGGGCCCGCATCCCGTCCTGGGACGACATCCTGCTGGGCGTGCGCCGCAAGAGCGACTAGCAGTTCGGCCAGCCGGGCATGCCGCTCGGTCTCCCCGCACGTGCGGGAGAGACCGAGCGGCGATTGCGAAGCTCAGCCGGTCTTCGCCTTCTTGACGAACTCGTCGGTGTAGGTCTTGGTCAGGTCGATCTTCTTGCCCTTCACCGTCGGGTTGAACGACGACAGCACCGACAGGCAGGTCTGCGGGCCACCCGCGGGCATGACCCCGGTCGGGTTGTAGATGCCCTTCTCGCTGGCGAGGGCTTTGGCGTAGGCCGCCTTGCCGACACCCGCGTAATAGTCGGCCGGCATCTGGGCGGTGATCTGGTCGGCCGTGTGCGCCTGGATCCACTTCAACGTCTTCACGTAGGCGTTGACCAACTTCTGCACGGTCGCCGGGTGGGACTGGATGTAGGACGTGTCCATGTAGAGCGACGTCGCCGGGTATTCGCCGCCGAATGCCGCACGCGCGCCGGCCGCGGTCCGCGTGTCGTAGATGATGTAGGCCGCACCGGTGTCGAGCAGCTTCGAGACGGTCGGCTCGGTCGTCATCCCGCAATCGATGGACTTGTGCTGCATCGCCCCGATGAACGTGGGGCCGGCCTGCACGCCGATGCGGTGCGTGCTCGACGGGTTCACGCCGTTCTTCTGGGCCAGGAACTCGGTGAGGAAGTCCGTCGAGGAGCCGACGTCGGTGATGCCGAGGTTGCGGCCCTTCCAGTCCGCAGCCGACTTGATCTTGCCCTTCAGGTCACTGCGACACAGCTCGACCTCGCCGGGAACCTGCAGCATCGACACCACCGATTCGGCCGACTTGCCGATACCCTGCAGCGCGATGGTGTGGTCGTAGAAACCACCGACACCGTTCACCTGCCCGGCCAGCATCGCGGTCGTCGCATCGACGCCGGCGGGCTCGTCCGACAGTTTGATGTTGAGCCCTTCGGCGCTGTAGTAGCCCAGCCGCTGGGCCAGCATGAAGGGCAGGTAGATCTGCTTGTTCAGGCCGCCGACCATGATGCTGACCTTGGCGCCGTTGCTGTTGCCGGCATGCTGTTGGGCGCTGGTGTGACTCGCCTTGGAGCTACAGCCGGCGAGCGCCACGGCCGCCGCGACCAGCGCCGCGGTCATGAGCCTGAACTGTCTGGACACGTGTCCTCCTAGAGGGTGGGTGGTGCCGGGAATGGGGTCCTCACAACTCGAAGCCGGTGAGCTGGCTGGGACGCCAGCGCAGCAGGGTCTTCTCCAGCCGGGTGATGAGGAACTCCGCGACGAGCGCCACGACGGCCATGATCACCATCGCCGCCCAGACGCCGTTCGCGTCGAAGGAGCCCTGGGCGTACTTGATCAGCTCTCCGAGGCCCTGCTGCGCGCCGAGGTACTCGCCGACGATCGCGCCGATGAGTGCGAACCCGAAGCTGACGTGCAGGCTGGCCAGGATCCACGTGAACGCCGACGGCAGCGTCACCTGGCGGGTGACCTGCCACTTGGACGCGCCCAGGATCATCGCGTTGGCGATGAAGTTGCGGTCGACCTCGCGGGTGCCCTGGAAGGCGTTGAAGAACACGCCGAAGAACACGAGCACGATGACGAGCAGCACCTTCGACTCGAGGCCCAACCCGAACATCAGCACGAAGACCGAGCCCAGAACGATGCGCGGTATCGAGTTGAGCACCTTGATGAACGGGCCGAAGACGTCGGACAGGAACCGCACCCGGCCCAGCGCGATGCCGCACACGACCCCGAGAGCCACGCCGATCACGAAGCCGAGCAGGGCCTCTTCGAGCGTCACCTTGATCTGATTGCCCAGCGAGCCGATCGCCGTGCCGTCGCGGATCCAGGTGTGCAGCCTCGTCACGACGCCGGTGGGCTTGCCGAAAAGGGTCGGGTCGAGGTGGCCGGAGTCGGCCAACCACTGCCATCCGCCGAAGACCAGCACCAGTACCGCGATCTGGGTCAGGTGCACGACCAGCCGCCGGCGCAGCCGTGCTCGCCGGTAGGACGCCCGGGCCGGATCGATCGGGGACGCGCCCGTACGCAGGTCCAATTCGGCGCCGGTCATCATGTCGCTCATCGCCGGCCTCCGGCCGCTGACTCGACCGGCCCACCGGTCGTCTGGGCGTAGGCGATGTCGACCTCGGAGCGCAACGCCTCCCAGATCTGGTGGTAGATGTCGACGAAGCGCGGTTCGAAGCGGATCTCCTGCACGACCCTGGGCCGGGGCAGGTCGATCGGGAAGACCGCCTTCACCGTGCCCCCGGGCCCCGCGGTGAGGACGACGACCTTGTCGGCCAGCGCGATGGCCTCCTCGAGGTCGTGGGTGACGAACACGACCGACGGCTTGGCCAGGTCCCACAGCGACAGCAGTTCGTTGGACATCAGCGACCGGGTCTGGACGTCGAGCGCGCTGAACGGCTCGTCCATCAGCAGCACCCGCGGCTCGTTGATCAGGTTCTGGGCCAGCGCGACCCGCTTGCGCATGCCGCCTGAGAGCTGGTGCGGGTAGCGGTCCTCGAAGCCGGCCAGGCCGACGCGGCGCATCCAGTCCCGGGCGTCGTTGAGCGCGATCCGCTTGGCGACGCCGCGAAAGCGCGGGCCGGCCGACACGTTGTCCAGCGCGGTCTTCCACGGCAGGATCGCGTCACTCTGGAACATGAAGCCGACGCCGGGCGTGATACCGGTGACCTGCTTCGCCGTGGACGCGGACGGTGCCCGACGTCGGCCGTTCCAGGCCGGAGACCAACGTGAGCGCCGTCGACTTGCCGCACCCGGTCGGGCCGACCACCGCGCAGAATTCGCCGGGCCCGACCGACAGGTCGAGATCCTGCAGCGCGGTGTACCGGCCGCCCGCCGTCGCGAACGTCTTCGTGACTCCGGACAGCTCGATCGCGCCGGAACTGCGGCCCGGTTCCGTCGAGGTCATCGATTCCTCCTGCGCACGCGGATGTGGTGGCAGGGACCGTAGGCCGCGATTCGCACGGCCCGGAAGGCTTCCGGACGTTGTGCAAGTTACGTGTGTTAATTCGACTTTCGTGCGTTTTGCTCACCGCAGGTTGGCCGGGCCGCCTCGGTGTGTTCTGATGCTGTGCGGTTGGCGGCGCAGGGACGAAGCCTGGGCGCCGCACAGCCGGGCCGGCACGGAAGGTCGACCGCCATGTGGCGCCAGCGCACCCTTGCCTCCCAGATCCTGCTGGGCGTGCTCGCAATCCTCGCCGTCACGATGTCCATCGGCGGCGCGCTGTTCGTCGTGTACAGCCGACACAATCTCGACCGGCAGTACGAGCAGCAGCGCCGTCGACATCGCCAACTCGGTCGCTCAGATTCCCGACGTGCGCACCGAGCTGGCGACCGGTGATCCGCGGCACGCGATCGCCGACCTCGCGGCCGAGGTGCGCCAGGCCACCGGGGCGGCGTACGTCGTTGTCGCCGACCGCACCGGCCTGCGCTACTCCCATCCGAACCCGAAGCTCATCGGGCAGCGACTGGAAGAGCCGGTGATCGTGCTCGACGGGCAGGACCACGTCGGCATCGACCCCGGCAGCCTCGGCCGGTCGGCGAACGGCAAGGCGCCGGTGCGCGCCGCCGACGGTTCGATCGTCGGGGAGGTGTCGGTCGGCATCCTCGAGAAAGAAGTGTCCAGCCAGCTGCGCCATGAGATCCCGGCGATCGCGCTGTACGCCGGCTTCGCCTTCGGGATCGGCGTGCTCGCGTCGTGGCTGCTGTCCCGGCTGATCAAACGGGCCACGTTCGGCCTCGAACTGGCCGAGATCACGTCCCTGCTGCAGGAGCGGGAGGCGATGTTGCACGGCATCCGCGAAGGCGTGATCGGATTCGACGCCCGCGGCCGGATCAACGTGATCAACAACGAAGCCCGCCGCCTGCTGCACATCACCGAGACCGGTACCGGCCGTCAGCTCGACGACGTCGTGGCGCCCGGGCGGCTGCACGACCTGCTGGCCGGCGACTGCGGCGGCACCGACCAGGTTGCGTTGACCGACGACGCGCTGCTGGTCGTCAACCGCATGCCGGTCGTGCTCGGCGGCCGCGACGCCGGCTCGGTGGTGACCCTCCGCGACCGCACCGAACTCGAGGCGTTGATGCGGGAACTGAACGCCGTCACCGGACTGACGACGGCGCTGCGCGCGCAGGAGCACGAGTTCACCAACCGGCTGCACGTGATGTCCGGGCTGCTCGAGCTCGGCGCCCATGACGAGGCGGCCAGTTACCTGGCCGAGATCTCGTCCGGCTCGATCACCGCGGGTGAGGAGTTGCGCTCCCGCGTGGCGCCACCGGTCGTGGCCGCGCTGCTGCTGGCCAAGGTGTCGATCGCCGTCGAGCAGGATGTCGAGCTGGTCGTCACCGCGGATTCGCACCTGGACGCTACCGCGGACGAGGCGCAAACCGTCCTGACCGTCCTCGGCAACCTCGTCGACAACGCGTTCGAGGCCCTCGCCGGGTCCCCCGATCCGCGCCGGGTGACCGTCGGGCTTTCCGACGACAGCGGCCTGCGCATCGTCGTCGCCGACACCGGGCCGGGCGTGGCCCCGGGCGTGGTCGACGAGATCTTCCAGGACGGCTACTCCACGAAGGCCCCGCGGGCCGAACTGCGCCGCGGTCTGGGGCTCGCGCTGGTCCACCGCCTGGTGCACCGCGCCGGCGGCACGATCTCGGTGACCACCGGACCGGGCGCGCGCTTCGAGGTCTGGCTGCCGCGGATCGCCGGCGGTCCGCGGGCCGCGGCTGCGCACGCGGGCGGCCAAGGGGTAACACCGTGATCCGCACCCTCGTCGTCGACGACGACTACCGCGTGGCCCGCATCCACGCCGCCAGCGTCAATCGGGTCGACGGCTTCGAATGCGTCGGCGAGGCCCACACCGCGAGCCAGGCCCTGGAAGCGGTCGCCGCGGTCGATCCCGACCTGGTGCTGCTGGACCTGTACCTACCTGACGAGGACGGCCTGTCCGTGATGCGGGCCCTCACGGCCTCGGCCCGGGCGGTTCCGGACTGCATCGTCGTGACGGCCGCACGCGATATCGAGGCGGTGCGCACGGCCATGCAACTCGGAGCGGTGTACTACCTCGTCAAGCCCTTCGGCTTCGCGGCCCTGCGCGAGCAGCTGGAGACCTACCGGCGCTGGCACGAACAGCTGGAACGCACCGGCGAGGCCGATCAGGCCGCGGTCGAGCGCCTGTACGACCTGCGGCGCGCGCCGCGCTCTCCGGGGGCCCGCTCGCTGCGCTTGCCGCCGACGATGGGCAAGGTGCTGCAGACCGTCCGGACTTGCGCCGGATCGATCTCGGCCGTGGACGTCGCCGAAGCCGTCGGCGTCAGCCGGCCCACCGCGCAGCGCCATCTCAACGACCTGGTCCAGCGCGGGTTGATCCAACTCGACCTGGCCTACGGCTCGACCGGACGCCCGACGCACCTGTACCACTCGGTACCCGACAATTGAGGCGGCCGCGATTGCGGGCGCCGAGGGCTAAAACCATTCGCCGGTTGTCGGGGGAAAGACGTACCGTCAATCATCGTGACTGCGCTCGCTGAGGATGCTGGTAAGGCAGCCGAAGCGGGTGCGTTGACCTCCCTGCTCCGGCTGCGGGCCTGGACGCGCCCGCACCGCAAGGCGATCATCGTCATGATCGTCACCGCCAGCGGGGCGATGCTGGCCCAGTCGCTGGTGCCGCTGATCGTCGGCCAGGTCGTCGACGGCCCGATCCGCCATCACGACACCGCCGGGCTGTGGCCGCTGGCCGGGCTGGCCCTGCTGTTCGGCCTGGCCGAGGCGGCGCTGTTCTTCGTCCGCCGCTACGCCATGGCCCGGGCCGCCCTCGGCCTCGAGACCGACCTGCGCCGCGACCTGTTCGCCCACGTGCAGCGGTTGCCGGTCTCGTTCCACGACCAGTGGCCGTCGGGCCAGCTGCTGTCCCGGCTGACCACCGACCTGTCGACGCTGCGGCGCTTCGTCGGCTTCGGCTTCGTCTTCCTGATCGCCAACACGGCCACCGCGATCATCGTGCTGCTCCTGCTGCTGCACATCCACCTGGTCCTCGGCCTGTTCGTGCTCGTGGCCATGACCCCGCTGGCCGTGTTCACCCGCCGCTTCGAGCTGCGCTACAGCCGCGAGGCCCGCCGGGCCCAGGACCTCACCGGTGACCTGGCCACGTCGGTCGAGGAGTCCGCGCTGGGCATCCGGGTGATCAAGTCCTACGGCCGCCGCCCGCAGATGCTGGCCGCGTTCACCCGCGACGCCGAGCGGCTGCGCGGCGCCGAGCTGACGAAGGTCCGCACGCTGGCCCAGTTCTGGGCGCTGCTCGAAGGCCTGCCGCAGCTCATCCTGGCCGGGCGTCACGTTCGGCGGCGTGCTCGCGGTCGCGCACCACGCGATGACGCATCGGCCAGCTCGGTCGCCTTCCTGACGCTGTACCTGCGGCTGATCTGGCCGATCATCTCGCTGGGCTGGCTGCTGGCCCTGACCCAGGAGGCGGCCAGCGCGGCCCGGCGCATCTTCGAGGTGCTCGACACCGAGCCGACGATCCTCGACCCGACCGAGCCGGTCGCTGGCCGAGCACGGCAGCACGCTGCGCTTCGAGGACGTCCGGTTCCGCTACGCCGACGCGGCCGACGACGTGCTGCGCGGCATCGACCTCGACGTGCGCTCCGGCGAGACGATGGCGCTGGTCGGCGCCGTCGGGTCGGGCAAGACGACGCTGACCGCGCTGGTCGGCGCGGCTCTACGACGTCACCGGCGGGCGGGTGCTGCTCGGCGGCGTGGACGTGCGCGACCTGCGCCTGGACCAGCTGCGGCACGCCGTCTCGACCGCGTTCGAGGACGCCACGCTGTTCTCGGCCAGCGTGCGCGAGAACCTCAGCGCTGGGCCGGGCCGGCATCACCGAGGACGACGTGCACGAGGCGATCGACGTCGCGCAGGCGCGGTTCGTCTACGACCTGCCGTTCGGGCTCGACACCCGGATCGGCGAGCAGGGCCTGTCGCTGTCCGGCGGCCAGCGGCAGCGGCTGGCGCTGGCCCGCGCCGTGCTCGGCCGGCCCGCGGGTGCTGGTGCTCGACGACCCGCTGTCGGCGCTGGACGTGCACACCGAGGCGCAGGTCGAGGCGGCGCTGCGCCGGGTGCTGGCCAGCACCACCGCGCTGGTCGTCGCGCACCGGCCGTCGACGGTGCTGCTGGCCGACCGGGTGGCGCTGCTGGCCGACGGGCGCATCGCCGCGGTCGGCACGCACACCGAGCTGCTGGCCACCGTCCCCGCATACCGCGACCTGCTCGCCCAGACCTCCGAGCTCGAGGGGGCGTCGGTCATGACCGATCCGGACGAGATCGAGCGGCCCACCGACCCGGCGACCTGGCAGGGCAAGCTGACGCGCCGACGCCGCCGCCGCCGCGCGCGAGCACGACGAGCTCGTGATCGCCGGCCGGCTGCGGCTGCGCGCCGACGCGCGGCGCCTGCTCGGCCGACCTGATCCGCCCGCACAGGCGGGCGATCGCGTGGGTGCTGGTCGCCGTGCTGCTGCAGGTCGCGGCGACGATGGCCGGCACCGTGGCTGATCGGCGTCGCCATCGACACCTCGCTGCCCGGCGCGCCACGACGGGCGACTACACCTCGCTCATCGTGGTCACCGTCGCGCTCGTCGTGTGCGCGCTGGTCTCCGGCTGGCTGCGCTCGGTGTTCGTGCTGCGCAGCGGCACGATCGGCCAGGCCATCCTGTTCGACCTGCGCCGCCGCGGCTACGACCACATCCAGGCGCTGTCGGTGTCCTTCCACGAGCGGTTCACCTCCGGCCGGGTGATCTCGCGGCTGACCTCCGACGTCGACACGCTGACCGAGCTGCTCGACTCCGGCCTGGACGGGCTGCTGACCGCGGTGTTCAACATCGCCGCGATCATCGGTGCTGCTGCTCGATCCTCGACGTGCCGCTCGGCGCTGATCGCGCTGGCGTCGCTGATCCCGCTGTGGTTCCTGTACCGGTGGTTCTCCGGCGCGCGCCACGGTGGCGTTCCGCCGCACCCGCGAGACCGTGGCGACGCTGATCGTGAACATCGTCGAGACGTTCAACGGCATCCGCGCGGTGCAGGCGTTCCGGCGCGAGAAGCGCAACGACGCGCATCTTCGCCGTCCTCAACGACGACTACCGCGAGGCCAACCGGGCAGGCGTTCAAGCTGCACGCCGTGTTCATCCCGGGCACCGCGCTGATCGGCAACGTGGCCACGGTCGCGGTGCTGCTCGTCGGCGGCTACCGGGTGGCCGACGGCGGCCTGGCGCTCGGCGTGCTGACCGCGTTCCTGCTGTACCTGCGGCAGTTCTACGACCCGATGGAGGACGTCGCCGATCTTCTACAACTCGCTGCAGTCGGCGAGCGCGGCGCTGGAGAAGATCGCGGCCGTGCTGGCCGAGGCGCCGTCGGTGCCCGAGCCGGCGACGCCGACGCCGCTGCCCGCAGCCGGTGCGCGGCGCGCTGAGCTTCGACGCGGTCGAGTTCGGCTACTCCGCCGACCGCCCGGTGCTGCACGAGCTGTCGATCGACGATCCCGGCCGGGCAGACCGTCGCGCTGGTCGGCGCGACCGGCGCCGGCAAGACGACGATCGCCAAGCTGATCTCGCGGTTCTACGACCCGACCGCCGGCGCGGTGCGCCTCGACGGCGTCGACCTGCGCGACGGTCGCCGAGGCCGACCTGCGGCAGGCGATCGTGATGATCACCCAGGACGGCTTCCTGTTCTCGGGCTCGGTCGCCGACAACATCGGCTTCGGCCGCCCCGGCGCGTCCCGCGACGAGATCGTGGCCGCGGCCCGGGCGGTCGGCGCGCACGAGTTCATCACGCTGCTGCCCGAGGGCTACGACACCGACGTGCGCAAGCGCGGCGGGCGGCTGTCGGCCGGGCAGCGGCAGCTGGTCGCGTTCGCGCGGGCGTTCCTGGCCGACCCGGCGGTGCTGATCCTGGACGAGGCGACGTCGTCGCTGGACGTGCCCGACCGAGCGGGCCGTGCAGCGCGCGCTGCGCACGGTGCTGCGCCGAGCGCACGGCGCTGATCATCGCCCACCGGCTGTCGACGGTCGAGATCGCCGACCGGGTGCTGGTGCTCGCCGACGGCCGGGTCATCGAGGACGGCACGCCCGACGACGCTGGTCGCCGCGGGCACCGGGCAGTTCGCCGCGCTGCACGAGTCCTGGCGCGACTCGCTCGTCTGAGCCCGACCGCCGCTGCCGTGGCCGCGGTCGAATCCGGCTCATGGCTGCGGGTCAAGCGGGCAGCAGGTGGGCGAACGCGACGGCGGCGGCGGTGGCCACGTTCAGCGAGTCGACGCCCGGCGGCCATCGGGATGCGCACGCGCCGGTCGGCCGCGGCCAGCGCGTCGCGCGGTCAGCCCCGGGCCCTCGGCCCCGAGCAGCACCGCCCACCGCTGCGGCGACGGGGCGACGTCGCGCAGCGGCTCGGCCGCGGCCGTCGGGCGTCAGCGCCAGCACGTCGAAAGCCGTGCTCGCGCAGCACTCCAGCGACTGCCGGCCACGGCGCCGGCCAGGACCGCGAACGGCACCCGCAGCACGTGGCCCATCGACACCCGCACGCTGCGCCGGTACAGCGGGTCGGCGCACTGCGGGTCGAGCAGCACCGCGTCCACGCCGAACGCGGCCGCGTTGCGGAACAGCGCGCCGAGGTTCTCGAAGTCGTTGAGCGCCTCCAGCACGGCGACCCGGCGCGCCGCCGGCCAGCAGCGCGGCCGGCGTCGCGCGGCGGCGGGCCGGTCGGCCGAGGCGAGCACGCCGCGGGTGACCCGGAAGCCGACGACCTCCGACAGCACCCACTTGTCCACGACGTAGGCCGGCACGTCGAGCCGCGTCGAGCACCGGCCGCAGCGCCTCGATCCGCGTCGCGCACGCCGATCACCGCCCGCACCGGGTACGGCGAGCCGGCCAGCCGCTCGACGACGTTGACGCCCTCGGCGATGACCACCCCGCGCCGGTCCGGACGCACGTCGGCGTCGGTCAGGTCGCGGAAGTCGGCCAGCCGCGGATCGGCCGGATCGGCGACCTCGACGACGTCGCACGCCGACCATTGTGGCCGCGCGGCCGGCTCAGCCGTGGGCGGCGGACACCACCCGATCGGCCAGGTCGACCGGCGCTGCAGCCCACGGCGCCGGGCGATCAGCGCGGCCAGCCCCAGCGGCGCGCGAACAGGCAGATCAGCGCCGCCGCCGACCAGCCCCCACCGCGGCCCGAACGCCCCGGCCACCCAGCCGATGATCGGCGCGCCGAACGGCGTGCCGCCCATGAAGCAGATCAGGTACAGCGCCATCACCCGGCCGCGCATGGTCGGCTCGACGCCCAGCTGCACCGACGCGTTCGCGGCGGTGGTGAACGTCAGCATCGCCAGGCCGGTCGGCACCAGCAGCACCGCCGTCGAGTCGAAGCTCGGCATCGAGCCCGGCCGCGATCTCGAGCACGCGAGAACACGATCGCGGCGCCGATCAGGAACAGCTGCGTCGGCCGCCGCGTCGCGCCGGGTGGCGAGCACCGCGCCGACGCACGCCCCGACCGCGAGCGCGGTCGACAGCAGGCCGTAGCCCGACGGCGGTGCGGTGGAAGACCTGCTTGGCCAGCAGCGCGGTGGTGATCTGGAAGTTCAGCCCGAACGTGCCGATGACGAACACCAGCACCATCGTCAGCACCAGGTCGGCGCGGCCGCGCACGTAGCGGAACCCCTCGCGCAGCTGGCCGCGGGCCCGGCCGAGCGGCGGCGACGGGAAGCAGCTCGGCCGGTGCGCATCAGCGCCAGCGCCGACCAGCACCGCCACGCTCGACGCCGCGTTGACCGAGGAACGCCCAGCCGGTGCCGACCGCGCTGATCATGACGCCGGCGACGGCCGGGCCGAGGATGCGGCCGGCGTTGAAGATCGTCGAGTTGATGCGCGACGGCGTTGGCCAGATCGTCCCGGCCGACCATCTCGACGACGAACGACTGCCGCACCGGGGTGTCGAACGACGTGATCACGCCCGAGCGCGCCGGCCAGCACGAGCACGTGCCAGTACTGGACCACGCCGCCGACGTCGAGCAGGCCGAGCATCAGCGCGACGAGCGCCAGGCCGGTCTGGGTGGCGAGCAGCAGCTTGCGCTTGTCGCCGCGGTCGGCCAGCACGCCGCCCCACAGGCCGAGCACCAGCGACGGGCCGAACTGCAGCGCGGTGACGATGCCGAGCGCGGTGCCGGAGTTGGTCAGGGTGAGCACGAGCCAGTCCTGGGCGACCCGCTGCATCCAGGTGCCGGTGAGCGAGACGAGCTGGCCGGAGGCGTACAGGCGGTAGTTGCGCACCCGCAGCGAGCGGAACATCCCGCCGGTGGGCAGGATCCTTCGGTGGTTCGGGGTGGGCGGCCGGCGACCTGGTGGTCGCGGCCGCCGTCACAGCGCGGCCAGCTTGTCGAGCACGGGGACGACGTCGCGCAGCAGCGCGCGCTCGTCGGGGGTCAGCTGGGCCAGGCGCTGGGTCAGCCAGGCATCGCGCGAGCGGCGTTCGGAGTCGAGCAGGGCCGATGCCGGCGTCGGTGATGGCGATGATCGCCTGGCGCCGGTCGGCCGGGATGGGCGTCGCGGCGGACCAGGCCGCGCTCCTCGAGATGGCCAGCACCTTGGTCATCGACGGCGGCTGCACCCGCTCGCAGGCGGCGAGCTCGCCCGCGCTCATCGGGCCGTGCTTGTGCCAGCGTGCCCATGGCCGAGAGCTGGGTCAGCGTGATCGACATGTCCACGCGCTGGTTGCGGATGACCCGGGTGAGCCGCAGCAACGACGGGCGCAGGAGTGCGGCGAGTTCCGCGATCGTCGTCCTCGTCGGCGGTCGTCACGATAGTTAGTCTAGCTAACGAACGGTCGATTCGCCAGACCGAACGTACGCTGCGCACCATGGCCGGCAAGCGGGAGCTCGTGCAGCCGCCGGCGGTGCAGATCAACAGCCGGCGGATCGTCGCTGGCCGGCACGGCACTGTTCTTCGTCGCCTTCGTGGTGCTGCTGCCGTTCTACGGCTGGCTGGGCCGCCACGATCACCGGATCTGGCTGTGGACGTGCCTGGCCGGCGCGATCCTCGGCCTGCTCGGCTACTCGATCATGCGCCGGCACCGCGGCGAGGGCCGCACCGATCTGAGCCCGCCGTCAGTCGGCGGTGAGCTCGTCGCCGTCGTCGTAGACGTCGCCGGTGCGCTCGGCCAGCGACGGCACCACGACGGCCGCCTCGGAGTGCGCGCCGCAGCCGAACTCGACGCTGACCACCCGGCCGTCGGTGGCGGTGATCTCGTTGCCGCACACGCCGAAGCCGGCCCGCAGCGACCCGGCCAGCGGCAGCAGGAACCCGCAGGTGCCGCAGCGCGCCGGCGCCTGCTTGGCCATCGGGGCGTCGGGGCCGCCGTCGCCGTCGTACCAGCGCTCGGCCGCGTCGAGCCGGCCCTCGCGCGACATGCACCCGCGCCCGGCCCAGGCCGAGCTCGAACGCGACCTCCTCGACTTCCGGGTCGTCGGATCGTCGCAGCGTAGGCCGGGACGAGGCGCGGGTCGTCGGCGACGGCGGGCAGCAGGTCGCCCGGGCTCGAGGTCGCCGGGCCGCAGCCGCTCCTGCCACGGCACCCAGGCCGGGGCCAGCAGCGCATCGGCCCCGGGCAGCAGCACGACCTCGTCGACGGTCGCGGCCTTGATCCGCGGCGCCCGGGCCAGCGTCACCGCCCAGTACCAGCCGGAGTAGCCGGGCAACGTCGCGGCGAACGCGTGCGTGACGATCCGCTCGCGCCTGGCGACGCACCGCGAGGTGCTCGCCGACCGGTCGCGCCGCCGACCTCGACCGCCGCCGCGCGGGCCTGCTCGACCGCCGCGGCCAGCACGGAATCGGGCTCGGCGGACGCGGGCGGGGCCGACTCGGTGACGGTGTCGATCACGGCGTCAGCGGGCTGATCGGTGGGCATCACGTGGTCCATTGTGACCGATGCCGGCAACGCTGGACGCCACCGTGCCTGCACCGGCCTGCATCGCCGCAATACGGGCCCGCGTCGACGCGATTCGTGTCGCCGTCGTGGGGCAGGATAGATCCGTGGCCCGCGACGCAGGACGAACGACCGCGCAAGCGGTTCTCGCGCTCCGGGCACACCACGCCATGGCCCCCGCCCGCTCGCCGCCGCCACCGCCGCCGCCGCCGTACCCACCGCCGTACCCGCCCGCAGTACTCCGGTCCGTATCCGGCCCAGCCGCCACCACCGCCGCCGTACCCGCCGACGCAGCCGTACCCGGCCCAGCCCTACGGGCCGCCGCCGGCCGGCAACCGCCCGCGCCGCCGCACGTCGACGCCTACGGCAACCCGACCTACCAACCACGTCGGCCCCGGCCCGGCCGCGGCTGGACGCGGCCAAGGAGCCGGCCAGCCCGGCCGTCGCGATCACCAAGGCCGCGTTCACGCAGACCAACCGGGCCGCTCGCGTGGTCACCCGCAAGGTCATCAGCGCCAGCAAGGCCGACGGCGCCGACGAGTCCGGGCTGACCGCGCTGATCTGGAACCAGGTGCTCAGCTACGGCACCGACGCGATGATCACCGTCGCGCTGGCCGGCACCGTCTTCTTCGGCGCCTCGACCCACGCCCAGCGCGGCAACATCCTGCTCTACCTGCTGATCACGATGGCGCCGTTCGCGGTCGTCGCGCCGATCATCGGGCCGGTGCTCGACCGCCTGCAGCACGGGCGGCGCTGGACGATGGCCGGTACCGCGATCGGGCGGGCCGTGCTCGCCCTGATCATGGCCAGCCACCCGAGCGAACTGCTGGTGCTGTATCCGTGCGCGCTCGGCTCGCTGGTGCTGTCCAAGGCCTACGGCGTGGTCCGGGCCGCCGCCGCGCCCGCGGCTGGTGCCCCCCGGGATGACCCTGACCGAGGCCAACGCCCGGCTGTCGATCTTCGGCCTCGGTTCCACGCTGGTCGCCGGCGGGTTCATCGGCATCGGTGATCAAGCTCAGCGGCTCCTACAGCCTCGGCCTGATCCTCACCGCGATCGCGTTCGCGGTCTGTGGCTTCTTCGCCTTCCGGCTGCCGCCGCAGGTCGACTCGGCCGTCGACGCGCCGCGCCATCCCGCAGGAACCGCCGCGCCCGGCCGGCCAGCCGCGCGTGCCGCCGCTGACCGCGCCTGCAGCAGCTGGGCCAAGCGCGGCTTCCCCGAGCACATGGTCATCGCCCTGCAGGGCGAGTCGGTGCTGCGGTTCCTGTCCGGCCTGCTGACGATCTTCCTGGCGTTCTACGTCGAGACGACCGCGCACGGACTGCAGGCCGCGCTGCAACTCGGCGCCGTGGTCGTCGCCGCCGGCGTCGGCAACTTCTGCGGCACGGCCGTCGGCACCAAGCTGAAGCTCAACCGGCCCGGACATCGTCATCATCGCCTCGGTGGCCATCGCCGCGCGTCACCTGCATCGTCGCCGCGCTGCTGTTCAACATCACCCTGGCCGTGGTCGGCATGTTCGTCAGCGCGGTCACCAACGCGCTGTCCAAGATCGCTCTCGACGCGCTCATCCAGCGCGACGTCGTCGAGACGCTGCGCTCGAGCGCGTTCGCCCGCTCCGAGACGTTCCTGCAGCTGGCCTGGGTGCTCGGCGCCGGCGTCGGCGTGCTGCTGCCGTCCACGCACGGCGGCGGCGATCGGTTTCTGGGCGGCCGGCGTGGTCGTCAGCGCCGTGGCCGTGGTCATGGTGCTGCGCTACCGCGTGCTGCGCCCGCGGCCCGGCGTCCCTGTCGCGGCGGTCCGAGCCTGGCGGCCATGGCCCGGCACGACCCGCGCACCGAATCGTGAGCCTGCTGGTCGTCACCGCCGTCGAGGCCGAGCGGGACGCGATCCGGGCTGCCCTGGGCGAGCGCGACGTCACCGTGTTCGCCGGCGGCGTCGGCCCGGCGGCCGCGGCGGCAGCGACGTCGGCCGCGCTGGCCACCGCCGGTCACGACCTGGTGATCAACGCCGGCATCGGCGGCGGGTTCGCGCCGCTGCAGGTCGGCGGCATCGCGGTCGCGTCCGCGATCGTGTTCGCCGACCTCGGGGCCGAGACCGACACCGGCTTCAGCGGCGTGTCCGCGCTCGGGTTCGGCACCGACCGGTACGAGGTAGCGCCCCAGCTGGCCATCGAGCTGACCGACCGCACCGGCGGGCGGCTCGGCACAGTGCTCACCGTCGCCACCGTCACCGGCACCGCGGCCACGGCCGACGAGCTGCGCGGCCGCTATCCCGACGCCGTGGCCGAGGGTATGGAGGGCGCCGGCGTGGCCGCGGCGGCCACCCTGCACGGCGTGCCGTTCGCCGAGATCCGGGCGATCAGCAACGCGGTCGGCCCCCGCGACCGCGTCGCTCTGGCGCATCCCGGACGCCCTGGCCGCCCTCGGCCGGGCCATCCACGCGGTCACCGCCGCGCGATTGGAGACCGCGTGACACCCTCGAGCTCGCCTTCTCGCCCTGCCCCAACGACACGTTCGTCTTCCACGCCTGGGCGCATGGACTCATCGAGGGCGCGCCACCGGTCGACGTGACCTTCGCCGACATCGACGTCACCAACACCGCGGCCGAGCACGGGCGCTTCGACGTGGTCAAGGTGTCCTACGCCGCGCTGCCGTGGTTGCTCGACCGGTACGCGCTGCTGCCCACCGGCGGTGCGCTGGGCCGGGGTTGCGGTCCGCTCGTGCTCACCCGCGGCGAGGTGCCTGACCTGGACGGGCGCACGGTTGCCGTCCCGAGCGAGCGTTCGACCGCCTACCTGCTGTTCCGGCTGTGGGCCACGGGCCAGCGCCCGGCCCGCATCGACGTCGTGCCGTTCGCGTCGATCATGCCGGGCGTGCGCGACGGCCAGTACGACGCCGGCCTGGTCATCCACGAGGCCCGGTTCACCTATGCCGACTACGGCCTGACCGCCCTGGTCGACCTGGGCGAGTGGTGGGAACGCGACACCGGCCTGCCCATCCCCCTCGGCGCGATCCTGGCCCGCCGCGAGCTCGACACGCCCGCCCTCACCCGGGTCATCCGCGCCTCGGTCGAGTACGCCTGGGCCCATCCCGCCGCGTCGGCCGACTATGTCGCCGCCCACGCTGCCGAGATGTCACCCGACGTGCAGCACCAGCACATCGCGCTGTACGTCAACGAGTTCACCCGCGACCTGGGCGACGAGGGCTACGCCGCCGCCGCGACCCTGCTGGACCGCGCCCACGCCGCCGGCCTGACCCCGAGCAGCCCCAAGCTGCGCTGAGCCACGGCGTCGCGAGCCGGCCGCTGTCGTACCGCTCGTTCGTGGATCTTCCTGCACCTGGTGGGCCATGACCGTCTGCAGCGCAGGAAGATCCACGTGGCATCGGCTCGCTACTGGATCTTCCTGCACCTGGTGGGCCATGACCGTCTGCGGCGCAGGAAGATCCACCTGGGCGGTCCCGGCAGGCACTCGATGCGGCGGTGACCTCCGCCGCCGCTACGCGGCGGGCGGCGGAATGAGTTAAGCGTCCAGGTTGTCGGCGAAGGCGCGGAGCAGACCGGCGACCTTGCGGGCCTCGGGCTTGTCCGGGTAGCGGCCGCGGCGCAGCGAGTTCGAGACGCTGTCGAGCAGCTTGATGAGGTCCTCGACGAGCGGGGCCATCTCCTCGGCCGGCTTGCGCGAGGCGCGCACCACCGACGGCACCGGGTCGAGCAGGCGCACCTGCATGGCCTGGTTGCCCTTGCGGCCGGAGACGATGCCGAACTCGACGCGCTGGCCGGGCTTGAGCTCGGTGACACCGTCGGGCAGCGCGTCGCGGTGGACGAAGACGTCGTCGCCGTCGTCGTAGGACAGGAAACCGAAGCCCTTCTCGGCACTGAAGAACTTCACCTTGCCGGTGGGCACGGGGGACTCCTCGGATACATGTAGGTCGCGGCGCCGGGTCTGACGCACTGAAGACACCGCACACTCGCGGTGCCTTCGCCCCCAGGTTACTGGTCCGCGCACGGTATTACACCCGGTAGCGGGCACGCATCTACGCCGATCGCCTCGGGCGGTCGGGGCCGCCTCGCAGTGCCCCCCGCGCCACGGGGCCCGGCCCTGCCCGGAATGTCCGGCTCACCGGCGATCGCCCGCCGGGCCCACGACCATGGCAAACTGAATGGTCCGCGTCTGAACCACCGAGAGGCAGCCATGGCCACCAATTCCGGATTGCCGGAGCCCTACCGCGGGGGCGACGACCTGTTCCGCGTCGGCGACTTCCACGTCTCCGAGCTCGCCGCCGACCTGGCCGGCTCGCTGTCGCCCTTCGGCCCGGACGTCGAGTTCCCCCTGCCGGTCGATCGGCTGCGCTACCGCCACCCGTCCCCGGCCAACCGTCCGCACCTGGCCGAGGACCGCTGACGACACAGACCCCGATGCCGCCCGCCCCGCCCGGAGCGACGCCCGAAGCCGCGCAGCCGGACCGCGCGACGTCGCTGACCGAGTGGCTGCGCGGGCGCAGCGACGCTCAGCTGGCCGGCCTGCTGCGCCGCCGCCCCGACCTGGCCCTGCCCGCACCGGCCGACCTGGCCATGCTGGCCAGCCGGCTGAGCGTGCGCACGTCGGTGCAGCGGGCGGTCGACGGCCTCGACGCGTTCGTGCTGCGGGTGCTCGAAGCCCTCGTCGTGGCCGCCGTCGACCCGGTGCCGGTCGAGGCCGCGGCCGAGCTGCTCGGGCCCGACGTCAGCGCGGCCGACCTGCGGCGCGGCCTGGGCGAGCTGTTCGAGCTCGGCCTGGTGTGGGGCGAGCCTGCCGCGCCGCACCTGGCCCCGAGCGTGCCCGAGTCGGTGGGGACGTACCCGGCCGGGCTGGGCCGGCCGGCAAGTGTGCTGCTGCGCCAGGCGTCCGATCTACAGCTCGCGCCCGTCCTGCGGGCCCTCGACCTGCCGCCCGCCGCGCAACCGCGGGCCGGCGCGGCCGTTGCCGACGTGCTCGCCGACCGGAACCGGGTCGCCGACCTGATCGCCCACAGCGACGACGCCGAGCGGCAGGTGCTCGACCGGCTCGCGGCCGGCCCACCGGTCGGCGGAGTGCGCAACGCCCAGCTGCCGGCCACCGGGACCGACCTGACGCCCCCGCACCGGTTGATCGGGCGCGGCCTGCTGGTGCCGATCGACGCGCAGAGGGTCGAGCTGCCGCGCGAGGTCGGCATCGCGCTGCGCACCGCGCCCCTGGGCCCGGTCAGCCCGGTCCCGCCCGAGATCGAGGCCGTGTCGCGCGAGCCGGCCGAGCTCGACCGCCTGGGTACCACGGCCGTGCTCGACACCCTGCGGCTGGTCGAGGCGCTCGGCGATTCGTGGACGAGCCGCCCGCCACCGGCCCTGCGCGCCGGCGGGGTCGGCGTCCGCGAGCTGCGCCGCACCGCCCGCGACCTCGACGTCGACGAGCAGGTCGCCGCGCTGCTGGTCGAGACCGCCTACGCGGCCGGGCTGATCGCGCCGGCCAGCGGACCCGAGCCCGTCTACCTGCCCACCGTCGAGTTCGACAGCTGGCGCCGGCGCTCCCCGGCCGAGCGCTGGACCGAGCTGGCCGTGGCCTGGCTGGGCATGACCCGCCAGCCCAGCCTGGTCAGCCAGCGCGACGACCGCGACCGGCTGATCAGCGCGCTCGGCCCGGACGCCGAGCGCGGCACGCTGCCGACGCTGCGCGCGCAGGTGCTCGACGTGCTGACCGCGCTGGCGCCGGGAGCCGCGCCGGCCGACCGGGCCGCCGTGCTGGCCCGGCTGGCCTGGACGGCGCCGCGCCGGGCCGCGGCCCAGCGGCCGCACGCCGAGGCGGTCCTGGCCGAGGCCGACCGGTTCGGCGTCACCGCGGCCGGCGGGCTGACCGGCTACAGCCGCACCCTGCTGGCCGGCTCGCGGGCCGCGGCCGAGCACGCCTTGGCCAACGCGCTGCCCGAGCCGGTCGACTACTTCCTCGTCCAGCCCGACCTGACCATCGTCGTGCCCGGCCCGCCCACCGCCGAGCTGGGCACCGAACTCGCTTTGGCCGCCGACCTGGAGTCCACCGGCGGCGCGAACGTGTACCGGGTCACCGAATCCTCGGTCCGGCGGGCGCTGGACGCCGGGCGCAGCGGTGGCGCCATCAGCGCGCTGGTCGCGCAGCGCTCGCGCACCCCGGTGCCGCAGGCGCTGAGCTACCTCATCGACGACGTCGCCCGCCGGCACGGGGTGCTGCGCGCCGGCACGGCCACGGCCTACCTGCGCTGTGACGACGAGGCGCTGCTGGCCCGGGTCCTGGTCGACCGCGACGTCGCGTCGCTGCAGTTGCGCCGGATCGCCCCGACCATCGTGATCGCCAGCGCGCCGGTCGCCCGGGTGCTCGAGGTGCTGCGCGAGGCCGGCTACGCCCCGGCGGCCGAGGCGCCCGACGGCGAGGTGATCACGCTCGGGGCCGAGCGCTCCGCGGGCCGCGTCCCGGCCGCCAGGGCGGTCGGTCCGTTCGCGCAGCGCGGCCGAGTCCGGCGCGCACCTCACCGAGCTGGTGCGGCGGATCCGCTCGGGCGAGACGCTGACGGCCCTGAGCCGGCGCATCCAGCCGATCGCCCAGCAGGTACCGGGCGTCACCTCGGCCGCGACCATGGCCCTGCTGCGGCAGGCGATCCGCGACGGGCAGCGGGTGATGCTCGGCGTGGCCGATCCGGACGGCACGACGTCGCGGCACACGATCCTGCCGATCTCGCTGGCCGGCGGCTTCGTGCGCGGGCACGAGTCGGCCACCCAGCGCCTGCAGTCGTTCCCGCTGCACCGGCTGACGGCCGTCAGCGTCCTCGAGGGCGACGGCGAACTCGACGACGAGCGACGACCCGGCCTGAGCCGCGTGAACACGGCCTCACGTCGTCGACGGAGCGGGCGGCGGCGAACGCGGCCACCCCGGCCACGGCCGAACACGGCGCCGAGCACCGGATGATCGGCGAGCGCGGCCAGCACCCCGGTCGCGACGAACAGGACGACTGCAGGATCAGCCGGGCCGGGTCGGCCAGCCGGCGCGCGGCCGTCGGCGCCACCCAGACCGACCAGATCAGGATGGCCAGGGCCGGGCCCAGGGCGGTCATGGCCACGCTGATGCAGTCCGCCGGTGCCCACGTGCCATCCGGCGACGCCGAGCGTGACGAGCATGGCCAGCTCGGACAGGAAGGCGGCCGTGGCGACGAGTACGTAGCGGGCGGAGCCGCGGGTTCGCGCGGCCGGGTCGTCGGACACCCCGGGGCGCTCCATCCGGCGAGGTTACAAAGCAGAACGGCCCGCGTCGCGGCGAAATCACCGGCCTTCACGGCCTGATCACCGGCGGAACACCCGGGCCGTCGCAATGGTTTGCGACAATGGTTAGTTCACCGCACCGATGCAGGGAGACCCGTGACCGACGGACCACTGATCGTCCAGTCCGACAAGACGCTGCTGCTCGAGGTCGACCACCCCCTGTCGGGCGAGGCCCGGGCGGCGATCGCCCCGTTCGCCGAGCTGGAGCGCTCGCCCGAGCACGTGCACACCTACCGGCTGACGCCGCTGGGGCTGTGGAACGCCCGCGCGGCCGGCCACGACGCCGAGCAGGTCGTGGACGCGCTGGTCCGGTTCAGCCGCTACGCCGTGCCGCACGCGTTGCTGGTCGACGTCGCCGACACGATGGACCGCTACGGCCGGCTGCAGCTGGTCAAGCACCCGGTGCACGGCCTGGTGCTGGTCAGCCTCGACCGCGCGGTGCTCGAGGAGGTGCTGCGGCAGAAGAAGATCGCGCCGATGCTGGGCGAGCGGGTCGAGCCCGACACCGTGCTGGTGCACCCGTCCGAGCGCGGCCGGCTCAAGCAGGCGCTGCTCAAGGTCGGCTGGCCGGCCGAGGACCTCGCCGGCTACGTCGACGGCGAGGCGCACGCCATCGACCTCGTCCAGGACGACTGGGAGCTGCGCGACTACCAGCAGCAGGCCGTCGACATGTTCTGGGCCGGCGGCTCCGGGGTCGTCGTGCTGCCGTGCGGCGCGGGCAAGACGCTGGTCGGCGCGGCGGCCATGGCGCAGGCGAAGGCGACGACGCTGATCCTGGTCACGAACACCGTGGCCGGCCGGCAGTGGAAGCGCGAGCTCATCGCCCGCACCAGCCTGACCGAGGACGAGATCGGCGAGTACAGCGGCGAGAAGAAGGAGATCCGGCCGGTCACGATCGCCACGTACCAGATCATGACCACCCGCCGTAAGGGCGAGTACCGGCACCTGGAGCTGTTCGACTCCCGCGACTGGGGCCTGATCATCTACGACGAGGTGCACCTGCTGCCGGCGCCGATCTTCCGGCTCACCGCCGACCTGCAGTCCCGGCGCCGGCTGGGGCTGACGGCCACGCTGATCCGCGAGGACGGCCGCGAGGGCGACGTCTTCTCCCTGATCGGGCCGAAGCGCTACGACGCGCCGTGGAAGGACATCGAGAACCAGGGCTGGATCGCGCCGGCCGACTGCACCGAGGTGCGGGTGACGCTCACCGACGCCGAGCGGATGAGCTACGCCACGGCCGAGCCCGAGGACCGCTACAAGCTCGCGGCCACGGCCCGCACCAAGCTGCCGGTCATCCGCACGATCGTCGAGCAGCACCCCGACGACCAGGTGCTGGTCATCGGCGCCTACCTCGACCAGCTCGACGACATCTCGGCCGAGCTCGACGGGGCGCCGATCATCCAGGGCTCGACGCCGAACAAGGAGCGCGAGCGGCTCTACGACGAGTTCCGTCGGGGCGAGCAGCGGGTGCTGGTGGTCAGCAAGGTGGCGAACTTCTCGATCGACCTGCCCGAGGCCGCCGTCGCCGTGCAGATCTCGGGCACGTTCGGGTCGCGGCAGGAGGAGGCCCAGCGGCTCGGGCGGGTGCTGCGGCCCAAGCACGACGGGCGGCAGGCGCACTTCTACACCGTGGTCGCCCGCGACACCCTCGACGCCGAGTACGCCGCCCACCGCCAGCGGTTCCTGGCCGAGCAGGGCTACGCGTACACGATCGTCGACGCCGACGACCTGCTGCATCCGCTCTAGGTCTCAGCGCTGGCCCGGGGCCGGTACCAGGACGCCGCGGGCCTGCCTGACCTGCAGGGTGGCGGCCGCGACCGGGCCGGTTACCGTTCCGGGGATGGTCAGCGCCGGGCCACCGTCGACGGTGAACGACGCCACCCAGCTCGCTCGGGCCGTGACCGTCATCGTGCCGGTGCCGAGGTAGGTGTGGCTGAAGTAGCCGGGGCAGACGACGGTCGCGCAGGGATGGTGACGGCTGTCGTAGGCCGGCCCCGGTGCCTTCGGGGAGTCGAACTGTCCGTCGCCGAAGTCCCACTGCACGTGGTCCAGGCGCAGGGTGACCAGCACGCGGCGGCCCAGGATCGTCAGCGGTGCCAGCCGCCGCTGCGCGGCCGTGCCCACCCACATGATCGTCTGGATGTTGACCAAGGTGGCCCACCGCGGCGCCAACCCGATCGCCGCCGGCGGCACCAGCCGCACCACCTCCTGCCGGACCAAGGCCGCCGTCACCTGGGGCCGTGCCGGTCGCTGACAAACCGACCCGCCGAGCGACCAGGCGGCCATCGCTCTGCTCGACCATCCGAATCGCCGCAGTCAACAGAGCACTGCGTGCCGCGCCGGACTGCCTACATCCCTGCGTCCAGCCGGGACAGCTGGACGCGTCCGTCGATGCCTGCGTATCGACCTAACGCCGCCAGCTCAGCCGTCGCGGCCGCTCCGCACTCGATCAAGCGAACTGAGCCCGGCCGCCCTGCAGTCGCCGCCTGGGACGGAGGTGAGGTGTGCGCTGCGCGGTTGTTGTGTCCGTTCATGACGACCTGGCCGGGGCCGTCGCAGAGGTAGAGGTCACGGGATTGCCGACAAGGCGGTGCAGATGTCGCCGGAACGGCAACGAGGCATAGCATGATCGAGAGTGAGTGCGGTGACGGACGACGAAAAGCCTACGGGGATTCACTTGACCACCGCTCGCTTCCAGTCCACCACGATCCACCTCGTGCCGTCCATTTCAGCCAAGTGCGGAACAACCCGTCCTTGATCGGCACGCGATGATTCGACGACGGCACCCGATGCGCTGAGGACTTGCAGCGCGGACTGTTGGATGGTCACGTCGACTATCGCCGTCGCTCCATGGTGGCCATCCGTCGGCACAAGATTCGTAGCAGGAACCGAGATCCGACCACCACGGAAGTGCTGATTCTGTTGGCGAGTAGCGTCGATCGTAGTTGCGGAGAAACCGCGCGCAGCCAGTGCACGACGGGGCGTACAGCGTTCTCGCGCAGAGTTGAGTCAGTCGTCGCGTAACCCCAATCCACCGCTTGCATCCAATACGTGGCGAAACCAAGGGCAGCCGACCGGCCGGTTCGCGCCGACTCCAGGCGGGCGGGCTGGGCGGCTTTTCGCCGGGGCGGACATTGGGGCCGGTGGTGGCCACGGCTGGGGTGCTCGGGGCGGGTGCGCCGGTGCCGCGCGGGTCGGAGAACGTCGTCGTGGGCGTGAACGAATGCTTCGGCGTCGAGGAGCCACCACATCCCGTCGCAACGATCATCAGGCACAGCAGACCCAGGGCCGACGGCACGCCGGGATTGCCCGATTTGCATGGCAGCGAGTTTGGCACACGCGCGCCACGATTGCCTCGGTCGTCCACAGGCCCCGACCGGTCCTCTACGACCTGCATCCCAGCCATTTGGGGGGCGCGCAGTCTCGCCTCACGCGTTAACGTGACTGCCATGCGTGAAGCACCACTGACGCCCAAGCCCGACGACAAGGACTGGACCTGGGTGCTCGACATGGCCTGTCCCGAGTGCCGCTTCGACGCGACCGCGGTCGGGCGCCGGGACGTCCCCCGGATCATCCGCGAGACCGTCACCGCGTTCGAGACCGTGCTCGCCCGGCCCGACGCCACGACCCGGCCGACTCCGGACGTGTGGTCACCACTGGAATACGGCTGCCACGTCCGCGACGTGTTCGTCCTGTTCGCGGAGCGACTGCGGCTGATGCTCACCGAGTACGACCCGGTCTGGGCGAACTGGGACCAGGACGACACCGCGGTCCGCGACCGGTACTGGGACCAGGACCCGGCCGTCGTGGCCAAGGACCTGGCCGAGACGGGCGAACGGATCGCCGCCGCCTTCGAGGCGGTCGGGGTGCTGCAGTGGGCCCGGCCCGGCCGCCGCTCCAACGGTTCGGTGTTCACGGTGGAGTCCTTCAGCCGCTACCTGGCCCACGACATCGTGCACCACGTCCACGACGTCAACGCCTGAGCGCGTCCCGGTAGGTTGTCGGTCATGCCTTCTCGCCGCCTTGTCGCTATTGCCGTGCTGTCCCCCGCATTGATCCTGGCCGCGTGTTCGTCGACCACTTCCGGGACGGGCGCGCCGTCCGGCGCAGCGACGGGAAAGACAAGCACCTCCGCGCCGCAGTCCGCCCCGACCAGCGCCACGGGCCTGGCCGCCGAGCTCCAGCACGGCCTCGCGTCGATCACGTCCACGCACATCGCCCTCGACGTCAGCGCCGGCGGGCTCGGGGTGCAGGGCGCGGGCGACGAGCAGGTCGCCAACGGCAAGCTCACCGCGTTCGATCTGGCCGAGACGATCAGCAGCATGGGCACGCTGCGGCTGCGCATCGTCGACGGGAAGACCTACGCCGGTCTGCCGCCGGCCCTGAACAAGTCGGGCAAGCCGTGGGTGCTGGTCACCGCGAACAGCAGCAACCCGGTGGTCAAGTCGCTGAGCACGTCGATCAGCAGCGCCCAGAGCGCCGCGTCGCTGGATGCGGCCGGTCAGTTCGTCGCCGCCGCTAAGTCGGTCAAGCTGATCGGGCCCGAATCGGTCGACGGGACGACGGTCAACCACTACGCGATCGTCGTCGACGTGTCCAAGTTGTCCGCGGCCTACCCGGGCCGCGAGGCGCTGAACTCGGCCGGGCTGACCACCGTGCCGGTCGACCTCTGGATCGATTCGGCCGGCCGCCCGGCCAAGGTGCTGACCAAGTTCACGGTCCAGGGCCAGACGGTCTCGTCGCAGGCCACGCTGAGCCGGTTCAACGAGCCCGTCCACATCACCGCGCCGCCGGCGGACCAGGTCAGCACCTCCTGACCCCACCCATCCCTCCCGTCGGCTGAGTCTGGCCAATTGGACGAATTGGCATAATCTGCCGTTCATCTGTGCGCCCCAGATTGGGACTCTGGACCGGATTCCAACCGATCCAGCCTCCGACGCAGGGAGCACCTGATGCGATCACTCCGGCCCGCGCTGGCCACGCTCGCGGTCACGATCACGGCGGCCACGCTCGTCACCTCGGCCTCGGCCGCGCCGAATCAGGCCCGCCCGCACCACCCGTCCGTAGCGGCGCCGCTCGTGCTCGGGCACCGCGGTGCGGCCGGCTACCGGCCCGAGCACACGTCGGCCGGCTACGAACTGGCCGCGCGAATGGGCGCCGACTACATCGAGCCCGACCTCGTCCCGACCAAGGACGGCGTACTCGTCGACCGGCACGAACCCGAGATCAGCCAGACCACGGACGTGGCCAGCCACCCGGAGTTCGCCGGCCGCAGGACGACCAAGACCATCGACGGCGTCGTCACCACGGGCTGGTTCACCACGGACTTCACCTTGGCCGAGCTGAAGACCCTGCGGGCGGTCGAGCGCATCCCGGCCATCCGCCAGCACAACACGCTCTACAACGGCCGCTACCAGGTGCCGACCTTCCAGGACGACATCAACCAGTGGCGGACGCTGGCCAAGCGCTTCAACCGCAACCTCGGGATCGTCCCCGAGATCAAGCACTCGACCTATTTCCGCTCGATCGGGCTGCCCATGGAGCAGCGGGTGCTGGACGTGCTGCGCCGCAACGGCCTGGACCACCGCAATTCGAAGGTCATCATCCAGTCGTTCGAGGTCGGCAACCTGCAGTGGCTGCACCAGCACGCCCGGGTGCCGCTGATGCAGCTGACATCGGCCACCGGCGCCCCGGCCGATTTCGTGGCCGCGGGCGACCCGCGCACTTACGCCGACCTCTGCTCGCCTGCGGGGCTGCGTCAGGTCGGGCGGTACGCCACCTACCTCGGCCCGGACAAGAACCAGATCGTGCCCCGCGACGCCACGGGCAAGTTGCTCGCGCCCACGCCGTTGATCCGGTACGCCCACCAGGCCCACCTGCTCGTGGCGCCGTACACGTTCCGCAACGAGAACAGCTTCCTACCCGCGGACTTCCAACGCGGCACCAACCCGGCCGACTACGGCGACGCGCTGGCCGAGTACGAGCTGTTCTTCGCGCTCGGGGTGGACGGGGTGTTCAGCGACGACAGCGACACAGCCGTCACCGCGCGCACGGAGTGGCTGGCCGAGGGCTCGCCCCACAAGGCAGCCTGAGCCGGCGCTGCCCTGGATCTTCCTGCGCCTCGTGGGCCATGACTACCTGAAGCGCAGGAAGATCGTCGGACTGCTCGCATCCGTTCGCGATCTTCCTGCGCCTCGTGGGCCATGACTACCTGAAGCGCAGGAAGATCCACCGAGCGCAGGAAGATCCAGACAGCAGAAGGGGCGGTCCCGACTGGGACCGCCCCTTCAGCGTTGGTACGAGGACTCCTAGAAGTCCATGTCACCGCCGGGCATGCCGCCACCGGCGCCGGCGCCGGCACCGGCCTTCTCCGGCTTGTCGGCGACGACGGCCTCGGTGGTGAGGAACAGCGCGGCGATCGACGCGGCGTTCTGCAGCGCCGACCGGGTCACCTTGGCCGGCTCGACGATGCCGGCCGCGAACATGTCGACGTACTCGCCGGTCGCGGCGTTCAGGCCGTGACCCGCGGGCAGCGAGTTGACCTTCTCGGCCACGACGCCACCCTCGAGGCCGGCGTTGATCGCGATCTGCTTGAGCGGCGCGGTGAGCGCGACCTTGACGATGTTCGCGCCCGTGGCCTCGTCGCCGACCAGGTCGAGCTTGTCGAACGCGGTGCCGACGGCGTTGGCCAGGGCCACGCCGCCACCGGGGAGCAGGCCCTCTTCGACGGCGGCCTTCGCGTTGCGAACGGCGTCCTCGATGCGGTGCTTGCGCTCCTTGAGCTCGACCTCGGTGGCCGCGCCGACCTTGATGACCGCAACGCCGCCGGCCAGCTTGGCCAGGCGCTCCTGCAGCTTCTCGCGGTCGTAGTCGGAGTCGCTCTTCTCGATCTCGGCGCGGATCTGGTTGACCCGGCCCTGGATCTGCGTCGGCGTCACCGGCACCCTCGACGATCGTCGTCTCGTCCTTGGTGGTGGCGAACTTGCGGGCGCTGCCGAGCAGCGTCGAGCGCCGGCGTTCTCGAGCTTGAGCCCGACGGTCTCGCTGATGACCTGGCCACCGGTGAGGATCGCGATGTCGGCCAGCATGGCCTTGCGGCGGTCGCCGAAGCCCGGGGCCTTGACGGCGACGGACTTGAACGTGCCGCGGATCTTGTTGACGACCAGGGTGGCCAGGGCCTCGCCCTCGACGTCCTCGGCGATGATCGCCAGCGGCTTGCCGGTCTGCATGACCTTCTCGAGCAGCGGCAGCAGGTCCTTGACGTTCGAGATCTTGCACTCGACGATCAGGATGTACGGGTCGTCGAGCACGGTCTCCATGCGCTCGGCGTCGGTGACGAAGTACGCCGACAGGTGACCCTTGTCGAAGCGCATGCCCTCGGTGAGCTCGAGCTCGAGGCCGAAGGTGTTGCTCTCCTCGACGGTGATGACGCCTTCCTTGCCGACCTTGTCCATCGCCTCGGCGATGAGCTCGCCGACGCGTGGTGTCAGCGGCGGAGATCGACGCGGTGGCGGCGATCTGCTCCTTGGTCTCGACGTCCTTGGCCTGGTTGCCCAGCACCTCGGAGACGCGACGCGACGGCCGCCTCGATGCCGCGCTTGAGCGCCATCGGGTTGGCGCCGGCGGCGACGTTGCGCAGACCCTCGCGCACGAGCGCCTGGGCCAGCACGGTGGCGGTGGTGGTGCCGTCACCGGCGACGTCGTCGGTCTTCTTGGCGACTTCCTTGACCAGCTCGGCGCCGATCTTCTCGTACGGGTCCTCGAGCTCGATCTCCTTGGCGATGCTGACACCGTCGTTGGTGATCGTGGGGGCGCCCCACTTCTTCTCCAGCACGACGTTGCGGCCCTTGGGGCCGAGCGTCACCTTGACGGCGTCGGCGAGGATGTTCATGCCGCGCTCGAGGCCGCGGCGGGCCTCTTCGTCGAACGCGATCAACTTGGCCATGCGGTGGTGTCCTCACTCGTAGATGTGACGATGCGTGTAGTCGACCGGATCGCGGTGCCCGCGACGGACGGCGCCCGATGGGCAGCGCCTCACCGCCGTCCGGCTGGCACTCAGCCTAGCCGAGTGCCAACTCAGGTTTAGCACTCGCCCCCGGCGAGTGCAAGGACGCCGGGGCTGCGGCTGATTCGGCCGTGACGCCCGGGTTGACGCGGTCGCAGGACGGGCGCGAGCGGGCGCACCGAGATCGGCTCGGCCAGCAGGTCGGCGAGCTCGAGCTGCAGGGCCCGGAAGAAGTCGTGCTGGAAGTGGCTCGTGGACGGCGTTCGGCCGTCGGCGAACTCCTCCCACGAGCCAGATCATGCTCCGTCGTCGTCCGGGTCGGCGGCCGACCGCGAACAGCAGTCGTGCCCGGCTCGCCGTCGAGCGTGCGGCGCGTAGTTCGGTCAGGACGCGCAGGACGCTCGTCGCGCTCACCCGGACGTGGTCGGTCGAGCTGCAGCAGGGCGCCGAAGGCCGGTAGTTCGGTCATGTCGGCGTCGCAACTGCCGGCCGCCGGCCGACCGATGTCCCGGCTGCCGGCCGACGAGCCCGGTCGGCCGGACGCCTCAGAGCAGGCCGGCGGCGCGCATGCCCTTGAGCGTCGGCGCGATGACCGCGGTCGGGCGCGCGCCGTCGGCCACCGCGTCGAGGGTCTTGAGCCCGTCGCCGGTGTTGTAGACGACGGTCTCGACCGACGGTGTCGAGCGCGCCGGCCTCGACGAGCTTGCGCAGCACCGCGACGGTCACCCCGCCGGCCGTCTCGGCGAAGACGCCGGTGGTGCGGCGCCAGCAGCCGGATGCCCTCGCGGATCTCGTCGTCGTCGACCGCGGCCATCGCGCCGCCGGTCGAGCGCACCGCGTCCAGCGCGTACGGCCCGTCGGCCGGGTTGCCGATGTTCAGCGACTTGGCGATGCCGGTCGGGCTTGACCGGCTGCACGACGTCCCAGCCGTTGTCGAACGCGGTGGCGATCGGCGAGCAGCCGGCCGACTGCGCGCCGAACACCCGCCACGGCGAGCGTCGGCACCAGCCCGGCCGCGACCAGCTCCTTGAACGCCTTGTGCACCTTGGTCAGCAGCGAGCCCGACGCCATCGGCGCCACGACCTGCCCGGGCAGCCGCCAGCCGAGCTGCTCGGCCACCTCGAAGCCCGAGCGTCTTGGAGCCCTCGGCGTAGTACGGCCGCACGTTGACGTTGACGAAGCCGGTGGTCTCGAACTCGTCGGTCTCGGCCAGCTCGGAGCACAGCCGGTTGACGTCGTCGTAGGAGCCCTCGACGCCGACCAGCGTGCCGCCGTAGATCGGCGGTCTGGACGATCTTGGCCGGCTCGAGGTCGGCCGGGACGAACACGATCGACGGCATGCCGATGCGCGCGGCGTGCGCGGCGACCGAGTTGGCCAGGTTGCCGGTCGAGGCGCAGGCGATGCGGTCGAAGCCGAGTTCGCGGGCGGCGGTGATCGCCACCGAGACGACCCGGTCCTTGAACGAGTGGGTCGGGTTGGCCGAGTCGTCCTTGACCCAGAGCGGGGCGGTGAAGCCGAGCTCGTCGGCCAGCCGGTCGGCCCGGATCAGCGGGGTCATGCCGGTGCCGGAGTCGACGCGGGTGGCCGGGTCCTGGCCGACCGGCAGCAGGCCGGCGTAGCGCCAGATCGAGTGCGGGCCGGCGGCGATGTCGTCGCGGGTGACCCGGGCGAGGGCGGCCGGGTCGTAGCCGATCTCGAGCGGGCCGAAACACTCGAAGCAGGCGTGCTGCGGCGCCGAGCGGGTAACTGGCGCCGCAGTTGCGGCAGACCAGCGCCGTGGCCGGGCGACGGGACGGTGGGGCGATCGAGCAGAGCAGTCATGGATGCGAGGCCTTTCTCCTCATCTTCCCCAGGCCGGCTGTGCCTGGGCCGGAGTTGGCACCTGCGGGCGGCGGCCTCACGTCACGAACGGACGTCAATGCATCGCACGCGGTTGCCGGGGCTTCGTCGGGCCGGTCCCTCTGCCCCTCTGGATGAGCGGTGCTATTCGGTTGTGCCTCCATCCTTGCACAGCGCGCGCCCGCGCTCAGCCTCGACGAGTAGTCCGGGGTGAGCACGACCACGATCGGGCCCGGCCGGCAGCTCGGCGAACTTCGGCACCACCCGCTTGATCGCCGGGAACTGGGCCTGCAGGGCGTGCGGCCGCGGCCTGCGCGCCGGCGACGCCGGGTCGTAGTACGCGCAGGTCGAGAGGATGTTGTTGACGAGGTTGCCGATGCTCGGTCACCGTCCAGCCGCCGGCCTCGAACGTCGTGCGGCCGCCTGCGGCCAGGCCGGTGATCGTCGTGTTGTTCAGCACGACGAGCGGCAGCTTGGCCGCGGCGGCCGCGTCGACGAGCGTGTGCCGGGCCGGTCGCGACGTCGCTGGTGGCCGGTGTCGTGCGGCGTCGGCGTCGGTCGGCCGAGGTCGTCGGCGCCGGCTTGGGCGTCGACGATGGCGGCGGTGCTGCACGGCGGCGGCCTGGCGTGCCGTGCCCGTTCGGGTTGACGCAGCGCGATGACGGCGACGACGAGGACGGCGACGCCGAGCAGCGGCGAGGACCGACCCCGATCAGATCCGCTCGCGCCGGCTGCCGTGCGGGCGAGCTGGCGGGCGACGCGGCCCGTGTGTGCGCGTTCAGACCTCGATGCCGAGCCGGCGCGCCGAGCGCTGGCGCTGGCGGCTGGCCCGCAGCCGGCGCAGTCGCTTGACCAGCATCGGGTCGGCGGCGAGCGCGGCCGGGGTGTCGATCAGGGCGTTGAGCACCTGGTAGTACCGGGTGGTCGACATGTCGAACAGCTCGCGGATCGCCTGTTCCTTGGCGCCGGCGTACTTCCACCACTGGCGCTCGAAGGCGAGGATCTCGCGGTCGCGGCGGGTCAGGCCGTCGGCGCCGCCGTCGTCGGCAGCGCCGTCGCCGTCTGCCCGGCAGCAGCGTGGGCGAAGTCCATGCGTTCGTGCACTCCCTCTGGCTGACATCTACTGGCTCGGGGCTGGCTCGGCTCGGGGCGGCCTGGGCTAGGCTAGCGAATCACACGGCTTGTGATTCGCCTCGGCAATTGAATCACGATGCGCCGGCGTCAAGGGGAATCGGCGCGCTGTGGACGGCCGGCCGCGTCATCCACAGTCTGTCGCGAATCCGTGGTGCGCGCCGCGCCCGGGCGACGACGGTACGGCCATGCCGCCTTTCTTCTTCGCCGACGTCGGCGAGCTGTACCGCGTCGCCGACCAGATCTCCCGCTCACGCCGACGCCGCCCGCAGCGCCGCAAGCGGCCTGCGCCGCGGCCATCGCGCACGACCGCTGGCGGGGCATCGCGTCGGACGCCTTCTCGGCCGAGGCGACGAGCGTCGCTGCGCGATCTGCGCGCCGCGGCCGGCCGGCTGGACGACGCGGCCGATGCGCTGCGCCGGCACGCCGGCCGGGTCAACGGGCTGCTCGCACGAGGCCGAGCGGCTGTGCGCCGACGCGGTGCAGGTCGGGCGAAACGGTCGCCGACGTCGCCGGTGCCGTGCGTCCGGGCGGTGTTCTGATGACGCCCAAGGCGCCGCGCCCGGTGTCGGTGCGGGGCGGCAGCAACGGGGTCGAGGCGCACTGCGACGAGATCGTGGCCATGGCCCGCCGGTTCGGCGACGTCGCCGTCGACACCGGCGGTGCGTGCGTTGCGGCTGCACACGCTACCTGGCCGATCCGGTCGTGGCCGCGACCGCCGTCCTCGACCCGGTCGGCGCGGCCACGTTCGAGGCCGACCTGCTCGACGCGCTCGACGGGCCGCACGGGCTGACCTGGGTGGCGCTGCAGTGCGGGCTGATCGACACCGAACTGCGGGCCGCGGCGGCGGCCTACCAGCAGGCCGACCGGCTCGACACGACGCTGCACGACCACGTGCGGCGGACTGCTGCGGTTGGCGCCGGCCCGCTCCCCCGAGGCCATGCTCACCGACGACCCGGCCCTCGTCGACGCCCTGCATGAACGCCGGGCTGATCGTCGCTCGACGGCGCGGTGGCCCGCCTCTACGCCCGACGGCCGGGCCAAGCGTCACCGACACACGGCCTCGACACCGACCTGGCTGCGGCCACGCCACCGCGCAGCCTCGCCGACCTGCTGGCCGGCCTGGCCCGGCGCGACGACGGCCGACCCCGGCGCCGTCGACGTGCGCATCCTGACCGGGCCGACGGCACCCGGCGGGCGATCGTCGACATCCCCGGCACCAAGACGTTCGATCCCATCAAGGTCAGCGACATCACCGGACCGGCCACGAACGTCCGCGCGCTGGTCGGCGTGCCCACCTCGTACGAGCAGGGTGTGCTGGAGGCCATGCACCAGGCCGGGGTGCGCCCGGGCGACGACGTGATGCTGGTCGGCCACAGCGAGGGCGGCATGGTCGCGGTGCAGGCCGCGGCCGACCTGCGCGGCCAGCAAGCGCTTCAACGTCACCCACGTGGTCACGGCCGGCGCACCGATCGGCCTGACGGCGGGCGCGCTGCCGCCGGGCGTGCAGGTCCTGGCGCTGGAGAACCACAACGACGTCGTCCCCCACCTCGACGGCCGGACGAACCCGGACCGCACGAACATCACGACGGTCACCATCGACCGCGACGACGGGACGATCGGCACCGACCACAGCGTCGCGCAGTCCTACGTGCCCGGGGCCGCCGACGTCGACGCCAGCGCGACCCGTCGGTGCGGTCGTACCTGTCCGGCGCGAGCGGCTTCCTGCGCGGCACCGCCGTCCAGACCCACACGTTCACGATCACCCGCCAGTCACTGAACGCACAGCACTCCGCTCTTGCCCAGGGGCCCGCAGGCGACCACGATCACGTCATGTTGGGACTGATGCAGGACGCGCCGCTCACCACGAACTGGATCTTCGACCGCGGCGCGCAGGTGTACGCGACGAAGACGGTCACGACGAAGACCGTCGACCGGGCTGGAGCGCAAGTCCTTCGCCGAGGTCGCCGCCGAGACGCGCCGGGTCGCCGCCGCGCTCGACAGCCTGGGCATCTCCGCCGACGGCCGGGTGGGCACGTTCGGCGTGGAACACCGCCCGGCACCTCGGGCTGTACTTCGCCATCCCCGGCACCGGCCGGGTCATGCACACCATCAACATCCGCTACTTCCCCGAGCAGCTGATCTACACCGTCGAGCACGCCGAGGACGAGGCGGTCTTCGTCGACCGCTCACTGCTGCCCGTGTTCGCGAAGTACCTGCCCGAGCTCGACGACGGTCAAGCACGTCGTCGTCATGGACGACGGCGCCGACGCCGAGATCCCCGACGACCCGCGCATCCGTGCACTACGACGAGCTGGTCGGCGCGGCGCGACGAGACTCGACTTCAGCGGCCGCGTCACCGACGAGCGCCAGGCCGCCGCGATCTGCTACACCACCGGCACCACCGGCAACCCGAAGGGCGTCGCTCTACACGCCACCGCTCGACGTGGCTGCACTCGCTGCGCCATCCTGACCACGGGCGGCTTCGCGCTCAGCGAGGCCGACCGCGTGCTGCCCGTCGTGCCGATGTTCCACGCCAACGCCTGGGGCATGCCCTACGCCGCGTTCCTGGCCGGCGCCTCGCTGGTCATGCCCGGCCCCGACCTGTCAGCCCGCAGGGCCTGATCACGCTGCTGGAGTCCGAGCGGGTCACCGTCACCGGCGGGCGTCCCGACGATCTGGATGGGCATGGTGCCGCTGCTCGACGAGCACGACCTGTCCGCGCTGCGCATCGTGATCTGCGGCGGCTCGGCCGTGCCCAAGGCGCTGTCCGAGGCGTGGCGGGCGAAGATCGGGCTGCCGATCACCCAGGCCTGGGGCATGACCGAGCTCTCGCCGCTGGGCTCGGTCTGCACGATCCGCTCGCGAGCTCGCCGACCTGCCCGAGGACGCAACTGGCCGACGTGCGGGCCACCGCCGGCATCGCGCCGCCCGGGGTCGAGATGCGCATCGTCGACGCCGAGACCGCGCGAGCTGCTGCCGTGGGACGACAAGGCGTCCGGCGAGCTGGAGTGCCGCGGGCCGTGGGTGGCCCGGCAGTACTACCGCACCGACGAGCCCGGGCGAGCAGTTCTCCCCCGACGGCTGGCTGCGCACCGGCGACGTCGCGTCGATCTCGCCGCTGGGCTACCTGCGCCTGGTCGACCGCACCAAGGACCTGGTCAAGTCCGGCGGCGAGTGGATCAGCTCGGTCGAGCTGGAGAACGAGATCATGGCCCATCCCAAGGTGGCCGAGGCCGCGGTGATCGCGGTGCCGCACCCGAAGTGGTCCGAGCGCCCGCTGGCCTGCGTGGTGGTCAAGCCCGGCGAGACGCTGACCCGCGAGGAGGTGCTGGACTTCCTGCGCGAGCGGCTCAGCACGTGGCAGCTGCCCGACGACGTCGTGTTCATCGACGAGGTGCCCAAGACCAGCGTCGGCAAGTTCTCGAAGAAGACGCTGCGCGACCGGTTCGCCGACCACGTATTGCCGACGTTATGACCGAGTTGTCCCTGAAACGGTGCGTGACCAGCGAGTCGTATCACCAGTAACAGTTGTCTCATCTGTAACTTCAATGGTTTGATCGGGGCGTCCTCGAAAAGTGAGGGCGGGCGCCGGGGGAGAACAGCGTCCGAGACGAGCAGCGGCATCCGCTCACCAGCGGCCGCGGCTCCCATCGGGAAGTTGCAGAATGATCCGACGCACGGCGAGCCGTTCACCCCTCCGTTGGTCCGTGATCGGCGTATGCGCCATCACGGTCATAGCGGGCACCGCCTTCAGTGCCGCCGCAGCCATCGCGGCCTCGGCCCACGATCCCGTCGGCCACCTGGACTCGGTCACCCAGACCGGCACCGGCGTGGCCGTGGTCGGCTGGGCCAAGGACACCGACACCAGTTCAGCGCTCGCCGTCGCCGTCACCGTCAACGGGACGGTGCGGGCCCGGGGCACGGCCAACCTGGCCCGGCGCGACATCTCCACCGCACACAACCTCGGTTTCTCGATCCCGCTCACGCTGCCTGCCGCCCGGGACGCGATCTGCGTCGTCGCGATCAACCGCGGCGCCGGCAGCAACCACACCGTCGGCTGCAAGACGATGACGGTCAGTTTCGGCCCGCACGGCTCGCTCGATTCGGTCCGTCAGATCACCGGCGGCCTGACCGTCGTCGGCAGCGCCACCGACCCCAACTTCGCCGGCCCGATCGACGTCGACATCACCGTCGACAACGTCGTGCGCGGACGCCTGACCGCGAACACCGCCATCCACCACGGTCACGGGTTCACCGCCCAGTACGTCGTGGCCGAGGGTAAGCACACCGTCTGCGCCGTCGGCATCAACCGCGGGGCCGGCGCCAACGCGTCCGTCGGCTGCCGCGTCATCACCCTCAACTTCAGCCCGGTCGGCGCGATCGTCACCCTCATCCACGCCGCCGGTGGCATCCACCTCACCGGTTGGGCCCAGGACCCCGATACCACGGCCCCGATCCAGACCACGGTCACCGTCAACGGTGCCGCCGTCGGAACCACGACGGCCAACCGGCCCGACGGCGCGCACGGGGCGCACGGCTTCGCCGGCACGTACACCCTGGCCGCGGGCAAGCTGGCCCCCGGCACGTACACCGTCTGCGCGGTCGGCACGAATCTGGGCACCTACGGCAGCAACCGCAGCGTCAGCTGCAAGCGCATCGCCCTGAACTTCAACCCCGTGGGCGGCATCCAGACCCTGGTGCAGCGTGGCCCGGGCATCGCCATCACCGGCTGGGCCAAGGACCCCGACACCGCCGCCTCGACCACTGCCGCGATCACCGTCGACGGCGTGGTCAAGGCCCGCGTCCCGGCCAACGGCCGGGGCAAGTTCCACACCCGCTACGAGTTCGCGGCGACCGCGACCACCACCCACGGCGCCCACACGGTGTGCGTCGTCCCCATCAACGTGCTCTACGGCTCCGGCAACGGCGTGCCGGTGTGCAAGGCGATCACGGTCGACCTCAGCCCGCGCGGGGCCTTCGAGCACGGCACCCACGACGCCCACGGCGTCACGGTGTCCGGCTGGGCCGCTGACTTCGATGCCAGTCGACCGGTCAGCGTCACCGTCGCCATCGACGGCCGGGTCGTGGCCACCACGGCCACCCACATCCTGCGTCCCGACGTGGCCAAGGCCCATCCCGGCGCCGCGGCCGCATCCGGCTTCTCGGTAACGGTGCCGGCCAGCGAAGCCGAGCACCGGGTCTGCCTGGTCGCGCTCAACCAGGGCGGCGGCAGCAACCTGGCCATGGCCTGCCGGATCGTCAATGCCCTGCACCCCAAGGTCCCGTCCGCGCCGCGCGCGGTGAAGGCCACGGCCGGTTACCTCAGTGCCGCGGTCTCGTGGACCGCGCCGGCCAGCGACGGCGGCGCACCCTGGACGTCGTACGTGCTGACCGTGGTCCCGACCGGGGCCACCAAGGTGCTGGCCGCCGGCACCACGAGCACGACCGTGGTCAGCCTCAAGCCGAAGACCAAGTACCGGTTCACGATCGCCGCGCGCAACGTCGCCGGCTCGTCGGCCACGACGTCCTCGGCCGCCATCACCACCCAGAGCCTGCCGCCGCCGCAGAAGACGCCGGCGCCCATCTCGACCAGCCGCTACATCCGCAACATCAGCGGCGCCTCGGCCACCGACCTGAACAGGATGCGGGCCGAGGGTGCGGCCGACGCGGGCCACAACGCGGCCGGCCACCGTTACCTGATGCTGCTCGACATCGGCGGCCAGGACGAGAGCCAGCACGGTGTCATGCTCAGCGCGACGACCCGGTTCGTCTCCTACGCCAACCTGGTGCGGGACGTCGACGCCTACACCGACGGCTACATCGCCCACCAGCGGGCCGGCGCCCCGGCCACCATCGCACTCGGCACCAACAACGACATGGACGTGTCCACGTCCGCCGGCATCAGCTGGGCCCGCGCGGTCGTCAACCCGGTCGCCGCACACGTCGCCGCTCACACGAGCGTGCGCATCTCCGGAGCCAATGACGTCGAACCGGGCTTCCGCGGCACCTACGCTCAGACCCGGGCCTGGCTGTCGGGCTACTTCAGCGCGACGCACTCGTCGTTCGTGTTCAACGGCTCGGCCGACGGCTGCGCCTGGACGGCGACCGGCCGGGGCTGCAACAACGGCTGGACGATGGGCGGGCTGTACAACCTCAGCGCCGGCGTGGCCCCGACCCGCATCGTCAACCTGCCGCAGATCTACAACGACACGATGGCGGCACAGTGGAAGTACATCTCGCTGACCGGCGTCGGCGCCGGCCATGCGCGGATCAACTTCGGCGGCGCGCTGACCGAATGGACCGCGTGCAGCCAGACCGGCGGCTGCGGCAGCCTGACCGGCCGCAACGCCTGGATCCAGCTGTGGAACCAGTTGCAGTCGCACCCGAGCCTGAAGGTGGCCAGCCTGCCGTACTCGACCGACCTGCGGATCGATCGTTGACAGCGGCCGGGGGCGGCGCTGAGCGCCGGCATCGTCGCACCGGCGCCCGGCCCGGCCTGGTCGGGGTGCTCGGACTGGCCGTGCGGCTGGCCTGATCGGGCTGGCCGGGTTGATCGGGCTGGCCGGGTGCACGTCGTCCGGTTCGGGTTCGTCCTCGTCCCCGCCGCCGAGCGCGACCAGCCCGTCGGCGCTGACCCCGGCCCCGGCCCCGAGCACGTCGGCCACGGTCTCAACGACCGCGACGACGAAGCCGGCGCCGACGACCGCAGCCAAGCCACCGCCGGCGCCCGCGGCCCCGGCCTGCGCCAGCGCCCACCTGAAGATCGCCGCCCTGCGGGGGTCGGGCGCGGCCGGCCAGGAGTTCGCCGTGCTCACCTTCACGAACACCGGACCGGCCGCGTGCTCGACGATCGGCTATCCGGGCGTCAGCCTCCGGCTGGCCGGCAAGCTCGTCGGCCAACCGGCCCAGCGCTCGGGGCAGCCGCACGGGACGGTGACCCTGAAGCCGGGCGGCCGGGCCCAGGCCAAGATCGCCGACTTCTCGTCCTGCCAGGCCCCGCTGTCGGACAAGGTGCGCGTCTACGCCCCGGATCAACTGGCCTTCGTCGACCTGCCGATGGTGCTGCGGGCCTGCCACCTGGTTGTCGGACCGGTCACCCGCGGCTGACCTCGTAACGCAGCACTCCGCGGGCGCAGGGCAGGATAGGACGGCGTGACCTACCTCGCTGCCGCTGAGCGCTACGACTCGATGACCTACCGCCGCTGCGGTCGCAGCGGTATCAAGCTGCCGGCGATCTCGCTCGGCCTCTGGCACAACTTCGGCGACGACCGCCCGCTCGACGGACAGCGCGAGATCCTGCGCCGGGCCTTCGACCTGGGCATCACCCATTTCGACCTGGCCAACAACTACGGGCCGCCGTACGGCAGCGCCGAGGCCAACTTCGGCCGCGTGCTGGCCACCGATCTGAAGCCCTACCGCGACGAGCTGATCATCTCCTCCAAGGCCGGCTACGACATGTGGGCCGGCCCGTACGGCGAGTGGGGCTCGCGCAAGTACGTGCTGGCCAGCCTGGACCAGTCGCTGCAGCGGCTCGGCCTGGACTACGTCGACATCTTCTACTCCCACCGCTTCGACCCGGAGACCCCGCTCGAGGAGACGATGGGGGCGCTGCACACGGCCGTGCAGTCCGGGCGGGCGCTGTACGCCGGCATCTCGTCCTACTCCCCCGAGCGCACCCTCGAGGCGGCGACGATCCTGCGGCAGTTGGGCACGCCGCTGCTCATCCACCAGCCGTCGTACTCGATGCTCAACCGCTGGATCGAGGGCGGCCTGCTCGACACGCTCGAGCAGCTCGGCGCCGGCTGCATCGCCTTCTCGCCGCTGGCCCAGGGCATGCTGACCTCGAAGTACCTCGACGGGGTGCCGACCGACTCCCGGATGGCCCGGGGCACGTCGCTGTCGGACGAGCTGCTCACCGACCAGAACCTGGCCCACATCCGGGCCCTGAACACGCTGGCCGGGCAGCGCGGGCAGACCCTGGCCCAGCTCGCGCTGGCCTGGGCCCTGCGCGACGAGCGGATGACCTCGCTCGTCGTCGGCGCGTCGAGCGTGGCCCAGCTCGAGAACAACGTCGCCGCGCTGCAGCGGCTGGAGTTCACCGACGACGAACTGGCCGAGATCGACCGCCATGCCGTCGAGGGCGGTATCGACCTCTGGCGTACGAGCAGCAGCTCCTGAACGCGCCCGCGTCCCACTCCCCGGCCTCGACGGCAGCGCGGTCGCGGCGCAGCCCGGCGTGGCTGCTGTTCGCCGCGCTGGTGCTCACCGGGCTGTCGATGCGCACGGCCGTCACCAGCGTCGGCGCGGTGCTCGACGACCTGCAGTCCGGGCTGCATGCCGGCAGCGGCATCGCCGGCGTGATCACGACCCTGCCGGTGATCTGCTTCGCCGGGCTGGGCGCGGTGACACCCCGGCTGTCGCACCGCTTCGGGGCGCACCGCCTACTCGTGGCGGCCATGCTGCTGATGACGCTGGGCCTGGTGCTGCGGGCCCTGGCCGGTTCGATCTGGGTCTTCCTGCTGCTCAGCGTGCTGGCCCTGGCCGGCGGGGCGATCAGCAACGTGCTGATGCCCAGCCTGGTCAAGCGGCACTTCCCGGACCGCATCGGCCGGATGACCGCGGTGTACACGACGGCCCTGGCCGTCGGTACCACCGCCGGCGCCGGACTGACCGTGCCCATCGGCCACTTCGGCGACGGCTGGCGCACCGGCATCGGCTCGTGGGCGCTGCTGAGCGCGGTGGCCGTGCTGCCCTGGCTGCCCACGCTGCGCGGCGACAGCCCCGACCCGGACTCGCCCCGCGGGATCTCGGCCAACCGGCTCGTGCACAGCCGCACGGCCTGGATCCTGACGATCTTCTTCGCGTTCCAGTCCTTCCAGGCCTACATCGCGTTCGGCTGGTTCGCCAAGTTCGAGCACGGGCACGGGGTCAGTTCGGGCACGGCCGGGTGGATGGTGGCCCTGGTCGCGGCCATGTCCATCCCGGTGTCGATGGTGGTTCCGACGATCGCGCCCCGGCGATACCGGCTCGTGGTCACCGGGCTCAGCGCGTGCTACCTGGTCGCCTACGTCGGGTTCGCGCTCGCGCCGGTCGGCGGCGCCTGGGCGTGGATGACGCTCAGCGGCATCGGCAGCGGGATGTTCCCGCTGGCCCTGACCATGATCGGGCTGCGCACCCGCACGGCCGAGACCACCGCGGCCCTGTCGGCCTTCGTGCAGACGATCGGCTACATCGTCGCCGGCTCCGGGCCGCTGCTGTTCGGCGTGCTCTACGGCGCGACCAATTCCTGGAACCTGCCGCTCGGGCTGCTGTTCATCGCCCTGGCCGTCGCCTTCGCATCCGGTTGGCTGGCCAGCCGGCCGAGCTTCGTCGACGACGAACTGGCCGAGTTCGCGCCGTGACCGGCGGGCGGGCGCAGTTGGACGCACTGACCTCGCCCGAGGGCCGGGCCCTGCTCGACCTGCTGCGGGGCGTGGACGTCAGCGGCGAGGCCGGTCTGCGGCTGGGCACGCAGTTGCGCCGCGAGCACCCCACCGAACTGGTGGTGGCCGCGCTGGCCCAGCAGGAACTGCGCACCCGGGCGGCCACCAAGTTCAGCCGGGCCGCCGACATGTTCTTCACCCGGGCCGGGCTGGAGCAGGCCTCGGCCGAAGTCGTGGCCGAGCACCGGCGCGCGCGCTACCGCGGCAGCGCCACGATCGCCGACCTGTGCTGCGGCATCGGCGGTGATCTCGTCGCCCTGGCTGCCGAGGCCGGCATCGTCGGGGTGGACCGGGATCCGGTGCATCTGTGGATGGCCCGCGAGAACGCCCGGGCCAACGGCGTGCTCGACCGCGTGCAGACGCGGGAGGCTGACGTGCGCACCGTCGACCTGTCCGACGTCGACGCCGTGTTCATCGATCCGGCCCGACGGTCCGGGGCGGGCCGCACCCGGGCCGGGGCCAGCGAACCGCCGTTGGCCTGGTGCCTGGGCCTGGCCGACACGGTCGAGCGGGTCGGGATCAAGGCCGCGCCGGGACTGGACCACGACCTGGTGCCGGCCGGGCTGGGAGCTGGAGTTCGTGGCCGTCGACCGCGACCTCAAAGAGACCGCGCTGTGGTCACCCGCGCTGGCCACCGCCGCCGTCCGGACCCGGGCCACGGTGCTGCCGGGCGGGCACACGATGACGGGCGAGCCCGGTGAGGCCGTCGACGTCGGCGAACCCGAGGAGTTCCTGTTCGACCCCAACCCGGCCATCACCCGGGCCGGGCTGGTCGAGGACCTGGCCCGCCGCATCGGTGCGCACAAGATCGACGACCGGATCGCGTTCCTGACCGGCTCGGCCCCGGCGCACTCCCCGTTCGCGCGCACCCTGCGGGTCATCGACTCCGGCCCGTGGAACCAGAAGCAGCTGCCGGACCGGCTGCGGCGGCTGGACGTCGGGTCGGTCGACATCCGCCGACGCGGGCTGGCCGGCGACGTCGACGCCCTGCACCGCCGGCTGAAGCTGACCGGATCGCGCCGGGCGACCCTGGTCATGACCCGGGTGGAGGAGCGGCCCTGGGCCCTGGTCTGCGTCGACGTGGCAGAGTTCGCGCCGTGAGCGAGCCCGACCCGAAGGCGGTACGCCGCGCCGACTTCCCGGTGCTGCGCGCGCTGCCGACGCGGTGGTCGGACGACGACACCTACGGGCACGTCAACAACGTCGTGCACTACGCCCTGTTCGACACCGCGGTCAACGGCTGGCTCATCGAGGCCGCCGGCACCGACATCCGCGAACTGCCGGCGATCGGGCTGGTCGTCGAGACGTCGTGCCGCTACTTCGCCGAACTGCGCTTCCCCGAGGTCGTGACGGCCGGCCTGGCGCTGGAGCGGCTGGGCCGCTCCAGCGTGGTCTACCGGCTGGCCCTGTTCGGCGCGGCCGAGACGCCGGCGGCGGTGGGGCGCTTCGTGCACGTCTACGTCGACCGGAGCACGCGCCGGTCGGTGCCCGTCCCGGCCGAGATCCGCGCCGCACTTTCCGCCCTCGAGTAAGGGCACGGTGTTGGATCGGGACATGCCGCCGACCCCGTTCTCCGTCGCCACCGCACTCGTGGCCACGTCGCCGGGCTGCTTCGACGCGGTCGTCGACCCCGAGTGGACGATCGGCGGCAAACCGAACGGCGGCTACCTGCTGGGCCTGCTGGCCCGCGCCGCGGCGGTGGTCGGCCCGCACGAGCACGTCATCGCCGCCAGCGCCCACTACCTGCGCTCGCCCGAGCCCGGGCCGGTCGCGGTCGAGGCGTCGGTGCTGCGGTCCGGCCGCTCGGCCAGCCAGGTCCGGGCCCGGATGAGCCAGGGCGAGCAGGTCTGCGTCGAGGCCCTGCTGACCGTGAGCGTGCTCTCGCGCGACGGACTTCCCTATTGGGACGGCGGCCTGCCCACACCGGGCACGGTCGACTTCGACGACTGCATCCGGCTGCCGCCACTGGGACCGATGGGTGGCCCGGTGGCGATCATGGGCCAGGTCGACCTGCGCATCGAGCCAGGAAGCCTGGGCTTCGCGTCGGGGCAGCCGTCCGGGCGGGGCGAACTGCGCGGCTGGCTCGGCCTGCCCGACGGGGAACCGTTCGATCCGGCCTCGCTGCTGTACGCGGTGGACGCGTTCCCGCCGGCCACGTTCGACATCGAGCCGTCCGGCTGGGTGCCGACCCTGGAGCTGACCGGCTACGTCCGGGCCCTGCCCGCGCCGGGTCCGGTCCGGGTGCTGCACCGGGCCCAGTTGATCGACGGGCAGCGGGTCGACGAGGTCTGCTACGTCTGGGACGGCACCGGCCGGCTGGTCGCGCAGGGCACGCAACTGGCCGGGATCCGCCTCGGCCCGGGCTGAGCTCAGCCGATCGTGATCGCGTCCAGCCGCTCCCGCAGGAAGGCGGCCGAGACCACCGGTGCGTAGTCGTTGGCCTTGCCGATCGGCGGCTGCAGGGCCTCGACCACGGCGTCGTGATCGGCCTCGTAGAAGTACACCAGCGAGACCAGGTCCTCCTCCGGCGCCTCGGCCTGCGGCGGCAACACCCGGTGCCGGTTGGACTTCCAGCGGTCGCCGCTCCAGCGGGCCAGCAGGTCGCCGGTGTTGATCGTCAGCGCGTCCGGGTGATAGGGGGCGTCTGCCCAGCCGGCCGACTCGGTCCACACCTGCAACCCGCCCCGGCCGGGCTCGCGGTCCAGGATTGTCACCGTGCCGAAGTCGGTATGCGGCCCGATCCGGAACTGGCCCGGCTCCGGCGCGCCGGCCACCGACACCGGCGGGTACCAGTTGATGTTCATGGTGTGCGTGGCGTGCCCGGTGTGCCGGGTGAAGAAGTCCGGCTCGACCCCGAGCGCGGCCGCGCACAGCACCAGCAGCTCGTCGGCCAGCGTCCGCATCCGGGCCAGGTAGGCGAGCACGGCCGGCTCCAGCGCCGGCACCTCGGCCGGGTAGACGTTGGGCTGGAACCAGTACCCGTCGACCTCGGGATCACCGGTGGGCTGGTCGGCCCCGACCGCGAACGACTCCTTGAGGTCGGGCGGGGTCTCGGTGCCCTCGGCGTAGCCGTTGGCCTCGACGCCCGGCGGCAGCCAGCCCCGGCCGCCGACCGTCACCGCATAGCGCCGCTTGACCGCATCGGGCTGGGCGAAGAACGCCCGCGCCGCCGCGCGCACCTCGGACCGCAGTTGCGCGGGCACGCCGTGCCCGGTGACGAGCAGGAACCCGACGTCGGCCAGGGCGGCGTCGACCTGGGCCGCCACGCTCGCCCGGCCGTCGGCGTCGCCGGCGAACCACGGCGTGAGGTCGATGATCGGAACGGCTGAGGCCATCAGTCGACTCCTATGTCCTCGTTCCACAGGTCGGGGCGGGCGGCGATGAAGTCCGTCATCAGCGTGACGCAGGTCGGGTCGTCGAGCAACACCACCTCGACGCCGTTCTCGGCCAGCCAGTCGTGCCCGCCGTAGAACGTGCGCGCCTCCCCGATCACGACCCGCGAGATGCCGAACTGGCGCACCAGCCCGCTGCAGTACCAGCACGGCGACAGCGTCGTCACCATCGTCGTGCCCCGGTAGGACGCCTGCCGCCCGGCGTTGCGGAACGCCGACGTCTCCCCGTGCATCGACGGGTCGTCATCCTGGACGCGCCGGTTGTGGCCGCGGCCGAGCACCTCGCCGTCGCGGCCGAACAGCGCCCCGCCGATCGGGATGCCGCCCTCGGCCAGGCCGAGCCGGGCCTCCTCGATCGCGACCTCGAGCGCGGCCCGCGGGTCGAACGTCATCGGCGCTGCGGCCGCGTCCGCGACAGGGTGAACAGCAGGTAGTAGACGATGGCCGAGAGCACGAAGCCGACCTCGAACGTGATGTCGCCCAGGGCCGGATGGCGTGAGGCCAGATAGCCCTGGAAGTCGGTCTGGTTGGCGAACAGCCAGATCGAGATCACCATCCCGACGACCATGGCCACGACGCCCACCTGCTCACCCGAGCTGCGGTATTCGGCGTCGACCAGGACCTCTTCGATGGACGTGCCCCGGCGCAGCCAGCGGTCCATGAACACCACGCCCAGCCACGGCGCGATCCAGTAGGCGATGACGAGCAGGAAGTTCTCGTACTTCGTACCGGCGTCGTGCAGCCCGGACCAGGCCACGGCCAGTCCGACGGCGCCGAAGACGAGGGCCACGATCGCGCGGCGCAGGGCCAGGGGCAGCTTCATGCCCATCGCCAGGAACGACATCGCCCCGGAGTAGATGTTGAGGACGTTCGCGGCCACGGCGCCGACCGCGATGGCCAGCAGGGTGAGGTCACGGATCCAGGTCGGCATGATGCCGGTGAAGTCCGACGTCGGGTTGCTGGTGGCCTTGGCCACGGCCGTCACCGACGCGGCGCCGACGATCTCGAGCACCGCGCAGGACAGGAAGATGCCGAGCGCGGCGAACACGGCCACGGCCCGGGAGTTCACGTCCGGCTTGAGGTAGCGGGTGTAGTCCGACGCGTAGGGGTTCCAGCCGGCGGCGTAGCCGAAGGCCGCCCCGACCTCGAGCAGGAACGCGCCGATCGTGGGCAGGCCGCCGGCGCCGTGCGCGCCGACATGGGCCTTGCTGAGGACGTCGACGGCGGCTATCACGAACACCACGGCCAGGAACGGGAAGGCGATGCGCTCGAACACCTGGACCAGGTTGTGGCCGAAGAACGCGACCGCGATCTGCACCAGCACGATGATGACCAGCGACAGCCCTTTGGACATGTGCGTGAGCGCGTTGAGGGCCAGCGCCCCGCTGACGCTGTTGACCGCGAACCAGCCGATGCCGGCCGTGATCGACATCAGGCCGGCCGGCAGCAGGTTACCGATGAACCCGAACGCGGTGCGCCCCAGCACCATCTGCGGCAGCCCCTGCTTCGGCCCCCACGTCGAGAGAACGCCCTGCGACAGGGCGCCGCCCGCGCTGCCGATGACGATGGCCAGCGCCGCCATCCAGAACGACAGGCCCCAGAACAGGACGCCGAGGACGCCGACGAAGACGGTGGCGAACTCGAGGTTGGGCGAGGCCCAGGTCCAGAGCAGCTGGACCGGCGAACCGTGCCGCTCGTCCAACGGGATGAACTCGACCCCGCCCGGTTCGACCGCGACGACCTTGTCGCCGTAGTCGCGATTCGGGTCGTCGACGATCGGCAGAGTGGTTGACATGGGAGACACTCTCAGGCTCGGGCGTGAAAACCGCAAGACGATGTCGGTGAACAGATCGTATCCCCGCCGGGCCCGACTGGGTCGGTCGGCGGTCGCCGGGATCAGCTGGAACACCCGCTCGATCGCGGCCAGCGCACCGGCCTGCCGGGTCCGCTCGTACACCTCGGCCGCGGTGTCGGTGAACTTGATGACATGCTCGTCGCCGTGCGCGGCGGCCCGGTCGAGCGCATTGGCCACGACCGCACCGTCACCGGGGACCGCGGCCGGCGCGGGGGCCGGCTCGGCCGGTCCGTAGGTCGACGTGACCGCCGCACTGGCCACCCAGGCCGCCACCACGCTCGGTACCCACAGCTCCCGGGGCAGCGCGGGCAGCGTGTGCAGCACCGCGTTGGGGGCGGTGGCGGCGTGCACCAGCAGCACCGGACTGCCGTACCCGTGCGTGCCGTAGCGCACGGTCGCCGCCGTGACGATCTCGCTCAACAGCTGCTGGGCGTCGTCGGGACCGGTGACCGGCCGCAGCGCGGCCAGGGCAGCCGGCCAGCCCGGCAGGTGACTCAGCCGGTCGAGCCGGCCGGCGATCGGGCCGCTCTGGTCGGCCAGCCGCGGGACACCGGCCAGCGCGGCCGCGGGATCGGCGTGGCCGGCCGGAGCGGTGACGCCGGGAACGGTGCGCGAGCGCGCGGCCCAGTACGCCAGGGCATAGCCGAGTTCGGCCAGCGCCGGCAGGCTCTCGTCCCCGGCCAGCAGGCGGCGCACCACGTGACCGACGCGGATCACGCTGTGCGTGGCTCCGGCGGCGATGCCGTTGATCAGCCGCGGCCACCACGTCGCCAGCACTTCCCGCCACGGTGCCTCCGCGAGCTGGGCGGTGAAGTACCGCGTCCAGTCGCCGACCCGGCGGAAGTCGCCGATCGCGGCCGGCCAGGTGTCCTCGGTGATGGCGTCGCTGGGCGTAGGGAGTTCGTCCAGCCGGCCCAGGTAGCTGTCGACCCAGGGCAGGGCCTGCGCGCCGTGCCCGCGCCGCACCAGCACCTCAGCCGCCATCGGACCGTGGTTGGACAGGTTGCCGCCCCACTCCGGCCCGGCGAAGTGCAGCCGCTCGTAGGCCTCGTCGAGCGTCCCGGAGTCCATGGTCCCCCTATGCGTCGTAGTCGACGGCCACCTCATCAGTTACCGGCAGCGACTGGCAAGTGAGTACGAAACCGTCGTCCAGTTCGTCCTGTTCCAGAGCGAAGTTGCGGCGCATGTGCACCTCGCCGTGGGTGACCTTGGCCCGGCACGTGCCGCACACCCCGCCCTTGCACGCGAACGGCAGGTCGGTACGCACCCGCTGGGCCGCGTCGAGGATCGGGACGTCTCGGGGCAATGTCAACGGCGTCACGCGGCCGTCGGAGGTGACCGTGACCTGGGACGTGGGGCCGGTCGGGGCGGCGTCGGTGTGCAGCACCAGTGGCGGGGCCACGTCCTCGACGTAGAACAGCTCCCGGTGCACCTTCGCCGCGGCGACGCCCCGCTCGAGCAGCACCGCGCGGGCCGTCTCCACCAGCTCGAACGGTCCGCACAACCACCAGTGGTCGATGGCGGCGACGGGAACCAGGGCGTCGACGAGCGCGGCCAGCCGGGCGGCGTCGAGGCGGCCGCTGAGCACATCCGACTCCCGCGGCTCGCGCGACAACACGTGCACCAGTTCGAACCGGGCCGGGTAGCGGTCCTTCAGGTCGGCCAATTCGTCGGCGAACATGACGGTGTCGCTGCGCCGGTTGCCGTAGATCAACGTCACCGTGGTGCCGGGGTCGACCAGCACGGAGGCCGCGATCGACAGCAGCGGCGTGATGCCCGAGCCGGCGGCCACGAGCACGTGCCGCGCGGTCGTGCCCAGCGTGGGCGGTGAACGTGCCGGTGGGGGGCAGGACCTCGACGACGTCGCCGGGACGGACCTCGCGCACCAGCCACTGCGAGACGTGCCCGCCGGCGACCTCGCGCACTCCGATTCTGGGCCGGGCGCCGGCCGGGGCACAGATCGAGTAGGACCGGCGCTCGTCGCGGCCGTCGACGGTGCGGCGGACGGTGAGCGACTGGCCGGGTCGGAACGCGAACTGCGTACGCAGCTCGGGCGGCACGTCGAACGTCACCGCGACCGCGTCGGCGCAGAGCCGGTCGACGGCGGCCACCTGCAGCGGGGCGAAGGCGGTGACCATCAGTGCGCCTTGACGTGCTCGAACGGCTCCCGGCAGGCCCGGCAGCGGTGCAGCGACGTGCACGACGTGGCCCCGAACCGCGAGACCAGCTCGGTGTCGGGCGATCCGCACTGCGGGCAATCGACGGCCGGTGGTGGGGCCCCGAGGGTGAGCGGCACCGGTCCTGGGGCGCGGCGGGGCGCAGGGCCGGGTGGGGCGATGCCGTGTTCGGCCAGGACGTGGCGGCCGTGCGCGGTGATGTCGTCGGTGCTCCACGGCGGGCTGAGGACGGTGCGGACCTCGACGTCCCGATAGCCGGCGGCTGTTAGGCGGGCGGCGACGTCCGCGCGCATCTCGGCCAGGGCCGGGCAGCCCGAGTAGGTCGGGGTCAGTTCGACGACGACTCGCTCGCCGTCGACGTGGACGCCGCGCAGGACGCCGAGGTCGTGCAGCGTGAGCATCGGCAGCTCGGGATCGGTGACGGTCTCGCGCGATGGCCCGGGCGTCGGCCTCGGCGAGCGCGGCGGCGGTCACCATGACGCCGTCGGGTCGTCGCGGGCCACGCCCTGCAGGTCGCCCAGCAGTTCGGCCAGGGCCGGGGTGTGCCGCCCGTCCCGACCCGCGGCCGGGTCGCCGGCCGGCTCCGGTGCGGGTGGCGTGCTGAGCGTGGCCGCCTTGAACACCTGCTCGACGACGGCGTCGAACTCGGCCTGCACGCCGGCGTCGGCCAGCAGTTCGGGCAGGTAGGGCCAGACCCAGTCGACGGCGGCCTGCATCCGCTGGTGCGACAGCTCGGTGCCGTCGCCCAGGCGCACGACCCAGCCCGGCGGCGTACTCGCGGTGGTAGGTCAGCTCGGTGGCGCCCTTGGCCGCGACCGCCGCCAGCACCGGGTCGGGCGCGCCGGCCAACGCGGTGAGCTGGGCCAGCCGGACGGTCGAGAACACGAACAGCCGGGCCATGCAGCGGGCGAAGTCGCCGTCGTCGGCCAGTTCGACCAGGTGCACGTTGCGGAACCCGGCCGGCCCGCGGAAGTAGGCCAGCGCGTCCTCGTCCGGGATGTGCGCGGGCGCGTCGGCCGGGCGCACGGCCGGGTCGGCCTGGGCCGCCCGGGTCAGCAGCAACCGGGCCTGGCCGAGCAGGTCGAGGGCGATGTTGGCCACGGCGACGTCGTCCTCGAGTTCGGGCGCGTTGCTGCACCAGGCCGACAGCCGCTGCGACATGACCAGCGCGTCGTCGCCGAGCCCGAGGCACTGCCGGGCCAGGTCGGCTGCGTCGACACCGCTCGGCACCGTGGTGTCGACGCCGGCCAGCGGGGCGTCGAAGCCGGTGCCGAAGGCCCAGCGCTCCTCGCCGCCGTGCGCGCCGGCCAGCGATTCGTAGGCGGACTCGTCGTCACTCATCAGATGTGCGGCACGTCGTCGGGGATGGCGTAGAAGGTCGGGTGCCGGTAGACCTTGTCGCCGCTCGGGGCGAAGAACGGGTCGCGCTCGTCCGGGCTGGATGCCGTGATCTCGTCGGCCCGCACCACCCAGATGCTCACGCCCTCGTTGCGGCGGGTGTACAGGTCGCGGGCGTGGTGCAGGGCCATGTCCGGATCGGCGGCGTGCAGCGACCCGACATGCACGTGGTTGAGCCCCCGCTTCCCGCGCACGAACACCTCGAACAACGGCCAATTGGCCAGCGCGTCGCTCATCGCGTCACCTTCGCGACCTTCTCCGCATAGGCCAGGGCGGCCTCGCGGACCCAGGCGCCGTTGTCCTGGGCCGCCCGCCGATGGGCGATGCGCTCGGCGTTGCACGGGCCGTCACCGCCGACCACGCGCTTGAACTCGTCCCAGTCCGGCTGACCGAAGTCGTGGGCGCCGCGCTCGGCGTTCCACCGGAGCGCCGGATCGGGCAGGGTCACGCCCAACGCGTCGGCCTGGGGCACGGTCATGTCGACGAAGCGCTGGCGCAGTTCGTCGTTGGTGTGCCGCTTGATCCGCCACTTCATCGACTGCGCCGTGTTGGGCGAATCGGCGTCGGGCGGGCCGAACATCATCAGCGCCGGCCACCACCACCGGTTCGTCGCGTCCTGCACCATCTGTTGCTGCGCCGGAGAGCCCTGCATCATCGTCAACAGCAACTCGTAGCCCTGGCGCTGGTGGAACGACTCCTCCTTGCAGATGCGCACCATGGCCCGCGCGTACGGCCCGTACGACGAGCGGCACAGCGGCACCTGGTTGCAGATCGCCGCCCCGTCGACGAGCCAGCCGATGACGCCGACATCGGCGAACGTCAGCGTCGGGTAGTTGAAGATCGACGAGTACTTCTGGGTGCCGTTGATCAGCCGCTGGGTCAGGTCACCGCGGTCGACGCCGAGCGTCTCGGCCGCCGAGTACAGGTACAGCCCGTGCCCGGCCTCGTCCTGCACCTTGGCCAGCAGGATGGCCTTGCGGCGCAGCGACGGCGCGGACGAGATCCAGGCGCCCTCGGGCTGCATGCCGATGATCTCGGAGTGGGCGTGCTGGGCGATCTGGCGCACCATCGTTTTGCGGTACGCCTCCGGCATCCAGTCGCGCGGCTCGATGCGCCGGTCGTGGGCGACGATCTCGTCGAAGTCGATTTCCAGCGCCGCGGTCACTTGGCCACCAACGTCAGCACGTCGTACTTGGCCACCGACGAGCCGTCCTGCTTGGTCACGTCGGCGTCCCAGCGGACCTCGCCGTACTCGCCGTCGCGCGGGCTGAGCTGCTTGCAGGTCAGCGTCACCGTCAACTCGTCGTCGGGATAGACCGGGGTGAGGAAGCGCAGGTTCTCCAGCCCGTAGTTGGCCAGCACCGGCCCGGGCGCGGGATCGACGAACAGGCCGGCCGCGAACGAGACGATCAGGTAGCCGTGCGCCACCCGGCCGTCGAAGAACGGGTTCGCGGCGGCCGCGGCCTCGTCCATGTGGGCGTAGAACGTGTCGCCGGTGAACTCGGCGAAGTGCTCGATGTCGGCCAGCGTCACTTGACGCGGGCCAGCGACGACGCTGTCGCCGACCCGCAGCTCGGAGAGGTGCTTGCGGAACGGGTGGACGCCGTCGTCGCGACGTCCCGCCCCGGGCACCCAGCGGCTGGTGATCTTGCTCAGGACGGCCGGGCTGGCCTGGACCGCGGTGCGCTGCAGGTGATGTGCGATGCCGCGCAGCCCGCCCAGCTCCTCACCGCCACCGGCCCGGCCCGGCCCGCCGTGCACGAGAGCGGGCAGGGGCGAACCATGGCCGGTCGACTCCGCGGCGTCGTCGCGGTCGAGGACGAGCAGCCGGCCGTGCCAGGGCGCGATGCCGAGCACGACGTCACGGGCGAAGTCGGCATCGGCGGTGACGACCGAGCCGACCAGGCTGCCCTGGCCCAACGCGGCCAGCTCGACGACCTCGTCCGTGGACGTGTACGGCACCAGCGTCGACACCGGCCCGAACGCCTCGACGGCGTGTACCTCGGCGCGGCGGGCGTCGTCGCAGCGCAGCAGGATCGGGGACAGGAACGCGCCGCGGTCGGCGTCGGCATCGACCACGTCGACGTGCTCGGGATCGCCGTAGACGATCCGGCCGGCGTCCTGCAGGGCCTTGAGCGAGCGCCGCACCTCCTCGCGCTGTTCCAGGCTGGCCAGCGCGCCCATCCGGACGTCGGGGTTGGCCGGGTTGCCGACCACGATCCTGGCCAGCCGGGCGCTGATGGCCTCGGCCACGTCGTCGATCACCGCGGCCGGGACGAATGCGCGCCGGATCGCGGTGCACTTCTGGCCGGCCTTGACCGTCATCTCGGCCACGACGGCCTTGACGTAGAGGTCGAACTCCGGCGTGCCCGAGACGGCGTCCGGGCCGAGGATCGAGCAGTTGAGCGAGTCGGCTTCGGCGTTGAACCGCACGGCCCGGGCCACCACAGTCGGATGGGTGCGCAGCTTGGCCGCGGTGGACGCCGACCCGGTGAACGAGACCAGGTCCTGCTCGGTCAGGTGGTCGAGCAGGTCACCGGCGCTGCCCGCGACGAACTGCAGCGTGCCCTCGGGCAGCAGGCCGGACTCGACGATCAGCTCGACCATGCGCGCGGTGACGTAGGCGGTCTGGCTGGCCGGCTTGATCAGCGACGGCACCCCGGCCAGGAAGGCGGGCGCGAACTTCTCCAGCGGTCCCCACATCGGAAAGTTGAACGCGTTGATCTGGACGGCCACCCCGTGCAGCGGCGTGAGGATGTGCTGCCCGACGAAGGTGCCGCCCCGGCTCAACGCCTCGACGCCGCCCTCGACCCACACCGGCTCGTTGGGCAGTTCGCGCTTGGCCTTGCTGGCGTAGGCCAGCACGGCGCCAAAACCGCCGTCGATGTCGAACTTGGCATCGCCCAGGGTCGCGCCGGTGCGAGCCGACAGGGCGTACAGCTCGTCGCGGTGCTCGCGCAGCAGCGAGCCGACGGCCTTGAGCAGCGCCGCCCGCTGGTGGAAGGTCAGCTCGCGCAGGGCCGGACCGCCCACGCGGCGGCCGTAGTCGAGGGCGCCGGCGAAGTCGAGCCCGGTCGAGGAGACCCGCGCCACCTCGTCGCCGGTGATCGCGTCGTGCAGGGGCGCACCCTGATCGGAGGCGGTGAACCAGGACCCCTGGACGTAGCTGCGCAGCAACGGCATTGCGGACGGCTCCTCTGACGGCTTGACAGCACCGGGTCGGTTACGTCCATTATTAACCGACCGTTCGGTCAGTTGGCAAGGGGTGAGCATGGATCCGGTGGCCCGAATGCTCGACGACGACGCCGCCTCTCGGGCGTTGGGCATCGTGGTGTCCGACATCACCGCGGGCCGCGCGACCGCCCGGATGCAGGTGCGCGCGGACATGGTCAACGGCCACGGCATCGTCCACGGCGCGTTCGTGTTCGCCGTCGCCGACACCGCGTTCGCCTGTGCCTGCAACAGCCACGGGCCGGTCACGGTCGCCGCGGCCGCCGACATCACGTTCGTGGCCCCGGCTCGGCTGGGCGAACAGCTCGTGGCCCGGGCCGAGGAGCGCACCCGGTTCGGGCGCAGCGGCATCTACGACGTGACCGTCCGTCGCGGCGCCGACGTGATCGCCGAGTTCCGCGGCACCAGCCGCACGATCGAGCGGCGCGGCGCGTGACCCGGCTCGGCGTCGCGCCCCGGCCGGACGAGCTGGACGTGGGCGAGCGGATGACGCCGGACGGGTTGGCCACCTGGCAGCTGGAACGGCTGCGGGCCACCCTGCACCTGGCCTACGACAAGGTGCCGCACTACCGGGCCGTGTTCGACCAAGCCGGCGTCCGGCCCGAGGACTGCCGCACGCTGGCCGACCTGGCCCGCTTCCCGCTCACCACCAAGCACGACCTGCGCGACAACTATCCGTTCGGGATGTTCGCGGTGCCGCGCACCGAGGTCCGCCGCATCCACGCCTCCAGCGGCACCACGGGCCGGCCGACCGTCGTCGGCTACACCCAGCGCGACCTCGACACCTGGGCCGACCTGATGGCCCGCTCGATCCGGGCCGCGGGCGGGCGCCCCGGCGACACCGTCCACGTCGCCTACGGCTACGGCCTGTTCACCGGCGGCCTGGGTGCGCACTACGGGGCCGAGCGCCTCGGCTGCACCGTGGTCCCGATGTCGGGCGGCATGACGCCGCGCCAGGTGCAGCTCATCCACGACTTCGAGCCGTCGATCATCATGGTCACGCCGTCGTACCTGTTGGCGCTGATCGACGAGTTCGAGCGCCAAGGGCCTGGACCCGCGCGCGTCCACGCTGAAGATCGGCATCCTCGGGGCCGAGCCGTGGACGGAGGCGATGCGGGCCGAGATCGAAGAGCGCCTCGACCTGCACGCGGTCGACATCTACGGCCTGTCCGAGGTGATGGGCCCGGGCGTTGCGCAGGAGTGCGTCGAGAGCAAGGACGGACTGCACATCTGGGAGGACCACTTCTACCCCGAGGTGATCGACCCGGAGACCGGGGCGGTGCTGCCCGACGGCGAGTTGGGCGAGCTGGTGTTCACGTCGCTGACCAAGCAGGCCCTGCCGATCATCCGGTACCGCACCCGCGACCTCACCCGGCTGCTGTCGGGCACGGCCCGGCCCGCGTTCCGGCGGATGGAGCGGATCACCGGGCGCAGCGACGACCTGATCATCCTGCGCGGCGTCAACGTCTTCCCGACACAGCTCGAGGAGATCGTGCTCGGCACCCCCGGGCTGGCCCCGCACTTCCAGGCCGTGCTCACCCGCGCCGGGCGGTTGGACGCGTTGACGGTGCGGGTCGAGGCCCGGCCCGACTGCCCGCCCGAGCGGCGCGATCTGGCCGCGGCTGAGATCGCCACGGCCGTCAAAGATCGGGTCGGTGTGACCGTGGCCGTCGAAGTCATCGACCCCGACTCGCTGGAACGGTCCATGGGCAAACTCCAGCGCGTCATCGACCGCCGCCCATGACCGCCGCCCCGCCCGCCGCGCCGATCTTCCTGCGCCGGGGGCACCCATGACCCACCACGCGCAGGAAGATCAACTGCGGCGCGGGCGAACCACCCAATTCGATTGGATCTTCCTGCGCGAGTGGCAGCCATGACCTCCCACGCGCAGGAAGATCGCCCGCACAGGGCCGCGCGCCGCGGGAGGCCGGGCTATGACCTCGACCGGCTGCTGCTCGTGGCCGCCCAGACGTTCACCGAGCGCGGGTACGACGGGACGTCCATGGAGGACCTGGCCCGGGAGCTCGGCATCACCAAGTCGGCCATCTACCACCACGTCAGCGGCAAGGACGAACTGCTGCGGCTGGCCACCGACCGGGCCCTCGACGGACTGGCCGCCGTGCTCGCCGAAGCGGCGGCCGTCGAGGGTAAGGCCATCGACCGGCTCGAGTACGTCGTCCGCCGCAGCGTCGAGGTGCTGGTCGACGAGCTGCCGTTCGTCACCCTGCTGCTGCGGGTGCGCGGCAACACCGCAGTCGAGCGGCACGCCATCAGCCGGCGGCGCGAGATCGACCACGCCCTCAGCGCGCTGGTGGCCCAGGCCGAGGCCGAGGGCGACGTCCGGCCCGACGTCGACCCGGCCCTGACCGCCCGGCTGCTGTTCGGCATGGTCAACTCCCTGGTCGAGTGGTACCGCCCGTCGCCCGACGGCGCGGGCCGGGCCGCCTTGGCCGACGCGATCGGCAAGATCGCGTTCACCGGGCTGCGCCAGGCCTGACCCCGTCCGTCCGCTCTGCGCGAACACGGGCCGCGGCGGCCGCGTCCCGGACGTTGCCCAGACATGGCTGAAGACGACGACGCCCTGGACGCCTACTCGGCGGTGGTCGTGCGGGTGGCCGAGGCGGTGCTGCCCAGCGTGGCCAGCCTGCGCGTGCGCACCCGCCGCGGCGAGGGCGGCGGCAGCGCGAGCGTGCTCAGCGCCGACGGCCTGCTGCTGACCAGCGCCCACGTGGTCGAGGGCGCCACGACCTGCGAGGCCGCGTTCACCGACGGCACCGAGACGCGGGCCGACGTCATCGCCCGTGACCCGCTGTCGGACCTGGCCGTGCTGCGGGCCCGCGGCGACGTGCCGCCCCCGGTCACGCTGGGCGATGCCGCGCAACTGCGGGTGGGCCAGCTCGTCGTGGCCCTGGGCAACCCGCTCGGCCTGGCCGGCAGCGTCACCGCCGGCATCGTCTCGGCCCTGGGCCGGTCGCTGCCCACCCGCGCCGGCCGCGTGGTCGACGAGGTCATCCAGACCGACGCCGCCCTCAACCCCGGCAACAGCGGCGGGGCGCTGGCCGACAGCAGCGGCCGGGTCGTCGGCGTCAACACCGCGGTCGCCGGGATCGGACTCGGACTGGCCGTCCCCATCAACGACACCACCCGCAAGATCATCAGCACCCTGCTCAGCCAGGGCCGGGTCCGGCGGGCCTGGCTGGGCGTGGCCGGCGCCCAGGCTCCCCTGCCGCCGCCCCTGGTGGCCAAGCTGGGGCGCCCGACCGGCCTGCGGGTGGCTCAGGTCGTCCCGGACAGCCCGGCCGCCAGCGCCGGGCTGCGGGTCGGCGACGTCGTGGTCGCGGTGGACGGCCGGCCCGCGGCCACGGCGACCGAACTGCAGCGGCTCATGGTCGAGGACGCGATCGGCCGGCGGCTGGAGATCACGGTCTGGCGCAACGGGGCGCTCGTCGACGTCCTGGCCGTCCCGCGCGAACTCACCGACGCCTGAACGCAGCGCCCCGGCGGCCGAGTTCGACCCGTTCCGCTCGCAGTTGCCCGGCCCGTCCACGCAGGCCCGGGCCGTCCGTTCGCTAGCGTCCCCGTCATGCACGCGGACTGGCACCCGGCGCTGCCGGTGGGCGGCGTGCGGCTGTCGCTGTGGCGGGCGGTCGCCCTGTTCCGCGGCGTCGCGCTGATCGCGTGCCTGGTCCTGATCGTGCGCTGGCGACACATCTACGCCCATCCCGGCGCCGCGTTCGCGGTCGGCGCGGCGATGGCGGCGGTGACTGCCGCCGTCGCCTGGCTCGCCGTCCGCGGCCGGGCCCACCGGCCGGCCGTGGTCGCCGTCGACCTGATCGTGACGGTCGCGCTCACCCTGGCCACGACCTGGGCCCAGACCCCGTTCCAGCTGCACGGGAACATGCCCACGCTGACGACGATCTGGGCCGCCGGGCCGGTGTTGGAGGCGGCCGTCCTCGCGACGTGGATCGGCGGCGCGCTCGCCGGCCTGCTCCAGCTCGGCACGGCCATGATCGTGCGCGACGGCTACGACGGCCGGACGCTGTCCAGCGGGCTGATCCTGGTCATCGCCGGCGCGATCACCGGCTACGTGGCCACCCTGATCGTCCGGGCCGAGGACGAGCTGGCCACGGCCACCGCCGCGCAGGCCGCCCTGGCCGAGCGTGAGCGGCTGGCCCGCTCCATCCACGACGGCGCGCTGCAGGTGCTCGGCCTGGTGCACCGGGCCGGGCGCGAAGCCGGCGGCGAGTGGGCCGCGCTCGGTGCCGCCGCGGCCGAGCAGGAGGCGGCCCTGCGCGGGCTGATCTCGCACCGTCCCATCGCGCCGACGGCCGCCGGCACGGCCGACCTGACCCGCGACCTGCAGGCCCTGGCCCGGGAGCGGGTCACCGTCTCGACCCCGGCCGAGCCGGTGCCGATGCCCGGCCCGCTCGCGGCCGAGATCGTGGCCGCCGTCCGCGCGGCCCTGCACAACGTCACCCAGCACGCCGGCCCCGGCGCCCAGGCCTGGGTCCTGCTCGAACGCCTCGACGACGACACCGTGGCCGTCACCGTGCGCGACGACGGCGCCGGGTTCCCGGCCGGCCGGCTCGAAGCGGCCGAACGCGACGGGCGGCTCGGCGTGGCCGCGTCCATCCGCGGCCGCATCGGCGAGCTCGGCGGCCGCACCGCGATCAGCTCGACGCCCGACGAGGGCACCCTGGTCGAGATCGTGGTCCCGAGGACCGGAGGAGACCGATGACCGAGCCGGTGCGCGTGGTCATCGTCGACGACCATCCGATCTGGCGCGACGCCCTGGAGCGCGACCTCGTCGCCGCCGGTTGCCAGGTCGTGGGCGCCTTCCGCGATGCCGAGGCGGCCGTGCGCACCGCGGCGGCCACCCGGCCCGATGTCGTGCTCATGGACCTGCAGCTGCCCGGGATGTCCGGGGTGGACGGGGCGGCCGCGCTCGTCGCCGCGGACCCGTCGGTCCGTGTCCTGATGTTCTCCTCCTCGGGCGAGGACGACGACGTGCTGGCCGCGGTCAAGGTCGGCGCCCGCGGTTACCTGGTCAAGTCGGCCAGCACGGCCGAACTGCTCGACGCCGTCCGCCGCACCGCGGCCGGCGAGGCCGTGTTCTCGCCCGGGCTGGCCGCTCTGGTGCTGGGCGAGTACCGGCGCATCAGCCGGGTCGAACCCGATCCGACGGCCGTGCTGACCGAGCGCGAGACCGAGATCCTGCGGATGGTCTCCACCGGGCTGACCGCCCGCCAGATCGCCGAGAAGCTGGTCGTCTCGCACCGCACGGTGCAGAACCACATCCAGAACACGCTGCAGAAGCTGCAACTGCACAACCGGGTCGAGCTGACCCGCTGGGCCGTCGACCAGGGTCTGGCCGAGTAACAGCTACCGCGTGGCCTCGGCCGCGGCCCGGCCGGCCGCCCGGCCGCTGAAGATGCAGCCGCCCAGGAACGTCCCTTCCAGCGACCGGTAGCCGTGCATGCCACCGCCGCCGAACCCGGCCACCTCGCCGGCCGCGTACAGCCCGGGCAGCGGTTCGCCCGAGGCCTGCAGCACCCGCGACGACAGGTCGGTGTTGAGCCCGCCGAGCGTCTTGCGGGTCAGGATGTTGAGCCGTACCGCGATCAGCGGCCCGGCATTGGGGTCGGTGAGCTTGTGCGGTGTCGCCACCCGGGTGATCTTGTCCGGCTTGTAGGACCGGGCCTGGCGCAGGGCCACGATCTGCAGGTCCTTGGTGTAGTCGTTGTCCATCTCGCGGTCGCGGGCGTGGATCTCGCGCCGCACCGTCGCGGGGTCGAGCAGCGGCGTGTCGGTCACCTGGTTCATGCGCACGATGAGCTCGTCGAGCGTGTCGGCCGAGACGAAGTCGACGCCCTTGTCCAGGAACGCCTGGACCGGCGCCGGCATGTCGGCCCGGGCCCGGACGATCACCTGGCGCACGCTGCGGCCGGTGAGGTCGGGGTTCTGCTCCGAGCCCGACAGGCCGAACTCCTTGCCGATGATCTTCTTGGTCAGCACGAACCAGGTGTGGTCGTGGCCGGTGGACATGATGTGCTCCAGCGTCCCGAGCGTGTCGAAGCCCGGGAACAGCGGCACCGGCAGCCGGTTGCCCACGGCGTCCAGCCACACCGACGACGGCCCGGGCAGGATCCGGATGCCGTGGTTGGTCCAGATCGGGTCGTAGTTGTGGACGCCCTCGACGTAGTGCCACATCCGGTCGCGGTTGACGATGCGCCCGCCCGCCTTGGCTCGGTGATGGCCAGCATCCGGCCGTCGACGAAGTCGGGAACGCCGGCGATCATGTGCTTCGGGGGCGGCCCCATCCGCGGCCGGCCAGTCTGCCCGGACCAGGTCGAAGTTGCCGCCGATGCCGCCGGACGTGACGATCACCGCCTGGGCGTGCAGCTCGAAGTCGGCCACCTCGACCCGCGAGCTCGGTGCCGCGCGTGCGACCGCGGACGGTTCGAGCACGCGGCCGCGCACCCCGTCGACCACGCCGTCGGTCACGGTCAGTTCGTCGACGCGGTGCCGGAAGGCGAAGCGCAGCAAGCCGCGATCGGCCGCCGCCTTGAGCCGGGCGACGAACGGCGCGACCAGCCCCGGTCCCGGTCCCCCAGGTGATGTGGAAGCGCGGCACCGAGTTGCCGTGGCCGTTGGCGGTGTAGCCGCCGCGCTCGGCCCAGCCCACGACCGGGAACCAGCGCACCCCGCGCTCGTGCAGCCAGGCCCGCTTCTCGCCCGCGGCGAAATGGACGTAGGCCTCGGCCCACTGCCGGGGCCAGACGTCCTCGTCGTCGAGGCGGTCGAAGCCGGCGGTACCCAGCCAGTCCTGCCAGGCCAGCTCGACCGAGTCCTTGATCCGCAAGCGGCGCTGCTCGGGCGAGTCGACGAAGAACAACCCGCCGAAGGACCAGAAGGCCTGTCCGCCGAGGCTCTGCTCGGGCTCCTGGTCGACCAGGACGACCGAGCGGCCGGCGTCGGTCAACTCGCACGCCGCGACCAGGCCGGCCAGGCCCGCACCGACCACGACGACGTCCGCGTCGTCAGCCACACCAGCGGCCATGCGTACGTCCTCCTCGAGCCGGGAGCCGCCTGTCGGATTCGAACCGACGACCTATCGCTTACAAGGCGATTGCTCTGGCCAGCTGAGCTAAGGCGGCAGCGTCGCCGACGCTACCGGAACCCGCGGGATGCCTTGTGACGAAGTAACCGGCACACTACCTACGCCACCGTAGCCACGAGGAGAGCCGTGAGTCGCCAGTACAAACCGAAGGCCGGGTTCTGGATCCGGCTGTGCGTCGTGATTCTGTACCCGCTGGACGGCCTGCTGTTCCGGATCCGCTGGCACCACCTCGAGCGGATGACGCCCCCGAGCGACGGCGGCGTGATCATCGTGCTCAACCACGTCTCGCACATCGACACCGTGCTGATGGCCCGGTTCGTGTGGCAGTCCGGCCGGGTGCCCCGGTTCATGATCAAGGCCGGCATCTTCGACAAGCCAGTGATCGGCCGCATCGTGGCCGGCGCGGGCCAGATCCCCGTCCACCGTGGCACCACCGCCGCCGCCGACTCGCTGCGCGAGGCGGTGAGCGCCCTCGAGCGCGGCGAGGCCGTCGTCATCTACCCCGAGGGCACCACGACCAAGGACCCGGCGGCCTGGCCGATGGAGAGCAAGACCGGGGTGGCCCGGCTGTGGCTGCTCTCGCCCGACACGCCGGTCGTCCCGGTCGGGCAGTGGGGGGCCCAGAAGCGCCGCGGCCGCTCGTGGGAACGGTTCCTCAAGCGCCGCACGGCCGAGGCGACCGTGGGCCACGCCCTGGACCTGAGCCGGTTCCGCGGGGCCGAGCCCACGTCGGAGACGCTGCACGAGATCACCGACACGATCATGTCAGCGGTGCGGGCCGAGGTGGCCCAACTGCGGGGCGAGCCCGCCCCGGCCGAGTTCTTCAAGCCGGCCCGGACGTACGTGGACCGGCACTGAATCGGCGCGCGCCGTTCACGCCACGTTGACGCGGCATTGACGTGACGCCGGGTTGCGTGTGCAATGTCAGTGCCCGACCGCTATGCCGGTTGGTCGACGCTGCCTTCTACATCGGTGGGGCAGAGCACCATCGACCGGCCGGAAATCCGTGAGGTGCACTCGTGTTGCCCAGCCAGCGCGCGGGTCACCCGTACCCGGTGCGGTCCCGAACACACCGATAAGGGAGTTCCCCATGGCTGATGTCAGCTACGTCGACGCAACCTGTCTGTACCCCGGTAACCCCGTCCCCGCCGTCGATCGTCTGAGCCTGGACGTCAAGGACGGCGAGTTCATGGTCCTGGTCGGCCCGTCCGGCTCCGGAAAATCCACCGCCCTGCGCATGCTCGCGGGCCTCGAGGACATCGCCAGTGGCGAGATCCGCATCGCCGGCAAGGACGTCTCGCGCCGGCCCCCCAAAGACCGCGACATCGCCATGGTCTTCCAGAACTACGCGCTCTACCCGCACATGAGCGTGGCCGAGAACATGGGCTTCGCCCTCAAGCTCAAGGGCGTGTCCAAGGCCGAGCGCTCGCAGAAGGTGCAGGAGGCGGCCAAGCTGCTCGACCTCGAGGCCTTCCTCGACCGCAAGCCCAAGGCCCTCTCCGGTGGCCAGCGCCAGCGCGTGGCCATGGGCCGCGCGATCGTGCGCGAGCCCAGCGTGTTCCTGATGGACGAGCCGCTGTCCAACCTGGACGCCAAGCTGCGCGTCGAGACCCGGGCCAACATCGCCGCCCTGCAGGCCCGGCTCGGCACCACGACCATCTACGTCACCCACGACCAGGTCGAGGCCATGACGATGGGTCACCGTGTCGCCCTGCTCAAGGACGGCGAGCTGCAGCAGTGCGACACCCCGCGCAACCTGTACGACCGTCCCGGCAACGCGTTCGTGGCCGGCTTCATCGGCTCGCCGGCGATGAACCTGCGCCGGGCCAAGCTGGTACCGGGCGGGGCCCGGCTCGGCAACATCGACCTGCCGTTGCAGCAGACGGTCAGCGAGGCGGCTCAGCGGGCCAACCTGTCCGAGATCACCCTCGGCGTGCGGCCGGAGTCGTTCTCGGTCGCGTCCGGCACCGACAAGGGCTTGGCCCTCACGGTGGTGCTGGTCGAGGAACTCGGCGCGGACGCCTACGTCTACGGCACGCTCGAGGGTGATCAGCCCGACGACAAGCACTTCGTCGTGCGCTTCGACGGCCGGATCCCGCCGACCATCGGCGAGACGCTCACGCTGTCCGTCCAGCCCAACGAGGAGCACGCGTTCCACCCCGAGACCGGCGAGCGGCTGGGCTGACCGCAGCGCTTCGGACTTCGTTCCCCGGGCCGCGGCTTCAGGATCGTCTGAAGTCGCGGCCCGTCCATATCCAGAGCTTGTCGACGTGGTCGGAACCGCAGCTGGCGATGGGCTCGTTCGCCGGGCAGTCCTCCGTCCGGAGCATGCCGCCGACGAAGCCGAAGGCGTAGGACAGCCCGATCCGGTCGGGACCGACCGGCTGCCCCGACGGGCCGATGTTGCCGTTGGCCTCGGCCTTGATGGCACCCCAGCCGTGCGCGCCGGTGGTGTAAGCCACGGCCGTGGCCGCTGTTGTCGTTGGTGAACTGTCCGGTGACGATGAACGTGGCGTGGGCCATGCCGCTCAGCCGGGTGCCGTGGACGCTCACGTGGTACGGCGGCCCGTCGACCTCGGCCGGGTAGCGGCTGGCGCCCATCCGGATCCAGTCGACGCTGGCGCCGGAGCTGCGCCAGAACTGGATGTTGCCGGCCGGGTCGTAGGTGGCGGCCTCGGCGCCGGCGGGCACGGCCACGACGTCATGGGCCTCGCCGTTGGTCTGGGCGGTGAGCCGGTCGGCCCGCTGCCGCAGGGTCGGGAGCGTCGTCGCGGAACTCGCCGACGGGAGGGCGGCCGTCGGCGTGGGCCGTGTCTGCGCCGAGCTGGGGAAGTCGGGCGTGCTGGGCGAACTGGCCGGTGACTCGGCCTGGCCGTGGCCGCTCGTGGTGCCACTGCATCCGCACATCAGGACGACGGCCAGCGCACCCACCCAGGCCAGCGACCGCGTCATCGGGTTCAGGCCTCGCGGCGCTTACGGGCGATCTCGGCCAGGGTCACCGCTGCGGCCACCGAGGCGTTGAGCGACTCGGCGTCGGCGGACATCGGGATGGACAGGGTCAGGTCGCAGGTGGCCCCGACCAGCCGCGACAGCCCGCGGCCTTCGGAACCGACCACGACCACGATCGGGTCGGCGGCCATCTGCAAGCTCGTCCAGCGTGGTCGTGCCGTCGGCGTCCAGGCCGACGACGAACATGCCGGCCTGCTGGCAGTCCTTGAGCGCCCGGACCAGGTTGGTGACCTGCGCGACCGGGATCCGGGCCGCCGTCCCGGCCGACGTCCGCCAGGCCGTGGCGGTGACGCCGGCCGCGCGGCGCTCGGGCACGATCACGCCGTGCGCGCCGAAGGCCACCGCCGAGCGGATCACCGCGCCGAGGTTGCGCGGGTCGGTGACGCCGTCCAGCGCGACGAGCAGCGGTGCCGTCGTCGACTCGGCCGCGGCGGCGAGCACGTCGGGCAGCTCGCGGTAGGCGAACGGCGGCACCTGCAGCGCGATGCCCTGGTGCAGCAGGCCGCCGGTCTTGCGGTCGAGCTCGGCCCGGCTGATCTCGAGCAGGGCGATGCCCCGGTTGGACGGCCAGCCGGATCGCCTCGGTGACCCGCTCGTCGGACTCGATGCCGACCGCGACGTACAGCGCGGTGGCCGGCACCTTCGCCCGCAGCGCCTCGGCCACCGGGTTGCGGCCGACCAGCAGTTCCGCCGCCTCGGCGCTGCGGCTGCGCGGCCCGCCGGGCCCACCTCGCCCCCGGCCCCGGTCGGTCTCGCGCCGCGCGGCCGAGGCCGCGCGCCGCGCCGCCGGATGGCCCTTGCGCTCGACCGCGGGCGGCGTCGGGCCCTTGCCGGTGAGCGCCCGCTTGACCTTGCCGCCCGAGCCGACCTGGGCGCCCTTCTTGGACTTGCGGATCGCGCCTTGACGTTGCGAATTGCCGGCCATTACGGCGATCCCTTCAAGGTCCAGCGCGGACCGGCCGGGGTGTCCTCGACCAGGACGCCGCCTCCGCGAGTTGGTCACGGATGGCGTCGGCGGCGGCGAAGTCCTTGCGGGCCCGCGCGGCCGTCCCGCTGCTCGAGCGCGACGCGGACGAGCGCATCGACGACCGGAGTGAGGTCGGACGACGAGCCGCCGTCGCGCCAGGCCAGCGGGTTGATGCCGAGGACGTCGGTCATCGCGACCACCGCGGCCAGCGCACGCTGCGCCGCGTCCCGGTCGCCGCCGGCCAGGGCGATGTTGCCGTCGCGGACGACGTTGTGGACCGCGGCCAGGGCCAGCGGCACGCCGAGGTCGTCGTCCATCGCCGCGGCGAACTCGGCGGCACACGACCGCGGCGTCGTCCGCGACCACCGACCAGTTCAGTCGGCCCGCTCGACGAAGTTCTCGATGCGGCGGTACGCGGCCGCGGCCTCGTCCAGCGCCTCGTCGGAGAACTCGATGTTGCTGCGGTAGTGCGCCGCGCCGAGGTAGTAGCGCACCTCGACCGGCCGCCACTTCTTGACGATCTCGGTGACGAGCAGCGAGTTGCCCAGCGACTTCGACATCTTCTCGCCGCCGATGGTCAGCCAGGCGTTGTGCATCCAGTAGCGGGCGAAGCCGTCGCCGGCCGCGACCGACTGGGCGATCTCGTTCTCGTGGTGCGGGAAGACGAGGTCGAGGCCGCCGCCGTGGATGTCGAAGGTCGGGCCGAGGTACTTGGTGGCCATCGCCGAGCACTCCAGGTGCCAGCCCGGCCGGCCGCGTCCCCACGGCGTCGGCCAGGACGCGGTCGCCGGCTCGCCGGGCTTGTGCCCTTCCACAGCGCGAAGTCGCGCGGGTCGCGCTTGCGGTCCTCGCCCTCGATGTCGCCGGCCGGCTGCATCGTCGTCGAGCTTCTGCCCCGACAGCGCGCCGTAGGCCGGGAAGGACTGCACGTCGAAGTACACGTCGCCGTCCGACGGCGTAGGCGTGGCCGCGAGTCGATCAGGCGCTGCATCAGCTCGACCATCTCGGTGACGTGCCCGGTCGCCCGCGGCTCGTAGGTCGGCGGCAGGCAGCCGAGCGATCTCGTAGGCCTCGCGGAAGGCGCGTCTCGTTCTGCGCGGCCCAGGCCCACCACGGCCGGCCGGCCTCGGCCGACTTGCGCAGGATCTTGTCGTCGATGTCGGTGACGTTGCGGATGAACGTGACGTCGTAGCCGGAGCGGGTCAGCCAGCGCCGCAGGATGTCGAAGTTGACGCCGCTGCGGATGTGGCCCGATGTGCGGCGGGGCCTGCACGGTGGCGCCACAGAGGTAGATCGACGCCTGGCCGGGTTCGAGCGGGACGAACTCCCGCAGCGACCGGGTCGCGGTGTCGTAGAGGTGCAGCGTCACCGCGGCCATCGTAGTGACGGCCGGGCCGCCCGGCCACGCGATAACGTCGCGATGGCGTGACCGCTGATCCGTTGCACCCGGAATCCGTCGTCGTCGCCAGCCGGGCGCCCGCCGCGCACGCCCCAGGCCCCGCTGAACGCGCCGATCGTGCTCGTCGGCGCCGTTCCAGCACGGCCCCGACGACAACGACTACCTGCGCCAGAGCAGCAGCGACACGATCCGCGCCTTCGAGGAGGCGGTCGGCGCGCTGGAGGGCGGCGACGGCGCTGGCCTTCGCCAGCGGCATGGCCGCGGTCGCCGCGGTCGTCGAGGGCCAGCCGGCCGGGGCCGTGGCCGTCGTGCCCAGCGCCGGCTATTCGGGCACGGTGACGCTGTTCGCCGAGCAGCAGCGAGCTGGGCCGGATGCAGGTGCGCCCGGTCGACATCACCGACACCGCCGCCGTGCTCGCCGCGCTGCCCGGCGCCGACCTGCTCTGGCTCGAGACGGTGACCAACCCGCTGCTGGGCGTGGTCGACCTGCCCGCGCTCATCGCGGCCGCCCACGACGGCCGGCGCGCTCGTCGTGCGTCGACGCGACGTTCACCACGCCGCTGGTGGTGCGCCCGCTCGAGCTACGGCGCCGACATCGTCATGCACTCGGCCACGAAGTTCCTGTCCGGGCACTCCGACCTGCTCATGGGCGTGCTGGTCACCGCGGTCCGGAGCTCGTCGGTGCCCAGCTGCGAGCCGCGCCGCGACCTGACCGGCGCGATGCCCGGCGCGCTGGAGTGCCTACCTGGCCCTGCGCGGGCTGCGCACCCTGGCGCGTGCGGATGGAGCGGGCGCAGGCCAACGCGGTCGAGCTGGCGCCGGCGGCTGGCCGCGCACCCGGCGGTGACCCGGGTGCGCTATCCCGGGCTGGCCGCCGACCCGGGCACGAGCGGGCGACGCGGCTGCACGCCGGGTACGGCGCGATGATCTCGCTTCGAGGTGGCCGGGACGGCCGAGGACGCCGAGGCGGTGTGCCAGCGCGGTGCGGCTGATCAGCCACGCCACCAGCCTGGGCGGCGTCGAGTCGCTCATCGAGCGGCGGGCGCGGTACGCCGTCGACGCCGCGCACGGCACGCCGGCCGACGCTGCTGCGGCTGTCGGTCGGCATCGAGCACGTCGAGGACCTCTGGGCCGACCTCGACCAGGCCCTGGCCGACTGGCTGCTACGCCCGGCGTGCAGCAGGGCGGTGGCGATGGCGGCGATGCCCTCGCCGCGGCCGGTGAGGCCCGAGGCCGTCGGTGGTCGTGCCGCTGACCGACACCGGCGCGCCGACCGCCGCGGTCAGCGCGGCCTCGGCCTCGGCCCGGCGCGGGCCGATCGCGGGCGCGTTGCCGATCACCTGGACGGCGACGTTGCCGACCGTGCCAGCCGTCGGCCGCGACCAGCCGCGACCACCTCGCGCGAGCAGCGTCGCACCGCGACGCGCCGGCCCAGCGCGGGTCGGTCGGTGCCGAACACCGCGCCGAGATCGCCCAGCCCGGCCGCCGACAGCAGCGCGTCGCAGGCGGCGTGGGCGGCGACGTCGCCGTCGGAGTGACCGCGCGCAGCCGTCGACGCCGGGCCAGAGCAGCCCGGCGAGCCAGCACGGCCGGCCGGCCTCGATCGGGTGCACGTCGACCCCGATGCCGGTGCGCAGCTGCGTCACTGCGCGGCCACGGCCTCGGCGAGCGCCAGATCCCACGGCGGGTGATCTTGAACGCCTCGTCGGCGCCGTCGACGACCACGACCCGGCACCCCGGCGCCTCGACCAGCGCCGGCGTCGTCGGTGACGCCGCGCCCGTCGGCCGCTGCGTGCGCGGCGACCAGCACCGCGCGGCGGAAGCCCTGCGGCGTCTGCACGGCGCGCAGCGCCGTCGCGGTCGACGGTCTCGGCGACGCGCCTCGGACGCGTCGACGCGCTTGATCGTGTCGACCACCGGCGACGGCCGGGACGACCGCGTCGGCGCCGTCGGCCAGCGCCGCGACCACCCGGTCGATCACCGTCGGCCGGCACGAACGGGCGGGCGACGTCGTGCACGAGCACGGCGTCGACGTCGTCGGCCAGGGCGGCCAGGCCGACGCGCGACCGATTCCTGCCGGGTGGCGCCGCCGGCGACGACGACCGCGGCCGGCACCAGGGCCTTGGCCGCGGCGACCAGGCGCGGCCGGCGCGACCACGACCACGTCACGCACGCCGCGGGTGCTCGGCGAAGCGGCGCGGCGCGTGCTCGAGCAGCGTGCGGCCCGCCGACCTGGCAGAACGCCTTGGGCACCGTCGGCCCCGAGCCGCTCGCCCGGCACCCGCGGCAACAAGAATGGCGGCGACGGTCAGTTGACCGTGTCGCCGCCATCGTCGATGAGCGCGCTGCGCTCAGGCCACGGCCTCGGCGAGCACCTCGTCGAGCACGATCTCGGCCTTGTCCTCGTTGGTGCCCTCGGCCAGCGCGAGCTCGCTGACCAGGATCTGGCGGGCCTTGGCCAGCATGCGCTTCTCGCCGGCCGACAGGCCGCGGTCGCGGTCGCGGCGCCACAGGTCGCGCACGACCTCGGCCACCTTGTTCACGTCGCCGGAGGCGAGCTTCTCGCCGTTGGCCTTGTACCGACGCGACCAGTTGGTCGGCTCCTCGGTGTGCGGCGCGCGCAGCACCTCGAACACCCGGTCGAGACCCTCCTGGCCGACGACGTCGCGGACGCCGACGATCTCGGCGTTCTCGGCCGGAACCAGGACGGTCAGATCGCCCTGGGCGACCTTCAGCCGGAGGTAGGTCTTCTTGCACGCCCTTGAGCATCCGCTCCTCGATGGCCTCGATCAGCGCGGCCCCGTGATGCGGGTAGACAACGGTCTCGCCGACCTTGAAAGTCATATGTTCGAGCCCCTTTCCGCTACCTCAAGGATAACACGGCGAGCACCGCCCGAATCCGGGCGTGGTTCCGAATACTCCGACGCGTGCAAGCGGCTTTCGGCCGCTGGGATCGACCGGCAGCGTCGAGACCGCACCGCGCCGCAGCCGCTGCGAGCGCGCTCGCTACGCTGTCGTCGGTCATCGACGCACCGGTGCGGCTCGCGCCGGCGGGCGCCCGACGTCCGCGCCGATGCAGCTCGTCCGGGGCCGCGATCGAGGAGTCGACGTGAAGCACGCAGCCGGCCGTCGCGCGCCGCGTCGCGCGTCGGCCTGGCCGTCGTCGGCGTCGCGTTGCTCGCTGACCGCGCTGTGCGCGCCGGCCAGCACGCCCAGACCGCCGACGAGGTCCCGGCGATCGACGGCGCCGTGCGGCACCGTCGGCGCCATCGCAGCTGCGGGCGTGGCCATCAGCCCGCCGCCGAACGGCGCGTCCTACACGGCCGGCGCGACGCCGAGCTGCAGCTGGTCGATCGTCAACACCGGCACCAGCGCCGACACCCTGACTCGGCGATCACGCCCGCGGCCGCGACCGGCGTCGCTGTACGCGACCGAGGCCGACGCGCGGCCGCTCGGCCACCGAGCCGTCGCCGACCGTCGCAGCGCCTCGGCATCGGCTCGGCGTCCGGCACTCGTCGGCGTCAGCGCCTCGGCGTCGGCGTCGGCCTCGAGCGTCGGCCGCGGCCTCGCAGCGTCCGACCTCGGCCACCGTCGAGCCCGGCCGCACTCGGCGCCGCACCTCGGCGCGTCGACCGCGGCCAGCCGCCGTCGCTGGCCATCGCGCCCGGCGAGCGCTCGCGCTCGGCATCGGCCGGCGCCGACGCGATCCTGCTCACCGGCCTGACCAAGCCGCTGTTCCCGGCGCACGTCGGTGCCGGTCACGTTCACCTTCGCCAACGCCGGCATCGATCACGCTGCGCGTGCCGGTGCAGCTCACCGCCGCACGCCGGCCAGCGTCGGCGATCACCGTGCCGCCGTCGAGCTCGGCCAGCCGCGGCGGCTGACCGCGAATCTGTCGGACGCGCCGGCGCTAGCGTGCGCCGCGTGACCAGACCGCGCACGGCTCGCACGCGCCGGCCTTCCGCTGCACCGAGTGCGGCGCGACGTCGCTGCGCTGGGTCGGCCGCTGCCCGGAGTGCCAGGCGTGGGGCACGGTCGCCGAGGTCGGCGCCGCGCCCCGTCGCGCCGTGGCCGCCGGCCCGGTCACCCGCGCCGCCCGGCCGATCGGCGAACTCGACCCCGACGATCGCGCGGGCCCGCCCCACCGGCGTCGCCGAGCTCGACCGCGTGCTCGGCGGCGGGCTGGTGCCCGGGCTCGGTCGTGCTGCTGGCCGGCGAGCCCGGCGTCGGCAAGTCCACCCTGCTGCTCGAGGTCGCCCACCGCTTCGCCGGCCGCGAGCGGCGGCCGCGCGCTGATCGTCACCGGCGAGGAGTCGACCGCCCAGGTCCGGCTGCGGGCCGAGCGCACCGGCAGCGCTGCACCCCGGCCTGTTCCTGGCCGCCGAGAACGACCTGGGCGCCGTGCTCACCCACATCGACGAGGTCGAGCCCGGGCCTGCTCGTCGTCGACTCGGTGCAGACCATCTCCACCGACGCCGTCGACGGCGCGCGCCGGCGGCGTGCCGCAGATCCGGGCCGTGGCCGCCGCGCTGATCGCGCGTGGCCAAGGAGCGCGGCATCGCCACCGTGCTCGTCGGGCACGTCACCAAGGACGGCTCGATCGCCGGGCCCGCGCGTGCTCGAGCACCTCGTCGACGTCGTGCTGCACTTCGAGGGCGACCGGCACTCGTCGCTGCGGCTGGTCCGGGCGACCAAGAACCGCTACGGCGCGGCCGACGAGGTCGGCTGCTTCGAGATGCGCGAGGACGGCATCGTCGGCCTGGCCGACCCGTCCGGGCTGTTCCTGTCCGACCGCGCGGTCGCGGTGCGCCGGCACCTGCGTCACGGTCACGCTCGAGGGCCGGCGCCCGCTGGTCACCGAGATCCAGGCGCTGGTCAACCGCGGCCCACGGCGGCGGCTCGCCGCGGCGCGCGGTCAGCGACCTCGACGCCGCCCGGGTGGCCATGCTGCATCGCGGTGCTGCGCCGGCACGGCGACGTCGCCGCTCGGCGAGTACGAGGTCTACGCCGCGACCGTCGGCGGCATCGCCGCCACACGAGCCGGCCGCCGACCTGGCCATCCTGCTCGCGCTGGCCTCGCGCGGCGCGCGACTGGCCCGTGCCCGCCGACCGTGTGCGCGATCGGCGAGGTGTCGCTGTCCGGCGACGTGCGGCGGGTCGGCGGCCTCGACCGGCGGCTGGCCGAGGCCGCCCGGCTGGGCTTCACCACCGCGCTCGTCCCGGCGGCCATCGCGGCGAACCGGTGAGTCCGGCCGGCGCCCAGGGCATCCGCACGCGTGCCGGTGGCCACGTTGACGCGAGGCGATCAGCCACCGCCGATCAACCTCGGCCGTCAGCCCGACCGACGACCGGCGCGCCGGTCGCTGCGCGCCGGTCGCCGTGACGGCGCGCTGATCCCGGATCGTTGCCGCGAATCAGTCGCGATTCCTGCGACATTGGCCCATACACTGGGCCGTACACGACGACCCGCTGCGGGGAGCCAGTGCCGACGACCGAACGCGACGACGCGCTGCGCGGCGTCCTCGCCACGGTCGCACCCGGCACCTGGCTGCGCGACGGCCTCGAGCGCATCCTGCGCGGCAACACCGGCGCGCTGATCGTCATCGGCTGGGACACGACCGTCGAGACGCTGTGCACCGGCGGCTTCCCGCTCGACGTCGAGTTCTCGGCCACCCGGCTGCGCGAGCTGTGCAAGATGGACGGCGCGGTCGTGCTCACCAGCGACGGCGCGCCGGATCGTGCGGGCGGCGACCCACCTGATGCCCGACCCGGCGATCCCGACCGAGGAGTCCGGCACCCGGCACCGCACCGCCCAGCGGGTCGCGCGTGCAGACCGGCTTCCCGGTCATCTCGGTGTCGCAGTCGATGCGCATCATCAGCCTCTACCTCGGCGACCGCGCGCTACGTGCTGGAGAGCCGTCGGCGAGCTGCTCTCGCCGCGCCAACCAGGCCATCGCCACGCTCGAGCGGTACAAGTCCCGCCTGGACGAGGTGTCCAACGCGCTGTCGGCGCTCGAGATCGAGGACCTCGTCACCGTGCGCGACGCCGCCGATCGTGTCGCAGCGGCTGGAGATGGTGCGCCGCATCGCCGACGAGGTCACCGGCTACGTCGTCGAACTCGGCACCGACGGCCGGCTGCTCGCGCTGCAGCTCGAAGAGCTGATGGCCGGCGTCGACGCCGACCGCGAGCTGATCGTCCGCGACTACGTGCCCACCGGGCGGCGCGGCCGCGACGCCGGAGCAGGTGCTCGTCGAGCTGGCCGAGCTGTCGGCCACCGACCTGCTCGACCTCACCCTCGTCGCCCGCGCGATGGGCTTGCCCGGCACGCCCGAGGGGCTCGACTCGGCGGCCAGCCCGCGCGGCTACCGGCTGCTGGCCCGCGTGCCGCGGCTGCCCGGCGCGATCCTCGACCGGGTCGTCGAGCACTTCGGCGGCCTGCAGAAGCTGCTCGCCGCGTCCGCCGAGGACCTGCAGGTCGTCGACGGCGTCGGCGAGACCCGGGCCCGGTCGGTGCGCGAGGCGATCTCGCGGCTGGCCGAGGTGTCGATCATCGACCGCTACGCGTAGCCGGCTGCTCGATCAGCTGATCGAGAACTGCGCCGCCGTGCCCTGCGTGCCCGGACAGCAGGGCGTAGAGCGTGTAGGTGCCGGCGCCGACCCGCTGCCGGGTGCCGGCGCACTTGGGCTGCGACGACAGCCCGGACCAGATGACGCTGCACCCGCACCGGCTGCCCGACGGCGAGCGTGCGTCGCGTCGACGCCGGGCTCGATCTGTGCAGTCGTGGCTGCCCCACACCCGCGACTCGCCGTTGTAGACCCGCAGCTCGACCTGGCTGTCGGCCAGATCTGCACGCACGGCGCGGTGCCGATGTTGGTCACCTGCAGCAGCACGCACCGGCTGGTCGCCGACGTGGTAGCTCGGCCTGGCCGACGACGGCGGCGACCTTCAGCTGCGGCGGCGCGTGCACGCCGGCGCGGCCGGCGTGCGACTGGCGTGGCGGCTGTGCTCGCGGTGCGACGCGGGCCGTGCTCGTCGTGCCGCGGCTGCGTCGAGGCTGCCGGACGGGCGCGGACGGGGTCGTGCGGCGTCGGCGGCGCGGCTCGAGCCCTTGTCGGCGCCGGGCCGCAGCACCCAGACCGTCAGCACGATCATGGCCGACGCACCGCACCGAGCAGCACGATCCGCCGCCGCCAGTACGACGGCCGGCGAGCGGGATCCGATCGGGTGCAACATGTCCCGGCCACGGTATCTGCCGGCTGCGCGCCTGGCGACGGCGCGACGCGACGCCGCGCGGACGCCGCATCGCAGCGCCAGCGTGCGAGGATGCGCCGGCATGTCCGACGAGCATGCGCCGAGCGCCGCGGTCCGACGCTGAGTCGCCGCGGTGCTGCAGCTGGTACGACCGCGCGCGCGCGCGACCTGCCGTGGCGCGCGCCGGACGCCACGCCGTGGGCGGTGCTGGTCAGCGAGATCATGCTGCAGCAGACGCCGGTCGCGCGGGTGCTGCCGGCCTACGCGGCCTGGCTGCCGCGCTGGCCGACGCCGGCCGCGCTCGCCGCCGAGCCGCCGGGCGAGGCGGTGCGGATGTGGGGCAAGCTCGGCTACCCGCGCCGGGCGCTGCGCCTGCACGAGTGCGCGCGCGAGCTCGTCGACCGGTTCGGCGGCGAGGTGCCGGCCGACGTCGACGCGCTGCTGAGCCTGCCCGGCATCGGCGCCTACACCGCCCGCGCGGTGGCGGCCTTCGCGTTCGGGCAGCGGCAGCCGGTCGTCGACACCAACGTGCGGCGGGTCGTGGCCCGGGCCGTCGCGGGCAACGGCGACGCCGGGCCCGCCGTCGACGGCGCGCGACCTGGCCGCGGTCGAGGCGCTGCTGCCCGCGCAGCCCGCCGGCGGCGGCCCGGTTCAGCGTCGCGCTGATGGAACTGGGCGCGCTGGTCTGCACCGCCCGCGCGCCGCGCTGCGGCGCAGTGCCCGCTCGCGGCCGACGTGCGCCTGGCGGGCGGCCGGGCTATCCCGCCTACACCGGGCCGACGGTGCGCGCCGCAGCGCTTCGCCGGCACCGACCGGCAGGTGCGCGGCCTGCTGCTGGACGTGCTGCGCGGCCGGCCCGAACCCGGTACACCGGCCGCAGCTCGACGCCGTCTGGCCCGACGCCGTCCAGCGCGACCGGGCCCTGGACAGCCTGGTCGTCGACGGGCTGGTCGACCCGCTGCCCGACGGCCGCTACGCCCTGCCCGGCAGTCGTCACCGCGACATAGCAACGGGGCCGGCAGATTGCTCCGTCCGGCCCCGTTGCGTCGTACGTCGGTACTTACTCGGCGGTGACGTTCGCCGTCGGCGGCTCGATCGGGCACGAGCACGTCGGCCTTGGGCTCGCCGCGGAAGCTGAACTTCTGCGGACCGTCCTTGACCATCGGGTCCTCGGGCACCGCGTCGACCACGACGATCTGGCCGGGCGTCAGCTCGCCGAAGAGGATCTTCTCCGACAGGGCGTCCTCGATCTCGCGCTGGATGGTGCGGCGCAGCGGCCGGGCACCCAGCACCGGGTCGTAACCCTTCTTGGCCAGCAGCGCCTTGGCCGCGGTCGTGAGCTCGAGGCCCATGTCCTTGTTGCGCAGCTGGACGTCGAGCCGGGCCGACCATCAGGTCGACGATGTAGACGATCTCCTCCTGCGACAGCTGGTGGAACACGATGATGTCGTCGATGCGGTTGAGGAACTCGGGCCGGAAGTGCTGCTTGAGCTCGTCGTTGACCTTGTTCTTCATCCGCTCGTAGTTCGACGACGTGTCGTTGTTCGCCTGCAGACCGAAGCTGACCGACTTCGACACGTCGCGCGTGCCGAGGTTGGTGGTCAGGATCAGCACCGTGTTCTTGAAGTCGACGATGCGGCCCTGACCGTCGGTGAGCCGGCCGTCCTCGAGCACCTGCAGCAGCGTGTTGAAGACGTCCGGGTGGGCCTTCTCGATCTCGTCGAAGAGCACCACGCTGAACGGCTTGCGGCGCACCTTCTCGGTGAGCTGGCCGCCCTCGTCGTAGCCGACGTAGCCGGGAGGCGCACCGACGAGCCGCGACACCGTGTAGCGGTCGTGGAACTCGGACATGTCGAGCTGGATCAGCGCGTCGTCGTCGCCGAAGAGGAACTCGGCCAGCGCCTTGGACAGCTCGGTCTTACCGACGCCGGACGGGCCGGCGAAGATGAACGAGCCACCGGGACGCTTCGGGTCCTTCAGGCCGGCCCGGGTGCGCCGGATGGCCTGCGACACCGCCTTGATCGCCTGCTGCTGGCCGACGACCCGCTTGTGCAGCTCGTCCTCCATGCGCAGCAGCCGGGCCGTCTCTTCCTCGGTGAGCTTGAAGACCGGGATGCCCGTCCAGGTGGCGAGGACTTCGGCGATCTGCTCGTCGTCGACCTCGGCCACGACGTCGAGGTCGCCGGCCTTCCACTCCTGCTCGCGCTTGGCCTTGTCGGCCTGCAGCGTCTTCTCCTTGTCGCGCAGCGACGCCGCCTTCTCGAAGTCCTGCGCGTCGATCGCGGACTCCTTCTCGCGGCGCACGTCGGCGATGCGCTCGTCGAACTCGCGCAGGTCCGGCGGTGCGGTCATGCGGCGGATGCGCATGCGCGCACCGGCCTCGTCGATGAGGTCGATCGCCTTGTCGGGCAGGAACCGGTCGCTGATGTAGCGGTCGGCCAGCCCGGCCGCGGCGACCAGCGCGGCGTCGGTGATCGAGACCCGGTGGTGCGCCTCGTAGCGGTCGCGCAGGCCCTTGAGGATCTCGATCGTGTGCGCCACGGTCGGCTCGCCCACCTGCACCGGCTGGAAGCGCCGCTCGAGCGCGGCGTCCTTCTCGAGGTGCTTGCGGTACTCGTCGAGCGTGGTCGCGCCGATCGTCTGCAGCTCGCCGCGGGCCAGCATCGGCTTGAGGATGCTGGCGGCGTCGATCGCGCCTTCGGCGGCACCGGCACCGACGAGGGTGTGGATCTCGTCGATGAACATGATGATGTCGCCGCGGGTGCGGATCTCCTTGAGGACCTTCTTCAGCCGCTCTTCGAAGTCACCGCGGTAGCGGCTGCCGGCGACCAGCGAGCCGAGGTCGAGCGTGTAGAGCTGCTTGTCCTTGAGCGTCTCGGGCACCTCGCCCTTGACGATGGCCTGGGCCAGCCCCTCGACGACGGCGGTCTTGCCGACGCCGGGCTCGCCGATGAGCACCGGGTTGTTCTTGGTGCGGCGGGAGAGCACCTGCATCAGGCGCTCGATCTCCTTCTCGCGGCCGATGACCGGGTCGAGCTTGCCCTCGCGCGCGGACTGCGTGAGGTTGCGGCCGAACTGGTCGAGCACGAGCGAGGTCGACGGGCGTGGCCTCGGACGCGCCGCTGCCCGCCGGCTCCTTGCTCTGGTAGCCGTTGAGCAGCTGGATGACCTGCTGGCGGACCTTGTTCAGGTCGGCGCCGAGCTTGACCAGCACCTGGGCGGCGACGCCCTCACCCTCGCGGATCAGGCCGAGCAGGATGTGCTCGGTGCCGATGTAGTTGTGGCCGAGCTGCAGCGCCTCGCGCAGGCTCAGCTCGAGCACCTTCTTGGCGCGCGGCGTGAACGGGATGTGCCCGCTCGGCGCCTGCTGGCCCTGGCCGATGATCTCCTCGACCTGCTGGCGGACGGCATCAAGCGAGATGCCGAGCGACTCGAGGGCCTTGGCGGCGACGCCTTCGCCCTCGTGGATCAGCCCGAGCAGGATGTGCTCGGTGCCGATGTAGTTGTGGTTGAGCATCCGAGCCTCTTCTTGGGCCAGGACGACAACGCGACGCGCGCGGTCAGTGAACCTCTCGAACATTGGACAGCTCCTTCCGCGCCCAGTTGTTGCTGCCTTCGACTCTACTGCCGGGCGACGACCATTCCGTCCGCGCGTCACAATGTTGATACCCGGCCAACGCCGCCCGACGCAGGTCCGGCGGCGTACATCTAGTCAACGGCAGGCGGCCCGCCAAGATGCCCGGAGGCTGTCCGCTGACAGCGAACGGCGCGTCCGGCCGATTCTTCTGGCACTTGTCTAGACCAAATACGACTCACGGCCTAGTGTCCAAAAGGCGGCGTTTGCCGCGTTCGTCGCTATGGAGGACGTCATGACCCGATCCGTCACCCGCCGCCTGGCAGCGCCCGTCGCCGCGGGCCTGCTGCTGGCCGGGCTTGCCGCCGCCCCCGCCGTGGCCGCGCCGGCGCGTCCGGGCGGCTGATCCGGTGCGCACGGCGCTGGCCGGGATGAGCCTCGAGCAGAAGGTCGGCCAGCTGTTCCAGACCTACGTCTACGGGGACACGGCCACCACGACGGACCCGGCGTACACGAGCCAGAACCAGGCGCTCTACGGCGTCGACAACGGCGCCCAGGTGCTGGCCAAGTACCACCTCGGCGGGGTCATCTACTTCACCTGGTCGGGAAACCTGGGCTATCCGACCCAGATCGCGACCTTGTCCAACGGGTTGCAGCAGGCCTCGACCGGCAACGGCGATACCCCGCTGCTGATCACGACCGACCAGGAGGGCGGCAACGTCACCCGGATCGGCGCCCCGCTGGCGGTGTCGCCCGGCAACATGGCGCTGGGCGCGACGTTCTCGCCCGTCGACTCGTACGCGATGTCGCACGCGACCGGCCAGCAATTGGCCGCGCTCGGCATCAACGGCGACGACGCGCCGGTCGTCGACACCAACACCAACCCGGCCAACAGCGCCGACGGCGCCCGCTCGTTCGGGGACCGGGCCGGGCCCGTGGCGGTGATGGCCGCGGCGTCGGTGCTCGGCTACCAGACCGCCGGCATCGCCGCGACGGCCAAGCACTTCCCGGGCCTCGGCAGCACGAGCGTCAACACCGACAACGGGGTCGCCGTCACCGACGAGACGCGGGCCGACTTCGACCGCAACGACCTGCCGCCGTTCCGGGCCGCGATCGCGGCCGGCGTCGACACGATCATGGCCGCGCACATCATCGCGCCGGCGCTCGATCCGTCCGGTGCACCCGCGAGCATGTCCAAGCCGATCGTCACCGGGCTGCTGCGCGACACCCTGCACTTCAACGGGGTCGTCGTCACCGACGCCCTGTCGGCCGCCGCGCTCGGCAACATCCCGCCCGCCCAACGGGCCGTGCAGGCCATCGAGGCCGGGGTCGACCAATTGCTGATGCCCTCGAGCCTGGGCGATTCGATCGACGCCGTGCTGGCCGCCGTCCACGACGGCACGATCACCGAGGCGCGGATCGACCAGTCGGTCACCCGGATCCTGAAGCTCAAGCAGAAGCTGGGCCTGTTCAAGAACTCGCAGGTGGACGCCGCAGCGGCCGCGGGCCGGGTCGGCACGCCGGCCCAGAACGCCGTCGCCGCGCGGGCCGCGAACGACTCGATCACCCTCGTCCGCAACCAGAACCACGTGCTGCCGTTCGCCAAGGCACCGGCAAGCACGTTCTCGTCACCGGGTGGGGGGCCGGCACTACGCAGACGCTCACCGATGCCATCGCCACCCACGGCGTCACCACCCAGCGCCTCTACACCGGCTCGGCTCCGAATGCTGCCACGCGCGCTGCCGCGGTCGCTGCCGCCAACGCCAGCGACCAGGTGGTGGTCGTCACCGACAACGCGTGGGGTGACACCGGCCAGCAGGCGCTCGTCCAGGCCCTGCTCGCCACCGGCAAGCCCGTGGTCGTGATTGCGGTCGGGGCGCCGTACGACCTGGCCTACTTCCCCACCGCGCCCACCTTCGTCGCCGCGTACGGGTATCAGCCGGCCACGCTGACGGCCGTGGTGGCCGACCTGTTCGGCGCCCAGCCGCGCGGGCACCTGCCGGTGACGATCCGCAGCACCGGTACGCCGGCCACGGTGATCGCGCCGTACGGTACGGGCCTGCACTACTGAACGACCGCCGCGCGACTGGGATCGGGGGGCGCATGCCGGACGTGGAGCTGGGCTCGGTCCCGGGCGGGTCGAGCGGGCTACGCGGTTACCTCGCCGCACCGGCCGGGGCCGGGCCGTGGCCCGCGGTCGTGGTGGTGCACGAGGCCTTCGGCGTCGACGCGGTCATGCGCCGGCAGGTCGACCGACTGGCCGCGGCCGGCTATCTGGCGCTGATGCCCAACCTGTTCAGCGACGGCGGCACCAAGCGCTGCCTCCTCAGGACGTTCCGCGCACTGTTCAGTGGGCACGGCAAGGCGTTCCACGACATCGAGGCGGCCCGGCGGTCATTGCTGGAGCGGGCCGACTGCACCGGCCAGGTCGGCGTGATCGGCTTCTGCATGGGCGGCGGGTTCGCGCTGCTGCTGGCCAGACGTGGATACGACGCGGCCTCGGTCAACTACGGCGTGACGCCGCGCGACCTGGACGCGACGCTGCGCGGGGCCTGCCCGGTGGTGGCCAGCTACGGCGGCAAGGACATCGGCGCGGCCAAGACCGTGCGCCGGCTGGACGACGCGCTGACCCGGCTGGACGTGCCGCACGACGTGAAGCTCTACCCCGAGGCCGGGCACGCCTTCCTCAACGACGCGGTGGTCGGCCCGGCGGTGCTGCGCCCGCTGATGAGGGTGGCCCACGTCGGTCCGGAACCGGTCGCGGCCGCGGACGCCTGGCGGCGCATCGAAGCGTTCTTCGCCGCCCATCTCGCCGGCTGAGCAAGACGAGGCGCGACGACGGGCGCCCCGCCCGATCGACCCGGGCGGGGCGTCTGCGCGCGCACTCAGTTCTTGGCGTGATACGCCTCGAGCACGGTGGCCGGAATGCGGCCCTTCTCGCCGACCTTGTGCCCGTTCTTGCGGGCCCATTCGCGAATGGCCTGGGTCTGCTCGCGGTCGCTGCGGGCCGGCCGGCCACGACGGGCGCCGCCGGTGGCATACGCCCGGGTGGAGCCGCGGGAGGCCCGCCGCGCATTGGCCACGTAACTGGCCAGCGCGTCGCGCAACTTCGCCGCGTTCTTTGCCGATAGATCAATTTCGTACTGCGCGCCGTCTAACCCGAAATTAACTGTCTCGGTGGCTGTGCCCTGGTCGAGATCGTCAATGAGTTGCACGATGTGCTTCTGCGCCATCAGTGGCGTCCTTTCGAATGCAATTGGCCGTCGGCAGGACTTTAGCGCACCCAAAAGTCTGACTGGCAAGCAGTTCTATCGCGTACTTGGTCGCTTCACAGCGGCTTGAGCAGAGGAAACAGAATCGTCTCGCGAATACCCCGGCCGGTGAGCAGCATGATCAGCCGGTCGACGCCCAGACCCATTCCGCCGGTGGGCGGCATGCCGTACTCGAGGGCGCGCAGGAAGTCCTCGTCCAGCTGCATCGCCTCGGGGTCGCCCTGGGCCGCGGCCAGCGACTGCTCGACCAGCCGCCGGCGCTGCTCGACCGGGTCGACCAGCTCGGAGTACGCGGGCGCGAGCTCGATGCCGCCGATGACGAGATCCCAGGCCTCGGTCAGGCGCGGGTCGTCGCGGTGCGTTGCGGGCCAGCGGTCGGGCCTCGACCGGATAGTCCTTGACGAACGTGGGCTGGATGAGCGCGTGTTCGACGAGTTTCTCGTACAGTTCCACGACGATCTCGCCGGCCGACCAGTCGGCGTCCACCCGCACGCCCAGGCGTTCGGCGTGCCCGCGCAACTCGTCGGCGCCGGTGTCGACGCGTGACCGGCGCGCCGACGGCCTCGGCCACGAGCTCGTGGATCGGGACCGATCGCCAGGGCGCGGTCAGGTCGATCGTCGCGCCGTCGGCCGTGACCGGAGCGGTGACCCCGACCGCGACCGGCCGCGTCCAGGACGAGGGCCCGGGTCAGCTCGGCCATCGTGTCGTAGTCGCCATACGCCTCATAGGCCTCGAGCAGGGTGTACTCGGGCGAGTGGGTGGAATCGACGCCCTCGTTGCGGAATGCCGGGCCGATTTCGTAGACGCGCTCCATCCCGCCGACGATGCACCGCTTCAGGTACAGCTCGGTGGCGATTCGCAACGACATATCGAGATCAAATGCGTTGAGATGCGTGTGAAATGGCCGCGCGGCGGCGCCGCCATGCACCGATTGCAGGATCGGCGTCTCGACCTCGAGGTATTTGCGGGCGTGCAGCGTTTCGCGTAATGACCGCATGACCGTGGCCCGGGTATGCACCATGTCGCGGGCCTCGGACCGCACGATCAGGTCGACATAGCGCTGGCGCACCCGGGTCTCTTCCGACAATGGCTTGTGCGCGACCGGCAGCGGCCGCAGCGCTTTTGCTGTTATGCGCCACTCGTCGGCGAGCACGGACAGTTCACCGCGCTTGGACGAGATGACTTCGCCGTGCACGAAGACGAGGTCGCCGAGGTCGACGTCGGACTTCCACGCGGCCAGCGACTCGGCGCCGACGCGGTCGAGCGAGAGCATGATCTGCAGTTCGGTGTCACCCTCGCGGATGGTGGCGAAGCAGAGCTTGCCACTGTTGCGGATGAAGATGACCCGGCCGGTGACGCCGACCAGCTGGCCGGTCTCGGTGCCGGCGGCCAGCTCCGGGAACGCGGCCCGGACGTCGGCCAGCGACGTGGTGCGCGCGACACCCACGGGGAACGGCGCGGACGCGGATCGGCCATCAGCCGGTCGTACTTGGCCCGCCGGACCCGCAGTTGCTCGGGCAGGTCGTCGTCGGGCGGCTCGGTCACCAGCTCACCCTATCGAGGCCGCCCGGCCGGTTTGTCGCTGACGAATGTCACGCCGGAATGCTGCCCGCCCCACACTGGGCCGCCGGCCCCGGTCACGGCACAGTTCTGGCCATGACCACCGAACTCGCCAGCCCGCTGACGACGGGCATCCAGCTCACCGGACTGACCAAGTCCTTCCGCACCCCGCAGGGGCCGGTCCACGCCGTCCGCGGCGTCGACATCTCGATCACGCCGGGCGAGACCGTGGCCCTGCTCGGCCCGAACGGGGCCGGCAAGTCGACCACAATCGACATGCTGCTCGGGCTGCTGGCGCCCGACGCCGGCACCGTGGCCGTGTTCGGGATGACGCCGGCCGACGCGATCCGGGCCGGCGCGGTCGGGGCGATGCTGCAGGTCGGCGGGGTGATCCAGTACCTGAGCGTGCGCGAACTGATCACCATGGTCGCCAGCCTCTACCCGAATCCGCTCAGCGTCGACGAGGTCATCGAGCTCACCGACATCGGCGATCTCGCCGAGCGCCGCACGACCAAGCTGTCCGGCGGCCAGACGCAGCGGCTGCGGTTCGCGATCGCGCTGGTCAGCAACCCCGACCTGCTCGTCCTCGACGAGCCGACCGTCGGCCTGGACGTCGAGGCCCGGCACGAGTTCTGGGTGACGATGCGGGCGTTCGTGTCCCGCGGCAAGACGGTGATCTTCGCGACGCACTATCTCGAGGAGGCCGACGCCTACGCCGACCGGATCATCCTGATGGCCAACGGCAAGGTCGTGGCCGACGGGCCGGCCACCGAGATCAAGGCCACCGTCGGCAGCCGCACGATCCGGGCCACGCTGCCGGGCGCCGATCTCGCCGCGCTGGCCGCCCTGCCCGGCGTCACCAACGTCGACACCCGCGGCGAAGCCGTCATCCTCAACTGCTCCGACTCCGACATTGCCCTGCGCGCGCTGCTGCCGGCCTTCCCGGCCGCCCGCGACATCGAGGTGCGCGGCGCCGGGCTGGAAGAGGCATTCATGCAACTGACCGCGAGACGGCCGCGGACGAGACGGCGGCCGTGACCATCGAGGAGACCGTCCGATGAGCACGCTGACCTATGTCCGCTTCGAATTGCTGCGCACCGTGCGCAACCGGCAGAGCACGATCTTCTCGGTCGCGTTTCCGATCGTCATGTACTTCCTGATCGCCGGGCCGAACAAGAACGATCACAACTTCGGCGGCGACTCCACCCATCACACCGGGCTGTTCGCGCCGCAGTACTACATGGTCGGCCTGCTGTCGTTCGGCGCGATGGTCGCCGTGCTCTCCGGCGGAGCGCGCATCGCCGCCGAGCGCACGATCGGCTGGAACCGGCAACTGCGCCTGACCCCGCTGTCGCCTACGGCCTATCTGCGTACCAAGATCCTGATCGGTTACCTGACGGCCCTGGTCAGCATCGCCCTGCTGTACGCGGCCGGCATCACGCTCGGCGTGCGCCTGCCGATCGGCAACTGGCTGCACATGACCGTCCTCATCCTGATCGCGCTGGTGCCGTTCGCGGCCCTGGGCATCGGGATGGGGCACCTGCTCAACGACGACGCGGCCGGCACCGCGATCGGCGGCGGCGTGTCGTTGTTCGCCTTCCTCGGCGGCACCTGGTTCCCGATCACCGGCGACGGCGTGTTCGTCGACTTCTGCAAGCTGCTGCCGTCGTACTGGCTGGTCCAGGCCGGCCACGTCGGCCTCGGCGTGCGCGACCCGTGGACCGCCAAGGCCTGGCTGGTCATCGCCGCGTGGTTCGCGGCCGGCTGCGCCTTCGCCGTCTGGGCCTACCGACGCGACACCAAGCGCGCCTGACCGGCTTATCCTCGGAGCTGTCATGACCAGGAACCCGGCCGAGTGCGCCAACGAGGACGGATCGCCGATCTCGGCGGTCCGGCGGATGTCGGACGGCGGCTGGCGGCGCTGGGTCTTCCCGGCCATCTGGCTGATCTACCTGGCCCAGACCGTCGCCGGCGTGCACAACCACGCCAGCGGGGTCGGCGCGGTGCTGGGCTACCTGATCGTGGCCGTGTTCGCGGCCGGCTACATCGCCGGGATCGGCATGCAGTGGTCGTCCCAGCCGCCGCGGTTCTGGGCCCTGTACGTCGGCCTGTTCGCGCTCACGGCCGTCGAGACGTTCTTCGCCCACGCGGACGCTCTCGTGTTCTGCGTGTACCTCGCGGTGCTCACCGTGGGCGGGGTGGGCCGGTACGCGCCGCACGTCATCGTGGCCATGGTGGTGACGGCCATGTTCACCCCGAAGATCTGGGGCAGCGGCGTCAACTACTCGATCGGGCTGACCATCCTGCTCGTCTCGCTGGCCATGTACGGGTTCTTCAGCATCATCCAGTCCAACATCGAGCTGGACGCGGCCCGGGCCGAGGTGGCCCGGCTGGCGGCCGAGAACGAGCGCAGCCGCATCGCCCGTGATCTGCACGATCTGCTCGGCCACTCGCTGACCACGATCACGGTCAAGGCCGGGCTGGCCCGCCGGCTGGCCGAACACGGCGACAACGAGCGGGCCGCCGCCGAGATCAGCGAGGTCGAGGAACTGACCCGGCGCACGCTCGGCGAGGTGCGCACGGCGGTCAGCGGCTACCGCGACGTGACCCTGGCCGGCGAGCTGGCCAGTGCCCGCGAGGTGCTGCGGGCCTCGGGCATCACGGCCACGGTGCCGGGCGCGGTCGACAACGTCGACGCCGACGCCGCGGAGCTGTTCGGCTGGGTGGTGCGCGAGGCCGTCACCAACGTGGTGCGCCACTCGCGGGCCACGCAGTGCACGATCACCGTGGGCGAGCGGTGGATCGAGGTCGTCGACGACGGCCGCGGCGGCGTGGCCGGGGCCGGCAACGGGCTGACCGGTCTGCGCGAGCGGCTGGCCGACGCCGGCGGCACGGTCGTGGCCGGCGGCACCCAGAACGGCTGGCGGCTGCGGGCCGACCTCAGCGCCGCCCCCGTGCCGTCCGACGCGCCCGACCCGACGCCGATCACCCGGTGAGCGTGCGGCTGCTGCTCGCCGACGACCAGAACCTGGTCCGCTCGGCGCTGGCCGCGCTGCTCGAACTCGAGGACGACTTCGAGGTGGTGGCCCAGGTCGGGCGCGGCGACGAGGTCGTGGCCGCGGCGCTGGCGGCCCGGCCCGACGTCGCCCTGCTCGACATCGAGATGCCGGGCCTGGACGGGCTGGCCGCGGCCGCCGCGCTCAACCACGAGATGCCGTCGTGCCGGGTGATCATCCTGACGACGTTCGGGCGGCCGGGGTATCTGCGCCGGGCGATGGAGTCCGGCGCGCTCGGGTTCGTGGTCAAGGACGCGCCGGCCGAGCAACTGGCCGACGCGGTGCGCCGGGTGGCGCAGGGCGAGCGGGTCGTCGACCCGGCGCTCGCGGCGGCCACGCTGGCCGGCGGGGCGTCGCCGCTGACCGGCCGCGAGCGTGACGTGCTGGTCGCGGCCCGCGACGGGGCGACGGTGGCCGACATCGCCGGGCGGCTGTTCCTGTCGGAGGGGACGGTGCGCAACTACCTGTCTGCGGCCATCGCCAAGACCGGCGTGCGCAACCGGGTCGAGGCCATGAAGGTGGCCGACGAACGCGGCTGGCTCTGAAACCCCCGATAAGCGGAAACGGCGAAAAGTACCGGCCAACGACCACCAACGCCGTTAGCCTGCCGTCCAGCGAAGTTGATACAGCGCGCGCTTGGCGAATTGAACAGGTCAATGGGCGGCCAGAGTCGGGCCTAGAGCTGGGGGGCGATCTCGGTGGCGACGAGCTCGAGGTGGTCGAGGTCGGTGAGGTCGAGCACCTGCAGATACAGCCGGGTGGCGCCGAGCTCGGCGAACTGCCCGATCGTGTCGACGACCTCGGCCGGCGTGCCGCCCAGGGCCGTCGCCCGCAGGTCGGCGACGTCGCGGCCGATGGCCTCGGCCCGGCGCTTGAGCTGGGCCTCGTCGCGGCCCACGCACAGCACCTGGGCCGCGGAGTAGATCAGCTCGCGCCCGGCCCGGCCGGCCGCGGCCCGGACCCGCTCGAACGCGGCGCCGGTGCCGGCCCGGTCGAAGGGCACGTTGAACTCGTCGGCGAACTGCGCGGCAAGCGCGGCCGTGCGCTTCTTGCCGGCGCCGCCGAGGATGAGCGGCGGTCGGGGCGACTGCTCCGGCTTGGGCAGCGCGGGCGAGTCGGCGAGCTGGTAGTGCGTTCCGGTGAAGCTGTAGCTGTCGCCCAGCGGCGTCGACAGCAGGCCGTCGATGATCTCGACCTGCTCGGCGAAGCGGTCGAAGCGCTCGTGCACGTCCGGGAACGGGATGCCGTAGGCGAGATGTTCGGCCTCGAACCAGCCGGCCCCGAGCCCGAGTTCGGCCCGGCCTCCGCTCATCACGTCGACCTGCGCCACCGTGATGGCCAGCGGTCCGGGCAGCCGGAACGTGGCCGGACTGACCAGGGTGCCCAGCCGCACCCGGGACGTGTCGCGGGCCAGCGCGGCCAGCGTGGCCCACGCGTCGGTCGGGCCGGGCAGCCCGTCGCCGCCCATGGCCAGGTAGTGATCGGAACGGAAGAACGCGTCGAAGCCGAGGTCCTCGGCCGCCTTGGCCACCCGGAGCTGGTCGTCGTAGGACGCGCCCTGCTGGGGCTCGATGAAGATACGCAGGTCCATTACCCGAACCCTAGTGAGGCGCTGGTGACGTCCGGCGCGGGGTCAGACGTTGCGGTCGTAGATGAGCCGCAGCCCGAGCAGGGTGAGGTCGGGCTCGTGCCGGGTCAGCGACTCGCTGATCTCGATCATCAGCGGAGCCAGCCCACCGGTGGCGATCACCTCGACCGATTCCGGCGCTTCGGGAACGAGCGTCTCGGCCAGCCGGCGCGACAGCCCGTCGACCTGGGCGGCGAAGCCGTACAGGATGCCGGACTGCAGCGACTCGACGGTGTTCTTGCCGATCGGCGAGCGCGGCCGGACGAGTTCGACCTTGCGCAGCTGGGCCGCCCGCGCGGCCAGTGCGTCGAGCGAGATCTCGATGCCGGGGGCCAGCGCGCCGCCGAGGAACTCGCCCCGGGCACTGACCACGTCGAAGTTGGTCGAGGTGCCGAAGTCGACGACGATGGCCGGTCCGTCGACCAGATGGTGCGCGGCGGCGGTGTTGCAGATGCGGTCGGCCCCGACCTCCTTCGGGTTGTCGGTCAGCACGCCGACCCCGGTACGCACGCCCGGCTCGACCACCATCGTCGGCAGACCCAGGTAGTAGCGGTCGAGCATCACCCGCAGTTCGCGGGACGTAGCCGGCACCGTGGAGCAGGCCGCGATCGCGTCGATAGCGTGCTCGGCCAGCAGGCCGCGGAAGGTCAGGGCCAGCTCGTCGGCCGTGCTGCGGGCGTCGGTCTTGATCCGCCACGAGCTTTCCAGCTTCTCGCCGTCGAAGACGCCGAGCACGGTGTTGGTGTTGCCGATGTCGATGGCCAGCAGCATCGCTATGGGTGTCCTGTCTGGATGTCCAGTCCGATGTCGAGAACCGGCGCGGAGTGCGTCAGCGCACCGATCGAAAGGTAGTCCACCCCGGATTCGGCCACCTCGCGCGCCGTGTCCAGGGTGAGGCCGCCGGAGGCTTCGAGCCGGGCCCGCCCGGCGGCGTAGGCCACGACCACGCGCATGCCGGCCGGGGGCATGTTGTCGAGCAGGACAAGATCGGCCCCGGCGTCGAGGACGGCCCGGGCCTGCTCGACGGTGTCGACCTCGACCTCGAGCGGCAGCCCGGGCTGGGCCCGGCGGACCAGGTCGAACGCGGCGACGACCCCGCCGGCCGCGGCCACGTGGTTGTCCTTGACGAGCGCGGCGTCGGACAGCGACATGCGGTGGTTGACGCCGCCGCCCATCCGCACCGCGTACTTCTCCACGGCCCGCAGCCCGGGCAGCGTCTTGCGGGTGTCGCGGATCTGCGGCCCCGGTGCCGGCGACCTCGTCGACCCAGCGCCGGGTGAGCGTGGCGATGCCGGACAGGTGGCTGAGCAGGTTCAGCGCGGTGCGCTCGGCCGTGAGCAGGTCGCGCACCGGTCCGCGGACCGTGGCCAGCACCTCGCCGGCGCTGACCCGCGCGCCGTCCTGGGTGCCGAACTCGACCCGGACCCGGCCCTGGCTCACGGTCTCGAACACCAGCGCGGCGACCGGCAGCCCGGCCACGACCCCGTTCTGGCGGGCGACCAGGTCGGCCGCGGCGACGGCCGTTGCCGGGATCGTGGCCGCCGTCGTCACGTCCCCGGCTGCGCCGATGTCCTCGGCCAGCGCCAGGTCGACGACCGCGGCGACGACGTGCCGGGCCAGCCCGGGGGCGAGTTCGGTCACGGCGCCGGCCCGACGATCCGGTCGGACAGGCCGAGTGACCAGACCGCGACGCCGTCGAGGCCCAGGCGGCGGGCGAGCACGCGGCGAACCCGCAGCGACCGGGCATCCGACCACCACAGTTGCCCGCCCCCGGGCAGCGTCGCGTGCCATTCACCCTGGGTCGCGTCCCACACCGCGGGCCGGCCCCGGGCCGCCGCCCGCGCGCCGGCATCGCTGAGCTGCTGGCCGGTGCCGTGGGCCGGCCAGGTGTAGCCGTAGCCGGCGACGCCCAGTACGAGTTTGGCGCGCGGTACCGAGGCGAGCAGCGCGCGCACCGAGCGCCGCACCCAGGGCAGGCCACCGACCGGGCCCGGCCCGCTCCACGTCGGGCCGTGCTGGTCGTAGCCCATCAGCACGACGCGGGTGAGCTCGCGGGCGAGGGCCGGCAGGTCGTACCCGGCCTCGCGGTAACCCTGCTTGGTGGTGCTGGCCATGACGGCCATGCTCAGCGACGTGCGTCTCGGCAGCGCGGCCCGCAGTTGGGTCGTGAACCGGGTCAGCCCGCCGATGTCGGCGGCGCCCAGCGACTCGAAGTCGAGGTGGATGCCATCCCAGCCGCTGCGAACATCGGCGACGAGCGCGGCGATCACCGAGCGACGGTGTGTCGTGGAGGCGAACAGCCGGTGCGCGGCCGCCGGGTCGAAGTCGCCGATCGAGACGCTGAAGTTGCCGACCAGCAACTCGCTGCGCTTGCCGGCCCGATGCGCCAGGGCCAGCATGCTGCGACTGCCCGGGTCGACGGCTGACACCGCGGCTCCGGACGAGCTGATGTTGACGCCGTCGACCGCGACGCTGCTCAACGCCGGCAGGTTGCGGCGCAGCGCGGCGAGGCCGTCACCCGACTCGATGTACCCGACGACGCCGGCCGATGCGCTTGCCGGCCGTTCGGCCCGGCCCACGTCCGACCCGAGCATCGACAGCGTGCCGACCAACGCAACCACCAGCCCGAATCGGGCCAGCTCGCCGCGGCCGCTCACAGCGTCAGGCCGATGTTGTCGATCAGCCGGGTGCGGCCGACGCGGGCGGCGACGAGCAGGCGGGCCGGGCCCGGACTCCGGCGCCGGGCCCAACTGCGGGTCGCGCAGGGCCAGGTAGTCGACAGCGACGGCCGGTTCGGCCGCGAGCACGGCCGAGCCGGCGTCGAGGACGGCGGCCGGTCCGCGGGCAGCGGCGGCGCGCCCGGCCTGCAGGGCCCGCGACAGGGCCAGGGCCTGGCCCCGCTCCTCGGCCGAGAGGTAGCGGTTGCGGCTGGACAGCGCCAACCCGTCGGGCTCGCGCACGGTCGGCACGCCGGCGATGCCCACACCCAGTTCGAGGTCGCCGGACATCCGCTGGATCAGGGTCAGCTGCTGGTAGTCCTTCTCGCCGAAGAAGGCCACGGCCGGCCGGGTCAGGTTGAGCAGCTTGGCCACCACGGTCAGCACACCGGCGAAGTGCGTGGGCCGGAACGCCCCTTCGAGTTCGTCCCCCAGCGGCCCCGGATCGACCCGCACCTCCGGCGACCCGCCGGGATAGATGTCGGCCACTGCCGGCGCCCAGACCACGTCGACGCCGGCCCGCTCGCAGATGGCGACGTCGTCGTCGAGGGTGCGCGGGTAGACCGCGAGATCCTCGGCCGGGCCGAACTGCAGCGGGTTGACGAACACGGTGACCAGCACCGATTCGCAGACCGCGCGGGCCTGTTCGATGAGCGCGATGTGCCCGGCGTGCAGCGCGCCCATCGTCGGCACCAGCCCGACCGGACCGGCCAGCTCTTCGCGCCCGCCCGCGAACTCGGCCCGGGAGTGCACCAGCGCGGTCATTGCCGCTCCAGTGTGTCGACGACGTCGGCGAACTGCTCGGCGCTGAGCCGGCCGGCGGCGTGCGCTCGCTCGGCCGTGCGGAGGGCCATCGCCCGGTAGGACGCCAGCAGCTCCGGCGCGTCGGCGGCGAGCGTGCGCAGGTGGGTGCCGAGGGTGGCCACGTCGCCGCGCGAGACCGGGCCGGTGAGCGCGCCGTCGCCGAGGCGCAGGGCGTTGTCGAGCGCGGCGCTGAGCAGCGGGGCGAGCAGCCGGGCCGGGTGTTCGACCTCGACCTGCTCGAGCAGGCTGAGCGAGTCGTTCACGAGCGTCACGAGATGGTTGGAGCCGATGGTGAGGGCGGCGTGGTAGATCGGGCGGGCCAGTTCGGGCACCCAGACCGGCTCGCCGCCCATCTCGACGACCAGCGACTCGGCCACCGGGCGCAACTCGTCCGGCGCGGTGACCCCGAACGTGGCGCCCTGCACGCGGTCGACGTCCTCGGGCCGGCCGGTGAACGTCATCACCGGATGCAGGGCCAGCGGCAGCACACCGCGCGCGGCCGCCGGGTCGAGCACGCCGATGCCCTGCGCACCCGAGGTGTGCCCGACGAGTTGGCCCACCCGCCACGCGCCGGTGCTGGCCAGCCCGGCCACCAGCGGGCGCAGCGCGTCGTCGGGCACGGTCAGCAGCACGAAGTCGGCCGTCTGCACGACCTCGTCCGGGGCCATGATCGGCACCCCCGGCAGCAACCGCTCGGCCCGCCGCAGCGACGCGGCCGAGACCGCACTGGCGGCCACCACCGGATGACCGGCGCGGGCCAGGGCGGCCCCGAGCGCGGTGCCCACGCGACCCACTCCGACGACGCCCACCCGCAGGCGCGCCGGCCGTGATGTGCTCACAGGTGATGTCCTCGGCTCAGGGTCTGGATCGCGGCAAGCGTACTTGGCACGATCGGCTAGATTTGGGGACAAGTGAAACGCAGCCACGAACCGATTGGCACCGGGAGCGCGCAGCCTCTGTTGTGCCCGCAGCGAAGCGAGGACGGGCATGAACGGTGATGTCCAGCAAATAGTGGCCCAGAGCGCCGACGCTGCCGATCTGCATGCCACCGTGCCCACGCTGTTGCTCGAGCTGCAGACCATCCTCGGCTCACTCACGGCGGCGGTCACGGCCACGACCGAGCGCGGCCGTCGGCCGTACCGGCCCGGCCCCGACTGGCCGGCCCGGCTGGGTGAACTGGCGTACGGGGTCTACCTGCTCGCCGACCAGACCGGCGTCGACGTGGCCCAGGCCGTCAGCAACACCGCGGCCAACCTGCACGCCTACGCTCGGCAGACGCGGGCGACCGCGGAGTCGGGCTGGCCGTTCGACGCGTCCTGACCCGGACCGGCAAACCCTTGTGGCGTAGGCGCATTCTCATCACGGGGGCCAGTTCCGGGCTCGGCGCCGAGTTGGCCCGTCAGTTCGCGGCCGCGGGCCACGACCTGGCCCTGTGCGCCCGTCGCCGGGACCGGCTGGAGGAACTGCGCAGTGAGATCCGGGCCGCCCATCCGGACTGCCAGGTCGTCGTGCGCGGGCTGGACGTCACCGACCACGACGCGGTGTTCACCGCCTTCGCCGAGCTGGCCGACGAGCTGGGCGGCCTCGACCGGGTCATCGTCAACGCCGGCATCGGCAAGGGTGCGCCGATCGGCACCGGCCGTTTCGACGCCAACCGCACCACCGCTGCTGACGAACCTGGTCGCGGCGCTGGCCCAGTGCGAGGCGGCGGTGCAACTCTTCCGCGACGCCGGCAAGGGGCATCTGGTCGTCGTGTCGTCGGTGTCGGCCATCCGCGGGCTGCCCCGCGCGGCGACGGCCTACTCGGCGTCGAAGGCCGGGCTGGCCACGTTGGCCGAGGGCATCCGCGCCGACCTGCACGGCACGGGGATCGTGGTCACCACGCTGTATCCGGGCTACATCCGCTCGGAGCTGACGGCCCGGACGGGGCGAACCCCGTTCATCACCGACACGGTCAGCGGGGTGCGGGCCATGGTCCGCGCCATCGACCGCGAACCGGCCACGGCCGTGGTGCCAGCGTGGCCGTGGCGGCCGATCGGCTTCGTGCTGCGGCACGCGCCGGTGCGGTTCTACCGCAGGTTCAGCTGAACCCGACCGCCTGCGCGGTGCTACACAGGGGCCATGAGGCGATGGCGCAGGATCCGTGAGGCCGACGCGACGATGCTCTCGGCCCTGCGGGCGGTCGAGGCCCACGTGCGGCCGGACTTCCGCAAGGCGGTGGCCTTCGGCGTGCTGGCGCTGGTCTGCGGCGGGGTGGCCCACGGCATCGGCGGCGTGCACGCGGCGCACCTGCACACCCGGCTGGTCGCCTACGGGCTGGCGGCCGGCTTCCTCGTCCTCGGGGTGGTGGCCACCCGCAGCGCGGCCAGCGAGTTGTCGCGGGTCAGCGCGGCCCGGGCCGGCCCGGCCGCGGCCACCCTGCTGCGGGTGGTCACCCTGCTGATCGGCTACCTCGTGGTGCTGCTCGTCGGCCTGGACCTGTTCGCGATCCCGGTCGGGCACCTGCTCGTCGGCGGCGCGGTCACGGGCGTGATCCTCGGCATCGCGGCCCAGCAGACGCTGGGCAACATCTTCGCCGGGATCGTCCTGCTGTTCGCCCAGCCCTACCTGCCCGGCGAACGGATCCAGGTGCGCTCGGGCGCGCTCGGCGGACCTATGCAGGGCACGGTCACCGCGGTCGGCCTGCTCTACACGACACTGGCCACCGACGACGGCCTGCTGAACCTGCCCAACAGCGGCCTGCTGGCCGCGGCCGTCGGCCCGCTGCCCGCCCCCGACGCCACCGTCGACGACGACCAGCCGCCCTTCCCGTCCACGCCACCGTTCCCGACTCCGCCGCCGCCGCCATGATCAAGAGAGCAATGTGGTCGAATCTCGACCGAATTGCTCTCTTGATCATGGGCGTCAGGCGCCTATCCGACCGAAACAAGCAAGCGTCATTGATTTCTTCGCCGCCCCGTGCCAGGCTCAGGCCGTGGCTGAGCTGACCGCCGTCCTCGCCGATCTCACCGCCGAGGGCGACGCGCTCGACGCCGTGGTCGCGGCCCTGCCGGCCGCGGACTGGGCCCGCCCACCCCCGCCCCGGGCTGGACGATCGCGCACCAGATCGCCCACCTGGCCTGGACCGACGACGTGGCCACGCTCGCGGTGAGCGACCCGCAGCGATTCCTGCGCGAGGCCCAGCACGCCCTGGCCACGCGCGGGGCGGACTACGTCGACCGGGCCGCGAACGACGGCGCCGTGCTGCCACCGGCCGAACTGCTCACCGCGTGGCGGGCCGGCCGGGCCGAACTGGCCCGCACCCTGGCCGCCGTCCCCGACGGCACCAAGCTGACCTGGTTCGGCCCGCCGATGAGTGCGACCTCGATGGCCACGGCCCGGCTGATGGAGACCTGGGCCCACGGCCAGGACATGACCGAGGCCCTCGGCCTGGCCAGCGCGCCGACCGCCCGGCTGCGGCACGTGGCCCACCTCGGCGCCCGCACCCGCGACTTCGCCTACCTCGTCCACGACCGGCCCGTCCCGGACGAACCGTTCCGGATCGAGCTGACCGCTCCCGACGGCGAGCTGTGGACGTGGGGGCCGGCCGAGGCGGCCCAGCGGATCACCGGCCCGGCCCTGGACTTCTGCCTGCTGGTCACCCAGCGGCGGCACCGGGCCGACCTCGCGCTACAGGCCGAGGGCGCCGACGCCGACGAGTGGCTGGGCATCGCCCAAGCCTTCGCCGGCCCACCGGGCGCCGGCCGGGCCCCCGCGACGGCGGGCCGGGCCTGATGACCGCGCCCATCCGCATCGGCAACGCGTCCGGGTTCTACGGCGACCGGGCGAGCGCGCTGCACGAGATGCTCACCGGCGGCGAACTGGACGTTCTCACCGGCGACTACCTGGCCGAGCTGACCATGCTCATCCTCGGCCGCGACCGGCTCAAGGACCCGACGCTCGGTTACGCCAAGACGTTCCTGCGCCAGCTGGAGACCTCGTTCGGCACGGCCGTGGAGCGCGGCGTCAAGATCGTCGCCAACGCCGGCGGGCTCAACCCGGCCGGGCTGGCCGCCGCGGTGCGCGAACTGGCCGAACGCCTCGGGCTCGACGTCGCCGTCGCCCACGTCGAGGGCGACGACCTGCACGCGCGCGCGGCCGAACTCGGGCCTGGGCGACCCGCTCGCGGCCAACGCCTACCTCGGCGCCTGGGGCATCAGCCGGTGCCTGCGGGCCGGCGCGGACGTCGTCGTCACCGGCCGGGTCACCGACGCCTCGCTGGTGGTCGGGCCGGCCGCGGCCCACTTCGGCTGGGCCGACACCGACTACGACGCGCTGGCCGGCGCGGTCGTGGCCGGCCACGTCATCGAATGCGGGCCGCAGGCGACCGGCGGCAACTACTCGTTCTTCCGGGACGAGACTGCCCGACGGCCTGGGCCGCCCCGGCTTCCCGATCGCCGAAGTGCACGCCGACGGCTCGAGCGTCATCACCAAGCACCCGGGCACGGGCGGCATCGTCTCGGTCGGCACGGTCACCGCGCAGTTGCTGTACGAGATCGGCGGCCCGCGCTACGCCGGGCCCGACGTGACCGCGCGCTTCGACACGATCAGCCTCGCCCGGCGACGGCCCGGACCGGGTGCGGATCAGCGGCGTGCGCGGCGAGGCTCCCCCGCCCACGCTCAAGGTCGGGCTGAACACGCTCGGCGGCTTCCGCAACGAGGTCACGTTCGTGCTTACCGGCAACCACATCGAGGCCAAGGCCGCGCTCGTCCGTTCGCAGCTCGCCGACCTGGACGCGACCTGGACGCTGGCCCGCACCGATCACGCCGACTCCGACGTGCAGGAGGAGGCGAGCGCGCTGCTGCACTGCGTGGCCCGCGGGCCGGACCCCAAGCTGGTCGGCCGGGCGTTCTCCGGAGCCGCGATCGAACTGGCGCTGTCGAGCTACCCGGGGTTCCACGTCACCGCCCCGCCCGGGGACGCGACGCCGTACGGCGTGTTCTCGGCCGCGTACGTCGACCGGGCCCTCGTCGCCGCACGTTGCGGTGCTGCCCGACGGCACCCGCGTCGACATCGCCGCGGCGCCGCAGACCGTCGCCCTCGAAGGCGTGGCCGACCCGACGCTGCCGGCGCCGTTGCCGGCGGGCGAGACGGTGCGGATGCCGCTCGGGCTGGTCGCGGGGACGCGCAGCGGCGACAAGGGCGGGGACGCGAACGTCGGCGTGTGGGCGCCCAGCGACGAGGCGTGGGGGTGGCTGGCCAACCTGCTCACCGTCGAGCGGTTCCAGTCGCTGCTGCCCGAGACCGCGCCGCTGCGGGTCACCCGGCACGTGCTGCCCAACCTGCGGGCGCTCAACTTCGTCGTCGAAGGACTGTTCGGCGAGGGCGTCGCGTCCAACGCCCGCCACGACCCGCAGGCCAAGGCGGTCGGCGAATGGCTGGGCTCGCGCCAGGTCGACGTCCCGGTGGTGCTGCTGTGACCGGCGATCCGTTCGCCACATCCGAGCGCGCGGCGCTGCGCGAGACGGTCACGCGCTTCGTCGAGCACGACGTGCTGCCGTATCAGGACGAGTGGGAGCAGGCCGGCGAGTTGCCGCGGTCGCTGCACCATCGGGCCGCGGAACTCGGGCTGATCGGGCTGTCCTACCCCGCGGCCGCCGGTGGCGGTGACGGTGACGCGATCGACGCGGTGACGCTGTGCGAGCAGCTGCACTACTCGGGCGGGGCCGGCGGGGTGTTCGCGAGCCTGTTCACGTCGGGTATCGCGCTGCCGCACCTGGTCGCGGCCGGCGACCCGGCGCAGCTCGAGCGGTGGGTGCGGCCCACGATCGCGGGCGAGCTGATCGGGGCGCTGGCGATCACCGAGCCCGACGGAGGGTCGGACGTCGCCGCGTTGCGTACCACCGCCAAGCGCGACGGGGACGAGTACGTCGTCAACGGGGCCAAGACCTACATCACCTCGGGCGTGCGGGCCGACTTCGTGGTGACGGCGGTGCGCACGGGCGACGCGGGCGCGGGCGGCATCTCGCTGCTGGTCATCGAGAAGGGCACGCCCGGGTTCACGGTGTCGGGCAAGCTGGCCAAGATGGGCTGGCTCTGCTCCGACACGGCCGAGCTGTCGTTCGCCGACGTGCGCGTTCCCGCGGCCAATCTGGTCGGTGCCGAGAACAGCGGCTTCGCCCAGCTCGCGCAGCACTTCGTCAGTGAACGGATCGGCCTGGCCGTGCAGGCCTATGCCGGCGCGCAGCGGTGCCTGGACCTCAGCGTCGAGTGGTGCCGGTCCCGCGAGACGTTCGGCCGGCCGCTGATCAGCCGGCAGAGCGTGCGGCACACCCTGGCCGAGATGGCCCGGCGGGTGGACGTGGCCCGGGCGTATGTGCGGGGCGTGGCGGTACGGGCCGCCGGCGGGGAGCAGAACCTGGCCCTGGAGGCGTGCTTCGCCAAGAACACCGCCGTGGCGGCCGGGACGTGGGTGGCCGATCGGGCCGTACAGCTGCACGGCGGGATGGGCTACATGCGCGGCGCCGAGGTGGAGCGGCAGTACCGCGACATGCGCATCCTCGGCATCGGTGGCGGCACCGACGAGATCCTCACCGGCCTGGCCGCCAAACTGCTCGGCTACAGCGCATGAGCGTCCTGCGGTCGGCGCTCGACGTCACTTCGGCTGAGTACGCGGCCAACCGGGCGGCGCTGCTGGCCCAGCTGGCCGACCTCGACACCGAGCAGGCCAAGGCCGTGGCCGGCGGCGGCGAGAAGTACGTCACCCGCCACCACGAGCGGGGCAAGCTGCTGGCCCGCGAGCGCATCGAGTTGCTCGCTCGACCCGGGCGCGCCGTTCCTGGAGCTGTCGACGCTGGCGGCCTGGGGCAGCGACTTCCAGGTCGGGGCCAGCATCGTCAGCGGCATCGGCGTGGTCAGCGGCGTGGAGTGCCTGATCACCGCCAGCGACCCGACCGTCCGCGGCGGGGCGCAGCAACCCCTGGACGCTGCGCAAGATCCTGCGGGCCAACGAGATCGCACGGCAGAACCGGCTGCCGGTGATCGGCGCTGGTCGAGTCCGGCGGGGCCGACCTGCCGACCCAGAAGGAGATCTTCATCCCGGGCGGGCAGATGTTCCGCGACCTGACCCGGCTGTCGGCGGCCGGCATCCCGACGATCGCGCTCGTGTTCGGCAACTCGACCGCGGGCGGCGCCTACATCCCCGGCATGTCCGACTACGTCGTCATGGTCAAGGAGCGGGCCAAGGTGTTCCTGGCCGGGCCGCCGCTGGTGAAGATGGCCACCGGCGAGGAGTCCGACGACGAGTCCCTGGGCGGGGCCGAGATGCACGCCCGCACGTCCGGGCTGGCCGACTACTTCGCCGTCGACGAGCGCGACGCCATCCGCATCGGCCGCCAGATCGTCGGCCGGCTCAACTGGCGCAAGCAGGGGCCGGCGCCCGAGCCCGACCCGGCGCCGCCGCTGCACGACGCCGAGGAACTGCTCGGCCTCGTCCCGACCGACCTGCAAGACGCCCGTTCGACCCGCGCGAGGTCATCGCCCGCATCGTCGACGGCTCGGACTTCGACGAGTTCAAGCCGCTGTACGGATCGTCGCTGGTGACGGGCTGGGCGGCGCTGCACGGCTACCCGATCGGCATCCTGGCCAACGCCCGCGGCGTGCTGTTCAGCGAGGAGGCGCAGAAGGCCACGCAGTTCATCCAGCTGGCCAACCGGGCCGACACCCCGCTGCTGTTCCTGCAGAACACCACCGGCTACATGGTCGGCAAGGAGTACGAGCAGGGCGGCATCATCAAGCACGGCGCCCAGATGATCAACGCCGTCTCGAACTCCACCGTGCCGCACCTGACCGTGACCATGGGCGCGTCGTACGGCGCCGGCAACTACGGCATGTGCGGGCGGGCCTACGACCCGCGGTTCCTGTTCACCTGGCCGAGCGCGAAGTCGGCCGTGATGGGGCCGGCCCAGCTGGCCGGCGTGCTGTCGATCGTGGCCCGCCAGGCCGCCGAGGCCCGCGGGCCAGGCCTACGACGAGGACGGCGACGCCAAGATGCGCGAGTACGTCGAGGCGCCAGATCGAGGCCGAGTCGCTGGCCCCGTTCCTGTCCGGGCGGCTGTACGACGACGGCATCATCGACCCGCGCGACACCCGCACCGTGCTGGGCATCGCGCTGTCGGCCATCCACAGCGCGCCGGTGCAGGGCGCCGACGGCTACGGGGTGTTCCGGCTGTGATCACGTGCACCGTGCTGGTGGCCAACCGGGGCGAGATCGCCCGCCGGGTGTTCCGCACCTGCCGCGACCTCGGCCTGGCGACGGTGGCCGTCTACTCCGACGCGGACGCCGAGCGCCCCGCACGTCGCGCGAGGCCGACGCCGCGGTCCGGCTGCCCGGGACCGCGCCGGCCGACACCTACCTGCGGGCCGACCTGCTCGTCGCGGCCGCCCGCCGGGCCGGCGCCGACGCGGTCCATCCCGGCTACGGGTTCCTGTCCGAGAACGCGGCCTTCGCCCGGGCCGTCGCCGCCGCCGGCCTGGTCTGGGTCGGGCCGCCGCCCGAGGCCATCGACGCGATGGGCAGCAAGATCGAGGCCAAGCGGCTGATGGCCGCGGCCGGGGTGCCCGGTCGCTCGACAACCTGCGCGCCCGACGCGGTGACCGCGGCCGACCTGCCCGTCCTGATCAAGGCCTCGGCCGGCGGCGGCGGGCGCGGCATGCGCGTCGTCGCGCGCGCTGGCCGACCTGCCCGGCGAGCTCGACGCTGGCCCGGGCCGAGGCCGCGGCCGCGTTCGGCGACCCGACCGTGTTCTGCGAGCCCTACCTCGCGACCGGCCGGCACATCGAGGTGCAGGTGCTGGCCGACGCCCACGGCACGGTCTGGGCCGTGGGCGAGCGCGAGTGCTCGATCCAGCGCCGGCACCAGAAGGTCATCGAGGAGGCCCCGTCGCCGCTGGTCGAGCGCATCGACGGCATGCGCGAGCAGCTGTTCGACGCGGCCCGGGCGCGCGACCAAGGCCATCGGCTACACCGGCGCGGGCACGGTCGAGTTCCTGGCCGACGACGACGGGCGGTTCTTCTTCCTGGAGATGAACACCCGGCTGCAGGTCGAGCACCCGGTCACCGAGTGCACGACCGGGCTCGACCTCGTCGCGCTGCAACTGCACGTCGCCGACGGCGGCCGGCTCGACCCCGAACCGCCGCCCACGCACGGGCACGCGATCGAGGTCCGGCTCTACGCCGAGGACCCGGCCGCCGACTGGGCGCCGCAGAGCGGCCCGCTGCACCGCTTCGACGTGCCCGGCGCGACGAACCAGTTCGCGGTGCCCGGCGGCCGAGCGCCGGCATCCGCCTCGACAGCGGCGTCGGCCGACGGCTCGGTCGTCAGCATCCACTACGACGCCATGCTGGCCAAGGTGATCAGCTGGGCCCCGACCCGCGACCCAGGCCGCCCGCGCGCTGGCCGGCGCCCTGCAGCGGGCCGCGCTGCACGGCCCGGCCACCAACCGCGACCTGCTGGTGAACGTGCTGCGGCACCCGGCCTTCCTGGCCGGCGACACCGACACCGCGTTCTTCGACCGGCACGGCCTGGCCGCGCTGGCCGCCCCGCTCGTCGACGCCGAGGCCGCGGGCTGGCCGCCCTGGCCGCGGCCCTGGCCGTCGACGCGGCCGCGCGGGCCGGCGCGCACCGTGCTCGCGCGGCGTCCCCAGCGGGTGGCGCAACGTCGTCAGCTCGCCCCAGCAGCGCCGAGTTCGACGGCCCGGCCGGCCGGCACACCGTCGCCTACCGGCACACCCGCGACGGGCTGCGGCGCCGACGACTCGCCCGGCGTCGACGCTGATCGTCGGCCGCGCCGGACGAGGTGGTGCTCGACGACGACGGCGTGCGCCGGGCGTTCACCGTGGCCCGCTACGGCCGCGACATCTACGTCGACTCGGCCCGCGGGCGGGGTCCGGTTCGGCGCCGTCGAGCGCTTCCCCGACCCGGCCGACGACGTCACCCCGGGCTCGCTGCTGGCCCCGATGCCGGGCTCGGTCGTGCGGGTCGCGGTCGAGGTCGGCGACGTCGTGACGGCCGGGCAGCCGATCCTGTGGCTGGAGGCCATGAAGATGCAGCACCAGATCAACGCACCGGCCGCGGGCGTCGTCGCCGAGCTGCCGGTCCAGGCCGGCCAGCAGGTCGACGTCGGCGCCGTCCTCGCGGTCGTGACCACCACGAAGGAGACCGCCGATGAACTTCACCGAGACCGAGGAGCAGCAGGCCCTGCGCAAGGCGGTCGCCGAACTCGGCGCCCGCTACGGCTTCGAGTACACCCGGCGCAAGGTCAAGCTCGGGCGAGCACACCGACGAGCTCTGGCTCGAGGCCGGCAAGCTCGGGCTTCATCGGCGTCAACCTGCCCGAGCAGTACGGCGGCGGGGGCGGCGGCATGTACGAGCTGGCCCTCGTCCTGGAGGAGCTGGCCGCGGCCGGCTGCAGCCAGCTGATGATGGTGGTCTCGCCCGCCATCTGCGGCACGGTCATCGCGCGGTTCGGCACCGAGCGAGCAGAAGCAGCGGTGGCTGCCCGGCATCGCCGACGGCACGTCGATCATGGCGTTCGGCGATCACCGAACCCGACGCCGGCTCGAACTCGCACAACATCACCACGACCGCACGCCGCGACGGGGACGGACTGGCTGCTGAGCGGCCGCAAGATCTACGTCAGCGGGGTCGACCGGGCCGACGCGGTGCTGATCGTCGGCCGCACCGAGGACGCCCGCACCGGCCGGCTCAAGCCGGTGCTGTTCGCGGTGCCGACCGATGCGCCGGGCTTCGAGTACCGCCGATCGAGATGGACATCGCGATGACCGACCGGCAGTTCCTGCTCTTCCTCGACGACGTCGCGGCTGCCGGCCGACGCGCTGATCGGCGAGGAGGACGCCGCGATCGCGCAACTGTTCGCCGGCCTCAACCCGGAGCGGATCATGGCGGCGGCGCTGTCGGTCGGCACGGCCCGCTACGCGCTGGACAAGGCGGTCGCGTACGCCAAGGAGCGCAACGTCTGGGGCGCGCCGATCGGCTCGCACCAGGGGCTGGCCCACCCGCTGGCCCAGGTCAAGATCGAGCTGGAGCAGGCCAAGCTGATGATGCAGAAGGCGGCCACGCTGTACGACGACGGCGACGACATGCGGCGCGGGCGAGGCGGCCAACATGGCCAAGTACGCCGCGGCCGAGGTGGCCGTGCGCAGCGTCGACCAGGCCGTGCAGACTCTCGGCGGCAACGGCTTCGCCAGCGAGTACGGGCTCGGGGCGCTGCTGGCCGCGGCCCGGGTCGGCCGGGTCGCCCCGGTCAGCCGCGAGATGATCCTGAACTTCGTGGCCCAGTTCAGCCTCGGCCTGCCGAAGTCGTACTGATGCCGGCGATGACCGCACCGAGTCGATCTTCCTGCACTACAAGCGCTCTCACGCACCAGGCGCAGGAAGATCACGTGCCCACAACGCCCACGACCGGATCTTCCTGCGCCATGTGCGCCTCAGCCTTCATGCGCAGGAAGATCGCCACGACGGAGGACGCGCATGACCGAGTTGGTCCACTACACGGTCGAGCGGGCTATCGCGACGGTCACGCTGGACTCGCCCGCCAACCGCAACGCGCTGTCCACGGCAACTGGTCGACGAGCTGTCGCGCGCACCTGGCCACCGCGGCCGCCGACGACGCGGTGCGGGCGGTCGTGCTCACCCACACCGGCACCACGTTCTGTGCCGGCGCCGACCTCAAGGAGGCCGCGGCCGAAGGCGGCCCCGAGGCAGGGCACCGCGCGGATGCTCGCTCTGCTGCGGGCCGATCGTCGAACTGCCCAAGCCGGTGCTCGCCCGCGTCGACGGCAACGTCCGCGCCGGCGGCCTCGGCCTCGTCGGCGCCTGCGACATCGCCGTCGCCGGGCCGGCGGCATCGTTCGCGTTCACCGAGGTCCGGCTCGGCCTGGCCCCGGCGATCATCTCGCTGACCACGCTCGGGCCGGATGAGCGAACGGGCCGCGGCCCGCTACTACCTGACCGGCGAGAAGTTCGACGCCGCCACCGCGGCGGCCACCGGGCTGATCACGGCCGCCGTCGACGACCTGGACGCCGAGATCGCGGCGCCTGAGCGACGCCCTGCGGGCCTGTTCTCCGCAGGGCCTGGCCGAGACCAAGCCGCTGACCACCCGGGCCACCCTGGCCGCGTTCGACGCTGCAGGCCGAGCAGGTGCAGGCCCAGTCGGCCCGGCTGTTCGCCTCGGACGAGGCCCGCGAGGGCATGACCGCCTTCCTGCAGCGGCGCCCGCCGAGCTGGGCCCCGCCGGGATGACCACCGTCCCGACCCGCGAGCCCCAGCAGGACCGCAGCCGGGCCACCCGGGCCCGGCTGCTGGAGGCCGCGATCGCCTGCCTGGCCGAGCTGGGCTGGACGGCCAGCACGGTGGCCGTCGTGGCCGAACGGGCCGGGGTGTCGCGGGGCGCGGCGCAGCACCACTTCCCGACCCGCGAGGCGCTGTTCACGGCCGCGCTCGAGCACGTCAGCCAGATGCGGGCGAGCGAGATGAAGCGCGAACTGGCCGAACTGCCCGCCGGACGCCCGCGCCGGACACGGCGACGGTCGTCGAGCTGGTGATGAACCTGTTCACCGGGACGATCGTTCCGCTCCGCGCTGACGCTGTGGGTCGCGGCCGCGAGCGAGCCGCAGCTGCGGGCGCAGATCATCCCGCTCGAGGCCCGCATCGGCCGCGAGATCCACCGCGTCGTCGTCGACCTGCTCGGCGTCGACGAGCGCGAGCCCGGCGTGCGCGAGACCGTGCAGGCCACGCTCGATCTGGCCCGCGGCCTCGGGCCTGGCCAACCTGCTCACCGACGACAGCGCCCGCCGGGCCCGCATCGCCCGGCAGTGGGCGCGCATCCTGGACTCGCAGCTGCGCTGACGCCGGCCTAGTACTGGTCGGGCGGGTTCTCGCGCTGCAGGATGCGGGCCAGCATGTCGTCGTTGGCCCCGGACGAGCGGCGGCGGCCGCCCGTGGCGGACGAGTCGGGGTGGCGTCTCGGCGCCGCCGGTGGCGTGGCGGCCGCTGATGGTGGTCGGTCCCTCGCCGGCGGACGGCGGGCTGGGCAGGGCGGGCGGCGCCGGCGGCGCCGGTGCGCGGCCCGGGGCGGTTCGCTCGGCCGGCTCACGTCGCCGCTCGCACTGCCGTAGCCGTTGGCGTCGCGAGAGCCGTAGCCGTTCGCGCTCCGGGCCGTTGGCCGGGCCGTACCCGTTGGCGCGAGCCGAACCCGTTGGCGTCCCCGTAACCGTTCGAGCCGGCGAAGCCGTTGGCCGCGCCGTAACCGTTCGAGGAGCCGAACCCGTTCGCGTCCCCGTGACCGTTGGACGAGCCGTATCCGTTGGCCGCGCCGAACCCGTTCGGGGAGCCGGAGCCGTTGGACCCGCCGTACCCGTTGGGCTCGCCGACGCCGTTGGGCTCCGGCCGGAGTAGCCGTTGCCGCTGGTATACCGGCGTCGCCATTGCTGTAGCCGTTGCCACTGCTGTAGCCGTTGCCGTTCGAAGCGCCGAAGCCAGTTGCGGTCGGCCGGGGTGAACCCGTTGCGGTCGTAGCCGCCATGGACGGTCAGATCGGAACCGCCGTCGATCGGATCGAGTTCGAAGTCGGTGAACGGCCGCAACCGCGGCATGCCGGCGAACGGGTCACCGGCCGGGTTGGACTGCGGCGCGGCCGGCTCCGGTGCCGACGGCTGGGCCGCGGACGGACCCGGGGAAGGGCGGGCGGCAGCGCCGGCGGCGCCCAGCGGGAAGAACGGCGTCGGAGCCGCGGGCTGGTGCTGCGGGCCACCGACGGAGGTGCCGAAGGGCTGGGCGTCGGCCGCCGGTGCCGCGTACGGCTCGGGGTACGGCTCCGGGACGAACGGGTCCCGCGGAATGGATCCGGCGCGAACGGGTCGCGCGGCAGCGGCTCGGGCACGATGGCCGGCGACGGCCAGGCCTGGGACGCGACGTCGGCGACCCGAACGGCTGGGGTCCCGGCGAGGGGGCGAACGGCTGCGGGTCGGCGGGCTCGGGCCGGCTCGGCTGCGGGGTGATGGGCTCGGGCGGCAGCGGGTCGGGCGACATCGGCTCCGGATGCACCGGGTCGGGGGTGGCCGGCTGCGGCGTGAACGGACCGGGCGTCGGCGGCGTGGACGGCTCGGCGAGATGGGTCCACGACGAGGCCTGGTCGAGTGGCACGACGATCGTGGCGTCGTCGAGCGGCGTGACCAGCGAGGTCTGGGTGGTGCCGACCGAGATGGACGTCAGCTCCGGGTGGCGGGCCATCATCAGCTGCCGGACCTCTTCCTGCATCGCCTCGAGGTCCGAGCCGATGACCCGGGTCGTCTCGATGCGTTCGAGCCGCAGCTGGCCGCCGACCTTCTCGACCAGCTCGCTGCGCAGGGCCGAGACCTCGGCCCGCAGGGTGGCGAGCTCGGCGAACCGAGGGCGACTGGATCTCGCGCCGCGAGCATGTCCTCGAGCCGCAGCTCGTACTCCGGCGCTCGTCCGCGTCGTCGAGCGGGCCAGTTCGCCGCGGCCGCGCGCACGCCGAGCTCGTCGCCGGAATCGCCCAGCGCGGCCAGCGGGTGGCGGCTGCCGGAGACCGCGAACGCCGCGGCCAGCAGAGCCCAGAACCCGAGCAGGGCGCCGATCCGGGTGCCCTTCTGCGTGTCGGCCGGTGACGATCAGCCAGACCGCCAGCGCGCCGAGGACGATTGCTGCGCCATGACGCAGCCGCGCAGCACCGGGTGCTGCCGACTTCGTAGGACGGCGTCGCCGCCGTGGGGGCGCGGCATCGCCCTGAGTTCAGTTCATGAGCGAGCAATGCCCGCGAGAGGGCTGACTCGACGCCGGCTTGCCGCGTTCGTCACGATCGCGACTGCCCGGGTCGATGCCGGCCCGCTCCAGGAACAGCCCGGCCAGCCACCAGTAACAACGCCGCGGCCAGCAGAGCGCGGCCACCCGGGTGTCGTTCGCGGCCGAGCGGATCGTGCCGGCATCGGGCCCGACCCGGACAAGCAGCGCCACGGCCGCACCGGCGACACCGGCGCCGACCAGCGAGGACGCCTTGCCCAGGGCGACGCACCGGGCGATGACGATCGCCGCCATCGGCCGGGCGTGCGGGTCGTGCCGCACGGCGGCGCGCACCCGCCGGGCGGCGACGAACTCGGCGATGGCCAGCGCGGCCAGCGGCACCGGGACGAACGACTGCAGCGGCGGCAGCGACGTCGTAGGCGATGCGCAGCAGGACGTAGACGGTGATCCCGATGACGAAGAACGGGACGGCGAGATCGCCCGGGCCGGTGCGCCGCATGCGTCAGCCCACCGCCAGGTCGGGCCGGGCCCGGACGCCGGCGACGTCGTCGGCCGGCAGCGCGGCGACCAGGTCGCGCGACCGGCCGCCGCGCCAGCTGGGCGCTCGGGTCTGCACGGCCAGCCACGGCACCAGCACGAACGCCCGCTCGGCCGCGCGCGGGTGCGGCAGGGTCAGCTCCGGATCGTCGCTGGCGATGTCGTCGACGGCGACCACGTCGACGTCCAGCGTGCGCGGCCCCCAGCGCATCTCGCGGGTGCGCCCGGCGGCCTGCTCGGCCGCCTGGGCCCGCGCCAGCCAGTCGCTCGGGCCGGCGCCGGGGTCGGCGGCGACGAGCACGGCGTTGAGGAAGTCGTCCTGCTGCACCGGGCCCCACGGCGCGGTCTCGTAGACCGGCGAGACGGCGATCAGCCAGGGCCGCGAACGCGTCGACGGCGCCCTGCAGGCGGCCCGCCGGTCGCCCAGGTTCGAGCCGACCGAGAGCACGGCCGTACTCATCGGCGCACCCTGCGGCGCGGATCGTGACGGCGACGTCGGCGAACTGCAGCGGGATCGGGCCTGCGGCTTGTGCACGGTGACCGTGGCCGCGCTGCACCCGCGCGGTCGGCCAGGCACACCGCGGCCAGGCGCTCGGCCAGCGTCTCGAGCAGGTTCACCGGCTCGCCGCGCGATCGACCGCGGCCAGGCCCTCGGCCAGCTCGCCGTAGTCGACGGTGTCGCTCAGCTCGTCCGATCGCGGCCGCGGCCCGGGTGTCGAGCTCGAGGGCGACGTCGACGACGAAGTCCTGGCCGTCGCGGCGCTCGTGCTCGAACACGCCGTGGAGCCCGCGCACCCGCAGGCCGGTGAGCTCGATCCGGTCACTCATCGGCCGCGCCCGCCCGATCGCGGCGACGGCCAGCGCGGCGTCGACGGACGGGCCGCACGTCGTGCACCCGCACCCCCCACGCGCCGTGCAGGGCCGCAGTAGGCGGTGAGCGCGGTGGTGGCGTCCTCGCGGTCGTCGACCGGCCGGGGCGCGCCGTCGGGCGCCGGCCAGCAGCGCGCCCAGGAACGACTTGCGCGACGACGCCGACCAGCACCGGCAGGCCCAGCGCGACCAGGCTCGTCCAGCTCGGCCAGCAGGGCCCAGTTGTGCGCCGGCGGTCTTGGCGAAGCCGAGGCCCGGGATCGAGGACCAGATCGCTCGCGCGTCGACCCCGGCCGCCAGCGGCCGCGTCGACCCGCGCCGACAGTTCGCCGCGCGACGTCGGCCACGACGTCGTCGTAGTGGGCCAGCTGCTGCATGCGACGCGCTGTGCCCGCGCCAGTGCATCAGGATCCACGGGCAGCCGGCGTCGCGCACCACCGCGGCCATGTCCGGGTCGCCCAGCCCGCCGGAGACGTCGTTCACCACCGACGCGCCGGCCGTCCAGCGCGGCCGCGGCCACCGCGGCCCGGTAGGTGTCGACGCTGATCGGGATGCCCGCAGCCGGCCAGCGCGCGCGATCACCGGCACCACCCGCCGGCGTCTCCTCGGCCGCCTCGACCCGCTGCGCGCCCGGGCCGGGTGGACTCGCCGCCGACGTCGATCGAGGTCGGCGCCCTGCGGCGCGCATCTCGACCGCGTGCGCGACCGCGCCGTCGAGCGACGTCGTAGCGGCCGCCGTCGGAGAACGAGTCCGGGCGTGACGTTGAGCACGCCCATGACGACGATCCGGTCGGCGCGCTGGCGGCAGCGGCGGCGGTGCCGTCACTGGCCCAGGATCAGGCTGAGCGCCTCGGCCCGGCGTGCGCTGGTCGGACTTGAAGATGCCGCGCACCGCCGAGGTGATCGTGACCGCGCCGGGCTTGCGGACGCCGCGCATCGCCATGCACAGGTGCTCGGCCGCGATGACGACGATGACGCCCTGCGGCTCGAGCCGCGCGCATCACCGCGTCGGCCACCTGCGAGGTCAGCCGCTCCTGCACCTGCGGGCGCCGGGCGTAGAGGTCGACGACCCGGGCCAGCTTGGACAGCCCGGTGATCCGGCCGTCCGGCGCCGGGGATGTAGCCGACCGCGGCCGTGCCGTGCCAGGGCACCAGGTGGTGCTCGCAGGTCGAGTACAGCGGGATGTCCTTGACCAGCGACCAGCTCGTCGTGGTGCTCGTCGAAGGTGGTCTGCAGGACGTCGTCGGGATCGACGAACAGCCCGGCGAACATCTCGGCGTAGGCGCGCGCGACGCGGGCCGGGGTGGCCTTGAGGCCCGTCGCGGTCGGGGTCCTCGCCGATCGCGATCAGCAGTTCGCGCACGGCCGCCTCGGCGCGGGCGAGGTCGACGTGCTCCAGCTGACCGGGCGGCCGCTCGACACCGGCGTCCGCGGGGCTCACGCTGGTCCCTGGCCGCCGCCCTGACCGTGGCCGGCCCGGCTGGTCGTACGGGGTGCTGTCCGGCGGCGGCGGCGGTAGCCGCCGTACGGGACGCCGTAGTGCTGCGGCGGCCCGAACGCGCCGGACCTGGGCCTGGGCGGCGCGGGCGCGGCTGGGCTCGGGCTGGACCCCGGGCAGCGCCGCCGTTGGCCCTGACGCCGTTGCTCGAGCCGTTGTTGCCGTGCGCGCCGTTGGCGCACCGGGCTTGCGCAGCGACGGCGGGATCTCGATCGGCGGCCGGTCGCTGGGCGTGCGCTTGCCGAAGCCGGCGAACGTGTTGTGCGGCGGGCGCTTGCGCACCGGGCGCCAGGATCCGCTCGAGGTCGGGCTTGGCCAGCGTCTCCTTCTCGACCAGCTCGAGCACCATCGCGTCGAGCACGTCGCGGTACTGGACCAGGATCTCCCAGGCCTCGTCGTGCGCGCCCTCGATCAGGTCGCGCACCTCGGCGTCGATGCCGGCCGCGATCTCTTCGGAGTAGTCGCGCTGGTGGCCGTAGTCGCGGCCCATGAACGGCTCGGCGTCGCCGGTGCCGTACTTGACCGCGCCGAGCTTGGAGCTCATGCCGTACTCGGTGACCATCGACGCGGGCCAGCCCGGTGGCCTTCTCGATGTCGTTGGACGCGCCGGTGGTCGGCTCGTGGAAGACCAGTTCCTCGGCCGCCCGGCCGCCCAGGGCGTAGACCAGCTGGTCGAGGATCTCCGAGCGGGTCTGGGTGTAGCGGTCCTCCAGCGGCAGCACGAGGGTGTGCCCGAGCGAGCGGCCGCGGGGCAGGATCGTCACCTTGTGCACCGGGTCGAGGTTGGGCATCGCCCACGCGGTCAGCGCGTGGCCGGCCTCGTGGTAGGCGGTGACCCGCTTCTCCTTGTCGCTCATCGCCCGGGTCTTGCGCTCCGGCCCGGCGATGACGCGGTCGATCGACTCCTCGAGCGCCTCGGTGGTGATCAGCCGGCCGTTGTTGCGGGCGGTGAGCAGCGCGGCCTCGTTGATGACGTTGGCCAGGTCGGCGCCGGTGAAGCCGGGGGTGCGGCGGGCGATCACGCCCAGGTCGACGTCCTGGGCGAACGGCTTGCCCTTGGCGTGCACCTTCAGCACGGCCTCGCGGCCCAGCACGTCCGGCGGGCCGACCGCGATCTGGCGGTCGAAGCGGCCGGGACGCAGCAGCGCCGGGTCGAGGATGTCGGGCCGGTTGGTGGCCGCGATCAGGATGACGCCGCCCTTGACGTCGAAGCCGTCCATCTCGACCAGCAACTGGTTGAGGGTCTGCTCGCGCTCGTCGTGGCCGCCGCCCATGCCGGCGCCGCGGTGCCGGCCGACGGCGTCGATCTCGTCGACGAAGATGATCGACGGCGCGTTGGCCTTGGCCTGCTCGAACAGGTCGCGCACCCGGGAGGCGCCGACACCGACGAACATCTCGACGAAGTCCGAACCGGAGATCGAGTAGAACGGCACGCCGGCCTCGCCGGCGACGGCGCGGGCCAGCAGCGTCTTGCCGGTACCGGGCGGGCCGTAGAGCAGCACGCCCTTGGGGATCTTGGCGCCGATGCGCCTGGAACTTGGCCGGGTTGGCGCAGGAACTCCTTGATCTCGTCGAGTTCCTCGATGGCCTCGTCGGCGCCGGCGACGTCGGCGAACGTCGTCTTCGGGGTGTCCTTGTTGACGAGCTTGGCCTTGCTGCGGCCGAAGCTCATCACCCGGTTGCCGCCGCCCTGCACCTGGCTCATCACGAAGAACAGCACGCCGACGATGAGCAGGATCGGCAGGATGCTGAACAGCAGCGACAGCCAGGTGTTGCTGCTTGGTGACCTTGGTGTTGAAGTCCAGCGTGCTGTTGGCTTCGACGCGGCCGTCTGAGGTCGTTGAAGATCGTGGACGACGGCGCTGCGACGGGTACTGGGCGCTGATCTTGGAGTGCCCGTCGAACGGGGTCTTGAGCGTCAGCTGGACGTCTGTTCCTTGTCCTTCTGCAGGGCCTTGGTGACGTTGCCGGCCTGGATCTGGGCGATCGCGTCGGAGGTGTTGACCCCGTGGTAGGAGCTGCCGCCGGACAGCAGCGACGGGCAGCACGAGGAAGCCGAAGACGGCGATCCGCGAGCCACAGCCACCAGGACCGGAGAATCCGCTTGCGGTTCATATCGTGTATCACGAACGGCGCGCCGCCCGCGTTCCTCCTGCTTCGACCGTCGGATTCCGCTATACGGACGGTACACGTCAGCCGCCGTAGACAGACGGCTCGAGGCGCCCGATGTAGGGCAGGTCGCGGTACCGCTCGGCGTAGTCCAGGCCGTAGCCGACGACGAATTCGTTGGGGATGTCGAAGCCGACGTACTTGACCGGAACCTCGACCTTGACCGCGTCCGGCTTGCGCAGCAGGGTCACGATCTCGATCGAGGCGCGGGCTGCCGGCTGGCCAGGTTCTTGAGCAGCCAGGACAGGGTCAGCCCGGAGTCGATGATGTCCTCGACGATCAGCACGTGCTGCGCCGGCGATGTCGCGGTCGAGGTCCTTGAGGATGCGCACCACGCCGGACGACGTGGTCGCGCTGCCGTAGGAGCTGACGGCCATGAACTCCATCGTCGACGGCCGCTCGAGCGCCCGGGCCAGGTCGGACATGAACATGGCCGCGCCCTTGAGCACCCCGACCAGCAGCGGCTCGCGGTCGGCGTAGTCGGCGTCGATCTGCTTGGCCAGCTCGCCGATCTTGTCCGTGATCTGGTCGGCGGTGACCACGACCGCTTCGATGTCGGCGTCGAGCTCGGACACGCGGCTACTCCTGCGGGTCGGCGGTCGGAGAGGGTTGCTGAGGCGTTCAGGAGCAGTTTCCCAGACGCCCGCAGCGGCCCGAGCCGCCGGGCAGGTCGACCGGACCCTGCCCGTGCCAGTCGATGACCAGCGCGTCCAGCGCGGCGAGGTGCACGGCGACTCAGCGGGCCGACGCCGCCGTGCCGGGCCCAGCCGCGCAGCGCCCGCGTGCGCAGCGCCCGCGGCATCGGGCCGCCAGCGCGGCCAGGTCCAGACTCGCTGCCGGTCGTCGACGGCCGTCGACGGCGAGGGCGTCCAGGGCGTCGAGGTCGTCGCGGACCAGCGCGGCGGTGCGGGCCAGCGCCTCGGCCACGCCGCCCTGCAGGACGTCCTCGAGCAGCGGCAGCACCTCGGTGCGCAGCCGGACCCGCTGGAAGCGCGGGTCGTCGTTGTGCGGGTCGTCCCAGGGCTCGCAGCCCGAGCGCGGCACAGGCCGCGACGGTGCTGCGCCCGGCGCACGCCGAGCAGCGGGCGCAGGTAGTGCCCGTCGGCCGCCCGCATGCCCGGCGATCGAGCGCGGGCCCGAGCCCCGGCCCAGGCCGAGCAGCACGGTCTCGGCCTGGTCGTCGAGGGTGTGCCCGAGCAGCACGCGGGCGTCCGAGCGCGGCCGCGGTGGCGTCCAGGGCGGCGTAGCGGGCGCTGCGGGCCGCGGCCTCGGGGCCGCCGTCGGCGCCGACGGTCACCCGCAGCGTGACCGACCGGGTCGAAGCCCAGCTCGTAGCCGAGTCGCCGCCACCCGGGCGGCCTGGTCGGCCGAGCCCGGCTGCAGGCCGTGATCGACGGTGATCAGCCCGGCCCGGATCCCGGCCGGGCGCCTCGAACGCGGTGGCCGCGGCCAGGGCCAGCGAGTCGGCGCCGCCGGAGCAGGCGACCAGCACCGGGCCGGGCCGGCCCGGCCAGCGCCGCGCGCACGGCCCGGCGCACCTCGGCCACTGCCGGCTCGGGCCCCATCAGGCTGCGTCCCGGCCTCAGGCGTGGACGCGGGCGATCCAGCGGGTCGGCTCGGCGATCTCGGCCTTGGTCGGCAGCGTCTCGCGGGACGTCCAGATCGCGTTGAAGTCCTCGATGCCGATGCGGTCGACCACGGTGCGCACGAACGCCGAGCCGTCGACGTACTGGCGGGTCTTGGCCTCCATGCCGAGCAGCTTGCGCAGCAGCCGGTCGAGCGGGTTGCCGCCCTTGCGCCGGCGCTGGGCGAAGCGCTGCTCGATGGCCGGCTGGCTCGGGATGACGTCGGGCGAGACCGCGTTCATGACGTACTCGGCGTGGCCCTCGACCAGGGACATGAACGCGGTGACCCGGTCCAGGATCGCGCGCTGCTCGGGGGTGGCGATGACCGCGACCAGGCCCGAGCCGTCGCCCTGGCCGCGCACCACCTTGACCAGTTCGCCGACGGCGCCGGACATCCGCCGGCGCAGCTCGGCCGGGTCGGTCTCGACGGCGTCGGTGAGCGCGGCGACCTCGTCGAGCATGTGCTGGCGCAGCCACGGCACGGCGGTGAACTGCACCCGGTGGGTGACCTCGTGCAGGCACACCCACAGCCGGAAGTCGGTGGGGTCGACCTTGAGCTGGCGTTCGACCGCGACCATGTTGGGCGCGACGAGCAGCAGCTGCCCGCCGGGGCGCTCGAAGAACTCGAACTGGCCCGAGCACCTTGCCCGACAGGAAGCCGACGACCACGCCGACCTGGACGCCGGTGAGCCGGCCGCCGACGCCCTCGGCGAGGCGCCCGACCCGGTTGTCGGCCGCCAGCTTGTCGACGAGCGGGCTCATGACCGCGCGCATGCCGCCGGTGTTGGCGTCGATCCAGGCCGTCGCGGTCGACGACGCGGGTGACCGCGCTGACCGGGGGTTCGACCAGCCTGGGTCAGCTCGGCGACGTGGCCCGCGGCCAGCGAGGTCGCCTGGTACAGCTCACCGACGGCGTCGTCGGCCTCGCCCCGCGTGACCGTCGGCGGCGGCGGGCTGAAGCGCTTGGCCGCGCGGGCGGCGAGGTCCCAGTCGATGAGCGAGCTCACCGGCTCAGCGTACGGCCCTTCGCGAGGTTCGCCGCCGACCCGCCAGCAGCAGCAACCCCACACTGGCCGCCGCGACACCGATGCCGAGCAAGATCAACATGACGGCACGGGCGCGACCGGCGCCGGGATGCGAACGCCAACCGTTCCCTCCCGGAACCGTCGGAGCGACGCACCCGGCGTCGGCGCCTTCGTGCGTGTACCCCCCGTACGCCGAGCAAGACGCACCGGCCGTCGGGCACCGATCGCTGGCAATAGCGCGTACATGTTTGTGCTCCCCCGAGTGGTCACCGGATGGGTAAAGCACCCGTCCGGCAACTCTGACCTTACACGAATTTAACTGGACTGTCTTCCTGGGAAGGTAAATCCAGGGGAACAGCAGGCCCGGAGGCCGATTCAGCGGCAGCCGCAGCCGGCCAGGGTGGCGGCCACCCGATCCAGCGCGGCCTCGGCCGCCCGGGTGGCCGGGACCCCGGCCGGAACCCGGTCGGCCAGCAGCGCGAACACCAGCAACCGCCCGTCGGCGTCGTGGACCGTCCCGGCCAGCGACGACACCGCGGTCAGCGTCCCGGTCTTGGCCCGGATGACCCCGGCCCCGCGGCGCCCCGGCCGAGCCGGGCAGGTAGCGATCGGCCAGCGTGCCGCTCCAGGCGGCGACCGGCAGGGCCTCGACGACGTCGTGCAGGGCCGGGTGGGCCGCGCTGACGATCACCCGCAGCACGCCGGCCAGGGCGGTGGCGCTGATCCGGTCGCCGGCGGCCAGCCCGCTGCCGTCGCGCAGGCCGGCGCCGGGATCGGCCCCGAGCCGGGCCAGCGTGGTGCGGATGGCCCCGGCCGCTCCGGTGAACGACGCCGGTTGCCTGGTGGCCACCGCGACCTGCCGGGCCAGGCATTCGGCGATGACGTTGTCGGAGTCCTGCAGCATCTGGCTGACCAGCACCGACAGCGGGCGCCGAGCGCACCCGGCCGAGGACCGCGGCCCCGGCCGGCGCGGTGCCGCGGCCGACCTGGCGCGCCGGGCACCTTCAGCGCCGCGGCCAGCTCGTGGCCCGCGGCCAGATCGGGCGCCGCGCTGCGGATGGTGTCGCCGGGCGCGGCGCGACCGCCGTCGGTCATGACCGCGGTGATGCCGGAGGCGTAGTCGCTGGGGACGTCCTCGGCCGCCCAGTCCGGCGAGATCGCCGGCCCGGTGAACAGCGAGTCGTCGACGACGATGCGCTGCACCGTGCCGTGCGTACGGTCCAGGGCCCGGCGGACCTGCGCGGCCAGGTCGCTGATCCGGGCCGCCTCGGGGTAGGCACCGGCCTGCCCGGCGGCGGCGCCGGTGAGCGTGGGGTCGCCGCCGCCGACGAGGACGACGGTGCCGGGCGGGCCGGCCACGGCGCTGGTGGTGATCCGGTCGCTGGGCTCGCGCACGGCCAGCAGCGCCGCGGCCGTCAGCAGCTTGGCCGTGGACGCCGGCGCGGCCGGGGTGGTGCCGAGGTGGTCGTAGAGGACGGTCCCGGTGGCGGCGTCGACGACCTGGGCCAGCAGCCGGCCGCCCAGGGCGGGATCGCGTGGCGGCCGAAGCGATCGCCGCGGCCACCGCGGCGGCGCGGGGCTGCGGGCGCGCTCGACCCCGGCGGCGCGGCGACCGGGGCACCGGTCGCGGCGGCCAGGGCCGACGGGGTCGGCGGCGGCGTGAAGCCGGGCGACGCGGCGCGGTGCACCCGGACGTTGTGGGTGACCAGGTAGCCGCCGCCGGCCGCGGCCGCCGCTAGGACGACCACCAACCCGACGAGCAGTGCACGGCCGAGCCAACCGGAGCGTCGACGGGGCGCGGTCACGATGGGTCACACTAACGAAGACGGCCTGGGCGTAGCGGTGCCGACCGACGCGCGGCCCGGGTCCCGAGGGAGCAGATGACCGTGGAGTTCGACGTCCTGATCGAGATCCCGAAGGGCAGCCGCAACAAGTACGAGGTCGACCACGAGACCGGCCGCATGCGCCTGGACCGCACGCTGTTCACCTCGACGCAGTACCCGGCCGACTACGGCTTCATCGAGGACACCCTGGGCGAGGACGGCGACCCGCTCGACGCGCTGGTGATCATCCAGGGCGACCCGCTGTTCCCGGGCGTGCTGGTGCGCTGCCGGGCCATCGGCATGTTCCGGATGACCGACGAGAAGGGCGGCGACGACAAGGTGCTGTGCGTGCCGGCCCACGACCCGCGGCTGGAGCACCTGCGCGACATCCACCACGTGCCCGAGTTCGACCGGCTGGAGATCCAGCACTTCTTCGAGGTCTACAAGGAACTCGAGCCGGGCAAGAGCGTCGAGGGCGCGGCCTGGGTCGGCCGGGTCGAGGCCGAGCAGGAGATCGTGGCCTCGCGACCGCCGCCGCACCGATCAGGGCTCGACGGGCACGACGCTCACCGGCCGGTAGCTCAGGTACCTGTTCGGCCGCGGGTTGGCGCAGGTCAGCCCGTCGGCGGCGACCGACTCGACCCGCACGGTGACGTCGAGCAGCCCGTGCGGCCCGCGGATGCGCACGACCGCGATCCCGTCGACGCTCGGCCCGACGCCCTCGACGGCAGCGCGTCGCGGCGCCGCAGGGCCAGGTGCTCGTAGGCGAAGGCGAGCGCGGCCTGAGCCGTGGGCGGCAGGCCGATGCGCCCGCGCAGCAGCGCGCCGACGACCTCGTCGGCCTCGGCCGCGGCCACGAACTCCGGCGCCGCGAACGGCAGCACCCGGCCGTAGAGCAGGCCCGCGGGCAGCACGAGCACGTTGGCCGCGAACCGATCGCCGCCGAGGTGACTGCACTCCCACACCCGCCCCGGGCGCACCTCGGCCAGCGCGGCCGCGACCGGGCGCCCGCGCAGCGCGCAGCAGGTGTCGTGCTTGCTGTGGGCGCAGACCAGGTACAGCGGCTGCGGGTCGGCCGCGCCGGTCGAGCCGTCCAGCGGCAGGTCGAGCAGGTCGGCGTCGGCGTCGAACTTGCCCCACCGCAGCGCCTCGCCGCCCGGGCGGGAGTCGACGACCGCCCAGCTGCGGGCGGCGCCGCTGGGCGTGCGGCCGGGCCGGCGGATCAGCTGCACCCGGATGCCTTCGGCGCCGGTGCGGCGCAGCAGCGCCCGGGCGGTGGCCGGGTCGAAGTGCGAATCGGTCAGCCCGTCGCGGCCCCACGGCCCGGGCTGCTCGACCAGCAGCAGCCGGGCGGCCGGGAAGGCGGTGCCGAGCGCCGGGTCGCCGCGCAGCTGGGCCCGCAGCGCGCAGCGCGCGAGCGTCTCGCGCGGATGCGGGCGGGTCACCGGTCCACACTGCCACGCCGGGCGGCCGGCTCGGCGGCGGCACTCGCGCCGGGACGACTCACGCCGGGACGACGATGCCTTCGCGCAGCAGCCGCCGGGCCAGGGTGAGCTGCTCGCCGGCGTCGAGGTCGGGCAGCTCGTCGGGCGTGAACGGCACGCCGGTGACGATCGTCTTGACCGCGGCGCCGGCCGCGGCCGGAAGGTCGACCGTCTGCCCGAGCGACACCAGCCGGATGCCGCCGGCGTCCTCATCGACGCGCAGCCGCAGGCCGGCGCGCAGCCGCAGCCGGGTGTGCGCGTCGAGTTGCTGCGCGGCCGCGAGCTGGGCCAGCGGCGCGAGCGGTTCGGGGCGGGTCTCGCGGCGCAGCCGGGTGCCGATGCGGCGGCCGAGCTCGTCGACGTCGGCGGCGTCCAGCCGCTCGTGCAGCCGGGCCACGGTCGCGGCCAGGTGCGGGGCGAGCACGGCCGGATCGGACGAGGTCGACACCCACGGGCAGCGAGGTGCGCAGCTGCGGATCGTCCTGCGCGGCGTCGAGCAGTTGCCGCACCAGGTGGTAGCGGGTCACCGGGTGCACCCCGATGGTGAGATGGATCGAGGTCTCGCCCAGGGCCTTGGCCGCGTGGATCGTGCCGCGGGGCAGGTAGAGCGCGTCGCCGGGCTCGAGCACGGCGTCGATCAGCGGCGCCTCGGCCGCCCGGGCCGCGACCTCGTCCCGGTGGCCCTCCCACGGCTGGTTGTCGAGCGGGTCGACGACGACCGGCGCGTGGATCGTCCAGCGCTTGCGGCCGCTGACCTGCAGCACGAACACGTCGTGCACGTCGTAGTGCGGCGCGAAGCCCTGGCTCTCGGGCGGGGTGATGTAGGCGTTGACCTGGATCGGGTGGCCGAGCTCCTCGGCCAGCTGCGCGCCGAAGTCGACCAGCGGCGGCCAGGTCCGGTGCAAGCGCCTGCAGCACCAGCGTCGCGCCGTCGGCCATGGCCGCGAGCACCCGGTCGTCGGCGGCCTGGTCGCCGATGGTGGCGCCGGCGCCGCCGCCCCGGGTGAACGATGCGGCCGGCAGCACCGTGCCGTCCTTGGCCATGCGCAGGAACGGCGTGCGCAGGCCGCGGCGCGAGACGAGCTCGTCGACCGCGGCCGCGCTGAACAGGTCGTCGAAGCCGGACCCGAGTTCGACGCCGCGAGTCAGCAGCGGCGCCCGGCCCCAGTGCTCGGCCGCGAACGTGTCGGAGCCGCAGGCGACGCAGCGTTCCAGTGCGCCGACCCGCGGTCTGGCCTGAACTCATGTAGCTGGACTCACTCAGCTGGCCGCGCCGCCATCGGCGCCACCGTCACCGCGCACCACCATCGGCGCCACCATCACCAGCGCCGCCGTCGCCACCGATCGGCACCGCCATCGGCACCCGCGTCACCGGCACCGCCATCGGCACCCGCGTCGCCCGCGCCGCCATCGGCACCCGCGTCGCCCGCACCGCCATCGGCACCCGCGTCGCCCGCGCCGCCATCGGCGCCCGCGTCACCGGCACCGCCGTCAGCGCCACCGTCCGCGGCCGTCGTCATGTCGTCGTCGTCCATGCGTCATCTCGCTCCTTTGATCGATCCGTGGTGCCGGCGGCCGTGCCGCGGCCTGGTGTCGCACGGTGCCGATACCCCAACGGCCGGACGTCCGTAACGTCAGGCCCGCTCGGCAAGGTGCAGCGCGACGATACCGCCGCTGAGGTTGCGGTAGCGCACGTCGTCCAGCCCGCGGCGGCAATCATCCGGGCCAGTTCGCGACTGGGCCGGCCAGCGCCGGATCGACTCGGCGAGATAGACGTAGGCGTCCGGGTTGGACGGCCACCCGGCGGGCGATCCACGGCAGCGCCCGCATCAGGTAGTTGAGGTAGACGAAGCGGAACGGCGCCCAGGGCGGGCGGCTGAACTCGCAGACGACCAGCCGCCCGCCCGGGCCGCACCACCCGGGCCAACTCCCGCAGCGCCGCGGGCACGTCGGCCACGTTGCGCAGCCCGAACGAGATCGTGGCCGCGTCGAACGCCCCGTCGGCGAACGGCAGGTGCAGCGCGTCGCCGGCCACGAAGGGCACGTGCCGGCGGTGCCGGTTGGCCCGGCCGGCCTGCAACATGCCGAGCGAGAAGTCGCAGGCCACGGCCTGCACCTCGGCCCGCCGCAGTTCGGCCGTCGAGACCCCGGTACCGGCGGCCAGGTCGAGCACCCGCTGGCCGGGCTGCAGCTCCAGGCACTGCCGGGTGCGCCGGCGCCAGCGGCGGTCCTGGGCCAGCGACAGCACGGTGTTGGTGAGGTCGTAGCGCAGGGCCACGCCGTCGAACATCGCGGCGACGTCGCGCGGCTTCTTGTCCATCGTGGCTCTGCGCTGGGGCGTCATCAGCCGCCATTGTGCCTGACCGGGTCACCGACCCGGGCCGCCCTGAGCCGGCTACCGCAGTTCGGGCTCGGCCGGGCTCGGCTCGGCCTCGACCACGGACGTCGGGCTCGGCCCGGCCAGGCGCACCGCCCCGGCGACGATCGCGGCCAGGCAGAGCAGGTAGCCGAGCACGTGACCGGCCCCGGCCGGGACGCGCTCGTGCAGCAGCACCGCGCCGAGCAGGACCGCGGCGACCGGGTCGGCCGACTTGTTGGCCGGGAAGCTCGCGGCCAGCGCGCCGACCTGGAACGAGACCTGGGTCAGCGTCATGCCCAGGCACGCCCATCACGGCCGACGCCCAGCAGCGGGGCCAGCCCGGCCTGGTGGGTGAGCAGGCCGCGCGCCCGTGGTCGCTGAACTCGGTCGCGGAGGCGTTGAGCAGCACGCCGACCGTCCCGAACCACGACGCCGGCAACGCCGCCGTACACGCCGGCCCGCAGCGACGGCCCCTGCCGGGCGACCAGGCCGCACAGCGCGGCGCCGGCCAGCACGACGACGACCACGGTGAGGACCACGGCCCGCGGGGTCGGGTCGCGCCCGTCACCCGGCCGGCCGAGCAGGACGAAGAAGGCGGCCAACCCGCCCAGGATGGCGACAGCAGGCCAGGTAGTCGCGGCCGCGCGGGCCCGGGCCGCCGAGCAGGTAGCCGACGAACAGCGACACCGGCAGGGTGAGCACGAGCAGCGGCTGGATGAGCACCACCGGACCGGTGGCCAGCGCGATCACCTGGAAGACCAAGCCCGAGGGTGTCGCCGCCGATGGAGAGCAGCCAGCGCGGGTCACGCAGCAGCCGCAGCAACCCGCGCGGGTCGGCCGTTCCGGTGCCGGTGTGCGCGGCCTGGTGCTGGACCGCGGTCGCGGCGCCGTACGCGATCGCCGCGGCCACCCCGAACGGAACGGCGACGAGCAGCGACACGTCTCGACACTAACCGCACGCAGGTGTCCACGAGGTGTCCACGCCCGGCCGGGTCTGCTCCGAATTGCCAGGTCTGTCGGCCGGAGGCATCCTGTCAACACCTTCGAGCCTGGAGTTGCCGATGCCTCGCTCCGCCCGCCGCTGCCTGCGCCTGCTCGCCGTCGCCGCCCTGACCACGGCCGTGACCACGCCGTGCCACCGCCGTGACCGCCGGCCCGGCGGCCGCGGCCACCGTGCCCACGGGCGGGGTCTACGTCGCCCTCGGCGACTCGTACACGTCCGGCCCGTTGATCCTGCCGCAGAGCGACCCGTTCACCTGCGTGCGCTCGAGCGTCGACTACCCGGTCTGGTCGCCCAGGCGCTGCAGGTGACGACGTTGCGTGACGTCAGCTGCTCCGGCGCGACCTCGGCGGACTTCACCCAGCCCCAGGCCGGTGAGGTCACCGGCACCAACCCTCCGCAGTACGACGCGCTCAGCGCCGACACCACGCTGGTCACCGTCGGCATCGGCGGCAACGACATCGGCCTGGTCGGGCTGGCCGAGAGCTGCATCAACCTGCTGCCCGGCGCCGATCGGCAAGTCCTGCGCGGCCAAGTACACGGCCGGCGGCGTCGACGTCTACAGCCAGAAGATCGCCGCCTTCGCCGCGCACCTACGGGACGATCGATCGACACCATCCACCAGCGGGCGCCGCAGCGCCAAGGTGCTGCTGGTCGGCTACCCGACCGCCATCCGCAACGGCGGGTGCTTCCCGGTGCAGCCGATCCTGGCCCCGGACGCCACCTACATCCAGGCCAAGATCGACGAACTCAACGCGGCCATGGCCCAGCAGTCCGCAGCGCACGGCGCCACCTACGTCGACCTGCGCACGTCCTCGGTCGGCCACGACGCGTGCGCGCTGCCCGGGCTGCGCTGGATCGAGGGGCTGGTCCCGCTGTCGGACGCCTTCCCGCTGCACCCCAACGAGCTGTCGATGCAGAACGCCGCGCGGGTGATCACCGCCGACCTGGCCGCCGGCTGAGCCGGACGGCCTGCCTCAGCCGGCCGCCGCGACCGGCAGGAGCTTGAGCGCGGTCGAGGCGAAGTGCGAGTGCACGCGGTCGTCGACCGGGTCGTTGGCCGGGTCGTCGTGCACGGCGATGTGCCGGTAGAGCGTGTCGCGCTGGGCCGGGATGCGCCCGGCGCCGCGGATCAGGTCGATCAGCTCGGTGCGGTTCGAGCGGTGCCGGGCCCCGGCCGAGGAGACGACGTTCTCCTCGAGCATCACCGAGCCGAGGTCGTCGGCGCCGTAGTGCAGGGTGAGCTGGCCGATGTCCTTGCCCGTCGTCAGCCACGAGCCCTGCAGGTGGTTGACGTTGTCGAAGAACAGCCGGGCCACCGCGATCATGCGCAGGTACTCCAGCGACGTGGCCTGGGTGCGGCCCTTGAGGTGGTTGTTCTCGGCCTGGTACGTCCACGGGATGAACGAGCGGAACCCGCCGGTGCGGTCCTGCACGTCGCGGATCATCCGCAGGTGCTCGATGCGCTCGGCGTTCGTCTCGCCGGTGCCCATCATGAACGTGGCCGTCGACTCCATGCCCGAGGCCGTGCGCGGTCTCCATCACCTCGAGCCAGGTCTCGCCCGACTCCTTGAGCGGGGCGATGGCCGTGCGCGGCCGCTTGACCAGGATCTCGGCCCCGGCGCCGGCGAACGAGTCCAGCCCGGCCGCCTTGAGCCGGGTGATCACCTCGGCGAACGGCAGCTGGGACGTGCGGCTGATGTGCACGACCTCGGACGCACCGAGCGAGTGCAGCGACGAGCTGCGGGTAGCCGGCCTTGATGGCCGCGAACGTGGTCTCGTACCACTCCATGCCGAGCTCGGGCGAGTGGCCGCCCTGCAGCATGATCTGGGTGGCGCCGAGGTCGACGGCCTCGCCGCAGCGGCGCAGGATCTCGTCCAGTTCGTGGGTCCAGCCCTCGGCGTGGCCGGGCGCGCGGTAGAACGCGCAGAACTTGCAGGCCGTGACGCAGACGTTCGTGTAGTTGATGTTGCGGTCGATGATGTAGGTGGCGATGTTGTCGGGATACCGGCGGCGGCGCACCGCGTCGGCGGCCTGGCCCAGGCCGTGCAGCGGCGCGTCGGTGTAGAGCAGCAGCGCCTCGTCGGGCGTGATGCGCCCGCCGTCGGCGGCGTGTTCGAGCAGGTCGTCGATCGCACGCGTCATGGTGGTGAGGGTAGTCGGCGCCCACGAGGCCCGGTTGCAACGGATCCGGCCCGCGAGCGCATCTAGAAGGGTGAGGAGGGTCGATGGACCTGGATCAAGCGCTCACCGACCTGATGAACACCTCGGGTGATCGGCTGCTGCGCCTGGCCTACCAGCTGACCCACGACCGCTCCTCGGCCGAAGACGTGGTGCAGGAGGCATTGATGCAGGTCTATCGCAGCTGGCGCCGCCGGGCTCCGGATATCGCCCACGGCGAGGCCTACCTGCGTCGCGCCGTGGTCAACGAGTTCCTGCGCCGCCGCCGGCTGCGGGCCAGCGGCGAGGTCGTCACCGATCGGGTGCCGGACGTCGGCGCCGGCTCGTTCGACGACGCGGTGGTGGACCGGGACGAGATGTGGCGGGCGTTGGCCGGGCTGCCCGCCCGCCAGCGGGCCGTCTTGGTGCTGCGCTACTACGAGGCCCTGCCCGACGCCGAGATCGCCGCGCTGATCGGCGCCAAGGAGGCGACGGTACGCAGTCTGGCCGCGCGGGCGTTCGCCGGGCTGCGATCGGGCGAAGGCGGCCTGGCGGCGCTGCCGGCCGGAGACGGGAGCACGACATGAGCATCGAGGATCGGGTCCGCGAGGCCATGCGGGCGCACGAGCACGAAGCGCCCACCGTCGCCGACTTCTCGACGTCGCGAGCAGGACTGCCGACGACCACGCACCGGCGACGCACGACCTGGTTGGCCACTGCCGCAGCGGCGGCCTGCGTGCTGGTCGTTGCTGTCGTCGTCGCGATCGTCAGAACGCCCGGCGACCAGTCGCCCGCGGCGGCGGGCCCCGCCGTGGCCTGCCCGCACGGCTACGCGGGCCAGGCGACGCCATGGGTTCCGCGGGCGCCCACCGTCGCCGACGCCGATCGGCGCCTCGTGCCCGACCAGACACCGGCGCACGTCGTCGTGTGCGCCTACCTGCCGGATCCCCGTCAGCATCGCCAACGCGACACCGTGCTCACCGGCCGCACCGAACTCGCCGGAAATCTGGTTGCTGTCCGCACCACCCTGACGTGGCTGCCGGAACGCGGCCTCGGCCAAGAGCAGTCCTGTCCGCTCTATCTGGCGAAGACGGACGGTGACAACTACCTCATCGGCCTGACCTACCGCGGCGGCACGGTGTGGGTGTCGGCGCCGGGCGATCACTGCGAGGGCGCGTCGAACGGGCGGTTCGACACCCTGGTCAATCTGTTGCCCTGGGCGTCAGCGGCCTATACCGGCGGGGTCTGGGTCGGCGATCCGCCGCACCGGCCCCGGGTGGCCGATGCGGGTCCGTGTGGGGCCGAGTCGGACGGCCGGCGCGGCCAGGAATCCGCGATGGTGCCGGCGGGGGCAACTTCGGTCCAGATCTGCGTCCCGTTGAGCTCGTCGGCACATCCGCGCTATCGCACGGTGACGACCAGCACGGGCGTCGCCGCGCTCGCCCGCGCGTTCGACCGGTTGCCGACCCAGGTGTCGACATCGTCGTGCGTCGGCGATGGCCATCGGCAACTGCCGTACGAACTGGCCTTCCGGTACGCCGACGGCCCTGCCGTCCATGTCCGGGTCGACGTCCATTGCCGGCCCGGAGTCGACAACGGCAGTCTCCAGGCGGCGGACACCGGCTCGGTCGTCCCCTTGATCGAGCAGGCGCTGGCCGGGCATTGATTGTTACGTCTCGGGCGGCTCGAGTGCCCGCCGTCGCGGGCCGACGAGCAGGCCGGCGACGGCGAGCACGACCAGCGCGCCGCCGGCGACCTGCCCGGCCGACAGGTGCTCGTCGAGGATGAGCAGCCCGAGCACGACGGCCACGACCGGATTGACGAACGCGTAGGTCGAGACCGTGGTGGCCGGCAGGCGGCCCAGCGTGTACACGTAACACGTCATCGCCAGCAGGGTGCCGGGGCCGATCAGATAGGCCAGCGCCCACCACGACTCGGCGCTGACGTGGCTCGAGCGCGAAGGTGAGCTCGCCGCGGACGGCGGCGACGACGGCGAGGACGAGCCCGCCGCAGAACAGTTCCATCCCGCTCATCAGCAGGGGCCGCGACGGGACCGGCAGCCGGGGCTGCAGCGCCGAGCCGACGCCCCAGCTGACCGCGGCCAGCAGCGTGGCCAGGATCGCGGTGACGGCCACCGGGCCCGAGCCACCGCCGCTGAGCACGGCCACCCCGCTTAACCCGACGCCGAGGGCCAGCCAGCGAGCCACGGCGGGCATCCGGCGGGCGAACAGTCCGTCAGCCAGCACCATCCAGATGGGCACGGTGCCGACGAGCAGCGCGGCGATGCCCGACGGCAGCTTGATTTCGGCCCAGGACACGACGCCGTTGCCGGCCGCGGGCAGCATCGCGCCGAGCAGCAGCATCGCCGCCCACTGCTTGCGGCCGGGCCGGTCGCGGATGCGTTCCTCGCGCGAGCCCGAGCGCCAGCCGATCGGCAGCATGATGGCGCCGGCGATCAGGTAGCGGATGGCGGCGAGTGTGAACGGCGGGATCGTGCGGACGCCGACGCGGATGGCGAGATAGGTCGAGCCCCACACCAGCCAGACCACCAGCAACGCCGCCCAGCCCGAGCGGGTGGCCGAGCGCACGGTCCGGTTCGTGGTCGCTCGGTGATCGTCATAGCTTCCACGCTAGGAACTTGGGCCAGACAATAGTGTTGGCTGACGGTCAGCGTCCGGCACATTCCTGCCATACTCGGTTGATGCGGTCCGTGGCCGTGCTGGCCTACCCCGGTGTGTCCCTGTTCGGCCTGGGCGTGACGGCCGAGGTCTTCGGCCGGCGACGGCCCGGCCTGCCCGAGTTCGACTACTGCATCGTCGCGGAGAGGCGCGGCACGTTGCTGACCGACGTCGGCCTGCCGATCGAGCTCACCGCGACCCTCGACCAGTTCGCCGCGGCCGATCTCGCGATCGTGCCGTGCTGGGACGAGCCGCGGCGCCTGCCGTCCGGCGCGGTGTGCGCCGCGTTGCGCGCGGTCATCGACCGCGGCGGCCTGGTCATGAGCCACTGCACCGGCGCCTTCGCGCTGGCCGCGGCCGGCATCCTCGACGGCCGGCGCGCGACCACCGACTGGCGGCGGGCCGACGAGTTCGCCCAGCGCTTTCCCGCGGTGACGGTTGACGCGAGCGTGTTGTACGTCGACGAGGGCAACGTGATCACCAGCGCCGGCACGGCGGCCGGGATCGACGCCTGCCTGCACCTGCTGCGGCGGGAGTACGGCTCGGCGATCGCCAATACGTTCGCGCGCAACATGGTCGTCGCTCCGCATCGCGACGGCGGCCAGGCGCAGTTCGTCCCGGTCAGCGTGCCGGACCAGCCGGTCGACGAACATCTGCGCGCGGTCACGTCGTGGGCGCTGGAGCATCTCGAGGACGAGCTCACTGTCGACGTGCTGGCCCAGCGGGCGCACACCTCACCGCGCACGTTCGCCCGGCGGTTCGTCGCGCACACCGGCACGACGCCGCACAAGTGGCTGACCCACCAGCGACTGCTGCGGGCGGCCGAGTTGCTCGAAGGCAGCGACGTGCCGGTCGAGGTCGTGGCCGCGAAGGTGGGCCTGACGCCAGGGATGCTGCGACGGCATTTCAGCCGCACCCGCGGCGCCAGCCCGCAGTCGTACCGCCGCTCGTTCCGGGGCGTGTGACGCCCGAGGCGAAGGGCGAAAAGCGCAGCGACGGGAGCGGGTGTTCGGCGGGTCGGGTTGCTCGGTCCCGAATGTGGCTGGGTTTGTCGGACCCTCACTTTAGAATCGACCGTATGAGCGAAGCACCCATGATGGACGGTGACGACGGTCCGGAGCCGTGGCCGTATGTGCCGTCGCTGCTGGACGCTGATCGGGTTCCGGATGATGTCGCGGCGTGGGCGGCGGCGGTCATTCCGGGTACGGCACCGTTGAAGCCGTTGGCCCATGTGAATCTGGGCCGGTTGTCGTATGCGGGTCGGGTTGATGCGTTGACGGCGTTGGAGCGGCACATGTCGTGGTTGCAGGCCCAGCAGTTCCGGTTGCTGGCGTTGATGGCCGCCGACCCGGTCGTGCCCGCCTCGGTCGGGGAGTTGGACAAGCAGTGGGTGCGCGAAGACGTGGCCTGCGCGTTGCGGCTCTCGGCCCGCACCGCGGCCGACCGGTTGGCGTTCGCGACAGAGCTGACCCGCCTGCCCGCGACCCTGGCGTTGCAGGAGCGCGGGGAGATCATCGACCCATCACTCCCGGCACCTGGCCGAGACGGTGACGACGTTCGATGACGCCACGGCGGCTGCGGTGGAGGCCGCGGTGCTGCCGAAGGCACCGCAGCAGGTGTTGGCGAACTTCAAACGCTCCGTGCGTAAGAGCCGTGCTCACGGTCGCGCCGAAGCCGGCCGAGCAACGCCACACCGAGGCCGTGACCCAGCGGCGGGTGGTGCGCACGCCCGGTGGCGGACGGCATGTCCGAGATCTGGATGCTGCTGCCCGAGGTCGGGGCGGCCACGGTCATGACCGCGATCGACGCCCTGGCCCGCCGCAGCCCGCCCGACGACGAGCGGACCGCTGATCAGCGCCGCGCCGACGCCGTCGTGCAACTGGCCCTCAACACCCTGACCGGGCCGATGGCCGGGCAGTTGCCGCGCGAGCACGGCCTGCACCCGTCGGTTCAGGTCACCGTCGCCCTGTCGACGTTGCTCGGGGTGGACGAGCAACCCGGCGAACTGGCCGGCTCGGGTCCGATCCCGGCCGCACTCGCCCGCCGCATCGCCGCCGACCCCACCGGCACCTGGCGACGCCTGGTCACCGACCAGACCGGTCGGCTGCTCGACTACGGCCGCAACACCTACCGGCCACCGAAAGACCTGGCCGAACACGTCATCGCCCGCGACCGCACCTGCCGCTTCCCCAACTGCAACCGCCAAGCCCGCCACTGCGACCTCGAACACGCCACACCGTGGCACGACGGCGGTCACACCAACGACGCGAACCTCAACGCCATCTGCGCGCGTCATCACCGCGCCAAACACGAAGCCGGCTGGCAACCCCAACAACAACCCGACGGCTCCCTGGCCTGGACCGGCCCCACCGCCCACCGCTACGTCGAAGAACCCGCCACCTACCCCATCGACCGCACGACCCAACCCACTGCGCCACCCCAGCTGCCCGAACCACCCGAGCTGCCCGAACCACCCGAGCTGCCCGAACCGACCGAGCTGCTCGAACGACCCGAGCTGCGCGAACCACCCGAGGTGCCCGAACGACCCGACGTGTCACGACCAGAGGTCCGCGAACCAACCGAGGCGTCCGGACCAACCCAGGCGAGCATCCCGGATCCTGAGCCACCGCCGTTCTGACCGCAGCCTGTGACGCGACCCTGCCCCGGTAAGCCAACGCGGCGCCTCGTGCTGAATGCTCGGATGGCGCGTGCCTCAGCCGACGTCGACGCCGCTGAGACGCTGCCGGAGGTCGCCCATCTCCGCATCGGTCAGCGGCACGTCTTGCAACCCGAGCCGCTGCAGCCGCGGAAGGGCCGCAGCAAACGCGAACCCTGCTGCGGTAAGGGTCTCCTCCTCAAGATAGAGGTGGTCCAGCTGCTGCAGCGCCGACAGCTGCTGGACGCCGGCGTCCGAGAAGTGGTTGCCGAACGTCTGCAGGTAGGTCAGGTTGACCAGTCGCGCGACGAACGGGAGGACCTCGTCCCCGAAACCGGTCCAGCCGAGATACAGCCGGCGCAGGCCGGGCGCGAGGTGCGCCAGGGCCGATACCGAGCCCGCGGCGGACCGGCCCAGCGACAATGACGTGATCGCGTCCGCAGGCAACTGACGCAGGAACCCGAGGTCAAGTTCGGGGCGCCGCCGATCGGGGATCAGACTCCAGCTCGCGCCGCCGGGATCGCGCTCACTACCGCTCAAAGCCTCGGTGTGAAGTTCGATCTCCGCGTCGTCGGGTACGAGCACGGTGCCGGTCGCCAGCACCGGCCCGCGCTCGTCACTCCAGGAGCCGGCCCAGTCCAGGTTGCCAACGATGACATCGGCCGGGAATGTGAGTGCGCGCATCCGCCCAGTCTGCCGGGCTGGCCAAGGCTATTCGTTGTCGGCGATGTACTCCTGGGGATCGGGGTTGACGACCGGAACGCCGGTGACGTGCCGGGCCTCGAACGCGGCGAACGCGACGGCCAGGTCATGGCGGGATTGCAGCGAGGCGTGTTCGCGGAAGTCGGTCAGGCCTTCCCGCTCCTCCTCGCCCATGTGATCGCTGTTGGCCTCGTTGGCGTCGGCCACCGCGTCGAACCACGCGTCCGAACCGACGTCGTGCCGGGCGACCTCGGCCACGGCATCGCGGATCTCGTTGTGATCCTTGATCGCGTCCTCGGTCTCGTCCTCGGCGTCGTCCTTGCCGCCGGCTCCCTTGCCGATGTGCAGCAACTCCGGGTAGAAGATCGCCTCCTCGGCCGCGGCGTGCACCTCCAGGAACGCGGCCAGCCGGCCCCACACGACCCGCAGTGTGTCCGTGTCGTCGCGATCGATCTCCTCGATGATCGAGAACAGCCGGCGCTGCTCGTGGTGGTCGTCGAGGATGAGTTGGGTGATGTCCACGATGGGCCTCCTAGGGGGTACGGGTCAGACGGGGGCGAACGCCGGCGTCACCGGCCCGGGCACGGCGCCGACGGCCGCGGCCCGGCGGCCGAACTCGAGCAGCCCGTCGAGCTGGCGCGGCCCGAGCGAGAAGTCCAGCGTGCGGAAGTACGTGGCCAGCGTTGCCGCGTCGAAGATCTCCCACCGGGCGGCCTGGGCCGCGACCTCGTCGACGTGGGCCAGGGCTTCGTCGCGGCTGCGCACGAAGGCGTCGTGGACGTCCTTGACCAGCCCCGGGTTGGCCTCGGCATAGTCGCGCCGCGCGGCCCAGACGGCGAAGACCATCGGCAGCCCGGTCCATTCGCGCCAGACCAGGCCGAGGTCGTACACGCTCAGGCCCCGGCGCGGCGCGTCGTAGGTGGCCCGCAGCGCGGCGTCGCCGATCAGCACGGCGGCGTCGGCCTCGAGCAGCATCGAGGTCAGGTCGGGCGGGCAGCCGAAGTAGTCCGGCTCGACGCCGTGCACCTCGGCCAGCCACATCCGGGCCAGCAGCACCGACGTGCGCGACGTCGATCCGAGCGCGACCCGCCGCCCGTCCAGGGCATCGAGCGCGACCTGGCTGACCAGGTTCACCGACAGCACCGGCCCGTCCGAACCGACGGCCAGGTCGGGCAGCAGCAGCAGGTCGTCGGCATTGCGCAGGTACTCGACCAGCGAGATCGGCCCGATGTCGAGCTCGCCGGCCACCAGCATGTCGTTGAGCCGGTCCGGGGTGTCCTTGGTCAGCTCGACGTCGAGCAACGCGCCCGAACGGACCAGGCCCCAGTAGATCGGCAGGCAGTTCAGGAACTGGATGTGGCCGACGCGGGGGCGCGCTACGGCGCTCGCAGGGGGTGGGCTCACGGCATCGACATTACGCGGCAGCTCTGCCACCCTCCGAGGATGACGGCCGATCCGGAGCTCGCCACCAACCTGATCACCCGGGTCAATGTCGGCGACTCGTTGACCCGCGCGGCCGGACGCCGGCCCGAGAAGCTCGCGATCGTCGACGGCTCCCGATCCTGGACATACGCGCAGCTCAACGCGCGCGTCAATCGCCTGGCCAACGCGCTGGCCGCTCAGGGCTACGGCCGGGGCGACGCGCTGGCCCTGGCGTCGGGCAACAGCTGCGAGTTCATGGTGACGTACTACGCCTGCGCCAAGCTCGGTGTGGTGTGCGTGCCGATCAATCTGGGCTGGCGCCCGGACGAGATCGGCTACGTCCTCGACCACTCCGAATCCCGCGGCATCGTCGTGGAGGCCCAACTGCTGCCGCTGGTGCTTCCGGCGGTCGAGAAGGTGCCGGCCGTCGGCGACATCGTCGTGGCCCCCGGCACCGGCGGCGCATGGGAACCGAGCCTGCTCGATCGCGCCTGGCACCGCTTCGACGACATCCTCGACGCGGGTGACGAGCGCGAACCCGAGCACTTCGTCGACGACCGCGACGCCGTCAGCTACCTCTACACCAGTGGGACGACGTCGTTCCCCAAAGGCGTCGTCGGCAGCCATACCGCGATCTATCTGGAATCGCTGACGGTCGTGGCCGAGAGCGGCCTGCAGCGCGACGACCGGATCGCCGCACTCATGCCGCTGTTCCACACGGCCCAGCTCAACGGATTCGGCACGCCTGCGGTGATGATGGGGGCGACGACCTACCTGCTGCGCGGCTTCGACCCCGACGCCCTGCTCGACCTGATCGAGCGCGAGGCCATCACCCGCATCTTCGCGCTGCCGATGATGTACCGCGCGCTGCTCGAATATCCGGGCATCCGCGAGCGCGACCTGTCCAGCCTGGTCCGGGCCGCCTACGCCATGGCGCCGATGCCGGACGCGTTGCTGCGGCAGTGCCTGGACGTGTTCGGGTGCGACTTCTCCCTCGCGTTCGGGCAGACCGAGATGAGCCCGGTGACGACGTTCTTCCAGCCCGAGCACCAGCTCTCGCACGCCGGCGCGGTCGGGACCCAGGTCGTCAACGTCCAGGTCGCGATCATGGACCCGGACGGGCAGTTGCTGCCCCGCGGCACCGAAGGCGAGATCGTCTACCGCGGCCCGCAGGCGATGAACGGCTACCTCAAGAACCCCGAGGCCACCGCCGAGGCGTTCGCCCACGGCTGGTTCCACTCCGGGGACGTCGGCCGGCTCGACCCGGACGGCATGCTCTGGTTCAGCGACCGGCACAAGGACGTCATCAAGACCGGCGGCGAGAACGTCGCGTCCATCGAGGTCGAGAAGGCCGTGTACGCGGCCGACCCGCACATCGCCGAGGCCGTGGTCGTCGGGCTGCCGCACCCGCGCTGGAGCGAGGCGATCACCGCGGTCGTGGTGCCCCAGCCCGGCGCGGCGCTGGACGAGGCGGCGCTCATCGCTGCAGTCAAGGAGCGCCTCGATGGGTTCAAGGTGCCCAAGGCGGTCATCGTGGTGGACGAGTTGCCCAAGACGTCCACAGGCAAGATCCAGAAGAACGTCGTCCGCCAGCAGCACGCCGGGCACTACACGGGGTAGGTCCTGGTTAGGCTCGGCCCAGTGAGCGGCGACCTCGACCTGGCAGCCGCGCTGGTGCGTGAGGCGGCTGTGCTGGCCGACGCGATGCGGCGCGACGGGTTGACGACCGAGCACAAAACCTCGATCTCGGACGTCGTGTCGGCGGCCGACCATGCCGCCGAGGAGCTGATCGTGGCCCGGCTGCGGGCCGAGCGACCGGCTGACGGCGTCGTCGGCGAGGAGGGCACCGACCGGCCCGGCGTGCGCACCTGGTTCATCGACCCGGTCGACGGCACCTACAACTTCCTGTCCGGGCTGCCGCTGTGGTGCGCGGCGCTGGGGCTGACCGACGCCGACGGCGTGGTGCTCGGCGCGGTCTATCACCACGCCACGGACGAACTGTGGCTGGGCGAACGCGGCCGGCCGACGACCTGCAACGGCACGCCGGTCGACCGGCTCGTCGACCGGGCCCTGCCCGAGATCTCGGTCGCCACCTACCTGCACCCGACCACGCTGCCCGATGACGGCGCCCGGGTGCCGCTGCTGCGGGTCATCCAGGGCGCGGCGACGGTGCGGATGCTCGGGTCGGGCTCGATCGAGCTGGCCGCCGTGGCGGCCGGGCGGCTCGGGGCGTGGGTGCAGCTCGACTCGCTCGACTGGGACTGGTTCCCCGGGGTGGCGCTGGTCGAGGGTGCCGGCGGGGCGACCGCGGTGTTCCAGGCCAGCGGGCACCGTTGGCACGTCGCCGGCTCGCAGCAGGCCGTCGACGAGATCAGCGCGCTCGTGCGGGCCGGCGATTCCGGCACCGGGCTGCGCGACGTGGTCGCCGCGCTGGCGGCCGACGCCTGCGCCCGTCTGGGGTGCGCGGCGAACGTCACCGTCGACGGGCCGCTCGAGGATCTCGACGGCACGCCGGTGGGCGGGGCGCTGACCGCGGTGCTCAGCGAGGCGCTGGCCAACGTGCTGCGGCACGCGTACGCCTCGTCGATCCGGGTCGGGGTGACGGTGGCCGCCGGCGGGGTCGTGCTCGAGGTGGCCGACGACGGCGTCGGCCCGAACGACGAACCGACGAGCGGGGCCGGGCTCAAGGACATGCTGCGCCGGGCCGAGGCCCTGGGCGGCACGTTCACGGTCGTGCCCAACGAGCCGCTGGGCACGGCCCTGCGCTGGGCCGTGCCCCGGCCCTGACGGCCGCCGATGATGGCGCAGTCCCCCGCCGACGCGAACCCGCAGCTGGTCGAGCTGGCCACCGAGTACGTCCTGCAGCCCGGCTACGACGTCGGGGACGACTTCGAGTTCGAGCTGACCGCGATCCTCGACGCCCTCGACCGATCGCGGCTGGGCTAGTCCCGGTCGGCGAACGAATGGTGCTCGTGGGCGACGACCCACCGACCCTGCTCTCTGCGCAGCCCAAGCGTGAGGCGCAGGCGTTGTTCGGGCCGGGCGGCCAGTTCCTCGGGTGTGCCGCAGCGCAACAGGGCGAAGGCGTACGCCACGTCGACGCCGGCGGTGACGTCCAGGGCCACGATCTCGAACGACGCGCCGCCGGCCTGCCACTCGAAGAACGGCGGCCAGGTCGCGCGGTAGGCCTCGATGCCGCGCACGCCGTCGTCGGGAGGCGGCACGTCGAACATCACGATGTCGTCGGCGTGCCCGGCCAGGACCGTGCTCAAATCGCCGCTGTGCACGGCCGCGGCCCAGCGCTCGATCAACACCCGAATCTCGTCGTCATCGGCCACGCCGCGGGACGCTACTCGGAGCCGCGCGTTGCCGTCGAGCGCGACGGTGGTGCCGAGGTTGCGCGTCCGACGAGTCGCACGGTTGTCATGGGGGTCCCTGATCCTCAGCCGGCGGGGAAGTAGTGGCCGTTGTCCAGATCGGCGAGCAGGCTGGGCTGAACTGGTTCCCAGCCGAGGGTTCGGCGGGTGATCTCGTTGGACGCCGGGTAGCTCTGCGTGACGATGTTCGCGAGGAACCCGAAGTAGCCCGGCACCATCAGTTCGTCGATGGGAATGCTCAGGACGGGCAGGCCCAGCCGGCTACCGATCGCCTCGGCGATCTCGCGGAACGGGATGCCCCCGTCCCCAACCGCGTGCCAGTGTTTGCCGGCCGGTCCCTTCTCCAGGGCGAGGCGGAACACGGAGGCGAGGTCGCGGACGTGCACGGCGTTCCACAGGTTCGCGCCGTCACCGGGGTAGCCGACGACGCCCTTCTCCTTGGCGAGCGCGATCAGCGTCGGCAGGAAGCCGGCACGATCGGTCGTGCTGTGCGCGATGTTGGCAATCCGCACGACCGAAGACCGCACTCCCCGCTCGGCCAGGTCGATCACCGCGGTTTCCACGACGTTGCGAACCCGGAGGGTGCCCTTGTGCTCGTCACCGACGGGCAGGGCCGGGTCGTCCTCGGTGGCCGGCCGGCCCAGCTGCCCGGATGAGCCGATGCTCCCCGCCGTGACCAGCGGCTTTCCGGTCTCCGCGAGGGCCTCGCCGTACGCGAGCATGATCGGGAGCTCCGCGGCGGACACGGCGTCCATCCCGCCGAAGGGAAGCAGGTCCTGGCGGTGCGCGACATGGACGACACCGTCGCAATCCGCGGCCGCCGCCATCAGCCCGTCGAGATCCTGAAGGTCGCCGCGACGCACCTTCGCGCCGAGCGCGGCCACCGCCGCCGCGGCCGAGTCCGACCGAGCCAGGCCGGTGACCTCGTGCCCGGCCGCGATCAGCTCGGGGATGATGTAGGAACCGGTATGGCCGGTCCCGCCAGTAACGAATACGCGCACGACATGTCCTTGCGAGAGTGGGTGGACGGCTGCTCGTCGCGTCCGCAGATGGGCGACGCAGCCGGGTGGTGGTGCGGGCGCGCTCAGCTCGAGATGGTGACGCCGAGGCTGATGTTGAAGCCCGCGCCGTGGTTGGCAAGCCCCATGAGCAGCGGACCCACCGCCTCCAGCCAGCGCGCCGCCGCCAGGTCACCGGTGTCCAGTGGGCGCAGCCCGAGGCTCTCGATGAACGCCGACACGCTTGCCTTGGCCTCCGCGTCATCGCCGGCGATGAGCACGTCCAGTTGCCCGCCCCGAGCCAGGACGTGACCGAAGACGGTGTTGAACGCCTTCACGACGTGCGTGCGGGCGGGCAGGACCTTGGCGATCTCCTGCGCACCGGAGGTGCCGTCAGGTGTGACGAGCCCGGTGGCGTCGGCATTGAAGGTGTTGGAGATGTCGATGACGATCTTGTCGGCCAGCGCGTCGCCGTAGCGGGCGAGCACCTGCGCGGCGCTGGCATACGGCACGGCGCAGATGACGATGTCACCGGCCGGGGTAGCGCCGAAGGTGCCGGCCGTCGCTGCGCTGCCGAGCTCGCGCGGCCAGGTCGTTGGCCTTGGCCGCGTCGCGGCCGATGACCTCGACGGTGTTGCCGCCCTCGACCGCGCGGGCGGCGATGGCGCGGGCCATGCCCCCGAGGCCGATGATGCTGATGCTGGTCATGGTGTGCTGCTTTCTGGAGTCGTGGACTAGGGCCGCCGTCGGCCGCCCTGCGGACGGGCCGTGGCATCGATGCCGTTGAGGAGGCGGTGCGGCGGTCGAGATCCATGGTTGCCACCGGTCTGAGTTGATGTCCAAGACCTCTTTTGGCCGCGGCGATACCCTGATGGCATCGCCGTCCCCTGGAGGGGCTATGGATCTGGACCTGCGCAAGCTGCGCTATTTCGTCGCGGTCGCCGACACGCTGCACTTCGGCCGCGCCGCCGAGCAGCTGCACATTGCGCAACCGGTGCTCAGCCGGCAGATCCGCGCGCTCGAAAAGGAGCTCGGCGCCGCGCTGTTCACCCGAGACAGCCACGGCGCGGCGCTGACCGACGCCGGCCGGCAACTGCTGACCGATGCTGGGCCCCTGTTGGCATCGGCGGACGCGGCTCGCCGTCGAGTGACCGGGGCCGCCCGCGGCGGCCAGCGGATGATGGTCGGCTTCCGGGCCGGCATCGCGGTCGCCCCGGCGATACACCAGTTCGCCATCCGGCACCCAGACGTGCTGGTCGACGTGCAACGCATCGAAGCCGACGAGCAAGCATCGATGCTGCTCGACGGTCGCATCGACATCGGCTACGTGCGGCTGCCCATCGACGAGGCCGGCCTGCGTATTGCCCCGCTCTACACCGAGCCACGGGTAGCGGTGCTGCCGGCCGACCACCGACTGGCCGGCAAGCAAGAAGTGACCGAAGCCGACCTGGCCGGCGAACCGCTGCTCTGGCCCGCCGACCCGAACACGCAGCCCACCAGGCGCCCCCACCCCAACGCCGGATACTCGGTGCGCGGAGTCGACGAAACGCTCGAGCATGTCGCGGCCGGCCGGGGCATCTCGTTCCTGGCCCGCTCGGCCATGGTCTTCTACACCCATCCGGACGTCGCCTTCGTGCCCGTCCCTGAACTGGCGCCCGACCAGGTGTGCGTCGCCGTGGCGGCAACACACACCTCGCCGGTGGTCGGCGCCTTCTTTACCGCAGCTCAGGCGGCCGCTGGGATCACGGCGGAATGCGGCAACTACGAAATGTGGCAGCTTGGCGGCCCCACCGGTTCAGCCAGTGAATTCGTCGACGCCAAGGGCGAAGTCCCAGTGGCCGACCCCGTTGTTGGCCAGGCCCATCGTGATCACGCCGGCACCCTCTAGCCAGTGCGCCATTCTCAGGCCGCCGACGTCCAGCGGGCGTAGCCCGAGGCTGTCGATGAATGCCGCGAATTCCGCCTTGGCCTGCGCATCGTCGCCGGCGAAGAAGACGTCGGGCCGGCCCGTCTCCAGGACCTGACGGAAGATGGTGTTGAAGGCCTTGATCACGCTGGCGCTGGCCGGGGCCACCTTGGCGACTTCCTGCGCGATCGAGGTCTGCTCGCTGTGGGCCAGCCCGTCGAACGTGGCGTTGAAGGGGTTGCTGATGTCGACGATGACCTTGCCTGCGAGTGCGTCGCCGTACTGGGCGACGACGGGGACGACACCGTCGTACAACAGGGCCGTGATGACGATGTCTCCGGCCGGGACGGCACCCCACGTGCCTGCCGTGGTGTCGCCGCCCAGAGCCGTGGCCAGGTCATTGGCTTTGGCCTGATCGCGGCCCATGACCTCGACGGTGTTGCCGCCGGCCACCGCGAGCGTGCCGATGGTGCGGGCCATGTTGCCTGTGCCGATAAAAGTGATGCTGCTCATGGGATGTGCTCTCTTCCTGTCGTTGTGACATTGCTGCTGTTCGCTCAGAGGGCGCTGGTGCCGCCGTCGGCGACCAGTTCCAGCCCGTTGACGTAGCTGGAGTCGTCGGAGGCAAGGAGGCAAGGAACAGTGCGACGGTGGCGATCTCCTCGGGACGGCCCATCTTCTTGCGGGGGATGAGGGATTCGAATGCGGTCCTGGTGGCCTCGTCGAACAGTTCTTCCTGCTTGGCCGTGGCGACCTGGCCGGGGGTCAGGACGTTCACCCGGATCTTGCGGTCCTTCAGTTCGTTGAGCCACACGCGGGCCCACGCCTGCTGCACGGCCTTGCTTCCGGCGTACAGGCTCCAGCCGGGGAACGCCCCGAGTGACGCGTTGGAGCCGGTCATGAATACCGAGGCGCCGTCGTTGAGCAGCGGCAGGGCCTTCTGCACGGTGAACAGGGTGCCGCGGGCGTTGAGCGAGAAGGCGCGCTCGAACTGCTCTTCGGTGATCTCGCCGAGCTGGGCCGGTTCGCCCATTCCGGCGCTGGCCCACAGCACGTCGATCGAGCCCTTCTCCTGCTTGACCGTGCCGTACAGACGATCGAGGTCGGCCAGGTCGGCCGCGTCGCCCTGTACGGCGGTGACGTTGCGGCCGATCAGCTCGGCGGCCTCGTCCAGTACGTCCTGCCGCCGGGCCTGAATGAAGACGTGCGCTCCTTCCTCGACGAACAGTTTGGCGCCGGCCAGCGCCATGCCGGTCGAGGCTCCGGTGATGACCGCTGTCTTGCCGTCGAGCTTTCCCACGACTACTCCATCCGATGACCATGTCGGTGTTATGTACACCGATCAATGTGCTTAACGTATCGGTCTGCGATCTCGGATGCAAGCTATGCACACCGATCGGTACCCGATGAGCTACGCTGGGGGGGTGACCGAGTTGGAGAAGGGGCCGCGTGGCCTGCGCCGCGGCCGGGGCGCGCGCGAGCGCATCTTCAGCGCGTCACAGCAGCTGTTCCGCGATCAGGGCATCAACCGCACCGGCATGGACCAGCTGTGCGCCGTGGCCCAGGTGTCCAAGCGCACGGCCTACCAACACTTCACGAGCAAGGACGAACTCGTCGCCGAGTACCTGCGCCGATTCGATCCCGACGTCATGCCCGGCGTCTTTGACCGCCCCGACCTCACACCCCGCGAACGACTGCTCGCCGCCTTCGAGATACCCGCGTCCATGCCCCTGTGCCCCTACATCGCGGCGGCCGTCGAACTGCACGACCCCCACCACCCCGCATCGAAGTACGCCCGCGACTACAAGACCGCCATCGCCGCGCGGCTGACCGAAACCGCCCGCGAAGCCGGCGCCACCGACCCCGAGCAACTCGGCGAACAACTGGCACTGCTCATCGACGGAGCCTCGGCCCGCACCCGAGTCCTCAACCGCGAAACCTTCTCCACCGCCGCCGCCATCGCTGCCGTCCTCATCGACAACGCCATCCCCCCGTCATCTGCACGGCCGCCCAGCGATGACCGCGCCAGCACCGGCTCTGCTCCGAGGTCCGCACGGCCGAAGCCCTAGCCGCCGGACTCGGACTCCGGACCGGGCCAGCTTCTTGAGTCGGGCCGACACCGCAACGGACTATCGACGACGTCGAGGCGTTCAGGGAGCCATCCGGTGGGCGAGCGTCTTCGGCGCCCGCAGCCGGTAGCTCTCGGTCAGCAGTTCGGCCAGCTCGGCCCGGTCAGCATGCAGGTCGAGCCGGACCCCGACGTCGGTGCGGCCCCAGAGCGGGCCGAAGAAGGCCGGGCCGGTGAGCAGCTGGTCGAGCTCGTGCCCACCCGAGCGGAACGTCAGCACGACGGCCGGACCGTCGGTGCCGGCCGAGGTCGCGAACGATCGCGGGAAGCCGTTGACGATCTCGAGGACGTGCGCGAACGTGTTGGCCCCGACCTTCCAGCGGGTGCCGACCCACGCTTCCTCCTCGTAGGTCTCGGGCAAACCCAGGCACACGCCACCCACGAATGCGACAGCCGCGGCGAAAGCGTCCATGCCGCGGCATCCTGCCCGATACCCCTGTCAACGACGCACCGCAGAAGTGGACCTAGGCCCACTGCGCCGGACCCGCCCCGGGCCGAGGATGGCGTCATGACCACGAGCCTGGACGCGCAACCCGCGACCTTGCCAACGGTGCCCACTCTGCCCTTGCGCCTGCATCTGCTCGGCCGGTCCGCGCGGGTGGCGGCGACCTCCGTGACCGGAGCCGCGCTCTTCTCGCTCTGGCTCACCGCGGTCGTCATCTCACCCGTCACGGTGTTCGCGCCGCTGGTGCTGCCGGTGACGGCCTGGGTCCGCGCCTACGCCGACGCCCACCGCGACGAGGCCCGGCGCTTCACCGGCTGGCCGATGACACGCAGCTACCGCGACCCCGGCACCGGCAGCCTGGCTCGGCGGGTCTGGTCGCTGGAGCGTGATCGGCAGAGCTGGCGCGATGCCTGGTGGTGCCTGCTGCACTCGATCGTCGCCGCGACCACGTCGGCCCTGAACGTCGGTCTGTTCGCCGGCACGCTGTTCTACCTCAACTACCCGCTGCTCTACTGGGCCACGCCCCAGACAGTGTTCGACGACCCGTTCGGGGGCCTGATCGTGTTCCACTCGGTGGCCCAGTCAACGGTGATGATGCCGCTGGCGCTCGTCTGCTTCGGACTCTGGTACGCCCTGGTGCTGCCGCTGACCCGCGTCGAACTCGCCCTGACCCGTGCGCTGTTGAGCGGGCGCTGATCAGGACACCCGGCCGAGGTACAGGTACAGGATGCCACCGATCGGAATGGTGACGAGGCAGACCGCGGCCCAGCCCGCCCGGGACAGGTACCGGGTCCGCTGGGCGTGGACGATGTCGCTCAGGCAGAACACCTCGAAGCGCACGACGGCCACGACCGCCACCGCGACCACGAGCAGCACCACCACTTGGGCGTACGACACCGAGTGCATTGCCTGATCCTGCTCCGCGACGGCCGCCGCCGCTCAGCCGGGATCAACCGGCCGCGGCCGGGGCCTCGACCGCGGCCTCGGCCTCGGCCTCGGCCCGCGACTGGAAGGCGTGCCGGTAGCTCTGCGGCGTGGTCCGGACCACCCGGCCGAAGTGCTTGCGCAGGTTGCCGGCATTGACGAACCCGCTCCGCTCGGCCACCAGCTCGATGGGCAGGTCGCTGGTCTCCAGCAGTCGCTGGGCCAGTTGCAGCCGCTGCCGCAGCAGCCACTGGTACGGCGTGGTCCCGGTGCTGGCCGCGAAGCGCCGGGCGAACGTGCGCCTGCTCATCGCCGAGCGCGCCGCCAGCTCGGCCACGCTCACCGGCTCATCGAGGTGTTCCTGCACCCAGGCGACGGTATCGGCGAACAGGTCGGTGCGGTCGGGCTCGGGCACCGGCGACTCGATGTACTGCGCCTGCCCGCCGTCGCGGTACGGCGGGACGACCAACTGGCGGGCCAGCCGGGCCGCGACCTCGGCGCCGTGGTCGTGCCGGACCAGGTGCAGGCACAGGTCCATGCTCGCGGCATTGCCGGCCGAGGTCAGGATGTCGCCCTCGTCGACGTACAGCACGCCCGGATCGACGTCCACGCTCGGGTGCCGCCGGGCCAGCTCGTCGCACTCCGTCCAGTGCGTGGTCGCCCGCCGGCCGTCGAGCAGCCCGGCCGCGGCCAGCACGAACGCGCCGGTGCACAGCGACACCAGGCGGGCGCCGCGCTCGTGCGCACGCCGCAGGGCCCGCAACGCCTCGGGCGGGGCACCGCCGGCCGCATCACAGGCCGGGACGATGACCGTGTCGGCCCGCACCAGGCGGTCCAGCCCGTGCGGCACCTCCAGCCGCAATCCGTTGTCGAGCGACACCGAGCCCGGTCGCGGTCCGCAGATCAGCAGCTCGTACCAGGGCACGCCGAGGTCGGCGGTGTAGCCGTCGCCGAACACCTCGCACGCGACGGCGAAGCCGAACATGTCCAGCCCGTCGTAGGTCAGGACGGCCACCGTGGGTTTGGCCTTTTTAGCATGCATGACGTCAATGATGCCACTTACCGGCATGGCCGCGGACGCCAAGACTGGAGTCATGACAAGCACCGAGAACCGCACCGTCCTCGTCCTCGCCGACCCGAGCCGGCTGGTCGAACTCCCCCGGCGACCCTGGGACCGGCTGCGGGCCCGGCTGCAGGCGAGCACGCTCGATGCCCGCCTCGCGGCCGGAGCCACGCCGGACCACGACCGGCTGCTGGCCGTCCGGGCCGGGCTGCTGGTCGAGCCGCGGTACCGGGCCACGTTGGCCCGGTACTGGACGGAACTGCTCGATCGGGCCCGCCGTCCGCGCGGCCTGGCCGACCCGCGCATCCCGCTGGCCCGGGGCCGCGTCCTCGCCGCCGAAGCCGACATCCGCGAACTGGCCGACGACCTGCGAGCCACGCGGCCCGTCCCGCCCCGAGGCGTGGCCCTGGCCAACCTGTTGTTGACCGACGGCACCGGCCCGCTCTACAGCCGGGGCGCCCGGCGCGACCTGCGGGCCGCCGTCCGCAACGCCATCGCCCACCTGGACCCGGCCGCCGACCTCACCACGGCCGAGATGAGCAGCTGAGGCTCAGCCCGGGTCCTCGCCCGAGAGCTTCTGGTCGAGGGCGGCGCGGTCTTCGCGATGGGCGTTGACCCGTTGCTCGATGTTGGCCGCGAACCGGGCCCGGGGCCGGGCCAGCAGCACGTACGACAGGGGCAGCGAGAGCAACACGGCCACGACCGCGGCGATGTAACCGCGCAGCCCGACCACCACGAGCAGCCCCCACAGCCCGAAGAACAGCCCGAAGCGCAGGGTCGTGTACAGCCACATCGAGCCCATCCAGCCGGCGAACGTCGGCTGCTTGGGCGACTGCTCGGTCATCGGCTCAGGCCCACACGGCCTGGGGCTCGGCCCGGCGCTGGGCCAGCTCGACCGGACCGTCGTACTCGCGGATGATCTCGTAGCGGGTGTTGCGCTCGCGCGGAGTGAACCCGGCGTCGCGGATCAGGGTGAGCAGGTCGTCGCGGGTCAGCTTGTCGGGCGTGCCGTAGCCGTCGGCGTCATGGGTGATCTTGTACTCGACGACCGAGCCGTCCATGTCGTCGGCGCCGTAGTTCAGCGCCAGCTGCGACGTCGACAGGCCGTGCATCACCCAGAAGACCTTGACGTGGTCGAAGTTGTCGAGCATCAGCCGCGACACCGCGAACGTCTTGAGCACGTCGGCCGGCTGGGCCATCGGCAGGTGCGACAGGCGGTTGTTGTCGTTGTGGAACCGCAGCGGGATGAACACGGCGAACCCGCCGGTCTCGTCCTGCAGCTCACGCAGCCGCAGCACGTGGTCGACCCGGTGCCGGGGCTCCTCGATGTGGCCGTAGAGCATGGTCGCGGGCGTGCGCAGGCCCTTGCTGTGCGCGAGGCGGTGGATGCGCGACCAGTCCTCCCAGTGGGTGTTGTGGTCGACGATCTGCTTGCGCACCTCCCAGTCGAAGATCTCGGCCCCGCCGCCGGTGAGCGACTCGAGCCCGGCGTCGATGAGCTCGTCGAGGATCTCGTCGGCCGACAGGCCGGAGATCGACTCGAAGTAGTGCACCTCGGTGGCGGTGAAGCACTTGAGGGCGACGTCGGGCAGCGCGGCTTTGAGCTCGCGCAACACCCGCGGGTAGTACTTCCACGGCAGGGTCGGGTGCAGGCCGTTGACGATGTGCAGTTCGGTCAGACCGTCGTCCTTCATGGCCAGCGCCTTCTCGACGGCCTCCTCGACGCGCATCGTGTACGCGTCCTTCTGCCCGGGCTTGCGCTCGAAGCTGCAGTACGCGCACGAGGCCGTGCACACGTTGGTCAGGTTGAGGTGCCGGTTGACGTTGAAGAACGTCGAGTTGCCGTTCTTCTCGGTGCGCACGCCGTGGGCCAGCCCGCCGAGCCAGGCCAGGTCGTCGCTGGCGTACAGGTCCTCGCCGTCGGCGCGGGTCAGCCGCTCGCGGGCCGCGACCTTCTCGGACAGTTCCGCCTTGCGGGATTCGCTCAACGCCATGGCACCCAGGGTACGGACGGCCTAACCGGTCATGGCGTGGTGGGTTGCGCAGTGATGCTGCTGAGGGTGACGGTGAGCGGCGCGTTGGTGGCCGCACTGGACAGGTACCCGACCACGCCGACCGCGCCCGCGGCCTGCAGGGCGGCGGTGGCGTCCGTCCCCGACACCTGCCACGTGGACGGCTCGGTCGCGCCCGCGGCCCAGACCCGGGCCCGTACCGTCGTCGGCGCCGTCCCGGTCACCTGCAACCGCACCCGGAGCACCATCCCGGCCGCATAGGTCACGTTCGGCACCCGCACCGGACCGGCCAAGGCCGTCTCCACCCCGCCGACCAGCCGGACGACCCGCACCGTGACGGACTTGTCGGCGTTGACCACCAGCTTGGCGTCGTACTCGTTGTTGGCGCTGACCCGGCGGCCCTGCACGATCAGGTACGCCGGCCCGGCGACCGGGACCTTGTCCAGGGCCAGGGCGGCCAGCACATCGGCGTCGGTCCGGGTGACGGCGGGCAGGAACGCCCCCAGCTGGGCCCCGGCCTTGGCCAGCCGCAGCACGGCCGCGCCGGGCGAGACCGACAGCGCCGTGGAGCTGGCCGGCGACCAGGCCCCGCCCACCGGGGCCGAGCCCCACCCGTTGGCCACCGTGCGCCCGAACGAGTCCGACACGAACGGGGTGCCCGCCGGTGCCGTCACCGACACCGAATGCGACGTCGGCGCACTGGCCGCGCCCTGGTTGTCGGTCACGGTCAGGGTCACGGTGTAGCCACCGGTGCCGGCGTAGGTGTGTTGTACCGACGAGCCGGTGCCGGTGGCGCCGTCGCCGAACGTCCAGGCCCAGCCGGTGACGGTGCCGTCCGGGTCGGTCGAGCCACCGCCCGAGAACGTACAGGCCAGCTGCGCGCACGACGACGTGAATGCCGCGGTCGGCGGCTGGTTGGCCGGCGGGGTGCCGCTGACCGTGAACGAGTGGGTGACCGAATCGGTGGCGTCGTCGTCGTCGCTGACGGTGAGCTGGACGGCGTAGGTGTCGGCGCTGGCGAAGGTGTGGGCCACCGTCGAGCCAGTGCTCGTGCTGCCGTCGCCGAAGTTCCAGCTCCAGGTCTCGACGCCCTCGTCGTCGGTCGAGCCGCGGCCGTCGAAGGAGCAGGCCAGGCCCGAACACGACCCGGTGAACGCGGCCACGGGCGGCTGGTTGGGCGGGGGCGCGGTCACCGTGACCGAGTGGGTCACCGGCGCGCTGGCCGTGCCCTGGTCGTCGGTGACGGTCAGCTGCACGGAGTACGTCCCGGCCAGCACGAACGCGTGCTGCACGCTGGCGCCGGTGCCGCTCGCGCCGTCACCGAAGTCCCAGGCCCAGCCCGTCACCGTGCCGTCCGGGTCGGAGGACCCACCGCCGGAGAACGTGCACGACAGCTGCGTGCACGACGACGTGAACGCCGCGGTCGGGGCCTGGTTCGCCTGCGCGGCAGTGGGCTGGGCCACGATGCTGCTGAGCCGGACGGTGACCGGCGCGTTGGTGGCGTTGCCGGACAGGTACCCGGCCACGCCGACCGCGCCCGCGGCCTGCAGCGCCGCGGTGGCGTCGGTGCCCGAGACCTGCCAGGTCGACGGCTCGGCCGTGCCCGCGGCCCAGACCCGCGATCGCACCGTCGCCGGCGCGGTGCCGGTGACCTGCAGCCGGACGTCCAACACCTGACCGGCCGCGTAGGTCACGTTCGGCACCCGCACCGGACCGGCCAGCGCCGTCTCCACGCCACCGACCAGCCGGGTCGACGCGTACCGTCACCGACTTGTCGGCCCCGATGACCAGCTTGGCGTCGTACTCGTTGTTGGCGCTGACCCGGCGGCCCTGCACCATCACGTACACCGGTCCACCCACCGGCACCTTGTCCAGCGCCACTCCGACCAGCACGTCGGCGTCGGTCCGGGCCGCACCGGGCACGAAACCACCGAGCTGGGCCCCGGCCTTGAGCACCACCGAGGCCGCGCCCGGCGCGACCGAGAACGCCGTCCCGCTGGCCGACCAGGCCCCGCCCACCGGGGCCGACCCCCAGCCGTTGGCCACGGTGCGCCCGAACGAGTCCGAGACGAACGGCGAACCGGCCGGCACCGTCGCCGACACCGAATGCGAGACCGGATCACTGGCCGCGCCCTGGTCGTCGCGCACGGTCAACGTCACCGAATACGATCCCGCTCGCGGTGTAGGTGTGCGCCACGGACGAGCCCGATCCGCTCGTCCCGTCGCCGAAGTCCCACGACCAACTGGCCACCGACGTGTCGTCGGTAGACCCCGACCCGTCGAACGTGCAACTCGCCCCGGAGCACGACGACGTGAACGCGGCCACCGGCTTGGGATCACCGGGCGGCGCGGTCGTCCACACGTCCAGGATGGGCGAACTGGTCGCGCTGGCCCCGAGCGGGCTCAGCCCGTAGGCGTCCTCGATCGTGCGCAGCACGTTGTAGTGGTTGATCGTCTCGCCGTAGCTACCCGGGGCCACGCGCTCACCGGCGAAGATCGTCGGGATCCGGTTGGCCGCGGTGTTGTCGTCCTCGTCGAAGGTGAGCACGAACAGGCTGTTGTGGGTCTTGGCCCAGGTGATGTAGCCGCCCAGGTTGTTCTGCAGCCAGGTGTCGCCCTGGGCCACGGTGCCGTCGTGCATGTCGTTCTGCAGGTTCGGGATCACGAACGAGACCGCGGGCAGGCTCGAGTAGTCGGTCGGGAACGCGGTGAACGGCTGGTTGGACGCGGCCGGGACGGCCGGGAAGTCCGACCACGGGTTGTGCTTGCGGGCGTAGTTGCCGCTCTGGCAGCCGGTGTAGCCCGCGCTGGGCTGGGTCTCGGAGTAGCCGGTGAAGGTCAGGCCGGCCCCGATCAGCTGGTCGCCCAGGCTGGCGGCGGCGAACGAGTGCGGGCAGCTGTCGTCGGTCAGGCCCTGGGTCGAGCCCGAGAACAGGGCGACATAGTTGGGCTGGCTGGGGTGGGTGACCGCGTACGACTGGGTGAAGTTGGCATTGTTGGCCGCCAGCGAGGAGATGTAGGGCGCGTTGGGGCTGCCGACGATCTCGGTGCCGGAGTGGTTCTCCTCGACCACGACGACGACGTGGTCCGGGCGCGGGACCGCGGTTGCCGCCCCGGCCACGACGACCGGCGCCGCGGCCGGGGCCGAAGCCCGGGCCAGGACGCTCGGAGCGCCTGCCACCAGTAAGGCGGCCAGTCCCACGGCCGCGCCGAGTCGAGATCGCAATGCCCACACCCCCCGCGTGTCAGCCGACCATAGAGGCGGAGTCTGCACGGCGGAAGAGACTTACCGGGCAGGCTTTTCGGCTCCGTCCGGTTTGCCCGGCGATCTGACGATGTGCGCCGCACCGATGTCGATCCGCTCGCCGAAAACGCTTGACAGCGCTAACTTACCGTCGCTAACTTAGCGCCACTATCTTCGTCTCGCGCAGGAGTCCAGTGATGCTCGTCCGTCTGGCCAACCTCGGTATCCGAGCCCCGCGCCGCGTCCTCGTCGCCGCCGGCTTCCTCCTCGTCCTCGCCGTCGTCTTCGGCGCGCCGGTGGCCGCGCACCTGTCCGCGGGCGGCTTCCGCGACCCGCACTCGGCCTCCAGCAAGGCCGACGACCTGCTGCAGTCGAAGTTCGGCACCGGCGACCCGAACCTGGTCCTGGAGGCCACCACGCCGGCGGGGGTCGACAGCGCCGCGGCCCGCACCGAGGGCCGGTCGATCGCGCGGGCCCTGCAGTCGGCCAAGTACGCCGGCCAGGTCGTCTCGTACTGGACCGTGCCGGCCGACCAGGCCGGCGGGCTGCGCAGCGCCGACGGCAAGTCCGGGCTGATCGTCGCCCGCATCGCCGGCGACGACAGCACCGCCCCGAAGCGCGCGGCCACGATCACCGATCCGCTCGTCGGCACCCACGACGGCGTCACCGTCAAAGCCGGCGGGATCATGAGCACCTACAACCAGGTCAGTGACGACATCGCCGCCGACCTCAAGCTGTCCGAGGCCATCGCCATCCCGCTCACCGTCATCGCCCTGACCTGGGTGTTCGGCAGCTTCGTGGCCGCGCTGCTCCCGCTGGCCGTGGGCCTGTCGTCGATCATCGGGACGATGGCCATCCTGCGTGCCCTCACCTCGTTCACCGACGTGTCGGTGTACGCGCTCAACATGACCACCGCCCTCGGCCTGGCCCTGGCCATCGACTACAGCCTGTTCATCGTCAGCCGCTACCGCGAGGAGGTCCGTACCGGCGTGCCGCCCGACGACGCCGTGCGCCGGACCATGCAGACCGCCGGCCGCACCGTGCTGTTCTCGGCCATCACCGTCGGCCTGTCGCTGGCGGCACTGCTGGTCTTCCCGGTGTACTTCCTGCGCTCGTTCGCCTACGCCGGCATCGCCGTCGTCGCGCTGGCCACGGTGGCCGCGCTGATCCTGTTGCCGGCCCTGCTGACGATCCTCGGGCCGCGCGTCGACGCCCTGGACCTACGCGTGTTCGCGCGCCGGGTGCTGCACCGGCCGGCCCCGGTGCCGAAGCCGGTCGAGGAGGGCTTCTGGTACCGCTTCGCCACCGCGGTGATGCGCCGGGCGCTGCCGGTCGGGCTCGTCGTCACGGCCGTGCTGGTCGCCCTCGGCCTGCCGTTCCTGCACGCCCACTTCGGTTACCCCGACGACCGCGTGCTGCCCCAGTCGGCCGCGGCCCACCAGGTCGGCGACAGCCTGCGCAGCCAGTTCTCGACCAACGCGTCCTCGGCCATCACCGTGGTCGCCCGCGACGTCTCGGCCGCGCCGGCCGGCGTCGCGAACTACGCCACCGCCCTCTCGCGCGTCCCGGACGTCACGTCGGTGACCTCGGCCGCGGGTACGTTCGCGGGCGGGCGCCAGGTGCTGCCGCCCAGCGGGCCGTCGATGACCAAGGGCGGCACCACGTACGTCGACGTGCACACCAACCAGGATCCGCAGACCGCGGGCGGCAAGCGCGCCCTGGCCGCGGTGCAGGACGTCCGCGCCCCGTGGCCGGTGCAGTTCACCGGGCAGACCGCGATCAACAACGACAGCCTGCACGCCCTCGGGGCGGCCATGCCCTACGCCATCGGACTCATCGCCCTGGCCACGTTCGTGGTGCTGTTCCTGTTCACCGGCAGCATCGTCCTGCCGCTCAAGGCCCTGGTGCTGAACACGCTGTCGCTGTCGGCGACGTTCGGCGCCATGGTGTGGGTGTTCCAGGAGGGCCACTTCGGCTGGCTGTTCCCCGAGCTGACCACGACCGGTTACCTCGTGCCGACCATGCCCCCGTTGATGTTCTGCCTGGCCTTCGGCTTGTCGATGGACTACGAGGTGTTCCTGCTCTCGCGCATCCGCGAGGCGTGGCTGGCGTCCCCGCAGACGACGGCCGACAACACCCACGCCGTCGCGCTCGGCCTGGGCCGCACCGGCCGCATCGTCACCGCGGCCGCGCTGCTGATGGCCATCGTCTTCGCGGCCATCGCCGGCTCGCGGGTGTCGTTCATGATGCTGTTCGGCACCGGGCTTACCCTCGCGGTCGTGATGGATGCGACGGTCGTGCGCGGCATCCTCGTGCCGGCGTTCATGCGGCTGGCCGGGCGGTGGAACTGGTGGGCGCCGCGGCCGCTGGCCCGCCTGCACGCCCGCATCGGCCTGGCCGAAGGGCCGCCGCCCGCGGCCCATCCCGTCCGCGAGCTCGCCACCACGCGATGAGTCCGGCGGCCCGGCGCAAGCGGGCGGCGCGCGGCAGCGGCGAGCAGTTGCGGGCCGAGATCGTCGCGGCCGCGAAGGAGCTGCTGGCCAAGTCGGCCAGCGCCGACGCGATGTCGATCCGGTCGGTGGCCGAGGCGGTGGGTGTGACCACGCCGTCGATCTACCTGCACTTCGCCGACAAGGACGCGCTGCTCAGCGCCGTCGTCGTCGACGTCTTCGCCGAGCTGGACGCGGCGATGGTGGCGGCCGGTGCCGAGGCCGACTCACCGCTGGGGCGGCTGCGGGCCTTCGGCCTGGCCTACGTCCGCTTCGCCGTCGAGCACCCCGAGCACTACCGCATCGCCACGATGGACCCGGACCCGACGCCGGACCTCGACGTCGACGGTGTCCTGGCCAGCTCGGCGTTCGCCCACTTCAACGCCACCGTCGTCGAGTGCATCGCGGCCGGCATCTTCGTCGGCGACGACCCGCTGCCGATCACGTTCGACCTGTGGGCGGCCGCGCACGGCATCGCGTCGCTGATGATCGCCAAGCCCTACCTGCCCTGGGGCGACCGCGAGGAGGTGACCGACCGGGTGCTGTGTTCCGCGGCCCTGGGTCACGCCGCGATGGGCCTCTTCGACGGCGAGATCACGCCCGACGACGTCACGGCGTGGATCGGGGCCCAGCACCGGGCCGCGGGCGCTTAGCGCGGCTCGACCGCCTGCACGCGATCCTCGAACTTGGTCGACAGCACCACGGTGGTGCGGGTGCGGGCCACGCCCTTGATCGCGTTCAGCTCGCGGATCGTGCTCTCCAGGCCGGCGACGTCGGGCACCCGCACCTTGACCACGAACGTCTCCTCACCGGCCACGAACCAGCAGTGCTCCACGGCCGGCAGCGCGGCCAGGGCCCGGGCCAGGTCGTCGGTGTCGGCCCGGTCGTTGACGAAAATGCCGATCAGGGCGTTCATGGCGTAGCCGAGCGATTCGGCCGCCACGGCGGCGTGGTAGCCGGTGATGACCCCGGCGGCCTCGAGCTTGGCCACCCGTTCGTGCACGGCCGGCGCGCTCAGGTTGACGACGCGAGCCAGCTCGGCATAGGTGGCCCGGGCGTTGCGGCGCAGGGCGTCCAGCAGTTGCCGATCAACGGAGTCCACCACCGCAGTCGACCCGAGCCGCCGCTACTCGTCAAGCTGGCGGGCCGCGCCGAGCCGGCCGGCCCACCGGGTGATCAGGTCGTGCTCGACCCCGATCGCGTCCAGCACCTTGGCCGCGACGAAGTCGACGAGCTGCTGGACGGACTTCGGCGCGCTGTAGAACGCCGGGCTGGCCGGCAACACGATCGCGCCGGCGTCGTGCAGCGCCAGCATGTGCTGCAGCGTGGCCCGGGTGTAGGGCGCCTCGCGCGGCACGACGACGAGCGGGCGGCGCTCCTTGAGGGTGACATCGGCGGCGCGCTGCAGCATGTCCTTGGACAGCCCGATGGCGATGCCGGCCACCGCGGCCGTCGAAGCTGGCACGACGACCATGCCCCGGGCCGGGTACGAGCCGCTGGCCGGACCGGCGCCCAGGTCGCCGGCGGGCCAGTACGCGACGTCCTCGGCCGGGTGGCCGAGCCAGGTGGCCAGATCGTCGCGCCAGTGGCTGTCGCGGAACGCCAGCCCGGTCTCGTCGAGCAGGGTCAGCCGGGCAGCGCGGGACACGACCAGGTCGACCGGCTGGCCCGCGGCCAGCAGCCCGTCCAGGACGGCCCGCGCGTAGGGCGTCCCCGAAGCACCCGACACCCCCACCACCCAGGGCCGCCGAGCGTTCACGCCCGCAGGCCGTGGGTGAGCAGGTCGGCCAGGGCGAAGGCGAACAGGCCGATGCCGATCACCCCGTTGGCAGTGAAGAAGGCCCGGTTGACCCGGGACAGGTCGTCGGCCCGCACGATCGCGTGCTCGTAGGCCAGCACGACCGCGGTCAGCCCGATGCCCACCCACCACAGCGGACCCAGGCCGGCGGCCACCCCGAACCACACGAACGCCGCGAACGTCACCGCGTGCACGACGGCCGAGGCCCGCAACGCCGCCGGCAAGCCGAACCGGGCCGGGAACGAGCGCGAGCCGGTGCGGCGGTCGACCTCGGCGTCCTGGCACGAGTAGATGAGGTCGAAGCCGCCGATCCACGTGCCGACGGCCACGCCCAGCGCCACCGCCGCCCACGACCAGTGATCGGTGACGGCCAGCCACGCCCCGACCGGAGCGACGAACTGGGCCAGCGCCAGCAGGGCCTGCGGGAAGTCGGTGAACCGCTTGCCGTACGAGTACAGGACGAGCGCGACGATGGCCACCGGCGCCAGGGCCAGGCACAGCCACGACAGCGCGGCCGCGCAGGCCAGGAAGATCACCAGCGCCACGCCCGTGCCGACCCAGGCCGAGCGCACGGACAGCTCGCCGGTCACGAGTTCGCGTCGGGCCGTGCGCGGGTTGAGCGCGTCGAAGTCGCGGTCGAGGATGCGGTTGGCCGACATGGCAACGGTGCGGGCCGACACCATGGCCACGGTGATCAGCAGCAACTGGGCCCAGTGCACCGACCGGGTCTGCTGCCACATCGCCGTCAGGGCCGAGATGTAGGCGAACGGCAGCGCGAACACTGAGTGCTCGATCATCACCAGCCGCAGGAACTTGCGGATCCGCCCCACCGGCGCCACGGGGCCGCGGGCAGCCGTCGTGGTCATGGTGCGCTCACCCGCGCGGCTCCCGTGATGCGTAGGCCACCGCGACGAACGGCCACTCGTCCTCGATCCACTGCGACACCAGTCGCCAGAGCGCGACGTCGAGTTCGGCCTTGTCGGCCCGCACCCAGGAACGCACGTCCGGTCCGGCGAAGCGAGGCGGGTAGATGTAGACGCAGCCGACGACGTCGCCGTCGGCCGGATCGAGCACGGCGTAGGTGAAGCCGCGGCGGGTGCGGAAATCCTCCGCGTGCCGCCGCAGGTCGGCCAGGTTCTCCGCGAGCGTCATCATCCTGGGCCAGTCGCGGCCCTCGAAGCCCGGGGTGGCCCGGATGTGCTCGATGCTCGACGTCCAGGCCGCGTAGTCGGCCACGTTGTGGTGCTCGTCCAGCGGTTCGAGGATGAACTGGTCGGTGCGCGGTGGATCCGGCAGGTCGAAGTCGGGCGCCATCTTGCGCTCCCACATCGTGCCCGGCGGGCTCATCCAGAGCTCGTCGTCCTCCGGGATCTCCTCGTCGTCGCCCGGGATCATGGGCGAGTTGGCTTCGCTCATCGCTTCCCCCCGATGCCGTACTCGAGCCAGCGCCGATTCACCGTCTCGGCCGTGGCTGCGTCGACCACACATTCTTGCGGCCAGCCACCCGCCCGGTGGTAACCCTCGGTCGGCAGCTTGCGGGTGGCGTCCACGCCGAGCTTGCCGCCGAAGAACTGCTCGTAGGACGCGTGGTCGAGGTGATCGACCGGCCCGACGGTGTGCTGCACGTCGTGGGCGTAGTCGACGTTGCCGAACGCGCGCCAGGCCACCTCGGTGTAGTCGTGCACGTCGCAGTCGGCGTCCACGACCACGATCAGCTTGGACAGCGACAGCAGCCCGGCGCCCCAGATCGCGTTCATCACTTTCTGCGCGTGCTTCGGGAACCGCTTGTCGATGGAGACGATGCAGCAGTTGTGGAACACGCCGGCCACCGGCAGGTCGTAGTCGACGATCTCGGGCACGGTCATCCGGATCAGCGGCAGGAAGATCCGCTCGGTGGCCTTGCCCATCGGCCCGTCCTCCTGGGGCGGGCGGCCGACGACGATGGACTGGAAGATCGGGTCGGCGCGCATCGTCATCGTCTCGACCCGCACGAACGGGAACGGCTCGACCGGTGTGTAGAAGCCGGTGTGGTCGCCGAACGGGCCCTCGGGCAGTCGCTCCCCCGGCTCGACCCAGCCTTCGAGGACGATCTGGGCCGCGGCCGGCACCTGCAGCGGCACGGTGAGGCAGTCGACCAGGTCGACGCGATCGCGCTGCAGGAACCCGGCGAACAGGTACTCGTCGATGTCGGCCGGCAGCGGCGCCGACGCGGCGTAGGTGACCGCGGGCGGGCAGCCGAAGGCGATGGCCACCGGCAGCCGCTCGCCCCGCCGCTCGGCCACGGCCGCGTGCGAGGTGGAGTCCTTGTGGATCTGCCAGTGCAGGCTCACGGTCCGCTCGTCCTGCAGTTGCAGGCGGTACATGCCCAGGTTGCGGGCCCCGGTCTCGGGGTGCTTGGTGTGGGTCAGGCCCAGGTTGAGGAAGACCCCACCGTCGTCGGGCCAGGCCGTGATGCCGGGCAGGATCGACAGGTCGACGTCGTCGCCCTTGACCACGACCTCCTGGCACGGCGCGACCTTGACGTGCCGGGGCGGGGCCGCGCGCAGCTGGGCCACCTTGCCCAGCGCGTCCCGGAATCCGCCCAGGCCGTGCGGCAGTTCCGGGCGCAGCAGCCCGGCGATGCGCTCGCCGATCTCGTCGAGGTGGTCGACACCGAGGGCCCGGGCCATCCGCCGGTCGGTGCCGAAGACGTTGATGGCCAGCGGCATCGCGCTCTGGGCCGGGTGCTCGAACAGCAACGCCGGGCCCTGCTCGCGCACGACCCGCTGCACGATGGCGGCCACCTCGAGGTGCGGGTCGACCGGCGCCCGCACGCGCGCCAGGTCGCCGTCGCGCTCGAGCGCGGCCAGGAACGCCTGCAGATCGGGATAGCCCACGGGCCTCAGTATCCCTGGCCGACGATCAGCCGAGACCGGCGTAGGAGTGCAGGCCGGAGACGACGAGGTTGACGATCAGGAAGTTGAACGTGATCGAGCTGAACCCGAGCAGGTTGATCCAGGCCGCGGTGCGGCCCTTCCAGCCGGCCGTGGCCCGCGCGTGCAGGTAGCAGGCGTACAGGACCCAGACGATGAAGGCCCAGGTCTCCTTGGGGTCCCAGCCCCAGTACCGTCCCCACGCCGCCTCGGCCCAGATCGCGCCGCAGATGATCGCGACCGTGTACAGCGGGAACGCGAACGCCACCACCCGGTAGGCGACCTTGTCGAGCGTGGCCGCGGCCGGCAGCCGGGCCCCGAACGCGGTCAGCCCACCGACCACGGCGTCGGGCTGGGCCGACACGCGGTCGTAGCGCTGCCGGACCAGGAACAGCACGGTGAGCACGGCGCTGGTCATCAGCGCGCCCTCGGCGATCGAGACCAGGGTGACGTGGATGGCCAGCCAGTAGGACTGCAGGGCGGGTACGAGCGGCTGGGCCCGCGAGTACCAGACCGTCCCGGCCAGGAACATCATGATGATGACCGGCAGCAGGATGAACCCGCCCAGGTACCGGATCTGCGGCACCTTCCAGATCAGGGCGACGAAGGCGATCACGCCGACGAGCCCGGCCACGGAGGCGAACTCGTACATGTTGCTCCACGGCACCGCGTCGACCGCGATCGCGCGCACGGCCACCGACGCGGCGTGCAGGAGCGCGCCGAGAATCGTCAGGGCGAGGGCGAAGCGGCCGATGCGATCGGCCATGGCCCGACGCGAGCCGGTCGCCGGCTCTGCGGGCAGGACGGGCGGCGCGTCGACCGGGGGGCCGCCCGCGCCGACCAGGGCCCGGGCGGGGGCCGCGGCGGCGGCGCGCCGGGACGGTCGCGGCGATGCGGCCGCGCTTGCCGAAGGAGTACTCGGCCACGAAGCCGACCATGCACACCGCGTAGGTGGCGATGGCCGTGGTGAACAGCGAGTCGGACAGGTGGGCCATCGAGCCGTTGATTCCCGCCACCGTCACTCCCTTCCGGCGCTGATCAGGTCGTGCGTCGGGGTGGCCACGCCCCGCAGTCGCTCCAGCAGTCCCGCGAACTCGGTCGTGAAGTTCCCCGAGTCGCTGCGGGCCAGCCCACCGACTGCGACCACGGTAGGCGACGCGTCCCCGCCGTCCGCCGACGGGGTGATCCGCAGCCACAGTCGGCGCCGGCGCACGCCCAGCGAGCCGAGCAGCCCGAGCACCATGGCCACGGCCGAGATCAGCAGGTAGCCCTGGCTCGGGTCGTGGCTGACCTGGACGCTGGCCCACGGCACCCAGCCGTCGAAGGTCACCGAGACGCCGTTGGCGAACTTCTTGGAGCCGCCGACCTGCAGGTTGACCGCGCCCAGCTTCTTCATCTTGGCCGTGTCGAGCGAGTACACCGACTGCGGCAGGCCCCGGTAGTTGAGGTCGCCCTGGTAGACGAAGACGCCGAGCACCGGGTTGCGGGCCTGCGGGCCGGCCGAGGTGATGACGCCGTCGCCGGTGTCCTCGGGCGTCGGCGCGAAGAAGCCGGACACGCCGACGTCCTGGTTCTTGCCCGGGGCGCCCTGCTCCTTGAACGCGCCCTCGGACAGATAGCGTGGTCAGGTTCTGCGGGATGAACACGGCCGTGTCGTGACGCACCGACCCGTCCGGCATCCGGATCGTCAGCCGCGGGGCGAAGCCGTGCCCGAGCAGGTAGACCCGGTCACCCTCGAGGCGCAGCGGATGGTTGACCGTGATCGTCTTGTGCTCCGGCAGCCGAGGTGCGGGTGCGGCGGTAGGTGACGTCGGCCGCGAACTTGGACGGCTCGCCGGTGGCCGTGTACGTGGCCGTGAACGACGTCATCGCATCGACGCAGAACGGCGCCGGGCTGATCTTGCCCTCGGCCGCGAGCCGGCCCGGCTTCCAGGAGTCGTACTGCGAGACCGTGTTGCAGAACCCGTTGCCGGCGCCCTGGATGACGATGCGCTGGCCCTGGTAGCTGTACAGCCGGCCCACGGCGATCAGCACGAGCGAGGCGAGCAGCGCGACGTGGAAGAGCAGGTTGCCGGTCTCGCGGCTGTAGCCCTTCTCGGCCGACAGCGTCAGCGCGCCGCTCGGCTCCTCGCGCTGCACGATCCGCCAGCGCCGGCCGAGCGCGCGCCGGGCCGCGGTGGCGTAGGCGGCCGGTGGGTCGGCGGTCTCGAACCGGTCCGACTCGGGCAGCCGGCCGAGGTTGCGCGGGGCGGGCAGCGGTTTGCGGGCCACGGCCCGGGCGTGCAGGCGGATGCGCGGGATGAGGCAGCCGACCAGCGAGATGAACAGCAGCAGGTAGATGGCCGCGAACCAGACCGAGCCGAACACGTCGAACATGCCGATGCGGTCGAGGAAACGGCCCCAGCCGCCGTGCGTGGCCAGGTAGCTGGTCGTCTTGTCCGGGTTGAGCGGGCGCTGCGGCAGCAACGAGCCGGGCACGGCCGCGACGGCGAGCAGGAACAGCAGGATGAGCGCGGTGCGCATGCTGGTCAACCGGCGCCAGGCCATCCGGGCCGGCCGGACGACCCGGTTCACAGCCCGCCCCCGATGCCCGCGCCCGGCCCGACCGTGGTGCGCAGCGCGTCCATCCAGTGGTTCCAGACACCGGTGACCAGCAGCACCCCGATGACGATGAGCAGCACCCCGCCGACCTGGCTGACCGCCCGGGCGTGCCGACGGACGAAACCCGAACGCGCCGGAGACCCAGCCGATGCCGAGCGCGACCAGGACGAACGGGATGCCCAGGCCCAGGCAGTAGCAGAGCATGAGGAACGCGCCCCGGCCGGCGGTGGCCTGCTGGAAGGCCAGGCTGTAGACGGCGCTGAACGTGGGCGTGAGGCAGGGCGCCCAGGCCAGCCCGAACGCGGCTCCGAGCAGCGGGGCGCCGACCAGGCCGGCGCGGGGCAGGCGGTGGATGCGGACCTCGCGCTGCAGGAAGCCGAAGCCGCCGAGGAAGACGACGCCCATCAGGATCGTCACGATGCCGAGCACGCGCTCGATGGCCAGCGCGTGATCGCGGATCGCGGCGCCCAGGCTGCCGAACAGGACGCCCTCGGCCACGAAGATCGCGGTGAACCCGAGGACGAACAGCAGCGCGCCCGACACCATCCGGCGCTGGCCGTGCTCGACCTCGGCGTTGCCGCTGCCGGACAGCCCGGCGACGTAGGAGAGGTAGCCCGGCACCAGCGGCAGCACGCACGGCGACAGGAAGCCGATCAGGCCGACCAGAGCCGCGACCCCGGCGGCGACGAGCAGCGGGCCGTCGGTGACGGCGTGCTGGAAGGCACCGGTGGCCAGCATCAGGATCCTGCGAGCAGCTTGTCCAGCACGGGCTGCAGGTCCTTGGGCGCCAGCGGCTTGAGGTAGACGCCGGCCACGCGCTGCTGCTTGTCCAGGACGACGGTGAACGGCAGGGCCAGGGCCGGGATCTTGCCCAGGGCCACCGCGGTCTCACCGGGCTCGTCGGACACGATCGGGAAGCTGATGTCGTTGTCCTTGACGAAGGCCTTGGCCGCGTCGGTGGAGGTCTCCTTGGTGTCGATGCCGATGAAGTCGACGCCCTTGGCCTTGTTGGCCCGGTAGACGAGGTCGAACTGGGGCGTCTCGACTGTGCACGGCGAGCACCAGGTGGCCCAGAAGTTGATGACCACGACCTTGCCGGCGTCCTGGCTGAGGGTGAGCTTGCCGCCGCCCAGCAGGTTGCCGGTGAAGTCGCCGACCTTCTTGCGGTCGGCCGGGGCGATGGTCTTGCCCACGCTCGTCCCGCTGACGAACCGGAACTGGCCGCCGGCGCTCTGGTCTACGGCGTCCTTGCCGGTGCAGCCGGCCAGCACGATCGCCGCCAGGGCCGTCGCCGCCAGGAATCGAGGGAGTTTCATCGCCGTCCAGTGTGCTTGACGTGGTATTGGCCGCCGCACCCGGCTCAGCTTCCTGTGGGCGGCCTCGCAGCGGGCTAAGCGCCGGCGCCGTGGCCCGGTGGCAGGGGTGCGGCCGGCTCGGCGTAGTCGATGCCGGTCAGCTCGTCCCCGTCGAAGTGGAAGGAGGTGACCGAGGCCAGGTTGCACTCGCGTTTGCGGGGGTCGTGGAACAGGTGTTGGCCTTGTGCCGCGCGCCGGGCGATGACGATGGGGAGCTGGTGGCTGACGCAGACGGCCTCGGTGCCGCCGGCGGCCAGCACGGTGTCGCGGGCGGTGTGGATGGCCGGGAGCATGCGGGCGGCGATGTCGGCGTAGGGCTCGCCCCAGGACGGGCGGAACGGGTTGACGAAGTAGCGCCAGTTGGCCACGTCGGTGAACAGTCCCTTGCCGCCCGCGATCCGACGGCCCTGCAGCGCGTTGGCGGCCTCGATCAGCCGGTCGTCGGTGTTGACGTCGAGGCCGGTGAGCGCGGCCAGCGGCGCGGCCGTCTGCTGGGCCCGTTCCATGGGCGAGGACGCCAGGTGGCCGATCGGGCGTTCGGCCAGGAACTCGGCCGCGAGCTTGGCCTGGGCCACGCCCAGATCGCTGAGCCGGAATCCGGGCAGCCGGCCGTAGAGCACGCGGTCGGGGTTGAACACCTCACCGTGCCGCAGCAGATGCACCGTCGCCCGACTCACCGCTTCATCGTCCCATCCCCTCCCGGCTTGGTCTCCGGCGCTGGCCCCGTCGACCGACCCCCGAGCTACTGGATCTTCCTGCGCCCACGGCACCCATAACCCACCAGGCGCAGGAAGATCCGCAATAAGTCTGTGACGGCCACTGGATCTTCCTGCACATATGGCACCCATGACCCACCACACGCAGGAAGATCCACCGCGGTCGCTGTGGTCAAAGCAGAGCGCGGCGGAGCTGGTCGACGACGAGGGCCTGCTCAGACCGCACGACCACACTCGGGAACCGCAGCACCATGTCACCCGAGATGGCCAGCTCGTTCTGGCGGAGCTGGTCGTCCCACCATCGGCGGGCCACCAGATGCAGCGCGCCATCCACCTCGACCACCATGCGACGTCCGTCACCCCGGCGCCACTCCACGTCGAGATATCGCCGGCGGCCGCCGGGTTCGGGTCGAACAGCCTGTCGCGAAGGTTCGGGCAAGCCATGGCGTCGGCACAGCCGGACGAAGTCGATCTCGCTCAGGGCGTGGGCACCCTGGCCGATGTCGTGGACCGCAGCGAGCAGGGCCGCGCGATGACGGGTCCTCGGGGCCGACGTAACACAGCCGGCGAGCGCATCGGCCGTGATCAGTCGTTGCTGGACGACCGCGGCCAGCAACCCACAGGCCGGTCGCGGGCTGGGAAAGCTACTGGCCGCGATCACGATCGCCGGCCCCAGGCGGTGCAGGCCGCGGTGCTTCGCCAGTTGTGCGGGCGACCACCGGTCGGTGTAGTGAACGCGGAGCTGCAACTCGGCCGGTCGTCGCACCCGGGCGCCGCGGGGCACGAGGACATCGATCAGCTCACGCCGCCAACCGACGAGACCCCACTCCTCGGCGGCAGTGAACGACGTGAGCGCGGCCCGTGGGCCGAGCACGATCAGGGCAGCGCGGCGCAGTTCGGCCGGAGTTGGCGGCCCGTTGTGCCGGATCACGGCCCGGCCGATTCGCTGCCACCTGCGCGCATCGATCTGGGCCCGGACCGCGGGCAACGTCCAGCCTGCGCCGAGCAACTCGGTGACGCTCGAGACGGCGTCGGCGCCGGACCAGCCACCCTCGGGGAACGAGCGACGAGCAGCAGACGTGAACACACGGCCAGGCTCGCCGCATCGACCCGCGCTCGCCATCCGTGAGTGCCCGCCTGTGGACGACACGCCACCCTGTGGACAGTCGAGTGGCAGCGCTGCCCCAGCGGATCTTTCTGCGCCTTGTCCACCTCGAAACGATCTTCCTGCGCGCAAGCCTCCACGATGATCTTCCTGCGCCTGATGTAGCTATGACCCACCCGGTGCAGGAAGATCACAGCACGTGAACGCGCTTCAGTGGATCTTCCTGCGCATCAGGTAGTCATGGCCTACGTAGCGCAGGAAGATCCACTGCAGCGGGCCAGAGTCAGTCAGGCCTGGGCCGTTGCGGCGGCGGCGGCGCGGGCGGCTGCGGGCAGGCCGGCGGCGATGCGGTCGAACGCGGCGTCGTCCATGGCCGCGTTCACGAACCAGGCCTCGAATGCACTGGGCGGCAGGTAGACGCCGGCGTCGAGCATGGCGTGGAAGAACGGCCGGTATCGGAACGTCTCCGCGGCCTGGGCTCCGGCGAAGTCGACAACGGGCGCCGCGGCGAAGAAGACCGAGAACAGGTTGCCCGCCGCCTGCACCTGGTGCGCCACCCCTGCAGCGGTCAGCGCCTCGCCGGCCAGCCGCTGGATGGTCGCGGCATTGCGGTCCAGCGCCGCGTACACCGGCGCCTCGGCCGCCCGCAGCGACGCCAGCCCGGCCGCCACCGCGACCGGATTCCCCGACAGCGTCCCGGCCTGGTACACCGGGCCGGTCGGCGAAAGATAGGCCATCAACTCGGCCCGACCGCCGAACGCCGCGGCCGGCAGCCCACCACTCATCACCTTGCCGAACGTGAACAGGTCGGCGTCGACCGGATCCAGCCCGTACCAGCCCGCGGCCGACACCCGGAACCCGGTCATCACCTCGTCCATGATCAACAATGCTCCGTGCTCGGCCGTGATCGCGCGCAGCCCGGCGTTGAAGCCCGGCCCGGGCGGCACCGCGCCCATGTTGCCGGCCGCCGCCTCGGTGATCACGCAGGCGATGTCGGGCCCGAACTCGGCGAAGCAGGCCCGCACTGCATCCAGGTCGTTGTAGGGCAGCACGATCGTCTCGGCCGTCTGGGCCCCGGTCACGCCCGGGGTGTCGGGCAACCCGAAGGTCACCACGCCCGAGCCGGCCGCGGCCAGCAGCGCGTCGACGTGCCCGTGGTAGCAGCCGGCGAACTTCACCACCCGGTGCCGCCCAGTGGCTCCGCGCGCGAGCCGGATCGCCGACATCGTCGCCTCGGTGCCCGAGTTGACCAGCCGCACCTGCTCAAGCGGCGCGCGCGCTCCCGCCGGCGCCGCCGCAGTGACCCGGGCGATGATCTCCTCGGCCAGTTCGATCTCACCGATGGTCGGCGTCCCGAACGACAGTCCGGACGTCGCCGCCTGCTGCACCGCCGCCACGACAGAAGGGTGCGCGTGCCCGAGGATCATCGGCCCCCACGACGAGACGAGGTCGACGTAGGACCGCCCGTCGGCATCGGTGAGATAGGCCCCACTGCCGCTGACCATGAACCGCGGCGTCCCGCCCACGGCCCGGAAGGCCCGCACCGGCGAATTCACGCCGCCCGGGATCACGCGCTGGGCGCGGGCGAACAGGTCGGCCGAGACCGGGGCATCAGACACCCGCTCAGTCTCCCAGCCGCCATGCGGCAGGATCGAGCCGACGTCCCCGGACCACGCAACCCCGAAGGGCCCCCACCATGCAGATCGCCGGCACCGCCGCCCTGGTCACCGGCGGCGCCTCGGGGCTGGGGCTGGCCACCGCCCGCCGCCTGGTCAACGCCGGAGCCACCGTGGTGCTGCTCGACCTGCCGTCCGCCCCCGGCCAGGCCGCCGCCGCAGACCTCGGCCCGGCCGCCACCTTCGCCCCCGGCGACGTCACCGACGACGCCAGCGTGGCCGCCGCCCTCGACGCCGCCGACGAACGCGGCCCGCTGCGCATCGTCGTCAACTGCGCCGGCGTGGGGACGGCCGGGCGGGTGATCGGCCGCAACGGGGTGCTGCCCCTGGAGCAGTTCACCCGGGTCGTGCAGATCAACCTGATCGGCACGTTCAACGTGCTCCGCCTCGGGGCCGAGCGCATCACCGCCCACGACGCGGTCAACGGCGAGCGCGGCGTCATCGTCAACACCGCCTCGGCCGCGGCCTACGACGGCCAGATCGGGCAGGCGGCCTACTCCGCGTCCAAGGGCGGCGTGGTCGGGATGACCCTGCCCATCGCCCGCGACCTGGCCGACAAGCTCATCCGGGTGATGACGATCGCGCCCGGGCTGTTCCAGACGCCGATGCTGGCCGGCCTGCCGCAGGAGGCCCAGGATTCCCTCGGCGCCCAGGTGCCGCACCCGAGCCGGCTCGGCCATCCGGACGAGTACGCCGCGCTGGTCGAGCACATCGTGCACAACCCGATGCTCAACGGCGAGGTGATCCGCCTCGACGGCGCGATCCGCATGGCGCCCCGCTAGCCAGGCGGACCCCGATGAGCCTGCTGCACCTCCGGGTCGTCGCTCCGGAGGGGCTCGTCCCGGACATCGTCGGTGCGCTGGCCGACGTGCCCGGCATCGTCGCCGTCACCCACACGGCCTTGGGCGACACCGCCCCCGGCCTGGCCGAGGTCGACGCCGACCTGGCCCGCGAATGTGCCGACGACGTACTCGGCCGGCTGCACAAGCTCGGCGTCACCGAGGGCGGGATGATCCTGCTCGACGCCGTCGACACCGCGATCGGGACGCTGGCCGGCCAGGCCGAACGCGACGCGCCGGGCGAGGCCGCCGACGCCCTGATCTGGGACGAGCTGGTGACCCGCACCGGAGAGGACGCCACGCTCACCTGGACGTTCGTCGCCTTCATGGTGCTGGCCACCCTCCTGGCCGCGATCGGGGTCGTCACCGACTCCCCGATCACGATCGTCGGCGCGATGGTCGTCGGGCCGGAGTTCGGCCCGCTGGCCGCACTTGCGGTCAGCCTGGTCCGGCGCCGCACTGGATCGGCCCGCCGCGCCGGTGCCGCCCTGCTCGTCGGCTTCCCGGTCGCGATCGTGGTCACGAGCCTGCTGGCCCTGCTCGGACGGGTAGCGGGCCTGATCCATGCCGACCTGCTCCAGGGCCACCGCCAGACCGAGTTCATCTACCACCCGGGCTGGTTCTCATTGATCACGGCGCTGGTGGCCGGGACGGCCGGGATGCTCTCACTCACCGCCAACCGCTCGGCCGTACTGGTCGGCGTGTTCATCTCGGTGACCACGATCCCGGCCGCGGGCAACGCCGCCGTGGCCGCCGTGCTGACCGACTGGTACGAGGCCGGTCAGTCGCTGTTGCAGCTCGGGGTGAACCTCGTCGGCATCGTCACGGCCGCGACGGTGACGCTCGCGCTGCGGGGCGCCGCCGAGGCTAGGACGCGAGCGCGCGGCGCATAGCCACGCGCGGGCCGACGTCGTCGAGCCCGGCCGCCCGCTCGCGGTCGCGTAGGGCGGTCAACTCCGGGGTGAGGGCGTCCAGGACGACGAAGCCCCGCCGGGCGTAGAACGGGCCGTTCCAGGCCACGTCGGCGTACGTGGTCAGCGTGATCGCGGGATAGCCCGCGTCGCGGGCCCAGGCGCACGCGGTGTCGAGCAGGGCCGAGCCCAGCCCGGACCGCATCCGGCTCGGCAGCACGGCCAGCTCACCGACGTGGGCGAGGCCGTCGACCTCGTCGATCCAGAGGAACCCGACCGCGGGCCGGCCCACGACGAAGACCGCCTCGGCGCCGGCCAGCTCCTCGGCCGGGAACGGGAGGTCGGGCAGCTCGAGCCCGGCCACCCGGAACAGCGTTTCGGCCCGTTCGTCGATCTCGGGCAGCAGCGCCAGGTCGGCCGGCTCGGCCAGCCGCACCACGACCGACTCGGCGGCGGCCGGCGGCTCCACAGCGACGTCGAGCGCGGCCGCCAGCCGGTCCGGATGGCGCGTCGGCACGGCCACCACATCTCCGCCGACGAGTTCCAGGGCCAGCCCGGGCACGCCCCGCGGCAGCCCTTCGGGCACGCGCTGCCCGAGCACCCGCACGGTCGGATCGGTCACGGGAGCGCCCTGCAGCCCGATGATCAGCGCCCGCGGCAGCCCGGCGTCACCGACCCGCACCTCGCCGGCCGTGACCGTGATCGAGCGCATCGTCCGGGCCGCATGCACCGCAAGGGCATCGATGCCGACGACGAGCACGAACGCGATCAGCCACGCCCACAGATGGGCCGACCCGCCGCCCAGCCACAGATCAGCGACGTAGCCGACCAACAGCAGCCCGGACAAGGCCCAGGACGTGGTGTAGCTGCGCGCCGCCTCGGCGTAGACCGGCGAATCCGTGGCGGCCGCGCTCACCCGCGTCAGGCCAGCGACGCGGCTTCGACGGCCCAGTACGTCAGGATGATCGACGCCCCGGCCCGCTTGATCGAGGTCAGCGTCTCGAGGATGATCCGCTCGCGGTCGAGCCAGCCCCGCTCGGCCGCGGCCTCGACCATCGCGTACTCGCCGCTGATCTGGTACGCCGCAACCGGGACGGGCGAGGCGTCGGCCACGGCCCGCAGTACGTCGAGGTAGGGCAGCGCCGGCTTGACCATGACGATGTCGGCGCCCTCGGCCACGTCGAGCGCCACCTCGGCCAGGGCCTCGCGCACCGTGCGGGCGTGGTCCTGCTGGTAGCTCTTGCGGTCGCCGACGAGCGAGGAGTTGACCGCCTCGCGGAACGGCCCGTAGAAGCCGGACGCGTACTTGGGCGCGTAGCCGAGGATGCCGGTGTCGACGTGCCCGGCTTCGTCGAGGGCCCGGCGCACGGCCCCGACCTGGCCGTCCATCATCCCGCTGGTGCCCAAGAGGTGCGCGCCCGCTTCGGCCTGGGCCACGGCCATCGACGCGTAGCGCTCCAGCGTGGCGTCGTTGTCGACGCTGCCGTCCGGAGCGAGCACACCGCAGTGCCCGTGGTCGGTGAACTCGTCCAGGCACAGGTCGCCCATCAGCACGGTGTCGTCGCCGAGCTCGACCCGCAGCCGCCGCAGCGCGACGTTGAGCACGCCGTCGGGATCGTCGGCGCCCGAAGCTTGCGCATCCTTGGCCGACGGAACGCCGAACAGCATCAGCCCGCCGACGCCCGCCTCCACGGCCGACACGGCCGCCTTCACCAGCGACTCCTGGCTGTGCTGGACGACGCCGGGCATCGAGCTCACCGCGACCGGCTCGTGGATGCCCTCGCGCACGAACATGGGCAGCACGAGGTCGGCCGGGCGGACGGCCACGTCGGCCACGAGCCGGCGCAGCGCGGGCGTGCGCCGCAACCGGCGCGGTCGCGACGCCGGGAAGGCCGGCAGCTCAGGCAGGCTCACCCGGAGTTCACCGACCCGAGCGGCGGGACGGGCGGGCCGCCTTCTTGGCCGCGGCCGCCGCGGCCTTCTCGCGCTCCTCGACGGCCCGGGCCGCGGCGTACTCGGCCAGCGTGTCGACCAGCGCCGGCACGGTCGCGGCCTCGGGCTGCACGTCGACGCGCAGGCCGAACTCGCGCGCGGTCGCCGCGGTCTGCGGCCCGATGCAGGCGACGACCGTGCGGGCGTGCGGCTTGCCGGCGATGCCGACGAGGTTGCGCACCGTGGACGACGACGTGAAGCACACCGCCTGGAAGCCGCCGGACTTGATGGCATCGCGGATCTCGGCCGCGGGCGGCGCCGCGCGCACCGTGCGGTACGCGGTGACGTCGTCGATCTCCCAGCCGCGCTCGCGCAGCCCGGCCGCCAGCGTCTCGGTGGCGATGTCGGCCCGGGGCAACAGCACCCGGTCGATCGGGTCGAGCACGTTGTCGTACGGCGGGAAGTCGTCGAGCAGCCCCTCGGAGGACTGGTCGCCGGCCGGCACCAGCTCCGGGCGGATGCCGAACGCGCGCACCGCGTCGGCGGTGGCCTCGCCCACGCAGGCGATCTTGACGCCGGCGAACGCGCGCGCGTCCAGGCCGTACTCCTCGAACTTCTCGCGCACCGCGCGCACCGCGTTGGTGGAGGTGAACACGATCCACTCGTAGCGGCCGGTGACCAGGCCCTTGAGCGCCCGCTCCATCTGGGTGGGCGTGCGCGGCGGCTCGACGGCGATCGTCGGCACCTCGACCGGGGTGGCCCCGTAGGCCCGCAGCAGGTCGCTCATCGCGCCGGCCTGGTCCTTCGTCCGCGGGACGAGCACCTTCCAGCCGTACAGCGGGCGGGACTCCCACCAGGTCAGCTTGTCGCGCTGGGCGGCGGCCTTGCCGATGATGACGACGAGGTGTCCGCTCATCCCCACCGCGGCCAGCTCGAGCTCGCCGAGCGTGCCCAGGACGGTCTGCTGGCCGGTGCTGGTGCCGTCGCAGCTGACCGTGACCGCGGTGTCGGGCTTGAGGCCGTTGGCCACCAGCTGCTCGCCGACGACCCCGATCTCGGCCGCGGACACCGTGAGCACCAGGGTGCCGGGAGCGTGGGCCAGGGCCTCGAAGTCGGTGACGCCGTTGACGACGTCGGCCTCGGTGCGCACCGACCCGAACGGCACGCCCGCGTATGCGGCGGTGCCGACGCCGACGGGCACGCCGGGCACGACCTCGAACGGCACGACCGTCTTGGCGACGGTGAGCGCCTCCTTGACCGCGCTGTCGTCGGCGAGCGGGTCGCCGGCGATGAGGCGCACGACCGACAGCCCGGCCCGGGCTTCGGCGAGCACCATCTTCGCGGTGTCGGCGGGGGTGGCCTCGGCCCGGCGCACCTCGGCGGTGGCCAGGCTCGTGATCGAGGCCGGCACCGCGGCGTCGACCACGATCAGGTCGGCGCGCCGCAACGCGTCGACGGCGTGGACGGCAAGTAGCCCGGGGTCACCGGGGCCGGCACCGACGAAGGTGACGCGGCCGATTACCTTGCGCGCTCGGGTCATTTCGAGCTCCCCATCATTTTATCTGCGCCATTGGCGAGCAGGTCGGCGGCCAGCCGCCGCCCGACGCCGTCGGCATCTGTTGTCGCGCCGGTGACCGACAGCCGCACGGCATCGCTGCCGTCGGCCGCGGTCACCGAGCCGCGAAGGAACAATTCGACACTCATCACGTCGCCGACCAGCTCGGCCTCGACCACCTCGGCCAGGGCACCGATCGGGGCCGTACAGCCCCCCGCCAGCGCGCTGAGCAGGGCCCGCTCGGCCGTCACGGCCACCGCGGTGTCGGGGTCGGTCAGCACGGCCAACTGGCCGACCGCGTCGTCGTCGGAGGCCCGGCACTCGACCGCGAGCGCGCCCTGCGCGGGCGCGGGCAGCAGCTGGATCGGGTCGAGCACCTCGGTGACTTCACCATCACGGCCCAGCCGCCGCAACCCGGCGTAGGCCAGCACGACCGCGTCGAGCTCGCCCGAGCTGACCTTGCCCAACCGGGTGTCGACGTTGCCGCGCAGCTCGACGATCTCGATGCCCAGGCCGAGCGCATGCAGCTGGGCGGCCCGGCGCGGCGAGCCGGTGCCGACCCGCGCCCCCGGCGGCAGCTCGCCCAGGGTGAGCCCGTTGCGGGCCACGAGGGCGTCGCGCGGATCCTCGCGGCGCGGAACGGCGGCGATGACGACCCCGTCGGCGGGCGCGGTGGGCAGGTCCTTGTAGGAGTGCACGGCCACGTCGATCTCGCGGGCCAGCAGTGCGGTGCGCAGGGCCGACACGAACACGCCGGTGCCGCCGAGTTGGGCCACCGACGCGGCGGAGCGATCGCCCTCGGTGACGATGGGGACGATCTCGACCGGTGTCGGCAACGAGGCCACGAACTGGTCGGTCTGGATGCGGGCCAGCGCACTGCCGCGCGTGCCGACCCGCAGGGTCCGGGTAGTCGTCATCAGATCGGCTTCTTCACGGCTGCGACGGATTCGACCGCAGCCTGGTCGAGGTCGAACAGTTCGCGCAGGGCGGCGGCGTACCGATCGCCGCCCGGCGTCGAGGCCAGCTCCTTGACCCGCACGGTGGGTGCATGCAGCACCTTCTCGACGGCGCGGCGCACGGCGTCGGTGACCTGGCGCCGGACGTCGGCGTCCAGGCCGGGCAGCCGGGCGTCGAGGCGGGCCAGCTCGCTCTCGATCACCTGGTTGGCCCGGGCCCGCAGCGCGGTGACGGTGGGAGCCACGGCCAGCCGCTGCTGCTCGGCCAGGTAGCCGCCGAGCTCGTCGGCCACGATCGACGTGGCCGCGCGCACCTCGTCGTCGCTCACCATTGCGCCGCTGACCCGCAGGGTCTCGAGGTCGACGTAGGTGATGCCGGGCCGCTCGCGGACCACCGGGTCGACGTCGCGGGGCAGGGCCAGGTCGAGCACGACCAACGGCCGGGCCGCGCGCGAGCCGATGTCGTCGGACTCGATGACCAGCCCGGTCGCCCCGGTACACGAGATGAGCAGATCGGCCTCGATCAGCTCGTCGGCCACCGCGCCCAGCGGCACGGCCCGGGCCCCGAGCGTGCGGGCCAGGCGCGTGGCCGGTGGTTCGGACCGGTTGGCCACGACGATGTCGGTGAGCCCGCGCCGGCGCAGCGTGGCCCCGGCCAGCGCGCCCATCGAGCCGGCGCCGACGATCACGGCCCGGCGCCCGTCGAGCGGGCCGAGCACGCCGGTGGCCTGGTCGAGCGCCACCGACACGATCGAGGCGCCGGCCCGGTCGATGCCGGTGTCGGTGTGCACCCGCTTGCCCACCCGCAGCGCGCTCTGGCTCAGGTCGTGCAGCACGCTGCCGACCGAGCCGACCTCGGTGCCCAGCGCGTAGGCCGACCGCAGCTGGCCGAGGATCTGCGACTCGCCGACCACCATCGAGTCGAGACCGGACGCGACCGAGAACAGGTGCTCGGCCGCGGCCTCGGCGAAGTGCACGTACAGGTGATCGGACAGGTCGGACACGGCCAGCCCGGCATGGCGGGCGAGCACGGACGTGACCTCGGCGACGGCCGGGTGGAAGCGGGCGACGTCGGCGTAGACCTCGACCCGGTTGCAGGTCGACAGCAGCAGCACCTCGCTGATCGTCTCGGCCCGGTGCAGTTCGTCGAGGGTCTTGCGCAGGTCGTCCATCGGGACGACCGCACGCTCCAGCACCGCCACGGGCGCGGTGCGGTGGGACAGACCGACTACCAGAACGCTCATCCGTCTCCTGTCCGGGCCAGCACGGCCGCGGCCTTGCGGTTCTCGTGGAAGGACAGGATCTGCAGCTCGGCGGCCAGGTCGACCTTGCGCAGGTCGACGTGGGCCGGCACCGAGAGCACGACCGGTGCGAAGTTGAGGATGCTGGTGACGCCGGCCGCGACGACGCGGTCGCACACCTCCTGGGCCACCGAGGCGGGCGTGGCCAGCACGGCGATCGCGATCTGCTGCTCGGCGACGATCTGGTCGAGTTCGGAGATGTTCTGCACGACCAGGCCGCGGATCATCGTGCCGATGCGGGCCGGGTCGGCGTCGACGAGGGCGGCGATGCGGAACCCGCGGGTGGCGAACCCGGCGTAGCCGGCCAGGGCCTGACCCAGGTTGCCGACGCCGATCAGCGCGACGGAGCGGTGCACGGTCAGCCCGAGCGTGCGGGCGATCTCGTCGGTCAGGGTGGTGACGTCGTAGCCGACGCCGCGGATGCCGTAGGAGCCGAGGAACGACAGGTCCTTGCGCAGCTTGGCCGAGTTCACCCCGGCCGCGGTGGCCAGTTCTTCGGAGGACACGGTGCTGATCGAGCGCTCGCCCAGCACCCCGAGCACCCGCAGGTACGTGGCCAGTCGGGCGACCGTGGCCTCGGGCACCGAGCGCGCCGCCATGAGCCGGTAGTCGACGGCAGAGCTACTGCTCGCCTTCGGCACGGGCGGCACGGGTGGAACCGCGGACATCGAACACCTCTGCGGGACGGCAGCGGGGGCGCGCAGAGGTGGCTCATCGGCGGCGCCCGGCCGGTGTGGTAGAAGCGGGCTGGACGGAGCCCAAGCTACGCCGCTCGTGAATCTTTTCCCAAATCGTCGGGGCGTGTGCTAAGCCTGGCCGCCCCGACGACGTTCCGGGCGCCGTCGTCAGGCCCGCGGCACCCGGTAGGGGCTGCGGCCGGTGCCGCGGCGGTGGAACCGGCCGGCCGGGCGGGCGGCCCGGGCCCGGCGGTACTCGCGGGCGTCGGTGACCAGTTCCTCATGGCGGGCGTCGGCCAGTTGCGTCAACAGGTAGGTGTTCATCACGGGATCTCCTCGTCGGCTGGTGTGACTCCAGCCTGCGGCTAAGGAGCACCCCGCCGAATCGGAACAACCTCCTAGATCCCGGCCTGTCTCCGGGTATTCCCGGAACCCGACGTCCTAGGGAGCGGCACCGGCTGCTCAGCGGGCGATCGCCCGCCGGAACCGGTCCTCCTCGACCCGCCAGTAGCCGTGCTCCCGGCCGTCGATCAGGATCACCGGCACCCGGTCGGAGTACTCGGCCCGGCGCTCGGGATCGGCGTCCACGTCGAGTTCCTCGTAGCCGAAGCCCAGCTCGCCCGACAACTGCCGCAGCAGCACCTCGGCGTCGGCGCACAGATGGCACTGGGCCCGGGTGATCAGCGTGACCCGGTGCTCAGCCGGCGCCATCGGACCCGTCCGCGCGGCCCAGCTGCCACTTCATGATCTTGCCGGTCACGGTGCGCGGCAGCACGTCGACGATCTGCAGGTCGCGCGGCAACTTGAAGCGGGCCAGCGACCGGGCCGCGGCGGCGAGCAGTTCGGCCGCGTCGAGCGTGGTCCCCGTGGTGGGCACGACGTACGCGCGCACGGCCTCGCCCGTGGTCGCGTCGGCCACGCCGACGACCGCCACCTCGGCCACGCCCGGCAGGGCACCGAACACGGCCTCGACCTCCGCCGGGTACACGTTGAACCCGTTGACGATGACCAGTTCCTCGCTGCGGCCGACGAGATACAGGTCGCCGTCGTCGTCGGTGTGCGCGATGTCGCCGGTGCCGAACCAGCCGTCGGGGTCCGGCCCGCCGGCGCCGTCGGGCCAGTAGCCCGAGAACAGGTTGGCGCCGCGGACGAACAGCCGGCCGGCGTCCTCCGCGTCGGCGAGGTCACCGTCGACGTCGCGCAACTGGATCTCGACGCCGGGCACCGCCCGGCCGATGGAGCCGGGCTTGGGCGGCCCGTCCGGGCCGATCGCGTTCAGGGCCACGACCGGCGCCGCCTCGGTCAGCCCGTACCCGTCGTGCAGGACCACGCCCAGTTCGCCGAAGCCGTCGACGACCGCGCGCGGCAGCGTGGCCGAGCCGGACATGGCGAAGCGCACCGAGGCGAACCCGGCCTCGGCATCCACCTGGCGCAGCCACTGCGCGTACTGGCCCGGCACCCCGAGCACTGCGGTGACCCGCTCGGCCGCCATCGTGGCCAGGGTCTGCTCGGCGTCGAAGCGGTCGCTGAGCACGACGGCCGCGCCGACCCGCAGGGCCGTCCCGAGCCCGGCGTTCAACCCGAAGACGTGGCACAACGGCAGGGGCAGGAACAACACGTCGTCGGCGCGCAGCACCGGCGGTTCGATCGCGGCGAGTTGGTCGACATTGGCCAGCAGGGCCCGGGCCGAGAGCATCGCCCCCTTGGGCCGCCCGCTCGTGCCCGACGTGTACAGCAGCACCGACACGGCCTCGCCGCCGCGGTCGGCCCGGGGGTCGGCGCCGTCGGGCGCGGCGGCCAGCAGTTCGTCGGCACCGGCGGGGTCGAGGTGCAGTCCGGCCCCGCTGTCGGTGAGCACGAATTCGACCTCGGCCGGGGTGTAAGCCGGGTTCACCGGCACCACGATCAGCCCGGCCCGCAACGCACCGAGGTACAGCGTCACGAATGGCAGGCCGGTCGGCAGTTCGAGGGCGACCCGGTCGCCGGGCGCGGCCCCTCCCGCCTGCAACGCCAGGGCGGCGCTGGTCACCGCGCGGTCGAGTTCACCCCAGCTGAGCCGGGTCGGACCATCGACGACCGCGAGCCGCGACGGGTCGCGGGCCGCGCCGCTGCGGACCAGGTCCGCGATGCCGACCGGTGCTTCTGGGTCCATCCCCGCCTACCTTCCGCGCGCCCATTGTTCCCTGGCACGGTGTAGCAGATTAAGGTGGTCCAAGCGGTGTTCAGGGGGGCTACCCGTGGGTAGGGTTAGCGCCGTCTTTACATGGCGCTGTCCGCAGACGAAGGGTCCCCCAAACCGATGTCGAGCGCGCAGACAGACCACGGGTCGCGCGACCCCTGGTTCGATCTGTCCGCCCTCGTTGCCCTGGTCAACGACGCGATGGCGCGCTCGGGTATGCGCCCGGCCCCGGCCCTCGCGTACGGGATGTCGTCGCTGCCGCCGCACGCGATGCACGCCATCGACGTCACCGCCACCGGCACTCGCGCCGGGCGCGGCCGGCGCCGGCCCACGCCCGGCCCACCGCAGCCGCACGACGTCCCCGACCCGGCCGCGCCCGGCGACATGGACGAACAGCACGTCGAGACCTGGCGCCTGGTCGCGCTGGCCCAGGCCGGCGACGGCGAGGCGTTCGGACGGCTGTACGACCGCTACGTCGACGTCGTGTTCCGCTTCGTCTACTACCGCGTCAACGACCGCGCCCTGGCCGAGGACTTCACCAGTGAGACGTTCCTGCGCGCGCTGCGCCGGATCAGCACGATCAGTTATCAAGGCCGCGACATCGGTGCATGGTTTGTGACAATTGCCCGAAATATTGTCTTGGACCACGTCAAGTCCGCCCGGCACCGGTTGGAGATCACCACCGCCGACACCGTCGAGAGCAAGGAGTCGGCGCCCAGCCCCGAGGCGGCCGTGCTCGAGTCGCTGAGCTCGGCCAACCTGATGAACGCGGTCAATCAACTGGGCGGCGAGCAGCGCGACTGCGTGCTGCTGCGGTTCATGCAGGGCTTCTCGGTCAGCGAGACCGCGGCGGTGATGGGCAAGAACGACGGCGCGATCAAGGCGCTGCAGCACCGCGCGGTGCGCAAACTGGCCGAACTCGTGGGCGAGGACCTGCGATGAGCGGCGCGGCCGGGCCGGGCGGCCATACGTTGAGAATGCGCTGGGCCGGCAGTAACGAAAGCCTCACCAGATCGTTTGTCCGGGTGAGTGACAGCGCAGCCCGATCCAGTTATCGGGGCCGCTGATCATATGCGCGGGATATTTGGGTGGGGGAAGTCCGATATGGGCGTGCATCGCGTATCGATGCTGGGCGTGGCACTGCGCCGGTACGAGGATCCGGCGCGTTCTGCCGACCCTCGCATCCGTCATTTGGTCGCCCGGCTCGCCACGCTTGACCCGGCCCCGCCGCCGCGCGCCCACTTCCGCGCCGAACTGCGGTCCCAGCTCGTGGCCGTGGCTCCGCGCCTCGTGGCCGAGGGGGCCGCGCCCGAGGCATCGCCCGCGGCCCGCGCGCCACCCGTACCGCCGGCGCCCCGGCCCACGCCGCGACGACCACCTCGTCCGCGCTGCGGGCCCGGCTCGGTCGCGTCGGGCAGGTGTCCATCGCCCGGCCGCTCGGTGTGCTCACCGCAGTCGTCGTGGTCTTCGCCCTGCTGCTGAGCGGCGCCGTGTTCGCCAGCAACAAGGCCCTGCCCGGCGAGAGCCTCTACGGCCTGAAGCGCGCGAACGAGAACATCCAGCTGTCCTTCGCCGACGGCGACACGGCCAAGGGCCGTGAGTACCTCAGCTTCGCCAAGACCCGGGCCCAAGAGGTCGCGGCCCTGCTCAAGCACGCCTCCGCCGCCGCCCTGGCCGACGGCCCGAGCGCGGACGCCGGCGTCAACGCGCATACCGCCCACCTCATCGCCAGCACGCTCGACGCGGCCGACAACGAGCTGCGCAGCGGCGCCCAACTGCTCAACGGGCAGGCCGCGCGCACCGGATCGGGCAGCCCGCTGGCGATCATGGTCGGCTGGGCCCCCGACCAACTCAAGCGGCTGGCGCAGATCGCCGAGCGACTGCCGGCCGGGTCGCTCTACAACCGCGCGATCACATCGGTTGATCTGACGGCCGGTGCCTACGAGCGGGCCAAGAACCTGCAGCAGGTCGTCGACTGCAAGTGCCTGAGCAAGGCCGCCACCGACCAGTTCGGCCCGCTGCCGTGCAGCGCCGGCTGTGCCACGGCGACCAGCCCCGGGCAGTCCACCACCCCGACCACCGGGGCGCCGACGTCCGACGGCAAGGGCACGACGCCCAACCCGACCGCGACCAGCACGTCGGCCACCGCCGGTCACCACCCCAGCATCGGCGGGGGCGGTACCAGCACGGGCTCGAGCAGCGGCCTGGGCGGCATCCCGCCCACGCTGCATCTTCCGCTGCCGACGATCTCGATCCCGCTGCCCACGCTGTCCGGCGGCCACTCGGGCAGTACCGGTGCCAGCACGAGCTGCACTATCAACATCCTCGGACTCTGCATCCCACTGCAGTGACCGGCGGCGGCTGTGGGTCCGAACAGAGACCGACGGCCCGGCCGACCGCTCTCGCTACCCTGGGTCGATGGCTGAGCGCGCGGTGACCGATCCACCCGAGCTCAGGGCCGCCGCGTTCTTCGACGTCGACAACACCATGCTCGTCGGCGCCTCGATCTTTCATTTCGCCAAGGGCATGGCCGCGCGGGACTTCTTCACCTGGCACGACCTGGTGCGCTTCACGCTGCGCCAAGCCCGGCTGCGGCTGCGCGGCGAGCATCACGGCGACCTGCACACGGCCCGCGAGTCGGCGCTGGCGTTCGTCGCCGGCAAGAAGGTCGCCGACATCATCGCGTTGGGCGAGGAGATCTACGACGAGGAGATGGCCGACAAGATCTGGCCCGGCACTCGCGCCCTGGCCGAGCAGCACCTGGCCGCGGGCGAGCAGGTCTGGCTGGTGACGGCCACGCCGGTGGAGCTGGCCACGATCATTGCCCGGCGCCTGGGACTGACCGGGGCACTGGGCACGGTGGCCGAGGCCGAGGACGGCGTCTACACCGGCCGCCTCGTCGGCGAGGTGCTGCACGGCGAGGCCAAGGCCCACGCCGTGCGGGCGCTGGCCGTCAGCGAAGGTCTGGACCTGTCGCGCTGTGCCGCGTACTCGGACTCCATCAACGACCTGCCCATGCTGTCGCTGGTCGGGCACGCCACGGCCGTCAACCCCGACTCCGCGCTACGGGCGGAGGCGCGCGACCACGGCTGGGCCATCCGCGATTTCCGCACCGGCCGCAAGGTGGCCCGGGCCGGCGCCGGGGCCGCGCTCGGTGTCGGCGCGGTGGCCGGCGGGGTCACGGCCGGCTTCGCCGTGCGCAGGCGCCGGCGCACGGCTCAGGCCAGCCGCCGGCGGACGTTCAGCGCCAGACGGATCGGCGCTGTACGAGCAGCCGGTACAGGGTGGCCTGGATTGTCTCGCGCACCTGGTCGGTGAGGTCGAACAGCACGACCGGATCGTCGGCCGCGGCCGGGCCGTGCGCCGCCGTCGCGATCGGCGCGCCGAACTCGATGTACCACTTGCTCGGTAGCGGCACGAGGCCGAGCGGGCCCAGCCACGGGAAGGTCGGCGTGACCGGGAAGTAGGGCAGGTTCAGCACCCGGGCCAGCGTCTTGACGTTGTGCAGTACCGGGTGGATCTCCTCGGACCCGACGATCGACACCGGGATGATGGGGGCGCCGCTCCGCAACGCTGCGTGCACGAAGCCACCGCGGCCGAAGCGCTGCAACTGGTAGCGGTCGCGGAATGGCTTGCCGATGCCCTTGAAGCCTTCGGGCCACACGCCGACGAGCTCGCCGGCCCCGAGCAGCCGTTCGGCGTCGGGGTTGCAGGCCAGCGTGGCTCCGCTCTTGCGGGCCAGCGGGCCCAGGCCGGGTGCGGTGAACAGCAGGTCGGCCCCGAGCATGCGCAGGAACCGCCCGCCGCCGTCCGCGCCGGCGGTGTGCTCGTGCACCGCTACCGCGGTCATCGCGGCATCGAGCGCCCACAGCCCACCGGCGTGGTTGGCCACCAGCAGCGCACCGCCTTCGGTGGGGATGTTCTCGACGCCGTTGACCTCGACCCGGAACCACTGGTCGTAGAGCGGCTTGAGCAGCGGCAGCACAACATGCTCGGTCAGGTCGGGGTCGAAGCCGAACTCGTCCACGCCGTAGTCGCCGGACAGCCGCCGGCGCAGGAAGGCCAGACCGTCGAACAGCCGGCCTTCCCAGTCCGAGAGCTCGCGGCCGGGCCGGGCCGCTTCGGCCGGCGCGTCGTCGCGCCACGAATACACCTGGGCCGCGGTCTCGTGTTCCGTCGCGGCCGGCCGCTCGCCGCGTCCGTGCAGCGGGATGATGCGGGCCTCGTCCATGTCGCTCACCCGGCTTCGCTCGTCACTGCGGATCGGTCGAGATAGGACTGCAGGGCCTCGTCGGTGGAGTATCGCGGGCGGTAGCCGAACTCCTCGTGCAGCCGGGTCGTGTCGACCACCCGACCGAAGTTGAGGAAGTCGGCCCGTTCGGCCGAGAACTCCACCACGGCGCTGTTGCCGACCAGGCCGCCGACGAGGGCGATGGCCGCGGCCGGCACGGGCACGCGCAGCCGCCCGGCCCGGCGCACGGCCTGCGACAGGTAGACCACCCCGTCGCCGGCGACGTTGTAGACGCCGGGGTGCTGGCCGAGCGCGGCCCGGCGCAGCACCTCGACCGCGTCGGACTCGTGCAGCAACTGCAGGCGCGGGTCGAACCCGAGCGAGGTCGGCACGAGCGGCATGGCCAGGTAGCGGGTCAGCGGCGATTCGATGGCCGGGCCGATCAGGCTGGCCAGGCGCAGCATCGTCACGGTGATGTCCGGACGGCGGCGGACGAAGCCGCGCACGTAGCCCTCGACCTCGACCGCGTCGCCGGCGTACCCGCCGCTGGGCTGGCCGACCGCGGCCATCTCCTCGGTGAACACGGCGGGGTCGCGGGCCCCGGAGCCGTAGACCGCGGTCGTCGACTTGACCACGACTTGCGACACCGATTCCGAGCGCTGGCAGGCGGCCAGCAACTGCATCGTGCCGACCCGGTTCACTTCGCGGGCGGTCGCCGGGCCACGGGTCGCCCGCGCGGTGCCGGTGGCCGCATGCACGACGGTGTCGACGTGGGCCTGGGCGAAGACGTTCGCGATCAGGGGATTGCGGATGTCGGCCCGCACGAACTCGGTGCGCCCGAGCCGGGCCAGCTGGTCCGGCCGGGGCGAGGTGGCGTCGACGCCGATGATGCGCTCCACCGACGGCTCGGCCGAGAGCCGGGCCGCCAGGTGCCCGCCGAGGTACCGGCTGACACCCGTGATCAGGACGACGCTGGACATTGCGGTCCGCTCGAGGGTCGCGTCCGCGGCTTACTTCTTGTTGCGGCGCTGGACGCGCGTCTTCTTCAGCAGCTTGCGGTGCTTCTTCTTGGCCATCCGCTTGCGCCGCTTCTTGATGACTGAACCCATACGAACCTCATTGACTCCCCGGCGGACCGGGCGCAGTTGTCGGTGATGACCCAGGCGAAATGCCGGGCTGGTGGAGCTACCAGTCCGGTGAGCCTACTGCGCGGCGGTGGGCCGAGCGTCAACCGGCCTCGATGAAGGCAGCCCGGAGGTAGTCGTGGACCGCCTTTTCCGGGACGCGGAACGAGCGACCGACGCGCACTGCCGGCAGGTCGCCGCTGTGCACCATGCGATACACGGTCATCTTGGACACGCGCATGACGCCGGCCACCTCGGCCACCGTCAAGAACTTCACTTCCGCCAGCGCGGGATCGACCGGGTGTACCCCGGCCGGTTCCACAGGCTCGCTGGACTCGCCATTTCCGGACGCGCTCATCACTCACCGCTACCTTCGGCACGTGTCAGGGCCGTCGGCTTCCCCACCGACGAGCGGGACACGCACGTGCTTGCTGCACAGTAGCGGTACAGGTGGGGCTGGTGCGATAGATGTCGCACAGGTAGTCCGTACTTATCGCTAGATACGCCGTGGATGGGCACATATTACCCGGCTCAACCGGATGCTCCGAGCTCCCGGCTGCGCACGCAGGCGGCCTCGATGGCGGCGAGCAGGGCGGCCCGGACCCCGTGTACCTCGAGCTCGCGGATGGCCGCGATCGTCGTCCCACCAGGGCTGGTGACGGCCTCGCGCAGTTGCACCGGGTGCTCGCCGGAGTCGCGCAGCATCACCGCCGAGCCGATGGCCGTCTGCACGATGAGCTCGGCCGCGAGGGCCCGGGGCAGGCCGAGCAGGATGCCGGCGTCGATCATGGCCTCGACCAGGAAGAAGAAGTAGGCCGGCCCGGATCCGGACAGGGCCGTGACCGCGTCCAGTTGCGACTCCGGCACCCGCACGACCCGGCCGACGGCGGCCAGCAGCGACTCGGCCGTGGCCAGGTGGGCCTCGGTGGCGTGCGCGCCGGCCGAGACCGCGGTCATGGCCTGGTCGACCAGGGCCGGGGTGTTGGGCATGCACCGCACGACCGGGACGCCGGCGGCCAGGTGCCGCTCGATGGCGGCCGTGGTCACCCCGGCCGCGACCGACACGACCAGGTGCTGCGGCCCGACCACGGGCTGCAGTTCGCTCAGCAGGGTCTGGATGTCCTGGGGCTTGACCGCGACGACGAGCGTGTGGGCCGCGCTCGCGGCCGCGGCGGCGTCGAGCACCTTCACCCCGTAGGTGCCGGCCAGGTACGCGGCCCGCTGCGGATACTTCTCGGACATCACGATGTCGGCCGGCGTGCGCTCACCGCGCAGCAGGCCGAGGAGCAGCGCCTCACCGATCTTGCCGCCGCCGAGAATCGCCAGTCCGTCCATCCGGTCAGCCTTTCGAGACGAGGGCGCGGGCGAAGAAGGCCAGGTTGGCCGGTCGCTCGGCCAGCCGGCGCATCAGGTAGCCGTACCACTGGGCACCGTAGGGAATGTAGACGCGCACGGTGTGCCCGGCCCGGACGAGCCGGCGCTGCTCGTCGGGGCGGATGCCGTACAGGAACTGGAACTCGAACCCGTCCGGTTCCTTGCCGTGGGCGGCCGCCCGCTCGGCCGTGATCGCGATCAGCCGCGGGTCGTGGGTGGCGAACATCGGGTAGCCGGCCCCGCCGAGCAGGGCCTCGGCACAGCGGACGTAGGAGCGGTCGACGTCGGTCCGCTTCTGGAACGCGACCGAGGCGGGCTCCTGGTAGGCACCCTTGCACAGCCGCACCCGGCTGCCGGCCGCGGCCAGGTCGCGGCAGTCGGCCTCGGTCCGGTGCAGGTAGGCCTGGACCACGGCGCCGGTGTCCGGGAAGTCGGCCCGCAGTTCGGCCAGGATGCCCAGCGTCGAGTCGGTGGTGGTGTGGTCCTCCATGTCGAGGGTGACGGTGGCCCCGACCCGGCGGGCCTCGGTGCAGATGCGGCGGGCGTGCTCGAGGGCGAGCTTCTCGCCGTCGGCGCCCAGGGCCTGCCCGATTGCGCTGAGCTTGACGCTGACCTCGCTGCGGGCCGTCAGGGGCCCGAGCCGCCGGGTCAGCCCGGCGCCCTCAAGGGCGGTGAGCAGGTCCACGTAGGCGGTGACGACGGCCTGGGCCTGGTCGGCGTCGGTGGTGTCCTCGCCCAGGTGGTCAAGAGTGACGGTGAGCCCGTCGCTGACCAGGCGGGCAGACGTGGCCACGGCCGAGTCGGTGTCGGGGCCCCCGACGAAGCGGCGCACCACACTGCGCGAGACCGGCGCGGTGGTGACGACGTGCTCGACCCGGCCGTTGCGGGCGGCGGCCAGGATGGTGGCCCGGAGCGGCGAGTGCAGCATGGACCCCAGGCTAGTGTCGGCCGCTATCGGGCCGGTGCCGCCACCAGGTGCAGGCGGCAGAAGGCGAGGGCCTCGGCCAGGTCGGCCTCCCGCTCGGCCCGGTCCAGGGCCCGGCGGGTGTTGACCTCCACGATCACGTGGCCGCGGTAGCCCGAGCCGGCCAGCCGTTCGAGCACCTCGACGCAGGGCTGGTCGCCCCGGCCCGGGATGAGGTGCTCGTCCTTGCTCAGGCCGGTGCCGTCGGCGACGTGCAGGTGGGTCAGCCGCGGGCCCATCGCGTCCAGCATGGCCAGCGCGTCGGACTGCGAGACGGCCGCGTGGGAGAGGTCGAGGGTGTAGTCGCGGTAGGTCTGGTCGTCGAAGGCGACGTCCCAGGTCGGCTGGTAGGCCGACACCTCCCGGCCGCGCACCCGCAGCGGGAACATGTTCTCGACCGCGAAGCGGACGTCGGTCTCGGCCGCCATCTGCTCGATACCGGTCTCGAAGCCGCGGGCGTACTCGCGCTGCCACCGGAACGGCGGGTGCACGACCACGGTCTGCGCACCCAGCAACTCGGCCGCGAACTGGGCCTTCTGCAGCTTGACCCACGGGTCGGACGTCCACACCCGCTGGGTGATGATCAGGCACGGGGCGTGGATGGCCAGGATCGGCACCTGGTAGTGCTGCGACAGGCGCAGCAGGGCGTACGGGTCCTGGCTGATCGGGTCGGTCCAGACCATGACCTCGACGCCGTCGTAGCCCAGTTTGGCCGCCAGCTCGAACGCGGCCGCCGTGCTCTCCGGGTACACCGAGGCGGTCGAGAGCCCGACCTTGGCCTGGGCCGCCCGCACGGCCCTCGACGCCGGCCTGGCACGCGCGTCGGTGGTCATAGTGCGGCAGGGTATTCGCTGGCCACCGTCAGTTACCGGAGAGCCAGTCCAGGCGGCGCAGAATGACGCCCTCGCGCAGCGCCCACGGGCACAGCTCTAGCTCGGACACGGCGAGCGCGTCCATCGCCGCCGCGGCCACGACCGAGCCGGCCAGCGTCTGGTGCGCCCGGCCGACGCTGACGCCGTCCAGTTCGGCCAGGTCGGCCGAGGTCATCCGGGAGATGAACGCGCTGACCTGGCTCAGGCCGGTGCGGGTCAGCGTGCGCCGTACGCGGGGGCCTTCCGAACTCGGCGCTGCCCCGGCCAGGCGAGCCAGCGTGCGGAACGTCTTGCTGGTCGCGACGACCCGGTCGGGCGGGCCGTCCTTGAGCAACCGGACCGACGGCTCGGCCAACTGCTCGTCCACGTGCGCCCGCAACTTGGCCACGGCCGCCTTGCCGGGCGGGTCGGCGTCGAACCAGTCCCGGGTCAGCCGCGCGGCGCCCAGCGGCAGTGACACCGCGACCTTGGGGTCCTCGTCGGCGCCGGCACCGAGTTCGAGTGAGCCGCCGCCGATGTCGAGGCAGATCAGGTTGCCCGCGCTCCAGCCCAGCCAGCGGCGCACGGCCAGGAACGTCAGCCGGGCCTCGTCCTCGCCGGCCAGCACGGTGAGGTCGACGCCGGCCTCCTTGCCCACCCGCTTGAGCACGTCGGCGCTGTTGCCGGCATCGCGCACCGACGAGGTGGCGAAGGCCAGCAACTCGTCGCAGCCGAGGTCCTTGGCGTTCTTGCGGGCCTCGTTCGCGACCCGGACGAGGGCGTCGGCGCCGGCCTTGGCCAGGTTGCCGCGCGAATCGATGTGCTCGGCCAGGCGCAGTTCGCTCTTGGTCGAGTGCTGCGGCGTGGGCTGCGCGCCGCGGTACGCATCGACGACGAGCAGGTGCACGGTGTTCGAGCCGACGTCCAGAACACCCAACCGCATGCCGCAAACCCTAATCGGCAAACGCGGGCCGTACCCTCAACGAGTGCCAACGCCTCAGCATGTCGTCCCCGAAGTGCCGCTCGACTTCGCGCGCGAGTGGGTCGAGTTCACCGACCCGGCCGACACCGAGCACCGCATCCGCGCCGACCTGACGTGGTTGTGCTCGCGGTGGACGTGCATCTTCGGCCGCGGCTGTCACGGCGTCGTTCCCGGCCGGCCCGACGACGGCTGCTGCTCGCACGGCGCGTTCTTCTCCGACAAGGCCGACGAGAAGCGGGTGCGCCGCTTCGCCACCGAGCTGACCCCGGAGACCTGGCAGTACGCCGCGGCCGCGCGCACCAACGGCAAGAAGCTCGACGTCGTCGAGAAGGACAACGTCGGCGACGACGAGAACCGCCGGCGCACCCGCACCGTCGACGGCGCCTGCATCTTCCTGAACCGGCCCGGGTTCGCCGGTGGTGAGGGGTGCTCGCTGCACGCGCTGGCCCTGCGCACCGGCCGGCACCCGCTGGAGACCAAGCCCGAGGTGTGCTGGCAGCTGCCGGTGCGCCGCGAGCAGGAGTGGGTCGAGCGGGCCGACGAGACCGAGATCCTGGTGTCGACGGTGAGCGAGTTCGACCGGCGCGGCTGGGGCGAGGGCGGCCACGACCTCAACTGGTGGTGCACGTCGTCGCCCGAGGCGCACATCGGCGGCGAGCCGCTGTACGTGTCGTACGCGCCCGAACTGATCGCGCTCATCGGGGAGCCGGCCTACGACGAACTGGCCCGGGTCTGCGCCGACCGGCTGAAGCTGGGCCTGGTCGCCGTGCACCCAGCGACGGCGCTGGCTGACTCGGCAGCGGTCGCGCCGCCCGCCGAGCCCGCGGCGCCGGTCGCTCAGACCTCGAACTTGTAGCCCAGGCCGCGGACGGTCACCAGGTACTTGGGACTGGCCGGGTCGGGCTCGATCTTGGACCGCAGCCGCTTCACGTGCACGTCGAGCGTCTTGGTGTCACCGACGTAGTCCGCGCCCCACACGCGGTCGATGAGCTGGCCGCGGGTGAGCACCCGGCCGGCGTTGCGCAGCAGCAGTTCGAGCAGGTCGAACTCCTTGAGCGGCATGGGGGTCTGCGTGCCGTCGACGGAGACGACGTGCCGCTCGACGTCCATGCGCACCGGGCCGGCCTCGACCGTGCTCGTCATGAGTTCTTCGGGCTCGGCGCCGCGGCGCAGGACGGCCCGGATGCGGGCGACCAGCTCGCGAGACGAGAACGGCTTGGTCACGTAGTCGTCAGCGCCGAGTTCGAGGCCGACGACCTTGTCGACCTCGGCGTCGCGGGCGGTGACGATGATGATCGGCACCTGGGACTTGGCCCGCAGGCTGCGGCAGACCTCGGTGCCCGAGAGCCCGGGCAGCATCATGTCGAGCAGCACCATGTCGGCGCCGGCGCGGTCGAACGCGGTCAGCGCCTCCGGGCCGGTGGCGGCGACCTCCACCTCGTAACCCTCGCGGCGGAGCATGTAGGACAAGGCGTCGGAGAACGACTCTTCGTCCTCGACGACCAGAACACGCGTCATGCCGGTCCTTTCGCTGTGGCCGCTTCCCGGGAAGAGGCGTCCGCGCTCGACGGTCGCGCACGGGAGTGAACGCGTGGTAACCGGATGGTGAACGTCGAGCCCTGCCCCTCCACACTGCGGACGCGGACCGTGCCGAGATGGTTGGTGACGATGTTCTTGACGATGGCCAGGCCCAGGCCGGTGCCGCCGGTGGCCCGGGACCGGGCCGGGTCGACCCGGTAGAACCGCTCGAAGATGCGATCCAGGTCACCCTCGGCGATGCCCAGGCCCTGGTCGGTGATCGAGATGTCGACGGTGGGCCGGGCCTGGTGGTCGCTGGAGGCGGACGCGGTGACCAGTACCCGGGTGCCGCTGCCGCTGTAAGCGATGGCGTTGTCGACCAGGTTGGCCACCGCGGTGCCGAGTTGGGCCTCGCTGCCGCGCACGACCAGGTCATCGGCGCAGTCGACCTCGATCTCGATGCCGGCCTGCTCGGCGGCCAGCCGGGCCCGGTCGGCCGACTCGTCGACCAGGTCGCGGACATCGACGGCCGCGGCGCCGGGCATCGGGTCCATGCCCTGCACCCGGGACAGTTCCATCAGCTCACCGACGAGGCGGGCCAGGCGGGCCCCTTCGTGTTGCATCCGGCCGGCGAAGCGGGCGACCGTCTCGGGGTCGTCGGAGGCGTCCTGCACGGCTTCGGCCAGCAGGGTGAGCGCACCGACGGGGGTCTTGAGCTCGTGCGAGACGTTGGCCACGAAGTCGCGGCGGACCGCCTCGAGCCGGCGCTGGTCGCTGACGTCGGCCAACAGCAGGGCGACCGCGTCGACGCCGTCCTCGTCGGCCGGGTCGGCCGCGGGCAGCGGCACGGCCGTGACGGCCAGGGCGATGGGCTCGCGGCCGAGCCGGCCCAGGGGCAGGTCGACGGTGCCCGAGACGATGCTGGCGTTGTCGCGGCACTTCAGGGCCAGGTCGCTGAGCTCGGGAAAGATCAGCCGGTCGACGTCGAGCACGCCCATGGCCCGGGCGGCCGGGTTCACGAGGACGGCCCGCGCGGCGCGGTCGAGGACGACGACGCCGTGGTCGAGGGCCTCGACGACGAGCGACGACAGCGGCTGGTAGGCGCTGTACGGCGGTATCTCTGCGATGAGGACAGCGGGGACGGTCGCGATCGCCGGGGTCTGGGCCGGCGGTGTCGCGAGTTCCGGCACCGCGCGCGACGTCGGGGCGATCTGGCGCAGGGCCCGCCGCCGGGCCAGGCGCAGGCCGACGGGGACACCCGCCGCGGTGCCGATCGCAAGACCGAGCACGGCGAGCAGGATGGCGGCCCACGTCACGTTAACAATGGTACGGGCCGGTTCGCCGTGGATCTTCCTGCGCGGGCGGCGGCCAGAGCCGCTGTGGCGCAGGAAGATCGCTCCCGTCCCGGGGCGATTGCCCTGAACAATCACCGGCAAATCGGGCAGAATCGTCCACCGTGCGACAAGTCCCCGAGCTGCACGGCCGCTGGAACCACAACACCCACTACTACCCGCTCACCCTGGCCGCGCTGCCCTACCCGTGCGACCGCGCGCTCGACATCGGCTGCGGCGACGGTCTGCTGCTGCGCCTGCTCTCGACCCGCTGCCACCACGTCGTCGGCATCGACAAGTCGCCCGAGCAGACCGAGCTGGCCCGGCGACATTGCGCCGACCGTCCCAACGTCGAGGTCATCACCGGCGACGTCACTACCCACCCGTTCGAACCGGCCAGCTTCGACCTGGTGACCGTCGCACGCCACGCTGCACCACCTCGACGCCGTCCCCGCGCTGCGGCAGATGGTCACGCTGCTGCGGCCCGGCGGCGTGCTGCACGTCGTCGGGCTGGCCAGGAACCGCACTCCGCTCGACTGGCTGGTCAGCGCCGCCGGCGTGCCGGCCCACCGCCTGCTCGCGATCCGACGCGGCTACTGGGCCCACACCGCCCCGCTCGCCGACCCGACGATGAGCTGGGGCGAGGTGCGCCGCGCCGCCGCCGGCGAACTGCCGGGCGTGCGCTGGCGCCGGCACCTGCTCTGGCGCTACTCGCTCACCTGGACGAAGCCGGCGACGAAGCCGGCGACGAAGCCGGCCGCCGCAGTGACGGGCTACTTCTTGCCCTGGTTGGCCACGGCCTCGATCGCAGCGGCGGCCGCTTCCGGGTCGAGGTAGACCCCCGGCCCCGTCGGCAGCAAGGTCGTCGCATCCAGGTCGTAGTGCAGCGGAATCCCGGTGGGCACGTTCAACGCGACCACGGCCTCGTCCGACAGCCCGTCGAGATGCTTGATGAGGGCCCGCAGCGAGTTGCCGTGGGCCACGACCAGCACCGTCTTGCCCGAGCGCAGATCCGGGACGATCGCGTCGTACCAGTACGGCAGCATCCGCGCGACCACGTCGGCCAGGCACTCGGTGCGGGGCACGATCTCGAGCAGGTCGCCGTAGCGCGGGTCGGCCACCTGGCTGTAGCGGTCGTCGTCAGCCAGCCGCGGCGGCGGCACGTCGTACGAGCGGCGCCACAGCATGAACTGCTCGTCGCCGAACTCGGCCCGGACCTCGGCCTTGTCCTTGCCCTGCAGCGCGCCGTAGTGCCGCTCGTTGAGCCGCCACGACCGGCGCACCGGCAGCCAGTGCCGGTCGGCGGCATTGAGGGCGATCTCGGCCGTGCGGATGGCCCGGCGCAGCACCGAAGTGTGCACGACGTCGGGCAGCAGCCCGCGCTCGACGAGCAGTTCACCGCCCCGGCGGCCCTCGGCCTCGCCGGCCGCGGTCAGGTCGACGTCGACCCAGCCGGTGAACAGGTTCTTCTGGTTCCATTCGCTCTCGCCGTGGCGAAGCAGGATGAGAGTCGGCACGCGACCATCTTGCCGGACGGGGTGAGCCGCTACGGCGCCAGCCCGCGCAGCACGGTGTCGAGCGTGAACTCGAGCTGGGCCCGGGTGACCCGTTCCTTGAGGGTCAGGACCGCGGCGATCACTGGCGCCGCCAACGCCTGCCGGACCCAGTTCAGGTCGACGTCCGGGCGGATCAGCCCCTCGTCCACGGCTCGGTGCAGCACGGCCTCCATGACCCGCACCCGCGGCGCGATGAGCCGGTCGCGGCACTGCCGGTAGACCTCGGGCTGTACCGTGCCGTCGGCGGCAACCCGCCGCATGAGCGCCCCGTACCGGGGATCGGACCAGGTCCGGCGCATCCGTTCGAGCAGGAACAGCAGCGCGTCGCGGGCCGAGCCGTCCGGAGGCACCTCGGCGTCCACGTCGAAGGTGAGCATCGCGTCGAGGGCGAGCTCCTGGGTGCCGGGCCAGCGGCGGTACAGCGTCGTCTTGGCCACGCCGGCCCGGGCCGCCACCGCCTCCATCGACAGGCCGAGGAAGCCCCGCTCGATCAGCTCGTCGATCGTCGCCTCGCGGATCGCCGCATCGATGACCTCGCTGCGGGGACGGCCGGGGCGGCGCACCGCGGCCGTCATCAGGCCACCGCCGGCTCGGGCTCGGCCGGCGCCGGGGCATTCGGCTGCCGCGACGCCTCGTACTCCTGCCGGCTGGGCAGGAACAGGAACGCGACGACTGCGCCGAGCAGGCCGGCCAGCCCGGCGAAGGCTGACGTGACGTGCATGCCGGTCATGAACGACGCCTTGGCCTGGCTGACGAACCCGGCCAGCAGGGCCTTGTCCCGGGTCTGCGCCGCGGCCAACTGCTGCGGCGTCAGCTGCGCCCCCGACCAGCCCGGCCCGCGCGTGCAGCGCCTGCCCGGCCGAGCTGACGAACTCGAACGCGTTGCCGATCGACTGCGTCGTGTCGGCCGAAACCTGAGGCCCGACCCGCGCGCCGGCCGGCAGCTGCGACACCACGGCCGCAGGCCGGTCGAGCTGGGCCGCGACGTGCGCGGGCGTGCCGGCGCCGAGCTGGCCCCGGAACGCCACGGCCAGGATCGAGCCCAGGATGGCCACGCCGAGCGCACCGGCGACCTGGCGCACGGTGTTGTTGACGGCCGAGCCCGCCCCGGCCTTCTCGCGGGGCACCGCGCTCATGATCGCGTTCGTGGCCGGCGACATCGTCAGGCCCATGCCGGTGCCCATGCAGAACATCTCGACCTCGATCACCCACAGCGGCATGGTCTGGGTCGAGAACCCGTACGACACCAGCGTCAGCCCGAAGATGGTCAGGCCGGTCCCGGTGACCAATCGCGGCCCGAACCGCTGGGCCAGCCGGGCCGACAGCGGCGCGGCAATCATCACCGCGGCCGCGACCGCGATCAGGGCCACGCCGGCGGCGAGCGGGGTGTACCCCCGCACCGCCTGCAGGTAGTACGCGAGGTAGAACGTCGAGCCCATCAGCGCGAAGAACGTGGCCGCGATCGACACCACACCGGACGTGAAGTGCCGGTTCTTGAACAGGTTCACGTCGATCGTGGGATGGGTGCTGCGCTGCTGCAGCCAGACGAACAGGGCCAGCAGCGCGACGCCGAGCGCAATGGCACCGGCCGTGTCCCACCGCAGCCAGTGGTTGGTGTTGCCGCCCTGGATGACCCCGTACACGAGCACCACCAGCGCGACGATCGACAGCAGCACCCCGGCCGGGTCGAGGCGGCCGGGCCGCGGGTTCTTGGAATCGGGGACGAGGTACACGATCGCGATCACGGCGACGATGACGATGGGCACGTTGACCAGGAAGATCGAGCCCCACCAGAAGTACTTGAGCAGCAGCCCGCCGGCGATCGGCCCGAGGGCGATGGCCATGCCGGAGGCGCCGGCCCAGATGCCGATGGCCTTGCCCCGCTCGCGGGGCTCGAACACGTTCTGGATGATCGACAGGGTCTGCGGCTGGACGGCGGCCGCGCCGATGCCCATCAGAGCCCGGAACAGGATCAGGGTGGTCGGCGAGCCCGCGAACGAGCACAGCGCCGACGTGGCCCCGAACGCGACCATGCCGAACAGCAGCAGGCGCTTGCGGCCGAGGCGATCACCGAGCACGCCGCCGGTGATGAGCAGCCCGGCGAAGACGAGCGCGTAGCTGTCGACGGACCACTGCATCTCGCTCTGCGAGGCGTTGAGGTCCTCCTGGATCGTCTTCAGCGCGACGTTGAGGATGGTGTTGTCGAGGATGACGACGAGCAGGCAGAGCACCAGCACGCCGAGAATGCCCCATCGCCGCCGCTGGATCAGGTCGTCGTCCATCGTCCTCATCCTTCGCTCAATTTCGCTACAGGTTCGTATCGAAACAGAGTCAACGCACCTCCAGTTCAGCTACGCAACCGTATCGTAAGTCAGTCGACCGGGCGCTGGGCGAAATCGGCGAACGCGGCCAGGTTGGCCAGCGACTCCCCGCGCTTGACCCGCCAGGCCCACTCGCGCCGGATCGACGAGCCGAAGCCCAGCTCCAGCAGCTGGTTGAACGTGCCGTCGGCGTACTCCAGCACCGAGCCGAGGACCCGGTCGATCTCGTCCGGGGTCACGGCCGAGAGCGGCAGCCGGCCGGTGAGATAGACGTCCCCGGCCGCGTCGATCGACCACGACACCGCATACATCCGCACGTTGTGCCGCAGCAGGAACGCGTAGACCTGCTCGTGGTTCTCGTCCGGCTTGCGCATCACGAACGCCTCGATCTCCAGGGCGTGTGCGCCGATGGTCAGCCAGCAGGCGGTCTTGAGCCGCTTCTCGCCGGGCAGGGCGACGACGAACGTCTCCGGCGCGACCCGCTCGAACTCGACCTCGGACGCCCGCAGGGCCGACTCGATGACCTCGGCCGTGCTCATCGCCGCACCGTAGCGGCGCGCAGTTCGTCCACCGCCTCCTGGTAAGCGACCAGCAGGCCGTCGACCGTGCGCTGCCACGAGAACTGCTCGGCGTGCGGACGCGCGCCCGCGGCCAGGTGGGCCAGCGCGGACGGGGTGCGCAACAGGTCACCGAGCACCTTGGCCCACTGCTCGGGGTCGTGCCCGTCGACGAGCACGCCCGACACCCCGTCGGCCACCGCGGTCGGCAGCCCGCCCACGCAGGCGGCCACGACCGGAGTGCCGCAGGCCTGCGACTCCAGGGCGACCAGCCCGAACGACTCGTTGTAGCTGGGCACGACGGTGATATCGGCCGCCCGGTAGTAGTCGGCCACCGTCTCGCGCGAGACCGGCGCGACGAAGTGGACGGCGTCGCGCAGGCCGAGGGACGTGGCCAACCCGCCCAGCCAGTCGGGCTCGGCCAGTCCGGTGCCACTGGGCGCGCCGAGCACGACGACCTGCGGTGGCGGCTGGTCGGGCAGCAGGGCCGCGGCCCGCAACAGCAGGTCCGGAGCCTTGAGCGGCTGGATGCGGCCGACGTACAACAGCACCGGGGCGTCGGTGCGCAGACCCAGCCGGTGCCGGGCGGCGGCTGACGACCCGGGCCGGAACGCGTCCAGGTCGACGCCCGGGAGCACCGTGCGGACCTTGGCCGGGGCAGCGCCGTAGCGCTCGATCAGGTCGGTGGCCTCCTCGGCCGACGATGCGATCAGCCGGTCGGCCTCGGCCACCACCTGCTCCTCGCCGATCAGCCGGGCCATCGGCTCGGGCACGTCGCCCTCGGCCAGCAGCGCGTTCTTGACCTTGGCCAGGGTGTGCGCGGAATGCACCAGCGGCACGCCCCAGCGTTCGCGGGCCAGCCAGCCGACCTGCCCCGAGAGCCAGTAGTGGGAGTGGATGACGTCGTACCAGCCGGCCTCGTGGTGGGCCTCGGTGCGCATCACCCCGGCCGCGAACGCGCACAGCTGCGCGGGCAGGTCGCCCTTGCCCAGCCCTTCGAACGGGCCGGCCGTGATGTGCCGGACGAGCACGCCCGGATGGAGTTCGACCACGGCCGGCTGGTCGCTGGCCGTGGCCCGGGTGAAGATCTCGACGGCCACGCCGGCATCGGCCAGGCGCCGGGCCGTCTCGACGATGTAGACGTTCATGCCTCCGGCGTCACCGCCGCCGGGCGGGTCGAGGGGCGAGGTGTGCACGCTCAGCATGGCCACGCGCCGGGGCCGGGTCGCGGCGGGGATGGGCTGCACCTGCCGCTCCTTTGCACCGTCGGGTGATCGCGTCCTGGACCAGTCCTTGGGTACCAGTACCCCCGATCATCCTCCGCGTCGCCAAACCCAGCAGAATCTGCCCTTATGAGTCGTGGAGTCGCCGTCGTCACCGGAGCGAGCAGCGGGATCGGGGCGGCCACCGCCCGCCGCCTGGCCGCGGAGGGTTACCAGGTGGTGGCCGCGGCCCGGCGCCGCGACCGCCTGGACGAGTTGGCCGCGGCCACGCCGGGCATCCGCGCCGTCACCCTCGACGTCACCTCGCCCGACTCGGTCGCCGCACTCGCCGCAGAGTTGGACGACGTCGCCGTGCTGGTGAACAACGCCGGTGGCGCCGTGGGCGTCGAGCCGATCGAAACGGCCGACCCGGCCGACTGGCAGACGATGTACGACACGAACGTGCTCGGCGTCCTGCGCGTGACCCAGGCCCTGCTGCCCGCGCTCGAACGGGGCGACGGCGGCCACGTCGTCGTCACCGGCTCGATCGCCGGCCATCTCGTCTACGAGGGCGGGGCCGGTTACACCGCCGCGAAGCACGGCACGACCGCGTTCGCCGAGACCCTGCGCCTCGAGCTCAACGGCCGCCCGGTGCGCGTCACCGAGGTCGCGCCCGGGATGGTGCGCACCGAGGAGTTCTCGCTCGTGCGCCTGCGCGGCGACGCCGAAGCGGCCGAGCGGGTGTACGCCGGAGTGGAGCATCCGCTGACGGCCGAGGACATCGCCGACTGCATCGCCTTCGCGGTGACCCGCCCGGCCCACGTCAACATCGACCTGCTCGTGGTCAAGCCGCTGGCCCAGGCCGCCCCGCACAAGGTGGCCCGAAGCGACGTCCGTGCCTAGAAGTCGACGCCGGCGAGGTGGGCCTCGGGCCGCAGCCGCACGCCGAACCGCGCCTCGACGCCGGCCCGGATCTCGGCGGCCAGGTCGAGCAGTTCGGCCGTGGTCGCCCCGCCGCGGTTGGTCAGGGCCAGGGTGTGCTTGGTCGACAGGGCGACGGTGCCGCGGCCGCGCGTGAGGCCGTAGCCCTTGGCGAAGCCGGCGTTCTCGATCAGCCACGCGGCCGAGAGCTTGAGTTGCTCGTCGACCCGCCACTGCGGGCAGCCTTCCGGGGCCGCGTTGAGCGGGACGAACGGGTTGACGAAGAACGAGCCGACGCTCCAGGTGTCGTGGTCGTCGGCATCGAGCAGCATGCCCTTGCTGCGCCGGGCCTCGAGCACCACCTCGCGCACCCGCTCCGACGGGGCGAGCCCGCCCGGCTCGATGCCCAGGCGCCGGGCCACCTCGACGTAGCGCACCGGCACGCCGTCGGGCGCGCGCCGCAGCAGGAACGTCACGTCCAGCACGACGTAGCGGTCGGTGTGCTTGAAGGCGCTGGTCCGGAAGCCGAAGCCGCAGCGCTGCGGGGGCCAGGCCTCGACCAGCCCGGTCCGGCGGTCCAGGACGGTCAGCCCGGTGATGACGTCGGCGACCTCGCTGCCGTACGCGCCGACGTTCTGCACCGGCGTCGCCCCGGTCAGGCCGGGGACGCCGGACATCGCGGCCAGCCCGGACCAGCCCTCGGCGATCGTGATTGCGACGAAGGCGTCCCAGTTGACGCCGGCCTGCACGGTGACGGTCACGGCGTCGCCGTGCTCAGCCGGCGTCCAGTCGATGCCCGCGGTGCGGACGAGGACGACCGTGCCGGACCAGCCGTCGTCCGCGGCGACCAGGTTGCTGCCCCCGCCGACGATCAGCAGCGGCTCGCCCGCGGCGTCGCAGCTTCGGACCGCCTCGACCAGTTCGCCGGGCGTAGCCGCGGTGACGAGCCGCGCGGCCGGCCCGCCCAGGCGCAGTGTGGTCAGGTCGGCGAGCACAGCAGGCACGGGACGCGACGCTACCCTGCTGTCTCGTGGCCCGGTCCCCGCAACCGCGCCCGGCCCGTCCCCGGCTGGCGGCTGGTCGGGCCCGGGCGCTGGGCCTGGCCACCCGGGGCACGACCAACCCGAACCGGCTGCGGCGGATGGACAACTGGATCACCGCGACGCAGCGCGCGCACCTGCTGGGCGCGGCCGATCCGCTGGTGATCGACCTCGGTTACGGCGCCACGCCGGTGACCGCGATCGAGCTGGCCGCGCGGTTGGCGGCGGTGCGTGCGGACGTGCGGGTGCTGGGGCTGGAGATCGACCCGGCCCGGGTCGCGGCGGCGCTGCCGTCGGCCGTGCCACCGCGGTTGACGTTCGCCCGGGGCGGGTTCGAGTTGGCCGGGTCCCGTCCGGCCCTGGTGCGGGCGGCCAACGTGCTGCGGCAGTACTCCGAGCCGGACGCCCTGGCGGCGTGGGCCACGATGTGCGCCGGCCTGGGCGCCGGCGGCCAGTTGGTCGAGGGCACCTGCGACGAACTCGGCCGGCTGGCCGGCTGGGTGCTGCTCGACGCTTCCGGGCCGCTCACCCTCACGTTGGCCTGCCGGCTGGAGTCGCTGGGGCGGCCTCGCGAGCTGGCCGAGCGGTTGCCCAAGGCCCTCATCCATCACAACGTGCCGGGCCAGCCCATCCACGGGCTGCTGGCCGACCTCGACATGGCCTGGGCCGCGGCCGCGGCATTGGCGCCGTTCGGACCGCGGCAGCGCTGGATCGCGGCCTGCGCCGCGCTGCGGGACCGGTGGCCCGTGCAACTCGCGCGCAGCCGGTACGGCGAACTCACCGTGGCCTGGTCGGCGGTCGCGCCGGACGCGCCCTGAGCCGGGTCAGGGCTGCTGGTCGGGATCCGGCTGCCGCTTCGGCATCCGGTCGCGCCACCGCACCGGCAGCACGTACCAGAGGTAGCCGAACAGCACGGCCATCAGCCCGGTCATGACGCCCGCGGTGATCGGTCCGACGACGAATTCGGCGATCAGCAACAGCGCGCCGAGCACGGTCAGGGCGAGGAACACCAAACCGGCGACCGACAGCCGGCCGGTGAACTCGACCAGCTCGTCCTTGAGGTGGCGGGCGAACATGACCCGGTGCACGGCCACCGGCGCGATGAACAAGGCGGCCGAGATTGCCGCACAGCCGAGCGTGATGATGTAGACGACCTTGAGGAAGTCGCTGATCGTGGCGAAGCGCTGCTGGAACGCGATCGTGAGCAGGAAGGCGAACAGGATCTGCACCCCGGCCTGGGCGACCCGCAGCTCCTGCAGCTGCTCGCTGTAGTTGCGGTCGAGGCGCTGGGCCTCGGTCTCGTGGCGGGTATAGCGCGCCGGGCGGTCGGTCATCCGCCCACCTTAGGACTGGTCAGGCCGGTCCGGCCCGGAGTAAGGGGACGAGCAGCTCCTCGTCGGTGAGCGCGCCGTGCATGCCCGGCAGCAGCGACATCCGGGGCTCGGCCCGGCGGCGCACGACCGCGGCCCCGGCCCGGGCGATGGCCACGACGTCCCCGATGCGGGCGCAGGCGGCGGCGGTGACCGTCGGCCCGAACAGCCCGGCGCTGATGGCATCCTCGCGGTCGAGCACCCACATCCGGTCGGACAGCTGCTCCTGCCAGGCGGCCAGGACGTCGTCGTGGGCGCCGGCCTCGGCGTGCAGGTAGCGGGCCCGGGGCTCTCCAGCGATGGCCAGCACGCCGTCGCGCAGGGCCGGGGTGCCGTCGAAGTCGATCTTGTCGTCGTCGTGGACGGTCATCATGCCGTGGTCGCCGGTGATCAGCAGGGTCGCGTCGCTGGGCAGCGTGCCGGAGAGCTGTTCGACGAACCGGTCGAGGAGGGTGAGCTGGGCCAGCCAGGACTCCGACTCCGGGCCGCGGACGTGGCCGATCAGGTCCAGCTCGCTGATGTAGCAGTAGACCAGGCTGCGCTGGCCGTCCCGACTGGCGGCCGCGACCCGGCCGATGAGGTCCCCGCCGGACAGGACGCCGTGGAAGCGCCCGCCGCGCAGGGCGGCACGGGTCAGGCCCGTCCCGCCGAACTCGTCGGGGGCGGCGACGGTGACGGTGACGCCGGCTGCTTCGGCCCGCTCGAAGGCGGTGGGCTCGGGCTGGGCCAGTTCCGGGACGACCTGCTCGATCAGCGAGCCGCTCTGGCCGACCGCCTTCCAGGCCAGCCAGCTGATCGTGGTGCCGAGGTCGGGGAGGTACGAGGTATAGCCGGTCAGCCCGTGCTCGCCGGGCGGGCGGCCGGTGCCGAGCGAGGCCAGGCTGGTCACCGTCGTCGACGGGAAGCCGACCGTGAGCTCGTGCCCGGGCAGCCCGGTGAGGAAGGGGGCCGCGGTGCGATTGCGGGTCAGCCGGGTCCAGCCCAGGCCGTCGACGAGGAGGACGACCAGGCGGCGGGATTCGGCCAGGCCGAGCGGGTTGGGTTCGCCGGCCACGCCCAGGGCCGCGAGGGCCGAGGGCAGGACGTCGGCCAGCGCGCGCTCGCCGTAGCGGACGGTGGGCATCGCCGGATCGAGCGCCACCATGCGAGCATCGAACCATGAAACCGGCTGCGGGCCTCGGATGATCGGCGCGCCGGTCGGCGGCACGATCGATGCGCCGGGCCGGCCGGCGTCTGCAAGACTGTGTTTCGGCGGATGCGCCGGCTGTCCCCAGGGTCGGGCCGGAACTGCCGTATCTGCGGGCCTCTAGCTCAATTGGCAGAGCTGCGGACTTTTAATCCGTAGGTTGCGGGTTCGAGCCCCGCGGGGCCCACCATCCGGATTTGCCTTATCCCGTAAGGGAAATCTTGTCTGTTCAGACTTCCGCACGGAGCCGCGCAGTGCGCTCGCCAGGCTCATTTGTCCGGGTGACACTGCGAGGATGGCCCCGGCGACAGGGCCCGTAGCCGCCCGCTGTTGGGCCACGTCGGGCTGCGCGTACCGCGTCAAGGCGCGGCCTGCCGGCCGCGCGCCGCCCGGCACCCTGCGCATGCGGCGCACGCGCCGTTCTCGGGCACCTGGGCGGCGCAAACAGGTCAGTCGCAACCAGATCCCAAGCGGTACTCGCACGGACGAGCCGGGGGGCTGCCCTCCGCCGCACAATCGTCCACGGCAGCCCGACCACATCCTGCGTTGGCGTCCGGTGACTTTGCAGCTTGGGGCGCTCACGGAATCCGATCTGCCGACGGCCGGCCGGTCCCAGGCGTAGTCGAGCAGGCCGAGGAGATCATCCAGCTCGCGACTCACGGGGCCAGTCGATCACAGCTCGGACGGGGCGCGGCAGCGAGCGACCAGAACGTCGCGTGGAAGGTCGAGAGGCTGCCGCCGCCGCGATACCCGAGGACCACGCGGGCAAGTCGACGGGGCTATTGGTCGCGCCACGCTGCGCCGTGCGGGTAGCTGTACGTGGCGAGGCTCGCCGCGTGCATCCGGGCGCCGGAGCCAGGGGCAGTCGGGGCGACGTAACGGCCGCCGCGCACCACGGCGGATCCACGAAGTGCTCGTGCAGATGGTCGACGTACTCGACATAGCGGCCGTCCCACGACGCACCGACGGCGAAGAAAGTCGAACATCGCCAGGTGTTGGACGAGTTCGCACAGCCCGACGCCGCCGGCATGCGGGCACACCGGCACCCCGAACTTCGCGGCCAGCAACAGGATCGCGATGTTCTCGTTCACGCCGGCGACGCGGCAGGCATCGATCTGCACGACGTCCACCGCGCCCGCTTGCAGCAACTGCTTGAAGACCACCGCGTTGGGCACGTGCTCACCGGTCGCGACCCGCACCGGGGCGACGGCCCGACGGATGGCTGCATGCCCGAGCACGTCGTCGGGTGAGGTCGGCTCCTCGATCCAGTAGGGGTCGAACTCGGCCAGCCGCTCGATCCAGCTGATCGCGTCGGCCACCCCCCAGATCTGGTTGGCGTCGATGGCGATCGGGACGTCCGGGCCGACCGCGGCCCGGGCGATCGCCATGCGGCGCAGATCCTCGACCAGGTCCGACCCGACCTTCAGCTTGATGAGCTCGAAACCGTCGGCTGACGGCCTCTCGGCACAGCCGGGCGAGCTTCTCGTCGTCGTAGCCGAGCCAGCCCGGGGTCGTCGTGTAGGCGGGCTGTCCCTCGCGGAGCAGTTGGTCGAGCCGTTCGTCGCGGCCATCGCGCGCGTTGCGCAGGATCGTGAGCGCCTCGTCCTCGGTCAGCGCATCACGCAGATAGCGGAAGTCGACGAGGCGGACGAGCTCCTCGGGCTGCAGGTCGGCGAGCAGCCGCCACAGCGGTTTGCCCGCCCGTCGCGCGGCAAGATCCCACAGCGCATTGACGACCGCGCCGGCCGCCATGTGGATGGGGCCCTTCTCCGGCCCGAGCCAGCGCAGCTGGCCATCGCCGACGAGAGTCCGGGACACCGCCGCCAGGTCGGCGAGCGCCGAGTCGACCGACGTCCCGACGACGAGAGGTTCGAGCGCGCTGATCGCCGCCGCCTGCAGATCGTTGCCGCGCCCGACGGTGAAGACGAGCGCGTAACCCTCCTCGCCGGTCGACGTGCGCAGCGTCAGATAGGCCGCCGAGTAGTCCGGAAAAGGGTTCATCGCGTCCGAGCCGTCGCGCTCCCGCGAGGTCGGGAACCGGACGTCTTGCGCCTGAAGCGACGCGATCGTGGCCGGCTCCGGTCGCGACGTCCGACGCCGGGTCGGCCGTCAGACTCACGGCGGTCTACGCCTCGGCCGTCGAAGATCGACCCATCGAGCTGACGGCGTCCGCTCATACGGTCTGCGCCTGCCCAGAGGCGATGCGGCTGATCACCAGCGCACCGAGGATGATCGCGCCGTTGAGGAAGTTGATCCATTCCGCCGCGACGCCACCCAGGGTCAGCACGTTCTGCACCAGGTAGAGCAGCAGGATGCCGGTGAAGGCACCGAAGATGGTGCCCTTCCCACCGTTCATGCTGATGCCGCCGATCACCGCACCGGCGAAAACGGTGAAGATCCAGCCGTTGCCGGAGTTCGCCGCGACCGAGCCGAGGCGCCCGGCCAGCAGCACGCCGGCGAACGCGGCCAGCACGCTGCCGATGACCAGCGTGATCCACACGACTCGTTCGACGCGAATTCCGGCGGCCTTGGCCGACGCGCTGTTGCCGCCGATCGCGTAGAGCGCCCGACCGAAGCGGGTGTAGCCGAGCACGAAGACGCCGATCGTGAACAGCGCCAGCGACACCCAGACCGACGCGGGAAGCCCCAGCCATTCGGTCGTGCCGAGGTAGAGCATCGACTTCGGCAGGCCGAAGAACGTCTGCCCGCGCGAGATCCCGTTCAGCAGTCCGCGCAAGGTGATCAACATGCCGAGCGTGACGATGAAGCCGTTGAGTTGGAACCGCACGATGAGCAGGCCGTTGATCAGGCCGATGATCACTCCTACCGCGAGGGCGACCGGCACCGACCAGGCGCCCGCGAGTCTCGAAGCCCTGGCCGTGGCCGGGCACCTTGGGCAACACCAGCCAGACGGCGATGCCGGGCGCGAGGCCGACGGTCGACTCGAGCGAGAGATCGAGTCGACCGGCGATGAGGATCATCGCCTCGCCCAGCACGACCAGCGAGATCTCCGACTGTTGTTGCAGCACGTTGATCAGGTTGTGCCTTGGTGAGGAAGACCGGGCTGACGTACGCACCGATGATCATGATCAGCACGATCGCGGGGATCAGCGCGAAGTCGCGCAGCCGCGCGATCCGCAGGCCGGATCGCTGCGGCAGCGGCGTCGCTGTCGCCGCCGAGCTGGTGGTGTCCACCGTGAGTTGCTTGTTGGTCAGTCATGGTCGCTCGCGATGCCTTCCGTTGCTGCGACGATGTCGCTGTCCTGCCACCCGCGGGGCAGTTCGATCGAAACTCGGCCGTGGAGCATGACCAGCACGCGGTCGCACGGCCGTAGATCGTCCAATTCGTCGGACACGATCACCACTCCGGTGCCGGCCGACCGCACCCGGTCGACGACCGAGATCAGCGTCGTCTTCGATCGCACGTCGACGCCGGCGGTGGGATGGATGAGCACCAGCACGGTCGGATCGTTCGCGAGGGCCCGCCCCATCACGATCTTCTGCTGGTTGCCGCCGGACAGGCTGCCCGCGGTCTGATCCGGGCCGCTCGCGACGACCGACAGCTCCCGGATCGTTTTCGCGCCGAACGCATCACGCTTCTTCGGGCTGATGAATCCGAAGCGGCCCAGCCGGGACGGAATGGTCATGGTGACGTTGTCGGCGATGGTCATACCCTCGACGAGACCCTCGTGGTGCCGATCGCGTGGCACGAAGCCGACACCGGCGGCGAGCGCGCTCGCGACGTCGCCCGGCTTCGGCGTCTTGCCGGCGACCGAGATCGTGCCGGCTCTTCGCCTTCCGCAGGCCGACCACCGTTTCGGCCAGGGCGATCCTGCCCGCTGCTGCCGCTGCCGGTGATGCCGACGACCTCACCCGGTCGCACGGTCAGCGAGACGTCGTAGAACCCTTCGCCGGAAAGGTGATCGAGGACGAGCACCGGGTCGCCGCCACGAACCGTGGAGGCCTGGTCGGCGGCGGCGAGCAGACCGGATTCGCCGGTCATCGCCGCGACCAGATCGTCGCTGGTCAGGTCGGCAACCGGCGCGGTGACGATGTGGCGGGCGTCGCGGAACACCGTCACGGTCTGGCAGATCTCGTAGATCTCCTCGAGGTGGTGGCTGATGTAGAGGAAGCTGACGCCCTGCGCCTGCAGGTCGCGCAGCCGGTCGAACAGGCGGCCGACACCGCGGGGATCGAGTTGCGCGGTCGGCTCGTCCAGGATGATGAACCGGGCCCCGAACGACAGCGCTCGGGCGATCTCGACCATCTGGCGCTGCTCCACCGTCAGCACGTCAGCGGTGCGCCGCACGTCGACGCCGATGTCCCACGCATCGACGAGCTGCTGCGCCTCGGCCCGCATCGTCTTCCAGCTGATGAACGGGCCCGAGGTCTGTTGCCGGTTCAGGAAGACGTTCTCGGCCACGCTCAGCGTCGGGATGATCGTCGACTTCTGGTAGACGCAGGCGACGACACGGCGCCACCCGTCGCGATCGTGCGGGCTCGGCGCCGGCTCGCCCCGGAACGAGATCGTCGCCTTTGTCCGCCGTCTGCAGCCCGGTGATGATCGAGACGAGGGTCGACTTCCCGGCGCCGTTGCGTCCGACCAGCGCATGGGACTCGCGGTCTTCGACGCGCAGGTGCACGTCGTCGAGGGCGATCGTCGGCCCGAACTGCTTGGTCACACCGAGGGCCTCGACGGCGGGCCGGCTCCGGTCTTCCGGAGCCGGCCGGTCGGCGAGGGTGCGGGCACCCGTCATCAAGGACTACCTGCCTGTTCGGCTCGTCGGATGGCTCGTCGTCCAGTCATCCTCGAGTTACTTGAGGTTGTTGCCCCACAGCGTCTTGTCGTCGACGTTGGCCTTGGTGACCAGGGGTGCGCTCAGCTGATCCTCGAGGACGCCGGTCGCGAACCTGGATGATCGTGCTGTCGTGATCGGTCGGCCCGGGCTTGAACGTCTTGCCCTGCGAGCGCGGCCTGGGCGTAGTACAACCCGTACTTGGCGTAGAGGTCGGCCGGCTGCGAGACGGTCGCATCGATCACGCCGCTGCGGATGTCGGCGAGCTCCTGGGGGATGCCGTCGTTCGACACGATGAAGACGTGCTTCGGGTCGCCGGCCTTCGCCGTGAGCCCAGCCTGCTTGAGCACCTGGATCGTGCCGGCCAAGGCGAAGCTCGACTCCATGTAGACGCCGCGGATGTTCTTGTCCTGGGTCAGCGCCGTCTGCAGCTGGTTGGCCGCCGTCGGGCCGTCCCACTTCGACGGCTCGCGCGTGCACGGTGATCTTCGGGTACTTGCTCTTCATGCAACTGGCGAAGGCATCGGTGCGATCGCGGCCGTTGATCGACGCGGTGTCGCCCTCGAGCATGACGACCGACCCGGAGCCCTTCATCGAGTTGCCGAGGAACTGGCACGCCTTCGTCCCGTACGCCTTGTTGTCGGCCCGCACGACCATGTAGACGTTGCCGGTGTCGGGCCGGGTGTCGATCGTCACGACCGGGATCTTCTTGCCGTTCAGATCCGACAGTTCCGGCCCGATCGCCGCAGTGTCCTGCGGCGCCATCACGATCGCCTTGGCGCCCTGGCCCAGCAGCGCCTGCGTGTTGGCGATCAGCTTCTGCACGTCGTTCTGCGAGTTGGTGGTCTTGATCGTGACGCCGAGCGAACTCGCGAACTTGGGCACGTAGCTGATGTAGGAGTTCCAGAAGTCGGTGTCGGAACGCGGGTAGTCGACCCCGATGAGACCGCTGGCGCCTACTGCCGCGCTGCTCGCGGCCGGCTGCTACGCCGTGGCGGCGTGGCGGCTGCGGCGGTCGATGCCGAAGAGGTGGAGGTCGTTCTGCCGAACTGGAACAGCCGGTGCTGACGAGCAGCACCACCGCGATCCCAGTAGCAGCGACAACGGATCGATTACGCACAGCTTCCGCCTTCCGGATCGAGATGGGCCTCGACAGAGGTCCGATTGTCGAGTGGTGCACGTCACGTGCGAACAGGCTCGCCGCTAAGCTACGGCGCATAGACATCGGATGTCTAGCCCCAACTCGACGGTCGAAGTTCGCGCGCAATGCCGGACAACTCCGGACGACGGCAGGAGACATCCGACCAACGACGACCGTCGAGCTGACTAGGATGTGCGCGACTTGTCCGATGACCTGACCGGGAGGACGCCCGTGGCTGCACCAGCGACCGAGGCCGCCATCGGTGCGATCCGCAAGCTGATCATCGACGGCGCGCTGCCGCCCGGGTCGCGCCTGCCCGCCGAGCACGAGTTGGCCGCGCAGCTCGGCCTGTCCCGCGGCACGCTGCGCGAGGCGGTGCGCGGACTGATCACTGCGCGCGTCCTCGACGTCCGCCGTGGCGACGGCACCTTCGTCACCAGCCTCGAGCCGGGGCTACTGCTCGAAGGCATCGGCTTCGCGGTCGAAATGATGCAGGAGGAACGCGCGCTGGAACTGCTCGAGACTGCGCCGCATCCTCGAGCCGGCCGCCGCAGCGCTCGCGGCCATCCGCATCACGCCGAGCACGCTCGCGCAGATCGGCTCGTGTCTGCGCGACATGGCGCACAGCCGCGGCGAGGCGCGGATCATGCAGGACATCGATTTCCACGAGCGCATCGCGCTCGCCGCCGGGAACCAGACCCTGGCGACGATGCTGAGCGGGCTGTCCGGCAAGACCGTGCACGCCCGAATCTGGCACGGCACCCTTGACTCCGCAAGCCGACCAGCGCGCTCATGAGGACCACGAGGCGATCTACGGGGCGTTGGAGAACGGTGATCCGATGCTCGCCGAGTCCGCCGCGCTCGTGCACGTCGCGAACACCGAACGCTGGTACAAGCAGATGTTCGCCGTCGATCCGCCGCGGCGGGCCAAGCCGAACGGTCGCTGAGAAGCAGCCACGGCCGCTCAACGTTCTCGAGCCATCGGTGGGGGTGAGTCGACGTGGAGCCGTCGACGACCGGTGACCTCGCCGTTGGTTCGGCATCGTCGCGACCCCCGGAGCTGGGCGCCCTGCGCAGCGATCGCCGCGGCGAGGCCTGGGTGAACCGGCATGTCTCAGCCAACGGAGTGATCTGCGTGTCCTGGCAGCAGATCTGCATTGGCGCCTCCCACGCCGGCGCCAACGTCGAGGTCCACGTCGGACCCGAACTGCTGCAGATCTGGCGCGGCGAGGAACTGGTCAAGACCGTCACCCGCACCAGCCGAGGGAGGTCCGGAAAAGAACGCCTCCGTGCACACCGCACGGATCTAACCTGACTTAGGAGTGTCACCGATCAACCGAACTAGATCTGTCACCCATCACCCGAAGTAGTTCAGGCCCACGACGTGGAAATCCCTTACGACGCAAGCGATTCGTCGCTACCCGCCGCAGGCGGTGTAGTCGGTGGTCGCGGGTACCTATTGCTGTGCGTGGGTGCGGATGTGGGCGAGGACGGCGTCTAGCCCAGCGCGTAGGGGGGTGGTGTTGCGGCGGGTCTGGGTGAGCAGCAGTCCGCCCTGTAGCGCGGTGAGTAGGGCGAGGGCGAGGGCGTCGGTGTCTGTGTCAGGTCGCAGATCGCGTCGGTCGCGCATGCGGGCCAGACCGGCGCGGATCGGAGCCTCCCACCGTTCGAAGCTGTCGACGAGGTCCGCTCGTGCGAGTGGGTTTTGATCGGCTAGTTCGGAGGCGATCGACCCAATGGGGCAGCCGCCGACGCAGTCGCGATGCTCTTGCAGGTCGATGAGCAGGTCGCGCCACCGTTCGAGCGCATCGAAGCTGTCGAGCTCGTCGAGGACGGGTCGCTGCGCGGCGAGGATTGCGTCGGTTTGGTGAGCGATCACGGCGCGGATCAGGTCATCTTTGTTCGTGAAGTAGTGATACATCTGCGAGGCGCTGACTCCGGCGCGAAGTTGGACGTCTTCGATGCTGGTGCGGGCAACGCCGCAGTCGAACACCAATTCGGCCGCAGCCTCGATGATGCGCGATCTGGTGAGGGTTCCCTTCGGGGTGAACCTCCGGGTCGGTGACCCGTTCTCGACTGTGGCGTCAGGCATGACCGCACTCTACCCCATTTTGGAGTTGACACTCCAAAATTAGGCGAGCACTCTTTGGAGTAGCTGCTCCATTAATCGGAAGGTAGTCATGACCACCAATTTGACCGGCTCCACCGCCCTGATCACCGGATCCACCAGCGGCATCGGGAAAGCCACCGCGGTCCAACTCGCTGCGCTGGGTGCTCACGTCATCGTGTCCGGCCGAGACAAGTCCCGCGGTGACGCCCTGGTTGCCAGCATTCGCTCGGCCGGTGGAACCGCCGACTTCATCGCCGCCGACTTGGGCGACGAGACCAGCGTGCGCCAACTCGCCGCCGGCGCTGCCGAGGTCGGTGGCGGCCACGTCGACATCCTCGTCAACAGCGGCGGGGTCTTTCCGTTCGGCGCCACCGTCGACACCCCAGGTTCGCAGATCGACGAAGTGTTCGCCGTCAATGTCAAAGCGCCCTATCTGCTGGTGGCGTCGCTCGCCCCCGCGATGGCCGAACGCGGACACGGGGCGATCGTCAACATCACGACCATGGTCGCGGAGTTCGGGATGAACGGAATGGGCCTCTACGGCTCCAGCAAGGCCGCTCTCATGCTGTTGACCAAATCCTGGGCGGCCGAGTTCGGACCTGCTGGTGTCCGGGTCAACGCCGTAAGTCCCGGCCCCACGCGAACTGAGGGCACCATTCCCATGGGCGACGCGCTCGATCAACTTGCACAAGGCGGTCCGGCCGGGCGCGTCGGACAGCCCGAAGAGATCGCGGCCGCCATCACCTTCCTCGCTACCGATGACGCGAGCTTCATTCACGGCGTACTGCTGCCGGTCGATGGTGGCCGCCTCGCCGTCTGACAGAGGCGGGCACCCCTACGTCACGACCAGCCGGTCACCTACGCGCAGCTGATGACCCTTGGTGGTCCGCCGCCAACCGATAGCAAACCCGGCTAGGGCGACGATGGGATAGCCGGTGCCGATGACATGGCCGAACGTGAACGCCGCGATGAGTAGGGCTCCCAGTATTGCCCGGGCACCGCGGGGTAGCCGCGTGAGGCAGGGGATGCACCACACCCAGTGGTGGATCCACGCTACTGGGGACACCAGGCACGCAGTTACTCCCGCGACACCGGCCCCGAGCACGTCATTGCCGTTTCGTGCAGCCCGTCGCGCGAGCACCAGGCCGACGGCGAGAACTGGCAGGACCGTCACGAGCCACACTGCTGTACCGGCCCCAGGGCCGAGCGCTCGCTCGGCCAAGCCGCGTACGGATTGATTGCCCACATGGTCGAAACCGCCAACGCCCGAACCCACGAATGCGTCGTGCGTCCAGTACCGCCACGATGCTGCCGGCGCTGCGATCGCGCCGACGGCCGACGCGCCGACGAAGGTCAACGCCGCCGTTCGTGCCTCGCGCCTGCGACCGCACACGAGGAGGTAGAGCACAAACACGGCCGGAGTCAGCTTGATAGCGGCGGCGATGCCGACCAAGACGCCGCTGCGGCGGACGAGAAGGTCGTGCAGAACCAGTGCAGCGAGGATGAGATTGATCTGGCCCCAGGCCAGGGTGGCTATCACCGGCTGGGCCATGACCAGCAGCGCCAGGCCGGCCGCCGCCCATGCCCCTGGGGCGAGATCCGGCGCCGAGCGGCGCAGGACGACGTTCAACGCCACGGCTGACGCTGCAGTCAGCAGGGCGAACATCACCGTCAGAGGCAGCCAGGCGATCGTGGCGAACAGAGCAGCCGCGAACGGCGGATAGGTGAACCCGTAGGCGCCGACGCGCACCGTCTCCAGGTTGCTGCCCGTCAGGATCGCCTGCCCACCTGCCCGATACACGCGGACATCACCGAAGTGGGCACGGGACATGGCGAAGGCGACCGCCAGGCCGATAGCGATGACAATGACGACCGATCCACGCGGGATCCGGTATCCGGGAATCCGCTCCCACGCGTGAGCGGGGGTGGTGGACACGGGCAGGCTGCCGGAACGGCGCTGGTTTGCGAGCACGCTCCGCAGCCTCGCTACGGCATGTCATCACCTCGCCGCTGCCACGTACTGTTCCGGTATCAGTGCGCGAGCGTTGCCCTATCCGCTTCGTCGACAGGTCGTGACAATCTCGCGACCGTATCGAGACAGCGTTAAGCACATCATGGGCTGCTGCCGCCCGGCTAAGGAGTTCCATGCCACGCCTGCTCATCATCGAAGATGATGACGCGGTCGCCGAAGCGCTGCAGCTCTCGCTCACCCAATTGGGGCACATCGTGCGCACTGCGAGGTCCGCGGAGCTGGGGCTCGCCATGCTCGAGGACGGAACTCCGACCGACCTGGCGATCGTCGATGTCATGCTCCCAGGTATGGACGGCTTTGAGCTGTGCCGTCGAGTCAGTGCGACCCGTCCTTTACCCCTCGTGCTGCTGACCGCGCGCAGTGATCCGATCGATATCGTCGTCGGGCTCGAATGCGGAGCAGACGACTACGTCACCAAACCAGTAGAGCCTCGTGTCTTGGACGCGCGCATCAAGGCAGTGCTTCGCCGCGTCTCGCCCGAGCCGCAGCATCCGGTCAACCAACTGGGCAGCATCCTCGTCGACGAAGCTGCGATGCGGGTGACTCAGGACGGCGAGCCCGTGCAGCTCACACCTACTGAACTGCGCCTCTTTCTCGAGTTGCTGCACCACGCCGGGCAGGTCCGCACTCGACGGGTGCTCCTCGAGCGCGTCTGGGAGTACGGCTTCGTCGGCGACACGCGCCTTGTCGATGCCTGCGTGCAACGCCTTCGCGCCAAGGTCGAGGAGAACCCGTCGAAACCCACGCTCATCCAGACCGTCCGCGGGGTCGGATACCGGTTGGAGCTGCCGTGAGGCGATTCCGTGACCGACTGCCGATTCGCATCGCGGGTCTCATCGTGATCACTGTTCTGGTCGTATCGGCGACGATGACCGTCGCCGCATTCGGCTCGGGCGGTTATGACGTCGACAAGCTCCATCACGTCGTCATCTGGATCGGCCTCGCAAGCGTCATCCTCGCGCTCGCCCTCGGTATCGTCGCCGCGACAGCGATCACCCGGCCAATTCGCCGGACCACGGCCGCGGCGCGCCGGTTCGGCGCCGGCGAACTCGACGTCCGACTGCCTGCCCGCGGTAAAACCGAACTCGCCGACCTCGGGACATCGTTCAATGCGATGGCCGCACAGCTATCCGACACCATGCGCGACCTTCACGAGTCCCAGACTCTGCAGCAGCGCTTCGTCGCTGACGTGTCGCACGAACTGCGCACACCGCTGGCCGCAATGATCGCCGCGGACGAAGGGCTAGACAGCGTCGACGAGCAGGCCCGTAGCCGGTCGATCGAGCTCGTCCGCGGCCAGACCCGACGGCTCGTCAAACTCGTCGACGACCTCTTGGAGATGTCCCGCTTCGATGCCGGCCAAACAAGCCTCGAGTACGAGAAGGTCGATCTCGCCGCCCTAGCCGCAGACGCTGCCCACACGATCGCGCCAGGCGAGGACGTGCGTATCACCCGTCTCGGCGACACAGCCGCCGAGGCTGACGTCCGCCGCATCCACACCGTCGTGCGCAACCTCGTAGCGAATGCCTTCCAACACGGGCAACCGCCCGTCGACATCGTCGTCGACGGGCGCGACCTCGACACGGTCACGGTGAGCGTTGCCGACGACGGGCAGGGAGTACCGCCGGAGATCGCACCGACCATCTTCGACCGCTTCGTGCGTGCGGACCAGGCGCGCACGTCCCAGGGCGCGCACAGCGGGCTCGGGCTCGCGATCGCGCTCGAGAATGCCAGGCTGCACGGGGCAACACTCGCGCTGTCGACGACCGGCCGCACCACCCTCACACTGCACCTCCCCCGGTCGGGGCGCCGCGTAGGCACGAGTCCCGCCGTCGAGTAAAGGCAGGATTGTGGGCTGGACGGTGAGCCGCCGACACAAGCGATCGTTGGTCACGTCGACTAGTCCAGCTACCCGCCCGCTCCCAGCTCGATTACAAGGCGGCAACGGTCATCGTTGGAAGGCCCAGGCAACCATCAACGGCAGCTCTTCGCGCCAGAACGAGTCGCCATGTGAGCCATCCCGCTCGGTCATGACCACATCGGCCTTCGCGTCCCTCAGCGTGAGCGCCCAACGGTTGGTGTTGTCGTGGAAGAACGGCTCGCGCGTGCCCGCCACGAGATAAATACGCGGAAGTGGGCTCGGCATCACGACAGGTGGTCGAAACCCGGCGCCCGGCGACGCGCAGAAGACTGCACCGAACACGTCAGGGTGGCGGATCCCCAGCGCGAGCGCCAACTCCCCGCCCGCCGAAACTCCCAGAACCGCGGTCCGCTCGGCGGGCAGTGCCACACCAAATTCTGAGCTGGTCCAGCGGCGAACGTCGTCTGTCAAGAACGTCTCGTGCGCGGCAAATCGCTCGGGATCGAAGACCGGCGAATACTCGTGAAGCCGCAGCGTCTCGTCGGCCAATCGGTGTACGCCGACGATCATCGTCGACGGCAAGTCGGAACGTTCGAGGTCTCCACCCCAGTGCGGCAGCATCTGGCCGTCGCCAGCGAAGATGATGACTTCCGGGGCCTTCATCGGGACGTACGCGGTGACCTTCCGACCACCGTCGAAGTCCAGAGTCTCCGTGATGAGCCCTCGCACACCACCAACGTATTGCCGATCGCGCGTTCATGCCGCGATGACTGCGTCCGGTATCGCTCGACCGTGGCCCAGTTCGGCGTCCCCGTATACCCGACTTGGCCGGGCGAAGGGACCGGCGGTCAGGCGGGATCGACGCTTCGGCGCGCTTGCGCCGACCGAGCCTGCGGCGAAGCACCGTGGCGCCTCCCCGTGGTGGGGCCTTCTACGGCACGGGCGCGCGACCGTTGTCCGCTTGAGGAAGTCGATGCCCGCGCCGGCAGGCGTGGCAGTTCGCTCGATCGGCCCGAGCCTGTATCAGGGCACTGCTTTCGTGATGAGAGTGCGAATCGTGCCTTCGGTCGCCTCATCCAGAGAGCTGAGCGTCCACGCGACCGGGTGCATGCTCGCCCCGTCATCGCGAGTCGGGTTGACGACTTCGCCGAACCCGAATGCGATGAAGTTCTGGTCCGGCTTGATGTAGCAGATGTCCTTGCCATCCTTGGTGTAGAAGGGCAGGCCCCAACGCACGATCGGCTCGAGAGACGGGGCGCTTTCCCGGATGATGGCGTGCAACCGTTCGCCAATTTCGCGGTACTGCGCAGGGGCTTCGCCGAGCTTGGCCAGGACTGCCGCATCACCCTTCTTCGTGAACATCTCGGGCCTCCTTCTGCAGTCGACGTCTGCTGCTGGAGAATGATGGTACGACTCTCGAAACGAGAGCGGTAGTCTCAATATGTGTCAACGCAGGCTCGGACCCGCCTCGCTCGCCGGGCTGTCGTTGACGCCGCCCGAACCCTGTTTCTCGAGCGCGGCTATGCAGCAACCACGGTTGACGCGATCAGTGCCGACTCGGACGTCCCCCCGGCGACCGTGTACCGCCTGTTCTCGTCAAAGCGCGGAATACTCAAAGCGCTACTCGACGTGTCCATCGTCGGAGATGACGACTCGATTCCCATGGCTGACCGCCCGCACGTCAAGTCTCTTCTCGCCGATCCAAACCCGACGAACATGGTGGCGACCCTCGTGCAAGTCGCCGGCGAGATCAATGCCAGAACGGCCGCGATCTATCGCATTCTCATCAGTGCCGCTGCATCGGACGCGGAGGCCGTGACGCTCCTCGATGAGCTCACTCGTCAGCGTCAACAAGGCCAAGCGACGGTGGCGCGGGCACTGGCGCAACGCAAGGCCCTTCGCCCGACGCTGCGACAGGCTGACGCCGAGGACATCATTCACGCGCTGGTGTCTCCCGAGATGTACCGACTCCTCGTCGTCGACCGAGGCTGGCCACCGGCAAAGTACGACAGGTGGCTCACCGACACGCTCACCGACCAACTGCTCTGAACTGCACATAGCTGGCTATGAATGCCTCAACATGAACATCTTCTGGTCACTGGCCCAAGCCAGGGTCGTGATCACGACTGGAAGGTGCACGCGGATCAGGACTGCGGGACTGATCCGTGGAAGTGCCTTAGCCGCCACCTCTTGTCTCGGACAACCGCGACGCAGGTGAGCCGGAAAGGCTGACGCACTCCAAGCGCCCGGCCCTGCATGTCCTCGAAGCCCACCGTCCCGCGGACGGCGAAGGCCAGGACCGTCGTCTCGAACAGCAGCTGGTACTACTCGATCCCACTCCCAGCGAACCGCGCCGTCCTGGGCCATCATGCGTGCGACGTAGTCCCTGCTCTGCTCCCCGTCGAGGCCCTCTCCCGCTGCCCCGAAGACCACCACCTCGTCATCGAGAAGTCTCGTAACAGCGGCGAGATCATGAGCGGTGAAGCCGTCCTGCAGCTCAGCCAGGATTCCCCGAGCGACCTGTTCTGCGTCAGCCATCCCGCCAGTCTTCCTCACGGCAATCGACCGACATCGACAAAGTGCCTGCGACGGGTCTCGACCATTCACTCACCCGGGCACCGAAGCACAGCCGTGACCGGACATGCCCGTATTGCTCGACAGGTAATCTATTGCCAAATGGATTACGTCGAGTGTCCTGAAGACGGCAGCCACCTGAAGGCACCGTCTAATACACGCACCATCGGGCAGCCGCTCCTGCTCGTCTGCCCGACTTGCGGGAAGCGATTCACCCTCGATCGCCAGGGATTGCATCCGGTACCTCCGAACGAGGGAACTGCTTGACCGACGCGCCACCACGATGACGAGTCCGAGGATCCCGAGCACGCCGATGGCAATGCCACGCCGCCTTTCGCTGTGGTGGCAAGCTCGCTGACGTGGATGTCTGGTCAACCGCGGTCGTGGACACGCGGCCCGCCTTCGAACAAGAACGTGCTGGGTTACTGGCTCTGCTCGCCGTTCTCTCGGAGCAACGCTGGTCGAGCGCCACATCGGCTGGCAGCTGGTTGGTGAAGGACATCGTGCTGCACTTGGTCGACGGGGATCTGACGAGACTGTCCGCGGCCCGCGACGAAGATCCAACCGGGCTGTTGCCGATGACAGGCGGCGACACGGAACTCGGCGAACTCCTGGCCAGGAAGAACGAGCAGTGGCTGGTCGCCACCCGGCACCTCAGCCGCCGCGTCGCCTGCGACCTTCTCGCGATGAGCACCGAACAGGTTGTCGCTTGGACCAGAAGGTCGGATCTGCGCGCACCGGCGCGTGTCACGTGGGCCAGCGACCAGCCCGTGCCTGGATGGCTCGATCTTGCGAGGGAGTTCACCGAAACGTGGGTGCACCACCAGCAGGTCAGGCACGCGATCGGGTTGCCCACAGACGCGACGCGCCTCGCAACCGTGCTGAGGACCTTCGTGTGGGCACTGCCCTACCAGTACACAGTGCCTGCCCCCGTCGGCACCTGCGTGGAGGTCGGTCTGGGATGCGGCGGTACTTGGTACCTCACGAGCGAAGACCTCGGCAGATGGTCACTTGATAGCTCACCGTGTTCGACACCGGTCGCCTCCGTCCGGTTCACCAGCGAAGCAGCGTGGCGCTCGTTCGTCGGTCAGCCGTTGCCCGACGGTGGGGTGAACTCCAGCGGTGCACCTGCGTTGACCGAGCCAATATTGCGGGTGCGAGCAATCATCATGTGAAGGCCGGGCGCCCATACGTCGGCGATCGGACACACCGCCCGGCGCGCAGCGGCACTACCAGATCTGCCGCCCATGACGTATCGGTCCACGAGCGATACGAGGAGTTGACTGGACGCTACGAGGTGGTCTGCCATGAACATCGAGTTCGTCGCGACGGTCGCCGTGATCGCTCCTGGAATCCACCGGATATGCCGCGGAGCGAGCACACAAATGCCGAGACCAGTGCAGTGGGCTCGTCCGCGGTGGCATCGAGGGCTGTCCGAGACTTGAATCGGCCATGTGCTGGTGATCGGCAAGGTCGGCGAGGCGGAGATGGTCGCTTGCTTCTTGCAAGGCGAGTTAACCAGTGAACGGTTCGGTTCGGCGCTTCGGCAAGCTCTGTTGTCAGCTGGGTGGTCTGAGGACCTACTCACTGAGCCTGACCTCGCCGACGACGCCGCGAACGCAGCTCGCAGTGACCTGCTTGGTGTCACCCGCGGCTATCGACAGCGTCGCGACGTCTTCGACGAGAGCTACCCTGACTCCGTCGAGTGGATGAGGGCGGAACTGAGCCCGGACGAACTGGCCGAACCGCGCTACATCGAGTACTCCTATTGGACCGAGCTGTCCGGCGGCAGCCGCCTCCCCCGCGACGCGGCAACGCGGATACGAGGCGGCGTGCGCGCGTTCGAAGTCTCCAACGACCGCTTCCTGGCCGCCGCCGACGCCGTCGCGCGGGGCGTCAGCTTCCCGCCCCTCATCCTCGTCGGAACTCGGCCCGACGACCTTGTGTGTCTGGAAGGCAATCTCAGACTCACCGCCTACGCCCTGGCCGACTTTCCCAGGCCGACCGAGTGCCTGATCGGCATCGCCCCCACCATGGACCGCTGGGCCCGCTGACTGTCGCGCGGCCCAGCCGCCGAGAACGCCTGCTCGCCGAGGACACTGCACGCATGGAGCTGGTCGGAATCACTGTCGACGTGCCGGTATCGAACCTGGCAGCGTCCGAAGCGTTCTACGCGGTGATCCTAGGTCGGAGACCGGATCGCGGCGCCGGCTCCGCCTTGGTCGAGTGGATCCTGCACCGTGCGCCTGAGATCGCGGTGCGGTTGGCGGCCGGTCGGGCGGTTGACCCCGACCGCGTTCGTGTCGGTTTCGCCGTGGCCGACCTCGACGAGGAGCGGCGCCGGCTAGCTGACGCGTTGCCTGACGTTCCGACGATCTCGACCCGGCCCGGCGTGATCGCCGAGCTGACCCTGCACGATCCGGACGGATATCGAGTCGTCGTTTGGCAGGACCTACTCGTCCGGTAACGGCTCGACTCGTCTTGTCCGAGTGGCAGCGAGGGTCGCGCGGCGACAGGGCGGCTATCGACGGCGTCGGACGAACCAAGTCACCGTCGGCCACACGATCAGCACCACGACGGCAACTCCGCTTACCCACGAAGGACCGTCGACGTGCTGGGCTGAATAAGCGCACCGAGTCCCTGGCGGCCACCACTGCCACGATGCCGTCCCGTAGTTCGACGAGCCGGCCGGATATTCACAGCCAAGGTCACCGAGCTCGCGACCGATCACCAGGAACGTGATGTAGCCGGCGAGACAAAGCGCCCACAAGCCCAGCGAGATCGCGACGAGCCACCGCGCGCGCTTGGTGACGCGTCCCCGCGGGCCGATCGGAGTTGATGGGGTCACTACGACATCATCGGCTCAGGCCCGGTCGATTCGAGGCATTCCCGCGTGAGACGGCCCGCGGTGCGCGATCTCGGCGATCGCCGCCTGATCGCGGATCGAGCGACGAGCCGATCAGGCGTGGACGGCGGCGTCCGCGGTTGTGCCGGCGCCGCGGCTGATGTCGGCCACGAACGGGCTGACCCGGTCGACCAGCGCCTGCTGATGCGGCTGCAGGTCACGGCCGGCGAAGCCGCTGACTATCGGCAGGTACGGGTCGGTGAACGCGGGCGCCCCGGCCATGGTCTCGATCACGGCCAGACCGCAGAAGGGTACATAGACCGGGTTGTAGCCGCCCTCGTGCGACATCGCGACCCGGCCTTCGCAGACCTCGCCGGCCACATCCAGCAGACGTGCGGTCAGCTGCCGGTAGCCGTCGGAGGTGACGAGTTGGCGCGCCAGCGGGTCCATGGCGCTGGCGTCGAAGCCGGAGGCGACGAGCACAAGGTCCGGCCGGAACGCTCGGACGGCCGGCACCACGACCTCGTCCATCGCGTACAGGTAGCCGAAGTCGCCGGTGCCCGGTGGCAGCGGAACGTTCAGGGCATAGCCGAACCCGGCGCCTTCGCCGCGTTCCTCGATCAGCCCGCTGTTGGGCGGAAAGACGTTGTCCTGGTGCAGCGAGATCGTGAGCACGGACGGGTCGGCCACGAAAGCCGACTGGGTGCCGTTGCCGTGGTGCACGTCCCAGTCGACGATCGCGATCCGCTCGATGCCGAGCTCCTGCCGCGCGTGCTTGGCGGCGATCGCCAGGTTGCTGAACATGCAGAAGCCCATGCCGGTGTCCGCGGTGGCGTGATGACCGGGCGGCCGGATCAGCGCGTAGGCGTTGTGCACGGTTCCCCGTACGACGGCCGTCACCGCGGCGATGACACCACCCGCGGCCAGCATGGCGATTTCGTACCCGCCGCGGCCGAACGGCGACATGCCATCACCGGCATCGCCGCCCTTCGGCTGCTGGCTCTCGGCCTGGATGCGGGCCAGGTACTGCTCGGTGTGCACGCGCAGTACCTGTTCCTCCGTTGCGGGCACCGGCCGGATCCGGTCCAGCGAGTCGATGAGCCCGCTGACCACGATCAGCTCGTGCAGCCGGCGCTTCGTCTCGGCGTTCTCGAAGTGCACCGCCGGCTGCAGGCCAGCCGCCGGGCTCGACGGCGCCAACCCGGCGTTCGTCCCGGTGTCGTGCCAGCCGAACAACTCGTGGTAGACGTAGCCGGTCGTCATTGTCTCGCCTTCCGGTGGGGGTGGGCAGCATTAGACGCCGCCGCACGCCCCGGCCGCATCGGTAGGAATGCGCATTTTTCCGGGGCGGGTCGATCCGTTGTCGCCTCTGACAGAACGCCCTAACCTGTGGCGCAAGCACTCCCCCGCGGGACGAGACCGACATGCCCACGCATCGCCAGCTCGAGGTGGCCACGCGCATCGGCGCGCTCGTGGCCGATCCCTGCTCCGAGCACGCGGTCGCGTCAGCCACCCGGCTGGTAGCCGATGCGCTGCAGGCCGACGCCTGCTCGCTCGTCGGCATCGACCCGGCCAGCGGCCGGCACCGTGGGCTCGCGGCCTTTCAGTACACCGATCAGGTCGCGGACGTGCTGGCGACGCAGTTCGTCCAGACGCCGTGGTTCGACATGGTGCTCGACGACGCCCTGCCGCCCAGCATCTCGACCGAGCCGACCTTCTCGTTCCGCGACGGGTGGCTCTATGCCAACCACCTGCAGCCGGCTGGGTTTCGGGACGGGATGACGGCCGCACTGCGGCGCGGGAGCCGTTACGTGGGGCTGGTGCATCTGTCGAGCGGACACGATCGGCGGTTCGACACGGACGCCCGGCGGACGCTGCGGGCGGTGCTGCCGGCGCTGGCCGAGCTGGTCGACCCGCGTGACCGGACCGGACGGTGCACCGTCGTCCACATCGACCCGCGCTGCCGTCGTGCAGCTGGACCGGGTCTTCGCCTGGGCGCGCCGGGCACTGCCGCGCGCGTATGCCGACGAGCAGTTCCGCCAGGTCGTCGCGGACTTCGCGCAGTGCGCGCGCGAGTGTGCGTCGGCGGCGGTGCAGCTGCGGATGCTGTGGCACGACCGCACCGGTTGGCTGCGGATCCGACTTGGCCCGGCGCCCGGCACGATGCCCGGCGTACTGGTCGAGGAGCAGTCCTGCGCGGCGCCGCACGGCCTTTCGGTCCGGGAACTGGACGTGCTCACCCGGATTGCGCTCGGCATGTCGAACACCGCGATCGCCGAGGATCTGATGGTGTCGCCGCGCACTGTCCACACCCATGTCGGACACCTGCTGCGCAAGCTGGGTGCGCACTCACGTGCCGAAGCGTGCGGCCGCGCGGTGCGCCAGGGCCTGGTCCGCCCCGTGCCCGGGCTGCTGCTGCGCCACGGCGCGCGCTGGTTCGTCGAGGGCGACGCCTTCGGCCGGTGACGCAAGCCGAACGGGTCGCGTGATCAGCGTCGACCGTCAGTGCCCAACTCCGGCGACCAGCGGTCGGTGCATCGAAGCAGCCGCGCTCAGTCAGTACCGTAAAGGCATGCTCATTCTGATCGTCGTACTGCTCGTGCTCGTGGTCGTCCTGCCGATCGTCGGATGGGCGTTGTGGGTGCTGCTCAGCGCCGCGCTCGTCGGGGCGATCATCGGCGCGCTCGCGCGGCTGGTGTTGCCCGGCCGGCAGGACATCGGCATCCTCAGTACCGTCGTCATCGGCTGGATCGGTTCACTGTTCGGCAGCCTCATCGGGCGCCACCTGTTCCACGTCGGCTCGTTCCTGACAATCCTGTGCGAAATTGCCGTCGCCGCGGCTCTCGTGGCGGCCGCGAGCAGCGGCGCAGGCAACGCCGTTGCCCGCCGCAACAACAGCCTGCGCTGGTAGCCGGGCGCCTCGGCAAGTCCAGCGAGGGCGAGCCGATAAGGAGTCGTGACTCCGTGGCGCTCGGTGCTGGCAGCGTGCGTGCTGCTCGCCGTCCCGACCGCACTCGTGCCCAACACTGCCGCCGCCGCGTGGACGTATGTGGCCGGACTGGGTCTTGTCGTCGCAGCCCTGTGGTGGGGCTCGACGAGGCTGTCCGGTGCCGCCAGAGCCCCCTGGCTTCTGCTGTCGCTGACCGCCAGTTGCTGGTTCGCCGGTGACGTCCTGCAACGGTTGATGCCGGTTTTCGGTCATCCCTATGCCAATGTCGGGGTGCCCGACGTGTTCTGGGTGGCTTCCTATCCCCTGACGATCGCGGCCGTGGTCATGATGATCAGAGCTCGCGGGCTGCCGCTGCATCTGCGCCGCGGCATCCAGCTCGATGTGATCGTGATCGGCGTCGCGGCATCGATCGCGACCTGGCACCTGCTCATCGCCCCGGGTATCGAGGGTGGCGGGCCGGTGCTGAACACGGTCGTCGGCACCGTCTACCCGCTCGGCGACGTGGCGATCTTCGCCCTCGCCATCACCCTGGTATTGACGCCCGGGCGTCGTGGCGCAGCCAGCGCATTGCTAATCGCCTGCCTCGGGCTGACCCTGCCGCTGGACTTCCTGACGATCATCTATCGCGACCCCGCCTCGCGGCTGGATGCGGCGTTTCTCGCAGTCAACGGCCTCCTGGCCGCGGCGGCGGTGCATGCCGGCCGCGGCGAACTCACGAACAAGGCGGCGGCGGACGGCCCGCACTCGATGCACCGCTGGCGCATCGTTCTGCTCGGCGCGTCACTGTGCACAGTCTCGGTGATCAGCGCGATCCCCAGCGGTGGTGCGGTCAACCTCGCGCTGTCGCTCACCGCGAGCGTCGCCGTCTCCGTCACGGTCGTGATCCGCTTCTACCGCACGGTCCGCGAGCGCGACGCGGCCGAGGCCGCCCTGACCTACCAGGCGCACCACGACCAGCTGACCGGCGCGGCCAATCGACTACTGCTCATGAACCGGCTGTCAGCGACGGTGCGCCGCCCGGACAGCCGCCACGGACTCGTGCTCATCTTCATCGATCTCGACGGCTTCAAGAAGGTCAACGACACCTGGGGGCACCCGGCCGGTGACGACGTGCTGCGTGCGGTGGCGCTACGCCTGGCCGACCTCGTCCGTCCTGTCGACACGGTCGCCCGGGTCGGCGGCGACGAGTTCGTGCTGCTGTGCTCCGGGGTGGGCAGCGCGGACGCCGAAGCGCTCGGGCACCGGATCTGGGCCGCGGTCAGCCGACCGATCGAGGTGGGCCTGGCCACGATCCACATCGGCGCGAGCGTCGGCGTGCTCACCGCGACCACCACGTCACTGGCGCCCACCCATGACAGCCGTGACGCCGCCGACGACCTGCTGCGCCGCGCCGACTGGGCCATGTATGAGGCCAAGCGGGGCGGCGGGGGCGTTCGGACGGCCCGGCCGGAGCCGGAGCCGGCAGCGCTCTAGCGTTCCACCGCCCCGGGGTCCAGGTTGTCGGCATCGCCGTCCCAGCCGGGGCGTGTGACACTGCGGTCATGTTCGGTCGGGTCCGGCGCGCGGTGGCCGCGTTGCCGGGCAGCGCCGAGGTGCGGGCAAGCGCCATTCTGCACGTCTACAACCCTGCGGTGATCGCGTCACTCGTGGCTATCGGGATGGGCGCCGCCGGCGTCTCGTTCAGAGGCACCAGGGCCAGAACGGCGGACCGGGGCCGGGGGGAACAACAGCGCTACCTGAGGTGGCCCGGCCGAGTGCTCGTGCTGGTCACCCCGGACGCGGTCGTCATCCGGGACTGGACCGCGGCGCAAGGGATTGGCCGGGAACTGGCCAGGTGGCCGAACGGGACCTTCAGCGCGACGAAGGTCCGATACATCGGGCAGGTGGGCGTCCGGGTGGTACTGCGATCCGGCCAGGTCGCGGTTCTGACCGGGCGACGAAGTTCCCTGCACCCGAGCATCCGAGCCACCGTCGAGGCAATCGTCTCGGCCGGATAGCTCTGCGCTAGAGCCGCTGGCGATCACGGGCTGTAGTCGGCCTACGCTCACGCCGACCTTTCTTTCCACGTGCCCAAGCAGCGGGCGAGGCGTGCGAGCTCATGGTTCGCAGGCTGCCGAACTCGATCGGGGTATTCATGACGCGGCATCGTGCGACACTCAAACTCACGGCGGTGGCCGCGGCGCTCTGCCTGGCCGCCTGCAGCAGCAGCGGGGGCAGTGGCTCCGTCAGCCAGAGCAAGCTGGCGGCGAAACTCAAGAGCGAGCCGTCGCTGCAGACCGTGCTCAACCAGGGCGGCACCAAGGGCAAGGTCGCCAACCAGCTGGTGGACTGCATCGCCAAGGCGCTGAAGAAGGACGCGGACCAGTCCGATCTCAGCAAGTACGTCGACGGCAAGATGAATCTCAACGACGTCGGCGGCAAGGACAAGGGCTCGACCAACAAGGCGGCCGCGGACGCCAAGGCATGCGCGACGAACGTCGTGAACAGCGCCACGTCGTCGAGCTGAGCGGCCTCTAGGCCGCCTCTCACGGCCGTTTCTCACAGCGAACTGACGCCGTGACCGGCTCGTGTGCTGCAATGGCAGTCGGATTCCCGGACTCGAGTCGAGGAGCGCGATCTCAATGCGTAGCAGAGTGCAGACGATCAGTCCGAGCAAAGCGGCGGAATTGCTGGAGGCGAACACCACCAACCGCCCGTTGTCGCGGGCCGTGGTGCACTCGTTTGCCGAGGCGATGCGCCGCGGGGACTGGGTCGTCACCCATCAGGGCATCGCCTTCGACGTCAATGGCGTCCTCGTCGACGGCCAGCACCGCCTGGCCGCGATCATCGAGGCCGATCAGCCCGTCGACCTGACCGTGTTCACCGAGGTCAACGAAGGCACCTTCGACGTCCTGGACACCGGCAAGCGCCGCAATGCCGCCGACGTCCTGGCCATCGAGGGCGAGAAGTCCTCGGCCATGCTCGCGGCGATGGTGCGCACCGTCTGGCTGTACGAGAACCGGCCCGACCTGAACTGGTCCGGCGGCGGGGCCGCGGTCACCAACCACCAGGTCGTCGAAACGCTCGAACAGCACCCCAAACTGCGCCAGTTCGTGACCGTGGGCGAGCAGATCGCCACCGCCACGGGGATGATCAAGAGCGCGGCCGGAGCCTCCAGTTACCTGGTGTCCCGGGCCAGCAAACGGGCCGAGCTCGACGAGTGGTACGAGGGCATCATCGACGGCGCCGGGTTGCGCAAGCAGGACGCCCGGCTGGTCTTTCGCCGGGTCATGTTCAACATGGCCCGCAAGCAGGCCGGCCAGGCCATGCGCCGCCGCGAGAGCCGCGAACACGTCGCCCTCTACATCAAGGCCTTCAACGCCTGGCGGGCCAACGAACGGGTGAACCAGCTGCGCTTCAACCCCCGCGATCCCATGCCCCGCATCGACCGGACGCGCTGAGCGTCTGAGCGGGATGGCCCGGCTGATCCTGCTGAACGGGCCCCCGGGCTGTGGCAAGTCGACGCTCGCTCGGAGGTACGTCGATGAGCATCCACTCGCGCTGGACTTGGACATCGACCGGGTGCGAGCCCTGATCGGTGGCTGGCAGGCCGACGCCGCCAAGAGCGGGCTGCTGGCGCGGGCGATTGCCCTGGCGGCGGCACGGGCCCACCTCGGGTGCGGGCACGACGTCATCGTCCCGCAGCACCTCGGCCGTCCGGAGTTCATCGAGCAGCTCGAAGAACTGGCCGGCGACATCGGCGCCGAATTCCACGAGATCGTGCTGCTCGACGACAAGGACCGCGCCCTGGCCCGGTTCGCCGACCGCACCCGGGCCGAGGCCGAGCCGGCCCACCTGGAGGCCCAGGCGTTGCTCGACCGTAGCGGCGGCGCCGACGAACTGTCGGCCATGTACGACCGCCTGCTGTCGATCATCGCCTCTCGACCAGGCGCCACGGTCGTCCGGACCGAGCCCGGCGAGATCGAGGCGACCTATCGGACGGTTCTCCAGGCCATCGGTTAGCCGGCTGGGCGCCGCAATGCCTGGATGCTGCCGCGGCTGACCCCGGTCGGGGTCAGCCGTGGCTATGGCTTCAGTGGTGCCGGCTGAACGACTGCAGGTACCGGCTCGTGGGCGAGCCCAGGCCGGTCGCGGTGTCGTAGCCGCGGGCCGGGGTCAGGCCGTAGTCGGCGCCGATCTGGTACAGCCGGATCCGCAGCGAACCGTCCGGGTTGGCCGGCAACTCGACCACGTCGGACAGCACCTGGTGCGGGGCGGTCACGTCGCGGAAGCGGTTGGCCCGGTCGTAGATCGACGGGTTGGCGAAGCCGATGGCCCGCCCGCCCCGCGCCTGGATCGCGTCGGCCTGGATGCCGGCGAACTCGGGCGTGGACACGCTGGTGCCGCCATAGCCGGCCTCGCTGTAGGGCGCGCCGTCGGAGATGCCGACGCTGGTGGCCAGCACCAGGTCACCACTCATGGCCACGTCCGGCACGGTGCGCTTGGCCGTCGACGAGTACTGCCCGCTGAGCAGCGTGTGCGAGACCCGCGACGGCACGACGCCACGCTGGTAGAACGGCTGGTTGAAGTCCTCGCTCGTACCGCCGCCCGCGCCGAAGTAGAAGAAGCCCGGGAACGGCTGCCAGCTCTTGCCGTCGGCCGAGAGCACCGAGCGCCGGTCGCCCATGCTCGTCTCGAAGCCGTACGACCCGGAGCGCGAGGCCAGGCCGAGCGCGGTGCCGCCGACCGAGGTCACCCACGGGTCCGACGTCGGGAACTCGGTCTGGGCCCGGGTCGTCGACGGGTCGCAGTTGGCTCCGGTGGCCGCGGCCACCGGGTCGTCGTCGCCGCAGTCGCCGCTGGAGAACTGGAAGCCGATGCCCTCGATCGCGGCCCGCTGGAACGTCTGTTCGTAGGTGGCGATCAGGTCGGCCGGCACGTCACCCGAGGACGAGTGCATGATCTCGCCCCACGAGTTCGACACGATGTCCGCCAGGTGCTGGTCGATGATCGTGTTGAACGCATCCAGGAAGTCGTCGTCGAAGCACGAGTTCGCGCCGACGTAGACGACCTTAGCGTCGGGGGCCAGGCCGTGGGCCATCTCGACGTCGAGTGCCTCTTCCGGGGCCCAGCCGTCCGGTCCGCCGCAGAGATCCTCGTTGGTCCAGTTGGCCGGGGTCACGACCTCGCGGTACTGCCCGGGCCGGAACGGCCGGTCGCCGTGGTTGGTCGAGTACTGGTTGGCGTCGGCCAGCATCGTCGAGGAGCCGTACGCGTCGACGATGGCGACGGTGGCGCCCCTGCCGGTCAGGCCGCTGGCGCTGACACCGTAGGCCTTGCGCAGCTGCGGCGGGGTGAGGTCGCACTGGGAGTAGGGCTCGACCTTGGTGTAGCCCGGCGGGATGCCGGTGGCGGTGTCCTGCCCGTAGTAGCTGGAGCAGATCGCGTTCGGCCCGATCGGGATCTTCGTGTCGGCGCCGGCGGTGGGCGTCGCGGCCGAGCCGGTGTTGACCACGTGCGCGGGCTGGTTGGCCAGCGTCGACTGGCTCAGCCCGGTGACGCTGACGATGGCCGACGAGACCGCGGCCGGCACCGAGGCATCCTTGGTCGGGGCGCGCCGGACGCCGTGCGGGGTGGCGTACTGGTGCAGGGAGGTGCCGAAGGCCCTGCCCACGTCCGCGGCCGAGCCGCGCACCTGCAGGTACTCGGCCGTGGTCGCGGTGACGGTGAGGCCGCGGCTGGTCAGCCACGACCGCAGCGCGCTGAGCTGGGCGGCGCTGGCGCCGTAACGCTGCTGGACGGCGGCGGCGCTGAGGAAGTCGCCGTAGCTGGCGCTGGCCGGGTCGGACACGGCCGTGGCGTAGGCGGCCAGTCCGGCCGGGTCGCGGCCGGCCAGGTACACCCGCAGCGGGACGGTGGCGGCGGCCGGGACCGCGCCGCGGTCGGCCGAGGGGCGGGCCCAACTCGGATGGGTGCCAGGCAGTGCTCGGCTCGACGGCGCCGCGGTGGCCGGCGCGGCGATCGCGACCGCGACCCCGATGGCCAGGCCCGACGTTGCGGCAAGCACGGCCAGCCGCTGGCCCTTCCGGTGGACACGCATGGACATCGGTACCCCTATCGGTCGGTTTCCCTCACGCCTACCCAATTCGCGCCTGGACAGTCTGTGGACACCTGTGTCCTGAGGTCAAGACCTAGCGGGCGAATCCGTTGAACACAGCCTTTACCAAGCAAGGGCATAGCCAGCCGGGCTAACGGGCTCTGGGCAACGTTTCGAGTCGGCACGTCGGTCCGGCCGCGCGGGCCAACCGCTCGTCCCCCGGTGAGCAGGATGGCGCCAGCGACTCGGCCAAGGCCACGTAGGCGGCGTCGTAAAAGGGTTAGGTTGACGTTCTTGATCTGAACGCTGGGCATGGCGCCGTTTGGCACCAGAACATGCAGGATGCCGGCTGCGCTCCGCGGCGGCGGACGGGCGGCGGCCGTCACGCGACCCGGGCGTGAAGCTCTGATGAACGTCTGGCCCGAAGGCCGGATTTCGGCCGCACGGACGGTCCGGACAGGCCATGGTCAACACCATGGACGGGCAACCGATGCGGTACGGCGACGAGCCTGGGGTGCTCGCTATCGCGCACCGCGGAGGCGCCGGCCTCGGCGCCGAGAACACGATGGACGCGTTCGCGCGGTCCTATGCCCTCGGGCTGCGCTACCTCGAGACCGACGTGCGGCTGACCGCCGACGGCGTCCTGGTCGTTTTCCACGATGCCGGCCTGGACCGGGTGACCGACGGCCGCGGGCCCGTCGCCCGGTCCACGGCCGCCCAACTGCGGCAGCTGCGGGTGGCCGGGGAGCATCCCATCCCCACGCTCGTCGAGGTGCTGGCCGCCTTCCCGGACGCGTATTTCACCATCGACCTCAAGGACGAGCGGGCCTGCACGCCGCTGGCTCGGGTGCTGATCGAGACCCGGTCGGCCCACCGGGTGTGCGTGGCCGGGGCCTGGGACAGCTGGCTGCGACGCCTGCGGGGCCTGGTCGGGCCGCAGCTGTGCACCGCGCTGGGCTGGCGCGACCTCACCGTGCTCGTCGCCAGCTCCCGGGCGAGGGTCGGCCCCCGGATGCGGCTGACCGGCACGTTCGCCCACGTCCCGCTGCGGGTCGGCCGGCTGCCCGTCTACGGCGAGCGGCTGATCGCCCGGGCCCGCGCGATCGGGATCGGCACCGTCGTCTGGACCGTGGACGATCCGGACGAGATGAACCGCCTGCTCGACGCCGGCGTGGCCGGCATCATCAGCGACCGTCCCGACCTGCTGCGCGACGTGCTCATCGCCCGCAACCAGTGGATCGCGCCCACCGCGCGCAGCACCACCGCTGCCGGCTGAGCGTCAGTTCGCCTGCTGGTAGGCCGCGGCCACCCGGACGAGCTGGACCAGGCCGGCCGCGTACTCCATCGCCTCGCCGTGGGCCTCGTCGTACGGCGGCTGGAACCCGACGCCCTCCCACTGCTGGGTCGTGGGATTCCAGATGTCGTTGCCGACCTCGAAATCCCAGGCGTAGATGCCGTCCTCGTAGTACAGCTCGTCGGCCGAGTTGCCGGCCGCGGAGTACAGGACGTCGGCCACCGGCCCGGTCTGCGCCGGCCAGGTGACCGTCCCCCGCTCGGCCGCGATGGCCGAGACGATCTGCTTGGCGTCGGCCTGGAACTGGGCCGACTCCTCGATCGACGGGCGGGGCAGCGTGATCCGGCCCGCGGCCTTGTAGGCGCCCGGCGGCCACATGAAGTAACCACCGTAGGAGTGCACGTTCATCGCGAACTTGATGTTGGGATGAGCCTGGGCCAGCGCGATGATGTTGCGGCTCTCGGGCTCGGACAGCTCGCTCGGGCCCGACGCCGTCTCGCCCAGGCAGTTCGCGCTGCCGCCGACATAGCCGTCGAACAGCGAGCCAACCGCGTAGTTGCGGTTGACGTCGACGCCGAACCGGTCCTTGTTGGCCGGGTCGCGGCTCGCGCCGGTGCACCAGTCGTCCATGTTCTTGCGCTGGAAGTTGTAGTCGTTGAACGAGTAGTTGGCGCCGTCCGGATTGGTCGTCGGCACGACGAAGACGTCGACGTTGTCGAGCAATCGCGCCGTCTCGGGATCGGTGCGGTAGTTCGCCAGCAGCCGCTCGGCGAACTCGAGCGTGACCAGCGGCGTGGCCCACTCGCGGGCGTGCTCCTGCGAATAGGCGAGCACCCCGATCTTGGAGCCGTCGCGGTGCACGCCGATGCGCAGGGCCTGCACCGTCCACGGCTTGCGGGGCACGCCGCCGGTGGCCTTGAGCCCGTCGGTGAGCGAGATCGGCCCGGCCACGGGCATGGTCTTGCCGGCCGAGCCGCCCTCGACGTAGGCCCGGAACTGCCGCGGGTACTTGGCCGAGATGAACGCCGCCACCTGGTCGACGGTGCTGATCACGGCGCCGTCGGGGCCGGTGGCCAGCGTCACGGTGAGCACCCGGTCGGCGTAGCGCGCGCTCAGCGGGCGGTTGGCTGCGCCCGCGGCGACGCTCTTGACCTGAACGCCGTTCCAGCCCTGGTCGCCGAACTTCACCGACTCGACGATGACGGCCGCGCTGGCCGGGTCGCCGAGGTGGCCCGAGGCGGTGCGGCGGTAGCCCTGGGTCTGGTTGGGCAGGTTGATCACGTCGACGAGGGCGGGGTACTGGCGGGCCAGGCGCTTGATGCGCGCGGCCACGTCCTCGGGTGTCATGTAGGCCGAGATGAAGTCCTTCTGGTAACCGGCCGGGGTCGGCGGCGGCTGCGCGCCCGGCCAGGCCACCGGCGCGGTGTGGGTCGTGCCGCCCAGGCTCGACGTGGCCGTCAATGTCACCGGCGCGGCCGGGACAGGTTGCGGGTTGGCGAAGTGGTACTGGTACTCGCCGTCGTCGACGAAGCGCTCCAGCGGGTACGAGCCGCTCTGCCCGTCGGCCGTGGTCCAGGCGACGGTGATCTCGACGTCGGGGTCGTCGGTGGCGGTGGTCGCCACCTGGGTGCCGACGAACGTCTGGCCCTTGCTCGTCCACCAGTACGCCTGCAGGAAATGCAGCGTGTCGGCATTGGCCGCGGGTGCGGTCGCCCCGGGCGTCGCGGCTCGCGGGATCGCGACCGGATGCAGGCCTGCGGCCGTGCGGGCCTGGGCCGCGCGCACGCTGGCGGTGTAGCGGGCCGTGCCGTCACCCTGGCGCTCGATCACCTGGACGAGCCGCGCGCCCTGGGCGGTGACCGTGGTCAGTTGCGCGCCGGTGACCACCGCGTCGACTTGGTATGTGCCGCCGGCCAGCGCCCGGGCCGGGCCGGCCAGGTCGGTGCCGTCGGCCACGAGCGCGTCGACCGCCGCGCGGCTGGGCACCTGCAGGCGCACCAGGGCGGACGCGCCCGCGGCCAACGGGCTGGCCGCGGCCGGCGCGTCGGCGGCCGGCTTGGCGCTCGGCGCGTTGGCGGCGGCTCGCCCGGTGCCGAGCCCGGCCAGCGCGCCGCATATGGCGACAGCTACGGCAACCACGGCGAGCACGCGACGACGGTGCGGCATATGACCCTCCGAGCGAGAAATGTCGGGATAGGCGCGAAGGTAACCCTTGGCACTGACAGGGGCAACGATGGCGGCCCGGACCCGTCGCCCGGATCAGGGGTTTACCGGGGTGAAATACCCCCGGCATAGTTTGGCTCCATGCGCCTGACCCAGCATGAGCAGGAGCGCCTGCTCATCACCGTCGCCGCCGACGTGGCCGAGCGGCGCCGGGCCCGCGGGCTCAAGCTCAACTACCCCGAGGCGGTCGCGATCCTCACGTCGTATCGTGCTGGAGGGCGCGCGCGACGGGCGCACCGTGGCCGAGCTGATGGCCAGCGGCCGCGACGTGCTCAGCCGCGACGACGTGCTGCCCGGCGTGCCGGAGATGATCGAGTCGGTGCAGGTCGAGGCCACCTTCCCCGACGGCACCAAGCTGGTCACCATCCACGGGCCGATCCGATGATCCCGGGCGAGGTCGTGACCGCGGACGGCGTCATCGAGCTCAATCCCGGCCGGGCCCGGGTCGGGCTCACCGTGGAGAACACCGGCGACCGGCCGGTCCAGGTCGGCTCGCACTACCACTTCGCCGCGGTCAACCCGGCGCTGTCGTTCGACCGCACGGCCGCCCACGGCTACCGGCTGGACATCCCGGCCGGCACGTCGGTGCGGTTCGAACCGGGCGTCACGATGGACGTCGACGCTGGTGGCGCTGGCCGGGCGGCGCGTCGTGCCTCGGCCTGCGCCCGGAGTTCGCCGGAGCGCTCGATGGCTGAGCTGTCGCGCAGCCGCTACGCCGCGCTGTACGGACCGACCACCGGCGACCGGGTGCGGCTGGCCGACACCGACCTGCTGATCGAGGTGACCGAGGACCGCTGCGGCGGCCCGGGCCGGCTGGCCGGCGACGAGGCGCTGTTCGGCGGCGGCAAGGTGATCCGCGAGTCGATGGGCCAGGCCGTGGCCGACCCGGGCCGAGGGCACGCCCGACCTGGTCATCACCGGCGCTGTCGTGCTCGACCACTGGGGCGTGATCAAGGCCGACGTCGGCATCCGCGACGGCCGGATCGTGGCACTGGGCAAGGCCGGCAACCCCGACACCATGGACGGCGTCACGCCCTCGCTGGTCATCGGCCCGTCGACCGAGGTCCTCGCCGGCAACGGGCTGATCCTCACCGCCGGCGGCATCGACAGCCACGTCCACCTGATCGCGCCGCAGCAGATGCCGGTGGCCCTCGCGGCCGGCATGACCACGCTGATCGGCGGCGGCACCGGGCCGGCCGAGGGCACCAAGGCGACCACGGTGACGCCGGGCGCGTTCTGGCTCGACGCGATGCTCGGCTCGCTCACGGAGTGGCCGATGAACTTCGTGCTGCTGGGCAAGGGCAACACCATGTCGACGGAAGGGCTGTGGGAGCAACTGCGGGCCGGGGCCGCAGGGTTCAAGCTGCACGAGGACTGGGGCACCACGCCGGCGGCGATCGACGCCTGCCTGACCGTGGCCCAGGCCGCCGGCGTCCAGGTGGCGATCCACACCGACACGCTCAACGAGGCCGGCTACCTCGAGTCGACGCTGGCCGCCATCGGCGGCCGGCCGATCCACACGTACCACACCGAGGGGGCCGGCGGCGGTCACGCCCCGGACATCATCCGGGTGGCGGCGCATCCCAACGTGCTGCCGTCCTCGACCAATCCGACCCGGCCGTACACCGCGCAACACCCTCGACGAACACCTCGACATGCTGATGGTCTGCCACCACCTCAACCCGTCCCTGCCCGAGGACCTCGCCTTCGCCGAGTCGCGCATCCGGCCGTCGACGATGGCGGCCGAGGACGTGCTGCACGACCTCGGCGCGATCTCGATGATCGGCTCGGACTCGCAGGCCATGGGCCGCATCGGCGAGACGATCATCCGCACCTGGCAGACCGCGCACGTGATGAAGCAGCGCCGCGGCTCGCTGCCCGGTGACGGCGGCGCCGACAACCACCGGGCGCGCCGCTACGTGGCCAAGTACACGATCGCGCCCGCGGTGACGCATGGGCTCGACGACGAGATCGGCTCGGTCGAGCCGGGCAAGCTGGCCGACCTGGTGCTGTGGGAGCCGGCCTTCTTCGGCGTCCGCCCGCACGTCGTGCTCAAGTCGGGCGTGATCGCCTGGGCCAACATGGGCGACGCCAACGCCTCGATCCCGACGCCGCAGCCCCAGCTGCCCCGGCCGATGTTCGGGGCGTTCGGCGCGTTGCCGGCCCGGCTCGGGCGGCACTTCGTGTCGGCCGCGGCGCTCGAGGCCGGCCTCGGTGAGCGGTGGACGAGCGAGCGGCCGCTGGTCGCGACCAAGGACGTGTCGCGGCTGTCGAAGGCCGACCTGCCGCAGAACGACGCGCTGCCCCGCATCGACGTCGACAGCGAGACGTTCGCGGTGCGCGTCGACGGCGAGCTGATCGAACCGCAGCCGGTGCACCGAGCTGCCGATGGCCCAGCGCTACTTCCTGTTCTGATGGCCTGCTGATGTCCGTCGCCGCTGCTCTGGCTGCTGCTCGACTCGCGCTCGCCCGCCGGCGCCCACTCGCACTCGGGCGGGATGGAGGCCGCGGTCGACGGCCGGGTTCGGTGCGCGACCTCGACGACGTGGGCGCGTTCTGCCGCGGCCGGCTGCGCACGTCCGGGCGGGTGGCCGCGGCCTTCGCGGCCGAGGCGGCCGTGGTTGGCGGGCGGGCTGGCCGGCCGACCGCTGGCGCGAACTGGACGACGAGTTCAGCGCCCGCACGCCGTCCGAGGCCATGCGCGCGGCCTCGCGCACGCTCGGCCGCGGCTTGCGGCGGCTGGTGCGGGCGACCGTTCCGGACGCGCGACCTCTCGGTCGTGGGACGACCTGCGTCCGCATCACGCCGCTGGTGCTCGGCGCCGCGTGCGCGCTGGCCGGCGGCTCGCCCCAGGACGCGGCCCGCGCCGCCGCCCTGATCGACGTGCACCGCCCCGGCCAGCGCCGCGGTCCGGCTGCTCGGCCTGGACCCCTACGCCGTCCACGCCGTGCCGTGACGCCGACCTCGCCGGCGAGATCGACGCCGTCGACCGTTCACCGGAGCTGCCGGCCGACCAGCGCGCCCGCGCTCGACCTGCTGGCCGACGTCCACGCCACCGCGGAGGTGCGTCTCTTTGCGTCCTGACTGGCTGCGCCCGCCGGCGCACAACGACGACCACCCGACACCGCCACGACACGACGCGGCGGCGGACCCGCCGGCGCCCGGGTGCCGCGCATCGGCATCGGCGGCCCGGTCGGCAGCGGCAAGACCGCGCTGGTCGCGGCGCTGTGCCGGGCGCTGTCGGCCGAGCTGACGATCGGCGTCGTCACCAACGACATCTACACGACCGAGGACGCCGACTTCCTGCGCCGTGCGGGCGTGCTGCCCGACGAGCGCATCCGCGCGGTGCAGACCGGGGCCTGCCCGCACACCGCGATCCGCGACGACATCAGCGCCAACCTCGACGCGGTCGAGGCGCTCGAGGCCGAGTTCCCGGCGCTCGATCTGGTCCTGGTCGAGAGCGGCGGCGACAACCTGACCGCCACGTTCTCCTACGGCCTGGTGCACCGGCAGATCTTCGTCATCGACGTGGCCGGCGGGGACAAGGTGCCGCGCAAGGGCGGCCCGGGCGTGACCCGATCCGACCTGCTGGTGATCAACAAGGTCGACCTGGCCCCGCTGGTCGGCGCCGATCTTGAGCGTGATGGACCGCGACGCCGCCGCCGTGCGGGACGGCCGGCCGACGCTGTTCACGTCCCTGGCCGACGACCCGGCCGCCACCGACGTGGCCGCGTGGGTGCGGTCGGTGCGGGCCGAGCTCGTGCCGGCGTGACGTGATCAGCCGGGCTCGGGCCGTGGTCGCCGCGGGCGGCGTGCTCGAGGCCGTCGAGTGCGCGCCGCCGCTGACGCTGCGCCAGGTGCACTCCGACGACCGCGACGACTCTTGCGCGCTGTGCCTGGTCGGTACCGCGGCCGGGCCGCTGGCCGGCGACGACCTGGACCTGTCGCTGCACCTGCGGCCCGAAGCGCGGGCGCAGCTGATGGCGACCGGGGCGAGCATCGCCCAGGGCCGCGGTTCGGAGGTGCCGGCCCGAGTCGCGTTACGGGCTCGGCTCGACGCCGGGGCGGTGCTGCGGGCCGAACCCCCGCCGCTGATCGTGTGCGAGGGCAGCCGGGTCGACGTCCACCTCGACCTGGCCCTGGCCGCCGACGCGTCCGTCGACTGGCGCGAACTCGTCGTGCTGGGCCGGGCCGGCGACGAGCCCGGGGCGGCCACGCTGCGCTGGGACGTGACCGTGGCCGGCCGTCCCCTGCTGCGCCAGTTCGTCGACCTCACCGATCCGGCGCTGCGAGCGTGGCCGGGGCTGCTGGCCGGGGCCCGGGTGCTGGCCACCGCGTTGCTCGCCGGGCCGGACGTGGTCGCCCGCACCATCGTCGGGAGCCCGACCGCGGTGGCGCAGCAGTTGGCCGAGCACGCCGTCCTGGTCACCGTCCTCGCCCCGGACGCGGCCACCGCGGCGGGCGAACTGAAGCAACTCTGCGCCGAGTTCGGCTGACCGCCGGCTAGTCCCAGGCCGGGCCCGGGTCGGGGGCGTCGTCGGCCAGAACGGTGCCCTCGATCAGGCCGTACGGGCGGTCGGCGGCGACGTAGACCTCGTTGTCGTTGGTCAGTCCGAACGGGTCCAGGTCGACGAGGAAGTGGTGCTTGTTGGGCAGGGCCAGCCGCACCTCGCACACCTGCGGCAGCCCGTCGAGCAGCCGCTCGCCCATGGCGTACAGCGTCTGCTGCAGCGAGCGGCTGTGCGTCCCGGCGAACGCGGTCAACAACGCCCCGATCGCCCGCTCGTGCGCCTCGGCCCAGTCGGCCGGGCCGGGCTGGCGGAACCGCCACCGGGCCGTGACCTCGGTGGCCAGCATCCGATCGGCCGTCTCGGCCAGGGTCGTGTACTGATCGTGCGGGAAGCCCCAGAACTCCGAGCCCGTGGTCTTGAGCACGACCAGATCCTCGACCCCGGACACCACGCTCGAGCCCAGCTCGGCGTCGTGCACCACCCGGGTCGTGCGGGTGTACTGGCCGGTGCGGGCGAAACCGTGCTCGCCGACCGGGATCGGCGTCCAGCCGTACTCCTGCACGCTGACCCGGGCCCGGGTGATCGGCTCCTGGCTTTGCACGTAGTGCCGGGCCAAAGCCAGCGCGTACGCCTCCACCTGCCCGCCGCCGAGGTTCTTCGCGAACGCGTAGGCCGTGTTCTTCTGGGTGTCGGTGGTCAGCACGTTGGCGTTGTCGCCACTGAGGTGGGTGGCGGCCAGGTCGCCGGACAGGCTCGTCGACACGTTCCAGTCCTTGACCACGTCGGTGCCACCAGGGCCGCCGCCGCGGTCCACGTGCACGACCCGCACCTCGGCCTTGCCGTACCGGTTCGCTCCCAGGTGGGCCATCGCTCACGTCCCGGTGATGTGCTCGGGCCGCACCGGCACGCGGGTCAACGGCCGCCCGGTCGCGGCCCGCAGCGCCGACACCACCGCCGGCGTGGACGAGATCGTCGGCGGCTCACCCACGCCCCGCAGCCCGTACGGCGCGTTCGGGTCGCCCAGTTCCAGCACCTGCACCTGCATCGGCGGGGTGTCGAGGATCGTCGGGATCAGGTAGTCGGTGAACGACGGATTGCGGATCTTGCCGTCCAGCACCTGGATCTCCTCCATCAACGCCAGTCCGATGCCCTGGGTGGTGCCGCCCTGGATCTGTCCTACCACCGCCAACGGGTTCATGGCCTTGCCGACGTCCTGCGCGGTGGTCACCTCGACCAGCCGGACCAGCCCGAGCTCGATGTCGACGTCGGCGATGACCCGGTGGGCGGCGAACGCGAACTGCACATGGGCGTCGCCCTGGCCGATGTCGCCGCCGGCGCCGTGGTCGCGCGACAGGGGTTCGGTCAGCCGGTGGTGGAACTCGCGGGTCTCCTCCACGAACAGCTCGCCGATCAGGTCGACGACCGACGCCAGGACGGACCCGTCGGCGGCCACGATCTTCCCGTCCCGCAGCGCCGTCCCGGCCACGGCCACGCCCCGCAGGGCCGCCAACGCGAAGACCCGCTCACGCACCGCCGCACACGCCGCCTGCACCGCACCGCCCGTGCAGTAGGTCTGCCGCGACGCCGACGTCGAGCCGGCGCTGCCGACAGTCGTGTCGGCCGGATGGTTGATGACGTTCTCGACGCCCAGCTCCGAGCGGGCGATCTGGGCCATCACCGTGATCAGGCCCTGACCGACCTCGGCCGCGGCGGTGTGCACGGTGGCGACGAGTTCGCCGCCTACGGCCTCCAAGCGCACCCGCGCGGTCGAGTAGTCGTCGAAGCCCTCGGAGTAGCCGACGTTCTTGAACCCGACGGCGTAGCCGATGCCGCGCCGGACGCCCTCGCCGTGGGTGGTGTTCGAGACGCCACCGGGCAGCGCGCGCACGTCGAGCGGCCCGGGCGGGGCCTCGGCCGGCATCGGCGCCTCCCGCACCCGGCGCAACAGCTCGGCCACCGGCGCCGCACTGTCGATGACCTGCCCCGTGGGCATCAGCGAGCCTTCGGTCATCGCGTTGCGGATGCGCAGCTCGACCGGATCCATCCCCAGCGCCGCGGCGAGCTTGTCCATCTGCGACTCGTGCCCGAAGCAGGCCTGCACCGCGCCGAAACCGCGCATCGCGCCGCAGGGCGGGTTGTTCGTGTAGAGGACGTAGCCGTCGATGAGCACGTTGTCGCACTCGTACGGACCCACCGCGAACGAGGCCGCATTGCTGGCCACGGCGGGCGAGCTTGATGCGTACGCCCCGCCGTCGAGCACGATCTCGGCTTTGACGTAGACGAGCTGGCCGTCGCGGTTGGCGCCGTGCTCGAAGCGCATCGTGGCCGGGTGCCGGTGCACGTGCCCGTAGAACGACTCCTCGCGGGAGTAGACCATCTTGATCGGACGGTTCGTGCGCAGCGCCAGCAGGCAGGCGTGGATCTGCATCGAGACGTCCTCGCGGGCCCCGAACGCCCCGCCGACCCCGGCCAGCGACAGCCGCACCTTGTCCGCGGGCAGGCCGAGCGCCAGCGCGACCTGAGACTGGTCGACGTGCAGCCACTGGGTGGCGATGTACAGGTCGACGCCGCCGTCCTCGGCCGGCACGGCCAGTCCGGATTCCGGGCCGAGGAAGGCCTGGTCCTGCATGCCGACTTCGTACTCGCCGGTGACGACCACGTCGGCGGCCTGGCCGGCGTCGCCACGGCGGATGCGGACGTGGCGCAGGATGTTGCCGCCGCCGGGGTAGTGCTGCTGCGTCGCGACCTCGTGCACCAGCGGCGAGTCCGGGGCCATGGCCGCGCGGGTGTCGGTGATCGGGTCGAGCACCTCGTAGTCGACGACGACCTTGGCCGCCGCGCGGCGGGCCGTCTCGGGATGGTCGGCCGCGACGATCGCGACCGGCTCACCGGTGTAGCGGACCTCGTCGATGGCCAGCACCGGCTGGTCGGCGATCTCCAGCCCGTAGGTCTTGTTGCCGGGGACGTCCTCGTGGGTGAGCACGGCGGTCACCCCGGCCGTGGCCAGTGCCGGGCCGATGTCGATGCTGCGGATGCGGGCCCGGGGATGCGGGCTGCGCAGGGTGACGCCCCAGAGCATGTCCTCCATCCAAAGGTCGGACGAGTACGCGAAGTCGCCGGTGACCTTCGGCGTGCCGTCCGGCCGCAGTGGGCTCATTCCTACTCCGCCGGGCGATCTTGCCCGACCACTCTCCGTTCGGGTCGACCCTGCGCTCCGCGTCGCGCCTTCGGCGCTCCCGCAAGCTCGCTGCGCTCGCGCGGCGGCGGGCTCTTCGCGCAAGCGCTCATCGCGTTGTTGCTCGCGTGAGCCCACTCCGGTGGTCATGGCGCGGTCCGTTGGGCGGCCAGGCGGACGGCGTCCAGGATCTTCTCGTAGCCGGTGCAGCGACACAGGTTGCCGGCCAGGGCCTCGCGGATCTCGGCGTCGGCCGGGGCCGGGTTGCGGGCCAGCAGGTCGTGCGTGGCCACGATCAGCCCGGGCGTGCAGAACCCGCACTGCACCGCGCCGGTCTCGACGAAGGCCTGCTGGATCGGGTGCAGCACGCCGTCGGCGCCGGCCAGGCCCTCGACGGTGCGCACGTCGCGGCCGTGGGCCTGCGCGGCCGCGACCAGGCACGCGCACACCAGCGTGCCGTCCAGGTACACCGAGCACGAGCCGCACTCGCCCTGCTCGCACGCGTTCTTGGTGCCGGGGAAACCCATCCGCTCGCGCAGCACGTACAGCAGGCTCTCGCCCGGCCAGACGTCGTCGGCCTGCTGCGTGACGCCGTTGACCTCGAACGTCAGTCTCATCGCCGACCTCCCTGGTACTCGGCCCACGTCCACAGCAACGTCCGCCGGGCCAGAACACCCACCGCGTGACGGCGGTAGTCCGCGGTGCCGCGCACGTCGTCGATGGGCCGGGCGCGGGCGCCGGCCAGCTCACCGAACCGCTCCGCCACGGCGTCGTCGAGGGCGGCCCGCGAGTCCCACAGCCCGCGCTCGGCCAGTTCGGCCTGCAGGTACTGCTCGGCGTCGGGTGTGGGCAGCACGGTCGGGCCGGCCGAGCCGATGCAGCCGGCCACCGTCCGCCGCGACGGATGCAGGGCCAGGGCGAACGAGCACACCGAGATCACCATGGCGTTGCGGGTGCCGACCTTGGCGAACTGCTGCGGCCCGTCGGCCACCGGCACGAGCACGGCCCGGATCAGCTCGTCCGGTTCGAGGACGTTGCGCTTGGGGCCGGTGCAGAACTCCCGCACCGGGACGGTCCGCACGCCGCGCACCGAGGCGATCTGCACCGTCGCGTCCGCGGTCACCAGCGGCGGCAACGCGTCGCCCGCGGGAGAGGCGGTGGCCAGGTTGCCGCCCAACGTGCCCCGGTTGCGGATCTGGGGCGAGCCGACGGTGCGCGACGCGGTGGCCAGCCCGGGCAGCAGCGGGCCGAGTTCGTCGATGATCCGGCTGAACGGCACGGCCGCGCCGATGCGGACCTGCCCGTCCACCTGCTGCCACTCGCCCAGCTCCGCCACCCCGTTCAGGTCGAGCAGCGCGTCCGGCCTACGGCGATCGAAGTTGAGGTCGACCATCAGGTCCGTGCCGCCGCTGATGGGCACGGCATCGGGTCGCCCGGCCTTGGCCGCGAGCGCCTCGCCCCACGATGCGGCGTACAGGAAGTCCATCAGCGCCGCCCGGCGATGGTCGCGCTCGCGGCCGCCGCGCCGGCCGCGAGTTCGGCCGCATCCGCGCTCTGCAGCACGCCCCCACTGACGATCGGCCGGCCATCGACGAAGACGTGCTCCGGCGTCGGCGCACCGAGCACCAGCGTCGACACCGGGTCGGCGATCCCGGCGCCGGCCAGGCCGTCCACCCGCCACACGGCGACATCGGCGAGCTTGCCGGCCTCGATGCTGCCCAGCTCGTCCTGGCGCCCGAGGCACCGCGCCCCGCCCATCGTCGCCATGCCCAGCGCCTCGCGCGCCGTCAGCGCGAGCGGACCGCCGCGGTAGCGCGCGGCCAGCAGGGCCTGGTGCAGCTCGCCGACCATCCGCCCGGACTCGTTGGACGCCGCACCATCCACGCCCAGCCCGACCGGCGCCCCGGCGTCGAGCAATCCCCGGACCGGCGCGATACCGGCCCCGAGCCGCCCGTTGGACGTCGGGCAGTGGGCCACGCTGGTGCCGGTCGCGCCGAACCGGGCCACGGCCTCGTCCGACAGGTGCACGCAGTGCGCCAGCCACACGTCCGAGCCCAGCCAACCCAGCTCCTCGGCGTACTGCGCCGACGTCCGGCCGAACTTCTCCCGGCAGAAGTCCTCCTCGTCCCGGGTCTCGGCCAGGTGGGTGTGCAGCCGCACGCCCCGGGCCCGGGCCAGCTCGGCGCAGTCGCGCATGAGCTCGGCCGTCACCGAGAACGGCGAGCAGGGAGCCACGGCGATGCGGGTCATCGCGTCGAAAGACGGGTCGTGCCAGCGCTCGATGGCGGCCTCGGTCGCGGCCAGGATCTCGTCGTGCTTCTCGACCACGGAGTCCGGCGGCAGCCCGCCGTCGGACTGGCCCAGGTTCATCGAGCCCCGGGCCGGGTGGAAGCGCAGCCCGATCTCGCCCGCGGCGAGGATCTCGGCTTCGAGCAGGTCGCCCGCGCCATCGGGGAAGACGTAGTGGTGGTCGGTGCTGGTCGTGCACCCGGTCAGGGCCAGCCAACCGAGATTGGCCGCGGCCGAGGCGTGCACGAGTTCCGGGGTGAGCCGGGCCCAGATCGGGTAGAGGGTGCTCAGCCAGTCGAACAGGGTGTCGTCGGTGGCGTAGCCGCGGGTGAGCCACTGGTACAGGTGCGCGTGGGTGTTCACCAGGCCGGGCGTGACCAGGCAGCCGCGCGCGTCGAGGCGGGCGGCGTCGGCGTACCGCGGCGGCACCGGTCCCGCGCCGACCGCCACGACCCGGCCGCCGTCGAGCACGACGTGCCCGTCCGCGTGTTCAGTGCCGGCGCCGTCGACCGTCGCGACGTGACCGCCCTCGATCGCCACCGCAGTGCTCGTCACGCGGGCCCCTTTCCGGTCTCGGCTCGTCACTCTGGTCGGCCGGTGTTTCGGCCCTGTGTCAGCTGCCCCGATAGGTCGAGTACGCGAACGGGCTCAGCAGCAGCGGGACGTGGTGGTGGGCGGCCGGGTCGGCGACCCGGAACACGACCACGACCTCCGGGTAGAACGTCGCGACGTCCAGGTAGTCCTCGGTCGCGAACCGCAGCTGGTACACGCCCGCGGCCGGCTCCCGGGCCAGGTCGGCCACCCGGCCGCCGGCGTCGGTGCTGCGCCGGGCCAGCTCGTGCCAGCCGTCCGGCCCGCGCTGGCTCAAGGTGACCTCCAGCCCGGCCGCGGGCCGCCCGGTCAGCGCGTCGAGCACGTGGGTGGAGATGCTCATCCGGCTAGCCTCGCACGATTGCCGGATCAGGGCGCCGGGCCGAGCAGACCTTCGATCCCGGCCCGGACCGCGGCCGCCGCGTCGAAATCCGGGTCCGGGCGGGCCAGCTGGTCGGCCAGCAGCCCGTCGATGTAGGCGAACAGCCACCGGCTGCGCCGGGCCGGGTCCGGGGCGCCCAGCTGGCCCAGCAGCGCGGCCCCGAGGTCCCACCAGTAGCGCGATTCGGCCAGGAGCGCGGCCCGCAGCGAGGGGGTCCAGGCCGCCTCCAGGAACAGGGCGTGCCGGGCCAGGGTCAGTTCCCGGCCCGGGCCGAGCAGGTAGTGCACCCGGTCGGCCGAGATCCGCACGAGGTCGTCGACGGTCAGCCCGGTCGGCGGCAGCAGCTGATCCAGCGGCGCGGACTCCACGGTCGAGATGTGGCTGAGCACCCCGGCCACCAGCGCCTCGCGGGTGCGGAAGTAGTTGGACGTGGTGCCCGGGGGCAGCCGGCCGGCCTGGTCGACCGCGCGGTGGGTCAGCGCCCGTGACCCGCCGGAGCCGAGTACCTGTACGGCCGCGGCCAGGGCGGCGTCTCGGCGACTGGGGGGCACGACGGGCATACTACGGCTGTAGTACGGTGCAACCATGACGCGACGCGCGGTGATCGTCGGGGCCGGCGTGGGCGGCCTGGGCACAGCCATCGGACTGCGCGACGCCGGCTGGTCGGTCACCGTGCTGGAGCGCTGGCCCCGCATCGTCGGGCTCGGCGCAGCGCTCGGGGTCTGGCCCGACGCCCAGCGCGGGCTGGCCACTCTCGGCATCGACGAGCAGTTCCAGCACGACTCCGTCCCGGTCGCCGCGGCCGGCCTGTACCGGCCCGACGGCCGGGCGCTGGTCCGGCTGCCCGAAGGATCCAAGCGCGCGCCCGCGGTCCGACTCATCTCGCGACGGCGGCTGATGGAACTGCTGGTCGCCGCGGCCGACGGCGTCGAGATCCGCACCGGGGTCAGCGCCGACGCCGATACTCTCCACGGCGCCCTCGACGCGGCCGACGTGCTGATCGGCGCCGACGGCTTGCGCAGCGACGTGCGGGCGACGTTCTTCGGCCCGCGGACCCGGCCGCGCTACAGCGGACTGGTCGGCTGGCGGGCGATGGTCGCGGGCGAGTTCGCCGACTACGGCGAGACCTGGGGCGACGGGCTGCTGTTCGGCATCACTCCCGTCGCGGACGGGCGGACGAACTGGTACGCCGCGGTGCCGGCCCCGGAGTCCGAGCCGGGCACGTTCGCGACGCTGCGCGAGGCGTTCGCGGGCTGGCACGACCCGATCCCGGCCCTGCTGGCCGCGGCCGAACCGGACCAGGTGTTGCGCAACCCGATCTACGACCTGCACCCGCGGCTGGACACTTTCGTGCGCGACCGGGTCGCCCTGCTCGGCGACGCCGCGCACGCGATGACGCCCCATCTCGGCCGCGGCGCCTGCGAGGCCATCAGCGACGCGATCAGCCTCGTCCGCCACCTCAACGCCGAGGCCGACGTGCCCACGGCCCTGCGCCGCTACGACGCCGAGCGGCGGCGCCCGGCCCAGCGCATCGCCGCCCGGTCGTGGCGGATGATGCAGGTGACCCGGTGGCGCGTGCTGGCCCGGCCTCGGGACGGACTGCTGCGGGTGGCCGGGGTTTTCGCCTAGGGCATGTCCTAGTCCTGCGGCGCGGCCGTGCTGTCGCGGACGACGAGCTCGGTCGGCAGCACGAGGTGCCGGACCCGGCCGGCCTGGTCGGTCTTGGCCCGGTCGATCGCGGCGATCAGCGCGGCCACCGCCGCGCGGCCCTTCGCGCGGACGTCCTGGCGCACCGTCGTCAGCGCCGGGCGGGTGCGCCGGGCCAGCGGGTTGTCGTCGAAACCGACTACCGACACGTCGCCCGGCACGTCGAGGCCGGCGTCCTGCACCGCGCGGATGACGCCACCGGCGATTGCGTCGGAGAAGCAGAGGACGGCGGTCGGCCGCTCGGGCAGGCCCAGCGCCGTCCGGGCCGCGCGGTAGCCGATGTCGTCGGGATCGGCATGGGCTTCGCGGATGATGGCCGGCCGGATGCCGGCCGGCGACAGCGCGTCGGCCCAGCCCAGCAGCCGTTGCCGCTCGGTGTTCGCGAGTGCGGCCGAGGGCGGGTCGGCCAGCACGCCGTAGTCGCCGCCGAAGCCGGACGTCACGACCGCGACCCGCCGGTGCCCGAGGTCGACGACATGCTGCGCGGCCGCCCGGGCACCGAGCCGATCGTCGACGTTGACGCTCGCGATGCCGGGCGCGGCGGCCTGGTCGACGAAGACCAGCGGCAGCCGCCGCCGGATCAGCCAGCCGACGGCCGTGGCCTGCGGATCGCAGGAGTACACCAATGCGCCGTCGACGGCGACGTCCCGTGCCGGCGTGTTCGCGTCCCGTGTTGCCGGCAGCAGCGTCAGCGCCATCCCGGTCGGCTCGAGTTCTTCGGCGATCCCGGCCAGGAAGGCCATCGCGACCTCGTCGGTGAGCGCGTAGGTCAGGGTGTCGGACAGGAGCAGGCCGACGGTGCCGGCCGTGCCGCTGGCCAGGGCCCGGGCCGTCGGATCGGGACCGACGTAGCCGAGTTCGTCGGCCACGGCCAGGATCTTGTCGCGCAGCGTGGCCGACAACTGGTCGGGCCGCGAGAACGCGTTGGAGACCGTCATCCGGCTCACGCCGACGTGCTCGGCAATCGTCTGCAGGGTGGCTCGTCGCACCGGCGTCACCCTCGATTCATACCTAACACGTGGTGCAGCCGGCCGGCAGGGCCGGCGGCGGTGGCGCGATCGCGTCGGCCAGGTGGCGCAGCGCCCGCTCGAGGGACCGACGGGTGCGGTGCGCCGGCGCGGCGTCGACGTAGGCCACCACCGGGGCGTTCGGCAGGGCGCTGAGCGCCTCGGACCCGTCCGTGCGCTGGTGCATGATCAGGCCCACGATCAGCGTGTCCATGATTGCTCCCCTTCCGGTCGAACGCTTCTTTACCAGTACAGTGACTACTTTCTATACCGGTCCAGAAACCATGTCAAGCGAAATAGGGACCGAACGCGGGCGCTCACCGGAACAGCTTCTCCAGGCGCACCTGCACGATCTGGCGCAGCTCCTCGCGGACGACCTCCCGCTCGTCCTCGGGGGCATTGCCCAGCCGTTGCCGCAGCGCGCTCAGCACCTCAGCCGCCGTCCGGCCGGTGGCGAAGATCAGGAACACGTGCCCGAAGCGCCGCTCATACTCGACGTTGCCCGCGCCCAGCGCCGCCTGCACGGCCGCGTCCGGCGGCGCCGCCGCCGACTGCTCCTGCCGCGACCAGGCCGACTCGCGATCGGACCCCGCTGCCCGCTCGCCGATGCGCGGGTGGGCGCTCAGCGCCTGCTCGATGTCCAGCCAGCTCAGCCCCGAGATCGCCGCGGCCGAGGTCTCGACCAGCCGCTCCAGCGAGCCGTGCGGACGGGTGCGCACGAGCTCGTCGTTCCAGCGCAGGCTGGCACAGCACGGCGCGATCAGCGCGGCGGCATCGGCCGGCGCCGCCCGGTCGAACGCGCTGACGCCGATCGGCGCGGACACGGCCGCTACCCGCTCACGGCGTGACCGCCAGCGCGGCGCTCGTCGTCAGGCTCTCGCCTGGATTCTGCCGATCGACCCGGTTGGCCGCGCGCACCTGACCACGGGCGTCGTGCAGCGCGTCCTCGGCCGACGGCTCGGCCAGCCAGGCCGCCGACTCGTCGCCGTTGCCCGGGAAGTCGTAGCCGAACTCCAGTTCCGGACCGTCGCCCAGCTGGGCGCGGATGGTGTTGCGGGCCTTGATCGGCCAGATGAAGCACGTCGTCTGCCCCCCGCTCACGTCCGGCGTGAGCGCTCGCGCGGCCGAGACGAAGCCGGGCTGTCCGACGGCAACGCCGTTGCAGGTCCGCAGCTCATTCGGGTCCAGTCTGGCGTTGGTGAACATGTCCAGGCTCGCGCGCAGCTCGAACTGCGTCGCCTGGCGCCGGTCCACCCGCACCGTGAATTCGCGCCGGATGACCACCCCAGGTTGCAGGAAGCTGCCCGCGACTGACAGTTCGTCCAGCCAGATGACACCGGCGGCGGCCGGCCCGGGCAGACTGCGCCGGTACGGCTGGTAGTCGTAGCGAACCGGATCGAAGGTGGCCACCACCTGCTGCGCATCCAACGGCACCTCGGCCCGGGCCGAGTCGTCGGTGGCCCGCAGTTCGAGGAACCCGTTCACGACCGCGACGGTCGCCTTTCCTTCGTTCTTGAACGTCACCGTCCCCTTGAGCGTGCTGTAGTGGCCCGAGCGGACGCTCTCGCTCAACGCGACCTGGACGTCGACCGAAGGCCGCTGCCGATTGGGCAGGATCTGGTTCTCGACCACGAACTGGGTCAGCCCGAACGCGCTGAGCGCGGCCAGCCCACCCGCCCAGGCCTTGCCCGGCAGCTGGGTCAGCCGGATGCCGAGCGGCAGCACCGACAGCAGCGCCGTGCCGAGGAACAGGTAGCTGACCACCCGCACGAACGAGTCCGCATACGGGCTGGTGTAGTCGACCCAGAGCACGTACAGCGCCCCGAGGGCGATCAAGGTCTCGGCGATCAGCAGCGGCGGCGCCCACCAGTCCTTGCCGAACTGCACCCCGACCAGCGCGAGCCCGGTCACCAGAGCGCCCATCGTCCAGTACAGCACCGCCAGGGCGGCCGGGATGTCGTCGGCATACCCGCGCAGGTCGACGAAGGCGATCAGGGCCTGCAGCACGAGCGCGACCGGCAGTTGGAGTTTGAGCAGCTCGACCCAGCGCGGCCGGGCCGACTTCCGCGCGAGCCGGGCCACGGTGGGCCGATGGCGCCGGCCGGCCACGCGCATCCGCTGACGGGCCACCTGCACCGGCCTCAATCTGGCATCGCGGCATTCGTTTGTCCATCGCCGCGCCGGGCCGCCCGGCCGTCGCCGCGACGGGCGCCCGGCGAAAGCGATATGAATGCGGGTGAGTCGGGCATCGTCAGCCAAGGGACCGACGAGCCGAACCGCGGAGGTGATCCGACCCGTGGCCGATCGCTCGCTCAGCGCCGCCCGGATCGTCACCCCGGACGGCGAGCGGGCGGGCACGATCGTGATCCACGACGGGCTCATCGCCGAGCTCCGCGACGACCCGCTCCCCGGCACCGAGAACGTCGACGTGCCGGCCGGCCACGTCGTGCTGCCCGGGCTCGTCGACAGCCACGTCCACGTCAACGAGCCCGGCCGCACCGAGTGGGAGGGCTTCGCCACCGCGACGGCAGCGGCGGCCGCGGGCGGCGTCACCACCATCGTCGACATGCCGCTGAACAGCATCCCGGCCACGGTCGACGTGGCCGCCCTGGCCCAGAAGCAGGCCGCGGCGGACGGCCGGCTCGCCGTCGACGTCGCCTTCTGGGGCGGTGCCGTGCCCGGCAACGCCGGTGAGCTGCGCGCATTGCACGACGCCGGCGTGGTCGGCTTCAAGTGCTTCCTGCTGCCGTCCGGCGTGGCCGAGTTCCCGCCGCTCGACCCGGACGGCCTCGGCGCCGCGATGGACGCCATCGCCGGCTTCGACGGCCTGCTCATCGCCCACGCCGAGGACGACACGGTGATCAACGCGGCGCCCGCGGCCCACGGCCGGCACTACGCCGACTTCGTCGCGTCCCGGCCCGAGGCGGCCGAGGTCAGCGCGATCGCCGGGCTGCTCGAACAGACCAACCGCACCGGCTGCCGCACCCACATCGTGCACCTGTCCAGTGCCACCGCCCTGCCCGTGATCAAGGCGGCCAAGGCGGCCGGGCTGCCGGTCACGGTGGAGACCTGCCCGCACTACCTCACCCTCCGGGCCGAGGACGTGCCCGACGGCGCGACCCAGTTCAAGTGCTGCCCGCCGATCCGCGACGACGCCAACCGCGAACTGCTGTGGGCGGGGCTGCTCGACGGCACCATCGACCTGATCGCGTCCGATCACTCGCCCTGCCCACCCGCGGCCAAGCACCTCGACACCGGCGACTTCGGCGCGGCCTGGGGCGGCATCTCGTCCGTGCAACTCGCCCTGCCCGTCGTCTGGACCGAGGCCGCAACCCGCGGCGTCGCTACTGAGCGACGTCAGCCGCTGGCTGGCCGCGGCCCCGGCCGCCCTGACCGGGCTCCGCGACCGCGGCACCATCGCGCCCGGGCAACGGGCCGACCTGTGCGTGTTCGCCCCGGACGAGCGCTTCGTCGTCGACCCGGCCCGGCTGCGCCAGCGCCACCCGCTCACCCCGTACGCCGGCCGGGAGCTGTGCGGCGTCGTGGCCCAGACGTGGTTGCATGGTCTGCCGATCCGCGACGGCGACCGGCGCGGGCGGCTCGTCCGCGCCCGGAAGGAGCGCGAGCGACCATGGCTGAGCGCGGCGGCGACCGGCACCGCCTGCCCGACCTGGCCGGCGCGGCGCTGGGCGGCAGCGTCGTCTACGCCAACGACGAGACGTTCGCGCCCGCCCACAACCTGATCGCGCCGAGCCGGCCCACCCACGACCCGGCCAGCTTCAGCTACCGCGGCAAGGTCTACGACGGGTGGGAGACTCGCCGCCGCCGCACACCCGGCGAGGACTTCGCCGTCGTCCGGCTGGCCGCACCCGGGATCGTGCACGCCGTCGACATCGACACCACGCACTTCACCGGCAACTTCCCCCAGTACGCGTCGGTCGAGGCCACCACGGTGCTCGGCTATCCGAGCGTCGAGGAACTGCTGGCCGCGGAGTGGACGGCGCTCGTCGACAAGACCGCGCTCGCCGGCGACAGCGCCAACCTCGCGCCGGTCACCGCCCCGGACCGGCTGGCCACCCATCTGCGGCTGACCATCCATCCCGACGGCGGTGTCGCCCGGTTCCGCGCGTATGGCGAGGTCGTGCCCGACCCGCGCCGGCTCGGCGGCCGGGTCGACCTGGCCGCGGCCGTGCTCGGCGGCCGGGTCGAGGCCTGCAGCAACATGTTCTACGCGGCGCCGGCCAACGTGCTCGCGCCCGGCCGAGCCCAGGTGATGTCCGACGGCTGGGAGACCGCACGCCGCCGCGACGACGGCAACGACTGGCTCACCGTCCGACTGGCCGCGCCGGGCGTGCTGCACCACGCCGTCATCGACACGACCCGCTTCGTCGGCAACGCGCCGGGCTGGGCCCGGCTGTCCGACGACGACACCGGGGCCGAGTTGCTGCCCCGCACCCGGCTGCAGCCCGATACCGAGCACCGGTTCGCGATCGTGTCGCCCGACCCGGTGCAGGTCGTGCGGCTGGACATCTATCCCGACGGCGGCATCTCCCGGCTGCGCCTGCACGGCGCGGTGCCGGCCGACCGGCACGACGCGATCACCCAGCGTTGGCTCGGCCTGTTGCCTCCCGACCAGGCCGCGGCCGTGGCCCACGACAAGTTCTTCGACTGACAGCGAGGTTGCCATGACCACCACTGACCTGACCGGCGTCACCGTCTCCGGCCCGGACGTCGAGCGCGCCGACGAGGTGCTGACCGACGAGGCGCTGGCCTTCCTGGCCACGCTGCACCGCCGATTCGCCGCCACCCGCACCGACCTGCTGGGCCGGCGCCAGGCCCGCCGTGAGGAGGTGGCCCGTACCGGCAAGCTCGACTTCCTGCCCGACACCGCGTCAGTCCGCGAAGGCGACTGGACGGTGGCGCCGGCACCGGCCGACCTGCAGGACCGCCGGGTCGAGATCACCGGCCCGACCGAGCGCAAGATGATGATCAACGCGCTGAACTCCGGGGCCAAGGTCTGGCTGGCCGACCTGGAGGACGCCAACACCCCGCACTGGCGCAACGTGGTCGGCGGCCAGGTCAACCTGCGCGACGCCGTCGCCGGCACGGCCTCGCTCAGCGGCCCGGATGGGCGCGAGTACACGCTGCGCGACGACGCCCCGCTGGCCACCATCGTCGTTCGTCCGCGCGGCTGGCACCTGAACGAGCGGCACATCACGATCGACGGCCAGCCCGCGGTCGGCGCCCTCGTCGACTTCGGCCTGCACTTCTTCCACAACGCCCAGGCTCTGCTGGACAAGGGCTCCGGCCCGTACTTCTACCTGCCCAAGATGGAGAGCCACCTCGAGGCCCGGCTCTGGAACGACGTGTTCACCGCGGCCCAGGCCGAACTCGGGATCCCGCACGGCACCGTCCGGGCCACCGTGCTCATCGAGACCATCCCGGCCGCGTTCGAGATGTCCGAGATCCTGTACGAACTGCGCGAGCACGCGTCCGGGCTCAACGCCGGCCGCTGGGACTACCTGTTCAGCATCATCAAGTACTTCCGCGACGCCGGCTCGGACTTCGTGCTGCCCGACCGCAACTCGGTGACGATGACGGCGCCGTTCATGCGGGCCTACAGCGAGCTGCTGGTGCGCACCTGCCACGAGCACGGCGCGTTCGCCATCGGCGGGATGGCCGCGTTCATCCCGTCCCGCCGCGACGCCGAGGTCAACGAGCGCGCGTTCGCCAAGGTCCGCGAGGACAAGCAGCGCGAGGCCGCGGCCGGCTACGACGGCTCGTGGGTGGCCCACCCGGGCATGGTCGACCTGTGCGCCGAGGTCTTCGACGCCACGCTCGGCGAGCGGCCCAACCAGCTCGACCGGCGGCGCGACGACGTCACCCCCGACGCGGCCGCGCTGATCGACCTGCACGGCGTCGACGGTGCGTCACGAGCGCGGGCCTGCGCTCCAACGTCAGCGTCGGCCTGCGCTACCTGGCGTCCTGGCTCGGCGGCAACGGCGCCGCCGGCATCGACAACCTGATGGAGGACGCGGCCACGGCCGAGATCTCGCGCTCGCAGATCTGGCAATGGGTGCACAACGGCGTGACGCTCAGCGACACCGGCGAGACCGTGACCGCCGACCTGGTCCGCTCGCTGCTGGCCGAGCATCGAGCTCGACGGCACCGAGGGCGACGAGGCCCGCACCCTGTTCGAGCGGGTCGCCCTCGACGACGACTTCGCTCCGTTCCTGACCATCCCGGCCTACGAGCTCATCGACTGATGCTCGACCCCGCGTTCGGCGAGCGTCTCGACGCGCTGCTGGCCGACGACGATGCCGAGCGGGACCGCCGCTATCCCGGGCCGGCCCCAGGGCGGCAGCCGGTACACACCGTGTACGTGCCAGCCGACCGCATGGCGGCCGACACCCCGGCGCAGTGGGGCGCCGCGGCACTGGCCGCGGTGGCCGAGCATGGCCCGCTGCCCGACTGCGACGACGCGGTGGCCGCGCTGGTGCGGGCCAAGTTGCGGGCCGAGCCGATCGAGGACCTGCGCATCGATCTCGAGGACGGCTACGGCACCCGCCCGGACGACGTGGAGGACGCCGACGCCCGGGCCGCGGCCGCGGCGCTGGCCCGGTTGCTCGAGTCGGCCGCGGCTCCGCCGTACTGCGGCGTACGGATCAAGTCGCTCGAAGGCCCGACCCGGCAACGGGCCGTGCGCAGCGCGGACCTGTTCGTCGAGAGCCTGACCGCCGCCGGCCCGTTGCCGGCCGGGTTCCGGTTCACCCTGCCCAAGGTCACCTCGGTGCGGCAGGTCGAGGCCATGGCCGAACTGTGCGCCGCGCTCGAAGCGGCGTACGGCCTTGGGCCGCTGCGCTTCGAACTGCAGGTCGAGACCCCGCAAGCGATCATCGGCCCGGACGGCACGGCCCTGGTCGCCCCGATGATCCACGCCGCCGCCGGCCGCTGCGCCGGACTGCACTACGGCACCTACGACTACAGCGCCGCGCTCGGCATCGCGGCCGCGTACCAGAGCATGGAGCACCCGGCCGCCGACCACGCCAAGGCGGTCATGCAGGTCGCGGCCGCGGGCACGGGCGTGCCGGTGTGCGACGGCTCGACCAACGTGCTGCCGGTCGGTGACGCGGCCGCGGTCCGGGCCGGCTGGGCTCTGCACGCCCGGCTGGTGCGGCGCTCACTCGAGCGCGGCTACTACCAGGGTTGGGACCTGCACCCGGCCCAGCTGCCGACCCGGTTCGCGGCCACGTTCAGGTTCTACCGCGACGGTGCCCCGGCCGCGGCGGCCCGGCTGCGGGCCTACCGCGACCAGAAGTCGGTCGGCGTCCTCGACGAGCCGGCCACCGTCCGGGCCCTCACCGACTTCCTGCGCCGCGGCGTCGACTGCGGCGCGCTGGATCCGGCCGATCTCAGCCTCGACGGTTGACGTGACCACGTCTGCGCTGGTCGTCTCGGCACGTCGAGCTGGCCGCCTGCCTCGCGCGTCGTCGCTGGACGGCAGACTATAGAAACCAGGACAGTCGGCGGCAGCCGATTTTCGAGAGGGACGGGGCGCACCAACCGGCCATGGACGAACTGACCCGCACCGGGTTGCGCGGGCTGCAGCTCGCCCAGCGGGGCGTCATGGCCCGGCCGGCCGTGTCGATGGCCGTGGCCGGGTTCGCGGCCGGCGCCCTGGTCGTGGTCGCCGGCGGCCGGCTCGGCACCAGCCGCACGGTCATCCCGCTCACCAGCTGGCTCGGCCTGATGTCGGTACGGCGCCGCGACGACGGCGGGGTCGTGCCGGGCACGCTGATGCTGTGCGGCATCGTGGCCCTGCTGCTGCTCTGGCTGGTGGCGATCCGGCTGCGGCACGCGTGGTCCGAACGGGCCGTGTGGTGCGTCGCCGCGGCCTGGGTCGCGCCGTTCGCGATCGGGCCGCCGATGCTCAGCAACGACGTGTGGCGGTACGCGGCCAACGGCCTGCTGCTGCGCCGGGGCCTCGACCCGTACTCGGTCGGCCCGTCCGCCCTCGGCAACGTGCACGCCGTGGCCGCGGTCGACCCGACCTGGCGCAGCGTGCCCAGCACGTCCGGCCCGCTGGCGACGACGGCCCAGCACCTGGCGATCGCGATCAGTGGTGGCAACGCCCTCGGCGCCGTGCTGGTCTTCCGGGCTCTCGGCCTGGTCTGCTTCGTCGCGATCGGGGTGCTCGCGGCCGAGCTGGCCGGCCCGCGGCGGGTGCCGGCCCTCACCCTGACCGTGCTCAATCCGTTGCTGCTGCTGCACGTCGTCTCCGGCGCCCACCTCGACGGCGCTGCTGTGCGCGCTGCTGCTCGGGGCGGTGCTCGCGGCCCACCAGCGCCGCTGGCTGCTCGCCATCGTGCTGGCCTGCGCGGCCGGCTCGATCAAGGCGCCGGCCCTCGTCGCCGTGCTCGCGATCATCGCCGTGCATCATGACGGGTTCCGCGGCCCGGGTCGAGTGGCGCTCGGCCGCGCGCGACGTGGCCGTGGCCGCGCTCGAGCATCCTGGGCTTCACCGTCATCGTCCACCACGGGTGGGGCTGGCTGCAGTCGCCGAACAGGGCCTCGCTCGGGCACACGCCGCTCGCACCGGCCAGCCTCGATCGCCGACCTGTACGACCCGCTCGTCACGGCCGCGTCCTTCGACGACCTGGCCGCCGGCGGGCGCATCACCACGATGCTGGCCGCGGCCGCCATCGTCAGCTACCTGACCCTGACCGCCCATCGCCGCGCGCTGATCCGCACCGTCGGCTTCGAACTGCTGGCCATCGGCCTGCTCGGCCCGGTGCTGTACCCGTGGTCGGTGCTGGCCGGCGTCGTCTGCCTGGCCCCGACGGCCCGCACCGCCTGGCGCGACTGGGTCGTGCTGATCAGCGCGGTGGCCTGTGTGCTCAGCCCGCCCGGGTTCAGCACGCCGGTGTCGGTGACGCTGAGCCTGGTCGCGCTCGGGCATCGGCCTGGCGCTGGTGACGTCGCGCATCCTGGGCCGGCGCGGGGTGGCCGCGCTGGGCGCCCGGGCGGCGATCGCCACGGGCGCGGCCGGCGGCCGCAACGACCCGGCCGCGCCCAACCCGCCCGGCGTCAGCGTGGGCGGCTGACGATCCGGGCGCCCCGGCCGGGCACGGTGGTGATGTTGCGCATCTTCGTGCGCTCGGGCCGCCCGCCCGGCGTGATGTCGACGCGTTGCAGCACGGCCTTGAGCACGGCCTGGGCCTCGGCCATGGCCAGCGCGGCACCGAGGCAGCGCCGGATGCCGCCGCCGAACGGGATCCAGGTCGCCGGGGGCGGATTCCCGTCCAGGAACCGCTCGGGCCGGAACTGCTCCGGCGACGGCCACACGGCCGAGCGGCGGTGGACGAGCACGATCGACGGGAACACGACCACGCCTGCGGGCAGGTCGTAGCCGGCCACCCGGGTCGGCACGGTCAGCCGCCGGGCGACCTCGCGGATCACCGGCCGCAGCCGCATGGCCTCCTTGACCGTCGCTTCGAGATAGGCCGAGTCGTCCTCGTCGGCGGCGCGCTGCACCCGGGCCAGCACGGCCGGCTGCCGGGACAGGTCGTGAAAGGCCCAGGCCAGCGTCGACGCGGTCGTCTCGTGCCCGGCCAGCAGCAAGGTGACCAGGTGATCGCGCAGTTCCTCGTCGCTCTGGGTCGGGTCGGCCACGAGCAACTTGGACAGCACGTCGGTGCGTCCGGCCAGGTCGGCGGCCACCCGGCGCTCGGCGATCTCGGCGTAGAGCACGGCGTCGGTCTCGTCGCGTAGCCGGTAGAACGCCTTCCACGGCCCGATCCCGGCCAGCTGCGGGTAGATCCAGCCCAGGAAGATCACCGGGCCGATCCGTACCAGCCGTTGCAGCAGCGGGCGCATCTCGGCCAGCCGGCGCTCGTCGGTGACTCCGAAGACGATGCGCAGGATGACCTCGAGGCTGATGTTGTTCATCGAGGGATGCACCGCGAACGGCTGGCCCACCGGCCACCGGGCCACCTCGGCGGCGGTGAACTGCTCGACGATCTCGCCGTAGCTGCGCATCGCCTCGCCGTGGAAGGCGGACATGACCCGCTTGCGGGCGGCGGCGTGGGCCTGCTCGTCCAGCAGCAGCACCGAGTTGCTGCCCATGACCGGGCGCAGCACGGCGTTGCCCTCGCCGGCGTGAAACGTGGTGGCCGAACCGGCGAAGACCTCACGAATGTGTTCGGGCCGGGTCAGCACCACGGTCTTGCCCGAGGTGGCCAGGTCGATCGAGAAGACGTCGCCGTAGCGCCGGTGCCAGTGCGGCTGGGTCCACTGGCCGCCGGCCAGGAACATCAGGGTCTGCACCACGCTCGGCCAGCGCGGTCCCGGAGGCAACGACGCCCGGTCGAGCGGTTCGCGGCGGCGGCTGGGACGCTCGGTGACGGCCATGGCGGCCCTCCGTTCCGGTGCTTCGCGGGATACGTCCCGATTTATACATCCGTATATGACGGCTGTCTAGACCGGCTGGCTACGATGCGAATCCGTGGGGCATCGGGAGCAACTGCTGGCCGCCGCTCGGCGGCTGCTCGAGCGGCGCGGCTATGCCCACATCACCGCCCGCGACCTGGTGGCCGAGTCCGACACGAACCTCGCCAGCATCGGGTATCACTTCGGGTCGAAGGCCGCCCTGCTCAACGCGGCCATCGAATCGGCGTTCGCCGACTGGACCGAGCAGTTGGCCGCGCTGGTCATGGCCGACCCGGCGGCCACGCCGATCCAGCGCGGGGCGGCGACCTGGGTCGCGGTCCTGGACAGCCTGCCCGCCCGCCGGCCCATCGTGCAGTCCTACGTCGAGTCCCTGGCCCAGGCCCAGCGCGACCCGGAACTGCGGGCGCAACTGGCCGGGCACTACCGGCGGGCCAAGGCCCGGGTGGCCCAGTTGGTGGCCGAGTCGCTGGCCGACGGCACTCCCGCGAGCGATCCGCGCTGCCGCGCGATCGCGACGTTCGTCATCGCCGTGTGCGACGGGCTGTCGGTGCAGTGGCTGCTCGACCCGGAGCACGCGCCCGACGGCGCGGAACTGCAGGCCGGGCTGGCCACCGTCTGGGCGGCGTCGTTCCCGTCGGCGCGAGTGCCCTAGCGGCTGTTGCCGCCGGAGATCTCGCGCACGGCCGGGCGGACGTCGGCGAGATAGACGCTCGAGACGATCACCGAGATGAGCGAGATGATCCCGATCGGCGGGCCTGGGAGAAGTAGCTGCCGAAGAAGCCGGACACGATCAGGATGGCCAGCCAGGCCGGCTTGGTCAGCTTGTCGACGGCGGGGAAGGCCGCGGCCTTGCGGGTGACGCAGTCGGCGATCGCCCAGACCCGGAGCGCGACCAGACCCCAGAACAGGAGCAGGTCGGTCCAGAAGTAGAAGTCGTTGAGCGTCGACACGCCGATCACCCTACCGACGCGGGCCGTCCGGCGCCGGGACGCAAGATCGCCGTGGGCACGACAGCGCCCCGCCCCGGTGCGAGGACCGGGACGGGGCGGTGGCGGCGGATCGGGCCGGGCGCGCGGGTTGGGCGCGACCGCGGCCGGTCAGGCCTTGGTGGCCTTGGTGGCCTTGGTGGCCTTGGTGGCCTTCTTGGCCGGGGCCTTGCGAGCCGTCGACGTGCTGGCCGTCGACTTGGCGCCGGCCTTGGTGGCCGGGCGAGCGGTGGTCTTGACCGGCTTCGGGGCGGGCTTGGTGGTGGCCGCCTTCTGCGGGGCCTGGGCCGCGGGCTTGCGCGGCTGCGACTTGGTCCGCTTGGTGCCGCGGCCGGTCAGCGCCTGGGCCGGCTTGACGACGCGGTCCTGCACGGTCTCGACGACGACGCCGGTGACCGACTCGGCCGTGTTGACCAGCTTGGCCACCCGGTCGTCGTTCTTGACCGTCGTGTACAGCTCCTCGGCCCGGTCGGTGACGGTGGTCGAGTAGCCGCGGGCCTGGGCCACGTACGGCTCGATGGCGGCCTTGATCGCGTCGATGTTCACGGCCTTCTCGGCCTGCGCGAGCAGGTCGTTGACGGCGTCGGCGGCCTTGGCGGTGAGTTCGGAGACGGTGTCCTTGGCCGCGCCGGTGACCTCGTTGAGCTGGCTCTGGGCCTGCTTGCGGGCCTGCTTGCCGTGCTCGAGCGCGCCGTCGGCGTAGGAACGGATATTGCGGGTGTTCGGCATGTCGTCACTTCCTTGCTGGGTCGGATGGGTCAGTGCGGTGTTGTGCGTGCGCTGCGCGAGTGGCGGACGATCACTCGCCCACGGCGGGTGCGGCCGAGGCCGCGGCTGCCGCGAGGAGCTGGGCGTTCTCGCGCCGGAACGACTCGTAGATGTCGATCAGCACCTGCTTCTGCCGCTCGCCCAGGCCTTCGTCGGCCAGGATGGCCGCCACCAGCTCCGGGTCGCCCTCGCGGGTTTCGAGGATGCCGGCGCGCACGTAGAGCTGCTCGGCCGAGATCCGCAGGCCCTTGGCGATCTGCTGCAGGATGTCGGCGCTCGGTTTGCGCAGACCACGTTCGATCTGCGACAGGTACGGGTTGGAAACGCCGGCGAGCCGGGCGAGCTGGCGCATCGAAACCTGGGCCTGCTCGCGCTGCTCCCGGATGAATTCTCCGATTGTGGCGCTGGCCCGCTTGGCCTGCTCCTTCGGTCCTTCTGCGATCACCCGTCCATTGTTACCAACTGGTGCTAGCAATTGCAAGCGGGCAGCTAGCGACTCCGATCACCCATTCGCAGCGGGGCCTGGGACGGTCGTCTCAGCGTCCTGTCAGTGCACTGAGACCGGCAGCACAGCTGGCCGCTCGAGGCCCGGCATTCTGAGGCGACCCTGCTTCGGCCCCACACGCTCGTCACCCGGAGTGCTTCATGCAGACCCTCGCCCGCATCGCGGTCCAAAAGCGGTGGTACGTCATCGCCGGCTGGATCGTCTTCATCATCGGCGCGCAGTTCATCGCCGGCGCGGCCGGGGGCGCCAGCTACAAGGACGTCTTCACGCTGCCGCACACCGAGACCCAGAAGGTGCTCGACCTGCTGCAAGGCCGACGGCCAGGACCGGCCAGACGGGCCAGGTCGGCGCAGTGGTCGTGCACGCCAAGACCGGCACGCTCGACGCCCAGCACGCGCCCGACGGGCTCTCGCCGGCGCTGGTCAAGCTCTGCTCGGCCGAGCTGCACGTCGCGAGCATCGCCTCACCGTGGCAGGCCGTCGACTGCGCCGCACCCGCAACACGGTCAAGCGCCGGGCAACACGACGCTGCTGAGCAAGGACGACCGCGTCGGCATCGTCAACATCACGTGGCAGGGCAACGAGAACGACGTCAAGAACTTCACCGGCGTCTACGACCGCCTCAAAGGCCTCGACAACGCGAGCACGCAGTACGAGTTCACCGGCGGTGCGTTCGCCAACCTGGCCGAGGCCCAGAAGGGCATCCCGCCGGAGGTCTTCGGCTTCATCGCCGCCCTGATCATCCTGGGCCTGGTCTTCCGCACCATCGGCGCCGCGATCACGCCGCTGCTCAGCGCCGCGGCGGCGCTCGGCAGCGGCCTGGCCATCATCTCGCTGCTGAGCCACGCCATGAACGTGGCCACGTTCGCGACCCAGCTCGCCCAGCTGATGGTGATCGGCGTCGGGGTCGACTACGCGCTGTTCATCGTCACCCGACATCGGCGCAACCTGTTGCGCGGGATGTCGGTCCCTGACTCGATCGCGCTGTCGATCAACACGTCCGGGCGCGCGGTCCTGTTCGCCGGCGCCACCGTCTGTGTCGCGATCCTCGGGCTTGTGCGCGCTCGGCGTCAGCTTCCTCTACGGCGTCGCCGTCGGCACGTCCATCGCCGTCGCCCTGACGATGATCGCGTCGCTGACCCTGCTGCCGGCCGTGTTGTCGTTGCTCGGGTTGAAGGTGCTGCCGCGCAAGGTGCGCAAGGCCATCGAAGGCCGGCACGTACACCTACGACGACACTCACAAGACTCGCTGGGCGTCGCTGGGCCGACTTCGTGGCCGGCAACAAGGCCGTGCTCGGTTGCGTCGCGGCCGCGGATCATCCTCGTTCTGGCCATCCCGTTCTTCTCGATGCGGCTCGGCCACGCCGACGAGAGCACCGACCCGGCGGCCAGCACCACCCGCAAGGGCTACGACCTGATCAGCCAGGCGTTCGGCAAGGGCTACAACTCGACGCTGGAACTCGTCGCTCAGCGGGCCGACGGCCACCAACAAGGGCTACCTCGACTCGGTCGTCCGGCCAGCTGGCCACCGTGCCCGGCGTCGACCGCACCAGCGTGCACCCGTCACCGATCGGCAAGAATCTCTCCTTCGTCGAGTTCAAGACGACCACGTCGCCGCAGGATCCGAAGACGACCGCGCTGGTGAAGTCGCTACGCCGGACGCTCACGCCCCAGTTGGAGAAGACCTCGCCCAACCAGGCCTACGTCTTCGGCCAGACGGCCGTGTTCGTCGACTTCTCCAAGGTGTTGGCGGCCAAGATGCCGCTGTTCTTCCTGGCCATCATCGGCCTGTCGTTCCTGCTGCTCATGCTCGCTTTCCGCAGCCTGCTCATCCCGGCCACCGCGGCGGTGATGAACCTGTTCGCGGCCGGCGCCTCGTTCGGGATCGTCGTCGCCATCTTCCAGTGGGGCTGGTTCTCCGAGGCTCTGGGCATCGGCACGGGCGGCCCGATCGACGCCTTCCTGCCTGTGCTCTTCTTCGCGATCCTGTTCGGCCTGTCGATGGACTACCAGGTGTTCCTGGTCAGCCGGATGCACGAGGAGTGGGTGCACACCGCGGACAACCGGCGGGCCATCCGGGTGGGACAGGCCGAGACCGGCGGCATCATCACCGCCGCCGCGTTCATCATGATCGCGGTGTTCGGCGGGTTCATCCTGGGCGATGCCCGCGCGATCAAGCTGATCGGCATCGGCCTGGGCGGCGCGATCTTCCTGGACGCGTTCATCCTGCGCACCGTCCTGGTGCCATCGCTGATGCACATGTTCGGGCGAGCGAACTGGTACTTCCCGAAGTGGCTCGACCGCATCACTCCGCAGGTCTCGGTCGAACCGGCCGACGATCACCCGGCCCCCGAGCACGGCGAGGAGCCCGAAGGCCACCGCCTCGCGCGGGTCTAACCAGCCAGTAGTTCGGCCCGGGTACGCGGCATTCCGCTGATGCCGTGCGGCCCGGGCCGGACCGCGAGCACCTGGTTGACGCCGATCCGGTTCGACTCGAAGGCCAGGGCTGAGCCGGCCATGTACAGCCGCCAGATCCGGGCCCGGGCGGCGCTCGTGGCGCGCACGGCCTCGTCCCAACCGGCTTCGAGGTTGGCCACCCAGGCCCGCAGGGTGAGCGCGTAGTGCTCGCGCAGCGACTCGACGTCGCGCACCTCGAAGCCGACGCCCTCGATGGCCTCGACCATCATCGCCAGCGGCTCCAGTTCGCCGTCGGGGAAGACATAGCGGTCGATGAACGACGTCTTGGAGAAGGCCATCGGCGCGCCGGGGCGCCGGGCGATCGCGTGGTTGAGCAGCCGCCCGCCCGGGCGCAGCAGCGCGAACAGGTCGGCGGCGTACACCGGCAGCATCTCGGCCCCGACGTGCTCGGCCATGCCGATGCTGGAGATCGCGTCGTACGGGCCGTCGGCGACCTCCCGGTAGTCCTGGACCCGGATCTCGACCAGGTCCGACACGCCTTCGTCGGCCATCCGCTTGGTGGCGTACTCGGCCTGCTCGTGCGAGAGCGTGACGCCGACAACGTGGGTGCCGTACGTGCGGGCCGCGTGCAGCGCGAACGTGCCCCAGCCGCAGCCGACGTCGAGCACCCGCATCCCCGGCGTGAGCCCGAGCTTGCGGGCGACCAGGTCGCACTTGGCGAACTGCGCGTCGGCCAGCCCGAAGTCCGGACCGGGCGGCTGGGCCCAGTACGCGCATGAGTAGGTCATCGAGTCACCGAGCACGATGCGGTAGAAGGTGTTGCCCACGTCGTAGTGGTGGGCGATGGCGTCGGCGTCGCGGTGCTTGCTGTGCCGACGGCCGCCGAGCCGGGCCTCCTCGGCCGGGGGCTTCGGCGGCAGCCCGAGGATGCCGAGTTTGAGCACGGCCTTGGCCAGCGCACGCTTGGTCTGGCGGTCCACGACGACGCCCGGGCCCTGCTCCGGCACCGCGACCCGGGCCAGCTCGTCGAGCCCGGCGAACACGTCGCCGTCGATCTGGATGTCGCCCGAGACGTAGGCCCGGGCGAAGCCGAGTTCGTTGGGGGCCCACAGCAGGCGGCGCAGGGCGCGCCGGTTGCGGATGGTGATGCGCAACGCCGCGTCGGCCGGGCCGACCTCGCTGCCGTCCCAGCAGCGCACCTTGATGGCCACGCCGTCGCCGAGGGCGGCCGCTACCAAGGGCTGCATCGTTTCGGCCACGGTCATGTCTGCTCCCAAATTGGTTGAACCCGTTACCACCTCTGGTCTACCCCTCATCCCGGCCGACGAAAACTCCGGGGTTGCTAGAGTCACGGCCACGGCGGTGGGGCTCGCCGAAACCGCGACACCCGGGCATCCGCCGCCGGTCCGCCAACGGTCCCTACCTCACGCATCGTGGTAGCCGTCATGGGCACTGAACCGCCGCTGGCCGACACCATCCGGGCCCATCTGCCCGCCGTCGGCGTCATCGCCGTCGGCGGCGGAACCGGGTCGGTGCTGCGGTACCTGCTGGCCCGGGCCGTGCCCCGCGACGCCGACGCCTTCCCGACGGCGACGCTGATCACGAACCTGGTCGGCGCCCTGCTGCTCGGGGCGTTGGTGGTGGCCGTGACCGAGGTGTGGCGCCCGCACCGCCTGGTCCGGCCCGCGCTGGGTACCGGTGTGCTGGGCGGGTTCACGACGTTCTCTACGTTCGCCGTCGAAGTTCGGTCGCTGCCTCGGCCCGATGCGCTGCTCTACCTCGTGGTCTCGGTCGTCGGCGGGGTCGTGCTCGCCGCGGTCGGGATGTGGACGGTGCGCTACCTCGAGCCGCACCTTCGGCTGGCACCCGAGCACGAGATCCTCGATCCGTATGACCCGGACCTGCCGTGATCGTCTTTCTGGTCTTCGCCGGCGGGGCGGTCGGCTCGGCGCTGCGGTACGTCACCGACCGGTGGGTCCAGGGTCGCCACGCGCTGCGCTTCCCGCTCGGTACGTCGACCGTCAACCTGGTCGGCTGTTTCGTGCTCGGCCTGGTGTCGGGCGGGGTGGCCGATGCCGGCTGGTCCGCCCACGTCCAGGCCCTGCTCGGCACCGGCTTCTGCGGCGGGCTGACGACGTTCTCGACGTTCTCGGTCGAGACGGTCGAACTGCTGGGCGGCCGGCTGACGATCCGGGCCGTCGCCTATGTGGTGATCAGCGTCGGCCTCGGCGTAGCCCTGGCCGCCCTGGGCTGGACCCTGGCCTGACGCGCCGCTCGTCAATGGTCAACACGCATTTTCAGGCGCCACCTCGCTCGGCTGCCGCACCTGGCAAATCCGATCGCGCCTGCAGCCGTACCGCGCCCTGCGGGTGTACCCACCCGGCGATGTCGACGGCATCGCGGAAGTCGCGAGCGAGGTCGCGACGATGTATGGGTTCGTGATGCGCGGCCGGTTTCGCACGATCATCAGGTTGTGCAGTCGCGTTTCTACCTCGCGCCGGCGCACCCGCAGATCGGGAGGCCCGTTCGGGAACGCCAAGTGACCGCCGGGGATCCACAACGCCGTCAGATAGCGCGACGCCACGAGGTAACGCCAGAATCCGAACGAGAGCTCGGCGACGACCTTCCCACGCACTTCGACGTCCCGACCATGACGGGTCGCTCGATCGCGAGCCTTGATCACGTCCGCCCGACCCTGCCCATCCAGCGGCGCCGCGTCTAGCCAGTCACGACCACCGCGGCGTTGGTCGGCCCACCGCTGCACACTGGCATCAAGCGCGTTGCGGACGACCACCTCGACCATCGCTGAGGTAGCCAGCACCGCGGCCGAAGCCCGCGTGTTCCAGTCGTACAACCTGAGGGCGCGGGCAAGATCACCATTCATAACGGCCAGGTAAGAACGCAGCCGATCATGGGTTATCAATCTGGCTAGAGCGACCGGATCCGGTTCGACGTCACTCGTGTCCGCACCTGAGTTCGACACTGCGTCTACCCACGTACGATCGACGACGAAGACCCCGGAACGATCCCTGGCGAAAGCTACATCGCCGGGGTTTCGCCATTCCGCCCGTCTATTCGCTCAGGCGGGATCGATGGAGACGGCGGAGCCGAGGACGGTCAGCGCGGCGTCGTCGGGCAGCGAGCGCTTGATCACGGCCAGCGCGATCGGGCCGAGTTCGTAATGGTGCACGGCAGTACCGAGGAAGCCGATGCTGCGACCGCCGGCCAACTCGACCGGAGTGCCCGGCGGCGGCAGCTCGTCCGAGTCGCCGGACAGGTGCAGCAGCACCAGCCGCCGCGGTGGCTTGCCCAGGTTCTGCACCCGGGCAACGGTCTCCTGGCCGCGGTAGCAACCCTTGTCCAGATGCACGGCCGGGCCGATCCAGCCGACCTCGTGCGGGATCGTGCGGTGATCGGTCTCGAACCCGAGCCGGGGCCGGCGCGCCTCGACCCGCAGCGCCTCGAAGGCCCACACGCCGGCCCGCTCCGCCCCGGCCGCGCACAGCGCATCGATGGTCGCGGGCGCGTCGACGCGCGGGACGATCAGGTCGGCCGCATCCGCGCCGGGCCAGGGCATCCGCCGCACGAAGCCGCCGCCGGCCCGAGCCACCGCGCGAGCGGCGTCGGGCACCGGCAGGGCAGCCGCCGCGAGCACGTCGGCCGTGCGTGGCCCGACCAGCGACAGTACGGCCCAGTCGGTCGTGACGTCGGCGGGCTCGACCCGCTTGAGGAAGCGCATCATCTGCAGGTAGCCGAGCACCGTGGCCGCCGCACCGGGCTCGGTGTCGATCCAGAACGTGCCGCCCAGCTCGGTCGCCTGCCAGTGCTGCTCGACGTGGCCATGGGGGGACAGGACGAGCGACTGGGTCGAGCCGCCGTCGTCGAGGTCAGCGACGTGCTGCGAGATGATCGAATGCAGCCAGCTGAGCCGATCTTCGCCGGACACGGTGAGCACGTCGCGGTTGCTGCGGTCGACGACACCGGCCCGCGTGGCCAGGACGCGCTGCTCGCCCAGCGGGTCGCCGTAGTGCCACGGCACGCCCGCGTCGACGCCGTCGGCCGGGACGGCGCGCTCGAGGTCAGTGGTCATGATGATGACTTGATCGCTCTGCCGCCGGCTTTTGTTCCCCGGCCACGCAGTTCGCACAGCGGCCGAACACGGTGAAATGTGAGCGATCGAGCGTGAAGTCCTGTTCGTCCTGTAACCGCAGGGCCAGGGCGTCGACCAGATCGGCCGGCGCGTCGACCACGCTGCCGCAGACATGGCAGACCACGTGCACGTGGTCGTCATCGGCCGGCCGGTACGTGGGCGCGCCGTGACCGAGATGGGCGTGCTTGACCAGGTCGAGCTCCTCCAGCAGTTCGAGGGTGCGATACACCGTGGTCACGTCCACGCCGGGTACGGCTTCGCTGAGCTGCTCGGGCGTGGCGTGGCCCAGCCGGCGCACCGCGTCGAGGACGTGCTCGCGCTGGGCCGTCAGCCGCAGCCCGCGCGTGCGCAGCGCGGTGGCGAGGTCCGGCGCGTCGGGGTCGGTGCGGTGAGCACTCATCCAGCCCATCCTAGGTAACCTGACGCCGTGACGGTGGGCGTGCTCGCGATCCTGGGGGTAGGGCTGGTCGCGCCGGACACCCCGGTTCTGCGGGCGGACGACGCCGGCCTGACCCGGGGCGACGGTTGTTTCGAAGGTTGCCGGGTGGTCACGTCGGCCGAGGGCGTGAGCGCGGTCGACAAGTTCGACGCCCATCTGGCCCGGATGACCCGCTCGGCCACGGCGCTGGGCATCGAGTTCGACGAGCCGGCCTGGCGTGCGCTCGTGGCCCAGGCCGTCGAGGCCTGGCCCGAGCCGGGCGAGGCGGCGATGAAGCTCATGCTCACGCGGGGCGAACCGGGGGCGGGCCGGCCGACCGGCGTCGTCACGATCAGCCCGCTGGCCGAGGACTATTTCCGCCAGCGCCGCGACGGCATCCGGGTGGTGACCCTCAGCCGCGGCACCACCAGCGACGCGTTCGCCGACGCACCGTGGCTGCTGGGCGGGGTCAAGACGCTGTCGTACGCGGTGAACATGGCCGCCCTGCGCGAGGCCGAGCGCCGCGGCGCCGACGAACTGATCTTCGTCAGCGCCGACGGCTGGGTGCTCGAGTCGGCGATCAGTTCGGTGGTCTGGTCCGTCGGCCGCACCCTGCACACCACCCCGCTCGGCGCCAGCGGCATCCTCGGCGGCACCACCCAGCAGTTGCTGTTCGAGCGAGCCGCCAGCCGCGGGTTGGCAGACCACGGTCACCAGCGCCCGCGTCGACGACCTGCACGCGGCCGACGCGATCTGGCTGATCGGCAGCGTCCGCGGCCCGGTCGACGTGGTCGACCTCGACGGCCGGCCCCGCGACCGCGCCCTGGACACGCTGGCCGAGGTCCGGCGGCTGTGCGGTTTCGCTGACTGAGTAACCCCGTTGCCGGGGCGGCCGTCCGCGTCGTACCGTGGCAGCACACGGAAAGGAGGTGGTCCAGAGTTGAGTACTTGTCGGACACGTGAGGTGGCTGCCCGCTAGCCGCTGTGCAACAGCAACGGACCTGCAGGGCCAATGCCCGCGTCGTGCGTTCACGGCGGCGAGTAATACCTGGCAGCTACCCGGCCCCCGAGTCGTCGGCCCGTCCAGCCGACCCGCCATGGCGGACCAGACTCGGGGGCCGACCTATTTCCCGGCTCCCACCCGGCGCCTCCGGACACAGTTCAGGGTCGCGTCAGGGTCGTACCCCGATGTGCCCGACCAACCGGCCCGCCACGATCAGTCCATGATCGAAGCCCGCGGACTGACCAAACGCTACGGAGCCACGCTGGCCGTGGCCGACCTTTCCTTCGACGTCCTACCCGGCCGAGTCACCGGCTTCCTCGGCCCCAACGGCGCCGGCAAGTCGACGACCATGCGGATGATCCTCGGTCTGGACCGGCCGACCCGGGGCACGGTTACCGTGTTGGGCCGCCCCTACGGCGAGCACTACCGCCCGCTGCACGAGGTCGGTGCCGTCCTCGAGGCCCGGGCCGTGCACGGCGGCCGCAGTGCCTACAACCACCTGCTGGCCCTGGCCCAGAGCAACGGCATCGGCCGCGGCCGGGTACGGGCGGTGCTCGAGCTCGTCGGGCTCAGCGAGGTCGCTCACAAGCGGGCCGGCACCTTCTCGCTGGGCATGACCCAGCGTCTCGGGCTGGCCGCCGCACTGCTCGGCGACCCGCCGGTGATCCTGTGTGACGAGCCGGTCAACGGGCTCGATCCCGAAGGCATCCGCTGGATCCGCACCATGCTGCGCGGCCTGGCGGCCGAGGGCCGCACCGTCTTCGTCTCCAGCCACCTGATGAGCGAGATGGCGCTGACCGCCGATCACGTCATCGTCGTCGGCCGGGGCCGGCTGCTGGCCGACGCGAGCGTCGAGGACCTGGTGGCCGACAGCGCCCGCAGCTTCGTCCTGGTGCGCAGTCCGGACGCCGGACCGGCTCGAACCACTGCTGGCCCAGGCCGGCGCCAGCGTCCGGCCCGCATCCGGACGGCGGCCTGGAGGTCCTCGGCCTCGGCTGCGACCGCATCGGCGATCTCGCCGCCGAGCACGCCCTGCGCGCTGCACGAACTCACGCCGCGGCAGGCCTCGCTCGAGGCCGCGTTCCTCGAACTGACCCACGACAGTGTCGACTTCCGAGTGGAGCAGGCGTCATGACCGCCACCCTCGCCCAGGCCGTCCCCCAGCCCGCGGCCGTCGCGACGCCGACGACGGTCGGCTTTCCCAACGTGCTCCGCTCGGAGTGGACCAAGCTGCGCTCTCTGCGCTCGAGCTACTGGTCGGCCGGTTTCATCGTGCTGGTGACGCTCGGCCTGGCCGTGGTCATGGGCATCCGCTGGGCCCGGCAGCACGGGCCTCTGCCGTCGGACTTCGACCCGACGAATGTCAGTCTGAGCGGGATCTACCTGGCCCAGATCGTCGTCGGTGCGCTCGGCGTGCTGACGATCAGCTCCGAGTACACGACCGGCATGATCCGGGCGACGTTCGCCGCGGTCCCGCAGCGGCGCACGGTGCTGGCCGCGAAGGCGGCCGTGCTGGCCGCCGCGACGCTCGCGCTGGGCGAACTCGTGTCGTTCACCGCGTTCGGCATCGGCCAGACCCTGCTCACAGGCAAGCACGCCGGAGTCTCGCTCGGCGACCCGGGCGCGCTGCGGGCCGTCTTCGGCGCCGGGCTGTATCTGAGCGCGACGGCCCTGCTGGCCTTCGGCCTCGGTGCGACGATCCGGCACACCGCCGGGGCCATCTCGGCGTTCTTCGGCGTGCTCTTCGCGCCCAGCATCATCGTGGGGCTACTACCGGCGTCGTGGGCCAACCAGATCTTCCCGTACCTGCCCGCGAACTCGGGCAGCCAGATCTTCACGACGGTCGCCATGAAGAACACCCTCAGCCCGTGGACCGGCCTCGGCGTCTTCTGCCTGTATGTCCTGATCGCGCTTGGCGTGGGATTCGCGTTAGTGGGCGCACGCGACGCGTGACGCCGGACCGCCGTCCCCCACTAGGCTGGCCCGATGAGCGAAGCGCGGGACGGGCGCTCGACCCGCTGGGATCCGCATCGGCGCGAACGCCGGCTGGCCATCATCAACGCCGCCGTCGCCGCGATCGAGGACCACGGGCCGGACGCCCTCACCGGGCAGGTCGCCGAGAAGGCCGGGGTGCCGCGGACGCACGTGTACCGGCACTTCGACGGCAAGCAGGCCCTCGACCAGGCCGTGTCGCGGCATCTGGCCGGGCAGATCGGTCAGCAGATCAGGGCCGGGCTGGCCACCCCCGGTTCGCCGCGCGAGATCATCAGCGCGGCGATCGACGAGCACCTGAGCTGGATCGAGGCCCATCCCAACCTGTACCGGTTCCTGGCCCAGCGCGCCTATGCCGTCAACGACACCGGTTCGCCGCAGGTCGACGACGCCAAGGCCGCGTTCGCCGGCGAGCTGACCACCCTGCTGGAGGGCTACCTGCGGCTGTTCGACCTCGACCCGACGCCGGCCGCGCGCATCATCGTCGGCGTGGTCGGGATGGTCGACGCCACTGCCGCCTGGTGGCTGGAACACCACGACGCGCCCCGGCCCGAGTTGACCGCGGAACTGACCGAGCAGGTGTGGCTGATCATCGACCGCGCCACGCGCGCGATGGGCGCCGTTATCAACCCCGACCAGACCCTGCCCCCGGTCCCGGCCGCGGCCCCCGCCTCGGCGCCGGTCGACTAGTCGCGGACCAGCCGGGCGTTGAGGTGGGCGGCGTAGGGCTGCCCGGCCGGTGCCAGCTCGGTGACGTAGCCGAGCTCGCCGTCGACCAGGGCATAGAGCCGGCGCTCCCCGTCGACCGGCGTCGCGGTCGGCGTGGGCACGGCCGTCGAGGTGGCCAGCTCCCAGCGCTGGTCGCCGGCCAGACCACTGAACACCAGCGCCTGCCCGGTGTTGGCCGCGAGCACGACCTCGACGTCGTCGGGCCCGGCGCCGGGTCGCCAGAAGCCGGCCTCGCGCCAGGCCGGACGGAGCACCGCACCGTCGTCGTCGAGCAGCCAGCTGCGTGAGTCGTAGGCCAGGAACCGCCGCCCGTCGTGACTGAACGTGACCTGCTGGCCGTAGCGGAACTGCTTGCCGCTGGACGCGACCACGCCTGCCCCGGTGCCGCGCCACACGCCGACGAGCGGCAGCAGCGCGAGCAGGTCGTCGTGGATGGGCACGCCGGACCGCAGGTCGGCGGTGTCGGGAGTCATCGCATCCCGGCGAAAAGCCTGCGCAGCGCGTAACCCGCGAGCGCGGCGGTCGCGACAAAGGCCGCGATCAAGATGACGAGGTACGTCGCCTGCATGGCGACCAGGATATCGATGCCCGGACCGGGTCACCCTGCTCCGCCGCGCGGTGGCGGCGGCGGGTGACCCGGCCGGGCACGGTCACACGATGGTCAGTGACGCCTCGACCAGACCCGGGCCGTCGGCCTGGACCTGGCTGCGGGCCTTGCCGTCGCGGTGCAGCACCGAGAGCGTCCACGTGCCCGGCGCGGCGAAGAACCGGAAGTCACCGGTCGCCGAGGTCACGACCTCGGCGGTGAACTCACCGGTGGAGTCCAGCAGCCGCACGTAGGCGCCAGGCACCGGCGCGCCGGCGAGCGAGACGACGCCGTAGATCACCGTCTCCCGCTCGAGGTCGACGCCGGGTGGCAGCGTCGGGCTCTGGGCCGGCGCACCGCACATGTCAGGCGCCCTTCTCGATCGGGACGCCGACCAGCGAGCCGTACTCGGTCCAGGAGCCGTCGTAGTTCTTGACGTTCGGCTGGCCGAGCAGCTCGTGCAGCGCGAACCAGGTGTGGCTGGAGCGCTCACCGATGCGGCAGTACGCGATCGTGTCCTTGGCGTCATCGAGGCCGGCCTCGGTGTACAGCGTGCGCAGCTCGTCGTCGGACTTGAAGGTGCCGTCCTCGTTGGCGGCCTTGCTCCACGGCACGTTCAGCGCCGTCGGGATGTGGCCGCCGCGCTGGGACTGCTCCTGCGGCAGGTGCGCCGGCGCGAGCAGCTTGCCGGAGAACTCGTCGGGCGAGCGGACGTCGATGAGGTTCTTCTTGCCGATCGCGTCGACGGCCTCGTCCCGGAACGCGCGAATCGAGGTGTCCTGGTCCTTGGCCGTGTAGGTCGTGGCCGGGCGCGACACCGGTTCCTTGGACAGTTCGCGGCCGTCGAGCTCCCACTTCTTGCGGCCGCCGTCGAGCAGCCGGACGTTCTCGTGGCCGTAGAGCTTGAAGTACCAGTACGCGTAGGCGGCGAACCAGTTGTTGTTGCCGCCGTAGAGCACGACGGTGTCGTCGTTGCCGATGCCCTTCTGGCCGAGCAGGGCCTCGAACTGCTCCTTGTTGACGAAGTCGCGGCGGACCTGGTCCTGCAGTTCGGTCTTCCAGTCCAGCTTCACGGCGCCGTTGATGTGGCCACCGTCGTAGGCCTCGGTGTCCTCGTCGACCTCGACGAAGACGACTCCGGGGGTGTTCAGATTTTCCTCGGCCCAATCGGCCGTGACGAGCACGTCAGCGCGGCTCATGGTTGTCTCCTCATTTCTACGGTGCATGGGTGAATGCAGGGGGTGATGACGAGCGGGCGCCGCGAGCGGAGCGGCACGGGGTACCAGGGAGCACGAAGGGCGCAGCGGTGATTCGCGGCGCCGGGGGCTACCCGGTCAGCGCATACGACACAGGCAGCTGCCCACACGGCACAGGTCGACCGTGCGGCGAGTGGTGAGCGAGATGCTCACAGCGCAGAGCGCGATGCCCATGGCGGCCACGATAGTCGGCTGGCCGCCCATCCCGCCAATCCTCTTCCAGGACGATTGCCAGGACGACTGCCTGGCCGACGCGCGACGTCGGGGTCCGGGCCCGCATCCGGCGGGACGGCGAAGACGACGTCCTCGGCCGACGCACGCACCGCGAGCCCGGCTGGAGTGGGATTCAGCTCCTCGACCTGCAGGCCGTAGGGCAGGGCAGGCAGCGGAATCGGCACGTTGAGGCTGGGGACCAGGGCTTCGAGTGCCCGGCTGGGCAGGCTGATCCCGGCGACCGACAGCCCGCGCACCCGCAGCCAGACCACGCCGCCCACAACGCTCAGCCGGGCCTGGCCGGCGGCGCGGGCCAGCTGGCCCACGCCCGGCAAAGCGACCGGAACCGACACCGCCGCGATCATCCGGCCGCCGTCGTAGCTCAGGCTCAACCCCGGGATCCGGCTCAGCCGGGCCAGCTCGGCGAACGGCACGACCACCACCCCGGTGACCCGCGCGCACGGCAATTCGCCCACCCGAGCGCTGAGCAGGGCACTCGGCGGCAGGAGCACGTCGTAGACGTGGGCCTGCACCGTCACGCCGCCGATCCCGCTGAGCGGCAGCTCACGCCCGGACACGCCGACATCGGCGTAGCGCCCGCGCACGGCCTGGGTCAGGAACGGCGTGCCGTGCACCCGCACCACCGGATCGGGGCCGAGCGGCCCGGCCAGATACGTCGCCGCGACCCGCTCGGCCAGCCGCCGCCCGGCCCGGTCGGCCACGACGAGCGCCACCGCGAACAGCAACAGCGCGAACTCCAGGACGACCAGGGCCGGGCGCATCGCAGCAGGCGCCGTTCAGACGCGGATGGCCAGGCAGAGCACGAATGCCACCGGCGCCAGCAGGCTCAGCGGCAGCAGCGCGGCCATCACCGGCCGCACGCGCCGGGCGAACCCGCTCTGCGGGGCCGGGGCCGAGCGCTCGATGAAGGCGACCCCGACGGCCAGGAACGCGATCAGGGCGCCGAGGGCCGCGCCGGCGAACGCGCCCCGGCCGCCCAGGAACTCGGCGTCCGAGCGCAGCGTCAGGTGCCCGATGGAGCCGCCCAGTCCGGCCGAGGCGATCACGGCCAGCAACCCCCGCGACACCGCCGGGTCGAAGCGCGGAGCGGCCATGACCAGGTCGACCAGGTAGCCGATCATCAGCGCCCCGGCCGCGGCCGCGACGACCCCGGCGACCACGCGGCCGCCGAGGGTCGGCCCGATGAACTCGTGCCGCAGTTGCAGCAGCGCCGGCAACCCGACCACGGCCACCACGAGCAACGCGATCCCGCCCAGCGATTCGACGATGCGGGTGCGGGCGGCGCCGCGCATGAGCTGGTGCACGAACATCACGGGGACGGCCAGCCCGAACACGATCAACTGGGTGCCCAGCCGGCCCGACGGCCACAGCGAAACGGTGATGTCGGCCCCGCCGGCGGCCAGCGCGGCGATGACCAGTGCGCCGTTGCGCCCGGGCAGCCCGGTGCCGTACACCCACGCCAGCATGAGGACGGCCTGGACGACGGCCACGGCGGCGAGCAGCGGCACCGGACCGCTGCGGGCGGTGCCGGCGAGGGCGGCGCCGGCCAGGAACGTGACCGCGAGGCTGCCGAGATGGTTCAGCTCCACCTCGTCCACGACGCCGTCAGTCACGGGCGCCATCGTCGCAGACCGCGGGGCTGGTCACCGCCCGCACCCAGCTGCCGATGCGGGCCATGAGCTCGGGGGTGGTGGCCGTCTCGGCGTGGCCCATGCCCGGCTCCACCCATACGGCAGCAGCTGGAGCGGCCGCGGCCAGGACGTCGACGTGCCGGACCGGGAAATAGTGGTCAGCATCACCGTGCACGATCAGCAACGGGGTCGGTGCGATCCGGCCGACCACCTCGACCGGCGACTCGGGCACGGTCACCCAGCCGGCCGGGGAAAGCCGAGTGCGCCGCACGAGCCGGCAGACCAGCCGCCCGGTGCGGCTCTCGCACAGCCAGTGCACCACCCGCATGGCCCGGGTGCCGCGCTCGAACCATTCACCCGGCGAGCTGACGCTCACCACCGCGTCGGCGTCCCCGCCCAGACCGGCGTAGCGCAGCACGATCGAGGCGCCCATCGACCAGCCCAGGACGGCGATCCGCTCATATCCGGCCGCCCGCAGCCAGGCCACCGCGGCGGCCACGTCGTGGATCTCCAGGTCGCCGGCGGTGCTGAGCCCGGCCGAGCGCCCGTGCCCGCGCAGGTCCGGCGCCAGCACCGCGGCCCCGCCCGCGGCCAGGGCCGCGCAGATACGCCGCACCGGCTCGTGACCGGACGAGCCGGTGAAACCGTGCGCCACCACGCAACCCAGCCGAGGCTCGACCGCGGCCCAGTACCGGGCCCGCAGCCGCACGCCGTCGAGTGTGGTGAACGCGACCGGCTGCGGGTTGGGCACCTTGCTATTCTTACGGCAGTCTTAGCCCTGGGCAGCGCCGCCCGCCTCGCCGGTGGGGATCAGGTCCGACCTCCACCGGCACCCCCCGTTCTCACGCTGGGAGGCGCCCATGGAACTCATGTTGCTCACCGCCGCGCCGCAGGCCACCACCGAAGTGCTGCCCGCGCTCGGCCTGCTGCCGCACCACGTCACCGTGCTGCCGCTCGACGCCGGCGCCCTCGTCGACCGCTCGATGGGCGACGTCATCCTCGTCGACGCCCGGCGCGAACTGGCCGGAGCCCGCGCGTTCACGCGCGTCCTGGCGGCGATGGCCGTCTCCGTGCCGATCGTCACCGTGCTCACCGAGGGCGGCCTCATCGCCCTCTCGGCCGAGTGGGTCGTCGACGACGTCGTGCTCGACACCGCCGGTCCGGCCGAGCTCGATGCCCGGCTCCGGCTGGCCATGGAACGGCGGGCGGCCGCGGCCGACCCGGCTCCGGAGCACGTCGACATCGGCGAACTCACGATCGACGAGACGACGTACACGGCCCGCCTGTCGGGTGCACCCCTCGATCTGACCTACAAGGAGTTCGAGCTGCTGAAGTTCCTGGCCCAGCATCCGGGCCGGGTCTTCACCCGCTCGCACCTGGTGCAAGAGGTCTGGGGCTACGACTACTTCGGGGGCACCCGCACCGTCGACGTCCACGTGCGCCGGCTGCGGGCCAAGCTCGGCCCGGAGCACGAGGCCCTGATCGGCACCGTCCGCAACGTCGGGTACAAGTTCGTCCGCCCGACGGTCGATACCGCCCTCGACGCACCGGCGCCCGTCCCAGCCGACGACCGGGCCCGCCTCGAGCAGCACCGTTGAGGCCGCGGCGATAGTGCGGCGCTAGCGTTCGGGGCATGCCGCTGTCGACCGAGAGCGTTGCGGCGCTCGACGCGCCCACCCGCGCGGACGTCCATGCCCTCGTCAACGCCGTCGAGGCCCGCGACGGTGAGCCGCCGTTGTCCGACCAGGCCCTGACCCGGCTGGGCGCCACTGACGTCGGCCACCTGCTGGCCCGGGACGGCGACCGGCTGGCCGGGTACGCGCAATTGGACGCCAGCACCCTCGAACTGGCCGGTGACGCCGCCGCCGTGCGGGCCCTGCTCGACGCCGTCGAGGCCCGCGGCGACGCGGGCGGGGTGCGGGTCTGGTCGCACGGGCGGCGCAGCCCGGTCGGGCCGGCGCTCGAGTCGCGGGGCTACCGCTCGATCCGCACCCTGCACCAGTTCCGGCGCAGCCTGGCCGAGCCGGTGCCGGACGCGCCCGTCCCCGACGGCGTGACGATCAGGGCCTTCGTCCCGGGCCAGGACGAGGCCGCCTGGTTGCAGGTGAACGCGGCCGCGTTCGCCGCCCACGCCGAGCAGGGCCGGTGGACCCTCGCCGACCTGACGGCGCGCGAGGCCGAGGACTGGTTCGACCCGGCCGGCTTCCTGCTGGCCGAACGCGCCGGCGACCTGATCGGCTTCCACTGGACCAAGATCCACGCCGACGGCGTGGGCGAGGTCTACGTGCTGGGCGTCGACCCGTCGGCGCAGGGACTGCGGCTCGGCCCGGCCCTGCTGGTGCGCGGTCTGCAACACCTGGCCGTCCGCGGCTGCACCGAGGTGCTGCTCTACGTCGACGACGACAACGCCGGCGCCATGCGCCTGTACGAGCGGCTCGGATTCGCCGGCTTCGACGCCGACAGCCAGTGGCAACGGCCATCCGCCACGCCGCCGTTCACGTGACAGACACCTCAAACCGACCAGGACGTCACATCATCGGGTGACGGCGTTCATTCCTCGTTCACCTCGCTCGCCCCCTTGCGCCACCTCCCCCTTTTAACGTCTCGCTCGGAACGAGTCGCTAGTCGCTGACCAAAAGGGGATCCACGTGAAGCTGTACCGAGCCGGCGCCATCGCCGGACTCATCGCATGCGCGGTCGTGCTCGCCGCCTGCTCCAGTTCCAAGAAGAACGACACCAAGACCACTGGTTCGAGCACCGCGGGATCCAGCTCGAGTGCCCCGGCGGGCGGTGCCGCGCCGACCTGCTCGACCGGGACCCTGAACGCCGAGGGCTCGACTGCCCAGACGAACGCCATCAACGCCTGGATCACGGCCTACGACAAGGCCTGCTCCGGCGCCACCATCAACTACAACCCGACCGGTTCCGGCGCGGGCGTGACCGCCTTCAACGCCAAGCAGGTCGACTTCGCCGGCTCCGACTCGGCCCTCGACCCGACCAAGGGCGAGATCGCCGCCGCGCAGAAGCGCTGCGGTAGCACCCCGCTCGACCTGCCCATGGTGGTCGGCCCCATCGCGATCGCCTACAAGCTCAAGGGCGTCGACAAGGTCACCCTCAACGGCGAAGTGCTGGCCAAGATCTTCCTGGGCAAGGTCAAGACCTGGAACGACCCGGCCATCAAGGCGCTGAACTCGGGCGCGAACCTGCCGTCCACGAAGATCTCGGTCTTCTACCGCTCGGATTCCTCGGGCACGACCCAGAACTTCGAGCGCTACCTGGCCGCCACCGCCCCGAGCCTGTTCACGTCCAAGCCGGACAAGGACTCCTCGAAGGCCGGCTTCGCCGGGCAGGGCAAGGCCAAGTCGCAGGGTGTGGCCGCGGCCATCGCCAGCACCGAGGGCGCGATCGGCTACGACGAGTTCTCGTTCGCGGTCAGCAGCGGTCTGAGCACGGCGTCGATCGACAACGGCGGCGGACGCGGTGGAACTGAGCAAGACCACGGCCAGCGCCGCGGCCGAGGCCGCCCAGGTGGTCGGCACCGGCAGCGACCTCAGTCTGAAGCTGGACTACGCCACCAAGACGCCGGGTGCCTACCCGATCATCCTGGTGACCTACGAGATCGTCTGCTCCAAGTACAGCGACGCCGCCAAGGGGACGTTCGTCAAGAACTTCCTCAACTACACGGTGGACGGCGGACAGGCAGCACTTCCGGGCTTGGGTTACGCCCCGCTGCCGAGCGCGCTGCAGACCAAGGTCAAAGCGTCGATCGCGACCGTCAGTTGAGCACATAAATACCCGCCGCAATCGCGACGCCTCGCCGGCCGCCCCCGAAGCGGCCGGCGGGGTCGTCGCATTGAGAGGAGCAGACAGGTCATGGCCGACGGCGACGTAAGCACGGACCGGGCAAACTCGCATGCGCCGGTGGATCTGTCGCCGCCCGGCGGCAACGGGTTGATACCCAATGGCACGGTCGTAGACGGCGGCGCGCTCGAAACGAGCGCACCGCCCATTGGGCTGAGTGAGACGGCCCTCGTCGGCTCGGCCCAGCCGATGGCTACAACGGTGGCCCCCGACGCGCCACCCGTTCTCGGTGCCGGTTCACCCACCCTCGGCACGCCCAAGGGCAAGGTGCGGATCGGCGACCGGATCTTCCTGGCCATGACGACGGCGGCGTCCGGGTTCGTGGTCGTACTGGTCGTGCTGGTCGCGATCTTCCTGCTCGTCAAGTCCGTGCCGTCCATCCTGGACGACAAGGTCAACTTCTTCACCTCGACCGAGTGGGCGCCGACGCCGGGCAACCTGCGCTTCGGCATCGCTCCGCTGCTGTACACCACCGTCGCCATCTCGCTGCTGGCGATGATCCTGGCCGTGCCGACCGCGATCGGCATCGCGCTGTTCATCACGCACTACGCACCCAAGAGCATCGCCCGGCCGGTCGCCTACGCGATCGACCTGCTCGCGGCGATCCCGTCGATCATCTACGGCATCTGGGGCGCGCGGGTGCTGGCCCCGCATCTGGTCGGGGTGCAGCACGCGCTGTACCACCTGGGCGGCTTCCCGCTGTTCGCCGACCGCAACGTGCCGACGGGCAGCCTGTTCAACGGTGGCGTCGTGCTGGCCATCATGATCCTGCCCATCGTCACCGCGATCAGCCGAGACGTGTTCGCCCGCACGCCCAGGGAGAACATCGAGGCGTCCTGGGCCCTCGGCGCGACGAAGTGGGAGATGATCCGGCTCTCGGTGCTGCCGTACGGCCGGGCCGGTGTGATCAGCGGGGCCATGCTCGGGCTCGGGCGGGCGCTGGGCGAGACCATCGCCGTCTACCTGATCCTGTCCAAGGTCAGCCAGTTCTCGCCTTCGCTGTTCAGTGGCGGCGAGACGTTCGCGTCGAAGATCGCCAACAGTGCCAGCGAGTTCAACAACCCGGCCTCGACCGGGGCCTACATCGCCGCCGGCCTGGTGTTGTTCGTGCTGACGTTCGTCGTCAACGCGGCCGCGCGAACGATCGTCAACCGTAGGAAGGACTTCACGTGACCGCCACCGCCGCTGCCACCACGCTGGAGCGCCCGAGCCTCGCCGCGCTGGGCAAGCCGTCCGGCTCGCGCAAGGTCAAGAACGGCATCGCGACCACGCTGGTCACGGCCGCCTTCCTCGTCGCCCTCGTGCCCCTCGTCTGGTTGCTGTGGACGGTGATCAGCAAGGGCTACCACGTGATCATCCATGCGTCGTGGTGGACCGAGAGCCAACACGGGGTGCTGCCGACCACGGCCGGCGGTGGGGCGCTGCACGCCATCATCGGCACCCTCGAGCAGGTCGCGCTGTGCACCGTCATCTCGGTGCCCATCGCGCTGCTGGTCGGCATCTACCTGGTCGAGTACGGCCGCGGGACCTTCGCCCGGATCACGACGTTCATGGTCGACATCCTGACCGGGATCCCGTCCATCGTCGCCGCTTTGTTCATCTTCGCCCTGGTCATCTCCACGTTCCACGGCGTGCGATCGGGCTGGCTGGTCTCGATGGCCCTGGTCATCCTGATGATCCCGGTGATCGTGCGCACCACCGAGGAGATGCTGCGGCTCGTGCCCAACGAGTTGCGGGAGGCGTCCTACGCGCTCGGGGTGCCCAAGTGGAAGACGATCACCAAGATCGTCCTGCCGACGGCCTTCACCGGCCTGATCACCGGCGTGATCCTGGGTATCGCCCGGGTGGCGGGCGAGACTGCGCCGCTGCTGATTCTGATCGGCTACGCCCAGGGGACGAACACCAACCTGTTCGGCGGCAACCCCCAGGGCTCGCTGCCGGGCATGATCAACGACCAGTTCACCAACCTCAACCACGCGACGGGGGCCGGGGCGTTCCACCTCGACGCCAACGGGAACCGGGTCGCCGGTGCGGCCGTCAACTACGCCCCCGACCGCATGTGGGGCGCGGCGCTGACGCTCATCGCCATCGTCCTCGTACTCAACATCACCGCTCGTTTCATCGGCCGCTTCAACAAGATTGCTCAGTGAGGACGTTTCGCCATGGCTAAGCAGATCGAGGGCAAGAACCTCAACATCTACTACGGCAAGTTCCTCGCCGTCAGCAACGTCAACTTCACCATCGCGCCCAACTCGGTGACCGCGTTCATCGGGCCGTCGGGCTGCGGCAAGTCGACCGTGCTGCGCACCATCAACCGCATGCACGAGGTGATCGCCGGCGCGAGCGTGCAGGGCAAGGTGCTGCTCGACGGCGAGGACATCTACGACCGGGCCATCGACCCGGTCGTGGTCCGGCGCACCATCGGCATGGTCTTCCAGCGGCCCAACCCGTTCCCGACGATGTCGATCTACGACAACGTGGCCGCCGGGCTCAAGTTGCAGGCCGGCCGGATGCGCAAGTCGGAACTGGACAACGTCGTCGAGAAGTCGCTGCGCTCGGCCAACCTCTGGGCCGAGGTCAAGGACCGCCTCAACAAGCCCGGTGCCGGGCTGTCCGGCGGCCAGCAGCAGCGGCTGTGCATCGCCCGGGCCATCGCCATCGAGCCCGACGTGGTGCTGATGGACGAGCCGTGCTCGGCCCTCGACCCGATCTCGACCATGGCCATCGAGGACCTGATCCGGGTGCTGAAGAAGGACTACACGATCGTCATCGTCACCCACAACATGCAGCAGGCGGCCCGGATCTCCGAGCGGACGGCGTTCTTCAACCTCAGCGCGACGGGCGAGCCGGGCGAGCTGGTCGAGATGGGCGACACGCAGACGATGTTCAGCACGCCGACCGACAAGCGCACCGAGGACTACATCTCGGGCGCATTCGGCTGAGCCGCTGCACCGTGGCCCCTGTGCCGGTGCCGCTTCGGCGAGCCGCCCGGCGCAGGGGCCGAGTCATGTCCGAAGCCACGGCGACGCGCCGTACCACGGTAATAGCAGTACTGCGCAATCCGTAGTACCTTCGCGGCATGGACAGCACGCAACTCCTCAAGGGAGTTCTCGACCTGGCCGTACTCGCCGTGCTGCGCGACGAGGACGGCTACGGCTACGACATCGTCCGGCGGCTGCGCGCGGCCGGGCTCGACGAGGTCGGCGACGCCTCGGTGTACGGGACGCTGCGCCGGCTCTTCCAGGCCGGCTCGCTCACCACCTACGTGGTGCCGAGCGAGGAGGGCCCGCACCGCAAGTACTACGCGCTGAACAAGGCCGGCCGCAGCCAGCTCGAGTTGTCCAGCAAGGTCTGGATCGGTTTCGCCCGATCGATGGACGGACTACTGAATGCAGAGGCGGCCGCGTGATGACGTCGACGACGACGCAGATCGACCAGTACTACGAGCGGGTCCGGGCCGCTCTGGGCGCATTGGCGCCCGACGTGCGCGACGACCTGCTCGAGGACCTGCCCGACCACCTGGCCGAGGTGCTGGCCGAGGGCGAGGGTTCGCTGCGCGACCGCCTCGGTGAGCCCGAGGACTACGCGGCCGAGCTTTATGCGGCGGCCAGCGGAGACGGCCCGACCGGCGCGGCCCCGCACCGGCTGCAGGCCGGCTGGGCCCGGGCCGCCGAACTGGCCAACGGCTTCGACCTCCGGGCCGGGCGGCTGGTCGGTTACCCGCGGTTGACGGAGCTGCTGCGGGCCATGCGGCCGGGCTGGTGGGTGCTGCGCGGCTGGATCGTGGCCGAATGGCTCGTCGGGCGCAACGATAGGTGGAACATCGTGCCCAAGATCGGCGGCAGCTCGCTGGTGGGCTTCGCCTTTCTGCTGGCCCTGATCGCGGCGTCGGTCTGGATCGGGCAGCGCTCCCTGCGCTTCACCGACTGGCCGCGGCGCCTCATGCTGATCGCCAGCGCGATCATCGCGGTGTGGGCGCTGGTGTCGCTGACCAACAATGTCGGCACGAGCTACAGCTACGGCGGTCCGGTGAACGACGTCGGCCCGTACAGCGATGGCACAGGGGCCGACGCCACGGACGTCTACGTCTACGACCAGAACGGCAACCAGGTGCCCGGCGCGCGGCTGTTCGACCAGAACGGCAACCCGATCCAAATCGGCAGCGGCACCTGCCAGAACGGCGACATCGCGCCCGGCACCGGGCCGGACGGCACGGCCCAGAGCTGGACCTACCCGCTGTGCCCGGCCGACCCCGGGCCGTTCCGGTCCGGACCCGGGCCGCTGCCAGCGACTGCGACAGCGACCGCGTCTGCGTCCGCGTCGACCGCGCCGCCCTCCTCGACGTCGCCCACCGGCACGTCGAAGACGAGCCCGACGGCCGCCCCGAGCGGCAAACCCACCGTCGGCCGCGCGACGTCGGCCCAGCCCACCCGCTGATCGGCAGCGTACAGACTACCGCCCCGGAAGTGTACGCTTTCGGTCATGGACGTGGCGATCACTGCCTTGCGGGCGGAGCTGTCGAGCTGGATCCATCGAGTCCAGGCCGGCGAGGAGGTTGTCGTCACCGACCGAGGTACGCCGGTGGCGCGGTTACTGCCCGTCGACGCGGCGCCGCTGCTCGAGCAGCTCGTCGAGCGAGGCGTGTTGAGCAAGCCCCGTCGCCCCGAGCGCCCCGGTGCGCGCGCAGCCACCCGGGTGCAGGGCCGCGGCCCGGTGGCCGACCTGGTGAGTGAGCAGCGCGGCTGATCGCTGTGCCCATCGTGTATTTCGACAGCAGCGCGTTCGTCAAGCTGCTGGTCGAGGAGGACGGGAGCGACCTGGCCGCGACCCTGTGGGACGGCTGCGACGCTGCGGTGTCCAGCCGGCTGGCCTATCCCGAGGTGTGCGCTGCGCTCGCCGCAGCCGGGCGAGCCCACCGGCTGAGCCCCGGCAATGTGACTCGCGCCGAGCGGGCGTGGGAGTCCTACTGGGCCGCGGTCAGGGCCGTTGAACTAACCGAAGACGTCACGGCCGGCGCTGGGCAACTGGCCGGCCGGCACACCCTCCGCGGCGCCGACGCGGTGCACTTGGCCAGCCTGCTCGCCGTCGGCGTCGCGGACACCGTCTTCGCCGCATGGGACCAACGCCTGCGCGCCGGGGCCCGAACAGTCGGGGCACGTCTCGCACCGGTTGACAGGCCGTCCACCTATACCTAGAGTGTCGAGGTATGAAGGCGGACGGCGCGAGTGGACATCTCGATCTGGTCCTGCTCGGCGTGCTCGGTCATGGCCCGGGCCACGGCTACGCGGTGATCACCGCGGTGCGCGACCTGACCAACGGCACGCTGGAGCTCACCGAGGGCTCGGTGTACCCGGCCCTGCACCGACTCGAGGACCTCGGCCTGCTGGCCAGCGAGTGGGAACCGGTCAGCGGCCGTCGGCGGCGCGTCTACCGCATCACCGCGGCCGGGACCGCGGCCCTGCACACGCAGCGCCGCGGCTGGCAGACGCTGGTCTCGGCGGTGGAATCGGTGCTGCGGCTGAGCGCGGCCCCGGCGGGAGGAACGGCATGAGCGAGCCCGACTCGCCCATCGAGGGCTACCTGGACGAACTCGTCCAGGGCATGTCGACCCGCCGGCCGCGCGAACTGCGCTATCTGGTCGCCGAGGCCGAGGCCCACCTGCGCGACGACGCCGCCCAAGGGGTCGAGGCCGGACTCGAGCCGCGGCAGGCCGAGCTCGCGGCCGTCAACCGGTTCGGGCCGGCCTGCGCGGTCGTCGCGGCCGAGCACCGCCGGCTGGCGACCCCGTTCGGAGCCGTGCTCCGGGCCGGCGCGGCGAGCGCGTTCCTGCTGGGCGCCATCGCCGCGATCGCCGTGGGGCTCAGCGGCCTGATTGCCGAGGTGATCCGGCTCATCGGCGGCTCCCGGGTGCTGGTCGACGTCGCGCCGGGACGCACGCTTTCGGCCGCGGACTGCACCCGGTGGCTGCGCCTGGATTCCGGCGCGGCCAACTGCCACGACGCCGCCGTCGCAGACTGGGTGAACGAGGTCGTCGGCTACCGGATCGTCGCCGGATTGCTGGGCCTCCTCGCGCTCGCCGTCTACTTCGCGCTCCGCCGCCGGTGGTCGCACTGGAGCACCCTGCCGCCCGCGGTCAGCGACACCATCGCGGTGACCCTGTTCGGTGCGGCCGGGATCTGGACACTCGCGATGGGCCTCGACGCCGTCGTGACCACGTCCGGCCACGGCTCCGGGCAGTGGCTCAGCGCCGCCCCGGTGGCGCTCGGCGCCGCCGCCGTCTTCGGCATCAGGCTGATGCGCGACGTTGACCTTGCTACGGCGTCCCCGTAAACTCCTGAGCACTATTGATCGCTGCTCAATAAAGCGATCCGACGGCTCCGGGAGACCTGACACAAGTGGCTGACTACGACGTTCTCGTCATCGGGTCCGGGTTCGGGGGCAGCGTCACCGCCCTGCGGCTGACCGAGAAGGGCTACCGGGTCGGCGTGCTCGAGGCCGGCCGCCGCTTCACCGCCGAGACCCTGCCCAAGACGTCGTGGCGGGTCCGCGACTTCATCTGGGCCCCGCGACTGGGTTGCACCGGCATCCAGCGCATCCACCTGCTCAAGGATTGCCTCATCATGGCCGGGGCCGGGGTCGGCGGCGGTTCGCTGAACTACGCCAACACCCTGTACGAGCCGCTGCAGCCGTTCTACGACGACCCGCAGTGGGCCCACATCACCGACTGGCGCGACGAACTGGCCCCGCACTACGCCCAGGCCAAGAAGATGCTCGGCGTGGTCGAGAACCCGACGATCACCCCGAGCGATGTCGAGATGCAGCGCCTGGCCGCCCAGTTCGGCAAGGCCGACACGTTCCACCCGACCCCCGTCGGCGTCTTCTTCGGCCGCGACGGCCGGCAGGAGCCCGGGCAGACCGTTCCCGACCCGTACTTCGGTGGCGCCGGACCCGCCCGCACCGGCTGCATCCAGTGTGGCGAGTGCATGACCGGGTGCCGGCACGGCGCGAAGAACACGCTGACCACCAACTACCTGGCCCTGGCCGAAGGCGCCGGGGCCGAGGTGCATCCGCTGACCACGGTGACGAACGTGCGCCCGCTCGACGCGGCCGCCGGTGGTGGCTACGCCGTCGACACCGTCCGCACCGGCTCGTGGCGCCGCAAGGTCGACCGGACGTTCACGGCCGATCAGGTCGTGTTCTCGGCCGGCACCTACAACACCCAGAAGCTGCTGCACCGGTTCCAGGCCAGCACGCTGCCGGGCATCTCGCCCCGGCTGGGCTACCTGACCCGCACCAACTCCGAGGCCATCCTGGGCGTGCGGACGGCCAAGCCCAAGTTCGACTACACGTCCGGCGTGGCCATCACCTCGTCGTGGCATCCCGACGCCAACACCCACATCGAGCCGGTGCGCTACGGCAAGGGCAGCAACTCGATGGGGCTGCTGAACACGCTGCTCACCGACGGCGGCAGCCGCCGGCACCGCTGGCTGCAGTTCCTGCTCGGCATGGCCCGCCATCCGCTGCAGATGCGGCTGCTGGTGCCCCGCAAGTGGTCCGAGCGGGTGATCATCCTGCTGGTGATGCAGTCGCTGAACAACTCGATCACCGTGCTGCGCAAGAAGGGCCGCTTCGGCCGGACGAAGCTGACCTCGGTGCAAGGCGTCGGCGAACCGAACCCGACCTGGATCCCCGCCGCCAACGCCGCGGCCAAGCAACTGGCCGAGAACATCGACGGCATGGCCGGCGGTACCTGGGGCGACCTGATGAACATCCCGATGACGGCTCACTTCATCGGCGGTTGCGCCATCGGCGACTCGGCCGAGAGCGGGGTCATCGACCCGTACCACCGCCTGTACGGCCACCCCGGCCTGCACGTCGTCGACGGCTCGGCCCTGACCGCCAACCTGGGCGTCAACCCGTCGCTGACCATCACGGCCCAGGCCGAACGGGCCATGGCGCTGTGGCCGAACCAGGGCGAGTTCGACTCCCGGCCGCCCCTCGGCGCCGGCTACGAGCGGGTCGCACCGGTCGCGCCGCGCCACCCGGCCGTGCCGGCGACGGCGCCGGCCGCGCTGCTGGTCGCACCGGTCGAGCTGGGCATCCCCGGCGTCCGGACCGCGTGACAAATTCCCACAAGAATCTGACAATCAGCGCAACCAGCGGGCATACCCGTCGTTGACACCAGAAGAGCAGTAAAGCGCGTGCTAAACCGAAGCCGTGGCGCGATCGTTTCCGCACCCACGAAAGAGGACGGCATGTCGTCAGGCCCCACCGCTTACCCGATCCGGCCCCATGCCGGCCGACTGCTCGCGGCCGCACTTGCCGTCGGGATCGCGGTCGCCGGGCTGGCCGTGGCCGCCGGTGGCCGCGCGAGCGCGGCCGCCGGTGGCCGCGCGAGCGCGGCCACGCCGTTGCGGGCCCAGTCCGTCGGCCGGTTCATCGACGGCACGGTCGGCTCGAAGTCGCTCGAGTCGCTGGCCGATGTGCACGACGCCCGGGCCACCGCACCCGGTACCCAGTCGGTGCAGAACCCACTCGACGTGACCCTGCTCGGGCAGCTCAACCTGCCCCTGACCGGCGTCATCAACCTGCCCACGTCCCCGGCCGTGGTCGCCGGGGCGGTCAACCAGGTCGCCAACGCGCATCTCGACGGCTCATCGCTCGGTGCGGCCGGCGCGGTCAGCAACCAGGGCGGCGTCGAAGTCGGTGGTGCCAACGGCCCCGCCCCCGCGGTGGCGACCATCAACCTGAGCGCCGCGGCCCTGCCCAAGGTGCCGCTGAGCCTGCCCGGGGCGGGCGATGCGAGCGCACTCGGTGGCCTCACCGGCAGCGTCGGCGCGGTCTCGGCCATCGCCACGACCAAGGCGGGCGGCGCGGTGTCCCCCACGCCGAAGTACAACATCGCCGGCCTCAAGCTCACGCTCGCGTCGCCGGCGCTGGGCAACGTGCTGGCCCAGCTCGGCGGACTGCTCAACCCGGCCGGACTGCCCGGGCTGCCGGGCACGCCGATCAGCCTGCCCGGCGCGACGCTGCCAGGCCCGTGCACGTTCCAGACCGCGGTGCTGGCCCCGATCTCGTTCGCAGGCGGCGGGGTCAGCATCGACCCGACCGGCGGTGCGGTCACGCTCGACCTGGCCAAGTTGCTGGCCTCGGCGGGCGCGAACATCAACGCCCTGCCGGCCAACACCGACCTGGTGGCCTGGCTCGTGAACTACCTGACCAGTCCGAAGGGCCTGGCCGCCGGCCTGCAGAGCGTGCTGACCAGCATCGTCACACCCGGGCAGGATCGGCTGACCGCGTGCCTGACCGCCATCGGCAAGGAGAACGCGGCCGCCCAACTGCTTCTGGCCCCGCTCGTGGACCTCATCACTACCGGTTCGTCCAACCTGACCAAGGCCGTCACCACGCTCACCACTGGGCTCGGCGCGGCCGCGGGCGGCTCCAGCCCGCTCGCCCCGCTCGGCACCGCGCTGAAGTCGCTCATCGACATCGGCGTGAACGTGGAATCCGGCCCGGGTATCCAGCCGACCCAGAGCGACCCGGCATACCGGTTCACGACCAAACTGGCCACGACGCCGAATCAGGCCACGGCGGTCGTGCCCGACCAGACCTTGATCCGGGCGCTGGAGATCAACGTGCTGCCGGCGGCCGGCGGTAGTGGCGTGGCCACGGTCGCCCTGGCCAACGCGGCCGTCGGGCCGAGCTCGATCGCCGCTGCGAGCTCCGGCGGGCTCGGGGTCGCGGGCGTCAGCACGCAACTGCCGACCGGGGTACCCGCGGGCTCGGCCCAGCCGACCGGCACGCCGGTCGTGCCGCTCGCCCTGCTCGGCGTCGGCCTGCTCATGGCCGGGGCCGGCAGCCGTGGCCTGGAAATTCCGCGGCCGGCACGGCTGAGCGACGCTAGGCCGACGCCAAGGCCCGGACCACGCTGGAGGCGCTCGGACGGCCGAGCTGGGCCGCCATCCACAGGCTCGTCTCGACCAGCTTGCCCAGGTCGACGCCGGTGTGGATGCCGAGGCCGCTCAGCATCCAGACCAGATCCTCGGTGGCCAGGTTGCCGGTGGCGCTCTTGGCGTACGGGCAGCCGCCCAGCCCGCCGGCCGACGCGTCGACGGTGGTGACGCCGAACTCGAGCGCGGCCAGGGTGTTGGCCAGGGCTTGGCCGTAGGTGTCGTGGAAGTGCACGGCCAGCCGGTCCGGCCCGACGCCGGCCGCGGCGAAGGCGCGCAGCAGCGCGGTGACGTGCCCGGGCGTGCCGACGCCGATGGTGTCGCCGAGGGACAGCTGGGTGCAGCCGAGGTCGAGCAGCCGGGTGCCGACGCCGACGACCTGCTCGATGGGCACGTCGCCCTCCCACGGGTCGCCGAAACACATCGAGATGTAGGCCCGCACCGCCAACGACTCGCGCCGGGCCCGTTCGACCACGGGTGCGAACATCGCGATCGACTCGGCCACATCGCGGTTGAGATTGCGCTGGGCGAACGTCTCGGTGGCGCTGCCGAAGATCGCGATCTCGCGCACACCCTTGGCCAGCGCACGGTCCAGACCGCGCTCATTGGGCACGAGCACCGGGTAGCGCACGCCCTCGACCGGCGTGAACTGGTCGAGCAGCTCCTCGGCGTCGGCCAGCTGGGGCACCCACCGCGGGTGGACGAAGCTGGTCGCCTCGATCACCTGCAGGCCGGCGTCGGCCAGCCGGGCCAGGAACTGGGCCTTGACCTCGACCGGGACCGTGCTCTGCTCGTTCTGCAGCCCGTCGCGCGGGCCGACCTCATAGATGGTGACGCGCTCGGGCAGGCCCGGCCGGTGAACCTGCTGCGGCGACGGCATCCATCCTTCTTACCTCACACGCCGGCGGCAGTGACGATCGCGTCGGTGACAAATCCCGCAAGCAGGCCGACGAGCAAGCCGTAGGACAGCAGATCGGCGCGCCGGGCCTTGGCCGCGATGCCGAGCAGTTGGGTGACGACGTAGATGATCGAGCCGGCGGCGAGGGTCAGGAAGACCACGCTCACCGCTTCGCTGGTGAAGCCGTGGCCGACCGCGGTGCCCACAAAGGTCGGGCCGCCGCCGATGAGGGCCAGGCCGAGCAGGAACGGCCAGCTCGGACGCCGGGCCACGCCGTCCGCGCCGACGTCGCCGGCCAGCGGGGCGACGATGCCGAAACCTTCGGTGGCGTTGTGCAGCCCGAAACCGACGACCAGCAGCGTCGCGAGCGCCACCTCGTTGCGGGCGGCCGACTGTCCGATGGCCAGGCCTTCGGCGAAGTTGTGCAGCCCGATGCCGACGGCGATCAGCAGGGCCAGCCGCCGGGCCGGTGACCAGGCCGCGATCCCGAACCCGGTGGGCCGTTCGCGCACGGACATCGCGCCCGGGCCGTGTGGTTCGGCAGCGCGGGCGGCGACCCGCGACATGTACCGCTCGTAGCCGACCAGCGACAGCAGGCCGACAGACAGACCGGCCGCGAACAAGGCGCCGTACCCGAACACCGGGCCGAGGCCACCGGAGTGGTCGTGCACGCCGGCGAGGGCCGAGTCGACCGGCTCCCACGCTGCCGACAGCACGTCCCACACCAGAAACAGCAGCACACCGACGGCCGTGGCGTTGAGGAACAGCCGCAGGGCCGGCATCGGCCGCCGCAGCCGCCCGATCGGCAGCCCGAGCACGATGGTGACGCCGGCGATGAAGCCGAGCAGGAGCGTCTTCGACAAGTCCACGACCTACTCCAAAGTTAGGAATGCCTAACCTTGGCCAACCGAGCGGCGATGCGCAAGTCCGCGCCGCCGGCCGCTCTCACCGGACCACAGTGGAGCTCAGCGGACGAGCGGGCCTGCGTCACGCGGCGGCGGGTGCCGACGCTGAGCGAGCAGCGCGCCGACGATCAGGAGCAACACTCCGGCGCCCACCTCGCGCGCCGGACTGCGGGCCGGTACTGGCCAGGTTCAGCCCCGACGCGGTGGTGCCCGCGGTCACGACCGGTGGCGGGACCGGGACCACGTTCAGGGCGAGGACGGTCGGTGCGCAGTCGAAGTCAGGGCAGGTCGGGTCGGCGGCCTGCGAGAGCGCGAACGTGCTGATCCGGGCCGTGCCCAGGGCGGTGGCCTTGATGGTGAGCGTGGCGCTGACCGAGTGCCCAGTGGCGATGTCACCGATGTACCACACCGTGGGATCGGCCGGCTGGTTCGGATCGGGCCCCGTGATCTCGTCAGCCGGTTTGGCGATGGCCATGCCCTGCGGGGGCGTGGTGTTGCCGCTGAACCCGGTGACGATGATGTTGTCGCTGGTGACGAACGAGACGGCTACGGCCTGGCCGGCCACCTGCGGGCCGGCGTTGTGCACGGTCAGCCGCACCGTGGTGGTGGCGCCGAGCTCGACGTTCTTCGTGGCCGGGGTCAACGTGGTGGTCAGGTCGGCCGCGCCGGTGAACTTCAGCTGCCCGGTCGCCGAGTCGTTGGCCGGGTTGACGTCGGTGCCCTGGCCGGTCTCCGGGGACGCGGTGGCGGTGATGGCCACCGTCTGACCGATGGGGGCGTCGGCGGCCGCGGCGAGGTCGATGACGACCGTCGGATCGTCACTGCGCGTCGTGTGGCTCAGCGGGCCGAGGTCGCACACGAGCTGCTGCGGGTTGCCGACGGTGGCCGGGCACGCCAGCGGCGAGCCGTCCTCGTCGAGGAACACCCCGTCCGGTCCGAGCGTCAGGCCCGTCCCCAGATCCAACACTAGCTGGGTGCCCGGCGCGCCGTAGCCGATGTTCTGCACGTCGAAGCCGTAGTACAGGTCCTCGCCGGTGCCGAGGAAGACGGTCTGGTTCTCGCCGATACCGGGGGTCTGCACCGTCGCGATGTCGATCTGGTTCAGCGCGACAACGACCGCGGGCGAAGTCGCCGGGCCCCCGCTAGAGGTCAAAGCAGCGCTCGACGATGTCGTCGCCGTGGTCGTGCCGACGGTGGCGTCGAACGTGACCGTGTGGGAGCCGGCGGCCAGGGCACCGAGCTGCACGGTGATGTCCGAGGGGGCCGGCAGTGGCGTGATCTGGCCCGCGGGCACGGCCGCGCCGTCGAGCGTGACGCCCTGGGCCAGGGCCGGCAGGGCCGGATCCTGAGCGGTGGTAAACGTCGTGGCCGTGATCCCGCCCGTCGGCACGACGATCGTGTACGTGAAGGTCAGCGTGCCCGGCCCGTGGGCGGTCGCCGGCGCGGAGCCTGTCATCGTGACAGGCGGGATCGCGCTGGCCGGTCCGGCCAGGGTCAATGATGCGCCGAGCACCAGCAGGCCGCTCGCGGCCGCGCAGAACGTACGGGTGGACAGTCGCATGGTCGCCTTTTTCTCCCGGGTTGGGCAGTCGAGGCAACGTACCCAGCAAACTCTCATATGTCAATTTCATGTTAAGTGCTTACAGCGGAGGGTTATCGCCTGCTGGGTGCTTTTGTCAGTGTTTACGGGTTTAGCCAGGTGACGATTGGACGCAGGGTGGTAAATTCGGTGTGCAATCGACCCGGGGGTCAGGGCGGTACTCCGTCCCTGGCCGGACGCTTGCATCGACCTCTGGAGCCCAATGGCCGTCGTGGCTCCCCCGCTTGCCTCGTGGCGGGCGCGCTGGGACGCCGGCTCCGATGCCGCCCGCACCGTGCTGCTGGTCGCCGGGGTCGCGGTCGCCGTCTTCGGCCTGGTTGTCGCGGCCGTGTCGTTGACGACGGCCGGTGCGCAGGCCGCGTCGTGGTTCCCCGCAGCCGGGGTATCGGTGGGTGCGGTGGCGGTGTCGCGCGGCCACCGTCGCTACGCGTTCCTCGTCGCGATCGGCCTCGCCAGCCTGGCCGGCTTCGTCGTCGGCGGCCGCTCCTTGTCGCTCGCGATCTGCTTCGCCGCGGCGTGCACGCTCGAAGCCGCCGTGGCCGGCTACTGGCTCAGCCGGGGCGAGCGGCTGCGGTTGGCCACTCTGGGCGATCTGGGCCGGTTCCTGATGATCACCGGCGTAGCGGCGAGCATCGCCGGTGCCATCGACGGCGCGGCGGTCTGGCACTTCGTCGGTACGCAGGCGGCGCAGACCTGGCTCATCGTGACGGTGGCCCATGCGACCGGGGCGCTGGTGTTGCTGCCGTTCGTCATGCGCGTGCCGCCGCACTCGACGTCCTTGCGCCTGCGGGAGACCGGCCGCGCAGTCGGCGGCGGTCCTTGCCCTCACGGCGGTCGTCTTCATCCCGTCCCGACCACTGCCGCTGACCTTCATCGTCATCGTGGCCCTGGTGTGGACGGGCCTGCTCCTGGGCGCGCGGGCCGCGTCGCTGCAGTTGCTGGTCGTCAGCGGTGTGGCCACGCTGCTGACCGTGCACAGCCGGGGACCGTTCGCGGATCTGTCCGTGGTCAGCACCCATCAGGCTCTGCAGACGTTCCTGCTCGTCAGCACGGTGCTCGTGCTGGGCTTGACCGTGTCGGCCACGCAGCGCCGGACTGCGCTGGCCCAGCGTGTCGGCCAGCGAGCGCTTCCTCGACGAGTTGGTCGAGACGATGGACGTCGGCGTCCTGGCCGTGGACGCCGACGGCGCAGCGATGCTGCTGAACCGGACCCTGCGCGAGCTGCACGGCACGGCCGACCTGCCCGACGACGTCTTCGACCCCGAGGTGCCACAGCGCTTCAACCTGTTCCGCGCCGACGGCGTGACGCCGCTGCCCGTGGCCGAGGTACCGATGTCGGTGGTGATGACGACGGGGCAGGTCCACGGCGTCGAGCTGACGATCGTCCCGGATGATCAGCCCGCCCGGAACGTCGTCGTGCACGGGCGGCGGATCCAGGCCGAGGATGGCGCGGTGCTCGGTGGAGTGATCGCGGTACACGACGTCACCGCGCTGAAGCGGCACGAGGCCGAGTTGGAAGCGGCGGTGACCGCGCTGGCCGACGAGCGTGAGTTCGAGGCCGCGGTGCTCGAGGTGATCAACGCCGGAGTGGTGGCCTGCGACGCCGACGGGAACGTGGTCGTGCGCAACGCCACCCAGCGCGACTTCACCGGAGTGCCGGACGTGCCCCGCCGGCTCAGCGCCGCGGGCGAGGCGAACCTGCAGATGCGCTCGGCCGACGGCCAGGAGATCCGCGCTGGCCAACTCGCCGCTGCACCGCGCCCTGGCCGGCGAGGAGATCGTCGACCTGCCCGTACACCTCGCCCCGGCCGGCCTGCCCGCGCACGACGTGATCGTCACGGCCAAGCCCATCCACGGCGCGGACGGGCGGCTGCTCGGCGCGGTGTCGGCCTTCACCGACGTCACCGCCCAGTTGGCCGTGCAGGCGGAGCTGACCAGGAGCGGGGCATTCCACGACGCCGTGCTCGCCGCCAGTCCCGACCTCATCTTCATCGTCGACGGCCGGAGCGGCGCGGGCGTGTGGTTCTCCCGCAACCTCGAGGCCATGCTCGGCTACAGCGAGCAGCAGATCCGGGACATGGGCGTGGAGACGGCCACGCAGCTGGTACACCCGGACGACCTCGCCCGGCTGCATGCCGGTCGGACCGCGGCCCGGAATCTTGCCGACGGCGAGGTCCAGCAGATGCGCTACCGGATCAAGGGCCCGGACGGGCAGTACCGCTGGCTCTCCCGGCGGGTCACGCCGTTCTCCCGGGCCGACGACGGCAGCGTGCTGCAACTGCTGGGCGTGGCTCGCGACGTCACCGACGCCGTCGACATCGAGGACCGGCTGACCGACGCCGCGCTGCACGATCCGCTGACCGGTCTGCCCAACCGGCGCCTGCTTGTCCGACCGGCTCGGCCTGGCCCTGCGCCGTACGGCCCGTTCCGGCGAGGAACTGGCCGTACTGTTCTGCGACCTCGACGGGTTCAAGAACGTCAACGACACCGCCGGGCACGCGGCCGGCGACCAGGTGCTGATGGTCACCGCCGAGCGGCTGCGAACATTGCTGCGGCCGCAGGACACCGTGGCCCGAGTCGGCGGCGACGAGTTCGTGATCATCCTGGATCCATCGCCGGCGTCCTCGCCCGGGAGCGTTGACCCGGCCCATCCCGAGCCCCCAGCCGCGCCGGTCGGGCCGCGCGCGGCGGCCGCCCTGGTCGCCCGCCGGATCACCCGGGCGCTGTGCGCGCCGATCGACCTCGGCGACAGCGTGCACGTCGTCACCGTCAGCATCGGCGTGACGTTCGCCGAGTCCGACGACCTGCCCGACGAAGTGCTCTCGGATGCCGACAGTGCGATGTACAAGGCCAAGTCCCGCGGCAAGGACCGGGTCGAGATCTACGACACCGCGCTGCGGGCCGACGCGGCCGAGCGCGGCCGGGTCGAGCGGGTGCTGCGGCTGGCCCTTGACTGCGAACACCGGGAACACCGGGCAACACCGGCGAAACCGCGGCCAAGCCCGCGCGCCCGGCCATGTCGGTGGCCTACCAGCCGATCCTGGATCTGCGCATCCAGCGGCTCATCGGGGTCGAGGCGCTGGCCCGGCTGAACGACGCCCAGGGCCTGCCCATCGGGCCGGACGTCTTCATCCCCATCGCCGAGGAGACCGGCCTGATCGCGGCGCTGGGGCACTTCGTGCTGACCACGGCCTGCAACGACCTGGCCCAGTGGCACGCGGCCCATCCGGCTTGGCGCCAGCTCGGTGTCTCGGTCAACCTGAGCGCGCGCCAGACCGGCCGGGCCGACCTGGTCGTCGACCGTGCGAGGACGCGCTCAGCACCGCCGGCATCGCGCCTGGCCTGCTGACCCTGGAACTGACCGAGAGCATGCTGCTCGAGGCCGGCCAGCTCGACGCTGACCGCGTTGCGTGAGATCCGCGCGCTCGGCGTCAAGATCGACATCGACGACTTCGGCACCGGCTACGCCAGCCTGCGTTACCTGGCCGAGCTGCCGGTGACCGGCCTCAAGATCGACCAGTCGTTCACGTCCGGGCTGCCGGACGACAACACCAGCCAGACGATCGTGCGGGCCATCGCCGGGCTGGCCCGCGACCTCGATCTGACCTGCGTGGCCGAAGGCATCGAGACCGACGCCCAGCTGCTGGCCCTGCCGTCGGGGCTGGCCGGCCAGGGTTATCTGCTCGGGCGTCCGGGGCCGGCCGCCGCCATCGACGCGTGGCTGAGCGCGGATGAAGCGGGCACCGGCGTGGCCTACCGGCCCACGGCAGACGTCTGACCTGCGGGCCGCGACTCTGCTAAACATGGGCCCGTGGATTTGCGGCTCGTCCCCGACTCACCGGTACCACCGTTCGAGCAGGTCCGGGCCCAACTGGCCGTGGCGATCGAGTCCGGCGCACTCGCGCCGGCCACCCGGCTGCCGACGGTGCGGGCACTGGCCGCCGAGCTCGGTCTTGCCGTCAATACGGTTGCCCGGGCCTACCGCGAGCTGGAGCTGGCCGGCGTGATCGAGACCCGCGGGCGGCAGGGCACGTTCGTGGCCGGGACGCCGTCACCGGCCCGGCAGCGCGCGGTGCGGGCGGCGCGGGACTACACCCGGCGGATGCAGGAACTCGGCATCGGCGCGGCGGAGGGCCTGGCCATCGTCCGGCACGAAATCGAGGCCCAGGGCGACCGGACGTAGCGGCTGCGTGTTGCTACGTGTCGAGGCACCACTGCTTGGCCAGCACCCAGCCACCGGACTCGCCCTTGTCGTGGACGTAGAGCTGAACGACGCGCCAATCGGTGATGTGGGCCCAGCTCTTGGGCTGCCACCCCGTCGAGTAGGACCAGCCGATGTTGTTCGTCGCGGCGTGGATCTTCTTCGCGTCGGCCGGGTCGCTGTGGTTGGCCACGTACTGCGCGGTGGTGTGCAACAGGGTGAGCGGCGGGCTGCTGCAGTATCCGTCGGTCGTGCCGCCGTAGAACTTCATCATGATGGTCTGGACGGGCTTGGTGTGGGCGTTGTAGGCGTAGCCGTGATCGGCCACCTTGAACTGGTAGTTGGGGTAGCCGCTCTGCTGCAGCTCGACGCTGTTGGCCGAGGAACCCGGTCCGGTGAAGCTGGCGACGGCACCGGCGTGCGCGTCGGCCGGTGCGGCGAGGGCCACCGAGGCCAGCAGCGCGGCCGCGGCCACGACCAGGGTTGCGAGCAGATTCCGACGCCGGTTTCTTTGCATCACCAAGAGGTAACAGACCCGGTCGCCGTCCGCCACTCAAGGGCGGCGATGCGCTCCGGGAAGCGATCTGTCGCACCGCGCACGCCGGCCACCCGCGGGCTGAGCGCCGCCGGCATCGGTGGCGTCCCTCAGGTTCATCCGCTCACCGCCGATGATGTCGTCGTGAGATTCGTCCACCGTGTGTCGTTGGTGGTCAGTGCTGCGCTGGTTGCGCTGCTGATCGCCTCAGCCGGCGTTTATCTCACGAACCTCCAGCGGGCCGCCAGCCGCCAGTTGCGGCACGACTTCGCCACCAGCGCCACGCTCTCGGCCGAATTGACCGGCAACGTGCTTTCCTCGGCATTCGCGAAGAATGCGGACTATGCGCGGAGGCTCTTCGGCGGACCGGAAGGCGGCGTCCAAGCCGCTGTCGACGCCGACCAGAAGGTCGACCCGGCCGCCCAGACCACAATTCTCGCCTCCGACGGCCGGGTGTTGGGCAGTTTCCCGCCCGTGCTCACCGCCGAAAATCGGAAAATCCTCAGCCGGCCCGAGATCCAGCTCGCCCTGACCGGCCGAGCGGGATTCTCGGGCGTGGTCACCATCGCCGGGGCCAGGTACGTCATGGTCAGCATCCCGTATTCCGTGGCCGGCGGGCTGCGGGTGTGGACCGCGTCGCTGCCGATCGCGCAGATCCAGAGCTTCATGGCCGGGAACCTGGCCACCTCGAACGCCGTGACCGGCGGGAGCGCGTTCGCCCTCGATGACCACGGCTTCATCGTCGCCGCCGCCAATGCCAGGTTCGCGGGCCGGCCGTTGGCCGATCGGGCGCTGGCCGCCGCCTCGCTGCACGGCTCGTCGGGCAGCCTGAACGGCGACACGTGGGAATCGGCGCCGGTGTCCGGGTCGACCTGGCGGATCGTGTTCAGCGCCCCGGCCAAGGCGCTGCTGGCCCCGCTCGCGGCCACTCGGCGCGTCGCCTGGCAGGCCTTCGGTGTCTTCGCTCTGGCGATCCTGTGCGCGCTCGGACTGGCCGCGTTCGCCCTGCGCAGCGCCCATCGCCTCGCCTACGCCCGGTTGCACGACGAGTTGACCGGCCTGCCCAACCGCGCCGTGTTCATGAAGCGGGCCGAGCAGGCCCTCGCCCACGTCCGGTTGCGCGGCGGTCACCTGGCCACCCTGTTCATCGATCTCGACCAGTTCAAGCCGATCAACGACGAGCACGGCCACGCGGCCGGCGACATCGTGCTCACGGCGGTCGCGGCGAGACTGCGGGACTCGGTCCGGTCCGGCGACCTGGTCAGCCGCTTCGGCGGTGACGAGTTCCTGGTGCTCTGCTCGGCCCTGATCGATCGGGAACAGGCGATCGAGATCGCCCGGCGGATCCAGCGCGCGCTCGCCGACCCGTTCGACATCAGTGGCGTGCCCGTGACCATGAGCGCCTCGATCGGGGTGGCGTTCCACTCCAGCACCGACCTGACCATCGATGTCGACAGCCTCGTCGGCTACGCCGATCTCGCGATGTACGAGGCCAAGAAGCACGGCCGGGCCGGAATCGAACTGATGGCCTCCGGGACGGCGACGCCCGTGGGCGCAGGCCCCTAATCGGCTCAGGTTTGCGGCCGCGCGGCCGATTGTGGGGGCGTGAGGTTCCTTCGTCGGCACTCGTTCCTGGGCAGCGCCCTGTTGGCTGTCCTGCTCGTCGCGAGCGCTGGGCTCTACCTCGCCAATAGCCAGGCCTCGGCCGCGCGCAAGCTGCACCACGACTACGCGGCCCGGGCCGGACACAGCGCCCAGTTGATCGGCAGCATCATCCGCTCGTCGTTGACGCAGAACCTGGCCTACATCCGCCCGGAATTCAGCGGTGCGGAGAGCACCGTGCAAGGCCTGGTCGACCGCGACCAGACGCTCACCCCGTCGGCCGAGACGGTCGTGCTGAGCGGCGACGGGCGCGTCCTCGGCAGCTACCCGCACGGGCAGGCCCGGGATGCCGGCGCGATCGTGCGGCGGCCCGAGATCGCCCTGGCCCGGAAAGGGACGCCGGGCCTTTCGGACGTTGTCACCTACACCAGCGGGGCAATACGCGGCCCGGCGGTGATGCTGACCGTCGTCTTCACCGTCGCGGGCAAGCAGCGGGTGTGGTCGTCAGCGGCGCCGATCGACCAGATCTCCGGCGTGGCCACGGCCTACCTCGGCGCCGCGAACACGATCCGGGGTGGCCGGGCCTACCTCATCGACGGCAAGGGCGTCCTGGTCAGCGGGCCCGGGAAGCCCGGCTCCCGCTTCGCCGACCGTGCCCTGGTCGACGCCGCCGGCCGAGCCACATCAGGCACCATCGCGGGACGGGCGTGGGCCTCGGCCCCGGTGGCCGGCACCCACTGGCGGGTCGTGTTCAGCACCCCGACTCGAACGTTGCTGACCCCGGTGACGGCAACCCGACGGGCAGCCTGGCTGTTGTTCGGTGGGATCGTCCTGGCCATCGTGAGCATGCTCGTCCTGGCCGCCTTCGCGCTGCGCAGTTCGCACCGCCTCGCCTTCGCGCGGCTGCACGACGGCCTCACCGGCCTGCCCAACCGCAAGGTGTTCCTCGACCGGACCGAGCGGGCGATGGCCGAGATCCACCTGCACGGCGGGCAACTCGCCGTCCTGTTCCTGGATCTCGATCGGTTCAAGCCGGTGAACGATATGTACGGGCACGCGGCCGGCGATGGCCTGCTCGTGGCCGTGACGACCAGGCTCAGGGAGGCCGTCCGGTCCGGTGACCTGGTCAGCCGGTTCGGCGGCGACGAGTTCCTCGTGCTCTGCTCGGCCCTGATCGACCGGGCGCAGGCGTACGACGTGGCCGAGCGAATCGAGCAGGCGGTGAGTGCACCGTTCGAGCTCGACGGCCACGTCCTGTCGATCAGCACCTCCATCGGGATCGCCTACCACTCCGGTGACGACGCGCTGATCGACGCCAACAGCCTGGTCAACCACGCCGACCTGGCCATGTACGAAGCCAAGCGGCTGGGCCGGGCCCGCATCGAGACAGCCGAACCACCCGCACCCGTCCTCGCCGGGTCGTAGCCGAGCCGCGGTCCTCAGCCAATGGCGAGCGCCGGACCGGAATGATGCGGGGCTACGGCCGGCAGCTATGCGACCCTCGGCCCGAGAGGTGACGACCATGCCTGAGGCCCCGGCGCCGGAGACCGCGACGAGCGCTCCGCCGGACGCGCCGTCGTGGCCCCAGGACCGCCGAGGTCGGGTGCTGCTGGTCGTCGGCCCGATCGTGGTCTGGTTCGGCGCCGCGCTCTACGAGTATTCGGCCTTCGTCCGGCATCCGGCCATCGGTGTGCCCGGCGGCCCGGACGGCATCTTGTACGCCTGGTACTTCCAGTCGGTGAGCCACTCGCTCGGCCACGGGCACCTGCCGTTCGTCACCACGGCCATGAACGCGCCGACCGGCGTGAACCTGATGTGGAACACCTCGGTCATCCTGCCCGCGGTGCTGTGCGCGCCGTTGACCGCGGCGTTCGGCGCCACTGTCGTGGTCGGCTGGTTGATGGTGCTCAGTCCCGTACTGGCCGCGAGCTCGGCCTACCTGGTGCTGCGCCGCCTTTCCGGGCGCATCGCGATGCCGTTGGTGCTGGCCAGCCTGTACGGCTTCGGCCCGTTCCTGGCCGGGCAGAGCGGCCACCTGCATCTCATCCTGGCCACGCCCCTGCTGCCGATCGTGGTGCTGCTGGCCCACCGCCTGTTCCTGACGACGTCGACCAGCGCGGTCAGGCTCGGGGCGGGACTCGGTTTCGTGGTCACCGCGATGATGCTGATCTCTGAGGAAGTCGGGGCCATGACGGCGCTGGTCGGCGCCGTCGCGGTGGTGCTGGGCGCACTGCTGTACCCCGCGGTGGCCCGGGCGAACTGGGCCCGCGCCGCTCGCGGACTCGCGGTCGCGGTCGGGGTGGCGGCGGTGCTGCTGGCCGTCCCGCTGGCCTACCAGTTCAGGGGCCCGCTCGCGCTGAAGCACGGGGTCACGCTCGTCAACCTGCCGCTGGACCTGGCCGGCCCGATCCGGCCGAGCTACCTGCAGCTGTTCGCCGACCGGTCGAGCATCGCGCTCAATCACCGTTTCCGGGCCAACGGGGTCGAGAACACCGGTTACCTGGGCCTGCCGCTGATCCTGCTGCTGCTCGGGGTACTGATCTGGTTGTTCGTCCGCCGTGACCGCTTCGCCTACTGGTGGCTGCTCACCTTCGCCATCACCTTCGTCATCAGCCTGGGCTCACCGCTGTGGGTGGCCGGACACCGGACCGGGGTGGTCATGCCCTGGGCGCTCGTGCACCGGCTTCCGTTGTTGTCCTCGATGATCACGGTCCGGTTCACCGTGCTGCTCATGCTGCTCGTCGTGCTGCTGCTGCTCTACGCGTCGAACAAGGTCACCGGCCCGACGAGGTACCGGATCGCGGTCGCCGTCGTCGGCGTGGCCCTGCTGCCGTTGTTGCCGGCCCACGACCGCACGGCCGACGAGATCACCCGGACGGCGCCACCGGCCTTCTTCACCACTCACGCGGTCAACGCGATCCCCGCCGACTCGACCGTTCTGGTGCTGCCGATCGCCGGTAACCCGATCTCGTCCGCGACCGCCATGAACTGGCAGCTCCACTCGAGGATGCACTTCAAGCTCGTCGGCGGATACAGCGTCTTCAACCGCGCTGGCCACAGCACCTACCACGGCTACCTCCCCCCGATGGCCACCGTGCTGATGCGGATCGCGATCACCGGGGGGGCCCTGAGCCGACCGCAGCTCGAGGCCGCGAGATCCGCCGCAGGCATCAGGGCGATCCAGTGGATCGTGCTGACCCGCCACATCCGAAACCACGACGCGGTGGCCCGGGCGGTGTCGAGCGCCGGCGGTTGCCGGCTGCGTCCGGTGGCGGACGTCCTGCTCTGCCAGGTCAGCCCGACGGGGTGATCTCGAGCAGGCGTCGGAAGTAGTCAACCGTGTGCTGCAGCCCCTGCCTCAAGTCGACGCCTGGTTTCCAGCCCAAGGCCGAGAGGGCCAGGCTGATGTCGGGCCGGCGCTGGGTCGGGTCGTCCGCCGGCAGGGGCAGGTGCTCGATCGTCGAGGTCGAGTCGGTCAGCTCGATGATCCGGCTGGCCAACTGCTGCACGGTGTACTCCGTCGGGTTGCCCAGGTTGATCGGCCCGGTCACGTCGTGCGGGCTGTGCATCAGGGCGATCAGTCCTTCGACGAGGTCGTCGACATAGCAGAACGACCGGGTCTGAGTGCCGTCGCCGTACACACCGAGCGGCTCGCCCCGCAGGGCCCGCACGATGAAGTTCGACACCACCCGTCCGTCGTCGGGGCGCATCCGCGGGCCGTAGGTGTTGAAGATCCGGGCGACCTTGATCGGCATGTCGTGCTGGCGCCGGTAGTCGAAGAACAGCGTCTCCGCGCACCGCTTGCCCTCGTCGTAGCAGGACCGGATACCGATGGGATTGACGTGGCCCCAGTACGACTCCGGCTGCGGGTGCACCTGCGGGTCGCCGTAGACCTCGGACGTCGACGCCAGCAGGATCCGGGCCTTGGTGCGCTTGGCCAGGCCGAGCATGTTGATCGAGCCGTGCACCGCCGTCTTCGTGGTCTGCACCGGGTCGCGCTGGTAGAAGATCGGCGAGGCCGGGCAGGCCAGGTGGTAGATCTGGTCGACCTCCACGATCAGCGGGGTCGTCACGTCGTGACGCATCAGGTCCACGCGCGGGTGGTCGAGGATCTCGGTGATGTTCTCGCGTTGGCCGGAATAGAAGTTGTCGACGATCAGCACCTCGTGCCCGTCGGCCAGCAGCCGGCGCACCAGATGCGAGCCGATGAAGCCGGCCCCGCCGGTGACCAGAACGCGTTGCCTCACCATGTGCGGCGGACGCGCTCTCGGACCAGGATGAACAGCGCCTCCACGCCGTCGCGCCAGGTCAGCTTCTTGCCGTTCTCGCGGGTGCGGGCCTGGTAGGAGATCCGCACCTCCCAGGGCCGCAGCCCGCGGCGCAGGATCTTGCCGGTGATCTCGGCCTCCATGCCGAACCCGGTCGCGCGGACGTCGAGCTCACGGTAGAGGGGCAACGGCAGGAGTTTGAAGCAGGTCTCCAGATCGCTGATGTAGCAGTTGAACAGGACGTTCGCCGCGGTCGTGACCACGCGATTGCCCAGCACGTAGAGGTAGGAGAACGAGTTGTGGCTGCTGAACGTGCGCGTGCCGTACACGACCGTCGCCCGGCCGTCGATGACCGGAGCCAGCACGGCCGGGATCTCGTCCGGGTCGTACTCCAGGTCGGCGTCGCACATGATGACGTAGTCACCGGAGGCCAGCTCCGCCGCTTTCGCGATCGCGGCGCCCTTGCCCCGATTGTGCGGGGCCAGATGTAGGACCACCCGGTCGTCGGTGGCCAGGTGTGCGTACAGGTCGCGGGTGCCGTCGGTGCTGCCGTCATCGACGATCACCAGCTCGACGTCGCACGGGTACTCGACCTGCAGTACCGCCTTGACGGCCGATTCCAGATACGCCAGCTCGTTGTACACCGGCATCAAGATCGACAGCTTCACAAGCAGGCCACCCTAGAACCTCCTGGGTCCGGGCCGCTCGTACGGCCACGCCCGGAAGTACACCGCAGGCGTCCTGCGCATCCGATGTGCGGCACAGCCAGCCCTTAACCATCAGAGAAGTCGTGGCGGCCGGACCGAGCCGCCGGTAGCCGGAGCCGAGGGTAGCCCGGCCGCACGGGCGCTGCCCGATCGCGGGCCGCTGGCCCGATTCGTGGGCAAATGCGTATAGCCTCTGATCACGAGGTGTGCCCATGGACCGTGCCGAACTGTTCGCCTCCCTGGCCGCGTGCCGCTGGCCGGTCGACCGAACCCTGGCCGGTCACGCCCTGAGGCCGTCGTGGACTATCGAGTCTCGGCGCAGGAGCGGGCGGCATTCAAGCGGTGCCGCCGGCAATGGGACTTCGGCAGCATCCACCGGCACAACCTGCGCAGCCTCGAACCCGCCCCGCTCGACCTGAACCAGGCCATCCGCGACGCGCTGGCCGTCTACTACTACCCGGGCATGTGGGACTGGCAGAGCCCGATCGTGCTGCCCCTGGTGCGCAAGGCCTTCATGCGGACGATCTCGGCCGCGCCGGCGTCGGCCCAGCGTGCGGCCGACCTCGACCTCGGCACCGACGTGCTGGAGCACTACATCGCCTGGGCCCCGAGCCTGGACGACTTCGGGCCGCTCAAGATCGAGACCGACGTCGAGGCCTTGATTCCCGACATCAGAGAGCCGGGCCAGGCCCTGGTCACCGGGGACGGCCGCCGGGTGCTCTACACCGAGCGGATCGCCCTGCTCGCCGTGGACGGCGCGGACGAGAACTGGGTCGTCACCCACCAGGTGGTGCACGAGTGGCAGGACGTCGAGTCGATGCTGCTCGACGAGGCGGCCATCGCCGCGTGCTGGGCGTGGGAGCAGACCTACCTCGGCATGGACATCGCCGGCACCATCCACAACGAGATCCTGGTTCCCACGCCGGACACGCTCGGGGAACTGCCCACGCAGACGCGAACCGGGCGGCCCGGGCGCGGCGGGTACGACCAGAACGAGCCGAGCGGCGGCGGCCGCTCGATCCCGCAGTTGGCGCGCCCGGAGCGGCTGGAGAACCGCCCGGGCCGCAGCGGCCGGGTGGAACAGGAGACGGCCGGGATACTGCGGCGCACCCGGATCCGGCGCAGTCGCGGTGAGATCGAGACGACGGCGCGGCAGGTCGGGGCCGAGGCGCTCGAGATGCTCAACCCCAAGTTGGCCCTGTACCCGACGCCGTCCGCGGCGCACTGCCCGCAGTGCCTGTTCGTCGCGCCGTGCCTGGCCATGACGGAGGGCGAGGATCCTGCGCTCGACCTGGCCACCCGGTTCCGGCCCGGGCCGGCCGAGCCGGTGTACGAACCGCGGCTGGGCGCCGGTGGCGGCGGCGGCCGCAACGTGGCCATGCCTCCGTCACCGCCCTGGGACCCCGACCGGGGTGACTAGCGTCGGCCGCATCGAAGTAGCTATCTGGCCGATATCCGACCGCCGAGCTACTTCGAACACGTTCAACGCGGCGGCCTACCGTTGAACGGTGGCCGCTGAGTCGATCGACGTTGCGACGGCGCACGAGATGTGGCGGCTGGGCGACGTGGTGATCGACGTGCGGACGGCCGAGGAGTACGTCCTCGGGCACATCGCTGGGGCAATGAATGTTCCGCTCGACGTGCTGTCAGCGTGCGCGGCCGAGCTGCCGCCCGGTCCGATCATCACCGCGTGCTCCTACGGGCGGCGCGGCGGCCGCGCCGCCGAACTGCTCACCGCCGCCGGGCGGACGGCCTTCAGCGTGCGCGGCGGGACGAAGGCCTGGCAGGCCGCCGGCCGGCCGATCGTGATCGGCCCGGAACCCGGCCCGCGCGACCCGCGCCGCCGGCCTGGCGGCCCAGACCGGCTTGACCCACGCGCCGCGAGTTGGTGCTCGCCGGCCACGTCGCCTCATGTCATGTGGGGCGGAGCGGTTGCGATTCGATTCAGCTCAGGGAGTCGATCCAGCGCTCGAGGCGACGCGCCTCGCGAGTCATCAGGGCGGGATCGCGGAAGGTGTTGGTGAGTAGGGAGATGCCCTGGTAGGCGGCGACCAGGGCGACGGCAAGCTCGGGAGCGTCGCTTCGGCCCAGTGCCCGAAACCGCTCTTCGGCCCAGTCGATGGGGATCCGCATGAGCCGGTGGGCGAAGCGGCCCAGATCGTCATCGCGCTTGTCGAGTTCGGAGCACAGTGTGCCGTGCGGGCAGCCGTACCGGGCAGCGATGTCACGCTCGGCCGTGATCGCGCGGATGAATGCCTTCAGCTGCGCTCTGGCCCCGCGGTGCCGCGAGAAGGAGTCGAGCATCGCCTGAATGTCCTCGGCGTGGGCGTCGATCGCCGCCGTGACCAGCTCATCCTTGGTCTTGAAGTAGTAGTAGACGTTGCCGACGGGCACGCCCGAGGCGTGTGCGATGTCGGCCAGCGTGGTCTTCTCGACACCCTGCTGATGCAGGAGAAGACGTGCGCCCTCGACAAGTCGCGCACGCTTGCCCGGCCGCTCAGCGCTCACCTCTAAGTCAGTCATCCCACTAAAACAGTAACACCGCCCGTAGGCTTCCATGCTAGGGTTTTAGTTAGCTGACTCACTAGATGGAGGTCGGTAATGCTGGATCCATCCCTGCAGTCGTCCTTGCTGGCAACTCGCCGGGGCAAACTCACGCTTGCCCTTTTGGCCGGGGTGGCGTTCCTCGACTTCGTCGACGCGTCGATCGTGAACATCGCGCTGCCGTCGATCCGCGCCGACTTGCATTTCTCGACGCAACACCTGCAGTGGGTGCTCAGCGGCTACCTGTTGACCTATGGCGGCTTCTTGCTGCTCGGCGGTCGCCTGGCCGACCTGCTCGGGCGCAGGCGGGTGCTGGTGGCCGGCACGGCGGTGTTTGCGGTCTCGTCACTCACCGGTGGCTTGGCCGGCAGCGCGACGATGTTGGTGGTCGCGCGGATGGTGCAAGGCGTGGGTGCGGCGATGATGTTGCCCGCCGCCCTGTCAGCGCTGACGACGACCTTCAAGGACGGCTCCGACCGGCACAAGGCGCTTGGGGTCTGGGGCGGCGTGGCCGGGCTGGCGTCGGCGGTCGGGGTGTTCTTCGGTGGGGTCCTGTCCGAAGGACCGGGATGGCGGTGGGTGCTGTTCGTGAACCTGCCGGTCTGCGCGCTCGTGCTCGTCGGCGCGTTCTGGCTCCTGGACGGCGAGCGTCGTCGCAGCCCCCTGGCCAGCTTCGATGCGCGCGGCGCGATTCTCGTCACCGGCGGCATGCTGCTGCTCGTCTACGCGCTGGTGGAGGCGCCCGACCACGGCTGGGGCGCGGCCCGCACGATGGCCGAGTTCGCGGCGGCGCTGGTGCTGCTGACCGCGTTCGTGGTCAACGAGCAGCGCCGTCGCGATCCGCTGATGCCGCTGTCGATCTTCCGCATCAAGGGACTGGCCTCGGCCAATGCCACGCAGCTCATCGCCATTGCCGGCTTCTACACGATGTTCTTCTTCATCACTCTGTACATGCAGAACGTGCTCGGGTACTCGCAGATCGAGGCGGGCTCGGCCTACCTGCCGGTGACGGTCGGTGTCGCGCTCTCGGCCGGGATCGGCTCGCAGCTGACTTCGCGCATCGGGACGCGCCCGGTGATTGTCAGCGGAGCCCTGCTCGCTGCCGTCGCCGTCTACTACCTCTCGCGTATCCCGGTCCGCGGTGACTACGTGACCGATCTGCTGCCCGGGCTCGTCGTCATGTCACTCGGACTCGGCGCGGTCTTCGTTGGCGTGCAGACCGCTGCGAACGAAGGTGTCCCCCCGGAGAAGGCGGGCCTGGCCGCCGCGCTGATCAGCACCTCTCAGCAGCTCGGCCCCGCGCTCGGGCTGGCGGTCTTCTCCGCCATCGCCACCTCGCGCACCAACCACCTGCTCGGCGTACACACGCCGCCGGCCCAAGCCCTGACCTCGGGATTCCAACGCGCGCTCATCGCCGCCAGCATTGCGCTGCTTCTTGCCGCGATCATCGCGCTGCGTGCCCCGAACACCCGCCAGGCCGACCGCCCCCTACCCATCCCCGACGCAGTGCCCGGCAACGCCGGGTCGGACGTAGCCGCACCAGAAAGGGTCGAGCGATGAAGTACGTGCTCCAGGTCCGGTTCGGCGGGGCGCAGCTCGCCCTGGCCGCGCTCACGGCACCCGCGCAACAGGCCATCGCGACCGAGTACCGCGCCATCCGACAGACCCCGGGCGTGCTCGACGGCAACCAGCTCGAACCAGCCGAGACAGCCACCACCGTGCGGGTAATCGACGACGAGACGGTCACTACCACCGGCCCGATCGCCGGCACGATGGACGGCTACTACCTCTACGAAGCCCCCGATCTCGCCGCCGCGGTCGCACTCGCAGCGCGCATCCCGGCCGCGCGCATGGGCGGCGCGGTCGAAGTCCGAGCCGTGTTCGAGAGATAGCGGCCCGGCCACTAATGTCCTCCGTCGACTCGCGGCCCAAAATGCCGGTGACCAAGTGCCCGATCTGACGTCGGCTGTAACCCGTCGACGTATCTATAGGCGGCCCGGCGGCGACGCTAGAAGTGTCGCCGCGGCCGGTACGGGAAGAAGGCACGGCGATCAGGGGGACCGGTTATGCGACCAAATCGGCTCGTGACGAGCACTGACCCGGTGACGGCTTCGCGCCCGCGGCGCGGGGGTGACCACGGCAACGGGCCGCGGCGGCCCTGGCGGCGGGTACGCCTGGCCGCGACGGTGATCGCGGTGGCGGTGGCGGGTGTCATCGCGGCCGCGCCGGCGGTCGCCGGGGCTGCTACCGCCCATCACTCCGTTGCCGACAACGGCGTGATCAACTCGAGGAACTGACGCCGGCCGGGGCTTGCTGCCGCTGGCACGCGGACACCGCGCCAGGTGGGCTGGCGAACGGCCGGGGTCTACTTCATGCCCTTCTCTACCCTTGCGGGCAGACCCGTGCCGTTCCTTACCGCCAAGGTGGCCAGCGCATCGATCATCGCAGCGCGGTCGAGCGACTTACCGGCGCCATCCGCCCGGCGGGAACGACGCCACGGCATCAAGGGCCTGCGCGGTCGTGTCGCGACGTCCGTTCCCGCCGTCTCCCGGCCAAAATCCCGACACGCTGTCTGGTTGAGCGTCTCCGTGCTCGGGTAGGCCGAGGCCATGCCGGACGAACGCTTCGCGCCCCCTCTTTATTGGTGGCGGGTGGTCTCGGGAACCGTGTTGGGCATTACCGCATTCGTGGTCGTCGGCGTGCTGCTCGGTCAGCCGGCGTGGCAAGAACTGATCATGGCCGTGGTTGTGATCGGGTTCGTCCAAGTCGTCATGTTGCGTAGGCGTCGTCGCTGAGTCGAGGCCAGACTCCCTCGCTGCCTTCGTGTGGCGCGCCCGGCAGGACTCGAACCTGCAACCTCTTGATCCGTAGTCAAGTGCTCTATCCGTTGAGCTACGGGCGCTTCGTGTGCCGACCGGCGAGTCTACCGGGTCGCCGCGACACGACCGATGCGCGCGTCGGCAACAACCCGAGAAGGCTCCGAGTTCCAACCCGGGATGGGCCTGCGCCCCGAGCCCCTCTCTCTGTGTGTGCGAGCGCCCGCCGGGCACGGCGGCCCCGGCGGGGGCGCCGCCGCTTACTGCCGCAGATCTCGTACGGCGGCGGTCACCGCCTGCGCGACGGCAGCGGACGACATGGGGTTCTGGCCGGTCACCAGGTTCCCGTCCTGGCGCACGTTCACGGTGAAAGGTGCCGCCACCTCGACGACGGCGCCGAGCGCAGCCAGCTCCTCTTGGAGTGAGAACGGGCTGGCATCGCGAGTCCCGGCCGCGTCCTCTTCCGCGTCACTGAAGGCCGTAACCGTCCGGCCGGCGACCAGCGGCTTCCCGTCCGGGCCGGCCACGCCGATCAGGCCGGCCGGGCCATGACAGACAGCGGACACCACGCCGCGCGAGGCCACGCTGCCGACAACCCGGGCGAGGGCCTCGTCGCGCGGGAAGTCCCACATCGTGCCGTGGCCGCCGACGAGGAAGACCGCGGCGTAGCGATCAGGGTCCACGTCGGCCAGAACCCCGGTGCCATCCAGCCACGCCTCCAGGTCCGGGACGGTGCTGGTGTCGAAGCCCGCACTGCGCGGGTCCATGGGCGGACGCCCGCCTAGCGGCGAGGCTGCGGACACGATGAACCCCGCGTCCCGGAAGGCCTTGAGCGGCACGCACACTTCTTCCACCCACACGCCCGTGGGCCGACCGGACTCCCCCAGGGTCCCGTTGGACGTCATGATCATGAGCAGCTCGGTTGTCATGACGCCAGCCTGGCAAGCGGAATTCGCACGGGCTGGCTGGAATCGGACGTCACGGTCGCGACCGAGCGGTACCGGCACCACTACGCAGACGCAGGTCGATGGCGAGTCGCATGGAGCCCGGGCCACCCGGACTCAGCATCGACGGGCGCAGAAGCCTGAACCCCTTGTGTGTCGGGTCCATGGCGGAGGCTCCGGGATTCGAACCCGGGATGGGCTTGAGACCCAAACCGCATTAGCAGTGCGGCGCCATAGACCAGACTAGGCGAAGCCTCCTGGGGACCGATGCAGCACGCAGCCGCGCTGTTCTGCCACCGGGCCGAAAGCCTACAAGGTCGCCGCGGACGCCACCAAAATCGGTCCGCCGAAGCCCGATCAGGCCCGGCCGAGCAGCCGCTTGAGTTTGTGCGGCCGGACGATGAACGCCTCGGCCTCGAGCGCGGCGATCGCGATCCGGGGGATGTCGCGCGTGGACGGGAAGGAGATGAACCGCGGCTCCCAGTACGGCCGGAATTTGACGTTGAACCGGTACAGCGTCTCGATCTGCCACCACCGCGAGGCGAAGACGAGCAGCCACCGCCAGGCTCGCAGGATCGGCCCGGCCCCGATGCGCTCGCCCCGCTCGATGGCGTCGCGGAACGCCGCGAAGTTCAGCGACACCCGATCCACCCCGAATTCCCGCGCGCCCTCGATCACGCGGGCGATCATGAACTCGTTGAGGCCGTTGTCGGCGGCCCGGTCGCGCCGCATCAGGTCGAGCGACAGCCCGCGGCAGCCCCACGGCACGAAATGCAGGAACCCGGCCAGCACACCGTCCTGACGAGCACAGGCCACGACGCAGTCCCCGTCGGCCGGATCACCCAGCCGCGACAGCGCCATCGAGAAGCCCCGCTCGACCGCGTCGCCCCGCCACGCGTCGGCGGCGCGCACCAGTTCCGTCACCTCCGCCGGGCTGAGGTCGCGGACCCGGCGCACCTGTATGTCGTAGCCAGCCCGGCAGACGCGGGTGCAGGCCTGTCGCACGCCCCGCATGGGCCGGCCCTCCAGGGTGAAGTCGTCGACGTCGACGATGGCCTCGTCACCGAGGGCGAGCGCGGACAGGTCGTACTCACGCTTGAACACCGTCGCGCCCAACTCACTGCAGCCGATCACCGCGGGCGTCCAGCCGTACTCCTCGACGAGCTGGCGGTAGACGGCGATCGCGCCGGGCCAGGCCTCGGGGTCACCGATCGGATCACCGCTGGCCAGGGCCACGCCCTGGACGACCCGATAGGTGATCGCCGCCTTCCCGGTGGCCGACCACACGACCGACTTGTCCCGGCGCAGCGCGAAGTAACCCAACGAGTCGCGGTCGCCCTGCTTGGCCAGCAGGGCCCGCAGCCGCTGCTCGTCGTCGCGCGAGAGCCGAGCGATGGGTTCGGACGGACGTAGGGCCAGCAGCGCGACCGCGAGCACGGTGAGCAGGCCGAAGCCGAACAGCGTCCCGTGCAGCAGGTCGTCGAAGCGCTCCCCGCGGACGGTGACGAACTGCCCGCCGACGCCGACCAGCGACGCCAGCACCTCTTTCAGCTGGTCCCAGAACGACGGGTGCCCGACCAGCTTGCTGCGGTAGGCCCACAGCAGCAGCAGCCCGTAGCCGACCGCGACCAGGGTGAACTGCACGAACACGAGCGCGGCGAACCACCGGCTGCGCGGATCGGACTTGGCCGTGTAGCGCGAGCGGGCGGTGATCAGCAGGACGAGCAGGATGACGGAGAAGACGGCCTCGACCACCCGCACCCCACGCACGACATGGGCCACGGTCATGACCGCGGCGATGACGACGGCGGCCCGCCAGGCCCGGCGCTTGCGCTTGCGCAGGGCCGCGGCCAAGCGCAGCAGCAACAGCCCCGATACCGCGCCCACTGCCGTCGCGGCGGCCGAGGCCGGCACCGGGATGACCCGGGTAATGGCATGGACGCGGAACCGCTCGTGCGGGTCGAGCGCACCGATCAGCGTGGCCAGGCCGAGCAGGGCCGAGATCGTGGCGATGATGCCCGGCGCGCGGCGGAGGTAGCCGCTGCGGAATCGCGTCCCCCGGCCCCGCGGTTCGGCCTCGGCGGCCGAGTTGTGCACAGCCGCACGCACGCTTTTTCCGACTCCTTCGACGCATGGACCCGGCTTCGCGGGTGCGCCGGCAACTGCTGCGGGCGCGTACCCCCCATCGTGCCGTACGCAGGCTGAGGGCGAGGGCGCCGGGCCCCAGGAAGATCGATGCCTAGCGGACCTCGACCAGCGGGATGAGGATCTGCTCGATGATGTCGATGATGTCGCGCTCGGTGATCTGCTCGCGCTGCAGGATGACCCGGTGCGAGATGACGGCGGGCAGCACGTCGGCGACCAGCGGGCTGACCGCCTCCGGGCGCACCTCGCCGCGCTCGACCCCCCGCCGCAGCAACTCGAGCATGGCCGCCCGCCGCGGGGCCTGGAAACGTTCGTCGATCTCGCGGGCGAGTTCCGGGTCGGCCGCGGCCTCGCACTTGACCGAGCGCATGGCGTCGCCGGCCGGACTGCTCAGGATGCCGTTGATGGCCCGGGCGACCTGGCGCAGCGCGTCGGCCGTGGTCAGGCCTTCGTAGAGCTCGCTGGACAGTCCGCACTGCTCGGCCGTCGGCAGTCCGGCGCACAGCGAGTCCAGAACCAGCGCCTGCTTCGTCGGCCAGCGCCGGTAGATGCTGGCCTTGCCGGTGCGGGCCCGGGCGGCGACGGCCTCGACGGTGAACTGGGTGTAGCCGACCTCACTCAACTCGGTGTAGGCGGCGTCCAGGATGGCGTCCTCGAGGGCCGCGCCACGCTTGCGTTGCCCGGTGTTCAACACCGCGCTGGTGGCTGTCATCCCGTTGTCACACCTCTCGGTCATGCTGTGAGCGGAAACCCGCTAGTGCACGCTTGCGTTCTCTATGTGGGAACCTCTAGTCTAGCCCAATAGTGAACGTAAGCGTCTACTAAACCTCTTGTTCCGGCCTGGCAGGCTGGACGTCTGGACCAAATCTCGAACGGAGCAACACCGTGACCGACACCAAGCCCCAGCGCGTGCGACCCGCTGGCGAGCGAGGCGCCCGCCGCCATGCCAGCCGCGTTCTCATCCTGCTGCTCATTGCCGGTGCGCAGTTGATGGTCGTGCTCGACGGCACGATCGTCAACATTGCTCTGCCGTCGATGGGCGCCTACTTCGACAAGAACCAGACCGACATGACCTGGGCGTTGAACGCGTACACCCTGGCCTTCGGCGGGCTGCTGCTGCTGGGGGGCCGGGCCGCCGACATCTTCGGCCGCCGGCGCATGTTCATCGTCGGCCTGGGCCTGTTCAGCCTCGGCAGCTTCCTCGGCGGCATCGCCATCAACTTCCCGCTGCTGCTGGCCGGCCGGGTCGTGCAGGGCATCGGCGGCGCGATCGCCGCGCCCACCGCGCTGTCGCTGATCACCAACGAGTTCGAGGAGGGCGAGGAGCGCAACCGGGCCGTGGCCGTCTATGCGGCGGTCTCCGGCGCCGGCGCCGCACTCGGGCTGCTGCTCGGCGGCGTGCTCACCAACTACTTCAGCTGGCGCTGGGTGCTGTTCGTCAACGTGCCGATCGGCGTGCTGCTGATGACCGGCGCGTTCTTCTACCTGCACCAGACCGAGCGGCTCAAGGGCCGCTTCGACGTGATCGGCGCGCTGCTCTCGGTGGCCGGCATGGTCTCGCTCGTCTACGGCTTCATCCACGTCGCCCACAGCGGCTGGGGCAACACCGAGACGTTCGTCGTGTTCACCGCGGCTGTGGTCCTGCTGGTCGGCTTCGTGCTCTACGAGGCCTACGGCACGCCCGAGCCGATGATGCCGATGCGGATCTTCGAGGAGCGCAACCGCAGCGGCACGTACCTGGTCATGCTGGTCGTCGGCGCGGCCATGTTCGGCATGTTCTACTTCATCACCTTCTTCATCCAGGGCGTGCGCGACTACAGCGCGCTCAAGACGGGCTTCGCCTTCCTGCCGGTCGCGTTCGTCATCGGCGGAGTGTCGCAGGTCGTGTCGAAGCTGCTGCCCCGGTTCGGGCCCAAGCCGCTGATCGTCGTCGGCACGTCGCTGCTGACGATCTCGCTGCTGTGGCTGTCCACGGTCGACGCCGGCGCCAGCTACCTCGGCGTGCTGCTGCCAGGCATGGTCGTGCTGGCCGTGGCCATGGGCTTCCTGTTCGTCCCGCTGACCACGGTGGCCGTGTCCAAAGTGGCCCAGACCGACGCCGGGCTGGCCTCGGCGCTGCTCAACGTCGGCCAGCAGGTCGGCGGTTCCATCGGCTTGTCGGTGCTGGCCACCGTGTTCGCCACGTCGGCGAAGAACTACGCCAGCGACCACACCAGCAAGCTCGGGCAGGCCATCAACAAGCTGCCCGCTTCGCTGCAGGGCCCGCTCGGTGACTTCGTGCACAAGGCCGGCAGCAACAACGTGCAGCAGGGCGACATCAAGAAGTTCATCGACAGCCTGCCCGCGAACCAGCGCGGGCCGGCGGGATCGTTCTTCAGCGGGCCGTACAGCAGCTTCGGCCACGACCTGCAGGCCCACGCCTCCGGGCAGGGCTTCTTCGCCGCGGCCATGTTCGCTGTCGTCGCCCTGGTCGTCGCCCTGTTCGTCATCCAGATCCGCAAGAAGGATCTGCCAACCGAGTCTCCGGCCGAGGTCGCCGTTCCGGCCTGACCGAGGCCTTTCCCCCGGCGGGAGTCGTCCAGCGATGGACGGCTCCCGCTATCCAATTCCGGGCCGGCTCAGCACTCGATGACGTTGACGGCCAGCCCGCCGCGGGCCGTCTCCTTGTACTTGACCTTCATGTCGGCGCCGGTCTCGCGCATGGTCTTGATGACCTTGTCCAGGCTGACGATGTGCTGCCCGTCGCCACGCAGCGCGATGCGAGCCGCGTTGATCGCCTTCACCGCCGCCATCGCATTGCGCTCGATGCACGGCACCTGCACCAGTCCGCCGACCGGATCGCAGGTCAGGCCGAGGTTGTGCTCCATCCCGATCTCGGCCGCGTTCTCGGCCTGCTCGGGCGTGCCGCCCAGCACCTCGCACAGCGCGCCCGCGGCCATCGAGCAGGCCGAGCCGACCTCACCCTGGCAGCCGACCTCGGCCCCGGAGATCGAGGCGTTCTCCTTGTAGAGCACGCCGATCGCCGCGGCCGTGAGCAGGAACCGCACCACGCCGTCCTCGGTCGCGCCGGGCACGAAGCGCACGTAGTAGTGCAGCACCGCGGGCAGCACGCCGGCCGCGCCGTTCGTCGGTGCGGTGACCACCCGGCCGCCGGCGGCGTTCTCCTCGTTGACGGCCAGCGCGAACAGGTTGACCCAGTCCATCACCCGCAGCGGATCAGTCGAGTACGGCTCGGAGCACAGCCGCTGGTAGAACTCCGGTGCTCGCCGCGGCACCTTGAGGCCGCCGGGCAGCACGCCCTCGTGCGACCAGCCGTTCTGCACGCATTCCTGCATCACCGTCCAGATGTCGAGCAGGCCGGATCGGACCTCGGCCTCGGTGCGCCAGGCCGTCTCGTTGGCCAGCATCACCCCGCTGATCGGCCGGCGGGCCTCGGCGCAGCGCAGCAGCAGTTCGTCGCCCGTGGTGAACGGGAAGGCCAGCTCGGTGTCGTCGGACTTGATCCGGTCCGCGCCGGCCGCGGCCTCGTCCACGACGAAGCCGCCGCCGACCGAGTAATAGGTGCGCTCGCGCAGCACCTCGTCGGCGGCGGAGTAGGCGAAGAAGCGCATCCCGTTCGGATGGAACGGCAGGCTGGTGCGGCGGTGCAGCACCAGGTCGTCGTCGACCAGCGCGGCCTCGTGCTTGCCGAGCAGGTTGATGCGGCCGCTGTCGCGGACAGCGGCGGCGCGGGCCCGCACGGTCGAGGTATCGACGGTCTCGGGCCGCTCACCCTCGAGGCCCAGGATGACGGCCCGGTCGCTGCCGTGTCCGTGGCCGGTCGCGCCCAACGAGCCGAACAGCTCGGCCCGCACCCGGGTCACGCCGGCCAGGACGCCGTCGTCGGCCAGCCCTTCGGCGAAGGTCCGGGCCGCCCGCATCGGGCCCACGGTGTGCGAACTCGAGGGCCCGATGCCGACGGTGAACAGGTCGAACACGCTGATGGCCACCGGACCATCATGCGCTTGGTGCCCGGTCAGACCGCCGAAACGGTGACAACGATGTTGCCCCGGGTGGCCTTGGAGTAGGGGCAGAACTCGTGGGCCAGCTCGACCAGCTCCTGGCCCTTGGCCTGGTCCACGCCCGGGATCTCGGCCTTGATGTCGACGGCCAGGCCGAATCCGCCGTCGGGGGTCCCGCCGAACGAGACCTCCGCCGTGACGGTGGAATCGGACGTGTCGATGCCCTGGGTCTTGGCCCGGTTGGCCAGCGCGCCCTGGAAGCAGGCGGCGTAGCCGGCGGCGAACAGGGTTTCGGGATTGGCCTTGGGCTCGTTCGACGTGCCCGGCTGGGCCAGGTCGAGGTCGATGACGCCGTCGGCGGACGTGACGTGTCCGGCCCGGCCGCCCTTCGCGCTCGCGGCGGTGGTGTAGGCGACCTTGGTCAGTTCGGTGGGCATTGACGCTCCTTGGGAGGTTTCAGGCTGATTGAGCCACAACGACCGTAGGGCTCGACTGCTTCCCGGTGGCGGGCGGGATCACTCGGGGCCGTCGATAGGGTCGGCAGCGTGACCGGCCCCGTCGTGCGTACCTCGCCGCGGCACCGGGGCGAGGTCGTGGCCGCCCAGCCGCTCACGCCGCGGATGCGCCGGGTCACCGTGCGGGCCGCCTCGATGGTGGGCGTGCTCACCCGGCCGGCCCAGGATGTCGAACTGTTCCTGCGCGAGGACGGCGGCCGGCGGGTCAAGCGCCGCTACACGATCCGGGCCGCCCGTCCCGACACCGGCGAGCTCGACCTCGACGTCCTGCTGCACGGTGCCGGCCCGGGCTCGACCTGGGGGGCCACAGCCGCACCCGGCGACACTGTCGAGTTTCAGGGGCCGCGGGGCAAGCTCGAGCTGAAACCGGCCGCCTGGCACCTGCTGGCCGGGGACGAGTCGGCCCTGCCGGCCATCGCCGCGGTCTGTGCCGCGCTGCCGGCGTCGCAGCCGGCGATCGCGGTGGTCGAGGTCGGCGACGCGTCCGACGAGCTCCCGCTGCCGCCAACCACCCAGGTGCACTGGGTGCATCGGGGCGACGCCCCCGCCGGCAGGCCCGAGCCGCTGACGGCGGCGCTCGAGCGGTTGGCCCTGCCGCCCGGCGCCGGCCACGGCTACCTGATGGGCGAGACGCGGTCGATGGTGGCGCTGCGGGCACTGCTCGAGGCCCGCGGGCTGGCCCACGACGCGATCTTCGTCAAGGGTTACTGGAACGTCGGCCGGCCCGACCGCATCGCCGGCCGCTCCCCGACTTCATGAGCGGAGGGTTCAGCCCACGCAGCCACGCAACACGAGCGACTGCGGCGTGGACACGCCGGCCACCCAGACCTGGCCCGGGGCCGCGGCCACCGGACCGGCCGGATCGAACCACATCTGGTCGATCGCGCCGGTACGCCCGTCCACGCACCACAGCGGCTCGGCCGACGCGTCGCTGCGGACGAAGAAGTCGCGATCACCACCGGCTGCTATGACCGCACCTGCTCCGAGCCGGCCGGCCAACTCGCTCGCGGAAGCCGCCGGTTGCAGGGTGCCGGGATCGAGCCGGACGACCGCGGCGCCATTGGTCCGGAATCCCGCGGCCCAGATCGCTCCGCTGACGACCACCAGGTCGGCCTTGGCGAAGTCGAGCCGCCCGACCTCGGCCCCCGCGCCGCCCTTGGGCGACCACGACCGGACCAGCGCCGGCACCCCGTCGGTGAGGTAGATCAGCCGGCGACGGTCAGGGTCGGCGACCAGCGGCCCGATGCCGTCGCGCGACCGGAGCACGGTGACCGGGGCCCGCCCGTCGCGCGGCACGCCGAGCAGGCCCTGGTCGGCCGTGCCCAGATAGATCTCACCGTCGAGCACCGCGGCCGACGCCAGCGTCGTCGACAGCCGGATGCCCCGCATCGGCTGCAGGTCGGCCGCCCGGAACTCCTCCACCAGGCCGGGCGAGCGTCCCCCGATCGGCACCACCCAGATCGAGTTCTGGACCTCGTCGTAGGCGAGCCGGAAGTAGCGGTCGGTGTAGCTCAGGGCGCGGCCGAACGACACCGACGCGATCGGGTGCATCGTCGCCACCTCGAAGGTCGCGAGCGTGGTCGGGGTGAGCGTGAAGAGCTGCCCGCCGGCGACGGCGATCGCGAGGGTGCCCGGTGCCAGCGAGATGCCGTCGACGCGACGCGGGCTCGGTGCGGTGTCGTTCGGCGGCGGCGCGGGCTGGAACGACGGCTGGGACGTGTGGTGCGCCGAATGGTCGGCCTTGGCCACCAAGGCGGCCACGCCGCCGGCCACCACGACCAGCGCGACCACCGCGACGAGCCAGCGCGGCCACCGCCGTCGCGGGCCGACGGTCAGGACGTCGTCGTCGCCGCCCGCCTCCGGGCCGACCCCAGGAACTCGACGTCGTCCATCGCCGCCGTCCTCAGAGGATCGGTTCCGGCTGGTAGAGCGCGGCCCGAGGCTCGGCGGCGAGGATGGCATCGACGGCGGCCACCACGGCGGCGACCTGGGCGCGGGCCGCGCCGGTGAACGACAGCGGTTCGGCCAGCAGCGCCGTCCAGCTCGGCGGCCGGACAGGCCGAGCCGGGCGTCGGCGGCCAGCCGGTCGAACAGGTCGTTGCGCTCGAGCGCCCTTCTCGCGCATCTCCAGCGCCACCGCCACCGCGTTGCTCGCTTGATCGCCTCGTGCGCCGTCTCGCGGCCGACGCCCGCGCGCACCGCGGCCATCAGCACCTTGGTCGTGGCCAGGAACGGCAGGTAGCGGTCGAGCTCGCGCTCGATCACGGCCGGGAAGGCGCCGAACTCGTCGAGCACGGTCAGCGTGGTCTCGAGCAGGCCGTCGATGGCGAAGAACGCGTCGGGCAGCGCGACCCGGCGCACCACCGAGCACGAGACGTCGCCCTCGTTCCACTGGTCGCCGGCCAGCTCGCCGGCCATCGCCGCGTATCCGCGCAGGATCACCGCGAACCCGTTGATCCGCTCGGCCGAGCGGGTGTTCATCTTGTGCGGCATCGCCGACGAGCCGACCTGGCCGGGCTGGAATCCCTCGGTGACCAGCTCGTTGCCGGCCATCAGCCGGATCGTCTTGGCCAGCGACGACGGCGCGGCGGCCAGCTGCACCAGCGCGGACAGCACGTCGAAGTCGAGCGAGCGCGGGTAGACCTGGCCGACGCTGGTCAGCGTGTGCGTGAAGCCCGAGGTGCGCGGCCACCGACGCCTCGAGCTCGGCCAGCTTGGCCGCGTCGCCGTCGAGCAGGTCGAGCATGTCCTGGGCCGTGCCGACCGGGCCCTTGATGCCGCGCAGCGGGTAGCGCGCCAGCAGGTCGTCGAGCCGGCCGAGCGCGACGAGCAGCTCGTCGGCCGCGGACGCGAACCGCTTGCCGAGCGTGGTGGCCTGCGCCGGCGACGTTGTGCGAGCGCCCGGCCATGACCAGCGCGTCGTACTCGGCCGCGCGGCGGGCCAGCCGGGCCAGCACGGCCAGCGTCTTGGTGCGGACGAGCGCCAGCGCCGAGCGGATCTGCAGCTGCTCGACGTTCTCGGTGAGGTCGCGGCTGGTCATGCCCTTGTGGATCTGCTCGTGGCCGGCCAGCGCGGCGAACTCCTCGATGCGGGCCTTGACGTCGTGCCGGGTGATCCGCTCGCGCGCGGCGATCGAGTCGAGGTCGACGGCGTCGACGCCCCGGTCGACGACGGCCTGGTAGGCCTCGATCGCACCGGTCGGGCACGTCGACGCCGAGCTCGGCCTGGGCGCGCAGCACGGCCAGCCACAGCTGCCGCTCGAGCACGATCTTGTGCGCCGGCGACCAGATCGTCGGCCATCGCGCGTGGAGGCGTAGCGCCCGGCGAGGACGTTCGGGATGGCTGGCTTCACGGCGGCCATTGTCCCAGTTCAGCGCGCCGGCAGGCGGGCGATCGGCGGCGAGCGCCCGGACCTGAGCCAGCCCTGGGTCGAGTGCGCCGGGCGGTCCGGTCGAACTGCACCTGGACGACTCGAAACCGTCGCCCGTGTCGAGCCGGACGTCAGCGGATCGACTGGCCGAGCGGGTCGACCGCGCGCCTCGGTCGGCGGGTCGCCGACGCGCTCGGCCCGCGACCACCAGCACCAGGACCTGGGTGTCCTTGACACCGGCGAGCACCTGCCGGAAGTACGAGGCGGTTCGGCATGCACCTGCACGACGTTCGTGTGGTTCGACGGTTCGGCGCCCGGCAGGTACGTCCGGATGGCCGCGAGTACGCCCGGGCGGTCACGGCGGTATCGCTGCGGCAGGTGATCGGGGCCGGGCAGTGGGCCGGGTCCTGATCCTCGAAGTGCGGCCGGCCGGGCGGTGACGTCGACCGGGCTGGGTCCGATCGTGCGGCGCCACCGGAGCCGGGAGCGGGGCCGGCGCGAGCGTGACACTCGGCCCGGCATCGGGGCGGGCGCCACCACTGGTCGAGGTCAGCCGCAGCACCACCAGCACCACCCCCAGCGCGACGACCAGCGCCCCCGCGCCCCAACGACGGCGCGGACTGCCCAGCCAGGCCGGGCCGCCGGCTCGGCCAGCACCTCGTCCCCGTCGCCGGTCATGCCTCCACGGTCACCCGCTCAACGCTCCGCGGCAACCCGTCACACCATGATCTCGCCGCGGACGGCCCGCAGCGCGATGTCGCGGCGGAACTGCCCGCCGGGCAGGTCGATCTGTCGACCAGGGCGTACGCCTGCTCGCGGGCCGCGGCGAGCGTGGCGCCCACGGCGGTGGCCGACAGCACCCGCCCGCCGGACGATGACGATCGCGCCGTCGTCGCGGCGGCGGGTGCCGGCGTGGATGACGCCGGGCTGTTCGGCCGCCGGTGATCACGTCGCCGACCCGCGGCGTGCCGGGGTAGCCGGCCGCGGCCAGCGACGACGGTCACCGCGGCGCCGTCGCGCCAGCGCAGCGGCGGCTGGGCGCCGAGCGCGCCGGTGGCGGCGGCGTGCAGCAGCCGGCCGAGCGGGGTCTCGAGCAGGGCCAGCACGACCTGGGTCTCGGGATCGCCGAAGCGGGCGTTGAACTCGACGACCCGCGCGCCCCGGGTGGTCATGGCCAGGCCGACGTAGAGCAGCCCGGCGAACGGCGTCCCGCGGCGGGCCATCTCGTCGACGGTCGGCTGGGCGACGGTGCGCACGACCTCGTCGGTGAACCCGGCCGGCAGCCACGGCAGCGGCGCGTAGGCCCCCATCCCGCCGGTGTTCGGGCCCGGTGTCGCCGTCGCCGATGCGCTTGAAGTCCTGGGCCGGCGATCAGCGGGACGACGCTGTTGCCGTCGGTGAGGCAGAACAGCGACACCTCGGGGCCGTCGAGGTACTCCTCGATGACGACCCGCCCGCAGGCCGCGGCGTGCGCCAGCGCCTCGGCCCGGTCGTCGGTGACGACGACGCCCTTGCCCGCGGCCAGGCCGTCGTCCTTGACCACGTACGGCGGGCCGAACTCGTCGAGCGCGGCCGCGGCCTCGGCGGCGTCGACGCACAGCCGCGCGCGCCGCGGTGGGCACGCCGGCCGCGTCCATCACCTACTTGGCGAACGCCTTGCTGCCTTCGAGCTGCGCGGCCGCGGCCGACGGTCCGAAGCAGGCGATGCCGGCGGCTCGGACGGCGTCGGCGACGCCGGCGACGAGCGGCGCCTCGGGGCCGACCACGACGAGGTCGGCGCGCGAAGTCGCGTGGCCAGCGCGGCGACGGCGGCACCGTCGTCGGCGTCGACCCCGCGCTGCTCGGCCACGGCGGCGGTGCCGGCGTTGCCCGGCGCGCAGACCAGGGCGGTGACGGACGGGTCGGCGGCCAGGGCCAGGCACAGCGCGTGCTCGCGGGCACCGGAGCCGATGACGAGGACGCGCACGCAGCGCCGAGCCTACCGGCCGGGCGCTCAGGACGTCGTCGACGATGCGTGAGCCCGGCAGTCGGTGGGCACCAGCACGGTTGCCCGACAGGGCCGGCGTCGCGAACCGGGTCACCGCCCCGACCGACACCTGCCCAGGGACTGCCCGGTGTTCGGGTCCAGGCCGTGCAGCACGCCGGACGCGGTGTCCAGCGACCACACCCGCCCGCCGCCGACGACCGGCGAGCCGGTGATCGTCGCGCCGCCTGCCACAGCAGGTGCGATCGTCCCGCTCGCGTCGATCCGCACCGCCCGCACGCCGTCGGTGCACGGCACGTAGACGACGTCGCCCGTGCACCGCGGTGCCGCCGAACGAACGTGCACACGTCGGCCTGGCTCACCTGGCCCCCGATGCCGCCGAGCGCGCCGTGCCGCAGCACGTAGGCCGTGCCGGACTTGCCGGCGATGAAGACCCACGGCCCGACCAGCGCCGGGCCCTGCGAGCCGAGGTCGATGTCGGCCGCGTTGTCGGTGGCCCAGGTGCGTCGGCGAGAACGAGTCGACGAGCCGGGCGGCGGCGTCGAGCTCGAGCACCGAGTCACTGTAGTCGTACGGGTCGCCGGGGCCGGACTCGCCGTTGCCGACCGAGACGTAACAGCTGGCCGCGTCGAGTCGACGGTCGGCCCGGGCGGCGTCCAGATGCCGGCCTCGCGGGTGGTCGGCACGGTGTAGCGCGACCGGCGGCCCGGTGCCGTCGACCTCCACGCCGACGACCCGGCCCTTGTAGCCGCCGCAGTCACCGGCCAGCCCGCCGAACGGCACCCAGACCCGGCCGCCGGTGACCGTCAGCGCGCCGCGCTCCTGCATCGCCGCGTCGTCGACGCCGGGCAGGTCGAGGCTGGCGCGCCACTGCACCGCGCCGGTCGGTCAGGGCGAGGGCGACGAGTTCGTGCCGCGGCGAGCGCTCCGTACTCGGCCGCGACGAAGACCGGTGCCGGTGGTCGCTGTCGTAGACCGGCGTGCCGGTGATGCCGAGCGGGTCGATGTTGCCGCACGGCCGCTCGGCCGCGGGCGACGGCGTACCGAGGTGCCGGCGTCCACAGCTGCGTTGCCGGCGGTGTCGAAGGCGTAGACGGTGTCGTTCTCGGTGGCCACGATCGTGCGGCCCTGGGCCACGATCGGCGACGCGTACACCGCCCGTCGAGCTTGAGCGTGTCCGTGACCGCGGCGGGCCGCTCGCCGCCGGCATGGTCGTCGACACCCCGGTGCGCGCGACGTCGCCGTGGTACGTCGGCCAGTCGGGCGGCGCCGACGGAGCGGACGAGCCCGGCGTCGACGTGGCCCGCAGCGGCGGGCCGGTGGCCGGCGGCGCGCTGGTCGCGCTGCTGGTGCAGGCCGCGCAGCAGGAGCACCGCGGCTACGAGCGGCGGCCGTTCTCATCCCGCGATTGTGCAACGTCCGGCCCAGCGGTGGCGGTTACAGTTCGCGCTCAGTCGAGCAGGTCGCGGACGGCGATCGTCTCGTCGCGGCCCGGACCCACCCGATCGCCGAGATCGGCGCCTTGATCATCTTCTCGAGCGCGGCCACGTAGTCGCGGGCGTTGCGGGGCAGGTCGTCGAGCGTGCGGGCCGCGGAGATGTCCTCGTCCCAGCCCGGGAAGCGTCTCGTAGATCGGCACCGCCCGGGCGAACTCGGCCTGGGTCATCGGCAGCTCGTCGTGCCGCACGCCGTCGACGTCGTAGGCCGACGCAGACCGGGACCTCGTCGCAGCCCGGTGAGCACGTCGAGCTTGGTCAGCACGAAGTCGGTGACGCCGTTGATCCGCGCGGCGTAGCGCGCGATCAGCGCGTCGAACCAGCCGCAGCGGCGCGGCCGGCCGGTGGTCGTGCCGAACTCGGCGCCCGGCCGTGCGCAGCCGCTCGCCGGCCTCGTCGAGCAGCTCGGTCGGGAACGGGCCCTCGCCGACGCGGGTCGTGTAGGCCTTGACGATCGCGATGACCCGGCTGATGCGGGTCGGCGGGATGCCGCTGCCGGTGCAGGCGCCGCCGGCGGTCGCGTTGGACGACGTGACGAACGGGTAGGTGCCGTGGTCGACGTCGAGCAGCGTGGCCTGGCCGGCCTCGAGCACCACGGTCTTGCCGTCGTCGAGCATGCTGCTCGAGCAGCAGCGAGGTGTCGGCGACCATCGGCCGCAGCCGCTCGGCGTAGGCCGAGCAGCTCGTCGACGACCGTCCTCGACCTCGAAGGCCTTGCGGTTGTAGATCTTGACCAGGATCTGGTTCTTGAGGTTCAGCGCGCCGGTGACCTTGGCCCGCAGCACGTCCTCGTCGAAGAGGTCCTGCACCCGGATGCCGATGCGGGCCATCTTGTCGGCGTAGGTCGGGCCGATGCCGCGCCCGGTCGTGCCGATCTTGCTGCTGCCCAGGAAGCGCTCGGTGACCTTGTCGAGCGTGCGGTTGTAGGACGCGATGACGTGGGCCGAGCCGCTGACGACCAGCCCGGAGGTGTCGACGCCGCGGGCCTCGAGGGCGTCGATCTCCTCGAACAGCACGCCGAGGTCGACGACGACGCCGTTGCCGATGACCGGCGTGCAGCCCGGGGTCAGGATGCCCGAGGGCAGCAGGTGCAGCGCGTACTTCTCCGAGCCGATGACGATCGTGTGGCCGGCGTTGTTGCCGCCGTTGAACTTGACGACGGCGTCGACGCGGCGGCCGAGCAGGTCGGTCGCCTTGCCCTTGCCTTCGTCGCCCCACTGGGCGCCGACGAGAACGATCGCGGGCATTGGCACACCTCAATCGGGTTGGTTGGCCCCGAGAAGGGTAATCGAAAGCCTCCCGGACCCGGCGGACAGCGGGTCAGATCATCCACCGCGCCTGGTCAGCTGTAGTGGTACCGGGCTTGCAGGATGACGAGGTCCTCGCCGTCGACGAGGTAGACGAGGCGATGTTCCTCGGTGATGCGTCGAGACCAGGCGCCGGTGAGAGCGTGCCGCAACTGCTCAGGCTTGCCGATACCGGTGAACGGGTCGCGCAGCGCGTCATCGATGAGGCGGTTGATGCGTTTGACGTTGTCGCGGTCGGCGCTGAGCCAATGGGTGTAGTCGGCCCAGCCGTGCGGGGTGAAGACAACTCGCATGCGATCGGTCAGCGCTCGAGCGCGTGCTCCACCCGCTCGCCGCGTTGGGCCTGGGCCAGGCTCTCCAGCAGGCGGCGGGCGTTGGCGGGCGCGCGGAGCAGATGTGCGGTTTCTTCGAGCGCCTCGTAGTCGGCCCGGGACATCAGCACGGCGTCCCCCCGCTTGGACGTGATCTCGACCGGACTGCGGTCATCGTTGACCTGCTCGATGAGCGGGAAGAGGTTCTTGCGCGCTTCGGACGCGGTGATGGCCATATCGACATCCTCAAGACTGGTACAAGAAATGGTACCACCGACTGGCCGCGGTCGGGTCAGTGGGCCAGGTACTGCACGGCGTCGGGATCGCTGTCGGCCAACAACTGCGCACACCGGGCGGCCTCGTCCGATTCGTCGATGGCGCCGGCAGCCTGGCCGAGGGCATGCACCGCCCGCAGGAAGCCACGGTTGGGCACGTGCGACCACGGCACCGGGCCCTGGCCCTTCCAGCCGGCCCGGCGCAGCGCGTCCAGGCCGCGGTGGTAGCCGGTGCGGGCGTAGGCGTAGGCCTCGACCGGATGGCCGGCGGCCAGCGCCGCCTCGGCCAGCGTGGCCCAGGCCGCGCTCGACGCGGGATGCGCGGCCGCGACCTCGGCCGGGTCCTGGCCCGCGGCCAGCAGCGGCACGGCCGGGTCGTCGGGCAGCTTGGTCGGCGGGGCGAGCAGGTTTCCGAAGCCGGTCATGACTGCGATTGTGCCCGTGCCCGCGGTAACGCCGCGTGCTGGGCCCGCACACCGGCGACGAACAGGTCGACGCCGAAGCGGTAATGGCCAGCCAGGTCCTCGCAGGCGGTCAGCGCGTCCGCGGCCTCGATCAGGTGCGGGTAGCGATCCGCCGGCAGGCCGGCCAGCGCCTGGCGCTTGGTGTCGAGCAGCGCGGTACGTACCTCGGCCGCGCCCGGGCTCGGGGTCGCCTTCGATGTCCACCAGCATGACCGCCGTCTGCATGGCGTGCCGGGCGATGTCGGCGGCCGCGGTGACGCCGAAACCGGCCGAGCGCAGGTTGGCCAGGGTGAGCTCGGTCAGCTCGCGGCCGGCCTCGGAGATCAGGACCCGGCGGAAGGCGAGGTCGCGCACGCTGGATGGGCCGCGCAGTGCCGCGAGCAGCGTCTCGACGACGCCGCCGCAGTTTCTCGTCCAGGTGTGCCGGCCGCCGCGTCGATGACCACGTCGTCGAAGAGGCGGTCGCCCATCGCGTCGAGCAGTTCTTCCTTGTTCTTGACGTGCCAGTACAGCGCCATCGGCGTGACGCCGAGTTCCTGGCCCAGCCGGCGGATCGTCACGGCGTCGAGGCCCTCGGCGTCGGCGATGCTCAGGGCCCGGTCGACGATCGCGGCCCGGCTGAGGTCCGTCCGGTCGGCAACTCTGGTGATCACGCTTGACAACTATACGCCGTAGAGGTTAGCTATACAACGTAAACGTACAACGTATAGGAGACTGTCATGATCGCACTCGCAGAACCTGGGCCCTGATAGCCGTCTCGCTGGCGACGTTCATGACCTACCTCGACAACAACATCGTCAACGTGGCCATCCCAGCCATCCAGCGCGAGCCTGCAACTGGACACGGCCGGGCTGGAGTGGGTGGTCAGCGGCTACATCCTGGTGTTCGCCAGCCTGCTGCTGGCCGGCGGCCGCCTGGGCGACCTGTTCGGCCGGCGCCGGCTGTTCCTGATCGGCCTGGGCGTCTTCACCGCCGCCTCCCTGGCCGCGGGCCTGGCCGGCAACGCCGACGTGCTCGTCGCCAGCCGGGCCGTGCAGGGCCTCGGCGCCGCGCTGGTCACGCCGACGACGCTGGCGATCATCTCCGCCACCTACCCCGAGCCGCGCGAGCGCACGGCCGCGGTCGGCATCTGGAGCGCGGTCGGCGCCCTCGCCCTGGCCATCGGCCCGCTGCTCGGCGGCCTGATCAGCCAGCACCTGTCGTGGGGCTGGATCTTCTTCATCAACGTGCCGGTCGGCCTGGCCACCATGGCCCTCGGCCTCTGGGCGATCGACGCCGAAGTCGCCGACGCGGCCGCGGTCCGGCGCCGCATCGACGTGCCCGGCCTGGTCGCTTCTGCCCTGGCGCTGTTCGCGCTGACCTACGCCCTGATCGAGGGCCACGACCAGGGCTGGACGTCGCACCGGTCATCCTCGGCAGTTTCGCTGGCCGCCGCGGTGCTCGCGCGTCGTCTTCACCGTCGTCGAGCGCCGCGTCGGCCGAACCGATGGTCGACGTGTCGCTGTTCACCGAGCGGGTCTTCTCCGGCGGCGATCGTCGCCATCGTGATGTGGGGCTTCGGCCTGTTCGGCATCTACTTCTTCACGTCGCTGTACCTGCAGAACGTGCTCGGCTTCTCGCCCACCGAGGCCGGCGCGGCGTTCGTGCCGATGGCGCTGCTCATGGCGGCCGGCGCCGTCGTCTCCGAGCAGGCCGCGGCCGGGCTCGGCGCGCACCGCGTGGTCGGCGCGGCGATGCTGCTGATGGCGGCCGGGATCGCGTCGGTCAGCCTGCTCGGCCGCGACGCGTCCTACCTGACCTGATGCCCAGCTTCGCGCTGATCGGCATCGGCGGCGGGCTGTCGGTGCCGCTGACGGCGATGGTCCTCGGCACGATGCCCGGCACCGAGGCCGGCGTCGCGTCCGGCATCTTCAACGCCGCCCGCGAGGTGGCCGGGCTGCTCGGCATCACCGTCATCGGCGCGATCCTGACCGCTCGGCAGAGCGCTCGATCCGGGCCGGGCACGCCCCGGTCGACGCGTTCCTGAGCGGGTACCGCACCGGCCTGCTGGTCGCCGCCGTGCTGGTGGCCGCCGGTGGCGTGGCCGCGTTCGTCGCCCTGCGCGGCGCGGCCCGCACCGCGCCCGAGGCCGACGGCGACGCCGAATTCGGCGCCGATCCGGCCCAGGTGGAGTTCGCCCTGGTCGGCTGATCGACCCCGCTCGACGATCTCGGCCGGAGCTGCGCACCAGGGCGGCTCCGGCCGAGGTCGTCAGGAGGTCGGTCGAGGTGCCGGCCGACTGCAGGGCCTCGCAGGCCTCGGTCACGCGAGCGGCCATGCCGGTCTCGGCCGGCCTTGAGGTAGCAGCGCGGGTCGTAGGCCTTCTTGTTGCCGACCTCGCCGTCGATCTTGAGCACGCCGTCGTAGTTGCTTGAACATGTGGTCGACGATCGGCCGGGTGAACGCGTACTGCGTGTCGGTGTCGACGTTCATCTTGACCACGCCGTAGGACACCGCCTCGCGAATCTCGCTCAGCTCCGAGCCCGACCCGCCGTGGAAGACCAGGTCGAACGGCTTGTCCTTGCCGGTCTCCTTGCCGACGGCGTCCTGGATCTCGCTTGCAGGATCTCCGGGCGCAGCTTGACGTTGCCCGGCTTGTACGACGCCGTGCACATTGCCGAACGTGGCGGCCAGCAGGTAGCGGCCCTTCTCGCCGGTGCCGAGCACCTCGGCGGTGCGCAGCGCGTCGCCCGGCGTCGTGTAGAGCTTCTCGTTCATCTCGCCGACGACGCCGTCCTCTTCGCCGCCGACCACGCCGATCTCGATCTCGAGGACGATGTGGGCCGCGGCGGCCTGCTCGAGCAGTTCGGCCGCGATCTGCAGGTTCTCCTCGAGTTCGACGGCCGAGCCGTCCCACATGTGCGACTGGAACAGCGGCAGCTGGCCGGCAGTCGACCCGCTTGCTGCGAGATGGCGAGCAGCGGGCGGACGTAGCTGTCGAGCTTGTCCTTCGGGCAGTGGTCGGTGTGCAGCGCGACCTGGATCGGGTACTTCGTCGGCGACGACGTGCGCGAACTCGGCCAGCGCGACCGCGCCGGTGACCATCTCCTTGACCCCGGTGCCCGAGGCGAACTCGGCGCCGCCGGTCGAGACCTGGATGATGCCGTCGCTGCCCGCGTCGGCGAAACCGCGCAGGGCCGCGTTGACCGTCTCGGACGACGTCACGTTGATCGCGGGATACGCGAAGCCGCCCTGCTTGGCGCGGTCGAGCATGTCGCCGTAGGACTCGGGCGTGGCGATGGGCATCGGTCAGCTCCTGACGGATCGGGCGGAAGTCCTGCCCGAGTATTCCGCATGCCCGCCCAGGGCAAACCGGCCGCCGGGCTCAGCGCAGGAAGTCGAGCAGCGAGCGCTGCCGGATCTTCTTGGTCGTCTGCAAGGCGGCGTCGTAGCCCGTACTCGCGGTGATCAACCCGTCGGCGCACTCCACGGCTGCTGCGGATGAGCCTGGGCCGGGTCGGCGTCGGGCGGCGCGGTCGTGTCGGGCGGCGGCGCGGCCAGTGAGCGGTCCTTCGACCCGTCGATCACCCGAAACTTGCGCATCCTGGCCCACCAATCTCCGGTTGATCCACCGCGTCCGGCACCGCCGCGCGGGGCCGGATTCCTGTCGTCAGGCCGGCTGGTCCGGCCGGAACGGGTGCCCGGCCACCTGGAACGTCCCGCCACTGGCCACGTAACTGGTCAACGGCAGGTCGAGCCCGTCGAGCGTCTCGTGGATGGCCTGCCAGCCGGCCTCGAGGTGACGGCGGTTCTCGGCTGCCACCGCTTCGACCTCGAAGAACAGTCCCCGCAGCGCGCCGCGATGCTCACCCAGCAGCGTCGACCACGGCTCGGGGGCGACGTCGGCCAGTTCGGCCAGCGTGGTGTCCGGCGGCGTGCCGAGCGCGCGGGCCATGGCCTGGGTCTCGGCCGCGCGGGCGACCTCGCCCAGCCGCAGCCGGTCGAGCACCGCCCGCACCTCGGCGTCGGCCCGGTGCAGCCAGCGCGTCGAACCCGATGTGAGGACGAGGTTCTCCTCGGTCAGTTTGAACTGCAGGAGTTCCAGGGTGTCGCGCTCGTCCCAGAGCACGGCCGACACCGCGCCGAAGCCGTCGGCAATGCCGCCGGCTGCGCTCGTCGTCGGGCCACCTGGCCGTACATCCTGCATGCCCGGATCATCGGCAACGCCGCCCGGAAGGTTAGTGAAACTCCGCGGACCCCGATATCTGTACCAATCCTGGAGGTCTGGCGGGTATGCGCAGATTGCCGCGCCCGGCTGGATTCCGGCACGCTTTGTCGATCTTGATTTGCTCGCGCGGTACATACGTGTAAGCATTACCTCACGTCAACCTAACAAGACGGGGTTGGCGACTGATCGGCCTAGGGGAGTCGATGGTCCACGGGGGCCAGCAGTTCGGTCGCACGCTGACCGGACGCGATGCACCGGGAAGGTCAGCCATGACCGCTGCTACCGCGGTCCGGCACGACGACGCTCCACTCTCGGTGGACGAACTCGTCCGTACGCAGCTCCCCCTGGTCGGCCACCTCGTGCGTGAAGTGCTCAACCGCGTGCCCGCGCACGTCCAGCCGCGACGATCTCGCCTCTGCCGGCCGGATGGCCCTCGTCCTCAGCGCCAAGAACTTCGACCCCTCGCGGGGCGTGCCCTTCGGCCGCTTCGCCGCGTTCCGGATCCGGGGCGCCCTCATCGACGAATTGCGCACCATGGACTGGGCCAGCCGGGCCGTGCGCGGCAAGGCCCGCGACCTCGACGCCGCCCGCAACCAGCTCGCCGCCACCCTGGGCCGGGCCCCGACCCGGGCCGAAGTGGCCCAGAACATGGGCGTCGCCGTCCACGACCTCGACGCCGTCGACTTCGCCGTACAGCGGGCGTCCGTGCTCAGTCTGCAGAACCTGACCCAGGACGACGGCGCGGAGCTGCTCCCGTCGCTGGGTGCCGGGCCGGAGCAGGTGCTGCTCAAGCGCGAGCAGATCGGCTACCTGCGCGACGCCATCGCCGAGCTGCCCGAGCGGCTGCGCACCGTCGTCGAGCAGTACTTCTTCGCCCAGCGCAAGATGCTGGACATCGCCGACGAGCTCGGAGTGACCGAGTCCCGGGTCTCGCAGCTGCGCTCCGAAGCTCTGGCCCTCCTGCACGCCGGCATGCGCGACTACGCCGACGTCCCGGCCGCAACCGAGGCGGCCAGCCTGTCCCGTCGGCGCGCGGCCTCCCGCGACGCCTACTGCAGCGCCGTCGAGGCCCGTTCCACGCTGGCCGGACGGCTACAGGCGACGTCACTACTCGGCGAGGCCCACGTGACGACCCGCGTCGCCGTCTGACCGAGCGCTACGCGGGCAGCGAACACGCTCGACCGGCCGGGTGCGGCAGTGGTCGAGTAGGCGGCATGCACGTCCTGGTGCTCGGTGGCACGGTCTTTCTCGGACGCGCGGTGGTGAGCGAGGCCCAGGCCCGCGGCGCCGCGGTCACGATCTTCAACCGGGGCAAGTCCGGACCGGCGCCCGACGGTGTCACGGCCCTCATCGGCGATCGAAGCGTCCCGGCCGACCTCGAACAGCTCGCCGGGCGGCATTTCGACGTCGTCGTCGACACCTGCGGCTACGTACCGCAGGACGTCGCCCGCAGCGCGGCCGTGCTCGCTCCCAGTTGCGACCACTACGCGTTCGTGTCGAGCATCAACGCCTATCCCAGCTGGCCCACCGAGCCGGACTACCGCTCCGGCGGCGCGCACGACGGTGACCCCGACGCGACGCGCGACGACGTCCCGGCCGGCCTCTCCGGGCCGGAGTCCTACGGCTGGCTCAAGGTCGGCTGCGAGCGGGCGGCGGCCCGGGCCTTCGGCGCCGACCGCTCGACGGCATTGCGGGCCGGTTCGATCGTCGGCCCGAACGACAGCGTGGTGGGCCGGCTGCCGTGGTGGCTGGACCGGGTAGCGCGCGGCGGCGAGGTGCTGGTGCCGGGCAGGCCGACCGATCCCGTCTCGCTCATCGACACCCGTGATCTGGCCCGCTTCGCCCTCTCGGGCGCGCCGGGGACGTTCGACGTGCCCGGCCCACCCGGACGAGACACCCGGGCCGACCTGCTGGCCGCCTGCCAGGCCGCCACCGGCTCGGACGCAACCTTCACCTACGTCGACAGCGACTGGCTCGACGCCCGGGGTGTGGCGTTCTGGACCGAACTGCCGCTGTGGATCCCGGAATCCAAGGGGCCGAGCGTCTTCGCGTCACAGGCCGCGGAGGCGCGGGCGGCCGGCCTGCGCTGGCGGCCGTTGCACGAGACCGTGGCCGACACCTGGGCCTGGCAGCAATCGGTACCCGGTGGCTGGCGCCCGGGCTCGAACACACCCGGGCTGGCCGCCGAGCGGGAGGCGGAACTGCTGGCCGCCTGGCGCCTGGCTGAGCGACCAGCCTGAGTGCGGGGAAAGCCCTAGCCAGCGCTGGGCCGCGACCTCCGTAGAGTCCGGTCCATGCAGATCCTCGCGACCGGGCTGGCTCACAATGCCACCGCAGTCCTCGCCAACCCCATCAGCCCGGACCATCTGCTGTCCGGCTCCGGCGCGCTGTTCGTGCTGGCCGCGGTCCTGTTCGCCGAGTGCGGGCTGCTGGTCGGGTTCTTCCTGCCCGGCGACACCCTGCTGTTCGCGGCCGGCATCAGCCTGGCCACGGGCAAGATCACCAGCTCTCTGGGCTCGTTCCTGATCGTGGCCCCGATCGCGGCCATCGCCGGCAACGTGGTCGGCTACTGGATCGGCTACCGGGCCGGGCCGGTGGTCTTCGACCGGCCCAACTCCCGGCTGTTCCGGCCGGAGTACGTGGCCCGCTCGCACGCCTTCTTCGAACGGTTCGGGTCGTGGACGATCATCGTGGGCCGGTTCGTGCCGATCGTGCGCACGGTGGCCACCGTCATGGCCGGCGTCGGGCGGATGCGCTTCTCGGCCTACCTCGTCTACTCGATCATCGGCGGCATCGTGTGGAGCGACGGCGTGCTGCTCCTCGGCCACCAGCTGGGCAAGATCAAGTTCGTCCAGGACAACAAGGGCTACATCGACTACGCGGTCGTCGTGGTCGTCGTGCTGTCGCTGGTCCCGGCCCTCATCCACTACCGGCAGGGCCGGGCCAAGCCGCCGTACCCCGTCAGCGAGTGATCATCGGCAGTGCTGGGTGACGTCCTTGGGCGGGTTCACGTGGATGCCGAGGAACGTCATGTCGAGGTGGCATTTCTTCACGTGATCCTCGATCGAGCTGCGCTGCTGCCAGACCAGGGCGGCCAGCGCGACCACGACCACGGCGATGATGATCCGGCCGATCAGGGCCGTGATGAGCAGGCTGAGCAGGAAGCCGATCACCACCAGCGCGATGATCGTGCCCACGCCGATCTTGGTGATCTGGCTGGAATTCAACGCCTCCACAGAAGTCATGGCGCCGACCGTAGCGTCCCCGAGGTGGGGCGAGCGGATAGCCTCGTGGGGTGACCTCGCCTCCCAAGACCGCCCAGGGCCCGCCGCCGAAGCTGCGCCAGGGCGCCCTGCGGGTGGTCGCCCTGGGCGGCATCAAAGAGGTCGGCCGCAACATGACGATGTTCGAGCTCAACGGCCGGCTGCTGATCGTCGACTGCGGCATGTTGCTGGGCAAGACGAATTCGCCCGGCGTCGACATCACCCTGCCCGACTGGTCGTACTACGCCGACCGGCTCCACCAGATCGACGGCATCGTGCTCACCCACGGCCACGAGGACCACATCGGCGCGCTGCCCTACCTGCTGCGCGAGCGCAAGGACATCCCGATCTTCGGGTCCCGGCTCACCCTCGCGCTGGTCGCGGCCAAGCTCGACCAGCACCGGCTCAAGCCCGACCTGCGCCGGGTGCGCGAGGGCGACAAGACCAGCATCGGCGAGTGGGGGCTGCGCTTCTACGCGGTCAATCACTCCATCCCCGACGCGCTGGCCGTGTCCATCCGCGCCGGCAAGCACACCGTGCTGCACACCGGCGACTTCAAGATGGACCAGACACCGCTGGACAACCGGCTCACCGACCTGCCCGGCTTCTCGCGCCTGGGTGACGAGGGCGTCGACCTGCTGCTGGCCGACTCGACCAACGCCGAGGTCCCCGGGTTCATCCCGTCCGAGCGCGACGTGGGCCGGGTCGTGTCCGATGTCATCGGCAAGGCCCGCGGCCGGGTCATCGTGGCCTGCTTCGCCTCGCACGTCCATCGCGTCCAGCAGGTGCTCGACGCGGCCGTCGCCTGTGAACGGCAGGTCGCGCTGGTCGGACGTTCGATGCTGCGCAACATGCAGATCGCGCGCGAGCTCGGGCTGCTGCAGGTGCCCGACGGCGTGCTCATCGACGCCAAGGCGGCCGAGGAACTGCCGTCGCGGCGGGTGCTGCTCATCTCCACCGGGTCGCAGGGCGAGCCGCTGTCGGCGCTGTCGCGGATGGCCAACCGCGAGCACCAGACCGTGCGCATCGTCCCGGACGACACGATCCTGCTGGCGTCCTCGCTCATCCCGGGCAACGAGACGTCGGTCGGCCAGGTGATCAACGGACTGTCCCGGCTCGGCGCCACGATCGTGCACAAGTCCACGGCGCTGGTGCACGTCTCCGGGCACGCGCCGGCCGGCGAGCTGCGTTACCTCATCAACGCGGTGCGCCCGACCAACCACATGCCGGTGCACGGCGAGTGGCGGCACCTGCGCGCGCACGCGGCGATCGCGCGCTCCACCGGCATCCCGGACGAGCGGATCATGCTCGCGCCCGACGGCACCGTGGTCGACCTGGTCGACGGGCTGGCCTCGATCGTCGGCACCATCCCGGTCGGCTACGTGTACGTGGACGGGCTGGCGGTCGGCGACATCGGCGACGCCGCACTCAAGGACCGCCGCATCCTCGGCGAAGAGGGCTTCATCTCGATCCTGGTCGCGGTCGACCTCGAGATCGGCAAGGTCGTGTTCGGGCCGGAGATCACGGCGCGAGGTTTCACCGACGACGAGTCGGCCCTCGACCCGATCCGGGCCGAGCTGATCGAGGTCGTCGAGAAGGCCGTGGCCGACGGCGCCCGCGACGCCGACGCGCTGGCCAACATCGTGCGCCGCACCGTGGGCCGCTGGGTCGACAAGACCTACCGCCGCCGGCCGATGCTCATGCCGATGGTCGTCGAGGTCTGACGCTCCAACGGGGCAGAATGAACGGGTGACCGTGACCTCGCCCATCCAGCCCGGCGTGATCTCGGCCCGGCGCGCGGTGCCGGCGGCCATCGTCCGACCGCACTACGTCGATGCCGCACCGGGCGTCCCCGCCGACCGCGACGACCCGCTGGTCAAGGACGCCGACACCATCGCCGCGATGCGGGTCGCGGGCCGGATCGCGGCCGACGCCACCCTCGAGGTCGGCCGCCACGTCGCCGCCGGCGTCAGCACCGACGAGCTCGACCGCATCGGCCACGAGTTCCTGGTCGCGGCCGGCGCGTACCCGTCCACGCTGGGCTACAAGGGTTACCCGAAATCGCTGTGCACGTCGGTCAACGAGGTCATCTGCCACGGCATCCCCGACTCCCGCACGCTCCTCGACGGCGACATCGTCAAGGTCGACGTCACCGCGTTCGTCGACGGCGTGCACGGCGACACCTGCGCGACGTTCTACGCCGGCAACCCGGCCCCGGAAGTCCGCGACCTGGGCGAGCGCACCCGCGAGGCCATGCTGCGCGGCATCAGCGCCGTGCGACCGGGCCGTCCGATCAGTGTCATCGGCCGGGTGATCGAGTCGTACGCCCGCCGCTTCGGCTACGGCGTGGTCCGCGACTACACCGGCCACGGGGTCGGCCCGTCGTTCCACACCAAGCCGACGATCCTGCACTACGACGAGCCGCGGGCGACCACGCTCATCGAGCCGGGCATGACGTTCACGATCGAGCCGATGCTCACCCTCGGCGGCGTCGACTGGCTGATGTGGGACGACAACTGGACCGTGGTCACCCGCGACGGATCCTGGGTGGCCCAGTGGGAGCACAGCATCGCCGTCACCGACGACGGGGCGGAGATCCTGACCCGGCCGAGCGCCGCGGCCGCCTGACGCGACACGATCGGAGTTTCTGCGGCAATCTGCGGTAAACGCTAGAGAGCCGGATACAGTCCGATCATGGACCCGGTGCGCAATCCGTACGCCCCCGGCGCGGGCCAGCGCCCCCCGGAACTGGCCGGTCGCGACGGCGAACTGCAGGCCTTCGACGTGTTGCTGGAGCGGGTGGCCCGGTCCCGGCCCGAGCGCTCGGTCGTGCTCACCGGGCTGCGCGGCGTCGGCAAGACCGTGCTGCTCAACGCCATGCGCGGCGCGGCGGTGCGCTCGGGCTGGGGCACCGGCAAGCTCGAGGCCCGGCCCGACCAGCCCCTGCGCCACCCGCTCGCGGCCGCGCTGCACCTGGCCGTGCGGGAGCTGGCCCAGCCCAACCGGGCCGAGGCCGAGCACGTCCTGGGCGTGGTCAAGGCGTTCGCGCTGCGCGAGCCGCGGACGGCCAACGGCAAGGCGCCCAAGTTGCGCGAGCGCTGGCAGCCCGGCATCGACGTCCCGGCCGTCACCGGGCGGGCCGACTCCGGCGACATCGAGATCGACCTGGTCGAACTGTTCACCGACGTGGCCGGGCTGGCCGGCGACACCGGCCACGGCATCGCCGTCTTCATCGACGAGATGCAGGACCTCGGCCCCGACGACGTGTCGGCGCTGTGCGCGGCCTGCCACGAGGTGTCGCAGCAGCGGCTGCCGCTCGTCGTCGTCGGCGCCGGGCTGCCGCACCTGCCCGCGGTGCTGTCGGCGTCCAAGTCGTACTCCGAGCGGCTGTTCCGCTTCGCCCGCATCGATCGGCTCGACCGCCCGTCGGCCGACCTGGCCCTGCGCTCGCCCGCCCGCGAGGAGGACGCCGACTTCGACGACGACGCGCTCGCGGCCATGTACTCCGCGACCGGCGGCTACCCGTATTTCGTCCAGGCCTATGGCAAGGTCGCCTGGGACGTCGCCCCGCGCTCGCCGATAACGGTGGCCGACGTGGGCGTGGCCGCGCCCGAGGCCGAGGCCGAACTGGCCGTCGGCTTCTTCGGCTCGCGCTACGAGCGGGCCACGCCGGCCGAGCGCGAGTACTTGCGGGCGATGGCCGACGTGGCCGACCCGGGGGTGCCCGACGACGCCGTGCCGACCGCGGCCGTGGCCGACTCGCTGGCCCGGCCGCCGCAGTCGCTGTCGCCGGCTCGGGACGGGCTGCTCAAGAAGGGCCTGGTGTATTCGGGGCAGCGCGGGCGGATCGCGTTCACGGTGCCGCACTTCGGGCGCTACCTGCGCACGCAGGAGTAGCTACGACGGCGGCTGGGCGTGCTGGCGGATCCAGGTGTGCATGGCGATGCCGGCCGCGACCCCGGCGTTGATCGAGCGGGTCGAGCCGTACTGGGCGATCGAGCAGACCAGTTCGGCGGCGGCCCGGGCTTCGTCGCTGAGGCCGACGCTCTCCTGACCGAACAACAGCAACGCGTTACGGGGCAGGGCGGCCGTCTCGATGGGCTCGGCGCCGGGCAAGTTGTCGACGGCCACGATCTGGTAGCCGTGCGCCTGGGCGTACTCGGTGAGTTCGGTGGCGGTGGCGACGTGGTGCACGTGCTGGTAGCGGTCGGTGACCATGGCCCCGCGCCGGTTCCAGCGCCGCCGTCCGACGATGATCACCTCGCGGGCCAGGAACGCGTTGGCGGTGCGCACGACCGTGCCGATATTGAGGTCGTGCTGCCAGTTCTCGATGGCGACGGCGAACTCGTGCCGGCGCGGGTCGAGGTCGGCGACGATCGCGTCCAGGTACCAGTAGCGGTAGCGGTCGACGACGTTGCGGCGGTCACCGTGGGCGAGCAGGTCAGGATCGAGGCGGGGATCGTCGGGCCAGGGCTGCGGGTGCGGCCCGACGCCGACCTCGGGCGGCAGGTCGGGTGTGGCGTCGTCGTCCGGCCCCTGCGTCAAGACAGGCCGAGGTCGGCAAGGGTGTACGCGCTGCGGTATTCCAGGCCCGCGGCTTCGATCGCAGCCCGGGCCCCGCGGTCGACGATCACGGCCACGCCGACCACCTCGGCCCCGGCCACGCGCAGGGCCTCGACCGCGGTCAGCGGGCTGCTGCCGGTCGTCGACACATCCTCGACCACGAGTACCCGCCGCCCGGCGACGTCCGGACCCTCGACCCGGCGCTGCATCCCGTGCTTCTTCTCCTCCTTGCGGACGACGAAGGCATCGACCGCACCGCCGGACGCGTGCAGGACGGCCGTGCCCACCGGGTCGGCGCCCAGCGTCAGGCCGCCGGCCGCGTCGTAGCTCCAGTCGGCCGTCACCTGCCGCAGGACCCGCCCGACCAGCGGGGCCGCGACCCGGTGCAGGGTGATCCGGCGCAGGTCGATGTAGTAGTCGGCCTCGCGGCCGGACGAGAGCGTCACCGTGCCGTGGACCACGGCGAGTTCCTTGATCAGCTGCAGCAGTTCGTCGCGGTCGCTCACGTCCCAGACCCTAGCGAGCGCGGGTCAGAACGCGCGGCGGGCCATGATCAGGCGCAGCAGCGGCCGCGGAATCGTGCGGGTGGCGCCGACCAGCAGCCGGTACTGCCGACTGGGCACGCTCACCGGCTTGCCCTTGGCCGCGTCGGCCAGCCCCTCGGCCACGACCGCGCCGGCGTCCAGCCACATCCGCTCGGGCACGTGCGACATGTCGGCGTTGGCCCGCTCGTGGAACTCCGTGCGGGTGAAGCCCGGGCACACGGCGGTGATCGAGACGCCCGAACCGCGCAACTGCACCGAGAGCGCCTCGCTGAACATCGTCACCCAGGCCTTGCTGGCCGAGTAGGTGGCATTGCCGCCGCGGGGGACGAAGCCGGCCACCGACGAGACGTTGATGATCTGCCCCGCGCCGCGTCCGGTCATCGACCGCACCGCGGCGTGGGTCAGCCGCAGCACGGCCCGGACGTTGAGGTCGAGCTGGCGCTCCTCGTCGGCCAGTTCAGCCGTCCCGAACCGCTTGTACATCCCGAAGCCGGCGTTGTTGACCAGCACGTCGACCGGGCGCTGGGCGTCGGTGATCCGCGCCGCCACCAGGTCGCAACCTTCCGGCGTGGCCAGGTCGGCGCTGAGCACCTCGACGTCGACCCCGAATTCGCCGGCCAGCGCGGCCTGGCTCGCTGTCAATCGGGCCCGGTCGCGGGCGACGAGGACGAGGTCGTGGCCGGCGGCGGCGAGCTGGCGCGCGAACTCGGCGCCGATGCCGGCCGTGGCGCCGGTGACCAGTGCGCTCGGCATCGCTCTAACGCTCGGTCCGCCGGGACTTGCTCGCCTTGGCCCGGCTGCGGGCAAGTGCCGCGCCGCGGGCGACGGCCGCTTCGTCCGCGCGGGTCTTGGCCCGGACCGCGGCCGCGCCGCCCTGGTTGAGGCGGGCGTTGGCCCGCGAGGCGGCGGTCGAGCGCACTCCGGACGGCGGGGGCGGCTTGCGGGCGGTGGCCGCGCCACCGCCGAACAGGGCGCCCAGGCCGCGAGCCGGCGCCGCGGTCCGGCCGGAGGCGGCCAGGCGGGCCGCAGCGAGGGCCTTGAAGTACCCGCGCGACCCGGGCAGGAAGAGGGCCACGATCGCGACGATGGACGACACCCCGGACAGCACCCCCGCCACCTGGGTCACCGCCGGCAGCCCGTGGGCGGGCACCACGGCGAACGGGGAGAACGTCACCAGCATCACCACGATCAGGCCCCACCGGCTCATGGTCGCCGTCCCGGCCCGCCGAAGCAGGAAGGCCAGCAGCAGCAGGGCCACCGAGATGACGATGCCCTGGACGAGGTTGTTCACCCGCAGCCGGTGCAGGTCGTCGGCGATCTGCGTGGGCCCGTAGGGGTGGGTCGGCTTCTTGAGCTTGTTGTTGTCGCGGACGAGCAGGCGGTCCCACTGGGCGGTGGAGCCGAACATGCTGGCGATCCGGACGATCGTGAACACGACCTGGGCGCACACGGCCGCAATCACCAGGTCGATCGTGCGCGGCGGCTTCGGCGCCTCGGGCGGCTTCTTCTCGGCCGGCGCCTTCGTCAAGTCGGTCACCGGCGCAGTGTACGTGCGCGGGCAGCCGGTCGGCGCACCCGCCGGATCGGGCCCGGGCCACCGGATACAGTCGACCCGGCGGCTGCATGCAGCACCGCATCGCGGGATATCACGGAGGGCCACGATGACCACGCCACCGGCCGACGGCCCGAGCGCGCCCGGGCCCGACCCGGAGGGCCCGGCCGCGCCGCCCGGTCGGGCCTCGACCGATCCGGTGTCGTTCGACAAGCCCGCGCCGGCCGAGACGCCGTTCGACCCCTACCGCTTCGGCGCGCCGGAACACCCGGTGCCGCCGGAGTACGCGCCACCCGGCTACACCCCGCCGCCCCAGCCGGCCCCGCCGCCGTACGCCTCCTCGCCGTACGGGCCCGGCCACGCGGGCGGGTACGGCTACCCACCGCCGGGCTATCCCGCACCGATCCCGCCCGGCTACGCCCAGCAGTACCCCCAGCCGCGGACCGGCAACGGCAAGGCCATCGCCGCGCTCGTGCTGGGCATCCTGGCCGTGATGTTCTGCTGGACGAGCATCTTCGACGTGGTGTTCGTGGCCCTCGCGGTGATCTTCGGCTTCCTCGGCCTGAGCGACGCCAAGCGTGGCGGCGGCGGGCGGGGGCTGGCCATCAGCGGGCTGGTGTGTGCCGTGGTCGGGGCCCTGCTGGCCACGATCCTGTCCGTCGTCATCTACTCGCGGATTCGGCCGTGCCTGGACGTCTACGACCGCCACGACACGTCCCAGTACAACGCTTGTATCCGCGACCGCTTCTGACCCGCGGCGCCGACCCTAAGGCCGCAACCAGGTCGCGAACGGCAGGTTGCGCACGACGGCGAAGCCGGTGACCAGGACGACCACGCCGATCCGGACGGCCGTCGGCCACCGGCGCGGCGTGGCACCGCGGTCGCCGGCGCGGGCGACCCAGGCCAGCCACAGCCCGAACACGACCGGCAGGGCCGCGACGAGCAGCAGGTTGTCCCGCACCGCGGTGGCCCAGTGGCCGCGCACGAGTTCGTCCACTGCACGCAGGCTGCCGCACAACGGGCAGTCCAGGCCCGTCATCGCGTGCAACGGGCACAGGGGGACGTGCGTACGCGTCGGATCCACCGCCGCGTCCACGGCGATCCCAACCAGGACAGCGGCGGCAACCCACCACGGCCCACTCCCGCTTTGCACCTTTCCCGGCTGCCTAAAAGGCGATTTCGCGACCGGGAAAGGTGCAAAGCGGGTGGTGGGCACGGGGTTACCTGGCCGGGATGGCGACGGCGTTGGACGCCTTGTCGTGCCAGCCCTGCCGGCGCTGGCTGTCGAAGAACGGCGACCAGTAGCCGATCGTGCAGATCGCGCCGGTCACGCCCATCACCAGCCAGCGCAACGCGCCGCGGCCGGCACCGATCGGGCCGCCGGTGTTGGCGTCGACGACCCGGATGCCGGCGGCGCGGTGGCCGATGGTCTGCGTCTTCATCCCGACGAAGTAGGCCGAGTAGGCGATGCCCAGCACCAGGGCCAGAAAGTCCAGCAGCAGCGAGCCACCGACGTGGAAGTGCGTCGTGCAGGTTCCGGCCGCGTCACAGGTCCTCGAGTTCTTCGACTTGAACGCGCCGGTGGCCAGGCCGATGATGAAAATCGGCACACCGATGATGAGCCCGTCGATGATCAGGCCGCCGAAGCGAGCGCCCATTCCGGCCAGTCGGCCGCCCGGCACCGGCGCCTGCCCGGAGCCGTACCCGTAGGCCGAACCCGGCGGTGGCATGGGCGCGCCCGGGTAGCCGGACGGCGGCGGCTGCTGCCCGTACTGCGGTTGTTGGCCGTATTGCGGCTGCTGCCCGTACTGCGGTTGCTGCCCGTACTGGGGCGGCGGTTGCTGGCCGTATCCCGGCGGGGGTTGTTGCCCATACTGCGGGGGCTGCTGCCCGTATGGAGGCGGCTGGCCCGAGGGGTCCGGCGGTCGGTAGGGATCGGGATCCGGCGGACCCCCCGGCGTGGACGACGTCATCGTGCCCTCCTAGCCCGCGCCACCTATCGGGCCCGGTCGGAGGGATTGTCGCGTCAAGCCCCGGTTACGTCCAGTCCGGAACGATCTTCGCGCGCGTCGACCCGAACGGTCTGCCCGTCGCGGATGTGGCCGGCCAGCAGCTCGCGGGCCAGGGCATCGCCGATCGCGGTCTGCACCAGCCGCCGCAACGGCCGGGCCCCGTAGAGCGGATCGAAGCCGTTGAGGGCCAGCCACTCGCGGGCCGCCTCGGTGACCTCGAGGGTGAGCCGGCGGCCCTGCAGCCGCTTGGCCAGCGCCGCGACCTGGATGTCGACGATGCGGGTCAGGTCCTCGGTGCCCAGCGACTGGAACACCACGATGTCGTCGAGCCGGTTGAGGAACTCGGGCTTGAAGTGTTCGCGGACGATGTCCAGCACCGCGTCCTTCTTCAGCTCGTCCGGCATCTCGCTGACCAGCACGTGCGAGCCCAGGTTGGACGTCAGCACCAGGATCGTGTTGCGGAAGTCGACGGTGCGGCCCTGGCCGTCGGTCAGCCGGCCGTCGTCGAGCACGGCCAGCAGGATGTCGAACACGTCCGGGTGGGCCTTCTCGACCTCGTCGAACAGCACAACCGAATACGGGCGCCGGCGCACGGCCTCGGTCAGCTGGCCGCCCTCGTCGTAGCCGACGTAGCCGGGCGGAGCCCCGACGAGGCGAGCCACCGAGTGCTTCTCGCAGTACTCGCTCATGTCGATGCGGACCATCGCCCGCTCGTCGTCGAACAGGAACCCGGCCAGCGCCTTGGCCAGCTCGGTCTTGCCGACCCCGGTGGGGCCGAGGAACAGGAACGAGCCGGTGGGCCGGTTGGGGTCGGAGATGCCGGCCCGGGCCCGGCGCACCGCGTCGGACACGGCCTGCACCGCGGCGCGCTGGCCGATGACCCGGGTGCCGAGCTCGTCCTCCATGCGCAGCAACTTGGCCGTCTCGCCTTCGAGCATCCGCCCGGCCGGGATGCCGGTCCAGGCCGACACGACCTCGGCGATGTCGTCGGCCGTGACCTGCTCCTTGACCAGCACGTCGGCGCTCGGCGCGGCCTCGGCCTCACTGGCCGCGGCCAGCTCGCGCTCCAGACCGGGCAGCTCGCCGTACAGCAGCCGCGACGCGGTCTCGAGGTCGCCGTCGCGCTGGGCCCGCTCGATCTGGCCTTCGAGAGCGTCGATGCGCTCCTTGAGCTCGCCGACCCGGTTCAGGCCGGACTTCTCCCGCTCCCAGCGGGCGTTGAGCGCGTCGAGCTGCTCGGTCAGGTCGGCCTTCTCGGCCCGCAGCTTGGCCAGCCGCTCCTTCGATGCGTCGTCGGTCTCCTTCTCCAGCGCCATCTCCTCCATGCTCAGCCGGTCGACGGCGCGCTGCAGCTCGTCGATCTCGACCGGGCGGGAGTCGATCTCCATGCGCAGCCGGGACGCGGCCTCGTCGACCAGGTCGATCGCCTTGTCGGGCAGGAAGCGCGACGTGATGTAGCGGTCGGACAGGGTCGCGGCGGCCACCAGCGCGCCGTCGTTGATGACGACCTTGTGGTGGGCCTCGTAGCGGCCCTTGAGTCCGCGCAGGATGCCGATGGTGTCCTCGACCGACGGCTCGCCGACCAGCACGTGCTGGAAGCGCCGCTCGAGCGCCGGGTCCTTCTCGATGTGCTCGCGGTACTCGTCGAGCGTGGTCGCGCCGACCATGCGCAGCTCGCCGCGGGCCAGCATCGGCTTGAGCATGTTGCCGGCGTCCATGGCCCCTTCGCCGGTGGCGCCGGCGCCGACCACGGTGTGCAGCTCGTCGATGAACGTGACGACCTGGCCGCCGGAGTCCTTGATCTCGTTCAGCACGGCCTTGAGCCGCTCCTCGAACTCGCCGCGGTACTTCGCGCCGGCGACCATCGCGCCGAGGTCGAGCGCGATCAGCCGCTTGCCCCGCAGCGACTCGGGCACGTCGCCGGCGACGATGCGCTGGGCCAGGCCCTCGACGACGGCGGTCTTGCCGACGCCGGGCTCGCCGATCAGGACCGGGTTGTTCTTGGTCCGCCGCGAGAGCACCTGGACGACCCGGCGGATCTCGGCGTCGCGGCCGATGACCGGGTCGATCTTGCCCTCGCGCGCGGCAGCGGTCAGGTCGACGCCGTACTTCTCCAGCGCCTGGAACGTCCCCTCGGGATCGGGGGAGGTGACCCGGGCCGAGCCGCGCACCGACTGCAGGGCGTCGGCCAGCGCGGCCCGGTGGCGCCCCGCTGCGTGAACAGCTCGGCCACCTCGCCGCCCTGCGACGCCAGCGCGATCAGCAGGTGCTCGGTGGAGACGTACTCGTCCGACCGGTCGCGGGCCTCGCGCTCGGCCGCGCTCAAGCACGTTGAGCAGCCCGCGCGAGGTCTGCGGGGCCGACGACGCTCGCGCCACTGGCCGACGGCAGCTTGTCGACCAGGCGCTGGGCCTCGGCCCGGAGCGCGAGCGGGTCGGCGCCGACCGCCTGCAGCGAGCGGCCGGGTCAGCCCTTCGGCGTCGTCGAGCAGCGCGACCGCGAGGTGGGCCGGCTCGACGGCCGGGTTGCCGCGCTCGGCCGCGCTCTTGACGGCGGAGGACACAGCCTGCTGGCTGCGGGTGGTCAGGTCCATCGGTTCACTTCTCCAAGTTTCAGCGGCGGCGCTGCGGCTTCCAGACGACGAGTGCGGTCGACGGGCGGCGGTGCCGGGCCAGTTCGGTGTGCGCGCGGTCGAGCTCGGCCGCCAGTTCGGCGACGCGGCTGCGCAGCGCGTCCACCTGGGATTCCAGGTCGATGATGCGTTTGATGCCGGCCAGGCTGACGCCCTCGTCCTGGCTCAGCCGCTGCACCTCGCGCAGCAGGGCGACGTCGCGGGCGGAGTAGCGCCGGCCGCCGCCGACGGTGCGCCCGGGCGTGACCAGGCCGAGCCGGTCGTACTGGCGCAGCGTCTGGGCGTGCATGCCGGCCAGCTGGGCCGCCACCGAGATGACGAACACCGGGGCGTCCTCGGGCACGGCGCCGGGGCTGTAGAAACGGTCAGTCATGCTCGGCCCCCTTGCGGCGCCGACCGGGTCGCGGCCTGGGCCAGGGCCGCCGTGATCTGCGGGCGCGGATCGTCGGGCTGGGCCGCGGCGTAGCTCTCCAGCGCCTCGCGGGCCGCAGTGTTGAGCTTCTGCGGCACGGCCACCTCGACGGTGACGAGCAGGTCGCCGGCTGCGTTCTTCTTGGGCACGCCCCGGCCGCGGACCCGCAGCGTGCGTCCGGACGGCGTGCCGGGCGCAACCTTGACGCCGACCGAGCCGTCGAGGGTCGGCACCCGCAGGGTCGTGCCCAGCGCCGCCTCGGCGAAGGTGACCGGCACGGTCAGGGTCAGGTCGTCGCCGACGCGGCCGAACAGCTGGTGCGGCACCGACGTGCACGGTGACGAACAGGTCGCCGGACGGGCCGCCCCGGGTACCGGGCGTGCCCTTGCCGGCGATGCGCAGCCTGGCCCCGTCGCGGACGCCGGCCGGCACCCGCACGGTGATCGTGCGGGTCTGGGTCGTGACACCGCTGCCGCCGCACTCCGGGCACGGGTCGTCGATGATCTGCCCGGTGCCGCGGCAGTCGCGGCACGGCTCGCTGAACCCGAACGCGCCCTGGTTGCTGCTGACGAACCCGCTGCCGCCGCAGGTCGGGCACCGGTGCGGCGCCGTGCCCGGGCGCGCGCCGTTGCCGTGGCAGGTCTTGCACGCGCCCGGGCCGGACAGCTGCAGCGGCAGCGTGGCGCCGTGCACGGCCTCGTCGAAGCTGAGGCGTGACCTCGGCGTTGACGTCGCTGGCCGCGGGTCGGGCTGGCCGCCCGCGGCCGGGTGCGGGTGGCCCCGGAGTTGCCGAACAGATTGCCGAACAGGTCGCCGAGGTCGGCCGAACCGGCGGTGTTGCCGAAGAGGTCGGACATGTCGAACGTCGTCGAGCCGTTGCCGGGCGGGAAGCCGCCGCCGCGGAATCCGCCGCCGCATCCGCCCCGGCCCCGAACAGCGAGCGGGCCTCGTCGTACTCCTTGCGGGTCTTGTCGTCGGACAGCACGTCGTAGGCCTCGGACACCTCCTTGAACCGCGCCTCGGCCTCGGCGTTGCCCGGGTTCTTGTCCGGGTGCAACTCGCGGGCGAGCTTGCGGTAGGCCTTCTTGATCTCGGCCGCGGACGCGTCCTTGGCGACGCCGAGCGCGGCGTAGTAGTCCTTCTCGATGTAGTCCTTGGTGCTCATCCGGCGTCACCTCCTTGGTTACTGCCCTCGTTGCGGGTCTTCGGATTGGTCGAACAGGTCGTCGATGGTCGATGTCTCAGGGGCCGGAGCCGGGGGCGGTACCGGCGCCGGATCGCTGACGCCGACCATGGCCGGGCGCAGCAGGCGCTCGCCGTGCTGGTAGCCGCGGCGCATGACCGTGGTGGCCGTGGGTACGAGGACCGCGTCGGACTCGTCGTGCAGCACGGCCTCGTGGATGGCCGGGTCGAACGGGTCGCCCACCTCGCCGAACGCCTGCAGGCCGAGCTTGCCGACGATGGCGTCGAACTGGTCGGCCACCGCCTTCAGCGCACCGGTGAGGTCGCCGTGCGTGCGGGCCCGGTCGATGTCGTCGAGCACCGGCAGCAGCTCGGCCAGCACCCGGCTGACCGCGACGTCGCCGGCAGCCAGCCGGTCGCGCTCGGCCCGCTTGCGGTAGTTGGCGTACTCGGCCTGCAAGCGCTGCAGGTCGGCGGTGCGCTCGGCCAGCGCGGTGCTGCAGGGCCGCCATCTCGGCCGACTCGGCGTCCCCGGCGCGGCGTGGAGCCCGCCGGGGCTTCGGGGGCGACGTGCCGGGCCTCGCCGGTGACCGGGTCGATCCTCCGCTTGTCGCGGATCACGACCCGGTCCGGCTCGTCCGGTCCGGTCGGGGACTGGTGCCGCTCGCTCACTTGGCATCCTCAGCGGCCGGCGTCCTCGCCCTCGTCCACGACCTCGGCGTCGACGACGCCGTCGTCGGCCGAGCCGGCGTCAGCCCCGCCAGCGGCACCGCCGGCAGCGGCACCCTCGGCGCCCTGCTCGGCCGACGCGGCCGCGTACATCGCGCCGCCGGCCTCGGAGGCCACCGCGGACACCTTCTCCTGCGCGGCCTTGATGGCCTCGAAGTCGGCGCCGTCGAGGGCCTTCTTCAGCTCCTCGAGCGCGGACTCCAGCTCGGCCTTCTTGTCGGCCGGCAGCTTGTCGCCGTTCTCGGCCAGGAACTTCTCGGTCGCGAACTGCTGGCCCTCGGCGGAGTTGCGGATCTCGGCCTCGTCGCGCCGCTTCTTGTCCTCTTCGGCGTGCGCCTCGGCGTCCTTCATCATCCGGTCGATCTCGTCCTTGCTCAGGCCCGAGCCGCCGGTGATCGTCATGCCCTGTTCCTTGCTGGTGGCCAGGTCCTTGGCCGAGACGTGCACGATGCCGTTGGCGTCGATGTCGAAGGTGACCTCGATCTGCGGCATCCCGCGCGGCGCCGGCGGCAGGCCGGTCAGCTCGAACATGCCGAGCTTCTTGTTGTAGGCCGCGATGTCACGCTCGCCCTGGTAGACCTGGATCTGCACGCTGGACTGGTTGTCGTCCGCGGTCGTGAAGATCTCCGAGCGCTTGGTCGGGATCGTGGTGTTGCGCTCGATGAGCTTGGTCATGATGCCGCCCTTGGTCTCGATACCGAGACTCAGCGGCGTGACGTCGAGCAGCAGGACGTCCTTGACCTCGCCCTTGAGCACGCCGGCCTGCAGGGCGGCGCCGACGGCGACGACCTCGTCCGGGTTGACACCCTTGTTGGGCTCCTTGCCGCCGGTCAGCTCCTTGACCAGATCGGTGACCGCGGGCATGCGCGTCGAGCCACCGACGAGCACCACGTGGTCGATCTCGCTGAGCTTGATGCCGGCGTCCTTGATGACGTTCTGGAACGGCGTGCGGGTGCGCTCGAGCAGGTCAGCGGTGATCTTCTGGAACTCGGCCCGCGAGAGCGACTCGTCCAGGAACAGCGGGTTCTTCTCGGCGTCCTGGGTGATGTAGGGCAGGTTGATGCTGGTCTGCTGCGAGGACGACAGTTCGATCTTGGCCTTCTCGGCCGCCTCGCGCAGTCGCTGCATGGCCATCTTGTCCTTGGTCAGGTCGATGCCGTGCGCGGCCTTGAACTTGTCGACCAGCCAGTCGATGATCCGCTGGTCCCAGTCGTCGCCGCCGAGGTGGTTGTCACCACTGGTGGCCTTGACCTCGATGACGCCCTCGCCGATCTCGAGCAGGGACACGTCGAACGTGCCGCCGCCGAGGTCGAAGACGAGGATGGTCTGGTCCTTGTCGCCCTTGTCCAGGCCGTAGGCGAGCGCGGCCGCGGTGGGCTCGTTGACGATGCGCAGGACGTTGAGGCCCGCGATCGTGCCGGCCTCCTTGGTGGCCTGGCGCTGCGCGTCGTTGAAGTACGCGGGAACGGTGATCACGGCGTCGGTGATCGGCTCGCCGAGGTAGGACTCCGCGTCGCGCTTGAGCTTCTGCAGCACGCGGGCGCTGATCTCCTGGGCGTTGTAGCTCTTGCCGTCGATGTCGACCTTCCAGGCCGGGTCGCCCATGTGGCGCTTCACCGAGCGGATGGTGCGGTCGATGTTGGTGACGGCCTGCCGCTTGGCGACCTCGCCGACGAGGACCTCGCCGTTCTTGGCGAAGGCCACCACGCTGGGGGTGGTGCGCGATCCTTCGGAGTTCGCGATGACCTCCGGTTCGCCGCCGGACAGGGCCGAGACGACGGAGTTGGTGGTACCTAGGTCGATTCCGACCGCTCGTGCCATGGATGGCTCCTTCGATAATCTGAACTGGACAACCGCCAGCATCCTGCTCGCTGGCGTGGGCTTCTGTCAAAAGAACTGAGCCCAGGCCGCTCAACTTCCCGGACATCGTGTGACCTGAGTCACAGCAGGTCCCGGCAGGTCAGTGGAAGAGGGTGGTCACGCTGCCGCGCAGGATGTAGTTGCCCGGTGCGGGCGTGGTCACGCTGGTGTAGCCGTAGCCGTCGTCGACCACCCGGGCCGCGGTCGCGCCGCGCGCGGCCGGGTCGGCGCGCAGGAACTTCGACCACCGCACCCGCACGCTGAACGTGCACCGGCACGGCACCTGGATGGTGAGCTGCGACTGGGTGTACTTGAGCACGTTCTGCGGCGGGGCCACGATCGGCGTGGGGTCGGACACGCGGTAGAGCACCCAGTCGCCGCCGGACCACACCTGGTGTAGGTACGTCAGCTTCCCGCTGGTGACCAGGTCGTACTCCGGCGAGGACTCCGACTTGCTGCCCGGCACCGCGACATAGCCCACCGAGTTGTTGTCCAGCCAGATCTTGAACGACGTGGTGCCCAGCGCGGCGTCCTGCAGGGTCTTGTTGAGCGCGTTGTCCTCCTGCGTCTCCCACCCCCGCGCGAGCATGGCGTGATCGAGCAGGGCGTCATACGCCGCGTGCGCGCCCTTGGTGACGATCTCGACCCGGTAGTTGGCCAGGTGGGGTAGCCGGTCGAGCTCGGCCGCCAGCGGTGTGTAGTACGCGGTGGTCGACACCGGCTCGCTCGCGTCGTACAGGTCTTCGACCGTGCCACCCGCGCCGATCAGCAGCATCGGGACCCCGGCCAGCAGCGCGATGCGCAACCGGCGGCCGCTCGTGGCCACGACGACCGCGGGCAGGCAGAACCAGGCCAGCCGGGCGAAGTTCGAACCCATGCCGTTCGGGATCACGGCCAGCAGCAGCGCGGTGAACATCGACAGGTAGATGACGGTGCGCAGGAACGGCGGGGGGTCGGCCACCAGGAACAGCAGCAGCCCGGCCAGCGTCTCGGCGCACAGCCAGTAGGAGAACTGCTCGGGGCCCGGGGTGCCGAAGGCCAGGCCGACCACACCGAGGCCGACGACAACGCTGGCCATGGTGACGGCGCTGACCGCCCGGTGGGCCTTGCTCTCGATGAAGGTGCCGGCCATGGCCAGGGCCAGGAAGGCACCGGCCACCGGGGAGGCGAAGACGGTCAGCAGAGTGAGCACGACCGCGGGCACGCGGCGGTGGGCCTGCACCGCGAGCAGCGCCGCCGCGCCCAGCGCGCAGCCCAGGATGAACGGGATGCGCCCGCTCCAGAGGTTGACGCCGGCAGCCGCGGTGGCCAGGGCGACACCGGGCAGCGGGTACCGGGTGCCCCGCAGCAGCAGGAAGCACAGCGGCGTGACGGCCACGGCGGCCAGGGCCCCGACCAGTTCGGGGGTGAGCCAGGCCGACAGGTAGGGCGTCAGCACCGAGTAGTTGCCCGGCGTCGAGCCGCCCCCGAACCAGGAGAACCAGTACGTCAGCCCGACGCCGTGCCCGGCGGCGTTGGCCCGCGCCCGGGCCGCCCACAGGTCGTTGACGCCGGGACGGATGATCAGGAACGCGGTGGCGTTGACGACCGCGAGGACGGCCGGCAGATACGACCGCCGCCACCGGGCCGCCACCCACGCGGGCCGGTGCGGTCGATGGGGCCCAGGATGCAGCCGATCCAGAGATCGTTCGAGCACGGCTGCCACGCCGTCGATGGTCCCATAGGCGGCGGCTGCGGGCCTCTCGATATTCAGCCGACCAGGCCCGTCGCCGAGCCGTGCAGAACATAGTGCCCGGGCCGGGCCACGGTGAGCACGGTCCAGCCATACCCATCGTCGGCCAAAGTGGGCGCGGGCACGTCGTCCGGCCCGTTGACCCGCAGGAACGCCGACCAGCGCACCCGGACGTACTCGCGACCGGCCCGGGGCACGTCGATCTCGATGTTGGACTGGTCGGCGTCGGTGATCCGGGCCGGTGCGGCGACGATGGGATTCGGGTGCCTGACCCGCAGCAGCGTCCAGGTGGGATCCGACCACACCGGAGCGAGGTAGGGCAGCCCGGCGGCGACGAGCCGGTACTCCGGGCCGGCGCGCACCGCCACCGTGGGCAGGGCCACGTACCCGACCGCATTGTCGTCCAGCCAGGCCTGGTAGCTGACCGCCGTCAACGCCGTCCGCGACATCAGTACCCGGTTGAGCGCATTGTCGGCTTGGGTCTCGTAGCCGCGGGCCAGGGCGGCGTGGCCGAGCAGTGCATAGGCTGCCGTGTGCGTGCCGTCGCCCACGACCTCGAGGCGGTAGTTACTCAACGCGGGCAGGGTGTCCAACTCGCGGGCCAGCGATGCGTAGTAGGACGCGGACGCCGAGGGCTGGGCTGCGACCTGGACGTCGGCCACCGTGCCCCGCACCCCCGACAGCACGGCGAACGCCGCAGTGCCGAGCGCCAGCGGCAGCCGGATGCCCGAGGTGGCCACCACGGCCACCGGCAGGCAGATCCACACGAGCCGCTCGAAGTTCGAGCCCATCCCGTTGGGAATGACGACGAGCAGCGGGCAGACGGCCAACGCCAGCAGCACGACGACGGTCAGGAACTTGGGCACCTTGGCCAGCAGGAACAGGGCCAGGGCCACGGCCACGGCCACGGCCTGGCCGGCGTGGAAGCCTTCCGGCCCCGGCGTGCCGTACACCACGGCAACCACGCCCAGCGAGACCGCGGCGACCGCGATCGCCGTGGCACTGATCTGCCGGTGCGAGCGGGTGACGAGCAGGGTCCCGGTCAGGCCGAGGGCGATGAACACGCCCGAGACCGGCGAGGCAAGCACGGCCAGCCCGGTACCGACGGCCGCGGGCCAGCGCCGTCCGGCGCGCACGGCGATCAGGGTGGCGACGGAGATGGCCGTACCGAGCGCGAACGGGATGCGCCCGCTCCACAGGCTGACGCCGGCGACGACGGTGGCGGTCCAGGTGGCGGCCACCGGATGATTCGCGCCCTGGACCAGCCGCCAGCACAGCGGGGTGATCGCCACCGTCGCGATCGCGCCGAGCACGGCTGCCCCGCCGAGCAGCACGGACAGGTAGGGCGTCAGGACCGAGTAGCTGCCCGGGGTGGAGCCGCCACCGAACCACGAGAACCAGTACGTCAGCCCGACGCCGTGTGCGGCCGCCGACTGCCGGGCCCGGGCCGCCCAGAGGTCACCGACGGCGGGGCGGGCGATCGCGAAGGCGACGGCACTGGCGAACGCGACAACCGTGGGCGGCAGTGCGGGAGAGGCCAGCCCGCGGGCAATGCACGAGCGCGGCCGGCTCAGGGCGCCGGGCCGGACTTCGGCGAACGCCGTCATCGCTTCATGGCCTTCCCGTCTATCGGCGGTACGGGGGCGAGATATCGTCCCCCTCATCGTGCGGCACGTTCTCAGGAGTCCTCATGCAGGTTCAGCTTCGTCACAACCCGTCCTTCACCGTGGCCCGGTGCGTGCTCGCTCCCGGTGAGACGCTGCGGGTCGAGGGCGGGGCGATGATCGCCATGAGCGCGGGCGTCACGCTTACCGCCAAGGCCGAGGGCGGCCTGATGGCCGGCCTCAAGCGCAGCGTCCTCAGCGGCGGTTCGTTCTTCGTCACCACGTACACCGCGCCCAAAGAGGGCGGCTGGGTCGACGTCGCCGGCGTGCTGCCCGGCGACACGGTCTCGATCGACGTCACGCCCGACCGGCCGTTCTTCCTGCGCAAGGGCAGCTGGATCGCCAACTCGCAGGGCGTGCAGATCGACTCCCAGTGGGGCGGGATGGCCAACCTGTTCGGCGGCGAGGGCGGCTTCGGCTTCCGGGCCAGCGGGCAGGGCGAGGCTTTGGTCAGCATCTACGGCGCCGTCGACATCATGGATCTCGAGGCCGGCGAGCAGGTCACCATCGACACCGGCCACGTCGTCGCCTACGACCTGGCCATCCAGTTCCGGATGCGCCGCGCGGCCGAGGGCCGCTCCATCCAGTCGATGAAGTCCGGCGAGGGCTGGGTGTTCGACTTCTACGGCCCGGGCCGGGTGCTGCTGCAGACCCGCAACCCCGAGGCGTTCGCCCAGTGGGTGGGCGAGGCCGTGCCCGGGCAGCAGCCGCGCGAGGGGCTCGGCGGGATCGCGGGCGGCCTGGGCGGCGTGTTCGGCCGCTAGCCGGCCGCGTCGGCCCGGTCGGTCCACAGCGGCTCGATGGCGGCGGCCAGCATCGGCCCGATGTCGCCGAGGTGGTGCCGGCCGCCGTCGACCACCACCCGCCCGTCGACGATCACGGTGTCGACGTCGGCCGCGGTCGCGGCCAGGACGGCCTGCCGTGGTTCGCCGCCGGCGGTGCGCGGGGTGTCCAGCCGCACCGCGGTCAGGTCGGCCCGGGCGCCGGGTTCGATGCGGCCGGCGTCGGCCCAGCCGATGCTGCGCTGCCCGTCGTCGGTGAGCGCGGCCACCAGTTCGTCCACGTCGAAGCGGCCGCGCTGCAGGCTGGCCAGCCGCTCGTCCATCTCCAGCGCCCGGGCCTCGGCCAGCAGGTCGATCACGGCATGCTGGTCGCTGCCCAGCGTCACCGGTGCGCCGGCGTCCTTGAGCGCCCGAGCCGGGCCGATGCCGTCGGCCAGATCGCGCTCGGTTGTCGGGCACATGCACACCGCCGTGCCCGAGCCGCCGAGCGCGGCGATGTCCGCGTCGCTCACATGCGTCGCGTGCACCGCGGTGGTCAACGGGCCGAGCACGCCGGCATCGCGCAACAGTTCGGTCGGGGTGCGGCCGTAGGCCTGCCGGCACTGGTAGTTCTCGGCCGGCTGTTCGGAGACGTGGACGTGCAGCGGCAGGCCGCGGGCCGCGGCCACGACCGTCGGCAGCTGGTCGGGCGGCACGGCCCGCACCGAATGGACGGCCGCCCCGACCCGCACGTGCGGCGCCGGCTCGAGGGCCGCGGCCCGGGCCGCCCATCCGTCGGCGTCCCCGTCGCCGAAGCGCAGCTGCTCCGGACGCAGCGGCACCGACCCGTTCGGGCCCAGCCCGCCGGTGACGTAGCAGGCGTCGAGCAGGGTGAGCCGGATCCCGGCCTGGGCCGCGGCCTGCATCAGCGCGTGGCCCATGGCGTTCGGGTCGGCATACGGCCTGCCGCCCGGGGCGTGGTGCAAGTAGTGGAACTCGCCGACGCTGCTCACCCCGGCCAGGGCCATCTCGGCGTAGGTCGCCCGCGCCAGCGCGAGGTAGCTGTCCGGGTCCAGCCGCGCGGCCACGGCGTACATCCGCTCGCGCCAGGTCCAGAACGTGCCGCCCTCGCCGTGGGTGCGCCCGCGCAGGGCCCGGTGGAAGGCGTGGCTGTGGGCGTTGGCGAACCCGGGCAGGGTGAGTCCGGTCAGGCTCCGGTCGCCGGGCTGCGCACTCGCGCCGGCGTCGACGGTGACGAAGCGGCCGTCGGCAACGGTGATGCGGACGTCCCGGGCCATGCCCTGCGGCAACCAGGCGTGGGTCGCGAAGTAGTGCTCGGTCATCGGTCGATGCGGGCCACCCGGGCCACCCCGAGCGCAGCCAGGTCGGCCTGGACCGCGGCCGCGATCTGCAGCCCGCAGGTGCGGACGAGGTCGAGCGCGGCCCCGTACGGGTCGCCGATGTCGTCGCGCATCGGCCCGGCCGGCGCCTCGGCGGCCCGGTGCCGGTCGACCAGCGCGACCCGCTCACGCAGCGCGGCGCCGGTCGGCTGCGGCACCGGGCCCAGCTCGGTGCCGAGCCGGCCGAACTCCCGCATCGTGAACGTGCGCGGCGCCGCCGACGCGTCGATCCGGACCACGGCCGCTCGGTGCTCGGTCTCGGCCGTCAGGATCAGGTCGGCGGCGGCGATCAGCTCCGGCCCGAGCCGCTGAGCCTGATGCCCGCCGCCGTCGCCACCGAGTTCGCGCAGCACGGAGGCCGACGGTTCGTCCATCCCCCACCCGACCAGCCCGTGGGTGCCGGCGCTGAGCACCGCCACGTCCGGGTCACCCGCGGCCTGGAGCCCGGCCTGGAACAGCCGCTCGGCCATCGGCGAGCGGCAGATGTTGCCCGTGCACACGAACAGGACGGTGAAGCTCATCGCGGGGCCCCGGCCAGGTCGGCCAGGATCGCGGTGAGCGCGTCGACCCCGGCCAGGCAGTCGTCGTGCTCGGCGAACTCGGCCGGCGAGTGCGAGACACCGGTCGGGTTGCGGACGAAGATCATCCCGGCCGGGATGCCCTCGCTGGCCAGGATCCCGGCGTCGTGCCCGGCTCCGGTGGCCAGGGTGGGCGGGCGGCCGAGGGTGGCGACCAGGCGGGCGCGCAGATCGGAGTCGAATACGGTGGCGTCGGTCCACGACTCCTCGACCAACGTGCCGCCGGACTGCTCGGCCAGGGTCGTCAGCCGGGCGACGACGGCCCGCACCTCGCTGGCCGACGGCCCGCGGGCGTCGATCCAGGTCGTGACGAGCGACGGGATCGCGTTGACGCCGTTCGGGTCGATGCGCACCTTGCCGCAGGTGGCCACCGAGCCGTGGCGCTGGGCCGAGTCGCGCGCGGCCAGGATGAGGCGGGCGTAGGCGAGGGTCGGGTCGCGCCGATCGGACAGCCGGGTCGTCCCGGCGTGGTTGGCCTCGCCCGGCAGCTCGGCCCGGAATCGGCCGTGCGGCCAGATCGCGCTGGCCACCGCCACCTTTGCTTCGACGTCGGAGAGCCGGCGGCCCTGCTCGATGTGCAGTTCGACGAACGTGCCGATGCGGCGCAGCGCGTCCTCGTCGCGGCCGATGTCCGAGGCCCGGCTGGCCGGCCGGCCGGCCGCGCGCAACGCCTCGGCCATGGTCACGCCGTCCTCGTCGCGCAGCGCGAGGGCGTGTTCCGGCGTCAGCGCGCCGGTCAGCAGCCGCGAGCCCGAGCAGGCCACCCCGAATCGCGCGCCTTCCTCGTCACAGAAGTTGACGATCCCGATCGGCCGGGCCGGTGTGAAGTCGCTGCTACGCAGCGCGTCTACCGCCGCAAAGGCCGACAGGATGCCCAGCGGGCCGTCGTACGCCCCGCCGTCGGGCACCGAGTCGAGATGACTGCCGGCCACGACCCCGGACGTGGTGTCGGGATCGCCCCACCACGCCCACTGGTTGCCGCACCGGTCGACGGTGACAGCCAGGCCGCGAGCTTCGGCGGCGCCAGTGAACCATTCGCGCAAGTCGTGGTCGGTGCGGGTCCAGGCGAAGCGCTGGTAACCGTTCGTAGCCGGATCTCGGCCCACCGTGGACAGCTCAGACCACATCTCGTCGAAGCTCATGGCGTTAGCGTGCCACGCGGATGACCTTGCTCGGCCCTGACCGGCGCGGATTCTTGTCCCGCGGGCTGTGGCCATCCCGCCTGGTCCGGAATGCGAAACGGCCCGAGACCGCCTTGGTCCCGGGCCGCGCCGCAGGCTGCAATTCCTGCTTGTCGACGTCTGGCGTTCGAGTCAGCAATTGAACCAAATCGTGTACCCGTGGGCCTGGTACTCATGTTGATATCCGTAACAGACGACGGTGTCTATTGCGGGGAACTTCGCCACGCTCGTGCCGTTGCTGATCCATCCACCGACGTCGGTATGCAGCTTTCCGTCAAAGTCCTCGTGAGTGATGATTGCCCGGAAGATGCTCTGGTTGTCGCACGTGTCCGTCGCATGCAACGTGTATGACGAGATGCCCGGGTGACCATGGATGTCGTACGTGCATGCCGACGGCCCAGGCACCGCCGACGCGCTTGCCACACCCCCACCTAGGACTGCAGTACCGACGACTGCCAGGGCCGCGACCCGCTTGCTAAGATTCATCGGTTTCCTCCCTAATGTCCGGTTTGCGAAGGTTACGGAGGTCACCGGCTCAGGTCAAGCAGTTCCGCCAACATGGCTGGTCGGCTCGGGTACCCCCACGTGACTGCACCCCACTGCCCTGACTGCGTGACTGAGCGGCTCGGGCCAGTCGACGACAACCCAGGCGGCGCGAATCGATACGTCAGCCAAGTCCGACGCTGGTCAGCCAAGCCTTAGCCACCGCGTCGGGACTCTGCTTGCCATTGCTCACTTTGCCGACGAGAACGCCGAGCGTCGCAGTGGTCAACTTGGCCGAGACCGCGTTGGCTGTGTCGGCGATGGTCTGCGTGACCTTGGCCTTGTTGACGAGAGGTACAACGTTCTGGGCGGCGAACATGCTCTTGTCGTCAACGAGCGGCACGAACTTGTTGGCGGCGATCGAGGGGTCAGTCGAGAAGATATCGGCCGCGTCGATGGTGCCGTTCTTCAGCGCCGTGACCGTGATGGCCCCGCCCGCCTGGAGCGGCGTGAAGTTGCCGAACGTGACGCCGTAGACGCTCTTGAGCGCGGGCACGCCGTCGGCCCGGGTCTGGAATTGCTGCGGGGCGCCGAGCGTGAACTGGCTCGCCACCTTGGCCAGATCGCCGATGGTCTTGAGGTTGTTCTTGTCGGCGGTCGCCTTGGTGACCGTGATCGTGTCGCTGTCCTGCGCGGAGGACGGGTTCAGCACCGTCTGCTGGGCGGGGACCTTGCTCTCCAGCGCGGTGTATACGTCGGTCGGGGACTTGGCCGAGGCCTTGGAGTCGTAGAACGCCAGGATGGACCCGCTGTATTCAGGCACGAAATCGATCGAGCCGTCCTTCAGCGCGGCGATGTACTGCGCCCGCTCCCCGATGTTGAGCTTCTTCTTCACGGCCACGCCCTTTGCCGCCAGAGCATCGGCGTAGATGTCGGCGAGGATGACGTTCTCGGTGAAGCCGGCGGAGCCGATGGTGATCGACCCTTTGCCGGCTGGGTAGGTGGCTGTGCTGGTCGGCAGCGGCGCCCCGGACTGGGACGCCGAAGCCGACGGTGTGCTGCCGGACGAAGAGCCTCCGGCCGGACCGGAAGAGGTGCTCGAGCTGCCGCTGCTCCCGCAGCCGACAAGGGCAGTCGACAGGCCGAGCACTGCGGCCAAGACCAAATAGGTACGCTTCATCGTTCTCCCTGGGTTGGTGGCTGAACCTTCGGTGTTGCCCACTGCTAATCGCCTCTCCGGTTTCCGGTCGGTCTCGCTTTGACAACGTCACCGGCGGGGCCGCGCACACCGGACTTGGTCTTTCGGTACCGCTGCGAGATGCCGCGAGGAACGATGAATCGCTGGGCGGTGACCAGCGAAATCTCGGCGGTCAACGCGAGCGCGGCCACGACGATCCCGGCGCCGACCATCGCCGGATAGCCGTTATGGGGATCGTTGATGACCTGCGCCCCATTGACGATGTACTGGCCGAGCGCGCCCAGGAACGGCGCGTAGGCGGCGATGGTGGCGGTGGCGATCACCTGAAGTACGGAGCTGCGCAGGCCGGACATGATGAGGGGCGTCGCTATCGGCAATTCCACCTTGCGGACGACCTGGATGCCCCGCATACCCATGCCTCGGGCTGCGTCGCGTACGTCGGGGTCGACGTTCTGCACACCGGCATAGGTGTTCGTCAGGATCGGCGGAATGGCCAACAGCACCAGGACGATCTCCACCGGGATGAGGTAGGGCAGCGCCCCCCGGTGATCGACCACCCCGGGTATCGACTGCACAAAGTGGATCTTCGGCGAGAGCCAGATGACGAGCAGCACGACCAGCCCGAGCGACGGCACCGCGCGCAACCCGTTCGCCAGACCGCCGACCAGGAACGAACCCCGGCCAGTGTGGCCGACAAGCAGCCCGATCGGCAGAGCGATGAGCACGGCCAGCACAACCGCGACCACCGTGTAGACGACGTGCTGACGAAGGTGGAACAACAGGCCACTGGGCCCGGTCCAGTTCGCTGGATCGTTCAGCCAGGTGACGACCTGACTCAGGGGCGGCCGTGATGTGCCGTCGGCAAGAACCGTGAGCGCGGTCATCGGTTGACCGTCCGCTGCCAGGGCGTCAGCAACCGGATTCCGGTCAGGATCACCGCGTCGAACGCGAACGCCAGCAGCATGATGATGACCACGCCGAGCACGATCGGCACCAGCGTCACCTGCTGGTTGCCGATCAGGAACAGCTCACCCAACTGCTGAACGCCCACGAGGGAAGCCACGGAGATGAGACTGACGTTGGACACCGCGGCTACGCGTAGCCCCGCGCCGATCACAGGGACCGCGATCGGCAGTTGGACCGCCAAGAGCCGTTGCCGGCCGGTGTAGCCCATCGCGGCCGCCGATGCCAGCGTGTCGGCGGACACCGAGCTCAGCCCGTCGGCAACGACCCGTACCAGCAGGGCCAGCGTGTATGCGGTCAAGGCCACCGCGATGTTCAGCGGATCGAGCACCTTGGTGCCCAGCAGGCCCGGCATCGCCACGAACAGCACGAGGGACGGGATCGTGTAAACGAGCCCGGCGACCGTAACGACCGGGGGGTAGGCCCAGCGATAGCGACTGGCCAGCCAACCCAGCGGCAGAGCCAGGACGAGCCCGGCGATCAGCGCGACTCCTGCCAGCCAGATCGTGGTCCACGTCCACGTGGCGATGTCACCCTGGTTGTCCCGGAAGTAGCGCCAGAGTTGGGTCACCGCGCCGCGCTGCTTTCTTCCGTGGGACCGTCGGCCGCCGGCGCCAGCTGCTCGGAATCGTCTCGCTTGGTCGCGGCACCGCTCGCGATACGCGCCAGCACCTCCGAGGCCGTCACCGTGCCCAGCAGGGCGCCGTCGCCGTCGGCGATCACGCCCCGGCCACTGGGCGAGGAGAGGGCCGAGTCGAGCACCTCGCGCAGCGTGCCGTCCTGCCGGGCGACCGTGCCGGCCAGGTTGAGCAGCTCCTCGGTGACCGTCCCGGTGAGCGCGTCGTCGGACACCCCGCGCACCGCGAGCCAGCCCCGCGGCGCCCGGTGGTCGTCGATGGCCAGCACCCAGCCGTCCCGGGCAAGGTCCTTGGCCTTGGCCAGGTCGGAGCCGAGCGCGACGGTCGGCTCGTCGGCCAGCGGGATCTCGCCCGCCGCGGTGAAGCCGAGGGCCCGGTAGCCGCGGTCGCGGCCGACGAAGCCGGCCACGAATGGGTCAGCCGGGGTGGACAGCAGTTCGGCCGGCGTGGCCACCTGGGCCAGCTTGCCGCCGACCCGCAGCACCGCCACCTGGTCGCCGAGCTTGATGGCCTCGTCGATGTCGTGGGTGACGAACACGATGGTCTTGCCCAGCTCGGCCTGCAGCCGCAGGAACTCGTCCTGCAGTTGGGCCCGCACCACCGGGTCGACGGCGCTGAACGGCTCGTCCATCAGCATCACCGGCGGATCGGCAGCCAGCGCCCGAGCCACGCCGACGCGCTGTTGCTGGCCGCCGGACAGTTGGGCCGGGTAGCGCTTGGCGAAGTTGGCCGACAGGCCGACCCGCTCCATCAACTCCATCGCGTTGGCCCGGGCCTTCTTCTTGTCGTGGCCGAGCAGGAACGGGACGGTGGCGATGTTGTCGACGATGGTGCGGTGCGGGAACAGCCCGGCGTGCTGGATGACGTAGCCGATGCCGCGGCGCAGTTCGGTGGGCGAGACCTGCGACAGGTCCTGGTCGTCGATGAAGATCTTGCCGCTGGTGGGCTCGATCATCCGGTTGACCATGCGCAGGCTGGTGGTCTTGCCGCAGCCCGACGGACCCACGAGCACGGTGATCTGGCGGGACGGCGCCGTCAGGTCGAGGTGGTCCACCGCCACCGTGCCGTCCGGGTATTCCTTGGTCACGGCGTCGAAGCGGATCACTCGCCGGTCACCTCTTTCCGAAGTGGGCTGCCGTCGGCCACGCCGAGCTGCGCGGCGATCTGCCGGGCCTCGTGGCTCACGATCTGGCCGTACTCATGCATAGCGGTGTCGTCGATGCGATAAGTGGGGCCGAGCAGGCTGAGCGCCCCGGCGATGCCGCCGGGCCGCGGGATGGAGGCCACGATCGCGGTGACGTCGGGCTCGAGCCGATCACGTTCGGCAAAGTAGCCGCTGGGGGTGTCAACGCCCTGCAGCGCGCGCCCGACGGCCAGATCGGCCCGCTCGATCGAGCGGCCGACCCAGCTGGTGTGCCGCACGGTGTGGGTGCCCTCGACCATGGCGATGTAGATGGCGGTCTCGCCCGGCCCGGCGATGGCCAGATAGGACGACTCGCCCGTGGCCGCGACGATGCGCCGCATGCCGTCCTCGGCCAGACCGACCAACGACTGGCGCCCCAGGGCCACCGCCCCGAGCTGGATGAGCCGGCCGCCGGCCCGGAACGAGCCGTCGCGATCGCGGGTGACGAACCCGGCCCCGTCGAGCGTGCGCAGCAGCCGCAGGGCCGTACTGGCCGGCAACTGGGTGCGCCGGGCGCACTCGGCCAGCGTGATGGAGCCCTCCGCGCAGACCTCGGCCAACAGGTCGAGCGCCCGCTCAACCGTGCGGGTCGAGCCGGCCGGAGCCATTGCTGTCATCGGGGCCTCACCCGGCTGCCATCACGTAGCAGCCCGTTGCCGGAGAGCGGTACGGTTCCACATCCAACTGCGGATGGGAAGCCGGAATTCCGTGGCGCGCGGGGATTGTTGCCGCAGCGTGACCACCGGGCGAGCCGTAACTACGCATTCCTATCGAAATGGTCGAGTACATGACGCCGGATGAAGTCGTGGTCATCGACGGACAGCCGCTGCGCTCGGCCGCCATCACCGAGCTGGCCACCGGGCGGGCGCGGATCGAGCTGGCCGAATCGGCCCGGGCCCGGGTGGCCGAGGCTCACCGCTTCGCCGTCCACCCCGCCGGCCAGCGCCCGATCTACGGCCGCACGACCGGGGTCGGCGCGAATCGCAGCGTGCCGGTCGAGTTGTCCGACACCACGGCGCTCGGCCTGCTGCGCAGCCACGCCACCTCGGCCGGACCGCCGCGGGCGCCGGAACGGGTGCGGGCCATGCTCGCCGTCCGGCTGAACGAACTGGCCGCGGGTGGCAGCGGCGCCGGCCCGGACGTGGTCAACGGCCTGCTGGGCATGATCGGTGCCGCCGTGGCGCTGACGTCGCCTTAATCGAGGTCGCCGCCCTGGATCTTCCTGCACGTGGTAGGTCATAGCCGGCCCAGGCGCAGGAAGATCACCCGCGGCAGCGCGCGGCCGGCTCGGCGCGTGGCTCGGGCCACACCGCCGGAGTCGACTGGTTACTGCCGAGTAGCACGGCATAGTCTCAGCAGATTCGACCGAGCGGTGTCGACCGATGAGGAGACGAGCCCCGTGGCGCTGCGCCTGACCCTCGCCCTGCTGATGCTCGTGGTCACCGCCGCCGTCGCCGGCCGCCGGATCATGATGCTGACCAAGCTGATCCGCTCCGGCACGCCCGCCCCCGGCCGTACCGACGGGCTGGGCGAGCGGTTCCGCGACCAGCTCACCGAGGTCTTCGGCCAGCGCCGCCTGCTGAAATGGAGCGCGCCCGGCCTGGCCCACTTCTTCACCTTCTGGGGCTTCCTCGTCCTCGGCCTCACCATCATCGAGGCCTACGGCGCGCTGGTCATCAAGCAGGACTTCGCCATTCCGTTCTTCGGCCGGGCCCAGTGGCTCGGCTTCCTCGAGGACTTCTTCGCCGTTGCCGTGCTGCTCGCCATCATCTGGTTCGCGCTGAACCGGGTGCGCTACGCCCCCGACCGCAAGCACCGGGCCAGCCGCTTCTACGGCTCGCACACCGGGCCGGCCTGGGTCATCCTCGGCATGATCTCGCTCGTCGTGATCACCCTGCTGCTCTACCGCGGCGCGCAGTACAACACCGGGCACTTCCCGTACGGCCAGTCCAAGTGGCCCTTCGCGTCCTACCTGGTGGCCAAGGCCCTGGGCACCGGCGCCTACAACCAGGGCGTCGAGACGTTCTTCCTGCTGGCCCAGATGGCCGTCATCTTCGGCTTCACCATCATCGTCACCTACTCCAAGCACCTGCACATCGCCACGGCGCCGCTGAACGTGCTGACCAAGCGCGAGCCGATCGCACTCGGCGCGCTGCTGCCGGTGACCGACGCCGAGGGCAAGCCGGTCGACTTCGCCGACGCCGAGAACCTGTCCGAGGACCAACTGTTCGGCAAGGGCAAGATCGAGGACTTCTCGTGGAAGGGCTACCTCGACTTCGCCACCTGCACCGAGTGCGGCCGCTGCCAGTCGCAGTGCCCGGCCTGGAACACCGACAAGCCGCTGTCGCCGAAGCTGGTGATCATGGACCTGCGCGACCACCTGTTCGCCAAGGCGCCGTACCTGATCGGCGGGCAGACCGTCGAGGACGGCGCGGTGCCCACGTTCGAGGGCGGCGAACACGGTCACGAGGTGCCCGAGGCCGGCTTCCCGCGCGTCCCCGGCTCCGGACCGGAGCAGGCCACCCGGCCGCTGGTCGGCACGGCCGAGCAGGGCGGCGTCATCGACCCGGACGTGCTGTGGTCGTGCACGACCTGCGGCGCGTGCGTGGAGCAGTGTCCGGTCGACATCGAGCACATCGACCACATCGTCGACATGCGCCGCTACCAGGTGCTGATCGAGTCGGCCTTCCCGTCCGAGGCCGGCGTCATGCTGCGCAACCTGGAGAACAAGGGCAACCCGTGGGGCCTGGCCGACAAGGGCCGCGAGGAGTGGACGGACGGCCTGGGCTTCGAGGTGCGCCGAGCCCAGCCCGGCACCAAGCTCGACGACGAGGTCGAGTACCTGTTCTGGGTCGGCTGCGCCGGCGCGCTCGAGGACCGGGCCAAGAAGGTCACCCGGGCGTTCGCCGAACTGCTCGACGTCGCCGGCGTCGAGTTCGCCGTGCTCGGGGCGGGCGAGACCTGCTCCGGTGACCCGGCCCGACGGATGGGCAACGAGTTCCTGTTCCAGATGCTCGGGATGCAGAACGTCGAGACGTTGAACTCCATCGCCCGCGACGAGCCGCTCAAGATCGTCGCCACCTGCCCGCACTGCTTCAACACGCTGGCCAACGAGTACCCGCAGCTCGGCGGGCACTACGAGGTCGTGCACCACACCCAACTGCTCGCCCGCCTGGTCGAGGAAGGCCGGCTCACGCCGGTGGAGCCGGTCGACAAGGACGTCACGTACCACGACCCGTGCTACCTCGGTCGGCACAACAAGGTCTACACGCCGCCGCGGGACGTGCTCGGCGCGATCCCGGCCCTGAAGTCGCAGGAGATGCACCGCTGCAAGGACCGCGGCTTCTGCTGCGGCGCCGGCGGGGCCCGCTTCTGGATGGAAGAGAAGATCGGCAAGCGGATCAACGTCGAGCGCACCGAGGAGGCGCTCGGCCTCGACCCGGACCTGATCTCGACCGCGTGCCCGTTCTGCATGGTCATGCTGTCCGACGCCGTCACCCAGAAGCAGGCCGAGGGCGAGGCCCGCGAGGACGTCCAGGTGCTCGACGTGGCCCAGATCCTGCGCCAGTCGCTGGCCGCGCCGCCGGCCCGCGAGGCCCCGGCCGGGCCGGAACCAACCCCGGATCCGGAGCCCGCCTCCACCGGCTGAGCCGTGCTCGCCCGGGGGCTTATACCCCCGCCGAGATCCATAAGCCACTCCTGAACGCAGACGTGACCACAGCCGGATTCGGCAAGTAACGTCGTCCGGGTGAGTGGCCAGCGCGACGTCATCGACTACGCCCTGCAGCGCCGGGCGCTGCTCGGTGATGTCGCCAGCGGCCGGCGCACCCGGGCCGAGGCCTGCGACGCTCACCCCCACCTGCTGCTCGCCGCCCGGCACTACGGAACGCCTGCCCCGGCCCCGTGCCCGGTCTGCGCCAAGCGCCGCCAGCAGCACGTCCAGTTCGTCTATGGCACGGCGCTGGGCAAGGCCAGCGGCCAGGCCAAGTCGCCGGCCGAACTGGCCCACCTGGCCAACACCTGCGACGAGTTCGACGTCTACGTCGTCGAGGTTTGCCCGGACTGCGGCTGGAACCACCTCATCCGCTCCTACGTGCTCGGCCGGGCGGGGGACTCGTCCCTCACCGCCGCTGACGGCTGATCGACGGCTGAGCGGGTGCCGGACCGGGAGAAACTGCAGAAGGGTCGGGCCAAGCCCGTCACCGAACCCGACGCACCGCCACTGCGCGAACGCATGGCCCACCTGCCGTCCCGCTGGCAGCAGCGCCGGCTGGCCAAGAAGCAGCGCATCGCGGCGATGAGCCGGGGCCGCCGCTTCGTGCGCCGCCTCGGGATCACCGGCACCTGGCTGATCGGCATCGTCGTGCTGCTCACCGTCGCCGCCGTCTCGATGTTCTACGTGCTCAGCAACGTGCCCCGTCCGGAAAGCCTGCCGCTGCCACAGGTGGCGACGATCCTGTATTCCGACGGCTCGGTGATGGCCCGCATCGGCACCGAGGACCGCACCATCGTCAGCATCGACAAGGTGCCCAAGGCCGTGCAGTGGGACGTGCTCGCGGCCGAGGACCGCGGGTTCTTCACCGAGCCCGGGATCTCGGTGCGGGGGACGCTGCGCGCGGCGATGTCCGACGCGACCGGCGGCGACACCCAGGGCGGCTCGGGCATCACCCAGCAGTACGCCAAGAACGCCTACCTGAGTGACTCGCGCACGCTCTCGCGCAAGCTCAAGGAACTGGCGATCGCGATCAAGCTGAGCCGGCAGTACTCCAAGTCGCAGATCCTCGAGTTCTATCTCAACACCGTCTACTTCGGCCGCGGCGCGTACGGCATCCAGGCCGCCGCGCACGCGTACTTCGGCCATCCGGTCAGCATGCTGAACACGGCCCAGGGCGCGGTGCTGGCCGCGCTGCTGCGGGCCCCGAGCTACTACGACCCCGCAGTGAACCCGGCCGAGGCGAAGACGCGCTGGCACTACGTGCTGGCCGGGATGGTCAGCACCAAACACCTCACCGCCGAGCAGGCGGCCACGATGCCCTATCCGAAGGTGCGCCCGCCGAGCACGGCCACGCTCGGCACCAGCGGGCCGACCGCGCTGATCGTGCACCAGGTCATCCAGGAACTGGAGGCCCACGGCATCAGCGAGGCCGAGATCAACACCCGCGGGCTGACCATCCGGACCACGATCGACCACGGGGCCCAGCATGCCGCGGTCGCGGCCGTCCAGCAGACCTTCGCCACCCTGACGCCGAAGCAGAAGAACTTCAAGAACGCGCTGGTCGCCGTCAATCCCGGCACCGGCGCCGTGCTGGCCTACTACGGCGGGCCCAACGGCAAGGACTACGCCGGCAAGATCGACAACTTCGACTACGCCGGCATCGGCAGCCGCCCGCCCGGCTCGTCGTTCAAGCCGTACACGCTGGCCACGGTGCTCACCCAGACGTTGAAGAAGTCGCCGGGCACCAAGCCGCTGACGATCAGCAGCTTCGTCAACGGCAGCTACTGCGTGCCGATCCAGGGCCGCCAGATCTGCAACGACCCCGGTGACGAGGGCGTCAGCAGTTCGTCGGTGCAGCTCGCCCTGGCCATGAAGTACTCGCTGAACACGACCTTCGACCAATTGGCCGTGCAAGCGGGCCCGAACCACGTCGCCGCCACCGCGCACGCGGCCGGCATCCCGAAGATCGACAGCGACGGCCACAGGACTCTGGTCAGCGCCAACGGCCAGACCGGTTTCGGCATCGGCATCGGCGACTACGCGGTCCGCCCGATGGATCAGGCCGTCGGCTTCGCCACGTTCGCGAACAACGGCGCCCGCAACGAGGCCTACTTCGTCCAGAAGGCCACCGACTCGGGCGGCGACACCGTCTACCAGCACAAGAAGGACCCGGCCCGCACGATCGACCCCAAGGTGGCCAACGACGTCACCCTCACCCTCGAGCCGGTGGCCGCGTGGTCCGGCGACCCGCTGGCCAACGGACGCGTCAACGCGGCCAAGACCGGCACCGAGGGCATCCCCGGCACCACCCAGAACAGCGACGCCTGGATGGTCGGCTACACGCCCCAGGTGAGCGCGGCGGTGTGGGCCGGCAGCGGCAACTCGACCACCCCGATCTACAACTCCTTCGGTGCGCCCGAGTACGGCTCGGACCTGCCCGGCAAGACCTGGCAGCTGTTCATGAACACCTACCTGGGCGGACGCGCGAATCTACCGATGGCGACCAAGCAGCTGATCACCGGCGGGGTCAGCACCGCTCCGGTGTCCCCCAAGCCGACCCCGTCCACGTCGGCCCCGAAGCCGAGCTTCAGTCGCTCGACCGGGTTCCCGACGGTGTCCACCCCGGCGCCCAGCACGTCGGCCACCTCGAGCGCCCCGCCCTCGACTCCGGCGCCGTCGTGCAGCCCGGTGCTGGTCGGGCCGCCCTGCACCCCGACGCCGACGCCGCCGCGCCCCGGACCGTAATCGGGCCCGGATCGCAGCCCGTGCCAGGATGAATCGGTGACGTCGTCGGCCCCGCCCCGGCCCACCGGGCCCGATCCGGCCGGGCGGCAACCGGCGGCCCTGCCCGCGCCCACGCACACCGACCCGACCGTCGGGCGGGCCAGCGGCATCATCGGCGGGGCCTGGGGCCGGCACGCCGGAGTGCGGTCCGGCTCGTGGCTGACGCCGCTACGGGTGATCATGCTGATGACCTGCTTCACCCTGCTGCTCGGCTTCGCCCAGAAGTCGCCCTGCGCGACCGGCGACTGGACCGGCAACAAGCAGTACACGCACATGTGTTACTCGGACGTCGTCCCGCTGTGGAGCGACGAGCGTCTCGACGTCGGCGCCGTGCCCTACCGCGACACCGCCGTCGAGTACCCGGTACTGACCGGCGGCTTCATGTGGCTGACCGCGGACCTCACCCGCGCGGTGCACGGTCTGGACTCGCACTGGAGCGAGGTCGTCATCTTCGGCGTGCTCACCGCGCTGCTGCTCGGGGCGTGCGGGCTGCTCACCGGGGCGGCCACCGCGCAGGCCGCGGGCCGGCGCCCCTACGACGCGGCGATCTTCGCCCTGTCGCCGCTGCTCATCGTGCACGCGTTCTCGAACTGGGACCTGCTGGCCATGGCCTTCACCAGCGGCGCACTGTGGGCCTGGGCCCGGCGGGCCCCGGTGCTGGCCGGCACCTTGATCGGGCTCGGCACCGCGGCGAAGCTCTATCCCGGATTGCTGCTCGTGGCCATCGTCATCCTGGCCATCCGCACCCGCCGGTACGCGCCCGCGGTGTGGGCCACGCTGGCCGCGGGCCTGGTCTGGCTGGCCGTCAACGTCCCGATCGCGCTGGCGTACTACCACGGCTGGTCGGAGTTCTACCGGTTCAGCATCGACCGCCCGACCGAACGCAGCACGGTGTGGGCGATCGGCAAGACGTTGCTCGACAGCGGCACCGGCGCCACCGACTCGGTGTTCTGGAAGCCACCCGGCGCGGCCGTCGCCCTGGCCCTGCTCGTCGCCGTGGCGGTGGTGGTCTGGCTCGGGCTGCAGGCCCCGGTGAAACCCCGCCTGGCCCAGCTCGCCTTCCTGGTCGTGCTCGCGTTCCTGCTCACGACCAAGGTGTGGAGCCCGCAGTACTCGCTGTGGCTGGTGCCGCTGGTGGCGCTGGCCCGGCCGAAGTGGCGGTTGCAACTGGTGTGGCAGTTCACCGAGGTCGCGGTGTGGTTCCTGACCCTGACGCTGCTGCTGGGGCTGAACCAGGGCCAGGAGGCCCACGGCGTCGGCTACGGCTGGCTGGTCCTGGTGCTCGTGGCCCGCGACGCGCTGCTGCTGGCCATCGCCGGGCTGATCGTCCGCGACATGTGGCATCCCGAAGGCGACATCGTCCGGGCCGGCGGCGTCGACGACCCCGGCGGCGGGTATTTCGACCGCGCTGCGGACCGCTTCGCCCGCGCGTAGTCGCGCACATCTCTGGACGGCCCGCCCGCCGACGCAGCACAGTGACGGTATGGCGACCACGAGCACCACAAAGCAGGAGCCGACCGCCCAGTACCGGGCACTGTCGGTCGAGACCAACGGCATCAACGTCATCTCCGACGCCGAGCGCAAGGGCTCGCCGCCGCAGTTGTTCTGGCCCTGGTTCGGCGCCAACGTCTCGGTGTTCGGGTTGAGCTACGGATCGTTCGGGCTGGCCTTCAAGGTCTCGTTCTGGCAGGCGCTGATCGCCGGCGTCCTCGGCATCGTGCTGTCGTTCCTGCTCTGCGGCTTCGTCGCCGTCGCCGGCAAGCGCGGCTCGGCCCCGACCATGGTGCTCAGCCGGGCCGCGTTCGGCGTGCGCGGCAACAAGGTGCCGGCCCTGCTCTCGTGGGTGCTGACGGTCGGCTGGGAGACGGTGCTGACGATCCTGGCCACGCTGGCCACGGCCACCGTATTCGACCGGCTGGGCTGGAGCGGCGGGACGGCGACCAAGGTCGTCGCCCTGGTCGTGGTCGCCGCGCTGATCATCGCCGGCGGGGTGATGGGCTTCGACCTGATCATCCGGCTGCAGACGGTCATCACCGTCGTCACGGCCGTGCTCACCGTCGTCTACATCGTGCTGGTCCTCGACAAGATCCACTGGCATACGGTCTCGGCCGTCCCGTCCGGCTCGGCCCAGCACGTCGTCGGCTGCTTCGTGCTCTTCCTGACCGGCTTCGGCCTGGGCTGGGTGAACGCGGCGGCCGACTACTCGCGCTACCTGCCCCGGCGGGCGTCCGGCCGCGGGGTGATCGGCTGGACGGCGTTCGGCGGCGCGCTCGGGCCGGTCGTGCTGCTGCTCTTCGGCCTGCTGCTCGCGGCGTCCTCGACCAAGCTGAACGACGCCATCGCGGCCGACCCGATCGGCGCGCTGGCCACCGAGCTGGACACCTGGGCCCTCGTCCCGTTCCTGATCGTGGTCGTGCTCGGCCTCATCGGCGGGGCCGTCCTCGACATCTACTCCTCCGGCCTGGCCCTGCTCACGGCCGGGCTGCGAGTGCCGCGGCCGGTCGCCGCCCTCGTCGACGGCGTCATCATGGTCGCCGGCTCCATCTACGTGGTCTTCTTCGCCGACAACTTCTTCGGCCAGTTCCAGGGCTTCCTGATCACGCTGGGCGTGCCCATCGCGGCCTGGTGCGGGGTGATGCTGGCCGACATCCTGCTGCGCCGCCGCGACTACGCCGAGGCCGACCTGTTCGACCGGCGCGGCCGCTACGGCGACGTGCGCGTGATGCCGATGGTGTGCCTGGTCGTCGGCACGTTCCTGGGCTGGGGCCTGGTCACCAACGGCTACGCCAGCTGGCTGAGCTGGCAGGGCTACCTGCTCACGCCGTTCGGGCTGGGCGGCAAGACCGGCGAGTGGGCCGGGGCGAACATCGGCGTGCTGGTCGCGCTCGTGCTCTCGTTCGCGGTCACGCTGATCGCTGCGCCGGCCGCGGTCCGGCGCGAGGAGTCGGCCCCGGTCGCGGTGCCGGCCGCAGGCGCGTGAGCGCGAGCCTGGTCGTCATCGACCTGCAGCACGTGTTCGGCGACCCGGACAGCGGCTGGTTCACGCCCCGCTTCGCCGAGATCCTCGACCCGGTCGACCGGCTGGTCGCGGCCTACGAGCCCGACGTGGTGTTCACCCGCTTCGTGGCACCGGCCGAGCCGACGGGCGCGTGGCGGGCGTACTACGCGCGGTGGCCGTTCGCGCGGCAACCGCCCGACGCGCCGCTGTATGGGCTCACCGACCGCTTCGCCGGCCGCCCGACGTTCGACCGGCCGACGTTCGGCAAGTGGGGCGCCGGCCTGGCCGAGCGGGTCGGGGACGAGATCGTGCTGGCCGGGGTGTCGACGGACTGCTGCGTGCTCTCCACCGCGCTGCCGGCCGCGGACGCCGGGATCCGCGTGCGCGTCGCCGCCGACGCCTGCGCCGGCGCGAGCGACATCAGCCACGAGCAGGCCCTGGCCGTCATGGGCCTGTACGCGCCGCTGATCGAGCTCAGCACGGCCGACGAACTGGTCGCCGACCGGCGCGGGAGCGCCTGAGCCGGTTCAGGCCGAGACGAGGGCCTGGCGCAGGAACGCGATGTCGGCGCCCTGGCCTTCGGGTCCGCCCGGGGTCTCGACGATGACGTCGCTGCCCGCGGCGCGGCAGACCTCGGCGATCGCGTCGGCATCGATGCGGCCGGTGCCGAAGTTGGCGTGCCGGTCGGCGCCGGAGTCGAACTCGTCGCGGCTGTCGTTGGCGTGGACGAGATCGATGCGGCCGGTGATGGCCAGCACGCGATCGACGATGCCGACAAGTTCTTCGCCGCCGGCGTGGGCATGACAGGTGTCGAGGCAGAACCCGGGACCGAACTCGCCGATGGCGTCCCAGAGCCGGGCCAGGCGGTCGAAGCGGCGGGCCATCGCGTTGTTGCCGCCGGCGGTGTTCTCGATGAGCACGGGCAGGCCGAAGCCGCCCTCGTCGGCGGCCCGCGAGAACGTCTTGCGCCAGTTGTCGAACCCGACGGCCGGGTCGTCGTTGGCGTTGACGTGGCCGCCGTGCACGATCAGCCCCTTGGCTCCGATGGCCGCGGCGGCCTCGGCGTGCTGGCCGAGCAACTTGCGGCTGGGGATGCGGATGCGGTTGTTCGTGGTCGCGACGTTGAGCACGTACGGCGAGTGGATGTAGACGGTGCGGTCGGTGGCCCGGAGTTCGGCCGCATGCGGGTGCTCCACCGGCTTCTTCCAGCCCTGCGGATCGGCCAGGAAGAACTGCACGGCGGCCGCGTCGGTAGCATCCGCCGCGGCCAGTGGGTCGGCGGAATCGACGTGGGCACCGATGAGTGGCATGTTTCGCACTCTACGACGTAGGTATGACGTGCTTCGTACTGGTATTTCGGCGCTGAGTAACCCAGAATGGTTCGGTTCGTTAGAAAGCTTGTCGCGCGGGTAAAAATAGCGTCAGGTTCGGTATCAGGACAAGTCGGGAGAGAACATGCCAGGACGGCACCAGCAGCTGCCATCGCAACGGGTGGCCACCCGCTTGCTGACCGGTTCGCTGTCCGTGGCCCTAGCCGGCACCGTCGCCGGCGCGGCCCTGCTCCTGGCCGGACCGGCCACGGCAACCCCCACGCCGAACTACCACGCCGGTTCGGACACCGCCACGTTCGCGGTCACCGGCGTGCTCGACCACAACTGCCCGGTGTCCACCGGTGGCGCCGAGGTATGGATCAAGCCGGGTGACTCGATCAACTTCGACTCCTCCGCGGTCGGCATCAACGTCAAGGCCGTCGACGGGCTGTTCACCGGCACGATCGGCCAGGTCGCCGGGCTCAACGTGGCCGGCACCATCGACGCCGGCACCAAGCAGGCGCAGGCCTTCACCGTGGTCGGCGGCAAGACCACGAAGTTCACCAACGCCACGCACCTGGCCGCCGGTGATCACACCCTCACCTGGACGGCCAAGTCGCTGGCCGTGCTGCCCCTGCTCAGCGGCATCCTGCCCGGACTCGGCAGCCTCACCAACGTCCCGCTCAGCAGCAGCGCCCTCGGTTCGGGCGCGTCGCTCAAGTGGGCCGGCGTCATCCACGTCACCACGAACGCCCCGCAGTGCAAGCTCGGCGCGTCCACGCCCAAGATCGCGATCGCGGTCGGCCCGGTCAAGGCCACCGTGCCCCCGCTCAACGTCAACGTGCCGGTCCCGAACCTGCCGACGCTGCCCGGTGGCGGCAGCGGCGGCGGCACGCCGCCCGGTGGCGGCGGAGGCGGTGGCGGCGGCACGGGGCGGCAGCGGCGGCCACTACACCCCGCCCCCGACCACCGTGCCCGAGCAGGTCATGGGCGGTATCGGCGGCGGCGTGGTCACCAACGGTGGCCAGTCCACCCAGCTCGGTACCGGCCTGCCCGACCAGACGACGACCACCGGCACGGTCGGCAACCCGCCGCCGATGCCCAGCGGGACGAATTCGACGCAGCCCAGCGTGCCGAACCTGGCCGGCCTGACCTCGAACAAGGCGCCCGCGGCCCAGCTGCCCGTGCTGCTGGCCATCATCGCCATCATCGCGCTGTCGCTGGTCACGGCCACCTACGCCCGGCTGTACCTGCTGCGCCGCAACTTCTGAGCGCACAGGGGCCGCCCAGCCCGGAACGATTTCGGGTTGGGCTGCCGCGCCCGGTAAGCTGTGCAGGTTCGCCTGCCGTGATCCGCGCTGAATGGTGCGCTGGATCGACAAGCACGCCCGGCCGGGCCGAGCACCTCCTGCTGCGGAGCGTCCGCGGCCGATCAGTCCACAGGAGGCAGTTCCTCTTGAGTACACCCCTTCGTCATTACGAAGTCATGGTCATCCTCGATCCCAGCCTCGAAGAGCGCACGATCGCGCCTTCGCTCGACACGTTCCTCAGCGTCGTGAAGAAGGACGGCGGCTCGGTGGAGAAGCTCGACATCTGGGGCAAGCGCCGGATGGCCTACGAGATCGACAAGCACGCCGAGGGCATCTACGCCGTCATCGACCTGCAGGCCGCGCCGGCCTCGGTGCAGGAACTCGACCGGCAGCTGAACCTCAACGAGTCGGTGCTGCGGACCAAGGTCCTGCGCCCGGACGAGCGGTAGGGGCGGGCATGGCAGGCGACACGATCATCACCGTGGTCGGCAACCTCACCGCCGACCCCGAACTGCGCTTCACCCCGTCGGGAGCGGCCGTCGCGTCGTTCACGATCGCCTCGACGCCGCGCTCGTTCGACCGCAACACCAACGAGTGGAAGGACGGCGAGGCGCTGTTCCTGCGTTGCTCGCTGTGGCGGCAGGCGGCCGAGAACGCGGCCGAGTCGCTCACCCGCGGGATGCGGGTCATCGCCCAGGGCCGGCTGCAGCAGCGCAGCTACGAGACGCGTGAGGGCGAGAAGCGCACCGTCATCGAGCTCACGGTCGAGGAGATCGGCCCGTCGCTGAAATACGCCAGCGCCAAGGTCAACCGCACCCAGCGCGGTTCGTCCACCGGCGGCGGTTTCGGCTCGTCCGGTTCGGATGCCGGCGCCGCGAGTGCGCCGGCCGACGATCCCTGGGGTTCGGCCCCGGCCGCCGGCGCCGCCCTGTCCGACGAACCCCCCTTCTAAGCCTCATACCGACGGAGATATCTGACGATGGCCAAGCCACCGATTCGTAAGCCCAAGAAGAAGTCGAACCCGCTGCTCGCAGCCAAGATCGACTACATCGACTACAAGGACACCAATCTGCTGCGCAAGTTCATCTCCGACCGCGGCAAGATCCGGGCCCGCCGGGTCACCGGGGTCAGTTCCCAGCAGCAGCGCCAGATCGCCAAGGCGATCAAGAACGCCCGCGAGATGGCGCTGCTCCCGTACACGTCGACCGCACGCTGATCGGAGGCGAGAACCACGTGAAGCTCATCCTGACCCGTGAGGTCGCCGGGCTCGGCCTGGCCGGCGACATCGTCGAGGTGGCCGACGGCTACGGCCGCAACTTCCTCGTCCCCCGCGGCGCGGCCATCACCTGGAGCAAGGGCGCCGAGAAGCAGATCGTGCAGATCCGGCGCGCGCGCGACGCCCGCGAGATCCGCGACCTCGGCCACGCCCGCGAGATCAAGGACGACCTCGAGAAGCTCACCGTCACCCTCGACGCCCGGGCCGGCAAGGACGGCAAGCTGTTCGGCTCGGTCACCACGGCCGACATCGCCGATGCGGTCAAGAGCGCCGGCGGCCCACTGCTGGACAAGAAGCGCATCCAGCTGCCCGGGCACATCAAGACGCTCGGTGCACACACCGTCACTGTTGATCTGCACCCCGACGTGGTCGCGTCCGTGCCGGTCACCGTCACCGCCGTCTGAGCCCGCGCAACACGCCGAACCGGCGGTCGTCCCCTGTGGACGACCGCCGGTTCGGCGTTTTCCGGATGTGTGCCGGTAGCTACGGGTCTGCGCGGCGGTCACGTTGAATTAACCGATCAACTTTCTTTCGTCCACAGGCGGTGGACGAGCCGGCCCAGCGGAAACGGGGGCTGCACCCGCTTCCGACCGGATATCCACACCCTCGCCCACCGAGTCGTCTACAGCCGCTGCGGCGATTCCCACAGGGTTGTCCACATGTGTGTGCACAGCCGGGATTGCCCTGGGCGGCCCGGCGGCCCTAGCGTCATCCCCGCCGCCACGATTCCTACTGGACGCGCCGACGAAAGTGTCGGTGGCGTCCGGTATTCGTCTGTGCGTGCGAAGCTGTTCAGACGGAGTTCGGGAGGGTGGCCAGCTGTGACGCTCGCGGACGAGTCGCGCGTGGCTTCCGGCCCATCCGAGTACGACCGCACCCCGCCCCAGGCCGTCGAGGCCGAACAGTCCGTGCTGGGCGCGATGATGCTCAGCAAGGACGCCATCGCCGATGCCGTCGAGATCGTGCGCCCGGGCGACTTCTACCGCCCGGCCCACCAGTTGGTGTTCGACGCCGTCCTCGACCTCTACGGCCGCGGCGAGCCGGCCGACCCGATCACGGTGTCGGCCGAGCTCACCCGGGCCGGGCAGCTGGCCCGGGTCGGCGGCGCCAACTACCTGCACACCCTGGTCAACACCGTGCCCACCGCGGCCAACGCCGGCTACTACGCCCAGATCGTGGCCGAGCGGGCCACGCTGCGCCGGCTGGTCACGGCCGGCACCCGCATCGTGCAGATGGGCTACGACACCGCGTCCGGGTCGGCCAACATCGTCGGCAGCGTCGACGACGTCGTCGACCGGGCCCAGGCCGAGATCTACGACGTCACCGAGCGGCGCACCAGCGAGGACTACGTCCACATCGAGTCGCTGTTGCAGAGCACGCTCGACGAGATCGACAAGATCTCCTCCACCGGCGGCGTCGGCACCGGCATCCCGACCGGCTTCCACCAGCTCGACGAGATCACCAACGGCCTGCACCCGGGCCAGATGATCACCGTGGCCGGCCGCCCTGGTAGCGGCAAATCGACCCTGGCCCTGGATATCGCCCGGTCGGCCGCGGTCAAGAACGGCAAGGCCACCGTCATCTTCTCGCTCGAGATGGGCAAGCTCGAGATCATGATGCGGCTGTTCTCGGCCGAGGCCGGAGTCGCGCTGCAGAACATGCGCTCGGGGCATATGAGCGACCAGGATTGGACGCGGCTGGCCCGCCGCTCCAGCGAACTGGCCGAGGCCCCGCTCTACATCGACGACTCGCCCAACCTGACCATGATGGAGATCCGGTCCAAGGCGCGGCGGCTGCGGCAGCGCCAGGACGTCCAGTTGATCGTGATCGACTACCTGCAGCTGATGACCAGCGGCAAGCGGGTCGAGTCCCGCCAGCAGGAGGTCAGCGAGTTCTCCCGCGCGATCAAGCTGCTGGCCAAGGAACTCGACGTGCCGGTGGTCGCGCTCTCGCAGCTCAACCGCGGTCCCGAGCAGCGCACCGACAAGAAGCCGATGCTGGCCGACCTGCGCGAGTCGGGCTCGATCGAACAAGACAGCGACATGGTGCTGCTGGTGCACCGGCCCGACCTGTACGAACCCGAGACCGAGCGGGCCGGCGAGGCCGACCTGATCATCGCCAAGCACCGCAACGGCCCCACCGCGACGATCGCCGTCGCGTTCCAGGGCCGCTACAGCCGCTTCGCCGACATGCCCAGCTGACGGGCTGGCCTGCAACGGCTCATACCGGCCAACCGAACAGGACGAGCGGTTCTCGACTACGCAGCGCGGCGAGGGCGCGAACGACGTAGTCAACCGTGTCAGCCGGCAGGCGGTCCAGCTCAGCCCAGAGGAGCTCCGTGCACTTGTCGGGCTCAGCGATGACGGGCTGTCCCGCCCATCTGGCCACCCGGAAGAACAGATGCAGATACTCACTGTCGTTCTCGTCCTCCGCCTGGCTGTGCAGCACCACTTCGAGCCGGACGTCGCGACCGTCAACGGTGATGCCGAGTTCTTCCCCCAGTTCTCGGACCAACGCGCTCACCACATCCTCACCGCCGTCGAGGTGACCGGCCGGCAGGCCCAGCTGCCCGTCGCGATACCCCGACCCGGCCCGACGCATCAAGAGCACGCGGCGCTCCTGCACGAGCACTCCGTCGACCGCCGCAGATAGCCGGAACCGGTCACTGTGCACCTCAACAAGATACGAGCAGCGAGGTGCCGAATCCGCAGCCGCGCAGTCGGACTGATGCCGGCGTCGGCGTTAGAGTCCGCGCAGCATGGCGACGCTGCGTTGAATCTTGAGAAAGGCGGGTTCGACTATGCCATTGAGCGACTTTCAGCTGAGAGCGTCGATCGCCGTGTCCGATATCGACCGGGCGGTCGAGTTCTACGAGGGCAAGCTCGGTCTGCACGGCGGTGCAGTCCGGCCCGAGCGCCCGGATCACCGGCGGCAGCCGCGTCTACGGTTCTGGAGGCGGTCCGGCGCTGAACGTGTATCAATCCGGCACCGCGGGACAGTCGGCGGCGACAATGGCCACCTGGTACGTCGACGACATCGACCGGATCGTTGCCGAGCTCACCGCCGCCGGCGTCGAGTTCGTCCGCTACGACGAATTCGAGCATGACGCCAACGGCATCACCGCCAGAGCGGGCGGTGGTCGCATCGCCTGGTTCCAGGATCCGGACGGCAATACCTTCGCCATGGAAGCCGACACCTGATCGTCAGGTTCCCTCGGTCTCGGCCGGGAGGCGGTAGACCGACACGTGCGAGCGGGACTCGGCCGTGAACTCGGTCCCGGACCAGTCGGCGTGCCTGGCCTCCAACGCGAACCCGGCCAGTTGCGCCATCAGGTCGAGCTCGGCCGGCCAGATGTAGCGGTGCGGGCTGCGGGAAAGTTCGGCCTGCTTGCCAGCACCGAAACGGAAGTGGTGTGAGACGAGCTGCTGGTTCAGCACGTCGTAGGTGTCCAGACCGATGTAGCCCGGGTCGCAGCGCCAGACGGTGGCCTGCTGCCCGGGTGGCAGGGTGCGCAGGTCGGGGACGCCCAGCTCGATCACGAAGCGGCCGCCGGGCCCGAGGTGCCGGGCGGCGTTGCCGAAGCACGCGACCTGCTCGTCCTGGGTCAGCAGGTTGGAGATCGTGTTGTAGACGAGGTAGACCAGCGAGAACTCGCCCGGGGCCCGAGTGGTGGTCATGTCGCCGACCACTACCGGGATGGCCGCCTCGCCGGCTTTGGTGCGCAACTGCTCGACCATCGGCCCGGACAGCTCGATGCCGGTCACCGAGACGCCGCGCTCGGCCAGCGGAACGGCGACCCGGCCGGTACCGATCGCGAACTCGAGCGCGCGCCCGTCGCCGGTCAGACCGGCCAGGAAGTCGACCGTCGGGCCCAGCACCTCGGGCGCGAACATGCCCGCGCCCGGGGTGTCATAGCGCTGGGCGGTATCGGCAGTCCAGATCTGCTCAGGTGTCATGCGTCGACAATGTCAACGTCGTCCACCGGATTCGTCATGAGCGGCCGCGCCGGGACAGCAGCGACTCCAGCACGACCAGTCCGCCGAGGACGAGGACGGTCACGCCGACGACCCGCAGGCCGGCGTCCGCGCCCGACGACGAACGCGGTGACCACATCATGGGCGCGCGCCGGTGCGGTCCTGGCCAGGGCTTGGGCCACGGTGTGCGGATGCTGGCCGGCCCGGATGTCACGGGGCAGGGCGGTCACGAACCGGGCCGTGAGCACCGTGCCGATCACGGCCACGCCCAGGGCGCTGCCGAACTCGCGGGTGGTGGCCTGCAGCCCGGCCCCGACGCCGGCCTGGGCCGGCGGCAGCGAGCCGGCGATGGCGCCGGACAGCGTCGGCAGGGCCAGGGTCACGCCGACTCCGGTGACGACGAGCCATCCGGCGTAGGCGAGGTAGGGCGTGTGCGTGCCGCTCGTGGACAGGCCGAGCAGCCCGCCGCCGACGAAGACGAACGCGAGGGCCAGGACGGCGTCGACGCCGATGCGCCGGACCAGGCGGGCGACCCGCCGGACGCCGAGGATCACCGGGATCGTCAGCGGGATGATGCCGAGACCGGTGCGCAGCACGCCGAAACCCTTGCCGTACTGCAGGAACGACGCGTTGACGTAGAACAGCGCGAACATGCCGAAGAAGACGGCGGTCATGCCCGAGGCAGGCACTGCGCAGCGCGGGATCGCGGAACAACCGCGGGATCGAGCAGCGGATGTTCGACCTTCAGTTCGACGAGCGTCCACACCAAGAACAGCACCGCGGAGCAGACGAAGCCGGCGACCACGAGCGGGCTGGCCCAGCCCGCGTCCGGGCCCTGGACGATCCCGAGCAACAGCGCCACCGACGCCGCGACCAGCAACACCGCGCCCAGCGGGTCGAGGCGGCGGTCATGGCGCGGCGACGCCGGCGCGACCCGGGCCACGAGGGCCGCGAGTCCGAGCGCGATCACGCACGGCGGCGACGAACAACCACCGCCACGACCCGCCCGACAGGACCGCCCCGCCGCCGACGTTGCCGACCACGCCGCCGATACCGGTCATCGACGCCCAGGTCGCGATCGTCGCGCCCTCGTCGTTCGGGCGGACGGCGTGCAGCAGCACGGCGAGCGTGTTGGGCAACACGGCCGCGGCGCCGACCCCGGTGAGCGCCCGGCCGGCGAGCAGCACGGCCACGTCCGGCGCCGTGGCCGACAGCAGCGCGCCCAACGCGAACAGCACCAGCCCGGCCAGCAGCACGCCTTTGCGGCCGAAGCGGTCGCCCGCGGCCCCGCCGAGGATGACCAGACACGCGAACACGATGACGTAGCTGTCGACGATCCAGACCAGGGCCGGACGCGGACGGGATGCAGCGCGCTGGCGGCGAGCATCGGGCACGGCGAGGTTGATCGCGGCGACCATGCCGACGACGAGCACGACGCAGGCGCACATGAGCACCAGCAGCAGGCGTGGGCCGGCCGGACCGCCCGGCTGCTCGCGCCGGGACGACGGGAGTTGGGGGGCAGAGCGTCGATGGGCATGACCGCAACGCTAGGAACAATCGGCTCAACGCGCGACGCAACTTTGGCAATCCAGAGTTGCGTACGATGCAACCATGCCCGAGCAGCTCGACCTGAACCTGCTGCGCGTGTTCGACGCGCTCCTGCAGGACGGCAGCGTCACCGCGGCGGCCGAACGCCTGCACCTGTCCATCCCGGCGACCAGCCGGGCGTTGGGCCGGCTGCGGCGGGCGATGGGCGACCCGATCCTGGTGCGCGCCGGTCGTGGATGGCCCCGACCCCGTTCGCCCTGCGACGGCCCCGCGGGTGCGGTCGGTGCTGGACGAGGCTCGGCCCTGACCCGGGCCGACCGGGAGGTCACGGTCGCCGACCTCAACCGCACCTTCACGATCCGCATCAACGACGGCGTGGCCGCGACCCTGGCCACGGCGGCCGTCGAGGCCACGGCCGCGGTCGCCCCCGGCGTCGACCTGCGCTTCGTGGCCGAGGGCAACGAGAGCACCGAGGCGCTGCGCGACGGCTCGGTCGATCTGGACATCGGCGTCGGCGACGAGGCGGCACCCGACATCCGCACCGCCCGGCTGTACCGCGAACGACTCGTCGGAATCGTCCGCGCCGACAGCCCGCTGGGCCGGCCCCGCCGCCCGACGCTGGCCCAGCTGTGCCAGCATCCGCACGTCTCGGCCTCCCGCCGGGGTCGCACTCGCGGACCGCTCGACGCTGCTCTCGACGCCGTGGGCCTGCATCGCCGGGTCGCGGCCGTCGTGCCGACCTCCGCGGTCGCGGCGCTGCTGGTCGCGTCCAGCGACTACGTCGGGCTCGTCCCGCAACGCCTGGCCGAGCAGTACGGCCACAGCCTGGGCCTGCGCTGGTTCCCCATCCCCGCGGACCTGCCCGAAGTCGAGGTGCGGCTGCTCTGGCACGCCCGTCTCGACGCCGACCCGGCCCAGCGCTGGCTGCGTGACACGATCCGGGGCGCACCGCACTGAGCCGGGCCGCACTGCACTGAGCCGGGCACGGTCAGCCCTGCGCGCGGAGCGAGGTAGCCTCCCACGCCGACCATTCGGCCAGCCGGCGCTCGTAGATGCCGCGGACGATGCCCGGGGCCTGGGCGCCGAGCAGGATGCGCAGCGGTGGCTTGTCGGCGTCCACGACCTCCAGCAGCGCGGCGGCCGCGGCCGCGGGGTCACCCGGCGACTGCGCACCGCGTCGGGCCGCCGCCGCGTCCCGGATGAAGTCGTACTCCGGCCGGGGCTCGGACCAGCGCGACGACGAGCCGGCCCAATCGGTCGCGTAGCCACCGGGTTCGACGAGGGTGACGTGCAGCCCGAAGCGCTCGACCTCGCTCGACAGTGACTCCGAGATCGCCTCGAGCGCCCACTTCGAGGCGTGGTAGGCGCCGAGGTTCGCGAACGCGCCCACACCGCCGATGCTCGACACCTGGATCAGGTGCCCGTGGCCCTGCGCTCGCAGGATGGGCAGGGCGGCCTGGATGACCCAGAGCGGCCCGAAGACGTTCGTCTCGAGCTGGTCGCGCAGGTCGGCCTCGGACAGCTCCTCGACCGTGCCGAAGTGGCCGTAGCCGGCGTTGTTGACGACGACGTCGAGGCCGCCGAAATGCTCGGCCGCGGCCTGGACGGCATTGGTGACGGCCGCGCGCTCGGTGACGTCGAGTTCGATCGGCAGCACGGCGTCGCCGGACTCCTCGACCAATTCGTCCAGGGTGCTCCCGGTGCGAGCGGTGGCCGCGACGCGGTCGCCTCGGCCCAGGGCCGCGGCGGCGAAGGCACGACCGAAGCCTCGGCCGGCGCCGGTGATGAACCAGGTCTTGCTCATGTCTGTCTCCTTCGGGTCAGCGCAGGATGGTGGGGGTGGCGCCGCGGGTGACGTGCTGGTTCCACAGCTCGTCGGCCACGGCCGATGGCTCGTGCTGCCGGCCCTCGCCCACCGGACCGACGACGATGACCTGCGCGGCGTGGATGCCGTGCGGCGCCAGGTCGTCGTGCAGCAACTGCACGTACGTGGTTTCCGCGGCTGTGGTGACGGCGCTGGCCGCGCGCTTCGGCGACGGCTGCAGCGCACCGCTGCCGGTGGTGAACAGCAGCGTGCCGTGGCCGCGGGAGAGCATCGCCGGCACCACCGACCGGACCACGGTTGCGGCGCCGCCGACATTCAGGGCGAGCGACGCGGCCAGGTCGTCGGCACTCGTGTCGAGCACCGGCTTGATCAGGGCGAGCGCCGGTAGCGGGCTGAAGCACACCACGTCGGGCCGGCCGAGGCGGCGGTTCAAGCGTTCGAGCGCCGCTTCCAGGGCTGCGGGCACCGACGCGTCGGCCGCCTCGGTGGCGACGACGACGCCGTCACCGACCTGGGCGGCGAGGCTGGCGAGCTTGGCCGGATCGCGGGCGATCAGCCCGATTCGGTACCCCTCTCGGGCGAAGCGCCGGGCCACAGCCAGGCCGACACCCGGGCCGGCGCCGATGACGACCAGGGTCCCCGTCGGCTCATGTGCATCGGTGTTTTCCATGCCTCGAGTGTGTCCGCGGCGGCCCGGTGGGCGGAACGCCGCAGTGCACCTGGGTGCGCCACACCCACCCTGAGCCCGTGCCACTATGGGCTGATGGCGTCCGAGCTCGGCGAGTTCCTGCGCTCGAATCGGCAGCGAATCGGGCCGGACGACGTCAACCTCCCGAGCGGCACGCGGCGCCGGGTGCCCGGGCTACGGCGCGAGGAGGTCGCGCTGCTGTCCGACGTCAGCGTCGACTACTACATGCGTCTCGAGCAGGGCCGCGAGACCTCGCCCTCGCCGCAGGTGGCCGACGCCATCAGCCGGGCGCTCAAGCTGGACGACCACGCCCGCAGTCACCTCTACCGGCTGGCCGGGCTGGCCCCGCAACGAGTGGACCCGACCGACGAGCACGTCGACCCGGACCTGCTGGCGCTCATGCAGGCCTGGCCCGATCAACCGGCCATCTGCCTCGGCCGGGCCTTCGACGTGCTGGCCACGAACCAACTCGGCCACGCCCTGTTCGGGGGGTTCGCCTACTCCCGCAACCTGCTCGAGTCGATCTTCCTGGATCCGGCCGCCCGGCAGTTCTACGCCGACTGGCGCGACGTGGCCGAGTACACCGCCGCCGGCTTCCGGCTGCTGAGCGGGGCCGAGCCGGACGACGCCCGCCTGCGCGAGGTGCTGGCCAGCCTGCTCCACGGCAGTGCCGACTTCCGCGAGATCTGGAACGACCGGCTGGCCCGCGGTCGGCGGTTGACCGAGAAGACGTTCTGTCATCCCGATGTCGGCATGATGACCCTGCGCGTGCAGGCCTTCGACGTGCGCTCGTCGCCCGGTCAGGAGCTCGTCGTCTACCGGGCCGAGCCCGGCACGGCCAGCGCCGAGGCGCTCGAACGGCTGCGAGCGCGCGCCGACGCGGCCGCCGTGAGCTAGCTCAGGTCCCGGCCAGGCGCTCCAGCACCGGCGTCAACTCGTCAACGTCGCCGAGCAGGACGGACGAGACGCCGAGTTCCTCTCGCAGCTGCAGGAACTTCTCCACCAGCCGGTCGATCGAGCCGATGAACAGGTGCGGCGAGTCGATCACCTCGTCCTCGGTCAGCTCGATCCCCGTCCGCGAGCGCAGGCTGTCGATCACCCGCCGGGCCTCGCCCCGCAGGTCGTCGGTGACGGTCACCGGCCACGTCGAGGGATAGACGTTGAACTCCAGCGACTCGAACCGGTCGCCGGCGGCCGCGCGCACCCACTCGATCTTCTCCCGGGTGGCGGCCAGGGTCAGCGACGCGGCGTCGACGGTGCCGCCGGGCAGGATGCGCGGGGCCAGCCCGACGATGTCCGCCTCGCGGCCGGCCAGGCGCAGCGTGCGCCGGCCACCGCCGCCGATGAAGAACGGCGGGTGCGGGCGCTGCACCGCAATCGGCTCGGCGGCGTAGTCGGTGATCGTGTAGTGCTGGCCGGCGAAACTGAACGGCGAGCCCGAGAACAGACCCTTGAGCACGGTGATCGACTCGGCCAGCCGGCCCTGCCGCACCGGCGTCGGGTCGAACGTCAGGCCGATCGCGTCGTACTCAGGCTTGTTCCAGCCCGCCCCGATCGCGATGTCCAGCCGGCCGCCGGACAGCACGTCGATGCTGGCCAGATCCTGGGCCAGCACGGCCGGGTGGCGCAGGTCGTTGTTCAGCACGAACGCCGACAGGCGCAGTGTGGACGTCGCTGCCGCCGCCGTCGCCAGGGCCACCACCGGCGAGAGCTGCCCGAGCAGGTGGTCGGGGATCACGACGGCGTGGTAACCCGACTGCTCGGCCCGCCGGGCCCGCGCGGCCAGCTCGGGGCCGTCGACGATCTCGTGGATATCGGCCAGGAAATGGAAGGGTCGCATGCCGTCAATCATGGTGCGTCCGCCCTAGCTGCAGTTCAGCTGCATTGCAGCTAATATGACTGCATGAGTGTAGTGATCACGGTGCGCGACGTTCCGGATGACGTACGCGACGAGCTCGCGAGTCGGGCTGCGCGGGCCGGCAAGTCGCTGCAGGAGTACCTGCGTGGGATGTTCGTGGACAGTGCTGCCCGCCCGCCCGTCGAGGACGTCATCGCGCGAGCACGCGACCGCGTTGCTGCGACCGGGTCGCGAGTCGGCTCGGACGCCATTCTCGCCGCGCGAGACGCCGAGCGGCGTTGAGCAGCACCGCGGTCTGCGACGCCTCGGCCATCGTTGCCCTGCTGCTCGACTCAGGTTCGGACGGGCAATGGGCGGCCGCCACGCTGTCCGGCACGAGTTTGCTCGCCCCGAGCCTGCTCATGTTCGAGGCCAGCAACATCATCCGGCGACACGAACTGGCCGGTCTCGTCGGCGCCGACCAAGCCGCGCAGGCCCACGCCGACCTGCTCGAACTATCGATCGAGCAGTGGCCATATGAGCTGCTCGGCTCCAGGGTGTGGGAGCTGCGCACGAACCTGTCCAGCTATGACGCGAGCTATGTCGCCCTCGCCGAATTGTCGCGCTCGCCCCTGGTAACGCTTGACCGCCGGATCAGCCGGGCGCCGAACCTCAGATGCCGGGTATCCGTCCCGTGAGGGTGCCCGGCAGGATAGCTGTATGAGCTCCGACTCCGTGCCCGCCAGCCACCACGACCTCGTCACGGCGGCCACCGTCGCGCTGTCGACCCTCAACGACGACGGCAGCATTCAGACGACGGCGGTCTGGATGATGCTGGACGACGACGGCCTGCTGCGCACGTCGCTGTCGAAGAATCGGAAGAAGTACCAGAACATGCTGGCGCGGCCGACGGCAACCATCTTCTCCCTCTCCCCGAGCAACCCGTTCCACACCCTCGAGGTCCGGGCCACGGTCGAGATTGCCGACGACGATGCCGAGCGCACCTTCATGGCCAAGCTCGTCGGGACGTACGGGCAGAGCCTGGAGTCGATGGCCGAGCAGGCCCAGGAAGAACGGGCCGTCATCACCTTCCGCCCGACCCGCATCCGCGCCGACTGACCTTGATAGGCCACGCTCGTCACGGCGCGCCTGGCCTATCACGATCGTGAAGCGCCCGCGGTGTCAGAAACGGTGTGCGGACACAGGCTGACAACAGCCACTAACCCCCGGATCCAGGGGGCTGCACCAACCCCTCGTTCCGGGAGATGTCCGGGCGGTCGCGGGCCATCTCGCACACCACCTTGCACGAGGCCGCCCAGGGCTATCGGCTGCCGAGCTGGGCCACCACGGCCGAGTTCGTCAAGGCCTGCGGCGGCGACCCGGCCGACTACCGCGAACGCTGGGAGCAGGCCGACCGGCTGATCCGGTCGGCGTCCTCGCCCCGGCTGCCGGCACCGACGAGCGACGCGCAGCTCGGCCCGACCGCCGGCATCGCCATTCCGGCCGCCGGCGGGACGGTTCGCCGGGCCATCCAGGTCGCCATCGGTCGTGAGCCGGCCGCACCGCCGGTACCGGTCGTCGATGTGGACGACGGGGGAGTGGTTGGGTCGAACGGGTGGGCGGCGCCGGCTGCGGTCCGTGCTTGCCGGGGCCGCCGTCGTCGGCGTGCTCGCGGTCGCCACGCTCGTGGCCGTGCTCACGGTGGGGTCGGGCCACGACTCGCCCTCGGGCCCGCGGCCCCCGATCCGCCCACCGTCGCGGATGCTGTCGCCGGCGGACTGCCCCGTGCACCAGCCCAACCCGCCGTTCGTGCCCGCGACCCACCCCGGTGATGCCAGTGCGTTCGTCGCCGACCTGACCTTGCCCGACTGCAGTCACATCCGCCGTGGCCAGACGGCCGTCAAGGTGTGGCGGCTCAAGAACGTCGGGAAGGTGCGGTGGACGGGATACTCGCTGCGTCGCCTCGACTCCCCGCAGCAACGCGACGAGTGCCAGACCATCCCCGATGTGCCTGTCGACGACACCCCGCCGGGTCATGTGGTCGACATCCGGACCGAGATCACGGCCCCCAAGCGGCCGGGCTTCTGCTTCGCGCGCTTCAAGATGGTCGACGCCGACGGGCGGATCGCCTTCCCCGGCACGCGCCCGGTGAATTTCCAGGTCATCGTGGACTGATCCCAATTCACCGATGATTCTGGCTCCTGCGACCGGTCAGTACCTGTGCACACATCCTGACCGGAGGCACCGCATGACCATGACCATGACCGCGCCCATGACATCGTCCACAACGACAGCGCAGCGCTGGGTCCTCATCCTGACCTCGGCCGCGTCGTTGATGGTGGCGCTCGACCAGCTCGTGGTCGCCACGGCGCTCAACCGCCTGCGCGACGACCTGCACGCCTCGATGGCCACGCTCGAATGGACCGTCAACGCCTACAGTCTCAGCTTCGCGGTCCTGCTCGTCACCGGCGCCGCCCTCGGCGACCGGTTCGGCCGGCGGCGCATGTTCAACGTCGGCCTGGCCCTGTTCACCGCGGCCTCGGCCGCCTGCGCCCTGGCCCCGAACACCGGCCTGCTGATCGCGGCCCGCACGGTGCAGGGCGCCGGCTCGGCCCTCGTCCTGCCGCTGGCCCTGGCCCTGCTCACCGCGGCCTACCCGGTCGAACGGCGTGGCGCGGCCGTCGGCATCTTCACCGCGCTCACCGGCCTGGCCGTCGTCGGCGGACCCGTCGTCGGCGGCGCGGTGACCCAGGGCATCGCGTGGCAGTGGATCTTCTGGATCAACGTCCCGCTCGGGCTGGTCCTCATCCCGCTCGTCGCGACCCGGATCGGCGAGAGCTTCGGCGACCGGGCCCGGCTCGACCTGGTCGGCGTCGCCAGCGCGTCCCTCGGGCTGCTGGGTGTGGTGTGGGGCCTGGTCCGGGCCGCCACCATCGGCTGGGGCAGCGCCGAAACGATCGCGACGCTCGTCGGCGGAGGGCTGGTCACGCTCGCCTTCGTGCGCTGGGAACTGCGCACGGCGCAGCCGATGCTGCCGATGCGGCTGTTCCGGGTGCCCGCGTTCGCGGCCGGCAATGCCGCCAGCTTCCTGCTCACGGCGTCGCTGTTCAGCACGGTCTACTTCGTGGCCCAGTACCTGCAGATCTCGCTGGGCTACGGCCCGCTCGACGCCGGCCTGCGCTTCCTGCCCTGGACGACGACGCTGTTCCTCGTCGCGCCGCTCGCGGGCGCGTTGGCCGACCGGGTCGGCGCCCGGCCGCTGCTCGTCGCCGGGCTGACCCTCCAGGGCGTCGGCATCGGCTGGGTGGCCCTGAACGTCGCCCACGACCGTTCCTACCTGGCGTCGGTCGGCGCGCTGGTCATCGCCGGGTGTGGCACCTCGATGGCCCTGCCGTCCGGGCAGAATGCGGTCATGAACTCGGTGGCACCGTCCGCGTTGGGTCAGGCGTCGGGGACGTTCGGCACGATGCGCCAGCTCGGCGGCGTGTTCGGCATCGCGGTGCTGTCCGCGGTCTTCGCCGCCACCGGCAGCTACGCCGGGCCACAGGCCTTCGCCGACGGCGTCGCTCCGGCCCTGGCGGTGGCGGCCGGGCTCGCCCTGCTCGGAGCGCTGGCCGGCGCGTTCGTCTCAGCCCCCGCGCCTGCTACGACGCCGACGTCCGCAGAGCTCGTCCCGGTGGGATCCCGTGCCGGCTGAGTCGGAGTTCGCCCGGCTCACCGACCCGTACCGGCGGGAGTTGCTGGTGCACTGTTACCGCATGCTCGGCTCGTTCCACGACGCCGAGGATGTGGTCCAGGAGACCTACCTGCGGGCCTGGCGGGGCTTCGCGCAATTCGAGGGGCGGGCCTCGGTGCGTACCTGGCTGTACCGCATCGCCACGCGCGCCTGCCTTACGGCGCTGGACAGCGCGAGCCGCCGGGTGCTGCCGTCGGGCCTCGGCGGCCCGAGCGACGATCCCACGGTGCCGCTGGCCGAGCGGCGCAGTGACGTCCCGTGGCTGCAGCCGCTGCCGGACGCCGCCGTGCGCAGCGACGCCGACGACCCGGCCACGATCGCGGCCCGGCGCGAGGGCACCCGGCTGGCCTTCGTCGCCGCGCTCCAGCAACTGCCGCCCCGGCAACGCGCCGCGTTGGTGTTGTGCGACGTCCTGGCCTGGCCGGCTGTGGACGCCGCGGATCTGCTCGACCTGTCCGTCGCCGCCGTCAACAGCGCACTACAGCGGGCCCGGGCCCAGCTGTCCCGCTCGCAACCGTCCCAGGAGGTGGTCACGATGACGTCGGACATCGACGCGCAACTGCTGGACCGGTTCGTCGTCGCGTTCGAGACCGCCGACCTGCGCACGTTGTCGGAACTGCTGCGGCGCGACGTCGAACTGGAGATGCCGCCGATCCCGACCTGGTTCGCCGGGCGCGACGCCGTGATCGGGTTCTTCACGAACAGGGTGCTGGCCCGCGGGCGGGTCCGGATGTCCGTGACGTCGGCCAACGGCTGCCCGGCCGTCGGGTCGTACTTCCGCGAGACGGACGGCCGGTTCCACGCCCACAGCATTCAGGTACTCGAAACCCACGACGGCGCGATCGCACACATCTACGCGTTCCTGGACGTCGACCTCTTCGCCGCGTTCGGGTTGCCCCTGGTGCACGCCGACCCAGCGTGACGGCGGATGACGAGCACCTGGGCAGCCACGGGCGGCGCGGGCCGGAAGGCCGAGCGCGGCACCCGCGGGCCGGCCGCGGCGGTGAACGTGCGTCCCCAGCGCTGGACGCCGGGTGCGGTCGGAGCGGCCCAGCGCCGGGCCACGTGTCTGGGCACGATCAGGCGCGCGGAGATCAGGCGGCTGCCCGGGCCCAGCAGCCGCCGGACCAGGGCCGTGGTCACGCCGAACGGTGGGTTGGCCACGACGTGAAAGGGCCGGTGCGGCAGGCGGAGGTCCTCGGCATCGGCCGCGACGACCACGATCGCGCGGCCGAAACGCTCCCGCAGGCACCGGGCGCGGTCCGGGTGGGCCTCGACCGCGATGACGCGGGCGCCGGCGGCGAGCAGCGGAACGGTCAGCGCGCCCAGCCCGGCACCGACGTCGACGACGCAGTCGCCGGGCCGGATGCCGGCGTCAGCGACGAGCCGCCGGGCCCAGCGCGGATCGAGCTGGTGCCAGCCCCACCGCCGCGGTACCGCGGCCACGGTGGCGGCGGGTCATCAGGAAGAAGTTCATCCCGACAACCAACCCCACCGGGCCGCGGCTCGGCAACCGAGTTTCAGCACGGACCGCCGTCGACCCAGACGTCCTGGCTGTTGTTGCCGGGGATGTCGCCCTGGGTCCACCACTTGGCCGTCCACTTGTGCCCGCCGTAGCTGACCACGGCCCCGCCGTTGTACGCGGTGGCCGAGCTCCACGGGCTGCCGCAGGTCGGCGGGGGTGGCGGCGGGCCGGTCGGGGCCCCGCCACCGTCGGTGAACGACGCGAACGCCGACGAGAACGCCCACGCGTTCTGGGCCAGTCCACTGCACGAGGGCGAGGCGTACGTCTGGCCCGGGCAGCCGCCGTTGTCGCGACCGGCCGACCAGAACGACAGCTCGGTGACGCCGTGGGACTTGGCGAAGGAGATGACGTTCTGCGCGTCGCCGGCGTTGAAGATCTCGCCCTGGCTGTCGTTCTGGCCGATCATCGGCGTGATGCCGACCATCGCCCACAGCTGGCTGGTGCTCTTGCCGGTGAAGATGCCACCGAGCTGGCCGACCAGGGCTGAGGCCGCCGACGTCGCCGCGCCGCCCATGTCGGAGTTCGGGCTGCCGTAGTCCATCGTCATCATGTTCACGACGTCGACGCGCACGCCGTTGGCCACCGCGTTGTGCAGCAGGTTGATGCCGTCCTGGGTCAGCGCGCTGGGCAGCACCGGCAGCGTGTACGAGACCTTGAGATTCGGGTTGGCCGACTCGAGCCCGGCGATGGCCTTGTTGCGGCGGTCGATCGTGGCCGTGTCGGCCAGCGCGCCCCCCTCGACGTCGAAGTCGAGATGGGTGAGCTGGTACGTGCTGACGATGCGCTGGTACTGGGCCTGCAGCGCGCCGGGCGAACTGCACGACGCCGCCGGTTCGGTGCCGTTGGCGCCGCCGACGGAGATGGCCACGTCACCACCCATCGCCCGCAGGCTGGCGATGTCGTCCTGCATGAACCCGGCGTCGAGCGAGGTGTAGTTGCTCCAACCCGCGGTGCAGTCGCCGCCGACGTTGAGCACGAACGCGAGGGTGTAGTAGCGCGAGCCGGCGGCCTGGGCCGACTGCGACAGGTTGAACGTGGGATAGAGGCTGATGTCGACGTAGGGCGCCGAGTAATGGGCGGGCCACGCGGCGGCAGCGACCGCGGCGCCCGACGGCGTCGCCGACGCTGATCCGATGCTCAGTGGTCCGATTGCGGCCGCGGTGATCGCGACTGCGACAGCAGCAATTCTGGCACGCATGACGCCCTCCGAAGGTTGGTTCGTTGACCGTTCCCCCGAATTGGTCTAGACGAATTGTGCGAGAAGTTTGTGCCTATTTGGCGGAGTTGTCAAGAGCGTCCCGGATAGTCGCGAGCTGCGCGGTCAGGCCGGGGCGACGACCAGATCGAAGGCGACACTCGTCCACGGCCGGTCGAGCTGCCGGCCGTCGAAGGCCAGGCCGGGCGGATGGTCCACGAAGTCGGTGACGAGGCTGGGCTTGACCCCGAACACCGCGTCGTCGCCGAGGTGCTCGTCGCCGGCGGCGAAGGCGTGCGTGATCAACGGGCGATAGCCGTCGGCCACGACCATGAAGTGGATGTGCGCCGGTCGCCACGGGCTGCGCCCGGCCGCGGCCAGCAGCTCACCGACCGGGCCGTCGGAGGGGATGGCATAGGCGGCCGGGCGCACCGACCAGAAGCGATACCCGCCATCCGAGTCGGTCCGCAGCCAGCCTCGTGCGGCCGCGCGGTCGCCGTACTGCACGTCGTACATCCCGTCCTCGTCGGCTTCCCAGACGTCGACGCGTGCGCCCGCAACCGGCCGACCGGCCGGGTCGCGCACCGTGCCCGCGACGTAGCAGGGCACGCCCTTGGCGCCGTTGGCGATGTCGCCGCCCAGCGGAACCTCGGGGGCGTCGGCCAGGAAGAACGGCCCGAACACGGTCGATTCGGTGGCGCCCGCGGTCGCCGGTGCGTTGATGCCGACGGTGAGCATCGACAGGCCGAGGACGTCGGACAGCAGGATGAACTCCTGGCGCCGCTCGTCGGTGATGTGGCCGGTGCGGGTGAGGAAGTCGATCGCGACCCGCCATTCGTCCTGCGTCAGCCGGACCTCACGGGCGAAGGCGTGCAGATGGCTGGTCAGGCTGCCGAGCACCTCGGCGAACCGTTCGCTGCCGGCGCCGGCGAAGCTGGCCAGCGCGGCGTCGGTGACCTGCTGCTCATCGCTGCGCTCCATCAAGGACTCGAGGTCCGGGCGGAGTCGGACTGGGCTTGCAACTGAGCCTGGTGGTGGTCCTCGCGCACCTCCGCGGCCGTCGGCGCCCGGTCGATCTCCGGGTGGTGCTTGCGGCAGACCACCCACGGCGTGCCCTTGACCGCGTGCCGACTGATCCGCCAGCAGCCCTGGACGTGGCAGTTGTGCTTGCGGTAAACGGCGATGATCGCGCCGATGATGGCGACCTCGCCGAGGTCGGAGCCGATCCCCGAGAAGAACCCGTAGCCGTACCCGGCCAGGTTGTTGATCCCGAAGAAGTTGAGCAGCCAGTGCCCGACGCCCATGGTCGCCTCCGTTGTCGCCGTCCGGCCGCAGTGACCCACTGCGCACCGTGATGGTAGGCGCCCGATCGGGCCGGATCCGTCGTTCGGTTCGGCCGCCGTCGAAGTGTTCCCTCGCTAACGTCGCAAATGCCGCCCACCACCGGCCGACCGAGGGACCTGATGACATTCGCCGCCCTGCACCGCCGCGACCTGCCGCTCCTGCTGCCCAATGCCTGGGACGTGCCCTCCGCCCTGGCCTTCCGGGCCGCCGGCTTCGAGGCGATCGGGACGACCAGCTTCGGCGTCGCGGCCAGCATCGGCCGGGCCGACGGCGGCCGGGCGACCAGGGACGCGAACCTGGCCCTGGCCCGGTCGCTGGCCGGCCTGGGCGGCTACCTCAGCCTGGACATCGAGGACGGCTACGCCGACGACCCGGCCGAGATCGCCGACTACGTGGCTCAGCTCGACGCGGCCGGGATCAACATCGAGGACAGCTCCGCCGAGAAGCTCATCCCGGCCGAGGCCCACGCGGCCAAGGTGGCCGCGATCAAGCGCCGGTGCCCCGACCTGTTCGTGAACGCCCGGGTCGACACCTACTGGCTCGGCCAGGACGCCACCGTCGCGGCCACCCTCGACCGGGCCGCGCGGTACGTGGCCGCCGGCGCCGACGGCGTGTTCGTACCGGGCGCGAATGATCCGGACGTGCTGCGCGCGCTCACCGAGGCGATCCCGGTTCCGGTCAACGTGCTCGCCATCCCCGGCCGCACGCTGGCCGAACTGGGCGAGCTGGGGGTGCGCCGGGTCAGCACCGGGTCACTGCCCTACCGGGCCGCGATCCACGCCGCGGCCCAGTCCGCCATTGCCGTGCGCGACGGCCGGGCCGTCCCCGAGGCCACGCCATACGCCGACCTGCAGGCCCGGCTCGTCCGCTACGACTCAGGTCTCGACACGACATTTCCAGGCTGATGAGGGCTGCCGTTCGCAGACCAGCTCCGGCTCCTCGGCGCCGTCCGCGCGGGACGCGCCCGGCCGCCAGGGAATCGCGATCTCGCCGGCCACGAGCGCGTCCAGCGACTGCAGCTCGGACGAGCGGACCTCGGGATGGTGCTCGTAGCCGGCCGTGCCCAGGGCGGCGGCGATGGCCAGCACGAGCAGGTTGACCTGGGACGGGTCGTCGGGGACGGTCGTGCCCGCGTCCGGTTGCAGCAGGATGCCCTGGTCGTGGATCTCGGCGACCCGCGCGCGGTAACTGTCGGTCACGGTGACTCCTCGCTGTTCGGCCCGCCTGCGATTGAACCAGGTTCAGGCAAGCGCGGTCCGGACCTGGGTCTTGAGGACGGGCAGCACGTCCTGCGCGAACCAGGGGTTCTTGGCCTGCCAGCGGAAGTTCAGCGGGGACGGGTGCACGAGCGGCAGTATCGCCGGCAGGTATTCGCGGAAGGCCTGCACGGTCTGGGTCAGGTTCGGCTTGGCCCGGCCGCGCAGGTAGTACTTCTGGGCGTAGCCGCCGATCAGAATCGTCAGCCGCAGCTCGGTCAGCTCGGCCAGGATCCGGGGATGCCAGCGCGGGGCGAAGTCCTTGCGCGGCGGCCGGTCGCCGCTCGGGCCCGGGCCGGGGTAGTAGAAGTCCATCGGCAGCAGCGCGAATGTGCCCGGGTCGTAGAACTGCTCGTCGGTGACGCCGAGCCAGGTCCGCAGGGTCACGCCGCTGGGGTCGTCCCAGACCGTGCCCCGCTCCTGAGCCGCTCGCCCGGGCGCCTGGCCGATGATCGCGACCCGGGCTTCGGGCGCCGCCGCGTACAGGGGCAGGTGGCCGGCCTCGGTGGCCGGCGCGTTGGCCGGATCGTCGATGATCTCTCGACGGATCCGGGCCAGGCCGCTCACGTCGGTCAGGGTATCCGCCGCGTAGGACGCTCCTGGCATGACGCTGAGCAGACGTACTACCGCGAGGTATACGCTCAGTGTATTCTCTCGAAGTATGAGCGTTCCCCTCACCCTCCTCGGCCTGCTCGAACGCGAGCCCAGCCATGGTTATGACCTCAAGCGTGACTACGACACCTACTTCGGCCGGGGCAAGCCGCTGCCGTTCGGGCAGGTGTACGCGACCCTCGGCCGGCTGGCCCGCGACGGCAAGGTCGTGGTCGGCGACGCCGAACCGGGCGCCGGCCCCGACCGCAAGCGGTATGTGATCACCGAACAGGGCGCGACCGAGGTCGAGGACTGGCTGCGCGAGCCGGTCGCGGCCGAACCGCACCTGCAGACGGTGCTGTTCGCCAAGGTCGTGCTGGCGCTGATGCTCGGCCGCGACGCCGTGGACTACCTCGACCGCCAGCGAGCCGCCCACCTGCAGCGCATGCGCGAACTGACCGAGGTCAAGCGCTCGGACGACCTCGTCGACGCGCTGCTGGCCGACCACGGGCTGTTCCATCTCGAAGCCGACCTGCGCTGGATCGACCTGACCGCGGCCCGGCTCGACGTACTGGCCAAGCAGGTGCGCTCATGAATCCCAGTAGTCTCATCGAGGCCCGCGGTGTGCACCTCTCGTTCGGCCAGACGCCGGCCCTGCGCGGGGCCGACCTGGCCGTCGACGCCGGCGAGATCCTGGCCGTGATGGGCCCGAGCGGCTCGGGCAAGTCGACCCTGCTGCACTGCCTGGCCGGGATCCTCACGCCCGACGCCGGCGAGATCTATTTCGACGGCCGCCGCATCGACACGCTGGGCGAGGCCGAGCGCAGCGCCCTGCGCCGTGACCGGTTCGGGTTCGTGTTCCAGTTCGGCCAGCTCGTGCCCGAACTGACCGCGCTGGAGAACGTTGCGTTGCCCCTGCTGCTCAGCGGCACGCGGCGGGCGGCGGCCGTGGCCGACGCGCAGTCCTGGTTCCCGCGGCTGGAGCTCGACGGGCTGGAGCAGCGCCGCTCGGGCGAGCTGTCCGGCGGTGAGGCCCAGCGCGTGGCCCTGGCCCGCGGCCTGGTCGCGCATCCGGAGATCCTGTTCGCGGACGAGCCCACCGGCGCGCTCGACTCGCTCACGGGGGAGCACGTGATGGAACTGCTGACCTCGGCCGCGCGGGATCAGGGCACCACCGTCGTGCTGGTCACGCATGAGGCGCGAGTGGCCGCCTACGCCGACCGGGAAGTTATCGTGCGCGACGGCAAGGTCACCTCGTTCTCCGCCGCGCGCGTGGGCTCATGATCCGCCTCGGGCTGCGGCTGACCCTCAACGGCGGCCGGGAAGCGGCGGTCCGGCTGGTCCTGATCGCCGTCGCGGTGGCCGTCGGGGTGGGCCTGCTGCTGACGACCCTCGGCAGCCTCAACGCCGTCCACGCCCAGAACGCCCGCTACGCCTGGCTGGAGACCGGCTACACCGGGTCCAACGCCCCGGCGGTCACCAGCGGGATCGACAACCGCACCGACCTGCTGTGGTGGAACCTGCACGCCGACTACTACCAGGGCAGGCAGATCGGGCGGATCGACCTGGCCGCCACCGGGCCGGCCGCGCCCGTGCCGCCCGGAATCTCCACACTGCCCGCACCGGGCCAGTACTACGCCTCCCCGGCGCTGGCGAAACTGCTGCGGGACCATCCGGCGGCCGAACTCGCTGACCGCTACCCGGGCCGGCTGGTCGGCACGATCGGCGCTGCCGCGCTGCCGGCGCCCAACTCGCTGATCGTCGTCATCGGACGAAGCGTCGCCGATCTCTCGCACCAGCACGACGCTCATCCCGTGGCCCGCATCAGCACCGTCACACCGAGCAACTGCGCCGGCGACTGCGTGGTCGGGATCGGCATCGACGGCAACGGGATCACGCTCATCCTGTCGGTGGTGATCGCGGCGCTGCTGTTCCCGGTCCTGATCTTCATCGGCGGGGCCACCCGGCTGTCGGCCGCCCGCCGGGAACAACGCTTCGCGGCAATGCGACTGGTCGGGGCCACGCCGCGGCAGATCGCGGTGATTGCCACCGTGGAGTCCACCGTCGCCACGGCGATCGGCGTGGGCGTCGGCTTCGCGCTGTTCTTCGCCCTCCGCGCGCCGCTGGCCAGCATCCCGTTCACCGGCGACCCGTTCTTCACCAGCGACCTGTCGCTGACCCTGCGCGACGTGCTGCTGATCGCGCTCGGCATTCCGCTCGCGGCCGCGCTCGAGGCCCGGTTCGCGCTGCGCCGAGTGAGCATCTCCCCGCTCGGCGTGAGTCGGCGAGTCACGCCCCGGCCGCCCCGCGCCTGGCGCGTGTTCCCGCTGCTGGCCGGCATCGTCGAACTCGGCTACTTCGCCTACTTCCACGACATCGGCGCACACAGCCGGGCCGGGACGAACTCGGAGGTCTGGGCCTTCCTGTCCGGGATCCTGCTGGTCATGTCCGGACTCGTCATCGCCGGCCCGTGGTTGACGATGATCGGCTCCCGGCTGATGGCCCGGCGGGCCACCCGCCCGGCCACGCTCATCGCCGGACGCCGACTGGCCGACAACCCGAAGGCCGGGTTCCGCGCCATCAGCGGCCTGGTGATCGCGGTGTTCGTCGGCACCTGCGCGCTCGCGATCATCGCCACCATCGTCGCTTACAACCACGGCGGCGCCGGCAACACGGTCGACAGCAAGGGCACCGTCATCGACGAATTCCGGCCGGATCCGCCACCAGGACCGCTGCCCACGGCACGTGATGTCGCCGTCGCCGGCCAGGTCGCCGCATTGCCCGGAGTCACCGGGGTGGTGACGATCCATGCCCGGCCCGATCTCAACGCCCCCCGGCCTCCGGGATCGACCTTCGTCCCGACCACGGACTTCGTCTCGTGCGCGCAACTCGCGGGCGTACCCGCGTTGGGCCACTGCCGGCCCGGAGCCCAGACGGCGGTGATCTTCCCCGAGTACGGCGGCGCGATCGTCGCGAGCTCGACCAAGCCGATGCACGACACCGCGTGGCCGGCGGCGCAGCTGTCCGTCGCGCAGGTGCAGCGGCTGCCGATCGACACCGTCGTCGTCGGCACCGACGGCTCGGCAGTCGCCGTCGAACGGGTCCGGACGCTACTGGACCTCAGTTACGGCCAGACGTTTCCGCCGCAGACCCTGGCCGAGTACCAGTCCACCAACTCCAGGCAGCTGAACAGCTACCGGCAACTGGCCAACGTCGTCATCCTGGCCAGCCTGCCCATCGCCGGCTGCAGTCTGGCCGTCAGCGTCGCGGGCGGACTGGCCGAACGCAAACGTCCGTTCAGCCTGTTGCGGCTGGCCGGTTCGCCGTTGGGCATGCTGCGCCGAGTCGTGACGCTGGAGGCGGCCGGCCCGCTGCTCATCTCGTCGATCGCCTCCGCCGGAGCCGGGCTGCTCAGCGCCCATCTGTTCCTGCGGGCCCAACTGCACGAGACGATGCAACCCCCGAGCCTGGCGTACTACCTGCTCGTTGTCGCCGGCCTGCTCGCGTCGCTCGCCGTCATCGCCTCCACGCTGCCGCTGCTCGAGCGCATCACCGGCCCGGAGACCGCTCGCAACGACTAGCGGCGTAGCTCAGGCCAGCGAGCGGGCGACCTGCTCCAGGTGCGTCAGCGCCTCCTGCAGGCCGCCCTCCATGCCGGACTCGATGACCAGGTCGCGGGTCTGCCTGCTGTCGTACTCGGCCAGCATCGTCAGCGTGGTCCGGCCGGCCTGCTCGGTGAGGGTCAGCGTGTTCACGGCCTCGTTGTCGGGCATCCCCTCGAACACCTCGGTCGAGACGAGCCGCTGGTCCGGGACGATCTCGCGGTACTCCCCGTGGAACGCGACCTCGACGCCGCCGTTCGTCGTCATCACGTAGCGCCAACGGCCGCCCACCCGCAGGTCGATCTCGGCCCTGGTGACCTCGCCCCGGTCGCCGCTCCACCATCGCTTGACCAGGTCGGGCGTGGTCCAGGCCCGGTAGACCAGCCGCTTGGGCGCGGCGAACTCCCGCGTGATCAGGATCTGGGCGTCGGCCGGAAGCGTCACCACGGCCGGACCGCTACTCGTCACTGTCATCTGCCTGCTCCTTCTGCATGAGTTCGGCCAACACGTCGTCGAGCCGATCGAAACGTTCCGTCCAGGTCCGTTCGTAGTTCCGCACCCAGTCGTGGATGGCCTTGAGCGGCCGGCCGTCGAGCCGGTACACACGCTGGCGCCCGTCGTCGCGCACATCGACCAACCCCACTTCGCGCAGCACCCGCAGGTGTTTGGACACCAGCGGCTGGGCCAGCCCGAGCTGGCGGACCAGGTCGTTCACCGGGCGTTCGCCGCCGGCGAGCAGATCGAGGATCTGCCGGCGCCGGGGTTCGGCTACTGCGTTGAACGCGTCCGTCGTCGTTGCCGCGCGAGCCATGCCCAGATCATATGCCGATATAGGTATGTGTCAAGGTGAGGCCGTGGGCAATCCCAGTTCGGCCCGGCCGGACGTCGTCGCCCGGCTGCGGGCGGCCGGTTGCGTCTTCGCCGAGGACGAAGCCGAACTGCTCATCGCCGCGGCGGGCACGGCCGACGAGCTGGCCGCACTGGTCGAACGCCGGGTGGCCGGACTGCCCCTGGAACACGTGCTGGGCTGGGCTGAGTTCTGCGGCCTGCGCCTGGCCGTGGCTGCGGGCGTGTTCGTGCCCCGGCACCGCACCGAGTTCCTGGTGCGCGAGGCCGCGGCCCGCACCCGGTCCGGGGCCGTCGTCCTCGACCTGTGCTGCGGCTGCGGCGCCGTGGTGGCGGCGCTCGCCGCGGCGGTGCCCGGGCTCGACGTGCACGCCGCTGACATCGACCCGGCCGCGGTGCGGTGTGCCCGGCGCAACCTCCCGAGCGGGCACGTCTACGAAGGTGACCTGTATGAGCCGCTGCCGGCAGGGCTGCGCGGCACCGTCGACATCCTGGTCGTGAACGCGCCCTACGTGCCGAGCGACGCGATCGAGCTGATGCCGCCCGAGGCCCGCCTGTACGAGCCGCGCACCGCGCTCGACGGCGGTGCCGACGGGCTCGACGTGCACCGCCGGGTGGCCGCGGCAGCCGCGGACTGGCTGGCTCCGGGCGGCCAGCTGCTGATCGAGACAAGCGAGAGCCAGGCCCGGTCGGCCGCCGACCTGTTCACGCGCTGCGGACTGCTTGCCGAGGTGACCAGTTCGGTCGTGTTCGAGACGACTGTCGTCGTCGGCACCAACGGCTAGGTTGCCGCTCAGCCGTCGAGGAACTCCAGGTCGAAGCCGGCCAGTCGCTCGGGATCGGCCAGCAGGTCGATCTCGACGATCCGGCCGTCGGTGATCGTGAACGCGAACACGACCCGAGGCCGCCCGCCCACCGACCACACCGCCCCGGCCGCTCCGTCGATGAGCGCGGCCCGGGCGCCCTTGGCCCGGCCCGAGAACGTCCCGGCCACGGCCGCGGCACCGCGCACTTCCGGTGTCGCGCCGGTCGCAACCGCCGCCGGGTCGGCCCGGACCACCGCGTCGGGGTCGAGCAGGGCGAGCAACGCGTCGAACTCACCACTGCGCGACGCGGCGAGAAAGGCGCGCACGACCGCGCGCTGGCGCTGCTGGTCGGCGTCGACGGGCGCGCTGCCCTGCACCCGGCGCCGGGCCCGGCTGGCCAGTTGCTTGGCCGCGTCCGGGGAGCGGCCCAGGATCGCGGCGATCTCGTCGAACGGCACGGCGAACAGGTCGTGCAGCACGAAGGCCAGCCGCTCGGCCGGAGCGAGCGTGTCGAGCACGACCAGCAACGCGCTGCCGACGGAATCGGCCAGCACCGCCTCGTGCTCGGGATCGACCCCGGCCACCGAACGCAGCGCCGGCTCGGGCCCGTCCGTCCCGAACTGATCCTCACGCCGGGCCGTGCGCGAGCGCAGCATGTCCAGCGACACCCGGGCGACCACGGTGGTCAGCCAGCCCCCGAGGTTCTGCACGGCGCTGGTGTCCGAGCGGCTCAGCCGCAGCCAGGACTCCTGCACGGCATCGTCGGCGTCGCTCACCGAACCGAGCATCCGGTAGGCCACCGCCCGCAGATGCGTGCGGTGGGCCTCGAACTGTTCAGCCAGCCAGTCGTGGTCGTCCATGGTCACCTCGTTTCGCCGGGCCCGTCACCACCTTGACGATCCGGAGCCGAACAAGGTGACCGCGGCTCAGAACAGCGCGAGCTGATCGGCCACCGGCCGACGCGGGGCGAGCTTGGGCGGCCGAGCCGGACCCGGGCCGGCCGGGCGGGCATCGACCCAGGACGGCAGGACCGGCCGGGGCGGCGCGGCCTCGGCCGGGGCGTCGCAATCGCAGAGCACCCGCACGGCCTGGGCGACCGACCAGACCAGGTTCTGCCCGCGGAACACCGCGTCGACCACATCGGGCGGCAACGGGAGCACGCCGGCGCCGGCGCTGAGGTCGAGGCCCAGCGGGACGTCGTCGCGCATCGCCATCACCTGGCAGTTCAGTTCCCAGGCCGCCCGGGCGTCGGGGTGGGCCAGGCGGGTGGCCACGCCGGCCCCCAGCCGGGTGCGCACCGCGTCGAGGTCGTCGAACGCGGCCGCCGCGCAGCCGAACTCGGCCAGCAGCCGGGCGGCGTGGTGCGGGCCGATGCCACGCACGCCGGGCAGGTTGTCGGACGGGTCGCCCCGCAGCGCGGCCAGGTCGCGGTACTGGGCCGGCCGGATGCCGAGCAGGGTGACCAGGCGTTCGGCGTTCATCAGCGGCGACGCGTCCACACCGCCGTTGATGATGCGCAGCACGGAGGTGTGCTCGTCGATGAGCGCGAACGCGTCGCGGTCGGAGGTGACGATGACGGTGGTGGCGTCGCCGTTCTTGGCGAACGCGGCCGCGGAGCAGAGCACGTCGTCGGCCTCGAGCCCGGCCGGCACGACCACGGCCAGGCCGAGCGTGCGCATCACCTCGACCGCGCCGGCCAACTGCTCGACGAGGGTCTCGAGCTTCTCGGCCCGGTTGGCCTTGTAGCTGGGCCAGCGTTCGCGGCGCTGCGAGTGCTGCGCATCGTCGAAGCCGATGACGACGGCGGTGGGCCGGATGCGGTCGACGGCGGCGACGAGCTGGGTGAGCAGCCCGCGCACCGCCCACAGCGGGTGGCCGGACTGGGCCTGGGCGTGGAAGCTGCGGTGGACGAGGGAGTTTCCGTCCACGGCGAGGACCACCGGACGCTGCACACCCCCACTCTGCCAAACCGCACCGACAATCGGTGGTGCCTGGCCGGACCGAGACGCAGTGCGGTAAGTCTTGGTCGTGCGCGCGTTCCCGACCGTGGCCGACTGTGAGCGGGTGCAGACCGACTGGTACCGCACCCGGGCCCGCGTGCTGGGCGGGCGGGGGTGGCAGGACGGTCCGCTGACCTGGATCCTCGGGCCGGGCGTGCTCAGCCTGATGTTCCCGCGCGACCTGCCGGCGCCGGCCCTGGCCGATGGCGTGGCCGTGGCCCGCGGCCTCGGCATCAGCGTCGGGGTGTGGCTGCGCCTCGACGTCGATCCCGCGCCGTTGGCCGCGGCCGGGTTCGAGCACGGCTGGGCGCCGTGGTGGATGGCCACCGCGATCGACGCCGTCGGGCCGGCTGACGACGAGCGTGTCGAACTGCAACGCGACAGCATCGACTACCAGGGCGAGTACGCCGACTACCGGCGCGAATTCGCGTTGACCCGCACCGAGCCGCAGCGGTCCTGGTACGCCGCGGCCTACCTGCCGCCGGAGCGCCGCTTCGCCGGCCGGGCCTGGTCTCATCTGGACGGCGATACGGCCGGCGTGTTCGACATGGAGGTGTGGCCGCCGTTCCGGCGCCGCGGCCTGGGCACCGGGCTGCTGCGGGCGGTGTGTGCCGCCGCCCGTGCGTCTGGCGCTACCCATGCCGTGCTGAACGCGACCCCCGAGGGCAAGCAGCTGTACCAGACCTGCGGCTTCGTCCAGATCGGCGAAGGCAGCACCTGGTGGCTGCACCCCGATCGGTGACCAGCTAGTCGGACGGGGAGTTGTTGGCCCGGCGGTCGGCGAAGAACAGCACGAGCACGGCCAGCACCCACACCACGGCCGCGTAGGCGCCCACGGCCACGTCGATCCAGGGCTCGTTCCACGCCGCCGCCAGACCGCCGATCAGCGGGCCCAGGCCGACCCACATGAGGGTGTAGCTCAGCGGGCGACCTGCGATGTGGATCCGGGGCTCGCGCGGCACGGCGTACAGACGCCGGCCCGACCGCGTGACGAACTCGTTATGGGCAACGCCGACCACGCCGATGGCCACGCCCCAGCAGAACAGCGACCACCGCCACGGCGTCGGGTTGAGGATGCCGCCGACGATGGCGGCGGCGGCGAGCACGAGGGCAGCGGCGGCCAGTAGCCAGTGGATCTGACGAGGAGTTACCTCCGGCCAGGTGGGGGCGCGGCCGGAAGAGGTTAGGTTCACGGGGGTTACCTACCCGAACTGGGTTATGGCACGGCGAAGTTGGATTATTCGATGCTCACTCAGCGTGCACGGCGGTCGGCCGGGTTGGTGAAATGCACGTCGAGCGGGTCGTCAACCGGCTCGCCCGGCTCGCCCGGAACCGGCAGCGGGGCGTCGTCCTCGGCCGCGGTCTCCTCCGCTGCGGACTCCTCCACGGGGACGACCACGTCGGCGGCCGGCTCCTGGAGTTGCGCGAGCAGGGCGAGCTCGTCCGGGGTCAGGGCCAGGTCGGCCAGGTGATCGCCCGGAGCGCCGGCATCACTGCCGGTGTCCATCGCGCTGTCGCCGATGCTCGCTGCGTGTTCGTCGGGGTCGTGAGTCATGGCCATCTCCTCCGTCGCCGAGGCGGCGCGCCACGACGTACGAGCCTTGCCCGGAGTCTATGCACGCCGCGGCCGCACGGCACCGTGAACCTGGGTCCGACACCCGGGGCACGATCGGGCGCCACGGTCCGTCCCGGGCCGGCGGGGACAACGCCGCGTACCGCACGTCAGGTGCGGCGTGACCGCCCCTGCGCAGGAAGATCCAACTCAGACGGCGGGCCACTGGCGGCGAGTCAGCCGGGCCCGCAGCGAGCGCCGGGCCGGCCGCTGCGCGGGTTGTGGCGGCACCTGCAGGCTCGTCGATGGCGGGGTTCGCGCGGCACGGTTGCCCTGCCACTGCTGCACGACGGCGTCGACGTTCACCGGGCGGACCCGGATCGGCGGACCCACCTGCGGCGCGCGGTGTGCGCGCCGGATCCGGTCGTTGAGATCCTCGACGACGCGGCGGACCTCGGCTTCGGAGCGGCGCTTGGCCAGCCGCCCGGGCAGATCCTCGACCTCCTTGGCCAGGGCGAGCGCCGGCGGCAGCACACTGGTCACGTCGACCTGCTCGCGGCGCAGGAAGTTGGCCACCCAGTCCAGGTCGTCCTGCGGGCGGTCGATGTCGGGGATCGGCTTGCCCGCCCCGGGCAGGTTCTCGAAGGCCCCGTTCCGCTCGGCCCTGCGGATCTGGTGCTCGATCCAGCTCGGGAACGAGACTGTCGGCGGCTTGCGCTCGGTCATCGTCGGCATCCCCTCGTCGACGGCGGGTGCAGCCTCGATTTTACAAAATTTCCACCGGTGGCCACGAGCCGGACCAGCTCGCCGCCCGACTCAGCGCAGGTGGCGTTCGAACCAGTCGAGGATGGCGTCGAAGCGGGCCACCCGGTGACCAGGGCGGCCCGACCGCGACATCTCGTGGCCCTCGCCCGGCATCAGCAACATCTCGACGGTGGCATCGCGGTGGCGCAGGGCGACGTAGAGCCGCTGGGCCTGTTCGAGCGGGCAGCGCCAGTCCTGCTCCGAGTGGATGATGAGCAGGGGCGTGCTGATCGCATCGGCATAGGTGAGCGGGCTCTGCCGCAGCTGCTCGGCCAGGTCGTCGGCGGCGTACAGGTCGCTGGCGAAGTCCCAGCCGATGTCGCTGGCGCCGACGAAGCTGTCGATCGCGTTCACGGCCCGCTCGCTGACCGCGGCCCGGAACCGGTCACTGTGCCCGACCAGCCAGCTCGTCATGTAGCCGCCGTGCGAACCGCCGAGCACGCCGACCCGCTCGCCGTCGAGATCGGGCCGGGCCACGGCGGCGTCGAGCAGGGCCAGCAGGTCGGGAGCCGAACGCTCCCCCACGTCGCCGCGGATGTACTCGCCGTGGGCCTCGCCGTAGCCGGACGAGCCGCGGGGATTGCCGTAGACCACGGCGTAGCCCGCGCCGGCGTACACCTGGGCCTCGTCGAACGGCGTCCAGCCGTATTGCGTGAAGGGCCCGCCGTGGATCATCAGCAGCACCGGATGCGGGCCGTCGCCGTCGGGCACGACCAGGAAGCCGTGCACCGGGTACCCGTCCGGCGCGGTCGCGGTGAGCTCGGCCATCGGCAGCGGCGGGGAGTTCTCGCGCAGCCGGGCCGCGAAGTCCGTGAGCACCCGCAGTTCACCGTCGGCCACGACGGCCAGCTCGCCCGGCGTGCCCGGGTCGGTGAACGTGACGACGGTGGTGCCGGCCGCGACGTCGACGCCGGTGACCTGGCGGCGACCGGCGGCGAGCACGGCCGGCGCGGCCCCGTCGAGCGGGACGGCGAGCAGATCGACGGCCCCGCGGTTCTCGGCCGGGACGACGGCCCGATCGCCGGCGAGCACCACCCGCTCGGCCGCGACGTGGTAGCCCTCGGCGTCGGTGAGCCGGCGCGGCCGACCGGGGGCGTCGACGTCGACGGCGAACAGGCCGGTGTTCTTGGCGAACCAGTGCGGCTGGTCGGGACCCGGGTCCTGGCCGACGGCCAGCACGGTCGCGCCGTCGGCGGTGAAGGCCGGCCCGCTCAGCCACAACGACGTGTCGGTGAGCCGCCGCAGTTCGGTGCCGTCCGGGCGGATCAGGAAGACGTCGTGCAGCCGGTCGTGCTCTCGGCGCTCGTGCCGGGCCGAGGTGAACGCCAGCCACGTGCCGTCGGGACTCCAGGCCACGTCGGAGTCCTCGTAGTCGCCGTCGGTCACCTGTCGCGGCCCCTGCTGGCCGTCCTCGTCGCCGAATTCGCCGAGTCCGCCGAGCTCGACGACGAACACGTGCTCGCGCCGGTCGATGACGAAGCCGATGTTGTCGAGGCGGTACTGCAGGCCGGTGATGCGCCGGGGCGGTTCCTTGTCGGCGGTGACGTCCTTGTCCTGGCCGTACCGGCCGGGCTCGGGCACCCGCGCGGTGAACGCGATCGCGCCCGAGTCGGGCGACCAGGCCGGGGCACCGGCCCCGCCGGCCAGATCGGTCAGCCGGCGGGCCTCGCCCCCGTGGGCGGGCAGGACGTGCAGTTGCGGCTTCCCGCCGTCCTCGGCCCGCAGGAAGGCCAGCCACTGCCCGTCGGGCGAGAAGCGCGGGGCCGAGTCGTGGGTGCCGTGGGTGAGCCGACGCGGCGCGGCCGATCCATCGGTCGGGACGCTCCAGAGCTGGCCGCGGTACTCGTTCTCGTCCAGGTGGGGCCGGGTCGCGGCGACGACGGCCGTGCGGCCGTCCGGGGCCAGGGTCGGCGCCCCGAGCGTCGCGAGGTGGGCGATATCAGTCGGTTTCACCACGCGACCCTACGAGCCGCCGGCGCCGGGCGGCAACGCCGGGGCAGTTGACCCCGGTTGCACCTGTGTGAGATTTGTGTGAAGCTGAACGGGATAGGGGCGGCAGCAAGTCGTGCCTCGCAACCGTATCCCGGCGGTCATGCCCGGCGGGTACGGCGCAACGAGAGGCATCGATGGGCTCCAGTCAGTCCCCCCGGCACGCGGTCTCGCCGGGCTCGGCCAACTCCGTCCCGCGCCGCCCGCTGCGAATCGCGCAGGTGCTCGCCCTCGTCGTGGCCGGTGTCGCGGCCAGCGTCGCGCTGCCCGTCGCGTCGGCGTCGGCCGACCCGTCCGCGGCCGCCTGGAAGAAGTTGCGGGTGTGCGAGTCGAGCGACAACTACCAGACCGACACCGGCAACAAGCATTTCGGGGCCTACCAGTTCGACCTGGCCACCTGGCGCGGCACCGGCGCGGTGGGCTACCCGAACCTGGCCCGGCCGGCCGAGCAGGACGCCCGCGCGCTCATCCTCTACCGCGAGCGCGGCTGGCAACCATGGCAGTGCGCCAAGATCGTCGGCCTGCACGACGACCGCGACGCCAAGTCGGGCCGGATCAGCGACATCAAGCTGCCCAAGCCCTTGGCCCCGGCCTTCCCCGGCACCCGGGCGTACCACCTCGGTGACAACAACGCCACGGTCAAGCGTTTCCAGAACCAGATGAACGCACGCGGCTTCGCCCCGGTCGGCACCGGCGGCTTCGGCCCGATCACCCAGGCCATGGTCAAGCGCCTGCAGAAGCTCAACGGCCTCGTCGCCAACGGCACCATCGGCACGACCACCTGGCAGGCGGCCTGGACCGGGACGTACACGGCCGTGCCGGTGGCCGGGCCGGCCAAGACCGCGCCGGCCTTCCCGGGCACGCGCTGGTATCACATCGGCGACAACAACTCGACGATCAAGCGCTTCCAGAACGAGATGCACGCGCGTGGCTTCGCCCCGGTCGGCACCGGCGGCTTCGGCCCGATCACGCAGCGGATGGTCGAGCGACTGCAGAAGGCCAACAAGCTCACGCCCAACGGTCAGCTCGGGCCCAACACCTGGAAGCTGGCCTGGACCGGCTGGTACTAGTCGAGCACCCAGACGTCGACGTCCTTGCCGGCGTCGACATGGGTGACGTCCTCGGGCACGTCGAGCAGGCAGTCGGCGCTGGCCAGCCAGCGCAGGAAGTGTGATCCGGGCGGTCCGACCACGGTGACCTCGCCGGTGCTGCGATCGAGCTGGCCGCGACGGAACTGCCGCCGCCCCGACGGCGACTCCAGCGCCTCGGCCAGTTGCGCGCTGACGATCGGGCGGTGCACGTCGGCGTAGCCCATCGCCGCGCGCAGGGCCGGGCGCACGAACACCTCGAACGAGACCAGCGAGCTGACCGGGTTGCCGGGCAACGTGACCACCGGCGTGCCCCGGAACCGGCCGGCGCCCTGCGGCATGCCCGGCTGCATCGCCACCTTGACGAACTTGACGCCCTCGCCGGTGAGCGCGTCCTTGACCACCTCGTAGGCGCCCGCGCTCACGCCACCGGAAGTGAGGACGAGGTCGAAATCGTCCAGCTCGTCGAACTCGGCCCGGAACTGGTCGACGTCGTCGGGCACGAAGTGCACCTGCTCGGCCCGCGCCCCGGCCGCCCGCACCGCGGTGGCCAGCATGATGCCGTTCGACTCGTGGATCTGGCCGTGGCGCAGCGGCTGCCCGGGCTCGACCAGCTCCGAGCCGGTGGACAGCACGAGCACCCGCAGCGGCGGGATGATCGAGACCGTCGGCTCGCCCAGCGCCGCGAGCAGGCCGAGCTGGGCCGCGCCGAGCACGGTGCCGGCCCGCAGCACGACCTCGCCCGGCTGCACGTCCTCGCCGGTCCGGCGGATGAAGCGGCCGCGCTCGCTCGGTCCGTCGACGCGGACCACATCGATACCGCCGTTGGTCAGCTCGACCTGCACGACGGCGTCGGCGCCGGCGGGCATGGCCGCGCCGGTCATGATCCGATGCGCGGTGCCGGGCGCCAGCGCGGGCGTGTCGCCCCGGCCGGCCGGGATGTCCTGCCCGACGAGCAGCCAGATGGGCGTGCTCGGGCTCGCCCCCTTCACTTCGGCCGCGCGCACGGCGTAGCCGTCCATCGCCGAGTTGTCGAACGGCGGCAGGGCCCGCTCGGCGGATACGTCCGCGGCCAGCACGTGCCCGGCGGCCGCGGCGAGCGGCACCGAAAGCGGGGGCGGACTCTGGATCAGGTCGGCGACGACCTTGGCGTGATCGGCAACGGTGCGCACAACGGACATCCTGCCGCAGATCTCATGGCGCCGCAGCGCCGCCCGTGGCCCGCGGGCACCCCGTCAGGTCCGGCGCTGGGCCCAGGCTGAGATCCCGGGCTTCCGCGTCGAGCCAGAAGTTGGGATTGGGCTCGCCGGAGTCGTAGTAGCGGTGCCAGGCCGGCCCGAGCGTGGCCCCGATGTGGCCGTTGATCCAGGACCAGTCGGCGTAGGCCGCGCGACCGGCCGCCTCCTCGCGGCGGACGAACTCGCTGAACAGCCGGGACTCGCCGATCGGCTCGGCGATGCGCACGCCGGCGGCCCGGAACGAGTGCAGTACCGCGGTGTTCAACTCCACCGCGGCCCGCAACTGCCAGAAGTTGGCCGTCGACGCGGTGTCCAGCCCCATCCGCGCCGCGACCCGGGGCAGCTGCGCGTACCGGTCGGTGTCGCCGAAGTTGCGGGTGGCGATCTCGTCGACGAGGTAGAAGCCGTTGAACGGTGCGCACGAGTAGTCGACGCCACCGATGCGCAGCCGCATGTTGCTGATCACCGGCACCGCATGCCAGCGCAGGTCGAGTTCGGCGAACCACGGCAGCGTGGGATGGGTGATGGGGACCTCGAGCACCGCGTCGGCCGGCACCGGCACGACCCGCGGCGCCTCGTCCTCGGTCTCGACCAGCCACGGCAGCAGGTCGAAGGCCGACGGCTGCGCCGGTGGGTGCCAGCCGTGCGCGCGCAGCCGCGCGGTGAAGTTGGCCGAGCGGGGGTCGCCCACCACCCGCCCGTCCGCGTCGACGTAGCCGGCGTAGCGGATCAACTGCTCGTTGGCCACGCGCACCCGCGCGCCGCCCGGACCGTCCGCCCGGAAGACGGTGATCGTCGAACGCACCCTCCCGTGGTTGGTGGCGAAGCGCAGGTGCTCGGTCAGCTGCGCGGCCACCTCGTCGACGGTGCGGGCGCTACGAGCGTCGCGAACGACCAGCGACTGCCACCGGCCGCGGCCGATGCAGCGCACCGACTGCCGCCAGGCCACCCGGGCGCCCCACTCCAGCTCGGCGAAGGTGTGCTCGTAGCTGCCGGTGCGGGCGACCTCGGCCGTGATCTGGGCCCAGCGCTGCTCGAGCCGGTCGTCGCGTTGCCGGGTCTCGGTGCAGAACGTCTCGAGCCACGCGCGGGCCTCGGCCAGATCCAGCGGAGTGCCGTTGGGCCCGTACGACGCGGAGTCGGCCTCCGGCGCGTGCTGTCGGACGGCGGTCGCCAAGTGGGGGCAGGGCGGCACGGGGGTAATACCTCCACATCTGACGCGCAATATCCCCCCGCGGCAGGTCACGGTACGCGTACGCCCTGGGTGAAGTCGAATCCCGACTTAACGTGTCGCAGGTAGGTCGAACTCACGGCGAATGCTCACCGCTTAACTCGTAGGCAGCGCCACAGCCAGCCGATACGGTGCACAGCATGACCGGATTTGCGGAGTTCTCGGAGTATGTGGCCATCCCCAGGGTCAGCGGCCTGGCCCTGTCGCCGGACGGCGAACGACTGGTCGCCACCGTGGCCGCCCTCGACCACGACGGGGCCAAGTTCATCAAATCGCTCTGGGCCATCGATCCGGCCGGCGCCGCACCGGCCCAGCGGCTGACCCAGTCGAAGCGGGGCGACAGCGACCCGGCCTTCGCCGCCGACGGTTCGCTGCTCTTCCTCACCAACCGTGAGTCCGACGACGACGAGCCGACCGCGCTGTGGCAGTTGCCGGCCGGCGCCGGTGAGGCCCGCAAGGTGCTCACCCGGCCGGGTGGTATCGAGGGCGTTCGGGTGGCCCGGACCGCCGGCACCGTGGTTGTCGCCTCGCCCGTCCTGCCCGGCAGCCTCGAACCGGACGCCGACAAGAAGCGGCGCACGGCCCGCAAGGAGGCCAAGGTGTCGGCCATCCTGCACCACAGCTCCCCGGTGCGGATCTGGGACCACGACCTCGGCCCCGACGAGACCCACCTGTTCGCGCTGGCCGACGTCCCCGACGAGCCCGACAACGCCGACGACACCGTCCGCGACATCACCCCCGACCCGGGCCGGGCCCTCGACGAGGTGTCGTGCGCGGTCAGCCCGGACGGGCGCACCGTCGTGAGCGAGTTGGGCCACGCCGGACGAGCCCGGCTACCCCCGGTCGCGGCTGGTCGCCATCGACACCACCAACGGGCAGCAGCGCATCCTGGCCGACGATCCGGCCATGGCCTTCACCGAGCCCGACGTCTCGCCCGACGGCGCGTCGGTCGTGTGTATGCGCGAGCTCGACGCCACCTACGACGACCCGCCGGACCGCTCGCTGTGGCTGCTCGACCTGGCGTCGGGCGAAGGCCGGGCGTTGCTGGCTGACGACGACATCGCCCCGGAGTCACCGGTCTTCTCGGCCGACGGCACGGCCATCTTCTTCACCGCCGACGAGCGCGGGCACCGGCCGGTCTTCCGCTTCGACCTCGCCACCGGCGCGTACGCCCGGGTCACCCGCAGCGGGCACTACACGAACGTCCTCGTCGCGCCCGACGGCCGCACCCTCTACGCCCTGCGCGACCACGTCGACGCCCCGCCGGCCCCAGTGCGCCTGGACGCACAGGCCACCGACGGTGAGCCGACGCTGCTGCCCGCGCCCGGCGCGGTGAGCGTGCCCGGCCGGGTCGAAGAGGTGAGCACGACGGTGGCCGACGGCTCGGAGGTGCGGGCCTGGCTGGCCCTGCCGGCAGACGCGTCGGCGAGCGACCCGGCACCGTTGCTGCTGTGGATCCACGGCGGGCCGCTGAGTTCGTGGAACTCCTGGAGTTGGCGGTGGAACCCGTGGCTGATGGTGGCCAAGGGTTACGCCGTCCTGCTGCCCGACCCGGCGCTGTCGACCGGCTACGGCCAGGCCATGCTGCGTCGGGGCTGGGGCGAGTGGGGCGGTGCGCCGTTCACCGACCTGATGGCGATCACCGACGCGGCCGAGGCCCGGGCCGACATCGACGAGACCAAGGTCGCGGCGATGGGCGGCTCGTACGGCGGGTACATGGCCAACTGGGTCGCCGGGCACACCGACCGGTTCCGCTGCATCGTCACCCACGCCAGCCTGTGGGCGCTGGACCAGTTCCAGGGCACCACCGACTACCCGGCCTACTGGGTGCGCGAATGGGGCCTGCTCACCGAGCGGCCCGAGCGCTACGAGCAGTGGTCGCCGCACCACTTCCTCGACAACATCTCGACGCCGATGCTGGTCATCCACGGCGACAAGGACTACCGCGTCCCGGTCGGTGAAGGCCTGCGGCTGTGGTGGGATCTCAAGCGCAGCCACGTCGAATCGTCGTACCTGTACTTCCCGGACGAGGGGCACTGGGTGCTCAAGCCCGGCAACGCCCGGGTCTGGTACGAGACGGTGTGGGCGTGGCTGGCCACGCACGTGCACGGCGAGAAGTGGCAGCAACCCGAGCTGCTCTGAGCGCGCCCGGTCAGGACTGAGGCGCCGGCCGCAGGGCCCAGTCCAGGACGGCTTTGCGGATCGGGTCGGGCAACAGCAGCACCTGGGGCTCGGCCTCGACCCAGCCCGGCTCCTTGGTCCGCTTGGCCTGGGCCAGGTGATCGCGGTCGATCGGGTTGTCGAGGTCGAGGCCGGCTCCGTCGGCGCCGTGGACGCTCATCCAGTAGAGGTAGTCGTCCTCGCCCTCGCGCAGCCGGAACACGATCTCGATCGCCATCCGCTCGCGGTCGAGCGTGGCCACGCACTCGTCGAGCCGGTCGTTGAGCATCTGCATCCAGCGGTCGGCCTCGGCACTCGCGCCCGGCAACACCTTGCCGCGCGACAGTTCGATCACGAGGCCTTCGGGGATGCTGGCCGGGCGCGGTGACGTCATCCGGGCACGGTAGCGCGGCAGGTCAACCGATCGGCGTGGCCGCGTCGCGCGCCAGATAGCGGCGGGCACCGCGCGCGTACCAAACGTGCAGCGGAAGCGACCCGGCAAGAACCACCGCCGCGATGGCGAAGTAGACCTTGGCGCCGGTCCGTGATGTGGTCAGCGCCTCGATGATCGACCCGGCGAGGATGAGGCCGAACACGGCGAAATTGGCCTTGGTCTGGCGGACCAGGCGCTCCGCGGTTTCTCGCCCGACGGCGGCCAGCGTCGGATCCTTGCTCGGCGTGCCGCGTCGAATTGACCGCAACACCTCGCGCCGTTGGCGGCGCGGCAGGCCGAACGTGAGCGGCGCGGCAAAGTTGCCCGTCCCCCGCCACATCTTTCGGCTCAGCCAGATCGCCAGACCAACAACGACGGCCAACACGACGAGCATGACGACCAGGGCCCCGACGGCATGGTGGTGATGGCCGGTCGTCGAATGGTGCCGGGTGGTGGTGTGCGAGTCGAGGATCGACACACCCACGCCAATCACCACCGCGAGGACGGCCATGCGTAGGACCCAGCGCTGGCGGGCCCGCTTCGCGATCTCATCTCGGCCGGGCCAGGTTTCGGTCACCGGTGCGGTCTACCCCCGCGGGAGCCGGCTCAACCCGACCGGGGCCGTCGCGGCCGAAACGCGGGGGTTTGTCACCCGGGCGAAGTCGTGATCACCGGCATAAGGTGACGGGCATGGTGAGCGCCGAGCTGCCCGACGGGTTCGTCGACCCGTGCGATCCGGCCCAGGTCGCGGCGGTACTGACGGCGGTGCGCAACGCCCTCGACGTGCGCGGGCTGCTCGACCTGCTGGCCCAGCTGCCCGGGTTGAGCGTCCACCGCGGCCGCGACGGCCGGCTGCTGCACGGTGCGGTCGCGCCGTCGGTGAGCGGCGGCGAGGACGTCGTGCGCTTCGCGTCGCCGACCAGCCGCGAGCACATCGTCGGCGGCGTGGTGTTGAACCGCACGACCGTGCCGCCGGCCACGCTGACCACGGTGCTGGCCGGCATGGTCTGCGACGCGGTGCGCCGGGTCGGCGAGCTCGAGGCGGCCAGCGTCACGCTCACCGCGGCCCGCGACGCCGTCGGGTCGTGACGCCGTCGGGTCGTGACCACGCTCGACGCGCTCAGGTCAGCGGCAGGACGAGCGTCGGTTTGTTGATCACGTGGTCGGGCCGCAGCGGGCGCACCGCAGTGCCGATCGCGAAGAACTCGGTGGTGTGCCCGCCCCACGCATGGGCCAGGCTGTTGAGCTGCACCCCGACGATGCCCTCGGCCTCGAGTGCCTCGGCCTCGGCCTGCATGCGGGCCATCGCCAGCTCGCGGGCGTCGTAGAGGGCCTGGGTGTACGTGGTGACCTCGGTGTTCACCCCGTACGTGCCCAGCGTGCCGGCCATCGTGCGGTGGGCGACGTGATACACACAGCTGCCCATGACCATGCCCAGCGGGGCGTAGCCGGCCTGGATGAGCGTCCAGAAATCCTGCCCGCTGAAGTCGGACGTGAACGGCAGGCCGCGGTTGTTGCGCCACGTCCCGCCCGTGGCCGGTGGCTCGTCGGCGACCACCGCGGTGCCGACGGCGATGAACTCGGCCAGGTGCCGGCCGAACTCCTTGAATTCGATCTCGAGCCGCACGCCGACGATGCCGTCGGCGCCGAGTTGGGCCGCCTCGGCCTCCATCCGGGTCATGGCCAGCTCGCGGGCGTGGTACATCGCCTGAGAGAGCTTCGCCAGCTCCTGGTTGACCGTCCACCGACGCACCTGGATGCCGACGTGGTAGATGCTCGAGCCCAGCACCAAGCCGACCGGCCGGAACCCGGCTTCGCGCACGAGCAGGAACTCGTTGACCGACAGGTCCGAGGTGAACAGCGGCCGGCCGCCCGGCGCGCCCTTGCGCAGCTCGGTCAGCCGGTGCAGGGCGGTCTCGGACAGCTGGGCCGGGTCGGGCTCGCTCATCGGGCACCGGACCGCAGCGGGATGACGGTGAGCGGACGCGGATGCGTCGTGCCGGCGCCGAGCCGGGCCAGGGCCGTGCCGGTGATCGTCACTTCGGCGATAGCCACGTCGGTGGTCTCGGTCTCCAGGGTGAGGGTCTGCCCGGACTGGACGGCGGCCGCGGCCGATACCGCTTGTGCCGCCTGGCCGAACTCCTGGCCGGCCCGCTTGCGGCAGGCCGTGACCAGTTTCGTGTACGCGGCGACCTCACCGTTGTCGGCCCGGCGCCGGCGCTGCTGACGCGAGAACGCGTCGACGACCCGGATCGACCGGGCCGCATGCGACCAGGTACGCCACCGGGATCCAGCCCGTGCGCAGCGCGGTTGCGGTCTGGCCCGCGCTCAGGTCGGTGGTGAACGGCTCCGAGAGGTGGGTGCGGCCGCGCGAGCGGACGGCTGTGCCGATGGCCAGGAAGTCCCACCGCTGCCGGGACTCGTCGACGTGGACGACGCTGCGCTCGATGCGCAGCCCGACCACGCCGTCGGCGCCGGCCGCGCGCGCTTCGGCGCTCAGCCGGGCGGCCGCGGTGCGGTAGCCGGCCTTGAGGGCGGCGTCGCTCGGCGGGACGCAGACGACGCCGCGGTACAACGCGGCTCGATAGGACCAGTACTTCGCGCTCTGCTGGCCCTGCCAGGTGGCCGTCGAGAAGTTCACGGCCTGCGACACGGCGCCGAGCACCTCGCACACCGGCTCGAAGCCGACCGTCGACAGCGCCGCCGCTTCGGCCACCGACAGCAGGCCGCCGCGCACCCGCCGCTCGCGCAGCCGGTCCAGCCGTTGCCGGCTGCCGGCAGCACTCGAGGCGGGCACAGAGCCAGGCTAGGCGGACCGCGCCCGTCCTCGGCCCGACGCGCCGGTCGCTCAGCGGCCGCCGGAGAGGGTGCGGTCGCGTTGCTCCACGCCCATCTCGCCGTAGGGGTAGTCGCGCGGGCGCGGGTCGCTCACCTCGTTCAGGGCTTTGATCTCGTCCGGATCGAGGTGCAGGTCCGCCGCGCCCAGGTTGTCCTCGAGCTGCTCGAGCGTGCGGGCCCCGAGGATGGTGGACGTGACCCCGGGCCGGTCGGTCACCCAGGCCAGGGCCACCTGCGCCATCGACACGCCTCGCTTGTCTGCGATCGTCTGCACCGCACTGATGGTGTCCCACACCAGCGCGCTGTCCTTGCGGCGGTCGTAGCCTTCCATCCCGCGATCGGGGTTCTCGCCCAACCGCGTGGCCCCGGTCGGCCGCTCGTCCCGCTTGTACTTGCCGGACAGCCAGCCACCGCCGAGCGGGGACCACGGCAGCAGCCCGAGCCCGGCGTCCATCGCCGCCGGGACGATCTCCCACTCGACCTCGCGCACCAGCAGGTTGTACTGCGGCTGCAGGGTCACCGGGGCGACGAGGTTCAGCTCGTGGGCCAGGTGCACGAGCTTGGTCAACTGCCAGCCGGTGAAGTTCGACAGCCCGTAGTAGCGGATCTTGCCGGCCCGCACGAACCCGTCGAAGGCCCGCAGCGTCTCCTCGATCGGCGTGTGCGGGTCGAACGCGTGGGCCTGGTACAGGTCGATCGTGTCGACCCCGAGCCGCTGCAACGACGCGTCGAGGGCGCGGCCGAGGTGACGCATCGACAGCCCGGCCCCGTTGGGGGAGTCGTCGGTGGGGAACCGGCCCTTGGTCGCCAGCACGACCCGATCGGTGATGTCGGTGGGACGGGCGGCCAGCCAGCGGCCGATGATCCGCTCGGACTCGTTGCCGGAGTACACGTCGGCCGTGTCGACGAGGATTCCGCCAGCTTCGACGAAGCGGTCGAGTTGGGCGTGCGAGCCCGCCTCGTCGGTCTCGGTGCCGAACGTCATCGTGCCCAACGCGAGCGACGACACGGCGCAGCCACTGTTACCCAGGTTCCGGTAGTCCATGCTCCCAACGCTACCCAAGCGCGGCTAGGGCACGCTCGGCCGGAACTGGGGCGGTCGGCGCAGGTGCGTGGCCTGCTCCCACGAGTACGCCAGCGTGATGAGCTTGGGTTCGGCCCACTTGCCGGCGATGAACGACATCCCGACCGGCAGGCCGAACGAGTCGCCGGCCGGCACCGTGATGCTGGCGTAGCCGGCGATGGCGGCCGGGCTGGACGAGCCGATCGAGAAGTGGTCGCCGTTGATCAGGTCGGTGGTCCAGGCCGGCGAGTTCGTCGGGGCGATGATCGCGTCCAGGTGCTTGGCCGCGAGCGTGTCGTCGATCGCGTGCTGAGCGATCGAGGTCGCGTCGTGCCGGGCCTTGACGTAGGCCGGGTCGGTCAGCGGCCCGCGGGCCTGCGACTGCAGGAAGATCTCCTGGCCGAAGTACTGCAGCTCCTGGGCCGCGTGCGCGTTGTTGAAGTCGATCAGGTCCTGCAGCGTCTTCGGGTAGCCCGCCGCCGTGTGCGCAGACAGGTAGGCGGCGATGTCGTGCTTGAACTCGTACTGCAGGGCGGTGTTCTCCGGGTCGTAGGCCGCGTCGATGGGGATGTCGGCCGGATCGACCACGGTGGCCCCGAGCGCCTTCAGCGTGGCGATCGCCCGCTCCATGATGGCGTCGGTCTCCGGGCTGACGCCGAAGTTGCCGGCCCGCCATACGCCGATGCGCTTGCCCCGCAGCGCGCCCGCGTGCAGGAACTGGGTGTAGTCGCTGTGCACGTGCCCGGCCTGCCCGCGCGTCGCCGCGTCGCTGGGGTCGACGCCGGTGAGGGCGCCGAGCACGGCGGCCGCGTCGGTGACGTTGCGGGTGATCGGGCCGGCAGTGTCCTGCTCGGCCGAGATGGGCACGATGCCCGAGCGGCTGGCCAGGCCGAGCGTGGGCTTGATGCCGACGTCGCCGCTGGCCCCGGACGGGCACACGATCGACCCGTCCGTCTCGGTGCCGATCGCGACGGTGGCCAGGTCGGCCGAGGCCGCGACCCCCGAGCCCGAGCTGGAGCCGCACGGGTTGCGGTCGAGCGCGTAGGCCAGGTTGGTCTGCCCGCCGACGCCGCTCCAGCCGCTGGACGACTGGGTCGAGCGGTAGTTGGCCCACTCCGAGAGATTCGTCTTGCCGATGATGAGCGCACCGGCGGCCCGTAACCGCTGGACGATGAACGCGTCCGGCGGGGTGCTCCCGGCCAGAGCCAGCGATCCGGCCGTCGTCGGCATCCCGGTCGTGTCGATGTTGTCCTTGACCAGGACGGGGATGCCCAGCAGCGGCCGGCGATCCCCGCCGCGGCGGGCGCGATCCGCGGCCCGGGCGTCGGCCCGGGCGGTGTGGCTGACCGTGATGACGGCGTGCAGCTTGGGGTTGAGCCGGGCGATGCGGTGCAGGTAGAACGCGACCAGATCGGCCGACGACAGCCGGTGGTGGTCCATCAACTGCTGCAGCCGCGGGATCGTCGTCGCGTCGACGTTGACCCCGGCCACCCGGGTCGAGGTCAGGCCGGTGGACTCGTGCGCGGAACTGCTGGCCGGAATACCCACCACCGTAGCGACGAGCAGCGCCGGGATTCCGATCGTGGCCACCAACCGTGGGCTGAGTCGGGTCATTAGCCGCACCTCCTGACAAACCACCACGACGAGGTTTCGTTACGGTGCGCCAGGTTCGGGGTGTTGTCAATCCGCTCCGGCGGACTGGTCGCCCGGGGCAGGGCGGGCCGTCCGCCGCCCTGCCGCCGGTCGAGCCGGGGATTACCAGTAGTGCCGGCGGCCGCCGATCTCGCGCCCGGCCGCGCCGAGCAGGAACAGGATGGCCCCGACGACGACGGCGATGATGCCGAGCGTCCACAGGATGGGGATGTGCGCGAGAAAACCGAGCAACAGCAGAATGACGCCGAGAATGATCACGATGACTCCCTGAGGATCGAGTAACGAGCTACCTCGACCAGGTGGGGCATCGGCCAGGCCGATGCGCGGGAGTCGAAGCGTCGCGACGAGGTCCGCGGGGGTCTGGGCGGCGTTCGTTGGACGGCCCGGCCATTATGCGTGGCCTCAGGCCGGGCTGGCAACTGCGGCCGGGTCGGCCACCACCTCGGCCGAGACCGCGGCCAGCGTGCGCCGGCTCGACCGGGCCGCGGCCCGCAGCTGGGCGTACGCCGTCCGCGCGTCCACGCCGGTGCGGGCCATCACGATCCCCTTCGCCTGTTCGATGACGACGCGGGAATCCAGTGCGCGCTGCAACTGCCCCGCCATCTCGGTCTGCTCGGCGGCCTGCATCATGCTGGCGATGAGCAGGGCGGCCAGATCGGTGAAGGCCATCACGGCCAGTTCACCCTCGGGCGTCCACGGGTGCCGGTCGTCGGAGACGACGGCGACGACACCGACCGGGTGCTGGTTGTACGGGATCGGGCTGGCCATGATCGCGTGCACGCCCCGGTCGAGGGCGTCGGCGCTGAACGCCGGCCAGCGCCCGTCCTCGGCCAGGTCCTCGACGCAGACCAGCCGGCGCGAGTCGAGGGCGTCGATGCACGGACCCTCGTAGTGTTTGACCTGCAGGTCCTCCAGGTGGCCGACCCGCTCGTCGGACACCGCGACGTTGCGCAGGTGGTGCTCGTGGTCGGCCAGCATCAGCCCGGCGCCGTCGACGTCGAAGATGGCGTGGGTGGTGCGGACGATCTCGTGCATGCCGTCCTGCACGTTCATCTCGCCGAAGCGCAATCGGCCGAGCTCCTCCAGAGCCCGGCGCACGTCGTGGATCGAGACCGTCATCGGCGAGAGCCTAGCCGCCCCGCATAGCGGCAGCTTCACATTGCCGGGGCGGAGGCCAGCGGGCGGGCCCGGTGCGCAACACTCGCCTGGTGTCCGAACCCTCGTATCCCGCCGCGCCGCCGCCGCCCGAATCGATCGAGCCGGACGGCCCGCCGCCCCCGCAGGCACTGCGGCCGGTCGTGACTCTGCTGCTGGTCAACCTCGGGCTGTCGATCGTGCTGACCGTGGCCGTCCTGCTGGCCCGGCACAGCGTGGTCAGCTACGAACTCGACCATCGCCACATCACTACGGCGGCCGAGCGCACCACGCTGCGTGACAGCTACATGGCCAGCCTGTGGGGCCGGGTGCTCGGCAACATCGTCGTCAGCGTCGTGTACGTCTTCCTGGTCCGGGCGTTGTTGCGCGGACGGCGTTGGGCCTACCGTCGGGTCATCATCATCGGCGCGGCCGGCATCGTCGGACTGGTGCTCATCCAGGCCACGCCGTACCCGCCGTGGATGCGGGTAGAGCAAGGGGTGCAGGCGCTGGTACTGGCCGGGTTGCTGTACTTCGTGCTGCGGCCCGAGGTCCGGTCGCACTTCGCCAAGGGTCTGCCCGGCCGCGACACCCGGCGCTTCCGCCGCTGACCTACCCGCCAGTCGGTCAGGTCGAGGCCACGGTCGAGGTGGCCGCCACCGTGGCCGCGGCCACGCCGGCCTGGATCGACTGGATGGCCTTGCGCACCGCGTCGCTCGTCCACTGCCCTCGCTCAATTGCTTCATCCGGGCCTTGAGCTGCTTGCGGTCCATGTCCGGGAACGTCCGCCGGGCCAGGCCGCAGCCGATCGAGCAGCGCCGCGAGCGCGGCCGTGCGCGCGTCGGGCTCGGTGCCGTGCTCGACCGCGCTTCGCAGGCGCGAGCGGGCCGCGGACTCGAGGCCGGCGTCGAGGGTGGGATAGCGGCGCACCGGGAACAGGCCCAGCACCTTGTGCCGCTCGCGGCGCAGCACGCCGCGCTCGACCAGCCGGTCGAGCAGCCGGCCCTGGACGCCAGAGTTCAGCTTGCCGACCCACCACTCCGGCTTGCGGGCCTTCTTTGCTGTCGCGATGCGAGCCAGGGCGTCATCGAGCACCGGGTCACCGGTCGGATTGGCGTCGAGGGCCCGGACCCGGCCGTCGACGACATCGACCCGGCCGGCCAGCGTGAGTTCCACGAGGACGGCCCCGGCCAGACCACAGCCGAGTTCGGTCGCTCCGCCCTGTCGACGGCCGGTCATGTCGTTGTAGGCGATGAGCAGCAGTTCCTCGGGCAGGCTCGCGTCCATGACGCATGGTGTACTCATTCGGGGCCCGGTGTCGAGAAACCGGGGCGACATCCCGCGGCCGGCCTGGGTAGCGTCCGGACCGTGCGCTCGATCCCGGAGTTCCTGCTCGTCGCGCTCATCGTCACCCTGACGCCCGGCCCGGCCACCGCCCTGGTGTTGCGGGTCGCCGCCCGCGACGGCCGCCGGGCCGCGCTCGGCACCGTTGCCGGCAACAGCATCGGCGTGCTGATGTGGGCCGGACTGTCCGCGGTCGGGGTCTCGTCGCTCATCCTCGCCTCCGAGATCGCGTACGACGCGCTGCGCATCGGCGGCGCGGCCGTGCTCATCGTCCTCGGCCTGCGCTCGATCCTGCGCCGCGGCGAGGACGACCCGGCGCCGATCCGGCGCGGCCGCTACGGCTGGCGCACCGGAGTGATCACCGCGATGGCCAACCCCAAGCTCGCCATTTTCTTCGTCGCCCTGTTCCCGCAGTTCCTCAGCCCGCACACCGCGGTGTTGCCGGCGGCGCTGGCGATGGCGGCCGTCATCGTCGGCTACGACCTCGTCTGGTTCTCGCTGCTCATCGCCGCCGTCGACCGGGCCGGACAGGTGTTGCGCCCGCGCCTGCGCCGGACGATGGAACGCTGCACCGGCGGCGTGATGGTCGCCCTGGGCGTGAGCGTGGCCGCCGAAACACGCTGATCGCGGGTAACTTCGAGCCTCGTGACAACTGGCCCGGCTCCGCGGTTCGCCGTCATCGGCGAAGCGCTCATCGATCTGGTCGATCCCGGCGACGACACCGCGTGTCTGGCCCATCCCGGTGGCAGCCCGTACAACGTCGCGGTCGGGCTGGCCCGGCTCGGGCAGCCCACCGCGTTCGTCGGCCGGTTCTCGGCCGACCCGTTCGGGACGGTGCTGCGCAATCATGCGACCCGGTCGGGCGTCGACCTGGAGTTCGCCGTCACCGACCGCGCGCCGAGCACGATCGCGCTGGTCGAACTCACCGACGGGGTGGCCCGCTACGAGTTCTCCGTCGACGGTACGGCCGACTTCCGGTGGACGCCGGCCGAGCTCGACCACCTCCCGGCCAGCGCCGAGATCGTGCACTACGGGTCGCTCACGTCGTGGTTGCCGCCGGGCGACGACGTCGTCGAACGTCGTATTGCCGAGTTGCACGCGGCCGGGACGGCCATCGTCAGCTACGACCCGAACGTGCGGCCCCAGTTGCAGCCCGACCCGGCCGCCGCGCGCGAGCAGGTCGAGCGGGCCGTGCGCACGGCCCATGTGGTCAAGGCCAGCGCCGAGGACCTGCACTACCTCTACGCCGGCGAACCGGTCGAGCCGGTCGCGCGGCGCTGGCTCGCGGCCGGCCCGACCCTGGTCATCGTCACCCGGGGCGGTGACGGCTCGACCGCGTTCGTCGAGGGCGCCACTCCGGTACAGCGGCCGGTGCACCCGGCGCCGATGGTCGACACCGTCGGTGCCGGCGACGCGTTCACCAGCGGCCTCCTCGACGCGCTGGGCCGGCGCGGCATCACCACGCCGGCGCTGCTCGCAGCGGCTGCGCCAACCGGACGAACTCGCCCCGGTTGTGGACGAGGCCGCGTACGTGGCCGCGCTGGCCTGTACCAAGCCCGGCGCCGACCCGCCGTGGAAAGCCGAGCTTGGTCGCTAGGGACCGCGATGCGATTGTGAGTCAGCGGCGGACAGGCGGGTCGTCGAGCGCATCATCTCGTGCCTCGTCGAGGTAGATCGCCCCGTTGGCGAGCAGCAGTTGGATCGCAGCCAGGCATTCGGCGAGCACCTGCTCCGGATCGCTCCCGTCCGGGTAGCCGTCATCGTCGCCGGCGGCAAACCCGTGACACGCCTGCCACAGGCTGTCGTAGCCGTGGCCCCACTTCCACAATTCGTAGGCGAAGGCGGGTACGGCAACGGTGGGCGCGTCCTCGGCCACGCCGATCCCGAAGCGCGACGGCTCGGCGGGCGTGTTCCCGAGGCCGACCAGCAACGACCTGGTCCGGCAGACCCGCGCGAAGTCGACCGCCTCGGCCGTGCCGGGTACCACCTCGATGAGCAGGTCACGGTCGAGCAGATCCGTCAGCGCGGCGTCGATGTTCGGAATTCGGGCCGTGCGCGCGGCCCCGACCAGGGCCGAGCGGGTCCACGGCGACGTTGCGCCGCCGGCGGACTCGGGCAGGCCGTGGCCGAGGGCCCAGATCGCGAACTGCTCGTTCGGCTCGAGTCGGTAGAGCTCCCAACCGACCCGCACGACGTGGCTGTCCACCTCGGCCCCGACCGCGGGGACGTGAGCGCCGAGGTAGTGGCCGATCGGGACGATCAGGGGCATCCCGAGCCGGAAGTCCTCAGCCATCGGCACTGAACCGGACGGCCGAGGCCCGACCCGCCGCGGCGGGCTGCGGCCAGTCGAGCCGGAAGTCGACGTCCAGGCAGGCGGCGTTGGCGAACAACAGGGCGTGCAGGGAGCCGAGGAATCCGGCGAGCAGCCGGGCCGGCTCGAGCAACTCCGGGTCGCTCGATCCGGCGCGCCGGGCGACGTCGGCGAGGTTCTCGCAGGTCGCCCACAGGGAGTCGTTCATGGTGGACCACTGCCACAGGTCGTAGATCGCGGACGACACATCGATTGCCGGCCGATTCAGCAAGCCGATACCGAACGTGTCGATCTGGTCGGGTCGGTTGCCGAGGCCGAGCATGAGTGGCACGAGCCGGTGCGATCGGGCGAACTCGACCGCGTCGTCGCCGGTTCCGCTGACCTCGACCAGCAGGCCGGTGGCGAGGAGTTCGTCGATGATCCGCGATACGCCGGTGCGACCGGCGAGCCGCGGGTGCCCCTCGACCGAATGCCGGTGCCAGGCCTGGCCGTTCTCGAATCGCGTCAACCAGACCGTGCGCTGCCGACCACACGGCGAACTGATCCTGGCCAAGTTCGTGGATCGTGTCGCCGCGGCGCACCTGCCGCGGCGGACCGGTGTCGTCGAGGCGATAGTGGACGCCGACGTCGTGACCGACCGGGAAGAGCAAGGCGTCGTCCGTACCCCCCGATGACGGGGTCGTCGGTGCGCTCACCGCGTTATGGTATCGGCTCGAAACGGCGCCGGGCGGCCACGCCAGCGGCCGGACCTCGAGGGCTGATCGACGGTTTGGGGTCGCGGCCGAACTATCATTGCCGGAATGGAGCAGGACACGGCGCGCGCGCCCATGATCACCCGCGATGAGGCGCAACTCATCGCCGAGAAGTGGGTGAACGACAGCGCGCCGGCGGGTGTGACGCTCGCCGTTGCGGTGCACGAGTTCGATCTCGGATACGTCGTGACCGCTCGCCCGGAGCCTGGTGCGCCCAGGCTGGACGGTACCGGTCGGGCCGTCATCAACAAGTACACCGGCGAGCGTTCGGTGTGGCCGGGACTGCCGGTGCAGAGCATCATCGATCGCTATCGCGCCCGGTGGGAGGATCGACTGCAGACCGTATGGACCTGGAACCCGGCCGACCAAGCCCGCTGGGAACTGCAGCACAGTGCGACCCCGTCGACGACCAGCCACGTGCGCCTCGCTCGTCAGACGGTCAGTGCCAGCGGGGTGAAGGGCGACGAGCCGCCGCGCCACCACAGGCTGGTGGCCGAGTTCATCCACGACGAGTTGCGTGCGCCCGATCGGGTACGTGGGGACGAACGTTGCTCGGAAGCGGCGGCGATCTCCGACGCGCTGCACGCCGAGGATGCGCGCCGCGAGGCGACGGGCAGCGCACCGATAACGTTGGCCGAGGCGCGAGCCGAACTCTTCGGGGGCGGGACCGTCGCTACCTTTCGAGTACGCGAACCGGGTGATCCGGCCGGCGGAACCTCCGCGCCGCCGTGCCGGTCCTGCGCGAAGCTGCTCCGCCATTTCGGGCTGGCGCCGTCCACGCAACCAGCGTGAGCGGTGGGCCGAGCACGGGGCCGGGGCGCGTGGGGGCTCGCGACCCGCGGACGTGCTTGCCCTTCGGTGTCAATGACCTCCCTGCTCGCGATCACCGTTACCCGACCGGATCGACGTCTCGTCGACGCTGACGATCCACGCGGTCGTGTCCGACGGCAGAGCGCCATCGACCAGCGGTGCGCTACTGATCGCCAACATCCCGGCCGGCAGCGGTACTGGCTCGGGGCCGAAGTTGGTGATGCACTGCCAGCCGCCGTTTCGCGCGAACCGCAAGACGGATGGGCTGCCGGCGTCGACCCAGCGCAGCTGCTCGGTCGTCTGCAGTCCTCTGCGCCAGCGCAGCGCCCGCCGGTAGAGCAGCAACGTGGAATCCGGGTCGAGTTCCTGGGCCTGGACCGAATGCGCGGCGAACCATTCCGGCTGGGGCAGGTGGGCCGAACCGGAGCCGAACCCGAATGATGGTCCGTCCTCGGTCCATGGGATGGGAACCCGGCAGCCGTCGCGTCCCTTGTCGACGCCCGCGTTGCTGAAGAAGGTCGGATCCTGCCGGAACTCGTCGGGTATGTCGGTGACTTCGGGCAGACCGAGTTCCTCGCCCTGATAGAGGTAGGCCGAGCCCGGTAAGGCGAGCATCAGCAGACTGGCCGCTCGAGCGCGGCGTAGTCCGAGCTCCGGGTCGTGCTGCGGTGCGGTGCCGCCGCTGAGCACCCATTGGCGGCTGATCGCCCGGGCCTCGTCGGACGCCGCAGCCGACAGCAGGCCGTAGCGGCTGGCGTGACGCACCACGTCATGGTTGGACAGCACCCAGGTGCTGGACGTGCCGACGGCTGCGGCGTCACCGAGGCTGTGCTCGATGACCCGCCGGTAGGCGGCCGGGTCCCAGCCCACCTCGACGAGATCGAAGTTGAACACCTGGCCGAGGCTGGTCGGGCTGGCATACCGGCTGCGCCGCGATGGCAGCACCCACGCCTCGGCCACACTGCTGCGCGGAGGGTCGTACTCGTCGAAGACCCGTCGCCACTCGGCGTAGATCTGGTGCACCTCGTCGCGGTCCTCGAACGGGTGGGCGCCGCGTAGCCGTAGCTCCTCGGTCAAGCTGTGCCAGGCCGGCAACGGTTCGGTGAGATCCTTGGCCAGGCCGTGGGCGACATCGACCCGGAATCCGTCCGCGCCCCGGTCGGACCAGAACCGGATCGTCTTGATGAAGTCGGCCCGCACCTCAGGGTTGTCCCAGTTCAGGTCGGGCTGCTCGGGGGCGAACAGATGCAGGTACCACTGCCCGTCGGCGACGCGCGTCCAGGCCGGACCACCGAAGCTCGAGTGCCAGTCCGACGGTGGCTGTGCGCCGCCCGGGCCGGTCCCGTCCCGGAACACGTACCGGGCGCGGGCCGGGGATCCCTTCGGGGCCGCCAACGCCTGCTGGAACCACACATGCCGGTTCGAGCTGTGATTCGGCACGATGTCGACGATGACCTTGATGCCGTTGGCATGCAGAACCGTCACCAGCTCGTCGAAGTCCTCGAGCGTGCCGAGGTTCGGATCGACGTTGCGGTAGTCGTCGACGTCGTAGCCCCCGTCGGCGAGGGCCGACGGGTAGAACGGGCTCAGCCAGATCGCATCCACCCCGAGCGCGGCCAGATAGGGAATACGATCAATGATTCCGCGCAGGTCACCGATGCCGTCGCCGTCGGAGTCGGCGAAGCTGCGGGGGTAGACCTGATACACGACGGCCTGGCGCCACCAGTCCTTGTCGGATACGACCTCGCGGCGGTCGGCAGCGACTTCATTCACGATGCTGGACAACAAGACTCCCCGGAATATTTATTGGCTCAGCCTTTGACGGCGCCGGCAGTCAGCCCGGATACGATGCGTCGCTGCAACAGCATCACGATGATTACCAGCGGGATCGTGACGACGACCCCCGCAGCCATGATCGATGTGTAGGGCACGACCTTCGGGTCGGACCCACTGAAACTGGCGATGGAGACGGTTACGGGCGAGACGTTCGGGTTGTTGTTGGAAAGCTGACTGGCCAGCAGGTACTCGTTCCAGACCGACAGGAAGACCAGGATGGCCGCGGTGAACAGCCCCGGCAGCGCGATCGGCAGGATCACCAGGCGGAACGCCTGCCCTGGCGTTGCGCCGTCGACCTTGGCGGCTTGCTCGAGCTCCCACGGCATCTGGGTGAAGAACCCGGACAGCACGTAGACGCACAGCGGCAGTGCGAAGGACAGGTCCGGAACAATGAGCGCCTGATAGGTGCCCAGCCAACTGATGTTGGTGAAGAACTGGAACAGCGGCGTCACCAACGCAACGCCGGGGAACATGCTCGCCGCCAGGATGAGGCCGAGCACGGCGAACTTCCCGCGGAAATGCAGGCGGGCGATGGCGTACGCGGCGAAAACGCCGATGATCATCGCCAGGACGGTGACGACCAGGCCGATGAACAGACTGTTGAGCAACGCCCGCCCGAAGTGGTTGTCGCTCTTGAAGACCGCCGTGAAGTTGTCGAGCGTGACGTGCGTGGGGAAGGGGGTGGAGTCGAAGGTGAAGTCGACCTTGCGGAACGAGGCGACGATCATCCAGTAGAACGGCGCCAGGCACCACAGCACGATGATGGCGATACCGAACGCGCGGCCTACGGCCCGCAGGCCGAGGCGCCGGCGACGCGGCAGGCGCTGCGATGTGCGCGTCGCGGCGTGGCTCGTGCTCGCAGCTGCAGTCATTCCTTCACCGTCCGTACTTGGGTCTGGACGACGTTCACGCTGAATATGCGGACCAGCATGAACGCCACGACAAAGATGAAAGTGAACGTGATCGTCGACAGTGCCGCGGCCGAGTTGGGGCTCGAGCGCAGTTCGTCGACGACGAGGATCGACAAGGTGGTCGTGTTGTTGGAGCCGTGCGTGAGGATGTAGGGCAGGTCGAAGATCCGCAGCACGTCGAGGATGCGGAACAGCGTGGCGACGAGCAGGGCCGGTTTCACCAGCGGCAGAGTGACGTTGACGAACCGCTGCCACGCCGAAGCGCCGTCGACCCAGGCCGCCTCGTACAGCTCGTCCGGGATCACCTGCAGTCCGGCCAGCACGAGCAACGCGATGAACGGCGTCGACTTCCACACATCCGCGATGATCACGGCCGAACGGGCCGGCCACTCGCTACCCGTCCACAGGATGTGCGTCCCGAGGGCTGAGTTCACCACGCCGTGCGGCTGGAACATGTATTCCCACATGCGCGCCGTGACTGCGGTCGGGATCGCCCACGGGATCAGGATGGCGGCCCGCACGATGGCCCGGCCCCGGTAGGCCCGGTGCATGATCAGCGCCATGATCGTGCCGAGCACGAGTTCGATGGCGACGGTGATGATGGCGAAGAAGATCGTCGTCTGCACCGCCGGCCAGAAATCGTGTCCGTTCGTGCCGTTCGGGCAATGGCAGTTGGCCCAGTACGAGTAGTACTTCCCGCCGACGTACTTCCCCCCGTGTTCGAAGAACCCGGAGGAGTTGAGCCCCGCGTCGCTCTTGTCCTGCTGCATGGATCGCACCACGGCGTACACCACTGGGTAGCCGATCACGACGAGCAGCAGCACGATCGTGGGCGCGATCAGCTTCCAACCCAGCAGGGCGTCACCGCGGGTCGCGCGCCCGCGGTCCTTGCGCCGCCGGCCGACGGGCTGTGGGTGCTCGTCTGGTGTAACACGCACTGTGGTTCCAGTAGTCATCGCAGTCTCCCGTCGAAGCACGACGACGGGCTGGCAGCCGGGGTGGAGTGGCTCCCAGGCCCACCCCACCCCAGCTCGCCCGCCATGTCGTCCTTCAGCTGCCGGATGCCTGGTTGATGCCGGCTTGGATGTTCTTCAGTGCCTTGTCGACCGACAGGCTGCCCTGCAGGGCCTGATACACGTTCGTCTCGATCGACTGCGTGATCGCCGGGTAGAACGGCGACACCGGCCGGGGGATGGCGGTATCGATGCTCTTCTCGAGGGTCGGCAGGTACGGGAACTTCGCGATCGCCGACTGATCGGTGTACGGGGCCTTGATCACCGGCGCCAACGTGCCGATCTTGAGGAAGACGTTGTCCTGGATGTCCGGGGTGTCGAGGAACTTCAAGAAGTCGTACGCCGTGGCCTTGTGCTTGGAGAAGACGCTGACCGCGGCGCTGTGCCCGCCCAGGCTGGACTTGCCGGCGCCGGTGAAGCCGGGCAGCGGCGCGACCGCGAACTTGTCCTTGACCTTCGAGTCTCCGTCGTTGGCGAGGTGGGCGTAGACATAGGGCCAGTTGCGCAGGAAGAGCACCTTTCCGGTCTGGAACGCCTCGCGGCTCTGCTCCTCCTGGTAGGTGATCGCCTCCTTGGCGATGTAGCCCTGCTTGAAGCCGTTGACCAGGAAGCTCAGGCCCTGCCTGGCCTGCGGGGTATCGATGTTCGGGGTCTTGCCGTCGGACTTGACGATCTCACCGCCGGCCGAGTTGATCGCTTCCGCGGCGTTGACCGTGAGGCCCTCGTACTTCGAGAACTGACCGGCATAGCAGGCCATGCCCTTGGTTGCCTTCGGGCAGTCGGCGACCAACTGCGACCACGTGGTCGGCGGCGTGGGCACCAGATCCTTGCGGTAGTAGAGCAGGCCGCCGTCGGAGAACACGGGCGCGGCGTAGAGCGTGTCGTGGTAGGTGGCCGCCTTGACCGGGCCGGCGAGCATGCTGCTCGTGTCGATCGCGTACTTGCCCTTGAGCGGCTCGAGCCAGCCCTTGGCCGCGAACTCGGCCGTCCAGATCACGTCAACCGTGACGATGTCGTACCTGGGGTCCTTGGCCTGCATGTGCTGGACGATGTCGTCGTGCTGCTGGTCGGCCTGGTCACTCTGCTGAATGACCGTGACCTTCTCCTTCGGGTGCGTCTTGTTCCACGCGGCGGCCGCGGCCGGCCACACGCCGCTCGTGTCCTTGCCGGTCACGAAGTTGATCGGCCCGCGGTCGTTGCCACCGCTGCCACCATCGCTCTTCTTGCTGGAACTACAGGCGGCGAGGGCCACCGTCGCAGCGACGGCCACCCCAACAACCAGGAATCTGCGGTAATGCATCTCGCGCCCTTCTTCCGCGTTGGGCCGAGGCGGCTGGAGTAGCCGTCCAGGCGGTAGTCGAATTAATTCGACGAATCGTGTCGGTGAATGTAGGACGCAGCGAGGGCGGTGTCAAGAGCGCCGCCGCGGACTTACTACCGCGAGCGGCTCAGCGGCTCAGCGGCTCACGCGCGACGCGCGGCGGCGCTTGGCCGGGCCGGTGGTCTCACCCAGCCCCAGCTCTGCTTGGAACAGCCGCTGGCCGAGCTCGCTGCTCGTGCCCTCGATCTGGTCGATGAGCTGGTCGACGGCCGACCGTCCCATCTCGTTGATCGGCGGACCCACCACCGTGACCGCGGGAATGGTCAGGTCGGCCTGCTCGGGGGCCATGTTCAGGCCGATCACCGAGAAGTCGTCGGGGATGCGCAGACCTGTCTCGAGGATGGAGGCCATGACGCCACTGGTCGCGTCGATGTTGAGCATGAGCACTGCGGTGATCTCGGGGTCTTTCGCGAGGAGGGTGTGGAACGTGCGTCGTCCCCCGTTCGGTGACGGCTCGCACCGCACCGTGACCAGGCGGGCGTCGGCTCGCGCTGCCGCTCGGCGCACGGCCTTGGCGAAACGGACCGACGCGCCTCGACCGCCCGCGGTCCTGCTGGGCAGGTCCGTCACGACGCCGAGCCGGCGATGACCGAGTTCAACGAGATGGTCGATCGCTACCTCGGCGCACTGATCGAAGTCCGTGTCGATGAACTCGTGCGCTTCCGGGTTCGCATTCCGACCGAGCAACACGAACGGCAGGCCCGCGTCACTCAACACGTCGGTCCGCGGATCGTCCATTCGCACTTCCATGACCACAACGCCGTCGACGAGTCCTTGTCGCGCGAACAGGGCCAGCTCATCCACGGTGTCGGTGGGGGTGGTCCACAGCAGCAGGTGATACCCACGCTCCTGCGCGCGCTGCGACGCCGACATCACGTACTCGAGCATGGTGAGACCGGGCATGCCGGTGCCCGCGATCGGACACGACAAGGCAATGATCTTTGCCGACCTCGCCTTCAGCCCCCGGGCGAACGGATTGGGCGTATAGCCCAACTCCTGCATCGCCCGCTCGATTCGCTCGCGGGTCGCTGCGGAGATCGGCCGATTGCCGGTCAGCACATACGACACGGTGCTCCGGGACACCCCGGCCGCATCCGCGACGTCCGCAAGCGTTGCCACCTGGCACCCCCTCGGGGCGAATGCCCTGGTCTCGAACCAATTCGACGATAGTAATGCCTGCCGCAGTCCCCTGCGGTGCGGCGTCGCCGGCAGTCCAAGAGCGCCGGCTCACCCGGTGCCGGCCACCCGGTCCTCCGCGAAGTCGTCGCGGGCCTCATCGAGGTACATGGCGCCACTGGCCACGAGCAGCTGAATCGCCGGCAGGCATCGGGTCAGCACCCGCTGCGGGTCGGCCTGGTCGGGGTCGGCCTGATCGCCCGCAGCGGCGAGGACACAGCACGCGTGCCACAAGCTCTCGCACGCGTGGCCCCATGCCCACAGTTCGTAGCCGATCGTGGGCACCTCGACCACCGGCGGCGTGCTGTCGGAGATCCCGAGCGCGTAGCGCGTCGGGTCATCGGCGGTGTTGCCGAGTCCGACCAGCAGTGATCGGGTACGGCAGACCTGCGCGAACTCAACCGCCTCCTGCGTCCCCGGCATGACCTCGATCAGCAGATCGCGGGAGATCAAATCGAACAAGGTACTGCCGACGTCGGGAATGCCGCCGATGCCTGCCGCACCTTCGATGCTCGAGCGCGTCCACGGCGACGGTTCGTCGCTGCTGTTGGTCGGCAGGCCGTGGGCGAGAGCCCAGACGGCCAACTCCTCGTCGCCGGCCAACTTGTAGGTCTCCCAGCCGATGCGGACGACGTGGAAGTCCGCAGCGGCGCCGGGCTCGGGAAGATGCGCGCCGAGATAGTGGCCGACGGGCAGGATCAACGGATCGGCGCGGCGGGAAAAGGCAGCCGGCTCGCGGACTTGCGCCGAGATTTCGGCTGCTGCAGGCGCATCCTCGGGCCAGTTCAGGCTGAAGCCGATGTCGAGGTAGGCCGCCCGGCTGAGCAGCAGCGCGTGCAGCGCACCGAGCAGACCCACCAGCAATCGGGCGGGATCGGTGTGGTCCGGATTGGTGAAGCCCGAGCGTTGGGCGACATCCGCGGCACTCTCGCAGGTGGCCCACACCGAGTCTTCCATGGTGGACCACTGCCACAGGTCATAGATCGGATGCGTCGTCGACACGGCCGGCTGATGCAGGAAGCCGATATCGAACAGGTCCGGCTCTTCGGTGCTGTTGCCCAGGCCCAGCATCAGCGGAACGAGTCGATGAGATCGGGCGAAAGCCAGTGCCTGCTCGGCGTCGGGGCTCACCTCGGTCAATAACCCGATCTGGAGCAGCTCGTCGACCACCAGGTCGACGTCGGCCACGCCGGCCACCTGCGGATGCTCCGCGACCGAACGCCGCTGCCAGGCCACCTCGTCCTCAATCGCCTCGGGCGCGCCGTGCGCGGCGGACCATACTGCGAACTGGTCATCGCTGAGCTCATGGAAGCTCGCCCCGCGACGCACCTGCGGCCGAGCGCCGGGCTGACCGTCCCGATGCAGCGCACCGACGTAGTGACCGATCGGTAAGAGCAACGGCTCCGTCGCCGTGGGACCGTCAGTCATGGCCGACGCGGCCGGCCTATCGCGGTCCGAACTCACGACGCCTCCGATCCTGCTCGTTGGTGAATCACTATCGCGATCTCCTCCGCCTGACTGCCATTCCGGGCGTCCCACTGGCGCCGGCTACCGGCCGGGCCGGTCGTCATCGATCGCCGCCGGCCCGCTCACCGTCAGATCCAGGTGGTATTCCTCGGTGAAGCGCTGCACCTCGCGGACCAGCGACGCGGCGAACTCGCTGGTGGCAGCGGACAGTGGCCCGGGCGAGTACGTGACTATCCGGACGTGCTCGCCGTGCAGCCCGCGATCCATGACAACGGCTTGCGCCAACGCCGCCGGATCACCGGCCGCGCCGTCGAGGAGTACGACCACATGGTCGTCGTCGACGTCCTGACTCAACAGCTCATCCACGGCCTCGTCCACCGCCCCGACCTGCTCGGGACGGGCTCCGACGACCCACCGGCCGCCCGGCGTCACCCGCCACACCACATCGCCGACCCGGCGCAGGTCGCCGGCCAACCCCCGCAATGAATACGCGGACTCGGCCAGCGTGGCCACGACCCGCATCACCCGGGTCAAGTCGCGGACGGCGAAGGCGCTGCCGGCATCGGCCACCAGTCTCTCGGCCGCGGTCAGGGACGCGGCCAGCGCCGGTGCGTTCTGCGGTGAGTCTGGGCCCTCGACGGGGTGCATCGCCTGGTCGGCCCAGTGCAGCGTCTGCCAGATGATCCGGCCGGCCGCCGCGAAGTCCTGCTCGCCCAGTAGGCGCCGCCACAGCTCGTCCCCGTTCGCGCGCAGCACCTGGTAGAGCAAGGCTGGGTCGGTGTGCCCGCCACCGACGGCCTGGGGCGGCCCGAGCCCCATCAGATGGCTACGGATGTGCGCGCCCAGCGTGTCGAGCCGAGGGTGCAGGTACAACGTCGTGTCAGCGTGTGGCGACGGCAGCGGCAGATCGGACCACGGCGCGACACCGTCGATCGGGTAAGGCGCCAGCAGTACCGTCGGCGGCGGCTCGCGCATCGCGGCCAACTGGTCTGCCAACGCCCTGGCCAACGGCCCGGCATCGATCCCGGCGAGGTCGTCGACGACGAGTACCGCGTCGCGCCGTTCGCTTTCCCGCGCCACGGCGAGCACCCGATCGATGTCGGTGCCCACCACCCAGAACGTATCCCCGGCCTTCATCCACAGGGCCTCGCCGGCCCGGTGAACCAAACCGGTGACATCCGACAGCCGACGTTCCACCTCGCCGGCCGCAACGACGACCTCCGCGGCGAGCTCAGACAGCTGACTGATCCCGGGCACCAGGGTGTTCGGCTCGACATGGGTCGGACGGGAACTCGCCGCGTTGAGGAGAATCTGGAGAGCCTGAACCTCCGCGGACAGCTCACCGGCTCGCTGCGCCAACTCGCGCGATTCGCTGTCGAGCGGCGCATCCTGCTCGCTGCGCAACGTCGCGCGCAACCTCGCGCGCAACGCGTCGACCACGTCCGTGAGCTCCCGGGCCGCATGCCGCACCGTGGCCAGCTGCGTCGTTGCGGCCAGCCTGTCCTCGATGTCCATCCCGGCTTGGGCGAGCTCTCGGTCGGCGGGGACGGACGACAAGAGCACGGCAACGCGGCGGAGGATGTCGGCGATTGCGGCCCGTAGCCGATCGCGGCTGGAGCCGACCGGCTGCGGATCGGTCACGGCCGGTACGGGCGGGCTGACGCGCCCGGCAAGTTCGCGGCTGACCTCGCTGACCGCCGCACCCGCGGTGACGTCGCCGTTCAGCGCGCGCAGCAGCCCGGCGAGGCTCGGCTGCGTGGTAGCCAGCACCGCCTGCGCGAACAGCTGCTCGCTCTCGGTACCCACGCCGAACGCGAGCCGATTCTGCAGCAGGTGCGCGTCCATCCGGACCGACGGCGAGACCCACGCCCGCGACGCCTCGTGCCAGGCGGTCAGGAGTTCCCGCTGCCGGCGCGCCGGAGCGGCGGGGATCCAGTCGCGCACCCGTTCCAGCTCCGCGTCGATCTGGGCCGCGAGTCGGAGGGCGGTGCCCACGTCGTTGCCGACGTCGCGCACCTCGTCCTCGGAGTCCCAGCGGCCGCTGCGGTCGACGACGTCGCGCAGTTCGCCGGGCACGCGGGACAGCATCTCGCTCAAGTCGGCGACGAGGTAGCGCAGCGCGGGGCCGGCGCTGTCCGCAGGTCGCAGGGCCGCCAGCTCGGGCTCGGTCTGGATCAGCTCGGCCAGGTCGGCGAGCCGGTCGAGCTCTGCGGGCAGCTCGCTCAGCCAGCTGACAGGGTCGAGCGCGGTCGGCTGGGGCGCGGATCGGTCGAGCGCTGCCGACAACGCGCCGAGTTCGACGGTCAGCGAACTGGTTCCCGCGACGAGGGCGCGCACCTGATCGCGAAGATCGGCCGGGGCGTCGTCGGCAACGTCGGCCAGCCGGGAGACCGCGGCCACGAATCGCTCGCCGGCCTCGGCCAGCCAGCGCGCCGGCCAGGGCGACGCGTCGTCCCGGGCGCGGGCCAGGTCCGCCCGCAGCGGGCCGAGCCGGGCGGTGACGTCGGCGCCGAGCGCACCCAGCCGAGGCTGACCCGCGCCGGCCAGCGCCGACCACAGGGGCACGGCTCCGGCCAGTTCCTCGGTCAGCCCATCGAGGATCGCGCCCACCCGGTCGATCGGATGGAAGTGCCGCGCGGCGTCCGGGAGGCTCAGTCCGGCGAACAGGGTGCCGTCGGGCAGTTGGCCGCTCAGCACGGACTGCGTCCAGCGACCAGCCTCCTCCGGCCCGAGGTCCTTGATCAGCTCGGCCAGCAGCAGCAGTTTGCCGAAATCGGCCTCGGCGACCGTTCCACCGAGGCGGACGGTAGCGGTGTACCGCATCGGGTCGGCCAGGCGGACCAGCGTCGACCAGTCGGCGTCGAGCAGGGCACGCCTGAGTGCGGCGGCGGCCCGCGTGGGTACGACTGCGTCCTCGCGGGGCTCGGCCATCACCGCGGCCCGCCAGCGCCGGACGAACTCGATCGACTGCGGGACGGTCTCGGCGTGGTGGGTGAACAAATCCAGCGCGGCGCGCCACAGCGTGTCCGGGTCTTGCCAGCCGGGGCCGGCGCTGGTCGGTGGCGATGGCGCGCCGTCCGCGTTGACGCCGGCGTAGTGAGCCCGCGCCGCCGCGATGTCCTCGGCCGACGGCGCCGGCCATCGGCGTCCGACCGCGCCGCGCCAGGCGTCCCAGCGGCGGCGGGCAGCGTCGATCGCCGGCACGACCGGTTGCAGGTCAGCCAGGGTCGCGGGGTCGGCCGCGATGGCATCGAGCAGGTCCTGCAGCGGGCTCTCGGTGCTCTGCACGAAGTACGCCCACGCAGCGGGGTCGACCGGACTCGCCTGCGGCTGCTGGGCCACGTAGTCGTGGTAGAAGGCGCGGATCCGGTGCGCCAGCTCGAACGCGCCGCGATCCACGTCGACACCGAGCTCGGTCTCGAGCCGGTAACCCGCAGGATCGGCCGCGTCGTCGACGGCCAGCGTGAGCAGCTGGGCGAAAGACTCAGAAGCTCGCGTCGCCCAGTGCCTGGTCAGGTGGTGGCTGAGTAGGCCGTTGACCCGGCCGTGGATCTCCTGCCACTCCGGCCGCGAGTTCAGCGGTCCGTGCACTGGGGTCGACCAGCGATCGTAGCCGTGCAGTATTTCGTGCGACGCGGCGATCGTGATGAGCTCGGGGAGAACGACATCTCCGGCCACGCCTGGTTCGACCTCATAGCCGGCGGGTACGTCGTCGGCGATGTCCGGCAGATCGGTCGGCTCGACAAATCCACCCAGGCGGTAGTCGCCGGACACGAATACGTCCGCATCGGCATCGGACGGTGATGCGCGGCGGCCCATGTCCGGGTCGAACAACCAGCGGAAGGACAGTTGATCGTCAGGTGCGAAGTAGTCGATCAAACCGCCGCCGACCACGACCGCGGCGCCGCTGCTTTCGAGACCTTCGGTGAGGACGGCCAGCGTGTGCGCTGGTACCGCTTCGGCCCACTGCCGGATCAGCTGCAGGTGCGCGTAAGCGGTCGGCGTCCGGTCGACGATGCGGACGTGACCGCGCAGCTGCCGCCGGACGGATTCAGCGACGCTCTCGAAATCGTCCGGCGTGTGCGAACCGTCTGCGTAGCGTTTCAGATATTGGATGGACGCAGCCAGATCGGGGAGTGCGTCGTGCCAATGTGCGCCACTTCGTTGGCCGATGATCGGCGCGCGCCAGACCTCTTCGGCCAGGGAGACGGTGGCCCGGCGCAGTTCGGGGCCCGATATGCCGCGGGCCTCGAGCAGGGCCTGACGCCACGCCAGCAGCGTCGCCAGACTGTCCGGGGTCAGCCGGCCCGAGTCGTCGACCACGGTCCGGAGTCCGGCTGCATTCGCACCGAAAGGTGACAGCAGCATCCCCTCGTTCAGGCTCGGCAGCCCCGGGGCGGCATCGGCGTCGAGCCACCGCTCGAAGGACTCGTTGTATTCGTCGGTGGCGGTGCCGATCCGGGTCAGCAACTCGGCCGCGTCAGCTGCGCGCTCCGGCGAGGTGATGTTCTGCACCGCTGCGCGGTACGACTCGACCAACTCGGCGACCCGCCCGAGCGCCGCCCGTGCCTCCGTCGCGATCCGGGCCGGCGCGGCCGCCGATTCGGTCGTTCGATCGAGCGTCTCCGGCACAGCTGTGAGCGTGCCGGCCCACGCTGCCTCCACGCGTCTGAGGGAGAACGTGGCGAAGTCGGCGCTGGTGTCGTTGAGCGATATCGGCCCGGTGACCGCAAAACCCAAACCGTACGTGCTGGCGAGCTCCTTCAGCGCGCGGATGAGCGACTCGGCGAACGCGGTCGAGTCCGCACTGTCCGGCTGCGTTCCGTCGGCGAGTACCTGAACCTCGACGGGCGCGGTGCTGGTACGCCGGCTCAGCGCGATGTGCTCGGCCAACACCCTCGGATCGGCGTTGGTCCCGCCGGCCACCACGACCCGGAAGTCCCCGTCGAGTGAGCTGCCGGCACGCATCACGGCCTCCGTGGCGGCCAGCTTCTCCGCGTCCGGCGCGACCACTGTGCGATTCATGAACGTCCGCCAAGCCAGACCCGTCAGCTGGTGCGCGGTCGTGTCGAAGATTTCCTCGACGTCGAGGGTCACGTCGAGCAAGCCGATGGCGTGCGATCGAGCTCGGGCCACGTCACGTTCGCGGAACGCCTCTGCCATGGCGGCCAGGTTCTGGGACACGGCCTGGATCCACGAGCCGGGCAGCCGAGCCAGCACATCGGACGCGCGGCCTGCATCGGCGCTGTCCAGCACATACAGGATTCGATTCACGCCGTGCAGCGCGTCCCAGACGCGCGACGCGTGCTCGGCGAACTCCGGGTCGGCCAGCATGCCCGACCAGAGACCCGCGTGAGCATCGCGCAGTGACCTGAGTTCCGCGGCCGCATTGCCTGCCTGGAATGCCGCTGCGACACCCTCCGGCAGCGCGAGTGCGATCGCGTCCTCGCGCGGCACGTCCATCTTCTCGAGATCGTTGACGAGGTTGCGGTGCAGCTGGTGGATGTCGCGCCGGCGTACGTCGGCCTGGCTCAGCTCGCCGGTCGGTTGGCTCAGCGCGTGGACGATGCCGGCCAGCAGCTCGGTCACGGTCCGATTCGACGGCGCGTAGATGACGTCGCCCAGCCGGAACACGCCGTTGTGCGCGTCCTGCGTCTTGCCGGCGAACGTCGGGTGCGAAAGATCGGCCTGGGTCAGCATCCTGATCGGCAGCCGCGCCGCCAGGTGGTAGACGGTCTCGGGGCCGAAGTCCATCAGCGCGCCGAGCAGGATCGTGTGGTCGAGTGGATGCAGTTCGCCCTCGCCGCCGTCGAGCACGTGATGATGGTTCAGCGACGCCGGGTTGAGCATGTCGACTCCGGCCAGCCCCGACGCAAGTGCATCGCCGGGTGGCACGTACCGCGAAAGATAGTCCCGGATCATCAGGCGCAGCACGGTGACCATCGACACCCGGTCCGTTATCTTCGCGAGCGGAGATCTCACCTCGCCCAATGCGTTCGGGCCCTCTTCCGATGGCCAGTTGCTGGGGTCGACCAGCCGCACCAGGCGCCGCGCGCGCTCTCGAATGGCGTTGAACCGCAGCGGATCGGCGGAAGTCTGAACCCCGGCGATGTTCGCGGCCTGCCGACTGAGCTCTGAGAACGGCAGATCGTTGCCTTCTGCGTGTGCCGCCGCGTGCACGGCCGCTACGCGCCCCCGCTCCGCCTCCCGCTGCTCGCGCAGCGACGAGACCGCCCTGGCGGTAGCGGGCGTGGCCAGGGCGTTCTGCGCGGCGGCGCGCAGGAATCCGTCCACGTGCGCCGCTGTTGCCGACTCGAGATCGGCGTCGATGCGGTTCCATCGCCGAATGGATTCACTGAACAGGACCGCCGGAGGCACAGCCAGTCCGGGCAGCGCCAACCTGACCCGCTGGCGCTGTGTAGCCCGATATGCCTCGATCATTTCCCGCACGTCGAGGTAGGACCTGACGAGTTGGTCGAGCACTTCAGGTGGCGTGTCCGGGTCGGGGTTATCGAGCGCGGCCAGTCGTTCACCGATGTCGTCGAGGGTCGGCCCCGGAGCAGCAGCGCCGGCCGGGACACCTTCGGGAGCAGGGCGCATCTCGGCGATGTTCTCCAGCGGTGCGAGGCCGGGGAGGTTACTGATGTCGACGTGCTGGAGACTGCCGTCGTCGTTGACCGTGACGGCCGCGAGTTCGGCCGTGACCACGCCGTCGAGGCCGGGGCCCCAGCCCGGTAGGTAGAGGAAGTCGCGTGAGCCGTCCCCGGTGCTCGGGTCGAGGTAGTAGACGTATCCGTCCGCGCCGCGGCGGGCCAGCCAGAGGTGCGCGGTGAACTCCTCGGTGGCGGGGTCGTAGCTGGTCGTGTTGATGACCATCCAGGCGTCGTGGTTGGCCGGTTCGGCGTAGAACTCCGCGATCGCACGGCGTGCCGTGGCGACCGCGTGGTAGCCGTCGGCCTCGAGTCCGCCGGGGGTGGCGACCGTGTGGCCGGACTGACCCAGCGAACCACTCAGATTCATCGTGGGATCGGCTGTGGTGTAGAACGGCACCGGGAAGAGGTCGGCCAACTCCGGGCCGCCGACTGGGAACGGTGTGACGGTCTGCCCGGCAGCGGCGGCGCGGGCGGCGATGGCGTCGAGGTCGGCCGTGGTCGGCGGGTGGCCGGAAGCAGTCTGGATGCCGTAATAGACCCCCTCGACACAGGTGGCACCCGCCGGCAGCCTGGGACCTAGTTGCGCCAGTTCGGGCAGGGCGTCGGCTTCGGCCTGGGCCCGGGTGGGCACGAACCCGGACGGTGTGCCCTTCAAGGCCATGACCGGCGCCGCGGACGCGCTCGGTTGGCGCACGACCGGCCGGTCGGTGAGGCCTCTCGCGGTCAGCTGGTGCCGGACGATGTTGGAGAAGGCTCCCCCTTCGAAGACCCGGTTGCCGGTCTTCACCGGCATCGACAGGTCGCGCTGGCCGCGGACGTCCAAGGTGTCGTCGCCGCGGTGGAGCTGGTAGTGCAATTCGGTCGCGTCGGTCTGCAGCGGAACGTCCCAGTAGGTGCCCCGGCTGTCGGTACCGTCAGGATCGCGTCGGCGCAGCGGCTCGAACGCGCCGTCGCCCTCGGAGAGGGTCAGGCCGGTGCCGCCGACAACGTAGACGCGGGCGATGTTCAGGACGTTGCCGTGGCGGGCGACCGTGGCCGGCGCGGGCGGATCGATCGGGTCGTGGACAGCAGGCTCGCCGCGGACCTCTTGGTAGACGACTTCCTTCGCGCGGACGATCTGCGGCCAGTCGTAGTAGTCACTCTGCGCCTTCTCGCGCGCGATCTCGCCCATCGGCTGACTCTTGTCAGGCAACCGCAACAGTCGGTTGACGGCGCTGGCGATCGCAGCGGCGTTCGCGGGTGGCACCTGCAGCCCGGTGTGGCCCTGCTCGACGAAGCTGATCCAACTTGTACCGACGATCGGCTTGCCCACCGCGGCGAGTTCGTTGGCGACGACTCCGAACGGCTCCCATCGGCTCGGTACCAAGCCGATCGTGGCCTTCGTGGCCACCCAGGTTCGTTGCCCGACCGGCAGGAACCCGAGAAAGACGACGTCGCTCTCCTCGAGCCTGCCCTCGGCCACGAGCCGGTTCATCAGCTCCGGCGCCTCGTCGCGGGCGATGCCGGCGATCACCAGCGGGACGCCGGGGTGGGCACGCTTGACCTCGGGCCAGGCCGCGATCAGGTCTTCGACCCCCTTGACCGGGATGCCGCGCCCGATATACATCGCGAACCGGTCCAGACCGTCGATGCGAGCCCGAAGCTCGTCGAAGCCGGGGTCACGGCTGGCAAATTCCTCGGCGAACGCCGGGTCGCGTCCGGCGTTCAGTTGATCGGCGAGATCGATGCCGTTGGGGACGATCGTGATCTTGGTCGGCGGGATGCCGTACAACCACTCGACCGCCGCCGCCATGTGCGGGGAGTTGACGAAGACGCGGGTGGCGCCGCCGTAGCGTGCGAGTTCCTGCGCGTACTTGCGCGCCGACGCCGGTGCGGTCACGTCGCCGTGCGTGTTGCTCGGCTCGACCGCGTGAATATGGGCGAGGTAGTCGATGCCGAGCACGTGCGCGACCTGGGTTGCGACCCAGTCGTGCACCACGATCGTGTCCGGGACCGACCCGGTCACGGTGATGAAGTCGTAGAGCGCATTGATCATGGCGTTGCCGGCCGCGACGGCCCACGCCTCGTCGTCGCGATTCTTGTCCGCCTCGTGCGCGAATTCTTCCGGCAGACCGGCGACGATCGGGGTCACGAGACGACGCATTTCCGCTGTCGCCGGATCCGACTCAGCCCATTCCGAGCGGGTGGCCACGGCGCCGGTCGCGTCCGGGTCACCGGCAAGTCGCTGGGGAACGAGGGCCAACATGCTGTGGCCACGTCGGCCCAGGGCCAGCAGCGTCGCGTCGAAGACGGTACCCAGCCCGCCCCGGTGGATGCCGGCGGACGGGAATTCGAAGGCCACCTCCAGGACGTCGGTGATGACCGGGTCGGAGGCGCGGCGGGCCGCAAAGTACACCGGCGTCATCGGTTCGGTGTTGAACGTGCCGCGCGGTCGGTCGATCGGGTGCGGCTCGCCGTCGGGCCGGTAGATGAGCACGTCGAGTTCGGTCGGCTCGCCGGCCATCGGGCGCTGCGATTCGGTGCCGCTGCGCGGGTCGAAGTAGTACACGCCGCGCTCGTCGTCCGGCACGCTGGGGTCGGCGGGGTCGTAGTACCGGGCGTACGTCACCAGGGTCCCGCCGTCCGCGAAGCGCATCGCCACCACGGCCTGCGCGCCGTGCGCGGACTGCCGTGCGGCCTGCCCGGCCGTACCTGGCTGGGTGACCGTGGCTTGGCCCAGATGTGCCGCGATCGCCGGCCAGGCCTGCGCAACGGTGAGGCTGCCGTCGTACCCGGGTGCGATCAGCCGCTGGAACCGGGCGCTGCCGTTGCCCGCCCGCCGCTCGACTTCCGCGATGTCGGCGGGCTGCTGGGGTTGGCCTTCGGCGGCTTGGCGCGGGGGCGCGTCGGCGATGCGCGGCCGGCCGTACAACCAGTCGTCCGCAGTCACCCGCGTGGCCGCACCCGTGGCCGCGGCCAGTTCGGCGTCCAGCGCCTGTGCGGTTGGGTCGGTGGGCTGCTGGTGGTAGTCGATGATGTGTTGCGGCGTGAGGCTGCGCCAGCGGATCCTGCTGGCGGGCTTTTCAGCGGCTTTCGCGGTCTGGTAGGCGGCCAGGCTGTGCGGCTGCACTCCGTCGGGATCGCTGAGTTGCTTGTGCCAGGACAGTTCGTGGAGCAGGACCTTGGCCAGCCGCCGCAGTCCGCCGTCGAACGCACCCGGCCCGAGCAGGGTCGGGCCGCCTGGAGTGGAGTCGGTGCGGGCCCACTGGTTGTGGGTGTCGAGCATGTCGATGGTGGCGTCGTCCTCGACGATTCGGAACTCGACCGTGGCCGGATCGACGTCGGTGAGGCCGTGCCGATGCAGCATCCAGGCCAACGCCGCGACCAGTTCCGCGCGCTGTTCTCGCGGTAGCGCCCGAGGGTCGGGGCGCTCGAGCGCCATGCGGTTGGACGGTTGGTTCGGCCGGTGCCGGTAGGGCAAACCAGCATCGGGCTGGGCCGGGCCGGCGGGCAGCTGGCCGGTGTTGGTGGGCCTGTTTTGCAGTGTCTCGGTGATCCACTCGCGAACCCGGGCGAACGCGTCGGCGAGTGCCTGCTCGTCGCGCTGCTTGAGTTGCTCGAGCACGCGGTAGAACGACTGGGCCGCGGTGCGCCCTTGCAGTCCGTTCGGGCCGTTCAGCAATGGCCGGTCGCCGAGCACGCCGAAGACGCTGGTCGACAACGTGTACTCGGCCCCGGAGAGCAGGGTCTGCTGGGCATGGGTGGTGTTGGCGAACGGCAGCAGCAGGAAGCCGAGCACGATCGTTGCTTCGATCGACCCGGCCGTGACGCCGACGAGGAGTTGGCTGGCCAGGAACGACGGCATCAACGGTGCGGGCTGTTCGGGCGCGACGTCCTGGGTCAGTGGTAGATCGGATATCGCCGGCGATGCGGGCCAGCCACCAGGCGGCTCGGGAAGCGCCTGCTGGAACGCCAGGTAGACCTGCTCGCGCAGGGACTGGATCTGTTGGTAGGTCCGCCGCCGGCTGGCGGCCCGGCCGCGCTCGGCGTACTGGTTGGCCCGGCGATCGGTGTTGTGCTCTTCGAGGGCGTCATAGACGGCCTGGATGCCCGACCAGATGCCGCCGGTGAACAGGGCGTTGGCGAGCGTCACGAGCGCAGCGGCCGGGTCGGCCAGGGCGGTCAGACCGGCCGCGATTGCGAACGGGATCGTGTAGCCCGGCAGGCGCCACATCCAGTCCTGGCCCGCGGTGAGGCTGCGGTACGGACGGTGGGCGTAGACCGGCTCGTCGGCCACGAGGTCCGCGCGGGCCCGCTGCGCCGTGGGCGCGGGCGGCGCCGGCACGCCGGCGGCCTGGGCGAGCGCGGTCAAGCTGGCCCGCACCTGGCCGACCAGCGCCTGGTCGGCCTTGCGTTGGCTCCGGGCGGCACTGCGGTCATCGTGGGCGCGTTGCCGATTCCAGTTTGCGATCCGGAAGCCACTGCGCTTCGACTCACCCGTGGCCAGGAAGAAGAACTGGAAGATCCCGGCGCCGATCGTCGCGATCGCAAGAGGCATCTGGCCCGAGGCGAGGCCGGTGAACAGCAGCGCCTGGACGAAGCCGAAGACCGCCATTTGCCGGTTGTTGCGCAGCTGTTGCCGGAACGAGGTCTTGCCGGTGCTGGGATCGGCCGGCCGCCCGGCCAGCAATGCGTCCCCGGCCGGCCGCCGCCGGCGGGGCGCCGGAACCGCGTCGCCGCGCAACGACTCGAGCAACGGCCGAACCGCGTCGTGGACCAGCACGTCGAAGAACTCATCCGAGCGTTGCGCGGCCTCACGTTGGCGGGTCGCCGCGCCGGCCGTGATCCCGCGGTTGTCCTCGCCTTCCGTTCCCGATTCCGAGCCGTGCTTCTGCTTGGCGTACGCGAACGCGAGCGGCAGCGCGGACGCGAAACCGAGGCCGGCGCTCCAGGGCGAGACGCCGACGACGAACATGCCGTACACGGCGGCGCCGAGACCGACGCCGACCATGGCTATCAGCTGCGACGCGTTGTAGCGCAGTCTGGTCGGAACGCGGGACGGAGCCGGCTCGCCGGCCGCGATGGCGGCTTCGAACTCCCGCTCCTGCGCGCCGATCGACTCCTGCCTTCTGCGCAGCCGGCCCACCTTTCTCGGCACGTGCCTGGAGTTGGCATCCAGGAAGGACTTGAGGTCAGCCGGCAGCCTGGTGAGGTCGACGTCCGGGTCTTCCTCGAGTTCTTGCCGGTAGGACTGCAGGTCGGATTTCAGCCTCGCGCTGATCGCGGGATTGGGGTTCTCGGCCAGGTGATCGCGCCGTAGAGCCAGGTTGGCCACCACCCTGGCCGGCAGGGTGTTCGTACTGTCCGTCCCGGCCTGCTGTTCGATCGCGTCGTAGACGAGGCCGAGGACGGCCAGTTCGCCGCGGCGCCGTTCGATGCCGGTCTGCACCCAGCCGTGGCGGATGTTCGCGTCGGGGTCGGGATCCAGCTGTGCCGGCGGGCCGAACAAGTCCGCGCTGCCGAGAGAGATCGAGACACTGCGACCCTCACCGGGCCAGGTGATGACAATCCGCTCGTCGTCGAGGCGCACCGAGGTGTTCTGGCCGTAGGTCGCCATGTAGTGCTGCAGCAGCTCGGCCAAGTGCTCGCCGTGGCTGTGGTGATAGCGGGGTTCGTAGAGCATGACCCGGTCGCCACCCGGCTCGGCCACCGAACGCATGGTCGCCTGCGGGCGGCCTTCACGCTCGATGAAGTCGGCCAGACCAGCGTCGACGGCACGCACGGCATCCAGCCTGGTCTGCCGATCCGGGCTCTCGCGCAGTCCGGCCATGTCGGGCAGCTCGACCGAACGCTGGCCCAGACCGGTGTCGTGCAGGAACGGCATGAGCTGCTGGCGCCGCAACCGACGCTTCTCCCGCCAGCTGCTCCTCTCGAAGTCCGCGCGGAAGGCCCGCAGCCAGCCGAGCTTGCCCTCCGACAACCGCAGCTGGTCAGCGGCCAGGCCGCCGAGCTGATGCGGGGTGAGCAGGTCCGGACCGAGCTGGCCGGCGGCGAAGCGCGCCGCCATCTCGGCCACACCGACGCCGGCAGCGTCGGCGTCCCGGGCCAACTGCAGCGCGTCGGCGAGGCGGCCAACAAGCTCCCACCGTGCCTCGGCCGGCGGCAGCTCGGCCAGCGAGTCCGGCGGGATCTCGACCGTGAACTCCCGGTCATTACCGTCGTTATCGCGCCAGCGCACGCGAACGACGTTCGCGTCCTCGGCGGGCTCGATCGAGGACACGCCCACCGTCGAGGACAGCGTCGGGATGGTCTCGGCCAACCACGCCTCGTCGACGGTGACCGGCTCGCGGGGCGCGGCGTCGCGGCCAATTCCGTACCGGTCGGCGATCGCCAGCAACTCGACGTCGTGCATGTGCCCGAGCAGAGCCAGGCGCCGTTCCCGGGCCACCGCGCCGACGTTCAGCCCGTGCCGGCCGAGGGCCTCCGCGAGTCGGGCGTCGCGGGCCTTCAGTCCGCGCCGCCGCACCGCCCGGCTGTGGGTGCCGCGGGCCCAGGCCTCACGCAGTTGCGCCCGGATCAGCAGTTCGGTGCGAAGACCGCGGTCGCGCCGGGAGTACCCCTGGGCGGTACCGAATCCACGCCGCAGGGCGTCCGGAGCACTCAACGTGGTGGTGGCCGCGCGCACGGCCGACGCGGCCGCGTCCACCGCGTCTGCGGCCGCTGCCCGAGTGGCAGCCGCCGCGGCGCTGCCCTCGGTCGGGGCGTGCTGGCGCAGGTCGGCCGCGGCGGCGGCAAGCGCGTCGGCGGCCGGTAGCCCGAACCCGGTGAGGTCGGCCCGCAAGAGGTCGGCATGTAGCTCGTCCAGCTCCTGGCCGAGCCGGGTGAGGTCGTCGGCCGTCTGCGTCGAGCCGGTGCTCAGGGCCGTCACTCGATCACGGGCCTCGCGCAGCGCTTGTACGGCCGGTTGCAGCGTGTCGATCGTGTAGGCGAGCTCCTCGAGCTGCCCGGCGGCCATCACCTCGACCCACTCGGCCTCGACATCGCGATTGACCTGGTCGTAGCCGAAGGCGTCCCGAACCTCGGCGCCGAGATCCTCCGCGACGGTGGTGGCCACGAACGGGATCGCACTGTTGGCCAGGTACCGATGGCGCGTGCTCGTGCCCGGGTCGGTCTGGCCGCGCGTGACGCCCCACAGGAACTGCGCACCGTGCCTCGTGGTGACGAGATAGCCCGGCCCGCGGCGCTCGATGCTCTGCACGTCGTCGGCAACCGCGGCGACCCGGTCCAGGTCGTCCCAGACCCGAGCAAGACCGTCGTGCACCGGCCGGTGTGGCGGCATAGTGTTGTCGACGAGCCGGGATACCACATCCTCGCGTTGCTGGTCGGTCAGCCGGTCCCAGTCCGCAAACTCGAAGTCGTCCAGCGCCGCGGACTGCTTCGCCGCCACGGCGTCGTGCAACCGGGTCAGCCCGTCGCTGTCATCGCCGACGAACACCACGACGTCGGGTTGCTGCTGCGGCGGATCGGCGAGGCGCAGGATCTCGCTGTCGATGCCAGCCCTCGAACCGGGCAGCGTCCGGCCTTCGGGCACGACGAGCCGCACGACCGCCGCCCCGGACAGCACGCGGTCCAGCCCGGCGTCACCGGCTCGCGCAGCAGACAACTGGCCGACCAGACCGGGCAGGGCCGGGTCCTCGTGGACCGCGAGCAGACCGCTGAGCATGGTGCGCAGGTCCGCCAACACGTTCGGCCCGAACTCGCCTGCGCGCACCAACGCCGTGACCAACCGCCGGGTCGACGCCGCGACCGTCGCGGGACCTCCGAGCCGACGCGTCAGGTCCGGCCCGAGCGCCGCACGCAGCTGCGCATCGGTGAGCGCTTCCAGGGCCGGGTCGTCGAGCATCGTGGCCAGCTGCGGACCACCGCGCAGGACGGCCAGCCGCGCGAGCAGGGCGACAAGCTCGGGCGTCCGCAGCACCCCGGGCAGGTCCGGTTCCCGAATCCGGCCGGCAAAGCTGGGATCAGCCAGCACCGCCGCCACATCCGGCTCGGCGGCGAGGTCGACCAGGCCGTCGTGGCGCAACAGCACGGCGAGGGCCGGGTCGCGCAGCAACTCCTCGAGTTCGCGGCCGTTCGGGCCGGCCAGCAGGGCGGTCAGTTGCGGGCTGATCACAACGCCTGCGCCGCCGCCGTCGGGCGTGTCGACGAGGAAACTGTGCCCCGGGACGGATCGGGTCTGCTCGGCCAGCGGCGAACCTGCCGCGGCCGCGTTGACGAGCACGATCCGCCGCACATCGGGAGCGAGCGCGACGGCGCGCGACAACGCCGACTCCAGTTCGGCCGGGTTTGCGACGGGCAGTACTTCCGGGGTCGCGTACGGCGGGGAGACGGCGATGTCGTCGGCAGGCAGCGGAATACCAAGGACCGGCCGGGACTCGGCCGGCGAACGAGGATCCGGGCGGACGCCGCTGACCAGGGCGATGAACCCGGCCAACTCGGGGTCGTGGCCTTCGACCGCGGCAAACTTCCGGGCGTAGTCGCGGCTGTCTGCCGACAACCCGGTGTCATCCAGGAACGTGCGGAAGGGCCGGCGCAACTCGCGCCGTTGCCGCCAGGTCGCTGCCTCGTAGTCCTCCCGGAAGGCCCGCAGCCAGCCGAGCGCGCGGTGATCGCGGGGTGACAGCTGCGCGCTCTCGCCCGGCAGGCCACTGAGCTGGTCGCGCATCAGGAGGTCGGGGCCAAGCTCACCATTGGCTGCCCGCTCGGCCAGGTCGGCCAGGTCAGCGCCTGCTGCGGTGGCCCGGCGATGAAGTTCGACGGCCCGACCGATCCACCCGGCCAGCTCCCATCGGGCCGGCCTGGCTTCGAGCGCCGAGTCCACGGTGATGACAAGATCGGCCGGCAGCGCACTCGCCGGCGGATTGCCGTCGATGACGATCGCCGCGGTGAACGTCGTCCCGGCGCCGTAGCTCACCCGGAACAGGTCGTCGGCGATCGCTTCGATGGCGCTCGCCCCAGCTGCGGGCGCCAGTTCCGGGGCCGTGTCGCTCACCCACCACCGGTCCACCGTCGGCGGGGCGAGCGGCCGGGCGCCGCGGGCCGCGCCTTGCGTGCGCGCGAACTCGGCGATGTCGCCGTAGCCGTGCCGGCTGAGCAGGTCCAACCGCTGATCGAGGGCCGGCGCCGTGCTCCACAGCCCGAGTCGGGCGAGCATCGACTGCAGCCGCAGCTGGCGGGCCCGGGCGCCGCGCCATCGGGTCAGCGGGCTGGCCGCGGCCCCGGAGTGGCCATTGGCCCACTCCTCGAACAGCCGGTGGCGCACCTGCAGCTCGGCAGCGGCGCGGTGGTCGTCGAGCGCCATCGTCTCGTGGTTGCCGAACATCGGGGCCAGCGTGGCGGGACCACTGGGCACGACGGCGGCTGCGGTCAGCGACGCCGCGACGGCCCGGACACTCTGCAGGGCCGTGGCCACCGCGTCGTTGCCCGCGGCCAGCAGGCCGACCCAGTCGACGACACCGGTGATCCGGGCCGCGACGTCCGGCCCGTGCTCCAGGATGTCCTCGGGCGTGGCCAGCAGCGGACGGGCGGCGTCAAGCTCGGCCAGCAGCTCGTCGCGACGGTCCGGGCTGATCCGGGCGTCGGCATCGATGCCGGCCGCGGCGGCCCGGGCATCGTCGAGCTGGCCGCGGATCCGATCGAGCTCGGCGTCGGTGTCCAGCCGCGCGCTGAGGATCGCGAGCTGGCCGGCGAAATGCACCTCGGTCTGATCGGTGGCCAGCCCGGCGTTGACGGTCTGGTCGAAGAATCCGTCGATGAGCTCCGCGTCCGCGCTGTCGGCCATCGAGACCAGGAACGTGGGCAGGCCGGCCCCGGCGATGCGCCGGGTCTGGGCGAGCGTGCCCTCGTCGGTGTCGCCGCGCATCGGGCCGACCAGGAACTGCCGCCCGCGCGTGGTGGTGACCAGCAACCACCCGGAGCCCAGCCGCTCGGCCGACGCCACGTGGGCGACATCGGCGGCGATCAGATGCGCGTCCTGCCAGATGCGGGCCAGGCCCGGGTCGGCCGGTTCCCGGGCCGGGGCGGCGTCGTTCTCCAGGCGTCGAAGCGCCTCGGCGCGCTGCTCGTCGGTGAGTTCGGCCAGCTGCCCGGGAGTGACGTAGTTGAGCGCGGCCGAACGGGCTTGGCGCGCGGTGTCGTTGAGGTGCTCCGCGGCTGTGTAGTCGCCGAGGAAGACGACCACGTCCGGCTGTTCACCGACGGGCGCGGTGCGGTTGAGGATGACGTCGTCAGTGGCATCGGCGGCCCGGACGATGACGGGATCGCCGAGGTTGCCCAATGGCACGACGGCCTGGCCGGTGAGCAGGTCGGCGAAGCGCGGATCGGCAGCCAGCTCGCCGAGCCGCCGGACCTGGTCGGCCAGTTCGGGGTCCTGGACCAGGGCGGTGACCTGGCTGATCAGCTGGTCGAGCTCGGAATCCGAGAGGGCCAGGTCGGCCAGCGTGGGATCGGACTCCAGACCGGCCGTCACCCGGAACGCGCGGGCCTGTTGCGCATCGGTGGTGATGTCGGCCAGTCGTCGGACTACCGCGAGCAGGTCGGCGCGCTCGGCGGAGAGGCGGGCGACGGCCAGCAGGTCGGCTAGCTGCGGGTCCCCGGCCAGGCCGCCCAGGCCGGTGCGGATCAGGCCGGCCAGTTCCGGATCTCTGAGCAGGTCGGCGAACTCGGGGTTATCACGCAGCTGTTGTGCGAACTCAGGGTTGACGATGACCCGCAGGCCGCCGGGGTCGTCCGGGTTGACGACCAGGGTGTCACCGGCAAGTTCATTGATCCGGTTGGTGACGATGTTGATGTAGGTCGGCGACGCGGTGACCCAGCTCGGGTCGACTGCGACGGTGATCCTCGCGGGGTCGCCGGTGGCCTGGACAGCCTCTTCCCAGAGTTGGCGCAGCTGGCGCGGATGATCGGCGTGCAGGATGCGTGGGCCGTCGAGGCGGTGGGTGACCGGTTGGTTGGCGGTGGCCGGTGCGTCCGGTGTGCTCCGCTGCGGCGGGGTGTGGGCCCGCGCGAGGTCAACGACGTCGCGGTAGCCGTTGTCGATGAGCAGCTGCCGGCGTTCGACGACGTTCTGGGACGTGTCGGCCAGGGCGGCCTGCCCGACGAGCCGCTGCAGTTGGTGCTCGCGGGCACGTCGCCCGCGCAGCCGGGTAAGCGGATTGCTGGCGGCCGCGGCGAGCCGCCGCCACGGTTCGAGCGGCGGTTGGGCCCGGCGGTGGCGCCAACTGTCCAGTAGTCGGGCCCGGACCCGGATCTCGGTGGCCGCGGCGTGGTCGCTGGCCGTCATCGCCGCCTGCACCTCGTACCCGGGGCGCAGCGAGTCCGGGACGCTCTCAGCTGAGGCGCCGATCGGGTCGGTGGCGAGGATGGCCAGCTGACGGGCCACCTGGATCTCGACGTCTTCGTCGCCGAGCGCGGTCAGGTTGCTGTCGTCGGTGTGGGCAGCCGGACTACCGGGCACGGTGATGAGGTAGGCCGACAGGTCGTCCGGACCGACCCGACTGGTGCGGACGGGGGCGCCGCCGGTGTCGCCCCGGGTCACCCCGATGACCGCGCGTTCCCCGCTGCCGGCGAGGGTGCCCTGGTACCAGCCGACGCCTACGGGCCGCAGCCCGCTGATGAGCTGGATCTCGTTTTCCAGGTAGGACAGGTTGTCGAAGATCCGGTCCAGCCCGGAGTCGGCCGGTGTGCCGGGCCCCGACGGCAGCTTGCGACCGAGCGGGGGATTGTCGCCGAGCAGCTGCGTCAGGGCGGCCCGCTGCTGATCGGTGGTCAGGTGCGGCAATTGCGCAGGCGTGGCCCGGGCCAGTTCGGCCGGGTCGGGGCGGAACGACGACAGTGCCGCCGGCCAGCCGTCGCCGCGTTCGGCCTTGGCCGCGACCGCCTGCGGGGTGGGCCAGGTGGGATTCTCGTGGTGGTCGAGGATCTCCCCGGCCGAGTTGAGTCCGCCGTACCGCGCCGCCAGCGCGGCCAGGGCCGTTTCCTGGCCGGCCAGGGTGGCCACGGTCTGGTCCATCAGCGCGGCGACGGCGTCGACTTCGAGGTCCGGGCGGGGCGCGATCGTCATCGGTCGTCCGGCACGCAGTTGGGCGGCCCGGTGACCGTGGTAGGCGATGGTCCGGGCCAGGGTGTCCCAGGACGCGAACGCGCCCGGCCCCACCCGGACCTGCCGGCCGTGTTCTGGAATCGGGACGTCGGCGAGATCGCCCTGGGCATCCATGGCTTCCAGCTCGGACCGGTCGTCGACGATCACCACCTGCACGTCGGTCAGGTCGGTACCGACCAGGGCGGCGATTTCGCGTACGACCTGTTCGGTCTGTGGGAGCGTGGCCGGATCAGCGGCGACCGAGACGTTCGTGCGTGGACCCTGGTCGGTCCGTGAGCCGCCCCAGCGACGGATCGTGCCGGCCTCGTCGATTGCGATGGTGTCCCAGAAGATCGCGCGGGTGCGCCACTGCGCCGCGCGGGCCTCGGCTTCGGCGGCCGGGTCGTGCGGGTCGGTGACACCGTCGCGCAGCTGCCCGACCCGGGTGAACTCGTGCAGCAAGACCTCGGCCAGGTGCTCGAGTCCGGCGTCGAACGCGGCCGGCCCCAGCCGGATCCGCTGCCGCGCCCGCACCGTGGTCGTCTCGGCCGACCATTCCTGAAAGTCCAGCTGCTCGATGCCGGCGGCGTGTTCGACGATCTCGAAATCCACGCCCGCCGGGTCAACGCCGTCGGTGAGATCCCGCTCGAACAGCAACCCCGCCACCGCTTGTACGACCGCCGCAGAGCGCGCCACCGCGGCCGGACCGGGCCGGGTCTGTGCTTCCCGGTTCGATCGCTCACCCGGCTGACGCCGATACGGCAGTCCCCCGTCGGCCGGTGGGGCAGTGCCTAGCTCTCCGGCATCGCCGTCAAGACCGCGCTCGGTTGCACCGGGCTCGGATCCGTTCGTTCGAGCGTGACCGTTACTTCCCCCGTCCGGATGTCCCGCGGCGACAGGAACTCCAGGGCCAGTACCCGTGCCGTTCGCCCCGACTGGTCCTGCAACACCATTCCGGGCTGCACCTTGCCCGCCAACGTCTTCCCGCTGGTCAGCAGGCCGTCCCGGTCCGGCAGGTCGAAGACGTGGGTCACTTGGAACGATGTTGCCGGTGCTGTGGACGCCATAGTTGTCCCCATCGATTTGGCTTGCTTGCGTGGTCTCACCGGACAACGCCGCAGCGATGCCACCCGCCGCCGGAATAGCTACCTCGGGCGGGGCCGCATTTGCCGGCGCCGAAGCTGCGCCGACACCCGTTGCGGTGGCGGCCGCGGTGCCCGGTTCGGACGCGGGGTCATGTTGCGCGGCGGCCGGAGTGGTGGATGTCGCCGCCGGATCGGTTGCCGTCGGGCCCGCGACGTCATTGGGGTCGGCCCCAGCTGTCGGGACGAGGTGCTCCGGAGCGGGCGCCGTGGCGTCCGGAGACGGGATGTTCGTCGGCGCAGCTGCGCCGACGCCATCGGCGGTGGCGGTGGCGGTGGCGGCCGCGGTGCCCGGTTCCGAGACCGGGTTGTGCTGGGCCGCTGCGGGCGCGGCGCTGGCCTCGCCCGGAGCTGGGGGCGCGACGTCGGCCGGCGGGGGTGCTCCAACCCCACGTGCGTCCGCGGGCGCGCCGCCCGGTTGCGGTGCCTGGCCGTGCTGGATGGCGGCGGGAGGTACGACCGTTGTGGGGTCGACGGTGCGGGCGGCCGGAGGGGTTTGCGGGTCGGGGACCCGGATGTGGTCATCCACGGACGACAGCGGGTCGGTGACCGGGTTCGGCTGCGGCGCAGTATCCGCAACGGTGCTCGGCGGGTCGGGTTGTGCGGGTGGACCGTGGGGGGACGGTCGGAAGGTGTGGGCCTCTGGTGCAGGTTGGCTGGCGTCGGGGGGCAGGTGTTCGCCGCCGGTGGCGCCGTCGGCGGTGAGGGAGGCGATGACGAGGTGGGTGGCGCTGGTTTCGGTTTCGTGTTGGAGCCGGCCGATGAGTTGGGCGTGGTCGCGGCCGAGGGCGGTGAGGGCTTCTTCGCGGGCCGGGGAGTCGGGCTGGGCGAGGATGTCGCGGGCGTCGCTGAGGAAGCGGGCGACCTCGGGGTCGGTGCTGTGGGCGGCGAGCAGGTCGTGCTCGAGCGAGCCGTAGAAGCGGGCCTGGCCCGGGTTGCCGTTGCGTCCGGCGCGGGTTCCGGCCTGGATGTCGATGCGGGCGGTTTCGGCGGAGCGGGAGGTGGCGAGCACGTCCAGGCCGCCGCCGACGCGATTGCCCTGCGCGTCGAGGGTGTAGGCCTCAGCGACGGGTTTGATGTTGCTGCCGCGCCCGCCCCAGTCGGGAGTGATCGTGATCTTGCCCATTTCGCCGGCTCGGTCGAAGGCGGCTTCGGCGGCGGCGTCGCGGTTGACGCCTTGGTCCATGATCCACTTTGCGTCCAGGGCCTGAACGGCGTCGGGTCGATTCGTACGAGCAATGACTTCGGCGCCGATCTCGGCCACCCAGTCGTTGCGGTGGACGATGACCTGGATGGGCCTACCCTCGCCGCCCTTCCACAGCGTCATGATGTCGTCGATGACGGCTTGTTTGACGGCGGCCTCGGATTCGTGCACGGAGTCCGGCAGCACGTCGAGCCGGTTCGGGTCGTGGCGGGGAATCACGTCGACCTCGCCGAAACCCATCGCCCGCAGGAGGGCTTTGGCCCCTTCGGCGGTACCTGAGGCGCCGGCCTTGAACCCGTACGGGTCCATCACCTCCTGCAGGGTGGTCCGGTCGCTGCTGCTCGGATCGGCGTGGATGTCGATGCCGTGGCGGGCCTCCAGGGCCTGGGCCAGGCCGTTCTCCCAGCGTTGTTCGAGGTTGGTGCTGGGGTCATAGAGCGGTTCTTTGGTCAGTGGGTCGAGGATGATGATCCGTCCGGGCTGATCGTTGTCCGGGCCGCGGTAGTTGATGTAGTCGCGGTTCTCGGTCATCTTCGACCCGGTGTAGGCCTGGGTCAGGCGGTGCTCAGCCGCGGCGAGCGGGTGCGCACCGAAGGTGTCGACCATGTGCTCGTCGAGCAGGGCGTCAGCCAGCCTGGCCCGGGCCGGTTCCGTCAGGTGCCAGGCCCCGTCCCGGCCACGGGTGAAGTCCTCATCACCGAACTTCGCCCTCGGCGCGGCATCCCCGGCCGACTGAGCGGGCGGATGTTGCGCGTTGGCCGCATCAGCCTCGGTCCGCAGGTCTGGCTCGCCAGGGCCCTGGCCGGCGTCATCTCCCACCCGCGGGCCGATGCTGTCCGCTGCGCCGCTGGTGCGAGCCGGAGACGGCGGAGGCGGTCCGTCCCCGTCGCCATCGCGAGAGTCGGCTGGTTCGGTGACCGGTGCGCCGTCGTGCGCTTCGCCGGCCGAGGCCGGACCGGCGTGGGCACTGCCCGGTGACGGCGGGCCGGGGTCGAGCAGCGCGCCCTTGGCCCAGTCCACCTGGGCGGTGGTCACGGCGTCGGCCAGGGCGTGCACGCCGTCGCTTTGGATGAAGACCATGCCCCGAGCCAACAGGTCGGCCAACACATCGACCTCGTCGACCAGGACGCTGTCCGTCGGCGCCCCCTCGCCCCAACGCTGGTGGTAGTGACCGAGCTCGGTGATATCGGTGAGATACACCGTCGGCTCGTCGGTTGGTTCCAAGTGCGTGTTGTGATCCACCACGACCACGTTGACGCCCAACGGTTCGAGGACGTCGCGCAGCATCGCCGCGTCGCGCCCGGCCAGGTACTTACTGGACGTGATCCGCAGCACCGAACCCTTTTCCAACGCCAGCACCCCGCTGGCCATGTCGAACGCCTCGGTCTTACCGTCGCCCGCGACCTGATCAAACAACCGGCCGGCCAGCAGCTTGGTGCCCGCCAACACCTGGGTCCACTTCAACTCCGGGTATTCCTTGACCTGGAGAATCCGTTCGATCACCGCGGCGACCTTCCCGACCCGACCGGAACTCCGCGCCAGGTCGTGCAACGCCGGCCCGGGCACCCCGTCCGGGTGCGCGGCCCGCAATGGATCCAGCAGCCCGGCAACCTCCTGGGCATGCACATCGGCCTCAGCCCGAGCCGCCGCCCTCGCCTCGTCCCCGGCCCGCGCGACCTCGTCCGGCGACCCACCATCCGGGGGCGCCGACTCGGCCCGACCATCCGACTCACCGGGATGCTCGACCGTGCCCTGATCACCGGAGCCGGGCTGGGCCGCGTCGCCCGACTTGACGGCGTCCGCGCCCTCGACCGGCTCACCGGCCTTGACCGGCTCACCGGCCTTGACCGGTTCACCGGTCTCGGCCGCGTCCGTGACCTTGGCGGGATCGGTCGTCTCGGCCGCGTCGGTGGTGGTCCGTTCGGTGGGCCTGGTCTGGTCGCGGGTCGGCGAGGCGGGTTCGGTCTCGGTCCGGGGCGGGCGTTCGCCGGGCTGGTTGAGCCGGCCCTCGGTGGGCGCCGGGCGGACGGGCTCGGCGCGAGGGGCGTCGGGGTTGGTGGTGACCCGGCCGCTGGTGGGGTCCTCGGCCCGGGCCGGAGGGATGACGGTCTCGTCCGACGGGGGCGAGCCGAGCTGGTCCGGGCGCGCGGCGGACTCGAGCGGGGTGGTCTGTTCGGCGGTGCTGCCGACGCGGTCGGGTTCGGTGCCGGCCGAGTCCGCCGACGCGGGGTGTTCCAGCGGGCCGGCCGCCTGGTCCGCGGGCCCGGTGCCGGCGTCGACCGGTGTGGTGTCGGTACCGGCGACGACAGGCTGGTCCGGGTGGCCGGTATTCGCGTCGGCGGCGCCGGTGTCGCTGCTGATGACGGCGGACTGATCCGGATGGTCCGGGCCGGCGTCGACGGCGCCGGTGTCGGTGGGGGCGGGCGTGGTGTCAGTCGTCGTCCGGTCGGTGGTCGTGACGGGGGGCTGGTCCGGACGTGTGGTGCTCGGATCGCGCGGTGCGCTGGGTTCGGTCGTGGTCGGGGTGTGCCCGTTCGACGCGGTGACCAGCCGATCGGGTGCGGCCGGCGCCGGTGGGGTCGGGGCGGCGTCGGCCGGGGTGGCGGCGGGCGTCGGCCGGGGCGGCGGCTCGGCCCCGGACCCGACCCGTTGGCTGTGGTTCCGGGCTGCTCGGGGTGCGGCCGGTGGGTTCAGCCGGTGCGCTGGCCCGGGCGCCGGCGGCTCGGCACCCGGACCCGACCCGTTGGCTGTGGTTCCGGGCTGGTCGGGGACGGCGGGGCTGGGTGGGGTGGGGTCGGTTTGCGCCGGGACGGTGTCGCTGGTGGCCGGTTCGGTGGTGGTCGGGGTGCGCCCGTTAGCCGTGGTGCCCGGTTCAGTGGTGGTGGTGCCGTCGGTGCTGGGTCTGCCGGTGCTGTCGGTCCGGCCGCTACTGCCGCTGCCGCCGGCGCGGCCGCTACCGGCGCCGGTTCCGGTCCCCGTGGTGGTGCTGGTGCCGGGTGCCGTGCCGGGTGCGGTGGCGGGTGTGGTTTGGGTGGCCAGGGCGGTGTCGGTGGCTGTGGTGGTGTCTGTGGCCCCTGCCGTGTCGGGGGCGGGCAGGGTTTCGAGGGCGGTGGTGGTGTCGGTGGTGGGTCGGGTGAGGGTGTCGAGGGCGTTGGCGGTGCGGGCGAGGTTGTCGACGGCTAGGCCGGCGTGTTCGCCGAGGGCTTGGGCGCCGAAGTTGAGCCCGGCGCGGGCGGTGCCGTTGAGGAAGGCGGCCAGGTAGCTCTGCGGGTCGGTGAGGGTGTGCAGGTCCCACTGCCCGGAGATGATGCCGTTGGCCAGGAACATGGAGGTGGGCATGCTCACGGCCATGGTCGCGCCGGCTTGCAGGGTGTGCGCACCGAAGATAGCCAGTTTGCTGCCGTCCTCACCGAGGGCGCGTTGCAGCAGCGGCGCTTTCATCACCCAACTGCTCAGCCCGGTGCCGCGGTTGATCCCGGAGGCGACTTTGCCCAAGCCCATCCCGATCCCGCCGGCCAGGACCATCGAGAACGTCGCGTCCCAGTTCCACGCCGTGCCGGGGTGGCGCTGTTGCTGTTCGATGTTGGCCCAGGTCGTGAACGCGACCCCTTCGGCGGTTTGGCGCAGGATCTCGTTGGTCAACTTGCGGCCACCGAACTTCACCAACGCCGAGCGCCCGGCCGCCTTCAACGCGTCGGCCCCCAGCTCCTCCACGCCCTTCTTCGCCACCACCTGCAGCGTCTTGGCGCCGAACCGCTCCCCGACCGCCTCGGCTATCTTGGCCAAGATCTGTGCGATCGTCTCCCGCGCCGTGGCCGCGATCGGGACCATGTCCGCCTCAGCCGCACCACCAGTGAAGAACGCCGCGATCTGCGTGATGAACGCCGCGATCAACGCGATCCACACCGCCACATTGATCGACAGTTTCCCGAACTCGGTGTTCGCCGCGAAATTCCCCGCCTGCATCCCATACGCCAGCGAGTTGGACTGCACCCCCAACAACCCGCCACCCGGCGTATACAACAACCCCTGCCGCAACTGCTGAAACACCGCCGTGGCCGGGGCATCCCACGACTCGTCCCCACCCACCCCGATCAACACATCCCCGACCGGACCCAACCGCCCCAACCCGGCATCCACCACATCAGCCAGATCAGACAACGCCTGCTGAGCCGCATACGCCAACGACTCAGAACCCTCCGGCCACGTCTGCGCCGCCACAATCATCGAAATCAGATCATTAGCCCACCCCGGCAAATCCGAACCCCACACCGGCTGCACATCATTCGGGTTCATCCCCACGGCGCCGACCTCCGCAGCGGGTCAGGGCACGACAAATACGGCGACGGAGCGCGGCGGCACAGCACAACACTCACCGCGTCGCAACCCCCGTTCTGACGAGTCCCCTCGTGCCTGCCACCGACAACCCGACGCTGCGCCGTGCGCAGAAGTGCCGCTACAGACCCTCCCGCGCCTTCTTCATCTCCTCGGCCTGCTGCGCGTCAGAGGCCAACGAACGGTTGATCGCCGTCCTGGTGTTAACACCCAGATTCACAACTGCTTGAGTCACGGCGTTGCCGTTCACCGGTGCGCCGTCGCCCGTGAACTTCGCCGGGCCGAGCAGCTCCTCGACGTCAGCCGGTTTGACCGAGGCCTTGTACGCGTGCCCGGCATGGTCGTCACCCGCGGCCGCGATATGGGCGTGGAAGGCATCCAGCGCTGCCGCGGCCTTCGCGTGGAACTCGCCCTTCACCTGGCTGGCGGCGTCGTCCCAGGCCCCCAGGGCGTTCGACACGCTCTGCGCTTCGACCTTGACGTAGTCACTCATCTGCTCACCCTTCCCCACGCATCTGCTTGTGCAGGACTTCGGTCAACGCATCCTGGTCGCCGTTCAGTTGCGCTGTCATCTGTTCGCGCGGAACCAGCTCGGCGAACAGATCGACGACTTCCTGCCGTGCTCTGGTTCCGGCTTTCGTGATCGTCTCGGCGATGGTGTCGGCCAGCTCGCGGGCGTCGGGACGCCGGTAGATCCGCGGATCGATGTCGAGCCGGATCAGCTCACCGCGCGATCCGACGGTCGCGCTGATCAGACCGTCGGGCGACTTCTCGGTCACCTGCAGGGCCCGGGCGCGCTTCGCAAGCTTCGGCCCATCTTCTTGCAACCGGTGGAACCGCTTCTCCAGTTCGTCCGCGTAGGCCCGCATGCCGGCAATGTCGGGGAGACTGTCGAGGCCACTGCCTGGCTGCATCGTCCCCTCCTGGCACAAACGTCAGCACGAGCGTACAAGTCCGACTGTGAGCGACCTATCATAATTCATGGCAGAAGACCCACCGCATCACATTTTCGTAAGTTGTCACAGAAGGGCAGTGCGCTGACCCGCAACGGATTTGCCGCCCTGACCGCGGCGTCGGTGCTCGCAGCCGCCCTGTCGATTGGTTTGGTCGCGCCCGCGCTGGCGACGGCGCAGGTGGCCAAGCCCGCCTGCGAGAACCAACCGAGCGTCACCGGTGTGATCGAGCAGGAGCCGTGGAACCAGGCCTGGTTCGACGCCCCGGACAAGATCTGGCCGTTCAGTACCGGGGCCGGGACCACGGTCGCGGTCATCGACGCAGGCGTGGACGGGACGCATCCGCAGTTGGCCGGCAAGGTGTTGCCGGGCTACGACTTCGTCCGCAACGTGCCCCAGGGCGACGTCGACTGCCTGCCGCACGGCACGGCCGAGGCCGGCGTCATCGCGGCCACCCGCGTCAGCGGAATCGGGTCCTACGGCCTGGCCCCGAACGCGCGGATCCTGCCCATCCGGATCACCGAACGCGCCGCCGTCGACGACAAGGCCGACTCCCTCGACCCCGCCCGCCTCGCCGCCGGCATCAACTTCGCCGTCAGTCACGGTGCGGACGTCATCGACTGCGCCGTGGTCAGTTATCAGGACACCCCGGCCGTGGCCGCCGCCGTCCGCCACGCATTGAGCAAGGGTGTCGTCGTCGTGGCCATGGTCGGTGACGGGCACTCCGACGACCGGGACGGGATCGGGCCGACTCGCCTGCCGCCGCCCTACCCGGCCAACTACCCCGGCGTGATCGGTGTCGGCGCGATCGACAGCGACGGCCGCCGGGTCGCGACCTCGCAGATCGGCCCTTACGTCGACCTGGTGGCGCCGGGCGCCGACGTGGTCGCACCGGCCACCGTCGGGCAGAGCACGTTCGACGGCACCAGCATCGCGTCGGCCTTCGTGGCGGCCACCGCGGCCCTGGTCCTGGGTGAACGGCCGTCGGTGATCGGAGCCGTTTCCGGGCCGGCCCGGGTCGAGGCCGTGGCGAAGCGACTGCTGGCCACCGGCGGGCCGGAGCTCGCTCCAGAGGTGGGCATGGCCTACGGCGCCGGCGTGGTCGACCCCTATCGGGCGCTCACCGAGGCCGCCTCGGACCTGGCCCCTGCGCCGCTGCCCGGCCACACCCCGCCCGCGCCGCCGGCCCGCGACCCGGCCAAGGAGGCCGCGGCCCGGGCCAGTCACAACGCCAACAACCTGGCCCTGCGAACGGCCGAGATCCTCGGCACCGGGATCGTCCTGCTGATCGCGGTCGCGCTGGTGCTGCCCCGCGGCCGGGCCCGCCGCTGGCAGGCCGTGCGCAGCGCCCCGCTGCCGCCGCCTACGGACGACGACCCGCCGGAGTTCGTCCCCAGCGAGGCGCTGTTCGAGCCGCCACCGCCGCGCGTCAGCACTCGCTAGCAAGAGCCGATGGCCGCGATCCGGACTCGGATCGCGGCCATCGGTGTGCTGCTGCAGTGCGAGGGTTGCTTCGTCAGCCGGACACCACGCCGACGTTGGTGTGCTCGGTGCCCGAGGAGATGTCAGCGGAGTTGTTGAGTCCGGAGACGAACTGGGTGAGGGCGTGCTTGATGTTGTCGGCGGACGCGTTCCACTTCGTCTGCCGTGCGTGGTACGCCTTCTGCGCGTCGCTGTCCCAGTTGGCGATGAGCTGGTTGACGGCGCGGTTGATGTCGCCCAGCTGTTGATCGAGCCGCGACACTGCCGACGAGACGAACGACGCGCCTTCCTGCTGGTCGGACCAGTTGGCCTGGTAGGTCATTGATTCATTCCCCTTCAGCTGAGGCCGGCGGTGATATCGGTCGTGGCGGCCTGGATGTTGCGCATCTCGCGGCCCTGGTCGGCGTCGGCGGCGGCGTACTTGACGCCGGCGGTGCGGACATCGTTGGCCATCTCGGTCAGCAACTGGTGGATCTTGGTCATCTCGCGGTTGACGGTGTCACTGGTGACTCGGAAGTTGTTACCGCCGTCGCCCTTCCAGTTCCCGTGCAAGGTGGAAAGATTGCCCAGCAGCGTGCTGAGGTTGCTGCTGATGTCGCTCGCCGACTGCTCCGTTGCCGAGGCGAAGGACTGTAGGCCGGCGATCTCCGCCCTGGTCTGATCAGCCATTTAGCGCACCCGCTCTCATGTAGGACCCGCACGGGTCATTCCGGTCGAGGCGTCCGATAGCCCCTCATGCCGGAACATACGGTAGCGCTTCCAGGCCGGTTCGGTATATATGCGTTAAAGGTTCCGGCAACTTCAGGACTGCTGGTGCGCGGCCTCGGGATCCAGGGAATCGCCGGCCGGGATGCGGGCGACGAGCGCGGCCGGCATTCGCACCGGGGTCACGTCGGTGTAACCCAACGAGCCCTGGGCCTCGTCCGTGGAGATGCCGTACCGGCGGCCTTCGTCGGTGACCAGGAACAGGGCGCCGGACGTCGCGGTGGGTGAGGTCATCGACTCGACCACGGCGCCCCAGCCCGGTTCGACCTCGACCCGATTGGCCAGGACGGTGCCGTTCTGGGTGCGCTGCTCGGTGGCCGGCGCGAGTTCGGCGCCCTCGACCGCGGCCTCGACGGCGACGTCGGGCACCAGGCCGGCGTTGGCGAAAGACGCACACACCGTCGACTCGTCGGAGTTGACGTTCGCCATCTGTGGCTTGGTGGCTGGCGGATCGGTGGGGTGGGTCGCCGGGTTCAGCCGCGGTGCCGCGGCGGCGACGGCCGCCGACAACGGCCGGGCCACCGGGGCGTCGTTGCCGTCGTAGACCTGCTGACGAACGGTCGGATCAGCCAGCGTGATGTCGGCCTGCACCTCCGTGATCGGCTCAATGGCCTGGGCCTGCACCAGGTAGAACTGCTCGCCGCCGGCGGACACGACCACCCGGACCTCGCCGACCGTCGCCCCGCCGGGCAACACCGTGGTGTGCTGGCCCCGGCCGGGCGCGTCCGGCGCCACCAACGGCTGTCCGGCCGGCAGCGCGTTGAGCCAGGCCGTGCCCACCTTGACCTGCGGCTGGCCCCGCAGCGTCAGCCCTTCGAGCACCGGGGCCTCGTCCGGGATCGGGTAGTCGTGCCCTCGCCAGACCAGGTGCAACGTGTTGAGTTCGATGTCGCGGACCAGGATCGCGCCCTGCTGGATCGGGATGCCGCTGGTGCGCTGGCGCCCGACCACCAGGGCGGTGTTCGGCACCTCCTCGCCGCTGATCGTCTGGGCCGGCAGCGAGCACAGCGTCCACGGCGCGCCGAGCAGGCGGTTGGTGGGTGGAATGGCGTCGGGCGCGTCGAGCAGGCCCAGGCGCGGCCCACGCGGCACGTTCAGCAGCCCCTTCGCCGGGACGTAGGTCGTCTTGTCCGACGCGGCCAGCAGGGCGGCCGAGGCGAAGTTGGTGGTCGGGTACAGGTAGTGCTTGCCGGTGCTCTGATCGGCAAGCCACACGTAGCGCGCGCCGGTCTCCTTCTCGATGATGACGGTGCCGCTGCTCTTCCAGTCGGTGTGGTTGCCGGGCTTGAGCACACCGACGACGCCGGCGATGGCCAGCACGATGACGGCGACCATCACGCTGCCGAAGGCCGCGCCCGACATGCGCCGCAGCGGCGGCTGGGCCGGGTCGGTCTCGTGCAGCACGAACGACGAGACGACCCGGCGCACCACGAACTGGTAGGACTGGAACTGATCGCGTCGACTGGCCATCCGGTTCGCTCTCCGCCGCTAGCCGTACAGGTTGCGCATGTAGCCGACCAGCCCGACGAGCAGGCACGTGGTGGGCACAACGGCGATGATCAGCAGCACGTCGAGGATGTCGGCGATGCGGCCGAGGTACGGGCCGGGCTGGCGGTGCTGGTAGTAGCGGCCGGCGGCCACGACCAGGCCCGCGGCCACGAGCAGGACCGGCACCATCACGTCGATGCGGAAGTCGCTCGAGGCCGTCAGCGGATGGGCACACACCGCGGCCAGGCCGAACACGCCGGCGCTCAGCAACGCGGCCCGATGGCGCAGCGTCGGGAACAACCGGGCCTGCAGCAGCATCGCCCCGGCGGTCAAGGCGATGAGGACCAGGGCCGTGCCGCGGCCGTCCAGAGCCAGGATGACCTCGCCGACGATGGCGATGGCCGCGTTGCCGATGAGCATGCCGGTCAACAACTCGTCCGAGCGTCGGACCGACGCGTAGACCCGCGGCCGGGGGATGCGGGGCTGGTCGGCCAGCAGCTCGTCGGTGGTGGCCGGTAGGGCCGGGACGGGCAGCTTGCCGAGCCGGATCGACAGCAACGGCAGGATCGGCGCGACGATGACGGTGGCCGCGACGAGGATGCCGGCGATGTCGGGCGTGCTCAGCTCGCTCAGCCCGGCCAGGGCCCCGCAGACCCCGAAGATGCCGGCGTGCACGCCGGCCACGAAGAACTGGGTCCGGTCGGCGACGCCCACGTAGCACAGCAGCGCCACCGCGATCAGCGCCGCGGACGCGGCCAGCAACTGTTGTGACTGCAGCTCGAACAGCGTGCGGTGATCGTTGAACAGCGTCAGCCCGCCGGCGAAGCCGAAGAACATCGCGATCGAGCCGACCGCCGCGCCGATGCCCGCGTCACCGAGGGCCCGCGACAGTCCGACCGCCGAGGCGACCAGCAGGACGGCGACGACGACCAGGATGACCGCCGGCTTGGTCCACGGTGGGCCACTGCTCAGCGTCAGGGCCAGGACGATCGCGCTGGCGACCATGGCGACCACCACCGCGGCCCGCCGGGTGGCCGCGCCGCTCCAGGTGCGCACCTGCCGCCGGGCCTCGGTGGCGATGACGTCGACGACGTCGTCGTAGTCCAGTTCCGGCCATTCCTCGTACTGGGGCGTGAGGTGCAGGACCTCCCCGTCGCGCAGCGCCTGCGCGGCCAGGGTGCGGCCCGGATCGATCGGCGTGCCGTCCGCGCGTCGGAGTACCCAACCGCCGTGTTCCTGGCCGACGTCGGCCAGGTCTTCACCGGCATGCCGGAGCAGGCCGGGCAGTAATTCGGCCGTGGGCACGTATTCGGGCAGCGCGACATCCAGGCGCCGCGTGGCCGAGGCGATCGTGACCCGGGCCAAGCCGCTGCCGGTACTAGTGGTCACGGGCCAACCTTTCGACTCACGGGCGGCGACGGTGGCGAGCGGGCAAAACCGGGCGTCCGCTTTGGTCGCATGGACCATACGATAGGAGCCCCTGCCCGAAAAGCGGAGTTCCCCCCGAGCGATGCCCATCGCTGTTGCGTAAGGAGTGGTCGGTGGCCACCGTCGTCCTCAAGCGCCAACCTCGCCGACAGGCGCCTGAGTTGCCCTCCGGAGAGGTGATCATCGATCCGCCTCCGGTGATCCCTGAAGCCCAGGGTCGCAACTGGAGCCAGATGATGATGATGATGCCGATGCTGGCCGGCTCGGCGGCGATGGCGTTGATGTTCTCGGGCGGGCGCGGCGGCGGCCCGCTGACCTACATGACCGGCGGGCTGTTCGGAGTCTCCGCGCTGGGCATGGTCGGCATGCAACTGGTCGGCGGCGGCGGCAAGAGCAAGAAGGAGATGATCCTCGCCCGCCGCGACTACATGCGCCATCTGGCGCTGCACCGGCGCAAGGTCAGGCGAACCGCGATCCAGCAGTGCGAAGCCATGCTCTATCGCCACCCGGAGCCGGGCAACCTCTGGGCCACCGCGGCCAGCTACCGGCTCTGGGAACGCCGCCGCAACGACGCCGACTTCGGAGTGATCCGGGTCGGCGTCGGGCCGCAGGAACTGGCCACCCCCATCATCCCGCCCCAGACCCGCCCGCTCGACGACCTCGAGCCGCTGTGCGCGTCGGCGCTGCGGCAGTTCGTGCTGACCTACTCGCAGGTGCCGGACCTGCCGATCGCGATGGCCGTCAACGGCTTCAGCCGGGTGTACCTGCGTGGCCGGGACGACCGGGTCCGGGCCACCTGCCGCGCCGTCCTCGCCCAGCTGGCCGTGCACCACTCGCCCGACGACGTGCTCATCGCGGTCTGCGCGGCCGAGCACCGGCGGGCCGACTGGGAATGGGCCAAGTGGCTGCCGCACGCGCTGCACCCGGAGCGCACCGACGCACTGGGCCCGCTGCGCATGGTGGCGCCCAGCATTCCCGCGCTCGAGGCCATGCTCGACGACCTGCTGTCGACGCGGCCCCGGTTCAACCCGACCGCACCCGTGCCGCAGGTGGCCGGCCAGCACCTGGTTCTCATTCTCGACGGCGGTGACGAGGCCGGCTCGAACCACTTGATGACCGAGGGCGGGGTCGAGGGCGTCACCGTGATCGACCTGCACAACCCACCGCCCCGGCTGCTCGATCGCGCGACGCTCGTCCTCGATATCGACGACAACGACGGCCTGCACAGCCGCACCATCGACGGCGAGGCCGAGATCGGCCGGGCCGACTCGCTGAGCGTGGCCGAGACCGAGGCGCTGGCCCGCCAGCTCGCGCCCCTGCGCATGTCGGTCAGCGGTGCGGGCGAGCAGAGCATGAGCACCGCGCTCGGCCTGGCCGAGCTGCTCGAACTGGGCGATCCGTTCTCGTTCGACCCGGCCACCGGCTGGGCGCCCCGCCCCAACCGAGACCGGCTGCGGGTGCCCATCGGGGTCGGGCCGGACGGTCAGCTGGTCGAACTCGACCTGAAGGAGTCGGCCCAGGACGGCATGGGCCCGCACGGGCTGCTGGTCGGGGCCACCGGCGCGGGCAAGTCCGAGCTGCTGCGCACGCTGGTGCTGGCCCTGGCCGTCACCCACGACTCCGAGACGCTCAACTTCGTGCTGGTCGACTTCAAGGGCGGCGCCACGTTCACCAAGCTCGACCGGTTGCCGCACACCAGCGCGGTGATCACCAACCTCGCCGACGAGCTACCCCTCGTCGACCGCATGACCGACGCCATCAACGGCGAACTGCTGCGTCGCCAGGAACTGCTGCGGCGAGCCGGCAACTTCTCGTCGCTGCGCGACTACGAGAAGGCCCGGGTGGCCGGCGCACTGCTCTCGCCGGTGCCCAGCCTGCTGATCATCTGCGACGAGTTCAGCGAGCTGCTCTCGGCCAAGCCCGACTTCATCGACATGTTCGTCCAGATCGGCCGGGTCGGCCGATCGCTCGGCGTGCACCTGTTGCTGGCGTCGCAGCGGCTCGAGGAAGGCCGGCTGCGCGGCCTGGACACCCACCTGTCCTACCGGGTCGGCCTGCGCACCAACTCGGCCATGGAATCGCGGGTGGTGCTGAATTCCCCGGACGCCTTCGAGCTGCCGCGCGCGCCCGGGCACGGGTTCATGAAGTACGGCACCGAGCCGCTGGTCCGGTTCCGAGCCGCCTACGTGTCGGGCTTCTACCGCCGGCCGGGCGAGGTGTCCGGGTCGGGTGAGGCCAACGCCTGGGACGGCGTGCGCGACTACGACACCCGCTACCTCGCCCCGCCGGTGGAGTCGGCCGAGGAGACTCCCGAGCCGGCCGACGACGTCGACGAGGCGCTCGGCCAGACCCTGCTCGACGTCCTGGTCGAGCGGGTCGAGGGCAAGGGCACGCCGGCCCACCAGGTCTGGCTCCCGCCGCTGGGCGATCCACCGACGCTCGACACGCTGCTCCCGCCGCTGGTCATCGACCCCGAGCAGGGCCTGATCGTGTCCAACCCGGACCTGCGCGGGGCGTTGAAGATCCCGGTCGGGATCGTCGACCGGCCGCTGGACCAGCGCCGCGACGTCCTGACCCTCGACCTGGCCGGCGGCAGTGGCCACGCCGTGATCGTCGGTGGCCCGCAGAGCGGCAAGAGCACGTTGCTGCGCACGATCATCGCGAGCATGGCCTTGACGCACACTCCCCGCGAGGTGCAGTTCTACTGCCTGGACTTCGGCGGTGGCTCGCTGTCGTCATTGCGCGACCTGCCGCACGTCGGCGGCGTCGCGGCCCGCACCGACAGCGCCGAGGTCCGCCGCTCGGTGGCCGAGATGGTGACGTTGCTCGAGTACCGCGAGCGGCGCTTCGCCGAACACCGCATCGACGGCATGAATACGTACCGGCGGCAGAAGCGGGCGGGCCACCACGCCGAGGACCCGTTCGGCGACGCCTTCCTCGTCGTCGACGGCTGGCTCACGATCCGCAACGACTTCGAGGACCTCGAGCCGGTGCTCAGCGACCTGGCCACCCGCGGGCTGTCCTACGGCATCCACGTCATCGCCGGCGTCTCCCGGTGGATGGACCTGCGCCCGGCCATCCGGGATCTGTTCGGCACCCGGCTCGAACTGCGGCTGGGCGACCCGGGCGACTCGTACCTCGACCGGCGCACGGCCATGAACGTGCCCGACCGAGACCCCCGGCCGGGGCATCACCCCGGACAAGATGCACATGCTCACCGGCCTGCCCCGCCTGGACGGGCAGGCCGATGCCACCGACCTCAGCGACGGGGTCGCGGCGATGGTCGAGGACATCCGCAAGGCCTGGCCCGGCCCGCCGGCCCCGGCGGTGCGGCTGCTGCCCGACCTGGTGCCGTACGCCAGCATCCCGGTGGACCCCGAGCGCGGCATCGCGATCGGGCTGGCCGAGAACGACCTGGGTCCGGTCTACCTCGACCTCACCGCCGACCCGCACTTCGTCGTCTACGGCGACGCCGAGTGCGGCAAGAGCGCGTTCCTGCGCGCGTTCAGCCGCCGCATCGTCGAGCAGTACCGTTCCCGCGAGGCCCGGATCATCATGCTCGACCACCGGCGCAGCCTGCTCGGCACCGTGACCACCGATCATCTGGTCGGCTACGGCACGTCGGCCGACACGTCCCGCGCGATCGTCAACGAGGTGTGCGACGTGATGCGGGCCCGGCTGCCCGGACCGAACGTCACGCCCGAGGAACTGCGCACCCGCAGCTGGTACACCGGCGCCGACCTGTACCTGCTCGTCGACGACTACGACCTCGTCGCCGCGGTCAGCCCGCAACCCGCTCGACCCGCTGGTGGAGTTCCTGCCCCAGGCCCGCGACATCGGCCTGCACCTGATCGTCACCCGGCGCAGCGGTGGGGCCGGGCGGGCGATGTACGAGCAGGTCCTGATGCGGTTGCGCGAGCTGTCCTCGCCCGGCCTGGTCATGTCCGGCAACAAGGACGAAGGCGCGCTCATCGGCACCGTCCGGCCGTCGACGCTGCCGCCCGGACGCGGCTGGCTGGTGACCCGCAAGGAAGGCGTCCGGTTGGTGCAGCTGGCGTATCAGCCCCCGGAAAATTGAGCGTTCTACGGGTTAACCCAGTTGAGATCCGGCGCCGTCAGACTATTAGAGAACGGACACTTCGACCGCTACAGTCATAGCGGCGATAAGCGTTCGGCGGCCGGAAGAGCGAGCATGAGGAGGAGCGTGGCATGGCCGATCAGAGCAAGGTCGACATCGACGCGTTGGCCGAATTCGGCAAGAACGTCCTGTCCCAAACGCTCAAGGACTATGTGTCCGGCTCGTCGGCTGGGCTGAGCAAGATCTCCGGCGCGGTGGCGGGCATGGTCGGCACGAACGAGGCCCAGGTGTTCGCCGAATGGAACGCCGGTATGAATGAGGCCCTCGGGTTGTTCATGAAGGACTCGCCGGCCGGCTTCGAATCGCTCGGGTACGGCGCGATCGTCGAGGCAGCCAACTACCGCGCCGGCGACGTCTCGCAGGCCAAGGCCATGGACGACGTCATCAACGTGTTCAACCCCGCGGCCGGTACACCGTCGGTGGCCAGTGAGCAGGCCGAAGAGTTGGCCAAGGCGAAGGCGCTCAACGCGCACCTGCCCCCGGATGACAGGAGCCTGCCGGGCCAGCTGCCGCCGCCGATCAAGTCGGCGCCGGTCGTGCCCAACAGCTGCGTGCAGTCGCCGGAGGAACAGGTCCGCCTGCACGACAAGCTCTACGGCAAGGACGAGAAGTGGCGTCCCGTCGATCCGAACGCACCGGTCGGCGACGACCCAGGGGCAATTCCGCTGGGGCCCGGCGAGATCTGAGCCGACCGAGTTGAGTCCGCGGCTGGGATAAGGGGGAGCGATGCCAGTACCCGGTCCGGAAGGCCCGGGCGACTACCCGACGTCGTTCGATCCGACGAAAGCCCGCCCGAGCCGGATTCCGGCCACTGCGACGATCAAAGAGATCTATCCCGCGGTGATGATGGAAAAGCCGGAGACCCTCGAGACGGCCTCGGCGGGATGGGCTGCGTTCGGCAAGCAGCTGGCCACGACGGCCGGGGACCTCGACAAGCACTCCGGCAAGCTGAAGCCGTCGTGGACCAGCGACGCCTCGACGATCTTCTTCGGCTGGGTCGACGGCACCAAGAAGTCGCTCGTGGACTGGCAGCAGGCGGCCAACGCCAATGCCGCGGCGATGCACACGCTGGCCGACACCATCACGCAGTTGCAGAGCCACATGACCCAGCTCTGGAACGATTTCAGTGCCGCAACCGCGGCGGCCAAGGCCCAGGACGATGGCACGGACTGGAATCCGGGCGAACTGTTCCGCGACATCGGCGACAGCTTGAGCGGCAACACGCGCCTGGACCCGGTCATCGAGAAGTACACCAACAAGACGATCTCCGAGGTCCTGAACCCGCTCAACACGGCCTACCGCGACGCGTTCATCGCCACGTACCCCGGGGCGATGTTCACCGGTCCGACCAATGCCCAGAAGCCGACCCAGGACCAGATCAACGCCGCGTTCGCACCGCCCGGCGGCCCACCGGGCGCTCCGGGTGCGCCACCCGGTGCGCCACCCGGCGCTCCGCCCGGGGCGCCTCCCGGTGCTCCGCCGGGGGCACCGCCGGCTCCGCCGGGCGGCGCACCACCGGCCGCCCCGGGTGCCCCGCCGGCCGCGCTGGGCCTCGCCCCCCCGCCCGTGCCACCGGGCGCTCCGACCGTAGGCAAGCCGCCGGCCCCGCTGCCGGCCAGGCTCAATGCAACCGCACCGTCGGCGCCGGCACCGCTGCCACCGACCATGCCGCAGAGCAAGGCCCCCGCTGCGCCTGGCGCGCTGCCGGCCGCGCTCGGCGTCGTGCCGCCCGGTCTCGCCGGGATGCCGGCGCCGCTCGGTCAGGCCCCGCCCGGTGTGGGGTCGAAGGGTGCATTCCCCGCCGGTCTCGGTGACCACGGCGCCAATGGCGTCGGCCCCGGCAGCCGGCCGGGCGCGCCGGAAATGCCGAACGGACTGCAGGGACGCGGCGGGTTGCCGCCCGGTTCCCTGAGCGGCATGCGGCCACCACCGGGGGCAGCCATGCGGCCCCCACCAGGTGGGGGCGCCCGCACGCCACCACCGCAGTTGCCCGGGCGCGGCGGCGGCGGCCGGCGCACGCCGGAGTCACTTCGACCCGGCGGCCCACGGGGCGAACTGTCCGAGCCGCCGGCGCCCGGGCGGGGCATGCCGGCCCTGCCCGGCCGCAACGCCCGGCGGCCCGGTCAATTCGACGAGGCCGATCCCATGCGGCCCGGCGGGGGCGGAGGCGACCTCCCACCCGGGCCGGGACGCTTCGGCTCGCCCCGAAACCTGCAGGGGATCCGCAACCCGAACAAGCGCATCCGGCCCGGTTCGGTCGAGGCCGAGGAATTGCCGCTGCAGCGACTGCCGACGCTCAACGGCCGGGTCGCCCCAGCGGCCGACTTGACCGAGGAAGAGCTGAACTCGACCTTGCAGGCGCTGCGCCAGGGTCTGGGCGGTCGCGGGATCCGTCCGGGCGCACCCGGCGAGTTCGAACCCGAGAACCGGCCGTCGCCGGCGCTGCGTCCGCCTCCCGGCCGCGACAAGAAGGACAAGGAGAAGGAGGCGAAGAAGGCGGCACCGGCGGTCGACTTCATCGGCGACGCCGAACTGTTCGCCCCCGGCGAGTCCGCGCCTGCGGTCATCGCCGCCCCGCCTGAACCCAAACCGGTTTCCCGGGAGGACCCCGCGCTGCGGCCCACCCCGGCGGACCCTAGCCTGGCTTGACCAGCGAGGGACCAACCGGTTCGGCCGCCCACGCGCGGACCGCCGGGCCCTTTCGGTTGCGAACGAGATGGGAGAGCAATGGCGCGAGACAGCACTGATCCCGCGCAGCCGCGCGACGCCACCCCGGCACCGGGCGAGGCGGGCTCGACCAACGGTGCGCTGCAGGCCGCCCGGCCCGGGCCGGCCAAGGGTTCACCGACGTCTCGCGATGGCGTGATCGGCGGCCGGCCGGCCGCCGCACCCGAGCCAGCAGCGGCGTCCGAACCGGAGGCCGAAGCAGCGGTAGAGCCGCAGGCGCCGGCCGCGGCTCCCGAGCCCGACGGGCTCGCCGGCCAGTGGAGCGCAACACCGATCGCCGAGATTCCGGTACCGGTGCAGGCCGAGGCGCGCGCCGAGTCGGCCGCGACCCGGGCCTACGCTGCGCAGGTTGCGCAGGCGGTGGCCGAGCGGCCGGCCGCGCCGGTGGCCCTGCCGATGGCGGTACCGGCCTGGAGCGCGCCGCCCAGCGCGCTGCCGACGGCCCTGCCGGCTGCGCTCACACCCGACGTGCCGCGTCCCGGCCGGCCGGGGGCACCGAACAAGCCCGGCACGGCCTGGGGCTTGCACGTCGGGCAGGTGGTGGCCTGGCAGGTCGCGATCGTCGGCGTGCTGATCGCCATCCAGCAACCGCTGGCCGTGATGATCCCGCTGCTACTGGGCGCGGCCCTGCTGCTCGCGGCCACCGTCCTGCGCTCGGGCGGCCGGTGGGCCTACCAGTGGCTCGGGCTGTGGCTGCGCTTCGTCGCCCGGCGGCGCGTGCGCACCGTGGACGCGGGCGCACCGGCGGCCGAACTGGCCGGCTCGTTGCTGCGCGGCCTACGCCTCGAGACCATCGAGATCGACGACGTCGAGAAGGTGCTGCTCACCCACGCCGGTGGCCTGACCGCGATCCTGCAGCTGACGCCGGCCGACGGCGGGATGCTGGTCGAATCAGCGGTGACCGTGCCGCCGACGTCGGTCCTGCTGCCCTTGGGCGAGGAGGCCGGCCCGCCGGTGTCGGCGCAGTTGGTCGTGCAGACCACGCCGGCCCCCGGTGCCTACGGTGCCCACGGCCCGGTGGCGCAGTCCTACCACTCCCTCGCCCAGGGCCAGATCCCGGCCCGGCGCCGATCTTGGATCGCACTGCAGGCCATGCGCACCGCGGCCGACGACACCGCGGACGACAGCGAATTGCGCGAGGCGCTGCTGCGCGCCGTAGTCCGGTTGCAGCGCCGGCTGCAGCGGGTCGGCATGCGCGGGCACGTCCTGGACGAGGCCCAGTTCAGCACCGACCTGGGCGTGCTCAGCGGCACCGAAACCATGTGGCACCACGGCGGCACGCCCAGCATCCGGCTACAGGAGCAGTGGGTCTGTTGGCAGGCCGGCTGGCACCCGCAGGTGACCTACCGGTTGCTGGAATGGCCCGACCTGTCGGGCCAGCTTGGCCAGGACTTCTTCGACCAGCTCGTCACGCTGCCCAGTGTCGCGACCACGGTCGGGATCGCGGCCCGGCGCTCGGCCAACCCGGAGCACGCGTCCGCCGACGACGAGGTCGAGCTGGAGGCCGCGCTGCGGGTGACCGTCCCGCTCGGTCAGCCCGACCTGTTGGCCGCCCAGCTGGGCGAGCTGGCCGAGCGGCACGGCGTGCGCATCCAACGCATGAACGGCGAGCACGTGTTCGGTGTGGCCGCCTCGCTCCCGCTCGGAGGGTTCATCACATGAGCGCGATCCCGTCGTTCACGCAGGTCGGCACCCAGCTGGCCGATACCGACACCGCCGACGCGATCCGGGTGCACACCGGCGGCGCCGGACTGCTCCTGGGGGCCGACGAGACCGGTCGGTCGGTCATCGTCTCGCTCTTCCGGCCCGAACCGACCGTGGTCGTCATCATCGGCCAGCTCGGCCTGGCCCAACTCGTCGGTTTTCGCGCCCTGGCCCTCGGCGCCACGCTGACGGTCACCACCGTGCGCCCGAGCGCCTGGTTCACGCTGGCCAATGCGGTGGTCGGCACCCAGGGGGCGGTCGAGATCGGCTGGCCCGGCAGTCAACCGAGCTGGTCGGGGTCCAGCCTGCGCCCGCAATTACTGCTGGTCGACAGCGACTCGACGGCCGCGGTGGGGGCGATACCGACCGTGCAGGCTTGGTCGACGCTGATCACCGTCCGGGAGCAGGTGACCAGCCAGGACGCGAATCTGCTCGGCCGGGCCGACCTGGTCCTCACGCAGACGTTGTCACCGCAGGACGCGGCGCTGGTCAGCGGCGCGGTCAACGTGGCCGGCCACGCCGGGGCGCTGGCGGCGCTGCCGGAGGGGACGATCGCGGTGCTCAGCCACGGCAGCGCAGTCTCCGCCCACCTGGTCCCGACCATGATCGAGCGCCAGACGATCGGCCCGCTGGCTCAGGGTTGAGCACGCGTCCGGCTCAGAGCCTCACTGGCTGAGCACGACCACGTTCTCGCGCAGCGCGCGCACCTCGGCCCGCGGTACCCAGGCCCGATAGACGCCGCGCTCGATCCGTTGCAGCTGCAGCCGCTGCGCGACCGGGGCGAGCCCGCCGGTGTACTCCACCAGCAGGTCGTCGTCCTGCTCGTCCTGCACCTGGAACGGCGCGCCCTGCCATTCGCAGACCATGGTGACGAACAGGATCGTGTCGCACTCGCTGGCCGGCACCACCCGGACGTACCGGTCGGGGCCGACCTCCTCGAAATCGGAGGCCGGGTGGTCGCGGTAGAGGTGCATCAACAGCTGGTCCGGCTCCGGGGCGGGGCCGGCGAGGTACTCGTCCCCATTCCAGCGGGCTCGATAGGTGTGCCACATCAGCCGTGCTCGCGCTCGGCCGGAGCGGGTTGCGCCTCGGCGGCGGCCGGATCCAGCAGCAGCCACTGACCCTGGTCCAGGTCGAGGGCCGCGCGGGTGATGGTCTGACCGGCGTCGGTCAGCTCGGCGATCCAGGCGCCGTGCGGCAAACCCGCGCCGGTGGCCTTGTACTCGCGGATCAGCTGGTCGACGTTCGGCGCGAACCCGAGTCCGACGAAGGGCGGTTCCTCGATCAGCCAGCCGCCCACCGCGGCGCGGGCCGCCTCGTCGGTGCCGCCGACGGCGTTGGGGTAGAGCTCGAGGCCGACGGCCGGCCACCGCAGCAGCAGCACCGAGCCGTCGTCGGTGAGCAGCTCGGCCAGCTCGTCCTTGCGGCCGAGCGCCTCGACCAGCACCTCGGGGGTGGCGATGTGTTCGACGTCGATGGCCTGGTGGCAGTAGCCCGACACATACGCCTGGCCGAGCTCGAGCAGGTCGTACAGCTCGTTGCGACCCAGCACCTTCTGCAGCACCGGAGTCCGGGCGGCGGGCTCGGCCGCGCGGTCGTCCAGCAGGGTCGGGGCCGCGACCCGGGCCAACCCGGCGGCGTCGAGCGGAACCTGGATCGGCAGGCCCGGATCGATGGCCAGTCCCCAGGTGTGGTCGGGCCAGCCGGCGGCCAGTTCGGGCAACGACGAGATCCGGGCGTGTTCGGCCACGTTGTCGGTGCCGATGTGCATGGCCTCCAGCGAGGTGTAGGCCGTGATCCAGGTGCGGCCGGCCGCGGTCGCGGTCGGCCAGCGCGGCGGCTCCGCACCGGCGAAGGCGGCCGCGGTCAGCGGCAGGGCCAACTCGGCCCCGCGCAGCAGGGTGGTGGCCGCCGCGACGTCACCGCTGGTCAAGGCCTGGAGCAGGTCCTCCTCGAACGGGTTGGCCGGCGACCACGGTTGCATGCCGCCAACCTATCGAGCCCCGGACCCGTCCAGCCAGCAGCTACCGGGGCGGCGCAACTCGGTGACCAGGGCCCTGAGCGGCGGCTACAGTGGTGTTCCCAATTGTCCCCTGACCCCTTTTTCGGAGCATGAGTCCTACTCTGCAAGTGTCTCCTGAGCGCCGTGGCGCCTACGCAACGATCAGAGATGCGCTGAGCGCAGCGACGGCCGGGGCGACGATCGTGCTCGACTCCGGCGTCTATGCCGAAGCCGTGCACGTGTCCGGCGGTGGTATCACGATTACCGCCGCCGACGACGGTGTCGTGCTCGAGGGCGTGGACAGCTCCGAGCCGATCGTCTCGTGCCGCAATGGCAGTCTGACGCTGCGCGGCATCACCGTCCGCGCCCCGTCGAGCGCGGTCCGGGCCGAGAACTCCACGGTCGAGTTCCAGAAGTGCACGATCTCCGGCGGGTACGGCCCGGCCGTGCTGCTGACCGACCGCACCGAACTCACGATCAACGAATGCACGATCAGCGGCGCACAGCAGGGCCTCGTCATCGAGGACAGCTCCGGCACCGTCACCAAGACGACGATCAACGACATCGCCGACGACGGGATCATCATCCGGCTCGGGGCCGAGATCACGTTCCGCGACTGCCGCATCACCAACTGCGGCCACCGGGGCTTGTACGTGTACCAGTCCGGCAAGCCGACGCTGGAGGCGTGCGAGATCTCCGGCACGGGCGCGGAGGGCATCGCGGTCGCCCACCAGAGCATGCCGATCCTCAGCCAGTGCCACATCCATGACACCCGCGGTGTCGGCGTCTCGTTCGCGGCCACCACGTCGGGCGAGCTGACCGCGTGCAAGATCGAGAACACGGCCGAGCCGGCCGTCCTCATCGCCGACGGTGCGCGGGTCAAGGTGATCGAGCGGGCCGCGGCCGCGGGCGTGGGTACCGGGACGGAGTCGCGCGGTGACGCCGAGCGGGTCGCGAGCCTGCTGGCCGAGTTGGACGAGATGGTCGGCCTCGACAGCGTGAAGGCCGAGGTCCGGTCGATCATCGACGAGATCCAGGTCAACGAGTGGCGCCGCAACGCCGGCCTCAACGTGGGGGCGACCAGCAACCACCTCATCTTCGCCGGCGCGCCCGGTACCGGTAAGACAACGGTGGCCCGGATCTACGGTCAACTGCTGGCGGCGCTGGGCGTGCTGTCCGGGGGGCCGTTGCGCGAGGTGTCGCGGCGCGACCTGGTCGGCCAGTACATCGGCCACACCGCGGAGAAGACGGCAGCCGTGTTCGACGAGACCCGCGGCGGCGTGGTCTTCCTGGACGAGGCCTACACGCTGTCGCGGCAGGCCGGCGGCGGCGGCAACGACTTCGGCCAGGAAGCCGTCGACATGATCGTGAAGTTGATGGAAGACATGCGCGACGAGATCGCCGTGATCGCGGCCGGTTACACCAGCGAGATGCGCGACTTCCTGAACGTGAACCCGGGCCTGGCTTCCCGCTTCGTGAAGACGATCGAGTTCGAGAACTACTCGCCCGAGGAGCTGACGTTGATCGTCAGCCGCATGGTCAGTTCCGGGGACTATGCGTTGCAGCCCGAGGCCGAGCCGCTGCTGCTGCGGCATTTCGCGACCATCGAGCGGGATGTGAATTTCGGCAACGCCCGTGATGCCCGCAAGCTGTTCGAGTCGCTGCGCAAGATCCAGTCGCAGCGGCTGCGGCAGCTCGGCCGCACGCCTGATCTGGACGAGCTGCGGACGCTGACCGTGGCCGACGTTATGACAATCACCGCGCCCGTCGGGTAGGTCCACGCCTCCGGATCTTCCGACGTTTGGTGGGTCATATCTCGCGTAGGCGCAGGAAGATCGCCAGCGAGGGGCGGCGACCGAGCCGGGCGGTACGGCCATATGCTCCTAGACTCACACACCGGAGGCCGCCCAGACGCGCCGGAGGCACATCGATGATCACCCGCGACGAGGCGGATCGCATCGCGGAGAAATGGGTCCGCGACAGCGCCCCAGCCGGCGCCGCGCCAGCCGCGACGGTGCACGAGTTCGACCTCGGCTACGTGGTGTGGACGCAGCCGCAGCCCAACGACCCGCCGGTCCTCGGCGCGGCCCGGGGGATCATCGACCGCGAGACCGGCGAACTGTCGGTGTGGCCCTCACTGCCGGTCGAGATGGTGATCACGGAGTTCCGGCAGCGCAAGGCCACCCGGCCGCCGACGCTGTGGACGTGGGATCCGGCCGAGCAGGCCCGCTGGGATCTGCGGCACGTCTCGACGCCGTCGACGGTGTCGCACCTGCGGCTGACCGAGCGGCTGGTGATCTCGCGCAGCGTGAAGGGCGACCGAGCGCCGCGCCATCACGCGCTCGTCTTCGACTTCTTCCACAACGGCCTCGCGCCCGAGTACCGGGAACGCGGCTACGACCGCTGTTCGGAGGCGGCCGCGCTCTCGGACGCGTTACACGCCGAGGACGCGCGCCGGCAGTCCATCGGCGAAGCCCCCCTTACCGTCGAGCAGGCGCGCGCCGATCTGTTCGGCGGCGCGGACCTGGTGACCTATCGGGTGCGCGAGTCCGGCGACCCCGTGGCCGGCACCACGACGCCGCCCTGCCTGTCCTGCGCGGTGCTGCTGCGTCACTTCGGTTTCCAACTACAACCTCCGCAGGGCGTCGGTGTCGCCGGATCCGCGGGCAGCGAAGGAGCACGGGACGATGGCTGAACGGTTTCCGGCCGAGGTGGCCGAGGTGCTACGGGGCGGAGGCTGGTCGGACGGCCGCCGCACCGACCCGCAGGTCGCGGCCGCGGTTGACGTCATCCGCGGCCAGATCGGGCGCTTCGGCGCCCGCCTCGAGTCGTTCCCGGCCGCCAACGAGGCGTTGAGTGAGTTCGGCGGGATTTACATCGTGCAGGACGGCCCGGGCCGCGAATTGCGCCGCCGCCCGTTTGCGATCGACCCGACCCAGGTCTCTGCTACGGCCGAGACGCTGGCCGATCTCGGCAAACTGCTCGGCACCAAGCTGTTTCCGATCGGTATGGAAGGCGATCACGACTCGGTCCTGGCCATCGACGAAGCCGGCCGGGTTTTCGCCCTCGATCACGCCGGCGTCTGGTATCTGGGTGAGACCATCGCCGACGCCCTCACCACCCTCGTGACCGGCACCCAACCGCCGCGCCTCGACGAGCACGGCCACTGGTAGTTCCCGCCGGTTCCCGCGTCACTGAACGCTATCCCGTTGTTCGCCAGGAATTAATACCGCTGACTTTATCGGCCAAGTTTCGCTGTCCAGGATGAGGGATTCCGGACGTCGAAGGTCGGTCGATATAGCGGGGAGTTCGGCTGGTGTGGGTATGTAATTGCCAAAACACCATTCCGCAATGGGCCCGTAATAACCGGCCGCTAAAGCGAACCGTCGGGTCAGTCCGCCGTGACTGGGAGTTCGGGTGATGTGCTGCCGGTGTGGGGTTCGGATTTGCCGGGGTGGGCTAATGATCTGATCTCGATGATTGTGGCGGCGCAGACGTGGCCGGAGGGTTCTGAGTCGTTGGCATATGCGGCTCAGCAGGCGTTGTCTGATCTGGCTGATGTGGTGGATGCCGGGTTGGGCCGGTTGGGTCCGGTCGGGGATGTGTTGATCGGGGTGGGTGGGGACGAGTCGTGGGATGCCCCGGCCACGGCGGTGTTTCAGCAGTTGCGGCAGGGCCTGTTGTATACGCCGGGTGGCGGGTTGTTGGGGGTGCAGTCCAACTCGCTGGCGTATGGGATGCAGGCGGGGAATTTCGCGGCGAACACCGAGTTCGGGAAACTGTCGATCAATGTGGCGGTGTGGATCGCGTTGATCGCGGCGTTCATCACGCAGATCGCGGCGTTCTTCACTGGTGGTGCGGCTGAGGCGGACATGGTCCCGATCGCGGCCACGGCGCGGGAGACGATCGCACAGATCTTGGCCAAGATAGCTGAGGCGGTCGGGGAGCGGTTCGGCGCCAAGACGCTGCAGGTGGTGGCGAAGAAGGGCGTGGAGGAGCTGGGGGCCGACGCGTTGAAGGCGGCCGGGCGCTCGGCGTTGGTGAAGTTCGGTGGCCGCAAGTTGACCAACGAGATCCTGCGCCAAACCGTCGAAGGGGTCGCGTTCACGACCTGGGCCAACATCGAACAGCAACAGCGCCACCCCGGCACGGCGTGGAACTGGGACGCGACGTTCTCGATGGTCCTGGCCGGCGGGATCGGGATGGGCTTGGGCAAAGTCGCGTCCGGGATCAACCGGGGCACCGGGCTGAGCAGTTGGGTGATGAAAGCGCCGCTGCTGCAACGCGCCCTCGGTGAGGACGGCAGCAAACTGGCTATCTTCGGTGCGCACACCCTGCAAGCCGGCGCGACCATGGCCGTGAGCATGCCCACCTCCATGTTCCTGGCCAACGGCATCATCTCCGGGCAGTGGGACCTGCACACCCTCACCGACCCGCAGAGCTACCTGGCCGCCTTCCTCAACGGCACCGCCCGCGCCGGGCTCAACTTCGGCGCCCAAGCCCTCGGCGAACACGCCGGCCTAGCCGTCGACAACCTCGCCCGCACCGCCAACGCCCTCGACAACCTCACCCGACCCACCACCGACACCACCACCGCCCTCGAACACCGCCACACGCGGGCCACCGACACCGCAAGGGCCACCGACACCGCAGGGGCCATCGACACCGCCAAAACCGCCCACCCGGACCAGCGCGCCGTCGCCAGCACCGACACCACTCCGGCGGAGACGACCGGCATTCCGGCCGACCCCAAGGCCACAGCCCGGGTCGAAGACCTCACCAACAATGCCGCGACCACCCGCCCTGACACGGCCCGCAGCGAGCAAGGTCGGCCCAACCCCACCGAGGGCACGGTGCCGGGTCGGAGCGAGCAACCGACCGCACCGACCCGAGACCCAATCAGGTCCACCGAACCGGCCACCACCACCACCACCGAACCAGCCAAGGTCGCCGACGCGACTGCGCGCAGCTCCGGCGACCAGGGCGCAACCGACCATCCCGGCGAAGCCGCGAACCCAGCCGAGCCGACGGCGTCGAACCGACACCGACACCGACACCGACACCGACATCGACCGACGCGCGGCCAGGTGGACACCGACCTGCTGATCCGGTCGAGGCCGCCCGGAGCCGGGCCGAGGAGATCTCCCGTCAGCTCGCCGAACGGTTAGCGCCGTTGCGGGCCGAGCATCCGCACGAGTTGCCAGCCGACGTGCTGCACGACCTGGCCCACAACGGCGACCAGGCCGCCAAGACCGCCGCGGTGATCGAGCGGGTCCTGCAGGTCAAGCAATATCCGTCGCTGAAGTGGACCCAGGTGCTCGCCGCCGACGCCCTGATCGGCGGGCGGACGTTCGACCAGGCCGCCGGGGAAGGCAAGACCGAGGCCTTCGACACGGCCAGCGGCGTGCTCGCCCTCGAGCATGGTTCGGTCCTGCGGATCACGTCCACCAGAACCCTGGCCGAACGCGATGCCGCGACGCTGCGCGAGATCCTCGATCCGCTGGGCGTCGACGTGATCCGGGTCGACCACAATGCCCACCTGCCCGAGCCAGAACGACCGACCGTGTATGTCACCGACATCAACGAGCTCGGCTTCTACGACAACCACTGGGGCGAGGGCGTGCCCACCGACCGGGTCATCGCCGACGAGGCCGACGTGTTGAAGGACCTGCTCGACCGGGGCATGGTCTTCGTCGAGAGCGACGGCGTGCACGCCGCAGCCGAGCCCACCGTGGCCGATCAGGTCCATTGGGCCGACCGCGCCCACGCCGACACGTTCACCGCCGCCGACTTCACCCGCGACGCCGACGGAGCCTGGCGGCTGACCGACCCGGCCCGGGGCCGGTTGGCCGACGCCCTGCTCGACGAGCACCGCATCGACACGTTCGGCTCCGACCCGCTGGCCGCGGCCGAGCACCGCCTGGCCCGGGCCCACGCCGCCGCCGAACTGATCGAGAACAAGGACTACCTCAACTACCGCGGCGAGAACAACGACCAGCCCGGCCGGATCGTCATCATCGATCCGCTCAGCGGCGAACCGCTGTACGACCCGGCCACCAATCTCGAACAGCGCTGGCAGGACGGGCTGGCCCAGGCCGTCGAGGCCCGGCACGGCATCGACATCCACGCCGACCCGACCAGCGACAAGACCACCACCCTGCAGGGCGTCCTCGACCGCTACCCGATCAAGGTCGGCGCCTCCGGCACGGCCAAGCCGGCCGAAGCCGCCCTGGAGTCACTCGGCTTCGGCGCGGTCGCCGAGATCCCGCGGCACGACCCGAACCGGCTCGACGCGCGGCCCGACCGGGTGCACGAATCCGAACTGACGGCCCGGCAGGCCCTCGTCGACGACATCGTCCAGCACTGGGACGGTGGCCACGGCCGGCCCATCCAGGTCATCGTCCACCGCAACGACTGGGTGGCCCGGATCGCCGACGAGCTCCTTGCCCGGGGCGTACCTCGCGACGCCGTGCAGGCCCTGGACGCCAAATGGCTCATGGACCAGGGCACCGGGCGCGAGCCCGCGCTGGGGGCCGCCTTCGGTCCGGCCGGCGAACTCGGCCGGATCACCATCACCGGCGGCTTCGGCGGGCGGGGCACGAACATCACCCCGGTCGAGGACGCGTACGCCGTGGCCGCCGACGGCACCCGCACCGGCGGCCTGCGGGTCCTGGGCACCGGCCGCTCGGCCGACACCGCCCGTAGCGACATCCAGCTCGAAACCCGGGCCGGACGCAACGGCAACCCGGGCGAGGCCCAGTTCTACGGCTACCTCGACCACGAACTGCTCGCCGGCCACGCCACCGATCCCGACGTCGCTCGCTTCCTCGACGACGCCCGCGACGTCCTGGCCCAACCGGACTCGGCGGCCCGCGACCGGGCCCTCGACGACCTCGGCCGCCGGCACGCCGAACTCATTCGCCGTCTGCAGGACGTCGTCGAGTACCGCATCCCCATTGCGGTCAGCCACAACCCGCCCGAGCCACCGCCGAGCGAGGCGAGCAGCGACCCCGCGCCCGACGCGCACACGTACCGGCCGCACCAGCACGCGCCCCCGGCGGCGGCCGTGTTGCCCTATCGGCGCGGGCCGGGTGAGCCGTCCAACGCGCAGGCCCTCGCCACGCCCAGCCCGGCCGCAATCGCGCGGCTACCGGGCGTGGTGCACGCCGTGACCACGTTCCTGTTCGACCGGGGCCTGACCGGCGGCGTGGACCCCAGCGCCGTCGAATTCGAGATCGCCGACAGCCCGGCCGCGATCGCCCACCTCGACTTCCAGGAGCGATCGGCGGAAACGACCACCGTGGCCGGCCGGCCGCGGATTCGCCTCGGGCCGGCCGCGTTCGACGGCGGACTCGAGCACCTGGCCGAGGTGTCGCTGCACGAACTGGCCCGGGTCGACCAGCTGCGGCACGGCGTCACCGACCCGCACGATCCGGTGGCCGAGGCCGCGGCCCGGGCCGCGCAGCGCCAGGCCCGGGGCATCTTCTGGGAGACGATCGCCGTCGACGATTCGGGGACGCTGACCCGGTGGGGCGGCCCGCACTCCGTCCAGGGCCCGCGCAGCAATGTCTCGGTCGCGGCCGACCCGGCCACGCTCCCGCACACCGAACTCGTCGTGCGGGACACGGCCGCACTGCTCGGCGTCGACCTGACCGGGGTTCAGGTCGCGATCGTCAACGACCCGGCCCAGCTGGCCGCCCTCGACGAGCGCGGCGAGCTGGCCGACGTCCCGTTCGGCGGCCACGGCCAGCAGATCGACTTCGGCCGGGGCGCGTTCGCGTCCTGGGCCACGCTGGCCAAGACGATCGCCTACCAGGCCGAACGGGCCGCGCAGCTGCGGGCCGGACGGCTCCCGCTGCTGGCACCGCGGCCGGACCTGGAAGCCGACGCCATCGAGGCCCTGGTCGAGCACACGCCTGGCGACGCTGGCCGAGCAGGAACCAGCCCTGGCCGCGCTGGCCGCCCGGTACGGCGGCGTGAACCAGGCCGGCCAGATCATCGACCGTGACGAGAACCCGGTCTGGCCCACGCCGCTGGCGCTCGCGGCGAAGGCGGAGCGGCGGGCCGGCTGGCCGCCGCGGTTGTCGGCCTTCCGGCCGGAGCCGGCCGAGCTGGCCCAGGTCACCCCGGCCGAACTGCCGCACCTCAGCCCCGAGCAGCAGCGCGCCGCCCTGGACCAGCTACTCGGCCCAAACCCGCCGTCCGGCCGCAAACACCCGTCCGGTTCGGGCCGGCCGGCCGACCCCGGCCTGGACCGGGTGTTCGACAACCTGTCGCAGCTGGAGCGCGAGCTCCAGCTCATCACCCGGCTGCGGCCGGTCGGCATCGGTTGGTACGAGGCGAGCACCAGCAACGGCGCCAGCTTCCTGGTCGGCGTCACCCGCGCCACCGACAACGGCGAGCCGCCGGCCCGCACCACCCGGGTCGGCCCGATCGACCTACCGGCGCACCTCATCACCCTCTCCGACGCTCTCGGTGTCGAGCAGGTGGAGATCGTGGTCGCCCGCGAACTAGCCGCGCTGGCTGCCCGGCACGTCGCCCCAGCGCCTGGGGAACCGGTCGTGGACCACGCCGGGGCGACGGAGCTGCGGGTCCGGGCCCGGCAGCTGAACACCTGGCGCAACGGTGCATCGCCAACGCCCGCGGCCAACCCGGTGGCGCGCCAACGCGGCAGCCACACCCGCGAGCGGCAACTGCGCGAACGGATCATCGACCTCGACCTGACCGACACCGCCCCCGGCGTCGTCGAACGCCGACGCCGGTTGGCCGAGCACGGCTATCCCGACGTCGCCGACCTCACCCGCGGCCACACCCCGCCCCGGCGCGCCACCCCGACGCCGTCGGCCCGCGACCAGAAGCGCCTGGAAGAGCTGCTGCGCGAGAAGCGGAGCGACCGATACGCCGTCGCCGCCCACCCGAACCGATGGCGCGAGCTCGTCGCGGGCGCCCAGCCCGGCCGCCATATCGACGGCGTCATCGCCGCCATTGAGACGTTTCGCGGCCGGCCAACCACGACCGAGCCCATCGGGGTCGAGGCGCTCGCGGCCATGACCCGGCTGGTCGACTACACCGGCGCCCAGCCGCAGCTGCTGGCCGACACGGCCGGGCTGTCCGACGTCGAGCGCGACGCCGCGCTCCGGACCGCACGGCGCGCCGCCGAGAGGGCGCTGGGCGATGCCGGCCCCAGCGCCTACCGCGCCGACATCCGCACCTACGCCGACGGATCGCGCGAGACCGTGGTCGCCTTCAACGTCGAGGAGGAACTGGCCGAGTTCCTGCCGCCGACCCGCGACGACGTCGTCACCATCGAAAGCCTGCTCGTCGACGGCAACGACGTGCCCGTGCCGATCCCCGGCCGCCCACTCGGTCCGTCACTACCGGCCGACCGGCCGGTGTCGCCGGACTACTTCCACTATCTGGCCGACGCGGATCGACCCGGGCAGACCGCGGCCCGGTCGGCCGAATTCGCCGACTGGTCCCGGACCCGCGCGCCCGCGCGCCCGGTCCCGGTGCGCGACGCCCGGCTGGCACTGTTGCACGAGCGCGCGGACCTGGTCGGCGCGGCCGCCGGCGTCACCGTCAGCCCCGGAGGCGTCCACACGTTCGGCGTGTGCACGCCCCACGGCCGGCGTTTCACGGCTGAGGTCCGTCTCGGCAACTCAGGTCCGCATGCAGCCGTCACCACACCGGCGGCGGCCGAGGATCTCGGCTACTTCGTCATCGACATCGACGACAAGCTCAGCCCGGACCGGGTGCTCATGCTCGTCGCCGACCAGGTGGCCCGCACGGCCGCCCGCGTCGATCTCGTGGGCTGGGCCCTGGCCGGAATCGATGCCGCGGCCGGTCACGATCCCGCCGTGCTGGCTGCGTTGCGATCCGCGGCCCACACACCGGCCCGGTCGGTCGCCGCCGTGACCGCGGGGGGCTCGGCGAGCCTGGCCGTCGAGGACGAGCGGGCCGCCGATGCGGCCGCACGGGACGCGATCGACGCCGCCCGAGCCGAGGCGGCCGCGCGGGGACCGGGCGGCGACGTACTCGCCCGCGCTGCCGAGGCGGTCGAGCAACTGCGACAGGCGCTGCTCGCCCCGGACGCGCTCAGCCTCGACACCCGCATCCCCGACCAACTATCCCTCGCCGACCGCGGCCCCATCGCCCAACTTACGATCGCCGCGGAGCTACTGCAGGCGCCGAACATCGGCTGGCGACCCAAGCGCTCGATCCGCCGTGACCTCACCGACGCCCTCGGCCCGATGGGCCTGACCGGCGACCTGGTGGCCCTGCCGGGGACGTCGGGCCATGAGCAGCGCACCGCGCTGCTGCCCACTCCGGAGCTGCGCGAGCTTGTGCAGCGGCACGGGCACCGGGGTCTACTGACCCCGGTGCCCGAAGCCGGCCCAGCGCTCGACAGACAGTGGCTGCAGGCCCTACTCGGCCGCGAGGAGTTCCGGTCCTGGGTAGCTGCCGACCGGATCGCGCTGCTCGCCGGCCCGGAATACGGCACCCAGCGGCTGGAGCTGGGCCTGGCCGACGGGCACACGTTGCCGGTCTCGGTACGACTGGGCGAACCGAGCGATCCCGAGGATCCGGCTCAGCCGGCGCCCGAACGCGACTCCGAGGCCTACCGCGACGCCGACGGCTGGCACATCACCATCCAACCCGGGCTGAGCCCATCGACGGCCCGTCGCGAGCTGGCCGGACAGCTGGCCGTCATCGTCGGAACGACCCAGGACGCCCGCACGGCCGGCGTGGACACCACCGACGAGGGACAATTCCGCACCTACGTGAACGGTGTCCGCGGGACCGACGGGCCACTGCCGTGGCGGCAACACTGGATCAACGGCTACCTGCGTGCGTTCGTCGACGAGTACGACGCCGCCACCGGCTGGGTCCGCCGCCAGGAACTGAGAACCGAACTGCGCCGCGACGTGCTGCCGAGCTGGAACCTGGCCAAGCGCCGCGGCGGCACCGGCGACGCACTCGGCGAGCTGCCGCCCGACCTCCGGGAACGCATCGCCGGGTTGCGCGGGCACAGCACCCGCTGGGCCGCCGATCCGAAACCCCGCCTCGACGTGGCCAAGCTGGCCCAGGACATCGCCACGGCGGCCGCGGAGCCGGCGCTGGCCGCCAATATCGGCGCAGCCTCGATTCACTTCGTCGACAGCGCCGAGTCCCGTGCGCTCGGCTTCGCCGGCGAGGATCTCGTCGGGCTGCGAATCGTGACCGAGGCGGGCAACGAGCTGGTCGTCTCACTGCAGGCCGGCCCCCTCGACGGCGTCGGCGGCCACCTGGAACGCCTGGGCCGGCAGGAGGAGGTGCCCGAGTCGGTCGCGGTGCCGGTTCGCTACGTCGCCCGGCTGTTCCAGCGGCAGTCACCCCAGCAAGCCGCGCTGGCCTTGCACTACCTGCTCGGCGCCGCCCGGGCCGACGTCGACGCCCGTCCGGGTGAATCGAGCACGACGACCGAGCTCGACACGTTGCCCACCGGCCGCGACCAGGTGGCCAACAGCCCGGGCAATGTCGCGCTGCTGAACGCGATCCGGAGTCGCTACCGGACGGCGCGGGGCTTCCGCACCCGCCGGGCGCTCCGGTCGACCGCGTGGGAGACCGTTCGCCGGTTGGACCCGGCCACGGTCGGCAACCTCGAGGGCGAGCTGGCCACGTTCGTCGGCGAGATGCTCAATCGGCGCCGCCCGAGCATCACCGTCGACGAGGATCTGGATCGCGTGCGCGCGGCGGTCGCTCAGCGGCGCTACCCGTCCCGGGTCCCGCCGCTCGGGCGGTACTTGCGCAAGCGCCTGCTCTCCTACGGCACGCAAGGGCTGGCCGGTTTGGGGCTGGCGTTCTACTTCCACCACATCTACGCCAACACGGTCGCACCGTTCATCCACTTCGGGATCGCCTGGACGCCGTCACAGCTGACCTTCTCGGTCATCGGGGTGGCGCTGGGTTTCGCCGCCGGACTGGTGCGCGCGTTCGCCGACCACCGCACCTACAGCGCGGCCGAGGCGGCCGATCTGCGACGGCGGGCGGCCGAGGAGCGCCGGCTGGCCCGCAGCACCGCCGATCCGACCGGGGCGTTCGGCGCCACCGCCGCGAACACATTGCGCGACGTGATCGCCGACGTTCGGGGCCAACTCGAGGCCGCCACGCAGGCCGAGGCCCGCATCGGCGAACTGCTGAGCACTCTGCAGCCGCGGGTCCGATCCGGGGAGGTCACGGGGACGCAGCTCGCCGCCGCGATGCACGCGGACCCGGTTGCCGATGCGCCGACGCGGACCGCGCCTCCTGGGCCAGGGCGCCGGGTCCAACCGTCGCCCTGGGCCTACGCGAGTCGCAAGATCCCCGGCCGGACACCCGAGTACCGCGTGTACTTCGCGAAGAATTTCATGCCGACCGCGACCAAGGTCATCACCTCGCTCGCGCTGAGCGGGTTCGGAGCCGGCCAGTGGGTCTATGCGTCGGTGGTCGCTCTGGGCAACGCCACGCGCTTCGGGTTGGACCCCTTGACCCGCATGGGACAGGACTATTTCAAGCAGATCAACACCAGCACGCGCAGGCAGCAAGAACGAGCGACCAAGGACCGGCATGCGCGCAGCCGGGAAGCGGCGGCGGCCAAGACCGCCGCGGCGTTGTTCCTCGATGTTCCGGCCGTACGGACGTCACTGGCCTGGGCGGATGCCACCCGACGCCTGGTCGCGGCCCTCGAGGACGTGGCCGATCCGACCACGCCGACCGCGGCGGCCGGCCGCCGCGACTCGACCGCGCTCCGCCGCGTCGACCTCGTCCCGCCGTCGGCAGCTCCACTGCACAAGGTGCTGCGGATGAACAACACGTTCCAGGCGCTCATCGTCGCCACGCCGGCCGAACTCATCGCCGGCTTCGGGCCCGGCATCCCGGCACTGTGGATCAACGGCCCGGCCGGAGCGACGCAGATCGGCACCGCGATCCTCTCGCTGGCCATGACCGTGCCGGGCGACACCATCGGGTTCCAGAAGTTCTACGAGGCGCTGGACCGAGCCCACACCGAGTACGCGCTCGAACTGGAACAGGAGCGCCACGGTGTGACGGTCGCCTTCACGCACTCCTCGAGCGCTCGCTTGGCGGAGCGGATCGAGGCCGCCGTGCGCGAACTGCCCGCGGACACAGCGCGCCAGGTCGACGGGCTGCGCAGCGAGATCATGCGCCAACTCGGTCACCGGCCGCACGCGCCGTCGGCCGACTCGATCGGGCCGGTGATCGCGACCTACGCCCCGTCGCACCCAGCCCAGTCGATGCGACCGCCGTTCCGCCACCAGCTGTGGCGGGACCTGCCCAGCGGAGTGGCGCAGGCCGCGCTGGGCATCGCGATCGCGGCCCTGTGGCCGGGCCTGGCTCCGGCGGTCGCCCAGGAGCAGGGCATCACGGCGGCCACGCAGAACGGCCTGTCCGGAGTCGTGCAATGGCTGGTCAACGGGGTCTCCATGACCGACGAGGTCAATGGCTACAACGCCCAACTGCTCTACGAGCGGCTGATGGAGATCCAGGAGGTTCGCGCCGCGGCTCAGGCTCACCTGCTGGCCCTGCAGCCCGCCCTGGACGAGGTGGCGGCCGAGATCGTCGAGCACCAGGAGGCCTCGGTCGACGTGCTGCGGGAGATCCGCGACGCGCTCGGGCACGTGCCGCGATCGTGACTACGAGGGGAGCGGTTCGCCCGCCAACAGCCGGGTACCGAGGTCGGCCAGCGTGCCCAACACCACCCGCAGCGGCCACGGCCCGAACGAGACCCGCGCGACTCCGACCGCCCCGAATTCGGCCGGCGTGGCCCCGCCCGGCACCGCGAGCACGCTGACCTTGCGCGGCCCGATGCCGTCGACGAGCCGGGCCGCCGTCGCGGCATCCAGCCGGCCCGGGACGAACACGCAGTCCGCACCGGCGTCGAGGAATGCCCGGCCGCGCCGCACCGCTTCGGCCACGACCTCGTCCGGACCGCGGTCGCGCGGGTGCAGGAACACGTCGGTGCGGGCGTTGAGGACGAACGGCACGCCCTCGGCCGCGCCGCCCCGCACCGCCGCCTCGACCGCGGCGACGGCCTCGGTGAACGGCCGCATCCCGTCCTCGATGTTGCCGCCGACCGCGCCCGCGCCGATCGCCCGGCGCACGGTGGACTCCGGGTCGCCGTAGCCGGCTTCGAGGTCGGCGCTGACCGGCAGTTCGACGGCCGCCGTGATCCGGGCGATCGCGGCGATCATCAGCTCGAGCGGGATGTGCTCGCCGTCCTCGTAGCCGTGTACCGCGGCGATGGCGTGACTGGCCGTGGCCACTGCGGTGCAGCCGGGCAGCCCGGCAACGGTGAGCGCGCTGGCCACGTCCCAGACGTTGACGAGGATGAGCGGCTCAGGGTCGTCGTGCAGGCGTCGCAGTGCGGTCGCGCGTTCGGCAGCAGTCATGCTCGGAGCATCGTCTATCCGACTCAGGGATGGTTCAGCGGCTGGGCGCGCCAGGGTGCGGTCTTGGCCGCCAGCCGGGCCGCGGCCGTCTGGGCTGGGTCAGGCCGCCGCTCCGCGGCCGCGAGCGCCCGGGCGATCGCGACCCACGATGCCGCGATCACCAGCAACGCCACGACCAGGTTCACCGCCACCGCGCATCACAGCCAGCGGCGGTGTTTGAACACGAAGTAAAGGGTCACCGACGTCACGAGCATCAACGCCAGCGCGAGCGGGTAACCGGCGGCCCAGTGCAGCTCGGGCATATGGCGGAAGTTCATGCCGTAGACGGTGCCGACCAGCGTCGGCGCGAACAGGATCGCCGCCCAGGCCGAGATCCGCTTCACCTCTTCGTTCTGGGCCAGGCTGGCCACGGTCAGGCTACGCATCTCGTCGTTCTGGCGCTGCCCGACCAGGGTCGCGTTGACGTTGAGCGCGCTCTGCAGCAGCACCCGGAACGCGTCGGCCCGCTCGACGATCGTCGTCACATGGTCGCGGACGTCGCGCAGATTGCGTTGCAGTTCGACGTCGATGTGGTACTTGTCGAACCCGCCCTCGAGCGCGTCGAGGATGCCCAGCAGCGGATGGGTGGCGCGCTGAAAGGCGATGACCTCGCGCGAGAGCTCGTAGATGCGCTGCGAGACGCCCGGGTCGCCCTCGAACAGTTCGTCCTCGATCTCGTCGATGTCGTTCTCCAGGCCGGCCACGACCGGCTCGTACTCGTCCACGACCTGGTCGAGGATGGCGTAGAGAATCGCCTCCGGCCCGCAGCGCAGCAGGTCGGGACTGTGCTCCAGCCGGGCCCGCACCCGGGCCAGGTCGGGCGCCTCGGCGTGCCGGATGGTGACGACGAAGTCGCGGCCGGTGAAGACGTGCAGCTCGCCGAACTCGACCCGCTCCACGTTGTCGAGGTAGCGGGCCGGGCGCAGCACGATGAACAGGGTCTTGTCGTAGCGCTCGAGCTTGGGCCGCTGGTGCGCGGTGATCGCGTCCTCGACCGCGAGCTCGTGCAGGCCGAACTCGCGCGCGACCGACCGGATCTCCTCGGGGTCGGGCCGGTACAGCCCGATCCAGGCCAGGCCGTGGCGCTCACGCAGGATCTGGTAGGTCTCGTCCAGGCTCTCCGGGTCGGCGGTGCGCTTCCCGTCGACGTACACCGCGTTGTCCTTCAGCGTCATCATGACCTCGAGATCCTCGACGGCGGCGTCAGGCCGAATGCTACGGGCGATCAGTGAACCGCCGGGTAGGCCGCGTCCAGAGCCCGGTTCAGCTGGAGCACATTGACCCGGGGCTCGCCCAGGAAGCCCAGGTCGCGGCCCTTCTCGAACCGGTGCACCAGGCTCGACACCTCCGCGACGGTGATGCCGCGGGCCTTGGCCACTCGGGCCGTCTGTACCGCCGCATAGGCCGGACTGATCTCGGGATCCAGACCGGAGCCGGACGCGGTCACCGCGTCGGCCGGGACGGCCGGATGGGCCGGGGCCGAACCGCGCACCGGGACGAGCCGGCCCTTGGCGTAGTCCCGGCCGAATTTCGCGAGCTGCACCGGGACGCCGTGGTACGTCCGCATGAACGGGGTGGCCGGCGCGGTCTGGTTGATGCTCACCACCCGGGTGATCGCGCCGTGGTAGCCGGGCCCGGCGTAGAACACGGCCAGCACCGCACCGACCCCGTCGGGCGTGCAGAACGGCCGCGACCCATCCACGCCGTCCGCCTGGCCGACGGCCAGGCTGCGCGCGCACACCTGGGTGAGCAGGCTCTGCGTGCCCGTGTCGCCCTTGATGGCCGGGTCGGGCAGCGTGTCGACGATCGACTCCGGGCCGAGGTTGCTCGCGCTCGACGCCGTCGGGTCGTAGCCGTCACCCGCGGCCGACGGGCGGCTCTGGAAGTACTGCGGCAGCGGGTTGCCCTTCGCGTCGGTGAAGCTCTGCCCGATGAGCTTGGCGCCGACCACGCGCCCGGCGGACGTGAGCAGCGACCCGTCGGCCCGGCTCTTCAGCCCGGGCAGCTGGGCCACGGCCGTGATCAGCAGCGGGTACGCCACCCCGAGCACGACCGTGAACACGAGCAACAGGCGCAGCGACGCCGCGAGTGGCCGCAGCCAGTTGACGAAAGTCCGCATCAGGATCACCGAATTCCGGGCAGGTACTGGATGACGAGGTCGATGAGCTTGATGCCGAGGAAGGGCAGCACGATCCCACCGAGCCCGTAGACGTAGAGGTTGCGGCGCAACATCGCGCTGGCCCCGGCCGGGCGGTAGCGCACGCCCCGCAGCGCCAGCGGGATGAGCGCGACGATGATCAGCGCGTTGAAGATGACCGCGGACAGGATGGCCGACTGCGGCGAGTGCAGCCGCATGATGTTGAGCTTGTCCAGGCCCGGGTACACCGCGGCGAACATGGCCGGGATGATCGCGAAGTACTTGGCCACGTCGTTGGCGATCGAGAACGTCGTCAACGCCCCGCGGGTGATCAGCAACTGCTTGCCGATCTCGACGATCTCGATGAGCTTGGTCGGGTCGGAGTCGAGGTCGACCATGTTGCCGGCCTCCTTGGCCGCCGACGTGCCCGAGTTCATGGCCACGCCCACGTCGGCCTGGGCCAGCGCGGGCGCGTCGTTGGTGCCGTCGCCGGTCATCGCCACGAGCTTGCCGCCGGCCTGCTCGCGCTTGATCAGGGCCATCTTGTCCTCGGGCGTGGCCTCGGCCAGGAAGTCGTCCACCCCGGCCTCGTCGGCGATGGCCTTGGCCGTGAGCGGATTGTCGCCGGTGATCATCACCGTGCGGATGCCCATCCGGCGCAGTTCGGCGAAGCGCTCGCTCATGCCCGACTTGACGATGTCCTTGAGCGCGATCACCCCCAGCACCTGTGGAGTGCCGCCGTCGACCCGCTCGGCCACGACGAGCGGGGTGCCGCCGGCGGCGCTGATGCCGTCGACGATCTCGCCGGTGCGGGCCGGCACCGCGCCGCCGTTGTCGCGGACCCAGGCCACGACCGCGCTGGCCGCGCCCTTGCGCACCTGCCGGGCCGGTTCGGGCCCGAGCGCGGTCAGGTCGACGCCGCTCATCCGGGTCTGGGCCGTGAACGGGACGAACGTGGCGTGCGTCAACTCGCCCGCGGCCCGTTCGCGCAGCCCGTACCGGGACTTGGCCAGCACGACGACCGACCGGCCTTCGGGCGTCTCGTCGGCCAGCGACGAGAGCTGGGCCGCACTGGCCAGCGCCTCGACCGGCACGTCGCCGACCGGGACGAAGTCGCTGGCCTGCCGGTTGCCCAGCGTGATCGTGCCGGTCTTGTCCAGCAGCAACGTGTCGACATCCCCGGCGGCCTCGACCGCCCGCCCGCTCATGGCCAGCACGTTGCGCTGCACGAGCCGATCCATGCCGGCGATGCCGATGGCGGACAGCAGGGCCCCGATCGTGGTCGGGATCAGACAGACCAGCAACGACACCAGGACGATGCCGGTGACCCCGTTGTGGTCGAGCGCGGACGTGTCGGGCAGCCCGGGCTGGTTGGCCTTGGCGAAGATGGCCAGCGGCTGCAAGGTGACGGTGGCCAGCAGGAAGATGATCGTCAGCGAGGCCAGCAGGATGTTCAGCGCGATCTCGTTCGGCGTCTTCTGCCGGCTGGCCCCTTCGACCAGCGCGATCATCCGGTCGATGAAGCTCTCACCCGGTTGCTGGGTGATCTCCACGACGATCCGGTCCGAGAGCACCTTGGTCCCGCCGGTGACCGAACTGCGGTCGCCGCCGCTCTCGCGGATCACCGGCGCGCTCTCGCCGGTGATGGCGCTCTCGTCGACGCTGGCGATGCCGTCGATGACGTCGCCGTCGCCGGGGACGACGTCGCCCGCCTCACACACCACCCGGTCGCCACGGCGCAGTTGCGGTGCGGCCACCGACTCCTCGGCCCCGGTGAAGTCGGTCGCGGTCGACCAGGCGGCGGGCGACGGTGTCGGTCTTGGCCCGGCGCAGGGCCGCGGCCTGGGCCTTGCCCCGGCCCTCGGCCACGGCCTCGGCCACGTTGGCGAACAGCACCGTCAGCCACAGCCAGGCCACGGCCAGCCAGGCGAACACGCTCGGGTGGCTGATGGCCAGCACGGTGGTGAAGACCGCGCCGACCTCGACGATGAACATGACCGGGTTCTGGTAGAGCGTCAGCGGGTTGAGCTTGCGCCCGGCGTCCGGAAGGGACGTCCAGATCATCTTCGGTTCGATCATGGTGGTGGCACTCATCAGTGCAGCCCTTCGGCCAGCGGGCCCAGGGCCAGCGCGGGGAAGTAGGTCAGGCCGACGACGATCAGCGTGACGCCGGTCAACATGCCGACGAACAGGGTTCGGTGGGTCGGCAGCGTGCCCTCGGAGGCGGGCACCGCGTGCTGCCGGGCCAGTGACCCGGCCAGACCGAGCACGAACACCATCGGCAGGAACCGGCCGAGCACCATCACGATGCCGAGCGCGGTGTTGTACCAAACGGTGTTGACCGAGATGCCGGCGAAGGCCGAGCCGTTGTTGTTGGCCGCGGAGGTGAACGCGTACAGCACCTCCGACAGCCCGTGCGGCCCGCTGTTGAGCATCGCGGCCCGTTCACCCGGCAAGGCCATGGCCACCGCGGTGCCGGTGAGCACCAGCGCCGGCGTGGTCAGCAGGTACAGGGACGCGAACTTCACCTCCCGGCCACCGAGTTTCTTGCCCAGGTACTCCGGCGTTCGCCCGACCATCAGCCCGGCCACGAACACGGTGATGACAGCCAGGATCAACATGCCGTACAGGCCCGAGCCCGTGCCGCCCGGCGCGACCTCACCCAGCATCATGTTCAGCAGGGTCACGCCGCCACCGAGGCTGGTGTACGAGTCGTGGAAGCTGTTCACCGCGCCGGTGGACGTCAGCGTCGTGGCCGTGGCGAAGATCGATCGAGTCCGGGTACGCCGAAGCGGGTCTCGGTGCCCTCGGTCGAGGCGCCGACCGCGGTCGGCACGGTGCCGTGGTGCGCGCCCTGGGCCACGAGCATGAGCACCACGCTGGTCAGGGCCAGGGTGGCCATCACCGCGACGATGGCCCGGCCCTGCCGGCGGTCGCCGATCATCGTCCCGAACGTGCGGGGCAGCGAGAAGCCGATGCACAGCAGCAGGAAGATCTCCAGCCAGTTCGTCCACACGGTCGGGTTCTCCCACGGATGGGCCGAGTTGGCGTTGAAGAAGCCGCCGCCGTTGGTGCCGAGTTCCTTGATCGACTCCTGGCTGGCCACCGGGCCACCGGGCAGGGTCTGCGAGCCGCCGCTGAGGGTGTGGATGGTGGCGTAGTGGTGCAGGTTCTCGATCATGCCCGCGCCCACGAACACGATCGCGAACACGATCGAGATCGGCAGCAGGACGCGCAGGCAGATCCGGGTCAGGTCGACCCAGAAGTTGCCGAGCCGGTCGGTGCGCTGCCGGGCGAAGCCGCGCACCAGCGCGATGGCCACGGCGATGCCGGCCGCGGCCGAGACGAAGTTCTGCACGGCCAGGCCGGCCATCTGGGTGACGTAGCCGAGGGTGTTCTCGCCCGAGTAGGACTGCCAGTTCGTGTTGGTGACGAAGCTGGCCGCCGTGTTGAACGACTGGCTGCGGCTCATCTGAGGCACGGCGAACGGGCGCCCGAAGTGGTGCTGCAGGCGCAGCAGGCCGTAGAGGAACAGCACCGACACCGCTCCGAAGGCCAGCACCGAGCGCAGGTAGCGGGTCCAGGTCTGGTCGGCGTCGGGGTCGACACCGCCGAGGCGGTACACGACCCGCTCGGCCCGCAGGTGCTTCGTCGTCGTCAGCACCCGGGCCAGGTAGTCGCCCAGCGGCTTGTGCACGGCGGCCAGGGCCAGGACCAAGGTGGCGAGGAAAAGCACGCCCGCCCACGTCGAGGACATCAGAACTTCTCGGGGAAGACGAGGGCGACGACCAGGAAGATCGTCAGCCCGACGGCCAGGATCAGGCCGACGACGTTGGTGACGCTCACAGCTTCTCGGCCGCCTTGGCACACAGGGCCAGCAGCCCGAACAGCGCCACGATCAGCGCGATGAACAGCAGGTCATGCATCCGAACTCCCAAGCCGGTCGGCGCCCGGCACGATCGGCCGGGCAACCGTGAGTGAACGCCGAGGCGGCCGCCGCTGTCGCCCGAATCCGGGCGCATTCACGCGACGGTCACGCTGCTCTCGCGGCTTCCCGGCACGGCGCCGCGAAGGCGTCGGTAATGCCAGAGCACTGAGGTCACCCGCCCTGAGAACCACCGCCAATGTCGCGCTCGCGGTCTCGACCGGCCAGTTCTCGCCGGTCAGCGCGGCGGATTCGGCGGGTGGTGAAACCTGGCGGCGGAGTGCTCATCGGCGGCCCAGGGGCAGGTCACCTGCTCAGGCTGAAAGAACTGCTCTAGGACGTCGACGTGCGTCGACAGCGCACCCGGTCTTGCTGTCGAGACCGGGTTCTCTTTGCTCGACACGCACACCATCCGTTACCCGGTTTCGCTGCGCGAACCGGCGCAGGTGGCGCGAACGGTATCGTTACTTGTCGTGTCCAGCCTTGAGGCATTGCTCGCGGAGCGCCTCGGCGCGGCTTTCGCCGCAGTGGTCGGCGAGCCGGCAGATCCGGTCGTACGCCGTTCGCAACGCGCCGACTTGCAGGCGGACGGAGCTCTTGCGGTAGCTCGCCGGTTGGGCAAGAACCCACGCGACATTGCTGCTCAGGTGTTGCAAAGAGACCAGCTGGCGGACATCTGCTCGACAGCCGAAATTGCGGGTCCTGGGTTCATAAATCTCCGGGTCCGTGACGATGTTTTGTCGCGGATGCTGTCAGAGGTGGCGGACGACAAACGGCTCGGCGTGCCGCCCAGCGGCAGCCCGGAGCGGGTGATCGTTGACTACTCCGGTCCCAATGTTGCCAAGGAGATGCACGTAGGTCACTTGCGGTCAACGTTTATCGGCGACGCGGCCGTGCGGGTTTTGGAGTGGCTTGGTCACGACGTCATCCGCGAGAACCACATCGGAGACTGGGGTACGCCTTTCGGAATGCTCATCGAGCACATGCTCGATATCGGCGAGGACGAGGCGGCGCAGGAGCTGTCGATTGGCGACCTGGATGGCTTCTATAAGGCCGCGCGTGCCAAGTTCGACAGGGATCCGTCGTTCGCGGACCGCGCCCGGCATCGGGTCGTGCTGTTGCAGGGCGGAGACGATACGACTCGACGGCTGTGGCGTGTACTCATCGATCAGTCTGAGAAGTACTTCATGACGGTTTATGAGCGGTCAAACGTGCGACTGACCGCTCAGGACTTCGTCGGTGAGAGCGCCTACAACGATCAGCTGGAACCGGTCGTCGATGAGCTCGCGCAAGTCGGACTCCTGCGTGACAGTGATGGGGCGCAGTGTGTCTTTCCAGCTGGATTCACCAACCGACAAGGCGATCCTCTCCCGTTGATCGTCCGCAAACGCGACGGTGGCTATGGCTACGCCTCCACCGATCTTGCGACCATCAGGTATCGGATCCGCGATCTGCACGCGAGACGGGTGCTGTACGTCGTCGGCCTGCCCCAACGCCAGCATTTAGAGATGGTGTTCCAGGCGGCTCGCGAGGCGGGCTGGCTCGCGCCGCCCGTCGAGGCCGAGCACGTGGGGTTCGGGTCCATTTTGGGCGTCGATGGCAAGCTCCTGCGCTCTCGGTCAGGCGAGTCGGTCAAGCTCGTCGATCTGCTTGACGAGGCAGTCAGACGCGCTGACGAGGCGGTTGCGACGAAGAACCCCGAGCTCGATGCGTCGACTCGGGCCGCGGTAGCGCGCGTGGTTGGCATTGGCGCGATCAAATACGCAGATCTGTCGAGTGACCGTACGAAGGATTACGTCTTTGACTATGACCGGATGCTGTCCTTCGACGGCAACACGGCTCCGTACCTGCAGTACGCGTATGCACGGATCCATTCGATCTTCCGGAAGTGCGGTCTCAAGCCTGAGGACGCCACAGCTGAGATCGCCGTCCGTGAGCAGGCCGAGCATGAGTTGGCAATCACGCTGCTGGGGTTCGAGGGCGTCGTACATGAGGTCGCTCGGACGCTGGACTTCCACCGGCTCAGTGGCTATCTGTTCGCTGTTGCCACCGCGTTCACGACGTTCTATGAGACGTGTCCGGTGCTACGTGCTGACGACGCGATTCGTGACAGCCGCCTGGCGCTCTGCAACTTGACCGCACGCGTACTCGCGCAGGGCCTCGATCTGCTCGGCATCACGGCGCCCGCGCAGATGTAGCGAGCGTCGTCGTTCCTAGCAGACCACGGGAACCTCAGGTGCCGGCGGCGCTGCTACTTGTCGCTTACGGACTTGCACGGTTCTGGTACCCGGATGCCGGGCCTGGGAGTTCGACAAGACGCCGAAAGTCGTCGATTCGACGCTGCAGATGAGCAACTGCCGTGAGTTCTGGTGTCTCGGATTCTCGGAGGTCGAGGGCGTGATTGATGAGTTCGGCGGCGCCGTCAGCAAGGGACTTCATTCCCGCGCGGGCGAGCATGTCGAGTTGCCCACTGATCGTCGCTGGCGGTGATTGCGGTTCGTGTCGGAACGCCATCCGCGCCAGTATGGTGCGTGTTTCGAACCATGCGTACTTTGCGGTCGGTTGGCGAGTTGCTTGCTCGTAGCGGCTTGCCGTGCCTGCGAGGCGCCCTGGATCGGGGTTGAAGGTCTGTCGCAGCCAGGCCGGGTCATGGACTTTGGATCCCGGGCGCCTGAGTTCCATCCATTCGTGTAGGTCACGGCTCGCTCCGGTCACTGGATCGTGGAGGTCGGGCTCGGTGGGGCGCCCAGCCGATGCTTCGGCGTCGATTCCGAACGCTGCCAGGATGTCCAGCACGACCTGCTCGACGTCGCGGTGACCGTCCGGGTGTTGGGGGCTGCTGAGCTCGAAGTCGAGGTCGCTCTTGTTAGTCAGCAATCCCTGGCTCAGCGAGCCGCGGAGGATGAGTTGAAGGTCGTCGCTGAGTCCTAGCGACGCTGTGACGAGGTCTGAAATGCGTACGAGTAGCGCCTCGGCAGCGGCGGCGCGACGACCTGCCGCATTCCATCCGTTGCCAGTGGCGAGGAGCGCTAGTTCGTCGTGGAGTGATTCAGTCGCAGGGCCTCGCGGGCAAAGGTGGCGGTCGGCGTGTGCGCATAGGGCTCGCAGCCAGGAGGCAGATAGCCCCGCTGATGGGAGGTTGTCTGACAGGACGATGTCGCGGATTGCGTTCCAGATCCCGCTCAAAACGCTGGCGTACGCACTGTCTCCACACGTGTCGCGCAGGTGCGCAGTCAAGGCAGTGTGCAGCACGCTATGACGAGGGGCGAGAATCTCGTCGGCAAGATGTCCTAACTCGGCGGCGGTCACTCCGGTGGCGCCGGGGACGTATAGCTCGCTACGCAGGGTGATGTCGATCCCGAGGGTGCGGACTGCTGCAGGCTCGCGCGACGGTGCTTGCAGATCGACAAGCGCCTGCTCGAAGGTGTCGAGTACGGGCTCTCGCTCGCGGCGGGCTCCGATGAAGTGTCGCAGTCCTGGATCAATGCGGTAGATGTCAGACCAAGCGATGTCCCACTTCATTGCCGTCAGTTCGCTGGGCTCGGTGGGTGCATCGGCGAATTGCGTGTCCTCCCAGTCGATTGCGTAGAGACGGTCGTCGCGGTGGAACAGGTTCCGTGGCACGAAGCCAGGGGCTTCGATGCCGACACTCAGAAGCGCTCGAAGCAATGCCAACAGGTGCCGTGCAGCTAGCAAATCGGCGGCCGCAGCCGCGCGAACCGAAAGCGGTTCCCCGAGGTCAGGGGTTACGACTAGGCAGTAGTCCGTATCAACCGTAGTGAGCTCGGGCACGACGATGTTCACCGGCAGCACAACCGTAGGCAGAGTGACTACCCTGCGCTGTGCTTCAGCCGCTTGCGCAAGCTCAACCCGCCCGGCCTGCCAAGTGCAGCGCTTTGCGACCACAGGTTTGCCGTCGCGCTCGAACCAGCGAATGCGTCCGTGGGGGTCAAGGAGTCGGCGTTCGGCGTGGGCTCCCGCTGTGCGGTCAGTGCGGTCCATCGGATCACCCTCTGGGATTCAATGCCCGGCTGGCCGAGCGATGCCGGGCAGGACGTTGGCCGATGAACAAGCGGTCGGGGTTCGTTGTGAGTGTGGCAAAGAGCGATTGCCATACGCCCAGGTTCGGGCGAGCCCTATAGGCAGGGTTGTCAGCGGTGCCCAACCAACGGTTGCATGCGCCAGATCGATGCTGAGCCATACGTGCATCCGGTCCGCAGCACGCGACGGCGCGTAGTGGATCTGGCGATTGGTGCACTGCGCTGCATCGAGCATCAACCTGGCTAGCTCCGCGAGTGTGGTTGGTGCGCCGCTTCCGGCGTTCACGACTGCCGGGACCTGGCTGGCCGAGTGCAACCGGACGAAGAGGTTGACGGCGTCGTCGCTGTACAGGTAGTCGCGGGTGGAGTCGGGCTCTCCGAGCACGGTGATCGAACGTCCTGCGCCGAGGGCGTCGATCCAATGGGCAACTACGCCAAGTCCACGTCGAGCGCGTTGCCCAGGGCCATAGAGATTGGCAAGTCGAACTGCTACTGGCTCGATGCCACCTCGGGCAAGAAGCATCGACTCCATCGCTAGCTTCATCGCGCCGTAGGCGTTGTTTGGCGCAACTGGATGCCCTTCGCGGTATGGCGGTTGGCAGCTCTGCGCATAGAGCGTTCCGCCGGAGCTTGCCAGGACTACGCGTCGTGATCGTCCAGCACAGTGCGCTGCGTCAAGCGTCTGTCGGAATGCTGCAAGTTCTGCTGCCACTAGGTCGGCGCTTTCTGTGGCGTTCGCTGGAGTAACCCGACCTGCTACAAAGAACACGGTTGTCACGTCGCACGGCATCTCTTGTCCGGCTTGGAGCGTGATGACCGGGTAGCCACCAAGACGCAGCGCTTGACATAGGTGCGTTCCGAGGAAGCCGCCAGCACCGACAACCGCGGCGGCACGTTCAGGGCGCTTCGTGCTACCTGACACGCTCGACGATGGGCCTTTCACGATCGAGCCGGCGACTGTTGGGTCGGATATCCCCACCGGCTGCACAGTTCCATCAATGCGGGCGGGGACGGCGGTGGCACCGGCCGAGCCCGCTGTATTTGTCCTGACCGGATCTCGTCGCTCCAGTCGCCGATGCCGTAGATGAAACGACCGTGGTCGTGCCTGCCGTACTCGAGCATCGAATCGTCTGGTGGGACCCCCAGGAATTCGCACAACTGCCGGCAAGTCGTGACGGGGTCATCGAGGAGGTCCTCGTAGCGGATCACGGGTGTCGTTGACTGCTCTGCAGCGACGGGGTCAAGCGCTGCGGCGTACTGCATGACCTGCGCGACTGCCGTAGCCTCGTCGCGCCCATCGCCAGCACGCACGATCGAACTGACGATCGCCGCAGGGTGCCGGCGAAGCACGATGAACCTTGCGTCGGGCCAGCAGGAGCGCAGCTCGCTGACGATGAATGCATTGCTAGGTGACTTGTCGACGATCGTCGTCTTCCCACTGCGGCGCAGCCGTCCGTGCAGCACGCGGTCCCACAGCATCCATCGCAGATCGGTGTCCGTGTAGCCGAGACTGGTCATCGCCAATGGCGTGTACTCACTGTCGATGCTGACCTTGAGATAGCGCAGATGTAGCTCGTGGGGAGCGCAGACCGCAGGATGGGAATTGAGGATGCACCGCAGCAGCGTTGACCCCGAGCGGATAGCTGACAGCAGGAAGACTGGTGAGGCAACCAAGCGCGTGTCTGCTGCGGCCGCTTGATCATCCGATGGCATCGGCGCACTCCTGGCGACGCTGGTCGAATACCCTCAGCCGTGTCGCGAGGTCGCGGCTATAGGTGGCCGAATGCGGTGCCGTCTTCTCGTCGCAGTGGAACACGCCGATCGGCAGGGCGCTCAGGTACCCAATACCAGGGCCATTGGGCGCGGCGAACAACTTGGATATCCAGTCCTCGTAGTTGAACCACCGTTCACCGTCGTCGTAGAAACTGCCAGCTGGTGGTCCGCCCTCCGACCAGATGATCCTTGAGGCCCGTGGCAGCTCGTAGACGAGAAAGTGCGAGGCGACCCGATTGACCGATCGGATACCGTGCGCAGGCGGCGGCCCGACATCTTCCAACTGCCATAGCCAGCATTGATGATCATCGATTTTGGTCGCGATCGCCAGTTCGGGGCAGTCGTCAAACGCCCTGGCCGACGCATCGAGCACGTCACCCGTACCGGTTCGAAATGCCGCCACGTCCCCCTCCACACTGATCAGGAATCGGCCCTTCGCAGGGAGTAGGTGCGCATGCCCGTTGTTGGATGGATCGCCCGTAGCCACGTGCCGTGATCGCCGACGCAGGCGGATCTCATCAAATCCGTGCCGCTCAGCCAGATCCATGAGGTCACTGACGGGAGCGGTCTCGGCGCCGTCGACTACGAGAACCAAGTCGAATGTCCGAGTTGACTTGGCGGTCAGCGTTTCGATCGTCGTAGGCACCGTGCGCTCTAACAAAGGAAGGTCTGCGTGTACGACGAACGCGATCGTGAACTCCGGAGGATAGAGCGCTTCTGTCACCGGGTCACCAGCCCGCCGGCCCGCGTGTCGTTGCAGCCGCTCGTGCAACTGTCTCTCCGCGCTCAAGCGCATTGAGGTCGGACATCATCGGCTGAACGAGGTTCTCGGCTGTCGCGACCAGTCGGCGGCGTATGCCATCCCGAACTGTCTGGTCGATAGTTGGATGTCCGACGCACATGCCCATCACATCAAGCTTGCCGTCAACACCGAGACCGAGCACGTCGCCGAGGTCTTGTAAGGCGAACAGATCGAATACGATCTCGCCGTCCTCGTAGAGCCCCTGACATAGGCGCCGCGTGTACCCGGAGACGATGCCTCGCAACTGATCGCGCAGCTCCGCACGCTCGCCGAGTTGGCGAGAGACGGCCGCGACACGGGATGGGCAGTAGACGAAAGCACACCGATAAAAATCGGATGTTCGACTGTCGTGAAGTAGCCCGTCGACTCGATGAGATCGAGCAGGTCCGTGAACGTTTCCTGACGAGCCTCGACCATCGCCGCGATGCGGACCGGCCGAGGTGCTTGATGGTCGCCCACAGCCGCAACGAGTCGAAGCCCCGCGATCCGTAGAACGGGGTGATCAACCCGAGATCCAAGCAGGAGGGATCGGTGGCCTTCTCCGGGTAGCGCGCGAACCGGCTCAAGGTCTGCTGGGTCGCGGACCAGCAGGTAGCTGGATGGATAGGTGACAAATAGGCCCTTGTGCGGGTCGAGGGACACTGAGTCGGAACGTTCGATTCCGGCGAGCCGGCCACGGAGGTGATCGGAGAAGAGCAGGCTGCCGCCGTGGCAAGCGTCGACGTGGAACCACACGCCGTGTTCAGCGCAAAGACGAGCGGAGCTCGTGGAGGTGGTCGAGACCGGTGGTGCGGCAGTTGCCGGCGACGCCGACAACCATGAACGGCTCGATTCCGCCGGGCGGATCGGTGAGGGCGTGGCTACTGCTGCGACGTCGGTTGTGTGACGACTCGTTGGTGCCGTCCAAAGCGGTGCCGTCCGAACCCAATCCGAGCGCCTGCGCAGCCCCGAGATATGAAAAGTGCTCCACGCCTCGCGCGAGGACTATCCCTGGCTTGTTCGGCAGTGCACGCAAGCCTTCGGCACGGACATGTGGCCATCTCGCCGCGAGGGCAGCTGCGACGGCAACGTGATTGGACATGTTGCCGCCCGAGGTCCACATGCCCCCCAGTTGGCACAGCCCGTCGTAGTCGCCCAAGGGCTGCACGGGGTAGCCGATGAGCTCGACGCAGCTAGACCGATCAACTGCGCTCGATGACCGCTGGCGGCTGGAGCGCTCCGGTCGAACGCGATCAGGTTCTGGTTCAAGAACATGCCCACAATGCCGGCAGCCAGGCCAGCGACGCTGGATCCGGTGTCGGGAAAGGCCAGATATCGCGGATCGTGTTGGGCGACCGACCACTCCGCGACTGTGCCCAAGGCAGCCAGCATGGTCTCGTCATCACTGCCGTGCTCTGGGAGCCCTTCGGCGAAACGTTCGATCAGCTCCTTCTCTGATGCGTACCGGACGACCTTTCCGCCCCGCCTGTGCCCAGAAACGAATTCCACGCCGATCTGGACTGCCCGAGCCGAGAGGTCGGCGAGGTCGGCGGGTGTGCGCGCGCTGAACAAGCCCCGGGGCGCCTCAACGGACAACGCCAAATTCCTTTCTGTATACGCAGTCGGTGCATGAGGACCATCCGCTGCCCTTCCGGAGCAGGCTTCTCAACTGCTGCAGTTCTGCGCCTGACCAGATATCGCCGATCGATGTGCGCTGAACGTTTCCGACTGTGTTTGCGGGTCAGCCTCGATGTGCACGCAGCACGGGGTTACATCCCCGTCGCGAGTGATGTAGATGGCGTCCCACGGCCAGGGGCAAACGGCGTGGCTACGTCAGTCGTCAAGCGCGCATAGTCGAAGATGGTCAGTTGCAATGCCCGATCCGCCGCGATGTCGAGTCCGGCCTCGATCAACGCGATCACGTGGGCTGCGTCGAGCGCGAACAGCGATTGCTGGTTCAGGCTCTTGTCGTGGCCCCAGTGATGCAGGCTCTCCACGTGTCACCTCCCCAATACCGTGGTTGGGAAAAGGCGACGATCGCTGGGAAGGTGTCGACGTTTCGACTCGAAAGTGTGAACGCCGCTGATACTCGCGTCGATAGTGCATCGGCGAGTGACACGGCGTCGTCGAGCGCCGCTGGAGTTGGCTGAGGCGAAGCCCTGATCGCATCGCCGCCAATGTCGTGGCATCAGCGCCATCAACACTGATTGCGATGAGACCGAGGCCCGCGTCCAGCACTGGACGCAGCCGCCGTCGCACCAGTAGGCCGTTGGTATTGCACGAGGTGAAGACCTCTCGGGCGGTGCAGGCCTGCACGTAGCGGGCGAGGTCGGCGACGATCAGCGCTTCGCCGGCGCCAACGAACGAGACATGCTCAAGCCCGGATAGGTCGTCGAGGAGGCGCAGAAAGGACGGAAACTCGAAACGGCTCCCAGTGCTGTCGTGGGATGCACGCACACAGCCTGCGCAGGCGAGATTGCAGAGGTCAGTCAGCTCGATCTGCAGATACCGCGGCTGCGGTGCAGCCTGGTCGAGGCGCAGTCCATATCGGGCGAAGTCATCGTCGATGACGAACTGTCGATAGCGTTCCGGAACCTGATATGCACCATGGGCAATCTCTGTCATGGCCCGCCCGCAAGTCGGTGATACTGCTCCACAATCGCGTCCACGTGCTCGTCATAGAGATGTTGAACGCGCTCGCCGTATCCGTTCGTCGGCTCGGGTCGCCGCTGGTTGATCAGATCAAAGGCCTCCACCCAGGCGGCGGGGTCCGCGTAGCGGTCTACGAAGTGGAGCCCACGCTCGGTGCCGAGATGTCGAAGTGAGGAAAGGCCCGAGCAGAGAACGGGCACATCGAGCGCCATTGCGTACTGCAGTACCATCGGGTGGTTCTCGTCCCACTGCGAGGGCACAGCGAGCGCGTGCGCTTCGTTGAGCAAGACAGCCAAGTCGTCGCGGGCGACTGGCTCTCGCCAGTCGATGCGGTGATCAGACGAGGCCGCTCGGCGAACTCGCTTTTCGTAGGCTGGATCGTCCGGCGTCGTGCACACCAATAGTCGTGCAGCTCGTCGCCAAGCCATGAAGGCATCGATCAGTACGTGCAGGCCCTTTTCTTCCGATGCGCGTCCCAGAAAAAGAAGAGTCGGTGGGCCGTCGGGTGGCCGGTGAGGACGCCATGTCGAAGGGATCGCGTAGGCCGCGCGATCGCTCACAATATTGTCGTCACGAAGCCCGGCGGCGACCATCCGGCGTCGCTGGAAGGGGGTTTGCATCCACAGTGCCTGGCAGCGTCGATTGAGGACGGTGAGGTTTCGCCGTCGCCAAGTCGCCACGTCCCGAGCGCTCACCGGACTACGCGATGCAACGGTCAGGCATGCCGAGCACGTCCTAGCCGCAATCGGCGGCTTGCAACGCCGCTTGTCGAGTTGATTGATGAGTTGGTAGTCGCCGCAGATCGCCGTGTAGTCAGTTAACGTCGCTGCTGCTGCCACGGTGCGAACGGGCTTCTGGTAAAGGAATTCTAGCCCGGTGCGGCTGAAGTGCGTCACGTGGATCACGTCGATCGGTGACACGCCGCTTAGGGCTGACGCAATCGCCCGCGCCACTGTTGCTTCGCGATCGTGCCAGCGATCCGGTGGTGTGCTACCGGCCGGCGTATCGACCGCGAGTCTCCGCACCGCCGCCGACGTTGCAGGTGGCGCGGCCGGCGTGCTTGTGTCCTCAGTCGTTGTCGCGAGCCACGTAACCCTGATCGATCGATTCAGCAGCGCAAAGGCGAGGTCGGCTGTGAGCACTTCGGTGCCGCCGGCTCTCGCGTCGGTCTCGAATCTGTTGCTCACGAGCAAGACGTGCAGGTTCGAGGCGGACTGACGTGCGCGCGAGGTCTCCGCGTCAGCACACATTTGGTCGCAGCCCTGCCCATCGGCCTATCGGTATCAGCTCGTCGGGCCAACCTGCACCCTCGGTGGAGGCTCCTTCTGCATCTGGACCAACCAGTTCTAGCGGCCCGGCAGCGTCTTGAGGCAGCTCAACGAATGGCTCGTAGCGCGCGAGCACCGCTTCGCCTCCAGTCGTTGAGAACTACGAAGACATTGATGCCAAGCGAAGGACCGTCTATCTCGATCTTCGAGAGATCGATGGTGACCTGCCGGCTACGTGCCTCTCGGACCACCACCACGTCGGCCGCGTCATGCCAGAGGAGCGGCGGATGCGGAACGCGCCGGTAGGTATCCGTTGGCGTCGCGAGCCACGAGGCCTTGTCCGCGGTTACGCGTAGCTGGTGGCCGCTGTTGTAGGGGGTGAGCACCGGGACGTCGCCCAGGGTGAATCGCGTGTCGCCGTATGGTTGCAACCAGACTCGAACTGCTTCGACCTGACTCAGGCCCTCGCCCGTCAGCTCGACCGTCAGCTTGGAGTTCTGCATTGAGCACCCCAGTCGCAAGTCACCCTGCGGCGGAAGTCCGCCACGGACTCGTCCAACGCCGTGGAGAGCACGCGGGATGGGCGACGGGCGTGGACGCAAGCGCCCGCGTGGTTGGTACGCGGTTTCGGCAGGAGATTCGGCGAACGCAAGATCCAAACCGAACGGGGTGGGCAGGGCCGCCAGCACCGCCGGGTGCTGCTCGCGTAACACCGCGATCAAACGTATGGCCAGTCGAGTGAGGAAGCGTATGAGCTCACACTTGACCTCGTCCGGTTGCGCGATGTCTCCGTTGGCCAGCACGGCCTGGTAGTAGCAACCGCCACCGCACACGTAGCGCACCGAGCAACTACGACAAGGTTCGCGAGAGTCGACCGTCAGTGACGCGAATCGCTGCCGCAGTTCCTCGTCGAACCCGTTGTCGAGGTCGCCGATGTGCCAGCCTGACTTGCCGATGAAATGAGCGCAGGCGTAGAGCCGGCCGTTCGTGTCGACATAGGCTCCGCTCTTGCCAGCACCGCACCGGTGAGTCTGAACGGCACGATCCTTTACTCGGTAGAAGAAGCGCATGAAGAAGTCTTCGTAGTTCAGGGCCAGGAGCCGTGACAGAATTTCCGGCGCCGGCCTATCAAGTATGTGTTCAATGAGGCCGAGATACCCTTCCTGGAAATCCGGCAAGCTACGCACGTTCAGCGCGTAATCGACGTCGTGCGGCGCATTGACTGGCTTCATGTAGATATTGCGTGCGCCCACATCGTCATACAGGTGCGAAAAGATCTTGGCGATGTCAGTGCAGTAGGCAGTGAGCACGGCCGAGACACCCATATCCGGATGCCGTCGCAGCACCTGATCCAATACGGCCCTCGTATCGTCATATGTGCCTCCGCGCCCGCCGGTGTAGAAGCGGACCCGGTCGTGCACCTCGCGTGGCCCGTCAAGGCTGATGTCCTGCGGCGCACCCAGCTGCGCGACCAGCTCTGGTGTCGTAGCTGCCGCGCCGTTGAGAACATTCGGGCCGCTCCAGACGGCCCTGACTGACGACCTGCCCAGCTCGTCCTCAACAAGCCGATGAACGCTCTCGTGCATGTGCCGCACCAGCGTCGTCTCGCCGGCCAGTCCGAAGTCGACGCGCCCATAACTCGTTCTCGTCGTCGAGAATCTCGCGTCGGTAGAATTCGACTCCTTTGCGTGCCGTCTCCAGCGGTATCGTCACGGGCTTGCCGTCGGCGTGCACGCGATCGCGGAATGAACAATACGTGCAGCCCATGTTGCACGAATCGGTGAGCGAGAGCTGCAATTGCGGCAATCGGGCCTGCTGTGAGGTATCGACGCTGAATACTGGCTCGTCGGTGTGGAGACATCGGCATGGTTGGTCGACCGTGACTGCTTCGCCGGTCTTGGAGTGGAACGTCAGACCGTCTCGGACTGATGTGATTCGCGTCCGCAGCGTCAGCGTCCAGCGAGTTCGTGAGCACATCGGCCTGCCGTCGTCTCGTCCGTTGAGCACTGAACCCAGCCACGGACAGTGGCGGAACCTATCCGACCAGTTTCATGCTGTCTACCCACCTTGGTATGAGTCGTGAACTATGTGAACAAGCCAGGATCTTTCATGGGGCTGCCGACGTTGATCGTCTCGAGGTTTTAGTCGAGCGTTGCCGGTGATTGTGCGATGAGGGTGTAACGGTTCGCCCGGGATCGCTCGGGGGGCGCCGGTTTCCACTGGCCGGGTCGTGCGGGTGTCGGGTCGGTGTGGTGGGGGTCAGCCGGGTGCTGGTAGCGCCTGGAGCCTGCTGATCATCGTCGGCGAGCAGCCTGGCCAGGGTGCGTGCGCAGACAGGTGCAGGTGGCGGGTGCGGCCGTGTACGGCGAGGCGGGCGGCGACGCGGAACAGGCGTAGCCGTAGGCGTTTGGGTACCCAACGGCGGGCGGGTGGTCGGCGAGGGCGAGCATCTGCATCCAGGCGATCAGTTCGAAGGCGAGCGCGACGATGGCGCACCAGATCTGGTTCTGAGCGAAGTCGTGCAGCGGCAGGTTGGTCAGGCCGGTGTCTTTGGCGAGCCGGATGCGGTCCTCGCAGCGGGCCCGGCGGCGGTGCCGCAGTTCGAGATGGGGGCAGCTGGCCACGGGTCGGTGTTGGTGGCGAAGCGCTGACGCGGTGCCCGTCGGCGTCGCTGATCCGCAACTGCGCACCGGGGTGGGGGCGGTCCTTGCGCACGATCACCCGCATCCCGGCCGGCCACGCGGACAGTCCAGCAGGCCGGTGACATCGGCGAGCCAGAGCCGTCACGGACTTGGCCGTCGCCGTCGTAGGCCAGGCCGCGGTGATCTTCACGCGTTGGTCACGCTGTTTCGATGGCTGCCGGTTGCATCCGGGGCATAGCCTCGTGGAATGGGAAACATCGGCCGGGAAGAACGCACGATCGAGGTGCTGCCGATCGAGGCGCCGGAGCAGCCCGCGGTGCCGGCACAGCCGGAGAAGCAGCCCGAGCCGGCACCGGAACCAGCACCCAGCTAGTTCGCGATGGACAGGTTCTCGGGGTTCGAGCCGCAGGTCGGCGAGATTCGCGCCCTGCGGACGTTCCGGATCGGCCCGGGCGGCCGGCTGTACCCGCTGTTCGGCAAGCAGCCGTGGTCCGACGGCGTGAACACCGCCCAGTGCCGGGTCGTCGACACCGGCCGGCGCGAAGTCACCGACCACCGCGTCGTCGACCCGGCCTGCACCTGCGGCTTCTACGCCTACGCCGACGAGCAGGCCGCGTCGGAATACCCGCACGCCCGCCACGTCCTCGCGGTGGTGGCCTGCTGGGGCCGCGTGGTCGCCGGCACCCGGGGCATCCGCGCCGAGCAGGCCCGGGTCGAGGCGATCTGGCTGTCGGAGACCGTGCCGGCCGACCTGGCCGCGTCGGTACAGGCCAACTACCCGGCCCTGCGGCTGTACTCCGACCGGGCCGAGATGCTGGCCGAGCACCCGCCGTCGCAGCTCGACTGTTACGAACAGTCCACTGCGCGGGACCGGAAGAACACCCGGATCGGCGTCACCGTCGCCCTGGTCGCCACCCTGATCCTGGGGCTGCTGCCGTGGCACTGGATCACCGGCCACCCCGAGGCCCTGGGCCTGTGGTGCGCGGCCGTGTTCGCGTTCGCCGTGGCCACGATCAAGTACGGCGCCCGGGTCGACGTGGCCGCCCGCAAGAAGGCGCTGGTCTGCTCAGCCGCCGTGCTGTGGTTGGTGGCCACGGTGGCCGGCCCGGCCGGGTTCTACTTCTTCCGCCTGCCGGTGCTGCAGTTCGCCCTGTTCGCCCGCCGCCAGCGGCGCACCGCGCTGCGTGAGTCCAGCCGTTTCCCGGCCGACATCCGATGAGTGGCAGGTGAGCCCCCGCGGGACGCTGCGGATCTACCTCGGCGCGGCGCCCGGCGTGGGCAAGACCTACGCGATGCTCGAAGAGGGCACCCGCCGCTGCGAGCGGGGCGTGGACGTCGTGATCGGCTTCGTCGAGACCCACGGCCGGGCGCACACCGCGGCCAAGATCGGCGACCTGCCGGTGCTACCGCGGCGCACCGGTCACCTACCGCGACGCGCGCTTCGAGGAGCTCGACCTGGACGCGGTGCTGGCCCGCCATCCCGAGCAGGTGCTGGTGGACGAGCTCGCGCACACCAACGTCCCGGGCTCGGGCCGCAACACCAAGCGCTGGCAGGACGTCGAGGAACTCCTGGCCGCCGGCATCGACGTGATCACCACGCTCAACGTGCAGCACCTCGAGTCGCTCAACGACGTGGTCCAGGAGATCACCGGCGTGCCCCAGCACGAGACCGTCCCGGATTCGGTGGCCCGCGGCCGCCGAGCAGATCGAGCTGGTCGACATGACGCCCGAGGCGCTGCGCCGACGGATGGCCCACGGCAACGTCTACCCGGCCGAGAGCATCGACGCGGCGCTGGGCAACTACTTCCGGCCCGGCAACCTGACCGCCCTGCGCGAGCTCGCCCTGCTGTGGCTGGCCGACCGGGTCGAGGAGGGCATGCAGCGCTACCGCGAGACCCACGGCATCACCGGCACCTGGGAGACCCGCGAGCGCGTGGTCGTCGCGCTGACCGGCGGCCCGGAGGGTGACGCCTTGATCCGGCGCGCGGCCCGGATCGCGGCCCGGCACGCGGGCGGCGACCTGATGGCCGTGCACGTCACCCGCGGCGACGGGCTGGCGGTGTCCGGGCCGGCCGCGCTGGAGTCGCAGCGCCTGCTGGTCGAGTCGCTGGGCGGTACGTACCACTCCGTCGTCGGCGACGACGTGCCGCGGGCGCTGCTCGACTTCGCCCGCAGCGTGGACGCGACCCAGGTCGTGCTCGGCGCGTCGCGGCGGCGCCCGTGGGTGGCGGCCCTGGCCGGTCCGGGGACGAGCGCCACGGTCACCCGGCTCTCGGGCGCGATCGACGTGCACATGGTCGGGCACGACTACGCCGGCCGGGGCCGGACCCTGCCGTCGCTCGGGTACGGGCTGACCCCGCGGCGGCGGGTCGCCGGCCTGGCCGCCGGCGCCGTACTGCTGGTCGCCGCGACCCTGGTCCTGACCGCGCTGCGCGGGCACGTCGGGTTCGCCGGCGACGTGGCCATCTACCTGCTCATCGTCGTCGTCACCAGCCTGGTCGGCGGCTTCTACCCCGCGCTGCTGGCCGCGCTGGCCGGCGGCCTGGTGCTGAACTACTTCTTCGTGCCGCCCTTGCACACGTTCACGATCGCGCACGGCGACAACATCGTCGCGCTGGTGATCTTCCTGCTCGTGGCCGTGCTCGTCTCGCGCGTCGTCGACGTCTCCGCCCGGCGCTCCGCGCTGGCCGCGCGCTCCAGTGCCGAGGCCGAGACGCTGTCGACGCTGGCCGGCAGCCTGCTGCGGGGCGAGCAGGCCCTGCCCGCGCTGCTCGAACGCGTCCAGGAGACATTCGCGATGCGCAGCGTGAGCCTGCTCGAACGGGTCGGGGCCGGGCCGTCGGTCGGCGAGACCGGCTGGCGGGTGCTGGCCACGGTCGGCGTCGACCCGCCGCGCTGCCCGGCCGACGGCGACGGCACGGCCGACATCGACGAGTCCCAGTTGCTGGTGCTGCGCGGCCATCCGCTGCCGGCCGAGGACCAGCGGGTCTTGGCGGCGTTCGCGGCCCAGGTCTCCGTCGCCTACCGGCAGCGCGAACTGAGCCGAGGCCGCGCGGGCGGTCGAGCCGCTGGCCGAGTCGGAGCGGGCCCGTACGGCGCTGCTCAACGCGGTCAGCCACGACCTGCGCACGCCCGATCGCCGCGGCCAAGGCGGCGGTGTCGAGCCTGCGCGCGGGCGACGTGGCCTGGTCCGACGCCGACCGGCGCGAGCTGCTGGCCACGGCCGACAACTCGCTGGACCGGCTGACCGATCTGGTCACGAACCTGCTCGATCTGTCCCGGCTGCAGGCCGGGGTACTGCCGGTGCTGGCCACCCCGGTCGGCCTCGACGACGTGCTGGCCCGGGCTCTCGACCACTCGACCCCGCCGGGCGCGCACCTCGACGTCGACGTGCCGGCCGACCTGCCCGACGTGCTGCGCCGACGCGGGCCTGCTCGAGCAGGTCATCGCCAACCTGGTGCAGAACGCGCTGCGCTACGCCCCGGCCGGCTCGCCGGTACGGATCAGCGGCAGCGCGCACGCCGGCCACGTCGAGCTGCGCGTCGTCGACCGCGGGCCGGGCATCGCGCCCGAGGACGCCGACGCCGTGTTCGCCGCGTTCCAGCGCCGCGACGACTCGCCCGCACCGGGCGCCGGCGTCGGGCTCGGGCTGGCCATCGCGCGCGGCTTCGCCGAGGCGATGGGCGGCTCGGTCGATGGCCGAGGAGACGCCCGGCGGCGGCGCGACGCTGGTCGTGCGCCTCGCCGTCGCGGACGCCGGCGATGACCCACGTACTGATCGTCGAGGACGAGCGGGCGCTGCGGCGGGCGCTGGCCATGAACCTGACCGCCCGCGGCTACGACGTGACCGAGGCCGGCACCGGCACCGACGCGCTGGTGGCCGCGGCCGACGGCGAACCCGACGTGATCCTGCTCGACCTCGGCCTGCCCGACGTGAGCGGGATGGACGTGATCCGCGCCGTGCGGGCCTACGCCAACACGCCGATCATCGTGCTGTCGGCCCGCACCGGCAGCAGCGACAAGGTGGCCGCGCTCGACCTGGGCGCCGACGACTACGTGACCAAGCCGTTCAGCATCGACGAGCTGCTGGCCCGGCTGCGGGCGGCGACCCGCCGGGTTCCTGCCGCCGACGGACCGCGCGTGGTCCAGGTCGGCACCGCCGCGCTCGATCTGGACGCCAAGACCGCCACCGGGCCCGACGGCGAGCGCGATGCATCTCACGCCGACCGAGTGGCACCTGCTCGAGGCGCTGGTGCGGCACCCGGGCAAGCTCGTCACCGGCCGGGCCCTGCTGACCGAACTGCGCGGCAGTCCCGACCACACCGACCCGAGCTACCTGCGCATCTACATCGGCCAGTTGCGGCGCAAGCTCGAGCCGCTAGCCGAGCCGGCCCGCGGCACCTGATCACCGAACCGGGGATGGGCTACCGCTTCCAGCCCTGACTACATGTGCTGCGGCGCCGGCCTTGATCGCCTCGCGGATGCGGACGTACGTGCCGCAGCGGCAGATGTTGCGCAGTCTCGTCGAGGTCGGCGTCGCTGATCTCGTGCCCCTCCGCGCGGGCCTGGCGCACCTTCGCGACCGCGGCCATGATCTGGCCGGGCTGGCAGTACCCGCACTGCGCCACGTCGTAGTCGAGCCAGGCCTGCTGCATCGGGTGCAGGTCCTTGCCGACCGTGGCCGGCAAGCCCTCGATCGTGGTGATCTCGTCGGTGGGCTTGATCTTGCTCAGCGGCACCGAGCACGGGTTGAACGCCTTGCCGTTGATGTGGCTGGTGCAGGCCTTGCAGACGTCCAGCCCGCAGCCGTACTTCGGCCCGGTGATGCCGAGCAGGTCGCGCAGCACCCACAGCAGGCGCAGGTCGTCCGGGGCGTCGACGGTGACCTGCTTGCCGTTGAGCTTGAAGGTGTGACTGGGCACGGTTGCCTCCTTGGGGGCGTTAGAAGGCGTAATCCAGGCCGTCGGTCGGCTCGATGGGGACGACGCTGCGGGGCAGCGGGTCGAAGCTGAGCGTGCCGTGGTTGATCGGGAAGTAGGTCGGCACGGTCTTGGTCGCACGGGCGTACGCGCAGGCGACGGCGGCCATGGCCGGGGCGACGCCGAACTCGCCGGCGCCGCCGGGCTGGCCCGTCGTCGGCGGCATGACGATGACCTGCACGTCGGTGGGGGTGTTCCACTGCCGCGTGTAGAAGTAGTTGTCCCAGCTGCCTTCCAGCGGAAGACCGCCGTCCATGTGCAGGCTGGAGGTCAGCGCCAGCGCGATGCCGTCGCTGAGGCCGCCGAGCATCTGCGCCTCGAGACCGCGCGGGTTGATCGGCCAGCCCGACGTCGACCGCGATCACGGCCTTGGTCACCCGCGGCCCGGTGACCGCGTCGCGGATCTTGCGGTTGACCGTCGCCGGCGTGCAGTCGATCTCGACCAGCATCGCGCAGGCGCCCTTGTACTCGTTGTGCACGGCGATGCCCTGGGCCGTGCCCTTGGGCATGCTCCGGCCCCACTTGCCGACCTCGGCCGCCTTGTTGAGCACGGCCAGGGCACGCTTGTCGCTTGAGGAACGAGCGGCGGAAGGCCAGCGGGTCCTTGCCCATCGCGGCCGCGAGCTGGTCGACGATCAGCTCGGTGGCGACGCACACGTTCGGCGAGTAGATGTTGCGCATGCTGCCGGTGTGGAAGTCGTCGTAGTTGAACGTCTCGTTCAGCAGCTGGGTGACGACCCCGAAGTTGTAGGGCACGCTCTGGGTCAGCTCGAAGATCGACTCGGAGAAGCCGACCAGGTTGCCGCCGGGCACCTTGGCCGCGTAGGCCGTCAGGATCTCGCCGAGGCCGTGGGTGAAGTCGGTCGAGACGCTGGTGTGCCGCTGCTCGTAGCTGACGACGTTGTTGCCGTTGTAGGTCGCCCGCACCCGCGACGTCGACATCGGGTGGGTGCGGCCGTGCCGGAAGTCGTCGGTGCGGTGCCACATCAGCTTGACCGGCTTGCCCAGCTTCTGCGAGATCTCGGCCGCCTCCTGCGCGGCGTCGAAGAACAGGTGCCGCCCGAACGAGCCGCCGCCCTGCACGACGTGCACGGTGACCGCGCTCTGGGGCAGGCCGAGCTGCTGGGCGATCGTCTGCTGGGCCACGATCGGGGACTTCACGCTCGACCAGATCTCGGCCCGGTCGGCCCGGACGTCGGCGACGGCGCAGTTCGGTTCCAGCGGGCTGTTGCTGGCGAACGCGAACGTGAACGTCTTGTCGATGGCCTTGGTCAGCAGCGGCAGTGGCGGCACGACCAGCGGCAGCTCGGCCGCCTTGAGCTTCTTGGCCACGGTGGCGTCGGACTGCGTGTCCACCGAGCCCGGACGCCCAGGTGACGTCCAGCGCGTCGACCGCGTCGATGCACTGCCCGAACGTCGCGCCGCGCACGGCGACGCCGGTGGAGACGATCGCGACGTCGGTGATGCCGGGCATGGCCTTGACCGCGGCCAGGTTCGACACCGACTTCGGGGTGCCGTTGATCGTCGGCGCCCGGCGGACCATGGTCGGCAGCGCGTTGGGCACGGTCGAGATCCATGGCGAACTGCTTGCGGCCGGTGACCGCGGCCAGCGCGTCGACACGGTTCTGCGGCCGTGCCGATGACAGTGAAGTCGGCCGCGGCCTTCAGCTGCACCGGCACCGTGCCCGGCTTGGCCGCCGCGGCCGGGCCGGCCAACGAGCCGTAGCTCGCGCTCTTGCCGCTCTGCGAGTGCACGACACCCGTGCTTCGTCGTCACCGTCGCGACCGGAACGCCCCACTGCGCCGCGGCGGTCGCCATCAGCCGGGCCCGGGCGCCGGCCGCGGCCGTGCGCACCGGCGTGTAGATCGAGCGGGTGGTGTTCGAGCCGCCGGTGAGCTGGTTGAACAGCAGCTCGGGCCGGGCGTCGGCCAGGGTGACGTGCACCTTGGCGAGCGGCAGGTCGAGTTCCTCGGCGATGAGCTGCGGTCGTCAACGTGGTGATGCCCTGGCCGACCTCGGCGCGGGGCAGCGCGAACGACGCCGTGCCGTCGGTGTTGATCTGCACCGCGATCAGGTTCGACGTGGCCAGCGCGGCCATGGTCAGCAGGTCGCCCAGGTCGAACAGCTCGGCCGGCTGCGGCAGGGACGGTATCGCGGCGTCCGCGCTCTGCTGGGGTGCGACGGTCTCGGCGCCCAGTTGCGCGGCGACCACCAGCGTGGGCGCGGCGATCAGGTAGCCGAGGAAGCTGCGCCGGGCCGTGCCGGCCGGTGGCTCACTCACGCCGGTGGCGGTGTCGACAGGCGCGTTCGGTCGGCTACGGGGCATGGCGGGCTCCTTCGCGGTGGACCGAACCGGTGCGGCAAGCTCGCCACGCCCGTGCATGTGACCACCCAGTCACCGCAGCGTAGGCAGCTATCAGACTTTCGGCAATAACAGGTGAATTCCCCGCAAAATTCGCCGTGGGACGATGATGCGTTGCCGGCCGACCGCAGCGGCCGTCCTGAAGGAGATTGATGCGCTCGTCCGCCGACCCGAGCGCCATCGACGCGCTCACCGAGCCCGCCGTCCCGGTGTCGCGGGCCTGGACGGCGCGCTTCGGTCTGCTCTGGTTCGGCTTCTGGATGGCCAACCTGGTGCCGATCCAACTCGTGCTGCCCGACCAGTTCGACGCGCTCGACCATGCCCACAAGGTGCGCGACTTCGGCCTGGTCAGCGGGTTGACCGGCCTGGCCGCGCTGGTCACCCTGCCGCTGTTCGGGGCGCTGTGCGACCGCACCCGGTCGCGCTTCGGCCGCCGCCGGGTCTGGATCGTCGCCGGCACGCGGTGTTCGTCGCCGGGCTGGTGGCCACCGGCCCGCAGTCGACGTGGTGGGCGGTCGGGATCGCCTGGCTGGTCGCGACGCTCGGCATCAATATGGCCACGGCCGGGCTCAGCGCCGTCATCGCCGACGAGGTGCCCGACCACCAGCGCGGCACGATCTCGGCCGCGCTCTACGGTCCGCAGGCCATCGGGCTGCTGGTCGGCATCGCCGTGGTCACCGCGATCAACAACGAGGGCGTGTGGGCCTACGTCTTCCTGGCCCTGGCCCTGGTGCTGTGCGCGGCGCCGTTCGTGGCCCGCTACCGCGACGTGGCCACTGTCGGCCTGACGGCGCCGCTCTCATTGCGCTCGGTCGTCGACGGGATCTGGCTCGACCCGCGCGCGAACCCGGACTTCGCGTGGGCGTTCGCGGGCCGACTGCTGGTCAACCTGGGCAACGCGTTCGGCACCACGTACCTGCTGTACTTCCTGCAGGACGACCTCAAGGTGGCCCACCCCGAGGACAGCCTGGTCGTGCTGACCCTGATCTATCTGGTCTTCACGCTGGTGGCGACGGTGCTGAGCGGGTACCTGTCCGACCGCAGCGGGCGGCGGCGGGTCTTCGTGGCGGTCGCGGCCGGGCTGCAGGCCGTGGCCTCGTTCCTGCTGACGTTCTTCCCGGGCTTCGGCATGGCCATGATCGCCGCGGCGTTCCTGGGCGCGGGCTACGGCGCGTACATGTCCGTCGACCAGGCCCTGATCACCCGCGTGCTGCCCGACGCCCGCGATCGGGCCAAGGACCTCGGCATCATGAACGTCGGCTCGGTCGGGCCCCAGGCCCTGGCCCCGCTCGGGGCCAGCCTGATCATCGGCACGCTCGGCGGCTACAGCGTGCTGTTCGGCACCGCGGGCGTGACCACCACCCTGGGCGCGCTGCTGGTGTACCGGGTCAAGTCCGTCCGCTGACGCCGCGCGGCCGGTTCAGGGCTTGGTGCGCTCGACCTTGAGGTCGCCGGACTGGTACCGGGCCCGCAGCACCTTCTTGTCGAACTTGCCGACCGTGGTCTTCGGCACCTCGTCGATGAACGCCCAGTTCTCCGGCACCTGCCAGGCCGCGACCTTGCCGTCGAGGAAGGCGGCGAGCTCGGCCGCCGCGCCCTCGGACCCGGGCTCGAGCACGACGCAGGCCAGCGGCCGCTCGGTCCACCGCTCGTCCGGGATCCCGATGACGGCCGCCTCGACCACATCCGGGCCGCCGACCAGCAGGTTCTCCAGCTCGACCGAGGAGATCCACTCGCCGCCGGACTTGATGACGTCCTTGCTGCGGTCGGTGATCTGGAAGAACCCGCGTTCGTCGATCGTGCCGATGTCGCCGGTGCGCAGCCAGCCGTCGTCGAACTTCTCCGGCGTCGGGGCCCGGTAGTACGACGCCGGTGATCCACGGCCCGCGCACCTCGATCTCACCGACGGCCCTGCCGTCCCACGGCAGCTCGTGGCCGTCGTCGTCGACGATGCGCATCTGCACACCGGCGATGACCCGCCCCGACTTCTGCCGCCAGCCGATCTCCTCGGGGCTGCCGAGCTCGACATCGGCCGGCGGGTGGGCCATGCCGCCGACCGGCGACGTCTCGGTCATGCCCCAGCCCTGGATGATGCGCACGCCGTACTTTTTCTCGAAGGCCTTCATCAGCGCCTCGGGCATGGCCGCGCCGCCCGACGTCCCCATCCGCAGCGACGACAGGTCGATCGGGTGGGTCTCGCCGTACTGCAGGATGCCGGCCCAGATCGTGGGGACGGCCGAGGCCAGCGTCGAGCGCTCGGCTGCGATGAAGTCGGTGATCGGGCCGGGCATCATGTGCGGCCCGGGCAAATGCAGCGTGGCGCCGGACAGGAACGCGCCGAACGGGATGCCCCAGGCGTTGACGTGGAACATCGGCACGAAGGTCAGCACGCGGTCGGACTCGACCGTGCCGGTGACGGATGCGGCCAGCGTCGCGAGCGCGTGCAGGTACGTGGAGCGGTGCGAGTAGACGACGCCCTTGGGGTCGCCGGTCGTGCCGCTCGTGTAACACATCGACGCGGCCGAGCGTTCGTCCAGCTCGGGCCAGGCGAAGCCCGGCTGCTCGGCCGCGAGCAGTTCGTCGTAGTGCAGCACGGTGGCCTCGCCGAGCGCGGAGACGTCGCCGTCGCCGACGACGATGTAGGCCTCGACCGTCTTGAGCTCGGGGACGACCGGGGCCAGCGCGGCAGCAGCGAGGCGTCGACGATGATGATCTTGTCCTCGGCGTGGTTGACGATGTGCGCCAACTGGCCGGCCGGCAGCCGGATGTTGAGCGTGTGCAGCACCGCGCCCATGCACGGCACGGCGTAGTAGGCCTCGAGGTGCTCCTGGTGGTTCCAGCAGAACGTGCCGACCCGGTCACCGGCGCCGATGCCCAACTTGGTCAGCGCCGCGGCCAGCCGCTCGGCGTTGCGCGGCGATCTCGGCGTAACTGGTGTGCCGGGCCGAATCGCCCTGCCAGGTGACGCATTCGCTCTGGCCGTAGATGCGCGCTCCGTGCTGCAGGATCGACGTGATGGTGAGCGGGAAGTCGTCCTGCATCGTGCTCGTGATCAACTCGTCCATCCCCTCGACCGTCCCCTCGTCAGCGGACCGACTGGTCGGTACAGTACGCCTTCATGCGCACGTTCACCTCGGTCGCCGACGTCGAAGTGGCCACCGGCGAGCACCTCGGCGAGAGCGAGTGGCGGACGGTCACGCAGGAGCAGATCGACCTGTTCGCCGACGCCACCGACGACCACCAGTGGATCCATGTCGACCCGCAGCGTGCCACCGCCGGGCCGTTCGGCGCCACCATCGCCCACGGCTACCTGACCCTGTCGCTGGTGTCCGCGTTCTCGCGCGAGATCTTCGCCATCGAGGGCGTGCGGATGTCGATCAACTACGGGCTGGACCGGGTGCGATTCCTGGCCCCGGTGCGGTCCGGGTCGCGGGTGCGCAGCAGCGCCGACCTGCTCGCGGCGCTACCCACGGATGCGGGCCTGCGGGTCACCGTCCGGCATACGGTCGAGATCGAGGGCGAGACCAAGCCGGCCATGGTCGCCGACTCGGTCGCCCTGATCGTCGCGTAGCGCACCACGAAAGGAAGGCCGGATGACCAACGCTGAGGACCTGCAGGCCCGGGTACGGCAACTGCTGGCCGACACCGATCCGCGGGGCGACCGGCTGGAGTTCCTGCGGGCCCGCTTCGACGCCGGGCTGGCCTGGGTGCACTACCCGGTCGGCCTCGGTGGGCTGGACGCGCCGCGGGCACTGCAGTCGGTCGTCGACGCCGAACTCGCCGCGGCCGGCGCGCCCGACAACGACCCGCGCCGCATCGGCATCGGGCTGGGCATGGCCGCGCCGACGATCCTCGTGCACGGCAGCGACGAACAGCGCCAGCGCTGGCTGCGGCCGCTGTGGACCGGCGAGCAGGTGTGGTGCCAGCTGTTCAGCGAGCCCGGCGCCGGCTCCGACCTGGCCGCGCTCGGCACCCGCGCGGTCCGCGACGGCGAACGGAGTGGGTCGTCAACGGGCAGAAGGTGTGGACGTCGCAGGCCCACGAGGCGAGCTGGGCCATCCTGGTCACCCGCACCGACCCGGACGTGCCCAAGCACCAGGGCATGACCTACTTCGTGCTCGACATGCACGCCGACGGCGTCGAGGTGCGGCCGCTGCGCCAGATCACCGGCGAGGCCGAGTTCAACGAGGTGTTCCTGACCGACGTGCGCATCCCCGACGCCCAGCGGCTCGGCGCGGTCGGCGACGGCTGGCGGGTCGCGCAGACCACCCTGATGAACGAGCGGGTGGCCATCGGCGGCGGCGCGGCCCCGCGCGAGAGCGGCGTGATCGCCGCGGTGGCCGAGGCCTGGCGCTCCCGCCCCGAGCTGCGCACGCCGGCCGGGCACGACGAGCTGATGCGGCTGTGGGTCGAGGCCGAGGCCACCCGGCTGACCGGGCTGCGGCTGCGCCAGCAGCTCGCCGCCGGAGCCCCCGGGCCCGAGGGCTCGGCGGCCAAGCTGGCCTTCGCCCGGCTGAACCAGGAGATCTCCGGCTTCGAGCTCGACCTGCTCGGGGCCGACGGACTGCGCTACGACGAGTGGTCGACCGACACCTGGCAGAGCGAGCGGCCGAAGTCGGTCGACTTCCTGGCCCGGTCGCCCGGCTACCGCTACCTGCGGGCCAAGGGCAACTCGATCGAGGGCGGGACATCGGAGATCCTGCGCAACATCATCGCCGAACGCGTGCTCGGCCTGCCGGGCGAGGTGCGCGTGGACAAGGACGTCCCGTGGAAGGACCTGCCCAAATGAGCACCGACCTGCTCTACAGCGAGGTCGAGGAACAGCTGCGCGCCAGCGTGCGCGACCTGCTTGGCCGACCGGGCCCCGTGGCCGGCCGTGCTGGCCCGCACCGAGACGGCCGAGCCGTACGACCCGGCGCTGTGGCGAGCGCTGGCGGTCGACCTCGGCGCGGCCGGGCTGGCCACGCCGGAATCCGCCGGCGGGCACGGGGCGTCGTGGCGCGAGACCGCGGTGGTGGCCGAGGAGCTCGGCCGCAGCGTGGCCGCCACCCCGTTCCTCGGCAGCGCGGTGCTGGCCACGGCCGCCGCCCATGCGCTGGGCGACGACGACCTGGTCGCCCGGCTGGCCGCGGGCGAGGCGACCGTCGCCGTCGCCGTGCCGCTGTCGTTCGGCCCCGGCCGGACCTTCCCGGCCGACGTCCGCAGCGACGGCGGCACGCTCGACGGCATCGTCCGGACCGTGGCCGACGCGCTGACCGCCGACCTGCTGCTCGTGCCCGCGATCGACGGCGACCAGCCCGCGCTCGTCCTGGTCGACACGGCCGGCGCGCGCCGTGATCCGATCGGCTCGCTCGACCTCACCCGCCCGCTGGTCGACCTGACCTTCGACGGCGTCGCGGGCGAACGGCTCGGGTCAGGCCCCGAGGCCGCGGCCGCGCTCGATTCCGCGCTGACGACCGGGGCCGCCGTGCTGGCCGCCGAGCAGGTCGGGCTGGCCCAGCGCTGCCTGGAGCTGACGATCGAGCACCTGCTGAGCCGCTACCAGTTCGGCCGGCAGATCGGTTCGTACCAGGCGCTCAAGCACCGGATGGCCGACCTGTGGGCCGGCGTCGCCCAGGCCCGGGCGGTGGCGCGCTACGCCGTCGCCTGCGTCGCCGACGGCGACCCGGACGCCGCGGTAGCCGCCTCGCTGGCCCAGGCGTACTGCTCACCGCTGGCGGTGAAGGCGGCCGAGGAGTGCGTGCAGCTGCACGGCGGCATCGGCTTCACCTGGGAGCACCCGGCGCATCTCTACCTCAAGCGGGCCAAGGCCGACGCGATCGCGCTCGGCACCGCGGCCCGCACCGCGCCCGGCTGGGCGAACTGGTCGACCTGCCCGCCGCCTGACCCACCCGCGTTTCCAGGGCGCCGCGGTACGGTGCGGCGGTGGCCTGGCCCCGGACTGTGCTCGCGGGCTCGGCCGTCGCGGCGGCCCTCCTCGTCGCCACCGCGCTGAGCTCCTGCACCAGCACGCACCCCGGCTCCGCTCGGCCGACGGCGACGGCCCGCGCCGACGGCGAGTACCGCCCCGAGCTCAGCCGTTACCGCATCCACCCCGCCCGCGAAGCCAGCCCGCGCACCGTCACCGTCCTCGGCTCGGGCGACGTCCTCATCCACCCGCCGCTCTGGCAGCAGGCCCACGCCGACGCCGTGGCCGAAGGCAGGACCGGCTACGACTTCGGGCCGATGTACGCCGGCATCGCCGGCGTCACCCGCGGCGTCGACCTGGCCACCTGCGAGATGGAGACGCCCCTGGCCCCGCCGCAGGGCCCGTTCGCCGGCTGGCCCGACTTCAACGCCCCACCGCAGGTGCTCACCGCGCTGAAGGACATCGGCTACCGGACCTGCACGACCGCGTCCAACCATTCCCTCGACCAGGGCTACCCGGGCGTCAAGCGCACCCTCGACGAACTCGACGCCGCCGGCCTGCAGCACACCGGCAGCGCCCGCAGCGCGGCCGAGGCGGCCCGCCCACTGATCCTGACGATGCCCAACGGCGTCAAGGTGGCTCAGCTCGCGTACGCCTTCGGCTTCAACGGCATCGCCCTGCCACCGGGCCAGCCCTGGCTGGCCAACCTCATCGACGTGCCCACGATCCTGGCCGCGGCCCACCGGGCCAAGCAGGCCGGGGCCGACATCGTGGTGCTGTCGATGCACTGGGGCACCGAGTACGACCACCTGGCCACCCAGGAGCAGCGCGACCAGGCCGACGCGCTGCTGGCCTCGCCGGACATCGACGTGATCCTCGGCGACCACGCCCACGTCGTCCAGCCGGTCGAACGCCTCCACGGCAAGTGGGTGGTCTACTGCATGGGCAACCAGATCTCCCGGCACGCCGACCCGGTGGCCGAGAGCCGCGAGGGCGTCATGCCCAGGTTCACGTTCACCGAGGTGGCGCCGCACAGGTTCCGCGTCACCCGGGCCGAGGCCATCCCGACCTGGATGGACGACGCGCCCCGGCTGCGGCTGATCGACCTGCCCACCGCCCTTCATGATCCGGCCACGACGCCCGCCCAGCACGCCACCTACCAGCAGGCCTATGACCAGATCCGGACGTACCTGGACGCCTACGGCGCGCTGCAGCGGGGTTTCGCCGTCGCCCGGTAGGCGCTAGCGCTCGCGGTGGTGGGCGACGTCGAGGAACGTCCCGACCGAGACCCCGGCCACCACCGTCGGCATCCACACCCACACCAGGTAGATCGCGGTGGCCCCGAGCACCATCAACGCGGCCGTGTACAGCAGGAACGGGACGATCACGGCGGCCGCGCACCGGGCCCGCAGGGCCGGGTTCTCGCGCAGCAGCCGCAGGTCGGCGTGCGTGGCCCCCTCGGGCCGGGGCACGGGCCGGGATCCGTTCTGGCTGCGCCCATGCCCATCGTCCTCGTCGAGGTCGCCGTCGTCGCCGCCGCCGCCGTCGTCGTAGCGCAGGGCCCCGTTCTGGTGGCCGTTCGCCTCGCCGTCGGCGACTTCGCGCCGGGCCAGTTCCTCGCGGCGCCGGGCCAGCTCGGTCGGCTCGTCCTCGTTCTGGTTCTCGTCGTCGTCGGCGTGGTAGTGCCGTCCCCGCCCGGTGGGCGGGTCGGTGATGCGGACGATGTCGAGCACGACAGTGGGCGCGTCGGACAGGTCCGGGGCCGGCGGGTCGGACAGGTCCGACTCGCTGTCTGGCGCCGAATGCCGTCCCATGGGTCCCAGTGTTCCAAATGCCGCCGATTTGCGCGCCCACGCTCTTCAGCCGACGTCCTAGACTGCGGCCAGGGTTTGCCGACGGAGGGGGATGTCCCGCATGCGATCTCGATTCGGCCGGCCCCTCCAGGCCCTGGCTGTCGCGGCCGCGGCCATGCTCACCCTCGGTGCCTGTGCCACCGTGGTCGACGGCAAGCCGACGGCCAAGGCCGCAGCCAATTCCGACCTTCCGGTCGTCGGCGGCACCAACGGCGCGTTCGACACCACGGTCAAGAACGCGATCAGCGACGTCGTCGCCTTCTGGAAGGTCAACTACCCGAGCATCGCCGGCGGCGCGGCACTGCCCCCGATCAAGGGTGGCTTCTTCTCCGTCGACGGACAGCAGGTGGTCGATTCCGGGGCGGTCAACGGCCCGGCGGCCAAGGAGGGCTGCATCGCCCGCAGCGCGAAGTTCATCGTCAACAACGCGGCGTTCTGCTTCGTCGACGACTCGATCGTGTGGGACCGCGCGCCCCAGCATCTCGTGCCGGTGCTTGCGAAAAAGTACGGCAACCTGCTCGTCGCGCTCGCCTTCGCCCACGAATTCGGGCACGCCCTGCAGTTCCGCACCGGTGACTACAAGCTCGACCTGCCCACGATCGACTTCGAGTCGCAGGCCGACTGCGCCGCCGGCGCGTTCCTGGCCAGCGTCGCAGAAGAACCAGGCGCCGCACTTCCGGGCCTCCCCGACGCAACTCGACCAGGCGCTCAACGGCTACCTGCAGGTGCGCGACTCGACCCCGGCCTCGCCTGAGCGACATCTCGCACGGCAACGGCTTCGACCGGCTCAGCGCGGTCGAGGACGGCGCGGTGCACGGGCCGACGTTCTGCTACGCCAAGTCGTACTTCGACCGCAAGTTCACCGAGCGCCCGTTCGTCAGCGACACCGACTACCAGAGCGGCGGCAACGAGACCCTGGCCCAGGTGCTCAACCCGGCCCCGCTCGGGCCAACGGCTCCGGCGGCGGTGGCGGTCTGCAGCCCGACCTGAACCGGTTCTGGAAACTGGCCGCACAGTCCATCGGCAAGACGCTGGCAGGACGTCAAGATCGCCGAGGCCGCCCAGCCCAAATGCGGCGCCACCTCGGCCAGCGAGTTCGGCTACTGCCCGGACGACAACACCGTCTACTACAGCGACACCGATAGCGGCCCGGGCTTACAACAGCCTGGACGACAAGAAGATCGATCCGGCCACGCACGATGTGGTGCTGCTCGAGAACCAGCCCGCCGACTTCGCGCTGGGCACGCTGTTCGCGGTCGGCTGGGGCATGGCCGTGCGGCATCAGCTCTTCGCCCGCAGCACCGACGACGCCCCGGCCTTGCTGGCCGCAAGCTGCTACAGCGGCGCCTACGCCAAGGACATCAACCTCGATACCGGCGACAGCACGCACAAGTTCATCCTGTCGCCGCCGGACATGGACGAGGCGACGTCGGCGATGCTCAACCTGGTCGGCAACCCGGCCACGTACGGGGCGCGCGGCACCACCGGACTGCAGCGCATCCAGTCGTTCGTGAAGGGCTACAACGGCGGTCTGTCGGTCTGCTGAGCGGGCGCCGGCGCATCGCACTGGCGCAGGCGGCTAGGTTCGAGGGATGCCCGACATCGATCCGTCCTTCCTCGCGCTGCCCGCGCGCGAACTCGCCGGCGCCGCGCTCAACCGGGCCCGCGACCTCGGCGCCGACCACGCCGACTTCCGGCTCGAGCGCATCCGGGTGGCGCACGCTGAGCCTGCGTGACGGCCACCTGGATTCCAGCACCGACTCCGAGGACGTCGGGCTGGCCGTGCGAGTGGTGCACGACGGGGCATGGGGGTTCGCCAGCGGCATCGCCCGCACCGCCGACGCGGCCGCGCGGCTGGCCGAGCAGGCGGTCGCCACGGCCAAGGTCAGCCGGGTGCTCAGCTCCGAACCGGTCGTGCTGGCCCCCGAGCCGGTGTACGACGACGTCACCTGGGTCTCGGCCTACGACGTCAACCCGTTCGACGTCCCCGAGAGCCGAGCGCATCGGCCGGCTGACCGAGCTGTCCGAGCGGCTGCTGTCCGCCGACGGCGTCGACCACGTCGACGCCCGGCTCATGCAGGTGCTGGAGAACAAGTTCTACGCCGACACCGCCGGCACGATGACCACCCAGCAGCGGGTGCGCGTGCACCCGGAGTTCACCGCCGTGAACGTCGACCGCGGCGGCCGGGCGCGTTCTCGTCGATGCGCACGCTCGCCCCGCCGGTGGGCCGCGGCTGGGAGTACCTGACCGGCACCGGCTGGGACTTCGACGCCGAGATCGCCGAACTGCCCGGCCTGCTGGCCGAGCACGTCAAGGCGCCGAGCGTCGAGGCCGGCCGTTACGACCTGGTCATCGACCCGTCCAACCTCTGGCTGACCATCCACGAGTCGATCGGGCACGCCACCGAACTCGACCGCGCCCTGGGCTACGAGGCCGCCTACGCCGGCACCTCGTTCGCCACCCTCGACAAGCTCAACCACCTCACCTACGGCAGCCCGGTCATGAACGTCCGCGGCGACCGCACCGTCCAGCACGGGCTGGCCACGATCGGCTACGACGACGAGGGCGTGGCCACCAGCGAGTTCGACATCGTCCGCGACGGCACGCTGGTCGGCTACCAGCTCAACCGGCAGATGGCCCAGGCCAACGACTTCGGCCGGTCCAACGGCTGCGCCTTCGCCGACTCGGCCGGGCACATCCCGTTGCAGCGGATGGCCAACGTGTCGCTGCAGCCCGCGCCCGACGGCCCGTCGGTCGAGGAGCTGATCGGCGGCGTCGAGCGCGGCATCTACATCCTCGGCGACCGGTCCTGGTCGATCGACATGCAGCGGTTCAACTTCCAGTTCACCGGCCAGCAGTTCCACCGCATCGAGAACGGCCGGCTGGTCGGGCAATTGCGCGACGTCGCCTACCAGGCCACGACCACCGACTTCTGGGGCTCGATGGAGGCGGTCGGCGGCCCCGAGACGTACGTGCTCGGCGGCGCGTTCAACTGCGGCAAGGGTCAGCCCGGCCAGGTGGCGGCCGGTGTCGCACGGCTGTCCCACCGCGCTGTTCCGCGGCATCAACGTCCTCAACACCGTGACGGAGGGTGGCCGATGAGCACGCCGCAGGAGCCTGGTCGAGGCCGCATTGGCCCAGTCGACCGCCGACGGCTGCGTCGTCATCGCCGCCGAGCACTCCGAGACGAACCTGCGCTGGGCGGCCAACAGCCTGACCACCAACGGTCAGATGCGCACCCGCAGCGGTCACGGTGATCTCGACCTTCGACGGCGCCGACGGCACGCAGCGCCGGCGTGGTCACCCGGTCGGTCAGCAACGACGAGGAGCTGGCCGAGCTGGTGCGCGCCTCCGAGCGGGCCGGGCACGACGCCGCGCCCGGCCGACGACGCCGCCCCGCTCGTCGAGCCCTACGAGCACGACGACGACTGGTCGGCCGAGCCGGCCGAGACCGGCGTCGCGGTGTTCGAGCGGTTCGCCCCCGAGCTCGGCGCCGCGTTCGACCGCTGGAAGAAGTCCGACCGGCTGCTGTTCGGGTTCGCCGAGCACCAGCTGACGTCGTACTTCCTGGGCACGTCCACCGGTCTGCGGCGGCGCTTCGACCAGCCGGACGGGCGGCTCGAGGTCAACGGCAAGTCGGCCGACTACAGCCGCTCGGCCTGGTCGGGCCTGCACACCCGCGACTTCACCGACGTCGACACCGCGGCCGTCCTCGACGCGCTCGACACCCGGCTGGACTGGGCGGCCAAGCGCATCGAACTGCCGGCCGGCCGCTACGAGACGATCCTGCCGCCGACGGCCGTGGCCGACCTGATGATCTACGCCTACTGGACCGGATCGGCCCGTGACGCCGAGGAGGGCCGCAACGTCTACTCCCGCAGCGACGGCGCCACCCGCATCGGCGAACAGCTGGCGTCGCTGCCGTTGACGCTGCGCTCGGATCCCGCGGCCGCGGGCCTGCAGTGCCCGCCGTTCGAGATCGCGACCGAGTCCGAGGGCGGCCTGCAGTCGGTGTTCGACAACGGTGCGCCGGTCGCGGCCACCGACTGGGTCAGCGAAGGCACGCTGGTCAACCTGGCCCGCACCCGGGCCTGGGCCAGCAAGACCGGGGCCGAGCCGCGTCCGTACATCGGCAACCTGATCTTGGACGGTGCCGCCGGCGCCGCCGGCGATGGCGCGAGCATCGACGAGATGATCGCCGGCACCGAGCGCGGCCTGCTGCTCACCTGCCTGTGGTACATCCGCGAGGTCGATCCGCAGACGCTGCTGCTCACCGGCCTGACCCGCGACGGCGTCTACCTGGTCGAGAACGGCCAGGTGCAGGGCGCGGTGAACAACTTCCGGTTCAACGAGTCGCCCATCGACCTGCTCGGGCGCATCGCCGAGGTCGGCCGCAGCGAGCCCACCCTGTCGCGGGAGTGGAGCGACTACTTCCGCCGCACGGCCATGCCCGCCGTGCGGGTGCCCGACTTCAACATGTCCACGGTCAGCCAGGCCTCCTGAGCGGTGGGGCCGGCCCGAGGCGTTAGAGCGCTCTCAGGCGCGGGTATGGGTCGGTCGGATAAATTGTCGTTTTCCGACCTTCTGTACGGAGTGGTCATATGTTTCGTCGGCTGACCGTCATCGTCGCGTCGTCCGCTCTGGCGGTGGGCACCGCCGCCGCTCTTGCCGGGGCCGGGGCGGCGACGCCGGCCGCCGCCGGGCACCGGGCGCCCGGGCCGATCTACCTCGACCGCGCGTACTCGCCGGCCGAACGGGCGGCCGACCTCGTCTCCCGGCTGACGCTCGACGAGAAGGCCGCGCAGATGAACAGCAGTCAGGCCCCGGCCATCCCGCGGCTGGGCATCGCCGCGTGGGGCTGGTGGAACGAGGCGAACCACGGCATCAACGCCTCCACGCTGACGCCGACCGGCAACGCGACCACCCTGACCAACACCACGTCCTACCCGTCCGACCTGTCGCTGGGCAGCACCTGGAACCCGGATCTGGTCTACCGCGAGGCGGGTTACATCGGCGACGAGGCCCGCGACGTGTCGCCGAACAACACCCAGAACCTCGACTTCTACGCCCCGACCGTCAACCTGTCCCGGGACCCGCGCTGGGGCCGCAACGACGAGAGCTGGAGCGAGGACCCGACGCTGACGGCCGACCTCGCGTCGCAGTACGTCGACGGCCTGCAGGGCCAGGACCAGAACGGCCGGCTGTTGCGGGCGGCCGACGGCTACTACAAGGCCATCGCCACGCTCAAGCACTACGCGGCCAACAACAGCGAAGTCAACCGGCGCTCCGGCTCGGCTGACATGGACCAGCGCACGCTGCGCGAGTACTACACCGCGCAGTTCGCCAGCATCATCGAGCAGAGCAACCCGGGCTCGATCATGAGCTCCTACAACGAGGTCAACGGTGTACCGGCCGCGGCCAGCGTGCAACTGATGGACACGCTGGCCCGGGAGACATACGGCTTCAAGGGTTACTTCACCTCCGACTGCGACGCGGTGTACGAGATCCAGGCCGGCCACCACTGGCAGCCACCCGGTGCCCCGGCCCCGCTCGACCAGTACGGCCGCACGGCCTACGCCAACTCGGCCGGTGAGGACCTGGACTGCAACGCCGGCTACCACGACGCCTACAGCTACGGGAACACGATCCCGACGGCACTGGCCCAGCACATCCCGACCCAGACCGACACGTACAACATCGGCGACGTCGACACGTCGCTGGTGCGCCTGTTCACCGCGCGCATCGAGACCGGCGAGTTCGACGACCAGAGCCGGGTGCCCTGGGTGCGGGCGGCGCGGGCCCGCCTCGGCGGCGTGGCCTGGGTCAACAACGACTCCAACAACGCGATCACCGAGACGCCGGACCGGCTGCGCCAGGCCCAGGCCAGCGCCGACCAGAGCCTGGTGCTGCTGAAGAACGCGTCGGTCGCGCAGCCGAACGGCCGTTCGAGCGCCCTGCTGCCGCTCAAGGTGCCGTCGTCGGGGCCGTACAAGATCGCCGTGATGGGCTACTACGCCAATCCGACGCGGCTGTACCTGGGCGGCTACTCCAGCATCCAGGCTCCGGCCGGTGCGGCGAACAACGTCAACAGCTACCAGGGCGTCAAGGCCGCGGTGCAGGCGATCGACCCGCAGGCCCAGGTCGACTACTACCCGGGCGTCACCGGCGGCACGACGGGCGCCACGCTGACCACGGTCGATGCGGCCTCGGTGGCCGCAGCCGCGAACTACGACGCCGTGGTGGTCGTGGCCGGCACCGACTTCACCACCAGCCGCGAGGACGTCGACCGCACCAGCCTCGACCTGCCCGGCGCGCAGGCGGCGATGATCAGCCAGGTGGAGGCGGCCAACCCGAACACGATCGTCTACCTGGAGACCACGGGCCAGGTCGACACGAACAGCTTCCAGGACACGACGCCGGCGCTGCTGTGGAGCTCCTACAACGGGCAACGCCAGGGCGATGCACTGGCCGACGTCCTGCTGGGCAAGGTCAACCCGAGCGGGCACCTGCCGTTCAGCTGGTACCGCGACGCCGGGCAGATCCCGCCGATCACCGACTACACCATCCGCCCGACCGCGACCTCCGCCGGTCGCACCTACATGTACTTCACCGGAGCGGTCACCTGGCCGTTCGGCTATGGGATGAGCTACACCGACTTCGCCTACTCGCACCTGCGGGTGAGCCGGCCGTGGGTCGACGCGAATGCCACGGTGCACGTCACCGCCGACGTCACCAACCGAGGCCGGACCGTCGGCTCGGCCGTCCCGCAGCTCTACGCCACGACCCCGTTCGAGCCGGCTGCGGCACAGCGCCCGGTCAAGCGGCTGGAGGCGTTTAGCAAGGTCACGCTGGCACCGGGCCAGACCAAGCGGGTGAGCTTCACGGTGCCCGCGGCCAAGCTGGCCTTCTTCGACGAGGCCAGTAACCGGTACGTCGTCGACAACGGCGTGTACGGCCTGCAGCTGAGCACGTCGAGCGCGGACTCCGCCGTCGAGGCCACCACGCACGTACGGATCGCCGGCCGGCTCGGCGCCGTCCCCACCGTCGTCAACGCCAAGCCGATCCAGACCGGCGATCGCGCCAACGATGTCGCCCAGCGGGTGATGTTCGACCCCGGCACCCGGATCGATCCGCAGCTGACCGTGTCGATGAACGACCAGTCGCTCTACGGCTACATCACCAAGGGCCACAGCACCGCACTACCGCGGCAGCTGCAGATCCGCTACAGCTCGGACCGCCCGAGCGTCGTGCGCGTCGATCATGGCGGGACGATCCGCACGGTCGGCCCGGGCGTCGCCACGGTCACCGTCGTCGTCAACTACCACGGCACGGCCGTCCGGACGGGCTTCGTCGTCGACGTGGCCGGATCGGACTGATCGGTAGGTTCACCGGGACCCGGCTCCGAATGCCGATGACGTGCAACCGAAGCTTCGACGGCACGATGCGGCTGTGACGACCGGCGATGGGACCACCCGGTGGGGCAGATGCCCGTCCACGCGCGGGGCCGGCGCGAGCGGCGCACCGATGTGCGCGCTGAGGAAGTGCAAGGCGAGCGGCACCTCGGCGGAGAACGTGGCCAGATTGTGGCCGCCACGCGGCAGGAACAGTTGCCACAGCGGGTAATGGTGCAAGGCCGCGAGCCGGTCGAGGATCCGGTCGTCGACCCACGATTGGCGATCTTGTTTGGTCGCAAGTTCCAGCATCGGCACGGTCGGCCAGTTCGGCTTGTCCATCCAGTACAAGACGTCGGCCTCGTTCTGCCGGGCCATGTCCGTGCCGAACAGCCGACCTGTCGTCAAGTCGTGGGCCGCCTTGTTGTAACCCTCCATCGACGCCGCCGCACCGAAGTCGAACGGATGTTGCGCGGCGAGCAGCGCAGCGCAGTACCCCCCGGTCGAGTAGCCACTCAGCCCCCAGCTCGCTCCGGCGGGCGCCGCGCGGAACCCGCTCGTCACCGCCCTACGTACATCCGTCACCAGATAGGTGTCGACCTGCGGACCGTCGAGGACGTTGGCACATTCGGTGTCGCGCGGCGCGGCGAGGTTCTGCGTCGGCATGACGACGATGGTCGGCGAGATCGTGCCGACCGCGATCTCATGGTTGAGTACTTGCGCGATCTTGAGTTTGTGGACCCAGGTCTGGGGTCCGCCGGGGAATCCGTCGAGCAGTTCCACCACCGGAAACCGCACGTTGCGGTAACCCGGGTCGCCGTACTGCGGCGGCAGGTACACCTCCGCCGGATAGTCCCCGACGCCACTCACGGTGCCGGGTATCCGGATTGTGGTGAGCAGCCCGCGTCCGGCGCGCCAGGCGAGGGCAAGATCAGGGGCGAGTAGTCCGTCTTGGCGTCCCTGGGCGACCGGGGTGTTCGACACCCCGAGATGACTGCCGAACAGTTCGCCCCAGGACGGATAAAAGTCGAACGCGTTGTTGACCAGCACCGCGACGACCACGATCGCGCTGATGTCGCCGAGAAGGAGCAGAAGTGCTCGGGCCGGCCACCGCACCGGCGGCGGTAGCCGGCTCCAGACGGCCAGTGTGGCACCGAAAAGGGCGACCGCGATCGCAACGGCGACAACGAGCGTGCCGACACCGGTCAGACCCATGGCGAACTGCTCCTTAGGACCGCCCGTGGGCGGCATCCCGGGTATCCGCCCCGAGGACCCGAGAATATGTGCACCGACGCAGCAGGGGCCGCGAGCCGGGCCATGCCCACAGCCACACCTCAACCAAGCGGCCCCCGAAAGTCATTCGCGCGGCCCGACGCACCGGTGGTCGACCGCCTCGCCGCGGCGGCGGCCGACCAGGGTCTGACGGTCCGGGGATAGGCCCCGTCCACGGTCAGCCCGGCGTCCTAACCCGGTTGAGAGCGCGGCTCAACAGCCGCAGGTGTAGTAGACGATGTCCCAGTGGCTGCCCTCGTCGCAGTAGATGTTGCCCGAGCCCGCCTTCCACTGCGGGTACCCGTCGCCACGGTTGCCGATCTTGGTGAACGCGCTGTGGATGTAGCCGTTGATGCAGCTGTTGTGCGAGATGTCGATCTTGTAGCCGTTGTAGTGGCTGTAGGTGCCGCTGGCGTGGCCGACCTCGGTGCCGCCGGTGATGTTGATGGCGCAGCCGCTGGCGTGCTTGAGCGTGATCGCGCCGCTGACCGTGCTCTGGTTGATCTGCGAGAACGAGGTGCACGACGGGTTCGACCGGGTCGTGCAGCCTCCACTCGAACTCCAGGTGATGCCCGCGGCGCGCAGCTGTGAGGCGGCGGCGGACTGGGACAGTTTCGTGACGGCCGAGGCCGGCGCGCTGACAGCGACGAGTCCGAGACACGAGGCCAGCAGGCCCACGACCAGGACGGCGATTCGATTTCTCATCGGTACCCCCAGCAATTCGTGGTGTGAATCCGGGGCCGGAAGCCGCCACGAATGGCGCGAACGCCTCCTGGGTGACCCGTAATTATTTCACATACCATCCGCTTCTTCGCGTAAATCGTCAACCATGTCATTTTCGGCTGCGGCCGGATGAGAAAGTGGCCGGTGTGACCGCGTTCGAGCTGCCGGCCAACCTGCTCAAGGCCGTCGACGGCGAGGACGCGGCCGACTTGGCACCGTGGGTGGCGGCCCTGCCCGCCGTCGTCGCCGACCTGGCCGACCGCTGGTCGCTGACCCTCGATCGGCCGTACCAACCCGGTGGCCAGGTCTCGTGGGTGGCGCCGGCCCGTGACCGCGCCGGGCAGGAGCTCGTCCTCAAGGTGAGCTGGCGCCATTACGAGGCCCGCGACGAGGCGGCCGGGCTCCTGGCCTGGGACGGTGCCGGCGCCGTCGCCGTCCACGCCGCGGAAACGTCGGACCGGACCAGTGCGTTGCTGCTCGAACGGTGCGTGCCCGGGACGACCCTGAAGCAACTCCCGGAGCCCGACCAGGACGTCGTGCTCACCGGGCTGCTTCGCCGGCTCTGGCGCGAGCCGGCCGACGGGCACCCGTTCCGGCCGCTGCAGCAGCTGTGCACGCAATGGGCCGACAGTTTCCAGGCCCGGGCGCAGGCGGGTCGCCCCGACCTCGACCCTGGCCTCGTCCGGGCCGGCATCGAGCTGTTCCGGACCCTGCCCGCCACCGCCGAACGCAACCTGCTGCTGGTCACCGACCTGCACGGCAACAACATCCTGCGGGCGCAGCGCGAGCCTTGGCTGATGATCGACCCCAAGCCCTACGTCGGCGATCCCACCTACGACGCACTGCAGCACATGCTAAACTGCGCGCAGCGCCTGAACGCCGAACCGGTGCGCTTTGCCCACCGGCTGGCCGACCTGCTCGAGCTCGACCCGGCCCGGCTGCTGCTGTGGCTGTTCGCCCGCTGCGTGCAGCAGTCCCTCGGCGATCCGGCCCTGGCCCGGGTGGCCGCCGCACTCGCGCCGCGCTGAACCTCGCCGCCGTCGCTCAGCTCCATCCCTCGGAGGGCGTCACCGGACCCACCGCGACCGGTGGCTCGACGGGGCGGCCCTCGTACTGAGTGGACAGCACGATGTGGGTGCGCATCTCACGGTTGACGCCCAACCGCTCGACCAGTTCCTCGAAATGGGACAGCGAGGTGGCCCGCACCTTGATCAGGATGCAGTACTCACCGGAGAGCTTGTGGATCTCGACGATCTCCGGGTGGTCGTCGGCGGTCGTGGTCCTGAGCAGGCAGCTGCCGAGACTGCATCGCAATTGGATGAAGGCCAGCAACGGATGACCGGCGCGGGACGCGTCGACCTTGACCGTGTACCCGGTGATGATGCCGGCCTGTTCGAGGCGCCGGACCCGCTCAGCCACCGCGGGTGCCGACAGGTGCACGCGGCGAGCCAGCTCGTTGAACGACAGCCGCCCGTCGGACTGCAGCTCGGACAGCAATCGCCAGTCGACGTCGTCCGGATCCATCGATCGCAAAGTGGTCACCGACAAACTCCTCGCGCTCGTAAGGCCATCGCCCCGAACACTGTGCCGGCACCACTGTAGGGCGGCCCCCGGACTTCCTAGCGTGATTGCCATGACGCAACCGGCCAGCATCCCGGCCACCGACGCGGCCCCCGCTACCCGACTCTCGCCGGCCACGGTGCGCCGACGCCCGCTGCGGGCGCTGTGGGCCGCGAGCGTGCTCGGCGGCCTCGGCCAGTCGCTGGCCGGCACCGCCGGTGCCCTGCTCGCCCGCGAGGTCGGGGGCTCCGAGTCAATCACCGGGCTACCGCAGGCCCTGTTGGTGGCCGGCTCAGCGATTGCCGCGGTCGCGTTGTCGCGTCTGACCGCTCGCTACGGGCGCGGCCCGGCACTCAGCACCGGCGCGGCCGCGGCGGTCGCGGGCTGCGGCGTCGTCGTCGCGGCCGCCGTGACGAGCAACCTGGCCCTCGTCCTGGCCGGCACGCTGTTGCTCGGCGCGGGCAACACGGCCGTGATGCTCGGCCGGTACGCCGCCGCGGATCTGGCCGTCGACCAGTCGCGGGCCAGGGCGATGTCGACGGTGCTCGTCGCCATCACGCTCGGTGCGGTCGCGGGGCCGAACCTGCTGGCCCCGGCCAGCAGTCTCGCGACATCGGTGGGCCTTCCCGGACTGGCCGGGCCGTACCTGGTCGCCGCACTCGCGCTCGCCGCAGCGTCGGGTGCGCTCGCCGCCGGCGTGCGCCCGGGCGGAGTACCGGGTGGGCTGGTGGCCCCGGATGAGCCCCGGCTCGATCGCGTTGTCCTTGGCCGCGGCGGACTCGCCGGCCTGGTCGTGCTCGGCGTGGCCAACCTGGTGATGGTTTCGGTGATGACGATGGCGCCCGTGCAGATGCATCACACCGGCAGCGGTCTGGTCATGATCGGAGTGGTCGTCAGCCTGCACATCACCGGCATGTTCGCGCCGTCGCCGGTGAGCGGGTGGCTGACCGACCGCTTCGGAGCCCCGGCCACGGCGGCCGCGGCCGGCGCGACGCTGGTGATCGCTTCCTGGCTGGCGGCGGTGACGACGTCGGGCGTGCTGCTGGCGGTAGGGCTGGTGCTGTTGGGCGTCGGCTGGAACCTGGCCCTGTTGTCCGGCAGCGCGTTGCTGACCGCCGACGTGCCCGCGGCGCAACGCCCACAGCGCGAGGGGTGGGGCGAGGTCGGCATGGGCGTCGCCGCGGCCGGCGGTGGCGCCGCCTCGGGAGCGGTCATGGCCGGCGGCGGGTACGGGTTGCTGGCGGCGAGTGCGGCCGTCGTCGCCAGCCTCGTCCTGCCCGCGGCCTGGCACGGGTCCGCTCAGAACTCCCCGGCCCGCCGCATCCCGGCCGGGCGCCCGTCCGGGTCGTAGAAGGTTCGGTACAGCGGCGTGGCCCATGCGAGCGTGCGGCGCGACAGCCGCTCCTGCCGGTACGGCCGCACCCGTCCCGGTGGTCGCGGGCCCGGCCGGCCGTCGTCGTACCACCGCTGCAGCCGTTCGGCGCCGGCGGCGAACGCGGCGAACGCCGAGACCGGGTCGAGCAGGTCGGCGTCGTCGCCGTCGGCCCGATCGAGGTGCTCGCGGGCCAGCTCCAGGCGCAGGTCGCGCGCGAACCGGCGGGCACCGTCGCCGAAGCGGTCGACGCTGCGCGGCTCGCGGCCGTCGAGCTGCTCGTCGAGGACGGCGCAGGACAGCTCCGAGTCGTGTGTCCACGACCGCCGGTTGACGTTGTCCGAGCCGACCGACGCCCAGACGTCGTCGACGACGCAGACCTTGGCGTGGACGTACACCGGCGTGCCGGCGTGGTTCTCGATGCCGTAGACGGCCACCCGCTCGCCGCCGGCCCGGCGGACCATGTCGAGGGCCTGCTGCCGGCCGACGAGGTTGGGCGGCATCGAGATCCGGCCGTCCTGGTCGGGGTAGCGCGGGATGACCGCGATCAGGTGCAACTGCGGATTGTCGGCCAGCGCGTCGGCGAAACACCGGGCGATGTCGCCGCCCCAGAAGTACTGGTCCTCGACGTAGATCAGCCGGTGCGCGTTGGCCGCGACCTTCCGGTAGGCCCGGGCCACGCTGCGCTCACCCCGTGGCGCAAACGGGAACCCGCGGCGGCGGGCGGGATACGTGCGCAACACCTGCACGGCGTGCGTGCCGCGCGGTTCGGGATCGGGCTGTTGGTCGGGCAGTGCGCCGGCCCGGTCGTCGGTGTGGCGCAGCAGGTCCCCGACGCGGTGCAGCGGGTTGCGGCTGAGCGGGGTGGGATCGGTCCAGCGCTCCCGGAACGACGCCTCGATGTCGCCGACCGCCGGCCCGCGAATCTCGAGCTGGGCGTCGTGCCAGGGCGGCCGCTGGCCGTAGACCGCCGCCATCGGCTGGCGCTGCGGGTCGCCGCCGTGGTCGCGGTCGTCGTGGCGGCTGTGGCACAGGTCGATGCCACCGGCGAAGGCGACGTCGAGCTCGGGCCGGTCGCGGTGGCGCAGCACGACGTACTTCTGGTGATGCGACCCGCCCGGCCGTACGCGCATGTCCAGCAGGCACTCGCCTCCCGCCGCTTCGATCTCCTCGCCGAGATGACGGTTCTCCTGCGCGCTGAACGCGAACCGGTCCAGGTGCGAGCGCCAGACCAGTCCCTTGACCACGACCCCGCGCGACGCGGCCTCGCACAGCACCCGCGAGACCTCGGTGCCCGGCCCGGCCAGCCGCTCGTCCGGATCGCCGCGCCAATCGGTGAACAGCAGCAGGTCGCCGGCCTGCAACTGCCCGACGCGTCGGGCGAGCTCGCCGAAGTACGCGGCGCCGTGGATGAGCGGCCGCACCTCGTTGCCGGTGGTCCAGGCGATGCCGTCGTGGCGCCGGTCGATACCGGTATGGGGATTGCCCCGTTCGTCGGGCTCGAGCAGCCATCGGTTGAGTTGCACCGTCCATGTCTAGCTCATCGTCGCTAGGTTCAGTACGTGGCCTTCACACGAACGTCCGGTCGACGGGTCCGCGGCAGCACCGCAATGGAGGTGATCGCCCGGCTCGGCCTCACCGCCCGCGGCCTGATCTATCTGCTGCTCGGCGTACTGGTGTTCACCCTGGCTTTCGGCCACAAGCGCCCCGAAGCCGACCAACGTGGTGCGTTGCAGGAACTCTCGACGCACACCGGGGGCGCGGCCCTGATCTTCGTCATCGCGGTGGGCTTCTGCGCCTACGCACTCTGGCGATTCACCGAGGCCGCCTTCGGTGCCGCCGGTGAAGGCAGGAAGGCCGGCCCGCGCCTGCAGTCGCTGGCCCGCGCGGTCGTCTACACCTTCTTGGCCGTCACCGCGTTCGCCGTCTTCGCCGGCCGGCACCAGAGCCAGGCCAGGCAGTCGAGCGAGCTGTCGGCCCGGGTCATGACCCACAGCGGCGGCCGGCTGCTCGTCGGCGCGGTCGGGGTGCTCGTCGTCGTGGTGGGGTGCGTGCTGATGGCCCAGGGCATCAAGCGCTCCTTCGAGAAGCAGCTGCGACTGGGCCGGACCAGCCGGCAGACGCGACGAGTCGTGGTCGCGCTGGGTGTGACCGGCACGGTTGCCCGCGGGGCAGTGTTCGGTCTCGCCGGCGTCCTGGTCGTCGATGCGGCCGTGCGCTTCGACCCGAAGAAGGCGTCCGGCATCGATGCGGCGATCCGAACGCTGGCCGACCAGCCGTTCGGGCGGCTGCTGCTCGCCGTCACCGCGTTGGGCCTGGTCGCGTTCGGTTGCTACGGCCTGGCCGAGGCCCGGTGGCGCGTTACCTGAATGTGAGCAGAACGCTCTGATGTGACGAGGCCCGCAGCTGCTCGCCGGGCCTGTAAACGCTGCCAACACTTAAACTTTGTACCAATTCCCACGTTCCGGCGCCGGCTCCAACCGGCGCGTTGTCAACGTTGACGCGCGAGGAGATTCCCCATGACGGCAGGCACGATTCCGGGCCTCGATACGGCCCCCACCACCCACGCCAAGCTGCTCAGTTGGGTGCGCGAGACGGCCGAGCTGACCCAGCCCGAGCGAGATCGTCTGGGTGGATGGATCGCCGGAGGAATGGACCCGAATCACCGACCTGCTCGTCGCCAACGGCACGTTCGTCCGGCTCAACGCCGACAAGAAGCCGAATTCGTTCTACTGCGCCTCGGACCCCAGCGACGTCGCCCGGGTCGAGGACCGCACGTTCATCTGCAGCCGTGATTCCCGCGACGCCGGTGCCACCAACAACTGGATGGACCCGGACGACATGAAGGCCATCCTGACCGAGCGGTTCCGGGGCTCGATGAAGGGCCGCACCATGTACGTGCTGCCCTACTGTATGGGCCCGCTCACGGCCGAAGAGCCCATGCTCGGCGCCGAGATCACCGACTCGCCCTACGTCGTCGCGTCGATGCACATCATGACCCGCCTGGGCACCAAGGCCCTGGAGCTGTTCGGTGACGACCGGCCGTTCGTGCCCGGCCTGCACTCCGTCGGCGCCCCGCTCGAGCCGGGCCAGGCCGACGTGGCCTGGCCGTGCAGCGACACCAAGTACATCGTGCAGTTCCCGGAGGAGCGGCTGATCTGGTCGTACGGCTCGGGCTACGGCGGCAACGCACTGCTGGGCAAGAAGTGCTACTCCCTGCGCATCGCCTCGGTGCAGGCCCGCGACGAGGGCTGGCTGGCCGAGCACATGCTCATCGCCAAGGTCACCTCGCCCGAGAAAAAGGTGCACTACATCGCGGCCGCATTCCCCTCGGCCTGCGGCAAGACGAATCTCGCGATGCTCGAGCCCACGCTGCCGGGCTGGAAGCTCGAGACGATCGGCGACGACATCGCCTGGATCCGCATCGGCGAGGACGGCCGCTTCTACGCCGTCAACCCCGAGAACGGGTTCTTCGGGGTCGCGCCCGGCACCGACTGGCACACCAACCCCAACGCGATGAAGACCATCGCCAAGGGCAACTCACTGTTCACCAACGTGGCCCTGACCGACGACGGCGACATCTGGTGGGAAGGCATGGGCGAACCGCCGGCGCACCTCACCGACTGGAAGGGCCGCGACTGGACGCCGGACTCCACCGAGCCGAGCAGCCACCCGAACTCGCGCTACTGCACTCCGATCGCGCAGTGCGAGACCCGCGCGCCGGAATGGGACGACCCGAACGGCGTGCCGCTGGACGCGATCTTCTTCGGCGGCCGTCGCCGCGACACCGTCCCGTTGATCACCGAGGCCCGCGACTGGCAGCACGGCGTGTTCATGGGCGCGACCCTGTCCTCGGAGACGACCGCGGCCGCGACGGGCGAGGTCGGCGTCGTGCGCCGCGACCCGATGGCCATGCTGCCGTTCATCGGCTACAACGCCGGCGACTACTTCGCGCACTGGATCGAGGTCGGCAAGGGCGCCGACGCGGTCAAGCTGCCGAAGATCTTCTACGTGAACTGGTTCCGGCGCGACGCCGACGGCGGGTTCCTGTGGCCGGGCTTCGGCGAGAACATCCGGGTGATGAAGTGGGCGCTGGAGCGCATCGCCGGCACCGCGGCCGCGATCGACACCCCGATCGGCCGGGTGCCGACCCCGGAGGCCCTCGACGTCAGCGGGCTGGACCTCGGCCCGGACGACCTGCAGGCCGCGCTCGCCGTGCACGTCGACGACTGGAAGCAGGAGATCAACGACATCGAGGACTGGTTCGACAAGATCGGGCCCTCGCTGCCGACCTCGATGCGCGACGAACTCGAGTCCTTGAAGCTGCGCCTGAACGGCTGAGCTTCGTCGCGCTCGCCGCTCAGGTGTGCAGGTCGTACAACGCGAGAGCGGCCACGCTGTGCGAGTCGGCGAACTCGCCCGCGCGCACCATCGCCCGCACCTCGGTGACGGCGAACCACCGGTGCACCATGTCCTGCTCCGAGTGCTCGCGCCGCGGCTGACCCGGGGTCAGGTCGGTGGCCAGGAACACGTCGAAGGACTGCGTGCTGTAGCCGTAGGCCGCGAACAGCCGGCCGAGCCGGCTCCAGCGGCCGGCCGTCAACCCGGTCTCCTCGGCCAGTTCGGCCACGGCCAATTCGGCGCTGGAGCCGCTGCGGCCCTGCGGCCAGCCGCCCTGCGGGAACTCCCATTGCCGGCTGCCGATCGCATAGCGGTACTGCTGCACGAGCCAGAACCCGTCGTTCTCGAACGGGAGCACGGTGACGAAGTCCGACTTCTCGACGACGGTGTACGTGCCGGGCGTCCCGTCGGCGTACTCGATCTCGTCCTCGCGCAAGCGCAGCCACGGGTTGGCGAAGACCTCCCGGCTGCCCAGCTGCCTGATCTCGCTCACCGGGTGAGCTAACCACGACCGCAATGCCGAGATCGAAAACGGGTTGCTCGCGCGCGTAGCGTCAAGAAACCGTGAGCGACGATCCGACCCTGACCGCTGAACGCTCCCACCTAGAGATCGCCCGCCGCTGCCTGGCCGAGATGCAGGTGCGCGCCGACGCGATCGCCGACTACGGCGTCGACGAACTGGCCAGCCAGTCGCTGGGCAAGCTGCGGGCCCAGCGGCTGCGGGCCCTGGCCGCCGACCCGGATGCCCCGCCGTTCTTCGGGCGCACCGACCGTGACGCCGACGGCCCCGGCGACGGGGTCGAGGTCTTCCACATCGGCCGCCGGCACATCCGCGACGACAAGGGCGACCCGGTCGTCATCGACTGGCGGGCGCCGATCGCCCGGGCCTTCTACCGGGCCACGCCGGCCGACCGGATGGGCGTGCGGCTGCGGCGCCGGTTCGGCTTCCACCGCACCGCTGACGGCTCCGAGCTGACGTCGTTCGAGGACGAGCACCTCGACCACGGCGAGTCGCTCGGGCTGCGCTCGGACCTGCTGCGCGAGGAGATCGAACGCCCGCGTGTCGGCCCGATGCGCGACATCGTCGCCACCATCCAGCCCGACCAGGACGACCTGGTCCGGGCCGACCTCGACACCTCGCTGTGCATCCAGGGCGCGCCCGGCACCGGCAAGACCGCGGTCGGCCTGCACCGCGCGGCCTACCTGCTCTACACCTACCCGGAGCGGCTGCGGCGCTCCGGCGTGCTCGTCGTCGGCCCGAACCGGGCCTTCCTGCACTACATCGCCCAGGTGCTGCCGTCCCTCGGCGAGGGCGGCATCGAGCAGACCACGATCGGCGGGCTGATGTCGTGGGCGGTGCGGGCCGAGGAGCCGGCCGACCTGGCCACGCTCAAGGGCGACGCCCGGCTGGCCGAGGTGTTGCGCCGGGCCGTGCTCTCCCACGTGGCCAAGCCGGCCGACGACGTCGTGGCCATCGTCGGCACGCGCCGGTACCGCATCGGGGCGCACCACCTGCGCCGCTACGTCGACGACGCCCGGCGCGCATTGTCCGAGGGCCTGCGCTGGTCGACGGCCCGCGAGCGGCTGCAGTCGCAGGTGGCCGAGGACGTGCGGCGCCAGCGCGAGGACGCGGGCGGGGCGCCGAGCGACGCCGACACGGCCAAGGTCGCCCGGTCGCAGGCGGTGCGCGAGTTCCTCGACGCGGTCTGGCCGGCGCTGTCCGCGCCGGCGCTGCTGGCCCGGCTCTACGGCGACGCCGAGTTCCTGGCCCGATGTTCCGGCCCCGTCCTCAGCGACGATGAGCGGGCGCTGCTGGCCCGGCCGGCGCCACGGTCGGTGAAGGCGGTCCGCTGGACCGCGGCCGACGCGGTGCTGCTCGACGAGCTGGACGGGCTGCTGGCCGGCGGTCCGTCCTACGTGCACGCGGTCGTCGACGAGGCCCAGGACCTGTCGGCGATGCAGTGCCGGGCCATCGCCCGCCGCTGCCCGACCGGTTCGGTCACCGTGCTCGGCGACCTGGCCCAGGCCACCAGCCCGTGGGCGCCGGGCGACTGGGCCAGCACGTTGCGCCACCTCGGCCACGACGAGGCCAAGGTCCGGCCGTTGACCGCGGGCTACCGGGTGCCGGGCGAGGTGCTCGAGGTCGCCAACCGGCTGCTGCCGCACATCGCCACCGGCGTGCCGCCCGCAACCTCGATCCGGGCCGGCGTCGACGCGCTGCACTTCGCCCCGCTGGCCGGGCTGGTCGACGAGGTGATGCGGGCCCTGGCCGTCGAGGGCTCGGTCGGCGTCATCGTCCCCGATGCCCGCGTGGCCGCCGTCCTGGGCGAACTGCTCGCGGCCGGGATCGAGGCCGAGACCCTCGACGCCGACACCGACCCGCGGGTGTCGGTGGTGCCGGCGGCCGAGGCCAAGGGCCTGGAGTTCGACTCGGTCGTGCTGGTCGAGCCGGCCGCCATCGTCGCCGGTGAGGCCACCCGGCCCGCTGGCCTGCGCCGCCTCTACGTCGTCCTCACCCGCGCCGTCTCACGCCTGGCCGTGCTGCACGACGAACCGCTGCCGCCCGAACTCGCGCCGGGCGCTGCCGCCTGACGACGCTCGGTCGCAATGTCCTAAACCGCCCGGTCGTCCTTGGCCGGTACGACAAACGCCGCCACCCGGGGAAGTGCTTACGTTGACGGGCAGTGCGGCGCCCCGTGACCGCCGACGCGGATATGGTAGGAACCCCTGGGTATCTCCGTTGGTGCGCCACCCCTGTACGAACGGAAGCCCTGTCGCCGAGTAGCCCGCGCCGTGGTCACCCCACGCGCGCGACGAACGCGAGGAGCGTCGATGACCGAGCACGTACGTGCCGTTCACCCCGAGCCCGACATGGTCCAGTTGCTGACGCCCGAGGGCCAGCGCGTCGACCACCCCGACTACCCCCTCGACATCACCGACGACGAGATCGCCGCGCTCTACCGCGACCTCGTGCTGGTGCGGCGCATCGACACCGAGGCCATCGCCCTGCAGCGCCAGGGCGAGCTCGGCCTGTGGGCCTCGCTGCTCGGCCAGGAAGCCGCCCAGGTCGGCGCCGGCCGGGCGCTGAAGAAGCACGACATGGCCTTCCCGACCTACCGCGAGCACGGCGTGGCCTGGTGCCGCGACGTCGACCCGCTGGTGCTGCTCGGCCTGTTCCGCGGCACGAACCTCGGCGGGTTCAACCCGCACGCGCACAACTTCAACCTGTACACGATCGTGATCGGCGCGCAGACGCTGCACGCCGCCGGCTACGCGATGGGCGTCGTCCGCGACGGGGCCGTCGGCACGGGTGATCCCGACCGCGACACCGCCGTACTCGCGTTCTTCGGCGACGGCGCCTCCAGCCAGGGCGACGTCAACGAGTCGTTCGTCTTGTCCGCGGCCGGCAACCTGCCGGTCGTCTTCTTCTGTCAGAACAACCAGTGGGCGATCAGTGAGCCGGTCACCACGCAGAGCCGGGTGCCGCTCTACCAGCGGGCCAGCGGCTTCGGCTTCCCGGGCGTGCGCATCGACGGCAACGACGTGCTGGCCAGCCTGGCCGTCACCCGCAAGGCCCTCGACGACGCCCGCAACGCCCAGGGCCCGACGTCTGATCGAAGCGTTCACCTACCGGATGAACCCGCACACCACCTCCGACGACCCACGCCGCTACCGGCTCGGCAGCGAGGCCGAGACCTGGAAGCTCAAGGACCCGATCGAGCGGGTCAAGGCCTACCTGGCCCGCGAGGCCAACATCCCGGCCGAGTTCTTCGCCGAGCTCGAGCAGGAGTCCAAGCGACTGGCCGAGCACATCCGGGCCGGCTGCCGGGCCCTGCCCAACCCGACGCCCGAGTCGGTCTTCGACAACGTCCACGTCGAGATGCCCGACGACCTGCGCGAGCAGCGCGACGAGTTCGCCGAATTCGTGAACTCGCTCGAGGACGAGGTGCCGGCATGACGGCCCCGCTCACCCTGGCCAAGGCCCTCAACGACGGCCTGCGCAAGGCCATGGAGGACGACCCCAAGGTCATCATCATGGGCGAGGACGTCGGCAAGCTCGGCGGCGTCTTCCGGGTCACCGACGGCCTGCAGAAGGACTTCGGCGAGGACCGCGTCATCGACACCCCGCTGGCCGAGTCCGGGATCATCGGCACGGCGGTCGGGCTGGCCATCCGCGGCTACCGGCCGGTGTGCGAGATCCAGTTCGACGGGTTCGTCTTCCCCGGCTTCGACCAGATCGTCAGCCAGGTGGCCAAGATCTACAACCGCTCGGCCGGCCTGGTGAAGATGCCGATCACCATCCGCATCCCGTTCGGCGGCGGCATCGGCGCGGTCGAGCACCACAGCGAGTCGCCCGAGGCCTACTTCGCGCACACGGCCGGGCTCAAGGTCGTGGCCTGCTCGAACCCGTCCGACGCCTACTGGATGATCCAGCAGTCCATCGCCTCGGACGACCCGATCATCTTCTTCGAGCCCAAGCGCCGCTACACGCGGCCAAGTCCGCGATCGACGCCGAGCCGCACCCGCTGCACTCGGCCCGGGTCGTGCGCCCGGGCCGCGACGCCACGCTGCTGGCCTACGGCCCGATGGTGGCGATGGCCCTCGAGTCGGCCACCGTTGCCGCGGAGGACGGCCATGAACTCGAGGTCATCGACCTGCGCTCGATCTCACCGCTGGACATGCCGACCGTGCTCGACTCGGTCCGCCGCACCGGCCGGCTCGTCATCGTGCACGAGGCCCCGCACAGCTTCGGCGTCGGCGCCGAGATCGCGGCCCGGGTGCAGGAGCAGGCGTTCTACTCCCTCGAGGCGCCGGTGCTGCGCGTCTCGGGCTACGACACGCCCTACCCGCCGAGCCGGCTCGAGAACGAATGGCTGCCCAACGTCGACCGCATCCTCGACGCCGTCGACCAGAGCCTGGAGTACTGACGTGAGTATCCAGCAGTTCAAACTGCCCGACCTCGGTGAAGGCCTCACCGACGGCGACATCCTCAAGTGGATGGTCGCGGTCGGCGACACGGTCGAGGTCAACGACGCCATCGCCGAGGTCGAGACGGTGAAGGCGGCGGTCGAACTGCCCTCGCCCTACGCCGGCGTCGTCACGGCCCTGCACGCGGCCGAGGGCGAGACCGTCCTGGTCGGCGCGCCGATCATCTCCATCGACACCGCGCCCGGCAGCGCCGACGCCCCGCCGCCGGCCACCGTAGGCAGTTCGAGCGAGGACATGGTGCCGGCGCCGCCGGCCGCCGCTGCAGCCTCCGGTGCCGCGATCGGCGTGGAGGAGGAGCGGCAGCTGACCCTCGTGGGCTACGGCCCGCAGGAAGGCGCCACTGGCCGCCGGCGCCGTCGCAAGAGCGGCGCGCCCGAGCCGGTGACCACCTCGGCCCAGGCCGCGTTCGCCGCCCCGCCCGTCGCGCCGCCCGAGGTCGAGGACCCAGTCCCAGTCCCGGTCCCGGACCCAGTCCCCGTCGCCGTCCCCGCCCCGGTCGAGCGGGCCGCGCCGTCCGTCCTGGCCAAGCCGCCGGTGCGCAAGCTGGCCAAGGCGCTCGGCGTCGATCTGGCCTCCGTGCCCGCCACCGGGCCCAACGGGACGGTGTCGCGCGAGGACGTCGAGGCCGCCGCCCGAGTGGACACCTACCCGTCGAGTGGTCAGCTACAACCGTCCACTCGACGCACAGGTGACCACTCGGAGCGCGAGACCCGGATCCCGATCAAGGGCGTGCGCAAGCACACCGCGGCGGCCATGGTCGCCTCGGCGTTCACCGCGCCGCATGTCACCGAGTTCATCACCATCGACGTCACCGCGATGATGGACCTGCGCGACCGGGTCGCGGCCCGGCGCGAGTTCCGCGACGTCAAGGTGTCGCCGCTGCTGTTCCTGGCCAAGGCCGTCATCCTGGCCACCCGCAAGACGCCGGAGATCAACGCGACCTGGGACGACGCAGCGGGCGAGATCGTGCTCAAGCACTACGTCAACCTGGGCATCGCCGCCGCCACCGAGCGCGGGCTGATCGTGCCCAACATCAAGGACGCCGACGCGCTCTCGCTGCGCGAACTGGCCGGCGCGATCGGGGCGCTGACCGACACCGCCCGCTCCGGTCGTACCGCACCGGCCGACATGGCCGGCGGCACGATCACGATCACCAACGTGGGTGTCTTCGGCGTCGACACCGGCACGCCCATCCTCAACCCGGGCGAGACCGGGATCGTCGCGTTCGGGGCCGTGAAACGGATGCCGTGGGTCGTCGGCACCGGCCCCGAGGAGCACCTGGAACCCCGCTGGGTCACCCAGCTGGCGGTCTCGTTCGACCACCGCGTGGTGGACGGGCAGCAGGGATCACAATTCCTGGCCGACGTGGCCGGAATCCTTACAGATCCAGGCCTCGCCCTGCTCTAGACAGCGGAAACGTTAGTCGAATTCCGGAATATGGACGATGCTTCTTCGGTTGAACAGGTATTCTCGTTGATGAGACGACCGAGGGAGGTCCGAGATGTCCACCACGAGCACCATGCGGCGCAAGCTTCGTCAGCGTCGCGAGAACCGTCAGTTCGAGTCCGCGCTGCGCTCCGCGTCGCCGGCCATGCAGCAGGAGCTGCTGGCCGCCGCGTCACGCCAGCTCACTCGCTGACCCAGAGGTCAGCTCGGCCGGGCGCATGACGACCCCCCGCGTCCGCGCCCCCGAGCTGGCTGCATCCGGCGGCTGGTTCAACACCGCCGCACCCTTAACGCTCGCGTCCTTACGCGGGCGTTTTGTGGTTCTGGACTTCTGGACGTTCGCCTGCGCCAACTGCCTGCACGTGCTCGACGAGCTGCGCCCGCTCGAAGCGAAGTATCCGGACATCCTCACCGTCATCGGCGTGCACTCGCCCAAGTTCGCGCACGAGGCCGAGGCCGCCGCGGTCGGCGCCGCCATCGAGCGCTACGAGGTCCACCATCCCGTCGTCAACGACCCCGACATGCGGCTGTGGCAGCAGTACGCGGTGCGGGCCTGGCCGACGCTCGTGCTGATCGACCCCGAGGGCTACGTCATCGCCCAGGCTGCCGGTGAGGGCCAGGTCAGCGCGCTCGAGGCGACGATCGCGGCGACGGTGGCCACGTATTCCGGCCGCGGCACCCTCCACACCGGCACCGGCCCGTACCTGGCGCCGGCGTTGCCGCCGTCGGCGCTGCGGTTCCCGGCCAAGGCCGTGCTCCTGCCCGCGGCCCGCACCGGCCGCTCTGCCGACTCGCTGCTCGTCGCCGACGCCGGCCACCACCAACTGGTCGAGCTCGCCCTCGACGGCGAGACTGTCCTGCGGCGCATCGGCGCGGGTGTCCGCGGCCTCGTCGACGGTTCTGCGGAGGGCGCTCGGTTCGCCGAGCCCAACGGCCTGGCCCTGCTGCCGGTCGGGGCGGCCCGGTTCGACGTGGCCGTGGCCGACACCGCCAACCACGTCCTGCGGGGCATACGGCTCGCTGACGGGGTGGTCACCACCATCGACCTGCCCGCCGCACTGGCCGGTGTCCGCACCATCACCGGCGAGATCCCCGGCGTCCTCTCGCCCTGGGACGTGGCCTGGTGGCCGGCGTTGTCGCGCCTGGTCGTGGCCGCGGCCGGCGTACACCTGCTGCTCTCCGTCGACCCGGCCTCCGGGGCGACGGCGGTGCTGGCCGGGACAACGGTCGAAGGGCTGCGCGACGGTCCGGCCCTCGACGGCTGGCTGGCCCAGCCGTCCGGATTGGCCGTCGACGGCGACCGGATCTGGTTCGTCGACGCCGAGACGTCCGCGCTGCGCTACCTCTCGGCCGACGGCACGTTGCACACTGCCGTGGGCGAAGGGTTGTTCGACTTCGGCCACGTCGACGGCCCCGCGGCCGCGGCCCGGCTGCAGCACCCGCTCGGCGTGACCGTGCTGCCGGACCGGACCATCGCCATCCTCGACACCTACAACGGCGCGGTCCGCCGCTACGACGAGAGCACCGCCACGGTCAGCACGCTGGCCACCGACCTGGCCGAGCCGTCGGGTGCAGTGCTGGTCGACGGCGAGCTGGTCGTCGTGGAATCGGCCGCGCACCGCCTGGTTCGGGCCGTCCCGCGCTCGGAGCTGGTCACCGGGCCGGCCCAGCGCACCCAGCGCCCGGTCACGCCGGTCCGGTCCGGCAGGCTGCGGCTCGACGTCGCGTTCACGCCGGCCGAGGGCCGCAAGCTCGACGACCGCCACGGCCCGTCGACCCAACTCATGGTCAGCGCCTCGCCCCCGGAACTGCTCGTCGACGGCGGTGGCGACTCCACCGAGCTGACCCGCGACCTCGTCCTGGCCGACGACGTGATCGACGGCGTGCTGCACGTGACCGCCCAGGCTGCGTCTTGCGACGACGACCCGGCCGTCGAGCACCCGGCCTGCTACCTCAGCCGCCAGGACTGGGGCGTGCCCGTCCACATCAGCCCCGACGGCACCGGCGAACTGCGCCTCGTCCTGCTCGGCTGAACTCCTTGTGCTGAAGTGCGCTTGAGGTTGTCTACTGGTCGCATCCGATTACCGCCCGACCCGAGGAGCACTGTGAGCGCGTTCGACGCCGCCGAGATCGACTACCTGAACGACCAGTTCATCGGCCGACTGGCCACGGCCGGCCCGGACGGCAAACCGCACGTCGTGCCGGTCTCGTTCTCGTACAACCCCGAGCACGACTCCATCGACATCGGCGGCCACAACTTCGGCGCCCGCAAGAAGTTCCGCGACGTCCAGCGCAACCCGTGGGCGGCGATCGTCGTGGACGACCTGGTGTCGGCCGATCCGTGGACGGTCCGGATGATCGAGGTGCGGGGCCGGGCCGAGGCCCTCGACCACGGCGGCGCCACCCTCGGCCCGGGCTTCGCCGACGAACTGATTCGCATCCACCCCGACCGCATCGTCTCCTACGGCCTGATCCCCGACCAGCAGGCCATGGTGGCCCGCTCGGTCTGATTCGCCGGTAGCGTCGGATGCCGTGACTACTCACCCCATTCGCATCGGTCTGCAAATCCAACCCCAGCACGCCGACTACGCGGCCATTCGCCGCACGGTCCGCGAGGCCGAGGATCTCGGCGTCGATGTGATCTTCAACTGGGACCACTTCTATCCGCTCTACGGCGAGCCCGACGGCAAGCACTTCGAGTGCTGGACGATGCTGGGCGCCTGGGCCGAACTGACCAGCCGCGTGCAGTTCGGCGCGCTGGTCACCTGCAACAGCTACCGCAACCCCGACCTGCTGGCCGACATGGCCCGCACCGTGGACCACATGAGTGACGGCCGAGTCATCCTGGGCATCGGGTCGGGCTGGTTCGAGAAGGACTACACCGAGTACGGCTACGAGTTCGGGACGGCCGGGCAGCGCCTGGACATCCTGGCCGAGTCGCTGCCCCGCATCGAGGCCCGGTGGGCCAAGCTCAACCCGCCGCCGACCCGCAAGATCCCCGTGCTCATCGGCGGGGGCGGCGAACGCAAGACGCTGCGCCTGGTCGCCCGCCACGCCGACATCTGGCACTCGTTCAGCGATCTCGACACCCTGGTGCGCAAGTCGGCTGTCCTCGACGAGCGCTGCGCCGAGATCGGCCGGGACTCCTCCGAAATCGAGCGCTCGGTCGGCACGCCCGACGGAGCCCCGGACGAGGTCGGCCAAGCGCTGCTCGACGCCGGCGTCACGTTGTTCACCGTGGGCGTGGGCGGGCCGGACTACGACCTGGCCAAGCTGCGCCGATGGTTGGCCTGGCGCGACGCCCGCTGAGTTTCGCAGTCGCCATTGCCGGGCATGATTCCGGTGTGGCGCATTTTGATGGAATCAACGGATCCCGAGCGTGGTCGGTAGCCGCCGTACTCGGCGCGGCGCAGCTGTGCGTGCTCTTCGACAGCCTGGCCGTGGCCACGGCGCTGCCTTCGATCGGCCGCGGCCTCGGTATCGATGCTGCGCAGTTGCAATGGGTGGTGAGCCTGTACTCGATAAGTATCGGCGCGGTCATGCTGTTCGGCGGCCGGTGCAGCGATGTCCTCGGGGCCCGGCGCACGTTGACGGCCGGTCTCGCCGTCAGCGCCGCGGGTGCACTCGTGGCCGGATGGGCGCCGTCGGTCGACGTCCTGTTGGCCGGCCGAGTGGCGCAAGGCCTGGCCGCAGGCGTGGCGTTGCCGTCCGCGTTGTCGCTGGCCGCGTCGCTCTTTCCGTCCGAGCCCTGGAAGAGCCGCGTCTACTCCGTGATCGCGACAGCGGCGTGGCTGGCGGCCGTGGCCGGCGCGGTGTTGGGCGGCCTCATCACCGACGCGTGGGGTTGGCGTTGGGTTTTCCTCGTCACCGTGCCCGCCGCGCTGGCCGGGGTGATCGGTACGCGGATCGTGCCCGCTCCGGCACCGGCGAACAGCCGCCGCCTCGACGGGCCGGGCGCCACGCTGGTGTGTGCCGGGCTGGCCACGGCCCTGGTCGGCGTGCAGCAGCTCGGAGCCGGCGCCTCGGCCCCGGGCGCGGTGTCGGTCGCGGTTTCGGTCGTCCTGCTCGGTAGTTTCGCCGTGGTCGAACGCCGGGCCGCCGACCCGATACTGCCCACCGGTCCGTTGCTCTCCCGACGCCTGGTCGGATCGTGTCTGGCCTTCTTCGCCTACTGCGCCGGCTACACGGGTCTGGTCGTTGTCGGCAGCCTGTTCGTCCAGGCCGAGTACGGGCTCTCGGCCGCGCAGACCGGCCTCTTCTTCACGCCGACGCTGGTCGTGGGCACGGCCAGCGCCCTGGTCGCGCCGGCCATCGTGCGGAAGTACGGCGCGAGATCGGTCACCACCGCCGCGCTGGCGCTGTGCGCTGTGGCCATGAGCGGCCTGGCCCTGTCGCGACCGGCCAACCTGGTCGCGCTCGTGCCGTGGCTGGCGCTGTGGGGCGCCGGCTCCGGCCCGGTCTTCGTCGGGCTCACCCGAGAGGTCCTGGCCGACGCGGACGCGGACCGCAGCGGCACGACCGCCGCGACGTTCGAGTCGATGAGCCACGTCGGGGGCGGGCTGGCTGCCTCGGCCTACCTGACCCTGCTCGGGGCCGGCCTGGGATTCGCGACCTTGCAGCTCGTCGCGGCTGTAGTGGTGGCCGCGGGTGCCGCGGCGGCACTGTGCATCCTGCCGCGGGCCCGGCAGCAGAGCAGCTACGCGCCGACGCGCCTGGCCGCGCGCCGCTCCGCCTGACGCTCGACCTTCTCGGCCACGCCGCAGGTGTTCATGTCGCACCAGCGGCGACGACGGTTCTTGGACTGATCGAGGAACAGCCACCGGCATCGCGCGCAGCGGTGCAGCGTCACCGTCAGCTCACTGGTGACGAGCTCGGCGGCGGCCAGCGCCACCGGGTAGAGCGGCGTTTGCAGGTCGTCGCTGTCCGGCCAGCTCCAACTCAGCCGCCGTCGGTGCACGACGGGCTCGGCCCGGCCGATCGCCTCGGCCACGACCGCCCGCACGTCCGGCCACTGCGCCGCGACGGAATCCGTGCCCAGCCGGAGCCCGTCGAAGACCGCGTACATCGAACGACGGAGCCGGTGGGCGCGCTCGACGACCTGCGCTGCCTCCTCGGGGCGCCGACGCGCGTTCTGCCCGAGATGCTCGGCCTGATCGCCGGTCAGCGCTGCGGCCCGCACCGACCACACCAGGAGCTGCTCGTAGTCGGAGATGGCGTCGTAGGCCGCCGTCGTCGGCAGGCCCCCGACGGTGTTGACGAAGTCCAGCGCCAGGTGGCCGGCGACGAGGGACCACGATTCTGTCTGCTCCCGGTCGTTCATGGTCTAGCCAGCGTAGGCCGCACCTGAGCCGGCGGCGGCCGTCGTTGCCGCGACCAGACGCAGCGAGGGCCCCGCCGAAGCGGGGCCCTCGTCGTCGTGCGGACGAACCTAGATCGGGCGGACGTTCTCCGCCTGCGGGCCCTTCTGGCCCTGCGTGATGTCGAACTCCACGCGCTGGTTGTCGTCCAGGCTGCGGTAGCCGTCCGACGCGATCGCCGAGTAGTGGACGAACACGTCCGGAGCGCCACCGTCGGGAGCGATGAAGCCGAAGCCCTTCTCGCTGTTGAACCACTTGACCGTGCCCTGAGCCACGTCAATCTCCTCTTGCTGCAAGGAAGCCGCACCGTGCGGATTCCGAGGTCACCACCGGGCGAACACCATTTCCCGACAGCCAGGAGAAGGCAAGATCAACCGGTTACCTGAGCCGTCTTGGATCATCGCGGCAACCATCGGAAAGCCTAGCAAGGGGTACCGCCCGGTCCGCAAGTCCGGCGGGCAGACTCGTGGGATTACCCGGAATTAGCATGGCCCGACCCGCCCGACAGGACGGGCACAGCCCCCATTTCACCCCGCCCTACCGCCGGGCGGGTGCATGGTGCACCGTTGGTGCATGGACGACACCACGATTCTCGACCACATCCACGAGCTCGTCGCCGAGGAGAAGCAGCTGCGCGACAGCCACACCGGCAAGGGCCTGGGCGGCCCGGACCGTCAGCGCCTCGAGCTGATCGAGCGCCAGCTCGACCAGGCCTGGGACCTGCTGCGCCAGCGCCGGGCCCGCGAGGAGCTCGGCGAGAACCCCGACGAGGCCAAGGCCCGCCCCATCAACGAGGTCGAGTCCTACCTGCAGTGACTCAGCTCGTGACGTCCTTGCCGGTGAAGCGGGCCCAGGCCAGGCTGAGGAAGACGGCGATGTAGGCGGCCGAGACGGCCAAGCCGTGCCCGACGGCGCTGGTGGCCATCGGGTCGCGCAGCAGGTCGGCCCATTGCAGCCAGTAGTGCGACGGCAGCCACGGGTGGATGGCCGAGATCTGCGGCACCGCGTCGAGCACCTCGCTCACGATCGTGAGCGTCAGCGTCGCCGCCATCGCTGCGACCGGCACCTCGGTCATGCGTCGAGACGAACAGCCCGAGCGCGCCGACCATAGCCATCGACAGCGCGACGTAGCCGGCCACCAGCAGCAGCCGGTAGCCGCCGGCCGCGTACGACACCGTGCGGCCCGAGAGCAGGGTCAGTTCGCCGGACGGGAACAGGATGGCCCCGGCGATCGTGCCGCAGGCTGCGACGACGACCACGCTGGCGGCGCACCAGACCAGGATGCCGGCGAACTTCACCGCCAGCAGCCGGGAGCGGGCCACCGGCACCGCGAGCAGGTAGCGCAGGGTGCCCGTGTTGGCCTCGCCCGCGATCGCGTCGCCGGCCACGACGGCCACGCCCAGGGGCAGGAACAGCGGCACGACGACCAGGAAGGCGGCCAGCGCGGCGAACAGGCCGTTGTCGGTGATACCGCCGAAGATCGAGTCGTTGTGGTCGTGGTGCCCACTGAGCTTCACCGCCACCGCGATCAGCACCGGCACGGCCCCGAGCACCACCAGCAGGGCCAGGTTGCGGCGGCGCCGGAACACCATCAGCAGCTCGGAGCCCAGGAACCGGGCCTGGCCCCGGGCCGTCGAGACGGGGTCAGCCCGAGACATCGAAGCCGGCCCCGGTCAGCCCGACGAACACGTCCTCGAGGTTGGGCCGTTCCACGACGAAACCCCGCACGCCCACGCCCGCGGCCACCAGGGCCGCGACCACGTGCTCCGGGTCAGCCGCGCCGAGCACCGCCGGTGGCTCCGTCGTCGGTCGCGACGCTCTCGGCCAGGCCCAGCTCGGCGAGCACCTTGGCCGCCTCGGCCGGCGCCCGGGTCACGACCCGAACCCGCACGCGTTGCTCGGTGGCCAGGTCGGCCAGCGCCCCCTGCCACACCATCCGGCCGACGCTCATCACCCCGACATGGCTGCAGACCTGCTCGACCTCGCTGAGCAGGTGGGACGAGACGAACACGGTGACGCCGTCGCGCCCGAGCTGCGTGATCAGGTGCCGCACCTCGCGGGTGCCCTGCGGGTCGAGACCGTTGGTCGGCTCGTCGAGCACCAGCAGCTCGCGCGGCTGGAGCAGGGCCGCGGCGATACCGAGCCGCTGCCGCATGCCCAGCGAGTAGTTGCGGTACCGCTTGCCCGCGGCCGCGCTGAGCCCGACCCGCTCGAGCGCCTGCCCGATGCGGGCCTTGGCCGTGCGGGCCGACGCGTGCTGGTCGGCCGCGTCCAGCCGGGCCAGGTTGGCCTGCCCGGACAGGTAGGGATGGAACGCCGGGCCTTCGACCAGCGCGCCGACGCGGGGCAGCACGTCCCGGGCCGACGTGGCGAAGTCCGCGTCGAGCAGGGCATGGGTGCCGGCGGTGGGGAAGACCAGGCCGAGCAGGATGCGGATCGTGGTCGTCTTGCCCGAACCGTTCGGGCCGAGGAAGCCGTAGACCGATCCCGCGGGCACGGCCAGATCGAGCCGGTCGACCACGAGTTGCTTGCCGAAGCGTTTCGTCAGCCCGGCCGACGAGATCGCCGCGGTCACTTGTGGGCAGTGGCCGCGGCGTAGAGCGCCGACGGATCGACCGCGCCGGCGAAGACCCGGCCGTCGTCGGTGACCAGCACGGACACCAGCGCCGAGTCGAGCAGCCGGCCGCTGCCCCACGCCCCGTGCACGGGGGCGAGTGCGTCGACCACCGATCCGGCGATCTTCGTGATCTGGGCCGCGGTCGCGTGGTACTCGGCCAGCGCCGTCCAACCCGAGCCAATGGTGGTGACCCGGCCGTGCAGCGGCTGGTCCACCGGCCCGTCGGCCGACGTGCCGTTGCGGACGGTAGCGCCGGGCGGCGGGGTGAAGCTGAAGTTGCGGGCCGCGGGCAGCTTGAACGTGACGTGCGAGAACGACACGTCGACCGCGGGCGACGACTTGCCCCGCGGGAAGACCTGCACGCCGAGCGGCATCTTGGTCGACCCGTCGACGGCGATGCGCACGCTGCCCACGCGGGTGGCCGGATCACGAGGGGTGAGCACGAGTTCGTAGGCCGAGCGGTCGGCCACGCTGCGGTTGTGCTCGACCGTGACCGCGGTGGACGGTTCGACGGCGGCGAGCAGCCGCTGCGCGACCTGCTGCGGGGTCAGTTCGGTGGCCGGCGTGGAGTCCGGACGCTGGGCCGACTCGGCCGGCAGGACGGTGTGGGTGGCGACGTGGTCGTCGCTGTCCCACTGCCAGAGGTCGCGGCCGTCGTGGAAGACGTCGGTCTCGTCGGTGGTGCCGAGCAGGGCGACCCGCTGCCGGTCGACCCCGCCGTACCAGAACCGCATCGTGTGCGAGCCGGACAGCAACGAGGCCATCGAGGCTCGGTCGGAACGGCCGCCGACAGGCCGGCAACTCGGGCAACCCCAGCGACAGCTTGGCGACGATCGTGCCGGAGAAACCGGGTACGTCGGCGGTCTGCACCTCGGCCAGCAGGGCGGCCGGGGTGAGTTCGGGCAGCGCTCCCGAGGAGGCCTGGGCGTTGAACACACCCCCCGCGACCAGGGCAGTGACACCGGCGACGCAGGCCGGTACGAGCCAGCGCAGCGCACGATGCTGCCGGAAGATCGATGTAGGGCCCACCGACCCAGGGTGCGTGCCGGGCACTGTGACCGGGCTGAGCCCCTCACGGATCTAGGATCGCCATCAGGTGCAGGCTGCATGCTGGTAGTCATGCCCCGCCGATCCGAGGAGTCACCGTGCGACTGTTGATCGTCGAAGACGAGGTGCGCCTGGCTTCGGCACTGCAGCGCGGGCTGGCCGGCGAGGGCTTCACCGTCGACCTGGCCCACACCGGCCCGGACGGCCTGCACGCGGCCCAGGAGACCACCTACGACGCGGTCATCCTCGACATCATGCTGCCCGGCCTGTCCGGGTACCGGATCATCGAAGCGCTGCGCGCGGCCGAGAACTGGGTGCCGATCCTGATGCTGACGGCCAAGGACGGCGAGTACGACGAGGCCGACGCGCTCGATCTGGGCGCCGACGACTACCTGACCAAGCCGTTCTCGTTCGTCGTGCTGCTGGCCCGGATCCGGGCCCTGCTGCGGCGCGGGGTCACGCCGCGCCCGGCCTCGCTGACCGTCGGCGACCTCGTCCTCGACCCGGCCGCGCACACCGTCACCCGGGGCGAGACCACGATCGACCTCACCCCGCGCGAGTTCGCGCTGCTGGAGTACCTGATGCGCCGGGCCGGCGACGCGGTGTCAGCAAGGCCGAGATCCTGCACCACGTCTGGGACGCGAACTACGAAGGTGACGCCAACGTGGTCGAGGTCTACGTCGGCTACCTGCGCCGCAAGATCGATGCGCCGTTCGGCCGGCAGAGCGTGCAGACGGTACGTGGGGCCGGCTACCGGCTGACCGCCGAATCGCGGTGACGGCCCGGCGCAGTTGGCCGCTGCGCTGGTGGGCGCGTCAGTCGCTGCGGGCCCGGCTCACCCTGCTCGCCACCGCGCTGTTCAGCTTCGCCGTGGCCACCGGCGCCATCCTGGTGCTGATCCTGCAGCGCCAGGCCCTGCTGCGCGTCCTGGACGCCTCGGCCCAGCAAGAGCGCGGCACGACATCGCCCAGCAGATCCGCAGCGGCAAGCAGCCCAGCACCGTCTTCGCCGACCACCGGCGGGGTGGTCCAGGTGCAGGTCGTCGACGCCGATAACCACGTGATCGCCGCGTCGCCCGGCGCCGACCGGTTCGTGCCGCTGCTCACCCCGGACCAGCTGGCGAAGGTGCGCGCCGGCGCCCGGCTCGAGATCGACAGCCGCGACCTCGGACGCCCGGCTGCGGGTGCTCGGCGCGACCGTCGGCACCAAGACCGTCCTGGTCGCCACCGACCTCAAACAGATCGACGACAGCCTGCGGATCCTGCGGCCGGGTCGCGCTCATCGGCAGCCCGCTGGCCGTGCTGCTGATGGCCGTGGCCACCTACTTGGTCGTGGCCCTGACCCTGCGGCCGGTGGCCGAGCTGCGCCACGGCGCGGAGGAGATCACCGCGGCCGGCCTGGCCGACCAGCGGCTGCCGGTGCCGAGCGCGCAGGACGAGATCCACCGCCTGGCCGTCACCCTGAACGCGATGCTCGACCGGATCGACGCGGCCACCAAGCGCCAGCGCACCTTCGTCGGCGACGCCGCGCACGAGCTGCGTTCGCCGCTGGCCTCGCTGCGGGTGCAGCTCGAGGTGGCCCAGCGGCTCGGCCCGGCAGAGGACCTGGCCCGACTCTGGTCGACGAGGTGCTCGTCGACGTCGACCGCCTCGACCAGCTCGTCGACGACCTGCTGGCCCTGGCCCGGCAGCGACGAGGCCGGCGGTACCGTGCGCCGCAGCGAGCCGGTGGCCATGGACGAGCTGGTCGACGACGTCGTGGCCGGCTACCTGCATGCCCGGGTGCCGGTGAGCGTCGACCAGACCACGCCGGCCACCGTCCAGGGCGACCCGGACGGACTGCGCCGGGTCGTCGATCAACCTGGTCGACAACGCCGTCCGGCATGCCCGCAGCGAGGTCGCTCTCGCCGTCGAGGCCGCGACGTTGGCCGGCCGCGCGATCGTGACCGTGCGCGTCACCGACGACGGCGCCGGCATCCCGGCCGGCGAGCGCGAACGCGTCTTCGACCGGTTCTACCGGCGCACGCCTCGCGGTCGCGCGAGTCCGGCGGCACCGGGCTCGGCCTGCCGATCGTGCGCGACCTGGTGCGCGCCCACGGCGGGACCGTGCGACTGACCTCCCGTCCGGACGGCCGCAGCGGCCTGCAGGCCACCGTCATCCTGCCCGCCGGCCCGGCCGACTGACCTGGGGTCAGCCGGCCCGGGCCGGTCGCGCGGTCAGGAGGTCGGGCAGGCCGGCGGACCGGTCGGCGTCCCGGTCCCGGTGGGGGTGCCGGTCGGCGTCCCCGTAGGTGTGCCGGTCGGCGTCCCGGTGGGGGTGGCCGTCGGGGTCGTGCAGTGCGGCTGTGGCGGCACGTACTTGTAGATCGTCAACGTGATCGCCGTGCTCTGCGGATAGGCGATGCCCGGGTTCGGACTCATCGCGACCACGGTGCCGTCCTTGGACTTCGTCAGCCCCTGATGCGTCAACGGGGGGTTGAAGTGCGTCCAGCCGGCACCATTGAGTGCGGCGATGGCGTCGGCCTGGCTCTTGCCGCGCTCGTCGGGCAACTTCACCTTGCCGGTGGAGACGTCGAGCGTGATTGTCGTACCTGCCGGCACATTCGTGTACGGACGCTTGCTCTGGTGGACGACTGTGCCGGCCGGTTGCGCGCTGTCGACGTCGTGCCGCTGGGCGTTCAGACCGGCGTTGTGCAGGGCCGTGACGGCCTCGCCGTAGGTCTCGCCCTCGACGACCGGCACCTGCTTGGTCGCCTGCTTGTAGAGCGCGTAGGTGACCGTGGACCCCTTGTCGGCCTTCTCGCCGGCCTTGGGCGTCACCGTGCACACGTCGCCCTCGGGGACCTTCTGGCCGTTGTCGCACGGACCGCTGGTCGGGTTGACCGCCTTGCGGGGCGTGAACCCGGCGTTGCGCAGGGCGGCCTCGGCGGCGGCCGGCGTCCGGCCGATGACGGACGGGATGCTGGCCGTCTTGGGCTTGTCGTTGCCACCGACCACGAGGATGGCCCAAATGGCCGCGCCGACGACCAGCAGCAGGGCCGCGACCACGGCGACCCAGATCAGGCCGTTGCGGCGGTCGTCCTCGGGCTCGCGCCGGCCGTAGTCGCCGTCGCGGTGCTGCACGGCGACCGGCGGCGGGGGCGTGCGGGCGATGAACTGGGTGCGCTCCTCGTCGGTCATCACCGCTTCGGCCGCGACGGGCTGGTTGGCCAGCGCGCGCTGCAGGTCGGTGCGCATCTCGCCGGCTGACTGATAGCGGTTGAGTTGGTTCTTGGCCAGGGCCTTCATCACGATCGAGTCGAGGGCCGGCGGCACCTCGGGGTTGCGGGTCGACGGCGGGGCCGCGTTCTCGCGCACGTGCTGGTAGGCCACGGCCACCGGGGAATCGCCCTGGAACGGCGGGGATCCGGCCACGAGTTCGTAGAGCAGGCAGCCGGTGGAGTAGACGTCGGAGCGCGCGTCGACGGCCTCGCCCCGGGCCTGCTCGGGGGAGAGGTACTGCGCCGTGCCGATCACGCTGGCCGTCTGGGTCACCGTGGCCGCGTTGTCGGCCAGGGCCCGGGCGATGCCGAAGTCCATCACCTTGACCGCGCCGGACTGGGTGATCATGACGTTGGCCGGCTTGATGTCGCGGTGCACGATGCCGTTGCGGTGGCTGAAGTCGAGCGCGCCGCAGACGTCGGCCACGATCTCCATGGCCCGCCGGATCGGCAGGTGCCCTTCGGCCTTGAGCATGTCGCGCAGGGTCTGGCCCTCGACGTACTCCATGACGATGTAGGGCAGCGAGACGCCGTCCCCGTCGCCGGTGTCGTACACCGACACGATCGAGGGATGGTTCAGCCCGGCCGCGGCCTGGGCCTCGCGGCGGAACCGGTTCAGGAACGTCGGGTCGCGCGCCAGGTCGGCGCGCAGGACCTTGATCGCGACCTCGCGGCCCAGCCGGATGTCGCGTCCCCGGTGCACCTCGGCCATGCCGCCGTAGCCGATGAGTTCACCGAGCTCGTACCGGCCGCCGACCAGCCTGGCCTGCGTCACTGTGAAACCGTCCTTATTTCCGCCGGGAGTGTGTCTCCGTCTCCACCACTCGCAGGCTCGCGGCGGAGCCGTTGACCCACACACGCCTTCGGCGTGAGCGGCGGCTCTTCGCGCGAGCGCTCATCGCGTTCTCGGTCACCCCGTTGAGCAGTGAATTTACGGGTGCTGGGCGCGCGCATGTGGTTAGCGTTGCGTATTTGGGTGGTCGAGGCTGGGACTTCGAGCATGGAAGGCATCAGTGTCCTGCCGTGGACTTGAGGTAGGCCTCCATGACCTGCTTGGCCACGGGGGCGGCGGCCAGGCCGCCGGTGGTCTCGTTGCCGTTCACGCCGCCGTTCTCGATGATGACGGCGACGGCGATCTTCGGGTTGCCGTTCTCGGTCGCGAAACCGGAGAACCAGGCGTGCGGCGGGGTTGGCGTGCCGTTCTGGAAGGCCGGCTCGCTGCACGAGCCCACCTTGTTGCCGACCTGGCAGAAGCCGGTGTCGGCGGTGCCGGTCTTGCCGCCGACGGTGACGCCGGGGATGTCGGTGATGTTCGCCGGGCCGCCGGTGCCCTCGGACCCGGTCACGACCTCACGCATCATCGCCTGCAACTGACCGTCGAGCGTCGGGTCGATGACCTGGCTCATCTGCTTGGGCTCGGTCGCCTTGAGCACCGACAGGTTCGGGCCGAGCTCCTTGGCCACCAGGTAAGGCTTCATCAACGTGCCCTGGTTGGCCACCGCGGCCGAGATCATCGCGGCCTGCATCGGGGTCATCCGCACGTCGCGCTGGCCGAACGAGGTCTGGGCCAGGGCGGCCTTGTCGTTGAGGTCGGCGCTCGTCCCGACCGTCGAGGTACTCACCCCGAGCGGGGTCTCGAGTTTCGGGCCGTCGAAGCCGAACAGGGCCGCTTCGTCCTTGATGGCCTTGGCCCCGAGCTTGTCGACCGCCAACGCGGCGAAGGCGGTGTTGCACGACTTGGCCAGGGCGAACGTCAGCGTCGCCGTGGTGCCGTTCTGGCAGGTCTCGCCCTCGAAGTTCTCCACGCACGCGGCCTGATGGTTGGCCGGGCACCGGTCGGTGCGCTTGGGGTCCAGCGGCCAGTACGAGTTGGCCGCGGCGATCGGCTGAGTGGGGGTGATTCCCTTCTTCAACGCGGCGGCCGAGTCGATCACCTTGAACACCGAGCCCGGGGCATAGAGCTGGTTGAAGGCCCGGTTGTCCAGCGGCCCGTACGCGTGCTGGTTGGCCGCGAAGGTGCTCGTCGGGTCGCCGGGGACGTCGCCGCAGCCGGATTTGCCCAGCTCGCCGAACTGGGTGAAGAACGGGACGGTCGAGCGGGTCTCGGTGCCGTCGTCCGCCTTGATGTAGAGCAGGCCGTCGAGCGGGTAGCCGGCCGGATCGCGCTTGTGGTCGGCCAGGTAGAGCGTCGTGCCGCCGCGCCGCATGACCAGCTGCGCGTTGATGCTCTGGGTCACCCGCTTCTGGTACGCGGCGTCGGACTCCAGGTCGCCCTGCCGCGCGAACTGCAGGTCGGACAGACAGCCGTAGGCGTGCGTGATCGCCGACGCGTTGTGGGCGCTGAGCAACGACGGGTTGTACGACGGCGTCGAGACGGCGGCGAGGATCGCCCCGGTGGTCGGGTCCAGCGCGACGACGGCCCCGGCCCGGAACGTGCCGTTCGGGTTCTTCATCGCGTTGTAGGCCGCGGTTTGCGCGTCCTTGTTCAGGGTCAGCTCGACGCTGCCGCCGCGCGGGTTGCGGCCGGTGAACAGATCCGCGAGCTGCGAGCCGAACAACCGCGAGTCATCGCCGGACAGCAGGCTGTTCTCGGCGTTCTCCATCGCGCTCGTGCCGTAGACGAACGAGTAGTAGCCCGTGATCGCGGCGTACTCGGCCCCGTGCGGGTAGGTGCGCAGGTACTTCAGTTCGTCCTTGGTCGGCCGGGATGCGGCGATGGCCGTGCCCTGGACGACGATCTGGCCGCGCGGGTTGGAGTACTCGGCCAGCAGCACCCGCTTGTTGTCCGGATCGTTGCGGTAGTCGCTGCCCTTGACGACCTGCACGAAGTTGAGGTTGACGAACATCGCCGCGAGCAGCACCAGCAGCGCGATCGCCACCTTGCGGATCGGACGGTTCATACGGGCACCGCTTCCGGTTCGGCCGCCGCCTTGTTCGGCGGCACGCTGGTCGGGCGTCGGGCGGCGTCGGACACGCGGAGCAGCAATGCCAGCAGGGCGTAGTTCGCGAGCAGGGATGAGCCTCCATAAGACAGGAACGGCGTGGTCAGCCCGGTCTCGGGTAGCAGCCGGGTGACCCCGGCCACGACGACGAACAGTTGCAGGGCGACGAGGAAGGACAACCCGGTGGCCAGCAGCTTGCCGAACGCGTCGCGCACGGCCAGTCCGGCCGCCAGCCCGCGGGCCACGAACAGCGCGTACAGCACGAGCAGGGCGACGAGGCCGAACAGCCCGATCTCCTCGCCGAACGACGAGATGATGAAGTCGGTGGCCGGCAGCGGGACGAGCTCGGGGTGCCCGGCGCCCAGGCCGGTGCCGAAGATGCCGCCGGTGCCCAGCCCGAACAACGACTGGCGCAGCTGGAAGCCGTCGTCCAGGTGCACGGTGGAGAACGGATGCAGCCAGACCCCGACCCGGGTCTGCACGGTGCCGAACACCTGGTAGGCCAGGTAGGCGCCGCCCGCGAACAGCAGCACGCCCACGATCACCCAGCTGGCCCGCTCGGTGGCGACGTAGAGCAGCACCACGAACAGGCCGAAGAACATCAGCGACGTGCCCAGGTCGTGGCCCCGGATGAGCACGCCGATGCAGACCAGCCAGGCCGCGAGCAGCGGGCCGAAGTCGCGCCCGCGCGGGAAGTCGATGCCGGCGAAGCGCCGCCCGGCCAGGGCCAGCACGTCGCGCTTGGCCACCAGATAGGACGCCCCGAAGATCGTCAGCAGGATCTTGGAGAACTCGCCGGGCTGCAGCGAGAACCCGGCCACCCGGATCCAGATGCGGGCCCCGTTCACCTCGCTGAAGCGGGCCGGCAGCACGGCCGGCAGGATCAGCAGGAACACGCCGATCAAAGCGAGCGTGTAGGCGTAGCGCTGCAGCGTGCGGTGGTCGCGCACGACGAGCAGCAGCACCACGAACAGCAGCACGCCCATCGCCGTCCACACCACCTGGGTGGGTGCCGCCGCCCCGTCATAGGACGGGCCGCCCTGGGATGCCTGCTGCTTCAGGCCCACGTCCAGCCGGTGGATCATGACCAGTCCGAGCCCGTTGAGCAGCACCACGATCGGCAGCATCAGCGGGTCGGCGTAGGGCGCGACCTTGCGGATGACCAGGTGGGTGACCAGGCCGATGAGCACCGGCACGGCGGCGTAGGTGAGCAGGCGGGACGAGATGTGCCCGTCGCGCGCGGCCTCGCCTGCGGCCTCGGCTGCGACCACGATCAGCACCGCGAAGCCGAGCATGACCAGTTCGGCATTGCGCCGGGTCGGGACGCGCAGCTGCGCGTCGGTGGTGGAGCTCATCAGGCCCGCCGGCATTCGACGTTCGGGATGAGGGTCGGCAGCGGCAACGGGGACGGTGCCGTCGTGGTCGGCGTGGGCGTGGGGTGCGCCTTGGCGCTCGAATGTGCCGTGCTGCGGTGCCGGGTGGACGTCGGTTTGGCCGAGTGCGTCGGTGTGGGGGTGGGAGTCGGCGTCGGCGTGGGCGTCGGCGTCGCGGCGATGCAGACCGGCAGCAGCTGGTCGTGCAGGCGCGACACGATCTGCTCGGCGTCGTTCTCGTTGTGGGCGGTGATGCCCGAGGCGACCTGGGAACGCACCGCCGGCTGCAGATCGCCCATCGCCAGATCGGTGTTCTTGTAGACGTTGAAGAACTTCAGCGGCCCGAACGAGGTGTTGACGCCGCGGAAGATCGCGACCTCGGTCCCGTCCCGGCCGACGAAGTAGTAGGCCTGGGTGACCCGGTACCCGACGGCCAGGCCGGCGACCAGCAGGCCGAGCACACCCGACCACGATGAGCAGCGTCCGCCACGGCCAGCGCCGCTCGGGCTTGGGCGTCTCGTCGGGCGGCTCGTCGTCGGTCGGCGGGCGCGACATCCGGGCCGCGCGTTCGGCCGCGCTGTCGGCGCCCGGCACGTCGGCCGCGGCCGGGTCGACGAACGCGCCGGCGATCACCGGGACCTCGTCGATCTGGTCACCAACCCGGGCGTTGACGACGTCGGCGACGATCACCGTGACGTTGTCGGGGCCGCCGCCGCGCAGGGCGAGCTCGACCAGGCGGTCGGCGCTCTCCTGGGCGTCGGGGATGCGCAGCGTCTCGAGGATGGTCTCGGCGGTCACGACGTCGGACAGCCCGTCGGTGCACAGCAGGTACCGGTCGCCGGCCCGGGCCTCGCGGATCGACACGTCCGGTTCGACCTCGGTGCCGAGCAGGGCCCGCAGGATCACCGACTTGCGCGGGTGCTCCTTGGCCTCGTCCGGCGTGAGCTTGCCCGAGTCGACGAGGTACTGCACGTAGGTGTCGTCGTGGGTGATCTGGGCGAGCTGGTCACCGCGCATCACGTAGCCGCGCGAGTCACCGACGTGCACCAGGCCGACCTGTCCGCCGGCGAAGCGCAGGGCCGTGAGCGTGGTGCCCATGCCCTCGAGCTCCTTGCTGGAACGCACGGCCTCGGCGATGCGCCGGTTGGCTTCGAGGACGGCGTTGCGCAATGCCCCCAGGAGGTCGGGGACCGGGCGGTCCTCGTCCAGCCCTTCCAGGGCGCTGATGACGATCTTGCTGGCCACCTCGCCCGCGGCGTGCCCGCCCATCCCGTCGGCGATGGCCAGCAGGCGCGGACCGGCGTAGACCGAGTCCTCGTTGTTGGAGCGGACGAGACCGAGGTCCGAGCGCACCGCGTAATGCAGTATCAGCGCCACTACCGCAGCTCCAGCACCGTCTTGCCGATGCGCAATGGGACGCCCATGTCCATCGGCACCGGACCGTCGAGTTTGCGCTGGCCCAGGTAGGTGCCATTCGTCGAACCGAGATCCTCGGCCATCCAGCGTCCGTCCTGCAGGCTGATCCGGGCGTGCCGGGTGCTGGCGTAGTCGTCGGTGAGCACGAGCGTCGAGTCGCCGGCGCGGCCGATCAGCACCGGCGCTCCGGTGAGGCTGATGCGGGTGCCCATCAGGTCGCCTCCGGTGACGAGCAGGTGGCTGGCCTGGCGCGGCCCGGGCGGCGGCGGTGGCGCACCGGTACGACCGCCCCGGCGTCGCGCCGGTGGCGGCGTGGCGACGCGGGGCTGACCACTCGTGCGCAGGTCGGTGCGGATCACCCGCATCGACGCGAAGACGAACAGCCACAGCAGGGCCAGAAAGCCGAACCGCATCACCTGCAGGGCTAACGCCGAGTTCATGCCATGGTCACATTTGATCCTGGTGGAAGACGAGCCGCGTGTGGCCGACGCGCAGGACGTCGCCGTGCCGCAACATTTGGCTGCCGACCTCGTGCCCGTTGACAGAGGTTCCGTTCGTTGAACCGAGATCGTAGGCCGTCGCGAAATTGCCGTCGTACTGGATGTCGAGGTGGCGGCGCGAGATGCCCTGGTCGAGCAACTGCAGGTCGGCGTCCGTGCCGCGGCCCACGACGTTGCTGCCCACCCGCAGCTCGAAGCGCTGGTTGGTCTGGTCGACGACCACGGCCGGCGGGCGGCGGATGCCGGATACGCCGGGCGGGGACGCCGGCGCGCCCGGCTGGTACTGGGGCACGTACGGCGCCGGCTCGGCCGGGGCCGGCGTCGGCTGGGGCACGGGCTGGGGGATCGGGGGCGCGGCCGGCAGGGGCGACGGCGCGTACGACGGCACCCCCGGTGCGACCGACGGCGCGTAGGCGCTGGGCCCGGGGGAGTACTGCTGGGCGTACTGGCCGACCGGAACGCCGGGCACGCTCGGCAACGACATCGAGTCGTGCGGGCGGCGCCGGGGTGGTGCCTTCGGCTCCATCCGCGAGGCCACGCCGAAGACCCCGGTGTGCAACTGGTCGTCACAGGCCAGGTAGACCTCGATGTCGCCGATCGTGCTCCAGCGGTTCTCGTCCAGGTATTCCTGGACGAGCTCGGCCAAGGAACTGGTCAGCTGCATGTCCCAGGGGATCAGCCGCTCGTGGTCGGACGACGACAACGTGACCCGGTAACGGTTCGGCGCCAGCACCTGCCCGTTGCCCATGACGTTGCGCTTGTCGGCTGCTTCGCGCTGCAGCGCGGCACCGATCTCGACCGGCTCGACCTGGCCCTTGAAGACACGAGCAAACGCGCCGCCGACCAGCCCCTCGAGGCGGCGTTCGAAGCGTTGCGCAAGGCTCACGACGACCTCCCCCTAGGTGGCATAGCTCCAGCACGTGTGACTTCACACGTTCCGAGGAGTCTACTTGCCCGAGCATGAAGGTCCGCCAATCCGGTCTTCGGCCCGTGCTACCGTTTCCGCTGGCCAATCAGCCGTGCCACGACGGTGCGGTGCCGGGCAAGTGGCGGAATGGCAGACGCGCACGGTTCAGGTCCGTGTGTCCGAAAGGACGTGGGGGTTCAACTCCCCCCTTGCCCACCCACAGGGGCCCGATTCCGGGTCTCCGCTCTCGGGAGCGGTCGTCGGGGAAGTTCACACTCCCTGGCCGGAGTGCCTCGTGCGGCCGCTCTGGGTCTTGACGCGGACCTCTGGTCGTGCTTGCTCAGACATTGACGACCGTCAGGAGTTTGTGTGCCTTCGCGATCGCCGCGAAGTCAGCATCTTGGGTGACGACCGGTAGCCCGAGGTCTATGGCCGTGGCCGCTATCAGGGCATCGGTAAGCTTCACCGTCTTGCTGATGCCGGCCTTGGCGCAATCGGCCACCAGTCGCGCCCAAGCGCTCATCGCCGATTCCGTGACCGGGACCGGGTTCGCCTGCCTCGCGAGGGCGAGTGTGTCGCCGCGCCGGGCACGAGTCGCGGCGTCGCGGGCGTTGAGCACGCCTAGTTCCAGTTCTCCGAGTGTCACCACCGAGACCGCCACCCGTTCGGGCAACTCACCGAGCGCACGCCCATCCTCTCGGGCAATGAACACTGAGGTGTCGGCAAGTGCGGCCGGCGGCGGCGCCGTACGGGCGCTCACCGAATCACCTCACCGACGGTCTGACCGGCCAACTCGTCGAGGTCCGCTGACAATCCGGCATCAGCTTGTCGCGTAGCCAGAGCCTCCCGCAGTGTCGGGCCGGAGAGCCACCGACTGCGGCTGGTGGCGTGCGGCACGATGTCGGCCACCAACTCTCCGCGCACGGTGAGTTCGACCTTCTCGCCGGAGAGCACGGCGGCGATCACCTCAGCGGTGGTGTTGCGAAGTTCTCGAGTGCCAACCTTCATGTGCTACACGGTAGCACAGTCAATCGGTGATGACGGTCTCACCGAGGCATGCGCTGCGGGCGGCGCGCTGGTAGGACAGTCGGATGGGGATCCTGGATGACGGGCGCAAGCTGCTCGGGCGGGTCAGCACCGAGGCGCAGTTCGCGGCCACGCTGGCCAAGGCCCGCGGTCCGGGCGCGGCCCTGGTCCCGCCACACCGCTACCTCGCCGTCCTCCGCGCGCTCGAGGCGTACGGCCCGGTCGGCGCGGCCGTCGCACTCGCCGCGGCCGGTCAGGGCAGCAAGGTCGCCATCCTCGACGAGCGCGGGGCGGTCACCTTCAGCGACCTCGACCAGCGCAGCAACGCCCTGGCCAACGCCTTGCGGGCCGAGGGCTTCCACCCCGGCGACAGCATGGGCATCCTGGTCCGCAACCACCGCGGCCTGTTCGAGGCCATCTTCGCCGGGGCCAAGCTCGGCGCCCGCACCCTGCTGCTCAACACCGACTTCGCCGGCCCGCAACTGGCCGACGTGTGCAAGCGCGAGGACGTCGCCGTGCTCGTGCACGACGAGGAGTTCGCCGACATCGTCGCCGGCTACGACCCGCCGCTCGGGCACGTCCTGGCCTGGTCCGACGAGCCGGGCGAGAAGACCACGCTCGACCGACTGATCGCGGACGCCCCCACCTCGGTGCCGCCCCGGCCCGGGCGCAAGCAGCGCGTGGTGCTGCTGACCAGCGGCACCACCGGCACGCCCAAGGGCGCTCCGCGCGACCTGGCCCTGTCGATGGTCATCCCCGGCGGCTACGTGTCCAAGATCCCGCTGCGCTCCGGTCGCACGGTGCTGCTCGCGGCCCCCGCGTTCCACGCCTGGGGGCTGCTGAGCTCGATGCTGGCGCTGGGCCTGGGCAATACGGTCGTGCTGGCCCGCCGCTTCGACCCCGAGGCCACGGTGGCGGCGCTGGAGGACCACCACTGCGACGCCCTGATCACGGTGCCCATCCTGCTCTCGCGGCTGCTGCCGGCCATCTCGGCCGAGGCCGGCTCGCGCGACCTGTCCGCGCTGCGCATCGTCGCCGTCTCCGGCTCGGCCCTGTCGGCCGAACTGGCCGGCCGGACCATGGATCTGCTCGGCGACGTCGTCTACAACCTCTACGGCTCCACCGAGGTGGCCTATGCCACGATCGCCACGCCGGCCGACCTGCGGGCCGCGCCCGGCACCGTGGGCCGCCCGCCGCTCGGCACCACGATCAAGCTGCTCGACCCGGACGGCAACGAGGTCCCGACCGGCGACACCGGCCGCATCTTCGTCGGCAACTCGATCCAGTTCGAGGGCTACACCGGTGGCGGCAACAAGGAACAGGTCGCCGGCCTGATGGCCACCGGCGACGTCGGGCACGTCGACGAGGCCGGGCGGCTGTTCGTCGACGGCCGCGACGACGACATGATCGTCTCCGGTGGCGAGAACGTCTTCCCGCGCGAGATCGAGGAGTTGCTGACCGGGCACGACGAGATCGACGACGCCGCGGTGGTCGGGATCGAGGACCCGGACTTCGGCGCCCGGCTGCGGGCCTACGTGGTCCGGGCCGAGACGGCCAGCATCGACGAGGACGGGGTGCGCAGCTACGTCAAAGCCAACCTGGCCCGGTACAAGGTGCCGCGCGACGTGCGCTTCATCGACGAACTGCCGCGCAACCCGGCCGGCAAGGTGGTCAAGCGCCGGCTGCCCGACCTCTGACGCAGCCGACCGGCTACGTGGACTTGCGCTCGAGCACCCGCAGGATCTCCTCGGTGACCGCGTCCTCGTCGAGGTCGGCGTTGACCACGTGCAGCAATCCGCGCTCGCGGTAGTAGTCGACCAGCGGGTGGGTGGCCTCGTCGAAGACCTCCAGCCGGTTGGTGACGGTCTCCGGGTTGTCGTCGGCGCGGCCTTCCCGCTCGGCCCGGGCCAGGATGCGGCGCATCAGCTCGGCCCGGGGGGCGTCCAGGTAGATGACGGCATGGGGGCCGGCGTCGGCGTCCTCGGCCAGCTTGCGGGCCTCGACCGCCTGCTCGACCGAGCGCGGGAAGCCGTCGAGCAGGTAGCCGTTCTGCTCGGCCGCGGCCACCACCTTGGGCATCACCATCTTGAGGACGATGTCGTCGGGCACCAGGTCGCCGCGGGCCATGATCCCGGCCACTTCCTGGCCCAGCGGCGTCCGCTCGTCGACCTCGGCCCGCAGCAGGTCGCCGGCGGCGATGTGCTCCAGGCCGAGCCGCTTGGCCAGGTGTTCGCCCTGGGTGCCTTTACCCGAGCCCGGCGGACCGATGAGCAACACGTTCATGCGGTCACCCTGGCACCTCGGGCCGGGAAACGCGAGAATCCCCGTTTGTCGGCTATGCCCCCCAGCCCGATCGCGTGAACCGCTTGCGCCGTGCTCGACGTGGGACGGATGAGTATGGCGCACCCGCCGACCCTGCGGACCAGGAAGCGACAACGTGAGGGATATCTCCGAACTGGCCGACGTGCCCGACCCGTCGTGGCCGCTGCTCAGCGACCATCTCGCCAGCAGCTTCACCCCCAACGTCGTGCTCCCGCCGGATCCGGATCGGTGTCGGGCGACGCTGCATCAGCTCCAGGTGACGGCCTGGTCGCCGCTGGGCGCGATCACCCTGAACACCGGCGGCATCCTGGTGCACGACGGTTGGCTGCGCGTGTACGGCGGATCCGGTGGCGGGCCGGCCGGGCTGCCGAGTATGGCCGAGATCAACGGGTTCCCCGAGACGGTCGAGGACGGCTGGCAGCCACCGGCCGGCCTGATCGTCGGCCACGACGTGCTCGGCGGCGTGTTCGCGCTCAACGGCATGGAGCCCGAACAACACGGCCGCCCGGGGACGCCCGGCGGCGTCGTGTACTTCTCGCCCAGCACGCTGAGCTGGCAGGACCTGGAGCTGGGCCACAGCCAGTGGCTGACCTGGTTGCTGGACGGCGGCGCGGCCGGTCACTACCACGACGTGCTCTGGCCGACCTGGCGCACCGAGGTGGCCGAACTCGGTTTGCGGGACGGCATCTCGGTGTACCCGTTCCTGTGGTCACAGGAGGCGCAGCAGGACATGGCCGCGACCACGCGCAAGGCGGTACCGCTGGCGCAGATCCTCGAGCTGCAGGCCAGCTTCTGCGACCAGCTCGGCCTGGGCGAACCGGGCGACCTGGGCACCGTCGCGGTGTGAGCGGCTGGCCCGGGAGTCAGGTCTCACTCAAGATCACGTGACGAGGTACCCGCGAAGGTCGATCACGGCATCTCCAGCCGTCGCGCTGAAGATACTGACCGTCCCGTCGAGTCCGGTGCCGGCGGGGGCGAGATTGTTGACGCTGTAGCCCCGTGTAGTGCTCAGGTCGCCGTTTGTCTGGTATGCACGTTAAATTCAGGTGATAGCCATGCGGCTCGCCGAGCATGGTCGGCAGCCGAGACACCCGGAGGACGCCTTGCGCGCTGCAGCCCGCACCATCGCCACCCTCGTCGCGACCACGACGCTTTCCGCGTCCGGGCTGGCCGCACTGGCCGCCCCGGGCGCCGCCGCCCCGTCCAGCGGCGTGGTCGTGAACGAGGCCTACGGCGGCGGCGGCAACAGCGGCGCCACGCTCAAGAACGACTTCATCGAGCTGGCCAACCGGGGTACGTCGGCCCAGGACGTCGGCAGCTGGTCGGTGCAGTACCTCTCGGCCGCGCCCGGCGCCACCACCGCGTGGTCGGTGACCCCGCTGTCCGGCTCGATCGCGGCCGGCGCCACCTACCTCGTCGGCGAGGCGGCCGGTGCCGGCGGCACCGCCGACCTGCCACCGACCCAGGCCACCGGGTCGACGAACCTGTCCGGCACCTCGGGCACGGTGGCCGTGGTCAACTCGACCACCGCGCTCACCTGCAAGACGGCGGCCGACTGCGCGGCCGATGCCAGCATCGTCGACCTGGTCGGCTACGGCACCGCCGTCGTGCACGAGGGCGCGGGCGACGCACCGGGCACCAGCAACACCACCTCGGCCCAGCGCACCAGCGCCGCCGACACCGACAACAACGCCACCGACTTCACCGCCGCCGCGCCCACGCCGGGCGCTCCGAACGCGGGTTCCGGCGGCGGTGGCGGTGGCGGCACCGAGCCCGGCCCGCTGCGCATCCACGACATCCAGGGCACGAGCTGGATCTCGCCCCAGAACGGCCAACAGGTCACCAACGTGCCCGGCATCGTCACCGGCATCCGGGCCACCGGTTCGAGCAAGGGCTACTGGCTGCAGGACCCGAACCCCGACACCAACCCGGCCACCAGCGAGGGCGTCTTCGTGTTCACCAGCTCGGCACCGAGCGGGGTCGCGGTCGGCGACAGCGTGCTCGTGTCGGGCAAGGTGAGCGACTTCTACCCGCTGTCCAGCGGCGAGACCACCAGCACCACGTCGCAGCTGTCGACGACCGAGATCGGCACCGCGACCACGACGGTGCTCTCCAGCGGCAACGCGCTGCCCGCCCCGGTCGTGCTCGACCCGGGGACGGTGCCGGCCACCTACGCCCCCGACCTGGGCAACCACAACATCGAGTCGACGCCGATCACGCCGACGCGCTCGGCCCTGGACTTCTACGAGTCGCTCGAGGGCATGCGCGTGCAGGTCAACAACGCCCGGGTCGTCGGCCCGTCGAACAGCTTCGGCGAGCAGTTCATCACCACCAAGCCCAACCAGGCCAAGACCTACCGCGGCGGCACCGAGCTGCTGGCCGAGAACGCCATCCCGTCCGGACGGCTCGAGGTCATCCCGACCGACGGCAGCAACCCGGGCGTGAGCGTCGGCGACGTCTTCGACGGGGCGACGATCGGCCCGATCGACTACTCCAACTTCGGCGGCTACGTCCTGGCCGCGACCACGCTCGGCACCGTCGACCACGCCGACCTGGCTCCGGTCGTCGCCACGGCGGCCACGAAGAAGCAGCTGTCGATCGCGACCTACAACGTCGAGAACCTGGCGCCGGGCGACCCGCAGAGCAAGTACGACCGGCTCGCCCAGGGCGTCGTCGCCAACCTGGCCAAGCCCGACATCGTCGCGCTGGAGGAGGTGCAGGACAACAGCGGCGCCACCGACAACGGCGTCGTCGCCGCCGACCAGACGCTGACCAAGCTGACCACCGCCATCACCGCCGCCGGCGGCCCGAGCTACAGCTGGCGCGAGATCGACCCGGTCAACGACCAGGACGGCGGCCAGCCCGGCGGCAACATCCGGGTGGCGTTCCTGTTCAACCCGGCCCGGGTCTCGTTCGTCGACTCCGGCGCTACGTCGGTGAACCGCTCGACCACGGGCACCGCGGTCGTCAAGAGCGGCGGCCGGGCCGCCCTCACCCTGTCGCCCGGCCGCATCGACCCGACCAACCCGGTGTGGTCGTCCAGCCGCAAGCCGCTGGTCGGCGAGTTCAGCTTCGGCGGCAAGCACGTCTTCGTGATCGCCAACCACTTCGACTCCAAGCTGGGCGACCAGAGCGCCGACGGGCGGTTCCAGTACCCGCAGCAGTCCTCGACCGTCCAGCGGGCCGGGCAGGCGCTGGTCGTGCACGACTTCGTCGGCTCACTGCTCGCAGCCGAGAAGAAGGCCGAGGTGGTGGTCGTCGGTGACCTCAACGACTACCAGTTCAGCCCGGCGCTGGCCGTGCTCAGGACCGGCACGGCCGACGGCACCGGCGCGGCGACCCTGACCGACCTGATCACGACCCTGCCGGTGAACCAGCAGTACACCTACGTGTTCGACGGGGTGTCGCAGGTGCTCGACCACATCCTGGTCGGCCAGGCGGTCAAGGGCGTGACTTACCAGGTCGTGCACGTCAACGCCGAGTACGCCGACCAGGTCAGCGACCACGATCCGCAGGTCGTCGACATCACGCCTTGAGCGGGCAGCGCCCGTCCCACCGCGGCCGCGGCGGCAGGCGGAGGATGGGCCCATGGAGATGACCGGATGGCTCAGCGGCCAGGTGTTCCTGCAGACCGTCGACGAGACCGAGGTCGGTGCGCTCAGTGAGTTCCTGAACGCGCGCGGGCTGGCCTTCCAGGTGCTGACGATGAGCGAGCGGATGATGCTCGACCCGGGCGACCCGGCCAGTTCGGTGTCCAGTGACCGGTTCAGCGTGGCCATCCAGATCGCCGGCTTCCCGCAGGTCGTCGGCCCGGTGCTCAACGACCTGATCCAGCGCACCCACGGCGGCGGCTGGAACCCGGAGGCCGCACCGGCCGAATGACCCGCGGCGCGGGCAGCCGTACAGTCCTCTGCCATTCACGGCATGCCCACAGTGCGGGCACAGAATCGATATCAAGGCTGGAACCATGAGCGACGAAACGCCCGAATACCCGACCTACCCGCCCCCGGCCGGCTACGGCGGTTACCCGCCGCCCGGATCGCCCACGGTACCGCCGCCGGTCCCGCCCCCGGCGCTCCCCGGCCCGCAGCCCCAGCCCGGGCCGCAGCCCGAGCGGCCGGCCGGCGCGAGCGTTCGGCGGGCCGTGCTCACGGCCGCCGTCGTTGCCGCGGTCGTCGGCGGCGGAATCGGCGCGGGCACGGTCGCCCTGGTCGACAACAACAACGACGCGAACACATCCGCGGGCCTGACCTTCAGCAACCAGGCCGCGCCCGCGGCCAAGGTCGACGGCACGGTCGCCGCGGCCGCCGCGAAGATCAGCCCCAGCGTCGTGACCGTGAACGTCACCACGTCCAACGAGCAGGACACCGGCTCGGGCGTCATCATCCGGTCCGACGGCTACATCCTGACCAACAACCACGTCATCTCCGCGGCCACGGGCAGCGGTCAGCTCGTCGTGACCCTCGCCGACGGCCGCCAGGTCAAGGCGAGCGTCGTCGGCGCCGACCCGTCCGACGACCTGGCCGTGATCAAGGTCGGGCTGCACAACCTGACCGCAGCCACGTTCAGCTCCTCCAGCGGGCTCGTGGTCGGCCAGACCGTCGTCGCGGTCGGCGCCCCGCTCGGCCTGTCGGACACCGTCACCTCCGGCATCGTCAGCAACACCGCGCGCCCGGTGCAGACCGGCGACAGCACGGCCCAGGCCGTGTTCGACGCGGTGCAGACGGACGCGGCCATCAACCCCGGCAACTCCGGCGGGCCGCTGGTCGACCTGGCCGGCCACGTGGTCGGCATCAACGCGGCGATCGCCACCGACCAGTCCTCGGGCGGGCTGCAGATCCCGGGCCAGTCCAGCCAGTCGGGCAACATCGGCATCGGGTTCGCCATCCCGTCGGACGAGGCCAGCCGCATCGCCGGCGAGCTGATCAAGTCGGGCAAGGCCACCCACGCCGTGCTCGGCGTATCGGTCACCGACGCGGCGGCGGCCACCTCGGCCCGCGCCGCGACCGGTGCCGCGATCAAGACCGTGACGGCGCACAGCCCGGCGGCGGCCGCCGGCATCGCCAAGGGCGACATCGTGACCAAGCTGGCCGGCCAGCGCATCGACGACGCCAACGCGCTGGTGGCCGCGGTCCGGTCGCACGCGCCCGGCGACACGGTGTCGATCAGCTACCAGCGCGGCGGGACGGTGCACACCGCGAACGTCCGGCTCGGCTCAGCGTCCGGATGACCACGGTAAGTAGTCGCCACCAGACGTCGATAATGCCTATCAGCGTGGATTACCCGGTCTTTTCCCCACAATTCAGGCACTTTCCTGGTTGAGGTTGACCAAACACGGATTACACGTCATAGTTGCGGAGCGCGAGAAAATAAGATCGACTTAACGGAGACTGAACGTCGGATTGATCCGACGGAAGCCTTCCAGGTCGGACCCAAAGGCTCGCGCACCCGACTTCGGTTCCGTTCGGTAGTACCCCCGTTTACCGGACGGAGCCGAGGAACTCGGCCGGCGCGCGGGAAGACCCCCGCTTACCGTGTGCAGGCCGAACCAACGAAGTGCCCCGATGGCGAACCTGCCCATCGGGGCCTTCTGGCTTGCTGGGCCTGGTACGGCGCGCTCAGGCCGGATCGTCGGAGTTGTCGCCTTCGGCGTCATCCGTGCCGTCCGCCCCGGGGGCATCGACGGCGTCGTCAGCATCAGCGGGGGTGTCCTTGGCCGCGGACTTGGCCTTCGACCCGGAGCGGCTGATCGTGACCTTGCCCGACTCGAGGTCGATGCGCTTGCCGCCGGAGCTGTCGCCGACCTCCTCGCGGGTCGACTGCAGCCGCTGCTTCTCTTCATCCATGTGCCGCTTGGCCGGATTGAAGAGGGTGTCCAGGCCCCACTGCGTCATATCCAAAGGTTACGTCCTCCGGACCGGGCCCGCGCCACCATGGCGTCGGCACAACTGCGCTCGTAGCCTGGCAGCATGTTGTTCTCCCGGCACCAGAACGAGCTCGTCACCCCGGAACGGGCGCTGCGCGGCCGCGATCACTACGAGTACGCCGTCCCGGCCAGCCACTACGTCAACGGGCGCGCCATCGCCCCGCCCTTCCCGGAGGGCTTGCAGAGCGTCCTGCTTCGGGTCGGGCTGCTTCTGGGGCACCGAAGAGATCTTCTGGCAGACCGAGGGCGTGTGGACCACGGCCGTCGTCTACGCCGGCGGCAGCACCGCCCATCCCAGCTACGAGGAGGTCTGCACCGGCCGCACCGGTCACACCGAGGCCGTCCTCGTCGTCTACGACCCGAAGCTGACCAGTTTCGCCGAACTGCTGCGGATCTTCTTCGAGAGTCACGACCCGACCCAGGGCATGCGCCAGGGCAACGACATCGGCACCCAGTACCGCTCGGCGATCTACTACACCGACGACGCCCAGGGGAAGCTGGCGGTAGCGGCCAAGGCCGCCTATTCGGCCAAGCTGGAGGCGGCCGGCTACGGCCCGGCCACGACCGAGATCGCTCCCGTGGGCGAGTACTACTACGCCGAGGGCTACCACCAGCAGTACCTGGCCAAGAACCCCGACGGCTACCGCTGCCACAGCACCACCGGCCTGCCGTTCCCGGTCGAGGCGCTCGCCCCGCAGGCCTGAGCGGCCGCGTCACAGCGTGGCGCCGCGACACCGGCGCAGATCGTTGACAGTCAATCCGGTGACCGAAAGAATCGATACTGCCGGTTTGCCGGGTGTGCCCCCGTTTCGGGGGTCTCGGGGCCGGCTCAGTCGTTGGGTCGAACATCGGGGCATGAATGAATTCGCGGGCTCGCACAGCTGGCACCAACGCACGACGTCGTCATCGGTACCTGTTCCCAGCCTCGTGCCTCGGCCTGGTCGCCGGGCTGCTCGTCGCCGTGACGGCCGCCACCGCGCCCGCCGGAGCGCGGGCCGGTAGCCCGCTCTCGCCGCGCGCCGCGGTCGCGCACTGGGACACCCCGCCCGACGCGACGTGCGCGGCCGTCGCGGTGCCGGTCAACCTCGTGGCCGGTACGCGCAAGAGCTACTCGATCGCCGGCGAACTGTGCCGGCCGGCCGGCGCCGCGCCGTCGACGTTGCAGATCCTCGTCGCCGGCGCCACCTACGACCGCTACTACTGGAATCCGCCCGGTGAGCCGGAGCACTCCTACGTCCGGGCGGCCACCGCCGCCGGCTACGCCACCCTCGACATCGACCCGCTGGGCACCGGCCTGAGCAGCAAGCCGCTCAGCGCGCTGGTCACGGTCCCCACCAGTGCCTACACGGTGCACCAGGTCGTCCAGGCCGCCCGCTCCGGAGCCCTGGGCACCGCGTTCACGCGGGTCGTGCTGTCCAGCCACAGCATGGGCGCCGCGCTGGCCTGGAACGAGATCGCGAATTACCAGGACGTGGACGGCCTCATCGCCGCCGACAACGTGCACATCCCCTGGCTGATCGGCGCGGTTTCCGGCGCCCTCACGCTGTACCCGGCCATGCTCGACCCCAAGTTCTTCGGCAAGATCCTGGACCCGGGCTACCTCACCACCCGACCGGGCACCCGGGCCGGGTCCTTCTTCTACCACGGCGACCCGGCCGTGGTCGCCGAGGACGAGACGCTCAAGCAGACGATCTCCGCGACGTTCCTGGCCACCTACTTCCTCGAGGACGTCGATCTGGACACCTCGCGGATCCACGTGCCCGTGCTCATCGCCGCGGGCCAGCAGGACTCCCTCATGTGCGCCCCGCTGCTGGGCACGAACTGCTCGAGTGCATCAACCTTGCTCACCGCGGAAGCGCCGTTCTACGCCCCGGCCACCTGCCTGCAGAGCTACGTGCTGCCCGATGCCGGCCACGACATCAACCTCGCGGCCGGTGCGTCCAGCTTCTTCGACGTCACCAACCACTGGCTGGACCGCTGGGTCGGCACCACGGGCCAGAAGGTGTCAACGCACACGTGCACGGGGCCGGTGGGTCCAGCGTCCTGAGGCTTCGCCCGACGACCGCGAGAGGACCTGTCATGGCCGACTACTCGGCGTTCGAACCAAGCCCGCCGTTCGACTACCGCGACGAATCGATCCGGATCCGCGAGGCCGACTACCTCAAGGAGCAGCGCGAGACCTGTCCGGTCATGCACAGCGCCGAGTTCGGCGGATTCTGGGCCCTGACCAAGTTCGACGACATCGCCGCGGCCGCGCACGACCACGAGCACTTCACCAGCACCGGGGGGCCGACCATCCCATCGTTCGGCCGGCCGTACGGGTCCAAGCCGATCACGTGCGATCCACCCGAGCACGGCAAGTTCCGCAAGATCCTGCAGCCCTACTTCACCCCGGCGGCGGTGCAGCAGATGGAGCCGCTCATCCGCACGATCGTCACCGACCGCATCGCGACCCTGGCCGATCGGCAGGAGGCCGACTTCATGGTCGAACTCGGCTACCCGGTGCCGGCCGAGGTGATGGCCGTGACGCTCGGGCTCGAACGGGAGCGGGCCCGCGACATCTCGTGGATGAATCAGGCGACCCAGCGGTTGGCCGTGGCCCAGGACGCCGCGGGCATGGCCGAGGTCCAGGCGCGAATCCTGGAGTTCCTCACCGCCGAGATCGAGTCGCGGCGGGCCGAGCCCAAGGACGACCTGCTCAGCGCGATCGTGCACAGCGTCGTCGACGGGGAGCCCATCTCCGACCCGATTCGCTACGGCATGGCCACCATGCTGATCGTGGCCGGCACCGACACCACGGTCAGCGGCATCACGAACACGCTGGCCCTGCTGGCCGGCTTCCCGGCCCAGTACCGGCAGGACCTGCTCGACGACCCGGCCAAGCTGCTGGCCTTCATCAACGAGTCACTGCGCTACGACGCGCCCGTCCTCGGGTTGGCCCGCACGGTCAGCCAGCCGGTCGAGGTCCGCGGTGCGCACCTGGAGCCGGGCGAGCGGGTGCTGTTGATGTGGGGCTCGGGCAACCGCGACGCCGACCGGTTCGCCGATCCCGACACGTTCGACCCGGAGCGCGAGGAGACCGGGAACCTGACGTTCGGGTACGGCCGGCACCGCTGCATCGGCGATCACCTGGCCAAGCTGGAGATCCGGGTCGTCGTCGAGGAAGTCATCAAGCACATGCCGAACTTCAAGCTGGCCGACGACAAGCCGCTGCCCCTGCGGCTCGATCTCGAGCACGGGCCGCGCAGCCTGCCGGTCGTCTGGTGAAGGCCTGAGCTACTTCGGTGTCGGCACCGCCGGGGCGGCCGGCGCGGCACTGGCCACACGGATCGCGTGCTCGACGAGCGCGACCAGCACGTCCTTGCTGGACGAGCGATGCCGAGCGTCGCAGTTGACGATGGGGACGTCGTCGGTGAGGTCGAGGGCGGCTCGGATCTCCTCGACCGGAAAGCGCTTCGCCCCGTCGAAGCAGTTCACCGCGACGATGAACGGGACGCCGCGGCGCTCGAAATAGTCGACCGCGGGGAACGAGTCGGTCAGCCTGCGGGTATCGGCCAGGACGACGGCGCCGAGGGCACCGTGGGCGAGCTCGTCCCACATGAACCAGAAGCGTTCCTGCCCGGGCGTGCCGAACAGGTAGATCAGGAGGTCATCGCGCAGGGTGATCCGACCGAAGTCCATGGCCACGGTCGTGCTCGTCTTCTGTTCCACGCCGTAGAGCTGGTCGACCTGCGCGCTCGGTGCACTGAGCAGCTCTTCGGTGCGAAGTGGCCGGATCTCGCTCACCGAGCCGACGAGTGTCGTCTTCCCGGCGCCGAACCCGCCGGCAACCAAGATCTTGATCGCGTACGGCATCGGCGTCGCGCGGCCGGCCTGCTCAGAGTTGCCGTAAACCATCGATCACTTCCCTCAAGATGGGCAGGTCATTCTGCCAAGGAACACTCATGGGCTGGCGCACGGTGACGAGGTCGCGCTCGCGCAGGTCGGCCACCAGAATGCGCACCACGCCGAGCGGCAGACCAAGGTCCGACGCCAGGTCGACGAGCGGCGTCGGGGCCACACACAGCCCGAGCAGGGCGAAGTGTTCGGGATCGAGCGTCCAGGAATCAGGGGGCAGCCGCCACGTCTTGGTGATCATGGCGAGCAGATCGAGGTTCATCTCGCCGCTGGGCCGGGTGCGGCCCTGGATCACTGCGTACGGACGGACTACCGGCCCTGCGGCTTCGTCCGGCCAGGAATCATTCGCCGATGGCATGTCACGATCGGTTCTGGGCATTGTCGTCGGTCCCCGAGCGGGGAGGGACGGACAGGTGCTGGCCCACCCGCTTGACCAAGACGGCCATCTCGTAGGCGACCACGCCGACATCGGCGTCGGCCGAACTGACCACGGCCAGACAGCTGCCCTCGCCGGCAGCGGTGACGAAGAGGAAGGCGGAGTCCAACTCGACGATGGTCTGCCGGGGGTACCCACCGCCGAACTGCAGGCCCGCGCCCCGAGCCAGGCTGTGGAAGCCGGCCGCGATCGCCGACAGGTGCTCGGCGTCCTCCTGGCTCAGTCCGGCGGCGCCCATCGTCAGGCCGTCCCTGGACAGCACGGCCGCCTTGTGGATCGGCGCCACCCGCGCGATCAGGTCGTCGAGCAGCCAGTTCAGCTCGCGCTGCTGCCCGGGCGCCTGGCCGGCGCCGGGATTGGTCAGTGCGTCGGCCGGGGTCATCATCGGTGCGTCGAATCCCGTCATGTGTCGGTCCCGTTCTCGCTCTCGTGCCGGGCGCTGCGCGACTGCCCGAGCGGGTCGCCCCCGCCGTTCTGCCCGCCGTCAGCCGGTGGCCGAGCCGAGCGGCCCTGCTCCCAGCCGCGCTGCAACGAGGTCATCAGCGTGCGGGTCTGCTCCGGGGAGCGGTAACCGGCGGCATCAGGCTCCGGGGCAACGGCGTGCTGGGTGCTGGTGCGCAGTTCCGGGGCCAGGCTGGTTTGGCGAACGCGGCGCGGCAGGCCCGATTTGGTGAGGTCCGGGCCGCCGAGCGGGCCGTCCGGGTCGGGCGGCGCCGCGCTCGCGGTGGCCCATTCGCGCTCACCCGGGCGGGCCGGCGCATCGCCCGTCGGCGCGGTGCTGGTCGCCGCGCGGTCCGGCTGGACCGGCGGCGCACTCGCGGTGCCCACGGAGCCGGGCGCCCGCTCCCGGCCGGAGTCGACGGCGTTCGCCGGCCGCGGCTGCCCGTTGCTGCCCGCCGGCAGCGGCGCCTCGCCGTGCCGTCCACCGGTCGGCAGCGCGCCGCTGTCGCCGGGCTTGGCCGTCACGGCCCGCCGCCCGACGTCGCCCGTGACGATGAGGTTGTTGGGGATGAGCACGATCGCGGTCGAGCCACCGAAGGCGTTCGCCCGCATCGAGATCTTGATGTTGTGCCGACTGGCCAGCCGGCCGGCGACGAACAAGCCCAGCTGCTCGGTGTCGGACAGGTCGAACTCCGGCGGATTGGCCAGCCGGAAGTTGATCTCGGCCAGCTTGTCCTCGGTCATGCCCAGGCCGCGGTCCTCGACCTCGACCGCGAACCCGTTGCCGACGACGTCACCGGCCACCCGCACCGGCGTGTTCGCCGGCGAGAACAACGTGGCGTTCTCGATCAGTTCGGCCAGCATGTGGATCACGTCCGCGACCGCTTGTCCGGCCAGCGCGGCCTGCGCCGTGGTGACGACGTTGATCCGGGTGTATTCCTCCACCTCGGCCACCGCGGCCCGCACCACGTCGACCAACCGCACCGGCTCGCGCCACGAGCGGCCGACCTGAGCGCCCGAGAGGATGATCAGGCCTTCGGCGTGCCGGCGCATGCGGGTGGTCAGGTGGTCCAGCCGGTAGAGCTCGGCCAGTTCGTCGGGATCGGACGTCCGCCGCTCCATCGTGTCGAGCAACGTCAACTGACGGTGCAACAGCGACTGGCTGCGCCGGGCGAGATTGCGGAACACGTCGGAGATGCCGCGCCGCAGGTGGGCCTGATCGACGGCCGCCTCGATGGCGACCAGTTGCACGGTGTTGAAGGCCTGGCCAACCTGCCCGATCTCGTCCGGGCTCACCGCCAGCGGGGCGGCCTCCTCGGACACCGCGATCTCCTCACCGGCCCGCAGCCGGCCGATCACCCGGGGCAGCCGGTCGGTGGCCAGGGCCAGCGCCGAGTCACGCAACGTCGCCAGCTGGCGGACCAGGCCGCGGCCGATCCAGAACGACAGCAGCACCGAGACGAGCACCGCGATCAGACCGAGACCGCCGGCCAGGGCGAGCCGGACGTACGCACTGTGCGCGTCCGCAGCGCCGTGGTGGGTCAGGAAGAGGGCCAGCACCTGCACGAACGCGCCCGTGCCGCGGGCCATCCCCGCTACCGACTGCCCCCACGCCTGCAGGTCGACCGGGATGCGCGAGTTCGGCGTCGGGCTGTCGATGATCGCGTCCTCGAGCGAGCCGAGGGTCGAGGTGGCCGACGGAGAGATGTCCTTCTGGTAGGCGGCCTGCAGCTCCTTGGGCAGATTCCGGCTCGCGTCGTCGGCGTACTGGCGCCGCAGCGCGACGAGCTCGGCGAAGCGACTGCGATCGGCCTCGGGGAACGAACCGGCGACCAGGTCGGCCTCGACGATGGCGTCTTCCTGAGTGAGCGTGTCCAGCGAGGTGATGATCTGGAACAGGCCGTACGCCTGCAGTCGCGACGACTCGTTCACGCGCTGGGCCAGCCTGGTCATGAACACTCGGACGTCGTCGCTCAGCACGCCGTAGCTGTTGATGACGTCGAGCGGACTCGCCGTGCCCGCGAACAGCGCGGATCGCATCGCCCCCATGCTCGCTGAATCGTGCAGCAGCGCGGCGGCAGCGGCCTTTTGATCGGCCGAAGCCAGGCTACGGGCCTTGTGCGACTGGAGGGCCGCGGTCATCGCCGCCCGGGCCTTATCGGTGAGGGCTTCCTGGGCCTGCAGTTGCGCGGGCGGGGTGGTGGTGGGCTTGGCCACGTACAGCGCGGCCAAGCGGCGCTCCGCTCCGACCTGCTGGACGAACTTCAGCACCGGCTCGCCGGCGCTGTTTCGCAGCGAGGGCAAGCGGGCGGCTGTTGTCGCGTCCCCGATCGTCATGTCGGCGACGAAGGCGTACAAGCCGATGAGCGAGAGCAGTGGAACCAGGATGAGCAGGAGAATCCTCAGCCGAATGGACCGTCGGCGCAAACCCATGTGTTTTTCCCTGATGTGATGGGGGTCAATGCGTGGCATTGCGGGGGGCATAGCGGGCGTTGCAGGCATAGCGGATAACTCGGTTCAGGCGGTGCGATGCTAGCAATCCGTCGACTCGGCCGACACCCTTCGGCCTGTGCTCGGCACGGGGTGTCACCAAGCTGCCGAACGGATCTCTCCGCGTGACGCGTTCACGTCGCGACCACGTGCGGACTCGGGCGCGCCGGTGCGCACCCGCAGGACGTACTCGACGAGCGAGATGAGCGTCTGCTTCGTCGACTCGCGGTCGCGGGCGTCGCAGCTGAGCACCGGCACGCTGAGCTCGATCGACATCGCTTCGCGCACATCACCGATGGCGTGCGGCTGCACACCGTTGAAACAGTTCAGGGCAACGACGAACGGCAGTTTGCGGTGTTCGAAGAAGTCGACGGCCGGAAACGAATCGGCCAGCCGGCGCACGTCGACCAACACGACCGCGCCGATCGCGCCCTGCACCAACTCGTCCCACATGAACCAGAACCGGCGCTGCCCGGGAGTGCCGAACAGGTACAGCATCAGGTCGTGGCCGAGCGAGACCCGGCCGAAGTCCATCGCGACGGTGGTCGTGGACTTGTTCGGTGTCGCCGCGAGATCGTCGACGCCGGTGCTGGCGTCGGTCATCACGGCCTCGGTGGTCAACGGGACGATCTCCGACACCGAGCCGACGAACGTGGTCTTGCCCGCGCCGAAACCGCCGGCGACGACGATCTTGGTCGACCGGCGCGGGCGCGGGTCTGCAGCTCGCGTCATGTGTCAATTCGCCGCGCTTCGCAACTCGGTCCGCAGTTGCGGGGTGAGCAGTTCGCCGGCCCGGCCGACCAACAGTGTCATCTCGTAGGCGACCAGGCCCATGTCGCAGTCCGGCGACGCGAGCACGGCCAGGCACGATCCGCCGGCGATGGCCATGAGCAGCAGGCACCCGCGTTCCATCTCGACGATCGTCTGCACCACCTCCCCGGCGCCGAAGACCCGGGCCGCACCGCCGGTGAGGCTGGACATCCCCGACGCGACGGCGGCGAGCTGATCGGCGCGGTCGCGGGGCAGGCCGTCCGAGGACGTCAGCAGCAGCCCTTCGGGCGAGACGACGACCGCGTGGCTGACGCCGGCCACCCGATCGACGAAACTGGTCAGCAACCAGCCGACGCCTCCTGGGTCGGACGTGGACTGAGGTGGCTGAGCTGTCACTGGTTGTCCTCCGCGTTGTGCGCGTCGTGGTCGGTGTTGTCGACAGCGTTGTCGGCGGTGTGCCGCCCGTAGCCGCTGCCAGAGGGAAGTTCGTCGGGGGTGCCGGCGCCGCGGGCGTGCCGGCCGCGGGTGAGGCCTTGCTGGAAGCTGGCCACCCGGCCGCGCACGGCGTCGGCACTGCGCACGGCGTCCGCACTGCGCGCGGCGTCGGCACTGTCGCCACCGCGCGCTGGGTCGGTGACGGCGGGGGAGCCGACGCTGCCCGGGATCAGGAACGCCTGCGGTCGGCGCATCGGCAGGCCGGCCGCCGTCAGCTGATAGGTGACCGGCTCGCTGGCGGCCTGGGCCGCCTGCCAGCCGGCATCGGCCTCGGACTCCCAGCCGTCCTCCGCGACCGCGGCCGCCTGACTGGCCGGGCCGGCCTCCTCAGGCTCGGTGAACCACTTGGAGAGCATGGCCTGGAAGATCGGGGTGTCCAGAGGCCCCAGACCGCCTTGGGTCGCCTCGCCGGGCAGCTCGGGATCCGCCGCCGGCGCCGCGGTGGGTGGAGCCGGTGCCGGCGGGACGGTTACCGGTGGCGGTGGCGGTGGCGGTGGCGACGGGGTCGCCGGCGGCGGGGGCTGGGGGTGGGGCTGGGGCTGCAGCGGCGGGCGGGGCATCTGCGGGGGCGGCGGGGCCAGTACCGGCGGCGGCTGTGGTGCCGGCCGGGGTTGCGGCCTGGGCCCGGGCTGTTGCTGTGGCTGAGGCTGAGGCTGGGGCTGGGGCGGTGGTTGCGGCCGCGAGACCGTCTGCAGCACCGGTTGCGAGTAGTCCTGGTTCGGCTCGGCCGGTTCGTGCTGGGGGTCGGCCTCAGCGGCCACGGCGTCACTGATGAGGTAGCCGGGCACGGCGACCGTCGCGGTCGTGCCCGGTCCTTCGTGGTCGGACAGGTACACGCGCAGTCCGTGCCGGTCGGCCAACCGGCCGACGACGTAGAAGCCCATCTCGCGCAGCACCGAGACGTCCACCGCCTGGACCACGGCCAGCCGCTTGTTGATCTCACTCAGCCCGGCCGACGGCAGCCCCGGACCCAGGTCCGTGATCTCGATGGCCAGCCCGGCGTCGCGGGTCATCCGGGCCCCGATCGTCACCTGCGCGTCGGGGGGTGAGTAGGCCGTCGCGTTGTCGAGCAACTCGGCGACGATGTGGATGATGTCGTTGACGGCCTGCCCCGACACCGTGGCGCCGGGCAGCGGATACATCCTGATCCGCTCGTAGTCCTCGACCTCGGCCACCGCGGCCTCGAGCACGTCGACGAGCGCCATCGGCTCGCCGGCGCGGTCGGGCAGTTCGGCGCCCGCGAGTACCTGCAGGTTCTGGCCGCCGCGCCGCATGTGCAGGGTGAGGTGGTCGAGGCGGACCAGGGCGTCCAAGCGCTCCGCGTCCTGCTCGCCTTGCTTCAGCTGGTCGATCATGGCCAGTTGCCGCTCGACCAGGCGCTCGCTGCGGTCGGCCGGAGTGACGAACATGTCGGCGATGTTCGCCCGCAGCGCGGCCTGTTCGGTGGCCAGCTGCACCACTTGCCCCTGCACTGCGTCGAACGCGCGGGCGATGCCGCCGACGTCGTCGTCGGAGTAGAGCGGAACCGGGTCGATCCGGATGTCCGGGACGCTGCCATTGGTACTGCGCAGCGATCGGATCGCGGTCGGCAGTTGCCATTCGGCCACGTCGAGCGCCGACTCACGCAGGTCCCGCAGTGGCGCGATGATCGAGCGGGCGATGACGACCAGCACGATCAGGACCACGAGCAGACCGGCCACGATGATCGCCGCGTCGCGCACCGCCGTGGCGTGACCGCGGGCCTCCTGCATGGCCAGCCCGCCCAGCATGACGGCCAGGAGCAGGGGGACCGCGCCGAGGACCCCGAGCTTGGTGCGCAGCCGCCAATTGCGCGACCTGCGGCCGCCCGCACGCGGTTCCGCGCCCGGATCGGCCACCAAATGCACCGATGGCGAGCCGCGGCGATCCCCGGCCTGGCGGTCATCCGGCAGCGGGCGGGCATGCCAGCGTTCCGACGACACCTCGTCCATCACGGGCACTGGGGGGCTCTCCGAATTACTTGCGACCATAAACGTCCTCAATGGGGCAAAACGTATCCGGAGAGCCTCCCACGTATTGGTGGTGTAGGGCGACGGTCAGGCCGCGATTTTTACACGTTGCCGGGCAAGATCGACATGTTACGTCGACGCGCGCCGCAAGGTGGCCGCGGCGCACACGAGCGCGAGCACGGTGCATCCGGCGACGACTCCGACGTCCCGCAGGTAGGTGACGCCCACGCTCGGCGCGCTCGCCACGCGTTGCAACGCGCTGACCGCGTACGACAGCGGCAACACGTCGGACACCCAGCGCAGCACCGTGGCCATTCCGTCGCGGGGATGGAACAGTCCGCACAGCAGCAGTTGCGGCAGCACCACGACCGGCATGAACTGCACGGCCTGGAACTCGGTGCGCGCGAACGCACTGGCCAGCAGGCCCAGCGCGACGCCGAGCAGCGCGTCGAGGACGGCGACGAGAAGCAGCCACCACACCGACCCGGTCAGGTCGAGGCCCAGCCACAGCGACACGAGCACCGCGGCCGCGGCCTGGGCCGCCGCGACCACGCCGAAGGCCAGGGCGTAGCCGACGAGCAGGTCCAACTTGGCCATCGGCGTGGTCATCAGGCGTTCGAGCGTGCCGGAGGTGCGCTCGCGCTGCATGGTGATGGAGGTGACCAGGAACATCAGCAGGAACGGGAAGAAGCCGAGCAGCGCCGGGGCGATGACGCTGAAGAACGCGGCCGAGTCGAAGACGTAGCGCAGCAGGACCATCAGCAGCGACGGCACCGCGATCATGAGCACCAGCGTGCGCGGGTCGTGCCGCAACTGGAGGAGCACCCGGCGCACAGTGGCCAGCGTCATCGTCGGGTTCATGCCGGCACCGGTTCGTCGGCGACCAGGCGCAGGAAGGCCCGGTCGAGGCTGTCGGTGCCGGTGCGTTGCTTGAGTGCGGCCGGGGTGTCCTGGGTCAGCAGCAGGCCGTCGCGCATGAGCAGCAACTCGTCGCAGCGGTCGGCCTCGTCCATCACGTGGCTGGAGACGAGCAGAGTCGTGCCGTCCTGGCTCAGGTCGTGGAACAGCGACCACAGGCCCTCCCGCAGCACCGGGTCGAGCCCGACGGTCGGCTCGTCGAGCACGAGCAGGCGCGGAGTGCCGAGCATGGCCACGGCCAGGCTGACCCGGGAGCGCTGGCCACTCGAGAGGCTGCCGGTCAGCCGGCGGGCGTGCGCGGTGAGGTCGACCTGGTCCATCACCCGCTGCACGTCGCCGGTCGCGCGGACGGCCGTGGCGAAGTAGCGCAGGTTCTCGGCCACGGTGAGATCGTCGTAGACCGACGCCGCCTGCGATGCGTAGCCGACCTCGGTGCGCAGTCGCGGATCGCCGGCCGGGCGGCCCAGCACAGTGATCGTTCCGCCCGCGATGGCCTGCGTGCCGATGATCGCCCGGATCAGCGTGGTCTTGCCGCACCCGCTCGGGCCGAGCAGGCCGGTGATCCGGCCGGCCGGCATCCGGAAGTCGATGCCCTTGAGGATCTCGCGGCCGCCGCGGCGGATCCGGAGCGCGTCGACGCCCACAGACTGAATTAACCATACGGTTAAATGTATGGTGTGCGGGCCGGCTGTCAAGGCCCGACTGGACGACTCCGGAACCGCAGGGAAGGAGCAGCCATGGCCCGCGCCGGCCGTCGGCCCGGCCCGACGAGTACCCCGGACGCGATCCGCACCGCGGCTCGGGAGCTGTTCGCGCAACGGGGTTACCAGGGCACGTCGATGCGCGCCGTAGCCAGCGCCGCCGGGGTGAACGCCGCGCTCGTGCACCACTACTTCGGCACCAAGCAGCGGCTGTTCGTGGCCGCGCTCGACCTGCCCATCGATCCGGTCGAGGTCATCGAGACGCTGCTGGCCGGCGGGCCGCGCGAGCAGTTCGCCGAGCGGTTCGTGCGCTTCTTCGTGACGGCGTGGCGTGATCCGGTGACCGGCCAAGCCCTGCAGGCGGTGCTGCGCAGCGCGGCCAGCACCGAGCCGGGCGCGACGTTGGTGCGCAACCTGGCCGAGAACGTGGTTCTGGACCGCGCGTCGGCGGCGCTGGGGGTATCGAAGCTGCGGGTGGCCGCGGCGATGTCCCATCTGATCGGGCTCGTGCTCGGGAGCACGATCCTCGCCATCGAGCCGCTCGCGTCGGCCTCGGTGGACGACCTGGTCGAGCTCGTCACGCCGGCCATCCAGCGCTACCTGGCCCCGTAGGGCCGCGTCTCCGTACGCTGGGACGGTGCCCGAGTTACCCGAGGTTGAAGCGCTGGCCTCGTTCCTGCGCGAGCGTGCCGTCGGCCGCTCGGTCGTGCGCGCCGACGTGGCCGCGTTCAGCGCGGTCAAGACGTTCGACCCGCCGCTGAGCGCGCTGGCCGGCGGACTGGTCACCGGTGTCGCCCGGCACGGCAAGTTTCTCGACCTCGACGTCGACGGCCTGCACCTCATCACCCACCTGTCCCGGGCCGGGTGGCTGCAGTGGCGCGACTCGTTGCCCGCCCGCGCCACCGAAGCTCGGCCGCGGCCCGCTGGCGTTCCGGCTGCACCTGGCTCCGGAGTTCCCGGACGGCCCGGTCAGCGGCTTCGACCTCACCGAGGCCGGGACGCAGAAGCGGCTGGCCGTGTACCTGGTGCGTGACCCGCAGGAGGTGCCCGGCATCGCCCGGCTCGGCCCGGACGCGCTGACGGTCTCGGCCGAGGAGTTGGCCGAGCTGCTGAGCGGGCAGCGGGCGCAGATCAAGCGGGCCCTGACCGACCAGACCGTATTGGCCGGTATCGGCAACGCCTACTCCGACGAGATCCTGCACACGGCGCGACTGTCGCCGTTCAAGATCGCGGCCAAGCTGAGCGAGGCCGAGGTCGCGGCGCTGCATGCCGCAATGCAGGCTGAGCTCGGCGACGCGGTCAGCCGTTCCGTCGGCCAGAAGGCGGCCACGCTCAAGGGCGAGAAGCGCAGTGGCATGGAAGTCCACGGGCGGGCCGGGCTGCCGTGCCCGGTGTGCGGCGACACCGTGCGCGAGGTGTCCTTCGCCGATCGGTCGTTCCAGTACTGCCCCACCTGCCAGACCGAAGGGCGGGAGCTGGCCGATCGCCGGCTGTCCAGACTCTTGAAGTAGAGGGTTTGTCGGACCTCGATTCTAGATTCGCGCGTATGAGCGAAGCAGGCGTGATGGACGATGACGGTCCGGAGCCGTGGCCGTATGTGCCGTCGCTGCTGGACGCTGATCGGGTTCCGGATGATGTCGCGGCGTGGGCGGCGGCGGTCATTCCGGGTACGGCGCCGTTGAAGCCGCTGGCCCATGTCGAATCTGGGCCGGTTGTCGTATGCGGGGCGGGTGGATGCGTTGACGGCGTTGGAGCGGCACATGTCGTGGTTGCAGGCCCAGCAGTTGCGGTTGTTGGCGTTGATGGCCACCGACCCGGTCGTGCCCGCGTCCATGGGGGAGTTGGACAAGCAGTGGGTCCGCGAAGACGTGGCCTGCGCGTTGCGGCTCTCGGCCCGCACGGCGGCCGACCGGTTGGCGTTCGCGACAGAAATGACCCGCCTGCCCGCGACCCTGGCGTTGCAGGAACGCGGTGAGATCACGAGTCCATCACTCCCGGCACCTGGCCGAGACGGTGACGATGTTGGACGATGCCGACGGCGGCCGCGGTGGAGGCCGCGGTGCTGCCGAAGGCACCGCAGCAGGTGTTGGCGAACTTCAAACGTTCCGTGCGTAAGACCGTGCTCACGGTTGCGCCGAAGCCGGCCGAGCAACGCCACACCGAGGCGGTGACCCAGCGGCGGGTGGTGCGCACGTCGGTGGCGGACGGCATGTCCGAGATCTGGATGCTGCTGCCCGAGGTCGGGGCGGCCACGGTCATGACCGCGGTCGACGCCCTGGCCCGCCGCAGCCCGCCCGACGACGAGCGGACCGCCGATCAGCGCCGCGCCGACGCCGTCGTGCAACTCGCCCTCAACACCCTGACCGGATCCGTGGCCGGCGAGTTGCCGCGCGAGCACGGCCTGCACCCGTCGGTTCAGGTCACCGTCGCCCTGTCGACGTTGCTCGGGGTGGACGAGCAACCCGGCGAACTCGCCGGCAGCGGCCCGATCCCGGCCGCGGTCGCCCGCCGCATCGCCGCCGACCCCACCGGCACCTGGCGACGCCTGGTCACCGACCAGACCGGCCGGCTGCTCGACTACGGCCGCAGCACCTACCGGCCACCGAAAGACCTGGCCGAGCACGTCATCGCCCGCGACCGCACCTGCCGCTTCCCCAACTGCAACCGCCAAGCCCGCCACTGCGACCTCGAACACGCCACACCCTGGCACGACGGCGGCCACACCAACGACACCAACCTCAACGCCATCTGCCCCCGCCACCACCGCGCCAAACACGACGCCGGCTGGCAACCCCAACAACAACCCGACCACACCATCGCCTGGACCAGCCCCACCGGCCACCGCTACGTCGAACCCGCCGCCACCTACCCCATCGACCGAACAACCCAACCCACTGCGCCACCCCAGCCGCCCGAACCACCCGAGCCACCGGAACCAACGGACGTGTCACCGCCAGACGTGCCCGAACCAACCGAGGTGACCGCGGCAGATCCAGACCCACCCCCGTCCTGAACGCCACCAACGAGGGCCGACCCAACCGGAACCCGACGCCAGCGAAGACCGAATCAAACCGACCAAGGCGAGGCGGCTACGCACAAGAAGGCGAGCCGGGGTGCCAAGCCAGGTCACAAGCAGGCCGGTAGGTGCGCGCGCAGGGATCAAGCCTGACCGCCCGGAGCGCGTACCTACCGGCCTGCCCCCAAAAACCCGACAACACAGAAGCCGGAAGCAAAACGACGACCAAAGAGCGCAACCGACCCGAGCCGCCAAGTACAGAGAATCCGTGCGCCATAGACTCGACGACGTGACTTCGAACGAGGTGCCCACCGTCAGCGTCGACCAGATTCCACCCGACGCCCTCCTGCTGGACTGCCGCGAGGACGACGAGTGGGAGGCCGGGCACATCGAGGGTGCCGTGCACGTCCCGATGAACGAGGTCCCGGCCCGGCTGCAGTACGGCCCGGGCGAAATCATCCCCGAGCGCACGATCGTCGTGGTCTGCAAGGTCGGCGGCCGATCGGCCCACGTGGCAGCCTGGCTCAACAACAACGGCTTCGACGCGTTCAACCTCGACGGCGGCATGCTGGCCTGGGCTACCGCCGGGCGGCCGATGGTGACCGACGACGGCCGCCCGCCGCAGGTTGCCTGACCAGAATTCGACCGCACCGTCACCGATCGGTGAACAATCCGCCACCCGGCGGCAAACGGTCGGCCCGTCGGTCCCCACAGCCCGCGCAGACGCGCAACCATGGACAGTGTGAGACCACGCTCGCTGCGCGTAGCGGTGCAAGCACCGGCGCGGCCGATGGTCGTCGCCCACCGCGGCGCGTCGTCCGGCGTCGCCGAGCACACCCTCGACGCCTACGTCACGGCCATCGAGTCCGGCGCCGACGCGCTGGAATGCGATGTCCGGATGACTCGCGACGGCTACCTGGTGTGCGTGCACGATCGCACCGTGAATCGCACGTCCGACGGCCAGGGCGTGGTCAGCGAACTCGACCTGGCCGGCCTCAATTCGCTGGACTTCTCGTCCTGGCGCAGTGACCTGCCGGCCTCGGCCGACCAGCTGCTCACCGACTCGCCCTACCTGGCCGGGGTCGCCCCCGACCGGGTCGAGCACGGCGGCGGCGTCCTCACCCTCGAGCGGCTGCTGCAACTGGTCTACGACGCCCCCCGCGACATCCGGGTCCTCATCGAGACCAAGCACCCGACGCGGTACCAGGGCCTGGTCGAGCAGGAGCTGGTCCATCTGCTGGCCCGCTTCGGCTGGGCCGGCGACCCGGAGTCCGAGCCCACGCCCCGCCATCCGGCCGACCTCGACAACCGGGCCGTCGTGATGAGCTTCGCCCCGACCGCGCTGCGCCGGGTCAAGCTCCTGGCCCCGGACATCCCCACCGTGCTGCTGCTCGACCGGGTGCTGCCGATCCGTCGCGAGGGCATGCTGCCGGCGGGCGTCCCGATCGCGGGGCCGAGCCTGCGGGTGCTGCGCGGCGACCCGGGTTACGTCGACCGCGCCCACGCCCGCGGGCACCGCGTCTTCGTCTGGACCGTCGACGAGCCGGATGACGTGCGGTTCGTCCTCGGACTCGGCGTCGACACCATCATCACCAACCGCCCCGGCGAGGTCATCGGGCTGGTCGCGGCTCCACGGTGAGCCACCCCCGCGGCCGGGAGTGTTTCGCACCAGTGCGTACCGGGCAGGCTGCCGGTGACGACGTGGTGCGAAAGGAGTGGGTGGGTGACCGTGGGCGCTCTGCTCGTGCGGCACGAAGCGGCAAGCGCCGCTTTTGTTCGGCGCCAGCTCGCCTGTGATCTCGGTTACTACGACCTGCCCGAGGACGCCATCGACGACGTCCTGCTCGTCGCCAGCGAACTGCTCGGCAACGCCGTCCGGCACACCACCGCCGCACCGCAGGGCACGATCGACGTCAGTTGGGACGTCGACGCGTCCGGGGTGCGGGTCTGCGTCGGCGACGCCAGCGACGAACCCCCGGTGGTCCGGTCCGGTGGCCTGGACGAGACGGGCGGGCGCGGACTGCAGATCGTGGCCGCCGTGTCCGATGAGTGGGGCGTCGAGCGCGACGAGCACGGCAAGCGGGTCTGGGCCCACGTGCCGGCCCCGTTGCCGGAGCCTTAGCCGCAGCGCGTGGCCGCAGCTACGATGGCAGGCCGCGCATCACCCGCAGTGCCACCGACAGGGTGGCCAGATCGACGACCTCGCGGGCCAGCGCGGCCTGCACCGTCCCGCGCGCCCGTTCCACGCGCTCGGCGTTGAGCTTCATCCAGGCCTCGATGCGGGCCTCGCCCGACAGCGAGTCGTCCGTGCTGCGCAGCACCGCCGAGGTGATGGCCGACAGGGCCGCGTAGACGTCGTGCCGCACCGCGGCCCGGGCCAGTGTCGACCACCGGTCGTCGCGCGGCAGCCGGGTGATCGCGGTCAGCAGGTCGTCGACGCTGAACTGGGCCGACAGGGCGAAGTGCAGCTCGGCGATCTCCTCGGCCGTGTAGTCGCTGGCGTTGGCGATCTCGACGACGTCCAGCAGCAGGAACGCGTTGAGCAGCTCACCCAGCCGCAGGGCCAGCTCGCGGGGCAGGCCCAGCCCGACCAGGCGGTCGACCTCCGCGTCCAGGTTGCTCAGCTCGGTGCCGCGCAGCAGCCCGGTGATGCGCGCGCTCATGGCTCGCACGGTCGGGCCGAAGCGCTCGATCTCCTCCGCGACGTCGGTGAGCGGGTAGCGCACGTCGACCAGCCAGCGGGTGGCCCGGTCGATGAGCCGGCGGATCTCTTGGTAGCCGGCGTTCTGGGCGTCGGTGGGCACGACGTTGTCGAGCGCCTCGATGTCGGCCCACAGCGCCGGCAGCTCGAACACCTCGCGCACGATGCCGTAGGCCCGGGTGATCTCGGCCGCGTCGGCGCCGGTCTCCTCGACGGCGCGGTGCACGAACGTGGTGCCGCTGCGGTTGATCATGTCGTTGACGACGACGGTGGTGATGATCTCGCGGTGCAGGGGATGGTTGCCGAGGTCGTCGGCGAAGCGCTCGGCGATGGCCCGCGGGAAGTACGCGGCCAGCGTGCGCTGGAACCACGGCTCGTCGGGCAGCGTGGAGTCCTCGATGTGCTGTGTCAGCGTCATCTTCGAGTAGGCGGCGAGCACGGCGTTCTCGGGTGAGAACAGCCCGACCCCGTCGATCTCGCGCTGGGCCAGCTCCCGGTCGGACGGCAGGCACTCGATCGCCCGGTCGAGCTCGCCCGACTTCTCCAGCGCCTGGATGAGCCGCTGGTGCACGCTGATCAGCTGCGGGCTGAGCTTGCGGGCCATCCCCAGCAGCACGTTCTGCTCGTAGTTGTCGCGCAGCACCAGCGCGGCGACATCCTCGGTGACCGAGGCCAGCAGCTCGTTGCGCTCGTCGCGGGTGATGGTCCCGGCCGCGACCGACCGGTCGAGCAGGATCTTGAGGTTGACCTCGTGGTCGGAGGTGTCGACGCCGGCCGAGTTGTCGATCGCGTCGGTGTTGATCCGCCCGCCGTTGCGCGCGTACTCGACCCGGCCGAGCTGGGTGAAGCCGAGATTGCCGCCCTCGCCGACCACCCGGGCCCGCAGTTCGATCCCGTCCGCGCGCACGGCGTCGTTGGCCTTGTCGCCCGCCGCCGCCTGCGGCTCGCTCGACGCCTTGACGTACGTGCCGATGCCGCCGTTCCAGAGCAGGTCGACCGGCGCGATGAGGATGGCGTGGATCAGCTCGGTGGGGGTCAGGCAGTCGGTGCCTGTCGGGCAGCCCGAGCGCCGACCGCCACCTGCGGGCTGATCGGGATGGACTTGACCGTGCGCGGGTAGATGCCGCCGCCGGCCGACAGCAGCGTGGTGTCGTAGTCGGCCCACGACGAGCGCGGCAGCGTCGAACATCCGCTTGCGCTCGGCGTAGCTGACCGCGGCCTGCGGGTTGGGGTCGAGGAAGACGTGCCGGTGGTCGAACGCGGCGACCAGCCGGATGTGCTCGGACAGCAGCATGCCGTTGCCGAACACGTCGCCGGACATGTCGCCGATGCCGACGGCGGTGAAGTCGTGCGTCTGGGTGTCGAGGCCGAGCTCGCGGAAGTGGTACCGGACCGACTCCCACGCACCGCGCGCGGTGATGCCCATCGCCTTGTGGTCGTAGCCGACCGAACCGCCCGAGGCGAACGCGTCGCCGAGCCAGAAGCCGTACTCGGTGGCGATGTCGTTGGCGATGTCGCTGAACTTGGCCGTGCCCTTGTCGGCCGCGACCACGAGGTAGGGGTCGTCGGCGTCGTAGCGCCGGGTCTGCGGCGGCACGGCGATGCGCTGCACCCCGTCGGCGTCGGTGACGTAGTTGTCGGTCAGGTCGAGCAGGCACGAGATGAACGTGCGGTAGCAGGCGACGCCCTCGGCCAGCCAGGCCTCGCGGTCGGCGGCCGGGTCGGGCAGGTGCTTGGCGACGAACCCGCCCTTGGCGCCGGTCGGGCACGATGACCGCGTTCTTGACCATCTGGGCCTTGACCAGGCCGAGGATCTCGGTGCGGAAGTCCTCGCGCCGGTCCGACCAGCGCAGCCCACCGCGGGCGACCGCGCCGAAGCGCAGGTGCACACCCTCGACCCGGGGCGAGTACACCCAGATCTCGTAGCGCGGCCGGGGCTCGGGCAGGTCGGCGATCAGCCGGGGGTCGAGCTTCACCGCGAACGCGCTGCGCCGGTTGCCCTCGCGCATCGGTGCGGTAGGCGTTGGTGCGCAGGGTGGCGCCGATGAGCCCGAGCAGCGCCCGCAGGATGCGGTCCTGGTCGAGGCTGGCCACGTCCGCCAGCTGGGCCTCGATCTTCTCGACCAGGCTGGTCTCGCCGTCGGCGAGCGGGGGCTCGCCGGCCCGGTCGGGGTCGAAGCGCGACTCGAACAGGTCGACGAGGGCCACCGCGATGTCGGCGTTCTCGACCAGCGCCTGCTCGATGTAGCCCTGAGCTGAACGTGGTGCCGGCCTGGCGCAGGTACTTGGCGTAGGCCCGCAGCACGTTGGCCTGCCACCAGGTCAGCCGGGTGCGCACCACGAGCGCGTTGAAGCCGGTCCTGCTCGATGCGCTCGCGCCACAGCAGCCGCAATGCGTCGATGACGTGCTCGGCGCGCTCGTCGTCGAAGCTCCACGCCTGCGGGCAGCCGCAGCCCGAAGTCGTAGATCCACACGTCGGACGCGTCGGGCAGCTCGATCTGGTACGGCCGCTCGTCGAGGACCTCGATGCCCATCTGCGTGAAGATGGGCAGGGCCCGGGCCAGCGACACCGACTGCCCGGTGCGGAAGACCTTGAGCCGGTGGTCGGCGTCGTCGTCGGTCCTCGGGGACGTAGAGCTCGAAGGCCAGCCCGTCGTCGGGGGCCAACTCCTCGAGCCGGGCGATGTCGCGGGCCGCGATGGCCGGCGCGAAGTCCTCCTTGTAGGCCTCGGGCAGCGCGGGTGCGTAGCGCCGGGCCAGCCGGCGGCCCCGGTCCTCACCCATGGCCAGCGCGAGCAGGTCGGACAGGTCGTCGGTGAAGCGCCGGGTGACCTTGGCGACCTCGTGCTCGACGGTCGGCCGGTCCGGCGACGGCGGTGCGGTGCCGGGCCGCACCGCGATCAGGAACTGCATCCGGGCCAGGTTGAGCTCGACGATGCGGTCGTCGCGGCCGATGATCTCGCCCGGCCAGTGCCGGTTGATGACCGCCACCACCCGGCGCCGGGTCTCCGGGCCCGAACCGGTCGGCCGGGAAGTAGACCAGCACGCTGACGAAGTCGCGGTTGAGGTGGATGCGGCCGAACACGCCGACGCGTGCTGTGCTCGGCCCGGTCGACGACGAGCTGGGCCAGCCGCAGCAGGTCGCTGGTGGGCGCCTCGAGCAGTTCGTCGCGGGGCAGGGTGCGGATCGCGGCCAGCAGCCGGCGGCCGCTGTGGCTGTCGGCGCGCACGCCCGAGCGCAGCAGGATCTCGGCGATCCGCCGGCGCACCACCGGCACCCGCCCGACCGTGCCGTCCTCGGCGTTGGTGATCAGGCCGAGGAAGACGTGGATCATCTGCGGCGCCCGGCCGCCGGCCGGCGTGACCACGGTGACGCAGTCGTAGCGCACCGAGCGGCGCACGGTCGACACGAGCGGCGACTTGAAGATCACCATCGGGGCGCCGCTCCGGTACGCCGGCAGCAGTTCCAGTGGCGAGATCCGCGCCGCGCCGCGCAGCACGCCTTCGGCGTCGTGGTCGCGGGCGACCGGGCTGGCCAGCTCGTTCGCCGAATACGCGGCGTGGCCGAGGATCATGTAGTTGCCGTCGGCCAGCCAGCGCAGCAGCTCGCCGGCCTCCTCGCTGGTCTCGCGGTCGAACTCGCCCGGGTCGGCCTGCAGCTCGTCGGCCAGCCGGCGGATCAGCGCGTACATCGACGGCGCGTCGGCCACCGCGTGCTGCACGTCGGCCAGCACCCGGCGGATCTGCTCACCGAGCTGCTCGTGCTCCGGCCGGGTCGAGCCGATCGAGCTCGATGTGCATCCACGACTCGACCATGGCGCCCTTCGGGCACGTCGGCGTTGTCGTCGATGTCGAAGACGTGGGTCAGCCGGCCCGACGCGTCGCGGGCCACGACGATCTGCGGGTGCAGGAACCGCACGACCGGTGTGCCCGCGCGGTCGAGCTCGGCCCGAGCCGAGTCGACCAGGTAGGGCGCGTCGTCGATGACCACGTCGATCGCGGTGGTGTGGCCGTCCAGGTCGTGCACGCGGAGCAGGATGTCGCCGAGGGCGCGCACCGAGCCGAAGGCCAGGTTGTCGCGGGCCAGCGCGGTCAGCGTGCTGCCGTCCCGCGAGGGCAGCTGGCTGCCGGCATGGGCGAGGTAGCGCTGCGCGAAGACGCCGGTGTCGACGCTGCCGGCGATGTCGCCTTCCGTGCCCGAGCGGGTGTCGGTCATTACCGCTGGTCACCTCGTCGTGACGGCCCCGCGGTTCGGGGCCGCCTGTCATCCTCCCACCGTTGGCTGCACTGCCAAGATGGGCGTCATGAGCGTCCCCGACTCGGCGCGACCCCGGCCCCTGCCCACCAGCGCCTCGTACGCCATCACGATCCGGCTCTACGCGGCCCCGTCGGCCGCGGTCGTGGGGGTGCTGGCGACCACGGTCGGGACGGCCGGCGGGCTCGTCACCGCGATCGACGTCAGCGAGTCCCGTCCGGACCGGATCACCATCGACGTCACCTGCTCGGCCGTCAACGGCGAGCACGCGGCCGAGATCGTCGAGAAGATCCGGGCCCTCGACGCCGTAACCGTGCACCGGGTCAGCGACCGGACGTTCCTGCTGCACCTCGGCGGCAAGATCAGCGTCGAGTCCAAGGTGCCGCTGCGCACCCGCGACGACCTGTCGATGGCCTACACACCGGGCGTCGGCCGGGTCTCGCTGGCTCTGGCCGAACACCCCGAGGACGTGGCCAAGCTGACCATCAAGGGCAACTCGGTGGCCGTGGTCACCGACGGCTCGGCCGTGCTGGGGCTGGGCAACCTCGGCCCGGGCGCGGCCCTGCCGGTGATGGAGGGCAAGTGCGCGCTGTTCAAGCGCTTCGCCAACATCGACGCCTGGCCGATCTGCCTCGACACCCAGGACACCGACGAGATCGTGCGGATCGTGCGCGGCATCTCGCCCGGCTTCGGCGGGATCAACCTCGAGGACATCTCGGCCCCGCGCTGCTTCGAGATCGAGCGCCGGCTGCGGGCCGAGCTGGACATTCCGGTCTTCCACGACGACCAGCACGGCACGGCCATCGTCGTGCTCGCGGCCCTGACCAACGCGCTGCGCTGCGTGGGCAAGCAGCTCTCGGCCGCGCGCGTGGTCGTGGCCGGAGGTGGCGCGGCCGGGACGGCGATCGTCACCCTGCTGCTGGCCGCCGGGGTGGCCCACGTGCTGGTGTGGGACCGCGAAGGCATCCTCTCGCCCAGCGACCCGACGCTGAACCCGGCCAAGGCCGAACTGGCCGCGCGCACCAACCCGGCGGCGGTCACCGGCGACCTGCACCACGCCCTGCGCGGGGCCGACGTGTTCATCGGAGTCAGCGCCCCCGGCGTGCTGCCGGCCGAGTGGCTGGCCGACATGGCCCCGGACCCGGTCGTGTTCGCCCTGGCCAATCCCGACCCGGAGGTGGACGTGGACGCGGCCCAGTCGATGGCGGCGGTGCTGGCCACCGGGCGCAGCGACTACCCCAACCAGATCAACAACGTGCTGGCCTTCCCGGGCGTGTTCCGCGGGCTGCTCGACGCCCGGGCCCGCGAGGTGACGATCCCGATGCTGCTCAGCGCGGCCGACGCCCTGGCCCACTGCGTGTCCGACGACGCGCTCAACGCCACCTACATCGTGCCGAGCGTGTTCGACCCAGCCGTGCCGACGGCAGTTGCCGCCGCCGTCCGGGCTGCGGCCGCCGACGGCATCAGCAGCGACCACGGCCTGGAATAGCCGCTCGCCGAGAACCGCCGGGAACCGCCGAGAACCACTTTCGCCCCCCGCAGCGTCCGACAGGGCAAGGACGCGAGCGGGAGGTCACGATGAAACGGGTTCACCTGGCGGCAGGGGCAGCGGCGCTGATCGCCGCCGTGGTGCTGGCCGCGTGCACGTCCTCGCGAGGCGGCAGTTCCGGTAAGTCGACCATCTTCGAGAACCCGGACGCCCGCAAGGGCATGTCCACTGCCGGGGGCGCGGCGACGGGATCGGGCTCGACGGCGGGCGGCCGTCAGGCCGGCCGGCGCGGCAACGCCGGCCATCCTCGCCACCCAGGCTTTGATCCGGACGGCCGACCTCACCGTCGAGATCGCCCACGGGCACAGCGTCTCGGCGCCGGCCGACCAGGCCGAGCAGATCGCGATCGCCGCCGGGGGACTGGTGTACGCCGACGAGCGCAGCGCCGGCCCGCACCCTGTGGCGACGGTGACGCTGAAAGTGCCGGGTGCCGCGCTGGGCGGAGTCGTGGACAAGCTGGCCGCGCTGGGCCACGAGAAGTCGCGCAACTCGAGCACCCAGGACGTGACCGGTGACGTGGCCGACGTCGCCTCGCGGGTGCGCAGTGCGCAAGCCGGCATCGCCCAGCTGCGGATCCTGTTCGACCGGGCGGTCAAGGTCGGTGACCTGATCGCCCTCGAGAACGAGCTGTCCCAGCGCGAGTCCGACCTCGAGGCCCTCGAGGCCAAGCAGCGGGCGCTCGACGCCCAGACGTCGATGGCGACGGTGACGCTGCACCTGACCACGGCCGGCGCGCCGGCGGCCGTCGCACCACAAGCACCACGCGGCCGGCGGGTTCGTCGGCGGGCTGCGAGCACGGCTGGCGGGCGTTCCGGTCCGCGGCCGGCGGCCGTGGCCACCGGAGTCGGGGCGGTCCTGCCGTTCCTCGCCCTGGCTCTGGTGATCGGCGCGGCCACGGTCGTGGTCCGGCGCCGGCTCCGCAGCGGGCCGCCGCCCGTCCTCCCGCCGGCCGACCCGGCCTGAGCTACGGCGCTAGGGCGCGCGCGGCGGCGAGGAAGTGGTCGTTCTCCTCGGCCGTGCTGATCGTGACCCGCACGCCGTGGCCCGCGAACGGCCGGACGATCACCCCGTGCCGCTCGCAGTCGGCCGCCCACTGCGTCGTGGCCTCGCCCAGCGGCAGCCAGACGAAGTTGGCCTGGCTCGGCGGCACGTCGTAGCCCATCGCCCGCAACTCGTCGCCGACCCGGGTGCGCTCGACCACGAGCTCGGCCACCCGGGCCATCAACTCCCGCTCCGCCTGCGGCTCGAGGCTGGCCAACGCCGCCTGCTGGGCGATCGAGGTGACCGCGAACGGCACCTGGGTCTGGCGCAGCGCGGCTGCCACTCGCGGATCACCGGCCACGGCGTAGCCGACCCGCAGCCCGGCCAGTCCGTACGCCTTCGAGAAGGTCCGCAGCACGACCAGGTTGGGGAACTCGTCGAGCAACGTGAGCCCGTCGGGCACATCGGGGTCGGTGACGAACTCGTGATAGGCCTCGTCCAGGGCGACCAGGACGTCGGACGGGACGCGGCGCAAGAATTGCAGCAATTCGCTGCGGCCCACCGCCGTGCCGGTGGGATTGTTCGGGTTACAAACGAATACCAGTCGGGTCTGGCCTGAGATCGCGGCCGCCATCTCAGGCAGGTCGTGGACGTAGTTGCGCAGCGGTACCTGCACCGGCGACGCCCCGCTCACTGCGGTCAGGATGGGGTAGGCCTCGAAGGAGCGCCACGCGTAGACGATCTCGTCGCCGGCGTCGGCGGCCGTCTGCGCCAGCTGGGTGCACAGCGACACCGACCCGCAGCCGACCGCGACCCGCTCGACCGGCACGCCGAGCTTCGCCGCCAATGCGGCCGTGAGCTCGACCGAGTGGTTGTCGGGGTAGCGGTTCACCGCGCCCGCGGCCTCGACGACCCGGGCCAGCACGTGCGGCAGCGGCGTATACGGCGTCTCGTTGCTGGCCAGCTTGATCGCACCGGGCACGGTGCGGCCGGGCACGTAGGCGGGCAGCGTCCCCAGCATGTCGCGCAGTCGTACGGTCATGCCGACGGCCCTCCTCGCTCGGCCCGGGGCTGCTCGGTGCGGGGTTGCTCGGTGCGGGGCCGGTAGCGCTCCACCCGGGCCTTGCGGCCCTTGATCAGGGTGGCCTGCAGCGCGCCGATCACCTCGTCCACGGCCGACTCGGGGATCTCGACGATCGAGAACTTGTGGGTAATCTCGATGGCCCCGATCTGGCGGCCGGACAGGCTCGACTCGTTGGCGATGGCCCCGACCAGGTCCTGGGGCCGGATCTTGGCGGCGTGCCCGAGGCTGATGAACAGCCGGGCCGTCGGGCCGCTGTCGGCCAGCCGCCCGCCGCTGGAGCGGCTGGGCTTGTCCCGGGTTCGCGACGGCGGCCCGGACGGGCGGTCGGTCTCGCGCGGGGCCACGACGTCGGGGATCTCGTCCTCGGCCTCGGCCGAACCACCGGACTCGTGGGCCAGCTTCACCGCGGCCAGCGCCACCTGCATGAGATCGAACTCGTCGGTGAGCGTGTCGACGACCACGCGGTACTGCTCGAAGTCGTCCTCGGCCAGCATCTCGTGCAGGGCCGAACGGGTCAGCTCGAGACGGCGCGAGCGCAGGTCGGCGACGGTCGGCAGCGTCTCGACGCTGATCGACTGCTTCGTGGTCCGCTCGATCGTCTTGAGCAGCCGGTGCTGGCGCGGCTCGACGAGCGTGATGGCCACGCCCTCGCGCCCGGCCCGGCCCACGCGGCCGATGCGGTGCACGTAGGAGTCAGGCGCGGACGGCACGTCGTAGTTGACGACGTGGGTGAGCTGGTCGATGTCCAGGCCGCGGGCGGCCACGTCGGTGGCCACCAGCAGTTCGGCCGCGCCGCTGCGCACCCGCTGCATGACCCGGTCGCGCTGGTCCTGGGTCATCCCGCCGTGCAGGGCCTCGGCCCGGTAGCCCCGGGCCGTCATCGTCTCGGCCAGTGTGTCGACCTCTTCGCGCGTGCGGCAGAACACCAGCGCGGCACTGGGCGATTCGACGTCGAGCAGCCGGCCCAGCGCCGACGCCTTGTGCGCCCGCGGCACCAGGTAGGCGACCTGGCGCACCAGCGACGCCCCGCCCGAACTGGGCTCGCGGCGGATGTGCACCCGCACCGGGTCGCTCAGGTAGCGCTTCACCAGCCCGTTGATGCGGGCCGGCATGGTGGCCGAGAACAACACGGTCTGCCGCTGCTCGGGCACGGCCTGCAGGATCGCCTCGATGTCCTCGGCGAAGCCCATGTCGAGCATCTCGTCGGCCTCGTCCAGGACGACGACCTGCAACCCGTCGAGGGGCAGCGTGCGGCGGCTGAGGTGGTCGATGGCCCGGCCGGGCGTGGCCACCACGACGTCGATGCCCGCTTCCAGAGCGCGGATCTGGCGCAGGATGGGCTGGCCGCCGTAGATGGGCAGCACCCGGGCGCCGAGCTCGCGCCCGTAGCGGTGGACGGCCGCGGACACCTGGATGGCCAGCTCGCGGGTGGGCACCAGCACCAGGGCCTGGGGATGACGGCCGCCGGGCGTCAACCGCTGCAGCAGGGGCAGCGCGAACGCGGCCGTCTTGCCGGTGCCCGTGGCGGCCTGGCCGAGCAGGTCGCGCCCGGCCAGCAGCGGCGGGATCGTCTCGCGCTGGATCGGGGTCGGTTCCTCGTAGCCGAGGGTGTCCAGGGCCCGCTGCAGTTCGGGACGTAGCTCCAGGTCGGCGAAGCTCGCCGGCTCGGCCACGGGGTCAACGCTCACGACGTCAACCATCTCACTGGTACTCAGAGGTTGCCGCGCAGTTCCTGCTCGCGCTCGATGGCCTCGAACAGGGCCTTGAAGTTGCCCTTGCCGAAGCCGAGCGAGCCGTGCCGCTCGATCAGCTCGAAGAACACGGTCGGCCGGTCGACCACCGGCTTGGTGAAGATCTGCAGCAGGTAGCCGTCCTCGTCGCGGTCGACCAGGATGTTGCGAGCCTTGAGCTCCTCGATCGGCACCCGCACGTGCCCGATCCGGGCCCGCAGTTCCGGGTCGTCGTAGTACGAGTCCGGGGTGTCCAGGAACTCCACGCCCCGGGCCCGCATCTCGTCGGTCGTGCGCAGGATGTCGTTGGTGGCCAGGGCGATGTGCTGGCAGCCCGGGCCGTCGTAGAACTCGAGGTACTCGTCGATCTGGCTCTTGCGCTTGCCCGGCGACGGCTCGTTCAGCGGGAACTTGACCCGGTGGTTGCCGTTCGCGACCACCTTGGACATCAGCGCCGAGTACTCGGTGGCGATGTCGTCGCCGACGAACTCGGCCATGTTCACGAAGCCCATGACCCGGTTGTAGAAGTCGACCCACTGGTCCATCCGGCCGAGTTCGACGTTGCCGACGCAGTGGTCGACGGCCTGGAACAGCCTCTTGGCCGGGGTCATGGTCGAGGTCTGCTCGACGTAGCCGGGCAGGTACACGCCGTCGTAGCGCGAGCGGTCGACCAGGGTGTGCCGGGTCTGCCCGTACGCGGCGATCGCGGCCAGGCGCACCGTGCCGTGCTCGTCGCTGACGTCGTGCGGCTCGTCCAGGATCGTCGCGCCCTGGGCCCGGGCGTGGGTGACGCACTTGTCGACGTCGGGCACCTCGAGCGCGAGGTCGACGACGCCGTCGCCGTGCGCGCGGTGGTGGTCGGCGTACGGACTGTCGAGCGCCACCGCCCCGACGATGACGAACCGGGCCGAGCCCGAGCGCAGCACGAACGCCTTGTGGTCGCGGTTGCCGGTCTCCGGGCCGCTGTAGCCGACCAGGGTCATCCCGAACGCGTGCTGGTAGAAGTGCGCGCTCTGGGTGGCGTTGCCGGACGCGAACACGACGGCATCCATGGCCGTCACCGGGAACGGGTCGCTGGCCTCGTCGTAGTCGACCAGGCCGACCAGTTGCTTGAGCCGGTCGACGGTGAGGTCGGCTTCGCGCTCTTCCGGGGTCAAGTCGAGGCTCGTCATGGCGTCAGCCTGGGACCGAGCCGCCGGATGTGCAACTCTTCCAGCGTCTGCATGGCAATCTGCACAGATTGTCTAGCGATACGAGCCGATTCCTGTACAGCTTGCTCAGCCGCGGATGGCGCCAACGGCGGCCACGACGGCGAACGCCGCGAACAGGACGCCGGCCACCCGATGCACCACCCGCACCGGGATCCGCTTGATGATCACTTGGCCGGCCACCACCGCGACCGCGGCCACCACCGTCAGCGCGACCCACGAGCCCAGTCCCACCGCCACCGGACGGCCCAACCGCGCGGCCAGCGCCGCCGTGGCCAACTGCGACGCGTCGCCCCACTCGGCCGCGAAGATCACCCCGAACGAGGTCAGCGCGATTCGCCGGAACGGGGCCGCGGTGCGGGCCTCGGCCGCGTCGATGTCGACGTGCTCGGGCTCGCTGAACCCTTCGTGCAGCAGCAGGGCCGCGCCGATCGCGAACAGCACGGCGACGGCGCCCTCGAGCGCCCAGTGCGGCAGCAGGTGCAGTAACCCCCCGGCCGTCACGGCGATGACGCACTGCACCGCGAACGCGGCCGAGACCCCGAGCACCACCGGGCGCGGCCGGTACCGGGTCGACAGCACCAGCGACGCGACCAGGGTCTTGTCCGGCAGTTCGACCAGCAGCACGACCCCGAAGGCGATCGCGGCGGCGGTCAGGGAATGCGGCACCCGTCGATCCTGCCGTGTCCTGCCCGAAGTTCGGCCAGCGCGCCCCTAGCCTGGTGACAATGTCCACTTACGTCGCCATCTTCGCGATGGTGCTCGCGTATGTCGCCCTCGTCGCGGCCTACCTGGCGCTGCGCACGCTGGCCAAGGTGCGCCGGGCGACGACGATCCTGGCCCGCGGCGCCCGGGGTCCCAAGGGCCGCGACTCACTGCTCGAGGCGACCGCGCACTACGCCGAGCAGGCCGAACTGCTGGCCGAGCAGGTCAGCGAGCTGCGCACCTATGTCGACGCCACCTGCACCCAGACCCTCGCCTTGGCCGCCGCCGCTGTCGGCACCCCTGACGCCGTCGACGCCGTGCGCAAGGTCGCCCTCGTCCGCTACGACGCATTCCCGGACGTGTCCGGCCGGATGTCGTTCTCACTGGCCCTGCTCGACGGACGGGGCAACGGCGTCACCATCACCGCGATCGCCGGCAGCACCGACACGAGCGTGTACGCCAAGGCCGTGGCCGACGGCAAGGGCCGGCACGAGCTGTCACCCGAGGAGCGCGAGGCGGTCGCGTCGGCCCTGGGCAAGCAGCGCGGCGGCGCGCTCAGCCGTCAGGTCGGCTGAGCGCCCCGCGCGGGCGCGCGATACTTGCCGACATGACCGACGCGAGTATCCGGGTCTCCTACCAGGGCGAGGAGGGTTCGAACTCCGATCTGGCCTGCCGTGAGATGTTGCCCCAGGCCCAGCGCCTGGGCCAGGCGACGTTCGAGGACTCCCTGGACGCGGTGCTGTCCGGCGCGACCGAGCTCGCCGTCATCCCGGTCGAGAATTCGATCGCCGGGCGAGTCGCCGACGTGCACCACCTGCTCCCGGCGTCCGGCCTGCAGATCGTCGGCGAACACTTCCTGCCCGTCCACTTCCAACTCGCCGCGACGCCCGGAGCGACGCTGGCCACCGTGCGCCAGGTGCGCAGCCACCCCCATGCGTTCTGGCAGTGCCGCAAGATCCTGCGTGAGTACGGCCTGGCCTCGGTCGTCACCGGCGACACGGCCGGCGCCGCGCGCGAAGTGGCGGAGCTGCGCGACCCGTCGGTGGCCGCCCTGGCCCCCCGGCTGGCCGCTGAGCTGTACGGCCTGGAGATCCTGGCCCACGACGTCGAGGACTTCCCGCACAACACCACCCGGTTCCTGCTGCTGGCCGATCGCGCCAACGCAGCCGTGGTGCCGGCCTCGTCCGGCCCGACGATCACGACCTTCGTGTTCCGGGTCCGCAACATCCCGGCGGCGTTGTTCAAGGCCCTCGGCGGCTTCGCCACCAACGGCGTCAACATGACCAAGCTGGAGAGCTACCAGCTCGAGGGCTCGTTCTCGGCCACCCAGTTCTACGCCGACGTCGAGGGCCATCCGGAGCAGCCGGCGTTGAGCCGGGCCCTGGCCGAACTCGACTACTTCTGCGAAGAGGTGCGGATCCTCGGGACCTACCCGGCCAACCCGTTCCGGCTGCGGGTGGCGCCGACGCCGCCCGGCCTGGCCTAGGCTGCTACAGGTACAGGCCGGTGTTGGCGTCGTTGCGCTCGGCCGCGACGGCGTGCAGATCGCGCTCGCGCAGCAACAGGTAGTCGTCGCCGGCGATCTCGACCTCGTGCCGGTCGTCCGGGCTGAACAGCACGCGGTCGCCGGTCTCGACGGCGCGCACGTGGTTGCCGACGGCCAGCACCTCGCCCCAGATCAGCCGCTTGGAGACCTGCGCCGTGGCCGGGATGACGATGCCGCCGGACGAGCGCCGCTCGCCTTCGTCGCGGGGCTCCTTCACCAGCACGCGGTCATGCAGCATCTTGATCGGCAGGCCATCGGTCACGTTTCGAGCGTAGCCGGGAGACTCGGTGGCGAGATTCGGACAAACCGGAAAGCGGTTACAACAGCTCGGTGACGGTTCAGTGCGACCTGCTCCACGTGTCCGGCGGCTGTGGCTAGGCTCGGTGACCTTCCGCGTGCCTGAGCGGTGACGCGAGACCGGTGGACAGGGTTGTCCGCCAGAGAAAGGACGACATGGCGTTCACATCCATTACTACGAAGAAGGCGCTCGCGCTGTCGGCCGCGGCACTCATGGCGGTCTCGCTGGCCGCATGCGGCTCGAGCAAGAAGGCCAACAGCAAGGGCGGCGGGGGCGGGGGCTCGCTCACGATCGGTACCACCGACCAGGTGGTCGCCCTCGATCCGGCCGGCTCCTACGACAACGGGTCGCTGATGCTGGAGGACAACGTCTACCAGTTCCTGATGAACGTCCCCGCGGGGGGCAAGGCGCCGGTGCCCGACGCCGCCAAGAGCTGCTCATTCACCCGACCGACGCAGTACACCTGCACGATGAAGTCGGGCCTCAAGTTCTCCAACGGTGACCCGCTCACGGCCAACGACGTCGCGTTCTCGTTCAACCGCATCGTGAAGATCAACGACCCGAACGGGCCGGCCTCGCTGATCGCGAACATGACCGACGTCAAGGCGACCGATCCGACCACGGTCGTGTTCACGCTGAAGAACGCGCAACGACCAGACCTGGCCGTTCGTCCTCGGCACCTCGGCCGGCCCGATCGTCGACAGCAAGGTCTTCCCGGCCACCAAGGAGGTGCCCGACGCCAAGGCGATCGGTTCCGGTCCTTACGCCGTCAGCAGCTACAGCAAGAACCAGCTCGTGCAGCTGAAGGCCAACCCGCACTACACCGGCCCGAACAAGGCCAAGACCGGCACGATCACGGTGAAGTACTACACCGAAGCGTCGAACATGAAGCTCGACATCCAGCAGGGTGCGATCGACATCGCCTGGCGCAGCCTGGCCCCGACGGACATCGACAGCCTGAACAAGACCAAGGGCGTCAAGGTGCTCACCGGCGCCGGCGGCGAGCTGCGGTACATCGTCTTCGACTTCAAGACGATGCCGGGCGGCTCGGACGCGCGGCAAGCGGGCGGTACGCCAGGCCATGGCGTACTCGATCGACCGGCAGGCCATCGCCGACAAGGTCTACAAGGGCACGTTCCAGCCGGCGTACTCGATGGTGCCGCAGGGCATCGCCGGTGCCACCGAGCCGTTCAAGGACGTGTACGGGACCACCCCGGACAAGGCCAAGGCCAAGTCGATGCTTCAGGCGGCCGGCGTCAAGACGCCCGGTCTCGTTGAACATCGAGTACACGCTGGGTCACTACGGGCCGGTGTCCGACCAGGAGTACACCGAGATCAAGCGGCAGCTCGAAGCCACCGGGCTGTTCAAGGTCAACGTGCAGGCGACGGAGTACACGACGTACGTGAAGGAACGGGTCAAGGACACCTACCCGATGTACCAGCTCGGCTGGTTCCCCGACTTCGTGGACGCGGACAACTACCTGTTCAACTTCCTCAGCGACCAGAACTTCGTCCATGCGCACTACTGCGACCAGGGTGCGAAGAACCGGCCGTGCGACAAGGACAACGTCGTCAAGCTGCTCACCACCGAGGAGACCACGCCGGGCGCGGCCCGCACGACCGCGCTGGAGCAGATCCAGAAGACCCTGGCCACCGGGCAGATGCCGTACCTGCCGCTGCTGTCCGGCAAGCAGGTCGCCGTCGTGCGCGACAACGTCAGCGGGGTTCAGCAGACTCTCGACCCGGCAACCCAGTTCCGCTTCTGGCTGTTCAGCAAGAGCTGACCTGTGTCCCGGCGGCGCCGGGCTGCCCGTATCGCTGGTGCGGGCAGTCCCGGCGTCGCCGACTGAGAGGGGTTGGCGCTGGATATGGCCACCAGCACGAAGAGCTCGTCCGGGTCGCTGCGCACGTACCTGATCACCCGCCTGTTGCTGGTGATCCCGATGGTGTTCGTGCTGGTGACGCTCGTCTTCTTCATCATGCGGGTAATCGGTGACCCGATCAAGGCGGCATTCGGCGGGCGGTTGACCGCGACCGACCTCGCCAACCGGAAGAAGGCGGCCGGCCTGGACAAGCCGATCCTGTCGCAGTACTGGCACTACCTCACCGGCGTGGCGCACGGCGACTTCGGCACCAGCCTGACCGATCACCAGCGCATCAGCCACGTCCTCGTGGTGAAGGGCGCGGCCACCCTCGAACTCACGTTGTGGGCCCTGGTCGTCGCGCTCGGGCTCGGGATCCCGCTCGGGCGCGTTGCCGCCCGGTACCGCGACCGGCTGCCGGACGTCGGGCTGCGACTGTTCGCGGTGCTGGCCTACGCCACTCCGGTGTTCTTCCTCGGCCTGCTGTTCAAGCTGCTGTTCGCCATCAAACTCGGCTGGTTCTACTCCTCCGGGCGGGCCAGTCCGGACGTCGAGCTGAACATCACCGGGTCCAACGTCGCCCACGACACGCACATCTACATCCTCAACGCGATCCTGTACGGCCAGCCGAGTGACGTCGAGGACGTGCTGCGCCACACCGCACTGCCGGCGATCACGCTCGGACTGCTCGTCGGCGGGATATTCATCCGCCTCGTGCGGGTGAACCTGCTGCAGACGATGCGCTCGGACTATGTCGAGGCCGCGCGGGCCCGGGGTGTGCCCGAGCGACGGGTGATACGTAAGCACGCCTTCCGCAACGCCCTCATCCCGGTGGTCACCGTGATGGGCCTGCAGATCGCCTCCCTGCTCGCCGGTGCCGTCCTCACCGAGGAGACGTTCGAGTGGCAGGGCATCGGGTACACGCTGGTGCACTACCTGCTGGCCCGTGACTTCATCGCGGTGCAGGGCATCGTCACCGCGATCGCCGTGATCGTCGCGATGATCAGCTTCCTGATCGACGTGATCGCGGCCGTCATCGACCCGAGAGTGAGGTACTGATGGCGCTCACCATGCCGGAGATAGAGGCCGATCTCGAGTCCGGCGCACTGCACAGCAAGATCCCCGGGCTCAACGCGTTGCGGGCCACGTCCGGTTTCCAGCGCGGCATGCTGCTGGCCGGCGCGCTCATCGTGGCGTTCTTCGCCGTGCTCGCCGTGTTCGCGCCGCTCATCGCCCCGTACGGATTCGACGCCGACTCGGCGAAGGGTAAGAACTTCGGCACACTCCAGGAACCGTCGGCCATGCACTGGTTCGGCACCACGGTCGGCGGCGAGGACGTGCTCTCGCGGGTCGTCTTCGGGGCCCGGACCGCACTCGAGGTGATCATCCTGGCGGTGGCCCTGTCGGTGGTCGTCGGCGTGCCCGTCGGTCTGGTTTCCGGATACTTCGGCGGCTGGCTCGACCGGATCCTGGTCCTCGTCACCGACGCGCTGTTCGCGTTCCCGTCGTTGCTGCTCGCCATCATCATTTCGATCGCCATCGCCAACGGGCAGAGCAGCAAGACCGGCGGCATCCTGTCGGCCGCGATCGCCATCACCGTGGTCTACGTGCCGCAGTATTTCCGCGTGGTCCGCAATGCGACCGTCGCCGCCCGCGAGGAGCCCTACGTCGAGGCGGCCCGCGCACTCGGGGCGCCGCCGCGAGTGGTGATGACCCGCTACGTCTTCGGCAACGTCGTGCAGACGGTGCCGGTGATCGCCACCCTCAACGCCGGGGACGCGATCCTGACCCTGGCCGGCCTGGGCTTCCTGGGCTTCGGCATCGAGCCGTCGTCCGGGGCGGAATGGGGTTACGACCTGAACAAGGCCCTGTCGGATACCGCGGCCGGCATCTGGTGGACGGGCACGTTCCCCGGTATCGCAATCGTGCTGCTGGTGGTCGGCGTGACGCTGGTGGGTGAGAGCCTCAACGACGTGCTCAACCCGCTGCTGCGCACGACCAAGCTCAAGCAGGTGGTGCTGCCTCGGCGCGCCTCGTCGGCCGACGAGAAGGCGGCTTCATGACCGCCCCCGTGCTCGACGTCCACGACCTGCGGGTCTGGTACGCCGGCCCGCACGGACCCGTGCACGCCGTCGACGGGGTGAGCTTCACGCTGCGCCCCGGCGAGGTGCTCGGTCTCGTCGGCGAGTCCGGCTGTGGCAAGTCGACGCTGGGCCGCGGGCTGATGGGGCTGGTGCCGCGCGGCGCCGCGGTCGACGGCGACGTCGAGTTCGACGGCCGAGCGCTGCTGACGCTGCCGAAGAAGGAGCGCGAGCAGGTCCGCGGCGCCGGGATGGGGCTGATCTTCCAGGAGCCGATGACCCGCCTGGACCCGCTGATGAAGGTGAGCGAGCACTTCAGCGAGGTGCTCAAGGTGCACGAGCCCAAGCTGTCGAAGCAGGAGCGGCGGGAGCGGGCCCTGGACGCGCTGCGCTCGCTGGGCATCCCGCCGACGCGCTACGACAACTACCCGCACGAGTTCTCCGGCGGGATGCGGCAGCGCATCATGATCGCGCTCGCCCTGGCCCTGCGGCCGAAGTTCATCATCGCCGACGAGCCGACCACGGCGCTGGACGTGCTGGTCGAGGCCCAGATCCTGGGCATCCTGGCCGACATCCGGCAGACCTACGCGCCGGCCATCCTGCTCATCACCCACAACCTCGGCATCGTGGCCGAGGCCTGCGACCGGGTCGCGGTCATGTACGCCGGGCGGATCGTGGAGCAGGGCCCGGTGCGCGAGATCTTCGCCAACCCGCGGCATCCCTACACGCAGGACCTGCTGCGTTCGACGATCTCGCTGAAGACGCAGGAGTTGCACTCCATTCCCGGGGCGCCGCCCGACCTGGTGCGACCGCCGTCGGGCTGCCGGTTCCATCCGCGCTGCGAACACGCGATGCAGGTCTGCGTCGACAAGTTCCCGCCGCTGATCGTCGAGGGGGCGCAGGAGGCCGAGTGCTGGTTGCTCGCGTCGGAGTCTGACCGAGTCCGAACGGCGCCCCCTTGAGCGCGAGGAGGTGTCCGTTGCCGACGAAGCCTGAGCCACTGGTCAAGATCGACAACCTGCACGTCGACTACGCCCTGCGCACCAATGCGGTGGCCCGGTTGCTGGGCAGTTCGTCCGGCGTGGTGCGGGCCGTCGACGGTGTCGACATCGAACTCGCCGAGGGCGAGGTGCTCGGGCTGGTCGGCGAGTCGGGGTCGGGCAAGTCGACGCTCGGGCGGGCGCTGCTCGGGTTGGTGCGGCCGACCGGCGGGAGCATCACCTACCGCGGCCAGGAGATCGTCGGGCTGTCCGAGCCGAAGCTGCGGCCGCTGCGGCGCAAGCTGCAGATGGTGTTCCAGGACCCGCACGCGTCGCTGAATCCGTCGATGACGGTGGGGCGGGCCATCTCGGACGCGCTGCGCATCCACGGGCTGCATCCGGGCGCCGAGCGCGAACCGGCCGTGGCCGCGGCCCTGGAGCGGGTCGGGTCTGGCGCCGGCGTCGCGGTTCTCCGGCAAGTATCCGGGCGAGCTGTCCGGCGGGCAGAAGCAGCGCGCCGTGATCGCCCGGGCCATCGCGCTCGGGCCGGAGCTGCTGGTTGCCGACGAGCCGATCTCGATGCTGGACATGAGCGTGCGGGCCAAGATCCTCGGCCTGCTTGACCGAGCTGAAACAGGACCTCGGGCTCACCTACGTCTACATCACCCACGACCTGGCCAGCGCCCGGTTCTTCTGCGACCGGATCGCGATCATGTACCTGGGCAAGATCGTCGAGACCGGGCCGGTGGCCGAGATCTTCGACAACCCGCGGCACCCGTACACCAAGGCGCTGCTCAGTGCGGTGCCCGACCCGGACCCGTCGCACGGGGTGGCCCGCGACCTGCCGCGGGGCGAGGTGCCGGACGCGTCCAACCCGCCGCCCGGCTGCCCGTTCCACCCGCGGTGCCCGGTGGCCGTGCCCAACGCCGGCTGGGAACTGCGCGACGTGCGGATGGTGCTGGAGCAGCGGTGGACGAAGGTGCAGTCCGGAGCAGTTCGCGGCCGAGTCCAGGCTGGTCGGTGACGCCGAGCGGTTCGATGCGCCGGAGCACGCGCCGGGAGTCGGAGTGCTGCGGCCGGCCGACGGGACGGCCGAGGAGGTGCTGGCGCTGCTCGAGGACGAGCGAGCTGCCAACCCGAACGAGCCGCTGTGGCAGGGCGTGCGGGCCATGGCCAGTACCGGGCGCGAGGTCCGGATCGAGTTCGTGGAGCGGGCCGTGCCCCGCCTGCTGCCGGTGGCCGGGACCCAGGTCCAGGTCGCCTGCCACCGCTTCCACGAACCGGCCGACGCCGCGACCGCCCGCCCCTGATCAACACGCACTCGAGTCGCCGGACAGCCCCGCTCATTGCGCGTTGATCATGCGAATCGGGCCCGAAGCTACCTGGGCGTGACCAGATACGGACCGTCGCCTGGGTCGTCCAATTTGCTCGCCAGTCGCCGATCTGGCGACATCCATCGACTTCCTCGACTGCGGCCAAATCAGCCAGACGAGCCTGCCCACGCGCCGTTCGCTAACGAGGCGACTCTAGCGCCTCCGCGGCGATCAGCGACGGCAGTCTCGCGGTCCGTGCATGTCTCGGGTTTCGGACCGCATGCAATCCAAATGAACTCGTAGAAGCCGACGTCTGCCGATGCATCCAGCGAGGTCCTCGAGCCTCTTGGACCAGCCAATCGACGGTTCTGCGTCATGACAGTGTCGGGTTGCCGAAGAGCGGAATCTTCATGTCGGCGCCATTCTGGGAGACAACCACATATGGTCCGCGCGTTGATGCGTCCGGGCCTCGATCCGTGCGTGGCATATCCGGGCATGATTCGTATCCGTCTTGCCGACGGTTTACCGGATCCAGAAAGATCTCGCCGCCACCGCTCCGTGACGGAAGCCTGATCCCAGTTCGCCGGCACGCTGGCTCGAACGTCCTCCATCGTCATGCCTCTCAGTGTGTTGGGGTCGAATTCTCTCGGTCCTCCAATCCGTACGAACGTTGGCCCGCGCGTTGCTGCAATCACCGCAAGGTGTTCATCAGCAATAGCTTCGGCGGTTTTGGTGGCGGCGGGGAGGGCTCGGGCGGCTTCGGTGGTGGCGACGCTGATCCGGGTGCCGAGGAGGCCGCGGAGGTTGCGGCTGATCTCCGCGGCTCGGGCCGATGCGGCGGACATCGACTCGGCCAGGCCCTGGGCCAGTTCGGTGAGGTGGGCAATGATGTTGCCGACCTTCGCCGCCGTCGCCGCGAGCCGACCGGCCTGCGCGCCCTGGGCACCGAGCTCGCTGATGCCGGCCGACGCGACCGCGAACAGCGCCCCGCCAGTCTGGATGGCCGCCGACCATTTCACGAAGCTCGCGATCTCGTGCTCGATCGCGGAGTGGGCATGATCGATGTAGTCCGCGAAGTCAGAGCACGTGCGGCCCATCGCCTGGAACGCCGCGACCAGGTCCCACAAGTGCCCGTCCATCGCCTGACAGGCCGTCATCGCGTCGTCGACCTCGGGTGACACCTGCGTTGCAATACAACTCAGCGCACCTTGCACGTGCAGCGTCGCCTCACCGACCGAGACGGCCGCGGCCGACCACGCCGACGCGGCATCCCGCAACCGACCCTGGTGCCCACCCGGCCACACGTAACCAACACTGTGCTCGATCAGCCACCACCCCGCCGGCGTCGGCACCGACCCTCCGCGCGCGGACTCCGGCGCGCTCAGCCGCACGGAACAGCTGGCATACGCGGTGTCGTCGGGCAGGCAGCTCCACCCCACCCGGGGTGGACGACGAGTCAGCCCGGATGTAGTTGAAGCCGGTCTGCTGCAGCAGGGCCGCGAGCCGGTAGCAGCCGTTGATGACGTCCTGCGCCACCCCGACCGTGAGCCGCGCGGCCGGGTCGTAGGCCGCCGCCCACGCGTCGCCCGCGGGATCGGCGCCGGCCATCGCGTACGAGCCGGCCAACCCGTCGAGCAACCCCAACGCCGCCCGCTGCACATCTCCGGCGATCTCGGCGCCGAAGGCGAAGCTGGCCGCCTCGTACGACACCGGATCAACCGCGAGCCGCGGACCCATCGCTCACCCCCACATCTGCCGGTTGGCCGCGACCGCGGAGGAGTAGTTCCCGTGGGCCGTCGCCCCGATCGCCCGCAACGCCGCGATGGCGTCGCGCATCTGCCCGGCCCCGGCCAACCACTCCCGGTGGGCCTGAGCCTGCTCGGCCGCCGCAGCGCCCGACCAGGTCTGATGCAGCCGGACGATCCGCGCGTCGACGTCAGCCACCCGCTGCTCGAGCCCGCTCTCGAACGCGGCCATCCGATCGACCATCTCCCGCAGGAGGTCGAGCTCGACGACAAACCTCGATGACATGGCCGGCTACCGCAGCGCCTGGGACATCTCGCCCGCGCACGTCGTCTCGGCGACGTCGTAGTCGACGCCCGAGCCGCCGAGCAGTCCGGCCATGGCGTCCAGCGCGCCCAGCACCTCAGCCGCCCCGGTGCGCCAGAGCGCCCACCCCCGCCCGAACGCCTGCGCCGCCGGCCCCTGCCACCCGCCGTCGATCAGGGCATCCGCGTCGAGGTCGAGCCGGGCGAGGTCGGCGCGGGCATCCGTCCCGATCTGACGAAGCACCACCGCCGTCCACTGCAGTTCCACCGGCGTCACCTCGTATCCGGCCATAACGCTCGCCTCCCCCAAATCGACATCGCGGCGCCGCCGAGCGTAGGTGCTTCGGCACCACCGCCGCGCGGACGACAGCGCGCCTGTGGACAACCACCGCGCGGCCGCTCAGTAACCTGGGCAGGTGATCGACCTCCGGCAGTTGCGCGACGATCCCGACCGGGCCCGCGCCTCCCAGCGTGTCCGCGGCGCCGACGAGTCCCTCGTCGACGAACTGCTGGCCGCCGACGACGCCCGCCGGGCCGCCGTGGCCCGGGCCGACACCCTGCGCGGCGAGCAGAAGACGCTCAGCCGGTCCGTGGCCCAGGCCAGCGCCGAGGAACGCCCGGCCGTCCTGGCCCGGGCCAAGCACCTGGCCGACGAGGTCAAGGCGGCCGAGGCCGACCAGGCCGCGGCCGACGCCGCGCTACGAGCGGCGCACCTGGCCGTGCCCAACCTGGTCGAGGACGGCGTCCCGCCCGGCGGCGAGGACGACTTCGTCCTGCTCGAGACCGTCGGCACCCCGCGCGACGTCGCCGCCCCCAAGGACCACACCGAGATCGGCGCAGCGCTCGGGGCCATCGACACCGAACGCGGAGCCAAGGTCAGCGGCGCGCGCTTCTATTTCCTCACCGGCATCGGCGCCCAACTCGAACTCGCCCTGGTCAACCTAGCCATGGCCCAGGCCACCGAGGCCGGCTTCGTTCCCGTGATCGCACCGGCCCTGGTCAAGCCCGAGATCATGGAGGGCACCGGCTTCCTCGGTGCCCACTCGGCCGAGGTCTACCGGCTGGCCGAGGACGACCTGTACCTGGTCGGCACGTCCGAGGTGGCGTTGGCCGGCTATCACTCCAACGAGATCCTGGACGCGGCCGACCTGCCGCTGCGCTACGCCGGCTTCTCGTCCTGCTTCCGCCGCGAGGCGGGCTCGTACGGCAAGGACACCCGCGGCATCATCCGGGTGCACTGGTTCGACAAGGTCGAGATGTTCTCCTACGTCGCGGTCGAGGACGCCGCCGACGAGCACCGCCGCCTGCTGGCCTGGGAGCGCGAGTTCATGGACAAGCTCGAACTGGCCTACCGCGTCATCGACGTCGCCGCCGGCGACCTCGGCTCGTCCGCAGTGCGCAAGTTCGACATCGAGGCGTGGTTCCCGTCCCAGGCGGCCTACCGCGAGCTGACGTCGGCGTCGAACTGCACGACGTTCCAGTCCCGGCGGCTGAACATCCGGGCCCGCGGCAAGGGCGGCGTCGGACCCGTGGCCACGCTCAACGGGACGCTCGTGGCCGTCGCCCGCACCATCGCCTGCCTGCTCGACCACCACCAGCAGCCGGACGGCTCGGTCTACGTACCCGCGGCGCTGCGGCCGTGGCTCGGCGGCCGTGAGGTGCTCACCACTTCGTGAGCATCCGCATGCTGGCGAGTGATCTCGACGGCACCCTGCTGCGCAGCGACGGCACAGTCTCCGCCCGCAACCGGGCCGCGCTGCACGCTGCCTTCGACGCCGGCCTGCTGGTCGCCTTCGTCACCGGTCGACCGCCGCGCTGGCTGGACGAGATCGCCGAGGCCACCGGGCACCTGGGCGTCGCCGTCGGCGCGAACGGCGCGGTGCTCTACGACCTGGCCGCCGAGGAGATCATTTCCTCGCGCGCCCTGTCGCCAACCGAGCTGGCCACCCTGACCGGCGAGCTGCGGGCCGCGTTCCCGGACGTGCAGTTCGCGGTCGAGTACGGCCACAGCTTCGGCGCCGAACCGGGCTACGTGCACGACTGGGCCATCAATCCCGTCACCGACCGCCGCGGCCAGCCGATCGCGCCGCCGACCGTGGCCGACCTGGCCAGCATCATCAGCCGGCCCGGGGTCAAGCTGCTGGCCAAGGACCGCGGCGCCGACGCGGACGAGTTCATGGCCTCGGCCGACGTGCTGCTGGCCGGGCGGGCCACCGTCACCCACTCGTCCACGTTCGGGCTGCTCGAGATCGCCGCCGCGGGGGTCACCAAGGCCACCGGCCTGGCCGAGCTGGCCGCGTCGCACGGCATCACGCCGGCCGAGGTCGCCGCGATCGGCGACATGCCCAACGACGTACCGATGCTGGAATGGGCCGGCGCCGCCTACGCCGTGGCCAACGCCCACCCGGCCGCCCTCGCCGCTGCCGACGAGGTGCTGGGCAGCAACGACGAGGACGCGGTCGCCGGACTGATCGACCGGCTGCTCGGCGCGAGGTTCGTGACCTCGGTCCGGTAAATCGGTCGCCGCCGTGCGGTGGCGGCCCTAGCCTTTCGCGCCGATGACATCATCGACTGAACTGCGCGCGATCCAGGGCGCGTTGCGGGCCGCGATCGCCGCCGAGGCTGAGCGGGTGGGTCCCTTTCTCGTCACCATCGACCCCGACGCCACCGGGGCGTTCCGCAACTTCGCCGTCCCGGACGACGACGCCCGCCCGACCGCGGCCGAGATCGACGCGCTGCTCGCGTATTTCGCCGAGCACGACCGAGGGCCCCGCCTGGAGTTCGTCGCCCCCGCTCCCGGCGTCGAGACGGCCCTGGCCGCGGCCGGCTTCACCGTCGACAACCGGCTGCCGCTACTGGCCCTGCCGTCTCCTGACGCACTACAGCCCGCGACGCCGGCCGAAGGGACGCTCGGCCAACCCGACAGCGACGAGCAACTGCGGGCCGTCGCCGCCATGCAGAACGCGGCGTACGGGGAACCCGGGGTCAGCGCCGCGGACGTGACTCGGCTGCGCCGGACGCTCGACAGCGGCGGCGCCGTCGTCGCCGCCACGTCGGCCGACGGCGCAGTCGTGTCGGCCGGCGTGCTGGGCTCACCGCGGAGGCGGCTTGGCCGAGATCTACGCGGTCGCAACGGCGGCCCCGCATCGACGGCGCGGGCTGGCGGCCGCCGTCGCCGCGGCGCTGTCGGCCATCGCCCTCGAGCGCGGCCTCACGCCCTACCTGCAGTGCGAGGGGCCGGAAACGCAGCGGATGTACGAGCGGCTGGGTTACCGCCCGGTCGGCGAACTCATCGATCTCCGCGGGCCCGTGGTGGCCGACCGTCCCACTCCCGTCGTGACGGCGGGCGAGGCCGAGACGGCGCTGACGTTCCTGAACTACCTCCGGGACGGCTTGGCCGCGAAGCTGGTCGGGCTGGGCGAGGACGACGCGCGCCGGCCACTGGTGCCGTCGGGCACCAGCCTGCTGTGGCTGGTCAAGCACGTGGCCGGCGTCGAGGCGTTCTGGCTGCACTGCGTGTTCGCCGGCGACCCCGAGGATGTCATCCCCGACGACGAGGACCTGAGCGCCGACACCGTCGGCTCGGTGCTCTCGCTCTACCGCCGCGTCGGGGCGCGGACGGCCGAGATCGTGGCCGCCCATCCCGTTCTGGACGAGCTCGGCGTGATCGCGCCGTTCGGGCCGCCGCTGCGCAGCCTGCGCTGGACGCTCGTCCACCTCATCGAGGAGACCGGCCGGCATGCGGGGCACGCCGACATCCTGCGCGAGCTGATCGACGGCGCCGCCGGCCGCTAGTGCGACATTAGAGGTACTGGCCGGTGCCGTGGCCTTCTTCGCCCTCGGCCGGACGTCGGCCGAACTGGGCGCCGGGACTGAGCAGCTGCCCGCCCGGCCCGACAATGATCTGCTCACCGGGCGCTCCCGGCAGCGCCCGCCCGCGCATCTGCTCGAGCTGGGCCCGCGCGGCCATCTGCTGCGCGAACAACGCCGTCTGGATGCCGTGGAAGAGCCCTTCGAGCCAGCCGACGAGCTGGGCCTGGGCGATGCGCAACTCGGCCTCGGACGGCACCCCGGTACCGAACGGCAACGTGAGTCGTTCGAGCTCGTCGCGCAGGTCGGGCGAGAGCCCTTGTTCGAGCTCACGGATGGACGATTCGTGGATCTCGCGCAGCCGATGCCGGCCCGCTTCGTCGAGCGGCGCCGCCCGGACTTCCTCCAGTAATTGCTTGATCATCGTGCCGATTCGCATCACCTTGGCCGGCTGCTCGACCATGCCCGTAATGTCGTCGTTGTCGTCCGTGCCCAAACCCGGCTCCGTCGGCTCCACCACGTCAGCCACAGCCGGTGCTTCGGCGTCGGTCGGATGCTCTGCAGGGGGTCCGGAATAGTCGCTCATCCGACTAGTCTGGCCCACGGTCGACCGGCGGTAACAGGGAAGTAGAACTCCATGCAGGTGATGAGCTTCGACGTCGCGCGGGTACGCGGGCTGTACCCGACCGTCGGCGCGGGAACCGCCCATCTCGACGGGTGTTTCAGCACCTTGCAACCCGAGTCCGTCATCCGGGCCATCATCGCCACGCTCCGCTCGACCCCGGCCCAGCCCGGCTCCCGCTCGATCAGCTCGCAGCGCACCGCGACCTCGGCCCTGCAGACCCGCCGGGCCGCGGCCGACCTGGTCGGCGGCACCGCCGACTCCGTGGTCCTCGGCGACAGCCTGGCCAACCTGATGCCGCGCTTCGCCGAACTGCTGGCCCGCGACTGGCAGCTCGGCGACGAGATCGTGCTGTCCCGCCTGGACGCCGACGTGACCCTGCGCCCGTGGCTGGCCGTCGCCCGGGCCACGGCGTGGTCGTGCGCTGGGCCGAGGCCGACCTCGAGACCGGTGAGCTGCCGGCCTGGCAGTACGAGCACCTGATCAACCGCCGCACCCGCATCGTCACCGTCCCGTTGGGCAATCCGGCCACCGGGGCAGTTCCGGATCTGCGGTCGATCGCCGAGCTGGCCCACCGGCACGGCGCGCTGGTCGTCGTCGACGCCGGCGCCGCGCTGCCGCACCTGCCGTTGGACATGAACACGCTCGGCGCCGATCTCATCGCCTTCTCCGCGGCCACGTTCGGCGGCCCGACCGTGGCCGCGGTCGTGGCCCGGCCCGGGCTGCTGCTCGAGATCGAGGGCGACGTCCGGCTGCCGGTGCCGCAGCGCTTCGAGCTCGGCCCGCTGCCGATCGAACTGCTCGACGGCTTCACCGCCGCGGTCGACCACCTCGCCGGCCTGGACGAGCGGGCCACCGGCACGCGGCGCCAGCGGCTGGTCGCGTCGCTGACTGCGGCCGGCAACTACGAGCGGCTGCTGTACGAGCGCCTCGACACCGGGCTGCGGTACATGCGCGGCGTCACCGTCCTGGGCACGGCCACGGCCCGCCTGCCCGCGATCGCGTTCACCGTGGCCCGGCACTCGCCCGACGAGGTGGGCGACCTGCTGCAGCGGCGCGGCGTCTCGGTCTGGACCGGGCCGTCGGGCATGGGCCAGCTGATGTCGGCCATCGGCGTGGACGAGACCGGCGGCGCCGCCTATGCCGGGCTCATGCCGCACACCACGGCCGGCGAGATCGAGCAGCTGCTGGACGCGCTCTCGTCCCTGACCAGCTGAGCTACGGCACGCGCAGCAGCACCTTGCCGATGTGCTCGCTGGATTCGACCAGCCGGTGCGCCTCGGCCGCGTCGTCGATGGTCAGGATGCGGTCGATGATCGGCCGCACCGCCCCGGACTCGATCAACGGCCACACGGCGTGCACGGTCTCGGCCACGATCTCGGCCTTCTCGACCATCGGGCGGCCGCGCAATCCGGCGGCGAGCACCGTGGCCCGCTTGGCCAGCAGCACGCCCAGGTCGAACTCGCCTTTGCGGCCGCCCTGCAGGCCGAGCACGACCAGCCGGCCGTCGATGGCCAGCGACTTCATGTTGCGGCCCAGGTAACTGGCGCCCATGTTGTCGAGGACGACGTCGACGCCCTCGCCGCCGGTCTCGGCCAGCACCCGCTCGTCGAACACCTCGTCGCGGTAGTTGATCGCAACCTCGGCCCCGAGCTCACGGCAGAACGCGACCTTGCGGGGCGTGCCGGCCGTCGCGAACACGCGGGCGCCGCGGCCGTGGGCCAGTTGGATGGCCATCGTGCCGATGCCGCTGGTCCCGCCGTGCACGAGCAGCCGCTCGCCGGGCTCCAGCCGGCCGGCCCCGAACACCATCGACCAGACCGTGCAGGTCGTCTCGGGCAGGGCGGCGGCGTCGACGAGCGAGACGCCGGCCGGGACGGGCATGAGCTGCCCGACCGGGACCGCAACGAGTTCGGCGTACCCGCCGCCGGACAGCAGCGCGCAGACCTGGTCGCCGACCTCCCAGCCGGCGACGCTCTCGCCGACCTCGGCGATGGTGCCCGAGCACTCCATGCCCAGGTACGGCGGGGCACCGGGCGGCGGCGGGTAGTTGCCCTGCCGCTGCAGCAGGTCGGCCCGGTTGATGCCGGCCGCGGCCACTCGCACCAGCACCTCGCCCGCCTTGGGCGCCGGATCGGGAACCTCCTGCACCTCCAGGACTTCCGGTTCTCCAGGCTCGGTGACCACCACAGCGCGCATTCTCCTAACTTATCCGCCGGGACCTTCCGGCGGCGGAGCTCTTCGCGCGAGCGCTCATCGCGTGGTGGTCACCTCTACTACCGGGATAAGCGATAGTGGGCGGATGCAGTCAGTCTCTGTCGGTGTCGGCCCGCTCACCGAAGCTGAGGTCGTCGCCGTCGCGCGGGACGGCGCGGGGGTGACGCTGGCCGACGACGCCCGCGTGGCCATCGCCGCGTCCCGCAAGATCGTCGACGAGCTGGCCGACGACAGCGAGCCGCACTACGGCATCTCGACCGGCTTCGGCGCCCTGGCCACCCGGCACATCCCGGTCGAGCAGCGCGCCCTGCTGCAACGCTCGCTGATCCGATCGCACGCGGCCGGCTCGGGCGACGAGGTCGAGCGCGAGGTCGTCCGGGCCATGATGCTGCTGCGGCTCTCGACCCTGGCCACCGGCCACACCGGCGTCCGGCCGGCCACCGCAGCCGCGCTGGCGGCCCTGCTCGACGCCGGCATCACCCCCGTCGTGCACGAGTTCGGCTCGCTGGGCTGCTCGGGCGATCTCGCCCCGCTGGCCCACGTCGCCCTCGCCCTGATCGGGGAGGGCACGGTGCGCGCGCCCGACGGCACGCTCGGCCCGGCCGACGACGTGCTCCGGGCCCACGGCATCACGCCGGTCGCACTGGCCGAGAAGGAGGGCCTGGCCCTCATCAACGGCACCGACGGGATGCTGGGCCAGCTGCTGCTGGCCGCCCACGACCTCGACCTACTGCTGCGCACCGCCGACATCAGCGCCGCGATGAGCATCGAGGCCCTGCTCGGCACGGCGCGGGTGTTCGCAGCGGATCTGCAGGCGCTGCGGCCCCAACTCGGTCAGGCCGTCTCGGCCGCGAACCTTCGCGCCTTGCTGGACGGCTCGCCGATCATCGCCTCGCACGCCGGACCGGACTGCGTGTACGTCCAGGACGCCTACTCGATGCGCTGCGCCCCGCAGGTCAACGGCGCGGCCCGCGACACGCTCGCCCACGCCCGCTCGGTGGCGGCGCGCGAGCTGGCCTCGGCCGTCGACAACCCCGTGGTCGTCGACGGGCGGGTGGAGTCGAACGGCAACTTCCACGGCGCGCCCATCGCGTACGTGCTGGACTTCCTGGCCATCCCGGCGGCTGACGTGGCCTCGATCAGCGAACGCCGCACCGACCGGATGCTCGACGTGGCCCGCTCGCGCGGCCTGCCGCCGTTCCTGGCCGACGACCCGGGCGTGGACTCCGGGCACATGATCGCGCAGTACACGCAGGCCGCGTTGGTCTCGGAGCTGAAGCGGCTGGCCGTGCCGGCGAGCGTCGACTCGATCCCGTCCTCGGCCATGCAGGAGGACCACGTCTCGATGGGCTGGTCGGCGGCCCGCAAGCTGCGCCGCTCGGTCGACGCGCTCACCCGCGTGCTGGCCATCGAGGTGCTGACGGCCGCCCGCGCCCTCGACCTGCGCGCGCCACTCGAACCCGGGCCGGCCACCGGGGCCGTGGTGGCCGCGCTGCGCGAACGCGTCGCCGGCCCCGGGCCGGACCGCCACCTCGCCCCCGAGATCGAGGCCGCGGTCGAGTTCGTCCGCTCCGGCGCGGCCGTGATCGCCGCCGACTCGGTGCTGCCCCGGCCCCTCTCCTAGAGCAGCGACAACCCGACGGCGCCCCGCTCCGGATCGGATCGGAGCGGGGCGCCGTGGGTAGCTCAGCCTCTCGGGACGACCGGGTGACCCACCACCGTGACGCCCTCGGCCAGACTGACGAGCTGGCCGTCGGTCAAACCGATGCCCGACCACGACTGGATCTCGAGCCAGTAGCTTTCCTGCCGCCAGGTCAGGAACCGCGCGCCGTCACTCGACCGCAGGAACGCTTGCTGGCCGCCGACCGTGGTCGGGGTGCCAAACGCCTTCGCGTCCTGCGAGAGCACCGAGATGACCAGCTTGCCGGCGTAGTTCTCCCCGGACGTGTTGTCGCCGGCCTTCGCGAGCACGACGCGTCCGGCGTCGGACAGCGCGATGTGGAAGCCCGCGGGCACCCGGGCCAGGGTGAACCCGTCGGGTTGCGGCCCGGTGTACGCGACGAGCTGGATCTGTCCCGCAACCACCGAGTGCTGCTTCGCCGGTGGGCGGGACGTGCCGGTGCCGGCCAAACCCCAGGTAAGGGCTCCGGCCACGGCGAGGGCCGCGACGGCTGCTGGAGCCGTCCGACCGACTCGGCGGCGGCGCCGGGCGCTGCGGCCGCGGGCGAGGTCAGCGGTGACGGTCGCGTCGGTGGGCGGGCCGGATGGCGCGGCCCCCGACAGTGCGGACAGGCGGTCTTCGATGTCGTTCATCAATTGCTCCCTGGTGGTGTCATCGGTGGTCGACGCGATCGACGAGGAGGTCGCGCAGCTTGTCCAGGCCGCGAGCGGTCTGGCTCTTGACGGTCCCGATGCTGCAGCCGAGGGCGTCGGCGGTCTCATCCACCGAATAACCCTCGACGTGTCGCAGCACCACGGCCGCCCGCATCCCCGGCGGCAGGGCCGCCAGCGCATCCAGCAGGGCCGGATCGGCGTCGATGCGGTGATGGCGATCGGTGACGGTTTGGTCGGGCACGCGATCGCGGAGCCGTTCGCGCCGGCTGAACGGCCGGCGCTTCTCGTCCACCAGGGCGTTGACCACGATGCGGCGCGCATACGCATCGGTGTCGAGCCCGCGGGCTCGCGGCCAGGCCAGGTACAGCCGCGTCAATGCGACCTGCACCAGATCCTCCGCGAGGTGGGTGTCCCCCGATGTCAGCAGGGTCGCCGTCCGCAGCAAGGGGCCGCGGCGCCGGCGCACGTACTGCTGGAACTCCTCGTCCCGTGCTCCGATCACCGCATTCCCTCCGTCGCTGATGTCGTCATCACGCCCCTACAACGGAGCTCGGGCACCGCACGGTTGCATCCCGCGGCACAATCGGACAATGACGAGCGCCCCCACTGTCCGCGCGCCCCGCGGCACCACGATCACCGCCCGCGGCTGGCAGACCGAGGCCCCGCTGCGGATGCTGCAGAACAACCTCGACCCGGAGGTGGCCGAGCACCCCGAGGACCTCGTCGTCTACGGCGGCACCGGCAAGGCCGCCCGCGACTGGCCCAGCTACCACGCCATCGTGCGCACCCTGACCGACCTCAAGCTCGACGAGACGCTGCTGGTGCAGAGCGGGCGCCCGGTCGGCGTGCTGCAGACCCACGAGTGGGCGCCCCGGGTGCTCATCGCCAACTCCAACCTCGTCCCCGACTGGGCCAACTGGGAGGAGTTCCGCCGCCTCGAACACCTCGGCCTGACCATGTACGGCCAGATGACCGCGGGCTCGTGGATCTACATCGGGACGCAGGGCATCCTGCAGGGCACCTACGAGACGTTCGCGGCGGTCGCGGCCAAGAAGTTCGGGGGCACGCTGGCCGGCACGATCACGCTCACGGCCGGCCTGGGCGGCATGGGCGGCGCGCAGCCGCTGGCGGTGACGATGAACGGCGGCGTGGCCATCTGCATCGACGTCGACCCGTCGCGCATCAAGCGCCGCATCGAGCACCGCTACCTCGACGTCGAGGCCGCGTCAGTGGCGGAAGCGTTGCAGCTCGCGGTCGAAGCCCGCGACGCCCGCAAAGCGCTGTCCATCGGGCTGCTCGGCAACGCCGGCTCGCTCGTGCCGCAGTTCCTGGCCAACGACGCGCCCGTCGACATCGTCACCGACCAGACCTCGGCCCACGACCCGCTGAGCTACCTGCCGATCGGCGTCGAGTTCGACGACTGGCGCGACTACGCCGCCCGCAAGCCCGACGAGTTCACCGGCCGGGCCCGGGCGTCGATGGCCCGCCACGTCGAGGCCATGGTCGGTTTCAAGGACAAGGGGGCCGAGGTCTTCGACTACGGCAACTCGATCCGCGGCGAGGCCCAGCTGGCCGGGTACTCGCGGGCGTTCGCGTTCCCGGGCTTCGTCCCGGCCTACATCCGGCCGCTGTTCTGCGAGGGCAAGGGCCCGTTCCGCTGGGCCGCGCTGTCCGGCGATCCGCAGGACATCGCCCGCACCGACCGGGCCGTGCTCGAGCTGTTCCCCGAGAACGAGTCGCTGGCCCGCTGGATCAGGCTGGCCCAGGACCGCGTGCACTTCCAGGGGCTGCCCGCGCGCATCTGCTGGCTCGGTTACGGCGAGCGCGACAAGGCCGGCCTGGCCTTCAACGAGCTCGTCGCCGCCGGCGAGATCAGCGCGCCCATCGTCATCGGCCGCGACCACCTCGACTGCGGATCGGTCGCGTCGCCGTACCGCGAGACCGAGGCCATGGCCGACGGCTCGGACGCGATCGCCGACTGGCCGCTGCTCAACGCGATGGTCAACGTGGCCAGCGGGGCGACGTGGGTGTCGATCCACCACGGCGGCGGCGTGGGCATCGGCCGCTCCATCCACGCCGGCCAGGTCAGCGTGGCCGACGGCACCGACCTCGCGGCGCAGAAGCTGGCGCGCGTCCTGACCAACGACCCGGGCATGGGCGTGATCCGGCACGTGGACGCCGGCTACGACCGGGCCGTCGAGGTGGCGGGGGAGCGCGACGTGCGCACCCCGATGCGCGACGACTGATCAGCCGGGCGAGCACGGCCGCGACCGCCGCGAGCAGTGGCCGGTCCGCGGGCAGCCAGGGCACCGAGTCCAGTTCGCCGGGCCCCAGCCACCGCAGCTCACCATGGTCCTGCAACGCCTGCGGCACGCCGGACACCAGCTCGGCCCGGTATACCCGCAATTCCCGGCCGCGCGAGAGCGGCGCCGTACCGAGCAGCTCGCCGACCGCGATGTCGACGCCCAGCTCCTCCCGGCATTCCCGGATCAGCGCGACGCCGTCGGACTCGGCCGCCTCGACCTTGCCGCCCGGGAACTCCCACCAGCCGGACAATTCCGGCGGTGCGCTGCGACAGGCGCCCAGCACCTGCCCGGCCCGCACGATCGCGGCCGCGACGACTACCGAAACGGAGCCGGTCCGACCCTGTGTCATGACGCCCTTACCGAAACGACACAATTGATGCAGACTCGGCCCATGACGTTCTCGCTGGGCCGCAAGCCTCGGCCGCTCACCGTTGCCATCACTGTGCTCACCACGGTGGCCATCCTCGCCCCCTGGGGCGGAGGTGCGTCCGCCCGCCCAGCCGGGCCGAACGCGACCGCGACCGCGGCCACCAGCGCCGCGGCCAAGGCGGCTGCGCCGGCCGACTGGGACACCTACCACGGCAACAAGCAACGCACCGGCTACGCGCCCACCCTCAAGACGGTGACGACCACCCCGAAGCAGGTGTGGTCGATCCCGCTCGACGGCGCCGTCTACGCCTCGCCGATCACAGTCGAAGGCGGCATCAAGCTCGTCGCCACCGAGAACAACAGCGTCTACCGCCTGTCCGGCAACAAGGTCGTCTGGCGTCGCAACCTCGGCGCACCGGTCCCGCAGTCGAGCCTGCCCTGCGGGAACATCAACCCGCTCGGCATCACCGGCACGCCGGCCTACGACCCGGCGACGCACACCGTGGTCGTAGTGACCGAACTGGCCGGCCCGATCCGGCACGTGGCGGTCGGGCTCAATCCGGTCAACGGAGCCGTGCGCTGGTCCCGCAACGTCGACGTGCCCGGGGTCGCCGGCATCACCCCGGCGGCGATGCAGGAACGCGGCGCCCTGCTGGTCTCGGCCCGGCGCGTGTACGTCCCCTACGGCGGCCTGGCCGGCGACTGCAGCAGTTACAAGGGCAGCGTCGTGGGCCTCGATCTTGACCACCCGAGCACTGCGACGCTGTGGCACTTCACCGTGCCCACCACCCGCGAGGCCGGGATCTGGACGCCGCCCGGACCGTCGGAGAACCCGAGCGGTGGCCTGCTGGTGTCGGTCGGCAACGGCGAGACCGGCAACAACGGCCCGTACGATTTCAGCGACTCGGTGCTCAAGCTCTCGGGCCAGAAGATCGTCAACTCGTTCTCGCCCAGCACCTGGCGCAGCGACAACCTCAACGATCTCGACCTCGGCAGCCAGGGCCCGGCGATCGTCGGTTCGCGGGTGTTCATCGCCGGCAAGTCGGGCACGGTCTATGTGCTCAACCGCAGCACGCTCGGGGGCATCGGCGGCCAGGTCTCGCTGCGCACCGATCTGAACTGCCACTCCTTCGGCGGGACGGCCGTGGTCAGCAACGTCGTCTACGTGCCGTGCACGAACGGCGTGCGCGCGATCCGGATCAACGGCGACGGCACGATGACCCCGTTGTGGCAGGCCGCGTCCAACATCAACGGGTCGCCGGTGGTCGGCGGGGGCCGGCTCTGGGTCCTGGACACCGGCGCGGGCAACCTGCACCTGCTCAACCCGTCCACCGGGGCCAACCTGGCCACGCTGCCGGTCGGGGCGGTCAACCGGTTCGCGACGCCGGCGCTCTACGACGATGCCGTCTTCGTGGGCACGCTGGCCGGTGTCAGAGCCTTCAACTGGTAGGCCACAATCAGCCGATGTTCCTCGCGACGACCGACGCGGCCAACGAACTGCTGACCCGTGATCCGCTGGCCCTGCTGATCGGCATGCTGCTCGACCAGCAGATCCCGATGGAGAAGGCGTTCACCTCGCCCGACGTGCTGCGCGAGCGGCTGACCGGGCCGTTCGACGCCCGCACCATCGCCGACTACGACAGCGACGCCCTCGAGCAGGTGTTCCGGCAGCCGCCGGCCCTGCACCGATTTCCCGCGGCCATGGCCAAACGCGTGCAGGCGCTGGCCCGGGTGCTGGTCGACCGCTTCGACGCCGACCCGAGTTCGGTGTGGACGGCCGCGAGCACCGGCGAGGAGCTGGTCGACCGGATCGCCCAGCTGCCCGGCTTCGGCCGGCAGAAGGCTCGCATCTTCGCCGCCCTGCTCGGCAAGCAGTTCGACGTGCGCCCGCCGGGCTGGCGGGAGGCGGCCGGCGACTACGGCGTGGCCGGGTCACACCGCTCGATCGCCGACGTCACCGACGCGGCCTCGCTGCGGGCCGTGCGCGAACACAAGCAGGCGATGAAGGCCGCCGCCAAAGCCGAGACAGCCGACACCGCCGCGCCCGGGTGAGCGCCATCGCGCTCACCGGCATCGGCCTGCTGGCCACGCAGGACGACGAGCTGGGCGAGCTGACCGCTGCGGCGGTCGTCATCGATGGCGATCGGATCGCCTGGGTCGGGCCGTCGGCCGCGGCGCCGGCCGCCGACGACCACGTCGACATCGGCGGACGCACGGTCCTGCCCGGATTCGTCGACTCGCACGCACACCTGGTCTTCGCCGGCGACCGCACGGCCGAGTTCGTGGCCCGGATGGCCGGCCAGCCGTACGCGGCCGGCGGCATCCGCACCACGGTCGAGGCCACCCGGGGCGCCACCGACGACGAGCTCCGGGCCAACCTGGCCCGGCTGGCCGGTGAGCTCCTGCGGGCCGGCGTGACCACGTTCGAGTGCAAGTCCGGCTACGGCCTGGACGTCGACACCGAGGTGCGCTGCCTGCAGGTGGCCGGCGAGCTCACGGCCGAGACGACCTTCCTCGGCGCCCACGTCGTCCCGCCCGGCATCGACCGGGCCGATTACGTCGCCCTGGTCACCGGCCCGATGCTGGCGGCCTGCGCGCCGCTGGCCCGCTGGGTCGACGTCTTCTGCGACCGCGGCGCCTTCGACGGCGACGAGGCCCGGGCCGTCCTCGAAGCCGGGCGGGCGGCCGGACTCGGCGCCCGGGTGCACGCCAACCAGCTGGCCGACGGACCGGGCGTCCAGCTCGCGGTCGAACTCGGCGCCGCGAGTGCCGACCACTGCACCCATCTGACCGGCGCGGACGTCGACGCCCTGGCCGGCTCGGCCACCGTCGCCACGCTGCTGCCGCTGGCCGAGTTCTCGACCCGGTCGCCCTATCCGGACGCCCGCCGGCTGCTCGACGCCGGCGTGCGGACCGCTCTGGCCACCGACTGCAATCCGGGCTCGGCCTATTCGACCTCCATGCCGCTGGCCATCGCGTTGGCCGTGCGCGAGATGGGGCTGACGCCGGCCGAAGCGGTCCGGGCCGCCACCGCCACCGGCGCAGCCGCACTGCGCCGTGACGACATCGGCCGCATCGCCCCTGGGCTGGCGGCCGACCTGATCGTGCTCGACGCCCCGAGTTACGTCCACCTGGCCTACCGGCCCGGCGTCCCGCTCGTCGGCCAGGTCTGGCAGCGCGGCCGGCGCGTGGTCTGACTAGGCGCTCGCCCCGGCGAACGCCGTGGCCCGCAAGGTGTCGACGCCGTCGCTCAGCTCGTCGACCCGGGACCAGTCCACGGTGGCGCCGCAGCGCTGCACCCAGTTGGCCACGATGCGGTGCCCGCCGTGCGTGAGCACCGACTCGGGGTGGAACTGCACGCCGTCGACGGGCAGCGTCGCGTGCCGCAGGGCCATCACCACGCCGGACGCGGTGCGCCCGGTGACGATGACCTCGGGCGGCAGCGCCGACTCCTCGACCGCGAGCGAGTGGTAGCGGGTGGCGGTGAACGGACTGGACAGGCCGGCCAGCACCCCGGAGCCGTCGTGGACGACCTCACTGGTCTTGCCGTGCAGCAGTTCCGGCGCACGCACGATCGGGGCCCCGAACACGGCGCCGATGGCCTGGTGCCCGAGGCACACCCCGAACAGCGGCACTTCGCGCTCGGCACAGGCCGCGACCAGGGCCATCGCGTTGCCGGCGTCCTGTGGCATTCCCGGCCCGGGCGAGATCAGCACCCCGTCGACACCGAGCCCGGGCAGGTCGGCCGGGCCCACGGCGTCGTTGCGGCGCACGACCACGTCCACACCGAGTTGACCCAGGTACTGCACCAGGTTGTAGACGAAGCTGTCGTAGTTGTCGACGACGAGGACGCGGGTCATCAGTTGTTCACCGTCACCTGACTGATCGGCAGGTGGGGCTCGATCCACGGGAAGATCACGAACATCAACAGGGCCACCACCGCGGCCAGCAGCAGCAGGGTCTGCAGCAGCTTCAGGCCGAGGGCACCGGGCAGGTGGCGCCAGATCCACACGTACATCAGCGGGCCCCCGTGTCGTAGAGCGACTCGATGGACGCCGGCATCTTCGAGCCGCCGGTCTTGGTCACGGTCAGGTTCGGGTTGAGCACGGCGTGCACGATCATCCGCTGGGTGGCGGTGAACTTCGGGTGGCAGGTGGTCATCGTCATCAGCGGTTCCGCGGGCTTGCTGTCCGGATGGTTGGGCACCGGTAGCAGCACGTTACCGTCGCTGGGCGAGACGATTTCGCGGCCGGGCACGCCGTCGGGCGCGGTCGAGGCCAGGTTGCCGTTGGCCCCCTTCACCCGGTACACGTACCACTTGGTGCGGGTCTCGACGATGACCGCGTCGCCGGTCTGCAACCGGTCCAGGTTCAGGAACGGCTCGCCTTTGCCGACCCGGTGGCCGGCAACGGCGAAGTTGCCCGTTGCCCCGGGCAGCGCGGTGCCGAGGTAGTGGCCCGGGCCCTTCTCCAGCGAGGCGGTGTCGGTGCCCTGGACGATCGTGAACGCATAGTCCTTGCCCAAGCGCGGGATATAGAGGTTGGCGATGCCGGTACCGATCGGGATCGTGGTCGTGGTCGCGCCCGGCAGGGGCAGCGGATCCTTGCCTTTGGCCCACGTCTTCTCCAGGGCCGTGTGCACCTTGGTCTGCTCGCGATGGGCGAAGACGTTGGTGACGTACACCTCGTAGACGACGAACAGCAGGATGACCAGGCCGGCAGTGATGAAGGTCTGCCCGACGCCCCGGATCACGAACCGGACCCGGTCACCGGCTGTCATCGGCGCGGGGCCACGGTTCGGATCGGGCGGCGGATCGGCGACGAGGGTGTCGCTCGGCTCATCGGTCACTTCGGTACCGCCTTCGCATAGGAGAGCCCGATTGGCCCGTGGTAGGCGGGTAGATCGAGGTGGTCCTGCGACTCGACCGTGTAACCGAGGCCGTAATATCCCGCAGCTTGTTTGAACAACGCTACGCCGCGTGATCGACCTAACGCGCTTTGCATCTGCGCATACGGACCAATTGCCACGACCCGGAAGGGCGGGGAGTACACGTCGCCGTTGAGCAGCAGGGTGTTTCCGACGCAGCGCACGGCACTGGTCGCGATCACCCGCTGGCCGGCTATCGTCATGGCTTCCGCCCCGCCGGCCCACAGCGCATTCACAACGGCCTGCAGATCGCTCTGGTGCACGACGAGCTGGTTGGGGTCGACGTCACCCCCGGGCGGCTGGGACGACGCGTCGTTGAGCACCACCGATATGCCCGGTCCGCGCGCCGCGGTCAGCCCGCCGGGGAACAGCACCGGACGGGTCTTGGCCTGGGCCGCGGCCACGGCGGAGTTGGCCTGCCCGGCCTGGCGGGTGGCAGCCGACAGCTGGGCCTGCAGATCGGCCAGGGTCTTGTCGGCGTGCTGCACCTTGGCCTCGGCCGCGCGCACGAGATCGGCCAGGTTGGCCGTGGCCGGCGAGCGCAGCTCGGTGCCGCGCGCGTCGCGGTGGCTGGCGGCGAAGCCGATGCCGGCGACCAGGCAGACGACGGGCACGAGCACGCGCCACATCGATCCGGGCCGCGGACCCAGCACCGCGAGCAGGCGCTCACGAATCATGCTGTCCACCCGTTCCAGCCCTTCTCCCCGAATGGCACCCGGCTGGCAGCTACGCCCGCCCGGCCCACCCTTGTGCTGCGGCGTCTACGCTAGCTGCTGGTGGCCACCGTCCGGTCACCCGCCCGGGCGCGTCCCGAGCGGCGCACCATCAGGAGAGTCGACGTGCCCAAGTCAAAGGTTCGCAAGAAGAGCGCCCCCCCGGTCCGCCCGCAGTCGCTCGGCGCCGGGAGCAAGGCGCTCGCGCCGAGCCCGACCTGGTACCCGGTCGTGATGGCGGTCGTGCTCGTGCTCGGGCTGGCCTACCTCGTCGTCTACTACCTCGCCGGCCAGAGCATCCCGATCATGAAGGACCTCACCGGCTGGAACTTCGCCGTCGGCTTCGGGATCATGCTCGTCGGTCTGGTCATGGCGGTGCGCTGGCGCTGAGCGCCGCCCGGTCGGCTCCGCGGCCCGCAGCTGTGATTACACGGTTGTAAGTAATCCCCAGCTGGGGATATCCCTGTGGACAACCTCGAGAGGAGCACGGTGCAGCCCCGGGCTCCGCGCTACCGCTTCGGCCCGGACCGCCGGCTCACGGCCGCAACGGGCACCGCCGCAGTGATTGCGGCGGCCGCGGCCGTACTTTCCACCGACCCGGCCGGTCGGGTGCTGCTCGTCGGCGCCGCCCTGGTTCTGCTGGCCTACACCGTCACCGATCTGGTGTTCTGGCCCCGGCTCCTGGTGAGTGCCGCGGGCCTGGACGTCCGCACGCCGCAACTCCGCGCGCACCTGGACTGGGCCGACATCGAGACGGTGCGGGCCGACGCCCGCCAGCGGCTCGGGCTGCGCAGCGTCACCCTGGAGATCGATGCCGGCGAGCAGTTGGTGGTGTTCAGCCGGCGCGCGCTCGGCGCCGACCCGGAGGCCGCGGCCGGAGTGATCCGGGCCTTCGACCCGCGGCCGCATCAGTAGGTGGCACTCCGCAGCACGATCGTGGCCAGGACAAGCACGGCCACCCCGCCCAGCCCGGCCAGCTGGGTCTGCAGGCTGAATCGGGTGCGCGCCTGCGGCAGCCCGGCGATGGCCAGGGCGGCCAGCCCGCCGGCGACGAAGCCGCCGATGTGGCCGAGCTTCGAGATGTTGTGGATCGAGAACGTGAACACGAAGTTGAGCACGATGATGCCGACGAGCCACTGCGGGTCGAGGCCGAGCTTGCGGACGAGCACGAGCGCGGCCGCGAACAGCCCGAAGATGGCGCCGGACGCGCCGACCTCAGCCGTGTTCACCTGCCCCCAGGCGTAGACCGCGGCCGAGCCGCCGAGCGCACCGAGCAGGTAGACGACCGCGAAGCGCCACGGCCCGAGCAGCCGTTCGAGCGGCGGCCCGATGATGAACAGGGCCAGCATGTTGGAGCCGATGTGCAGCAGGCTCACGTGCAGGAAGGCCGAGGTCAGCAGCCGGTAGTACTCGCCGTGGTCATGGATGGCCGGGGTGAACAGCTGCCAGTCGAAGAACAGCTTCGACGAGGCGTCGCCGGGTTGGGTGATACCGCGGACCGACTGCGACGCCGTGACCAGGTAGACGATCACGTTGACCGCGATCAGGCCCCAGGTGACGTACGGCGGCGACTGCATGAGCCGGGCCCCGACCGAGGTGCGCGGCGCCCGCACCGTCTTGTTGGCCAGACCTACGTCGTCGGGGCAGTGGAAGCCGACCGACGCGGGCCGCATGCAATCAGGGCAGATGGGCCGGTCGCAGCGGGTGCACCGGATCAGCGCTTCGCGGTTGGGGTGCCGGTAGCAGCGGGCCACCTGGGCCGCCTCGCTGGGCGGCGACCCGGCACCGTCGCGCGGGCTCATGCCCCGGCCGGCTCCACTGTCACCGAGTTGATGGTGACGTCCTGGACCGGCCGGTCGTTCGCCCCGGTGGGGGCGGCGGCGATGGCATCGACGACCGCCCGGCTCTCGGCGTCGGCGACCTCGCCGAAGATGGTGTGCTTGCGGGTCAGCCACGCGGTGGGCGCAACGGTGATGAAGAACTGCGAGCCGTTCGTGCCCGGGCCCGAGTTGGCCATCGCCAGCAGGTAGGGCCGGTCGAAGCCGAGCTCGGGGTGGAACTCGTCGGCGAACTGGTAGCCCGGGCCGCCGGTGCCGCGGCCGATCGGGTCCCCGCCCTGGATCATGAAGCCGGGAATGACCCGATGGAAGATCGTGCCGTCGTAGAGCGGCGTGCTCGACTTCTGCCGGGTCTGCGGGTGCGTCCATTCCCGGGAGCCTTCGGCGAGCTCGACGAAGTTGCGCACCGTTTTCGGTGCGTGATTGCCGTAGAGCTGGATGCGGATGTCGCCGGCGCTGGTGCGCAGGGTGACGAGCTGGGTGGCAGACACGGAAGGGACTCCTGCGGGCCGGGACGGGTGAACCCGTCAATCCTGCCACGCACAGCCGACACCCACCGGACGGCGGGTTCGGCCGGCCCGCTCAGATCCTGGGGGCGATGGCCTGGGCGATGAGCAGGGCGTTGAGGGAGGTGTCGGTGCGCTGCGTGCGCACCGTGACCATCACGGCCCCCTTGGCGAACACGCAGGCCCAGTCCCGGGCCCCGTCGGGACCGAAGAACTTGGTCCGGTACAGCACCCCGTCGACGCCGGTGACGATGCCCGGCTTGCCTTCGACCTCGGTGCCGGCCGAGCCGGTGAGCACCATCGCGTTGTGGGCCTCGAGCGCGGAGGGGAACGTGCGGGTCGCGATCTCGGCGATCGCCTCGTACGGCCCGGACCAGAAGTAGAAGCGGCAGCCGACCGGCTTCATTCTGGTGAGCACGGTGGTGCGGTAGACGCGGTCGCCCTCGAGGTCGGCCATGCTGTTCGGGCCCTGGTCCTGCGAGGACAGGATGTACGGGCAGGCCTTCTCGAGCGCACCGGCGCCCGGGTGCTGGCCCGGGGCCAGCGGCGCCACGGTGGAGGCCGGCGCGGGCGTGAACGTCGGTGGCGCCGACGGGGTCTCGGTGACGGTGGCGTGCACGGTGGTGTCACGCGTGGCCGTACCCGGCCCGGCCGAGCCGGACGTGCACGCGCACAGGGCCAGGCCGGCCGCGACCAGCGGCAACAGTGCGAGCCGGGGCCGCACCGGTGCCTTCACCGCGGCCGGCCGACGGCCACGCGCGCGGCCTGCTCGGCCAGGGAGTCGTCGAGCGGCTCGAGCTGGGTGCGCAGGCCGCGCCGGGCCAGCGCCCGCCGCAGCAGTTCGTCCGCGAAGCGCGGGCTCTTGGCCAGCACCGGTCCGTGTAGGTAGGTGCCGATGACGTTGTCGCGGACCGCGCCCTCGGTCTGGTCGCGGCCGTTGTTGCCGCGACCGGTCTGCGTGCTGCCGAGGGCGCGCGCGTCCGGACCCAGTTCGGTCAGCCCGCTGTGGTTCTCATAGCCCACCAGCTGCCCGGCATCGAGGGTGCCATCGGTGTCGACGACGTTGTTGCCGATGAGCCGCACCGGCTGGCCATGCGTGACGACGTCCAGCACCCCGGTGCCGGGGATGTGCCGGCCCTCCTGGGTGACGAACTCGTGCCCGAGCATCTGGTACGTGCCGCAGATCGCGAGCATCACCACGCCGTCGTCGGCCATCGCCCGCAGGTCGGCCGCGCGGGCGGAGAAGTCGGCGCCGATCTCGCCCTGCGCCGCGTCCTGGCCGCCGCCGCCGAGCAGGATGTCGGCATCGTGGGGCAGCGGGTCGCCGACGCTGACGGCGACCGTCTCGACCGGCAACCCGCGCCACTGCAGGCGGCGGCGCAGGACGACGAGGTTGCCGGTGTCGCCGTAGATGTTCATCTCGCGCGGATACAGGTGGACGAGTTTCATGCCGGCGCCCCGATCCGCAGCAGGATCGCGTGTAGCGCCCACATGGCCGTGTAGGTGCTGAAGACCACGACCGTTCCGCCGGCCGGCACGGCGGCGACGGCCGAGCGCACCGCCTTCTCCAGATCGGGCTCGACCTCGTCGACGGAGATGTCGTCGTAACGCAGCCGCACGGCCATGTCGGCCGCGCGGGTGCCCGAGGTCGAGCGGCGGGTCTCGGCGCCGGCGTGCGGGGCCAGGCCGGTGAAGTCGACGTCCCACAGCCACGACACGTCGCGGCCGTCGGCGTAGTCGTCGTTGATGGCGATGACGACGGCGTCGGCCGGGGTCACGCCGTCGAGGGTGCGCAGGCTCTGTCGGAACCCGGCCGGGTTCTTGACCAGTTGCAGCACCAGCCGGCGCCCGTCGACATCGAAGGACTGCCCCCGGCCGAACGCGGGCGAGACCTTGCGCAGCCCGGCCACGACGGTCGCGGTGTCGAGTCCGAAGGTGAGCGCGAGGGCGGCGGCGCCGGCGGCGTTCTGCGCGTTGTGCGGACCCTCGGCCCGCAGCAGCACGGCGTGGTCGGTACCGCAGATCCGCATCGTGATGTTCGGGTCGGTGCCGGCGGGCAGGCTGCGCAACTCGGCCGCCGCCGACTCGGCCGAGACCGACACCGTCCCGCCGTAGAGCTCCTCGTCGTTCGGGAACAGCGCCCGCAGTTCGGGGGCGACGCCGTAGTAGCTGACCTCGGCGCTGGTGCGACCGGCCAGCGCCGCGATGCGCTCGTCGTCGCGATTGAGCACGACGTGCCCGGTGGTGGCCGCGGCCACCTGGCCGAGCAGTCCAGCGGTGGTGTCGATCTCGCCGAAGCGGTCGAGCTGGTCGCGCATGACGTTGAGCAGCAGGGCCCGGCGCGGCGGGACCACGGCCACGAAGCGCACGGCCCAGGCCTCGTCGAGCTCGAACACGGCGACGTCGTAGGGCAGCCGCCCGAGCCAGCTCGCGTGCTCGACGGTCGCGGTGATGGTGCCGCGGACGAAGTTGCTGCCGGTGTCGTTGGTCAGCACGCGATAGCGCTCGCCCAGGATCGTCGCGACCATCTTCGTCGTCGTCGTCTTGCCGTTTGTGCCGGTCACGACCACAACCCCCTGCTCCAGGCGGGCCAGGGCCTGGGGGAGGTAGTTCGGGAACACCTTCTCGACGAGCAGACCGGGCAGGGCGTTGCCACGGCGGCCGAGGGCCCGGAGCACGGCCAGGGCGAGCTTGCCGAGCCAGACCGCGAGCAGGTTCATGATGGCTCCAGGCTACCGGCGTGCCTTGGCGCCTGCGGCGGTGCCGGGCACAGTCGGGCATACCGCCCGGCCGTCGAATCGCCGGTCGCAATCGCTTCAGTTCGGGCCGCGGCCGCCGATACGGACCATGTGAGCGTCGACGGTTTTGGGGTCGCGCAGGTGGACTCTGCCCCGAGCACGCCGCCGTCGGCCAAGCCCATGCCGGGCATCGCCCGCACGATCGTCTCCAGCTTCCGGGTGCTCATCGTCGGCGCGATCGTGATGACCCTGCTGCTCAGCGGTCTGCTCGCCTGGCTGCTCGGCGTGTCACACCCGCAGACCGACCGGTTCGAACGGGGCATCGAAGCGTTGGACCACCAGCGCGGAGGCATGCTGGACCAGGAGACCGGCCTGCGCGGGTACCTGGTCACCGGAGAGCCGATCTACCTCACTCCGTATACGCAGGGCCGAAAGGCCATGGTCGCGGCTGATCGCAATCTGCTCTCGATCGTCGGTGACCGGCGGATGACCGACGCGGTGATCGCCGAAAGACTCGCCGAGCAGCGCTGGATCGACGGGTGGGCACTGCCGGCCGAATCGGGACGGTTCATATTCACCGCTGCTACCTCGGCCACCGATCGCGATGAGTTCCTGGCCCAGGGCAAAGCGCTGTTCGATGATTATCGCGCGGCCGAATCCGTCGCCGACCGCGTCGCCACCGCCCATGTGCAACGGTTGCACGCCACCGAAATCGCGGTGATCGCCTCGGTGACGGGCCTGACCCTTCTCGGTGCGGCCGCGACCGTGGCCGTCGCGCTCGGGTTGCGCCGGCGTCTGCAACGCCGGATCCTGGCGCCCGTGGACGTGCTGTTGAGCGGCCTCCAGGCGGTTCGCCAGGGTGACTTGAAGCGCCGCCTGCCGATCGACGGCCCACTCGAACTCGGTCAGGTCATTGCCGGGTTCAACGACATGACGTCCTCGCTTTCCGCCGCCGCCGAGGGGGCCGAGGTGAGCGAGTTGCGCATCGTCGACCAGAGTCGCCAACTGCGCGCTGTGCTCGGGATGGTGCGCGAGATCGGTGGCAGCCTGAACTCGGGCTATGTGCTGGCCGCGATCACCAACGGTGCCATGGCCATCAGCGGGGCATCCCGCGCGATCGTATGGCTGCAGGACGGCACGAACACCGATTCACTGGTCCGGGTCTGGGATTCGGCCCCGGCCAAATCGTCGCAGTCTGACCAGACCGACGACGTCGGGGGCAATGACGCGCACGTGCAGACGGCCGCGAAGTTCGGCCGCACGAGCGAGGGCCGGGCCAACGACGGCACGGCCGACCGGCTGGCCGTCCCGCTGATCGTCGGCGCCCAGGTCATCGGCGTACTCGAGTTGGTCCTGCCCAGTGACGAACCGCTGAGCGACGAACTGGTCGAGGTCGTGGAGACGCTGTCCATCCACGCCGCGACCGCGATCGAGGCGACCCGCCTGCACGAGGGGACCACCCACGCGAGCGAGCACGACGCGCTGACCGGACTGGCCAACCGGCGCCGACTCGAGACCGACCTGGCCGCCGAATGCGCCCGCAGCCTGCGCTACGGCAACGACCTGTCCTTCATCATGCTCGACCTCGACCACTTCAAGCGGCTCAACGACACCTACGGACATCAGCGCGGCGACGAGGCCCTGCAGGGCTGCGCCCTGGTCATCCTCGAGATGTTGCGCACCACCGACACGGCCTACCGCTACGGCGGCGAGGAACTGGCCGTCATCGCCCGGGAAACGAACCTCGACGGCGTGACCCAACTGGCCGAACGGATCCGGGCCGCCATCGAGCACCGGTATCCGGGCAGCAACGGCGCGATCCGGTTGACGGCCTCGTTCGGGGTGGCCTCGCTGCCCGACCATGCCGCGACCCCGGAGGGCCTCATCGCCTGCGCCGACGACGCCCTGTACGTGGCCAAGGCCGGCGGGCGCAACCAGGTCGCCCAAGCCGTGACGACCGCGCCGGACGCCGTGCGGCCGCCGACGGTCGCACTCGTCCCGCCGCCGAAATAGCGATGGGGCGCGCCGCCGAAGCGGCCCGCCCCACCGTGTTGTATCGAGCTACGAGCTCGGCGGCGAGAGCGCCGTGAGCCAACCCGGGTTCGGGCTGCCCACACCGGTGACGTCGTCCCAGCCCTTGGTCACCTTCAGGGTGGAGTCCTGGTTGAAGGTGCGCACCGAGTAGAGCAGTCCACCGGACGCGTCGAGGCCGTTGGCGAAGTCGACGCGCACGTCACCCGCGTCCTTCGGCTTGCCCTTGACGTCGGTGAACGCACCGCTCGACGCGTTCTGGTAGATCGTCGGGTTGAGCAGGCCGACGGAGCTGCCGGACTGTTGCAGGCTCAGCGCCGTCATCCCGGCGAACAGCGGCGAGGCCAGGCTGGTGCCGCCGATGCGGTACTCGCCGTAGGCCGCACCGTTCGGGAAGGTCTGCGTCTCCCCGATCAGCATGCCGGTGTTGGGGTCGGCATCCATGGCGACGTCCGGGATCGTGCGGTACGGCCCGGGGGCGACGCCGGCCTGGTAGTCGGGCTGGTTGAACAGCGACGACGTGCCGCCGCCGGCACCGTAGAGGAAGCCCACCGGCGTCCACGACGTGCCGTCGGCCGACAGGCTGTACTTCACAGTGCCCCAGCCGGTCTCGTAGGACAGGCTGCCGTTCGCGCCGATCGCGGTGGACGTGCCACCCACGCTGGTGACGTACGGGTCCGAGGTGGGGTAGTCGGCCTGCTTGATGCCGGAGTTGGCCAGCTCGTCGCCGTTGTCGCCGGAGGAGAACATGAACGTGATGCCCTGCATCGCGCCCTGCAGGAACACCTGCTCGTAGGCCGCGACGTTGTCGGCACTCTCGTTCTGCTCGAGGTCACCCCACGAGTTCGAGACCAGCTGGGCCCGGTTCTCGTCGACGACCTTGGCCAGCGTGGTCAGGAAGTCGTCGTCAAAGCAGCTCGGGGAGGGGTAGTAGCGGATGTTCGCACCCGGGGCCATGGCGTGCACGGCCTCGACGTCGAGGGTCTCCTCGCCGTACCAGCCGGACGGGTTGCAGTCGGCCTGGCGGTTGAACGGGGCGTGCGACGCCTGGGTGAACTGACCGGCGGCGTAGCCACCGTCACCGTGGTTCGTGGCGTACGTCTTGGCGTCGGCCTTGATCGTCGGCGCGGCGTAGGCGTCGGTGATCGCCACGGTGACGCCGGTGCCGTCGAGGGTGGTGTCGCCCTCGTAGGCGGCGCGGAACTGTGGGCCGGTGTAGCCGCACGGCGCGTACGGCAGCGTCGCGCCGTTGAACTTCGGCAGCGGCGTGTGGAAGTCGGCCTGGTACTTGGCCTGAACCTGCCCGAAGTAGGTCGAGCACGGTCGGGCGTTGCGGAAACCGGCCGGCGGCGGGGCGTCGGTCACGTGCGTTGGCGCGGCCTGGTGCGGCGTGGTGTCCAGGCCGGAGATCGTCAGCACGGAACTGGCGAGGTCGGCCGGGACGGTGAGCGCCGACGACGGGGCCTGGACGGTGTGCCCGTCGTGACGGAACCGCTCGATCGAACTGCCGAACGCGGACTGCGCCGCCGCGACCGTGCCGGTGACCGACAGGTATCGGTCATGCGCCTCGACGCCCTTGACCTTGAGGCCGGCCGACGTCAGCCACGACTGCACCTGGTGCACCGACGCACTCGTCGGGCCGAACCGGGCCTGGTACTGCGCGGTGGAGAGGAAGTGCTTGTAGGTCGCGCTGCCTGGGGTGGACACGGCCTTCGCGGCCGCCTGCAGCGCGGCGATGCCGCCCTTCGGAGCGAGATAGACCCGGGCCTTTACCGCCGACTTCGTGCTGGCGTGCCCCAGGTGCTGGGCGTGCCCGAGCCAGGCGGGCTTGGTGTGTGGGACGGACTTCGGCGCGGGTCGGGCCTGGGCGCCCGGTGGGGCCACCAGGATCCCGGCGACGAGCGCCGACGCTGAGACCAGCGCCGCCGTGATGGTGCGTTTGTGCATTCCTTACCTCCACTCGTGATGGACTGAGCAGCACCGCCAGGTGGTGCCCGGGCGGCGCGAAACGCCTACCGTAGGGCAGCGTGCCCACCACGGCAGGCTTTCTCGACTGTCCGTTTCGGGCAGGCAGGAACTGACCACATGAGTGCCCTTGGCCGCAGTGACCCGCGTCCGCTATAGGGTGATTTGTTCCGACGGCACAGGCCGGCTCTCGGCCGTGTCGATGCGGGTGACGGCCAGATAACCGACGAAGGCCACGATCAGCGCCGCGAAGGCCAGGCTGACCAGCCCGGCCCCGATGTCCAGGCCGCCGAGGCTGCGCGGCTTGCCGAACCAGTCGGCGAACGAAGCGCCCAGCGGCCGGGTCAGCACGTAGGCGAACCAGAACGCCAAGACCGAGTTCAGACCGAACCAGCGGTACCCGATTGCCGGGACGAGCAGCAGGCCCGCGAAGACCAGCCCGGACGAGAAGTACCCCAGGCGCAGCGTGTTCGCCGTGGTGTCGCCGGCAGCGGTGCCCAGCGCGAACGTCGCGACGACCGCGGCCCAGTAGAAGAACTCACGGCGCGGGGTGGTGATGCTGTGGATCGACAGCGTCTGCTCCAGCGCGTGCCAGCTGACGAAGACGGCAGCGAGGATCACGACGAACAGCACGGTCGAGGCGGCATAGGGCACGCCGAGACCGACGTGCAGCACGTCGGCCGCCATCGTGCCGAACACGCCGACCATGGCCACGGCGAACCAGTAGGCCCAGGCCAGGTAGCGCGGCCGGCTGAACTGGATGCCCAGCGCGAGGCAGAACGCCACGAATCCGATCAGCACCGCGGCGACGGGTGAGAGCCGGTGCACCAGGTAGTCCGACGTCGACTCGCCCATGGCCGTGGTGAGGGCCTTGACGATCCAGAAGTACGCGGTTATCTCGGGCACCTTGCTGACGGCCCCGGCCCCCGTCGTCCTTGCGTCGTGGGCGGCACTGCGCCGGTCCGTGGTCACCGCCGCACGATCGCATAGTCTGGCCCCGCGACCAGCGTGTCCTCACCCGGCGTTAAGACGCTCTCATCCGGTGCTCAGTGGTGCCCGGTCGGCGAGTCAGCTGGTACCGGCGAGGAGGAGCAGTCATGGGTGCGTGGCCGGGTGGCATCAGTGCCATCACGTTGTTCGTCGAGGATCTCGACGCGACGAAGCAGTTCTATGAAGAGGTGTTCGGCCTGCCCGTCGTCTTCGAGGACGACAGCTCCGCGGTGTTCGGGTTCGCCAACACGCTCATCAATCTGCTGGTCAGCACCGAGGCGCCCGAGCTCATCGGGCCGGCCCCGGTGGCAGCTGGCGACTCCGGAGCGCGGGCCCAGTTCACCATCGAGGTCGACGACGTCGACGCCACCTGCGCCGAATTGACCCGGCGCGGCGTCGAGCTGCTCAACGGGCCGATCGACCGCCCGTGGGGCGTACGCACCGCCTGCTTCAGTGATCCGGGCGGTCACATCTGGGAGATCGCCAAGTAGTTCGCGCGGTCCCGGCCCTGCCTCGGCACGACCGTGATCGGGCCGCGCAGGCCCCGGCCTCAACTTCGGCCGAATTCGGCCGATGATCACGACATGAGCAGCGTGTGGCTTCATACCGGCGAGTCCCGCCGGAGAGCCGATCGCGCCCGTACAGGGATATTCGCCCGAATCAGGACGTCGCTGGGCGGGGAATTGAGCGCCGTCGTCGGGGGCCGGCTGCTCCTGGCCGCCGTGGGTGTTACCGCTACCGTCTTCGCGCCGTTGTTCGATCCCGACCGGCGAGGTTGGCTCGTACTTGGCATCGTCGCTATCGTCATGCTCGCGTTGCTGTGCGCGAGCTTCGTCGCGCCCTGGCCGCGGCTGCCGACCCTCGCGACCATCGTCTTTCCGGCGTCCGTGTGCGCGGCATTCGTCGCCATCAGTCTTGGGTCGCCCGGACTGGTGGCACCGCTCAGTGGCGTGCTGACGCTGTGTTTCGCCTACATCGGGCTGAGCCAATCGGCCGTCATCAGCGTGTTCGCCCTTCCCGTGGCCGGGACCACGTTCGTCATCATGAACGGCGGCTTCTCGCTACCGATCACGGTCCGGCTCGTCATCAACATCGTGGTGTGGTTGCTGCTCGCGCAACTGCTGGCGCGCTTCACCGTCCGGCATGCGGCGTTGACCTGGGAGCTGCGACGCGCTGCCCACACAGACGCGTTGACCGGTGTGGCCAACCGCCGGGACCTCGACAAGCGCATGCTGCTGGCCGAGCGCGGAGACGCGCTCGTCATCTGCGATCTCGACAACTTCAAGCGGCTCAACGATGCCCTGGGCCACGGCGCCGGCGACCAGGTGCTCTCGGCCTTCGGTGCCGTGTTGCGCGCTGACCTGCGGGCCGACGACTACTGCGCGCGGTACGGCGGTGAGGAGTTCTTCCTGCTCCTGCCGGCCACCGGCGCCGAAGAGGCCGAGGCCGTGCTTGGCCGCCTGCACGCCAGCTGGGCGAAGGTCGAGTCGGGGGTGACGTTCTCCGCCGGTATTGCCATCTGCAGCGTGACGCGCACGCACGCCGCGACGTTGACCGCGGCCGACCGGGCCCTGTACGCCGCCAAGGCGTCCGGCCGCAACGCCGATCGCACCGACGGCGTTCTCGTCTGAGCCGCGACTACTCGGGCGAGTTAGCGTTCACCATCGGCCTGGTCGCGCGCCTGGACGAACACGGCAACTCGGTCCGCGGCATCGAATTCGCCAAGCGGCTGGTCGCCCAGTAAAACGTGCACATCGTCGACCCGACCGGCGGGCGCTCGGGGGCGCTTCACCAGGCGGGGCGTGCACCAGCCGGAGTAAGGCGTCAGTTCCAGGGTCCGTACCGATTCACAAGTCCCGTCGTGACACCCATGATGACGAAGACGATCACGCGCTTGCGCCAGGGCAGCTCGGCCACCGACACAGCGTTCGGGTCGGCCCGCAGGCCGGTCCAGAGGAGCAGCTGATGTCCCCACTGCGCCGCGGTGGCCTTCATCCCGCGCGCGGCCTTCCCGCGCCGCTCGCGCGGGAAGGAAGGAGAACCATGTCGGCCTCTGACTTTGGGTGGGTAGGCCGGCACCCGCCGACCACCGGACGCACCGGTGCGATCCATACCAACCACCCCCCAGGGCCGTCTGCATCGTGCAGTGTGCACGCTAGCCGCGCGGTCCGGTTCTTGCCCAGGGGTCAGCGTCGCCCGGGCGCGTCCGCCCAGGTACCGGGTCAGGTGGTCGATGACCTCGCGCGCGTCGTCCTCGATGCCGTGGATGAACGTGGACTTGCGGCGCCGGAGCACCGGCAGGCCCAGCGCATACAGTCCCGGGCTGTCGACCACACCGCCGTCGTGGCGCAGGTGGCCCTTCCGGTCGACCACGGGGACGTCGAGCCACCCGTAGTCGGGCCGGAATCCCGTGGCCCACACGATCGTGCGGATCTCGCCGCGGCCCAGATCGAGCTGCAGCCGGGTCGACTCGGGCACCCGCGTGGGCTCGAAGCGCTCGGGCGGGCCGACCTCGGCGTCGCGACCCTGCGCCCGGGCCCACTCGTCGAACGTGTCGAGCAGTCGCTCCAGCTTGAGGTCGGACAGGGCGAACACGTTGCGCAGCCCGCCGGAGAACAGGGCCTGGCCATCGCGCACCGCCGCCCACCGGCCGACCAGTTCGACCCCCATCCCCGAGAGGGCATTGAGATCGAGCGTCGTCCGTTCCGGGGTCCCGACCAGCTGGGGCGACGGCAGCCGCCGGGCCCGCTCGAGATCGTCGACCTCGTCGTAGCGCTGGTCCCACACGCCCGCGGCGTCCATCCACCACAGCACGTCGCGGCCCCGGTACGTCCGCGGCAACCGGACGTGCTCGCCCACCGACAGGGTCACCGGCCGGCCGGACTGCCGCAGCTCGGCGGCCAGCTGCACGCCGGTGGCCGAGGCACCCACGACGAGCACGCCGCCGTCGGGCAGTTGCTCGGGGTTGCGGTAGTCGAACGCGGTCACCTGCGTCACCGAATCCGGCACCCCAGCGGCCAGCTCGCGGCACCGCGGGCCGGTTGCAGGCGCCGCTGGCAATGACCACCGTCCGGCACTGCAATTCGCCGACGCTCGTCGTCAGCTGGTAGCCGTCGTCGGTACGCCACACCGAGCTGACCTCGGCCCCCGTTCGGACGGGGGCGCGCGAGACCTTCGCGAAATGCTCGATGAACTCGACCACTTCGGCCATCGTCATGTAGCCGTCGGGGTCCGGGCCGTCGTAGCGCAGCCCGGGCAGCCGGCTCTGCCAGTTCGGCGTCAGCAGCCGGAGTGAGTCCCAGCGTTCGCGCCGCCAGGAGTTGGCCACGTCACCGCGTTCGAGCACGACGTGATCGACCGATCGGTCGCTGAGGAACTGACTGGCGGCCAGGCCGGCATGCCCGGCGCCGATGACGACCGTGGTGGTGCGTTCGATGGCTGTGCCTCTCAGGCGACCTCGACGGTGACGCTCGTCGGGTTGGTCAGGGCGTCGAAGACCGCGGAGCGCTTCTGCGACTGGGCCACCAGCGCCTCGATCTCCTGCTGGCTGGCATCCGCGTCGATGTGGAAGGTCACCTTGACGTCGTTGAAGCCGTTGCGGACGTCGCTGTCGGCGCCCAGGATGCCGCGGATGTCGTGGTTGCCCTCGACCGTCGACTCGACCGAGCGAAGCTGGATGCCGCGGTTCTGCGCGACCGAGGCCACGCCGGCGGTCAGGCAGCTGGCCAGGCCGACCAGGAGGTACTCGATGGGGGTGATGGCGTTGTCCTCAGCCGCGAAGACCTCCGGGTGGTCGGCGTCCAGCACGGTCTCGTGCTTGTGGCTCTGTTCCTGCCCGAGACCGAAGTAGTTCTGGATCCGCGTGGTGCTGTGCACGCCCTCCTGCCACTTGGAGGAGGCCCGCCAGGTGAACTGGGCGGCTTCCGGCGCGCCCTTCAGCACCTCGCGCGCGTCGAGCAATGCCTGCACGTTGACTCCGTTGACGACCGTCGTCATGTCTTTGCTGCCCCTCGTCCGGTTACTCAAGCTTCTCCATCGAGATAAGCGACATTACACAATCGGCGTGAACGGCGGTAGCTATGATCGCGCTCATGGCGTCCGCCCCGACAATCTCGGCCGGGTCTGTCGGGACTGTCGAGACTCGCTACCTCGACCTCCCGCACCCGGTGCGGCTGGACTGCGGGCGCGACCTGCACCCGATCCGGGTCGCCTACGAGACCTACGGCGTCCTGTCGCCCCGGCGCGACAACGTCATCCTCGTCTGCCACGCGCTCAGCGGCGACGCCCACGCGGCCGGGTTCGCCTCGACCCCGCCGGCCGAGAGCACCCGCGACGGGTTCGCGGCCGAGGCCCGCGACGGCGGCTCGGGCAAGGGCCTGGGCTGGTGGGACGGGATGATCGGCCCGGGCAAGGCGTTCGACACCGATCACTTCTTCGTCATCTCGACGAACCTGCTCGGCGGCTGCCGCGGCACGACCGGACCGTCCTCGATCGACCCGGCGAGCGGCCGGCCGTACGGGTCGGACTTCCCGGTGATCACAGTCGCCGACATGGTGCGCACCGAGCGCGCGTTCCTGGACGTCCTCGGCATCGAACGGCTGGCCGCCGTCGCCGGTGGCTCGCTCGGTGGGATGCAGGCGCTCGAATGGGCCGTGTTGTACCCCGATCAGGTCGACGCCGTCGTCGCGATCGCCAGCACCCACGCCCTTCATCCTCAGGGCCTGGCCTGGAATTCGATCGCCCGGGACGCGATCATGCGCGACCCGGCCTGGCAGGGTGGCCACTACTACGGCACCGGCCGCGCGCCGGACGCCGGCATGGGCGTGGCCCGGATGGTCGGTCACATCACCTACCTGTCCGCGCAAGGGCTGGACGATCGGTTCGGTCGCCGGCTGCAGTTCGCCGACGACATCCGGTACACGATCAGCCAACCCGAGTTCGAGGTCGAGAGCTACCTGCACCACCAGGCCGACTCGTTCGTCAAGCGCTTCGACGCCAACACCTACGTCTACACGTCCCGGGCGCTGACCTACTTCGATCTGGCCCGGCAGCACGGCGATGGATCGCTGGCGCAGGCGCTCGAAGGCGTCTCCGCCCGCACCCTGCTGATCGCGTTCAGCTCCGACTGGCTCTACCCGCCGGTCGCGTCGCACGACGTCGCGGACGCGCTGCGGACGCTCGGCAAGGCGGTCGAGTGCCACGTGATCGAGGCGCCGTACGGGCACGACTGCTTCCTGCTCGAGGAGGCCCGCCAGATACCCATCATCCGCCGTTTCCTGGGCGAGCCCGGAGCCGGTGGCTGACGCGGATGACATCGAGGAAGAGGCCCGCATGACCGACGCAACTCCCCGTGTCGAGCAGGACCACGCCTTCGGGTTCGAGACCCGGCAGTTGCATGCCGGCCAACGGCCCGACCCCAACACCGGCGCCCGGGCCGTGCCGATCTTCCAGACCACCAGCTACGTGTTCGAGGACCCGGAATCGGCGGCGGCGTACTTCAACCTGCAGGAGTACGGCAACACCTACTCGCGCATCATGAACCCGACCGTCGCCGTCTTCGAGGAGCGGGTCGCCAACCTCGAAGGCGGCTCGGGCGCGGTCGCGTTCGCCAGCGGGATCGCCGCGCAGGCCGCGGCCCTGTTCACGCTGCTCGAGCCGGGCGACCACGTCGTCTCGTCCGCGGCCCTGTACGGCGGCACGGTGAACCAGCTCAAGCACCTGCTGCGCAAGATGAACGTCGAGCTGACCTGGGTCGACCCCGACGATCTGGACGCGTGGCGGCAGGCGGTCCGGCCCAACACCAAGGCCTTCTTCGGCGAGACGATCGGCAACCCGGGCGGGAACGTGCTCGACCTGCAGACCGTGTCGTCCATCGCGCACGAGCACGGGCTGCCGCTGATCGTCGACAACACGTTCGCCACGCCGTACCTGTGCCGCCCGATCGAGTGGGGCGCCGACATCGTCATCCACTCGGCGACCAAGTTCATCGGCGGCCACGGCACGAGCATCGGCGGCGTCGTTGTCGAGGCCGGCACGTTCAACTGGTCCAACGGGCGCTTCCCGGTCGTGGCCGACCCGTCCCCGGCCTATCACGGCCTGCAGTTCCACGAGACGTTCGGGACGTACGGCTACCTGATGAAGCTGCGGGCCGAGACGCTGCGCGACCTGGGCGCGGCGCTGTCCCCGTTCAACGCCTTCCTGTTCCTGCAGGGGCTGGAGACGCTGTCGCTGCGGATGCAACGCCACGTCGAGAACGCGCGGGCGGTCGCGGCCTTCCTCGAGACACACGAGCTCGCGTCGCAGGTGACGTATGCGGGCCTGCCGGGCAGCCCGTACCGTCCGCTCGTGGAGAAGTACCTGCCCCGCGGGGCCGGGGCGGTGTTCTCGTTCGACGTCGCCGGAGGCCGGGCCGGGGGGCAGGACCTCATCCGGGGGGTCACGCTCTGGTCGCACCTGGCCAACGTCGGCGACGCCAAGAGCCTGATCATCCATCCCGGCAGCACGACCCACCGGCAGCTCAGCGACGCCGAACTGCTGGCCGCCGGCGTCCGGCCGGGCACGGTCCGGCTCTCGGTCGGCACCGAGTCGGTCGAGGACCTGATCTGGGATCTGGAGCAGGCTTTCACCCGGGTGGCGGCCACGGCGGCAGCGGCGAGCGAGGTGGCGACGGCATGACCGACCTGGCCAGATACCAGGATCCGTTGACGATCCAGCGCGTGCTGCACACTGCGTCGACGATCGCGATCGTGGGGCTGTCGAGCAACGAACTGCGGGCCAGCTATTTCGTCGGGTACTACCTCAAGCGGCACGGCTACCGGGTGATCCCGGTCAACCCGCGCGAGAGCGAGATCCTGGGCGAGACGTGCTACCCGAGCCTGCAGGACATCCCGGTACCGGTGGACGTGGTCAACGTCTTCCGCGCGCCGGACGCGCTGCCCGGTATCGCCCGCGAGGCCGTGGCCATCGGGGCCCGGGCGCTGTGGTGCCAGTTCGGCGTCATCAACGAGGAGGGCGCGCGGATCGCGGAGGACGGCGGCCTGGCCGTCGTCATGGACCGCTGCCTCAAGATCGAGCACGCCCGCTACCTGGGGCGGATGCACTGGCTCGGTTTCAACACCCAGCGCATCACGTCCGTCCGCGCCGTGCTCCAGTAGCCGAGGGTCGTACTCCGCCATACACCGCATTACCGAGGGCGACGCCCGGTCGCCATGAGGTGGGATCCCAAGGCGAGGATCTCGGGGTCGTGCTCGACCAGCCGCGCAGCACCGACGAGGGCCGCGCGCCGTCCCGCGTCCGCCCATCTCTCGTCGAAGTTGCTGACCAGATACCCCGGCCCTTCGATACTGACGACGTCCACGTCGGCGAAGCCGGCGCTGGCGACCTCCTGACGAAGTTGGCGGGGCAGGTGCAGGAACGCCGTCGTGAACACTCCACCCGGTCGGGCCGGCAGCACCCCGGTGCCGACGATGGTCGCGATCCGGTCGAGTTCGCCCGGCTCGTGATACCGGTCAAGGCGGACGAGTTGATCGAGCAGGGCCGCGAACCGGGAGATGGCCGTTGCCACCAGGACCCCGCCCGGCTTGAGCACCCGCCAGGCCTCGCGCAAGGCCTGCAGCCGATCCGATTCGTCGACCAGGTGGTACAGCGGACCCATCAGTAGCACCGCGTCGAGGCTCGTGTCGGCCTGATCGAGGCGGTGCGCCGCACCCAGTTCGGCGTCGAGGCCGAGCGCACGCGCCGCGTCGACGTGGCGACCGACCGGGTCGACCAGCCGCACCGCATGGCCGCGCCGGGCGAGCCAATTCGCGTAGACCCCCGGTCCGCCCCCGACATCCAGAACCTGGGACGGGCCGTCGGGCAGGTAGCGCTGCAGCAACTCGACCGTCCGCTCGTACTCCAGCGGACCGGCCAGGTTGCCGTCGGTCAGGCGGCCGAACTCCCGCCCGGACTCGTAGTAGTCGAGCACCTCACGCGGCACGGCGGACATGACGTACATCGTCGGCGTCCCGGCTCGGTCGACGCCACTCAATTGGACCGGTCGGGCGCACCGGCGGATTACGCTGTTCGCGCGTGGACTGGGCGCGCGGGTCGTGGGCTGCGCATCGCCGTTGGTGGTCTCCTCGACCAGGCGGCCGGCGACGGTGTGCAGGTCGGTGTGCCCTTCCTCGGTCATTGCGCGCAGTAGATCCGACGCGTCGTTGGCGCCGCCGGCTCCGCGGGCCATCAGGATCCCCAGTGCTTGATCGATCACGGCTCGGTGGGTCAACGCCGTCCGTAGGCGCGTGGCCATGTCGTGGGCCTCGGCCAGTACCTGGGCGTTCTGCACGGCGATCGCGGCCGGGATGGCGAACAGTTCGGCCACGCCGGCCGCGTGGTCGGTGAACGCGTTCGGCTTGTGCGCGTACACGTTCAAGGCGCCCAGCACTGTGCCGTCGGTGACCAGCGGTATCGACAGGGCGCTGTGCACCCCGAGCTGTCCGGCGCGGCTGCCGAATCCGGGCCATTGGCGGTCGGTGTCCAGGGAGCCTGAACGCACGGAGTGCGCCTCGGCCATTGCGGTGATCGACGGCCCTTCGTCGATGCCGAGTTGCACCGCCTCGACCTCGAACACGAACGGCGCGCTGGCTATCACCGTGTCGGCGTGCCGCGCCTCGGTCAGGGTCAAACCCACCCCGTCGGCGCCAGGTATGGCCAGCACCGCGTACTCCGCGACGCGGCCAAGCACGTCGGCGAGTTCCATCTGCCCGGTGGCCAGTTGGGACAGCGCCGCCAACCCTTCGCGCAAGTCTTCATCCCCGCTGATGGCCTGGGCGTGCCAGGCCGCGGCGTCCCGCACGTGATCGTCGGCGCTTGCTTCGCGGCGAAGGGGGTTGCCACGAATGTTCGACGTATGTGTGTCCATGATGCCCTCGTCCTCGCCCCCGCAGAGCGTGCCAGCGGTGGCGAGTGCCAACCAGCCGACTGCCTAAGCGGGTCAAGCCATCCGGGTCACGCCCGCTCGGGGGAGAAAGCGCCGGCTCCACTGTGCAGTGGTTGAAAGTTAAATACAACCGTGACAATCTCCAATTTATCACTCTATGTAACCGATACCGGGGTCAGCAACGCGGCTTGAGTAATCAGTCCCTCGCCTCGATGAGCCGCATCCGTTCCGGCGTTGGGTATTCCGCGGTCAGCAGGGATAGGTGGGACCCGCTGCGCTCACGTACGGTTTACGTGTGATCAGTGGCAGGGGGGTGGATTGTCGGACAACGGAGTGTGTCCACCCGCTCGCTGTTGCGCCTGCCCGGACCGTGGCGACGGGTTGGACCGTGAGGCCACCTGCGCCACTGTTCGGGCCCCTACCGAGCAGCTCCGCCTCGATACCTGTCGCGCGCGCCACCGACCACGACGTCGCAGAATCCGCGGCGAGCGCTCACTCCAGCTCTGCGGTCCGCCCGAGTTGACGCGAACGTCTGCGGCGAGGTCGAGACGCTCGCCACCGAGCTGGTCTCGAGGATCATGCGCCACAGCCCCGCGAACCTCATCACGATGGAGGCCGCGGTCAATCCCCAAGGCGCGGTGACGGTAACCAGCGCCCCCCACCCGCCAAGCCGCGGCCGAGGCCATGGAGCGGGGTGAGGCCGTCACCCTGGCCACCCGCGAAGCGGCCGAGGCGACGCAGCGGCTCAACCAGGCCCACCTGCAACTGCAGCGCGCCGGTTTGCACGACCGCATGGTCGCGCTGGCGCTCCAGGATGCCATGCTCACCCGGCTGCCGAATCGGACGGACTGCAACTGGCGGCCCGCTATCTGACCGCGGCCCAGCAGGATCAGGTCGGCGGCGACTGGTATGACGCCCTGACCCTCCCCGGCGGCAACACGATCCTGGTCATCGGCGACGTCATCGGCCACGACATCAACGCCGCAGCCACGATGGGCCAACTGCGCAACGTGCTGCGCACGCTGGTCTGGGACCGCAACGAGAGCCCGGGTTCGGTACTGAGCCGCCTCGATTGCGCCAACCGTGACCTCCGCATCGACACCATGGCCACCGTCGTGCTCGTCAACATCGAGCCGCCGACCCCGTCCGATCCGACCAGTGTCGCCACGCTGCGCTGGAGCAACGCCGGCCACCCGGCGCCCGTGCTCATCTACGCGGACGGCACCGCCGTCGCGCTGGACGAGGCCGGTGACCTGCTGCTCGGAGTCAGGCCGAACAGCGTCCGCCACGACCACACCCGCCCGGTCCCGCCAGGAGCGACTGTGTTCCTCTAGACGGACGGGCTCATCGAGACCCGGGTCGACGACATCGACGTCGGGCAGCGCCGCCTGCTCCGCAGCCTGCAGGCCCACCATGGACTCGGGCCGGCCGGGCTTCTCGACGCCGTACTCGGCGACATGGTCGGCGACCAGCCAGAAGACGATGTCGCCGTCCTCGCCGTCCGGTTCACAGCACCGCCGAATGCGACGAACGCCGCCGAGAACGGCTAGAAATTTGTGGAGACGAGGGTGTCTGAGTTCAGGACATAGTTTGCAGGTGTCTCGCGACATCGTTTACACCCTGACGGTGGGGGTGGTGGGCGATGTCGATGGCCCGGGTCGTGATCATGGCGGTGGTGTTGGAGGGCCGGTCGAAGAGCGAGGTGGCCCACGATTACGGCGTCTCCCGGCGCTGGGTGCAGTGAACCGCCCCGGCGAGTCCGGAGACTTTCTAGTTTGAGACTCCGGCGGTGGCTGGGGTCTGGTGGTGACGGTAGTGCGCTTGCTCGGCCTCGACGGGGGTGAGGTCGTCGCAGTACTCGAACGGGCGGCGGTGGTTGAACCAGTCGACCCATTCGGCGGTGGCGATCTCGAGGTCGTCGAAGCCCTTCCACGGCCGCCGAGGCTTGATCAGCTCGGTCTTGTAGAGGCCGATCACCGACTCGGCCAGGGCGTTGTCGAACGACGAACCGACGGCTCCGGTCGAGGGCTTGATCCCGGCCGCGTCGAGGTGTTCGGCGTAGGTCACGGACAGGTATTGACTGCCGTGATCGTGATGTGCCACCAGGCCGGTGACGTCCTTGCCTTCGCGCTGCCGAGTCCAGATGCCCTGCTCGACGGCGTCGACGACGAGCTGGCTGGTCATGGTGGTCGCGACCGACCAGCCCAGGATGCGGCGGGCGTAGGCGTCGATGACGAACGCGGTGTAGCACCAGCCCGACCACGTCGAGACGTAGGTGAAGTCGGCAACCCAGAGCCGGTCCGGCGCGAGCGGCCGGAAGTTCCGGTTCACCAGGTCGTGCGGCTTCGGCTGTCCGCGGGTCGCTGATCGTGGTGCGTTTGACCTTGCCCCGCATCGCACCGGCCAGCCCGAGTTCGCCCATGAGCCGCTCGACCGTGCAGCGGGCGATCGGCGCCTCGCCCTCGCCGCGCTCGCGGTTCAGCGTCAGCCAGACCTTCCGCGCGCCGAACACGCCGTAGTTCGCGGCGTGCACTGCGGCGATCTTCGGCTTCAACTGCTGCGTCCCGCAGTTCCCGCGTGGACGGGCTGCGGTCGCGGTGCTCGTAGTAGGTCGCAGGGGCGATCTTGCAGCCCATGCACGGTGAGCTGCTCGCAGATCGACTCGACACCCCAGCGCAGACCCTGCCCGTCGGCGTCCTCGTGACGGTGACCGACGTGCTCGTCGATGAACGCGACGATCAGTGCAGTGGCCGGTCGAGTTCGGCCGCGAAGAAAGCCGACGCTGCCTTCAAGATCGCGTTGGCGCGCTTGAGCTCGGCGTTCTCCCGCTTGAGTCGCTTCAACTCCGCCGAGTCCTCCGTCGTCACGCCGGGTCGTGCGCCGGCGTCGACCTCGGCCTGCCGACACCACTTGCGCACCGTCTCCGGAGTACCGATCCCGAGCAGCTCCGCGACCCTGCCCATCGCCGCCCACTCCGACTCGTGCTCGGCCCGGATCTCGCTGACCATCCGGACCGCCCGCTCACGCAGCTCGGCCGGGTACCCTCGTACTCCGTGACATGACTCCAACCCTTCCAAGGAATGGAGTCTCCGGACATCGCCGGGGCGGTTCAGATCTTCATCTGTGGCCTCGGTGAGTTTGCGGAGGGTGCCCAGCTGTGAAGCCCGTGCGGGCGAGTTCCGCGCAGTTCTCCACATGATCGATTTGTTGTGCACAGATCGTCCAGTCTCGTTGCGCCGCCGACCCAGCGCCGATTCAGTTGTCACATGCGACCGCCCCTACCACTCCCTCGTTATCTCGTGGGCCGCCTCAATGACTTGCCAAACAGGGCTGTCAGTCCGTTCGTAGTAGACGCGGTTCTCCGCGTCCGGGCGATCCTCGTCGAGCAGGCCGAGGCGCACAAATCGTTCCAGCTCTTGCCGGAGCGCGGTGGGTGAGCCGATCTCTCGCGGAGGTTCCGATTGGAAGAAGCGGGACTTGTCCCTCTTCAAGATCCACAGTGCGAGGGGAAGGCGACAGGGCCGGCCGAAAAGCTCGGCGCTGACCTCCCGCACATCCATTTCTTGTCCCTAGTTAGCAGTAACATGTTTCTTGTAACTGGAGGGTCGTCCCGTGTCACCTAAGCCGTCAAGGAGTTCATGTGCGGCCCTCTAAGTCCGAGGCGGACGAGATACGACTGGACTGGACCGAGCGGGAGTCAGTTCTGCTGAGTTCGGTGCACGGCCGGGCTGAATGGACCTCCCGCGACGACGTGCGACTTCAAGAGGTCCGGCTGCTTCCTGTTGCCGAGCAGGTTGGGGTCGCATCGGACAACCTGCTCATCCGTGGCGACGCGCAACACGCCCTCGGAAGTTTGCTCGGCCTCGATGAATACCGCCGCCGGTACGCCGGCAAGGTCCGGCTGTGCTACATCGACCCACCGTTCAACACAGGCTCTCAATTCGCGCATTACGACGACTCGCTGGACAGAGCGGCTTGGCTATCGATGCTTCGTGATCGGCTGCGTCAGATCAGAGAGCTCCTCGCTCCCGACGGCAGCGTTTGGGTTCACCTTGATGACTCCGAGCAACACCGGGCGCGATGCATCCTTGATGAAGTGTTCGGGTGTGACGCGTTCGTCGCGACAATCATCTGGCAGAAGCGCACGTCCCGTGACAACCGGAAATCGTTCAGCTCGATGCACGACTACATCCACGTGTACGCGCCAGCCGGGCCGATAGCCTGGAAGAAGACGCGCAATGGTCTTCCCGACGATGGGGCATTCATCAACCCTGACGGTGACCCTCGTGGACCGTGGCGGTCGGTGCCAATGTCGGCTCAAGACGGTCACGCCACGGACGCGCAGTACTACACGATTGTGACGCCGACGGGCGAACGGCACGACCCGCCCAAGGGCAGGTGCTGGACTTACGCCGAGGCCCGGTTCAAGGAACTTGTGTCTGAAGGGCGGGTGTATTGGCCCCGATCTGGTGCCGGTAAGCCTCGCCTCAAGCGCTACGAGTCTGAGTCTGTCGGTCTCGCTCCATTCACCATATGGACCGCGGACGAAGTCGGGGACAACGCGAGCGCCAAGAAGGCGTTGCTTCGCGCGTTTCCTAACGTCCCCGCATTCGACACGCCAAAACCGGAGAGGCTGCTAGAGCGGGTTGTCGAGATCAGTACGAATCCCGGTGATCTCGTGCTCGATTGCTTCCTTGGGTCGGGCACGACAGCCGTCGTAGCGAACCGACTGGGCAGGCGATGGATCGGAATCGAGCGCGAGCCTGGAACCGTGGAATCGTTCGTCCGCCAGCGCCTCGAACAATCTTCGACTCCGGGCACGTTGAACTACCAATTGGCAGACGTCGCCCCCAGCAGGCTCACGCAGCACCCCGATAGTGGACTCGGGCTGGCCCTCTAGGTCGCTGACGGGCTGCACTAGCTCGGCTGGCGACACCCGTGGACGCGCGATCGAACGCTTGCGGAGAAGGCCAGCGACTCAGCCCGGCTCAGGCATGCTGTCGGCCGGCGTCGTTACAAGGCTGGCAGCGCCACGCTCCATAGCGGCGCCTCCGGCCAGGCGGCGCGCACGGCGGCGGCGCTGAGGCGCACACGTCGCATCCGGTCAGCCCGACCGTGCCAGTGCGCGGTAAGCAGCTGGTCCATCGGCCCGTAACCAGAATCCCCAGGAAGCAGGAGCGAGTACAGGAACTCACCAGTCCCCAGGCGGAGGAAGACACCGACCGGCGGCCCGGCGGTCGGGTAGCCGACTCCTCGAGCAGCCGATAACTCGAAGCGGTAGTTCTGGCTCGCGACTTCGACGCTCGGCCGGCTCTCGACGTCCCCCAACGTTCCTGTCGCATCGACATGATGGAGCGAGATTCGCCGCTGGGTTCCAGCCTTCGCTCCGAAGAATCCCTCGTAGTTCTCTAGGTCGAAGTTGGCCTGGGCCCAGCGGTCTCCGGACCTCGGAATCTCCGCGACAAGGATCTCTTGCGCGGCAGACGCGACATCGCCCGGCGATCCGACCTTCTTAGAAGGCGATCGCAAGCTGCGCTCGTTGCCGACGTTCGTCTCCGCCTGTTCAAGCACGCGCGCATCAGTGACGGGGAGCAGGTAGGCCGTAACCGACGTCAGGAAGGTCTCGATCGACGTCAAAGCGCTCGCGCGATCGGAACCCGAGAGCCTCAATACGACGAACGCCTCCCAGTTCGATCGAAGGCCTCCCATGGTGAGGTTTCCGGAGCCGACAATCAGACTCAGGTGCGAGTCGTGTTCGAACCAGGCGATTTTTGGGTGGAACAGCGAACTCGTCGGACTCATGAACGCGCGGACATCCAGCCGCGGGCGCCGAGTCGAGATCTTGATGAGCTTCCGAATCGCCGGCGGATCGGTGATCGAATCCGTGCCGACGAAGAGTCTGAAGTTGCCAGCCACGAGGAATTCGTCGAATGCGTCGTCTTCGAGCAAGCTCTTGATGCCGTTCGTGTTAGCCCAAGCGAAGATGCCGCCGCCCCTGACCGCACCAATGGACTCGATGAGGAGGTGCTCGAGCAGATATCCACCCGATGATCCAGCAATTTGGAAGTTGAGCATGGGCCCCTCAATCCCGCTTGGCTGTGGGAGCGTATATCTAGTGATCGTTTGCGTGGCGCTGGCGAGCCGACGCGGCGTGTCACGAGGTCGTTACGACGCGACGAGTAATACCTCAGCGCCGTGCTGAACCTCGCGGCTTAGCTCCTCGCGGTTCAGGCGGCTATGAACAACGTTGCCGCCCGCCGTTACTCGAACGTTGTTGAAGTACTTCGCAGCCATCGTCTCGAGCTGTTCGATGGTTACTACGCGAGGTTCGGGTCTAGCAACCGTGCCTTCGGAGTATGGCGAATATGAAAGTACGACTGGAACGCCGAGGTCGTGAGCCCCTCGGAACAGCGCGTGGAACGCGCTCGCCGCTTGCGTTCGGATTGAAAACGGCGACTGATGCCGATCCGCGCGATAGAGGGCACGGCTCAAGGAGCGCGCGCTCGCCGCTCCACTTTCCGATACGACTGGCTCATCGCCGAGAGCAACGGTTTCCAACACGTGATAGAAGCGGCTGTAATGATCCCGGGTATAAGGGGGATCCGCATAAATGGCACCGATATTCAACGGCGGTGCGCTCAACAGGTCTCGGAAGTCTCGTCTGACGACGTGGTGCGGCCCGCGGCTGCTCGGTGCAAGGTTCGTATATCTGGACGCGAAGCGGGCGAACGTGTCAGCAACGCTTACCCGTCGTTGTCGAGCGACTGACTTAAGCAAGGCCAGCTTGATCGTTCCGTCCTTCGCGCGCGGCTGGACAGGCTGGGCGAAATGGCTGCCAACCGTAGAGACGACCTCGCTCGCCGTACTGATCACTGCAGCCAATGCCACGTCGCGGCCGGGACCGGCAATACATCGAGCGGCACTTGCAAGTGCGTCGAGCTCGAGCGCTTGCCGGAATGAAAAGTAGAGCCCACCGTAGTAGCGAAGTAGGACGGTGTCCGGCCCTGGCGGCACCTCGTCAGCAGCTCTCTGCAGGCGTTTTCCGAGCGATGAATCAGGCGACGCGACCGAACCCCGATGGCGGAGAATCGTGCCGCCCTCGATGATCGCGCACAGGCTTTGTGGGTCTCCACGGAGTGCGTCATCCAAGGCAAGCTCTTCTTGCTCAATCAACTCGCGTACTGGCAAGTCCGTTCGGCGCACGGCGGAGGTCAGCGATACGTCGAGCACCTGTTGATGTTCAGTCGGCCGGAGCAGGGCCGCCGTCAACACCCTCGAATACTCTTGGACGTCCGCGGCTAAGACCGGCCGCGTCATCGCGAGCCGGCGAGCAACGACACCGCTGCCCGCGAAGAGATCGCAGACCCGTGCTTCCCGTGGCACCACGGTCGAGAGTGTGTCCTCGATGACGCTGAGCGAGCGCGACTTGTTTCCTAGGTATTGGATCGGCCGGAAATCTGCCACCGGGTCGAGCTTCAAGTCGCCGTCCCCTCAGACTCGTGGGCGAACGTCAATCATGCCCCGGTGAGACCGATGGAGTGGGTTGCAGCACCGAGGCCGCTCCGAGGAACCATGCGGCAGCCGCGCTTAGCCGGCAATCGGCGGCGCCGGCGATTCGGCTGCAGAATCGTCGGTCTACACCGGCGCTTTCGTCACGACGGATCGACGCACTGGAAGTGCAAGACGCGTGGAGTGATGGATCAGGCGTTTGGTCGGGGTCGGTGGCGGCGGTTGAGGGCGGTGATGAGGGCCGTGGTGGCCGTGATGATGACGGGTAGGTCGCGTGGGTAGATGTGGCCGTGGTCGATCTGGCTCGTAAGCTCCCGCAACAGCGCCGGCCACTCGCCGTGCCGCGGCGCACGCGGCGGGGCCGGCGCGATCACCACGCGTTCCACGAGTGTCACGGCAGATCGTCCCGAGGCGGCTGCCCGCGTCTGCTCCCACGCCCGCTGCCGGCAGGCCGCCGAGCACCACTTCGGGATTCTGCCGACCGGTTTCACCTCGAGCGGCGCGCCGCACCACGCGCACGTCCGGGCCGCCTCTCGACGTGACGCCGCGGCCGGCTCCCGAATCGGCCGCACGGCCACGGCGCTCTGCCGCCGAAGCCGCTCCCGCGCCACTCCACTCGTAGGCCTCTTCTTCGCCACTCGCTGCTCCTTTCGTCACGACGTTGTCCACATGAGGGCGACGGCGTCGGGGAAAGCGCGCAGGATGATCACAAGTTCCCCGACGCCGCGCCCATCGAATGAGGGGAGGCCAAATGGCGAGCATCGCGAAGCGAGCGGACGGCCGGTGGCGGGCGCGGTATCGCGACGCCGCCGGCCAGGAGTACGCGCGCCACTTTGCGCGGAAGGTCGACGCACAAGCCTGGATCGACTCGGTTACGGCCGCCGTTCAGACCGGCACGTACGTCGACCCGCGGCGATCTCGCCTCACTGTCGGCGAGCTGGCCGGGCCGTGGATCGCCGGCAAGGTCAACCTCAAGCCGACAACGCGCGCCCGGTACGAAGGCGTGCTCGAGCTGCACGTGATGCCGCGCTGGGGGGCGATCCCGCTCGTGAGGGTCGAACACGGCGACGTCCAGGCCTGGGTCGCCGAGTTGAGCGCCACCGGCCTGGCGAGCGCGTCGGTCCGCAAAGCCCACGGCGTGCTGTCCGGCATCCTCGGTCTCGCGGTGCGCGATCGCCGGCTACCCAGCAACCCGGCGGCCGCGGTCGACCTCCCGCCCTTGACCCAGACCCGCCGGCGATATCTCACCGCGAGGCAGGTCGACGCGCTTGCCGCTGCCGCCGGCGACGGTCGCGTGGCCGTGCTCCTCCTCGCCTATTGCGGCTTGCGCTGGTCGGAGTTCGCGGCTCTCCGCGTTCGCAGCGTCGATCTGATGCGCCGTCGGCTCGACATCAGCGAGGCGGTGACCGAGATCAACGGCAGCCGGCTTGTCTGGGGCACGCCCAAGTCCCACGAGCGGCGGACTGTGCCGATCCCACGGTTTCTCGTCGACGACCTGGCCGTGGTCCTTGCTGGCAAGGCACCCGACGATCTCGCCTTCCCCGGAGCCAAGGGCGCTGTGCAGCGCAACCGCACGGCCCGTCGCAGCTGGTTCGACCGCGCGGCCGTGGCAATCGGACAACCAGGCCTCACGCCACACGAGCTGCGGCACACCGCCGCGTCGTTGGCCGTGAGTGCCGGCGGCAACGTCAAGGCCGTGCAACGCATGCTGGGGCACGCTTCGGCCGCGATGACGCTCGACCGCTACGCCGACCTCTTCGACGACGATCTGGACGCACTCGCCGACCGGCTGGACGCGGTCCGGTCCGCATCGCGCGGACTTCCTGCGGACTTTCTGCGGACTGACGGGGAGGTGCTCGCGTTTCCGGAGCCGGCCCAGACGGCTGTGCGCCAGGAAATACGGGGCCTTCAGTCTGTGGAGACGAGGGGAATCGAACCCCTAACCCCCGCCTTGCAAAGGCGGTGCTCTGCCAATTGAGCTACGTCCCCGGGCCGGGGCGGATCAGCGTGACGAGTCGGAGGTGGCCTCGCGCCACAGGGCGGCGTCGTTGCGGCTCCGGCGCCGCTTGAGCGCGGCGACCGTGGCGCCGGCGACGGCCAGGACGAGCAACAGCGGCTTCTTCACGCCCGCCACCTTACCCGTGGCCGAGGCCGCGCCATATCTGCTTACCGTGGGCCTGGGAGGACTTGAACCTCCGGCCTCATCCTTATCAGGGATGCGCTCTAACCGTCTGAGCTACAGGCCCGGAAACACGAAGGGTCACCCTACCGGGGCACGGTGACGCGCTCCAAACCGGTGCGGGTCAGCTCTCGGACAGCGTCAACTCGACGCCCCCGACCAGGTCGGCGCACAGGTTGTAGACCACCGATCCGATAGTCGACAGGGCGATGAACAGGACGATGTTGACGACCCCGATGATGGCCGCGCCGCCGAAGACGACGCCGGCCGTGACCGGGGCCTTGGAGCCCGAGCCGTTGATCAGGGTGACCGAGTCGTTGATCTTGCCGACGACGCCGGCCGCGTCGAGGATGCCGAACAGCACGCCGATGACGATGAGCCAGACGAAGAACAGCGCGATCGACAGCACGCACGAGAACTTCAGCACTGTCCACGGGTTGATGTGCCGCAACTGCAGCCGGGCCCGCCGGGGGCCGCGCATCCGGTCGGTGCGGTTGGCCTTGGCCGGCGCGGCCGAGCCGGGCAGTGGACCGGGCGTGGGCGCGCCACCGGGGCTCGACGGCCCACCGACCGGTGGTTTCGGGCCGGATGACGGCGGCCCGACCGGAGGCGGGGCACCCGGCGGCGGTGAACTGACCGGCCGGGGCGTCACCGTCGTCGGCGAGCCGGCGTTGGGGCGAGCCGTGGTCGGCGGCGCCGTGGTGGGCCGGGCGGTCGTCGGCGAAGTCGTGTTGGGCCGGGCGGTGGTAGCCGGCGGGGTGTTCGGCCGGGCGGCCGGTGGCGCCGGGGTGCTGGGCCGCGCCGTCGGCGGCGGGGCCGTGCTCGGCCGGGCGGTGGTCGGCGACGTCGTGTTGGGCCGGGACGTGGTCGGCGGCGCAGCGGCCGGCCGGGGCGGCGAGGCCGGCGGCGCCCCGGCGTCGCTGCGCCGGGTGGACGGACTGCCGGAGACGGTCGTCGCACCGAAGTCAGTGCTCGGGACGGACGGCCCCGGACTCTGGCCGGTGTACGGCGGTTTCGTCATCGTCACTCCTGCTCGTCCGGTTCGTCGGCGTTACGGGCAATGGCGACAAGGTTAACGCCATCTGGCAGATTCATCAGCCGGACGCCCATCGTCTGCCGCTGTGCCCGGCGCACTTCCGCAGCCTTTGTACGGATTACCACGCCGTCGGACGTGATCGCGTAGATCTCGTCCTTGGGGCTGACCGCAACCGCGCCGACCAGCCTTCCTCGGGTGGAAACGATACGCGCCGTGAGCACGCCCTTGCCGCCCCGCCCCTGCAGGGGATACTCGTCGATCTTCGTGCGCTTGGCGTAACCACCCTCAGTGGCCACCAAGATTTCGACGGTGTCGAGGTTGTCGCGCACGACCTCCATGGCCAGCAGTTCGTCGCCGGTGTTGAACCGCATGCCGAACACCCCGGACGTGGCCCGGCCCATCGGGCGCAGGGTTTCGTCGTCGGCCCGGAACCGGATCGACATGGCCTGGCGGCTGACCAGCAGCAGGTCGTCGTCGGCGGAGATCAGGGCCGCGTCGATCAACTCGTCGTCGCCGCGCAGGTTGATGGCGACGATCCCGCCCGACCGGTTGGAGTCGAAGTCGGTGAGCTTGGTCTTCTTGACCAGGCCGGCCTTGGTCGCCAGCACGAGGTAGGGCGATGCCTCGTAGTCGCGGATCGTGATGACCTCGGCGATGTTCTCGTCGGGCTGGAAGGCCAGCAGGTTGGCCACGTGCTGGCCGCGGGCGTTGCGGTTGGCCTCGGGCAGCTCGTAGGCCTTGGCCCGGTACACCCGGCCCTTGTTGGTGAAGAACAGGATCCAGTCGTGGGTGGACGTGACGAAGAAGTGCTCGACGATGTCGTCGGTCTTCAAGGCCGCGCCCTGCACGCCCTTGCCACCGCGGCGCTGGGCCCGGTACAGGTCGGTCTTGGTGCGCTTGGCGTAGCCGGTGCGGGTGATCGTGATGACGACGTCTTCCTGGGCGATGAGGTCCTCCATGGACACGTCACCGTCGTAGGGCACCAGGATCGTGCGCCGCTCGTCGCCGTACTTGTCGACGATCTCGTTCATCTCGTCGCGAATGATCTGCCGCTGCCGGCCGGGCTTGGCCAGGATGTCGTTGTAGTCCTCGATCTCGGCCGCGATCTCGTCGTGCTCGTCGATGATGCGCTGGCGCTCCAGCGCGGCCAACCGCCGCAACTGCAGGTCGAGGATGGCCGTGGCCTGGATCTCGTCGATCTCGAGCAGGTTCATCAAGCCGCCGCGGGCGTCGTCGGCCGACGGCGAGTTGCGGATCAGGGCGATCACGGCGTCGAGCTGGTCGAGCGCCTTGAGCAGACCGCGCAGGATGTGGATGCGCTCCTCGGCCTTGCGCAACAGGTACCGGGTGCGCCGGACGATGACGTCGACCTGGTGCTCGACGTAGAGGCTGATGAACTGGTCCAGGCGCAGGGTGCGGGGCACGCCGTCGACGATGGCCAGCATGTTCGCGCCGAACGTGGTCTGCAGCTGGGTGTGCTTGAACAGGTTGTTCAGCACGACCTTGGCCACGGCGTCGCGCTTGAGCGTCACGACGATGCGCATGCCGATGCGGTCGGAGGACTCGTCGTTGATGTCGGCGATGCCGGCGACCCGGCCCTCCTTGGCCAGCAGGGCCATCGACTCGACCAGGTTGTCGGGGTTGACCTGGTAGGGCAGTTCGGTGACGACCAGGATGGTGCGGCCCTTGACGTCCTCCTCGACGTTGACGACGGCCCGCATCCGGATCGAGCCGCGGCCGGTGCGGTAGGCGTCCTCGATCCCGTCGCGGCCGACGATCAGAGCCTTGGTCGGGAAGTCCGGACCCGGGATCAGCTTGAGCAGCTCCTCGAGCAGCTCCTCGTCGGTGGCGTCGGGGTGATCCAGCGCCCAGGTGACCCCGGCCGCGACCTCGCGCAGATTGTGCGGCGGGATGCGGGTGGCCATGCCGACCGCGATGCCCTCGGAGCCGTTGACGAGCAGGTTCGGGAACCGGGCCGGCAGGATGACCGGCTCGACCGTGTTGCCCGCGTAGTTCGGGATGAAGTCGACGGTTTCCTTGTCGATGTCGGCCAGCATCGACATCGCCAGCTGGGCCAGGCGGCACTCGGTGTAGCGGTAGGCGGCGGCCGGGTCGTTGCCGGGGGAGCCGAAGTTGCCCTGCGGGTCGATCATCGGGTACCGCAGCGACCACGGCTGGGCCATCCGCACGAGCGCGTCGTAGAGCGGGGAGTCGCCGTGCGGGTGGTAGTTGCCCATCACGTCGCCGACGACCCGGCCGCACTTGACGTAGTTGCGGTCGGGCCGGAAACCCGAGTCGTACATGCCGTAGAGAATCTTGCGGTGCACCGGCTTGAGGCCGTCGCGCACGTCGGGCAGGGCCCGGCCGACGATCACCGACATCGCGTAGTCGATGTAGCTGCGCTGCATCTCGCTCTGGATGTCGACCGGCTCGACCCGGTCGAACCCAGCCGGCGGCTCAGTCACATCAGTCATTGCTTCTCCCCGCTCAGGTACTTGGTCAGGCTCGCGCTAGATGTCAAGGAACCGGACATCCTTGGCGTTGCGGATGATGAACGAGCGCCGGGCCTCGACGTCCTCGCCCATGAGCACGCTGAACAATTCGTCGGCGGTGGCGGCGTCGTCGAGCGTGATCAGGCGCAGGATGCGGTTGGCCGGGTCCATCGTGGTCTCCCACAGTTCCTTGGCGTTCATCTCGCCCAGGCCCTTGTACCGCTGGGTCCCCTCGTCTTTCGGCAGCCGCCGGCCGGCCTCGTGCCCGGCCGCGATGAGGACGTCCTTCTCGCGCTCGGAGTAGGCGTAGTCGGCCTGCCCCTTCGTCCACTTGATCTTGTACAGCGGCGGCGCGGCCAGGTAGACGTGCCCGTTCTCGATCAACGGCCGCATGAAGCGGAACAGCAGGGTGAGCAGCAGCGTGGTGATGTGCTGGCCGTCGACGTCGGCGTCGGCCATCAGCACGATCTTGTGATAGCGCAACTTGGTCAGGTCGAAGTCGTCGTGGATGCCGGTGCCCAGCGCCGTGATCAGCGACTGCACCTCGTTGTTCTTCAGCACGCGGTCGATGCGGGACTTCTCGACATTGATGATCTTGCCGCGGATCGGCAGGATGGCCTGGAACATGGAGTCGCGGCAGGACTTGGCCGAGCCGCCGGCCGAGTCGCCCTCGACGATGTAGAGCTCGCTCTTCTCCGGGTCGGTGGACCGGCAGTCGGACAACTTGCCCGGCATCCCCATCGTGTCGAGCGCGTTCTTGCGGGCCAGCTTGCGGGCCTGCTGGGCCGCCTTGCGGGCCCGGGCCGCCTGCGAGATCTTGTTGACGATCACCTTGGCGTCGCCCGGGTTGGCCTCGAACCAGCGAGCCAGCCAGTCGTTGCAGACGCGCTGGACGAACGTCTTGGCCTCGGAGTTGCCGAGCTTGGCCTTGGTCTGGCCCTCGAACTGGGGCTCGCCCAACTTGATCGACACGATGGCGGCCAGGCCTTCACGGATGTCGTCACCCTTGAAGCGGTCGTCGTCGGTGTTCTTGATGATCTTCTTGTCGACGGCCCACTTGTTGACCACGTTCGTCAGCGCGGCCCGGAAGCCCTCTTCGTGGGTGCCGCCCTCGATCGTGTTGATCGTGTTGGCGAAGGTGTAGACGCTCTCGGTGTAGGTCGCGTTCCACTGCATCGCGATCTCGAGCGAGATGCGGTTGGTCTTGTCCTCGTCGCCGAAGCTGATCACCGACTTGTGGATCGCGTCCTTGGACGCGTTGAGGTGCCGCACGAAGTCGGCGATGCCGCCGGGGTAGTGGTAGGTGATCTCCTTGAGCTTGCGCTTGTTGGGCTTGGTCGACTCGGCGTCGTCCTCGGCCACGACCAGTTCGGCCCGCTCGTCGCGCAGCACGATGGTCAGGCCCTTGTTGAGGAAGGCCATCTCTTGCAGCCGGCGGCTGATGGTCTCGAAGGAGTAGGTCGTGGTCTCGAAGATGTCCGGGTCGGCCCAGAACGTCACCGTGGTGCCGGTGCGCCGGGTCTTCTCGCCCTTGCGCAGCGGTTCGGCCGGGCGCTGGTTCACGTAGGGCTGCGACCAGTGGTAGCCGTCGCGGTCGATCTCGACCTCGAGCCGGGTGCTGAGCGCGTTGACGACCGAGACGCCGACCCCGTGCAGGCCACCGGACACGGCGTAGGCCTTGCCGTCGAACTTGCCGCCGGCGTGCAGCACGGTGAGGATGACCTCGACGGTGGGCTTCTTCTGGGTCGGGTGCATGTCGACGGGCATGCCGCGGCCGTTGTCGACGACGCGCACGCCACCGTCGGCGAGCAGGGTGACCTCGATGCGGTCGGCGTGGCCGGCCAGGGCCTCGTCGACGGAGTTGTCGACCACTTCTTGGACGAGGTGGTGCAGGCCCCGCTCCGAGGTGGAGCCGATGTACATACTGGGGCGCTTGCGGACCGCTTCCAGTCCTTCCAGGACCTGGATGGAGCTGCCGGTGTAGCTGTTCTTCGCGGCGCTGCTTGCCACAGGCACGGACCTCTCTTGTTGCATTCGGACGCGACCGAACCCTGAGCGGGCAATTGGTGCGATTCAGACACGAACACGGGGTGGGCGAAGCACATGTGGCATGCGCGGCGCCAACCCCGGTAATTCCTTTCCAGTCTAGCTCACAATGACGACAGAACTGGCCCTCAACGCGCCTGATTGCGCCACAGACAGTCAGCGGTCACCCTGCGCACGGTCTCCCCCGCGGCTGTGGGTGCGGTGACGGCCAGCGGGCGATGAGCGCGACCGGCCCAAATCGGATCAGCCGTAGGTGTCGCGCGGCCCGCGGGTGCCCCGGACCGAGTAGCCACCATGTTTCCAGGACGGCCCGAGCGGGCCGGTGATCACCAGTTTGGTGACCACGTCCGGGCCGAGTTCGCCGGCCAGCCGCGACAGTAGCGCGGCCGTGAGCAATCGCAGCTGGGTGGCCCAGGCCGTGGATTCCGCGCTCACCTTCAACTCTCCGTCGCGCAAGGTGACCGGCGTGCTGTGCATCGCGATGTCGGCGCCGACCAGGGTGGCCCAGTCGGCGAACACCCGGGCCTCGGCCAGCGGCAGTTCCCAGCCCCGTTCCTCGACGTAGCCGGCCAGCACCCGGCCCACCGGCTGCGGATCGTGCTCGTCCGGCGCCGGCCCGGAGTAGCCGCCGGTGCGTTCCGAGCCGGTCTCGGCCTGGTCGCGGCGCCGGCCGGGCCGGCGGGTCGGCCGGGCCCGGGCGATGCGGCGGGCCTCGGTCAGGGCGGCCCGAGGCAGATTTCCGTCGGAATTCGTTCGTTCGGTGTCAGATTGCGGGCCGTCTGGCCCGATTTGGGACATGCTGTCCACAGTTGGCGGCAGTTTTCCACCGGTCGTTGTGGATAGAGGGTTAGCGCCCGACTCCTCGGCGTACTCATCCTCGTCACCGGACACGGCGCACCTCGCCGTCATGGACGTCGAAGCGGGCGCCCTGCAGCTGCTCGGGCACGTCCGACGGCACGGCCGCGGTGATGATGGCCTGCTCGGCCTTGCCGGCCACGAGCGCCAACTGCTCGCGCCGGTTGACGTCCAGCTCGGCGAAGACGTCGTCGAGGACGAGCACCGGCTCGGCGCCGGCGGGGTAGTCGGCCCGCAGCAGTTCGTAACTGCCGAGGCGCAGCGAGAGCGCGGCCGACCACGACTCGCCGTGACTGGCGTAGCCGCGCACGGCCAGCTCGCCCAGGCCGAGGTCGAGGTCGTCGCGGTGCGGGCCGACCAGGTTGACGCCGCGTTCGAGCTCGGCCGGCCGCATCCGGGCCAGCTCGGCCAGCAGCGCCGCCTCGAGCAGCTCGGGCTCCGGCGGGGCGACGTCGGCCTGCTCGGGCAGAGCGTCACCCAGCGAACTGCTGTAGCGCAGGGTCAGTTCGGCACTGGCCGGGGCGACCTGGGCGTAGGCCGCCGCGGCATGCGGGCGCAGTGCGGCCACGGCGGCCAGCCGGGCGGCGAGCAGTTGCGCGCCATAGTCGGCCAGGTGCCCGTCCCACACATCCAGGGTGCGCAGCTCGGCACTGCCGCCGGCCCGGCGGGCGGCGCCGGCCGACTTGAGCAACGTGGCGCGTTGTTTGAGCACCCGCTCGTAGTCCGAGCGCACCCCGGCCAGGCGGGGGGACCGGGCCACGGCCAGCTCGTCCAGGAAGCGGCGCCGCTCGCCCGGGTCGCCGCGGACGATGGCGAGGTCCTCGGGCGCGAACAGCACGACCCGCAGCGCCCCGAGCACGTCGCGTGGCCGGGGCACGGCCGCGCCGTTGAGCTTGGCCCGATTGGCCCGGCCCGGCGTGATCTCGAGCTCGACCCGCAGTTCGCGCCCGTCGGCCACGACCGCGGCCCGCACCACCGCCCGCTCGGCTCCGCTGCGCACGAGCGGGGCATCGGTCGGCACGCGGTGGCTGCTCAGGGTGGCGAGGTAGCCGAGAGCCTCGACCAGGTTGGTCTTGCCCTGGCCGTTGGCCCCGACCAGCACCGACGGCCCGGGCTCGAAGGCCACGTCCGCGGCCGGCCAGCTGCGGAAGTCGCTTACCGAGAGGTGCCGGACGTACACCGCACCTCAGCCGGGCAGTCGGACGGGCATGATCAGGTAGGTGTAGTCGGCACCTTCGGGACTGGACGCGTCGGGCCGCAGCACCACCGGCTTGTTGGACGAGGTGAACAGCAGCCGGGCCGACGACGACGACAGCGCCCCCAGCCCGTCGAGCAGGAACTGCGGGTTGAACGCCGTCGTGATCGGGTCGCCCTCGTAGCCGACTTCGAGCTGTTCCTCGGCTCGGCCCTCGTCGTCACCGCCGGCGCTCAGCGCGACCGAGCCGTCGGCGAACTCCAGGCGCACCGGAGCGTTGCGGTCGGCGACCAGGGCCACCCGCTTGACGGCCTCGACCAGCGGGGCGACGACGACCTCGGCCGTGGACGCCCACTCGGTGGGCAGCAGGGATCGGTAGGCCGGGAACGTGGCGTCGAGCAGGCGGGTGGTGGCCCGGCTGGACCGCCCCTTGGCCGCGCCGGAAAAACCGATGATGCCTTCGCCGGTGCCGCCGGTGGACGACAGCGCGATCGTCATGGCCTCGCTGGTCGACAGGCTCTTGGCCGCATCGGCGAGGGTGCGGGCCGGCACCAGCACCTGGGCCGGCTCGGCCGACGGATCGCCGGGGTTCCAGGTCAGTCCGCGCACCGCGAGGCGGTAGCGGTCGGTGGCGGCGAGGGTGATCTTGTCGCCCTCGATCTCGAGCCGGACGCCGGTGAGCATGGGCAGGGTGTCGTCGCGGCCGGCGGCGATGGCGACCTGGCCGACGGCGGTGGCGAATTCGACGCTGTCGACGGTGCCGGCGGTGGTGGGCATGGTCGGCAGCCGCGGGTAGTCCTCGACCGGCATGGTCGGCAGGGTGAACCGCGCCGATCCGCACGAGATGGTCAGCCGCGAACCGTCGACGGTGACGTCAACCGGGTGCGGCGGCAGGGCCCGGGTGATGTCGGCCAGCAGCCGGCCGGAGACCAGGGCCTGGCCGGGCGCGGCGGCCGCCACTTCGAGGTCGACCTCGGTCGAGGCCTCGAGGTCGAAGCCGGAGATGGACAGCTGGTCGTCGGTGACCGAGAGCATCAGGCCGGCCAGCACCGGGATGGTCGGGCGGGCAGACAGACTCCGGGCCGCCCACGTCACGGCGTCGGCCAGTGAGTCGCGCTCTACCCGGAACTTCATCGTGCCTCCATCAAGTGCCGACTGGGAGTTGTCCCCAGATCGAGCCTGGTGTGTGCCGTTGTCGTTGTCCGTCTAGGAACAGCGATTATCGTCTGTCGTCTTCGCAGCTGTGGATAGTGGGGACAACCTGCTGCAGACCAGTGTGGCCGGGCAACGAGGGTGTGGATAGCCACCCCCGCATCATGCCCCGACGTACCGACAGCCGGTGGACGACAACGGCCGCGCGCCGGCTGTCCACAAGGTCGCTGAGGTTGTCCACAACTACAGCCACAGGCCGAGCCGATCCTAGTGTCAGGATCACGTGCGGGCCCGCACCTTGATGCGGCTGGTGAGTTCGGTGATCTGGTTGTAGACGGTGAGCTTCTCGGCCATCTGCGTCCGGATCTTGCGGTCGGCGTGCATCACCGTGGTGTGGTCGCGGTTGCCGAACTTCTCGCCGATCTTGGGCAGCGAGAGGTCGGTGAGCTCGCGGCACAGGTACATGGCCATCTGCCGGGCCCCGACCAGCACCCGGCTGCGGGAGCTGCCGGTCAGGTCGTCGATCGACACGGCGAAGTACTCGGCCGTGACGGCCATGATCGTCGACGCGGTGATCTCGGGCGCGGCCGAGTCGCTGATGAGGTCCTTGAGCACGGTCTCGGCCAGGCCCATCTCGACCGCCTGCCGGTTGAGGCTGGCGAACGCGGTGACCCGGATCAGGGCGCCCTCGAGTTCGCGGATGTTGCTCTGGATCTTGGACGCGATGAACTCCAGCACCTCCGGGGGCGGGTTCATCCCTTCCTGGGCCGCCTTCTTGCGCAGGATGGCGATGCGGGTCTCGAGGTCGGGGGCCTGCACATCGCTGATCAGGCCCCACTCGAACCGGGTGCGCAGCCGGTCCTCGAGGGAGGACAGTTGGCGCGGCGACTTGTCGGAGCTGATCACGATCTGCTTGTTGGCGTTGTGCAGCGTGTTGAAGGTGTGGAAGAACTCTTCCTGGGTGCGCTCGGCCCGCTCGATGAACTGGATGTCGTCGATCAGCAGCAGGTCGACCGAGCGGTAGCGGCTCTGAAAGGCCTGCATCTTGTCGTCGCGCACGGAATTGATGAAGTCGTTGGTGAATTCCTCGCTGGACACGTACCGGGTGCGCAGGCCGGGCAACAGCCGCTGGGCGTAGTGGCCGATGGCGTGCAGCAGGTGGGTCTTGCCCAGTCCGGAGTCGCCGTAGATGAACAGTGGGTTGTAAGCCTTGGCCGGCGCCTCGGCCACGGCCACCGCGGCCGCGTGGGTGAATCGGTTGCTGGAGCCGATGACGAAGGTGTCGAACGTGTACTTGGGGTTGAGCCGGGCGTCGCGGTCGTTGAAGTCGCTCGCTGCGCGGGTGCCGGAGTAGCCGCCGGACTGCCGCGAGATGCGACTCTGCGGTTCCCACTCGTCGGCGTCCAGGACGGCGTAGGCCTCGCTGCCGTTCTCGCTGGCCCGGGCCTCGCCGCGCTCCTCGTCGTTCTGCACGGTGACGGCGACGCGGATGTCGCGGCCGAGCTCTTCGCTGAGCGCGCTGGCGATCTGCAGCCGCAGCCGGTTCTCGAGGTAGTCCTTGGTGAACTCGTTGGGGGCCGAGAGCAGCGCGGTGTCCTCGACCAGGCCGAGCGGGCGGGTCAGGCCGATCCAGGCCTTGTGTTGCGGGCGGATCGTGCCGTCGCCGTCGAGACGTTTCTGGACCCTGCCCCATACGTCGACGAGTTCGGTGCTGTCGTCCACAGGCGGGCCACTCCAGGTCTTGTCATCCTGCAATCTGCGGTGCTGGCGCTCCGTCTGACCCTCTCACGGCCGGGGGTCGCCGGGAAATCCACAGACTTGTCCACAGGCTGTGTATGGAGAACCCACCCTGTACCCTCGCTCCGAGGGTTCGTACGTCACCACTTTGTGCAGGGTGACACGGTGCGGAAACGTAACAGCGAGCCCGGCACCACGACAATAGCCATCGGCGTGTCGCTGGTTAACCTACCCGCTGACGGCCTAGTTTGGGCAGTTTGCCGCCCCCTGAGTTTGACCGCGGCCTGTCGTGCTCCGTACCGTGGAGCGGCCCGTGCGGTTCGGCCGCCCGCTTCATCGCATCGGCGCTGCGCCAGGTTGCAGACCGCACCCACGCGGTCATCTGGAGCGGGAAGAGACGACCTTTCGACGATGGAGTCCCACCATGAGCAAGCGCACCTTCCAGCCGAACAACCGTCGCCGGGCCAAGACGCACGGCTTCCGGCTGCGGATGCGCACCCGGGCCGGGCGCGCCATCATCTCCGCCCGCCGGCGCAAGGGCCGCGGCGAACTGTCGGCCTGAGCCGGCCGGCGATCCGTCGACCGCCCGCGACCGTGCTGCCCCGTGAGCACCGGATGCGGCGCTCCACCGACTTCACCCTCGTCCTGCGCGCGGGCCTGCGCGCCCGGCGCGGCCACGTCGTCGTGCACCAGCACCCGGCGCTGCACGACGGTGCGGCCACGGTCGGACTGGTAGTAGGCAAGGCCGTCGGCGGCAGCGTCGTCCGCCATCGCGTCGCCCGCCAACTGCGGGCCCAACTGGCCGACCGGGTGCCCGAGTTGGCCGCCGGCAGCGGCACTGTGGTGCGGGCCCTGCCGTCCGCGGCCGGTGCAAGCTCGGCTCAACTCGGCGCCGACCTCGACGCGGCCCTGGGTCGACTGGCCCGGTCACGATGAGCGTCCCCGCCCGCGCCGTGCTGGCCGTCATCGGCTTCTACCGCACCGCGATCAGCCCGATCCGGCCACCGGCCTGCCGGTACACGCCGTCGTGCAGTGCGTACACCGCCGAGGCGATCGAACGGTTCGGGCTCGCGCGCGGCGCGTGGCTGGGGCTGCGCCGCCTGCTGCGGTGCCATCCGTTCCACGCCGGCGGGCACGACCCGGTGCCGCTGATCGTTGCCAAAACTGGTAGCAGCCCGTCCGCTGCGTCCCTGTCGGTCCCCGTGACCGGCCGCTGAGGAGAAGTTTAGTGCTCAACTTCCTGTACACCGCGGTCTCGTGGGTGCTGCTGCGCTGGCACGACCTGTTCAGCCTGTTCATCGACAAGGACAGCGGGCTGAACTGGGCCCTGTCGATCGTGTTCCTGGTCGTGACCGCCCGCATCCTGCTGTTCCGGGTCTTCCTCAAGCAGGTGCACTACCAGCGGCACATGCAGGAGATGCAGCCCAAGATCCAGGCGCTGCGCAAGAAGTACAAGGACGACAAGACCGAGATGCAGCGGCAGATGATGGCGCTGCAGCAGGAACAGGGCTTCAACCCGCTGTCCGGTTGCCTGCCGATGGTGCTGCAGATCCCGATCTTCATCGGGCTCTATCACGTGCTGCGGCACCTCGCGAACTCGGTCAGCCGGGCACCGGGCGACCACCGCAACACGCTGTATTCGTTCAGCCGGTCCGAGACGATCAGTGCGGCCAAGGCCAAGCTGTTCGGCGGGCCCCTGGCGGCCCGGCTCACCGACCCGGCGCACCAGATCCACAACCTCCTGGGCGGCGACGTCCTGTCCACCCGGATCGTCATCGTCTTCCTGGTCATCATCAGCGCCAGTGCCACGTACATGACGCAACGGCTGGTGCGCTCCGGGACAACCACGACGCCCGAAGGCACGGCCGCCACCGTGCAGAAGTTGATGCTCTACGTCATCCCGATCATGACGCTCGGCTCCGGTCTGTTCTTCCCGCTCGGCGTGCTGCTGTACTGGTTCACCAGCAACACCTGGACGATGGGCCAGCAGTTCTACATCAACAAGTTCCACCCCCATCCCGACCTGGACAAGAACAAGCCGGTTGCGGGTGAACTGGGCAAGACTCTGGCGCCGAAGCCGGGACAGCGACCGAACGCGAAGGCGAAATCGACCTCACTGACCAAGACGTCGACGCCGGCCAAGGCCGAGGCCGACGAGGTCGCCGAGGCCCCGGCCGCGCCGCCGGCCCGTACCGCGCCCCGCCCGGGCCAACGGCCCCGAGGGGCCAGCGGCAACCGCCCGCCGGCCAAGCGCCCGAGCCAAGCCAAGAAGCGTCGCTGACCCCAGCACCGCGACGCCATCAGCCCCCGCACATTTCGAGAGGACCGCACCGTGAGTGAGACCGAGGTCGTAGCCACCAGTGCCGACGACACCGCCAACGACGACACGAGGACCAGACCGAGACCGAGGACGTCAACGCCCTGCTCGTGCAGGAGGGTGACATCGCCGCCGACTACCTCGAGCACCTACTCGACATCGCCGACTACGACGGTGACATCGACCTCGATGTCGAGAACGATCGGGCGATCGTGGCCATCGTCGGTACCGACCTGCAGCCTTTGGTGGGTAAGCACGGCGAGACCCTCGACGCCCTTCAGGAGCTCACCCGGCTGGCCGTCCAGCAGAAGACCGGCAACCGCAGCCGGCTGATGCTCGACGTCAGCGGCCACCGCCAGGCCCGCCGCAACGAACTGTCGGCGCTGGCCACCGAGACGGCCGCCACCGTGCTCGACTCCGGCGAGGAGGCCCGCCTCGCGCCGATGAACCCGTTCGAGCGCAAGGTCGTCCACGACACGATCGCCGGCATCGACGGCGTGCACAGCGCGTCCGAAGGCGAGGAGCCGAACCGGCGAGTCGTCATTCTCATCGATCAGTGAGCGACCGCGGCTGCGGTCTACCGGAGTGAATGATCCGGTCACCAGGCCGGAACCGCCACCGGCGGCGGTACAGGTCTTCGGCCCGCAACTCGAACTGGCCGGGCGTTTCGCCGACCTGTTGGCCACCGACGCTGTGACCCGCGGACTGATCGGCCCGCGCGAGATCCCCCGGTTGTGGGACCGGCACCTGCTGAACTGCGCGGTCGTCAGCGAACTGCTGCCGGCCGATACGCGCGTGGTCGACGTCGGTAGCGGCGCCGGATTGCCCGGACTGGTGCTGGCCGTCCACCGGCCCGACCTGCGGGTCGACTTGGTCGAGCCGCTGCTGCGCCGCGTGACATTTCTCCACGAAGCCGTACAAAAGCTCCGGCTCGGCGACCGGGTCCGGGTGCTGCGCGGCCGGGCCGAGGACAAGGCCATCATGGCCGCGGCCGGTGATGCGGCGTGGATTACGGCGCGGGCGCTAGCGCCATTGGACCGTTTGGTGGGATGGTGCCTACCACTGCTGCGGCCAGGCGGCGACGTGCTCGCCCTGAAGGGTTCGGCCGCGGCGACGGAGCTGGCTGAGCATCGGTCCGCGATCCAGGCCCTGGGTGGCCGTGATCTGGAGGTTCGCCGATGTGGCGTCGACGTGCTGGCAGAACCGACGACAGTCGTCGTGGTGCGCCGCGGGACGAATCCGCCGCGGCGCAGGAAGGAACGGACGTGACCCATTCGCCTGCCCCACCGGAGGCACCGGCACAGCCGGAGGCCACGGCCGGGCCGCCGCCTGTTCATGTTTCACGTGAAACAGTGTCGGCCCCGCCGCCACCACCGCCCGTTCGACGCCCTGTTTCACGTGAAACCGAGTTCGACACCCCTATCGCCCGAGAGGCGGCCGAGGCCTTGCAGGTCCTCAATCTGAGGCAGGAGCACTGGCCCGTCCCGGCCGAGACCCGGGTCATGACGATCGCCAACCAGAAGGGTGGCGTGGGTAAGACGACGACGGCCGTGAACATCGCCGCGGCACTCGCCCTGCATGGACTGCGGGTCCTGCTCGTCGACCTGGATCCCCAGGGCAACGCCAGCACCGCGCTCGGCGTTCAGCACACGGTGGGCACGCCTTCGATCTACGACGTGCTGCTCGGCGACGAGACCATTGCCGGTGTGACCACCTCGGTCGACATCGCGGACACGTTGCACTGCGTGCCGGCCACCCTCGACCTGGCCGGGGCCGACATCGAGCTGACCTCCCAGGTAGCTCGGGAGTACCGGCTCCAGCGCGCGATCGTCGAGCTGCTCGAGCGGGACCGGGAATACGACTACATCCTGGTCGACTGCCCGCCCTCGCTCGGTCTGCTCACCCTGAACGCCCTGGTCGCGGGTCGAGAGCTGCTCATCCCGATCCAGTGCGAGTACTACGCGCTGGAGGGATTGGCCCAGCTGCTCAACACCGTCGAGCTGGTCCGGGCCCATCTCAACCCGGACCTGGTCGTGACCACGGTGCTGCTGACGATGTACGACAGTCGCACCCGCTTGGCCGACCAGGTCGCCGACGAGGTCCGCAAGCACTTCGGCGAGTTGGTGCTGACACCGGTGATTCCCCGCAATGTCCGCGTGTCGGAGGCGCCCGGCTTCGGGCAGACGGTGATGACGTACGACCCTGGCTCCCGCGGCGCAGTCGGGTACCTGCAGGCCGCCCAGGAGATCGCCGAGCGGGGCACGGCGCCTGTCGACGGCAACAGCCACCAGCCCGGCCCGGAGGACAACTCGTGACCGGAAAGCCTCGCCGGGGTGGCCTCGGCCGCGGCCTCGGCGCCCTGATCCCGCCCGCACCGTCGGTCGAGCCGCAGTCCGAGTCGCAGCCCGAATCCCGGCCGCGACCGCAGCCCGATCCGCACGCCCAGCCCGATCCCGAGCAGTCGCCGACGGGTACGCACGGCGGCCCGGCCGACGTCTACTTCGGCGGGACCGAGTCGCTCACCACCGCGCCCGCCACCGACCAGGAATCCGTCGGCGCCGGCATCGGCGGCCCGCTCCCCGTCCCGGGCGCGACCTACGCCGACCTGCCCATCGCCAGCGTGCACCCCAACGCCAAGCAGCCGCGGCAGGTGTTCGACGAGGACGCCTTGGCCGAGCTGACGCACTCGATCCGGGAGTTCGGCGTCCTGCAGCCGGTCGTGGTGCGGGCCGACGCCGAGGGCTACGAACTGGTCATGGGCGAGCGCCGGCTGCGGGCCGCGGCCGCCGCCGGCCTGGACACGATCCCGGCCATCGTCCGCTCCACCACCGACGACGCCATGCTCCGCGACGCCCTGCTCGAGAACGTCCACCGGGCCCAGCTCAACCCGCTCGAAGAAGCGGCGGCCTACCAGCAACTGCTCGAGGAGTTCGGCACCACCCACGACGAGCTGGCCCAGCGCATCGGCCGCAGCCGGCCGCAGGTCAGCAACACCATCCGGCTGCTCAACCTGCCCATCCCGGTGCAGCGCCGGGTCGCGGCCGGGGTCCTCTCCGCCGGCCACGCCCGGGCCCTGCTCGGGCTGGACGACAAGGAGCTGCAGGACGAACTGGCCAGCCGGATCGTGGCCGAAGGACTCTCGGTGCGGGCCACCGAGGAGCTGGTTGCGCTGGCCGCCAGCGGGCACGGCGACAAGAAGCCGACCCGTCGGGCTTCGGCCCAGCGCATCGTGGCGCCCGGCGTCGACGAACTGGCCGACCGGCTCTCCGACGCGTTCGACACGCACGTGCGGGTGGAGCTCGGCCGCCGCAAGGGCAAGATCACGGTCGAGTTCGGATCGATCGACGACCTCGAACGGATCATCGCGGTGATGGCGCCGCAGTTGGCGACCGAACCCGGCGGGCTGCCCGCTCAGCCCGCCCCGAACCGGCCGTAGCTGACGATGTCACTGAGTGGGCGACGGCCCCGGCGCAGCGACGGTGAGCGGACGTCGGGCGCTGGGTAGCCCAGGCTGACCACGCCGACCGGGCGCAACCGCGTCGGCACTCCGAACGTCTCCCGAACCGCGTCCCAGCGCGGCCCGGGCACCCCGAAGAAGCAGGCGGCCAGCCCGGCCTCGACCGCCCCCAGCAGCAGGATCATCGTGGCCATCCCGGCGTCGACGTCCCAGTACGGCACGGGCCAACCGGCCTCGTCCCGATCGGTCCGGCCCTTGTCGGGCTCGGCGTAGCGGTCCAGGTAGGCGTCCTTGTCCGACCACACGATGATGAGCACGGGCGCCGTCTGCAGTCGAGCCCGCCACGAGTCCGGCTCACCGGCCGAGGTCGCCGTCCAGAAGGCCGAGCGGGACGTTATGTCGTCGAGAACGAGAAACTGCCACCCCTGGGTATGGCCGGCCGACGGTGCCCGCACGGCGAGCCTGAGTAGCTCGTCGACGGCCTCGCGCGACACCGGCCGATCCGAGTCATACGTTCGAATCATGCGCCGATTGCGTACGGCGTCGCCCAACTCCATAGGCCGACCCTGCCACGGATATTCGGTCGGAGCCCCAACCCGGGTGTGCCATTGTTGACCCGTGGACCTGAGGCAATCCCGCAAGCTCGAAAACGTCTGCTACGACATCCGCGGGCCGGTGCTGGAAGAAGCGAAGCGGCTGGAGGAAGAAGGCCGGCGCATCATCAAGCTCAACATCGGCAACCCGGCCCCGTTCGGTTTCGAGGCGCCCGACGAGGTCCTCGTCGACGTCATCCGCAACCTGCCCGAGTCGCAGGGCTACTGCGACTCGCAGGGCCTGCTGTCCGCGCGCACGGCGATCGTGAACCATTACCAGGAGCGTGGCATCGACTCGGTCGGCGTCGACGACATCTGGCTCGGCAACGGCGTCAGCGAGCTCATCACGCTGTCGCTGCAGGCCATGCTCGACGACGGCGACGAGGTCCTGGTCCCGGCCCCGGACTACCCGCTCTGGACCGCGTCCACGTCGCTCGCCGGGGGCCGGCCGGTGCACTACCGCTGCGACGAGGCCAGCGGGTGGCTGCCCGACCTCGACGACATGCGAGCCAAGATCACCGCCAACACCAAGGCCGTCGTCGTCATCAACCCGAACAACCCGACCGGCGCCGTATACCCCGTAGGGGTACTGAACCAGATCGCCGACCTGGCCCGCGAGCACGGGCTGGTGGTGATGGCTGACGAGATCTACGACAAGATCCTCTACGACGACGCCGTGCACGTGCCCTTCGCCGCCTTGGCTCCCGACGTCTTCACCCTCACCTTCAACGGGCTGTCCAAGGCCTACCGGCTGGCCGGCTTCCGCTCGGGCTGGCTCATGGTCAGCGGCCCGAAGCGGCACGCCACCAGCTACCTCGAAGGCATCACCATCCTGGCCAACATGCGGCTGTGCGCCAACGTTCCGGCCCAGCACGCCATCCAGATCGCGCTGGGCGGGCGACAGAGCATCCGCGACCTCGTCCTGCCCGGCGGCCGCCTGCTCGAGCAGCGCGACGCGGCCATGAAGGCCCTGCTCGCCATCCCAGGCGTGACCTGCGCCGAGCCCAAGGGCGCGCTGTACGTGTTCCCGCGCCTCGACCCGGAGCTGTACCCGATCGCCGACGACCAGCAGTTCGTCCTGGAGCTGCTGCGCGAGCAGCACGTGCTCGTGGTGCAGGGCAGCGGGTTCAACTGGCCCCGGCCCGACCACCTGCGCATCGTCACCCTGCCCCGCGCCGACGACCTCACCGAGGCGATCGGGCGCATCGGCGAGTTCCTGAGCAGCTACGCCGGCCGGGCCTGAACCGGGCGCACTCGGCGCTCGTTGGCTTAGGCTCAGCCGTGGGGGAGGAACGTCGGCAGGAGATGGCTGGTGTCGCGTCGGCTCGTCAACGTCACGCTCGACAATCTCGGCGACATCTCACCCGAGTGCCGGGGCTGCGTGTTCTGGGAACTCGACCCCGTCTCCGGTGAGCGCGCCCGCTCCCGCGGTGCGACCGAGCTGGAGAAGGAGGCCTGGGTCTCCGACACGCTGCTGGAGTGGGGCAGCTGCGGGCAGCTCGTCTACGTCGACGGTGTGCCTGCCGGCCACGCGCTCTACGCCCCACCGGCCTACGTGCCTCGCTCGGTCGCCTTTCCCACGTCACCGGTCAGCGCCGACGCCGTCCTGCTGATGAGCGCCCGGGTGCTGCCCGACTTCACCGGCGGCGGGTTGGGGCGGATGCTGGTGCAGGGCGTGGCCCGCGATGCCGTCCGCCGGGGCATCAAGGCGATCGAGGCGTTCGGGTCCACCGACGCCGAGCCGCCGGCCGGGCCCGCGTCGTCGGCGCCGGAGCGGCACGGGCCGTCGAGCTGTCTGCTGCCGGCCGACTATCTGCGCGCGGTCGGCTTCAAGACCGTGCGCCCGCACCCGCGCACGCCGCGGCTGCGCCTGGACCTGAAGACGACGGCGACCTGGAAGGAGGACGTCGAGTCGGCGTTCGAGCGGCTGCTGTCCTCCATCCACGCCCCCGCCCTGAACCGGCACTGACGCCGGGCGGCGTGGCTCAGCCGAGCAGGCCCGAGCCGGGCGGTCCGCCGACGACGGCCGGGATGCGCATGACCCCGGTCGGGTAGTCGTCGGCCAGCGGCAGGAACAGCCGCTGGACGGCCACGAGGATGCCCTCGGCCACTGTGTCGCGGAAGCGGGGATCGACCAGCATCGGCCGGTCGATGGGCGAGGTGAGGTAGCCCAGTTCGATCCGGACCGTGGGCATCCGCGTCAGCCGCAGGATGGCCCAGGTCTTGCCGTGGATGTGCAGGTCGAGCAGGCCGGTGCGGGCCACCAGTTCGCGCTGGACCAGGTCGGCCAGCCGCTCACCGATGGTCGAGCTCGATTCGCCCGCGCCGTAGTAGTACGCGGCCAGGCCGTGCGGGCGCGATGAGGAGCCGCCGTCGACGTGCAGCGAGAGGACGACGTCGGCGCCGACGTCGTTGGCCAGCGACGCGCGCTGGGCGTCGGTGGCGCCGTTGCCGGGGCCGCGGGTCAACACGGTGGTGACGCCCAGGGCGGTGAGCCGGCCCTCGAGGCGGGCAGCGAGGTCCCAGACGAGCTCGGCCTCGGTCACGCTGCCGTAGACCACGCCCGGGTCGCTGCCGCCGTGGCCGGGGTCGATGACGACGCGCTTGCCCAGCAGGCTCGGGCCCGACGTGGCCACCGCGGACATCTCGCGCAGCAGTTGCGGGCGGCCGCCGACGACCCGCCGGCCCAACTGGCGCAGGGCCCGCAAGGTGGCCGGTCCGCAGATCCCGTCGGCGACCAGGCCGTAGTCGCGCTGGAACGACCGCGTGGCCTCGGCCGTCCACGCCCCGAAGATGCCGTCGGCGCGGACGACGTTGTAGCCCAGTTCGAGCAGTTGGGTCTGCAGCGCGCCGACGTCGTCGCCGGCCAGCAACTGGCCCGGCATGTGCGACAGCACCCGGTCGCCGAGGCGCCAGTGGGCCCCGGTCAGCGCGGTGTAGGTCTCGGTGCCGACCCGGCCGTCGACCGAGATCCCGCGGCGTTGCTGGAAATGACGCACGGCCAGTTCGGTCGCCTCGTCGAAGCGGTCGGCGGCGTCGAGGTCAGTGTTGTCGAGCAGTCCGAGGGTGGCGAGCATGCTCCGCACCTCGGCCACGGCCCTGCCGGCAGTGCCGCGCCGCAGATCTTGCATGACGAGAAGGGCCCTCACAAACGGTTCGGTGGTCTCTCGGGTCATTGTGCCCCAGCGCGCCCGCGGCGCTGACAGGTGCCCGGTATGCGCCGTCGGCGCGGCGCGCAGACACAAAGACGGCGGCTGCCACGGGTGTGGCAGCCGCCGGTGTACAGGCTGGCGGGCCGGCTCAGCCGACGAACTCGCTGAGCTCGCGCAGGATCGCGGCCTTGGGCCGGGCCCCGACGATCGACTTCACGAGCTTGCCCTTGGAGAACACCGACATGGTCGGGATGGACATGATCTGGTAGTTGCGGGCGATACCCGGGTTCTCGTCGATGTTGACCTTGGCGACGGTGATCTTGTCGGAGTACTCACCGGCGATCTCGTCGAGCACGGGCGACACCTGCCGGCACGGCCCGCACCACTCGGCCCAGAAATCGACGAGCACCGGGCCCTCGGCCCACAGGACGTCGGCCTCGAAGCTGGCGTCGGTGACGGTCTTGGTGTTGTTACCCATGCTGTTCTCCTGCTCCTGTGGGGTTGTGGGCTGTAACGCCGGGCGGGGGCGGGTTGATTCCAGGTCTACCCGCGGGCGGTGCCGGACGCGACCTGCACCACGTCCTCGGCCGGCACCAGTTCGGCGTCGGTCACGGCCTCACCCCGGGTGTCGGCCAGGGCGGCCAGGTAACGCTCGGCGTCGAGGGCAGCCTGGCAGCCCGTGCCGGCGGCCGTGACGGCCTGCCGGTAGGTGTGGTCGACGACATCGCCGGCGGCGAACACGCCGGCCAGGTTGGTGCGGGTGCCCGTGGTGGTGCGGATGTAGCCCTCGTCGTCGAGGTCGACCTGGCCCCGGACGATGTCGCTGCGGGGGTCGTGCCCGATCGCGATGAACAGGCCGCCGACTTCCAGGTCGCGCTCGGCCCCGGTGACGGTGTCGCGCAGCCGCACGCCGGTGACCGCGCCCTCGCCGGCGATGCCGACGACCTCGGAGTTCCAGGCCCAGCGGATCTTCGGGTCGGCCTCGGCCCGGTCGGCCATGATCCGGCTGGCCCGCAGCGAGTCGCGGCGGTGCACGACGGTGACCGACTTGGCGAAGCGAGTGAGGAAGGTGGCCTCCTCCATGGCGGTGTCACCGCCGCCGACGACCACGATGTCGTGGTCGCGGAAGAAGAAGCCGTCACAGGTGGCACACCAGGACACGCCGTGGCCGGCCAATTCGTCCTCGCGGGCCAGCCCGAGCTTGCGGTAGTGCGAGCCCATGGCCAGGATCACCGCGTCGGCGGTGAACTCGCCCCGATGGGTACGCACGACCTTGACCGGTCCGGTGAGGTCGACCGAGGTCACGTCGTCGCTGACCAGTTCGGCCCCGAAGCGCTCGGCCTGGGTGCGGATCTGGCCCATCAACTCCGGGCCCATGATGCCGGCCGGGAAGCCGGGGTAGTTCTCGACGTCGGTGGTGTTCATCAGCGCGCCGCCGTAGTGCAGGCCCTCGAACACGAGCGGGGCGAGGTCGGCCCGCGCCGTGTACAGCGCAGCGGTATAGCCCGCCGGCCCGGATCCGACGATGATCACCTTGCGGTGGTTCGTCACGCTTGCGGTGCTCTGCTCGGTCACACTGCCTCTTCCGTCAAGGTCTATGTGCGCAAACGATCCTAGAGAGCCGGGAATTCCCGGCGCGGCGCGCGGCGCGCGCACCGGCGTCACCGGCCCCGGGCCAGACCGACGAGTTGCTGCAGTTCCGGCAGCCGCATCCGCGGTGCGATCAGGGCCAGCAGACCGAGGCCCAGCAGCCCGCCGAGCGCCAGTCCGGCCAGCGCGCCGGAGTGGCCGGGGCCGAGCAGGTGGTTCATGCCCAGGACGACCGCGTACGCGCCGACGGCCCCGACGGCGCTCGCGATGCCGATGCGCACCGTCGCCGACCCGACGGCCCGGAAGCCGAGCAGGCCCAGCCGCCGGGTCAACAGGATGTGCCCGACGATCGCGCCGACCACGTAGGACAGCGAAGTGGCGATGTTGAGCCACTCGACCGCGTGCACCGACGGATGCGCGTTGACGTTGGTGCCGTGCGGCGCCCGGAACATCTCGTTGGTGACCACGACCAGCACGACCTTGGTGCCGACCATGAAGATGTTGATCAAGGTCGGCGTGCGGCCGTCGCGCAGCGCGTAGAACACCCGCAACTGCAGCATGACGATCGCGAAGGGCAGCAGCCCGAAGGCCGACAGGGCCAGGGCGCAGCCGATCAACTGCGCCCCGCCCAGCGACGTCTGCCCGTGCGCGAACAGCGTGACCGCCAAGGGCACCCCGAGTGCGATGAGCCCGGCCGTGATCGGCACGAGCGCGACCGCGGCCAGCCGCGAGCCCAGCACCAGGTCCTCGACCACGGCGGTGTAGTCGCCGCGGGTCGCGGCCCGCGACATCCGCGGCATGATCGCGGTGAGCAGGGAGACGACGAGGATGCCGTAGGGCATCTGGAACAGCAGGTCGGCCTGGGTGAAGACGGTCAGCCCGCCGTTGCTGATGCCGACCTTCTGGATGACGGTGACGCCGACCTGGCTGGCCAGCACGTAGGCCAGCACCCAGCCCGCGAGCGAGCCGACCTCGGCCATCCGGCCGACCTCGTTGGGCCGGGCCCGGAAGCGCCAGCGCCAGTAGAAGCCGCTGCGCCGCAGCGACGGGATCAGCACCAGCGCCTGGGCGGCGATGCCGAGCGTGGTGCCGACGCCGAGCACGACGATCTGGGTCGTGGTCATGTTGGCCGGGGTCAGCGTGGTCGGCCCGGGCAGGATCCAGAACACCAGGACGGTGAGGATCATGATGACGTTGTTCAGCACCGGGGCCCAGGCGCCCGGCCCGAACACGTGGCGGATGTTGAGCACCGCCATGAACATCGCGCCCAGCCCGTAGAAGAAGATCTCGGGCAGCAGCAGGGTGGCGAACAGGGTGGTCAGCCCGCGCTGGGCCCCGGAGGGCACGAACGCCCCGGCGATCAGCGGCGCGGCGGCGACCACCAGCAACGTCAGCACGCCCAGCGCCGCGACCGCGATCGAGAGCAGCCGCTGCGTGTAGGCCACCCCGTCGTCGTCGTCCTCGGACTGCGCGTGCACCAGCAGCGGGATGAGCACGCTGGACAGCACACCGCCGAGCAGCAGCTCGTAGACCATGTTCGGGAAGGTGTTGCCCGCGCTGTAGGAGTTGCCGACCGCGCCGATGCCCAGTGCGGCCACGAGCAGAACACTGCGCAGGAACCCGGTGATCCGGCTGGCCAGGCTGGCCACGGCCATGGTCCGGCTGTTGGCCAGCAGCCCGCGGGTGCCTTCCTCGTCCGCGGTCGGCGCGCGGGTCGTCTCGACGTCGGTCGCTTCCGGCGTGCCGTCCGGCCGCAGCCGGCGCTTGCCGACGTAGGTCGGGGTGCTCCATTGCGGCTCGTGCAGGTCCTGCAGGACGTCAGGCTCGGCCCACCCGGTGAACATCGACGTCATCGGGTCGGCCTCGGTGAACGTCCGCGGCTCGAACAGCGCGCCCGCGGAGTACAGCGAGGGGGTACTCCAACCGCTCTCGGTCGGGGAGGTCACGGCGCGATTGCCGGCGGCGCGGTACCCGGCCGCGGTGTGGGGTTGCGTCGTCTGCGGATGAAGCGGACGAGCAGGGCGAGCGCGAGCACGACCGCTGCGGCGACGGTGATGATGATGCCGATGACGCCCAGGGCGGTGCTGTGCACGGACAGGTACACCGGGGCGCCGAGCTGCGTGCCGCTCGGGGTGTAGAGCGTGGCCTGCACGACGAAGCGGCCGGTGCGGTCGACGTGCGTCGGCACGTGCAGCGTCAGTTTCTGGCCGGGCGCGATCGACTGACGCCTCGGCGCGGTGGCCGAGAAGCCGGGCAGCCCGTTGGCCGACGTCACCTGGACCCGGACGAAGACACCGACGCCCAGGGTGTTGACGATCGTGACTGGCAACGGCGAGTTGCTCGACGCGAGGGTGTACGTGCCGCCGGAGGGTTTGAAGATGCGTACCCCCGCCGCCAGTTGGTCCATCCGTGCACTGAGCCGCCGCGCGAACAGCTCGGCGAGCGGGGCATCGCTCTGCAGCGCGTTGGACTCGGCCCGCTGGATGGCCGTCGGCAGCGGGCCGAGCAGGAGCTTGGCGTCCGCGGCGTTCAGCATCGAGGTGAAGGCCGGGATGAGGTCGGTCAGGCTGCCGGCCGTGCCGATGGTCAGCGGCGACAGGCCGGGCGCGACCCGGGCGGGCGAGACGAACGGGCCGTGGTTGGTCGGTTGCACCAGTGGTGGCGCGGCCGCGCCCACGGTCAGCGGGGTAGACCAGAACGCGTGAGCGGTAGCCAGGATGGCCGTCGCCGCGACCGGGGACGGGTCGATCATGCGCGGAGCGGCGATGGCGACGTAGTGCGACCGGCTCGGGTCCTCGACCGCGTGGATCGCCACCTGCGCGACCAGCTGCGGCAGGTCGGCCTTGCCCGCGCCGCCGATCGAGAGCACCGGGGCCACGAGCCGCTGGATCTGGCTCGACGTGACGACGCCCGTGATCGGTCCGCTGGACGTCTGCAGCGGGGCGAGGGCATTGGTCCCGGGGGTGCGGGCCGTTCGGGGCAGCGTGGTCGGGCTGAGGATCACCTTGGTCGCGCCCTTGCGGGCCACCGCGTTCAGCGTGCCGGGGCTCAGCACCTCGTGGGCCGGCCAGTAGATGTCGCTGCGGGCGTTCTTGGCGCCGATCTCGGCCATCGTCTGGGCCTGGGTCTGCTGGTCGAGGACGGTCCAGTTCAGGCCGTTGCGGCTCAGCGCCTCGACGTCCGGGTCGCCGGGTGGCGTGAAGTCGACCTCGGTGTCCGGGCTGCCCGCGAGCGTGGCGTTCAGCCGGCCGAGCCAGAGCGCAGCCGCGGCCGTGCCGGTGCCCGGCACCGTCTTGGCCCCCGACTCCACCCGGTAGGGGCCACGGCTCATCACCGTGAGCTCGTCGATGAGTTCAGGGTCGATGACCAGGGTCATCGGCACCCTCTTGTCGACGTCCTCGACCACCCGCAGTACCCGGTCGAGCCGGCCGTCGCGCACCGAGGCAGCCAGGTCGTCGTCGACGAACGTGCTGCTGTCCAGCCGGTGCGGCCGGTCGATGATCGGCCACACCCAGCTGACCTGCACCGGCTTGGGCTGGGTCTCACCGAAGGCCGGCACGTAACTCTGCGCGACGCCGACGACCACGTCGTTGCCGGTCGTGTCGGTGGTGTGCACGGTGAAGTACAGCGGGTAGATCCGGTCCTGGCAGATGCACAGCCCGGCGTCGTTGGGGATCATGTCGGTCGTGCTCGCGTAGCTGACCGTGGTGCTCCCGTGCGGCGGCAGGGCGGCCAGCACCGGCGCGTCGGTGCTGAACGTGCCCACCTGCGACGGGTCGGGTGGCTGCGGGTGGGCGATGGCCTGGTCGAGCGCCACCTGGTTGCTGATCGGGTTGCCGCGGTCGCCCTCGACGGTCACTTTGGGCAGGGTGACCGTGCTTGTGTTGGTCAGCTTGAGCACGACCGTCAACGGTTGCGGGGCCATGCTCGACGCCGGCGTCGACGGCGAGACGCTGACGACGGTGACCTTGACCGTCTTGCTCGTCAAGGCCGGCTGGGCCGCCGCGCTCGGCGGGTGAATCAGCGACGAGCCCAGCAGCGCGGCCACACCGGCCAGCACCGCCGCTCGGGTCGAACGTCGCTGTCGGGTCGGCCCGGATCTGCTCACGCGGTCTCCGCCAGCAGCCGCCCGGCGGCGTCGACCAGGCCCCGTTCGTCCGGGTAGGCCAGCTGGGCCCGGATGTCGGGCAGCGGTACCCAGGCCACCTCGGTGACCTCGATGTCGGCGTCGGACAGTTCGCCCCCGATGGCGCGAAGCAGGTAGTGCTGCACGGTCTTGTGGATGCGCCGGCCCTCGGCCACGAACCAGAAGTCGATCGTGCCGAGCTGGGCCAGGATCTCGCCGCTGATCCCGGTCTCTTCCTCGACCTCGCGGATGGCGGCCTGCTCGGCCGTCTCGCCGGCCTCGATGTGGCCCTTCGGCAGCGACCACAGCAGTCGGCCGTGCCGGTCGGTGCGCCCGATCAGCGCACCCAATGGCACGTCGCCGGCCAGATCGACGACCAGGCCGCCGGCGCTGTACTCGTTCACCCGACGCAGCCAGTGGCCCCGGCCGCGCCCGGCTCTGGCGCCCTTCGGGCCGCGTCGGGGCACCGCACCCGATGAGCCCTTGGACATGGCCCCGATGGTAACGGGCAGTCAACAGAGCGACCGCTACTGCGCCGGGTATGTTTGCGGCCCGTGACCGTGCCAGCCGACCTCATCCCCGTCCCGCCCGAAGCGGGCGAGCTCGGTGCTGTCTTCGCCGCCGCCGGCCACGAGCTGCACCTCGTCGGCGGCACGGTGCGCGATGCGCTGATCGGCGACCCCAAGTCGGGCGAGGATCTCGACTTCGCCACCGATGCCCGGCCGGACGCCGTTCTCGCGCTGGTGACGCCCCTGGCGACGGCGACCTGGACGACCGGTATCGAGTTCGGCACGGTCGGGGCCCAGGTGGGCGGGCGGCGCTGCGAGATCACCACGTTCCGGGCTGACCGCTACGACCGGGTGTCGCGCAACCCCGAGGTCGCGTACGGCGAGTCGCTCCTCGACGACCTGCGCCGCCGCGACTTCACCATGAACGCGATGGCACTGTCGGTAACCGGCGACCGGGTGTTCAGCGACCCGTTCGGCGGCCTGGCCGACCTGGCCCGCGGTGTGCTGCGCACGCCGGGGACGCCCGAGGAGTCCTTCGCCGACGACCCGCTGCGGATGCTGCGGGCGGCGCGGTTCGCCGCGGCGCTGGGCGTGTCGGTGGCGCCCGAGGTGCAGGCGGCCATGACGGCGATGGCGCCCGAGCTGGGCCGGATCACGGCCGAGCGGGTGCTGGGCGAGCTGAACAAGCTGCTGCTCTCGGCCGCGCCGCGGGCCGGGCTGGAACTGCTCGTCGACACCGGGCTGGCCGACGTGGTGCTGCCCGAACTGCCGGCGCTGCGGATGGCCGCCGACGAGCACGGCCAGCACAAGGACGTGTACGCGCACACCCTGCAGGTGGTGGATCAGGCCATCGACCAGGAACGGGCCGCCGGCGAGCCGCCCGACCTGACCCTGCGCTGGGCCGCGCTGTTGCACGACATCGGCAAGCCGGCCACCCGCGAGTTCGGGCCGGGCGGGCGGGTCACGTTCCACCACCACGAGGTGGTCGGCAAGCGGCTGGCCCGCAAGCGGCTCAAGGAACTGCACGCCAGCCGCCAGCTCGTCGACGACGTCGGGCAGTTGGTGTTCCTGCACCTGCGCTTCTACGGCTACCGCGACGGGGAGTGGACCGACTCGGCCGTGCGCCGCTACGTGGTCGACGCCGGGCCGTTGCTGCCGCGGCTGCACAAGCTCGTCCGCTCCGACTGCACGACCCGCAACAAGCGCAAGGCCGCGGCCCTGTCGGCGGCCTACGACACCCTCGAGGCCCGGATCGCCGCGCTGCGGGCCCAGGAGGAGCTCGACGCGATCCGCCCCGATCTGGACGGCAACGAGATCATGGCCATCCTCGACATCCCGCCCGGCCCGCTGGTCGGCCGGGCCTACCAGCACCTGCTGGCGTTGCGGATGGAGCACGGCCCGCTCGGCCACGACCGGGCCGTCGAGGAGCTCACCCGGTGGTTTGCCCAGCAGTGATCCGTTGGCCGGCACGTAGGTAGCCCAGGCCGGTGGCCACGTAGGCCGCTGCGATGACCACGACGGACGCGGACGAGTGGCCGGACTCGGGCAGCACGGCCGCGGTCAGTACCGCCGCGAGGACGAGGGTCAGGTTGAACAGCGAGTCGTAGAGCGAGAACACCCGGCCGCGGAAGTCGTCCTCGATGTACTGCTGCACGACGGTGTCGACGCAGATCTTGATGGCCTGGGCCGCGAAGCCGAGCAGCAGGGCGCCGATCAGCACCAGCGGCAGGGTGAACGGCAGCCCGAAGGCAAGCTCGACGACGCCGGCCCCGCCGAGCAGCAGCGCCGGCCAGCGGACGAAGCCGAGCCGTCGGGACGCGACCGGGGTGACCAGGGCGGCCAGCCCGCCGCCGATCGCGACGGCCGCGACCAGCTGGCCCAGGCCGGCCAGCCCGGCCCGGAAGAACCCGTCGTCGTGGAAGTAGTTGCGGTAGAGCAGCAGCGCGCAGACCGTGGCCACGCCGTAGCTGAGCCGGTGCACGCCGATCGCGACCAGGGCGTACAGGGCCGGTTTGCGCTGGTGGACGTGGCGGGCGCCGGCGACCAGGCCGCGGGCGATCTCGGCCACCGTCTCGCGGTTGTCACGCTCGACGTCGTCGGGCCCGAGTTCGTCGCGGCCGAAACCGCGGGCGGCCGCGGCCGAGAGCAGGTAGGGCAGGGCGGCGGCGATGGCGATGGCCGCGTACGAGTGGTCCGACCCGCCGACCAGGCCGCGGACGCCGATGGCCAAGCCTCCGCCGGCGGCGGTGACGATGGCGCCGGTCGTCGTCGACAGGGCGTTGGCGGTGACCAGGTCGTCCACCCCGGTGACGTGGGGCAGGGCCGCGCTCAAGGCCGAGAGGTAGAACCGGTTGATCGAGACCACCACGAGCGCGCTGGCGTAGAAAGGCTGCCCGTGCAGGCCGGCGACGATCTCGACACCGATGGCCACGACGGCGAGTGCGCGCAGCACGTTGGCGTAGACCAGGACGCGCTGGCGCCGCCAACGGTCGAGCAGCACGCCGGCGAACGGGCCGACGAGGGAGTACGGGATGAGCAGGGCCGCGAAGCCGGCCGCGACGTCGGCGGCGTGGGCCTGGCGCTGCGGATTGAACAGGACGACTCCGGCCAGGCTGGCCTGGAAGACGCCGTCGCCGAACTGGCCGAACACTCGCGCGGTGTAGAGGCGACGAAATTGCGGCCGGGCGAGGGCCGTCAGCAGGTGACCGCTGTGGTGAGTTCGGCCCGGCACCTCAGAGACGCTAGTGGGCCACTCTGCGGCAACACGCTGGGTTGGGTGGCCCCAATGGCGCAACACCGACAAGATGGGCATGTGCCGTCGTCGAGTTGGGCCGCCCTCGGCGGGCCCGAGCCTGCCGGAGGGCGGCTGCTGGTGGCCACACCGTTGCTCACCGACCCGCACTTCTCCCGCACCGTGGTCTACCTGCTCGAGCACGACGGCGGCGGCACGGTGGGCGTGGTCGTGAACCGGCCGAGTCATACACCGGTGGGCCAGGTGCTGCCGGACTGGCACGACATCGTCAGTGGTCCGTCGGTGGTCTTCGGCGGCGGTCCGGTACAGCCGGACGGCGCGCTCTGCCTCGGACTGCTGGAGTCCGACGGGCCGTGGGCCAAGCAGGTCGTCGACGGCGTGGGCACGGTGGATCTCGACGGCGACGTGCTCGAGATCGCCGGGGTGGCGCAACGGTTGCGGGTGTTCGCCGGGCATGCCGGCTGGTCACCGGGTCAGTTGGACGACGAGGTGGCCGAGGGCGCGTGGTGGGTGGTGCCGGGCAGTCCGGACGACCTGTTCAGCGACGTGCCCCGGACGATGTGGTCGCGGGTGCTGCGCCGGCAGCCGTCGCCGCTGAACCTCGTCTCGACCTATCCGCCCGACCCGCTGCTCAACTGACCGGACCCCCCGCAGGAGCGGGGGGTCCGGTCAGTCGGGCGGTGCGATCTAGCGGTCGACCGTGCCGTTGATGAAGGCCTCGACGGCGTCGCGGGCCTCGTCGTCGAAGTACTGCACCGGCGGGGACTTCATGAAGTACGACGATGCCGAGAGGATCGGCCCGCCGATACCGCGGTCCTTCGCGATCATGGCGCAGCGCAGCGCGTCGATGATGACACCGGCCGAGTTCGGCGAGTCCCACACCTCGAGCTTGTACTCCAGGCTCAGCGGCACGTCGCCGAAGGCCTTGCCCTCCAGCCGGACGAACGCCCACTTGCGGTCGTCGAGCCAGGCGACGTAGTCCGACGGGCCGATGTGCACGTTGTCGGCTCCGAGGTCGCGGTCGATCTGCGACGTGACGGACTGCGTCTTGCTGATCTTCTTGGACTCCAGGCGGTCGCGCTCGAGCATGTTCTTGAAGTCCATGTTGCCGCCGACGTTGAGCTGCATGGTGCGCTGCACTTCGACGCCGCGGTCCTCGAACAGCTTGGCCAGCACGCGGTGGGTGATGGTGGCACCGACCTGGGACTTGATGTCGTCACCGACGATCGGCACGCCCGCGTCTTCGAACTTCTTGGCCCACTCCGGCGTGCCGGCGATGAACACCGGCAGCGCGTTGACGAAGGCGACCTTGGCGTCGATGGCGCACTGGGCGTAGAACTTGGCCGCCTGCTCCGAGCCGACCGGCAGGTAGCAGATCAGCACGTCGACCTCGGCCGCCTTGAGCGCGGCGACCACGTCGACCGGCTCGTCGTCGGACTCGGTGATCGTCTCGCGGTAGTACTTGCCCAGGCCGTCGAGCGTGGTGCCGCGCTGCACCGGCACGTTCAGCGGCGGCACGTCGCAGATCTTGATGGTGTTGTTCTCGCTGGCGCCGATGGCCTCGGACAGATCGGTGCCGACCTTCTTGGCGTCGACGTCGAACGCGGCCACGAACTCGATGTCGCTGATGTGGTACGGGCCGAAGTTGACGTGCATGAGCCCTGGGACCTTGGTGCCGGGCTGGGCGTCGCGGTAGTAGTGCACGCCCTGGACGAGCGAGGCGGCACAGTTACCGACACCCACGATGGCGACTCTGATCTTGCCGGTCGCGGACTGCGAACCCATAGCAGGTCCTCCTTGTTGTTAGCGCTGGTGTAGCGGTGGGTGGGGGCTAGCGGTCGGTACCGGGTTTTCGGTCCGAACGCTCGTGTTCGATCAGTTCGTTCAGCCAGCGGACCTCGCGGTCGACCGACTCCAAGCCGTGCTCGTGCAACTCGCGGGTGTAGCGGTCCAGCCGCGCACCGGTGCGAGCCAGTGAGCTCTTCATGCCGTCGCGCTGCTCCTCCACCCGCCGCCGCCGACCCTCGAGGATCTGCAGGCGAATGTCGGAACGGGTCTGGGCGAAGAACGCCAGCCGGGCGCCGAATCCTTCGGGGTCGAAGGCGTCGGGGCCGACCTCGGCCAGCAGTTCGGCCAGGTGTTCCTTGCCGTCGGCGGTCAGCCGGTAGACCCGCTTGCGCCGCCGGGCCCGACCAGCCGCGCCGGTGGGCGCCTCGATCGGTGCCTCCTCGGAGATCCACCCGGCTTCGGACAGGCGCCGAAGAGTCGGGTAGAGCGAGCCGTAGGAGAACGCCCGGAACGCGCCGAGCAGGGTGGACAGCCGCTTGCGGAGTTCGTACCCGTGCATGGGGCTTTCGCCCAGTAGCCCGAGTACCGCGATCTCCAACATGGTGCGGCTGTTCCCCCGTGTCTCGGTGTGATGTATCAGCACGATACATCACTTCGGCATAGCCCCGGTCGCAACGATCAAGCGGGTTGCTCGCGCACCTTATGCGCCCTATCGTCCGTGATGCCTTCACGGCCGGTGGGTCTTCCCGGTTGGTCTGGCACTGACGGACAGTCCATGGTCGCGGTCGCCACGGGCGGCCCTGAGCGGTGAGATTCCCCAGAGGAGATTCGATGAGCAGCACTCCGCCGGACGACGGAGCTGAAGACCAGCAAACCTCCTCGTCGAATCCCGAGACGAGCGCTCCGGGCAACCCGCCGGCCGGGCCGGCGGGTCCACGGGATCCGTCCGGCTACTGGCAGTGGGACCTGGTCAGGCAGGAGTGGGTGCCGGCGCACCTACTGACCGCCAACCCCGGCCAGGCCCAACCGGCTCCGGCATCCGCACCGCAGCAGCAGGCCTACGCGCCACCGCCGGCGCAGGCGTACCCGCCACCGGCCCAGGGCTACGCGCCGCCGCCGGCCCAGGGCTATGCACCACCGGCACAGGGATATCCACCGGTCGCGCCGTACCCCGGCCCCGGCGCCCCGGGCCAGGGCCGGGGTAAGTCCCGTCGCAACGCCTACATCGCCATTGCGGCCGTGGTGGTCGTTGCTGCCGGTGTCCTCATCGGCGTCTTCGCCCTGGGTGGCGGCAGCACGAAGAAGACGGCCGCAGACACGGTCAAGACCTACTTGACCGACCTCGCCAACGGGGACGCCAAGGGCGCGCTGGCCCAGGGCAGCCCACCGCCGTCGACCACCTTCGCGAACGCCGCCGTCCTCAAGCAGCAGCTGGCCAAGGCGAAGATCAGCAACATCAAGATCGGGAACACGCAGACCATCGAGGACGAGGCCCACGTGCAGGCCACGTACCAGTTCGGGACGCGGTCGGCCGACGTGACGTTCGTGGCGACCAAGACCGGCGGCACGTGGAAGCTCAAGCAAACAACCGTTCCGATGGACCTCAGTCTGCTCGACAACGTCCCCCAGCCGACGCTCTTCGGTACCCCGGTCGCCAACCGGTCCAAGGCCTACGTGTTCCCCGGCCCGCTCACCTGGGGCTCGAAGAATCCATACGTGACGGTCACGGACCGCAGCGCCGACGAGTTCGCCCTGAGCCCGTTCGACATGACCGCCTCGTTCACCCAGCTGTCCGTGGCCTTGACCGACACCGGGAAGCAGGCGGCCACCGCGGCCGTGTCGAAGGCATTCGCGACCTGCGCGGCGTCCAGGAAGCTCATCCCGCCGGGGTGCCCGCAGCGTGAGTTCGGCATCGGCACCGACGGCTTCCCCGTGGACGACACCGTGCGGTGGACCGCGCCCACCGACCTGAGCGGGCTCCAGTACGGCTCCTTCACCAGCGACCTGAAGCTCGACGTGTCCGGGACGACGACCTGGAAGGCGACGTACAAGGCCCGGGACTTCGGCACCGACAAGGTCACCACGGTGACCGATCCCGACGTGAAGGCGAACGTGTTCGGAACGATCGATATGTCAGCGTCACCGCCGACCTTCGAACCGTTCTGAGTCGTACCAGGCCGGCTCAGCGCAGAGGGGGGAAGACGCCGGGTGGCGGCTTGGCGTCTACCCGCTTGCCCGCGGACTGCAGCACCCCAGCCGCGCCGCCCCACAACAGTGCGCTGAGGTAGTCGCCCAACTGCTGGCGGGTCATCGCGTCGCGGTGGTCGATCCACCAACTGCTGGCGGCGCTGATGAAGCCGACGATGGCCTCGCCCCACGGCTGGGCCGAGGCCGGATCCAGGCCGGCTCCCTGCAACTGCGGGCCGAGTTGCTGGGTGAGCAATTCGGCCACGACGGCGTGGAAGTCGACGACCTGGGCCGTCCCGGCCGGGTCCTCGCCGATCAGCGGGTGCTGGGCCACGAACCGGTACAGCTGCGGATTCTCCTCGAGCAGCCCGAGGTAGGCGTCCACCCCGGCGTGGATGAGCTCGCGGGCCGGCGGGTCGCTGGCCATCACCTGCACCAGGGAGGTGAGCACGTCGGTGACGACGCGCTGGCTGACGGCCCGGTACAGGTCGGTCTTGTCGGCGAAGTAGCGGTAGATGACGGGCTTGCTGGTGCCCGCGGCCGCGGCGATCTGGTCCATGCCCACGCCGGCGCCGTACTCGCTGACCGCGGCTATGGCGGCGTCGATGAGCTCCTCGCGGCGGGCGGCCCGGTGTGCGGACCAGCGGGAACTGCGCCCGTCGGTGCGGCTCGGCTCGGCCGGTGCGGCGCCGCGGCGGGCCTTGGTCTCGAGCGCACCGAGGGCGCCCTGCACGACGCCCGAGACCGAGCCGAGGCCCTCGGCCAGCACCCGCGCGGCCAGGCTCGACGCCGGCGCCGTGACGTCGCCGTCGGCCGGCCGGTCGGGTTGACCGCCGTCCGTAACGCGGGACACAGGCCGCTTCACGCTACTCAAAGTAGCGGATACCTTGAAACGATGAATACACGTCGCGCCGCCATCGTCGGCGGCAACCGGATCCCCTTCGCCCGCTCGAACGGCCCGTATGCGCACGCATCCAACCAGGACATGCTGACGGCGACGATCGACGGCCTGGTCGCCCGGTTCGGCCTGCAGGACGAGCGCCTGGGCGAGGTGGCGGCCGGCGCCGTGCTCAAGCACAGCCGCGATTTCAACCTGACCCGCGAGTCGGTGCTGGGCTCGCGGCTCTCGCCGGCCACGCCGGCCTACGACGTGCAGCAGGCCTGCGGGACGGGCCTGGAGACGACGATCCTGGTCGCCAACAAGATCGCGCTGGGCCAGGTCGACTCGGCGGTGGCCGGCGGCGTCGACACCACCTCCGACGCGCCGATCGCGGTCAACGACGACCTGCGCGAGGTGCTGCTCGAGGCCAACCGGGCCCGCTCGCTCGGCGCCCGGCTCAAGGCCCTGTCGGGACTGCGGCCGCAGCAGCTCGTGCCGGCCATCCCGTCCAACTCCGAGCCGCGCACCGGGCTGTCGATGGGTGAGCACCAGGCCATCACCACCCGCGAATGGAACATCAGCCGCGAGGCCCAGGACGAGCTGGCCGCGGCCAGCCACCACAACCTGGCCGCCGCCTACGACCGCGGCTTCTTCGACGACCTGGTCACGCCCTTCCTCGGCCTGACCCGCGACCAGAACCTGCGCCCGGACTCGTCGGTCGAGAAGCTGGCCAAGCTCACGCCCGTGTTCGGCAAGGGCGACGGCGCGACGATGACGGCCGGCAACTCGACGCCGCTGTCCGACGGCGCCTCGGCCGTACTGCTGGCCAGTGACGAGTGGGCGGCCGAGCACAAGCTGCCGGTGCTGGCCCACTTCGTCGACGGCGAGACCGCGGCCGTCGACTACGTGCACGGTGACCGGAGGGCCGACGGCCTGCTGATGGCCCCGGTGTACGCGCTGCCGCGGCTGCTGGCCCGCAACAAGCTCGAGCTGGGCGACTTCGACTTCTACGAGATCCACGAGGCCTTCGCCTCGACCGTGCTGACCACGCTCGCCGCGTGGGAGGACGCCGCGTTCTGCCGGCAGTACCTCGGCCTGGACGACGCGCTCGGTTCGATCGACCGGACCAAGCTCAACGTCAACGGCTCGTCGCTCGCGGCCGGCCACCCGTTCGCGGCCACCGGCGGGCGCATCGTGGCCAGCCTGGCCAAGCAACTGCACGAGAACGGCGGTGGGCGCGGGCTGATCTCGATCTGTGCCGCCGGCGGTCAGGGCGTCGTCGCGATCCTGGAGGCCTGAGCCATGTCTGACCGCTACCTCGGCCTGGTCAACTCGCCGATCGGCTCGGCCGTCGCGTCCCGGGTCGGGCTGCCCCGCCCGGCCGTGCTGCGCCGCTACGAGCCGGGCGCGCCGCTGCTGCCCGGACCGCTGTTGCTCGGGTCGACGTCGGGCGTCGTGCCCGCCGGCCTGGCCGACCTGCTCACCAAGGCCGGTGCGGACGTGCGCACCGGTCGGTCCGAGGGCGACGGCGTCGACGAGACCCGCTGGGCCGCCCTCGTTCTCGACGCCACCGACGTCGCCACCCCCGAGCAGTTGGCCGGGGTGCGCGAGTTCTTCTCCGGCCGGCTGCGCCAGCTCATGCCGTCGGGCCGGGTGCTGGTGCTGGGCCGCCCGGCCGACGGCGCCGACGTCACCGTTGACGCCAGCCGCCAGGCCATCGAGGGCATCGTCCGGTCGCTGGCCAAGGAACTGCAAGCGCGGCTCGACGGCCAACCTGCTGCTGCTCGACGGCGCGCCCGACGACAGCGCCTCGCTCGAGTCGGCGCTGCGCTTCTTCCTCTCCGGCAAGTCGGCCTACGTCGACGGCCAACCGCTGCGCCTGGGCGCCGGACCGGCGCCGGCCCCGGCCGACTGGGACCGCCCGCTGGCCGGCAAGACCGCCCTGGTCACCGGTGCGGCCCGGGGTATCGGCGCGGCGATTGCCGGCGTGCTGGCCCGCGACGGCGCCACCGTGATCGTGGCCGACCTGCCCGCGGCCGGCGAGGCCCTGGTCAAGGTGGCCAACCGGATCGGCGGCGACCACGCTGCATCTCGACGTCGCCGCGCCCGACGCGCCCGAGCGGCTGCTGGCCTACCTGGCCGCGCACACCGACGGCCTGGACGTGCTGATCCACAACGCCGGCATCACCCGGGACAAGTTGCTGGCCAACATGAAGCCCGAGCAGTGGGATTCGGTGATCGCGGTCAACCTGTCGTCGCAGTTGCGCATCAACGAAGCCCTGCTGGGCAGCGACCAACTTCGTGACGCAGGCCCGGGTCGTCTGCCTGTCCTCGACCACCGGGCTGTCGGGCAACCGCGGGCAGACGAACTACGGCGCGACCAAGGCCGGCGTCATCGGCCTGGTCCGCTCGTCGGCCGCGGCGTTCGCGGCGCACGGAGGTTCGACGATCAACGCGATCGCCCCCGGGTTCATCGACACCGAGATGACGGCCCGGATGCCACTGGCCACCCGCGAGGTCGCGCGCCGGTTGTCGAGCCTGCAGCAGGCCGGGTTGCCGGTGGACGTGGCCGAGGCCGTGGCCTGGCTGGGTTCGCCCGGCGCCGGCGGCGTCAACGGCCAGGTGCTGCGGGTCTGCGGGCAGAACCTCGTCGGCGCATGACCACGCTCTCGGCCCCGCCCTCGCTCGGGCCGCTGTACCTGCGGGCGGCGCTCACCGGGCGGCTGCACAACGGTGACCTCCTGCCCGCGTCCGACTACGCGCTGGCCGAGCAGGCCATCGACGCCGACCGCCTCGCCGCCTACCAGCGGGTCTGTGGCTTCCGGGTCGGGGACGTGCTGCCGCCGACCTACCTGCACGTGCTGGCCTTCCCGCTGTCGGTGGCACTGATGGTCGAGCCCGACTTCCCGTTCCCGCTCGTCGGCCTGGTGCACGTCGCGAACTCGATCACGGTGGTGCGGCCGGTGCGCTCGGACGAACGGGTGGCGCTACGGGTGCGGGCAGCCGACCTGCGCCCGCATCCGGCCGGGCGGCAGTTGGACCTGCTGGCCGAGGCCAGCGTGGACGGCGAGGTGGTGTGGTCCGGGCGCAGTACCTACCTGCGCCGCAGCTCGTCGGGTGGACCGCGGCCGGAGAAGACCCACGCGGCCGAGGCGCCGCCCGCCGCCGTCTCCAGCGTGCTGGTGCCCGAGAACATCGGCCGCAAGTACGCGGCCGTGTCCGGCGACCGCAACCCGATCCATCTGTACGCCTTGACGGCCAAGGCGTTCGGATTCCCCAAAGCGATCGCGCACGGCATGTGGCTCAAGGCCCGCACGCTGGCCACGCTCGAAGGCCGGCTGCCCGAGAGCTACACCGTGGACGTGGCGTTCAAGACGCCGGTGCTGCTGCCGTCGCGGGTGAGCATCGCGGCCGACCGGGCGGGCGTCGACTGGACGCTCGACGTGCGCGCGGCCCGCTCGGGCAAGCCGCACCTGGCCGGGACGATCAGCGTCGGCTGAGCCGGTTGCGCTGGGCTCCGATGGCCGCGGTGATGCCGAAGAGCACGAGCCCGATCACGAAGAGGTAGAACAGGCCCTTGATGATCACGCCGATGACGGCGATCGCGATCCAGATGGCCAGCAGTACCGCCAGCACCTTCAGCACGGACATGTGAGTCCCCCTTTGCCCCGGCCATGTTAGCGGTGCCCGCCCCGGCGCTGCGGCATTCGTCCCGAACGCGCCCTTGACGGCAGTTTGTCCGCTGAGTTAAATCACGGCTTGAAACACGCCGTGTACGAAGGCCGATGGACGGACGTGACGTCATGAAGCGAACCCGACTTCTCCTGGCCGCCGTCGCGGCCGCGGCCTGCCTGACCGGCGGGGCCGCGCTCGCATCGCCCGCGCAGGCCGCCGACCCAACCGGTCCGATCACCGGACTGGCCGGCAAGTGCGTCGACGTCGCCGCCGCCAACACCGCCAACGGCACGGCCGTGCAGCTGTACGACTGCAACAGCACGGCCGCGCAGCAGTGGACGGTCAGCTCCGACGGATCGCTGCGCGCGCTGGGCAAATGCCTGGACGTGACCGGCCAGAGCACGGCCGACGGCGCGCCCGTCCAACTGTGGGACTGCACCGGCGGCGCCAACCAGAAGTGGACGGTGAGCGCCGCGCACGACATCGTCAACCCGGCCGCGAACAAGTGCCTCGACGTCACCGGCAACACCTCGGCCAACAGCACCCGCCTGCAGCTCTGGACCTGTACCGGCGCGGCCAACCAGAAGTGGACCGCGCCCAGCGGCGGCACCACCCCGCCACCCAGCGGGGCCATGGCCGTGGCGCCCTACCTCTACGAAGGCTGGGGCAACCCGCCCGACCCGACCACGGTCATGTCGGCCACCGGGGTCAAGTGGTTCACCCTCGCGTTCGTGCTCAGCAACGGCACCTGCAACCCGCAGTGGGACGGCAGCCGGCCGCTGACCGGCGGCGTCGACCAGAGCACGATCAACACGATCCGCAACGCGGGCGGCGACGTCGTCCCGTCCTTCGGCGGGTACAGCGGCAACAAGCTGGAGTCGTCCTGCACGAGTGCCAGCGCCCTGGCCGGCGCGTACCAGCAGGTCATCAACGCCTACGGGCTCAAGGCCATCGACATCGACATCGAGGCCGACGCGTACAGCAACGCGACCGTCCAGCAGCGCACCGTCGACGCGCTGAAGACGATCAAGGCCAACAACCCCGGGATCATCGTCTACGTCACGTTCGGCACCGGCCAGAGCGGCCCGGACAGCAGCCTGGTCAGCAAGGCGGCCGCATCCGGGCTGACCGTCGACGCCTGGACGATCATGCCGTTCGACTTCGGCGGCGCGGGCCAGAACATGGGCGACCTGAGCGTGCAGGCGGCCGAGGGGCTCAAGAACGTCCTCGAGAACGCGTACGGCTACAGCGACGACCAGGCCTACCGGCACAGCGGCATCTCGTCGATGAACGGGATCACCGACAACAGCGAGACGGTGACGGTCGCGGACTTCGGCACGATGCTGGCCTACGCCCAGCAGCATCACCTGGCCCGGCTGACGTTCTGGTCGGTCAACCGCGATCGGCCCTGCTCGGGCGGTCTGGACGACTCGTGTTCGGGTGTCTCGCAGCAGCCGTGGGACTACACCCGCGTCTTTGCCGGGTACGGCGGCTGACCGCAGGCCCCGGAAACCGGGGCACCAGGGGGGTACTAGGCCGTAGGTTCTATGGCGGCCCGTACCAGCACTGCGGCAGAAATGGAGGTGCTCGACCAGCCAACCCCTAGAGGAGCACCCCATGAAGCGCATTCTGATCGTCTCGGCCATCGCCGCGGCCGCCGCTGCCGTCAGCGTCCCGGCGTTCGCCGGCCTGGCCAACAACCCGTCGTTCAGCCACCGGCTGCCGGTGAACGTCCCGTCCCAGGCCAAGGTGGTCCAACTCGACGACCACGGCAAGGTCGTCGGAAACAAGCACGGCAGCGACGACCCCACCTCGACGCGGGTAGCGTCGCCAACACACAAGGCGAGCAGGGGCGAGCCCGAACCGGGTGACGACCGCGGAGGCGCGACCAATGGCCGGCCAACCGAACCCGGTGATGACCGGGGCGCAACCACCGAGCCGGGTGACGACCGGGGCGCGACGACCGAGCCCGGTGATGACCGCGGCGCGACGACCGAGCCGGGCGACGACCGCGGCGCGACGACCGAGCCCGGTGATGACCGCGGCCACAGCACCGAGCCCGGCGACGACCGGGGCGGGCACGGCGGTCACGGCGGCACGTGACGCCTGAGATCGCCACCGGCGCCCCGGGAGGTCCCCCGACCCCTCCCGGGACGTCGGCGCGCGCCCAGCCCGACCGGCCCGACTGGGTCACGATCGCCTCGCCGGCCACCGGCTCGATCCCGCGCCCGGACGAGCGGCCGGTGCGGCTGCGGCGGATGGTGGCCCAACTCGCCGCGGCCGCGATTGCCGCGTTGCTCCTGGTCGCGATCGCCGGCTCGTTCGTCAGCCGGCGGGTGGCCGAGAGCGAGTCGGTGCACGAGGCGGCCGAGCTCACCGACGTCATCGCCACGAGCGTCGTGCAGCCCGTCCTCACCGACGCGATGGCCGATAACCCGGCCGCCGCCCGGGCCGGGCTCGAGCCGGTCGTGCGTTCGCGGGTGCTGTCCGACGCGGTGGTGCGGGTGAAGGTGTGGACGCCGACGGGCCGGATCCTGTACTCCGACGAGCCCCGGCTGGTCGGGCAGACGTTCGCGCTGGACGAATCGGCGCTGGCCGTGCTGGCCACGCCGCAGACCCGGGCCGAGGTCAGCGACCTGCGGGCGCCGGAGAACAAGTACGAGCGCAGCCAGGGCAAGTTGCTCGAGGTGTACCGGCCGGTGTGGACGCCGAACGGCAGCGAGCTGCTGTTCGAGTCGTACTTCCGGTACGACACGGTCAACGACCGGGCCAACCAGATGTGGCGGGGCTTCGCCGGCATCATGCTCAGCAGCCTGGGCGTGATCTTCGTCCTGCTGCTGCCGCTGGTCTGGACGATGCTGGCCAAGATCCGCCGCGGCCAGGCCCAGCGCGAGGCGTTGATGCAGCACGCTCTGGACGCCTCGCTCGAGGAACGCCAGCGCATTGCCGCCACCCTGCACGACGGCGTGGTCCAGGAGTTGGCCGCGGCGTCGTTCACCGTCGCCGGCGGGGCCGAGACCGCGGCCGCGCGCGGTGACGACGCGCTCGCGGCCGAGCTGCGCGACGCGGCCGGGGCGGTGCGCACCGGGATCGGCGGGCTGCGGTCGCTGCTGGTCGACATCTACCCGCCCGCGCTGCGTTCGGCCGGGCTGCCGGCGGCGTTGCGCGACCTGGTGGCGACGATGGCCGGACGGGGCCCGGTGGTCGCCCTCGACGTGGACGAGGACGCGGCGGCGGCGCTCGGGGTGGACGAGCAGGCCGCAGTGTTCCGCATCGTCCAGGAGCTGTTGCGTAACGTCGTGCACCATGCCCGGGCCGAGCACGTCGACGTCTCGCTGCGGCGCGCCGGGGACGAGGTGCTGGTCGTGGTGAGCGACGACGGGGTGGGCTTCGATCCGGGGCAGGCCGTGACCGAGGACCACTTCGGACTGCGGCTGATCACCGATCTGGTGACGGCGACCGGGGCTGGGCTGCAGGTGCGCTCGGCTGTGGGGCGGGGGACCACGTGGCGGTTGGCGGTGCCGAGCCGATGATCCGGGTGTTGCTGGTCGATGACCATCGGTTGGTGCGGGCCGGGCTGACGTCGTTGCTCAACGCGGCGGCCGATGTCGAGGTCGTGGGTGAAGCGGCCGACGGGGTTCAGGCGCTGGCCGTCGCGGGCTCGGTCGCCGCTGATGTCGTGTTGATGGATCTGTCGATGCCGGTCATGGACGGGGTGGCTGCTACTCGCAAGTTGCTGGCCGAGCAGCCAGGGTTGCGGGTCGTCGTGCTGACCTCGTTCTCGGATCAGGCCCGGGTCCGGGACGCGCTGGCGGCCGGCGCGATCGGGTACGTGCTCAAGGACTGCATGCCGGAGGAGTTGCTGGCCGCGGTGCGCTCGGCCGCGCAGGGGCATGCGCCGCTGGATCCGCGGGTGGCCGGGGCGTTGCTGCCGGCGGCATCATCACCGGCGGACGAGTTGAGCGAACGCGAGTTGCAGGTGCTGCGGCTGGCCAGTCAGGGGTTGGCCAACAAGCAGATCGGACGCTCGCTGGGTATTGCCGAACGGACGGTGAAGGTGCACCTGGGCAACGTGTTCCGGCGCATCGGGGTCAGTGACCGCACCTCAGCCGCCTTGTGGGCGCGGGAGCACTTGCCGGAGGTCTAGGCATTCTGATCGGGGGTTAGGGGCAATGGCGAAGTACGCGCTCAACGAGGCGGCCGTGGCCAACGCGCGGCGGCTGATCGACGCGCGCCAGTACGTGCTCGACAGCGACTGGGGCGAGGTGCAGCCCGACGCGGCGGCCCAGAACGCCTTCCTGAAGACGCACTCCTGGGACGAGTACGCAGCCTGGCACCTCGGCCTGACCGAGGGCGCGACGGATGAGACCAAGGCCCGGTACGCGTTCAGCTACGGCGACCTGCGGCGCGTCCACCGCACCGGCCTGATCGCCTGCGTCTACCGGGCGTCGGAGTGGCGGCACAAGGACGTCGAACTGGCCGCGCACGACCTGCTGCAGTACCTGGACGCGGCCAGCGGCTGACCCTCGCCGAAAGACGACGTCAGGCGCTCAGTTCCGGCGGTTCCTCCACCGCGACCGACTCGGGCACCGCGTCCAGGTGGGCGCGCAGGAAGACGCCGACGTCGCGCACCGCGTCGGTGGCCTCGCGCAGCGTGCCGGCCAGCGCGTGGCCGCTGTGCCACAGCCGCGGGTGCTCGACCAGTTGCACGTCCACGCCGGCCTCGGCGGCCAGCTTGGCGAACAGCAGGATCTGCGGCTGCAGGATCTCGGTCTCGGCGCAGTGGATGAGCATCGGCGGCAGCCCGTCCAAGCGGCCGTGGATGGGCGCATAGCCGGGGTCGCGCGGATCGGCGTCGCCCCGGTAGGCGGCCGCGCCCTGCCGGCCCCAGGCCAGGTTGACCACGAAGTCGCGGCGCCGGGTGATCGTCTCGTCGGACGGGTCGGTCCACGGTGAGAGCAGCCCGAGCGCGGCCGGGCGCAGGCCGTCGTCGACGAGCCGGCGGGCGGTCGCCACGGCCAGCCCGCCACCGGCCGAGTCACCGGCGACGGCGATGCGCGCCGGCGCGAAGCCGTGGTCGTCCACCAGCTCCCGGAAGGCCGCGATCGCGTCGTCGAGCGCGGCCGGGTACTGGTGCTCGGGCGCGAGCCGGTAGTGCAGCGAGAACACCACCGCCCCGGTGTCGCGGGCCAGGAACGCGGCCAGCGCACGGTGGGTGCGCGGCGAGCCGACCGTGTACCCGCCGCCGTGCAGGTAGAGCACGGCCCGGGGCCGCTCGGTGGCGCCGACGGTGATGCGTTCGCACGGTCGCCCGCCGAGGGTGATGTGCTCGACCCGCGCGCCGCGGGGCAGCACGGTCAGGCCGGCGTAGCGCTCGAGGATGCCGCGGCGCAGGCGCAGCGGGGTGCGGTGGTTCAGCGCGATGCGGTACATCGGCGCGGCCAGGGCGATGACGAGCGGGCGGGGCAGATGCATCAGGCCGTCTTCTCCGTGATCGTAGGCTGCACCGGCTCGACCATGCCGACGTCGCGGGGGACGGCCTTGCGGGCGCTGACGGCGATGAACCGCTGGTAGCGCGGGCCGACCAGCCGGACCAGCACGTCGAGGATCTTGGCGTCGAAGCCGACGACCGCTCGTGGACGGTTGGCGGTCACGGCCCGCAGGATCGACCGCGCCGCCGACTGGGCCGAGGTCCGGGCCAGCTTCGAGTCGAAGAAGCGGGCCAGCGCGGCCGCGTCCTGACCGTCGACCGCGCCGGCGTTGCGGGCGATCGCCGTCTTGATGCCGCCCGGGTGCACGCAGGTCACCTCGACCGGGTGGCCGGCAACGATCATCTCCTCGCGCAGGGCCTCGGTGAACCCGCGGACCGCGAATTTGGCCGCGTTGTAAGCGCCCTGGCTGGGCATGGCCAGCAGCCCGAACAGGCTGGAGATGTTGACGACGTGCCCGTCGCCGGACGCGATCAGGTGGGGCAGGAAGGCCTTGGTGCCGTTGACCACGCCCCAGAAGTCGACGTCCATGATCCGCTCGATCTGGTCGAACGACATGGCCTCGATGGTGCCGGTGAACGCGATGCCGGCGTTGTTGACCACGATGTTCACCACACCGAACTCGGCGACGACGGCGTCGGCGTAGGCCAGCACCGCGGCGCGGTCGGTGACGTCGAGGCGATGCTCGTGGGCCCGCGCGCCGAGGGCCCGCACCCGCTTGGCCGTCTCGGCCAGCCCGACCTCGTCGACGTCACTGATGGCCAGCCGGGCGCCGAGCCGGGCCAGCTCGTAGCTCAGGGCCCGGCCGATACCTGAGCCGGCACCGGTGATGACGGCAACCTTGCCCTCAATCGTGGTCATGCCGGCACACCTTCCGTGACGGTGGAGCGCGGCGTCGCCCCCTGGTCGCCGCGGGCCGTCGTGCGATAGGCGGCGAGATCGAAGCGGCGGGTCAGCTGCCGGAACACGAACGTGAAGTTCGGCCACAACGTGGTGATGCGGCCGTGCTCGTCCTGGTACCAGCTCGAACACCCGCCGGTGCTCCAGATAGTGCGCCGCAGCCGCTTCTGCAACATGGCGTTGTACTCGCGTTGGACGTCCTCGCGCACATCGAAGGTGGCCAGCTCGTGGCGGTCGCGCTCACGAAGCGCGCTCGACACGTAGTTGATGGCCGACTCGGCCATGAACACCATCGAGCTGTGGCCCAGGCCCATGTTCGGGCCGATCACGAACAACATGTTCGGGAAGCCGGCGACCGTCGCCCCCTTGTAGGCCTGCTGGCCGCGTTCCCGCCAGACGTCGGCCAGTACTCGCCCGTCGACGCCCCTGATCAACTCGTATGCGGGCGAGTCGGTGACGTGGAAGCCGGTGGCCACGATGATGACGTCGACCTCGCGCACCGTCCCGTCCGCGGTGACGATGGCGTTCTCGCGCACCTCGGCGATGCCGTCGGTGACGAGGTCGACGTGGTCCTGGACCAGGGTGGGGTACCAGTCGTTCGAGATCAGAATGCGCTTGCAGCCGATTTGCCAGTCGGGCGTGACCCTGGCCCGCAGGTCCGGGTCGGTGATGGCCGAGGTGATGTTGCGCTGGGCCATCCGCTGGGCCGCGCGCAGGATCTTGGGCTGGAACACGAAGCCGAGGACGAACGCCTCACGGCCCCAGTAGATGGCCTCGCGGGCGGCCCGCTGGGCGCCGGGCACGTGCTTGTAGACGAAGCGTTCGAGCCGGCCGTACGCGCGGTCGCGGCGGGGCATGACCCAGGGCGCGGTGCGCTGGTACACGTCGAGGTGCCCGACCCGGCCGGCGATGGCCGGGACGATCTGGATGGCCGACGCGCCGGTGCCGATGACGGCGACCCGCTTGCCGGCCAGGTTGGCGCTGTGGTCCCAGCGGGCGGAATGGAACAGCTCGCCGCGGAACGACTCGATGCCCTTGACGTCGGGCAGGACCGGCTCGCACAGTGCGCCGACCGCCGGCACGAACACATCCGCGGTGAACCGGCCGCGGCTGGTCTCGATCCGCCAGACCGCGGCGTCCTCGTCCCATTCGGCCGACAGCAACTCGGTATCGAACAGGTGCTTGTCGAGCACGCCGTAGGTCTCGGCGATCCGGCGCAGGTAGGCCTGGATCTCGGGCTGGGGCGAGAACGACCGGGTCCAGTCGGAGTTGAGCGCGAACGAGTAGGAGTACAGGTGGGACGGCACGTCGCAGGTCGCGCCGGGATAGGTGTTGTCGCGCCAGGTGCCACCGACCTCGCGGCCGCGCTCGACCACGAGGAAGTCGTCGCGGCCGTCCTGGCTGAGCTTGATGGCGGTGCCCAGCCCGGCGAAGCCGCTGCCGACGATGAGCACGCCGACGTGGCGGGGCGGGGCAGCGGTGGACGTCGGGGTCGCCTGGGTCATGGCTGGGAGCCTAAGCGCTGCATTGAATCAGAGTCAATAGTCAGTTGGCTCACGTTCAATAGCGGGTTACGATGACGGCCATGGTCAGCGAGAAGCGGGTCCGGCTCAGCCCGGAGGCGCGGCGGGCTCAGCTCATCGCACTCGGGGTCGAGATGCTGGCCACCCGCACGCTGGACGAACTGTCGGTCGAGGACATCGCCCAGCAGGCCGGTATCTCCCGAGGGCTGCTGTTCCACTACTTCTCGTCCAAGCAGGAGTTCCACATCGAGGTGGCGCGGGCCGCGGCCCACGAGTTGCTGCGCCGCACCGAACCCGATCCGCGGCTCGCGCCGGTCGAGGCGCTGCGAGCTTCGCTGGCCGCGTTCATCGACTACGTCGAGGAGAACCCCGACAACTACACCTCGCTGGTGCGCGGTGCGGCCAGCGGCGACGCCGACATGCGGGCCATCTTCGACGACACCCGGGCCCGGTTGGCCGGTCGGGTGCTCGAGATGGTCGGTGAGCTCGGGTTGTCGATGGGGCCGCGGGCCGAGCTGGCCGTGCACGGCTGGGTCGCGTTCGCCGAGGCCTGCGTGATCGGCTGGCTGGGATCGCACGCGGTCGACCGCGACCAGTTGCTGGATCTGCTGGCCAAGGCCCTGCCGGCCCTGGTCATGGCCTCGTCGGACGAGGACGTGGCCTCGTTGGTGGCCATCCTCGCCGCCGATAGCCCGGTCGGTACCGCGTAGCGCCAGCAAGTTCGGTGCTCAGACGCCGCACCGCGTAGCGCCCGAACTTGACCAAACCAGCCGATACCGACCAGGCTTTCGGCCAGCGGGGTCCGGCCCGCTCGCCGTCGAAAGGGTCGTCGTAGTGCTGGTTCGCCGTCTGCTGCTGTCCACCGCGCTCACCACGGCCATGTGCGCAGTCGCGATACCGACAGTGGCAGCAACACCTGGGCCGGCGGTGCCCGCGAGCGCGCGGGAGCAGGCCGCCTTCGCCGCGGCCGCGCACGAGTGGGGTGTGCCGGCGCCGCTACTCCTCGCGCTGTCCTACGCCGAGACCCGGTGGGACGGTCACGCCGGCCAGCCGAGCACGTCCGGCGGCTACGGGCCGATGCACCTGGTCGACCTGGTCGTCGACGCGCGTGGTGACGCGGCCCGGCCGTCCACGGGCCGGCCGAGCGCGTTGGACCGCGCGGCCGCGCTGATCGGCCGGTCCGCCGCGGTGGTCCGCCGTGACACCGGCCAGAACATCCGGGCCGGGGCGGCGCTGCTGGCCGCCTACGCCCGCCTCCTGCACGGCGGCACGCTGCCCACGACCGTGCCGGACTGGTACCCGGCCGTGGCCCGCTACAGCGGCGCGGCCGACACGACCGGGGCCCGGCAGTTCGCCGACGACGTCTACGCGACGCTGCGCACCGGTGCGGCCACGACCACGACCGACGGCCAGTCAGCTGCACCTGGTGGCCCAGCCGGCGCTGCGGCCCGACCGGAGCGGGCTGAGCGCGCTGCACCTGCGGCCGGCGCCGACCGTCCCGCGCGCCGAGTGCCCGCGCGGGCTGGACTGCCGCTACATCCCGGCCGCGTACGCCCAGAACAGCGCCGACCCGGGCGACTACGGCAACTACGACACGGCCAACCGGCCCAAGGATCTCACGATCCAGTACATCGTCATGCACGACACCGAGGAGAGCTACGACAGCACGGTGGCCCAGTTCCAGGACCCGGCCGGCTACGTCAGCTCCCACTACGTCGTGCGCTCCGCCGACGGCCAGATCACCCAGATGGTGCCGACCAAGCACGTCCCCTGGCACGCCGGCAACTGGTACATCAACACGCACTCGATCGGCATCGAGCAAGAGGGCTACGCGATGCAGGGCGCCAACTGGTTCACCGAGGCGCTGTACCGCTCGTCGGCCCGGCTGGTGCGCTACCTGGCCGCGCGGTTCGGCGTCCCGCTCGACCGGGCCCACATCCTCGGCCACGACAACGTGCCGGCCGTGAACGCCGCCGGCGTGGCCGGGATGCACTGGGACCCGGGCCCGTTCTGGGACTGGGCCCACTTCATGCGACTGCTCGGGGCACCGGTCCACGCGTCGTCGCTGTCGTGGCTGAGCAACGCGGTGACGATCGACCCGAGGTTCGCCGCCAACAGGCCGGCGGTCACCGGCTGCGGCACCCCGGATCTGTGCCCGGCGCAGGGTGCGAGCTTCGTCTACCTGCACACCGAGCCGAGCGATGCCGCGCCGCTGCTGTCCGATCCAGCGCTGCATCCGGACGGCGCGCCCGGGGACCACCCGCGGCGACGACTGGGGCGACAAGGCCGTCACCGGGCAGCAGTTCGCGCTCGCCGGCCAGGCGCCGGGCTGGACCGCGATCTGGTACGGCGGGCAGCGGGGCTGGTTCCGCAACGGCGTCGGCGCCGCCCGCACCGCAGTGCCGGCCTATGCAGCCACGGTCACGCCCCGGCCCGGGCTGGCCTCGGTGCCGGTGTACGGCGCGGCCTATCCCGAGGCGGCTGCGTTCCCGGCCGAGATCCCCGTGCCGACGGCCGCGGTGCTGCCCTATTCGATCGCGGCCGGGCAGCGGTACGTGCTGGGATCGCGGGCGCCCGTGCCGAGCGACTACTACTACGCCAAGACCGTCGACTCGAGCCTGCCCGGCGATCACACCGTGGTCCGCGGGCACGATCGGTACTACCTCATCTATTTCGGGCACCGGATCGGCTACGTGCGGGCGGCCGACGTCGTCGTGGGCTGAGAACGAGCGGGCCACTTCCTGGCGAAATGGACGGGGCGTTGCCGCCGGCCGGAAACTAGGATGACCAACTATGGCGTTCAGCGTGGTCCGCAACCCCAGCCCCAAGTCCGACGAGGAGCGGGCCGCGATCCTGGCCGCGCCCGGCTTCGGCCGCTACTTCACCGACCACCTGGTCCGCATCGACTGGACCGCGGCCGACGGCTGGGGCCAAGGCCAGGTCCTGCCGTACGGACCGCTGCTGCTCGACCCGGCGACGATGGCGCTGCACTACGGGCAGGAGATCTTCGAGGGGCTCAAGGCCTACCGCCAGCCCGACGGCACGATCGCCACGTTCCGTCCCGACGCGAACGCGACCCGCTTCGCCCGTTCCGCGCGCCGGCTGGCCATGGCCGAACTGCCCGCGGACCTGTTCGTCGAGTCGCTGCACGCCCTGACCGAGGTCGACCAGGCCTGGGTCCCGACGGCGCCGACCGACTCGCTGTACTTCCGCCCGTTCATGATCTCGACCGAGGTCGGGCTCGGGGTCAAGCCGGCCAATGCGTACAGCTACCTGTTGATCGCCTCGCCGGCCGGGGCGTACTTCCCGCGCGGTGTGCAGCCGGTGTCGGTGTGGCTGTCGACCGAGTTCACCCGCGCCGCTCCGGGCGGTACCGGCGAGGCCAAGTGCGCCGGCAACTACGCCGCCTCACTCGTGGCCCAGGCCCACGCGGCCGAGCAGGGCTGCGACCAGGTCGTGTGGCTCGACGCGGTCGAGCACCGCTGGGTCGAGGAGATGGGCGGGATGAACCTGTACTTCGTGTACGGGTCCGGTCCGACGGCGCGGATCGTCACGCCCGCGCTCACCGGCACGCTGCTGCCCGGCATCACCCGCGACTCGCTGCTCACCGTCGCGGCCGAACTGGGCTACACCACCGAAGAGGGCAAGATCTCCACCGACGAGTGGCGCGAGGGCAACGCGTCCGGGGCACTGACCGAGGTGTTCGCCTGCGGCACGGCCGCGGTCATCACGCCGGTCGGCTCGGTCAAGAGCGCGAACGGGTCGTGGCAGGTAGGGGATGGCGGCTCGGGCCCGATCACCATGCAGTTGCGCGAGCGGCTGCTCGGGCTGCAGACCGGTACCGTGCCCGACACCCACGGCTGGATGCACCGCCTGCTCTGACGGCGCAGCGTCGCTCAGGACGTGGGCCAGCGCCGGAAGTTCTGGTACGAGCGGCTCGGGGTCGGGCCGCGCTGGCCCTGGTAGCGCGAGCCGTACTGGGCCGAGCCGTACGGGAACTCGGCCGCGCTCGACAGCCGGAACAGGCACAGCTGCCCGATCTTCATGCCCGGCCAGAGCATGATCGGCAGGTTGGCCACGTTGCTCAGTTCCAACGTGATGTGGCCGGTGAAGCCGGGATCGATGAAGCCGGCCGTCGAGTGCGTGAGCAACCCGAGCCGGCCCAGGCTGGACTTGCCCTCCAGGCGCCCGGCCAGGTCGTCGGGCAGGGTGACGATCTCGAGCGTGGAGCCGAGCACGAACTCGCCCGGGTGCAGGACGAACGGCAGCTCGCCCTTCGGCTCGACCAGGGTGGTCAGCTCGTCCTGCTGCTGGGACGGGTCGATGTGCGTGTACTGCGAGTTGTTGAACACCCGGAAGAAGCGGTCGAGGCGGACGTCGACGCTGGACGGCTGGACCAGTTCGACGTCCCACGGTTCGAGGACGAGGCGCCCGGCCTCGACCTCGGCCCGGATGTCCCGGTCGCTCAACAGCATGCGCGAAAGGCTATCGGGTCGCGAGGCCCGTTGCGCCCGCCTGTCGTCGGCCTCGCGCATGATGGGCGGATGGTTTCCGAATCTCCCGCCCGCGCCCTGGCCGGCACGCTCGTCGACGCGCTGCTCAGCGCGGATCCGTTCACCGGCACGGCGCTGGGCCTGCGCGAGTACGACGCCCTGCTGCCCGACCCGTCCGCCGCCGCGGCCGGCAAGCTGGCCGCCGTCCTCGCCGGCATCGACCAGCAGGCGACAGCGCTGACCGCCGGACAACCCGGCCGACCGGGTCACGCTCGGGGTCGTCCAGTCCGTGTCGAACACCCACCAGCAGGCCCTGGTCAACGCCGAGGACGAGTTCACCGTGTCGGCCATGCCGTTCACCGGGCCGCCCTCGCTGCTGGCGGTCGCGGCCCGGACCGTCCTGCCCGACTCGCGCGCGGCCGAGGACTACCTCACCCGGCTGCGCGGCGGCGCGGCGTGGCTCGACGGCACGACCGAGCGGCTGCGCGAAGGCCGGGCCAAGGGCCGCTTCCCGGTCGGCGAACTCGTCGACCAGGCCATGGCGTGGGCCGACCGCACCCTGGCCACCCCGGTCCCCGAGGCGTTCCGCGCGCCGACGCCACCCGAAGGCTGGGACGGCGCGCCGGCCTGGTCGGCCGAACTGGAACGGACCGTCGTCGACGCGATCATGCCCGCGGTGGCCCGGTGGCGGGAGATGCTGGCCGAACTCCGGCCGCAGAGCCGGTCGCAGGAACACGCCGGCGTCGGCAACATTCCGGGCGGCGACGCCGACTACCTGCGCGACATCGCCGTGCACACCACCCTGCCGCTGACCGCCGACGAACTGCACCGCACTGGGATGGCCGCCATCGAGGCGCTGGAGGACACGGCCCGCGAACTCGGGGCGTCCCTCGGGCTGGCCGACCTGCCCGCGGTCGTGGCCGCGGTCCGGGCCTCGGCCACCGACCTCGACCCGCAGGCCGCGATCGCCGCAGCGCAGGCCGCCGTCCGCCGGGCCGAAGCGCGCGCGGGCGAGATCATGCCCGACCCGCTGCCACCGCCGTGCGCGGTCACGGCCATGCCGGTGACCGTGGGCGAGTCGGGCATGGCCCCGCACTACACCCGGCCCAAGCGCGACGGCTCCCGGCCGGGGACCTTCTGGTTCAACACGTTGCGGCCCACCGCCGGCTCGGGCTGGGACCTGGAGGCGGTCGCCTTCCACGAGACCGTGCCCGGGCACCACTCGCAGCTCGCCCGCCTGCAGGTACTGCCCGACCTGCCCCTGCTGCAGCAGCTGTCGATGACCGTCCACGCCGAAGGCTGGGGCCTCTACGCCGAGCGGCTGGCCGGGGAGTTCGGGCTGTACAGCGACACCCGGGCCGAGCTCGGTGCCGTCTACATGCAACTGCACCGCGCGGCCCGGCTGGTCGTCGACACCGGCCTGCACGCGTTCGGCTGGAGCCGCGAGCGGGCCATCCGGTTCATGGTCGAGCACGTCGCGCTGCCCGAGGCGTTCCTCGTCAACGAGGTCGACCGCTACATCGGCTGGCCGGGCCAGGCCCTGGCCTATCTCACCGGCCAGCGCGAGATCCTGCGGCTGCGGGCCGAGGCCCAGGCCGCGCTCGGCCCGAAGTTCGACCTGCGCGGGTTCAACGCGGCGCTGCTCGACAGTGGCTCGGTGCCGATGCCGGTGCTGGCCGACATCGTCGCGGACTGGATCGCCGGTGCTAGGGCCTGACCGTGCCGGCCAGCTCGGCCGCGCCGGTGCCCGCCGCGTACTGCGCCAGCCAGGTGGTCAGCGACTCGTGCGGCATCGGCGGGGCGATGTGCCAGCCCTGGGCGCCGTCGCACCCGAGTGCCCGTAGGCAGTCCAGCTCCTCGGCCGTCTCGACGCCCTCGGCGATGGCCGGCATGTTCAGCACGTGGGCGAGCTCGATCACCGTGCGGACGATCCCGCGCGCGGCGGCGTCCTCGTTCAGGGCCGAGACGAACGAACGGTCGATCTTCAGCTCACGCACCGGCAACGACTTCAGCCGCAGCAGGGAGGAGTAGCCGGTCCCGAAGTCGTCCAGGCTCAGGGTCACGCCGAGCTGCTCCAGGCCGGCCAGCCCACGGGCCAGTTCGGGGGTGTCCTCGGACAGCACGCGCTCGGTGACCTCCAGTTGGAGCAGACTGGCCGGCACCGCGTGCGTGATCAGGCCGGCCGCGATCACCGGGATCAGGGTGCCGCTGGTCAGGTCGGTCGGGGAGATGTTCACCGCGACCGGTAGCTCCAGGCCGGTGGCCCGCCAGAGGGCGGTCTGCTCCAGGGCCATCATGATCACCCGTTCGGTGAGTGCGGGCATCATGCCCGAGCGCTCGGCGATGGGGATGAACTGGTCGGGCGGGACGAGTCCGCGTTTGGGATGGCGCCAGCGCAGCATGGCCTCGACGCCCAGGATGGAACCGTTGGAGAGGCACACCTTCGGCTGGTAGTACAAATCGAGCGAGCCGTCGTCCAGGGATGCCTTGAGCTCGCCCACCAGTCGCAGCCGCTCCGAGCTGTTGCCGTCGCGCTCGGCCGAGTAGGTCGCGATCCGGCTGCGGGTGTGCTTGGCGGTGTACATCGCGACGTCGGCCAGCCGCAGCAGGTTGTCGGCGCTGGTGGTGTGGGCCGGATACATGGCCAGCCCGATCGAAGCGGCGATGTCGAGGCGCAGGCCGTCCAGATCCATCGGGGCGCCGAGCGCGGCCTGGATCCGTTCGCCGACGGACACCGCGGTGGCCTCGTCTGCGCCCGGGACGATGACCGCGAACTCGTCACCGCCGAGGCGGGCGGCCTGATCGCCGCCGCGCACCGACGCGGTGAGGCGATCGGCGAACTGGATGAGCAGGTCGTCGCCGACCTGGTGTCCCAGGGTGTCGTTCACCTCTTTGAAGTGGTCCATGTCGATCAGCAGCAGGCCGAGGGACTGGCCCTCTCGGTCGGCCACCAGCAGCGCCTCTTCGAGCGACAGCCGCAGGTTCTTGCGGTTGGGCAGGCCGGTGAGGGTGTCGTGCCCGGCCTGGTATTCCCGCTCCAGCGACATCTGCGCCATCTTGTAGACCAGCAGCAACGGGATCAGCAGCAGCGGCAACAACGTCCATGCCGTCTGCGCGACCACGACGATCAGCGGTGACAACGCCAGCACCGAGAAGGTCGTCGTGGAGTAGTGGACGAAGTCGTAACTGATCATGGCCCGGAACGACTCGGTGTGGGCCAGGGCCGCGGACACCAGCACGTCGTTGAGCAGGAAGTAGACCGTCCAGGCGATGACCGTCCAGATCACGTCGCTGCCGTGCAGGTCGCGCAGTGGGTGCTCGATGCTGGGATTGTGGCCGGAGATGAGCATGACGAACCAGGCTGCGCCGAGGCACAGGTTGTACTGCCCGACGTTGAACAGGTTCTTCCAGATGTGCTTGTGCACCCGCAGGCCGGAGGCCAGCGTGGCGATGCTGACCGCGACCATCGCCGGCCATGGGCCCCAGAGGAACAGGATGGCGATCACGAACGCCGTGGACATGACCACACCCTGCGGATCGTGACCGCGGCCCTGCACCAGCGGGCGCAGTTCCAGAACCATGACGAGCACCATCGTCATGGCCAGGGGCGCGGCCGCATGCATCGGCGCCGTGGCGACCTCGTAGACGGCCACGGCGAGCAGGCTCCAGCCGACCAGGACCGACGTCCACCAGACGGCGCTGAACAGCGACGGCCTGAAGAACGAGGGTCGTGCCGTTGGCGCCACCAGGCAACTCCTCCCTCGGGTGATGTCATCGGTCCTATCGGCCGCAGGCCAGGCATCCTGAGCAGCGCGGGCAGTTTTGTAACCGAGAACGGCCCGGCTTTCCCCGCGGCTGGCCGGGTCAGCGCGGCTTCTCACCACTGGTGGCCTGTTCCGGGGGTCCGGACGGCTACGGGCACGGAAAACCGGAGGCTGCGGGGGTCGGGCACACTGATCCGGTGACGTCGATCGAGACGCAGGCCCGGGTGCCGGGGTCGGGCAATCCGGCCCATCCGGCCGCGCACAGTGCCGGGCTGCTCGGACTGGGACTGGGCGCCCTCGGCGTCGTCTTCGGCGATATCGGGACGAGCCCGCTGTATGCCCTGCAGACCGTGTTCTCCATCGACGGCGGCGTGGTCAAGCGCACCCCGGCCGATGTCTACGGTGTCATCTCGCTGGTGTTCTGGTCGATCCTGCTCATCGTCTCGGTCAAGTACGTGCTGTTCATCCTGCGGGCCGACAACGACGGAGAGGGCGGCATCATGGCCCTGGCCGCGTTCATCCGCCAGAAGCTGCCCGGGCCGTCGCGGTTGGTCACCGTGGCCATGCTGCTGGGCGTGATCGGGGCGGCGCTGTTCTTCGGCGACAGCGTGATCACGCCGGCCATCTCGGTGCTGTCGGCGGTCGAGGGCGTGGCCGTGGCCGAGCCCGACGTGAAGCATCTGGTGCTGCCCATCTCGGTCGGGATCCTGGTCGTGCTGTTCGCGGCGCAGCGCTTCGGCACGCATCGGGTGGGCCGGCTGTTCGGGCCCGTGATGGTCGTCTGGTTCGTGACGCTCGGCGCGCTGGCCGTGCCGCAGTTGCTGCGGCGCCCGGCGATCCTGCGCGGGTTGTCACCGACCTACGTGGTCACGTTCATCGCCGACCATCCCTACGTCGCGTTCGTGGCCATGGGTGCGGTGGTGCTGGCGATCACCGGCGCCGAGGCGCTGTACGCCGACATGGGCCACTTCGGCCGCCCGCCGATCCGGCGGGCCTGGTTCGTGATCGTGTTCCCGGCCCTGACGCTGAACTATCTCGGCCAGGGCGCGCTGATCCTGCGTGACCCCAAGGCGACGGCCAGCCCGTTCTTCCTGCTCGCCCCGAGTTGGGGCCGGGTGCCGCTCGTGGTGCTGGCGACGGTGGCCACGGTGATCGCGTCCCAGGCCGTCATCTCCGGCGCATTCTCGGTTGCCCGGCAGGCGGTGCGGCTGGGCTTCCTGCCGCCGCTGACGGTGCGGCACACCTCGACCCAGGAGAGCGGGCAGATCTACCTGCCCGCGGTGAACTGGCTGCTGTTCGGCGGGGTGCTGATCCTGGCCTTCTCGTTCCGGTCGTCCAACAAGCTCGCGACCGCATATGGCCTGGCCGTCACCGGCACGTTCCTGCTGACGACGACGCTGTTCCTGGTCGTCGCGGCCGCGATCTGGCACTGGCCCAGGTGGCAGCTGGCGCTGATCGCGGTGTTCTTCGGCGGGGTCGAGCTGATGTTCTTCTCGGCCAACCTGACCAAGGTGGTGCACGGTGGCTGGCTGCCGCTGGTGATCGGCGCGCTGGTGGTGACCGTGATGACCACCTGGCAACGCGGGCGCGAGCTCGTCACCGCCCGCCGGGTCGATCTCGAAGGGCCGCTGAGCGACTTCGTGGAGCAGCTGCGGACGCACCCGGTCGACCGGGTGCCCGGCATCGCGGTGTTCCCGCACCCGACCAAGGAGACGGTGCCGCTGGCGCTGCGGGCCAACGTGGAGTTCAACCACGTCCTGCACGAGCACGTCGTCATCGTCTCGATGCTGTCGCAGAACATTCCGCACGTGCCCCGTGGCCAGCGGCTCGAGGTCGATCCGCTCGGTTACGGCGACGACGGCATCGTGCACGTCTCGGCCCGGTTCGGCTTCCAGGACGAGCAGGACATCCCCGCGGTACTGCGCGACGCGCTGCTACTGACCGACGAACTCGACTTCGACCCGGACGCGGCGCTGTTCTTCCTGTCCCGCATCGTGATCGAGCGCGGGACGCGCGGCGGGCTGATGAAGTGGCGCAAGCGGCTGTTCGTCGCGCTGGCCCACAATGCGGCCACGCCCGCGGCCTACTTCAAGCTCCCGGACAGCAAGACGATCGTGATGGGTTCGCAGGTCGAGCTCTAGCGCTAGTGCCGTTGCACCTGGACACGGTCGGTGGCGGTGTTGTCGGCCGGGGTGGCGTCGGTGGGTGTGACGGCGGCGGTGGTGCTCAGCCACTGTCCGGCCGGCGCGGTGACGAAGACCAGCACCAGGATGGAGCTGGTGGTGTGCGCGGCCAGCCGCCCGGCGTGGGTGCAGGTGCCGGTCTGCCCGTGGCCGTGGCAGGCCCAGCCCGACGCGGCCGTCCAGATCGGGGTGAGCCCGCGCGGCAGGCTGGCCGAGACGGTGGTCGCGCCCGTCGTGGCCGCACCGCCGGTGTTGGTGACGGAGAACCGGTACCAGCCCAGCCAGCCGGAGACGAAGCGACCGACGTGGCTGACGGAGACGGCGAGGTCGGCCTGCGCCGGCGGCGCCGGGGCGACCGTCAACGCCAGCGTCTTGGTGGCCGTGTGCGCGGGCGTGGCCGCGTCGCTGACCCGGACGGTGAAGCTCGACGCGCGCGCCGTCGTTGGGGTGCCGGTGATGGTGCCGTCCGGATGCAGCGTCAGCCCGGCCGGCAGGGCATCGCCTGGGGTTAGTGACCAGGCAAGCGGAGCGATCCCGCCGGTGGCCGTGAGCGCCGTGGTGTAGGCGTGGCCGACGGTTGCGGTCGGCAACGGGCTGGCCGAGGTGACGGCCAACGGTGCCGCCGGGGTCACCGGGGCCGATGCGGCTGACGGCACCCCGAACGCGACGGAGTTCACCGCGATCACCTGGAAGGTGTAACTGGTGCCGTTCTGCAGGCCCGTGACCGTGATCGGGCTCTGCGTGCCGGTGGCAGCGGCCAGGCCCGGGTTGGAGGTGATGGTGTAGCCGGTGATCGGCGTGCCGCCGTCGTCGGCCGGCGGGGTGAACGCGACGGTGGCACTGCCGTCGCCGGCCGTCACCGAGTCGATCGTCGGTGCCCCCGGCGGGGCCACGCCCCTACCGGTGACGGTGATCTGCTGCGGGCTGTCGGCCGCGTTGTCGTAGACCAGGATGGTGGCCGTGCGGACCCCGCCGGCCTTGGGGACGAAGTTGGCGCCGACCTGACAGGACCCGCCGGGCGGAACTGCGGGCGGAGCCCCGCAGTGGATGACGTCACCGAAGTCGCGGTCGCCGGTGATCGCCAGCCGGTCGATGGTCAGCGGCACCTCACCCTTGTTGGTCAGGGTGACGGTCTGGTCGGTGGTGCCGCCGCCGAGGAGAACGTCGCCGAAGTCGATCAGGTTCGCGCTCAGATCGGCCGTGGCCGGCCAGCCGACGCCGGTGCCGGTGAGCGCGATCTGTTCGGGGCTTTCCGGGGACGAGTCGAAGTAGATCGACAACGTGCCCGAGCGGGGACCGAGGCCGGTGGGGGTGAACGTGACCGCGAGATCGCACGAGGTGTGCGGCTCGATCCGCAACGGGCAGGTGCCTATGTCGCCGGCGAACTCGTCACTCGTCGAGTCCAGTGCGCGCAGGTCCAGGGGCGAGTCGCCGACGTTGGTGAATGTGACGTGCTCCGGCACGCTGATCGTCCCCACGTGCTGGTCGGGGAAGGTGATCGCCCGCGGGCTGAGCGTGACGCTCTCGACGCCCGTCCCGGTGAGGGCGACCTGTTGGGGGCTGTCCGGCGCGCTGTCTTCGACCAACAGGGTGGCGGAGTGCGAACCGACCACGGTGGGGGCGAAGGCGGCGCCGACCTGGCACGACCCATGTGCCGCGAGCTGGCCACCGCAGGTGCCCAGGTTGCCGGCGAACTGACTGTCGTCCCCCGTGCTCTGCAGGTCGCGGATGGTCAGCGCGGTCTCGGCATTGTTCGTGAGCGTGACGTACTCGGGCGCGCTCGTTGTGCCCACGCGCTGATCGGGAAACGCGATGGTCGGCGCGCTGAAGGTGACGGTGCTGACGCCCCGGCCGGTGAGGGCGACGGTCTGCGGACTGTCGGCGGCATCGTCGCCGATCGAGAGGGTGCCGGACCTGGGTCCTGCTGATCGTCGGGGTGAAGACCACACCGAGCTGACACGACGCGCCGGCCGTGAGGACGGCCGGACAGGCGCCGAAGTCACCGTGGAAGTCATCGCCCTGAACGGTGAAGCCCTTGAACCTCAGCGGGCCGTCGCCGTCGTTCGACACGGTGACGACTCGGGTCGGGCTGGTCGCACCGACCGCCTCGTCGGGGAAGACGATGCTGGTGGCGCTCACGTGGACGATGGGGGGAGTGTCGGCGCCCGCTTCTACCGTCGCGGACACGACGCCGCACAGGGCCAGCGCCAGCACCGGCGCCAGTACCGCGGTCACGGCCCGGCGGCGGCGCAGCGCGATCGTCGTCCACAAGCGCATGGCGATACTCCCTCTCGAAACGGTTGCCACCCAGGGTCGAGGCCGGCGGCCCGCGACACATCGGTCCGATGACCTGACGTCGGCGCGACATTGCGGCCGGCGGGCTACGTCATCTGTCGCGTCCGCACCGGGACAACCGACGCGATCCGGTCATGAGCTCGACGGCCCGTCGTACGATCGGCGCCATGCCTGATCCGGACGAGATCTCAGGTGCGTCGATCGATGGGCCCATTCGGGTGTTCATCGTCGATGACCACGGCATGGTCCGCCGCGGCCTGCGGGCCTACCTGTCGATCTTCGACGACATCGAGGTGGTGGGTGAGGCGGCCAACGGCCGTAACGCGCTCGATCAGCTGCAGGGCCTGGCCCGGGCCGGCAGCCCGCCCGACGTGGTCCTGATGGACCTGGCCATGGAACCGGTCGACGGCGTCGAGGCCACCCGCGAGCTGCGGGCCACCCAGCCCGAGGTCGAGGTCGTCGCGGTCACCTCGCTGATCGACCAGTCCCGCGTGGAGGCGGCGCTGGCCGCCGGCGCGTCCGGCTACGTGGTCAAGGACGCGGCCCCGGACGAGCTCGCGGCCGCGATCCGGGCCGCCCACCGGGGCGAGGTGCACCTCGACCCGGCGATCGCGCGGCGGCTGATCGCGTCGCTGCGGCCCTCGTCCCCGGCCACGGATCCGTTCGCCGCGCTCTCGGAACGCGAACTGGAGATCCTGCGGCTCATCGCGGACGGCCGGGCCAACAAGGAGATCGCCCGCCAGCTCGTCATCAGCGAGCGGACGGCCCGCACGCACGTGAGCAATGTGCTGCGCAAGCTCGGGGTCAGCTCACGGACGCAGGCGGCCCTGCTGGCTGTGCGCGAAGGGCTGACGGCTCCGCTGCCGTAGCCGGCGCCCAGGTGGCCGGCACGGTGACCCGCACGGTCGTACCCGCGCCCGGCGCACTCTCGATCGCGGCCGAGCCGCCGAGTTCGGCCGCCCGCGCCCGCATCAGCTCGAGGCCCAGGTGGCCGGCATAGGCGCGGGCCGGATCGAAGCCGGCGCCGTCGTCGCGGACGGCCAGCACCACCCGCCCGGCCTCGACGCTGACGACAACCGTGACCGCCGGGCTGCCGGAGTGCTTGAGCGCGTTCGTGACGGCCTCCTGGCCGATCCGGAACAACAACTCCTCGGCCGCCGGCGCCAGCGGCAGGCGCTCCGGCGGCCCGGAGACGGTGACGTCGCGTTCGTGCCGCACGGCCAGGGCCGCCCCGTGCGCGGCCAACGCCGCGACCAGGCCCTGATCGGAGACCGCGTCCCCGCGCAGCTCGAAGATCGACGCGCGCATCTCGACCAGCGCCCCATGGGCGAGTTCGGCCACCTCGGCGATGGCGTTGGGCAGGGCGCTGCCCGTCGGCAGCACGGCCCGGCCGACCTCGTGCTGGGCGATCCCGGCATGCAGGCCGAGCGTGAACAGGGTTTGCGAGACGGAGTCGTGCAGGTCGCGGGCGATGCGCTGCCGCTCCTCGGCCGTGCGCTCGGCCTCCCGGCCCTGCGACTCGGCCAGCTCGCCCGCCGCCCGCCGCCGCGCGGTCAGGGCGGTCCCCAGCGTCAGGGTCGTCAGCGTCGCCACCAGGATGTAGAGCTGCGTGTTCAGCGCCTCGTCGTCGATCGAACTCTCCACGAACGGACCAAGGTTGCGGGCCGTCATCACCACGGCGACCACGACCGACAGCACCATGGCCACCGTCGCCCAGCGCAGGTCCAGGGTGACGGCGGCCAGGATCAGCACCGGGAACACGACATAGGTCAGCGGGTGGGTCGAGTCGAACACCACGACGCTCAACGCCACCACCCCGGCCACGATCAGCCCGGACTGCAGCACCCGCCGGCGCTGCCAGCCGGCCCGCCACGCCCCGCTGCCCCACACGATCATCAGCGGCGCCACCAGCAGCCCGCCGGACATGTCGCCCAGCCACCAGGTGCGGGCCGCGGAAGGGACCGCGCCCCAGTCGATGTCGCCGGCCCAGACCTGGGTCAGCGCGCCGGCCGTGGCCGAGATGGCCACCGAGATCGCGAAGGCCACGAACACCGACGCGACGTCGGCCGGCCGGGCCAGGGTGCTGCGGCGCCCGAGCCAGCGCCGCATCAGGACCGCGGCCAGGGTGAACTCCACCGTGTTGGTGATCGTCTGCAGCGTGGTCGGATCGGCCAGCACGTCGGCGTGGAACGGGACGACGCCGGTGCCGAGCACCAGGTCGCCGACCGTGGCCCCGATGAACCAGCGCAGGTCGCCGAGGTAGAGCATGGCCGCGGCGAAGCCGACCGGCAGCCACGCGGCCTCGATACCGCCGGTGTACTGGACGGCCGCGCCCAACTGGGCCAGCAGCCAGTACCCGGTGCCGACGACCACGATGCCGCCGACCAGGCGCACCGCGGGCGGCAGCACCGCGAGGGCACTACTCCGCTTGGCCACCTGGGCGCCGGACATGCTGCGAACCGTAGCGGCGATCACCGGCTATTTCACCCCGGCTTAGCCCGATCGGTGTTCGAGGCGCTCGGCCCGGCCAGGTCGCCGGGCTGCAGCGGGACGGTCATCGGTCCGGGCACCGTAATGGCCCGGGCCACGACCCGGGCTGCGGCGTCGGCGGCGTCGGACCAGCTCAGGCCGGCCAGCCGTCCGGCGATCACGGCGCCGGCGAACGTGTCACCGGCCCCGTCCGGGTCGAGTACCGCCTCGGGTGGCGCGACCGCGGGGATGTGGCGGTCGAGGTCGCCCGCGCGCAGGCGGGCGCCGCGTTCGGCCATCGTGCGTACGACCACGACGCCGCGGCCGACCAGCCGGTCCTCGTCCAGGCCGAGCGCCTCGAGTTCGCCCTCGCTCGGGAACAGCACGTCGGCCTCCGCGCACAGTTCGCGCAGCTGCGCCAGCTGGCCGGGGTCGTCGAGCTCGGCCCGCAGGTTCGGGTCGATCGACACCGTCGCCCCGGCGGCCCGGCCACGCCGGACCGCGGCCGCGACGACCTGCGCCAGCGATCCGCCGAAGAGCACCGCCGAACCGGACACGTGTACCCAGGCCGCGCGCTCGGGCAGTTCGCCCAGACTGTCGAGTCCGAGCGCGACCGCCGCGCTGCCGGCCACGTCGAACTCGAAGGTGCGCGAGCCGTCGGGAAAGTACTGCACGGTGGCCGTGGCGGTGGGCAGCTCCGCCCGGACGGCGAGCACGGCGAGGTCGACGCCCGCGGCGGCCAGCGTGCTGCGGATGAGCTCGCCGCCGGCGTCGGCCCCGACCGCGCCGACGAAGCTGGTCTCGGTGCCGAGCCGCGCGGCGACCCAGGCCGCGATCGCCGGCGCACCGCTGGGCTGGGGCGGCGCGGCCTGGTCCCCGGCCTGGATGACCAGCGGTTCACCCACGATCAGCAGCATGGCTAGTTCTTACGCCTATCACCGGGGACCCAAACCGGATTCAGGACACCCTCCTGTTACCGAGGGGATGCGCATGGGTACGTCGGGCCTGCCATTTACCACCAAGAAAGGTCACATAATGTCTGCAAACCTGCCTACCTCGGGCACTTCCGGGGCCGGCTCCACGGTTGAACGTGAGCGGATGCTGTCCATGGCCGCCGGGGCGCTCGGCGTGTTGATGTTCATCTGGGGCTTCCTGAAGTGGCTCAAGATCGGCAAGGGCGATCAGGCCCAGAAGTACGCCGGGTTCGCGTTCGCCATGCCCACGACTGCAGTGATCGCGTTGTCGCTCGCGGCCGGTCTGATCGCGCTGCTCGGCGCCACCGAGCGGCGCGCGGGTCGCGGCGTCCCCAGTGCGGTTCCCACCGGGCTGGCTGCCACCAGCCTGCTGGTCGCCGTCGGCATCCTGATCAGCAAGGGCAGCATCAGCCCGAACGTCGGTGACGAGGTCGGCATCCAGATCGGCCTGATCCTCGGCGTGATCACCGCGCTGGTGCAGACGTTGGTGCTCGCGGTGGGCTTGGCCAGCCGCCACGACGACGGCGACAATCGCGTCGCCGCGGAGCCGTACACCCAGCAGCACGCCCGGTAATCGGCCGCAGCCCGGTCAGACGAGGGGCGCCGGGCCAGCCGGCTCGGCGCCTCTCGTCGTCGCGACGGCGCGGCGAAATCGCCGGCAGAGATGCATGAGGGCCGGCCGCGTTGCAAACTCGGGTGGCCACAACGTTTTGTTTCGCGGAGGAGCAGCCAGATGACGACGCAGCAAACCCCGCCGTCCTTCCCGGTCGCCGACAGCGACTACGACACCGGGGCCATCGTCCGTGACCTGTACACCGACGGGATCACCGCGCTGAAGGGCGCGTTCTCCCGCGACTGGGTCGAGGAGCTCGGGCAGGACGTCCTGGCCGCGTTCGACGAGGCCCGCTCCCGCGAGAACGGCGCGATCGGTCGCGGCCCGAACCGGTGGTACGTCGAGGTGCACCCCGAGGCGTTGCGGGGCTTCGTCGAGCTGGCCAACCACCCATGGGTGCGCACGGTGAGCGAGGCCGTTCTCGGGCCGGAGTACACCATCGTCGAGATCGGCTTCGACATTCCATTTCCGGAGGCGATGTACCAACCCTGGCACCGCGACTTCCGTTCTCCGCCGCAGACCCGCGACGAGCGGCGGCTGACGTCGCTGGCCTTCAACGTCACCACGGTCGACACCACCGACGACATGGGTCCGTTCGAGATCGCGCTCGGCACGCAGTTCGACGACAGCCCCGAGTTCGATCACGGCATGTTCCCGCCGAAGTCGTTCTACGAGCGTTACGAACAGCGCGCGGTACGCAAGTACCCGTCGATGGGCGACATCTCTGCCCGCTCGGCCCTGACCATCCATCGGGGCACGCAGAACCGGTCGGACAAGCTGCGGCCGGTGGTCGTGCTCGGGGTGGACGGGCCGGAGGCCAACAACGCGGAACACCACGACCTCGCGGTGACCAGGCCGTACTGGGAGCAGTTGCCCGACCCGGTGCGCCGCCACCTGCGCTGTCCGATTGTGGACGAGCTGGTGCCGATCACCCAGAAGCACGACATCGAAGGTCTCGTTATGGGGGAGGCCTGAGAGCGGCCGGCCCAGCTGACTGGTTTGGGCCCAATGACCTTCGATATCTGATCGAAATATGTTAGGTCTTGACGGTTGCTGTTTGAGGTCGTTCACTCTCTCCCATTGCTCTATTCACACTTTTCGCCCAGGCGCGCGTACGCCCCAGGTACCGCCCGAGAAGGAGATGACACCCGCATGGCCGTCCTCACCACACCCCGCCGCCGATCGCCCGGCACCCTCGTCGCCGGCAGCGCGCTGATCGCCGCCGCCCTGCTGGCCACCGCCTGCTCCAAGAGTGCGAACGACTCGGGCGGCGGGTCGCCCGGCGCAGGCGGAGGCACCGGCGGCCAGCAGCAGGTGGCCTCTTCCGCCGGGTCGGGCACGGCCTGCACGTACACCAAGTACGGCGCGCCCAAGATCGACCTCAAGACGGCCAAGATCGGGTTCTCGCAGTCGGAGTCGACCAGCAACCCGTTCCGCGACACCGAGAGCAAGTCCATCACCGCGCAGGCCAAGACGCAGGGCGTCCACCTGATCCAGCGCAACGCCAACGGCAACATCTCGCAGCAGAACACCGATATCGAGGACATGATCGCCCAGGGCGCGAAGGCCCTCATCGTCGCACCGGAGAACGCCGGCGTGGCCCCGTCGCTGGCGCAGGCCAAGGCCAAGCACATCCCGGTGCTGACCATCGACCGCACCGTCAACGGAACCGCGTGCAGCGACTTCATCGGGTTCATCGGGTCCGACTTCGCCGGCCAGGCCAAGATCGCCGCGGACGACCTCGGCCAGGCCTTGAGCGGCAAGGGCGACGTCGTCGTGCTGCAGGGCACGTCGGGCAACAACGTCGCCGCCGACCGCACCAACGGCTTCAACAAGGAACTCAAGGCCAAGTACCCGAACATGAAGATCGTGGCGTCCCAGACGGCCAACTTCGACCAGGCCACCGGGCAGAAGGTCATGGCCCAGACTGCTGCAGAGCCACCCGAACATCTCCGGCCTCTACGCCGAGAACGACACGATGGCCCTCGGCGCGATCCAGGCCATCCGGGCCGCGGGTAAGAAGCCCGGAACCGACATCAAGATCGTCGTCGTATCGACGGCATCCACGACGCGGTGCAGAACGTGTCCGACGGCGTCATGTACTCCGACATCGAGACCAACCCGCGCTTCGGCCCGCTGGCCTTCAAGGCGTTGCAGGACTTCTACGGCAGCACCGGCACGCCCACGACGGTGATCATCAAGGACCACCACTTCACCAAGGACAACGCCGCCGACGCGTTGAAGAACGGCGACGTCTACTGACGCAGCACATCCCAGGTGTCCGGCCGGGCGGCCTTGCTGAGGCGCCCGGCCGGCCCTGGTAGCCACGGACGAGAGCGCGGGTGAGCATGCCGAACGGTTCGGAAAACGTCCTCGACGTCGTCGGGGTCTCCAAGTCGTTCACCGGGGTCCAGGCCCTGCGCGACGTCAGCCTGGGCCTGCGCGCCGGCGAGGTGCACGCGCTGGTCGGCGAGAACGGTGCCGGCAAGTCCACGTTGATCAAGGTCGCCACCGGGGTCTACGAGGCCGACAGCGGCGAGGTCCGGCTCAACGGCGAGCGGGTGCACTTCGCCAGCCCGCTGGCGGCCCAGCAGGCCGGCATCTCGACGATCTACCAGGAGATCAACCTGGTGCCGTTGATGAGCGTGGCCCGCAACCTGTTCCTCAACCGCGAGCCCCGGCGGCTGGGCATCATCGACTCGGCCGCCATGAAGCGCGACGCCCGCCGGATCCTGCGCGAGTACGGCGTCGACGTCAACGTCGGCCGGCCGCTGCGCGAACTCGGGCTCGGCGCCCAGCAGATGGTGGCGATCGCCCGGGCCGTGCAGATCGACGCCCGCGTCGTGATCATGGACGAGCCGACGTCCTCACTCGAGCAGCGCGAGGTCGAGACGCTGTTCCGGGTGATCGAGCGGCTGCGCGACCAGGGCATCGCGATCGTGTACGTCAGCCACCGTCTCGACGAGCTGTTCCGCATCTGCGACCGGGTGACGGTGATGCGCGACGGCCGGGTGGTGCACGAGTCGCCCATGGCCGAGGTCGACCGGCTGCGGCTGGTGTCGTTGATGCTCGGGCGCGACATGGAGAAGGTCGAGCGGTCCGGCGCCACCGAGTTCAGCTCGCACGACCGGGCCACCGGAGCCCCGGTACTGCAGGCCAGCCATCTGAGCAGCCGGCGCCGCATCGACGACGTCTCCGTCGAGGTCCGTCCTGGCGAGGTGGTCGGTCTCGGTGGCCTGCTCGGGGCCGGGCGCAGCGAGACGGCCAAGGCCATCGTCGGTGCGTTGCACACCGACAGCGGCCGGGTCGAGATCGACGGCAAACCGGTGCGGCGCAACTCCACCGCGGCTGCGATCCGGGCCGGTGCGGCCATGCTGCCGGAGGACCGCAAGAGTGAGGGCATCATCCCGGGCCTGTCGGTGCGCGAGAACATCGTGCTCGCGGCCCTGCCCCGGATCTCGCGGGCCGGGCTCGTCAACCGGGCCAAGCAGGACGAGATCGTCGACTACTTCATCAAGCGACTGCAGATCAAGGCGTCCAGTCCCGAGCAGAAGGTCGGCGAGCTGTCCGGCGGCAATCAGCAGAAGGTCATGCTGGCCCGCTGGCTGTGCCTCAACCCGAAGTTGCTGCTGCTGGACGAACCGACACGGGGGATCGACGTCGGGGCCAAGGCTGAGGTGCAGGCCGTCATCAACGAACTGGCGGAAGGAAGGGCTCGGCGTCGTGCTGATCTCCTCCGAGCTGGACGAGCTCATCGAAGGCTCCGACCGGGTGATGGTGCTCAAGGAAGGGCGCATCGTCGGCGAGCTCGACGGTGACCAGGTCAGCGAGGATGCGCTCATGGAGGCGCTCGCGGCCGCCCCGAGCGGAGAGGGGCTCGTCGATGGCTGAGGTGGCGATCGGCCGGCGCGGGCTCGACCTGGACCGGGCCCGGTCGTGGCTGCAGGACTACGGCGTGTACTTCGCCATCGTCATCCTGCTCGCGATGAACGCGGGCGCCACCGACAACTTCCTCACCGTGTCCAACCTGCGGGTGCAGCTGTACCAGGCCGTGCCGGTGCTGATCGTGGCGCTGGGGATGGCGCTGGTCATCGGTACCGAGGGCATCGACCTGTCCGTCGGCGCGGTCATCGCGCTCGCGGCCGCGGCCATACCGCTGTACCTGGGCTATGGGGCGTTCGCGGCCATCGTCACCGCGCTCATCGCCGGCGTGCTGTCCGGAGCCGTGAGCGGCAGCCTGGTCGCGTTCGCCGGCGTGCAGCCCATCGTGGCCACGCTGGCATTGATGATCGGCCTGCGGGGCTTCGCGGTGATTCTCAACGGAGCGTCGGCGAAGACGGTGCGCAACAGCTTCATCGACAACCTGGGCGTGGCCAACTGGTTCGGCATCCCGCAGATGGCCTGGCTGGCCGCCGTCCTCGTCGCCATCGTCGCGTTCGTGGTCGGGCGGACGACATTCGGCCGGCAATTGGTGGCCATCGGCGACAACCGCGAGGCGAGCGCGCTGGCCGGGCTGCCGGTGCGCCGGGTGCTGATGACGGTGTACGTGTTGTCGGGCGTCTGCGCCGCGATCGCCGGCATCCTGATCGTCGGCAACGGCGGCTACGCCGATCCGGCCAACTACGGGCTGAACTACGAGCTCAGCGCCATCACTGCGGTCGTGGTCGGCGGCACGCCACTGACCGGCGGCCGGGTGCGAGTGATCGGCACGGTGGCCGGCGCAGTGCTGATGCAGCTCATCGCCGCCACCCTGATCCAGCACGACATCAAGGCGTCCTACGAGCAGATGGTTGAGGCGGTCATCATCATCGTCGCCGTGTGGGCCGCGCGCGGACGGAGCGGGCGATGAGCGAGCGGGTGAGCCTGGGCACGTCGGCCGATCCAGCGGTCGCGCCGGCCGGCGCTGCTGCCGTCGCGGACGAGAGCGCGCGCCGGGGCGAGCGGCTGACCGCGTTCGTCCAGGAGCAGGGCGGCTTCGTCGTGCTCGTGCTCGTCTTCCTGGGTGCGTGCGTGTTCTCCAGCGGGTTCGCGTCCACCGACAACTTCACCAGCATCGCGGTCGGCAACGCCTACACCTCGCTGCTGGCGCTGGGCATGACGTTCGTGATCATCACCAAGGGCATCGACCTGTCGGTGGGATCGGTCTTCGCGCTCGGCGGGGTGCTGGCCGGTTGGGGTACGAACCACGGCGGTACCGCCGTCGCGATCGTGCTGCCGCTCGCCGTCGGGCTGGCCATCGGTGCGGTGCAGGGGCTGCTGATCGCGTATGCCCGGCTGGCGCCGTTCATCGTCACGCTGGCCGGGCTGCTCTTCGCCCGCGGGCTGTTGCAGGCGATGACCAACGAGGGCTCGCAGACCAACCACGTGCCCAAAGGCTCGACGTTTCTCACCCTGGGCGACGGCACCTGGCGGCCGATCATCACCGCGGTCGTGCTGTTCGTGCTCGGGGCGGTGCTGCTCGTCCGCACCCGGTTCGGGCAGGCGTTGTTCGCGATCGGCGGCAACGAGAACGCGGCCATGCTGATGGGGTTGCCGGTGGCCCGGACCAAGGTGCTGGTCTACATGCTGTCGGGCGTGCTGGCCTGCGGCGCGGGCATGCTGAACGCGTCGCGGCTCGAGGCCGGGATCACCAACATCGGGGTGGGCTACGAACTGGCCGCGATCGCCGCCGTCATCATCGGCGGGACACTGCTCACCGGCGGCGCCGGCTCGATCACGGGCACGGCGTCGGGGGTACTGCTGCTGGCCGTGATCCAGAACCTGATCGGGGTCCATCTGTCCAAGTACGGCTCGTCGGCATCAGACTTGGTGAACGGCGCCTTCCTGGCCGTCGTCGTGCTGCTGCAGACCCTGATCAGCCGCCGGCGCCTGCTGGCCTGAGCCCGTGGCCGGAGCGGCCCCGCGTGTAACATCGGCGCGGTCGCGGGTGTAGTTCAATGGCAGAACATCAGCTTCCCAAGCTGACAGTGCGGGTTCGATTCCCGTCACCCGCTCCACGCAGAATCCCTTACGCAGCAAGGCAACGCCGCGCACGGCATGAGCGTGCGTCCAAGTCGAGGATGCACGAGCCAGTGCAGAAGCGTCGCTCATCGTGCACATCCAACGGCTTCACATGTCGACCCTCGACGATGCAGTCACTCCGTCTGAGGCTGCGGCTTGAATCGCCGTACCTCGTGGGGCCAGCCGCATGCCTCCGCGATCTTGCCCGCCCACACCTTGGCGGTCGCGTCATCGGGCACGTCCACCACGGCGAAACCGCCCAGGAACTCCTTGGTCTCAACGTAAGGCCCGTCGGTGATCAGCACGGCGCCACCGGTGGGGTCGGCACTGTAGACCGGGCCGTCCTCCTCCTCCAGCCCCCCGGCGAAGACGTACACGCCGGCATCCTTCATCTCCTGCACGACCGCCATGGCCAGCGGTCCGCGCCCGCGAAACCACTCCTCGGTGTGGTCGCCGACCCACTGTTGGTTGAAGTACAAGAGGTACTCCGGCATGCCCGCTCCTTCGCTGGCGGACCCCAATGATCCGCGTTCACCTACCCTACGAACGGCGACAGGCGAATCCGACATGGTTGTCCCGGGAATGAGACACCGCTGTTGTGGTGGCAGCGGCGAGCGCTCGGTCGCGCACACCGGCATCTGTGCGCACTCGATCCGCGGCATGAGCCGACGACTGTCAATCTGGGTCAGCACAGCCGTTGTCTAGGACGGGCCGAGACCAAGTTCGCGATGTCGTGCACGTCGCCGCCGTAGCTGGACCGTGACCAGACGACCAAAAAGCCACGGCGATAGCCAGCGCGGCCAATGTGTCGTCCAGGTACAGCTTGGGCTCATTCACGACTCGAGCGTGTGACGCGGCGTTCTTCAATTCCCCAGTCCGTCAAACCGCGGCATGTGCGGATGTAGCGGCGTCGACAACGAAGTCGCAACGAAGGTTGGTAAACGCGTGACTCGCCGCAGCGCCTCCGCTCAGGATGACGGCATGGCGAACCATTGGTCACGGGTGACCGCATCGGTTCTCGCTGGAATGTGTGCCCTCGCTTGTGGATGCTCATCCTCGTCCACGACCGAGCACCGTCCGTCGGCCTCTTCGTCGGCGCCGCCGCCGGCCGCCGCTAGTGGTGAAGCAGTTCAGGCGTACCTGGATACCGTGAACAAGTTGTGCGACGCATTGCTACCCAAAGTGATCGCGGTGACCAACGGAGGCAGTCTCGACATCCCACTCAAGGACTTCCTCGCGCAGTTGCCCGCACACAGAAAGCTCCGGTCCGATTTCGATCGGGACTTGGCGCGCGTGCCGGTACCGCCGGAAGCGAAAGACCAGGCGGACGCCCTCAAGGCCTACATCCGGTTCGCTAACCAACTGGACGCCAAACGCCTTGCGGCGGCGAAGCAGGGCCCAGCTGTCTACGCCAAGGAGATCCGCGCCGAGATGATCTACGCACCAACCGACCCGACGATCGCCGCGCGCAACGCTGCTGGCTTCCACGACTCCTGCGACGCGCGGTAGCGCACTGACAGCTCGAAATCGCATGCACCTCGGTGGAGCTGCGCACCATCGGCGCCCCATGACGGTCGCGATCAGTCCGACCGCGACGAGACGGACGTATGGGGCGTCGCCGGTCGGGCCGTCCCCACGTCGACCGCGTCGGCCATACGGTTCAGCCGCGCAACCGCCCATCCAGGCCGGCCCGGTCTCCTGGCACCCCAGCCGTCCGCGCTGACCAGGTCACGCGGGGCACGCTGAGCATGAACACGACCGCGAGCGCGGCGATACCCAGGAAGGCCCCCCGCTCGGAGGTGTGATCGGCGAGGGTGCCGACGAACACCGGGCCGAGCAAGAAGCCCAGGTAGGCCGTGGTCGAGACCGTCGACGTCGCCCGGCCGCGGCGCGCCTCGTCGACGCCCTGCGTGCCGAGTGCGAGCAAGGTCGGGAACAGCACCGCCGTGCCGGCCGCGGCAAGAGCCAGCCCGACCAGCGCGACCGCGACGTCGGGAGCAGTGGCGAGGGTCAGGGTCCCGACGATGACGACGACGCCGCCGGTGAGCAGCAGCCGTACCGGCGGAATGCGTCCGGTCCAGCCGGCGCCGAACCGGGCGGTGGCCGCGACGGCGGCGAAGGTCGCCGGGGCGGCGGCCGTCAGTCCGGTCGGAGCGTCGAGGGTGTCCGCGAGGAAGACCGCACCCCAGCTCTGGTAGGCGTTCTCGATCGCGAAGGCCAGCGCGCCGAGCAGGCCGACCGCGATCAACGTCCAGGAAACGCTGATGCGCGGCCGCTGCGAGTTGGGACGACCGGGGCCGGTCGACGTCTCGTCCCGGCTCGCTGCGGTCGGTGCGGCGACCCGTGCGGCACGGACACTCCGGTTGTCGACCCACAGCACCACGGCAGGCGCGAGGCCGGCCGCCGCCACGAATCCGAACGGCACGATCAGGCCCGCGCCCAGCCAGCGCAGCGCGCCGGTCAACACGCTGGCGACGACGACGGCCAGGGAGAAACAGCCGTGGGACCGGGTGATCACCGGCCGGTCGGTCGAGGCCTGCGCGGCACCGGCCAACGAGTTCTCGGCGACGTCAGCAGCACCGGACGCGGCGCCGACCAGCAGCAGGCAACCGTCCAGGCTGATCGGACCGTGCACGCCCAGGGCGACCAGCAGGCCGGACAGTCCGAGCGCGGCCGTCAGCACCGCTCCGGTTCGCGGGCCCCAGCGGTCGACGGCCCGGCCCACCACGAGCATGGCGGGCAACGCGCCGGCACCGATGAACAGCAACGCGAGTCCGAGCTGCCCGTCGCTGACGTCGGCCCGGTCCTTCACCTCCGGCAGCGACGCGCCCCACACTCCCCAGAACGCCCCGAAGGCCAGGAACGAGACGTACGCCGTGACGGGGCGCAAGCGCAGCGGCGCTGACGCGGGCCGGATCGCAGCAGCCATCGTGTAACGATACACAGATAGACTGGTGCGGTGCCAGCGGCTGCTACTGAACCGACCGACCCGTGCGGTGAGCCGGCGTGACCGGCGCACCGGGCCGGCCGCGCGTGACGATGGCCGACGTGGCCGCAGCCGCCGGCGTCTCGGTGATGTCGGTGTCGTACTCCTACAGCCAGCCCGATCGGGTGTCCGCCGCGACACGGGCCAAGGTCCACGAGGCCGCCCAACGCCTGGGTTACCCGGGGCCACACCCGGGCGCGCGGTCGTTGCGCAGTGGGCGCACCGGCAGCCTCGGAGTCGTCCTGGGCGAGAAGCTCACCTACGCCTTCGACGACCCCCAGGCCACCCGCTTCCTCTCCGGTGTCGCCGCGGTGTGCCTCGAGCACCAGCTCGGCCTCACGCTCATTCCGACCACGGGCGACGCGTCGGACGTCGAGCGGGTGCTCGAGGCGGCCGTGGACGGCTTCGTCGTCTGGACCACCGTCGACGACGATCCGGTGCTCGATGCGATCGTCTCGATGAGCCGGCCCGCCGCGATCCAGGGTGGCCCGGCCCGTCCGGATCTGTCGCTCGTCTCGATCGACGACCGCGCCGCGGCGGCAGCGATCGCGTCCGTCGCCTTTGCCGGAGCCGAACGCCCGGCCGTCCTGAGCTTCCCGCTGGATCGCTCGCGCGGGTCCGGGATACAGCCTGGGCCGGACGTGGACGCTCCGCTGTTCAGCGTCACCCGGCACCGGTTGCAGGGCTTCCGGGACGCCGCCGTCGCGCTCGGCCTCGACTGGTCGCAGGTGCTGGTGGCGGTCGTCGCCCGCAACGGCGTAGCCGAGGCCGCGGCGCTGGCCGACCAGCTGTTGGCGGCCGACCCGGCGCCCGACGCGATCGTCGCGATGGGCGACGGGCTGGCCCTGGGCGTGCTGCGCGCCGCCGCCGCTCGCGGCCTACAGGTTCCCGACGATGTGGCCGTCACGGGCTGGGACGACTCGGCCGCGGCCGAACCGGCCGGGCTGACGACGGTGGCCCAGTCGTTGCAGGACCAGGGCGAACGCTGCGCCCGCCTCGTCCTCGGCGACCCCACCCCGCCAAGTGGCCCGACGTGGGCGCTGATCCACCGCAACACCACCCGCCGCTCACCCTGAGCGCGGCCGTCCGCGAGCTTGTGCGGATCTGGCCGCGGTCGGGCGCTCGCTCCGGGATCTGCACGAACGCTGCTAGCGCCCCGACCGTGCTTCGAGCTCGTCGAAGACTCACCGTCGGTCACCAACGACGGGCGGCCCAAGCGCTGGGTGGTCGTGCGACCGCCAACGCGTCTACCAGCAGCTGCGCGCTATGCATCGGCTGCGCCGCCTTCGGGGATCCACGTCAGCGAACGGTAATGCGCGGCATGCGCAGCGCGTCGGACGCCGGCAGCCCAATGGCGGCGGCGATGTCGGAGAGCGACCGCAGCCCCGCTCCCACGGTCGGATACCCGCCGGCGCGCGGATCGTCGGTGTTGCGCGGCCGTCGCAGTCGGGCCAACGGCGGCACCTGGACGGCCGCGCGCAGCGGCGCGTCCTCGGGCAGGCCGCCGCGCACGCGCGCGATGCGCACCGCGTCCCGCAGACCGCCGAGCGCGTCGACCAGGCCGATGTCCAGCGCGTCGCTGCCGGTCCACACCCGACCTCGCGCGATCGCGTCGATCTCGGTCGGTGGCCGGCCGCGGCCCTGGGCCACCTTGGCCACGAAGTCGTCGTAGATCGCGTCGAGGATGACGGCGACGCGCTGACGCTCGTCGTCGTCATAGCCGCGCCGCGACGAGGACATCAGGGCGCGAGTGCCGCGCGAGACGGTTCCCGTGGTCAGGCCGATCCGGTCGAGCAGCCCGCGCACGACCAGCTTGCCGCCGAACACCCCGATGGATCCGGTCAGCGTCGAGGGCAGGGCCACGATCACGTCGGCCGGGCAGGCGATGTAGTAGCCGCCGGACGCGGCCGCCTCGCCCATCGACACGACGACGGGTTTGCCGGCCTCACGCACCGCGCACACCTCGCGCCAGATCGTCTCCGAGGCGACGGCCGAGCCCCCGGGCGAGTCGACGCGCAGGACGACCGCCCGCGCCCGGGCGTCGTTCGCCGCCGCGCGCAGGGCGGCCGAGACCGAGTCGCTGCCGACCTGACGGCCCATCGGACCGCGCCGGGTTCGGCCGGACGCGATCGCGCCGCGCACCTCGACGAGGGCGACGTAGCTCTTGCGCCGGGCCGGCAGCTGCGGCCGACGGCGCGGCCGCCACCGATCGGCGAACAACAACTCCGCGCCCGGGTCGACGCGGGCTCGCGTCGCCGCGTAGGCCTGGTCGCGATAGCCGAGCGAGTCGACCAGGCCGACGTCGAGGGCCTCCGGCGCGGTTCGCGGCCCGGTGTCGACGAGTTCGCGCACCCGCGCCGCGTCGATCGCCCGCCCGTCGGCGATGGCGGAGACGGCGTCGGTGAAGATCGAGTCGGCCAGCCGGTCGAGCGCGGCGTGGTGCGCCTCGGTGAACTCGGTGCGCATGATCCGGTCGGCCGCGTTCTTGAACTCGCGCCGCTGATCGAGTTGCGGCTCGATGCCCAACCGATCGAGGGCGCCCCGCACGAACGTGGTTTCCACCCCGACGCCGAGCAGGCCGAGCGTCCCACCCGGTTGCAGCCAGATCTCGTCGAAGGCGCTGGCCAGGACGTAGGCGGCCATGTCGCCGGAGCCCTCGCCGAACGTCTCGGCCCAGGCCACCGCCGGCTTGCCAGTGGCTGCGAAGGCCAGCACGCCCAGCCGCAACTCCTGCATCGCCGCCCACGGCAGCGGCCCGCCGACCTTGGCGATCAGGCCGGCCACCCGGCGATCGTTCGCGGCCTCGTGCAGGGCGCGCAGCGTGGGCCGAAGCTGGTGGCGCCCACGGGCCCGAAGTCGCGCGAGCCGGTCGCCGCCATCCGGATCGGCCGGCAACTCGGTGAGGTCCAGTTCGAGCAGCAGGGGCGGGCCGTGACCCGGCAACGCGATCATGCCTACACAGTAGAGATGGCGATGAGACTCGCGTCTCCTTCTTGAGGAGGAGGTGTCCACCCCGCTCAGCCCGGTTTTCCTTCCTGCGACCGACGCGTGCGCGGCCCAGCCGCTCCTAGCGTCGCGGCCATGAGCGACATGAACGCGAGCGGCAGATGATCGAGGTCCGGCAACTCAGGAAGGTTTACGGGCGCACCGTCGCCGTCGACAGGATCGACTTCCAGGTCAAGCCGGGGCAGGTGACCGGGTTCCTCGGGCCGAACGGCGCGGGCAAGTCGACGACGATGCGGATGATTCTCGGCCTCGATATGCCGACCTCGGGCACGGCGACCATCGACGGGCACAGCTACCACGACACGGTGTGGCCGATGCACGAGGTCGGCGCCCTGCTGGATGCGCGCGCCGTGCACACCGGGCGCTCCGCGTACGACCATCTGCACAGCCTCGCCGCCGCCAACGGCATCGCCCGCAAGCGGGTCGATGAGGTGCTGGAGCTGGTCGGGCTGGCGTCGGTCGCGGGCAAGCGCGCCGGCGGGTTCTCCCTGGGCATGTTTCAGCGGCTTGGCATCGCCGGGGCACTGCTCGGCGATCCGGGGACGCTGTTGTTCGACGAGCCGGTCAACGGGCTCGACCCGGAGGGGATCATCTGGATCAGGACGCTCATGCGTTCTTTGGCCGCGGAGGGCCGCACGGTCTTCGTCTCCAGCCACCTGATGAGCGAGATGGCGCTGACGGCGGACCATCTGCTCGTCATCGGCCGCGGCCGGATGATCGCGGACATGCCGCTGGCGGAGCTGATGGCCCGCAACTCCGGCGAGCGCGTCGAGGTCCGCTCCGCCGAGCCGCAGCGGATGGCGGCGGACCTGCGCAGCGCCGGGGCCCACGTCACGCTGGAGCCGGATGGGACGCTCGATGTGGCCGGGATCGGATCGAGGCAGATCGGCGAACTGGCCGCCGAGCGCGGCCACGTGCTGCACCAGTTGCGTGATGTGCATGCCTCACTCGAAGAGGCTTACTTCCGGCTGACCGGGGAGAGTGTCGAGTACCGGGCTGCGGCCCCGGTGGCGTCGTGAGCGCGCAGGCGGACACCGCCCCGCGCGCGAGCATCGGACTGGAGTCCCGGCTGCGGGCCACCGCGCGCAGCGAGTGGATCAAGTTCCGCTCGCTGCGCACGGGCCCGTTGGCCCTGGCGGCCACCGCGCTGACCGTGGTGGTGGGCGCCTGGCTGCTCGGCGCGGGCAACCGTGGCAGCTACCTGGCCGACTCGCCGGCCGCCAAGGCCGCGTTCGACCCCGTCTTCACCGTCTTGCAGGGGATCGAGCTGGCTCAGCTGTTCGTCGGCGCGCTCGGCGTGATAACCGTGACCGGCGAGTACAGCAGCGGGCTCATCCGTGGCACGTTCGTGGCCACGCCGCAGCGGGCCCAAGTGCTCGCGATGCGGGCGGTGGTGTTCACGGTGGTGGTGGGGGCCGGTTGCACGGCGATGTCGTTCCCGGCGTTCTTGCTGGGGCAACGCGCGCTCTCGCCGGCCAAGCACACCGCAATCGGTGATCCGGGCGTGTTGACCGCGGTGTTCGGCGCCGGCCTGTATCTCACCCTCATCGGCCTGTTCGGCCTGTTCGTCGGGGTCTTGGTGCGGAGCACGCCCGGGGCCCTGGCCGTGCTCTTCGGGATCCTGATCATCCCGCGCATCGTGTTCTCGCAGATACGCGACAAGATCACTCAGAACCTGGGCGAATACCTGCCGGACGCAGGCGAACGAGGTTTCCATCTGCTGCAGGGCGGCGCGTACGCGCTCAGGCCCTGGCCGGGACTCGGTGTCGAGGCCGGCTACGTCACCGTGGCCGCGACCGCCGCGTTCGCACTCATCCTCAGGAGGGACGCGTGATGTGGCGCGCCTTGACCGCGCCCGATGCGGGCCCCGCCGGACAGGCCCCGCCCCGCGCCCACCGCCGAGCCCGGGCCGCTCTGGCCGCCGAGTGGATCAAGCTGCAGTCGCTGCGGTCCATGCGCCGGATCCCGCTGCTGGGCACGGTCGCGTGCATCTGGCTGGCGGTCGGCGAGACCAGGAGCAACGGCACGGGCTGGGCGCACCTCGACGCGGTACAGCAGGCCCAGTTCGATCCACTGGGCACCAACTTCAACTTCGAGGTACTGGCCGTTCTTCTGTTCGGCGTGCTCGGCGCGCTTGTGGCCACGAACGAGTACGGCACCGGCCTGATCCGCACGACGTTCGCGGCAACACCTCAGCGCGGCCTGGTCCTGGCCGCGAAGGCCGTGGTGGCCGGCTTGGCGTTGTTCGCGCTGGCGGTAGTAATCGTGTTCGCGGCGTTCTTCACCGGTCAGGCCATCCTCGCTGGTGCTCACGCCCCGCACGTCGCGCTCGGTGATCACAACGTGCTCGCCCACCTGCTCGGTACGGTCTATTACCTCACGGCGACGGGTCTGATCGGCTTGTTCACCGGCGTCCTGGTTCGCAGCGCCGCCGTAGCGCTCACCAGTATGTTCGCGCTCCTGCTCGTGCTGCCGCTGCTGACCGACCGACTAACGGCGGATGCCGTCACGCGCCACACCGTGCCGTATCTCCCCTCGAACCTCGGCGACGAGATGGTGCACCACCACACCGGCCTCAGCCCGGGCGCTGCGGTGGCCGGGATCGCGGCCTGGGTCGTCGTCCTGGCTGCCGCCGCGGCATTCTCGCTGCGCCGCCGCGACGCCTGACGTGCCGGGCCGGTTGACCGAGGACATGATGGTGGCTGTGCGGGTGCGTAGACCGAACCGGCTTGCCGTCGACGTGGCCGTCAGTGTGGCCGCGGCGCTCGTCACCGCCCATGGCTCCGCGGACCGCGTCGCCGCATGGCTGCCCCACAGCGTCATCGTGCCGCTCGCCGTCGGGCAGGGACTTCTCCTGCTCGGCCGCCGGCGGGCGCCGACGGCGGTGCTGGCCGCGGTGACGGCGCTGGGCGGATTCATGCTCGCCGTCGGCTATCCGGGTGGCGCGGCGATCTTCGCCACGTGCTGCGCCGCCTACGCCCTGGCCGGGCAGGGCCGGCCAGCCGGGGGCGCCGAGCTTGCCGTCACGGTTCGCAGCGCAGCCGCTGTCGTGATCGCCGCGTTCGCATTGGCTGGGGCTGACCTCACTCCGGGCGTGCGCGACCAGTCCGGAGTCTGGGGAGCGTTCAACCTCGGGGTGCTGGTCGCAGCGAGCGGGGTGCTGGGTTACGCGCTGCGCACCCGGCGCGACTACGTGGCGGAGCTGAAGGACCGTGCGACACGCCTCGAGGCGGCGGAGGGCGAGCGCGCCGCGCGGGCGGTCGTGGACGAGCGGCTGCGCATCGCCCGCGAGCTGCACGACGTCATCGGCCATTCGATCAGCCTGATCGCGATCCAGTCGGAGGCCGCGGGCCGCTCTGCCCGGTCGAACCCGGACGCGGTGCCGGCTTATTTGAGCCGGATCTCGGCCGCGAGCCGGCAAGCACTCGCCGAGATGCGGCACGTGCTGGCCGTGCTCCGGCCGGACGCCGCGGCCGAGCTCACTCCGCAGCCCGGACTGGCCGACATCGGCGAACTCGTCGCGCGCGTGAACGCGGGGGGCGTAGTGACGCGGCTGGACGTGCAGCCGTTGGACGTGTCGCCGGGAGTGGCGCTCACGGTGTACCGGATCGTGCAGGAGTCGCTGACCAACGTGCTCAAACACGCCGGTCCCGGAGCCCGGGCAGCGGTCACGGTTGTCCGCAGCGAGAGCTCGGTACGCGTGTGCGTACACGACGACGGGGTCGGGCCGTCCGGTCCGGTCGCGAGCACGGCGCACGGCATCGTCGGGATGTGCGAGCGCGCCGCCGTCTACGGCGGGACACTGCGCACCGGCGCCCGAGCCGGCGGCGGCTTCGAGGTCGAAGCGCTCATCCCGGTGCGCGAGCCGCCACGATGACCATCACCGTCCTGATCGCCGACGACCAGACCCTGATCCGCTCGGGCTTACGGGCCATCATCGAGTCGGAACGGGGCATGGAGGTCGTCGGTGAGGCTGCGGACGGGGTCGAGGCGGTCGAGGCCGTGCGGCGGCTGCGCCCGGACGTGGCGTTGATGGATATCCGCATGCCGCGCCTCGACGGTCTCGCGGCGACCCGGGCCCTGCTGCGCGGTGCCGCGCCGGTTCCGACCAGGGTCGTGATGCTCACGACGTTCCACACGGATGAGTACGTCAGCGAAGCACTGCGCGCCGGCGCGTCAGGATTCCTGCTGAAGGACGCCACCGCGGACCAGTTCGTCAATGCGGTGCGCGTTGTCGCCGAAGGCGAGGCGATGCTCGCGCCCTCGGTCACCCGCCGCCTGCTCGAGCGGATGGCCGAGGACTCGAGCCACTCGACCGACGATGCCGACAAGATTCGGAACCTCTTGTCGGTTCGGGAGGTCGACGTGCTGCTCCTGGTCGCCCGCGGTCTGTCGAACGCCGAGATCGGCGCGAAACTGCACCTCGCGGAGACCACCGTCAAGAGCCACGTGCAGAGCGTGTTGGCGAAACTGGGCGTCCGCGACCGTCTCCAGGCCGCGGTCGCCGCATACGACTCGGGACTGGTGCGGCCGAGTGGCGGGTAACGGCGACTAACCGTTGCGCAGGATTCGGGCCGCGCCGGCCATGGCCTGCATCTTGCCGAAGGCCGAGTCGCGCGGCAGGTACTTCATGCCGCAGTCGGTGCCGATGACGACGTTCTCGGCGGCGACGTAGGGCAGCGCCCGGCGCACCCGCTCGACCACGGTGTCGACGGACTCCACCGCCGCGTCGGACAGGTCGATCACGCCGAGGATGATCGTCTTGCCGTCCAGTCGCTGCAGCACCGACGTGTCCAGGTGGGATTGGCCGGTCTCGATCGAGACCTGGTCGCACGTGCAGTCGGCCAGCTCGGGCAGGAACGAGTAGCCCGACGGCCGGTCGTGGATGATCGCCGCGTAGCCGAAGCACAGGTGCACGGCGGTGGTACCGACGACGCCGTCGAGCGCGCGGTTCAGGGCCTTGATCCCGTACTGCCGGGCCGGCTCGGGCCGGGCCTGCAGGTAGGGCTCGTCGAGTTGGACGATGTCGGCGCCGGCGGCGAACAGATCGCGCACCTCCGCGTTGACGGCGTCGGCGTACGCGAGGGCCAACTCCTCGGCCGAGCCGTAGTAGTCGTTCTGGGCCTGCTGCGACATCGTGAACGGGCCGGGCACGGTGACCTTGATGGTGTGGTCGGTGTGCTCGCGCAGGAACCGGACGTCGGCCACTTCCACCGGCTGCGGGCGGCTGATCGGGCCGACCACGCGGGGGACGGGGTTCGGGTGCCCGCTGCGGTCCAGCGCCTCGCCCGGGTTGTCCAGGTCCAGGCCGACGAGGGCAGTGGCGAAGTGGTTGGAGTAGCTCTCGCGCCGGATCTCGCCGTCGGTGATGATGTCCAGCCCGGCATCCTCCTGGGCCTTGATGGCCAGCAGGGTGGCGTCGTCCTGGGCCTCGGCCAGGTAGGCCGGGTCGGGACGCCAGAGCTCCTTGGCCCGCACGCGCGGCGGGAAGCGTCCGGCCAGCTTGGCCCGGTCGATCAGCCAGTCGGGCTGGGCGTAGCTGCCGACGAGGCTGGTCGGGAACAGCGGGAGCGTGGACATGAACGGCGACCTCCGGGGTCGGGTCAGACGGCAGGTTCGGTGACGGTGGATCGCGTGTCGTGGTCGGCGTCGGTGCGGCTCAGCAGGCGGGTGACGACCGAGCGCAGCGTGGCGACCTGGTCGGCGACCGGTTCGCGCGCCAGCCAGGCGATGACACCGTCGGGGCGGACGATGACCGCGCCGGCCGGGCCGACGCCGTAGGCGGCCTCGAACGCTGCGTCCCGATCGAGCAGGTTTCCGCCCGGCCCGACCCGGTACACCTCGAGCGGGACGCCCAGCTCCGCCGCCGCCCGGGCCGCGGCCGGGCACCACGCGTCCCCGCGCGAGCCGGCGATGAGCACGAAGCCGGGCCCGAAAAGATCCAGTGTGGAGATCGTCGCACCGTCCCGCTCGACCCAGACGTGCGGGGCCCGGACGCCGTCCCCGGTGATCGGGGCTCGTGGATCGTGCAGCGGCGCGTCGTCGGTGGGCCCGGTCGAGTGGACCGCGGCCGAGGCGTACCGGATGCCGAGCTCGATGGCCGGATCGTCCAGCGGTGGAGCGAGGTCGTCCTTGGGCAGGGACGTGTCGACGCGGGTGACGTAGCGGGTGTAGGCCTGCTCCACGATGAGCGCGCCGGCTGGGCGGCGTTCGGCGTCGTAGCTGTCGAGCAGCCCCGGACCGGCGGTGCCGCCGAGCACGAGCGCCAGCTTCCAGGCCAGGTTGTGTGCGTCCGCGACTCCGGTGTTACCGCCGAAGCCGCCGGTCGGCGGCATCACGTGGGCCGCGTCGCCGGCCAGCAGCACCCGCCCGTCGCTGAACCGCTCGGCCCAGCCGGCCGACGCCGTCCACGGCTGCACACTGTCGATCTCGATCGGGGTGTCCGGCGGGCCGCCGAGCGCGGTGCGGACGTAGCCGATGCAGCGTTCCGGGGTCATGTCGGCCGAGATGTCGGTCGTCCGCGTGCCGTCGGCGTCCGTGGTCGAGAACACGGCCAGGAAGCCGGACTGCGCGTCGATGGCGAAGCGGAAGAAGCCGAGCAGTTCGGGATGGTTGACGTAGACCACGCTCAGGTTGCGCTCGCCGATCATCGCCCGCAGGTCGGCCCGGAAGTAGATGGTGATGCAGTTGGCGAAGTCGCCACGGCCGCGCCGGGTGATCCCGAGCCGGTCGCGGATCGCGCTGTGCGCGCCGTCGGCGGCAACCAGGTACTGCGAGTGGACGACGAGTTCCGGGCCGCCGTCGCGCGGCCGGATGATCGAATGCACGCTGGCGTCGTCCTGCTCGAAACCGACCAGCTCGGTGCCGTACCGCACGTCGGCTCCCAGCTCCTCGGCCTTGGCCCGCAGGATGGGTTCGAGCCCGATCTGGGTGATGAACAGCCGGGCCGTCGGGCTGAGGCCTTCCACGCCGTCGTTGAACGACCGGTAGAAGTGGGCCAACTCCTTCCCGGTCAGGCTCTCGACGGCAATGATTGCGCCGTTCTGGACGAACTCGCGCTCGGCCGCGGCCTCGACGGCGTCTTGCAGGCCCAGCCCGCGGAAGATCTCCATCGTGCGCTGGTGGAACGAGGCCGCCCGCGGATGGATGGCCGTCCCTCGATGTCGTTCGACCAGCAGGTTCGGCACGCCGTAGGCCCCGAGCAGGGCCGACGCGGTCAGCCCGACCAGGCTGCCGCCGACGACAAGGACCGGGACCTCCAGCTCACTCATCGGCTCAGTTCGCGGGCGCCGGGCGTTCGGCCAGGTCCTCGCGCTGGGCCCGGTGCCGAGACTCTTCGCCGGCGTAGTCGGTGTAGGTGTACGGGTTCGGGATCCGCTCGGTGGTGGCCAACTCCGGCGTCAGGCTCTCCTGCCAGGCCTGTTCGCCCATGGTCGAGCGGGCGTAGTCGACCGTGCCGGCCACCGCGTCCTTGGCGCCGCGCAGATCGACATCGACGAGCTTGTGCTCGTGCTTGTGGACGCGGCCGTTCACCAGCACGGTGTGCACGTCGCCGCGGCCGGCCTGGAAGACCAGGCTGCCGTAGGGATGCAGCAGCGGGTACAGCGCGGGCGAGTCGTCGTTCTTGATCAGGACGAGGTCGGCCTGCTTGCCGGCGGTGATGGTGCCGATCTTGTCGTCGAGCCCGAGCGCCCGGGCCCCGCCGATGGTGGCCCAGTGCGCGACCTCCTCGGCCCGCAGGTGGTTGTGCACGACGGTGTCGCCGCTGGCGTGCGCCTCGAGGTGCTCCCGGGAGCGGTCGGCCGACAGGGTGGCCCGCATGGCCGAGAACAGGTCCGCGCTCCACCACACGCTGGTGTCCATCGACAGCGACACCGGAATGCCGTGCTTGCGCAACTGCCAGGTGGGCGGGTAGCCCTGACCCGCGCTCTGCTCGCTCTCGGTCGACACCGACGCCGAGCCGCCACTGGCCGCGATGCGCTGGTAGGAGTCCTGGGTCAGCGTCGCCGCGTGGACGTAGGTGACGTCCGGCGTCATGAAGCCGTTCTCCCACATCAGCCGGATGCTGTCGTCGTTGGTCGCGCCCCACACGCCCGCGTGGGTGCTGACCCGCAGGCCGAGCTCGCGGGCGGCCTCGAACGCGCCCTTCTCCGGGAACTCCGGATCGCCGGTGACGTCGAAGGCCAGCTGCAGGCCGAGCAGGTCGTCGGTGTCGGCGCGCTTGACGAAGCTGCGGAACTCGGCGCTGTTGGTCCACTCCCACGGCGCGCCGAGCAGGTTGCCGTAGGCCAGGACGAAGCGGCCCGGGGCGCGGCGCAGCGCGTCCAGTGCGGCCTCACCGTACTCGACGGTCTGCAGGCCGTGCGACCAGTCGACGGTGGTGGTCACCCCGGCGTCGATCGCTTCCGCGGCCGAGAGCAGGTTGCCGGCCGCGATGTCCTCGGGCCGGAAGATCTTGCCCCAGGTCAGGTAGTAGAAGACGAAGTACTGGCTCAGCGTCCAGTCGGCGCCGAGGCCGCGCAGCGCGGTCTGCCACATGTGCCGGTGGGTGTCGACCATGCCGGGCATCAGGATGCCGCGGGAGGCGTCGATCTCGACCGCCCCGTCGGGTGCGGGCAGGGCCGGGCCGACCGCGACGACCTTGTCGCCGCTGACGAGGACGTCCCCGCCGTCGATGACGCCGGCGTCGTCCATCGTCAGCACCGTCGCATTGCGGAAGACGACCGGCCGCCCGTCGTTGACCTGGCTGAGCTCGTCCGGATTCATCGGTCGTCCTCTCGCGGGCGGGTCAGCACCTGCAGCAGGCCGCCGACGATGCTGATGTTCTTCAGGAAGTGGTTGCGCTGGGTGTTGCGCTCGTTGCCGGCCTCGAACTCCCAGAACCGGTGGCCGCCCGCCGTCGTCGGGATGATCGAGCCGATCAGGACCGCCGCCGACAGGCGCGGGGCGATGCCCAGCGCCAACGTGGCCCCGGCCGCGACCTGCGTGGCCGCGTTGATGCGCACCAAGGTGACGTCGTCGGGCAGCGCGACCGGGGCGGCCGAGCGGACCGTGGCCAGTACCGGTTCGGCCTTCTTGGCCGGCGGCTCCGGATTGCGCACGACGCCGGCCCCGGCCTGGATGAACACCCAGCCCAGGGCAGCCCGGCCGGCCGACTCGAGGACGCTCATGTCGTGATGTCCGGGTACGGCAGGTTGACGTGCGCGAGCTTGGCCGCGTAGTCCAGCTGCATGGCCAGGGGCTCGTCGTGGTCACGTTCGAACATGGCAATCCACAGGGTGAGGGTCAGGAACGGGTGGGCACCCAGCTCGAACAGGGCCACGTGGTCGTGCGTGGCCAGGGCCTGGCGCTCGGCGTCGGTGAAGCGCAGCCAGGTCGACGCCTCGTCGGCGACGCAGTTGAGCACCCGGTTGGCCTGCTCCGCCTCCCACCAGGCCACCGTGCCGGCCGGGTCGTCGCGGTAGCGCGCCACCCAGTCCGGGTCGCGGTCGACGGTGAACAGGAACTTGTCCACGAGGTACTTGCTCATCAGACGTCCACCCCGTTCGGGTACCAGGTGAAGTAGGCCTCCATGGTGTGGAACAGGTCGAGGCTGTCGGCGTGGTCGGCCTTGTTGTAGCCGGCCACGCCCATCATCAGCATGAAATCCATGAAGCCGTGCGTGGCGTTGCCGGGCGCGTGCAGGCTGTCGAGGCTGACGTTGGCCAGGCAGTCGTCGATGTCGCCGTTGGCGATCCACTCCACCGCCTTGGCGTCGAACTCCGGGTCGGGGCCGTGCGGGCCGAACTGGCGCGGCCCGCCCAGCTCCAGCGACAGGTGGCCACTGCCGATCACCGCGACCCGCAGGTCGCTGGGCCAGGCGTCGATCAGTTCGCGGATCGTGCGCCCCAGTTGGACGAAGCGCTCCGGGCGCGGCAGCGGCGGCGCGAAGATGTTGGTGTAGATCGGCACGATCGGCAGGTCGTTGTCGGGGCGCACGGTGAAGATCGGGCAGGTGATGCTGTGGTCGACCCGCAGCTCGTTGCTGAAGGCCAGGTCGAAGCCGCGGTCGATGCCCTCGCGCAGGATGTAGGCCGACAGGTCCTCGTGCCCGCGCAGCAGCAGCCGGGGCAGCCCGAACTCACGCTCCTCGTTGTAGTAGTTCGCGTCGTAGAACGGGGCTTTGCCGACCAGGAACTGCGGCATGTTGTCCAGCCACAGCTGGTGGAAGTGGTCCGAACCCACCATCACCAGCACGTCCGGGCGCACCCGGGTCAGGGTGGCGCGGTAGGTCTCGACCTTGCGCACCCATTCGGCCGCGAACGGCGGCGCCTCGTCGGGCGGGAGCTGGCTGGTGCGGTAGTAGAACGGGTGGTGGGTCGTCGCCAGCACGGCCACCAGCTTCGCCATGTGCGGGCTCACCTCCTGCGAGTGATGGGGTTAAGATCCGCGAAGGCAACGTACAGTTGTCCGTCAGGCGAATGTGGCTAGAACCTTCCCTCGCGTTCGAGACCCTGTCAAGGGTGCTGGCGCGGCGGGCGACGGGAGGCGCAAGTGGCTGGACGCGGCACCGGACCCGACTTCGTCGAAGCGCTGGCCCGCGGCTTGGATGTGCTGAGCTGCTTCGACGCCCAGCACCCGCGGATGAGCCTGACCGAGATCGCGTCCGTGGCCGGCCTGGCTCGCCCGACCGCCCGCCGACTGTTGTTGACGCTGCAAGAACTGGGTTACGTCCGGGTCGAAGGCGGGCTGTTCCTGCTCACGCCCCGGGTCTTGCGGCTGGGCATGGCCTACGTCGGCGCGCTGGGCCTGTGGGACATCGCCCGCCCCCACCTGGAGGATCTCGTCGCCCAGACCCACGAGTCGTCGTCGATGGCCCAGCTCGACGGCTCGGACATCGTCTACGTGGCCCGGGTGTCGGTGCCCAAGATCATCGCCCTGCGCGTCGAGATCGGCACCCGCTTCCCCGCACCCCAGACGTCGCAGGGCAAAGTGCTGTTGGCCGCACTCGATGCGGACGCGCTGGCCTGCGCCCTGGCCGAACCCAGCCGCTCCGGGCTGGCCCTGCCGCCGGCCCGGCCCGCGACCGAACTGGCCGAGGAACTGGCCGCGGTCCGGGCCCGGGGCTGGGCCCTGGCCGACGAGGAACTCGCCCCCGGGATCCGCTCGGTCGCCGTCCCGGTCCGCGACGGGGCCGGCGTCGTGCGCGCGGCCATGAACGTGACCGTGCACGCGGCCGAGACGCCGTTGGCGGTGCTCACCGGCGACTACCTGCCCCTGCTGCTGCGCACGGCCGGCGAGGTTTCGGCCGACTGGGCCCTGGCCCAGTCCAAGCCCCACGTCGAGGTCGCCCGGGCCATGGCCGTGGCGCCCCGGCCGGCCGTCGCCGGCTGAGCCCGCTTGACACTCGGACGCTCGCCGCGAAGAGTTGCGGACAAGTGTCCGCCCAGCGGCGTAAGGAGTTGGTTTGGCCGTCTCAGCGCAGGACGAGCCGGGCGCGGCCAACTCCGGGCCGCTGTCCGGACTGGTGGTCGCGGACTTCTCGCGGGTGCTGGCCGGGCCGTACTGCACGATGCTGCTGGCCGACCTCGGGGCCGAGGTGATCAAGGTCGAGAGCCCGGCCGGCGACGACACCCGGCACTGGGTCCCGCCGGTGCGCGACGACGTCGGCACCTACTTCCTGGCCGTCAACCGCAACAAGCGCTCGATCGTGCTCGACCTCGGTAACGGGGCCGACCTCGACGTCGCCCACGCCCTGTCGGCGCGGGCCGACGTGTTCATCAACAACTTCAAGCCCGGCGGGCTGCGCCGCTTCGGCCTGGACTACGACGCAGTGGCCGCCCGCAACCCGCGGTCCATCTACTGCTCGATCAGTGGTTTCGGTTCGGCCGGCGGCGCGGCGCTGCCCGGGTACGACCTGCTGGTGCAGGGCATGTCCGGGCTGATGAGCCTCACCGGCGACCCGGACGGTCCCGCGTACCGGGCCGGGCATCTCGGTCTTCGACGTGATGACCGGCCTGCAGTCGGCCATCGGCATCCTGGCCGCGCTGCACCACCGTGACGGCACCGGCGTCGGCCAGCACATCGAGACCAACCTGCTCTCGACGGCGCTGTCGACCATGGTCAACCAGACCTCGGCCTACATCGCCGGCGACGTGGTGCCCGGGCGGATGGGCAACGCCCATCTGAGCCTGTTCCCGTACGAACCACTGCCGACCGGGGACGGCGAACTGATCGTCGTCGCCGGCAACGATGCCCAGTTCGGCAAGCTGTGCGCGGCCCTGGAATGCCCGGACCTCGTCGACGACCCGCGCTTCGCCAGCGTCGGCCAGCGCAACGTCAACCGCGAGGAGTTGCGCCCGCTGCTGCTGGAGCGGCTGGCGACTCGTACGGCGCAGGAGTGGTTCACCGTGCTGACCGACTTCGGTGTCCCGTGCGGCCCGATCAACGACGTGCGCGGCGGCGTGGAACTCGCGCAGGAGTTGGGGCTCGACCCGGTCGTGGCGGTGGACGGGGTGCCGACGGTGCGCAACCCGATCGGCCTGTCGGCGACGCCGCCGCGCTACGACCGGCCGCCGCCCGCCTTGGATGCCGACGGCGACGCGGTCCGGGCCTGGCTGGGCTTTGCGCCTGAGATGACTTGAGAAGAGAGGCACCGCTCGTGGCCGACTCCGCTGCGCCGTTCCCGTCGTTCCCCACGTCGCTGGGCACGTCCGACGAATCGACGATCACCCTGCTCGGCCAGAACCTGGCCACCGAGCTGATGGGCCAGGTCGGCTTCGGCGAGCTGGCGTACTGGTTGCTCACCCTCGATCGGCCGACCGCGCAGCAGACGCGACTGTTCGAGGCCGTGCTGCTCGGGCTGGCCGACCACGGGTTCACGCCGACGGCCATCGCGGCCCGGCTGACCTACCTCAGCGCCCCGGACGCCATCCAGGGCGCGCTGGCGGCGGGGATCCTGGGCGGCGGGTCGCGCTACCTCGGGGTCACTGAAGACACCGGCCGGTTCCTGGCCGAGGTGCTGGCCACCCTCGACGAACTGCCCACCGACGACGAGGGCTGGGACGCGGTGGCCACGAGCGCTGTGACCGAACGCAAGGACGCCGGCCGGTTCGTGCCCGGGCTGGGCCACCCCGTGCACAAGCACGGCGATCCGCGCACGCCGGTCATCATCCGGATCGCCCGCGAGGAAGGCCTGTACGGTCCGAACCTGGCCCTGTTCGAGGCCGTCGGCCGGGTGCATCCGGCCATTCTGGGCAAGACCCTGCCGCTCAACGGGGCGGGGGTCAGCGGCGCCGCACTGGCCGACCTCGGGCTGCCGCTGGAGTTGCTGCGGGGAACGGTCCTGCTGGCCCGCTGCGCCGGGCTGCTCGGGCACATCGCCGAGGAGATCCGCCGGCCCATCGCGAACTCGATGTACCTGGCCATCGACCGCAACGCCGAGTATGTGCCACCCGCACGCCCTGACCGCCTGCCGTCGTTTGCCAGGCTCACGCCCATGCTGTAAATCCATGTAAAGCAATCACCGTCAGCCATAGCCATCGGCCCGGCGTGCGAATGCCGACATCGGGGGTCGTCGTGCCGAGAATCCGGGTGCGCAGTGCAGCCATGGCCACAATCGTCGCCGTCGCCGGGGGCTTCCTACTGATCGCAGCGCCCGCATCGGCAGCCGCCACAAGTGTCCTCTCGTCGGCTCGGGTCAGCATCGCCAGCTCGCTCGCGCCGCCGTCGTCGGCCGCCGGGCCGGCTGAGTACGACCCGACCAACATCAGTTCCGTCGGCGGGTACGCCCACACTGACGAGATCAGCGTGGCCATGAGCGGCGGCACCGCACAGCGGAACTTCTCCATCGACTTGCAAGCTCCGCGTGGCGCGACGTTCCACCCGGGCACCTATTACGGCGACGACGTGTATGGCGTGCGCGGCAACGGGTCACTCATCGACGGCAACGCGGGCTGTCAAGGCGTGCAGTTCACCGTCGTCGACGTAGCGTCGAGCGGCACGGCGCTCACCCGACTCGACCTCCGCTTCCAGACGACCTGTAACTACACCAGTAGCGCGAACGCCGTCATCTTCGGTGAACTCCAACTCGGCGAACCGGCACCGGCACCCTGGGTCATGACTGGCGCTCGATCGTTCGCCTGGCCCGACGTCCCGGTCGGAACGCGATCGCCGGCGCTGCTGCCGCTGTGGTTCCGCAACACCGGAAGCGGTTCGCTGGCGGTCGGCGCGGCCAGTCTCTCGGGTGCGAACAGCGGCGACTTCAGGGTCGTATCCGATGGCTGCTCGCACAAGACCCTCAGCGGGCACACTGCTTGCTCGGTTGTCGTGGCGTTCGCGCCGCACGCCGTCGGAAACCGAGCAGCCGTGCTCACCGTCCCCATGGGCGCGGCCAAGGTCCCGACCGCGCTCGCCGGCACCGGGCCGCCTGGGCGCACCCTGCTGCGCCTCAACAGCCAACCGGGCGACCTCGTCGGCAACGGCCGCTCCTACCTGATGACCGATGCCCAGTCCCAGATGCAGGTGGCCAACCAGTCGAACGACGCCTTGGACGCCACGACCAATGACGGGCACAGCTCGTGGACGGTCGAGATGCAAGACCGCAGCGGCCCGATCCGCGTCGGCACCTACACGGTGAACAACGCAAGCAACACCGGCTTCTGGTTGATAGTGAGCGGTGAAGGCCGGGGGTGTGGCGACACGACCGGTACCGTCACGATCAAGCAGGTCAGCTACGACGCTGACAACGCTCCGTCGGCGTTCGATGCCATGTTCTCCCAGAGTTGCACCGGGAGCCCGCACGCGAAGCTGACCGGTGAGATCGCCTACCACGCCACTAACGCCGCGACCGCGCCCACCGGAGCGTTCATCCTGCACACCGGGCAGAGCCTCACCGCCGGCCAAGCCATCACCAACGGCGGCGACGCCGCTCCGCAGGCGTACAAGCTGGCCGTCACCACCGCTGGGCGGGCCGTGCTCACCGGCCCCTCGGGTACGACACTATGGGCCACTCCGGCCACTGCGGCAGCGGCCCATGACCGGCTCACGGTCACCACCACCGGCACGCTGGCATTGCTCAGCCAGACCGGGAGCGTCCTGTGGGCGACCGCCACCGCGGGGAGCGGCACCGCCAACTTCCTCGTCCTGCAGAGCGACGGCAACCTCGTCCTGAACAACGCCGACTACCAGCCGGTGTGGGCGACAGGGACGGCCACCGTCGTCGACTGACGCCAGGCGAGGTTCATGTCACGGCGGCGATCTCCTCGGCGGTCCGCACCATCTGGCGACGCATCGGCGTCCGTCAGGGTAGCCTGACAGGCATGAGCAAGGGCAAGGGACCGTGGCAGGACGGTCGGCGGGCGTGGGAACGCCTCAAGGACTGGCACCAGGACGCACCGCCGTCATCGGACCATCCTGACGACGGTGCCGACGCGTTGGATGCACTGGCCGACGTGGGACTGGTGCGCCGACTGCTGGACCAGGCTGAGTTGGTCGCGGTGCGCACGGCCCGGCGGCACGGCAAGTCGTGGGCCGAGATCGCCACGCGCCTGGGCGTGACCCGGCAGTCGGCCTGGGAACGCTGGCGCGACCTGGATGACCCGTCTGCGCGGCTTGCGGAACTGGGCCGCGTATCGCCGGAGGAGGTCTCAGCCGCCACCGCACTGGAGCGAGCAACGGAGACGATCGCGCGCACGGGTGCCGCTGTCGCGGAGCTCGGGGAGACGGCTGGCAGCCGGCGGCGGCGTGCCACGGTGGTCGTGCCCAACGTCGTCGGGAAATCCTGGGACGATGCCCGCCACATCCTGCAGAACGCGAGTCTGGTCGCCGTCGGTCCCGACCCGGATGGGCCGCCCCTCGCGGTAACGGGCTGGCCGAACGGCGTCGTCACCGACCAGAGCCCGGAATCGGGCGCGATGGTGCCGCCCGGCTCGCCGGTCACGCTGTGGATCGAGAGCGAGGGCGGTTCCGGCGGTGTGCGCGAGCCCCGGCGCCCCGATCCGCCGCCGCGGACGGCCCGGGCCATGCGCGACGAGGTCAGTGACGAAGCTGTGGGCTGAGGGCAAGACTTGACCCGTTCCAGATTCGGTGGAACATTCAATCTCGATGGGGCCGTGGCCGGAAACAGCGTTGCGTGCGGCCGGGTTGCGCGTGACCAAGCCGCGGACCGCCGTCTTGGACGTCCTGGTCGAACACCCGCACGCCACCGCCGATCTGGTCGCGCGACTGGTCCGGGAGCGGCTGGGCAGCGTCTCTAAACAGGCCGTCTACGACGTACTGGCCGCGTGCGCCGCCGCCGGGCTGGTCCGCCAGATCGAGCCGGCCGGGCGCCCGACCCTGTTCGAGACCCGCACCGGCGACAACCACCATCACCTCGTCTGCCGGGCCTGCGGCCGCACCACCGACGTCGACTGCGCCACCGAGCCGCGGCCGTGCCTCACGCCCAGCGACGACGCCGGCTACGCGCTCGACGAGGCCGAAGTCGTGTTCTGGGGCCTGTGCCCCAGTTGCCAACTCACCCAGCAGTCTGGCTCTCCCGAGGTGACGCGGTCGGTGTGACCACCGACGAATCACCCCGACCACCGACGCCGGCAACCCGGTCGCCAGCGACGAGCATTCCCCCAGCGTCGGCCCGGACGGCCCGCTGCCGCTGCAGGACCACTACCTCCGAGCAGGCCAACCTGGGCCGGTCGAGCATTCAGGCCACGGCCTGAGACCCGCGCTACGGGCAGGTCTCGCTCAACTTCACGACACCGAAGTCGATGTCGCCGTTGACCGAGACCGGCCGGCCGGGGGCGACGTTCTGGTCGCACACCTTCCAGTCCCGGTCCAGGAGCTGGAACCGGGTGCCGAGCAGGTCGTGGGAGCGGCTCACGAACAGGGGGTTGCCCGACAGGCGCTGGAGGTCGTCCTGCGCGGTCTGCAGGACCCGCCCGACCTCGTCGGGCATCCGGAACGACCGGCCCGGGGCCGCACTCGTCGGGGACGGCGCCGCGGGGCTCGTGGTGCCGGTGGACGAGTGGTGCGGGTTGGTGGACGCGTGCTTCTTCGACGACAGGACCGGTAGCACCACCGCGACCACGATCAGGATTGCGACGATGCCCGCGGACAGTACGAAGCCCGTGCGCCGGTACCACGGCGGGGGTGGGTCGCCCAGCGGATCGATCGCGGGCAGCGGCGAGGTGCCGTAGAGCGTCGGGCTCAGCCCCGGATCGGCCGGCGACGGGGTGACCGTGGCCCAGCCGATGCCGTTCCAGTACCGCGTGGTGCCGTGCTCGTCCGGGTACCAGCCCGGCGGCCTGGCCTGCGTCACAGCGTGCTCCTGGTCTGTAGCTGATCGGCGGCTACGGGACGACGGTGACCGGCCACTTGGCGTCGCGCACGAGGCGGCCGGCGAGCGAGCCGACGAAGCGGTGCCCGGCACTGGTCGACGCGCCGACGACGACGGCGTCGACGCGCAGTTCCTCGGCGATGCGCACCAGCTCGACGTACGGGTTACCGTCGCGACGGACGAACGTCGAGGTGATGCCCAGCCGGCGCGACGCTTCCTCGAGCTGCAGCCGAAGTTCCTGGGCGATGCCGGCATAGGTCTCGATGACGGCGCCGGCCGTTGCGGCCACGCCCGCGCCCAGTCCGGCCGCGGCCACGTACAGAACGATCAGCTTCGCGCTCTGGCGCCGGGCCAATCCAGCCGCGTAGGCGGCCGCGCGCATGGATGTGTCCGATCCGTCGACGCCGACCAGGATCTGCGTCGGTCCGTCCGTCCCGAGCTCGAACATCAGATCACCATCGCCACCGGGCCGACTCTTCCAGAGCCGGGCGGCGACCAACACCCGGGCCGGGCCCGGGTGAGCCTCAGCGCACCCGGCCGGCCGAGCGGCGGCCGCGCCGGAACGCGCCGCCGAGGATGGTGGCCAGGAACAGCAGGCAGGCGATGAGGAACAGCCAGAACAAGCCGTGCACCACGAAGCCGATGATGCCGATGATGATCCAGACGATGATGAGGGCCAACAGCAGGGCGACCATGGTCATCGCCGCCCGAGGCGGCGCTCGCCGGTGGCGCCGGGTTGGTAGACCAGCCCGTAGTGGGCGAAGACGGCCGGCTCCTCGGCCGCGGCCAGCTCACCGTCGGTGTCGATGGCCGGAGCGTCCTTGACGAGCTTCTTGTCCGCGCGCACGCGCACATGCTTCGGGGCGACGGTGGCCCCGCCCAGCGGCACGAACACCAGCCGGTGCCGTCCGACGATGCCGACCTTGACCGTGGCGAACACGGGAACCTCGCTGGCGGTGTCGAAGTAGACCGCTTCCAGCGACCCGATCTTCGCGCCGTCTGCGTCGACCACGTCGTAGTCGCGCCAATCGCGGATGTCTTCGGCTTCGAACACGTATCGACCCTTCTCGCGCCGTTGACAGTCCACGTACCCAGCGGGACCGGCGGCTAACCTCTCCGGGTGCCCGAAGAGCCTGGACTCAGTGCTAGCCGACGGCGACATTGAGCCGATCCAGGCCGCGGCGGACCTCGGCCGCCAACCGGTACGCGTCGCCGGACTTGAACTGATGCGAGAAGTACAGCTGTGGATACTCGTCGGTCTCCTGGTTGTAGAGGCAGCCGACCTGCCATCCGAGCGAACGCATCAACCTCGTCAGGCCCTGGATCTCGTCGGCGACCATGCCGAAGTCGACGACCACCGCAGTGCTGGAGCCGAGCGGCTCGAACCCGACCGTGGTCGCGACGTTGAGGAACGGGTTGATCGGGATCCCACCGAGCCGGATCCGCTCTCGACGGGGGATGTCGAACGTGACCACGCCGTCGGCCCCGACCGTCGGCGAGGCCCCGATGATCCGCGCCAGCCGTTTGGTGTCGAGCGGGGTCGTCGGGTTGCTGGGTGAACTCTGCGGCAACGGGGTTGCCGTAGCGCTGAGGATGGCCGCAACGCCGCGGGCCAAGGCGCGCGGATCGCCGTGGCCCCGGAAGTGCATGAACCAGACCATCGGATTCCAGTCGTAGAAGTGCTGGTGCATGGCCTGGAAGACGAGTCCGTGCGCCTCCATCTGGTCGAGCGCCGGCTGTAGTTCATGGGCCAGGAACGGCAGGTCGCCATTCATCATCGCCGGGCCGTATCGATCATCGCCGTCATGGTCGTGGTCGCCGAGGCTCTGGAAGACAACGGTGCCGTTGACCTCGAACGACGGCTTGATGGGTACGCCGAAGGAGTTCCTGACGTTGCCGATGTCCTCGCGGTCGACCTCGATGCTCAGCACGCCGTCGCTCATCGTGCCCGGCGCCCCGATGATCTTCTCGATATCGGCTGCCGGCAGCCGGTTGCCGACTTCGCCCCCGGCGTCGCCGCGGCGCCGCTCTGTCGGCCGGCCGCGCCGGCCAGCAACAGGCCGCCGGCGGCAGCCGAGCCCAGCTTCAGTGCAGCGCGGCGCGACAGGGCCGCGTTGGTCGCAAATCCCTGGTCGGACATCGTCGTTCCCCCCATAGAGTCGCAATGGACAGTGCGGCGATACCCGGCCATCGCCGCCTTCTCCCATCCGCCACCGCTTTGAGAGGAAATCCATAGATTCGGGCTCAGGAGGAGGGCGCGGTGGCCGGTCTTGTACCCGGGTGCCAATTGGGCCGAAGTGACGGTGGCCCAACCTCGGCACGGTGCGCACTGGCGTCCTACGGCTAGCGTTAGGCAGATGACGACGTACCCCGGCTGCGGAGCCGAATGCGTACCGGGTGTGTGTGCCCACCTCGCCGAGTTGCCCCCCGCCTGAGTCCGGCTCGTGCACCCCAGGACCGCCGTTGCCCTGAACCGCGGGCTGCTCGCCGACTCCCGCGCCGCGTCCGCGCGCCTCGCCCTACCGGCCTACCACCGGGCCGACGTCCGCGTGGGCATCGTCCATGTGGGGGTCGGCGGCTTCCACCGGTCCCATCAGGCGATGTACCTCGATCGGCTCATGAACGACGGGCAGGCGTTGGGCTGGGGAATCTGCGGGGTGGGAGTGCTCCCGTCCGACCGGCGGATGGCCGACGTACTGACCGCGCAGGACGGGCTGTACACGCTCGTCGTGCGTGACTGGACGGGTGGAACCACCGCCCGGGTGATCGGCTCTGTCGTCGGGTACCTGTTCGCGCCGGATGATCCGGACGCAGTCGTGGAACGGATGGCTCACCCCGAGACCCGGATGGTCTCGTTGACCGTCACCGAAGGCGGCTACAACCTCGATCCGAGCACCGGACAGTTCGACGCTGACGACGAGTCGGTACAGGCGGATCTGCGCGGAACCGGTCCGCCCCGGACGATGTTCGGCCTGGTCACCGAAGCGCTCCGCCGGCGCCGCGAGCGCGAGATCGCCCCGTTCGCGGTCGTGTCGTGCGACAACGTCGAGCACAACGGATCGGTCGCCGAGCGGAGCATCGCCGGCTTCGCCGATCTTCTCGATCCAGCCCTGGCGGCCTGGATCCGGGAGGAGGTCCGGTTCCCGAGTTCGATGGTCGACCGGATCACGCCGGCCACCACGGACGAGGACCGGCGCGCCTTCGCCGCGGAGTACGGGGTCGCCGACCAGTGGCCGGTGTTCTGCGAGCCCTTCACCCAGTGGATCCTTGCTGATGTCCTGCCCGCGGATGCCCGGCCGCCACTGGAACACGCTGGGGTACAACTGGTCGCCGACGTCGCACCGTACGAGCTGATGAAGCTCCGGCTGCTCAACGCCGGACACCAGGCCATCGGGTATCTCGGCTTCCTCGCCGGATATGACTATGTCCACGAGGTCTGCGCCGACCCCGTCTTCGCGGATTTCCTGCACGCCTACCTCGATGAGGTGACGCCGACGCTGCCGGCGGTGCCGGGCGTGGATCTCGCCGGGTACAAACACGAATTGGTGATCCGCTTCACCAACCCTGGCGTCGGGGACCGGTTGGAGCGGATCTGCGCCTTCAGCTCTGACCGGATGCCCAAATTCGTGTTGCCGGCCCTGGCCGACAACGTCCGCGCCGGCCGCAGCATCCGCGCGGCCGTGCTGGTCGTGGCGGCCTGGGCGCGGTACGTGGCTGCGGTTGCCGGCGGAGCTGACGGCTCGGCATTGCTCGACTCCCAGCGCGACCGCCTCGTCGCCAACGCACGAGCAGACGACCCCCTGGCTTTCGTCGACGACCGCCGATTCTTCGGCGAGTTGCCGGACAGTGACGAATTCCGGGCTGCGTACCTGCAGGCGCAGCGCTCGCTGGGCGACCACGGCCCGCGGGGGGCAGCCGAGCGAGTGGCGCGGCAGTGACGACCGCCGGACGTAGCGCCGCCTAGCGCGCTGCGGGTCGTCCGGTGCCGCCGCCCAGCCCGCTCGGCACCGGCACCGGCACCGCGAGAACGCTGATCACCTCGTCCCAGGACTGCGCCACGAGGCCGACACCGACCTCGTAGAGGTCCCGGACGCGCTGCTCCCGCTCCGATCGAGGAACGAACTGCACGATCCCGACCGTGGGCATGCCGGCGGCCACCGCGGACTGCGCGCCGGCCACCGAGTCCTCGATCGCGAGGCACTCGTCGGGTCGCATGCCCAACTGCTCCGCGGCGTGGAGATAGACAGCCGGATCCGGCTTGCTGACCGGCTCGGGCAGGCTGTCCTCTGCACTGAAGCGCGCGCTCACCGGGAACAGCTCGTCCAGGCCGGCGGCGGTGAAACACACGGCCAGTCGGCGCAGGGCGCTGGAACTGACCACGCCGAGCCGAAACCGGCGACCCAGCTCGGCGGCGGCACCAAGCACGTCGGGCCGCGGCGTCAGCGTGGCCCCCAGGTGCGCCGTCACCTCGACGCGCTCGCGTTGGACCCACTGCTCCAGGTCGCGCGGCTCCGCCGGCACGCCGGCCGCTCGGAGCAGTTGCCCGGCCAAGGCCCGGAAATTGCGGCCGTTTCCGATCCGCCGCAGATTCTCGGGCGAGAAGTCCCCGGCCAGTCCGAAGTGCTCGGCGAAGGCCTGGGTGACGACGGCCGAAGCCTCGTATGCCGGTTCCTCGGACGGGAACAGGGTGCCGTCCGCATCGCAGAGCACGGTGGTCACGGCGTGCGGATCCAGCGTGATCCGGGGCGGCTGCTCGTCGGGCACGGCGATTGGCATACCCGTCGTGGCCGCGGGTGAACCATGCCCCACCGCGGGGCCGGGCCAGCGCGGCCGCGCCCCGGGCGTGTGGTTTGCCTCCGGTCACATCCGGGTACGTCCAGACCTGCCGCCAGCGGGGCGGGGGACGCGTCCTGGCGCGGGAGCCGTCCCCGGTCGGTCCCAGCGGCGGGGCGACGACGAAAGGTCAGGGGGGTCATGTCCACCGGCAACTCCGAGCCCCGGCCGCGAACGCTGGCCGGGTACCTCGCGCTGCCGAGGCCGGGGGACCTGAGTAAGGCCGTGATCCTCCCCCTCGGATTCGTGTTGGCGCTCGCCGCTACCGGCCGGCCGAGTGGGCACGACCTGGCGCGGGCGGCGGTGGTGTGGTTCGCGGTCGAATACCTCGCCTACCAGGCTCGGTATCAGTGGAACGACATCCGCGGCTTTCACAGTGACCAGGCCCACCCCGATCGTGATCGCCGCGGGCGGCTGCCGGGGCCGGTGACGCGGGCGCGCGTCCACATCGCCGTCAGTGCCGCGACGCTGTGGGCTCGGGTGGCGATGGCCGTCCTGCTCGTCGTCCTGCTGCCCGGGCTGCACCTGGCCGCCGTCCTGCTGCCCGCGGTCGTCGCGGTGTTCGCGGTAGCCGTGGTCTACGAGACACTGCGCGCTCGCGCGGGGGTGTGCGTCTCCGCCGACCGGCCCGCCCCGGCCGTCATCGCGCTCTGGGTGGTCAGCGGCGCCGGCTACTGCGTACGCGGGTTGACCGGCGTTGCCCTCGGTGCCGCGACCGGTATCTCGCTCACCGGCGCGCTGGTTGCCGGGTCCGCGTGCTGGCTTTCGGGCATGCTGTTCGTCACCACCCGATGGGCGGTCGAGTCCGTCCCGTTCGCCCGCCGACGCGGCGCCCGGCTGGTGTGGCACGCCGAGCGGTCCCAAGGCCGCGGCCACCTGTTGCCCTTGACCCGCTGGATCCCGCAGCACGCCGCATCCGTACCGGTCGAGTTGGAGCGCTGGCGACCGCTGTGGTCGAGATCCGCCTGGCACGCGCCGTGGAACCTCGCCCTCGCGGCGGCGTTGCCGCTGGCCGGCCTGAGCGGTGTCGTGCTGGCCGGGCAACACCCGTCCGCGCCGAGCGTGGCCGCAGTCGCCGCCGTGCTCGCGGTCGTGTGGCTCGCGCTGGTCCAGCGGCCGCGCGTCGGCACTGGCGCGGCGGCGGCGGCGATGCTGATCGCCGTGAGCTTCGGTGTCCACACCCGGTTGGCGGCGGTGCTGCCGGCCCTCGCCGTCGCTGGGCTCTACCTGATCTGCGTCCACCAATGCCTGGCCGACGTGGGCAAGGCGCCCGAGCGGGTCCGCGCTGCCGCCCGAGCGGTGTTCCGGGTGACGGTGGGTACAGCCGCTCCGGTCCGCCGCGGTGCCACGCCCGCGGCCGCGGCCGCGTCGGCGCCTCGCGTGCGGCTCGGTGAAGCATCGACGCGCTGAGCACGCCGCAACTGACCGGTACCGGGACCGACCGGATCGGCGGTCTGGGTGCGGTGACGACGGCGGCCGTGATCGCCGGTGCCACGACCGCCCTTGGGTGGTGGCACCGCCGGGCGGAGCTGACCATCCGGGCGAAGAGTGACGCCGACGACCTCGTGAGCGACGCTGACCTCGACACCCAAGCCGCCATCGTCGCGGTACTCACGCAGCTGCGCCCGGGCGACCGAGTCCACGGCGAGGAGCAAAGTTGCGGGGGGTCTGGGGCCGACACCGCCGTGGAGTGGTGGGTCGACCCGATCGACGGGACGACGAGCTTTCTGTACGGCCGCTCCGATTGGTCGGTGAGTGTGGCCGCGGTCGACGGTCGGGGCGGGGACGTGCTGGCCGCCGCCGTGGCCGAACCGGTCCTCGGCCTGGTCACGGCTGCTACGCCGGGGGGCGGCAGCTGGTTGGCCGGCGAGCGGGTTCACGGCTCGGGTTGCACGCAGCTGTCGCGCGCGCTTGTCGACGTGAACCTGGGCCGGGCGCAACAACGCGACGTCGCCGGCGACATGGTCGGCCGACTGACGCCACGGGTGCGCGACCTCAGGCGCGGCGGCAGCGCGGCCGCCGCCCTTGCCCAGTTGGCCACCGGCCGGACCGATGCCGTCTGGGCGCCTGGTTTGCAGCCCTGGGACGGCGTGGCCGGTCTCCTGCTCGCCACCGAAGCGGGCGCAGCGGTGGGCGACCTGACCGGGCTCACCGGGGCGCGGTGGCCCGGCAGCGGCGACGTCCTCGCCGCCCCACCGCCATTGTGGGAGGAGCTGCGCGCGTTGCTCGCCCCGATCTACCTGGCCGGCTAGCCGGGGCGGTGCTGGTCACCGGCAGAGCCGCTCCAGCAGCAGCGGCATGAACCGGGCGTTGTCGACGTCCGTCGCGATGGTCACCGGCCGCAGCGCCCCTGGCAGTTGCAGACCAGCCTGCAGGATGAGGGTGTCGTGCGAATCCCACGCGACCATCCGACCCCGGGTCAGGGTGCCGTGCAGTTCCACGCCCACCGATGCCGATCGGGTCGCCACCAGCGTGGGATCCAGCACCGTCGCCATGGCCAGCGGATCGTGCAGCGCGCACCCGTCGAGCCCGTAGCTGTCGGCCAACCAGGTCACCCACGGCCGAGCCGTACGACCCAGGAACTCCGCCAATGGCGTCCCCGCTGCCTCGAGCCGATCGACGTCGCTCAACCGCATGAAAGTGCGGGTCGTGACATCCAGGGGGATTATCAGCACCGGGGCCGCGCTGCTCATGACCAGGTGCGTCGCCTCCGGGTCGAACGCGGCATTGAGTTCATGCAGCACGTTCGGCATGTCGAAGGCGCCGGCCATCATCACGAGCCGCTCGACCTTCCGGTCCCACTCCGGGTCGATCAGCATCGCCGTCGCGATGTTGGTCAGCGGGCCGATGGCGACCACGGTGATCTCGCCGGGTCGTTCGTTCACCCGCTCGACCAGGGCTCGCGCCGCGGGCATCGGGTCGGCGCCACTCAGCCCGGTCGGCGGGCTGATCCCCTGCCACAGCCGCTGGGCGGCCGGATGATCGCGGCGAGCATTCAGCCGGGCGCGCCAGTGCTCCGGATCCTGCACCAGAGGTCGCTCGGCACCGCGGTGCACCGGCACCCCCGACACGCCGGCAGCCGCGAGGACCGCCAGCGCGCCGTCCACGCCCTGATCTACGGGGACGTTGCCGCCGACGACCGTGATCGCCTCCAGCTGAACCTCCGGGGATCGCAGCGCCAGTCCGATTGCAAGGCTGTCGTCGATGTCGGCACCGGCGACGCCGTTGCCGGGATCGGTGTCGATGATCACGCGCATGCCTCCGCGCGCCTCAGCTGACATCGGACTGCGCACCGTGTCGCTGAACGGCTGCGGCCCCGGCCTGCAAGCCGGCGTCGACGGCGGCCGGCAGAGGCCGGTCACGGCTCAGGGCGCCGGCCAGCGCTCCGGCGAAGGCGTCGCCGGCGCCGGTGGTGTCGACCACCGGCACTTCCGGCGCGGGCCGGTGCACGGCCGGTCCGCCATCGCAGTAGATCGCCCCCCACGGGCCGGCGGTGACCACGACCGCGGGCGGGCCCAAGTCGCGCAGCGCCGGTGCGGCCGCGAGTGCGGCGGCTATGTCGGGCAGCGGTCGGCCGAGCAGGTGCTCAGCCTCGGCCCGGTTCACGACGAGGACATCCACCCCCTCGAGGACCTCGGGCGCAACCGCCGTCGTCGGTGACAAATTGAGCACGACGGTGGGGCCGCCCTCGGCATCGGCGGCCAGGGCCACGGCCCGGGCGACCACATCCATCGGGATCTCGAGCTGGATAAGCACCACCCGGCAGCTGCGCACCTGTTCGGCCCGCGCGTCGATGTCCGCCGGGCGGAGCGCATGGTTCGCTCCTGGGGCCACGGCGATCACGTTGTCTCCGGCCGGATCGACCAGGATGACGGCCAAGCCGGTGCTCTCGGCCTGGGAGGTGCGGACGAGGCCGGTACCGACTCCGGCCCGGTCGAGGGCCGTGCGAAGCGCCGTGCCCTCCGCGTCGGCGCCTACGGACCCGAGCAAAGCCACTCGGGCCCCAGCCGCCGCGGCCGCGACCGCCTGGTTCGCCCCTTTGCCGCCGGGTCGCGGCTGACGCCGCGTGCCCAGCACAGTTTCGCCCGCCGCCGGCAGCGAATCGACCCGCAACGTCAGGTCCATATTCGCCGAACCCACGACCAGTACATCGACCGCCTCCGAGCAGATGTTCGGGTTGCCTGGCATCCGTCACCTATACCCACCGGGAAAGCCGCAGAACGTGCGCGGCCGCTCGACCGTAAACCAGCGCCGAATTTGACGTTGGAAATCGCCTCATTGTGGGTAGGCACGTATCGGTTCATACCGACCTGCGTCGAGACAGCGGCGTGTTCAGGGGCCGGAACGGCCTAAACATGCTCGGCGAGGTGTGTCGTGACAGCTGTCGAATTTGCTACTCCGTTTTCCGACCTTGCGGTCGCCCCGATTCCGGTGGACGTGCCCGCCTACGACCTGTCCGCGCTGACCCCGGCCGTGGTGCACTTGGGCGTGGGCGGCTTCCACCGCGCCCATCAGGCGGTCTACTTCGATGACCTGGCCGCCTCGGGCGTCACCGACTGGGGCGTGATCGGCGTCGGTATCAGCCGCCCCGAGATGGGCGAGGTGCTGGGCGAGCAGGGCAACCTGTTCACCGTCGTCCAGCGCGGCAGCGACGGCAGCCACGCTCGGGTCATCGGCGTGTTGACCGACTACCTACTCCTGGCCCGCGACCGCGATCGGGTCCACGCGGCGCTGGTGGACCGTCGGACCCGCCTGGTCACCCTGACCATCACCGGAGACGGCTACGAAACCCAGAACAGCGGCAGCCCGGTGTTCGAGCTGTTAGTGGGGGCGCTCGACACCCGACGTCGCGCCGGCGGACGGCCGTTCACGGTGCTCTCGTGTGACAACCTGCCGGACGCCGGCCGGGCGGCCCGATCGGCGACGCTCGAATCCGCCCGGGCCCGCAGCGCGGAGCTCGCGGACTGGATCGCCGAGCAGGTGACGTTTCCGAGCAGCATGGTGGACCGGATCACGCCGGCCACCAGCCCGGCAGAACAGGCCCGGATCGCAGCGGAGTTCGGCGTCCGCGACCGGTGGCCGGTGATCACCGAGCCGTTCGCCCAATGGGTCATCGAGGACGCCTTCTGCAACGGCCGCCCGCCGTTGGAGCGGGTGGGGGTGCGGTTCGTCGATGACGTGGCGCCCTACAAGTTGATCAAGAGCCGGATGCTGAACGGCGGCCACTGTGCGCTCGGCTATCTCGGCCTGCTCGCCGGCTATCGGACAACCGATGAAGCCATGGCCGATCCCGACATCGCCGCGTTCATGCAGCGGCTGCTGGATGACGAGATCGCGCCGCTGCTGCCGCCCGACGTCCCCGGTATGGAACTCAAGGCCTACCGCCACGAACTGCTCGAGCGATTCGCCAATGCGGCTATCGGCGACCAGCTGAGCCGGCTGGCCCGGCGGGGCTCGACCAAGATGCCGGCCTATCTGCTCTCCTCCCTGCGCGACGCGTATGCCGGCCGTCGTGAGCGCCGGTTGCTCAACCTGGCCGTGGCTGCGTGGGTGCGGCATCTGCAGGGCAGGGACGCCGACGGTGCGCCGGTCGACGTCGAGGACGCCCGCGGCGACGAACTGCGCCCCCTGGCCGAGAAGGCGAGCGACGATCCTGGCCCGCTGCTGGCGGTGGCGGACCTCTTCGGCGAGCTGAGCCACGACGAGACGTTGGCGGGCGACCTGCCGCGGCTGCTCGACACGATCTCGCGGGACGGCGTGCAGGCGGCGATCCGGCTGGTGATGCACCGATGACGTCGGAGGAACAGGAACACGTCCCGCCGCTCGAGCCGCGGCCTCGACGCCGGCCGCCCGTGGCGAGCTGGTTCAAACATCCCGAGTCCGGCTGGAGCGACCCCGAGCCACCGACGACAGTCGACCGGGAACCGGTGGGGCCGCGCTTCCGGGCGGCGTGGCGAAACGGCGGCCCGGACAGCGCGCGGCCTGACCTGCTGCCGCTTCGACTGGCCCGAGCCTGTGCGTCCGTGCTACCGGTCGACGGCGCCGGTGTGAGCCTGCTGGAGGACGACCTGCGCGTTCCGCTCGGGGCCAGCGACGAGCTGGCCAGCCTGGCCGAGCGGCTCCAGTTCACTCAGGGCGAGGGGCCGTGCCTGCACGCGGCCGAACGCGGGCAGGTGCTCGCCGTCGATGCCGTCGAGCTCCAGCGGCGCTGGCCCACGTTCGCGGCCGAGTTGTTCGCCCGTACCCCGTTCCGGGCCATCATCACGATCCCGTTGGCGATAGACCCGGCGACCAGAGGGGCGATCGACCTCTTCCTGCGCGATCGCCAGCGGCTGTGGTCGCTTCGGCTGGCCGATGCGGTGGCTGTTTCCGAGGCCGTCGTCGAGGCCCTCCAGCTCAGCGATGAGCCCGGCGTCCCGGAGCCGGTCGACAGTGAGCTGGACGAGCCGATACCGGCGTGGGCGGTCGGGCCGTCGGCGCTGCGCCGCCGCTACGTCTGGATAGCCGTCGGGACGGCGATGGTCGCGTTCGACATCTCCGCGCCGGACGCCTTGGCGGTGCTGCGCGCGTATGCCTACGCGCGCGGAGCGGTACTCGACGACGTGGCGCTGGCCCTGGTCGAGGGGCGCCTGGATCCGGCCGAACTCCGGGACTGAACGCTCAGCCCTTCAACCCGGACGACGAGAGCGATTCGGTGAAGTAGCGCTGGAAGAACAACAGGATGGCCAGCGGTACGCCAGCCGTGACCACGGCGCCTGCGAAGATTCCGCCGAAGTCGACGCCGTGCTCGCCCGACAGCTGCGCGATCGCCACCGGCGCCACCCGGTAGGCCGGGTCCGGGGCGATCAGCAGGGGCCACAGGTACGACTGCCACTGGAAGACGAACAGGATGAGCCCCGCCCCGATCAGGGCGGGCTTGGACAGGGGCAGGTAGATCCGCAGGAAGACCCCCCACGGCCCGAGGCCGTCGACGCGCGCGGCCTCGGCCAGCTCGCGCGGGATTCCCTGGAAGAACCCGCGGAGCAGGAAGACGGCGAACCCGTTTCCGACACCGGGTAGGACCAGCGCCGTAAAGCTGTTCTCGAGGCCGGCATCGCGGAATATCGACGTGAGCGGTATCGCGATCGCGTCGAACGGGATCAGGAACGACACCACCATGATCCCGAACACGGCGCTGCGCCCGGGAAAGTCCAACACCGCCAGCGCGAACGCCGCTGTGCAGCAGATGGCCAGTCCGATGACCAAGGTCGCGGCCGTGACCACCGTCGAGTTGAGCAACGATCGGCCGAAGTTGCCCGCGAACAGTCGGGAGAAGTTGTGGAAGGTGAGCTGTCTCGGGATGACGGTCCAGCCCGTCACCGGTGACAACGTCCGAAACGTCTCGGCCTGGGGACGCAAGGCGCTGGTCACCGTCCACAGCAGTGGCAGCAGGAACAGCAACGCGACGACCCAGCCGAGTAGCGCGATGGCCAGGCGATGCGTCAGGCGCCCGAACCTCCGTCGGTGGACGGCCTCGATCGCCATCATTCCTCCCCGCTGGAAAGCAATCGGAACTGGATCATCACGATGACCAGCGCGACGACCACCAGGACGACCGTCCCGGCGGCCGCGGCACCCACGTCGCTTTCGACGTAGGCGCGCTCGAAGATGTTGTTCATGATGAGGTCGGTGTGGCCGGTCGGGCCGCCCTTGGTCAGGATCTGCACCGGGGCGAAGACCAGCAGGTTCGAAATCGTGTCCGCGACCAGGACGAAGGTGAGCTGCCGGCGCAGTTGAGGCACCGTGACGAACCGGAATCTGGCCCAGCGGCCCGCGCCGTCCAGTCCCGCCGCCTCGTACAGCACCGGATCGATCTGCTTGAGCCCCGCGATCAGGAACATCATCCAGTAGCCGACGCCGATCCAGGACACCACCAGCATGATCGAGGGCAGGGCCTGGGTCGGCGAGGTGAGGTAGCGCTGCCCGTGGATGCCGAGGTGCTGCAGAACGCCGTTGAGCGGGCCGTCCGGGCGGAACGCGACCGACCAGATCACGGCGGACACACTCTGGGGGATGGCCACCGGCAAGAACACCAGGGTGCGCATCAGCCCGACGCCGCGGATGCGCTCGTTGAACAGCGTCGCCAATCCGAGCGACACGGCGATCTGCAGCGGATTGATGATGATGCCGAACAGCAGTGTGACCCGCAGGGAGTTCAGGAAGGCGGGATCGTCGAACAGCGAGCGGAACTGCTGCAGGCCGACCCATCGGGCCGGCTGGATGCCCAGGGGTGTGCTGTGCAGCGAGTCCTGAATCGCCCGCACCATCGGCCAAATGCGCAGTAGCACGGCCGCCGCGATCGCCGGTGCCAGAAAGCTCAGCGCGACCGGCAGGTCGCGCAGCCCGCGACGGGCGCGTGATCGGCGGGGGGCCGCGGGAGCGGCGCTGGGCGCCGGCTCCCGCGACTGCGCGGTGATATCCGTGGAACCGGTCGTGGTGGACATACCCGTCGGTTACTCGTACTTGGCGAACTGACGGTTCAACTCGCCGGCGGCCTGCTTGAGCCGGCCGGCCGGATCGGAGCCGTTCCGGATGTCGGCGAAGGCCTTGTTCATCACCGTCTCGAAGTCGACGTAGCCGACCGTCGACGGCCGCGCGACCGCGTTGTGAGCCAGTTCGTACTGGATGATGTCGGCGAGTTGCTTGGACCGTGCTCCCTGCGATCGCAACTGGTCGAGGTACTTGGTGGCGGCCTGCCGCTGCACCGGGATGTTGCGGGAGCTCGCCAGCCAGGAGCCGTTCGGATCGATCGTCATGAAGGCGAGGAACTTCTTCGCGGCCGCCTGGTTCTTCGAGAACGGACTGATCCCGACGGACCACGACCCGGTCGAGGAGACCGCCTTGCCCCCGGCGAACTTCGGGAACGGCGCAACCCCATAGTCCAGCGACTTCATCTTGTCGAACAGCGGCGCGTTCCACGGGCCACCCGCGAAGAAGGCGACCTTGCCGCCGGCGAACAGTGGTTCGGTCTGCTCCACCGCGATACCACGGGGCGAGATGCCCTTCTGGAAGGTCGAGGCGTACCAGTCGAACGCCTTGGTCCAGCCGGCGTTCGTGACGTCGGGCGTCAGCATCTTGGCGCCGGTGAGGCCGGAGCCGCCGCCGGCCGATTCCGGCAGGGGCTGCAGCTGGTAGTAGAGATCGACCTGTTCGAAGGTGAACCCCCATTGCGCGCCGGCCTTCTTGGCCGCGGCCGCTTCGGTCGCGATCTGCTCCCAGGTCATCGGGCTGCTGGGGTCACTGCTCGGAGCCGCAATGTGGGCCTTGCTCAGCAGCGACTTGTTGAAGTAGAGCAGCTGGCTGGACGTCCAACGGGGCATCGCATACTGCTTGCCCTGGTACTGCGTCGCGGCCAGGGCCTTCGGATCCACTTTGCCCTGCGCCTGCTTGGCGAGATCCGGCAGCGCGACCAGGTAACCCCGCGAGGCGAGCGCCGACAGTCGCGGCTCGTCCACCTCGTAGAGGTCGATGCCGGTGTCCTTGGACCCGAGCCGCGACTGGATCGTGGAGTTCAGGTCGGCGGAGGGAACGACCTGCTGCTTCACCTTGATCTTGGGGTTGGCCTGCTCGAACGCCGCGATCACCTTGTCGAACGTGCCCGGATCCTGGGCGTTCACGAAGGTCACCGTTCCGGAGCCGCTGCCGGCCCCGCCGCTCGTGCTGTTGTTCCCGCACGCCGCCAGTGCCAGGGCGGACAGGCCGGCCACCGCCAGCGCCAAGGCGCGGCGGCGGCGGGCCTGCGCCCGGTCAGCGGTCGGTCGGCGGTGGGTCGCCCTGGTCGTCATCGGATCTCCTCGTCGGCCTGCCTACTGAGCTGGCGCCACCAGTGCCGCTGGCGCAGACCGGGCCTACCCACATGGGTCGCCGTATACACCGTCGTCCCAGGACGATCGCGAACCTCGGCGACCGACGGATCCGGGTCAGCCCTGGCGGGCGTTCCAGCGCGGGTTGCGGCGGTTGATCACGAACGTGCGCCCGCGGCGGCGGACGACGATTGCGCCGTCCTTGCTCTTCAGCGACTTGATCGAGTTTCTGACCTTCATGGTGCCGTCCTTTCTTGGTCGTTAATGACAACCATTCCCAGCTGGCTGGCATTCCCCGGCCGCCCCCGCGCACGGGAACGACACCAGTTCGTCCGCGCCGGGTCATGGCGCGCCCGCGCGGGGGAACCGTAGGCTTCACCGGGTGAGAGCGTCCACGAACGGCCTGGCGTGACGGCCCCCGCCGCCGAGTCCCGCGCCGCCATCCTGACCGTCGACGACGACCCGGGCGTGTCCCGCTCGGTCGCGCGCGACCTGCGCCGCCGGTACGCGGCCGACTACCGCATCGTCCGGGCCGAGTCCGGCGAGCAGGCCCTGGCCGCGCTGCGCGAGATGAAGCTGCGCGGCGACCAGGTGGCCGTGCTGCTGGCCGACTACCGGATGCCGCACATGAACGGCATCGAGTTCCTGGAACAGGCCATGGACCTCTACCCGACCGCGCGCCGGGTACTGCTCACGGCCTACGCCGACACCAACGCGGCCATCGAGGCCATCAACGAGGTCGACCTCGACTACTACCTCCTCAAGCCCTGGGATCCGCCCGAGGAGAAGCTCTACCCGGTGCTCGACGACCAGCTGACGTCCTGGCACACCGCCGATCGCCGGCCGGTGCCCGAGACGAAGGTGGTCGGCCACCGCTGGTCGGCCCGCTCGTCGGACGTGCGCGAATTCCTGGCCCGCAACCAGGTGCCCTACCGCTGGTACCTGTGCGACGAGCCCGAGGGTCAGCGGCTGCTGGCCGCGGCCGACACCGACGACCGCCACCTGCCCGTCGTCATCACGACCGAGGGCGAGGTGCTGATCGAGCCCACCGACGCCGAGTTGGCCACCCGGGTCGGGCTGTCGACCGTCCCGGCCAAGGAGTTCTACGACCTGGTCGTGATCGGCGGTGGGCCGGCCGGGCTGGGCGCGGCGGTGTACGGCGCGTCCGAAGGGCTGCGCACGGTCATGGTCGAGCGCACGGCGGCCGGCGGACAGGCCGGGCAGAGCTCGCGCATCGAGAACTACCTCGGCTTCCCCGACGGGGTGTCCGGGTCGCAGCTGACCGAGCGGGCCCGGCGCCAGGCCCTCAAGTTCGGGGCCGAGTTGCTGACCACCCGGGAAGCGGTCGGTATCGAGGTGAACGGCTCGGCCCGGACGGTCCGTTTCGCCGACGGCGACAGCATCGACGCGCACGCGATCATCCTGGCCACGGGGGTCTCGTACCGGCAGCTCACCGCGCCCGGAATCGCCGACCTCACCGGCCGGGGCGTGTATTACGGCTCGACCATGAGCGAGGCCGCCAATTGCAAGGACCAGGACGTGTACATCGTCGGCGGGGCCAACTCCGCCGGGCAGGCCGCGCTCTACTTCGCCCGGCAGGCCAAATCGGTGAAGATCCTGGTCCGCGGCACCAGCCTCGAAACGTCGATGTCGTACTACCTGGTCCAGCAGATCGCGGGCATCGGCAACATCGAGGTGCGCACCTGTACCGAGGTCGTCGAATGCAGCGGCGACGAGCATCTGGAGAAATTGACCCTGCAGGACAACGCCACCGGGAATACCGAGATCGTCAATGCGCATTGGGTATTCGTATTCATCGGTGCGGCCCCCCGCACCGAATGGCTCGACGGAGTAGTCGTGCGCGATGACCGAGGTTTCGTCGTAGCCGGGCCCGACCTGGCCGTCGACGACGGGGGCCGGCCGCCCGGCTGGACGGCCGAGCGCGCGCCGTACCACCTCGAAACCAGCATCCCGGGCGTGTTCGTGGCCGGCGACGCGCGGGCCGAGTCGGCCAAGCGCGTGGCCTCGGCGGTCGGCGAGGGCGCCATGGCCGTGATGCTGGTGCACCGGTATCTGGAGAAGCGATGAGCACTTCGACCAACCAACCCTGCGACATCGACGAGCTGCGCACACTGTTCCTGTTCGACAAGCTCGACGAGGACCAGCTGCAGTGGCTGTGCCGCGAGGGCAGCGTGGTCACCGTCGAACCGGGCTGGCTCTACCGCGAGGGCGAGCCGGCGACCTGCTTCTACGTGCTGCTCGACGGCTCCATCGCGCTGTCGCGGCGGGTCGGCGAGGACGACGTCGAGACCACCCGCACCGACCAGCGCGGCGTGTACGGCGGGGCGTTCCAGGCCTACCTGGGCGATCGCATCCAGCAGAACTACAACAACTCGATGCGGGCCATCACGCCGTCGCGGTTCTACGTGCTCGATGCCGACAAGTTCGCCCAGTTGATGAACGACTGGTTCCCGATGGCCCAGCACCTGCTCGAAGGGCTGTTCTTCGGGTATCAGAGCAACCTGCGAGCGACCGGCCAGCGCGAGCGGTTGCTGGCCCTCGGGTCGATGTCGGCCGGGCTGACCCACGAGCTCAACAACCCGGCCGCGGCCGCGGTACGCGCGACGTCCTCGCTGCGCGACCGGGTGGCCGGCATGCGGCACAAGCTGGCCCTGATTGCCGGCGGCAAGTGGGATCCGGCCACCCTGGTGGCCCTCATCCGGCTGCAGGAGGACGCGGTCGAGCACGTGGCCAAGGCGCCGACGTTGAGCCCGATCGAGGCGTCCGACCGCGAGGAGCAGCTCGGCGAGTGGTTCGAGGGCCGCGGCATCGGGGGCGGCTGGGATCTGGCCCCCACGTTCGTGCAGGCCGGCCTCGACGAGGGCTTCCTCGACAAGGTCGTCGACACCGTCGACCCGTCCACGCTCGAGGGCGCGATCCGCTGGCTCAACTACACGGTCGAGACCGAGCTGTTGATGGACGAGATCCAGGACTCGACGACCCGCATCTCCACGCTGGTGGCCGCGGCCAAGCAGTACTCGCAGATGGACCGCGCGCCGTACACGGTGGTCAACGTGCACACCCTGCTCGACAGCACCCTGCTCATGCTGGGCAAGAAGGTCGGTCACATCACGGTCGTGAAGGACTACGACCGCACCCTGCCCGACATCCCGGCCTACGCGGCCGAACTCAACCAGGTCTGGACGAACCTGATCGACAACGCGGTCGCCGCGATGGACGGCTCGGGCACGCTGACCCTGCGCACGGCCCGTGACGAGGACTGCCTGTTGGTCGAGATCGGCGACACCGGCCCGGGTATCCCCGAGGACGTCCTGCCCCGGATCTTCGAGCCGTTCTTCACGACCAAGCCGTTCGGCGAGGGCACCGGGCTGGGGCTGGACATCTCGTGGCGCATCGTCGTCAACAAGCACCACGGCGACCTGCGGGTCGAGTCCGAGCCTGGTAACACCCGGTTCCAGGTCCGGCTGCCGTTCGTGGCGCCCGAACGGGTCGACTACCCGGCCGCGGCGCCGGTGGGGAGCCCGTCGTGACCGAGGTCGCCGGCATCGACCCGACCGTCCCGCCCAGCGGACCGGGCTGCGCCGACTGTTTGTCGGCCGACGGCTGGTGGCTGCACCTGCGCCGCTGTGCCCAGTGCGGGCACATCGGCTGCTGCGACAGTTCGCCGGCCCAGCATGCGTCCGCGCACGCGCGCGACACCGGGCATCCGCTGGTGCGCAGCTTCGAGCCGGGTGAGAGCTGGTTCTGGAGCTACCCGGAGGAGCAGTTCTACGACGGGCCGCCGCTGGCCGCGCCGGAGCACCATCCGCTCGATCAGCCCACACCCGGCCCGGCCGAGCGCGTACCGCCCGACTGGCGGCAACACCTGCACTAAGCGGATTGGCCCTTGAGCCGGTCGTAGTTCCGCAGCATCTTCCGCCGCTGCCAGATGATCACCGGGAGCAGGACGACGTAGAGCACGGCAAGCCCGACGGCGTCCCACCGCCGAAAGCCGTGCCGGGTGAGTGCGTCTAATGCCCAGATCACGACCAGGACCCCGTAGAACAGCGGCCACCACCACTGCTTGCGTTGCATGTCGGTGATCGCGGCGGCAACCGGCATATCCTCGGCCGACAACGGCTGACCGCGACGCAGAGCCTTGACCACGCGCTGGCGGCGACGCCAGCCGTACTGCATTACGCGCCGGTAACCCGGCCGGCGGAACGCGAGCAGGCACCCAATCACCGCCGCGGCCAACACGAGCGCGGCGATACTCAAGCCCAGAATGCGCCCGACGGTCGAATGGTGGTGGCCGGCCGACCTGTGCGGATCGAGCACGGCGAGCAGAATCCCGGCCCCGAAGCCGACCACCACGATGGCGACGAGAATGGCGAGCATCCGCCGGCGTGAGCGTTGGGCGGCGGCCTCGTCGATGTCGTCAGAGACAGGCGCGGCAGTCACGTGAACCCCGATTCAGCGTTGACGGCTGGTTGCCGTCCATGGCCTACCCATCCCGGCCGCTGCTCTCCCTAGAAGATATGTCCGGGAAAGCGTACTTTTGTGAGCATTCTGTGTGCTGTCTCACCTACCCGAGGGGGAGCAATGCGTCCTGTATCCATCGCCCGCGTCAGCGTGGGCATCGCCGTCAGCGCCGCGGCTGTGCTGGTGGCCACACCTGCCGCCGTCGCCGCACCGTCCGCCGCTGCCGCACTCGCCCAGACTCACCGAGCCCTGAGCTTCGCCGCGCCGCACCAGGCCGTCGGCACACCAATGGCCCGCGGGATGCGGCACGTCAGCGGCTTCAACCAGGACGGCGGCAACTGGTCCGGCTACGCCGCGTCCGGCGGTAGCTACTCGTCGGTCAGCTCGAACTGGACCGAGCCCAGCGTCAGGTGCAACTCCCGCAACGACCTCTTCGCACCATGGGTGGGCATCGACGGGTACGGCACGTCGACCGTCGAGCAGACCGGCGTGGCCACCGACTGCTCGAGCGGGTCGCCGCAGTACTCGGGGTGGTACGAGATGTACCCGGCCGCGCCTGTCTACTACAGCAACGCCGTCTCGGCCGGCGACTCGATCTCGGCCACGGTCACTCGAAGCGGCAACTCGTACACGCTCACCCTCAGGGACAACACCAAGGGTTGGACCAAGACCACGACCAAGTCCCTGTCGGCTCGGCACGCCACGGTCGAGGTGATCATCGAGTCGCCGACCGCCGCCTACCCGAACTTCGGCAGCGTGAACTTCAGCGGGTCGACGGCCAACGGCGCACCGCTGGCCAACGTCAACCCGACCGCGCTCGATGCGGAGAACGGCCGGCACTGGGAGGACCACACCGGGCCGCTGTCCGGCGGGAACTTCTCGATCACCTACGCGGCCGAGTAACCAGACTCGGCCGGCCGCTCATCGGCCGATCAGGGCACGAGCGTCCTTGATGAGCAGCAGCACGTGGAGCGGATCGGTGGGCGAGGGCTCGAAGTCGAAGCGGCCGTAAAAGGCGCGCGCCTCGTCGTGCAGCGCGTGGACCAGCAATGCTCGAATGCCGATCAGTTCGGCCGCCTCGACCGAGCGCAGGATTGCGTTTCGGAGCAGGTGCTTACCGAGGCCATGACCCTGCTCCTTGCGGTCGACCGCGAGGCGCGATAGCAGGATCACCGGGACCGGGTCGGGCATGTTGCGGCGCACCTTTCCAGTGACGTCGCGGTGGTGAATGCTGGCCGAGGCAAGCGCGTAGTAGCCGACGACTCGGCGATCCCGGCAGGTGACGAAACAGCGAGACGCGCCCTGGACGTGGTTGCCGAGGGCCCGTTTACGGAGGTAGTCGTCCAGGGTGGGCTCGCCGCTGTCGAATCCGTCGGTGTCGTCGTCCTCGTGGATCGGGCGCGGCGAGGTGTAGCCGGTCACGACCCGTCGAAGACGGAGGGCTCGGCGAGCAGCGCCTCCAGCCGCGGCTTGTGGGTGACGGGCCGATCGAGCACGACCAGGAACTCCGTCCACGCGGCGTCGCCGATCACGAAAACCTGGCGGTCGGCGAGCACGTCGAGGGCGTGGGCGACGGTCGCGGCGACCGTGAAGTCGGTAATGCTCGTGCCCGCTACCTCGGCCGCATGGCGAATGAGCGCGCTCTGGTCCGACGAAAGGCGCACAGCGATCCGGGAGTCCTTGGTGGCGGCCATGACGGCGAGTGTGCGCCTAATAGGCGTACAGATCAAGAAGGTGATTGTCAGCGGCCGGTGACACCGTCGATGCTCTCGCGCAGCAGGTCGGCGTGGCCGTTGTGGCGGGCGTACTCGCCGATCATGTGCACGTAGGTCATCCGCAGCGAGAACGGTTCGCCGTGCACGTCGAAGGTGTGATCGAAGTCGAGGCCGGCGACCGCGGCGTCGGCCAGGCGCCATTCGTCGTGCAACCGGGCGAACGCGGCCGGGGCTTCGGCCGGATCGAGGTCGTTGAAGTCGGCGTCCTTGCCGAGGGCGGGGTCGTACATCTGCGCGACCGGCTCGGCCGCGGCCCGCTGCCGGAACCAGGTCCGCTCGACCTTGGCCATATGCCGGACGAGCCCGAGCAGGGACAGGTTCGACGACGGCAGCGGCCGGGTGGCCAACTGCTCCTCGGTCAACCCGGCGCAGATGTGGGTCAGCGTGGCGCGATGCCAGTTCAGCCCGCCTTCGAGGATGGGCCGGTCCGGGCCGGTCAGCGGACCGTCGGCGGGACGGGGAGTGGGCGCGATCCAGGTCATGCCCGGGATCCTCGCACCCGCTACCGCGTCGGTCGGCCGGACGCGAGCTCGGGCGCCTCTCGGCCGGCCGCGCCGGCCGCCGGGAATTCGGCCCGGACGGTCCAACCGCCGTCGTCCGGCCCCGCGGTCAGGGTGCCGCCCAGCGCCTGGACGCGCTCGCGCAGGCCGAGCAGCCCGAGCCCGGCCGTCCCGTTGCCCTCGGGGCGCCTGGTCGCGGCAGTGTTGTGCACCGTGAGCCGTAACCCGCCGGCCCGCCTGGCCACCACCACGTGCACGGACGCGCCCGGAGCATGGCGGTGGGCGTTGGTCAGGGTCTCCTGCAGGACCCGATAGGCCGCCCGGCTGACGGCGGGGTCGACGCTGGCGCTGTCGCCGTCGTAATCGACCTCCACCGGCATGCCGGTGGCCGCGACGAGTTCGTCGATGTCGTCCAGGCCGGGCGTGCTGAGCGCTCCGCCGGGCGCGTGCAGGAGGCTCAGCATCGCTCGCAACTCGGTGAGCGTCGCCCCGGTGAGCGCGCGGATGTCCGCGGCGGCCTCGCGCACCACCGGGTCCTGCGACTGCACGCCGAGCGCGCCGGCCCGGATCGACACCATCGTCACCTGGTGCGCGACGACGTCGTGCAACTCGCGCGAGATCCGCAGGCGTTCGGCCGTCACCGCGTTCTGCACCCTGATCGCCTCCCGCGCGTCGCGCTGCTCGTCGGCCTCGGCGATCGACGCGACCAGCCGGCGGCGGGTGACCACGGCCTGTCCGAGGCCGATGGCGGCCGCGGCGTACAGCACCGCGTAGCCGAAGGACAGCACGATGTGGCTGATGCTCTCGTCGGCGAACTCGCGGAGGGGAAACATGATGGTCTGGCTCAGTACGAGCGGCACGGCCCACCAGCAGGTGCGCCGCCACGACAGCTCGCGCACGATCACCAGCGTGAACAGCGCGAGCACCGGCGCGATCAGCGCGTAGCCGTACAACAGGCCCGGGACGGACAGCAGACAGACGGCGCGCGGGAAGCGGTACCGCCCGAGGACGACCACAACGGACGCGACCGAGAGCAGGTACGCCGTCTGCCACGTCGGCGGCACGGACAACGCGACATCGGCCGCGCAGGCGAGCCACGCGCCGATGTCGAACACGCGCTGTCCGAGCGGACTGATCGTCGGGCTGACCGCGGCCCGGGCGCGGGCGGAATGCTCAGGCTCTGGCATTGCTCATCCCTTGCGGTCGAGCCCGGCCTGGGCGGCCAGCACCGCGGCCTGGGTGCGATTGCCGCTGCGGGTCTTGTCGAGGATGTGGCTCACGTGGTCCTTCACGGTCGAGGCCGACAGCCCGAGCCGACGGGCGATCTGCCCGTTGCTGTGGCCCGCGCCGAGCAGTGCGAGCACCTCCCGCTCCCGGGCCGAGAGCTGCGCCAGGCGTTGCTGGCCGTCGAGTGGGCGCGGCGTCAGGCCGGTGCGCAGCAGGCCGGCCGCCGTCTCGCTGAACACGGTGCGCCCGGCGGCCACCTGGTGGACGCAGCTGATCAGGTCGTCCGGGGCGATGTCCTTGAGCAGGAAGCCGGCCGCGCCGAGCCGCAGCGCGGTGAGGGTGGACTCGTCGGCCGCGAACGTTGTCAACATGATCACCCTTGGGCGGTGGGCGTCGGGGGGCAGTGCGCGCAGTTCCTCGAGGACGTCGAGCCCGCTGACGTGAGGCATGTGGATGTCGAGCAGTACGACGTCAGGCGTGCGGGCTGCGATCAGGTCGAGCGCTTCCGGCCCGGTGCAGGCCCCGACGACCTCGATCCCGGGATCGCTGTCGAGGATGAGCTCGAACCCGCTGAGCACCAGGCGCTCGTCATCGACGACCGTGACCGTGACCATGTTCCTCCGCCGCCCGTGCTGTGATCATTGTCCGGATTGCCACGGTATCGGCTGACGCACCGGCGGCGGCGCCGAGACGGATCTCGGTCGCCGCCGCCGGATGGGGTGACGCGATGCGGAGCGGTCAGCTGGAGCTGGTGCCACGCAGGGCCGTGATGAAGTGCTGCCCGTTCGGTACCCCGATGCCCGACATCGTGTCGTAGCCGCGGCGGGTCACCTGGTCGGTGGTTGCGTCTTCGGCGTCGAACGTCCACACACTGGACGGTGCTCCGATGCAGGCCTCGTCAGCGCAGTACACGGCCCGCTGCGCGGCCGGCGTCGACGACGTTACGGGCGTCGTGTCGGTGACCGCCGACGTTCCGGCCAGCCGATAGAACGCCGGGTTGGCGAATCCGAACGGGTGCGGCTGGCCCTGCTGCGCCGCGGCGACCATGCCGGCCACGAGCGGAGAGGCCAGGCTGGTGCCGCCCTCCGGGAACGTCGTGTAGACGTCGTTGCCGTTCTCGTCCTGCTCGGTGTCGCCGAGGCTGATGCCGGTCACGAGGTCGGCCAGGGCGCTGATGTCCGGCACGGCCCGGTCGAGACCGCCGCGGTCGCCGGACGGCGTCGCGAGGTCGTTCGGGACCACGCCCTTCTGGTACGCCGGCTGCGTGTACAGCAGGCTCGTGCCGCCGCCGGCCGCGGTGACGATGCCGTAGTCGTCGTACGCGCCCGACTCGATGAGTTTGGCGTCGTTCGACCAGCCGGTCTCGAACAGCCGCTGGCCGTTCTTGCCGATGCCGAGGCTGGTACCGCCGACCGCGATCGCGCCCGGATCCGCGGCCGGCAGCATCACGCCGGGCGCATCGCCCGACGAGAAGTACATGCCGACGCCCTCGGCGGCGGCCCGGATCAGCATCTCGTGGGTGACCTTGATGAATGACGACGGGGAGTTCTCGCCGCCGTAGCCCCAGGAGTTGGAGGCGATCGTCGCCAGCGGGGTGGCGCCGTCGCCGTCGAGCACGGCGGTGTCGGCGTCGAACAGGGCCTGCAGACCACCGAGCCGCGCGTCGCACGGATCGCCGGCGATCAGCAGCTGACGCTGCTGTGGCGCCATCGCGTAGCCGGATTCGATGTCGAGCTGCTCCTCGACGTCGAACGGGTTGCCGCAGGACGGGTCGCCGGTGCCACCGATGGCCAGCTCCTGGTAGCGCGTCGACACCGGTGCGGGCAGGCCGCCGTCCTTGGCCCAGCGGGTCAGCGTGCTGAACATCTTGTACGGCGCCCCGAGCTCGACGTAGGCGACGGTGACGCCGCGGCCGCTGTTCGCCGAGTTCATGCCGTAGGCCGAGCGCAGTTGCGTGCCGGTGTAGCCGCACAGATGCGTGGGCAGCGACGTGGTGCCGAAGATCTTCGGCAGCCCGGTCTTGACCTTCTCGCCGTAGTAGGCGGAGCAGTTGTCGGGCTCGGTGGCGTCAGCCGGCGCCTTGGGCTTGGGCGCGGCGAGCTCGTTGACGGCCTGGGCCGAGTTGAGCCCGGTCACTGCGGCCACCGACTTCGCGATCGAGGCGGGCAGCGTGACGTCCCGGTCGTTGGACTGGAAGGTCTGGATGTGGCCGCGGGCGTCCTTGCCGCGGTAGGTCTTCATCGTCACGGCGAACGCCTTGGCGACGGTCGCGGTTGACGCACTGCCGCGCACGTAGTTGCGCTGCGGGTCGAGCGTGATGTGGCTGAACCCGTTGCTGCGCAGCCAGGAGCGCACCGCGTCGGCCTGCGCCGCGGTCGGTCCGAAGCGGGAGGTGTAGGCGGCAGGAGACAGGTAGTGGTGGTAGTTCGCCTGGCCGGGCGTGCTGACCTGCTGCGCGTACTGCTCGGCGCCGGCGCTGTCGCCCTGCAGCCACAGCTGCACGTTCTGGGTCTGGCCGGCGGCCACCGTACCCACGAGCATCCGAGTTGACCGCCGCCGGAGCGACGGAGCCCGGGATCCGGGTGGTGGTCGGCGTGGGCGCGGCCTGCGCCGTGCCCGTCACCACCCCGAGGGCGGTGGTGGTGGCCACGGCGAGCGTGGCCCACCGTGTGACTGCTCGTGACATGTTCGTCCTCTCACCCCGCCGCGGCTTCCGGTCGCGGGCCGCGATCCAGCCCAGCCTGTCGTGGCGGGTGATACGGGCGCTATCCGTCGATAGTCGGATTTCGGGCGGCCGGCATCGGCCTATCGGCGGGGGTCACTGCGCGCATCGCGTTCGGTCACGATGGTGTGGTGCTGTTCGTGCTGACGGGGTCGAGTTGCTCGGGAAAGACGACCGCGGCCCGAGCGTGCGGCGGCGACCCTCGTCTGGCCGTTCACGACTTCGACGAGGCCGGGGTTCCGAGCCACGCTGATCTGGCCTGGCGGCAGCGCTGCTTGGAAACCTGGATCCAGCGCGCCGTCGGATACCAGTCGAGGGGGATCGACCTGCTGCTGACGGGCCAGTCGCCGCTGGGTGAGGTGCTGGCCAGCCCGTCGGCGCCGCGCCTGAACGCGATCGCGGTGTGCCTGCTCGATGTCGACGACGATGAGCGGTTACGCCGACTCGAAGCACGCGATCCAGGTCGATGGGATGGCCAGGCCACGCAGGCCTTTATCGAGTGGGCTCGTTGGCACCGCGAGCACGCGGCCGATCCCCGAGCGCGTCCTGAGGTGATCACCGCTGGTGGCTGGGCGCCGATGCGCTGGGATCGCTGGATCACCTGGACTGCATCGGACGAGCGGTGGCACACCGACGTCATCGACACCAGCGGACGTCCAGCAGACGTAGTCGCGGCGGACGTGCAGCGCTGGATTCGTCAGGGCCGTTCGGACGACGCCGCCGGGCGGCATTGATTCGCTACGATCACGGGCTGCTGCCGAGGCGGTTGTTGGCCTCGTCGATGCCCAGGCCGAGATGGGCCAGGATCTGCTCGTCGCGGTGCAGATCGACCACGTCCGGCAGTACGTGCTCCGCTTCGGGAATGCGGTCGTGCAGCCCGAGCCGCCGCATGAGGTCGATTACTTGCTTCTTGGTCGGATGGGGTTCCACGGCCTGGGCCTCCAATGCGGCGGGGCAACACTTCTCCCTATCGTCCGCTACCACGGCTCGCTACGCGTAGAGGGGCCCGCGCGTCATCTAGTCGGCCATGACCATGAAATCGGTCAGGAAGCATGCGACGGCGCCGGCAGACGTGTAACCGACCCAGGTGCCGTAGTGGCCGTCCCCGTGGCCGGACTGGAACGACGCGATGTTCGTGCCGGTCGCCTGGTCGGTATACATGCCCACCTCTGCCGAGGAGGCTGGCGAATTCAGCCGCTGCGTCTCGCGGTACGCGGCGAGCACCATGCGTAGGGACCGGGCCCGCCCGGGGTCCATCGACCCGTCGTCCTCGCGCAGTTCGGCCGCGACCTTGTTCAGTCCATCGACGACCTCGGCCGTCAGATTCGGTCCGGCAACGAATGGGACGAGTGGGCTGTCGTCGTCACCAGCCATGGCCCCCGCCGCGACCAGAGCCTCGGGTGAGGCGAACCCACCCATCCCGCCGTCAACCGGATAGCCGTAAAACGAGTCTTCGGCCAGGTCTGCTTCGTCCTGGCCGTCCTGCGTCGCCATTCGCCAGGTGGTGACGGGTTCGTCCCGGACGACGAGCCGGGCGGCGGCGTTCACAGTGTCGACCGCATTCCCCGCGGCATCGACAATGTCGGCCACGAGCAGCTCGACCCGGTAGCTGCCGGGCTCGACGCGCTGGCTGAATGCCAGCTCGTCCGCTACATCACCGAGGTGGCTCGTCGGCTCGCACGCCACCAGCCGACCGGTCGGCAGCAGCAGATCGGCACCGTTGACGACCCGTACGGTTGCCGTCCATCCGTCGCCCACGTGCCCGAGGTCGTTCCGCCCGCCGCTCTCGCTCAGCAAGGCGGCAAAGTCGGGTGCATAGGGGCTCATCGTTGTCGCCTCCGGTTGGCAGGGTCGGGCCAGCTGGCCTGGGCACAGGACGCGCCGAGGTGGTGCGCTGCGCGCACTGATCGGCAAGCCCCCAGGCATCGTGGCCACGGCTGGTAGGTGCCAAATCGTTCACCGACTTGCAGGCCGAGGGGGCAGACTTGGGGCGTGGAACGACGCGAACTGCGCGGCTGGATCGAGGACGCGCTCACCCGGCACGACCGGGACACGCGTGAGCGCACCGAGCCGGCCGACACCGTCACCGTGGACGAGATCGTCGATGCCGTGTGGGGCCGGCTGCCGCTGTCGATCCGCCGCCAGACCAACCGCGCCCAGGTGCAGGCCAGCCTGACCATGCTCACGCTGCGCCACGGCATCGCCATGAACCGCGACGACGATCCCGGGACGGTGCCCAGCATCGGCTCCTGACCCCGCAGACGCGAGCGGCTCCGTCCCGCCGATATCGCGGATACGGAGCCGGTCGCTACTCAGCTACCGGCCGGGACCCCCGTACCCGACCACGCTGATGCGAACAGAAGTCTTCCAAGGAAGCTTCCTCCTGTCAAGCCAATGTCAGGTCGGGTGACATACCCTCACGTTTGTCAGCGTGGATTTTGTCTAGACAACATGCAATGGTGGGTTCCGCGGCAAATGCCGCGTCCGGTCGGCCTGTCGGGTCAGCGGGCACACCGTCGTGCCACGGAGGTTGGTCTCATGCGCAAGTCCCGGCGGGTCACCGCTGCCGTCTGCTTCGTCGCGATCCTGGCCCTGCTGGCCGGCTGCGTGACGGGCAAGAAGACGAAGAGCAACCCGACCAAGAACGCGCAGGCCAAGAGCGTCTCGCTGACCATCGGCGCCAACGACATCGCCGGCGGCAAGAACGCCGCCGAGGCCGACTGGATCACCAACGTGGTCATCCCCGGCTACCAGGCGATGGAGAAGGCCAAGGGCGTGAGCGCCAGCGTCAAGTTCAACGGCTCGGGCGTCGACGACGAGCCCTACCGCACGAAGCTCGAGCTGAACCTGAAGAGCGGCAACGCCCCCGACGTGTTCGCGGCCGACGGCATCTGGCTGGGCGAGATGGCCAGCGCCGGCTACGTCAAGCCGCTCGACCAGGTCGTCGGGCCGAACGAGGCCAACTGGGACGGCTGGTCGCAGATCTCCAAGACCGTGCAGCAGAACATGACCTACCAGGGCAAGCTCTACGGCATCCCGAACGGCACGGACGGGCGCGTCCTCTACTTCAACAAGAAGCTGTTCGCCCAGGCCGGGCTGCCGGCCGACTGGCAGCCGACGTCGTGGGCCGACATCCTCAGCGCCGGCGCGCAAGCTCAAGAAGATCTCGGGCGTCGACCCGATCCAGATCGACGCCGGCACGCCGATGGGCGAGGCCACCACCGCGCAGGGCTTCCTGCCGCTGCTGGCCGGCACCGGCAAGCCGCTCTACGACCCGGCCAGCGGCAAGTGGCAGGGCGCGACCACCGGCGTCACCGCGGTGCTGAACTTCTACAAGCAGATCTACGGCGGCGGCCTGGGCGATGCCAACCTGCAGCAGGACGCCACCGGCCGCGACGAGTCGTTCGCCGACTTCAGCAAGGGCAAGATCGGCATCCTGCTCGAGAGCGACTACTTCTGGCGCTCGATCGTCTGCCCGGACAAGAAGGTCTGCAACACCACCGCGATGCCCGACCGCAACAGCGTCGTCGGCTACGCCAAGATCCCGGCCGAGAAGCCGGGCGCGGGCGTCAACGGCCAGGACTTCGTCAGCGGCTCCGGCGGTGGCGGCTGGATGCTCAACCCCCAGACCAAGTACCCGCAGCAGGCCTGGGAGCTGATGAACTACATCGTCTCGGCCTCGGCCGCAGACCGCGCTGTCCAAGGCGGAGGTGCGCATCTCGCCCCGCGACGACGTCAACTCGGCCACGCTGGCCAACGACCCGCTGCTGTCGTTCATCGCCAAGACGATCCTGCCCATCACCAGCTTCCGGCCGTCGGACGCGAACTACAACGCCGTGTCGGTCGCGATCCAGCAGGCCACGGCCGACGTCGTCGGCGGCAAGAGCGCCGCGAGCGCGGCCAAGACCTACCAGTCCAGTCTGCAGAAGGCCGTCGGTGGCGCTCACGTCGAAACCGGCTGAGGCCGAGCCGACGGCGTCGGTCGTGCCCGGCGCCGCCGACGTCGGGACGGGTCGGCGTCATGACCCGGACGTCGCCGGGCTCGGCCGCGGCCGGGCCAGCGTGTTCGTCGCGCCCGCGCTCGTCGTCGTCGCGGTCTTCCTGGTCTTCCCGGCGCTGTGGACGCTCTACCTCGGCCTGCTCGACTACACCCTGACCGGGCCGACGGCCCAGACGCCGACTTTCGTCGGCGCCCGCAACTACAGCGACGCGCTGAGCGACCCGGTCTTCACCAAGGCGCTGTACCTGACCCTGCTCTACGTCGGGTTCTCGGCCGTCCTCGGGCAGAACGTGCTCGGCTTCCTGTTCGCCTGGTACTTCCGCACCGCCCCGCGCGGTCGTCCGCAGCACGCTCAACGTGCTGGTGCTGCTGGCCTGGATCCTGCCCGGCTCGGTGGTCGCGTTCCTGTGGCAGGCGTTGCTCGACCGGCAGAACGGCACGTTGAACGTCATCCTGCACACCACCGGGACGGCCTGGACGATCGACCACCCGATGGCGGTCATCATCATCTTCAACATCTGGCGCGGGGCCGCGTTCTCGATGCTGCTCTACGCGGCCGCGCTCAACACCGTGCCCACGTCGCAACTCGAAGTGGCCCGGATGGCCGGCGCGAGCCAGTGGCAGCAACTGCGCGACATCGTGCTGCCGACCGTGCGTCGGCACGTGCTGACCAACACGCTGCTGATCACGCTGTGGACGTTCAACGACTTCACGCCCTACCTGCTCACCGGCGGCGGGCCGAACCACAAGATCCGAGACGCTGCCGGTCTACATCTACCAAACGGCGATCCTGGGTGGGCACCTCGGCTACGGCTCGGCCATCTCGCTGCTGCTGTTGCTGGCCAACCTGGTCATCGCCGTCTTCTACATCCGGCTGTTGCGCGGCGGGGACGACGAGTCGGCACTGCGCCGGGCCGAGCGCAAGGCCGCCCGGGCCGAAGCGGCGGTCAGCACATGACCGCCACCGTCGTGCGCACCGTGCCCGGCCGGGTCGTCGCCCGCCGCGTGATCGGGCGGATCGGGCTGTACGTGGGCGTCTGCCTGCTCACCGTGTTCTTCGCCCTGCCGCTGCTGTGGTTGGTGCTCACGCCGCTGTCGAACAACCCGTCCTACCGGGCTACGCTGTCGGGCCTGTCGCTGCAGAACTTCCGCAAGCTGTTCGACAACCCGCAGACCTGGCCGTCGCTGCGCAACTCGATCTACCTGGCCGGCGGCTCGGCCATCGTGGTCATCGTGCTGGCCGCGCTCGCGTCCTACGCGCTCAGCCGGGTGCGCATCCCGGGGCGCGACCAGTTGCTGTACGCGCTGTTGCTGCTGTCGTCCATCGTCACCGGCACCGCGGCCATGGTGCCGATCTTCCTGATGCTGTACCAGCTCGACCTGCTCGACCGGCAGACCGGCGTGATCCTGGTGCTCACCGGGGGACTGCTGCCGGCCGCGGTGTTCATGCTCAAGGACTTCGTCGACTCCATCCCGCGCTCCTACGAGGAGTCGGCCCGGGTGTTCGGGGCCTCGCCCGGGCAGATCCTGCGCCACATCGTGCTGCCGCTGATCCGGCCCGGGCTGGCCACCGTCGGGGTATGGGCGCTCGTGCAGGTGTGGGGCAACTTCCTCGTCCCGTACATCCTGCTCAGCAGCCCGGACAAGCAGCCCGCGGCGGTCGTCATGTACACGTTCTACGACGCCGGCGGGCAGCCGAACTTCGCGCTGATCTCGACGTTCGCGCTCGTGTACTCGGTGCCGGTCGTGGTGCTCTATCTGTTCGTCAACCGGCGCTACGGATTCGCCTTCCAAGGGGGCATCAAGGGCTGATGGCAGCAGTCGAACTGAACGGCCTGGTCAAGCAGTACCCGAACGGCGTGCGGGCCGTCGACGGCGTCGACCTGCAACATCGGCGACGGCGAGTTCTTCGCCCTGCTCGGGCCGTCCGGGTGTGGCAAGACGACGCTGCTGCGCACGCTGGCCGGGTTGGAGACGGCGACGGAGGGGACGATCACGATCGGCGGCGAAGACGTCACGGCGCTGCCGCCGGGCGATCGCGACATCGCCATGGTCTTCCAGGACTACGCGCTGTTCCCGCACATGACCGTCACCGACAACATCGCCTACCCGCTGCGCATCCAGCGCGTCCGCAAGGCCGAGCGGGTGTCCCGGGCGACCGAGACCGCCGACGGGCTGAGCCTGGGCACGCTCATGCAGCGCCGGCCGTCGCAGCTCTCGGGCGGGCAGCAGCAGCGGGTGGCCCTGGCCCGGGCCATCGCCTGCCATCCGAAGGTGTTCCTGTTCGACGAGCCGTTGTCCAACCTGGACGCCCGGCTGCGGCTCGAGGCCCGGACGTTCCTGAAGAAGCTGCAGCAGTCGCTTGGCGTGACCACGGTGTTCGTGACCCACGACCAGGCCGAGGCGTTGGCCATGGCCGACCGGATGGCGGTGATGGACTCCGGCCGGATCCGCCAGATCGGCACGCCCCGCGAGGTGTTCCAGCGTCCGGCCAACACGTTCGTGGCCAACTTCATCGGGGCGACGCCGATGAACCTGCTCGACGCCCAGGTGCTTTCGGGACGGCTCGACCTCGGCGGCGTCAGCGTGCCGGTGCCGCCGGAGTTCGCCGGCGTGGCCGACGGTGACAAGGTCGTCTACGGGCTGCGGCCGGAGTACCTGTCCTACTCGGCCACCCGGTCGCCGGATGCCATCGAGGGCACCGTGGCCACGGTCGAGAACCTCGGGGTCAATGTGCTCATCGCGGTCGATGCCGGCGAGCAGTCGGTGCGCTCGGTCGTGCCCGAGGCCGACGAGCCGGAACTGGGCAGCACCGTCTGGCTCACGCCGGCCCCGGGCCGCGCCCTGCTCTATCGCGGCGACGACGGCGAGCTGATCGGTTCGTGACTTCGCTGGCCGCCTTCGACGGACGGTGGACGCCGGATGACCGGGCCGAGTCGGTCTGGCACTACCTGCCGTTCGAGGTCGGCCCCGACTGTCCGGGAGTGCGTATCGAGCTGGCCTACGACCGCGCGGCCGGGGTGCTCGACCTCGGCCTCATCGATCCGGACGGCTGGCGGGGCTGGTCGGGCGGGGCGCGCGATCACGTGCTGATCGGGCCGGCCTCGGCCACGCCCGGCTACGTCGACCGCGGGCTGCCCGCCGGGGCATGGCAGGTGGTGATCGGCCTGCACCGCCTCGCGTCGGCCGGCGTCGAGTACCGGGTGGACGCGCTGTCCGAGGCGGTAGACGTGGCGTCGCCGTTGCCGGTCGCCGTGCCCGAGCGACGGCCGCGGCGGGAGTTGCCGAGTGTCGACGGGTTGAGCTGGCGGGCCGGCGACCTGCACGCCCACACCGTGCACTCCGACGGCGTTCTCTCGATCGACGAGCTGGCCGCGCTGGCGGTGGGCAACGGCCTGGACTTCCTGGCCGTCACCGACCACAACACGGTGAGCCATCACGAGTACCTGCCATCGGTGAGCGTCCGTTGTGGCATCGATCTGGTGCCGGGGCAGGAGGTGACCACGGCCGACGGGCATGCGAACGCGTTCGGCGACATCGGCTGGGTGGACTTCCGCGAACCGGCCGACTCCTGGGTGGACGAAGTCGCGCGACGCGGTGGGCTGCTGTCGATAAATCACCCCTCCCGCGGGGACTGCTCGTGGCGGCACCCGCTCCGCGTCCGGCCGCCGCTGGCCGAGATCTGGCACTCGTCCTGGTCCGACCGCCAGGACGGCGGGCCGCTGGCCTGGTGGCTGGCCGCCGGCCATCCCATCCCGATCGGGGGCAGCGACTGGCACCGGCCCGGCGACGACGCCGCGCCGGGCACGCCGACGACCTGGGTCGCGTGCGCCGACGGCGACGTGCTCGGCGGGCTGGCCGCGGGGCGGACCGCGATCAGTGCCGGCTACGACGCGCCCGTGCTGCTGCGGGTGGGCGACGAACTGGTCGCGGTCGATGCCGACGGTGCGATGCTGGTCTGCCCGGACGGCCGGCGCACGCCGGTGCGGGGCGAACTGGCCCGGTTCAGCGGCCACCCGGAGCCGCACCTGATCGAACTCGACGACCGCACCGTCGTGTCCATCGCCGCCTGAAGGAGCCTGAAGGAGATCGCCGCATGCACGACGACCATCTGCTCATCGAAGGACGGCTGGCCCGCACGCTGCAGCGGGTCGAGGACGCGGTGTACTCCGAGCGGGTGCCGGTCGAGCTGGCCCGGTGGGACGTGCCGGGCGAGCCGGTGCCGGTGGCCGACGGCCTGGCCGCGGAGTACACGCCGGTATCGGTCGGCGACCGGTGGGGCCCGCCGTGGGGCACGACCTGGTTCCGGGTGCGGGGCACCGTCCCGCAGGCGTGGGCCGGGCGCACGGTCGAGGTGCGGCTCGATCTGGGTTTCGACGTGCTGCGCACGGGCTTCCACGTCGAAGGGCTGGTGTACGACCCGGCCGGCCAACCGGTGAAGGGACTCAACCCGCGCAGCCAGTGGATCCGGGTCGGCGCCCCGGTCACCGGTGGCGAGAACGGTCGACGTCTACGTCGAGGCCGCGGCCAACCCGCTGCTGCTCGGCGGGGGCGGGTTCGACTTCCGGCCGTCCCCGCTCGGTGATCCCGAGACCGCCGGCACCGAGCCCCGGTACCGGGTCGAGCGGGCCGAGCTGGCCGTGTTCGAGACCGAGGTCTGGCAACTGCAGCAGGATCTCGAGGTGCTGGGCCAGCTCGAAGCCGAACTGGAATTGAGTGACGCCCGGCGCTGGCAGCTGCTGCGCGCGCTCGATCGGGCTCTGGACCGGCTGGACCCGGCCGCGATCGCCGCGACGGCCGCGGCGTCCCGGGCCGAGCTCGTCGACGTGCTGGCCGCGCCGGCCCGGGCCAGCGCCCACCGGATCAGCGCGGTCGGGCATGCGCACATCGACTCGGCCTGGCTGTGGCCGGTGCGCGAGGCCGTGCGCAAGGTCGCCCGCACGACCTCGAACGTCACCGCGCTCATGGCCGAGCATCCCGAACTCGTCTACGCGATGTCCTCGGCCCAGCAGTTCGCGTGGATCAAGGAGCAGCGGCCCGAGGTGTACGCGAAGGTCGTCGAGTGGGTGCGGGCGGGGCGCTTCGTTCCGGTCGGCGGGATGTGGGTGGAGTCGGACACGAACATGCCCGGCGGCGAGGCTCTGGCCCGGCAGTTCAGTCACGGCAAGCGGTTCTTCCTCGACGAGTTCGGCATCGAGACCAGGGAGGTGTGGCTGCCCGACTCGTTCGGCTACTCGGCCGCGCTGCCGCAGCTCATCGCGCTGTCCGGGTCGACCTGGTTCCTGACCCAGAAGATCTCGTGGAACAAGACGAACCGGTTCCCGCACCACTCGTTCCGGTGGGAGGGCCTGGACGGCACCCGCGATCTTCACGCACTTCCCGCCCGCGGACACGTACGGCTCCGAGGTGTCCGGCGCCGAGGTCGCGCACGCGGCGCGCAACTTCTCCGACAAGGGCGCGGCCAACTCGTCGCTGCTGCCGTTCGGCTGGGGCGACGGCGGCGGTGGGCCGACCCGCGAGATGCTGGCCCGCGCGGCCCGGCTGCGTGATCTGGACGGTTCGGCGCGGGTGCGGATCGAGGCCCCGGCCGACTTCTTCGCGCGGGCCGCGGCCGAGTACGCGGACGCGCCGGTGTGGGTCGGCGAGCTGTACCTGGAGATGCACCGCGGCACGTACACCTCGCAGGCTCGCACCAAGCAGGGCAACCGGCGCAGCGAGCACCTGCTGCGCGAGGCCGAACTGTGGTGCGCGACCGCGACCGTCCGCACGGGTGCCGACTATCCGTACGCGGCCCTGGACCGGATCTGGAAACTCGTGCTGCTGCAGCAGTTCCATGACATCCTGCCCGGCTCGTCGATCCACTGGGTGCACCGCGAAGCCGGGGCCAACTACGCGGCCGTCGCGGACGAACTGCACACGCTGATCGCGTCGGCCCAGCAGGCGTTGTCCGGCGCCGGCGACGACGCGGTGGTGTTCAACGCCGCCCCGCATGCCCGCGACGGAGTGCCGGCGCTCGGCGCGGCCACGGTGCCCGGATCGTTCCACGTGGAACCGGTGCGCGACGGCGACGGCTGGCTGCTCGACAACGAACTGCTGCGGGTGCGCGTCGATGATCGCGGCCTGATCACGTCCGTCCACGACCTCGCGGCCGACCGCGAGGTGCTCGCACCGGGCAGCGTCGGCAACCTGCTGCAACTGCACCCGGACACGCCCGTGCTCTTCGACGCCTGGGACATCGACAAGTACTACCGCAACACCCATACGGATCTCGTCGACGTCGAATCGGTCGACGTGGTCGACAGACGCGGTGCGGGTGGTGCGGCGGTTCGGCGACTCGACGATCACCCAGACGTTGACGCTGCCGGTCGCGCACAAGCGCGTCGACGTCGAGACCGACATCGACTGGCACGAGTCGGAGAAGCTGCTCAAGGCCGGCTTCGACCTCGACGTGACCACTGAACGGTCGGCGGCCGAGATCCAGTTCGGGCACGTGTACCGGCCGACGCACAGCAACACCAGTTGGGACGCGGCCAAGTTCGAGATCTGCGCGCATCGGTGGGTGCACGTGGGCGAGCCCGGCTACGGCGTGGCCGTCGTCAACGACTCGACGTACGGGCACGACGTCACCCGCCGCCCGCGCGACGGCGGGGGCAGCACGACGATGGTGCGGCTGTCGTTGCTGCGCGCGCCCCGGTCGCCCGACCCGGTGGCCGACCAGGGTGCGCACCGGCTGCGCTACTCGCTCGTGCCGGGCGCGGACATCCGCGCCGCCGTGCGCGAGGGCTATGCGCTCAACCTGCCCCTGCGCGAGACGCGTGGTTCGGGCGTGGGCGTCGAGCCGCTGATCACCGTCGACAACGACGGCGTGGTCGTCGAGTCGGTGAAACTGGCCGACGACGAATCCGGGGACGTCGTGGTGCGGCTGTACGAGGCCCTCGGCGGACGAGCCAAGGCCCGCGTCGGCACCGGATTCGAGCACCAGGGTGCGCACGCAGTCGATCTGCTCGAACGGGCCCGCGAGGAGGCCGCCGTCGCGGCGGACGACGGCGCGGTCACGCTCGACCTGCGCCCGTTCCAGATCGTGACCCTGCGCTACGCCCGCTGACCACGCAGCGGCCAGGCTGGGGGACCGGGCACACTGGCGTCATGCGAGTCGCCGTGCTGTCCGATACCCACGCGCCGCGTTTCTGGAAGGCGTGCCCGCCGGCCGTCGCGGCCAACCTGGCCGGCGTCGACGTGATCCTGCATGCCGGTGACGTGTGCACGCCTGACGTCCTCGACGAGCTCTCGGCCTGGGCGCCGGTGCACGCCGTACGCGGCAACAACGACGGCCCGGACGTCGCGGCCTGGGGCGCCCCGGACATCGCCCACCTCGATCTCGGCGGCGTCGCCGTGGCGATGATCCACGACAGTGGTGCGGCCGCGGGCCGGGCGGTCCGGCTGCGCCGGATGTTCCCCGACGCGGCCCTGGTCGTGTTCGGGCACTCGCACATCCCGCTCAACGAGGTCCACGACGGCCAGCGGATGTTCAATCCGGGCTCGCCCACGGACCGCCGCCGGCAACCCCAGGGAACCATGGGTCTCGTCACGATCGACAACAGCCGCGTGGCCTCGGCCCGCATTGTCGCGGTCACCTGAATTTAACGAAGTGCCCCCCGTGCTCGTATTGTCCCAATTCGTGTGATACTCCTCCGGTGCTCGTGCCTCATAGGCCCGCGAAGTCGACGAAGGTTCGCGGCCGACTCGTAGGTTTCACCGTGTTGACCGGAACGATCCTGGTCCTGTGGGCGGCGACCGCCGGCCCGGCCGGGGCAGACGGAACGCCCACCATCACCGCAGTGAATCCGGCCGGACCCGCGCTGGCCGGCACCACCGTGTTCGTCGACGCGACCGGGTTCGCCGCCGGCGCGGCGGTGACGTTCACCTGGGACGACGTCGCCTCGGGAGATCCCGCCTCCACCGCCGACTCGTCCGGCAACCTCACCGGCCAGGACCTCACCGTCCCGCTCACCCTGCAACCCGGGCCGCACCAGCTCGAGGCCTGCTCACCGGCGCCGACCTGTTCGCCCCCGTTCACGGTGCAGATCGGCCCGGTGGTGTCGACTCCGCCCGGCCAGGAGGCCCAGCGCGGTCAGCCGATCACGATCACCGTCCAAGGTCTGCAGGCCAACCGAACTCCGCTCTACGGCTGGAACGGCGCCTTTGCCCCCGGCGACCCGCCCGCCGTCCCGGACACGCCGTCCTTCGACATCGTGACCACCGTGCCCGCGGACGCGCCGGCCGACAGCGTCTTCGGGGTGTGCCAGGAGGACCAGCAGGCCCCCGGCTCCGGCGTGTGCGCGGACGGCACGGACGGGAAGCTGGCCATCGCCGTGACCGGCACCGCGCCGCGGCCCCCGGCCTCGTCCCCGCCGCCGGGCACGACCGGGTCGACCGCCGGAGCGCCGTCGACCACGGACGGCTCGGCCAGCGCGCCGACGTCCGGACATCCGAAGCATTCGTCGATGCGCCACGCGAAGCCTCGCCACCGCTCGTCGGCCGGCCTGGCGCCCCACCGCTCGATGGGTGGGTCGGTGATCGCTGCCGCGCCCGCGCCCCGGCTGCCGACGACGGCCCGGCCGATCGCGGCGAGCCCGGCCGCAGCGCTGCTGAGCCCGACCGCGACCGTGCACCTCCTGGTAGCCGGGTTCGTGCTGCTCACCCTGGTGGCCGGCGGGATGCTGCGCGGCATCGCCGGACTGGCCGTGCCCGGTCTGACCGGCGCGCCGGTCGCGACGCCGCTGGGCGGCGGCGGTCCTGGATCGGCCCGGCCCCGGTCGTGGTCGTGGCGCTGGCCGGGCACCGCGCGGCTGGACCGCATCTCGCTGCTGCTACCGATCCGGGTCGGCCGGCTGTCGCCACTGCTGGCCCGGGTGCTGATCGACAGTTCATACCTGCGGGCCATGCTCGGCTCGGTCGCCCTGCTGTTCCCGGCGCTGGGCGTCGTGCTCGGCGTACTCGCGACCGGCACCACCCACGGGCACGCGCTGCCGCCGACGGTCGGGTTGCTCACCGCACTGGCCGTACTCGGCGTCCTGGACGCGTTCGCGGGCTTCCTGGGCGCGGCGGTGTTCGTGGTCGGGGTGATCGCGTCGGGCGGGGTCGATTCGGCCGCGGCCGCGCGCACCATGCTCGGGCTGGCCGTCGTCTGGTTCGCCGTCCCGCTCGTCGCCGGGGCGGCCCGGCCGCTGCGGCGGCTGCCGGCCGACACCAGCGCCCGCCGGCGCCAACGACTGGGTGATTTCGTGATCGCCGCGCTCATCGGCTTCTGGGTCGTCCAGAAGATGATCAGTGCGCTACCGGGCCTGGCCGAGCGGCAGCTGCCCGTGGCCCGCGACGCGACGGCGATCGCGCTGGTGGTGCTCGGCGCCAGCGTGCTGCGCCTGGCCCTCGAAGGCGCAGCCGGGCGCTGGTATCCGGCCCGGTTGGCCCAGGTGCAGCCGAGCGCGGTGCCGGTCCCCGGCGTGGGTCAGCGCCTGGTCGCCGCCGCACTGCGCACGGCCGTCCTGGTCTTCGTCGCGTTCGCCTTCACCGGCAACCACTGGCAGCTGTGGGCGGCCGGCGTGCTGTTCCTCGCCGCCCAGGTGCTGGGGAGCTACGCCGACAAGCTGCCCAGCTCCGAGTGGATGCACCGGTGGTTGCCGCGCATCGTGACGACGGTCGCCATGGTCCTGGTCGGCACGGCGCTCGGCGCACTCGCGCTGCGACCCGAGCCGCACTCGGGCCAGGCCGCGCTCAACGCACTCGTCCTGTTGGCCGCGGCCAGCCTGGCCCTGTCGGTGCTGAGCGTGTTCAGCCGCGAAGGCCGCGAATCGGACGAGGGCTGGGGCCGGTGGCTGGCCGGCGCGGGCGTGCTCGGGGTGGGTGTGCTGTTCGTGCTCGCCTTCCTGAGCTGAGCCGCGGCTGTCCGGGCTCGTCGGTGCGCCCGGGCCAACCTTCATGATCACGCTCCGTTAATTCCGTGTGATACTTCTTCAGTGGCCGCGCTCCGTGCGTCCGCGGAGTCGGGGGCGGTACGCGGTCGGCTGACACGGTTCGCCGTGTTGGCCATAGCGATGCTGGGCCTGTGGTGCGCCACGACGGGGCCCTCGTCGGCCATCCCGCCGCCCACCGTCGTCCAGTCCTACCCAGGAACCCTCGCGCTCGCCGGCGCCCAGGTGCTGCTCAATGGTGCCGGGTTCGAGACCGGTGCGGCCGTCACCTTCACGTGGGACAGCGCCCAACTGCCGTCGGGCGACCCGCCCACGACCGCCGATGGCGGCGGCAGCTTCTTCTTCCAGCCGGTCTCCGTCCCGCTTTCCCTCGCGCCGGGCCCGCACGACGTAACCGGATGTCCAGTGCTACCGGGGACGTGTACGGCCCCGCTGACGGTTCAGGTCGGCCCGGTCCTGTCGACGACCGCGGCGGAACCGGTCCGGCGCGGCGACTCGATCACGATCACCGTTGCCGGTCTGCAGGCCGGACGAACGCCCTTGTTCGGCTGGAACGGAGCGTTTGCCGCGGGAACGCCGACGTCCGTCCCGGACCTGCCGTCCTTCGACACGGTCACGACCGTGCCCGCCGACGCAGCGGCCGACAGCCGGTTCGGCGCCTGCCAGGAGCAGGCGCCCGGCAGCGGCGTGTGCACGCCCGGAACGACCGGGACGCTGGCCGTGAGCGTGGCCGTCCCCGAGCCGAGCCCGTCGTCAACGCCGGCGCCGACCTCGGCCGAACCGTCCGCGCCGTCGTCATCGCCTGCCGTGATCGTTCCGTTCGTGCCGCCGCCGGCAACGCCGAGCCCGTCCGCCCCTGCCCGTCCGACGCCGAAGCCGACGCTCCTACCCCGTCCCAGCTCCGTACCGGCACCGGCACCGGCCGCGCCCCTCGTCGACAAAGCGAAATCGTCGACACCGCCGATCGTCGTCACGGCAGCGGCGCTGTTCACGCCCAAGGCCGCCGTCCATCTCGAGGTGGCCGCGTTCACCATCCTGACCGTGGCCGGCGGCGGCGGAATGCTGCGCGGCATCGCCGGCCTGACCCTGCCCGGAATCGCGGCCGCGGGATCCGGAGGCGCAGTCGCCGCGGGTCGTCCCGGGCATGCACGCGGCGGCAACGCCGCAGGCGCCAAGGTGAAGAAGGTCAAGAGCACGGGCGGCAGCGGTTCGGCCGGGGACGATTCGCGGTCCTGGCGCTGGCCGGGCACCACCCGCATGGACAGGGCGTCGCTCGCACTGCCCGTCCGGACCGGCGCGCTGTCGCCGCTGCTGGCCCGCGTACTGATCGACAGCTCCTATCTGCGGGCGATGCTCGGGTCGGCCTCGCTGCTGTTGCCGGTGGTCGGCGTCGTGCTCGGTGTGCTGGCCGCCCTGAACACCCACGGTCACGCCCTGCCGCCGACGATCGGACTACTGACCGCGCTGGCCGTGCTCGGCGTGTTCGACGCGTTCGCCGGCTTCGTCGGGGCGGCCGGCTTCGTCGTCGGGGTCGGCGTCGCGGGCGGGTTCAGCTCCGCGGCCGGCGTCCGCACGATGCTCGGGCTGGGCGTCGTGTGGTTCGCCGTGCCGCTCGTCGCGGGCGCGGCCCGACCGCTGCGCCGGCGGTACGGCCAGACCGTGGTGGATCGCCGGCAGCGCCTGGGCGATTTCGTCATCGCCTCGCTCATCGGGTTCTGGGCCATCCAGAAGATGATCGGCGCGCTGCCCGGGTTGGCCCAGCAACCGCTGGCGATCGCCCGCGACGCGACGTTGATCGCCTTCATCGTGCTCGGTGCGAGCGTGCTGCGGATGGCGCTCGAGGGCGCCGCCGGCCGCTGGTATCCCGGACGACTCGTCCAGGTGCAGCCGGCCGCGGTGCCGTTCTCGGGCGTCGCGCAGCGCATCGCTGCCGCGGGCCTGCGGACGGCCATCTTCGGCTACGTCGCCATCGCCTTCACCGGCAACCATTGGCAGCTCTGGGCGACGGGCCTGCTCTTCCTGGCTGCGCAGGTGCTGTCCGTCTACGAAGAGAAGTTCGCCAACTTCCCGCGGCTGTACCGCTGGCTGCCGCGCGGCATCGTGAAGACCGTCGTCATGCTTTTCGTCGGCACCGCATTGGGCACCCTCGTCCTGCGCCTGGTCGAGCACTCGGCCGACGCCGCGCTCAATGCGTTCGTCCTGCTGGCCGCCGCCAGCCTGGCGCTGTCCCTGCTCAGCGTGTTCGGGCGCGACGGTGAGGAACCCGAAGAGGGCTGGCTGCGCTGGCTGGGCGGCGTGGGCGTACTCGGCGTCGGTGTGCTGTTCGTGCTCGGCTTCCTGGGCTGACGATCGCGGGGCCGGTCACTCGCCAGGTGGTCCGGCCTCGCCGCGCAACAGGGCGGCCATCTCGGGCAGCTCGAAGAAGGCGGCGATCTCGGTGGCCGTGCGCCCGCCGCCGTCCGGATCGGCGCCGGCCGCGAGCAGGGCCTGCACGCTCTCGGTCGAGCGGCGGAACACGGCTGCGCCGAGCGCGGTTTGGGCCCGGTCGTTGACCCGCCCCGGGTCGGCCCCGTGGTCGAGCAGGGCCCGCACCGTCTCGGGATGGTCGTGGTAGGCGGCCAGGATCAGCAGCGAATCACCGGAGGCGCTGGTGAGGTCGACGGGCACACCAGCCTCGATCGCGGCCACGAGTTGCTCGGTCGCGCCGTCGCGGGCCAGGTCGAGCAGGCTGTGCAGGAAGTCCAGCTCGGCGGCGGTCAGCGGCTCCGGCATCCCCGAACTATAGAGCCGCAGCACCCAAGTTTGACTCAGTCCAATCAACCGACAAGGCTGGACCGGTGCGAGCTGACTGACCGCCAACCCGCACACCTGACGAAGGAGATCTGATGACTGATGTTGCGTCGCAGGGCAGCCGACCGGACGACGAGCGCCCGGTGCTGACCAACCGGCAGGGCCACCCCGTCTACGACAACCAGAACCAGCGCACGGTCGGCGCCCGCGGTCCGGCCACGCTGGAGAACTACCAGTTCCTCGAGAAGATCAGCCACTTCGACCGCGAGCGGATCCCGGAGCGGGTCGTGCACGCCCGCGGCACCACCGCGTTCGGCTACTTCGAGGCCTACGGCAGCGTTGGGCGACGAGCCGATCTCGGCGCTACACCCGCGCGAAGCTGTTCCAGGAGAAGGGCAAGCGCACCGAGCTGGCCATCCGCTTCTCGACCGTGGCCGGCGGCCGCGACTCCTCCGAAGCTGGTGCGCGACCCGCGCGGCTTCGCCGTGAAGTTCTACACCGAGGACGGCAACTGGGACCTCGTCGGCAACAACCTCGGCCGTGTTCTTCATCCGCGACGCGATCAAGTTCCCCGACTTCATCCACTCGCAGAAGCCCGACCCGGTCGACGTTCGAGCGGCAGGTCGCCAACCGGGTGTTCGACTTCATCAGCCAGACCCCGGAGTCGATGCACATGGTCACGATGGTGTTCAGCCCGCGCGGCATCCCGGCGTCGCTACCGCACCATGCAGGGCTTCGGCGTCAACACCTACAAGTGGGTCAACGCCGCAGGGCGAGACCAAGCTGGTCAAGTACCACTGGATCCCCAAGCAGGGCGTCAAGTCGCTGACCGCGGACCAGGCGGCCGAGATCCAGGCCAGCGAGCTCGGCTACCACACCAAGGACCTCTACGACGGCGATCGAGCGCGGCGACTACCCGGAGTGGGAGCTGCACGTGCAGCTGATGGACGACCACGACCACCCCGAGCTGGACTTCGACCCGCTCGACGACACCAAGACCTGGCCGGAGAACGACTTCCCGCTCAAGCCGGTCGGCCGGATGGTGCTCAACCGCGCGCCGGAGAACTTCTTCGCCGAGAACGAGCAGATCGCGTTCGGCACCGGCGTGCTCGTCGACGGCCTGGACTTCACCGACGACAAGATGCTGGTCGGCCGCACGTTCTCCTACAGCGACACCCAGCGCTACCGCGTCGGGCCGAACTACCTGCAGCTGCCGGTCAACGCGGCCAAGAACGCCACGGTCGCGCACCAACCAGCGCGACGGGCAGATGGCGTACTACGTCGACGGCACGGCGGCGAGAACCCGCACGTCAACTACGAGCCGTCGATCACCGGCGGGCTGCGCGAGGCGCCAGGCCCCGACGCACGACGAGCAGGGCCCGGTGATCAGCGGCCGGCTGACCCGCAAGCGGATCGAGCGCACCGACGACTACACAGCAGGCCGGGCAGCGCTACCTGCTGTCGGAGACGTGGGAGCAGGACGACCTGGTCGACAACCTGGTCGGCGCGCTGAGCCAGTGCGACCGCCCGATCCAGGAGCGGATGGTCTGGCACCTGTTCATGTGCGAGGACGAGCTCGGCCGCCGCGTCGGCGAGGGCCTGGGCATCGGCGCCGACGACGTCCGCAGCCTGCCGCCGCTGCCGACGCAGACGCTGACCGAGGCCGAGCAGGAGCGCGCGGCCAACCTCGGCAAGAACGGCCCGCGCGACGTCACCGGTCTGGTCATGACGCACTGCGTGCCGAACGAGAACACCGTCGTCTGATCGTCTCAGTGGCTGGTGAAGCCGGGGACGCGGGCCAGCCAGGGGCGGTACGCCGACCCGAACGGCTCCGCCCCGGCTGCCAGTGCGGTGCGGCGTTCGGCGCAACTGCGTTCGGCCAGGGCGATGATGTCGGCCGGGTAGCCGTACCGGACCTGGTGCTCGGCGAACTCGTCCTCGTCGTCGACGGCCACGGTGCCGTCCCAGTGCCGGACGACGTCGAGATCCAGGTCGACGGCCGTGACCTCGCTACCGTCGGCGCTCCATACCGCCGGCGTGGTGATGTCGACGTAGACGTCGTAGCGTGAGCGGACGCTCTCGTCGGCGCCGGCGTTGAACGCAGCCGTCCACGGTTCGTCGCGGGGGATGACGACGGCGGTCGGGTACCGGACCACGTACTCGAAGCCGGGCCGGCTCAGCCGCGTCCCGGTCGGGCCGGCCAGCCAGATGCCGTGCTCGTCCTCGCCCATCCGGGACAGCGTGCGGGTCCAGTGCCCGTGGCCGCCCCACTTGGTGAAGCTCAGCCGCACAGTGGGCGGCGCGTCGGTTTCGGCCACGCCCTGCAGCGTAGTTCGGCCGGCCCGCACCGGGTGCCGGTCACCTATGCGTGCGCCGGTCCGTCATTGAGGTGCAACCGTTCACCGCACTCAGTAGGGAGACCGTCGTGTCACTGCAGGTAACCACGATCATGCTCGGCGTCGAGAATCTGGACCGGGCCAAGACGTTCTACGGCGAGGGACTGGGGGCCAAGATCGACCAGGACTTCCCCAACTTCGTCCTGCTCGACCTGGGCGAGGGATCCTCGAAGCTGGCGCTCTACGAGCGAGCGGCCGCGGCGCAGGACGCGGGCGTCTCGCCGGAGGGCTCCGGATTCCGCGGCGTCTCGTTCCACTACATCGTCGACTCGAAGGACGTCGTGGACGAGGTCATCGCCCAGGCCGTGGCCGCGGGCGGCACCGTCGCCAAGCAAGCGGCCGCGGCTGGCTGGGGCTACGCCGGGTACTTCAGCGACCCGGACGGCCACCTCTGGAAGGTCGCTGCCGGCGGCTGACCGTCCCGCCCCGTGGATCTTCCTGCGCCTGGGGCAGTCATGGCCCATCAGGTGCAGGAAGATCCACCGGCCGCCCCCGGCCAGGGTCGGTACCGTCCCCAATTGCGCCAATCCAACCCTTGACGAATTCCTGCAAAGGGTTGCAGAGTGAGGGCTCCCAGCTACGAGGAGCCCCGGTGGCGGTCACCATCCACGACGTCGCGCAGCAGGCGCAGCGTGTCGGTGTCGACCGTCTCACGGGCCTTCACCGCCCCGGACATGGTCAGCACCGCAACCCGCACGCGCATCCTGCACGTGGCCGACGAGGTCGGCTACCGCCCCAACCGGGCCGCCCGCGGGCTGATCACCGGCAAGACCGCCAACATCGGCCTGATCGTCCCCGACCTGGGCAACCCGTTCTTCCCGGCCGTGCTCAAGGGCGCCCAGGCCCGGGCCCGGCAGGCCGACCACGCCGTCTTCCTGGCCGACACCGACGAGGATCCCGACCTCGAGGTCAACCTGATCCTGGCCATGGCCAAGCAGGTCGACGGCATCGTGCTGTGTTCCTCGCGGATGTCCGACCGTCAGCTCAACGGCGTGCTGTCGACGACGTCGCTGACCTTCGTCAACCGCAAGGTCAGCGGCTCGCCCACGGTGCTGATCGACAGCGCCGACGGCATGCGCCAGGCCGTCGAACACCTGGCCGCCCTCGGCCACCGCCGCGTCGCCTACCTCAACGGCCCGCGCACGTCGTGGTCCAACCGCGAGCGCCGCCGGGGCATGCGGGCCGCCGCCCGCGTGGCCGAGGTCGAGCTGGTCGAACTCGGCCCGTTCGCCCCACGCTTCGAGGCCGGGATGCAGGCGGCCGACCTGGTGCTGGCCGCCGATGTCACCGCCGTGCTCGCCTACAACGACCTCATCGCCCTGGGCGTGCTCAACCGGCTGTCCGATCGCGGCGTGGCCGTCCCCGGCGAGCTGAGCGTCGTCGGGTTCGACGACATCCCGTTCGCGGCGATGTGCACGCCCGCCCTGACCACGGTGTCCACCCCCAAGGAGCTCACCGGGCGCACGGCCGTCGAGCTTCTGCTCGACTGGCTCGACAAGAAGTCGCTGGGCCACACCGGCGGCGCCCAACGCACGCTCGGCACCCAGCTGATCGTGCGGGCCTCCACCGCGCCGCCTCCCGCGCGCGCCCGAATCAACGGTCGCGCCGACGACGGCGCCCGGAAAGGCGTTACGTGATTCAGTCAGTCATCTCGGTCGGCCAGGACACCGACATCATCAGCCTCGACGTGGCCGAGCTGGCCGACGGAGAGTCGGCCGACCTGCGCCGCGACGACGAGGAGCTGCTCGTCATGGTGCTCTCCGGAACGGTCGACGTGATCGTCGACGACCGGCCGCTGGGCCGGGCCGGTGGCCGGGCCTCGGTCTTCGACGGACCGGGGCACGCCGTCTACGCCCCGCCGGGTGCGCGCACCGTGCTCACTGCCGTCGACGGGCCGGTCGAGCTGGCCGTGGCCGGCGCCCCGCTCGCCAACGACCCGGCGCCCGCGGCCCGGATCATCGCCCCGGAAGACCAGCGCATCGCCGACGTCGGCGCGGGCAACTGGGCCCGCACCGTGCGCACCGTCCTCGGCCCGGAACATGCCGCGGGCCGGCTGCTGCTGGGCGAGACCGTCAACCCGGCCGGCAACTGGTCGTCCTACCCGCCGCACAAGCACGACGAGCACCGTCCGCCGACCGAGGTCAAGCTCGAAGAGGTCTACCTGTTCAAGGTCGACCCGGCCGGGGGTTTCGGGGTGCAGCTGCGTTACGCCGGGGAGGACGAGGAGGTCTTCACCGTGCGCGACGGTGACGTGGCCGCGATCAAGGCCGGCTACCACCCGGTCGTGGCCGCGCCCGGCTACTCGCTGTACTACCTGTGGGTGATGGCCGGCGAGGGCCGGCAGATGATCCCGTACCTCGACCCGAAGCACGCCTGGGTGCAGGAGGGCCACTGACCGTGGACTTCGTCGAGCGACTGCGCGCGGGCCGGATCGTCCCGGCGGTCCGGGTGGCGCTATGAGGATCGTCGACGCCAAGGTGATCGTCACCTGCCCCGACCGCAACTTCGTCACCCTGAAGCTGACCACCGACGACGGCGTCACCGGCATCGGCGACGCCACCCTGAACGGCCGGGAACTGGCCGTGGCCAGCTACCTGACCGACCACGTGGCCCCGGTGCTGCTCGGCCGCGACCCGCAGCGCATCGAGGACACCTGGCAGTACCTCTACAAGGGCGCGTACTGGCGCCGCGGCCCGGTGACGATGACGGCCATCGCCGCCGTCGACACCGCGCTGTGGGACATCAAGGGCAAGGTCGCCGGGCTGCCGCTGTACCAACTGCTCGGCGGGCGCAGCCGCGAGGGCGTCACCGTGTACGGCCACGCCAACGCCGCCACCATCCCCGAACTGGTCGACGAGGTGGCCGGATACCTGGAGCGGGGTTATCGCGCGGTGCGGGTGCAGTGCGGGGTGCCCGGTCTCGACACCGTCTACGGCGTCAGCGCGGACAAGACGTTCTACGAGCCGGCCGACGGCCGGTGTCGTCCCGGACGAAGCGGTCTGGTCGACGGAGAAGTACCTGCGCTTCGCCCCGTCGATGTTCGCCGCGGTACGCGATGCCCACGGCTTCGACGTGCACCTGCTGCACGACGTGCACCATCGGCTGACGCCGATCGAGGCGGCCCGGCTGGGCAAGAGCGTCGAGGACTACCGGTTGTACTGGCTCGAGGATCCGGTGCCGGCCGAGCTGCAGGAAGGGTTCCGGCTCATCCGCCAGCACACCACCACGCCCATCGCCGTGGGCGAGGTGTTCAACTCGATCTGGGACTGCCAGCAGCTGATCACCGAGCAGCTCATCGACTTCATCCGCACCAGCGTCGTGCACGCCGGCGGCATCACCCATCTGCGCCGCATCTTCGCCCTGGCCGAGCTGTACCACGTGCGGTCGGGCTCGCACGGGGCCACCGATCTGTCGCCGGTGTGCATGGCCGCGGCGCTGCACGTCGACGTCTCGATCCCGAACTTCGGACTGCAGGAGTACATGCCCCACACCGACGCGACCAACGAGGTGTTCCCGCACTCCTATCGCTTCGCCGACGGCTACCTGCTGCCGGGTGAGGAGCCCGGGCTGGGCGTCGAGATCGACGAGACGGTGGCGGCCCGGTACCCGTACCGGCCGGCCTACCTGCCGGTCAACCGGCTCACCGACGGGACGGTGCACAGCTGGTGAGCTACGACTGCGGCACCATCGTCGACCAGCTCGGGGCGGTGATGTGAACCCCCGCCGGCTGGACCTGGCTGCCCTCGAGTCGCTGCCGCCGGGGGTCGGGCCACGAGTCGATCCGCGCGACGTGTCGGTGGGCATCGTGCACTTCGGCATCGGGGCGTTCCATCGGGCCCACCAGGCCGTCTTCACCGAGGACGCGATGGCCGCGGGCGGCTCGACCGGGTGGGGAATTTGCGGGGTCAGCCCGCGCAGCCGGGCCGTGCTCGACCAGCTCGGGCCGCAGGACGGGCTGTACGGCGTGCTGCAACGCGGGGCCGAGGCCCCGTCGGCCCGGGTCATCGGCTCGGTGCGCGAGGTCGTGTGCGCGGCTGACGACGCCGAACCGGTGCTGGGCCGGCTCGCGGCGCCGAGCACCCGCGTCGTGACGCTGACGGTGAGCGAGAAGGGTTACCGGCTGCGCCCGGCCACCGGCCAGCTCGACCTGAGCGACGCCGGCATCGCGGCCGACCTCGGCGGCGCCGCCCCGCAGACCGTGGTCGGCCAACTGGTGCGCGGCCTGGAACGCCGGATGCGGTCCGACGCCGGGCCGATCACCGTGGTGTGCTGCGACAACCTGCCGGCCAACGGGGCCGTGGTGCGCCGCCTGGTCGGCGACTTCTGTGCGCGGCTCGAATCGCCCGGGCTGCAGGATTGGATCGAGGCGTCGGTGCGGTTCCCGTCGACGATGGTCGACCGGATCGTCCCGGCGACCGTCGACGACGACCGGGCCGAGCTGGCCCGGCTGATCGGGTTCGACGACCGTGGCACGGTCGTGGCCGAGCCGTTCAGCCAGTGGGTGATCGAGGACGACTTCGCCGCCGACCGGCCGCGGTGGGAGCAGGCGGGCGCGACGCTCACGGATGACGTCGGCCCGTACGAGACGATGAAGCTGCGGCTGCTCAACGGCAGTCACTCGGCCCTGGCCTATCTCGGGGCCCTGGCCGGCTGCGAGTTCATCGCCGACGCGGTGCGGATCGCGGAGCTGGGCGAGTTCCTGCAACACCTGATGGCCGACGAACTGCGTCCCACACTGGTGGTCCCGGCCGGCGTCGACGGGGCGGAGTACTGCGCGAGCGTGCTCGACCGCTTCGCCAATCCGGGGCTGCGCTACCGCAGCATTCAGGTCGCGATGGACGGCAGCCAGAAGCTCCCGCAGCGGCTGTTGCCGGCGGCCCGGGTGCTGCTCGAACGCAACCTGGCACCGCGCGGCATCGCCCTGGCCGTGGCCGCCTGGATGCGCTACGTCACCGCCGGCACCGGCCCGGGCGGCCTGCCGCTGCCGGTCAACGACCCGCTGGAGTCGCGGATCGCGGCGGCCACGGCCGGGGCCACCTCGCCCGCGGCCGTGTGCGACGCCCTGCTCGGGCTGACCGAGGTCTTCGGCGACGATCTGTCCGTCGACCCCCGCTTCCGCGATGTGGTGCTCGACGCCCTGGAACGGTTGAGCGCAGACGGCGTATGTCCGGCCATCCGGTACGCGGTGGCCGAGCGGTGAGCCCCAGCGCAACTCAGCCAGACTGACTAACCCGCGCCGGATAACCTCACATTAACGGCGTTACCGGCTGACCCGGGCGCGTCGGGTTGGACAGCATCAAACCAGCCGACGACACTCGGCCCTGCCGGTCTCCCACTGTGGGAGCGCGGGGGATCGGGGGGTCTCATGCGTGTGCCCATTATCTGTGTTGCCGTCGCGGTGGTGACGGTGGTCGGCGCGCCGGCCGTCGCGCAGGCTGCGACGCCCGTGCACTGCGGGTCGGTACTCACTGCAAGTACTCAGCTCACGCATGACCTGACATGCAGTTCAGGCGTCGGTCTCACCCTCAAGGGCGCGATCACGCTCGACCTGGGCGGCCACCGCTTGATCGGTCCGGGTAAGGCAGCGGCGTCCTTCGACGCGTCCCGCGGCATTGCGCTGACCGAGACGGGCACGCCCCGGATCCAGCACGGCACGATCCAGGGCTGGGGCACCGGTACCGGTCTGAGTGACGACAACAGCGGCCTGCACGCCACCGGCGCGACGCTCACCAGCGTCACGTACGTCGACAACGGCACCGGGCTGTCCGGCTCGGACTCGACCTTCGCGGTGACCAACGGCCGGTTCCAGCGCAACACCGACAACGGCATCACCGGCCTGACCACGCGGGTGACGGTGGCCAAGTCGGTATTCCTCGACAACGGCCGGGCCATCAGCCTGAGCGACGGCGGGTCGGTCGCACTCTCGCGCTCACTCGTGGCTCGTAACGGCGTCGGCGTGTCCTGCGACGAGGTCGGCTGCACGATCACGCTGAGCGCGCTGCTCACCAACACGACGGCGATCTCGACGTTCTCGACGACGGCCACGATCACCGGCAACTACATCGACCACAATCAGGTCGGCGTGGACGCCAGCTTCGACTCGACCACCGGCTACGCCAACGAAGTGGCCCACAACCACATCCGGTACAACACGGCGGGCGTCGTGCTGTCGGAGTACGGCTCGGCCTACGTGCACGACAACTACTTCGCCGGCAACGGCATCGGGTTCAGCGTGCCGGCCTCGGCCTCGCCGCCGACCGCGTTGCTCGTGCACGACGTCTTCACCCACAACCACGACGGCGTGCTGGTGAAGTCGGCCGGCACCAGCCTCAAGGGCAACCGCGCCGTCAGCAATACGCGGTACGGGATCTACGCCGTGAAGGCGAAGGATCTCGGCGGCAACATCTCGTACGGCAACGGCCACAGCCCGCAGTGCTCCGGGGTCAGCTGCGCGTCGCACGGCTGACCCGCAGGCCGCCACCGGGAAACTGTCGGTAGCGGGGAGGACAATCGCAGCCACCTGGACGGGAGGTGTGGCGCGATGTATCAGTCCGACGACGTGCTGCACGTCAGCCCGACCGATCTGACCAAGTACCTGGCCTGCCGGCACCTCACGCACCTCGATCTGGCGGTGGCGCGTGGCGAGTTGGCCCGGCCCGAGCCGGGCCCGGACGAGATGCTCGAACTGCTCTTCGCCAAGGGCCTCGAGCACGAGGTTCGTTACCTGCAGAGTCTGCGCGACGAAGGCCGCGACATCGTCGAGTTCCCGCATCCGGGCAGCGACGCGGCATCCCTGCGCGCGGCCGAGCAGGCCACCGAGGCGGCGATGCGGGCCGGCGCCGATGTCATCTACCAGGCCACCTTCTTCGACGGACGCTGGCGCGGGCACGCCGACTTCCTGCTGCGCCGCGACGACCGCCCGGGCCGGTGGGCGTGGTCCTACGACGTGGCCGACACCAAGCTGGCCCGGCGGATGAAGGTGCCGGCGCTGCTGCAGATGGCCACCTACGCCGATCGGTTGACGGCCCTGCAGGGCATCGCCCCGCAGCGGCTCATCGTCGTCACCGGCGACCGCACCGCCCACGACTACGACTTCGCCGACTGCGCCGCCTACGCCGAGCTGATCCGGGCCCAACTGCTCGACTTCCTCGGCACCGACGACGACCCGCATCCGCAGCCGGTCGACCAGTGCAAGCAGTGCCGCTGGCAGCCCCGGTGCCAGGCCCAGTGGCGGCGCGAGGACGACCTGTCCCTGGTCGCGTTCATGACCAGCTCGCAGGCCACGCGGCTGCGGGCCGCCGGCATCCCCACGGTGCGCGAGCTCGGCCGCCGGCAGCCGGAGCAGCTGCCGCCGACGATCGGTCCGGCCGCCCGGTCGCGGCTGACGGCCCAGGCCCGGCTGCAGCTGGTCGAGCGCGACACCGGCCGGCCGACCTGGGAGCTGCTCGATCCCGAGCCCGGCCGCGGCTTCGCCCTGCTGCCCGAGCCGTCGCCCGGCGACGTCTTCTTCGACATCGAGGGCGATCCGTTCCTGGGCGAGCACGGGCTGGAGTACCTGTTCGGCGTGGTCGAGCGGGGCGAGTTCACGGCCTACTGGGCCACCGACCCGGCACTGGAGAAGGCCGCGTTCGAGCGCCTGGTCGATCACCTCATGCGGGCCTGGGCCGCCGATCCGGGCATGCACGTCTACCACTACGCGCCGTACGAGCCGTCCCGGCTCAAGTCGCTGTCGGGCCGGTACGACACCCGCGGGGCCGAGGTCGACCGGCTGCTGCGCGGGCAGCGCCTCGTCGACCTGTACGCCGTGGTCCGCCAGGGCCTGCGCATCAGCAAGGAGTCGTACTCGATCAAGAAGCTCGAGGCGTTCTACTGGGGCCACATCCGCGCGCACGAGGGCGTCAGCGACTCGCTCGGCAGCGTGGTCGCGTTCGAGCGGTGGGTGGCCGACGGCGACCAGGCCATGCTCGACGACATCGCCTCCTACAACGAGGACGACTGCCGCTCCACCGAGGCGCTGCGCGACTGGCTCGAACAGCGCCGCATCGACGGCGGCGGGGACGCGGTCTACCCGCGGCCCGAACACGGCGACGGCGCGGCCTCCGACTCCGCGGGCGAGTGGGCCGACGAACTGCAGCGCATCGGTGCGGCGCTGGTGGCCGACGTCCCGGCCGAGGGCCGCACCGACGAGCAACAGGCCCACTGGTTGCTGGCCGGCCTGCTCGACTGGCACCGGCGCGAGTCGCTGCCCGAGTGGTGGGAGTACTTCACCCGGCTGGCCAAGTCCGACGAGGATCTCGTCGCCGACGCCGCGGCGATCGGCGAGGTGTCCGAGCCCACCGCGGTGCGGGTCGAGAAGCAGTCCACCGTCTGGCGGCTGGACTTCCCGCCGCAGGACACCAAGATGCCCCTGACCAAGGAATGCTTGGACCCACGCACCGCAAAGACGGTGGGCACGCTGGTCGCGCTCGACGCCGAGCAGGGCTGGCTCGAACTCAAGCGCGGCAGCAAGCGCGGCGCGCCGGAATGCCGGTCGCTCGTGCCCGCCGCGCCGATTCCGGACATCGAGCAGCGCGCCCGACTGCGCGAGCTGGGCGAGTGGGTCGTGGCCCACGGCGTCGACAGCCCGCTGCCCACCTGGCGGGCGGCGCGTGATCTGCTGCTCGGCCGCCGGCCGTGGCCCGACCGCGGGCCGCTGCAGCACGACCGACGAGCCCGGCGAGCAGGCCATGTGCCGGCTGGCGGCCGAACTCGACCGCAACGTCCTCCCGGTGCAGGGCCCGCCGGGCACGGGCAAGACCTGGGCCGGTGCGCGCACGATCCTGCGCCTGGTCGCCGAGGGCAAACGCGTCGGCGTCACCGGGTTCAGCCACAAGGTCATCGGCAACCTGCTCACCGCAGTCGTCGACGCCGCGGCCGAGACCGGCGTCGCGCTCGACATCGTGCAGAAGGCGGCCGAGCACGAGCGCTGCCCCGCGCCCGGCGTGCGGTGCATCGAGTCGGCCAAGGACGTCGAGGCCGAACTGGCCGGTCCGGTCCAGATCGTGGCCGGGACGTCCTGGCTGTTCGCGCGGCCGGCCTTCGCCGAGGCCGTCGACGTGCTCGTCGTGGACGAGGCCGGGCAACTGTCGCTGGCCAACGTGCTGGCCATCTCGCATGCGGCCCGCAGCGTGGTGCTGCTGGGTGATCCGCAGCAGTTGGCCCAACCGGTCAAGGGTCAGCATCCCGACGGCGCGGGCGCGTCGGCGCTCGAGCACCTGCTCGGCGGCCAGGCCACGGTCGCGCCGGACTGTGGCCTGCTGCTCGACACCACGTGGCGCATGCACGCCGACGTTGCCGGGTTCGTGTCCGAGCGCTTCTACGACGGACGGCTGGGGGTCGAGCCGGGCTGCAACCGGCAGCGGGTCGACTCCGCGTCGCTGCTCGGTGGCACCGGGCTGCGCTTCGTTCCGGTCGAGCACGACGGCAACACCGCGGTGTCCAACGAAGAGGCCGACGTGGTGCGGGCGCTGTGCGCCGACGTACTGGCCGACGGCCGCTGGACCGGCCGGACCGGCGTCACCCGCCCGTTGGCCGGCGCCGACATCCTGGTGCTGACTCCGTTCAACGCCCAGGTCAACCGGCTGCGCAGCCGGCTGGGCGGGCTCGACCCGGCCATCCGCATCGGCACCGTCGACAAGTTCCAGGGCCAGGAGGCGCCGGTCGTCATCTACTCGACGGCCTCGTCGAGCGTGGACGACGCGCCGCGCGGACTGGAGTTCCTCTACAGCCGCAACCGGTTCAACGTCGCCATCTCGCGGGCCCGGGGCGTGTTCGCGGTCGTCTGTTCGCCGCGGCTGCTGTCGCCGCTGGTGCACACCCCCGAGCAACTGCGCATGGTCAACGCCCTGTGTGCGTTCGCCGCCGACGCCAAGCCCACTCCCGTCCTCGCCCCTACCTCCCGCCTTTGACCCCGGCAGCGTCGCTGTCGACCCTGATTTGTGACGCTGGCGGGGTCAAAGGCGCAATTGGGGGGAGCACCACGCTCACGGCGGCGGCGGCCACGGAGAGCACCGCGGCCACGACCCAGGCCCGGTCGAACGCACTGCTCGCGCCCGAACCGCCGACGTGCGGGCCCAGCACCGTCACCAGCACCGCGACCCCGAGCGCCGAGGCCACCTGCCGGGTCGAGTTCACGATGGCCGATCCGGTCGCCGAGCGGTGCACCGGCAACGAGGTGGCCCCGGCGGCGATGAGCGTGCTCAGCGCGAGTCCGACCGCGATCCCGCCGACGATCATGCTGGGCAGCAGGTCGGCAGCGTAGTTCGGCGTCGGCCCGGCCAGCCCCACCCGCCACAGGAACGAGGCCGCGAACAGCACCCCACCAGCCGCGGCCACCGGTCCGGAGCCGACGCGATGCACGAGGCGGGCCGACGCGAACGTCACGAACGGCACCATCGCCGGGCCCGGGGCCATGGCCAGCCCGGTCCGCAGGGCCGAGTAGTGCCACACGTCCTGGCACCACAGCGCGTTGGACAGCAGCATGATCGCGAAGGCCGCGCTGAACACGAACACGCCCGCGTTGGCCACGGCGAAGCGCCGCACCCGCAGCAGTTGCAGTTCGAGCATCGGGTTGGCGTGGCGCTGACAGCGCCGGACGAACACGGCCGTGCCGACGACCGCGAGCAGGACCAGGGCACCGATGCGCGGCGACGTCCAGCCCCACGTCGGCGCCTCGACCAGCGCGCCGGTCAACGCGGCCACGGCCACGATCAGGATCGCGCTGCCGACCAGGTCGGGGATCGGTTCGCGCTCGTGGGCCGGGCGGATGCGGCAGCACCCGTCGCCCGGCCAGCAGCACGACGATGCCGACCGGCAGGTTGACCAGGAACACCCAGCGCCAGCTGATCGTGACCAGCAAGCCGCCGAACACCGGCCCGCACACGGCTGACAGGGCACCGACCGCCGACCACCCGCGGGCGGCACTCGTCCGCGAGGCCACCGGCACGCTGGCCATCAACAGCGCGAGGGAAGTAGGGAGCTGGGCCGCGGCGCCGGCGGCCTGGACGATGCGGGCCACCACGAGCACGCCCAGGTTCGGGGCCACCGCACAACCGACCGAGGCCAGCGTGAACAGGGCGATGCCGGCCAGGAAGACCCGGCGATGCCCGATGCGATCGCCCAGCCGCCCGGCCGGGATGAGCAGGGCCGCGAGCGTCACCGCATAGGCGTTGAGCACCCAGGACAACCCCGACAGCGACCCGCCCAGGTCGCGACCCATCGCCACCAGCGCGACGTTGACGATCCACAGGTCGAGGTTCGACATGAACACCGCGGCCACCACCACGGTGATGACCACCCGGCGGCGCTGCAGGTTTGATTGTCCAACCGACATGGTCGGAGACTAGCCACAAGTCGGTTTGATATGCAAACCTTGACGGATGCCGACGAGATCGCTCACCACCACGCAGTTGCCGGGCCGGCCGTGCGCCATCGCGTCGGCGCTCGAGCTGGTCGGTGACCGCTGGTCGCTGCTGGCCGTCCGCGAGATCAGCTTCGGCAACCACCGCTTCAGCGACATCGTCCGAAACACCGGCGCGCCCCGCGACCGGCTCGCCGCCCGCCTCAGGGCGCTGGTCGACGCCGGTGTGCTCGAACGCCGGGCCTACCAGGACGCCCCGCCGCGCTCGGATTACCACCTCACCCAGGCCGGCCGCGAGCTCACGCCGGTGCTGCACGCCCTGCTCGAGTGGGGCGACCGCTGGGCCGTCGACACGCCACCGGTCACCGTCCGCCATCACGAGCACAAGCTGCGCGGTCACATGATCTGCGCGACCTGCGGCGAGCGCGTGCACCAGCGCGACATCAGCCGCGAGGTCAACAGCCCGGGCTGGGACCTGGCCGGCCCGACGGGCACTTAGTCGTCCGAGCCGACGATCGTGAGCTTGGTCCGCAGGGCCAGGGTCGAGAGCACCTTGGCCTGCTTCGGCGTCAACTGCAGGACGTCGGACAGCTCCGCCACCGGCATCGACAGGGCCGGGAACTCCTCCGCCGGCGCGGCCTGCGGGTCCGGGCCGAAGCGGCCGTCCAGCAGCGTGTCGACCTCGGCCCGGGCTCGGGGGTCGTCCGGCCCCCACCCGGCCAGCACCCCGATCACGTCGGCCGGGATGTCGAGAACGGTGGCCAGCCGGGCCTGGAGCAGAGCCACGTCGGGCAGGGCGCGCTTCTCCTCGATCGTCTCCAGCCGGTAGCCCGAGCCCATCGTCTCGATCTCGCCGACCACGAAGGCGCAGTCGGACACGTCGGCGAGCAACTCGACGGCGGTGTCGACGTCGCCGCGGCGCAGGGCGACCCACAGCCCGGCCGGCAGGGCCGGGCCACCGCCGTCCCCGCCCGGCTCAGCGAAGATGACCTCGAGCGGTGGCGAGCCGGCCGCCGCCCGCGCCTCGCGACCCTGGACGAGCAGGGCCAGCGCCCCGACGGCCGCGGTGGCCCGGTGGAGCAGTCCTTCGAACTCGCGGAGGCGCGCCGCGCGCTGCTCGTCCTTGCTGATCGACGGCATGGCATCAGTCTGCCGTTGCGGTGAACAAATCTCGGCATTTGGCGTTGGCCCCTGGTGAATCCGTCCACCGTCGAGTTAACGTCGTGTGTGTCCGTTACGTACCCATGTCGGCGCCCCCAGGAGTTGACCCGCATGCCCCAACCGGATCGGTGGCGATGACGAGCGCGCGGCCCCGGCACGCGCAGCCGTCGGCCCTGGCCGGACTGGGCTGGGCGGCCGGACTGCGCTGGGCGTTCGCCGCCGTCCTGGTCGCGCTCGCGGTAGGCGCGGCCGCAACCCTCGGCAGCTCCGGGCGGCCGGCCGCGGCGGCCGCGCCGAAGCCGGTCCTGATGGCGAGCACGGTGTCCGAAGCGTCGAGCGGCCCGGACTCGACGTCGGCGCCGGCGAGCGCGCCGGCCACCACGGCGAGCGCGAGCCCCACGGCCCAGGACGATCGGCAGGCCTCGTCGCTCGCGGCCGACGGCATCCCGACCACCGCGCTGCAGGCCTACCAGGACGCCGCCCGGCGCGAGCACACCCTCGACCCGGCCTGCGGGTTGAGCTGGCCGCTGCTGGCCGGGATCGGCCGGGTCGAATCCGACCACGGGCGCTTCGCCGGGGCCGTGCTGCACACGGACGGCATCTCGACCCCGAAGGTCATCGGCATCCCGCTCGACGGTGACGGCACGGCTCGGATCATGGACACCGATCACGGCCGCCTCGACGGCGACCGGGTCTACGACCGCGCGGTCGGGCCGATGCAGTTCATCCCGTCCACCTGGGCCGGTTACCGGGCCGACGGCAACGGTGACGGTGTCGCCGATCCGTTCAACATCTTCGACGCGGCGGCCGCGGCCGCGCACTACCTCTGCTCGGCCGGCGGCGATCTGACCACGTCGGCCGGGCAGCTGCGCGCGGTGCATGCCTACAACGACTCCGACGCCTACGTCGCCCTGGTGCTGCAATTGGAACAGGTCTACGCCCGCGGCGTTCCGGGCCTGACCGTCCCGATCGTGCCCACCCATCCGTCGGCGCCCGGCCACGCGACCGTGCCACCGGTGAACCCGGGCCCGCCGCTCGGTGCGCCGAAACATCCGAAGAGGCCGCATCCGCGCTCGCCGGCCTCGTCCAGCACGGCGGCGCGCAGCCCGTCGCCGACGTGCCCGACGCCGTCGGGCCCAGTTACGGACCCGGGTTCGCCGACCGACTCCGGGTCAGGGTCGGCGACGACGACCGCGACGGGCACGCCGACGACGAGCCCACCGACGTCGTCGACCTCGCCGGCCCCGAGCGGCACGTCGTGCCCGAGCCCGACCGGCAGCACGAGCACGTCGGTCAGTTCGAGCGCGTCCACAACGACGTCCACAACGACGTCCACAACGACTCGAGCAGTGGCGCCGGGACGTCAGCGGTCCGCTGACTTCTCGACCGCCGGGGTCAGCCCGGCGATCAGCGCATTACCGATCTCGGTCAGCTGGCCGATCTGCTCAGGGGTGAGCCGGTCGATGACGTGGGCCCGGACGGCCGCGACGTGGCTGGGCGCGGCCGCGTCCAGGACGGCGAAGCCCTTGGCGGTGAGATGGGCGACCTGGCCGCGGCGGTCGGTCGGGCAGTCCTGGCGCTCCACCCAACCCCGCTCCTCGAGGCGGGCGACCGCGTGCGACAGCCGGCTGCGCGACGAACGGGTCTGCACCGCGAGTTCGCTCATCCGCATGCTGCGCCCGTCGGCCTCCGAAAGCCGCACCAGGATCTCGTAATATGCGTGCGGCATACCGGAGTCCTGCTGCATCTGCCGGTCGAGTTCGTCGAAGAGCAGCAGGGTGGCTTCGAGGTAGGCCCGCCAGGCGCGCTGCTCGTCGGTGCTGAGCCACCGCGTCGCTGCCATGCGCCGAGGATAGAAGAACGTGGCGGGGTTGCAACAGTTGAATGCTCAACTTAACTGGCGTACGATGGCGGTATTCGAGCGAGGAGTCATCGTGGCCATCCACCGGCTGAATCACGCCGTGCTCTATGTCCGCAATGTCGAGCGCAGCGTCGCCTTCTACCGTGACGTGCTCGGCTTCACCCCCATCGACGGCATGGGCGAACTGCGCGGTGCCGCGTTCCTGCGCGCGGCCGGCTCCACGAACGACCACGACCTGGGCCTGTTCGAGGTCGGCGACGCCGCGGCGGCGAGTGGGGCCGGGCGCACCAGCGTCGGGCTGTACCACCTGGCCTGGGAGGTCGACACGCTGAGCGACCTGGGGGAGCTGGCCGCCAAGCTCACCGAGGCCGGCGCCCTCGCGGGCGCATCGGACCACAGCACGACCAAGTCGCTGTACGGGCACGACCCCGACGGGCTGGAGTTCGAGATCGCCTGGATCGTGCCGGCCGACCTGCTCGACGACACGGCCCTCCGCGGGCGCACCGGCATCCGTCCGCTCGACCTGCAACGCGAGATCGCGCGCTACGGCGCCGACACCCTCGGTGGCATCGGGATCAGCCGCAGCGCGGTGCCGACGCCCTAGGTCATTCGCTCCGCTTCGGACAATCGGCCCGAACGCAGCGCACCCGACCGGATCGGGCGGTCGACGTCGGTTTTGCCATGAATCAAATTGGGTATCCAACGTCGACCAAACCGTAATCCCAGGAGGAACCATGTTCGGCCTGATCATCACGCTGTTGGTCGTCGGTCTCATCGCCGGCGCGCTTGCCCGTCTGCTTGTCCCCGGCCGGGACCGTATCGGCATCGGCGGCACGATTTTGATCGGAATCATCGGCTCGTTCGTCGGTGGTTTCATCGGCTATGCCCTGTTCCACCACGACGCCAACCAGGGTGCGCTGCAGCCGTCCGGCATCGTCGGCTCGGTTGTCGGCGCGGTCATCGTGCTGCTGGTCTACCGCCGCTTCAGCGGCAGCCGGCGCGCCTCGCGCGTCTGACGCGAGCAATGCACCGAGCCCCCGTCCGCGTAAATGCGGGCGGGGGCTTGGTGCTGCTGTCCTAGACTCGGTAGTCGTGACCACCGCCCCGCACCGCGTACTCCTGCTCGAGCAGATCCATCCCGACGCCGAGGCCATCCTGAGTGCGGCCGGCTTCGAGATCGAATCGGTGTCGCGGGCGCTGGACGAGGACGAGCTGGTGGCCCGGCTGGGCGAGGTCGAACTGCTCGGCCTGCGGTCCAAGACCCACGTCACCGAGCGCGTGCTCGACGCCGCGCCCAACCTGGTCGCCATCGGTGCGTTCTGCATCGGCACCAACCAGATCGACCTGGACGCCGCGTCCCAGCGCGGTGTCGCCGTGTTCAACGCGCCGTTCTCCAACACCCGCTCGGTCGTCGAGCTCGCCATCGCCGAGATCATCTCGATGACCCGCCGGTTGACCGAGAAGAACGCGCTCATGCACGACGGCGTGTGGGACAAGTCGGCCGACGGCGCGCACGAGATCCGCGGCCGCACGCTGGGCATCATCGGCTACGGCAACATCGGCACCCAGCTCTCGGTGCTGGCCGAGAACCTCGGCCTGAAGGTGCTCTACTACGACACCGCCGACAAGCTCGCGCTGGGCAACGCGCGCCGGGCCACGTCGATGAAGGACCTGTTGGCCGAGTCCGACATCGTCACCCTGCACGTCGACGGCCGCCCGTCCAACGACCTGCTGTTCGGCGAGGACGAGTTCGTGGCCATGCGCCCGGGCGCCTTGTTCCTCAACCTGTCCCGCGGCTTCGTCGTGGACTACGCCGCCCTGGCCGCGCACGTTCGCTCCGGCCACATCGCCGGCGCGGCCGTCGACGTGTTCCCGATCGAGCCGAAGGGGCGTGGGGACGAGTTCGTCTCCGAGTTGCGGGGCCTGCCGAACGTGATCCTGACCCCGCACATCGGCGGCTCGACCGAAGAGGCCCAGCAGGACATCGGCCGCTTCGTGGCCGGTAAGTTCCGCGACTTCGTGCGCGACGGCGCCACGGCGATGAGCGTGAACCTGCCCGCGCTGGCCCTGCCGCAGGCCCCGACCACCAGCCGCCTGGTCATCATCCACCGCAACGTCCCGGGTGTGATGGCCACGATCAACGGCGTGCTGGCCGAGCACAAGGTGAACGTCGAGGCCCAACTGCTGGGCACCCGGGGCGAGCTGGGCTACGTGGTCACCGACGTGAGCGCCGCCTACACCGACGAGATGCTGACCCAGTTGCGGGCCCTGCCCGAGACCGTCCGCCTGCGCGTCCTGAGCTGAGCGGCCGCCCGCGCGGCGCGCCTAGTCCCGCCAAAGCCGGGGTGGGGGAGGCGGCGGGCGGCAGGCGACGGGGCTAACAGTTTGCCGGTACGTGGTTGCACTGGCTACCAGTGGGTAATATCCTGATGTTACTGACCGGTAACCAGGTATCACGCCGCGATCGCGTCGGACCTACACCAGGGAGTGCGGGGCCATGGGCCATTACAAGAGCAACGTCCGCGACATCGAGTTCAACCTCTTCGAAGTGTTCGGCACCGACAAGCTGCTGGGCACGGCCCCATTCGAGGACCTGGACGAGGACACTGCCCGCGGCATGCTGCGCGAGGTGGCCAAGCTGGCTGAGGGCCCGCTGGCCGAGTCGTTCGCCGATGCCGACCGCAACCCGCCCGTGTTCGACCCCGACACGAACTCGGTGACGCTGCCCGACTCGCTCAAGAAGTCGTGGAAGGCCCTGCGCGACAGCGAGTGGTGGCGCCTGGAGACCCTGCCGGAGCTGGGCGGACAGCTCGCGCCCCGCACCATGGTCTGGGCCGTCGGTGAACAGATCTTGGGCGCGAACCCCGCCCTGCACATGTACATGGCCGGCGCGCCGTTCGCCGGCATCGTCTACGCCAACGGCAACGAGACCCAGAAGAAGATCGCGCAGATCATGATCGACCGCGGCTGGGGCTCCACGATGGTGCTGACCGAGCCCGACGCCGGGTCGGACGTCGGCGCCGGCCGCACCACTGCGACCGAGCAGCCCGACGGCACCTGGCACATCGAGGGCGTCAAGCGCTTCATCACCTCGGCCGAGCAGGACATCACCGAGAACATCATTCATCTCGTGCTCGCCCGCCCGGTCGGGGCCGGCCCGGGCACCAAGGGCCTGTCGCTGTTCGTCGTGCCCAAGTACCACTTCGACCTCGAGACCGGCGAGCTCGGCGAGCGCAACGGTGCGTACGTCACCAATGTCGAGCACAAGATGGGACTCAAGGCCTCGACCACGTGCGAACTGCGCTTCGGCGAGAATCCCGACGTCCCCGCGGTCGGCTGGCTCGTCGGGGATGTGCACGACGGCATCGCCCAGATGTTCCAGGTGATCGAGCATGCCCGCATGCTGGTCGGCACCAAGGCCATCGCCACCCTCTCGACCGGTTACCTCAACGCGCTGGAGTTCGCCAAGCTGCGAGTGCAGTCGGCCGACCTGACGAAGGCGTCGGACAAGACGGCGCCCCGGGTCACGATCATCAACCACCCCGACGTCCGCCGCAGCCTGATGACGAACAAGGCCTACGCCGAAGGCATGCGGGCCCTGGTGCTGTACACGGCCGCGACGCAGGACCGCATCATCGTCGGCGAACACGAGGGCAAGGACGTCTCGCTCGACGTGGCGATCAACGACCTGCTGCTGCCGATCGTCAAGGGCGCGGGCTCGGAGCGCTCGTACGACCAGCTGGCCCAAGCCCTGCAGACCTATGGCGGCTCGGGCTACCTGCAGGACTACCCGCTCGAGCAGTACATCCGCGACGCCAAGATCGACACCCTGTACGAAGGCACGACCGCGATCCAGGGCCAGGACTTCTTCTTCCGCAAGATCGTCCGGAACAAGGGTGCTGCCCTGGGCGCGCTGTCGGCCGAGATCACCGAGTTCCTCGAGTCGATCGCCGACGAGGGCCGGCTCAAGGAGGAGCGGGCCGCCGTGCAGAAGGCCCTCGAGGACTTCGGCGGCATCGTCGCGGCCATGTTCGAGCAGTTGATGAGCAGCCAGGAGGACGTCCGCAACGTCTACAAGGTCGGCCAGAACACCACCCGGCTGCTGCTCTCGGCCGGCGACCTGATGGTCGGCTACCTGTTGCTGCGGCAGGCCGCCGTCGCGCTCACGAAGCTCGACTCGAACGGGCTGTCGGACAGCGACCGCGCGTTCTACGAGGGCAAGCCCGCCGTGGCCCGGTTCTTCGCGTCGACCGTGCTGCCCGAACTGGCCGCGCGCCGGGCCACCGCCGAGTCGACCGACAACTCGCTGATGGACGTGCCCGAAGCGGCCTTCTGAGCCAGCTGTTGGCCAACGGTTCGCCCCGGCTTCCTCGGGGCGAACCGTTGTGGCATCGCGGGCCTCGGTACCATGAAACCAATGACCGCATCGCGCTGGATCGAGCTCGACGGTGCGGTCAATGTGCGCGATCTGGGTGACCTGCCCACCGTCGACGGCGGCCGCACCCGGCGCAATCGGCTGATCCGTGCCGACAACCTGCAGGGCCTGACTGCGGCCGACGTGCGCGCGCTGGTCGATGAGCACGATGTCCGGGCCGTGGCCGATCTGCGCACCGGCGTCGAGGTCGACCTCGAGGGGCCCGGCCCGATGACCCGGGAGCCGGCGGTGGACGTGCGGCACCTCTCGCTGTTCCCCGAGGCCGGCCGCAACACCGACGCCGCCGCCTTCGACGACGACGCGCCGGTGGTCTTGCCGTGGCAGAAGCGGGCCGAGTCGCGCGATGCCGCCGACAAGCCCCGGCTGAGCGCGTCCGGTGTGTACCTGCGCTATCTCGACGACCGGGCCGACTCGGTCATCGCCGCGCTGCGGCTGATCGCCGACACGGACGGCGCGACGATCGTGCACTGCGCGGCCGGTAAGGATCGCACTGGCATGATCATCGCGCTGGCCCTGGCCGAGGTCGGGGTGACCCGCGAGGCCATCGTCGCCGACTACGCGCAGTCGGGCGAACGCATCGACGCCATCCTCAGCCGGCTGCGCGCGTCACGTACCTACGCCGACGATCTGGGTGACTCGCCCGCCGACCGGCATCGCCCGCTCGCCGGCACGATCGAGCAGGTGCTCGACTCGCTGGACGAGGCCTATGGCGGCGCACCGGCCTGGCTGCGCGCGCACGGCTGGACCGACGACGACGCGGCCGCGCTGCGCAAGCGACTGCTCGACTGACCCTCTACTCGTCCGACTCGGGCTTCTTGGCCGGCTTGCGGGTCGGAACCCGGGCCGCTGGCTTGGCCGCGTTCTGACCCAGGACGACTTCGGCGAAGTCGGCCAGCACGTTGTCGAGTTGCTGGGTGATCCGCCGCTCGGACTCCTGCTGGGCCTTGCGCAGCGTGCGCACCAGCTCGTCGCGGTCGGGCCGGCTCTGCACGTCCCCGTGCAGCTTGTCGATGCCGCGTTCCAGCGAACCGGCGAGCGACCCGAAGTTGTTGCGCACGCTCTCGTCGACGGAACGGAGCTGCCCGACGACGCTGTCGAGACGTTCACCGAGCTGTTCGAGCCGGGACGTGAGCGCGTCGAGGCGCTCGGCCGGATCGACGACCGGCCGGCTCAGCAGCTCGTCCAGCCGTCCGTGCACCCGGCCGAGGTCGTCGTCGAAGCGCTGGTGCACCGACCCGGCCAGCTCGTCGAAGCGCCGGTGCACGGCGGGCAGATCCAGCGCGCCCGGCAGGGCCTCGACCCCACCCTGGACCCGGTGCAGTTCGCCGTCCAACTCGTCCAGACGGCCGTGCACGTGCTGCACGCGGTCGTCGAGCCCGTCCAAGCGACCGGACACGCCCTCGAACCGGCCGGCCACGCCCTCGAAGCGGGCCTCGAGCGAATCGAGTGGCCGACCGAGCCGGTCGCTGAGCGCGGCCACGGCCGCGGTCACCGCGCGCAGGGTCTGATCCTGGGCGTCGATGCGGGTGAAGGCCTGGTCGAGTCGTTCGGCGATGGTGGTGACCGTCCCGTGGGTGGACTCCAGGTGCTGCTTGCTCACGCCGACGAACTCCTCGACCGGGGTCAGTCGCGCGCGCACCTCGTCGAGCAGGTCGACGACCTGCCGTTGCTCGTCGGCCCGCAATTCCGCCGCCCGTCCCAGCATCGCCCGCATCCGTTCGAAGCCGATGTCCGGCTGCGCGACCACCTCGTCGTCCACGATGGGTCACCTCTCTGGCGAGTCGGCTGGGCACTCACAACCAGCCGAGCGGGGGCCATCGCTCTGCGGCCGGACCGAGTGGTTTTAGGCGTCACCACGGATAACGCCCCGACGCGGAAGACGTTACATAACCGGCCAGGCCGGGCGTCACCCGGTTGCGGCGAACCGTCCCGAACCGTGCGCTAAACGGACAAAACATGGTTTAGTCCATCCAACGCTGTAGCCGGGCCGGGCGCCGACAACAGGTCGAGCTCTGGCTCAGCTCGTCTGGAGGCTGGTGGTCGTGCTCAGACTCAACGTCAACTTCTTCGACTACGTGATCCTCGCGATCTACTTCGCGTTGGTCGTCGCCATCGGGGTCATGGCCAGACGCGCGATCGCCACCAGCGAGGACTTCCTGCTGTCGGGCCGGTCGTTGCCCGCCTGGGTGACCGGGCTGGCGTTCATCTCGGCCAACCTCGGCGCCATCGAGATCCTGGGCATGGCCGCCAACGGCGCGCAGTACGGCATGTCGACGGTGCACTTCTACTGGGTCGGCGCGGTTCCGGCGATGGTGTTCCTGGGCGTCGTGATGATGCCGTTCTACTACGGCTCCAAGGTCCGCAGCGTGCCCGAGTTCCTGCTACGCCGGTTCAACCCGGCCACCCACTTGTTCAATGCATTGTCGTTCGCGCTGGCCGCGGTGCTGACGGCCGGCGTCAACCTGTTCGCCCTGGCCCTGGTCATCAATGCGTTGATCGGCTGGCCGATCTGGTTGTCGATCCTGATCTCGGCCGTCTTCGTACTCATCTACATAACGCTCGGCGGCCTGTCGGGCGCGATCTACAACGAGGTGCTGCAGTTCTTCGTCATCGTCGCCGGCCTGGTCCCGCTGGTGATCATCGGGCTGCACGACGTCGGCGGCTACAGCGGCCTCAAGGAGAAGGTCACCCACACCGCTCTGGGCTCGCACTCGTTCTCGACCTGGGGCGGCACCAACGTCGGGCACTGGACCAACCCGCTCGGCGACTGGGTCGGCATCGTCATGGGCCTGGGCTTCGTGCTGTCGTTCGGGTACTGGACGACCAACTTCGCCGAGGTGCAGCGGGCGTTGTCGGCGAAGGACCTGTCGGCGGCCCAGCGCACGCCGCTGATCGGCTCGTTCCCGAAGATCTTCATCCCGGCCCTGACGATCATTCCCGGACTGATCGCGCTGGTGTTGATCCCCAAGCTGGGCCAGACCAAGGGCCTGACCTACAACGACGCCATCCCCCTACTGATGAACAAGTTCCTGCCCAACGGCACGCTCGGGGTCGCCCTGGCCGGCCTGCTGGCCGCGTTCATGGCCGGCATGGCCGCCAACGTGAGTTCGTTCAACACGGTGTTCACCTACGACATCTGGCAGACGTACGTGGTCCGCGGCCGGCCGGACCGCTATTACCTGCAGGTGGGGCGGATCATCACCGTCGTCGGCATCCTGATCGGTATCGCCACCGCGTTCATCGCGCAGGGCTACAGCAACATCATGAACTACATCCAGTTGCTGTTCTCCTACTTCAACGCCCCGCTGTTCGCGACGTTCATCGTCGCCATGTTCTGGAAGCGGACAACGGCCTGGGCCGGCTTCGGTGGGCTGGTGGCCGGCACACTCGGGCGCCGGCGTCATGCACTTCGCCGGCTACCACATCGCGTACTTCTACCCGGGCGGGCACTTCGACCCGGCGCACAGCACGATCAACGCGCAGATGCTCAACTTCTACGGCGCAATCACGGCCTTCGTCGCCGACCTCGTCGTCACCGTCGTGATCACGCTGGTGACGCAACCGAAGCCGGAGTCCGAGCTGCAGGGCCTGGTCTGGGGCATCCCGGACCCGGACGCCCCGGATCCGCGCAAGCAGCCCAAGCCCACGTGGTGGGCCTCGCCCAAGATCCTCGGCGCCACGTCGTTGGGGATCGTCGTCGTGCTGTCCGTGATCTTCGTCTAGGAGGCTGACCGATGTCCGACAAGACAACCCCGCAGAGCTCGGAGCCCAAGTCGGCCGCGGCTCGGCTGTTCGACATCCGCGTCCTCATCGGCAGCCTGTTCACGCTGTACGGCGTCATGCTCATCGTCGCCGGTCTGTTCACCTCCGACTCGCAGCTCAAGAAGGCCAGCAACATCAACATCAACCTGTGGCTGGGCATCGGGATGCTCGTCCTGGGCCTGCTGTTCCTGGTGTGGTGGCGGGTCAACCCGTTGAAGGTGCAGCGGCCCGAGGGCGACGGCGAGGGTGCCGGAGGCCCCGTCGATCCGTGACGGCACGCGGCGTCAGGACTTCTTCTTCTTGCCCAGGCTGGGGAAGCGCTTCTTGACTGCCGCCTTGACCTTCTTCTTCTCGGCCGGGCTGCCGTGCTGTTCCACCCGGGCCAACGCGTTGCGGGCGTGGGCCTTGTCCGGGATCGGGTACTTGCGCTTGCCAGGCAGCGCGAACGACTTCTTGCTCAGCTTCTTGCGTTCCTTGGTGCTACTCAAATCCTTGGCCATGCCGGAGTCATTCCCACCCGGGCGGGCCGGATCACGGCCCACGGGGGGATGTCACGAGCGACCCTAGGCCGCGTACGCCCGCCGACGGTCGTCCAGACGTTCGATCGCGCGGCGGGCGGCCTCGGCGTCGCCGCCGAGGCTGATGAGCGGAACCCACTCGCCAGCCGTGGTCCAGGCGACGACCAGGCCGGGGTGCGTACCGACGTGCCCGAAATACTCGAAACGAGCCACATCGGCCCAAGCCACCCGCTGCCGGTGGAACTCTCGGGACCGGCAGCCGGTGAGAACTCGCTCGTCGTAGTGGACGGAATTGCCCCAGGCGGACAGCACGCCAAGGATTGCGCCAGGGACAGCAAGGGCGGTGAGGGCAAGGAAAGCCGGGCCGCGGTCGTCACCGATCACAATCTTGGCCACCATCAGCGTCGGTATCGTCACTAATGCCAGGGCGCGCCAACGCTGACCGCGGGCTTCGATCGTGCCGGAGCCGGGTCTAGTGAACACACCCGTCTATTCCCGCAATCATCTCCGGGTAACCGGCGCCCGGGCACTGTCGGGCGCTGCCGACGCCCTGAGCCGGAGTTCGAGGCTCGGCGGGCGCTGTTATTCGATCGGCTGGTGGGCGATGGCGGCGGGTTGGCGGCCGGCAAACAGCCATCCGCCGACCGCCGCGACGACCGGCAGGCCAATGAGGACGAGGAGAAGGTCGAGTACGGGGGTGTAACTCATCCGTTCGCTGAGTTGGCTTCGGAAGAACGCGACGCGTGCCGAGGTAGGCCACGGCCGTGCCGAGAATCGCCGCAAGCAGACCGAGAGCACCGGCGGTGGCGGCGGTGATGCCGCGCCGGGTTCGGCTGCTGGCGCCGGTTGCGGTGAGGGTGCGTAGTTCTCCGGCGCTCTCGCTGCGGATCAGGCCCACGGTCATCGCGAGCACGCCGAGGGCGAGCAGGATGCCCGTCGCGGTGGAGTAGTTGCGCAGTTGGGACAGGGACGGGGCGTCGTTCTTGACCTCGATGGTCGTCCCGGCGGCAGCGGCCACTTCCCGCGCCGCGTTGATCTGCGTCGCGCTCAACGCCTTGGGAGCCTGGATCAGCCACCCGGCGACGGTGACGTGCAGCTTCAACTTATGCACCGCGTAACTGGTGACGAGCAGGTTCGGGGCCGCGGTGTCCTTCGGGAGGCGGCCGAAGGTCTGGATCTTCGGATTGCCGATCACATGGCTGTTCGTCGGATCAGGGCTGTCAAGGTTGCCGTACAGCAGCCGGAGACCGGACGTGTGCTGCAGACCGGGCCGTGAGGTGATCAGCAGCGTGGCCGGGTCGACCGAGTTCGGGTCGATGCCGTAATGGGCCAGCAGGGTGGGGGTCGCGACGTACACCACGCCAGGTCCGCCGCGCAGGCTTCCGTCCGCGGCGGCCCGGCCGAGGAAGGCCGTCGACGACTCCAGGGCGAGGACGTCGTGAGTGCCGAGCGAGGTCGCCAGTGTGCCGGCAACGGCCTGTACCTGCGCCACGCTGGGCTCGGCCTGGACGTGCGGCGATCCTGGCCCGGGCCGAAGCGCAGTGTTGCCGTTGGCGTTATTGCCTGGCGCGTAGAGCACGACCTGGTTGCCGGCGAGATTCGGCCCGAAATAGTCGACCGGATCGGCGAAGCGTCCGGTGGCGATCAGGGTTACGAACATGGCGATGAGCACGGCGAAGCTGCTCGCGGCCAGGGCGGCTGCGGATCGGGCCCGGTAGCGGGACAGGTCGCGCAGCGCGATCCGTGCCGCGATCGGCGCTCGTGTGGCGGCGACGCCCAGCCCCGCGACGGCAAGGGGTGCGATCAGCAGCAGTCCGACCGCGCAGAGGAGCACACCGCCGAGCTGAAACAGCGTGGCCTTGCCGCCGGTGGCGCCCCACCCGCCGGAGAACGCGAGCAGCAGCGGGCCGACCACCAGCAGGACGATGCCGGGTAGGGCCGAGCGGTGCACTCGCTTGGCCGGCGCCGGACGTCCGGACAGCGCGGCGACGACGGGCGTCTGCGCGACCGCCCGGGCGGGGCGCCGGGAGGCGAGGGTCGCCGTGAGGATGGCCAGGACGAGCGCAGCCGCGACCAGCCACCACGGTAGGTCGGTCCACGCGATGCGGTGGTGCGCGCTGCGGGACAGACGGGGCGCGTACGCGATCCAGGCCGCGAAGCCGACCACGGCTCCGACCAGAGCGCCGATGACACCCACGAGGGCCCCGTTGGCGACCATGACCAGGCGCACGTTGCGGTCGGTGGCGCCGAGTGAGCTCAACATGCCCAGGCCGCGCAGCCGGCGTTGCGCCAGCACGGTGAAGCCGGCAACCGCGACCAGGCCGATGAAGATCAGCCCCACGATGGCGACCGCGAACACGATGGTTGCCGGCGGGATACCGCTGGAGTGTTGCGGGGCGACCGCGTGCGTCCCGCCGGGGAACGTGAAGGCGGCGACGCCGGCCGCGCTGGCGTCGAAGAGCACGGTGACCTGGCTCGGCGACGTGAGCTGACCCGGAGGGAGCAGTGCGAAATTGTCGAGCAGGTTCTGCGGGTTCTCGACCAGGCCGACCACGCGCAAGGCTCGGCGTGGGTTGGTGGGCTCGCGCCAGACGTCGCCGACGTGCAGGGTGAAGGTGGACGCCAGCTGCCGGGTCATGGCGACCTCGCTCGCGTGCCGTGGGTACCGCCCGGCCACGAGTGCGGTCATCGGCCGTGCGTAGGGGCCGTGCGGGTCTTGGGCCCGAAGGTCGGCGCCCTGCGTCAGACCTGTCGCGAGTGGCGCGTTCTCGATGACATCAACCGTGCCGAAGTGCGCTTTGACCGAAGCGATGTCGGCCGCGAGGTGCGGGTCTGACCCGGGCAGGGTGACCAGGTGATTCGCAGTGCCGAAGCCGGCCTTCGCCGGTGGCGGAGTGTTGGTGGCGATCGCGGCGCCGAGGATCGTCGCCGTTACCGCCGCGGTGATCAACGTCAACACGAGGAGCTGTTGGCGCCACTCGCGGCGGAACAGCCGCCAGGCCCAGCGCACGACGGCTCGTCGGGCCGGCCCGCCGCCGTTGGTCGGGGCGCCCAGCCCGATCGAGCGGGGCAGCGCGTCGGTGGTCATTGGCTCGGCGTGGGCTGCGAGCCTGCTTCGAGCAGGGATTCCGGGCCTGGCGGTGGCGCGGTCTGGTCGACGATGCGCCCGTCTCGCAAGAAAACCACCCGGTCGGCCCAGGACGCGAGCTGCGCATCGTGGGTCACCACGACCGCGGCCACGCCGCGTCGGCAGGCGGCCAGGATCAACCGCATCACCGATTCTCCGTTCGCGGAGTCGAGGGCGCCGGACGGTTCGTCGGCCAACAACAGGTCGCGCTCGCCGACGACCGCGCGAGCGATGGCCACCCGTTGACGTTCCCCGCCGGAGAGTTGATCGGGATAGTGCGCGGCCCGATCGGCCAGGCCGAGCTCGTCGAGCGTGCGCCTGGCGACCTTGCGAGCCTTGCCGGCCGAGACCCCGTCGAGCTCCAGCGGCAGGGCAACGTTTTCCATTGCGGTGAGGCCGGCGAGCAGATTGAAATCCTGGAACACATAGCCGATCGAGCGCCGCCGCAGGCGTGCCTTGGCGTTGCGGGACATCGAGCCGAGCGCCACACCGCCCACCAGCACCTCGCCGGTCGTCGGCTCCTCCAGGCTGCCGGCGATCGTCAGCATCGTGCTCTTGCCCGACCCACTGGAACCCATGACGGCCACCAGCACACCGGGATCGACCGAGAGGCTGACGTCGTGCAAGGCCCGGACCTCAGTGGCGTCCGCGCCGTAGACCTTCGACACACTGCGCAACTCGAGAATGCTCATCGTGGTCCTCCCACCCGGCGCCGCAGCTTCGGCAACGGGAATTCCTGCTCCGGGGCAGGCGTCACGCCGGCCCGCTTGAGCCGGCCATCGGCGGTGTCCAGCCATCGCACGACCGAGTCGAGCCGGAACAACTCGGCGTCGACCACCAGTGCAAAGGCCAGATCCGACTCGGCCTCGCTCTCCTTCAGCCGGGTCCATTGCTGCATCAGCTCCACCAGGTAACGGCGGTGGACCTGGATCAGCTCGTGGACATCGACACCGCGCAGCCGCGTCGCGACGAGGACCTTGACCACCAATTCATCGCGCGGCGGTGAGCTCAGATCGGGCGGGGTGCGCAGCCACTGGCTCAGCGCCGCGGCGCCGTCGGCCGTGATGCGGAACCCCTTCTGCGGGCCCTCTGCCTCTTCGTCGTCAGATTCGACCAGGCCGTCGCGCTCGAGGCGCTGCAGGGTTGTGTACACCTGGCCCACGTTCAGCGGCCATACCTCGCCGGTCTGGGCCTCGAATTCCTGGCGCAGTTGCAGGCCGTACTTGGGCCCCTCGCTCAGCAATGCGAGCAACGCGTGGCGGACGCTCATAGTGTTCCTCGAACCAGCATCATACTGAGTATACTACGTGCGATTGTTTAGGCTGGCAACCCCCGCGTTGCCGCGGGGCCGAGCATCGACCGCACCGTGCGGACCAGCAATTGGGGTAGCTTCGGTGCGCTTGGAGGGCTCGCATAGTGGCCTAGTGCGGCGGTCTTGAAAACCGCTATGGGGTGATCCCCCATCGTGGGTTCGAATCCCACGCCCTCCGCCCAGTGGTGGTGCGGAACCGTCTGTGACGCAGTGACTGGGCATGTTCGGCTCACAGTTGCTCGTGGGGCGCATCGAAGCCTGAGGGGCCGCCGGGGCTACGGGCCATTTCCGGGCCCGCGTTCGGCTTCACTCTCGGCGGAGAGTGCGTAGATGCTTTGTGTGTCACTCTGGCGTCATGGCAACCATGGTCCCCGCGTGGCTTGTCAGGTTCGTAGATCGGCAGGAGTTGCGTTACCGACCTCGACGCCCCTGGGAGTGGCTGGCGAATGTCGGGTTTTGGGTTGCATGGGGAGTGTGGTGGACCTATCTGGGCGTGATCGAGCATGAACCGGCCCTGTCGGTCGTCGCCTGTGTGATGGCTGTTCTGTTCGCTGCCGTGTACTGGTGGCGATTCCGACGAGCTCGTGCAACTCAGCGGCGTCTCCGGGAATGACGACGCAGTTGGTCGTTCATCGCGGGCCCCTCCGGGCTCGAATCCGCAACCTCCGGATTTAAAAGGGCGTTCAAGTCGGCGGTGCCCGATTTTCGACCTGCGCCGAATCCGGTGGCTTCATCGGCATCGAAGCCGCGCCGTACACAACCGTCACCCGGCAACATCAGCGGCACATCCTGCCGCGATACGCGGTGCGTCCCATACCCGTCTGATCTGCGTGAGCGCGGCGGGCTCGGTTAATTGGCGGTGCTTCTTCTCGCGGAAGATTCTCGCCGGCCATGCTTGCGGTCGACTCCCCAGACGCGTACTTGTGGATACGCGCGGACCGACGCCAGTGCGCGCCGAGGAGGGGCGATGGGCCGCGCGCGGGTAGCCCGAACGGTCGCAACCGTCCTGGCAACGTGTCTTGCGGCGACGCTGCTCGCGGCGTGCAGCGGCCCCGGCGGGGGACGGCCGAAGGTGGCTCTGATCCTCAAGGAGTTCACCAATCCTTACTGGACCTCGATGCAGGCCGCCGCCCGGTCCGAGGCCGCGAAGCAGCACCTGTACCTGCAGGTGACGGCCGGACGAACCGACGACGACACGTACTCGCAGATCAACCAGGTCGACGCGGCGATCGCCGAGGGCGTCAAGGGCATCATCATCACGCCGAACGGCAACGCCGTGAACAGCGCGCTCGATCAAGCCAAGACGTACGGCATCACCGTGATCGTCCTGGATACGCCGCCGGTGCCGGCCAGCACCGCGGACGTCACCTACGCCACCGACAACAGCCAGGCCGGCAGGCTCGTCGGCAAGTGGATGGCGGCCAAGCTCAACGGCAAGTCCGCCGACATCGCGATGCTCGACGATCTGTCCGACCAGGTACTCAGTGTCGACGTCGATCGCGACCACGGTTTCCTCGACGGCATGGGCATCCCGGTGGGTAACCCTGGCATCAACGGGCAGGAGCCCAAGAGCGGCCATTACAAGGGTGGCAAGGGAGGCACGTACAAGATCAGCTGCCAGCTGGCGACCCAAGGCGCCCAAACCGGCGGCCAGCAGTCGATGGAGACCTGCCTGTCCAAGGACTCGAACATCAACACCGTCTACGCCATCAATGAGCCGTCCGCTGAGGGCGCGACAACCGCGCTTCGCAACCAGGGCAAGAAGGGCGTCACGGTCGTGGCGGTCGACGGCGGATGCGCCGCACTGCATTTCGTCAAGAGTGGCGCAGTCGGCGCGACCGCCGGCCAATACCCGGACAAGATGGCCCGCCTCGGGATAGACGCCGTCGCCAAGTTCGCGAAGAGCGGCGAACGGCCCAAGAACCAGCCGGGCCAGGACTTCGTCAACACCGGAACCAAGCTGTACACCGACGACCCGCAGCGCGGCGTGCCCGGGCTGACGACAACCAAGGCCCAGAAGATCTGTTGGGGTGGTAACCAGACATGACCACAAGCGTCACCACGTCGGACACCGCGGGTGCGCCCGACAACCCGCCGGCCGAGCCCGACGAAGCACCCCAGCGACGGCAGAACCCGGTACAGGCGCAACTGCACGCACACCCGTCCCTCGGCCCGCTTGCCGTGCTCATCGTCGCCACGATCGTCTTCGAGTGCATCAACACGCGGTTCTTCCATCTGGCGAATCTGTCGATCATGCTGCAGGAGGCCGCGGTCATCGGGCTACTCGCCCTCGGCCAGAGCATCATCATCCTTACCGCCGGTATCGACCTGTCCGTCGGGGCCGCGATGATCCTCTCGCAGATGGTGATGGCCGGGCTCGCGGTCAATTCCGGCGTGCCGGCGGCGCTCGCGATCGTCATCGGGCTGATCGCCGCGCTCTGCACCGGCCTGGTTAACGGGCTGCTCGTGACCAGACTGCGGGTGCCGCCGTTCATCGCCACCCTCGGCACGCTCGGGGTGTTCACCACGGTCGGCTTGAAATACGCGAACGGCCAGACGATCACGCCCGGCAACGGCAGCTTCCTGCTGTGGACCGGGAAGATCATCAAGCTCGGCGCGTTCCACATCACCACTGGCGTGATCATCATGCTGGTGCTTTACGTTCTGGTGGGCGTCGCGCTCGGCCGCACCGCGTGGGGCAAGCACATCTACGCCGTCGGCGACGACCAGGAGGCGTCCCGCCTGATGGGCATCCCAACGACGCGGGTGTTGTTCAGCGTGTACGTCGCAGCGGGTGTCGTCTACGGCATCGCGGCCTGGGTGCAGATCGGCCGGGTCGGCGACGCCAGCACGAACATTTCCTCGAACCTCAACCTGGACAGCATCACCGCGGCCGTGATCGGCGGTATCAGTCTGTTCGGCGGACGTGGTGTCGTGGTCGGCACGCTCTTCGGTGCGCTCATCGTGCAGGTCTTCCAGAACGGGCTCGCACTGGCCGGCGTGCCGGACCTGTACCAGGAGTTGGCAGAAGGACTCCTGGTGATCGCGGCCGTGAGCGTCGACCAGTGGATCCGAAGGGTGCGCAGATGAGCGATGACCGGGCTCCGGTGCTGGCGGCGAAGGGTCTCTGGCAGTTCTACGGCCGAGTGGCAGCGTTGCGCGGCACGGACTTCGAGTTGCTGCCCAACGAGATCCTCGCCGTCATTGGCGACAACGGGGCCGGCAAGTCCTCGTTGATCAAGTGTCTGTCCGGCGCTGCCGTGCCCGACGAGGGCGAAATCCGGCTCGACGGTCAGCAGGTGCGTTTCCGCACACCGCAGCAGGCCAAGGCGGCCGGGATCGAGACGGTCTACCAGACGCTCGCGGTCGCCCCGGCCCTGGACATCGCGTCGAACATGTACCTCGGCCGCGAGGTCCGCCGGGCGGGACCGCTGGGGCGGGTGTTCCGCTTCTTGGACACCGCACGTATGCGCCAGGAGGCACAGGACGCAGTCGAGGCGCTCGGCATTGCCACGCTGCAGGACATCAGCCAGGCCGTCGAGACCCTGTCGGGCGGCCAGCGGCAGGCGGTCGCCGTCGCCCGGGCCGCGGCGTTCGGCAGCAAGGTCGTGATCCTCGACGAGCCAACGGCCGCGCTCGGTGTGCGCGAGTCGGCCCAGGTCATCGATCTGATCAAGCGGCTGCGCGACAACGGCCTACCCATCGTGCTGATCAGCCACGACATGCCGAGCGTCTTCGAGCTCGCCGACCGCATCCACATCCAGCGCCTTGGCAAGCGAGCGACCGTCATCTCGCCATCCACGCACTCGATGGACGACGCCGTCGCCATCATGACCGGCGCCCGGGCGGCCTGACGGCACGCAGAGACCCGCGGCGGCCGCGCCTCGGGCGCTTCCGGAGACCCCGAAAAAGGAACTATTGACACTAATCCGACGACGTAGGAAAGTTACGAGTCGGACGCCTGGTATGTCAACGATGTACCAACTGCGACCACGCATCGACGCGCTGTTCGGGGCTGCGCGCGGTCGCGTGCAACAGGGCACGCGCCCGAACAGAGGAGACCGCGGCCATGACCAGTCCTGCCAGCAGTGCCCCGAATCGAGCCCGTCGAGCCCGCCGCATCCTGGGCGCGACCCTGACCGCCCTGGCCCTGGTGGCCGGTGTCGTCGTCGCCACCGCGGCCCCGGCCTCGGCCGCCGGCGTCGTCTACGGCATGGACGTCTCCGGTTACCAGGGCAACGTCAACTGGTCGAGCGCCTACGCCAACGGCGCGCGGTTCGCCTACGTCAAGGCGACCGAAGGCACCGGCTACACCAATCCGTACTTCTCCCAGCAGTACAACGGCTCGTACGGCGTCGGGATGATCCGCGGCGCGTACCACTTCGCCCGGCCCAACGTGTCCGGCGGTGCCACCCAGGCCGACTACTTCGTCAACCACGGCGGCGGCTGGTCCGGCGACGGCAAGACCCTGCCCGGCGCCCTGGACATCGAGTGGAACCCCTACAGCGGCGGCACCTGCTACGGCCTGAGCGCGTCGGGGATGGTGTCGTGGATCCTGGCCTTCAGCAACGAGTACCACGCCCGCACCTCGCGCTGGCCGGTGATCTACACCGCGACGAGCTGGTGGAGCCAGTGCACCGGCAATACCGGCGACTTCAGTTCCACCAACCCGCTGTGGGTGGCGCGCTACGCCTCGAGTGCCGGCGCCCTGCCCTACGCCTGGGGCTACTACACGTTCTGGCAGAACGCCGACTCCGGCACGTTCCCCGGCGACCAGGACCAGTTCAACGGCGCCTACAGCCAACTGCAGGCGTTGGCCAACGGCTGACGCGGAGCTGGTGCCCGCCGCTGATCTGGCTACCGTAAGAGCCCACGGCAGGACGTCGGGGATCGGACGGGTGGGCGCATGCGCAATCGGGTGTGGCTGGCCGCAGTGGTGGCCCCTGCGCTGGTGCTGGCCACCGGCTGCGGGGCCGCGTCCGGACGGGCGAGCGCCTCGGCCGTGCGCGGTTACATCCGGGTCGACCAGCTCGGTTACCTGCCCGGCGAGGTCACGCACGCCGCGCTGATGACGTCCGCGCCCGTGCACCGGCCGACGTTCCAGGTCGTCGACGGCGCCGGCCGGGCCGTGCGCAGCGGGCACGTCTCGGCGGCCAGCCTGGGCCGCTGGAACGCGGCCTTCCCGGCGGTGTACGACATCAACGTCGGTTCGATCAAGCGCCCCGGCAGCTACCGCGTCCTCGTCCACGGAGCGGTGAGCGCGCGGTCGCTGCCGTTCCGGATCCAGAGCGCCACCGCGCTGTACGGCCGGCTGGTCAAGGACGGCGTCAGCTTCGACCAGGTGCAACGCGACGGCGCCGACGTGATCGCCGGCGCGCTGCATCGCCGTCCGGCTCACCTCAACGACCGGCGGGCCACCGTCTACGCCTGGCCGCACTTCCAGCGCGACTCGGACACGATCACGGACGCCAAGCTCACCCCGATCGGCGGACCGGTCGACGTCAGCGGCGGCTGGGCCGACGCCGGCGACTACCTCAAGATCACCCACACCAGCGCGTACAACGATGTCCTGCTCTACGCCAGCGCCCGCGCGCTCGGCCGGGCCGCGCCGCCCGCGTTGGTGCGCGAGGCCCGGTTCGGCCAACAGTGGCTGAGCAGGATGTGGGACGCGAAGTCCAAGACCCTCTACATCCAGGTCGGCATCGGCTCGGGCAACGAGGCCGGGACGTTCCTCGGTGACCACGATCTGTTCCGGCTGCCGCAGGCCGACGACGGCGACACCGCGCCGGCCGAGCAGCTCGCGGCCGCGCACCGGCCGGTGTTCGCCGCCGCGGCGCCGGGCCGGCCGATCAGCCCGAACCTGGCCGGCCGGGTCGCGGCCGCGTTCGCCCTGGCCGCGCAGGCCGACGCCGGCCACGACCGGGCTGGGGCGCGGCACGAGTACGAGCAGGCGACGTCGGTGTACGCGCTGGCCAACACGTCCGCGCCGCCGAAGCCGCTGACCACGGCGCTGCCCAACGCGTTCTACCCCGAGAGCACCTGGCACGACGACATGGAACTCGGCGCGAGCGAGATCGCCCTGGCCGCGCAGCAACTCGGCGTGCCGGGCGGCCGGTACCTGTCCGACGCGGCGCGCTGGGCCAAGGCCTATCTGGCCGGCGACACGGGCGACACGTTCAACCTCTACGACACCAGCGCGCTGGCCCACACCGAGCTGATCCGGGCCATGAGCCGCTCACCCGTGCGGTTGGCGGTCAGCCGCACGGCCCTGACCGCCGACCTGGCCCGGCAGATCAAGCAGGGCGTCGCCCACGCGGCCAAGGACCCGTTCCGGGCCGCGGCCAACTATGCCGACTTCGACGTCGACTCGCACACTCTCGGTCTGGTCGCGACCGTGGCCTGGTACCGCCAGCTCACCGGCGACCGCCGCTTCGACGCGTTCGCCACCCGCGCACGTAACTGGATCTTCGGCGCCAACCCGTGGGGGACGAGCTTCATGGTCGGCGAGGGCACGGTGTTCCCGCACTGCATGCAGCACCAGGTGGCCAACCTCAGCGGTAGCACCAACGGCCGGGCGCCGATCGACGTCGGCGCCGTGGTCAACGGGCCGAACGGTGTGGACCAGTTCGCCGACGGGCTGGGCGACCTTCAGGACGGGATGGTCAAGTGCCCGGCATCCGGCGGCGACCCGTTCGCGGCGTTCACCGGCCGGGGCAGCCGGTTCATCGACGACGTCCGCTCCTGGCAGACCGACGAGCCGGCGCTCGACATGACCGGCGCGGCCATCATCGCCGCCGCGACCCAGCTCAGCTCGAGCGGGGCACCGCGACGGTGACGACCAGGGCCCGGTGGTCCGAGCCCGGGATCTCTATGGTGTCGACCGAACGGGCCACCGCGTCATGGGTCAGCACATGGTCGATCGCGATCAGCGGCGGGTACCAGCGATCGGACGGGAACGTCCGGGTGATGCCGGCGCCGGACTGCTCGGCCGCGTCGCGGTAGCCGTCGACGAGCAGGTGGCGGAACTGGCCGACGTCCTGGGTCGCGTTGAAGTCGCCGCCGACGAGCACCGCACCGTGGCCGCCGAAATCGTGCAGCACCGACGGCAGGCGGCCGATGTTGGCCAACCACGATCCGGCCGGCTCCGGCCACGGGCCCGGCATGTGCAGGGCCAGGAGCTGGGTCGTCCGCTGCGTGCCCGGGAACGTGACCTTGGCCGACACGAGACTGAGGTTGACGTAGGCGCGAGCAGTCCTCCCGGTGAGCCGGTAGCGGCTCCACAGCCCGACGCCGCCCGCACCCGGCCGCGGGTCGCTCACCGAGTACGGCAGCACCCGATTCAGCCCGGCCGCGTCGAGCCGCTGCCGCTCGGGCAGGGTGAGCTCTTCCAGGGCCAGGATGTCGACGTGGTGGCTGCCGACGGCGCCGACGACCGCAGCGGCTGAGCCGTGCCCCATCCGCAGGTTGGCCGTCATGGCCACGACCTTGACGGAATCACGCGGCCCCGACGTAGCCACGTAGAGCGGGAGCTGGGTCAGCACGGCGGCGACGGTGAGCGCCGTGGCCACGGCGGCGCCGAACCAGGACCGGTTGATCGCGAAGCCGATCAGGGCCAGCGGGCCCCCGAGCATGAGGTAGGGCGCGATGGCCGAGATGCCGATGAGCCAGCCCGCGTGCGGGGTACGCACGTGCGCGATCACGCCGGCAAAGGCCAGGGCGACCAGCAGCACGGTCGGCACCATGAGCAGGGCCCGCCACACGCCGCTCGGGGGTGTGCGCAGGGCCTGGCCCAACTCGGCGATCTTCATCGACGCGAAGTCTGACCCATCGGGGCGACGGCCGGGTACCGGGACTCGGCCGATTGACAGCAGGCGGTGGCCGGCTCGGTCACGCGGCCGTCGTGACGCCCAGCTGCTTGTCGGCGGTGAGCCGCCCGCGGCCGGTGCCCACGAACCGCCCGGACGTGGGCGCCACGTCGGCGTAGTCGCGCCCGGCCGCCACCGGCAGGTGCCGCGAGCCGGCCCGGCCGCCGTTGCAGGGATCGAAGGCCACGGCCCGGGCCTGGTCGCCGTCGGGCACGACGACCTCGATCCAGGCGTGGGTGCCGCGGTCGCCGAGCAGGTGCCCGGAGATGTAGCGGGCCGGCACACCAGCAGCCCGGCAGACGGCGAGGGCGACGTGGGCGTGGTCCTGGCACACACCGCGGCCACCGGCCAGGGCCTCGGCCGCGGTCGTGGCCGGCCCGGTGACCTCGAACCCGTACTCGATCGCGGCCCGCACCCGCGTGCTGCAGCGTTCGGCGAAGTCGAGCCGATCGCCGCCCTCGGCCGTCAACTCCGCGGCCAGGTCGCGGATGGCGTCGTCGGCCGCGGTGAGCCGGGTCGGGCGCAGCAGCCGGGGATCGGTCAGGGCCGACGCGGGCAGGATCGCGTCGACCCGCGGCCCGGTGCGTTCGACCACCGCGACCAAAGCGAACTCGACCGACGGCGGGACCACGTCGAGGCCGACCCGCACGACCAGGTTGCCGTAGGCGTCGCGCCGGTTGCGCACCCGGGCCTCGGGCGCGGAGACCTCGACGCTGTGCAGCCGTCGACGCAGGCTGCCGTGCCGGGCCCGCGGGACGACGAGCAGGCGGTGGTCGAGTTGGTAGGCCGGACCGTCGTAGTCGTAGCGGAACCGCTGGCGCAGGACGTAGGTGACCTGCTCGGCCGCGTCGAGATCCAGATCGCCCGCGTCGAGCAGCGGGCGGTCGAGATGGGCACGCGCAGAGTTGGTCATTCGGCCTCCTGCACCTCATCGGACCAGACCGTCATCGATTCGAGCAGCGGGCCGCCGTAGGTAGTGACCATGGCCACGTCGAGGGCGTCGCGGCCGCGGCCGATGACCACCCGGCCTTTCCGGGGTTCGTTGTTGCGGGGGTCGAAGGTCCACCAGCGATCGCCCAGGTAGACCTCCATCCAGGCCGCGAAGTCCATCGGTGCGTCCAGCGGCTCGACCTCGATCTCGGGCAGGTAGCCGAAGACGTAGCGGGCCGGGATGTTCAGCGCGCGGCAGTAGGTGATGGCCAGATGGGCGAAGTCGCGGCACACGCCCTGCCGGGACTGGTGCACGTCGGCCGCCGTGGACAGCGGCGTGCTGGTGCCGTAACCGAACTGCAGGTGGCCGTTGACGTGCTCGACGATGGCCTGCACCCGGCGGTAGCCCGGCTTCTCGCCGCCGAAGCGCTGCCAGGCCTCGTCGGCCAGGACGTCGGGCAGCACGTAGCGGCTGGGCAGCGTGTAGTGCAACGCGTCGTCGGGCAGGTCGGTGACCGGGACCTCGGGGGCCTCGAGGTCGACGTCCTCGGTGGCGTCGGGCACCGACACCAGCGCGTCGTAGCGCAGGACGGCCGAGCCGGGTGGCAGGTTCAGCCGCTGGCAGTCGTTGCCGTAGAGGTCCGTGTAGGCATGTCTGGACAATTCGGGCGTGGTGTCCCAGCCCTGCCGGATCACGGTGGCCGGGCCGCCCTCGTAGGGCTGGACCTGGAAAACCGCAGGCGTCTCGATGGCCGAGTCGTAGCGGAACTCGCAACCGACCCGCAAATGCCTGACGGAACCCATATCGGGATGCTGCCCTTCCGGTGTTACAACGCGATGTCGAAGCCTGGATGTAACAGTCTTCTGGTACCACCAAAGCATGGGAAGTCTCTTCGAGGGTTACGACAGCGTTGCCTACGACGAGATGTTCGCGGCCAACGGCGCGCCGCACCCCCACACGAAAGCGCTGCACGACGCCCTGCAACTGCTCTCCAGCGCCGACCTGGACGAGCGGGTGGCCGTGCTCGACCGCAGCCTGCGCGACCAGGGCATCACGTTCTCGCGGGCCGGCCAGGAGTGGATCTTCCCGCTCGACCTGATCCCCCGGCTGATCCCGGCGGCGGAATGGGAACTGATCGAGTCGGGCGTGATCCAGCGGGTCCGGGCCCTGGAAGCGTTCCTGGCCGACATCTACGGCTCCCGCACCGTCCTGGCCGACGGCATCATGCCGCACGCACTGGTCTCGACCTCGACCAACTTCTGCCGGGCCGCGGTCGGGCTGGAACCGGCCAACGGCGTGCGGGTGCACATCGCCGGCATCGACCTGGTCCGCGACGGCGAGGGCACGATCCGGGTGCTGGAGGACAACGTCCGCGTCCCGTCCGGGATCTCGTACGTGGTCGAGAACCGCCGCACGATGGCCCGGGTGTTCCCGGGGTTGTTCCTGGAGCAGCAGGTGCAGCCCGTGGCCGGCCACGTGGCCCGGCTGCTGGCGGCTTTGCGCTCGGCCGCCCCGGCCGGGGTGGAGGATCCCACCGTCGTGCTGCTCACCCCGGGCGTGTTCAACTCGGCCTACTTCGAGCACGCGTTCCTGGCCCGCAAGATGGGCATCGAACTGGTCGAGGGCCGCGACCTGTTCTGCCGCGACAACGTGCTCTACATGCGCACGACCAGCGGCGAGCGCAGGGTGCACGTGCTGTACCGGCGCGTTGACGACGACTACCTCGACCCGGTGCACTTCCGCTCCGACTCCGTCGTCGGCTGCCCGGGCGTGCTCAACGCGGCCCGGGCCGGCAACGTCACCATCGCCAATGCCGTCGGCAACGGCGTGGCCGACGACAAGCTCGTCTACACCTACGTGCCGGCGCTCATCGAGTACTACCTGGGCGAGGAACCGCATCCTGCCCAACGTGCCCACCTACCGGCTGGAGGAGCCCGACGTCCTGCACGAGTGCCTGGGCCGACTGGACGAACTGGTGCTCAAGCCCGTGGACGGCTCGGGCGGCTACGGCCTGCTGATCGGGCCGCAGGCCAGCGACGAGGAACTGGCCGCGACGCGAGCGGAGGTCGTGGCCAATCCGCGGGGCTGGATCGCCCAGGAGGTGGTGATGCTGTCGACCTCGCCCTCGCTCGACGGCGACCACCTGGCGCCCCGGCACGTCGACCTGCGCCCGTTCGCGATCAACGACGGCGGTCAGGTGCGGGTGCTGCCGGGCGGGCTGACCCGGGTGGCGCTGCGCGAGGGCAGCCTGGTCGTCAACTCCAGCCAGGGCGGCGGGTCGAAGGACACCTGGGTGCTGACCTCGCGGCCCGAGCGCCCGCCCGAGCCCGACTGGCCGGCGCCGCTGCCCGCGCCGGCGGTGCAGGCCAGCGCGCCCGACGTCGGCCCGCGCTCGGATCAGCCCCAGCAGCAACAACAGGCCGGCTCGCCATGTTGAGCCGGGTGGCCGAGGCCCTGTTCTGGGTCGGGCGCTACGTCGAGCGGGCCGAGGACACCGCCCGGCTGCTCGACGTGCACTTCCACCAGGTCATCGAGGACCCGGCCATCGACGAGAGCGAGACCTGCCGGGTGCTGGCCGCGGTCATGGGCGTCGAGGACGACACCCCGCAGGACATCCGGGCGACGCTGGAGACGCTCGGCTACGACGCCGGCAACCCGAGCGCGATCGTCGGCGCGCTGCTGGCCGCCCGGCAGAACGCGCGGGGCGTGCGCGAGTCACTGTCGGGCGATATCTGGGAGTGCCTCAACACCACTCACCACGAGCTGCCGCAGCGCGTGGGCGCGGCCCGGGCGTTCGGCCCCGCGCCGTTCTTCTCCTACGTCCGGCAGCGGGCGGCGATGCTGTCCGGCTACGCCGACGCGACGATGAGCCGCGACCACGGTTACGACTTCCTGGTGCTCGGGCGCAGCGTGGAGCGGGTCGACATGACCGCCCGGCTGCTGGCGGCCACGGTCAGCCGGGCCTCGCCGGAGGAGGGCTGGATCGCCACCCTGCGGGCCTGCTCGGCCCACGAGGCCTACCTGCGCACGTACCAGCGTGGGGTCGAGTCGCGCCTCGTGCTGGAGTTCCTGCTGCTCGACCGGCTGTTCCCGCGTTCGGTGTTCCACTCGCTCGTGGTCGGCGAGGAAGCCCTGACCCGGCTCGATCCGGGCGCCGGGCGCATCGGCGCCGGCAACGACGCCCGGCGGGCCATCGGGCGCACCCGCACCGAGTTGGAGTTCCTGCCCACCGAGCTCATCTTCGAGGACCTGCCCGAGCGGCTGCACCAGTTGCAGATGGTGATGTCGGAGGTCAGCGACGCGGTGAGCCGGCGCTTCTTCGGCAGCTCGGCGACCGTGGGCTGGAGCCTGGAGGAGTCGACGCGATGAGCTGGCGGATCGCTGTGCGGCACCGCACCGGCTACCACTACGCCACGGCGGTGCGCGCGTCCTACAACGAGGCCCGGATGACGCCGGCGTCCAACCGGGGCCAGCACACCCTGGAGACCCGGCTCGAGGTCACGCCCGGCACCCGGCCGCTGCGCTACGTCGACTACTGGGGCACCGTCGTCGACGCGTTCGACGTGCACGTCCCGCACACCGAGCTGATCGTCACCGCGTCGTCGGTGGTCGAGACCGTGGGCCCGGCCGACCCGCCGCCGGCCACGACCTGGGAAGAGGTGCGGGCGCCGGCCGCGGCCGACGAGCACGCGGAATTCCTGGTCGCGACCCGGTACGTGGCCTTCGAGCCGGACCTGGCGGCGGTCGTGGCCGGGTTCGCAGCCGACCTGGCGCCGGCCGAGGCCGGTCAGCAGGCGGTCGCCTGGACGCACGAGCAACTCGGCTACGAGCGCGGCGCGACCGGCGTGCACACCACGTCGGCCGAGGCCCGGGCCGCGGGCAAGGGCGTGTGCCAGGACTTCACCCATCTTGCCCTGGCCGCGCTGCGCACGATGGGGCTGCCGGCCCGCTACGTCTCCGGCTACCTCTATCCGGTTGCGGGCGGCGAGCAGACCCTGATCGGGGCGAGCGCGGTCGGCGAGAGCCACGCCTGGGTCGAGTTCTGGTGCGGCGACTGGGTGCCGGCCGACCCGACCAGCGGCGCCACCGTGGGCGAGCGCCATGTGGTCGTGGCCCGGGGCCGCGACTACGCCGACGTTCGGCCGCTGTCGGGCGTCTACCACGGCCCGCCGGCCCAGTCCCTGGGCGTCGAGGTCGAGCTCACCCGCCTGCGCTGACCCGCGGCCGGTATACAACGATCAGCCAAGTGCATACAATGACGCGGTGGACGTCAGCTACGTCATGACCGTGAGCCGCAATGGACAGGTATCGATCCCAGCGGAGACGCGCGCCCGGTGGAACGCGCACACGGTCGTTGTGGTCGACATGGGCGACCACGTCGTCATCCGGCCGGCACTGGACGACCCCGTGCGTGAGCTGCGCGGCGTCCTCGCCGGCCGCGGACCGTCGACGGAAGACATCCGACGCGAAGAACGTGCAGCGGAGGCCCGGCACGAGACTCGCCGTGGCGGATGACCGTTCTCGACGCCTACGCAATTCTTGCCTACCTGCGCGACGAGCCGGCCGCGGCGCAGGTCGTACCTCTGCTCGACCGAGCCGATTGCCTCGCTACGTCGGTCGGCGTGGCCGAGGTGATGGATGTGATGATCCGCGTGGACGGTGCGAGCGAGGACGAGGCGGCCCTCATCCTCGCTCAGCTGCCCCTGCTGGAACCGGTTGCGGTCGATGCGGCACTCGCGGCGGCGGCGGGCCGCCTCCGTGCGCGTCATTATCACCGCGTCCGCCGCACCGTCAGCATGGCTGACTGCATCGCCGCCGGCGCCGCGGACAAGCTGGGGCGACCGCTGGCCACCGCCGACCCGCACCTGCTCGACCTGTGCCAGGACGAGGGCATCGAGACCGTCGTCCTTCGTGGGACGGACGGTTCGGCATGGGCAGCCCTTCAGTGAACGGACGAGTCAGGCATATATACTCGACGGCACAGGAATATATGGAGATGTCCAGTGACGAAACGCCTGATCGAACTCGACGACGAGCTGCTGGCCGAGGCGCAACGCCAACTCGGCACGAGCGGAGTGTCGGACACGGTGCGCACCGCACTGGTTCAGGCCTCGGCTGGGCTCGCTCGCGCCCGCCAGATCGCGTGGCTGCGCGAGGGGGGATTGACCGAACTGGCCGACCCTGAGCAGCGCGCCGATGTCTGGCGGTAGTCGTGGCGAACGTTGCGCGGGTGTTCCTCGACACCAGCGCGGCGGCCCGCATGCCGCAGCGCATCGTGGCCGACCGGCTGGCCCCGCTGATCGAGGCCGGTGTTGTCGCCACCTGCGCGACGCTCGACGCCGAGGCGCTGTTCAGCGCGCGTAGCCCGGCCGAGTATGAGCAGGTGCGCGCTGACCGGCGCACTGCCTACGAGTACGTACCGACCCAGGATGGGCACTGGCAACGAGCGTTCGCCGCGCAGCGCGAACTGGCCCGGACCGGACGGCACCGCGCGGTCGGCATGGCTGACCTACTGACTGCCGTCCTCGCGGCCGAGCATCGGCTTACGGTCATCCATTACGACGCGGACTTCGACCTGGCCGCCGAGGTCATCGGCTTCGAGCACCGCTGGGTCGCGGAGCGGGGCACCCTCTGACGGCCGCTCAGCTGGCCGACACGAACCCGGTCAGGTGCAGCGATACCGCCCGGATGCTGCCGGTGTCCAAGAACGCGGTGTCGACGGCAGTGAACGTCCAGGTGCCGTCCGTGGGCGAGTCGAGCAACGCCGACAGCGGATCGTCCGGCCGCCAACTACCGGTGTACGGCGCGTCGGCCGTGGTCGCGGCCGAGAACGGCGTCGCCGCCGAGTCGTCGAACACGACCTGGCACAGGTTGTTGCCGCCACCGCCGGACTGGGCGAACAGCTCGGCCCGCTGCCCGCTCGGGCTGCTCAGCGTTCCGATCAGGTCGGCCACGTACGTGTGGTCGATGCCCACCGTCGTCGCGCCCTCAGTGGCGGAGCAGTCCGTCCCGTCGACCGAGAAGGTGATGTTCGCGGCGTAACCCACACCGGTGACCGGAATCGGCACCGAGGCCCCGGTCTCGTCGTCGTCCGGGATCGGCACGACCGGACCGGTGTAGGAGAACGTCGTCGGCGCGGACGCGGGCTGGCCGGTGGGCACTGTGACCGTCGTCGTCCGCGGCGACAGCACGCCGGCGAAGGTGACCGTTGCCGTCAGCTGCACCCGCTTGCCCAGCGGGTAGGACGCGGCCAGCGCGACCGTGAACGGCTTCGACTTCGACGCGCCGGCCGCGATCGAGCCGTACGCCCGGGTGCGCGGGGTGACCGTGACCAGCGGGTCGGTGCTGACCAGGCGGACGCTGACGCCGGTGGCGGTGCCGTCGCCCTGGTTGACCGCGGGCACGGCCACCGTGGCCGATTCACCCGGCTCGAGGTAGGCGTCACCGTCGCCGGTCACCGGGGTCACGGTCGGGTCGCCGGTGACGACCAGGGGCTGGGGCGTGGCCCCGGTGTAGGCCAGCACCCGGTCGGCCCGGATCACGCCGAAGCCGCTGCGCGAGTCGACGCCGGCCGGCGTCAGATCGAGAGCGGTGGCGTCGAAGGCTTCGCGGACGTCGGCCGTGGTGGCGCCCGGGTTGCCGGACAGCACGAGCGCGGCCACCGCGGCGGCGTGTGGCGCGGCTGCGGACGTGCCGAAGAACGGGGAGAACCCGTTGACCGCGGTGCTCACCCCGTCGGCCGCGGTGACGTCCGGCTTCTGCCGGACCGTGCCGCCGGTGGAGCTGGTGTTGCCCGGTGTGATCGGGGTGCCGTCGGCGTTGAAGAACACCCGCCGCGGCCCGTCGGAGGTGAAGCGCTCCGGCTTCTGCGCCGCGGTGAACGGGTTCGGGTACGGACCGCTCGGGTTGGGCGGGTCGCCGGGCTCGAGGTCGAACGGCAGGGGCTGGGCCGCCGGCGCGGCGGCCACGCTGAACGCGTTGACGGCGGCGTTGTGACCGCGGGTGACCCCGGGCGTGACGTAGGCCTTGAGGCCGTCGGCCGAGTTCTCGAAACGGCTGTCGAGCGCGCTGAGCTGGAAGTACCGGTCGGCGCCGGAGTACTTGACCACGGCCAGCCGCAGACCGGTGCCGCCGAAGTCCGGGGTGCCGAGAATCTCGAACGGGTCCTGGCTGCCGTTCTGCACGTTCTGGGAGAACGCGACCACGTTGTTGCTGCTGTCGAACAGGTAGAGGTCGTAGTCGTCGGCGGCGTGGCCGAGCGGGTCGGCCCAGAACAGCGTCACGGGCACCCCGGCGCTCGACGCGTCGGAGATCGGCTCGAAGACCTGCACGCCCGCGCCCGGGTCGAAGTCGTTGGCCGTGCCGACGAACTTGCCGACGGACTGCCCGGAACTGACGAAGTCGCCCTCGTAGTTGCCGGAGGTGCCGTCGATCGTGTTGCCCTCGTTGCCGGCCGAGCTGAAGTACAGCGCACCGTCGGCGGTGATGGCGTTGACCGACTGCGCGATCGGGCCGTCCTGGAACGGGTCCTCGTTGTAGTACAGGACGTCGTCGACGACGATGTCGCAGTGGGCCTGGAAGCGCAGGGCCCGGATGTTGTCGGCGAACGAGGCGTCACTGGTGAACGCGGTGGCGAAGCCCAGGGCCGCGTTCGGGGCCAGGTCGTGGACGATCTCGAGCATGGCCGTGCCCTCGTCGCCGCTGCCGGCCTGGCCGGGCAGGACGTCGACGTGGGGTAGCTCGCCCGCGGCCTCTTGCGCGGCCAGTGAGTCGACGCCGTCGGACAGGGCGCACACCTTGACGCCGGTGCCGGTGACCTTGAACCGGGCCCGGGCCTTGTCGGCGGCCTCGGCCTTGTCGCCCTCGGACACGACCGCGCCCTGACCGGCGCGGGCTGGGCTGGCGCCTTGGCCGCCTTGGCTTTGGCCAGCGCGGTCTTCAGTTGGGCGTCGAGCCGGGCCGCCTTGGCGGCCTTGGACTCGGGCTTGATCGACGCGCCGGTCTCGTGCGCGGTGATCGCGCCGGTCGCGACCGAGACCCGGACGACGTCCTTCCAGCCGGCCACGGTCGTCAACTGCGCGACCGGCACCGCGGCCCGGACCGTCTTGAGCCGGGTGGAGGCGTACCGGACCGTGGCCCCGGCGGCGTGCAGCCGGTTGATCAGGTCCTTGGTGACGGAGGTGACCGCGACGTCGACGAGCGTGCCGCCGGTCTTGGACACGACGACGCCGGTCTGGGCCCGCGGGAGGGCCTTGGTCGTCGCGGTGTTGAGCCGCTCGCGCCCGGCGACGGCGAGCCGGCTGTCGAGTTTGCGTTCGGCCGGGCTCAGCGACTGCTTGATCTGCTGCAGGGCCGCGATCTGGGCCGCCGCCGTGGTCGGTAGCCCGGTCGGCGCGGCGGCTGGTTGTGCGGCCGGCGCGGCGCTCGCGGCCGAGGCCATGGACAGGATCAGGGCGGTCACGCCGGTGACGGCGAGGATGGACATGAGTCGACCGGGCCGGACAGCGCTCATAGGTTGTCCCTTTGTAGGCATTGCGTATGAATTGGCACTTAAGCTAGCGAAGTGCTAATTGAGAATCAAGCAGACCGAGATTGACCGAGGCCGCGGACGGGAAGGGTTGGATCGGCCACCTTGTTCCACCGTGGAACCGTCCTAGTCCTATGGGAGTGCTTGTTCATGACTGACACCACCACCGCGCCGGCGCACGCGTCGGGCACGTTCTCCATCGACGGCAAGGCGGTGCACCGCCTCGGCTTCGGGGCCATGCGCCTGACGGGACCCGGCATCTGGGGTAATCCCGCCGACCGGGCCGAGTCGGTGCGCGTCGTGCAGCGCGCGGTGGAACTCGGGGTCGACTTCATCGACACCGCCGACTCCTACGGTCCGCACGTCAGCGAGGAGATCATCCGCGAAGCGCTGGAGCCGTACCCCGACCAGGTGCTGGTCGCCACCAAGGCCGGCCTCGTGCGACACGGCCCCGACCGGTGGGCGCCGGTGGGCCGGCCGGAGTACCTGCGCCAGCAGCTCGAGCTGAGCCTGCGCCGGCTCGGGCTCGAGCGCATCGAGCTGTTCCAGCTGCACCGCATCGACCCGAAGGTCAGCCTCGACGATCAGATCGGCGAGCTGAAGAAACTGCAGGACGAGGGCAAGATCGGGGCCATCGGACTGTCGGAGGTGTCGGTCGACGAGATCGAGGCCGCCCGGGCAATCGCCGAGATCGCCACCGTGCAGAACCTCTACAACCTGACCGACCGCAGGGCCGAGCCGGTCCTCGAGTACTGCGAGCGCGAGGGCATCGGTTTCATCCCGTGGGCCCCGATCGCGTCCGGCTCGCTGGCCGAGCCCGGTGGCCCGGTCGACGACGTCGTCACCGCGACCGGAGCGACGCCGTCGCAGGTCGCGCTGGCCTGGCTGCTGGCCCGCTCGCCGGTGGTGCTGCCCATCCCGGGCACGTCGACGGTGGACCACCTCGAGGCGAACGTGGCCGCGGCCGAACTGCAGCTCACGCCTGAGCAGATCGAGGAGCTGACGAACGCCGGCTAACCCGGTCCGGCCGGGACGAGCGGCGGGTCGAGCAGGCGCAGCGTGGTGGCGTCGGCGTCGAGCTCGGCGGCGATGCCGATCGGGAACGTCTGGAAATACCCGCCGTGGCCGACGTTGGCCCAGGCGATCATCGGCACGCCCAGGTCGGCCAGCCGCTCGACCAGGACGGCCTCGACCACGGCCGGCTCGCCACAGTTGGTGAACGTGCCCGCGACGATGCCGGCCACGCCGTCGAAGTACCCGCTACGACGTAGTTGGGTGAGCATGCGGTCCAGGCGGTAGTCGTCCTCGCTCTCGTCCTCGATGAGCACGATGCCGCCGCGGGCCGGCCAGCCGGTGTCGGTGCCGACGGACGAGACGAGCAGCGACAGGTTGCCGCCCATCGTCACGCCCCGGGCCGTGCCGCCGACCACGGTCTTGGCCTCGCGGTACTGGAACTGTTCGACGCGTTCGGGCTGCAGCAGGCACCGCATCAGCGAGGCGAACGAGTACAGGTCCTCGCCGCACACCATCGGGCTGAACAGTGAACTCCAGCCGAGCTTGACCGCGACCGCCTCGAGGGCGGCGGTGACGTCGGAGTAGCCGGCCAGCACCTTGGGCTCGACGCGGTCCAGCCCGGACCAGTCCAGCGCGGCCAGCGTGCGCTGCGCGCCGGACCCGCCGCAGGCGAAGATGATCCCGGCGATATCGGGGTCGAGCAGGGCGGTGCGCAGGTCGTCGGCCCGTAGCGCGTCGGTGCCGGCCAGGTACTCGCGCATCGTGCCGGTGTCGAGCGCGGACGGGTACACGACCGGGTCCAGGCCGGCGAAGCGCAGCGCGTCCAGTCCGATCGGCAGCGTCACCGGGTCGGCCGGGCTGCTGATCGACAGGACGGCGACGCGGTCGCCCGGGCGCAGGGCCGGCGGCCGTCGCAGCGAGCGCACCTGCGCCGCAGCCGGGCTCGGGGTGGTGCTCGCGTCGAGTGTCATCCCCGAAATTGTCTCCTACCGGCCGTGCAGGTCGACGTCGATGCCCATCGTGTGGCGATACAACTCGGCCTCGGCCAGCAGTGAGTCGCGCACACTGCTGGCCCGGCGGAAGCCGTGGCCCTCACCCGGGAAGACCAGGTAGCGGTGCCACAGTCCGCGGGCGGCCACGGCGTCGACGATGCACTGGGCCTGCTCGGGCGGGCAGATGAAGTCGTCCGCGCCCTGCAGCATCACCAGCGGGCTGGAGATGCGGTGCGCGTTGGCAACGGGCGACACGGCCTCGTAGTGGGCCTGGTCGCGCGGCAGTTCGCCGACGAGCGACTCGACGTAGCGCGACTCGAAGTCGTGGGTGTGCCCACCGCGCCACAGCAGCGGATCGCTGATCGGGTAGTACACCGCCCCGGCGCAGAACGCGTCGCTGAACGCGAGGCAGGCCAGCGTGGTCCAGCCGCCGGCCGAGCCGCCGCGCACCGCGGTGCGGGCCGGGTCGGCCAGCCCGGCCGCGGCCAGTTCGGCCGCGACGGCGACGCTGTCCTCGACGTCGACGATGCCCCAGCTGCGCCGCAGCCGGTCGCGGTACTCGCGGCCGTACCCGGTCGAGCCGCCGTAGTCGACGCTGGCCACGGCGAAGCCGCGGCTGCAGAACAGGTCGAACTCACGGTCCGGCGTCGCGCTGGTGGCACTGGTCGGGCCGCCGTGCACATGCACCAGCAGCGGCGGCAACTCGCCGGCCGGGCCGACATGGCTCGGGCTCGTCGGCGGGTAGTAGACGTAGTGCACGTCGCGCCCGCCCGGGCCGCGGGCCGTCCGCCGCTCGGGGACGGCCCGCCACGGCGTCAGCGGATCGCGCCCGTCGCCGCGGTGCACGACCGCGCGCGGCACCCGCGCCGACGGTGGCAGCGGCACCCGCAGGACGGTGCGACTCGAGGTGGCCGAGCCGGCGGCGACGACGGCCACCGCGGCGCCGACCTCGCCACCGACGGCCACGTCCGAGCCGAACTCCGTCCACCCCGGGGCGAGCTCGCTCAACGCACCCGAGTCCGGGTGCCAGAACACCAACTGCTGGTCACCGAGGCCGGGCCGCAGCACCACGCCGTCCGCCGTCACGCCGAACCAGGTCAACCCCACCCGCCACAGTGCGCCCGCGCACTCCCGGGGCATGGGCGCGACGCAGGCCACGGTCGGCGCCGTCCTGGGGGCGGTGAGTTCGACCCGGTGCAGGTTCCACCACCCGTCCGGATCGGCCATGGCGTAGAGCGCGTCGGGGCTGGCCCATTCCACCTGCGGCACCGACACCACGCCGCCGCCGAGCACCCGGACCGGGGCCGCGGCCACCACACGTCCGGACGGGTCGGGGCCGAGGTCGGCCACCATGAGTTCGGTGACGTCCCACGGCATGGCCGGATGGTCCCAGCCGATCCAGGCCAGCCGGCGTCCGTCCGGGCTGACCCGCACGCCGCTGAGGAAGTGGTGCGAACTGGCCACCACGCGCACCGCCTCGGCGTCGTCGGCGGCCGAGCCGTCGAGCGGCACGGCGACGATGTCGCGCCGGGTCCGGGGCGCCGGATCGTCGTGGGGTCCGGACCCGGGCTGGGTGACCTCGCGGATGCACCAGACCTCGGTACCGTCCGGACTCAGGATCGGGTCGGCGTAACAGGTCTGCACCCCCGCCGGGTCAACCGGAGTCAGCGCCCGCGGCAGCGCGAGCCCGGCCGAGACGGACGGGTCGAGCCCGTCCACGTCGGCCCGGTAGAGGCGCTGGTCGCGGTACTCGGTGAAGACGAGCAGGTGGTTGTCGCCGGGGACGACGAGGTACGGGCGGCCGCCGTAGCCGTTCACGCGGTTGCGGACCGACCACTCCGGCGGCAGCACCTCGACCGGCTCCCCGTCCAGACATCGGACCAGGCGGACGCTCGCACTGGCCGGGTCGGACCAGCACCACCACGTCTCCTCGCCGGCCACCGCCGGCCAGCTCACCGAGCCGGACTCGGCCGCCGCCTGTTCCAACCCCACCGGGGACGGCCACTCGCCATAGCGGGCCACCGTCCGGCCCGGACCAGGGCCGCTCACTCGTCGGTGAGCACGACGAGCAGCAACGCGTCGTCGCTCGGGTCGGTGATGGCATGCGGGTCGGCCGCGGCCAGGTGACACGACTCCCCGGCGCGCAGCGTGCGGGCGACACCGCCGACCTGCACCGTGCACGTGCCGGTCAGGACGACGACGATCTCCTCGCCGGCATGGGTGATCGGCTCGGCGTGATCACCGGCCGGGCCGTGCACCAGTCGCGCCGACAGCGTGACCGCTCCCGGGGCGGTGACGTCCCAGATCGCCTCGTAGCCCGGCGACTCGGCCAGCAGCGGCAGCGACGTGAACCGGGGCGCGAATCGGGCCCCGCACCGGCTCCGGCGCACCGGCACCGAACAGGTCGGCCAGCTCGCAGCCCAGCCCGGCCGCCAACTGGGCCAGCGTGTGCAGGGTCGGATTGGCCGAGCCGGACTCGATCTGGGAGATGTAGGCGATCGACAGCCCGGACCGCTGGGCCACGCTGGCCAGCGTCTGGCCGCTCACCCGCCGGGTATTGGCCAGCTGGCGGCCCACCGTGGCCGGCGCCGTCGCTGCCCTTGACGTCGACATCTGGCGAAAGTAATACTCCACCGCACATAACACCAGCTATCGGGCAAAGCCGTTCTATCACCAGCAAATCCCAGGCCGCCCATCGTGCTGGGTCGCGCAGTCCGGGACGGGGGGAGCGATGAGCCTGACCCTCGCGCCCACGCCGGTGCTGCGCAGTCTGGCCGACGCCGCGGCCCGGCTCGGCCCGGTCGGGCAGCGGCTCTACGACGTGATCGCCGCCGACTATCCCGGCTCACTCAGCCGGCGCCCGGCCCAGCTCTTGCTGCGGGCCGAGGCCACGGCCGAGGACCTCGACCAGCTGCTGCGCGCCGCGGGCTTCGCCGACCCGGCCGAGCTGCGCTACCGGGCCGGCCGCGAGACCCAGCGCCGGCTGGCCGTGCCCGACCTGCGCTTCACCATCCGCGACGTCGAGCCGGCCGACCGGTCCGGGCTGCGGCAACTGTGCGTGGACGAGCAGGAGAACCTGGCCGAGACGCTGACCAGCCTGCAGGAGAACGGCGCCCTCGAACTGGCCGCCCGGGCCATCCTGACCAGCCGGCACCGGTGGGTCTTCGGTGACCTGAAGTCCACCGGCTACGCCGCGCTGCTGGCCGCGGACCTCACCGCCGCGCTGCGCGACGTCTCGCTGGTCGCCCCGAGCCCGGCCGCGGCGCTGGCCGCACTGTGCGACGCGCACGCCCGCGACAGCCTGACCGTGTTCAGCTTCCGCGACTACAGCGCCATGTCGCTGCGCGTGGCCCGCGAGTTCCGGGCCGCGGGTGCCACCGTCATCGCGCTCACCGACAGCCACGCCAGCCCGATCTGCGAGTTCGCCCACCACGTCCTGGCCATCAACACCCGCAGCCTGGCCATGACCCGCTCGCCCACGGCCGTCGCCGCGGCCGGGCACGTCCTCGCCGCGCTGGCCGCGGCCGGGGCCAAGGGCGCGGCCCGCCGGATCGAACGGCGCCGGGAGCTGGCCCGCAGCCTCGGCTGCTACGACGACGTCGCGGCCGCGGGGACGGACCGATGACGACCGCGAACACCGGTCAACTCGAGGCCGACACCGTCGACTTCTGCGCCCGGCTCATCCGGTTCGACACCAGCAACTACGGCGCCGGCGAATCCCGCGGCGAGCGGGCTGCGGCCGAATGGGTGGCCGAGCAACTGGCGGCCGACGGCTACGACCCGGTCGTGCTGGAATCCGCGCCCCAACGAGCCAGCACGGTCGTGCGCATCGCCGGCACCGACCCGGCGGCCCCGGCCTTGCTGATCCACGGCCACCTGGACGTGGTCCCGGCCCAGGCCGTGGACTGGAGCTTCGACCCGTTCAGCGGGGACGTCCGCGACGGCGCGGTCTGGGGCCGCGGCGCCCTGGACATGAAGGACATGGACGCGATGATGCTGGCCCTCGCCCGGTCGTTCGCGCGCGAGGGCTATCGCCCGCCGCGCGACATCGTGCTCGCCTTCGTCGCCGACGAGGAGGACACCGGCGAGTACGGCGCCGGCTTCCTCGCCCGCGAGCACCGCGAGCTGTTCGACGGGCGTCACCACGGCGATCGGCGAATCCGGCGGCTACGCCGTGCACCTGCCCGACGGCAGCCGGCTCTACCCGATCGGGACGGGCGAGCGGGGCAGCGCCTGGATGCGGCTGACCGCCCACGGCCGGGCCGGGCACGGCTCGCGCCGCAACCCCGACAACGCGGTCGCCATCCTGGCCGCGGCGATCACGCGGATCGCCGAATACCGCTGGCCGGTGCGGCTGACGCCGACCGTGCGCGCGCTGCTCGACGGGTTGAGCGCGCACCTGGGCATCACCATCGACCCGGCCGACGACGCCAGCCTGGCCCAGCTCGGCGATGCGCTGCGCGTCGTCCAGGCCACGCTGTCGAACAGCCTCAACCCGACCATGCTCAACGCCGGCTACAAGCTCAACGTCATCCCGAGCGAAGCCACCGCCGGTGTCGACGGCCGGATCCTGCCTGGCTGCCGAGGACGAGTTCTTCGCCACCGTCGACGAACTGCTCGGCCCGGCGATCACCCGCGAGTTCGCCAGCTTCGCCGGTCCGGTGTCGGCCAGCGCCGGACACCGCCGACTTCGCGGCCATGGCCGCGGCCGTCACCAGCCACGACCCGGCCGCGCTCGTGCTGCCGTTCTGCATGTCCGGCGGTACCGACGCCAAGGACTTCAGCAGCATCGGCATCGCCTGCTACGGGTTCGCTCCGGGCACGACGCCGCCGGGCTTCGCGCATTGGGACTACGTGCACGGTGTCGACGAGCACGTGCTGGTCGAGAGCCTCGACGTTCGGCGTCCGAGTGCTCGACACCTACTTGCGCACACCGGCCAAACAGGACTAGCAATGCCATTCGCCGCCGCAATCCAGCGGATCGATGAGGGGAAGATCAGATGAGAAGTGCGTTCCAGTCGCGGTCACGGGCGCATCGTCGCGGGTGCCCTCGGGGCCGCGACGTTGCTCGCGGCCGCCGTCACCGGCACGGCGCCCGAGCGCGTCGGCGGCGTCGAGCAAGACCCTCACCGCGGCGATGAACTTCTCCGGCATCGACACGCTCAACCCGTTCCTGGCCTACTTCGACGGCGCGCTGGACACGTTCGGGATGATCTACCCGGCGCTGAACCAACTCGACAAGCAGGGCAAGCCCGGGCCGTACCTGGCCACGTCGTGGACGTCGTCGCGCCGACAAGCTGACCTGGACGTTCAGGATCCGGAGCGGCCTGAAGTGGAGCGACGGTCAGCCGCTCACCGCCGCCGACGCCGCCTGGACGCTGAACCTCATCCGCACCAACGCCGCGGCCGGCAAGGAGAACGGCTCGCTGGTCGCGAACTTCACCTCGGTCACCGCGCCGAACGCGACCACGCTGGTGATCAAGACCAAGAAGCCGCAGTCGAACATGCTCTACATCAGCGTGCCGGCCAGTGGCATCCCGATCGTGCCCGAGCACATCTGGAAGTCGCACGTCGCCGGCATCAAGACGTACAAGAACACCGACTTCCCGCTGGTGGGCTACGGGCCGTGGATCCTGACCAAGTACGCCACCGACCAGTACGAGACGTTCGACGCCAACAAGGACTTCAAGCTGGGCAGCCAGGGTGCGCCGAACTACGACAAGCTCGTCCTGCAGGTGTTCAAGAACGAGGACGCCGCGGTCGCCGCCCTCAAGAGCAACCAGATCGCCTACCTGCACAACATGCGCAACAGCACCGAGTACAACTCACTCAAGGGCGCCAAGGGCGTGGAACGGTTCCAGGAGGTCGGCAGCCGCTGGACGGCCGTGGAGATCAACAGTGGGGCCAAGACCAAGACCGGCAAGAAGATGGGCACCGGCAACCCAGCGTTGGCCGACCCGCGATTGCGCAAGGCCATCCACCTCGCGATCGACAAGAAGAAGCTGGTCTCGACGGTCGTCGGCGGACTCGGCGTCCCGGGCAGCAACTACCTGCCGCCGGCCTTCCCGCAGTGGGCCTGGAAGCCGTCGGCGGCCCAGGCCGTCAGCTACGACCCGGCCAAGGCCAACGCGCTGCTCGACTCGGCCGGCTACACCAAGGGCAGTGACGGCATCCGGATCGATCCGAAGACGCACAAGAAGCTCACCCTGCGGCTGGGCATCCACTCCGACGACTCCCGCGACTCCCAGACGTCGCAGTTCCTCAAGGGTTGGCTCAAGGCGATCGGCATCAACCTCAAGATCGAGACGCAGAGCATGACCAACCTGAACGTCAACCTGGCCAAGGGCGACTGGGACATGCTCATGGACGGCTGGGGCACCGGGGCCGACCCGACCTACCTGCTGTCGATCCAGACCTGCGGCACGCTGCCCAAGGACGACGGCTCCGGCGGCAACACCGACGCGTTCTACTGCAACCCGACGTTCGACCAGCTGTTCGCCCAGCAGGTCGGGACGTTCGACGAGGCCGGGCGCGAGAAGGTCGTCGGGCAGATGCAGAGCATCCTCTACGACGCGAACGCCGACATCATCCTGTACTACGCGAACACGCTGAACGCCTACCGCAAGGACACCGTCGACGACGTGGTCGTCGGCAAGCCCGATCAGGCCGGCGGGCTGTACCCGCAGCAGACGGTGTTCTGGAACTACCTGGACGCCCGGCCGGCCAGTGGCAGCGGCTCGTCGAAGTCCTCGTCCAGTTCGGCCCTGCTGATCGGCGGGATCGCGATCGTGGTCGTACTGCTCATCGGTGGTGGCGTGGTGCTGCGGCGCCGGTCGACGGCCACCGAACGCGAGTAGTCCGTGACCAGTCCGGAGCTCGTCGAGCTCGGCGGCGCCGACGCCGTCCGGGACGCGCCGGTCGGGCCGTCACGGACCGGCGGGCGACGGCTGGACTTCCCGATCTATCTCGGGCGCAAACTGCTCGGGGCCGTGGTCAGCCTGTTCGCCATGGCCGTGATCGGGTTCATCCTGTTCAGCCTGATGCCGGCCGACCCGGTGCAGGCCCAGACCCGCGGGCACCCGACCAGCGCGGCCCAGATGGAGCACCTGCGCAAGGAGCTCGGCCTGGACCAGCCGCTGCAGGTGCGGTTCGGGCACTACCTCGACAACGTGGTGCATGCCCGCTTCGGCGACTCGTGGGAGTTTCAGCAGTCAGTGTCGTCGCTGATCGCCGACAGGTTGTGGCCGACCGTGCTGTTGATGGGGACGGCCACGCTCATCTCGGTCGTGCTCGGCCTGTGGCTGGGGGTGCGCAGCGGCTGGCGGCACGGCAGCCTGTTCGACCGGACGGCGTCCGGAGTCTCGCTGACGCTGTGGTCGATGCCCACGTTCTGGCTCGGCATCATCCTGCTCGTGCTGTTCAGCTCCGGGTTCGGGCCCATCCCCAGCCTGTTCCCGGCCAACGGGATGAGCGACCCGTCGATCACCGGCGGCACGGCGCACATCATCGACGTCGCGCGCCATCTCGTGCTGCCGGCCAGCACGCTGGTGCTGGTGGTCTTCGCCCAGTACGTGACGATCATGCGCTCGTCGATCATCGACGAGCTCGGCAGTCCGTACCTGCTCACGGCCCGGGCCAAGGGCCTGACCGACGCCGACGTGCGGCGCAAGCACGCGGTGCCCAACGCTCTGCTGCCGACGGTGACCGTGATCTTCCTGCAGATCGGCGCCATCATCGGCGGGGCCATCACGGTCGAGACGGTGTACTCGTGGCCGGGGCTGGGCTACCTCACCTACCAGGCCCTCAAAGTGCCCGACCTGCCCCTGCTGGAGGGCACATTCCTGCTGTTCAGCGCGTCGGTGATCGGGATGAACCTGATCGCCGACGTCATCTACCGCTTCCTCGACCCCCGGGTACGGGCCCAGTGACTGCGACGCCGGTGGGCTCAGTGGCGGGCGCGCCGCCCCGTTTCGGCGCCCTGCGCCGCTTCGCCCGCGGCTACTTCGCGCTGCCCACCGGCATCGCCGGGGTGGCCATCCTGGTCGCATTCACCGTCCTCGCGCTGGTGGCGCCGGCGTTCATCGGCCCGGACCAACTCGACGTGACCAAGGTCAGCGGCCCGCTGCTGGCCCCGCCCAGCTCGCACGACCTGCTCGGCACGGACGAGAGCGGCCGCTCGGTGCTGCTGCTGACGATCTGGGGCGCGCGCTCGTCGTTGTCGATCGGCGTCATCGCCACCGTGCTCACCGTGCTGCTGGGCGGGACGATCGGGCTGGTGGCCGGGCACTACCAGGGCTGGATCGGCAACGGGCTGATGCAGGTGACGAACTGGTTCATCGCCCTGCCCAGCCTGCCGCTGGCCATCTCGCTGGCCGCGGTACTCGGGCAGGGTTCGGTGTCGATCACGATCGCCATCGTGGTGACGTCGTGGACGGGCACGGCCCGGCTGGTGCGGGCCCAGACCCTGGCCGTGGGCGGCCGGCCGTTCATCGAACGGGCCCGCGCGCTCGGGGCCGGCAACGTGCAGGTCATGCTGCGCCACGTGCTGCCCAACGTGATGCCGCTGATCCTGGTGTCGAGCACGCTGACGGTCGCCTCGGCCATCCTGTCCGAGGCCACGCTGACGTTCCTGGGCCTGGGCGATCCGACCACGGTGTCGTGGGGCTCGATGATCGACGCGGCCTTCTACCAGGGCGCGGTGTCGGCCGGCGCGTGGTGGTACCTGCTCACCCCCGGCGTGGCCATCCTCATCGTCGTGCTCGGGTTCACCCTCACCGGCCGGGCCGTGGAGCACGTCCTCAACCCGCGGTTGGTGAAGGACGTATGACCCTGCTGGAGGTGCACGACCTGACCGTCAGCTACCGGCAGCACGGCGGGGCGGTGCAGGCCGTGCGCGGCGTCGACCTCACCCTCGACGGCGGCGAGGTGCTCGGCGTGGCCGGGGAGTCCGGCTCGGGCAAGACGACGATGGCGCTGAGCCTGCTGCGGCTGCTGCCGGCCGGCACGACCGTCACCGGCTCGGTGAGCTTCCAGGGCGAGGACCTGCGCACGGCCAACTGGGGCCGGCTGCGGGCGGTGCGCTGGGCCGAGGCCTCGGTCGTGTTCCAGGGAGCGATGAACGCGCTCAACCCGGTGCGCACGGTCGGCCAGCAGATCCGAGAGCCGATCGTGCTGCACGACAAGCTGGGCGAGCGGGCCGTGCGGGCGCGGGTGGCCGAACTGCTGGACAGCGTCGGCGTCTCGGCCCGGCGCCAGGGCGCCTACCCGCACGAGCTGTCCGGCGGGCAACGGCAGCGGGTGATGATCGCGATGGCGCTGGCCTGCCGGCCGAACCTCATCATCGCCGACGAGCCGACGACGGCGCTGGACGTGATGGTGCAGGCCCAGGTGCTGCAACTGCTGGCCGACCTGGTCGCCGAGAGCAACATCGGCGTCATCATGATCAGCCACGACCTGGCCGTGCTGGCCGAGCGCTGCGACCGGATCGCGATCATGTACGCCGGGCGCATCGTCGAGGTCGGGCCGGCGGCGGCGTTGGTCGGCGAGCCCAGGCATCCGTACACGGCCGCGCTGTCGCGCGCCTTCCCGCACATCGGTGATCCGGCGTCGCGGCTGGCCCCGCACGGCCTGCCCGGCGACGCGCCCGACCCGTCGAGCGTCGGCGTGGGCTGCCCGTTCGCGCCGCGCTGCCCGGTCGTGCGCGAGGAGTGCCTGACCGCTGACGTCGAGCTGTGGCCGAGCGGCCCGGACCGGGCCTCGGCCTGCATCCGGGTGCTGCCCGGGTACGCCTACGAGGACGCGTCGTGAATCTGGAGAAGCCGAGCCCGGCGGCGGCCGAGACCGAACCCGGCCGGCCGCCGGTGCTCGAGGTGCGCGACCTCGAGGTCGTCTTCCCGGCCACCCGCGGGCGGCGCCCGGCCCGGGCCGTCGACGGCGTCGACCTCAGTGTCGGCGCGGGCGAGATCGTCGCGCTGATCGGCGAGTCCGGCTGCGGCAAGAGCACGCTGGCCCGGGCCCTGGTCGGCCTGGTCAAGCCGACGGCGGGGGAGGTGCGCTACGAGGGGACGGCACTGCGCTACTCGAGCAAGGCGCTCAAGCGTTACCGGCGGCACACCCAGCTCGTGCTGCAGGACCCCGGCGGCGCGCTCAACCCGCGGCAGAACGTCTACGACGCCGTGGCCGAAGGGCCGCGGATCCACGGGCTGAGCGCCGGGCTCAACCAGCGGGTGCACTCGGCCCTGGCCCGCACCGGGCTGCGGCCGCCCGAGCAGTTCTTCGGCCGGTACCCGCACGAGCTGTCCGGCGGCCAGCAGCAGCGGGTGGTCATCGCTGGAGCGCTGGCGCTGGAACCGTCGGTGATCGTGGCCGACGAGCCGGTGGCCTCGCTCGACGCGTCGGTGCGCGGCGAGATCCTGCGGCTCATCCTCGACCTGCGCGACGACCTCGGCCTGTCGGCCCTGGTCGTCAGCCACGACCTCGGGCTGGCCTGGAACATCGCCGACCGGGTGGCGGTGATGTACCTGGGCCGGATCGTCGAGATCGGGACGGTCGAGCAGGTGCTGCTGCAACCGCGCCACCCGTACACGCAGGCGCTGCTGTCGGTGCTGCCCGACCCGACCCGGGACGGCCCGCCGATCCTGCTGGCCGGTGAGCCGCCCGACCCGACCGCGATCCCGGGCGGCTGCCGGTTCCACCCCCGCTGCCCGGCCCGGGCGCTCGCCCAGGAGCAGGGCGACCGCCGAACCGAGCTGTGCGTCAGCACCGACCTGCCCATCCTGCCCGGGGCGCAGTCCACGGAACGGTTCGTCGCCTGCCATCTGGCCACTGCCGCCCCGCCCGACGAAAGGCCACCGGTATGAGGGTGTTGATCTCGGCCGACATGGAGGGCGTCACCGGCGTCACCTGCCCGGACGACTGCGAGCCCGGCCATCCCCGCTGGCAGTACCACCGCCGGTTCCTGACGTCCGACGTCAATGCCGCCGTGGCCGGCTTCGCCGAGGCCGGCGCCACCGAGGTCCTGGTCAACGAGGCCCATGCCAACCAGCGCAACCTGCTGCTCGATGAGCTCGACGAGCGGGCCACGCTGTTGATCGGTACGCACAAGCCGCTGGGCATGATGGAGGGCATCGACCGCTCGCCCGACGCGGTCGCGTTCGTCGGCTATCACACCGGCGCGGGCGCGGCCGGGGTGCTGGCCCACACCTACCTGCCCAACACGATCACGGCCGTCCGGCTCAACGACGAGCCGACTTCCGAAGGCCTGATGAACGCGAGGCTGGCGGCCGAGTACGGGGTGCCGGTCGCCCTGGTCACCGGCGACGACCTGACCTGCGCCGATGCCCAGCGCTACGCTCCGGGGTCGGTCGGTGTTGCCGTCAAGACCTGCGTCGACCGGTACTCGGCCATCTGCCTGCCGCCCAAGGTCAGCGCCGAGGGCATCCGCGCCGGGGCAGCGCGAGCCCTGCGCGCGCTGCCCCGCCCGGCCGAACTGGCGCCCGACGGCTACACCTACGAGGTCGCCTTCGACGCCGCCCACCTGGCTCCGCTCGTCACCTACATCCCCGGCATCGAGCAGGTCGACGACCTGACCGTCCGCTTCACGCTGCCGACGATGTACGAGGCGATTCGCTGCTTCCGGGCCCTGACCCGGCTGGCCACGTCCGGGGTCGAGCCCGAGTACGGCTGAGGTCAGGCGATCTCCTGCCGGCGCAACCGGACCAGCCCGGCCGCGAGCAGGGCCACCACCCAGACCAGCGTCGTGACCCCGAGCTCGGCCCAGTGCCGAGCGGTGAGGTCGCCTTCGAGCAGATAGGTGGACGGCTGGGTCGAGTCCAGCCATGGCTGCAGCCCGTGCAGGGCACTGATGGCCGTCGACAGCGCGGCCCAGGCCAGCGGCACCACGAAGTTCACGACGATCGCGACCGCGGTGTTCAGCAGCAACAACCCGAACGCCATGCCCATCAGCAGCGAGACGACCTGCACCAGGACACTGCCGAGCGCCACCTGCGCGGCCAGATGCCAACTGCCGCCGGCCGGATGGCTGGCCACGATCGTGGCCAGCACGCTGAGGACCAGGCCGACGACGGCGACCGCGACGGCGAGGGCGCAGCCGGCCAGCAGCTTCGCGGCCACGACCCGATTGCGCCGGGGCACCAGCGCGAAGGTTTGCAGCGCTGTGCGCTGCGACCACTCGCTGGTGACGAGCAGGATTCCGACCACCGGCAGCAGCAGGCTGATCACCCCTTCCACGCCCGACGCCATGTCCTGGAACGTGTGGTCCTTCGCCGCTCCGGTCAGCGCGGCGAGCAGGGCCAGGCCGACAGCGACGATGGCCAGGGTGATGAGCAGCCACCGGCCGGCCCGGGTGTCGACCGACTTGCGCAGTTCGATTCGGGTCAGCCGGCCCAGCCCGGCGCTGGGGTAGGTGACGTCAGCGGGCGTGGTGACGGTGGTGGTCATGCGGCTACCTCGTCCTTGGTCGGGGTTGGCGGGTTGGCGGTGAGGGCGAGGAAGAGTTCCTCGAGGCCGGCGCCCTCCGGCCGGCGCAGTTCGAGCAGGACGACGCCGTCGCGGGCCGCGGCCCGGCCGACCTCCTCGGCGGTGGCGTCGACGACGTATCCGCCGCCGGTCTGGGCCTGGTAATTCAGGCCGGCCGCCCGCAGGCTGGCGAGCAACGCGTCGTCGTCGAGTGCGCGCACGCTCGTGCCGCCGGCGTGCAGCAGCTCGTCGGCGCTGCCCCGGGCCACGATCCGCCCGCCGTTGATGATCAACAGTTCGTCGGCGATGACCTCGACCTCGTGCAGCAGGTGGGACGACAGCAGCACGGTGCCGCCGTCGCGGGCGAAGTCGCGCAACAGGTCGCGCATCCAGTGGATGCCGGCCGGGTCGAGCCCGTTGGCCGGCTCGTCGAGGATGAGGACCTCGGGCGCGCCGAGCAGGGCGTGGGCCAGGCCGAGGCGCTGGCGCATGCCGAGTGAGTACTGCCCGACGCGGCGCTTGGCCGGCCGGCCGGCCAGCCCGACCAGGTCGAGCATTTCCGACGCGCGCGAGCGGTCGACGCCGATCGTGTCGGCGGCGAGGATGAGCACCTCGCGGCCGGTGCGGCCGCGGTGCTGGGCCGAGGCGTCGAGCAACACGCCCACGCGGCGGCCGGGCTGGTCGAGCTCCCGGTAGGGCCGGTCCAGGACGCGCGCGTGGCCGGACGTGGGCACGGCCAACCCGCAGAGCATCCGCAGCGTGGTCGACTTGCCCGCGCCGTTCGGGCCGAGGAAGCCGGTCACGGTGCCGGGGCGGCAGGTGAACGACACGTCGGCCACCGCATGGGCGTCGCCGTATCGCTTGGTCAGGTGCTCAGCAGTGATCATGGCCCTGAGCCTGCCGGGTGCGGACGGCCGCGCGCTTCGGCCGAACGATGGACCTGCACGGCCGAGAGTCGATACCGACTCGCCCCGGCATCGACTTTGGTCGACGATCGCCGGCGTTCGACCGCTGCGCGTCCGATCGCAACTTAGAGTGAGGCCATGCTCACCCGCTGGGTTCGGGACCTGCTCCCGGCCGACGAGCGCGCCGAGCGACCCCGATCGCGCCGCGATGGCGCCGTCGACAGCACCATGATCGTGCTGGCCTTCCTGACCGGACTGCTGAACGACAAGAACGTCGTCTACGGCTGGCACGGCTACCCGCTGGCCCTGCGGGTCGCCGACATCGTGGGCGGCACCGTGCTGCTGGCCGGCATCTGGTTCTGGCGCCGGCGATGGCCGGTGCAGTTCGCCGTCCTGGCCGTCGTCGTGGGGGTGTTCTCCACCCTGGGCGGGATAGTCGGCACGATCGCGGTGTTCACTGCCGCGATTCGCTGCCGGTGGCAGACGGCGGTGCTGGTCAGCCTGTTCGCGGCGGTCATGGTCATCCCCGGCGTGCTGCTCTACCCGACCACGGGGAACTCGTTCCTGCTCGATTCGGTCATCGGCGCCCTGATCACGTTCGCGGCCACCGGGTGGGGCATGTTCGTCCGTTCGCGGCGGATGCTGGTTGCGTCGCTGCGGGCCCAGGTCGAGCAGGCCGAGGCCGAGGCCGGTTGGCGGGCCGAGAACGCGCGGCAGGCCGAGCGCGAGCTGATCGCCCGCGAGATGCACGACGTGCTGGCCCACCGGCTGTCGCTGCTGGCCGTGCACGCCGGGGCGCTGGAGTTCCGGTCCGACGCCTCGCCCGAGCAGGTGGCGTGGGCGGCCGGGGTCATCCGCGACAACGCCCACCAGGCCCTGGACGAGCTGCGCTCGGTGATCAACGTCGCCCGCGAGAACCAGCCGGCCGGCGCCCCGGAACGGCCGCAGCCCACGTTGGCCGACGTGCCGGCCCTGGTCGAGGAGTCCCGCCAGGCCGGCCTGGCCGTGTCGCTGCACGAGAGCCCGGACGTGGTCGAGCACGGCGGCGAACTGCCGGCGGCGGCCGGGCGAGCGCTGTATCGCATCGTGCAAGAGGCGCTGACCAACGTCCGCAAGCACGCGGCGTCGTCACCGGCCGCGGTCGAGTTCACCGGCCGGCCGGGCGAGCGCATCGAGGTGTCGGTGCGCAACCGGTGTGTGGCTCTGGCATCGGCGTTGCCGGCTGGGCCGGGCACCGGGCTGATCGGGCTGCGCGAACGAATTGCCCTGGCCGGTGGCGGGCTGGACTGCGGCCCCACCACCGACGGCGACTTCCTGGTCCGGGCCTGGTTGCCGTGGTCGACGCCGGCCGCGACGGGCCGGTGATGCCGATCCGGGTGCTCATCGTCGACGACGATGCGCTGGTGCGGGCCGGGCTCGGGCTCATGCTCGGCGGCGCCCCGTCCATCCAGGTCGTCGGCGAGGCCACCGACGGGGCCGAGGTCCCCGATGCGATCCGGCGGCTGTCGCCCGACGTCGTGCTGATGGACATCCGGATGGCCGACGTGGACGGGCTCGCGGCCACCAGGGACGTCCGCGCGCGGGCCGACGCGCCCGAGGTCATCGTGCTGACCACCTTCGACGCCGACGAACACGTGCTGGCCGCGCTGCGGGCCGGTGCGGCCGGGTTCCTGCTCAAGGACACCCCGCCGGCCGACATCGTCCGGGGCATCGAAGCGGTGGCCGCCGGCGACGCGACGCTGTCGCCGGCGATCACCCGGCGGCTGATCGGGCTGATCGGCCCGGACGCGGCCGCGCCCGCCCGCGACCGGGCCCGGGCCGCACTCGCGACGCTGACCGACCGGGAGCTGGAGGTGGCCCGCGGCGTCGCCCAGGGCCGCTCCAACGCCGAGATCGCCGAGTCCCGCTACATGGCCCTGACCACGGTCAAGGCCTACGTGTCCCGGCTGCTGGTCAAGCTCGACGTGACCAACCGGGTGCAGATCGCCCTGCTCGTCCAGGAGGCCGAACGCGGCTCAGCGCAGTGAGATGGACTGGGTGTAGACGTCCTGGTTCGGGTGCCGTCTTACCGGGGTTGCCGCGGAAGTCGGTCCAGCATGGGTGCAGCCTGAGGTCCAGGCCCAGGGCGGCCCCGCTGTAGTCGCCGATGAACACGCCCTGGGCCGGGTTGCCCTCGTCGTCGGTGCCCACGAACTGGATCTGCGGGTTCGACGACTGGGTCGTGATCCGCCGGATCGGGGCGTGCGCGAACGATCCCCGCGACGACTTCCAGTAGGCGTAGTCGAGGTCGATGCCGTTGGCGTCGTAGTGCCGGGTGTAGGACGTGACGGCCAGCACGCCGGCGAAATCGGCGATCGCCCCGAACACCTCATCCTGGGCCGTGCCCACCGTGACCGACGGCGACCAGTGCCGCCCGTCGCCGGACGTCGAGACGATGTTGTCGCCGTTGGACTTGATCGACGCGCCGGTCGACGGGTCGTAGCTGCCGTGGCGGTCGTCGTTCCAGGTCACGGCCAGCCGGTTGAAGACCGGGTCGTAGGCCAGCTGCGGGTAGCTGTTGATGCGGAAGTTCTCGCCGGTGAGCGTCTCGGTGCCCAGGGCGTCGTTGAACGGGAAGTCGTAGTTGGTGTCGACGACCGAGCGGGTGAACGTGCGGCCGCGGTCGTGGGAGGTCGCGACGACGGTGACGTCGCGGTCAGCCGCGCCGTTGCAGGCCAGCGTGGCGCACTCGGTGCCTTCGTAGGCGACGTAGAGCGTGCCGTCGCGGCCGACCTGCGGGTTGGAACCCTGCGAGAACGGCGTGATCCCGCCCGAGAACCCGCTCAGGTTGATGTCCACGCGGCGGTAGCTGGAGAACGTCCGGCCGTAGTTGCTGCTGGCGACGGCGACGATCGGGGATTCCAGGTAGCTGCCGTCGGGGTTGTCCAGGAAGCGGGTCCAGGTCACGTACACGGCACCGCTGAACCGGTCGGCGGCCAGCCAGATCTTGTCGTTGAAGACGTGGGTGGCGGTCGGTGCGCCGGTGGCGTCGACGCCGTCGAGCTCGATGATCTTGCGGCTCGCCCCAGTGCAGCCCGCCGTCGTGCGAGACGTTGACGGTGATGCCGCTGGCCGCCTCGGTGCCGCCGGCCGCGGGCGCGGCCCGGCTGAACACGATGTTGCCGTAGTAGACGGTGTTGTGCGGGCCGAAGCCGAGGACCGGGTCACCGGCGGAGTCCATGTAGGACAGCGCCCCGGTGGCGCCGGTCTGGAAGGTCAGGTGCGGCAGCTGCACGTTCTTCCAGGTCTTGCCGCCGTCGAAGGAGGTGTAGGCCCAGCCCGAGCTGTCGTTGCGCTGCTCGCGGCTGTTGAAGACGCGGTAGTCGTTGGAGCCGGCCACGATGTTCTTGGGGTTGTACGGGTTGACCGCGATGCTGGTCTCGTTCTGGGCGGTGGAGCAGCCGGTCTGCGAGCCGACGGGCACGATCGTGTCGCCGCTGATCTGGTCGAGGTTCGGGGCCGGGTTGCGGTACGGGTTCGGCTTGCCGACGAAGTCCTGGCACAGGGCCGAGAGCGCCGGGTCGTCCGCACCCTCGTCCTCCTTGATCGACAGCAGCTGCTTGAGCAGCGGGTTGTGCCGCGCGGTTACCGCGGCCGACTTGGCCATCGCGTGCCGAGCGCTCGTCACCGGGCGACCGGGGTCAGTGCCCGGTGGCTTGGCCGGCGCGGCCGAGGCGGTCGTCTGGGCGGCGACACCGGATGCGAACGTGGCGACGAGCGCGAGCGTGGCCGCGACGACGGTGTGGCGGACGAGCGTGCGGTTCATGTGCGGCCCCCGTAAGCGTGTGACATCCAGGTCAGACTGCCCTTCGGTGGGGCAAAAGGGAAGGACAGCCGATCTGGACGATGCGTTCGCACCGGTATGGTCGCCGACGTGACCGAGCCGACCGGATGGACGCAGTACCGGGCCGGCTGGCGCACCCGGCCGTGGCTGCTGCTGATCGCGGTGCTGGCCGTGGCCCTGCTCGTGGTGTCGGTGGCCGAGACGTTCACCGCCGGCCCGCTGGCCTTCCTCTTCATCCCCGGCCTGGCCCTGCTCTACCTGCACCACCTGCTGGTCAAGCGCACGCTCGGCTGAGCTGGTCGAGGAATGGCACCTGGCCGGCCACCAGTTTGGCCCGGGCCGCCTCGATCGAGAACCAGGCCACCCGGTCGATCTCGGGGAACTCGGCCTGCCGGCCCGATCCGCGCGGCCACTCCATCCGGAACGTGCCGGGGACGACCGCGGCCGGGTCGAGGTCGCCCTCGACGGCCCAGACGGTGACGTACTTGCCGCTGGGCTGGCGGACGGTGCCGAGATCGACCAGCTGCCCGTCCGGAACCGGCAGCCCGAGCTCCTCGCCGAACTCGCGCCGGGCGGCGGCCTCGGGCTGCTCGTCGGGCAGGTACTCGCCCTTCGGGATGGACCAGGCCGCGTCGTCGCGCCGGGCCCAGAGCGGACCGCCCATGTGCCCGATGAGCACTTCGAGCTCGGGTCCGACCCGGCGGTAGACCAGGATCCCGGCGCTGCGCTTGGGGGCCAACGCGCTCAGCCGTACTCGGTGAACGCGGCGGCGATCTCGTCGGTGCCGGCACCGGCGGCGATCAGCAACCGCAGCAGGACGCGGGCCTTGTACGGATGCAGGAACCCGCCGTTGATCAGCCCGCGCTCGCGCAGGTCGCGCTCGGAACCGACCGCGCCGTAGGTGTGCGCGAGCACCGACCCGGCGCCGGTGCGCGAGGTCAGCACGACCGGCAGCGTCATCGCCAACCCGCCCAGCACCGGCGCGAGCGCGCCGGGCACGTGGCCAACGCCGAACCCGGCCACCACCAGCCCCTGATGCATCGCGGCGATGGAGTCGAGCAGCACCCCGTCGTCGTCCATCGTCGTCGTGTACAGCGCCACCCGGGTCGAGGCGAGCGACGTCGGTGAGAACCCGGTGACCGGCGGCAAGCGCGGCACCCGGGTCAGGAACCGCGGTACGCCTTCGACCACATGGCCGACCGGCCCGGCGTCGGGGGAGACGAACGTGGCCGGGCTGAGGCTGTGGGCCTTGCGCACGAGCCGCGCGGCGTGGATCTCGTCGTTGAGCACGACCAGCGCGCCCTGCCCGCGCGCGGCCACCGCGGCCGCGACCCGGACCGCGGCGACCACGTTGGCCGGGCCGTCCGCGCCGGGCAGGGTCGGGTTGCGCATGGCGCCGGTGACGACGACGGGCACATCGTGCGTCCAGACGGCGTCGATGAGGAACGCGGTCTCCTCGAGCGTGTCGGTGCCCTGGGTCAGCACGACGCCGGCGGCCCCGCCCGCGACTGCCTCGCCGGCCGCCGCCACGACGTCGAGGACGTCGGAGAAGGACAGGTCCGCGCTCGGCACCGGGCGCAGGTCACGGACCTCGACCTCGGTGCCGTCGTCGAGGTGCAGCCCGGCCATCAGTTCGGCCCCGCTCAGCCGGGCCACGACGCCGCCGCCGGCCGACCCGGCCATCGCGATTGTGCCGCCGAGCGTGAACAGAACCACGTGCGGAGCAGCCACCCGCCCACCGTAGTGCGGGCCGGCCGTCAGCGATTGACGGGCCCGTCATTATTGTTGTGAGAATTCAACGCGGGACACGAGAGAAGGTACGGCCCGTGACCCTCGTGCCACCGTGGCCGAGCCTGACCAGTTTCGCGGCTGCCGCGGCCGCGGTTGACGAGGCCGTCGAGGCCGGACACATCCCGGGGGCCGAACTGGTGGCCGGCCGCGGCGACGAGCCCGGCCGCCGGCACGTCGTCGGCCACGCCGAACGAGCCGGGCGGGGCGCCGGGCGCGTCGACCGGCCACTCACGGCCAAGACCTGGTTCGACCTGGCCTCGCTGACCAAGGTGATGGGCACCCTGCCCTGCGTACTTCTGCTCTGCGCCGACGGCCGCATCGCGCTCGACGACCCGGCGCAGGAGCACCTGCCGGCCTTCCGCGACCACGGCAAGCAGAAGGTGACCGTGCGCCAGTTGCTGGCCCACTCGTCCGGCCTGCCCGCGCACCGGGAACTGGGCGCGCCGGGCGGCTCGCGGGCCGAGGTGCTCGACACCCTGCTGGCCGAACCGCTCGAGGCCGACCAGCACACCCGGGTCGTGTACTCCGACCTGGGCTTCATCGCGCTGGGTGCGCTGGTCGAGGCGGTCGAGGGCGTCCCGCTCGACGAGGTGTGGAACGACCGGGTGGCCCGGGTGATCGGTTTGGGGCACAGCGGGTTCCGGCCGTCCGGCGACGAGCCGCTGGCCGCGACCGAGCCACCGCCCCGCGGCCCCGAACGCCTGGGCGTCGTGCACGACGAGACCGCCCGCGCGCTCGACGGGGTGGCCGGGCACGCCGGGCTGTTCAGCACCGGCGAGGACGTGGCCCAGTACGTCCGGCGGGCCTGGCTGAGCGCCGACCTGCTGCCCGACGACCTGATCGCCGAGGCGCTGAGCGACCAGACCGACGACCTGGACGGCCGTCGCGGGCTGGGCTGGACGCTGCGCGGCGACCGCTGGGACCACATGGGTGCAGCGGTGGCCGCGCACCGGCGCCGGCCACACCGGCTTCACCGGCACGTGCGTGGCCCTGGACCGGCCGTCGCGGCGCTGGGTAGTGCTGCTCAGCAACGCCGTGCACTATGGCCGCGACCGCACCGCAGTGGTGCCGTTGCGCCGCCGGGTGCACGACCTACTGATGGAGGAACCGTGAGTGGCCCGTTGTCCGCGCGCACGCTGATCAGCCACATCCGCTCGCTGCTGCCCGATCTGGCCCCGGCCGAGCAGCGGGTCGGCCAGGCGGCCGCGGCCGATCCCGCGGCGGTGGCGGCGATGACGATCAGCGAGCTGGCCGTGCTGTGCGAGACGTCGGAGACGACCGTGGTGCGGTTCTGCCGGGCCGTCGGGCTGGCCGGCTACCCCGACCTGCGCATCGCCCTGGCCGCGGCCGCCGGCAACGCCGACAGCGAGCCCGGCTTCACCGGCGTCGGCAGCGAGATCGGTGAGAACGAATCGCTGGAGGACGTGGTCCGCAAGATCGGCTATGCCGACGCCCACGCCGTGCAGGAGACGGTGCGGCAGCTGGACCTGACCGTCCTGGCGCAGGTCGTCACCGTCCTGGTCGCCGCCCCGCGCGTGGACATCTACGGCGTGGGCGCGAGCGGCAACGTGGCCCTCGACCTGCAGCAGAAGCTGCACCGCATCGGCCGGGGCGTGCACGCCTGGCCCGACCCGCACAGCGCGCTGACCTCGGCCGCGCTGCTCGGCCCGGGCGACGTGGCCATCGGCATCTCGCACACCGGTTCGACCCACGACACCATCGACTGCCTGACCGAGGCCAAGAGCGTCGGGGCCACGACGGTGGCGATCACCAACTTCCCGCGGTCCAAGATCGCCCGGCTGGCCGATCACGTGCTGACCACGGCCGCGCGCGAGACCACGTTCCGCTCCGGGGCGATGGCCAGCCGGATCGCCGCGCTCACCCTGGTCGACTGCCTGTTCGTGGCCGTGGCCCAGCGCAACTATGCCGACACGGTCAGCGCCCTGGAACGCACCTACGACGCCGTCCGCAGCCGCCGCTGAGCCCCGCAGTCCCGTCCCGGCCATTTCGACTTGCTTGCCGTCAGCCATAGGCCGACCTATAGTCCGATCAAACCGCATATTGCACATAAGGGTCAGCCTCGAGCGCGGACGACGCGGACGTGGACCACCGTGGCGGCACGGATCGTGCAGTCTCATCGCGCGGTTTCTGCAATCGCGATAAGCCGTCTCCCGGACGTTTCTGTGCCCCCGGCCGACCGGTGCCGGCAACGCGGCTGGATCACTGAGAAGGGATTGGTCTCATGAGCCTGGGTCTGAGGCGGCGGCGGCCGCGGATGTGGTTGCTGGCGCTGTTCGCCGCTGTGGTGGCTCCACTGACGACGGTTGGGCTGCTCGCACCGACCAGCGCCAGCGCGATCAGCTCGGCTCAGTGCGATGCCCGAGTGAACAACACCGCCGCCAAGCTCCTGCCGTGTATCCGCACGGACGATCTGTGGAACCACATGAAGGCGTTCCAGGCGATCGCAGATGCGAATCCGGGTCCGGACGGCCACCCGTCGCGCAACTCCGGCGAGCCTGGTTACAAGGCCTCCGCCGACTACGTCGCAGAGGTCATGCGGCAAGCCGGCTACGACGTCACCATCCAGACCTACAAGTTCTTCTACTATGCGTTCGCCGGCACACCCACGTTCAGCGAGATCTCGCCGACCGCACACGACTTCGCCCTGGGCGCCGAGTGGAATGCGTTCGACAGCATCGGCACGGTAACCGCCGACGTCCAGCCGGTCGGCGGCATCATCATGCCGCCAACCCCGACCCCAAGCTCCGCCAGTGGCTGCACAGCCGCCGACTTCACGGGCTTCGTCCCCGGCCGGATCGCGCTGATCCAGCGTGGCACGTGCAACTTCGGGGTCAAGGTGCAGAACGCACAGGCCGCCGGGGCTGCCGGCGTGATCATCTTCAACGAGGGCAACCCGAACCGCACTGGTCTAGCCGGCGGTGGCGCCCTGTCCGACGCTGACGGCAACCGGGTCACGCCGACCATCCCCGCGGCGTTCGTGCCGTTCGCCACCGGCACCAGCCTGCTCGACGCGTACAAGCGGGCGGTGCAGGGCGGAACCGCGCTGCCGCGCGTGAAGCTCGACATCAAGGGCGTCGTCAATCCAAACGCTGACGACTACAACGTGATCGCTGACTCGAAGACCGGTGACCCGAACAACATCGTGGTCGTCGACGCGCACCTGGACGCGATCTATGGCGCCGGCATGCTGGACAACGCGTCCGGCTCCGCGACGATCCTGGACATCGCGCAGAAGATGAAGAACGTGCACCCGCGCAACAAGCTGCGCTTCATCTGGTTCGGGGGAGAAGAACTCGGCCTGCTCGGCTCGCAGTATTACGTCAACGACCTCACCCCGAACGAGCTCGGCCGCATCGGCTACGACCTCGACGCCGATGTCACGGCCACCCCCAACTACGTCATCGGCGTCCTCGACCCAGCCGGAGTGGACCTGTTCGGTCGGACCGTATCAACCACGTTCCCGACCAAGGTGTACAAGCCGTCCAAGGTGGCGCGGAACCAGATCACCAGCTACTTCACCGCGCAGGGCTTCAACCACGAGTACTTCTCACCCGTCGGTACAGATGCGTTCAACTTCAACATGGCGGGGATACCGGCCAGCGGTGTGCTGACCGGGCAGGATTGCTGCAAGTCGTCGGACGAAGTCGACCTCTTCGGTGGGTACGTCGGCAACTACGAAGGCAACATCCCGAGCTCCGACGGCGGCTGCGTGGACAACCCGTTCCGGTGGTGCGACAACCTCGGTAACAACAACCCAGCCGTCATGACGTTCGTCTCGCGGGCCTTCGCCAAGAGCGTCGTTGAGCAGGCCTTCAACCCGGACCTGACCTCGCCAGTCAAGGCGAACGCGCCGCTGCACAAGGCCAATCTGCCAACCCGGGCGGCGCAGGCGAGCGGAGTGCGCCTCGCGAAATGAGCGCCGGGACCGGACGTGCCGGTGCGTCCTGCCCGCGCCGGCACGGGGCAGTTGCCGTTAGGGGTGCTCGAGCTGCGGGCCGCCGGCCGGTACCAGCGCCGGCCGCGCGCGGCCGGGACCTTGGGTACGCCGGTGCGGGCGGCGGCCCCGGTGCCGTACTCGGCCACCCGGATCGCGACCTGGTCCTCGAGTGACTTCGCGCTGAAGTCGACGTAGTTGTTCTGCAGCACCGAGAAGATCAGCCGCTGCCCGTCCGCGTCGGTCACGTAGCCCGACAGCGCGCTGACCCCGGTGAGCGACCCGGTCTTGCCGTGCATCCCGGCCGCGGGCGTGCCGGCCAGCCGGTTGCGCAGGGTGCCGCCGACCATCCGGTCCGGGTTGCCGGCGATGGGCAGCGCGTTGTACCAGGTGTCGAACCACGGCTTGTGCTGCGCGGCCACGAGCAGGTGGATGATCTGGTCGGCGGGCACGAGATCCATCCGCGACAGCCCTGACCCGTCCACCTGCTGGAGCACCGACGCGTCGACGCCGAACGAGGACAGGTGGTCGGCGATCACCTGCAGCCCGGCGTCCCACGAGCCGTCGTGCGCCACCACCGCGCCCAGCGTCTTGACCAGGGCCTCGGCGTGGCCGTTGTTCGACAGCTTCAGGAACGGGACGTACAGCTGGGCCAGCGGCATCGACGCGTGCGTGGCCAGCGCCCGGGTGCCGGCCGGCGTGGCGGCGTAGCCGGTGCGGCCGACGACGCGAACCCCGTGGTGGGCCAGCGCCCGACGGAAGACGTCGGCGGCGTAGCCGGTCGGCTCCCACACCGTGGCCCACTCCGTGTCGACGGCCGTGTGGCCGGTGCCGATCGTCCCGGTGACGACGATGGTGTTGTTGCCGTGCTCGCGGTCGACCGAGATCGTGTCGGCCGTCCCGCGCGACGTCGTGGCGTGGTTGACGAGGTGCACGTAGCCGGTCGCCGGCACCAGGGTCAGCCGCGGCTTGGCCCCGGGCGTCGCGCCCGGCCGGGTCTCGACGATCACGGTCCCGTCGTCGTAGTCGGTGTTGGGCGAGACGGTCAGCGCCGACGCCTGCTGCGAGTAGTAGTACGGCTCGTCGTCCCAGGCCCAGCCCACGCCCAGGCGGACGTGGTCGAAGTAGGTGTCGTCGGCGACGAGCTGCCCGGTGACGACCTTGACCCCGCTGTGCGCGACCTGCGCGGCCAGCGCGTCGAAGTCGCCGGCGAGCAGGGTCGGGTCGCCTTTGCCGCGCAGGTACAGGTTGCCGCGCAGCACCCCGTGCGAGGTGGGCCCGTTCGTGGAGACGTCGGTGTCGAAGCGGAAGTCGGGCCCGAGCACGTCCAGGGCCGTGGTCGAGGTGAACAGCTTCATGTTCGAGGCCGGATTGAGCCGGCGCGAGGCCTCGTGGCTGTAGAGCACGTGCCCGTCGGCGGTGGCCACCTGCACCGACGCGGTCTCGCCGGCCGCGCCGGGCTGGGCCAGGATCGCGTCCAGGTCGGTGCCCAGCGCCTGGGCCGGGTCGGCCGCCGGGGCCCGGCCGCCAGGCGCGGCCTGCGAGCTGGAACTGGCGCCGCTGCCGATCAGCACGGCGCTGGCCAGCACGGCGGTGACAATGCTCAGGGGTCGACGTCCTCGGCGCACGGTGCACTCCTTCACGACAATCCGGGCATAGCGGTGTCTAGACGATAGCCACGGATCAGGCCGGTTGCTTCGGCCGGCGCCGAAGAATCCGGCCGCTAGCGTCGCCGTCGTGATCCCCCTCCCGCAGCTGGCGACGTGCCCCGACCCGGCCGGCCACTACGCCGAACTGCGGGACCGGGGCGTGCACTGCCGTGACGGCGAGTGGGTGGTGGCCCGGCCCGACGACGTGGCCACGGCCCTGGCCGCGCCCGCCCTGGGCGTCGCGCCCGCCGGGACCGCCGAGGGTAGCCGCGGCCCAACTGCAGGCCCGGATGGCCCGCTTCACCGACGGGCCTGAGCACGCCCGGCGGCGGGCCCTGGTCGAGGCTCTCCTGCCGGAGCCCGGCGCGCTGGAACGTGCGGCCGCGAAGCGCACGGGCGAACTGGCCGACATCACCGCGAGCGTGTTCGATGCCATGCCGGTGGCCCGGACCGTCCCGGTCGCGGCGCTGGCCGCCGCCCTGGGCGTGGCCGAGGTCGACGTGCCCTGGGTGGTGACCATGACCGGCCGGCTGTGCGACGGCCTGGCGCCCACGCTCGGCGAGCGGCCGTCCACGGCTGCGCGGTCGGAGGTGGACGCTGCCGCCTGGCTGCTGCAGACCATGCTGCCGCCGTTGGGGCCCGACGCCGGCGCCGGCGACGAACGGGTGGTGGCCGCGGCCAGCCTGCTGTTCCAGGCCCGGGACGCGACCGCCGCCCTCATCGGTGCGGCCCTGTTAAGTGGGGCCGACGAGGACGACGACGCCGTCGCGCGGGCGCTGCGCGGGCAGCCCCCGGTGCAGACCACTCGGCGCACCGCGCTCGCCGACGTCGAGCTCGGCGGCGTCACCGTGCCGCGAGGCGCGACGGTGTGGGTGGTGCTGGCCGCGGCCGAGGTCGGCCGGCCCGAGATACCGGCGACGTTCGGCGGCGGCCGGCACGCCTGCCCGGGCGCGGCACCGGCCGCGGCCCTGGCCCGCGGGGTCGTCGCCGGCCTCTTCGCCGCCGGCTGGCGCCCGGTGCCGGGCCAGGGCGCCGGCTACGAGCCCCGGCCCAACCTCCGGCTGCCGACACAGGTCTTGCTGCAGCGGCGGTAACGTCCGCGCATGACCGAGACGACCGAGACCGCCGAGAACGCCCGCACCGTCGAGACCGCCGCCGAGATCGCCGACGCCGTCCGCGCCGGCCGGCTCACCGCCCGGGTCGCGACCGAGCGGGCCCTGGAACGCATCGAGGCCCGCGACGGCGCGATCGGCGCGTTCCAGCAGGTGCGGGTCTTCGACGCCCTGCGCGAGGCCGACGCCGTGGACGCCCGCGCCGACAAGGCCACCCTGCCCCTCGCCGGCGTCCCGGTCGCGATCAAGGACAACGTCCCGGTCGCCGGCGAACCCATGCGCAACGGCTCGAGCGGCAGCGATCCCACCCCGCAGTCCCGCGACCACGAGATCGTGCGGCGGCTGCGTGCGGCCGGCGCGATCGTCGTCGGCGTGACCCGGGTGCCCGAGCTGTGCGCGTTCGGCGCCACCGACTCCGACTTCGGCGTCACCCGCAATCCCTGGGATCTCACCCGGACCCCGGGCGGCTCGTCCGGTGGCGCCGCGGCCGCGGTCGCGGCGGCGATGGTGCCGGTCGCGCACGGCAACGACGGCATGGGCTCGATCCGGATCCCGGCCGGCTGCTGCGGACTCGTCGGGATCAAGCCCGGCCTCGGGGTCGTCCCGGCCGAACTCGGCAACGGCTCGTGGTTCGACATGGCCGAGAACGGCCCGCTGAGCACCACGGTCGAGGACGCCGCGTTGGTGCTGTCGGTGCTGGCCGAACGTCCGGAACTGGCCCGGCCTGGCGATCCGGGCAGCGTCTCCGTGGCCGTGTCGACGGCGTCGCCGATGCTCGGGGTGCCGGTCGACAAGCACTGGGCCGCCGCCGCCCGCGAGACCGCGGTGCTGCTGCGCGAGGCCGGGCACACCGTGCACGATGCCGACCCGCCGTACGGCCAGCGCGCGGTGCTCTCCGGCCTGGTCCGCTGGGTCGCCGGTACCGAACTGGACGCCCGCCTGCTCGCCGACCGCAGCCGCATGGCCGCCCGCACCCGCCGTCATGCCGCGGCCGGCCGGCTGGCCCTGCGGGCCGGGCTGCCCCGGGGCAATGGCCGGACGCGGTGGCAGCACCGGGCCGAGGCGTTCTTCGCCCGTTACGACGTGCTGGTGACCCCGACGCTGGCCCAGTCGCCGATCCGGGCCCGGGCCTGGGCGCGAGCGCGGCTGGCTGGCCAACGTCTGGGCCAGCGCCCGCTACGCGCCCATGGCCGCGCCGTGGAACCTGGCCGGCTGGCCGGCCATGGCCGTGCCCGCGGGGCGGCATCCCGACGGCACGCCGCTGTCGGTGCAACTCGTGGCCCGACCGGGCGGCGAGGCGCTGTTGCTGGCACTCGCGGCCCAGCTCGAGCGGCAGCGGCCCTGGCCCAGAACGGCCCCGACCACGCGCGAGGAGCAACCATGACCGACGTGCTGAGCGGTATCGCCACCGACGAGGCCCAGATCCGGGCCGACGACCGGGCCCACGTCTTCCACTCGTGGTCGGCGCAGGCGCTGATCGACCCGCTGCCGATCGCCAGCGCGAGCGGGTCGTACTTCACCGACTACAACGGCACCCGCTACCTCGACTTCTCCTCGCAGCTGGTCAACGTCAACATCGGCTACCAGCACCCGCGGCTGGTCGCGGCCATCCAGGAACAGGCCGCCCGGCTGTGCACGGTCTCGCCGGCGATGGCCAACGACGCCCGCAGCGAGGCGGCCCGGCTCATCGCCGACCTCGCCCCGGCCGCGCTCAACCAGGTGTTCTTCACCAACGGTGGCGCCGAGGCGACCGAGAACGCGCTGCGGCTGGCCCGGCTGCACACCGGCCGGCACAAGGTCTTCGCCGCCTACCGCAGCTACCACGGGGCCACGGCCGCGGCGATCAGCATGACCGGCGACCCGCGGCGCTGGGGCAGTGAGCCCGGCATCCCCGGCGTCGTGCACTACTGGGGTCCGTACCTCTACCGCTCGGCCTTCCACGCGGCCACGCCCGAGCAGGAGACCGAGCGCGCGCTGCAGCACCTGCGCGACCTGCTCATGGTCGAGGGCGCGCACACGGTGGCCGCGATCATTCTCGAAACCGTGGTCGGCACCAACGGCATCCTGGTGCCGACCCCGGGCTACCTCGACGGCGTGCGGGCGCTGTGCGACGAGCACGGCATCGTCCTGATCGCCGACGAGGTGATGGCCGGCTTCGGCCGGGCCGGCGAGTGGTTCGCGATCGACCACTGGGGGGTCGAGCCCGACCTGATCGCCTTCGCCAAGGGTGTCAACTCCGGCTACGTCCCGCTCGGCGGCGTGCTCATCTCCGACGAGATCGCGGCGACGTTCCAGGACCGGCCCTTCCCGGGCGGGCTGACCTACTCCGGCCACCCGCTGGCCTGCGCCAGCGCCGTCGCGTCGATCAACATCTTCCAGGACGAGGGCATCATCGAGCACGCCCGCGAACTGGGCACCGACGTGATCGGCCCGGAACTGGCCAGGCTGGCCGACAAGCACCCGTCGGTGGGCGAGGTCCGCGGGCTCGGCGTGTTCTGGGCGCTCGAACTGGTGCGCGACCGGGACACCCGCGAGCCGCTGGTGCCCTACAACGCCGCCGGCGCCGCGGCCGCGCCGATGACGGCGTTCGCGGCGGCCTGCAAGCAGCGCGGGCTGTGGCCGTTCGTCCAGGCCAACCGCACGCACATCGTCCCGCCCTGCACGACGAGCGCGGACGAGATCCGCGAGGGCGTGGCCGTCCTGGACGCCGCGCTCGACGTGGCCGACGAGTACTACACCGGCAGCTGACGCCGGCGGCTCAGCCCGCGGTGGGGGTGTCGGTGTGGCCGGCCCGGGCGGCGATGACGCCGGCCTGGAACCGGCTGGTCGCGCCGACCTGGGCCATGTAGTCGGCGATGTGCCGGCGGCAGGTGCGCACCGAGATCGACAGCCGGCGCGAGATGGCCTCGTCCTTCTCGCCCTCGGCCATCAGGCGCAGGATGGCGGCCCGGGTGTGGTCGAGCTCGGTCTCGTCGCGCTGGTGGTGGATGACGTCCTCGAGCGGGGACGCCTCGGCCCACAGCTGCTCGAAGGTGGCCACCACCCAGGAGATGACGTTCGGTTCGCGGACGACGGCCAGGCCGTGCCGACCGAGCTCGGTGGTCGGGATCGGCAGCAGGGCCACGTCCCGGTCGACGACCAGGCTGCGGCCCGGAACGGACGAGGCGAACCGGATCTTGGCCCCGTTGTCGGCCAGCTCATTGAGGTAGGAACGGGTGGCCCGGTCGCGCAACGCCGTGTGTTGATACAAAGCGCGCGTCTTGATGCCCCGGCGCAATGAGTAGAGATTTGCGATTCGAGTGCGGCCGTCTATTCGCGTTGTCGGCAGCCGGCCCGGGGCGACCGACAAAAGCTCGTGCTGGCAGCGATCGGCGTAATGCATCAGCACGTTTGCGATCGCGGTCTGGTCGGACAGCACGTCGACCGCGACCTCTTGCACCGTGCTGCTGAGCGACTCGTTCCAGTCGGGCACCAGGCCGCGGATGGCGTTGCGCCGAGCCTCGACCGATGCGCGCCGGGCGCCGAGCTCGAGATCCTCGGCGCCGAGGACGGTGGCCTCGGCCAGCATCGGGCTCACGGCCAGAAAGCTGTCACCGACATCGGTACGCACCAGACCCATGTCGCCGAGCGTCGCGGCCGGTTTGTCGAGATCGCCGGCGGTGCGGCCGAGTTGCGCGGCGATCTGGGCGAGCGTGCTGCCCGGTTGGCTGAGCAGGGCGCGGTACAGCTCGACCTCTAGGTCGCTCAACTGTCCGGTTTCAGCCATCTTGCCTTCCGCAGTTCGTGCCAGGCAGGTTGCTGCCAGTCGGAGAATTTGAAATGCTTGGGCTCGCGCTGAATCCTATTCACAGCGCACTAAATTGGGGAACGGCGCCCTTGAAATGCGTTGGACAATTGGTCTATCTTCGGGCAAAGGGGACACAATGACAGGTTCACTACGGCGCCGTATCGCGGGAATACTCGCCCTCGCCATGGGCCTCGGTGTCGTGATGACGTCCGCACCGGCCACAGCAGCCCCGGTCCACACCACTTCGGCCAGCGCCGTCTCGGTGTCTGCGGCCAACAGTCACGTTCGCATGGTCACTGCCGCGGACTGGTGGTGGTAGGCCTCAACCCCCAAACGTTGCGACCGTAGTCCTGGCGGCCGCAACCGGTAAGAACCGATCCCGTCTCCTCGCAGTAGCGATTGCCCCACGTCCGTCGACGTAGCGATCTCGAGGAGGCGGGATCGGTGTTCGTCCGGGTGTCGGGTCGCTCTGCGAGGATGGCGGACGTGACCGATCGTGTGGGCTCCGACGGCCTCGTCCCGCTGCACAGCGGCAAGGTCCGCGAGCTGTACCGCCTGGCCGACGGACGGCTGCTCATCGTCGCCAGCGACCGCATCTCCGCGTTCGACCACATCCTCACCCCGGCCATTCCCGACAAGGGCCGGATCCTCACGGCCATGACCGTGTGGTGGTTCGGCCAACTCGACGCGATCGTGCGCAATCATCTGCTCAGCGTGGACGATCCGGCCATTCCCGAACAATGGCGTGGCCGGGCCATGGTGTGCACGGCGCTGCAGATGGTGCCGGTCGAGGCCGTGGCCCGCGGCTACCTCGCCGGCTCCGGCTTGCTCGACTACCGGGCCAGCGGGTCGGTGTGCGGGGTGGCCCTGCCGCCCGGTCTGACCGACGGCGATCGGCTGCCCGAGCCGATCTTCACGCCGGCCACCAAGGCCGACCTCGGTGCGCACGACGAGAACGTCTCCTACGACGCGGTCGTGGCCACGGCCGGGGCCGAGACCGCGAGGCAGCTCAAGGAATTGACGCTCGCCATCTATGCCCGGGCCGCGGCCGTCGCGGCCGAGCGCGGCATCATCCTGGCCGACACCAAGTTCGAGTTCGGCCACGACCCCTCGACTGGCGAACTGGTGCTGGGCGACGAGGTGCTGACCCCGGACTCGTCGCGGTTCTGGCCGGCCGAGCTCTGGGCGCCCGGGCGGGCCCAGCCCAGCTTCGACAAGCAGTACGTGCGCGACTGGCTGCAGTCGCCCGCGTCCGGGTGGGATCGCGCCGGCGATGCCCCGCCGCCCCCGTTGCCCGACGACGTGGTCGCGGCGACGCGGGCGCGCTACGTCGAGGCCTACGAGCGGTTGACCGGGCTGAGCTTCGCCGACTGGCCGGGCTGAGCCGGCCGGGCATATGCGGATCTACTGAACATGGTTCATTATGTTCGGAAGGACCCGACCGGAAATGGTGATGGCAAGCGATGACCGCCACGGCTCATGAGAACGCGACCGGTGCTGTCGTCTCGGCGCCCGAGGCGCAGTTGCCCGAGATCCTGCGCTCCGGGCGCGCGGCCCGCCTGGCCGACGCGGTGCGCTCGACGTCGGACGAAACCCTCGCCACCTTCGCGCCGTATCACGGTGAGCTGCTGGCCGAACTGCCGCAGTGCAGCGCCGACGACGTCGCGGCCGCGTTCGCCCGGGCCCGGGCCGCGCAGCCGGCCTGGGCGGCCCGATCGGTGCGCGAGCGGGCCCGGATCTTCCTGCGCCTGCACGACCTCGTCCTGGCCCGGCAGAACGAGATCATGGACCTCATCCAGGCCGAGAACGGCAAGGCCCGCCGCGATGCGTTCCTCGAAGTCGCCGACATCGCCAACACGGCCCGCTACTACGCCCGAACGGCGCCCGGCCTACTGCACACGAAGCGCCGCACCGGCCTGCTGCCCGGGCTGACCGCGGCCCGCGAGATCCGCCAGCCCAAGGGTGTCGTATCGATCATCTCGCCCTGGAACTACCCCTTGGCCCTGTCGGTCGGTGACACCATTCCGGCGTTGCTGGCCGGCAACACCGTGGTGCAGAAGCCCGACAACCAGACCGCGCTCACGGCGCTGTGGGCGCTGGGCGTGGCCCGCGAGGCCGGGGTGCCCGACGACGTGTGGCAGCTCGTGCTGGGCCGGGGCTCGGCCATCGGCCCGGCGTTGATCGACAACGCCAACTACGTCATGTTCACCGGCTCGACCGCGAGCGGCAAGCGCATCGCCGAACAGGCCGGGGCCCGGCTCATCGGCTGCTCGCTCGAGCTCGGCGGCAAGAACGCGATGCTCGTGCTCGACGACGCCGACCTCGAGCGCACCCTCGAAGGCTCGTTGCGGGCCTGCTTCTCGTCCTCGGGCCAGCTCTGCATCTCGATCGAGCGGATGTACGTGCAGGACGGCATCTACGACCGCTTCGTGCCCAGGTTCGTCGAGGCCGTGCGGGCCATGAAGCTCGGCGCCGGCTACGACTACGGCTACGACATGGGCTCGCTGACGACGGCGGCCCAGCTCGAGGCGGTGTCGGCCCACGTCGAGGACGCCCGGGCCAACGGCGCCACCGTGCTCGCGGGCGGGACGGCCCGTCCCGACCTGGGCCCGCTGTTCTACGAGCCCACCGTGCTCACCGACGTCCCGGCCACGGCCAAGTGCTTCGGCGACGAGACGTTCGGCCCGCTCGTCTCCATCTACCGTTTCGCCGAGCTGGACGATGCCGTGGCCCGCGCCAACGACAGTGCCTACGGACTGAACGCCAGCGTGTGGTCCAAGAGCGCGCGCCGCGGCCACGACGTGGCCGCCCGACTGCACGCCGGCACCGTCAACATCAACGAGGCCTACGGCGCGGCGTGGGGGAGTGTCGATGCCCCGATGGGCGGCATGGGCGAGTCGGGCCTGGGCCGGCGGCACGGCTCCGAGGGCCTGCTGAAATACACCGAGGCCCAGACCCTGGCCCGGCAACGGTTCATCAACATCGCCCCGCCCGGGCGGATGAGCCAGGCCGGCTTCGCCAGGACGATGACCACTGCCCTCAAGCTGCTGCGCCGCATCGGCTGGCGCTGAGCGAGTCAGCCCGCAGGTTTGGTCGCGACCCAGCGCAGGGTGATGCGTCCGGGCCGCAGCGCCGGATCGGGCACGCCGGCCTCGGCCAGCGCGGCCCGGAAGGTCGCCGCGGTGATGCTGCGCAGGTCGTGGATGCCGTCGGCGTGATGGATCGCGCGGGACACCATGGTGTCGTGCAGGTCGTAGCCGATGAACCGCCCGCCCGGCCGCAGCACCCGTACCGCCTCGCCGACCGCGGCTTCCCAGCCTCCGATGTGGTGCAGCATCAGGAAGCTGACAACGACGTCGAAGCCGCCGTCCTCGAACGGCAGTGCGGTCGCGTCGCCGACGGTCGCGGTGGCGCGCGGCCCGAACCCGGCCAGGCGGCGCTGCGTGGCTCGCACCATCACCGGGTCGAGGTCGGCGACGGTCAGCCGCGCCGCCGGGTGGCGGGCCAATAGCCCGGCGGCCATCGCCCCGCCGCCGCCACCGATCTCGAGGACCTCGCCGGCTACCGCCTCGCCGGCGAGGGCCCATGGCAGGACGACCCGACGAGCGAATGCGCCCCAGGGTGCAGTGCGGCAGAACACCCGTTCGCCCACCGGCATGATCGGCATCTGTGCCCTTCCCGGTCGTCTGGACGGCGACGCTACTAGGCTGAGCCGCGAAGGCGTGCCGACCGAGTCAAGGAGTTGCCGTGCCGCGCGTGCTCGTCGACGTCGTGCTCAAGCCCGAGATCCTCGATCCGCAGGGTCAGGCCATCGTCGGGGCGTTGGGCCGGCTCGGGGTGCAGGGCGTGACCGACGTGCGGCAGGGCAAGCACTTCGAGTTGGAAGTCGACGACACCGTCGACGAGGAGACCATCGTCAAGCTGGCCGACACCCTGCTGGCCAACCCGGTGATCGAGAACTTCACCATCCGGCGCTGAGACGTGCCCGACCTGCTCCGCGACAAGATCGTCCTGGTCAGCGGCGGCACCCAGGGGGTCGGGGCCGGGGTGGTCCGGGCCGTCGCCCGCGAAGGCGCGACCGTGGCCTTCACCGGCCGGCGTCGCGAGCCGGGCGAGGCGCTCGCGGCCGAACTGGCGGCCGGCGGATTCCCGGCCCGCTTCATCCCGGCCGACGTCAGCGACGTGGCCGCGGCCCGGGCCTCGGTCGCGGCCGTGATCGGCGAGTTCGGCCGGATCGACAGCCTGGTGAACGCGGCCGGGCTCACCGCCCGCGGCACCCTGCTCGACACCACGCCGGAGCTGTTCGACGCGCACGTCGCCGTTAACCTGCGGGCCCCGTTCTTCCTGATGCAGGCCGCCGTCGCCGACATGGTCGCCCGCCAGGCGCCGGGCACGATCGTCAACATCATCTCGACGTCCGAGCTGGGCGGGCAGCCCTTCCTCGCGCCCTACGTCGCGGCCAAGGCCGGCCTGGCCGGGCTGACCCGCAACGCCGCGCACGCCCACCGCTGGGACCGCATCCGCATCAACGGCCTGGACATCGGCTGGACCGACACCGAGGGCGAGGATGCCGTCCAGCGGGCGTTCCACGGCGCCGGGGACGACTGGCGCGAGCGCGCGGCCGAACGGGTGCCGATGGGCAAGCTCGGCCAGGTGGACGAGATCGCCGACATGGTCGTGCTGCTGCTGTCCGAGCGCAGCGGCGTGGTCACCGGCTCGATCATCGACTGGGACCAGATCGTGTTCGGCGGGCTGGACTGAACCGCCGGAAATCTGGGGTCATCGGGCGGCTATCCACAAGCTGGAACAGCGGCGGTCGAATTTGTTCGATGGCCCGGTAGCCTTTCCCTGTGCCGATTCGGGTGGGAGTGGTGACGTTCCCGGGCAGCCTCGACGATCGCGATGCTGCCCGGGCAGTGCGCATTGCCGGCGGCGCGGCCGTCTCGCTGTGGCACGCCGACCCGTCGCTGCACGACGTCGACGCGGTCGTGCTGCCCGGTGGCTTCTCCTACGGCGACTACCTGCGCTGCGGGGCGATCGCCCGCTTCGCGCCGGTGATGCAGTCGATCGTGGCCGCGGCCAACGACGGCCTGCCGGTGCTCGGCATCTGCAACGGCTTCCAGGTGCTGTGCGAGTCGCACCTGTTGCCGGGCGCATTGATCCGCAACGATCACCGCAAGTTCGTCTGCAAGGAGCAGGTGCTGGGCGTCGAGAACACCAGCACGCCGTGGACGAGCAGCTTCCGCGACGACCAGGAGATCGTGATCCCGCTCAAGAACGGCGAGGGCGGCTACGTCGCCGACGTGCACACCCTCGACGAGCTCGAGGCCGAGGGCCGGGTGGTGGTGCGTTACCGCGGCGCCAACCCCAACGGCAGCTACCGCGACATCGCCGGCATCTGCAACGCCGCCGGCAATGTCGTCGGGCTGATGCCGCACCCAGAGCACGCGGTCGAGGCCCTCACCGGTGTCGGCACCGACGGCCTCGGCTTCTTCCTGTCCCTGGCCGGAGCGCCGGCATGACCCCCGGCCTCGACACGGTCGAGAACGCGGCCAAGACCCCCGAACAGCCGCAGCCGTTCGCCGAACTGGGGCTGCACCCGGACGAGTACGCGCGCATCCGCGAGATCCTCGGCCGGCGCCCGACCAGTTCGGAGCTGGCCATCTACTCGGTCATGTGGAGCGAGCACTGCTCGTACAAGTCCTCGCGCGCGCACCTGCGCCAGTTCGGCGAGAAGGCCCCGCAGACCGATGCCCTGCTCGTCGGCCCGGGCGAGAACGCCGGCGTGGTCGACGTCGGCGACGGGTGGGCGGTCACGTTCAAGATCGAGTCGCACAACCATCCGTCCTACGTCGAACCGCACCAGGGTGCGGCCACCGGCGTCGGGGGCATCGTCCGCGACATCCTGACGATGGGCGCCCGCCCCGTCGCCGTCATGGACTCGCTGCGCTTCGGCCGGATCGACGCCCCCGACACCGCCCGGGTACTGCCGGGCGTGGTCGCCGGCATCGGCGGCTACGGCAACTGCCTGGGCCTGCCCAACATCGGCGGCGAGGTGTACTTCCACGAGTCCTACGCCGGCAACCCGCTGGTCAACGCGCTGTGCGTCGGCGTCATGCGCACCGACGGCATCAAGCTGGCCAAGGCCGACGGACCCGGCAACCACGTCGTGCTGTTCGGGGCCCGTACCGGCGGGGACGGCATCGGCGGAGCGTCGGTGCTGGCCAGCGCCACCTTCGAGTCCGCCGGCGAGACCAAGCGGCCGAGCGTGCAGGTCGGCGACCCGTTCGCCGAGAAGGTGCTCATCGAGTGCTGCCTCGAGATCTTCGCCGCCGACCTGGTCGTCGGCATCCAGGATCTCGGCGCGGCCGGGCTGTCGTGTGCCACCACCGAGCTCGCGGCCGCGGGCACCGGCGGCATGGACGTCGACCTCGACCTCGCCCCGCTGCGCGACCCGCGGCTGGTGCCCGAAGAGATCCTGATGAGCGAGTCGCAGGAACGCATGATGGCGGTGGTCACGCCCGAGCACCTCGACGAGTTCCTGGCCGTCTGCGCCAAGTGGGAGGTCAACGCCACTGTCATCGGCACGGTCACCGACACCGGCCGGCTGCGGATGCGCTGGCACGGCCAGCAGATCGTCGACCTGCCGCCGCGCACGGCCGCGCACGACGGCCCCGTCTACGAGCGTCCGATCGAACGTCCCATCGAGCAGGACGCACTCAACGGCCACGACGGCCACGACCTGCCCCGGCCCCGCGACGGCGCGGCCATGCGAGCCACGCTGCTGCGCCTGGCCGCCAGTGCCAACCTGGCCGACAAGTCCTGGGTCACCGATCAGTACGACCGCTTCGTCATGGGCAACACCGTGCTGGCCCAGCCCGAGGACGCCGGGATGATCCGGGTCGACGAGACCACCACCCGGGGCCTGGCCCTGTCCACCGACGGCAACGGCCGCTACACCGCGCTCGACCCGTACGCCGGCGCGCAGCTGGCCCTGGCCGAGGCCTACCGCAACGTCGCCACCACCGGCGCCCGGCCGCTCGCGGTCACCAACTGCCTCAACTTCGGCTCGCCCGAGGATCCGGCCGTGATGTGGCAGTTCACCGAGGCGGTGCGCGGGCTGGCCGACGGGTGCCTGACCCTCGGCGTGCCGGTCACCGGCGGAAACGTCAGCTTCTACAACCAGACCGGCTCGTCGCCGATCCTGCCCACACCGGTGATCGGCGTGCTCGGCGTCATCGACGACGTGAGCCGGCGTACCCCGCACGGCTTCCACACCGACGGCGCGCTCGTCTACCTGCTCGGCGACACCCATGATGAGTTCGGCGGGTCCGAATGGGCCTACGAGCTGCACGGCTTCCTGGGCGGCCGCCCGCCCAAGGTCGACCTGGCTCGCGAGAAACTGCTGGCCGACGTCCTCATCGAGGCGTCGCAGGGCCGGCTGCTCGACTCGGCCCACGACCTGGCCGAGGGCGGGTTGGCCCAGGCCCTGGTCGAGGCCTGCCTGCGCCGTGACGCCGGCGCCCGGATCGAACTGCCCGTCGGCCTCGACCCGTTCGTGGCCCTGTTCAGCGAATCCACCGGCCGGGCCCTGGTCAGCCTGCACCGCAGCGAAGAGGCCGCGTTCACCGAACTGTGTGCCGCCCGCGGGCTGCCGTGCGTGCGCATCGGCGTCACCGACATGCTCACGCCCACGCTCGAGCTGCACGACCAGTTCAGCGTGCCGCTGCGCGAGGTCCGCGCCGTCTGGTCGGCGACGATCGCGCACCAGTTCGGCTGAGCCTTGGCCCGGCTCACCCAGCACGTCGGGGCCTACCTCGAGCAGGTGGTCACGCTGGCCGACTGGCTCGACGACCTGCCGCCCGAGGCCTTCGCGGCCGCGTCGGTGCTCGACGGTTGGGACGTGCGCACACTGGTCGGGCACGTCGTGCTGGTCCACACCGGCCTGGCCGAGCGGTTGGACACCCGCAGCCAGGAAGTGCCGCTCTCGGCGGGCGAGTACGTGAGCCGGTACCGCGGCGCCGTCGAGTCGATCGATGAGCGCACCCGGGCCGCCACCGACGAACGCGCCCCGGCCGAACTCATCGCTCGGTTGCGCGACGTCGCCGCGGTCGAGCTCGCCGCGGCCCACACGCCCGACCGGGCCGTGCTGCGGGCCGCCCGCGGCCCGATCACCGCGTTGGACTGGGCCACGACCCGCGTCGTGGACCTCGTCACCCACTGCGACGACCTGTCCCGCTCCCTACCCGAACGCGACCCGGTGCCGCTGCAGCGGGCCGCGCTGGCCTCGGCCACCCGCACCCTGGCCGAGATCCTGGCCGCGCGGGCCCCGGGCCGCTCGGTCGAGGTGCGGGTGCCGCCGTTCGTGGCCGTCCAGGCCGTCGACGGACCCCGGCACACGCGGGGCACGCCGCCCAACGTGGTCGAGACCGACCCGCTCACCTGGCTGCGGCTGGCCACCGGGCGGGCCGCGTTCGCCGACACCGTCGCCACCGGCGCGACCCGATCCACCGGCGGCCGGGCCGACCTCACCGCCTACCTACCGCTGCTGTCCTAGCTGGACGACGGCCACCCCGTACGGCGCGAGCGTGATCGTGTCGGCCGGCTCGCCGTCGGACACGCGCACGGCCGCGGTCAGCGCCTCGTCGGCCTGGCTGACCGCAATGACGAAGCGGCGCCCGTCGAGGTGCTCGAGGACGTCGGTGAGCACGCGCGGATCGTCGACCGACGCCAGCGGGCCCGCGCCGGCGACCTGTGCCGCGGCTCGGTACAGCCGGACGGTGTCGTCGGGGTTGACGTGTGCGGTGCGGGCGGCGAAGTACTCCAGCGGATAGGTCCCGAGCAGCAGGCGCCCGGCGCCGATGTCGCGACTGAGCAGCGCGGGACGGCCGTGGCCGTCGTGGGCGATGACGCGGGCGCTGGTGGCCTCGACCGGCAGCAGGCACCGGCCGTCCGGGGTACCCGCGGCCCGGAACTGCAACCGGGTACCCACCGGCAGGTCGCCGAACTGTTCGTCGAACTGCCAGCTGACGACGTCGTCGGTGACCGGAGTGACCAGCCCGTACCGCAGTAGCTTGCGGACCCCGAAGAGCTGGTCGAGGTCGGGCCACCACGGCCCGCGCTGGCTGGCGGTCTCGCCGCAGGAGTAGGTGACCAGGACGGTGGCGCCGGCCGCCGCGGCGTCGGCCAGGGCCCGCCAGCCCGGTGCGGTCAAGGCCTTGACCGAGGGGACGATCAGCAGCCGGGCCGGGCGGATCCCGTCCAACTCGCGGAGCATGGCCGGTGCCAGGTCGGCCAGCCGCGCGGAGATGTAGCTCTGCAGCACGGCGTCGCGCACGGCGACGGCGTCGGCCGGGTTGGTCAGGGGGTGGCTGCCCTCGAGGTAGCTGCTGACCACGATGGCGGTGTGGGTGCCGGCGCGTCGGCACTGCGGCAGGTCGATCTCGTCGAGCAGGTCGCGAAAGCGGCGCATCTCCTCGATCGGGGCCTTCGGCTTGCCGTCGGCCTGGGTGATGCCGAAGTGCAGCTCGAACGGGTGGTGCCGGTAGGGATCCTGGTCGGGCAACTCGAAGTCGGTGTTGTTCCAGGCGATCCACCCGGTGGCGCCGGCCAGCAGCGTGGTGTGCAGCACCTGCCGGTAGTAGTCGGCCGCGGCAGCCTCGGAGGAGAAGTCACTGGTCAACCCGAACTCCTCGAGCACGACCGGACGCCCGAAGCCGGTGAGCAGGTCGACCGTCGCCGCCGGGGTGAGGTGCTGACGGACGATGTCGTCGGTCATGTGATAAGCGTGCGGCCCGAGCCAGTCCTGCAGACCGACGAGCTCTCGGATGCGAAAGCCGTTGTCGAACCCGGAGATCTCGCGCCCCCAGGCGCCGTCACCCAACGAGACGGGCTGGGTGGCCCCACCTGCGCGCACGGCCTGCACCATGAGCTGGGCCCAGGCGTTCACGTCCTGGGCGGCGGCGCCCGGGACGCGGTTGACCATGGGTCCGCCGCCCCCGCCGTACAACGGCATCTCATTGCTGATCAACCAGCCGGCGACGGCCTCATGACGATGGAACCGGGACACCATCTCGGTGACGAACCACGCTTGCCGGGCCACGAGCCAGACGTCGCGGTACAGGTCGCGGTCCCCGCGCCAGGCCGGATCCCAGTTCTGCCCGGACATGTGCCCCACGATGAACGTGGGCACGGTGTGCAGCCCGGCTTCGGTATGCAGGTCGAGGAACTGCGCGTAGCGCTCGCACAGCTGTTCGTCGATCCGCTCCGGTTCGGGGTGGAAGTCCGGCCAGTAGAAGAACGACCGGGTCATGCTCAGCCCGTGGTCGGCCAGCACCCGCAGTTCGGCCCGCACGGTGTCGGGGTCGAACGTGCGCCACATCAACGGCCCGCCGAGCCGCGACCAGAAGTTGGCGCCGAGCCACGGCACCGTCCCCGTCGTCAACGGCGGCTCGGTGGGGCGGGGCAGGGCGGGCAGCATGGTCACTGAAGTCCTCTCGAGGGTCGGCTACTTGACCGCGCCTGCCGACAGGCCGCGGACGAGGAAGCGTTGGATGGCCAGGAAGCCGAGCACGACCGGTAGCGAGACCACGACCGCGGCGGCCATCAACTGGTTCCACAGCACATCCTGGCGCTGCGCGTAGCCCTGCAGGCCGACGGCCAGGGTGCGGGTGGAGTCGGACGTGAGCACGGAGGCGAACAGGACTTCGCCCCACGCCGTCATGAAGGCGAAGACTGCCACCGCGATGACGCCGGGCCGGGCCACGGGCAGTACCACCCGCAGCAAGGCGCCGATCTTGCCCGTGCCGTCCACCAGCGCGGCCTCCTCCAACTCGCGCGGCAGCGACGCCAGGTAACCGGTGAGCATCCAGATCGAGAACGGCAGCGAGAACGTGAGATAGGTGATGATCAGCCCGGTGTAGGTGCCGATCAGTTCGATGCCGGTGACGGTCTGGATCTGGCGGTACAGCAGGAACAGCGGCAGCAGGAACAGGATGCCGGGGAACATCTGCGTGGACAGCACGACGACGCTGAACGTGCGCCCGCCCCGGAACCGCAACCGGGCCAGGGGATACGCGGCGAACAGCGCGATGGTGACGGACAGTACGGTCGCTGCCGTCGACACGATGAGACTGTTGCGGAAGTACTCCGCCAGCGAGACGGTGTTCCACATATCGCGGTACGGCGCTACGGTCACCCGGCTCGGAATCCAGTGGAACGCCTGCCGCACGTCGGTGAGCGGCTTGACCGACGTGGAGAGCATCACGTACAGCGGCCCCAGCACCAGCACGGTGAGGAAGGTCAGGCCGATGCGCCGCAGCCAGCGGAACCCGCGGGTCTCATGCATCGGGCTCAACCCGCCGCAGCGCGAGCCGGACGTACAGCAGCGACACGATCAGCATGAGGACGAGTAGCAGCGTGCTCATGGCCGCACCCAGCCCGAAGTTGAAGTTGACGAACGAGTTGACGTAGATGTGCGGGTTGATCAACCGAGCCGCGTCCGGGGGTGAGGCGCCGAACAGCGTGTACGGCATCGTGAACTCGTTGAACGTCCACAAGCCCATCACCAGCAGCAGGATCGCGTTGGCCGGCCGCACGGAGGGCAGGGTGATCTGGCGGAACTGCTGCCACGCGCCCGCGCCGTCGAGGCGGGCCGCCTCGTACAACTCGTCCGGTATCGCCTGCAACGCGGCCAGCAACATCAGGAACGCGAACGGCCAGGCCCGCCAGATGCTGGCCAGCACCAGCGCCCAGAACGAGTTTGCGCCGATGAGCCAGAACGGCTTGTTGTGCAGCAGGTGCAGTTGGTCGACCAGGACGTGATTGAGCGCGCCGGTCTGCTGGCTGAAGGCGAACCGCGCGCCGATCGCCGTGGCGTACGCAGGCAGCGCGAAGGGGATGAGAAAGATCGTGCGCAGCACGCCGAGGCCGCGAAACTTGGTGTTCAGCATGACGGCGGCGAACATGCCGAACACCCAGGAGACACCCACGACCAGCACGGTGTAGTAGCAGGTCCGGGCGATGCTGGAGTACAGCGCCGCGCCGATCGGGCCATTCGGGTTGAGCCCGGCTCGGAAATTCGCCAGCCCGACCGAGGGAGCACTGGTCCAGTTCGCGATCGTGAGCGGCGTCAGGCCGTGGAATCCCATCCACACGCCCATGCCGGTCGGGATGATGTGGATGACCAGTTCGAGAATCACGGCCGGGAGGACGAGCCCGTAGGGCAGCAGCCGCCATCGCCAGCCTCCGATCCGCGACCGGGGCGGGCGCCGGCCCGGGATGATCCGGCGCCCGCGGCTCTCCGGCCGGGTTCGGGAGAGAACTTTCGTCATCGCATACCCCGCTGGTCACGGCACGAGAGACCGCAGCGGACCGCGGGCTCGGCGCGCCTCAGTGCCCGGCCGCCGCCATCTGCTGCTGGGCGTTCTTCAGCGCGGCCCGGATGTCGGCGTCACTCACCGAGCCCTTCGTCGCCACTTTCGCGAACAGGCTCTTCATCGCCCCGCCGAGCAGGGTCTCCATCTGCCCCTCGCCTTCGACCAGGGGCATCGGCTCGGCATGCTCGGCCAGCACCGTGCGCAGCACCTTGATCTCCGGGCTCTGGAAGGCCGGGTCGCGGTAGGCGGCGCTCACCACGGGCAGCGTGCCGAACGTCTTGTTCAGCGAGGCCTGCTCGGCGTCGCTGGTGAGGAACTTGACCAGTTCGAGGGCGGCCCGCTGGTGCGCGGTGTTCTTGAACACCGACACGTTGATCCCGGCGGCGTGGGTCTCGACCGGCCGTCCGCCCGCCGGCAGGGGTGAGAGCACCGGAACCTGCGCGATGGCGAAATCGGCGGCGTTGGCCTTGTAGGTCTTGGCGAACGCGGCCACGGACTCGGTCTGGCTGATGACCATGGCCACTTTGCCGCTGGCGATGTCGGTGAGGGGTTCGGTCGAGTCGTACTCGGCGTTACTGGGGGAGACGACCTTGTCCGTGGCCATCAGGGCCAGGTACTGCTTGAACGCAGCCACCTCCTGCGGGGTGTCGAACGTGGCCTTGTCTGCCTTGAACAGCGACGCCCCGTTCTGCCGGCCCAGGATGAAGGCGAAGTGCGATCCCTCGACCGCGCTGCCGCCGTCGAGGGCCATGCCCCACTGCCCCGGCTTGGTCAGCCGCTTGGCGTCGGCCACCAGCTCGGCCCAGGTCGCCGGGGGCCGGCTGATGTGTGCCGCCGTGAAGAGCTTCTTGTTGTACAGCAGGCCGTAAGACAGTCCGAACAGCGGAATCGACGTCGGATCCTTGCCGGCCGCACCGGTGGCCTGCAGGGTGCTGGACAGGAAACGGCCCTTGCCGCCGATCCCCGCGAACTGGGGGGCGCCGAACGGCAGGAACGCACCGGTGGCCTGCAGGGGCACGGCCCAGGTGTTGCCGATCTCCAGGACGTCCGGGCCCTGGCCGCTGCCCACGGCGGTCAGGATCCGCTGGTACAGGCTGCCCCAGTCGATCACCTGGACCTTGACGTGGATCCCGGTCTGCCGGGTGAACTTCGCGAACTCGGCCTTGCGCACCGTCGCGTCCTGCTTCACCGACGACGACATGTTCGAGGCCCAGTACGTCAGGGTCGACCCCCTGCCGCTGCCCCCGCCGCCCTTCGAGCCGCTGCAGGCGGCGAGTGCGGCGGCCGCCACCGTCGCCAGTGCGACCGTTGCGACAAGCCTGCGTCGGATCATGCAACACCCCCGAGTGTGAACAGGCGAACCGAAAACCTTGCGATACCTAGGTTTTGATCCCGGCATGTTAGCAAGAACACCTAGTGGTCGCTAGGTTTTGGAGCAGGCTCTTCTACGCTGTCGGTTGTGAGTCGTGCACCCCGTCCGAGCGGCAGCCGCGGGCCCTACGCCAAGACCGAGGAACGGCGCACCCAGATCCTCGAGACCGCCCTGGCGGTCTTCGCCCGACGCGGGTACCGGGGCGGTTCGCTTCGTGAGATCGCCGACCTGGTCGGGCTCAGTGACGCCGGCGTCCTGCACCACTTCGGCTCCAAGCAGCAACTGCTGATCGCGGTGCTCGAACACCGCGACGCCGTCGAACGGCGCCGATGGAGTCCGGAGGGCCAGGGGCTGGAGTTTCTCGACGGCCTGCGCGGAATGGTCGAATACGACGCCACCGTGCCCGGGGTCATCCGGCTGTTCGCGACCCTCTCGGCCGAGGCGACCGATCCGGACCATCCGGCCCACCAGTTCTTCGTGGCCCGCTACGACAACGTGACGCGCCACTTCGTCGCTCGACTGACCACCGCTCGCGAGACGGGCCAGATCAGCGCCGACGTCGACCTCACCCGCGCTGCTCAGTTGCTCATTGCCGTCCTGGACGGCCTGCAGGTCCAGTGGCTGCTCGACGACACGCTGGACATGGTCGCCGCGTTCGACCAGTTCCTGGACGGCTTCCGGCGCAGCCTGGGCGCGGTCGAGTCGACAGCGCCGCCCTGATCAAGGAGATTCGTCACTCGGCCGACGACTCTCGGCGCGGGTGACAGAGCACGAACCGCCCGCCCGTACACTGAAGGCGTGGCGCGCGGTGACGGCAAGCTGACGCACGACCTCCTCCCGAATGAAAAGGGCCCGCAGGACGCCTGCGGCATCTTCGGCGTGTGGGCGCCGGGCGAGCAGGTCGCCAAGCTCACCTACTTCGGCCTGTACGCCCTGCAGCACCGTGGCCAGGAGGCCGCAGGCATGGCCGTGAGCGACGGCAGCGCGTTGCTCGTCTACAAGGAACTCGGGCTGGTGTCGCAGGTGTTCGACGAGTCGACCCTGGCCACCCTGCAGGGTCACATCGCGGTCGGGCACACCCGGTACTCGACGACCGGATCGACCACCTGGGAGAACGCGCAGCCGAGTTTTCGCACCACTCCGGCCGGCACCGGCCTGGCCCTCGGCCACAACGGCAACCTGGTCAACACCGTCGAACTCTTCGCCCAGGCCCGGGCCGAAGGCGTCCTTCGCCAGGACGCGCTCGGGGCGACGACCGACTCCGACCTGCTGACCGCGATGCTCGCGGCCCGTCCCGACGTCAGTGTCGAAGAGGCCGCGATGGAGGTGCTGCCGAAGCTGCGCGGCGCCTTCTGCCTGGTCTTCATGGACGAGAACACGCTGTACGCGGCGCGCGACCCACAAGGGGTGCATCCGCTCGTCCTCGGCCGGCTCGAGCGCGGGTGGGTCGTGACGTCGGAGACGGCAGCGCTGGACATCGTCGGCGCCAGCTTCGTCCGCGAGATCGAGCCGGGTGAACTGATCACCATCGACGAGGACGGCCTGCGCTCGCAGCACTTCGCCATCTCGCAGCCCAAGGGCTGCCTGTTCGAGTACGTCTACCTTGCCCGCCCCGACACCACGATCGGTGGCCGCAGCGTGCACTCGTCGCGGGTCGAGGTCGGCCGCCGGTTGGCTCGCGAACATCCGGCCGAGGCCGACCTCGTCATCCCGGTGCCGGAATCCGGCACGCCGGCCGCGATCGGCTTCGCCGAGGCGTCCGGCATTCCGTTCGGGCTGGGCCTGGTCAAGAACTCCTACGTCGGACGGACGTTCATCCAGCCGTCACAGACCATCCGTCAGCTGGGCATCCGGCTCAAGCTGAACCCGCTGCGCGACATCATCCGCGGCAAGCGGCTGGTCGTGGTCGACGACTCGATCGTGCGGGGCAACACCCAGCGCGCGCTCGTCCGCATGCTGCGCGAGGCCGGCGCGGTCGAGGTGCACGTGCGCATCTCCTCGCCGCCGGTGAAGTGGCCGTGCTTCTACGGGCTCGACTTCGGCACCAAGGCCGAACTGATCGCGAACGGCCTGGACGTCGACGGCATCCGCCACTCGATCGGCGCCGACTCGTTGGGCTACATCTCCCTCGACGGCGTCGTCGCGGCGAGCGACCAGCCCAAGAGCCGGCTCTGCATGGCGTGCTACGACGGGAAGTATCCGATCGAGCTGCCCGAGCAGATCGGCAAGCACGTGCTCGAGGGCATCGAGAAGTCGGTCAACGGCCGCGAATCGGAACACGCGGCCGGCTATGCGGCCGAGGACGCCCTGACCCGCCCGTGACGTCGTACGCCGCCGCTGGGGTCGACATCGCGGCCGGTGAGCGGGCCGTCGACCTGATGAAGGCCTCGGTCAAACGCACCGGGCGGCCCGAGGTGCTCGGCGGCCTGGGCGGCTTCGCCGGACTGTTCCAACTCGATCTGGCCCGCTATCCCCAGCCGGTGCTGGCCAGCTCCACCGACGGCGTCGGCACGAAGATCGCGATCGCGCGGGCCCTCGACCGGCACGACACGATCGGCATCGACCTCGTGGCCATGGTCGTCGACGACCTGGTCGTGGTCGGGGCCGAGCCGCTGTTCCTGACCGACTACATCGCCACCGGCAAGGTCGTGCCCGAGCAGATCGCGGCCATCGTCAGTGGCATCGCCGAGGGCTGCGTGCAGGCCGGCTGCGCGCTGGTCGGCGGCGAGACGGCCGAGCATCCCGGCGTCATGCGCCCGGACGAATATGACGTGTCCGGCACCGGGGTGGGCGTGGTCAATGCCGACGCGGTGCTCGGCCCGGACCGGATGGCCGACGGCGACGTCCTGATCGCGCTCGGCTCGTCGGGCCTGCATTCCAACGGCTTCTCGCTGGTACGCCATGTGCTGCTGCGCGGCGCGGACGGGCTCGGCCTCGACGCGACGCCGGAGTTGCTCGGCGGCCGCACGCTCGGCGACGAGCTGCTGACGCCGACCCGGGTCTATGCCCGCGAGTGCCTGGCCCTGGCCGTCGAATGCGGCGCCCACGGCTTCGCGCACGTGACCGGCGGCGGTCTGGCCGGCAACCTGATCCGGGTACTACCGCCCAATCTGGACGCGGTGGTCGACCGGGCGACGTGGGCGCCGCAGCCCATCTTCGAGCTGATCGCCGAGCGCGGCTCGATCGCCCGCGATCAGCTCGAGCTGACCTTCAACCTGGGCGTGGGCATGATCGCCGTCGTCCCGGCTGAGCGAGCCGCGGACGCGGTCTCGCTCATGGCCGCTCGCGGCGTACCGGCCTGGCCGCTCGGGGAGCTGCGCGCAGGCACCGGAATCGTCACAATGACCAGCAATTACCTGGGCTCGGCCGCCCTTTGGCGATAACGTGCCAGCCGCCTTCGAAGGTGACTGGCGCGTAGTGAACGACTTAACGCTCAGCAAACCCGGGCTATCGCCCGGTGCTGGCCCACTCGGCGTCGCCGTCCTCGTCCTCGTCGTCGTCGATGTCGGTGGTAGCCGGGGATGAACCGGCGAGCTCCCGCTGGAGAGCGTCCAGGTCAGTGAACTGATTGCTGTACTTCAGTTCCCGGGCTACCTTCTGCTGCTTTGCCTTGGCACGGCCGCGCCCCATGGCTCGACCCCCTCGCTCACCCAGTCATCCGGCGGTAGCGGCTCAGGCATTACCGTCGGGAAGTTTGTCATGTCGTAGGCAAAGCGTACCTCGCAGCGGTGTCCGGCCGCACGCAGGTTGGCCCTGTCCTAAAGTGACCCGATTCGGCCCGAAAAGTGGCCCCGGTCGGCGGCCCGGGACTTTATGCATGGCACACAGTGGACACTTGGTTGCGCCGAGTAGAAGTTGACCGCTCAGCTATGCATACTGTGCATCGCGGCGCGGAACAGGACTCCGCGTGACGTATCCACAGGAAGAGGGCAAAGTAATGACCACACCACGCCAGCGTCCGGACTCCGAGCCACTGTTGACTCCGTCTGAGGTGGCGACGCTGTTCCGCGTCGACCCGAAGACTGTCACCCGGTGGGCGAAGGCCGGCAAGCTGACCTCGATCCGCACTCTCGGCGGCCACCGCCGTTACCGCGAGTCCGAGGTCCGCTCGCTGCTCGAGGGCAACACCAACGCAACGGTGAGTGCCTGACCGCAGCGCAAGCTCGCAGCAGACCGCCGCGCCGAATCCCCGCTACTGCGGTTTCGGTGCGGCGGTTCTGTATGTCCGGACCTGTTCGCCCGCGCGCGTGCGGTGTTAGCTGAAGCCATGTCTGCCAGCCCCAGCCTTTCCTACGTCAGCGGGACATCCGAGCAGCCCCTGCTGGGCGAGACGATCGACGCGAACCTGCGTCGGGCCGTGGCCCGCTTCGGTGACCGCGAGGCCGTCGTCGATCTGGCCGCGGGCCGCCGGCTGACCTACCGCGAGGTCGACGCCGCCGTCGACGAGATCGCCCGCGGCCTGTTCGCCCGGGGCATCGCCGCCGGCGACCGGGTCGGTATCTGGGCCCCGAACTGCTTGGGGTGGTACCTGGTCCAGTACGCCACCGCGCGCATCGGCGCGATCCTGGTCAACATCAACCCGTCCTACCGCACCCACGAACTGGACTACGTGCTGCGGCAGGCCCAGATCGGCACGCTGGTCTCGGCGCCGGCGTTCAAGACCAGCGACTACCGCGCGATGATCGACGAGGTCCGGGGCGGGCTGCCCGACCTGGGCGACGTCATCTACCTGGGCGAGCCGAGCTGGGACGCGCTGCTCGCCGACGGCACGGGCGTCGCGGCCGAGGCGGTGGCCGAGCGCGGGGCCGGCCTCTCGTTCGACGACCCGATCAATATCCAGTACACGTCCGGGACGACGGGCTTCCCGAAGGGCGCGACCCTCAGCCACCACAACATCCTCAACAACGGCTACTTCGTCGGTGAGGTCTGCGGCTACACCGAGGCCGACCGGATCTGCGTGCCGGTGCCGTTCTATCACTGCTTCGGCATGGTCATGGGCAATCTGGCCGCGACCAGCCACGGCGCCTGCATCGTCATCCCGTCGCCCGGGTTCGACCCGGCCGCGTCGCTGCAGGCCGTGGTCGACGAGCGCTGCACGTCGCTGTACGGAGTGCCGACGATGTTCATCGCCGAACTGGCGACGCCCGGCTTCGCCGACTACGACCTCAGCTCGCTGCGCACCGGGATCATGGCCGGCTCGCCCTGCCCGGTCGAGGTGATGAAGCGGGTCATCGCCGAGATGCACATGGCCGAGGTGACGATCTGCTACGGCATGACCGAGACCTCGCCGGTGTCGACCCAGACCCGGGCCGACGACTCCCTCGACCGGCGGGTGTCCAGCGTCGGCCGGGTACACCCGCATCTGGAGGTCAAGGTCGTCGACCCCGACAGCGGGCTGCCGGTGCCGCTCGGCCGGCCCGGCGAGCTGTGCACCCGGGGCTATTCGGTCATGCGCGGGTACTGGGACGAGCCGGAGAAGACGGCCGAGGTGCTGCGTGACGGCTGGATGCACACCGGTGACCTGGCCACCATGGACGACGAGGGCTACCTCAACATCGTCGGCCGGATCAAGGACATGGTCATCCGCGGCGGCGAGAACGTGTACCCGCGCGAGATCGAGGAGTTCCTCTACACGCACCCGGATGTCGTCGACGCCCAGGTGATCGGTGTGCCCGACGAGCGCTACGGCGAGGAACTGATGGCCTGGGTGCGGGTACGTCCCGGTGCTGAGCCGTTGACGGCCGACGCGCTGCGCGAGTTCTGCACCGGCAAGCTCGCCCACTACAAGGTGCCGCGCTACGTGCACGTCGTCGACGAGTTCCCGATGACGGTCACGGGCAAGATCCGCAAGGTGCAGATGCGCGAGGAGGCGGTCGAGATCCTCGGCCTGCAGGCGGCCGCGAGCACCCGGCACGCCTGACCGAACCGGCCCGGATGAGACCCAGGTCTCTTCCAAAGAAGGCATTTCTACCCAGCTCTCCTGCGCGCAGGTAGTTGACTAGGAAGTTACTTCCGTGTGTGCTAACTTGGATTCTGATCACGATACGTAATCAGAACCACACCGCAGCCGAATGTCGGCCGGCGGCCACACGGGGGGAAACACACGACATGAGGTTGAAGCGGATTCTCGGGGGACTGGGGGTGATCGCGCTCGCGGCCGTCGGCACGCAGCTCGTCTCAGTCCAGGCGTCCTCGGCCCACACGCCGAGCGCGAGCGTCACCTGTACGACCTGGTCCATCGGCGCGAACAGCTATGAAGCTGCGCAGCACAACACCTACTCGTATTCCATCGACGGCGCCGCCGCAATCACCGGCTCGTTCGGTGCCGGTTTCTCCGCGTCGGGCACCTTCGCCGCGGGCTCCGGCGACCACACCCTGGTCGGCTACGTCTACCAGAACAATGACAAGCACGCCCAGTACTCGCGGACCTACAGCCTCAGCACATCAGGCTGCGCGACGTACCTGCCCATCCCGGCGGCGCCCGTACCGACGCCGCCGACCTGCGCCGCGTCCGGCACGGCCACCATCCCAAGTGACACCACGACCGTGCACTGGTCGCTGAATGGCAACGTGGCCACCGCCACGGCCAAGGGCGCGCAGAAGTTCAGCGGCGGCGTCAACAAGGTGACGTTCACCGAGACCGTGCTGCCCAAGCTCGACGCGAACAGCGATGGCTGTGCCACGCACGTCACTGCCGCAGCCCCGGTGTTCACCAACGGGGACTGCGACACCGCACCGTCGCTGACCGGCGCGATCGGCGGCACCGGCTACACCGTCGCCGTCACCGGCAGCGCGGCCTTCGGCCAGCACGTCGTCGTGACGTTCACCGCCGAGCCGAACTACCGGCTCGACGGCCAGACCGTATACACCTTCGACTACGCCGCTCAGCCGGACTGCCGCACTGTCGTCAGCCCGGTGAACCCGGCCGTGAGCGACTCGATCTGTGACTCCAGCACAGGCATAGACAGTGGCGTCGTCATCACGCCGGCCATCACCGACGGCATCGGTTACACGCTCGACGGTGACGTCGTCACCGCGACGGCAACCGACGGCAACAAGCTCGGCGACCTGCCGGACGGCTGGACGTTGGTTCAGGGCAGCGACACGGTGGCCACCTTCACGGTGGTGCCCGCGGCCGCTCCGATCTGCTCGATCGACACCACGTCGACCGAGCCGACGTTCGCCGACGACGTCTGCGCCTCGGGGGCCGCTACCGGCTCCTCGATCACGCTGCCGTCGAGCACCGGGGTGGACTACCTCGTCGATGGCACGGTGACCGCCGCGGGCACGCATGCGGCGCTCGACGGATCGAGCGTCACCGTCACGGCCCGGGCCCAGGCCGGCTACACGCTGACCGGCGTCACCGAGTGGGCGCACACGTTCAACTCGGTTCCGGTCTGCCTCGAGGTCGGCGGCGTGCACACCGTGCGCCCACCGGCCGCGCACGCACCGGCCCATCAGCCGGTGTCGGCAGCCACGGCGCCGCTGGCATCGACCGGGGTCCCGGCGCTGAGCTTCCTGCTCATCGGCGGCATCCTGACCCTGCTCGGGAGCGGCCTGTGCATCGCGGCCACCACCCGCCGGGGTTCACGGGCATAGCCCAGCACGGCACGACGGCGGCGCCGCGGACCTTCGGGACCGCGGCGCCGTCGCCGTCCGTCCACCCTGCGGAGGAAGATCGAGTACTGCGGCCTGCCCGATTTGCGTTTCCGGCGCCGCAGTAAGATGCTTGTATCTAGCAACTAATCCGCGGAGGGCCTGCAGAGGAGACCGTGCAGATGCCAACAACCGCCGCCCCGGCGCGCAGTGCCGCCGTTTCCGCGGACGTCGAGGCCGTGGCCGACACGTTCGTGATACTGACCCGATCCTTCGCCCGAGCCCGCTCCCGGCTGCTCGCGGCCGCGGCCCATGACGTCGAATGGTCGGCGCACGTCGTCCTCAAGGCCCTGGCCACCGACGGCCCGATGCGCTCCAGTGCGCTGGCCGAGCGCATCGAGTCCGACCCGTCGACGGTCAGCCGTCAGGTGGCCGCGCTGGTCAAGAACGGCCTGCTCGAACGCCGGGCCGACCCGGAGGACGGCCGGGCCTGCCTGCTCGTGCCGACGGCGAAGGCCGACGCCGTGCTGCGCGAGCACCACGACATTCGCCTGGAACATTTCAACCGGATGCTCGGAGACTGGAGCGACGACGACGTCTCGACGTTCGCCAGTCTGCTCCGCCGCTTCACCGACGACTTCGAGAGCGCCAACCACGAGTGGCTCAACGAGCGCGCGCCGGGCCAGCGCGCCTCGACGGAAAGGACGACCTGATGGCAGTGAGCGCGACCAGTCCGGCCCCGATGCGATCGGTCGGGGAACTGAGCCACAAGCAGATCCTGACGATCCTGTCCGGGTTGATGCTGGGCATGTTCCTCGCCGCGCTCGACCAGATGATCGTCTCGACCGCCATCCGCACGATCGGCGACGACCTCAACGGGCTGTCCGTCCAGGCCTGGGTCACGACCGCGTTCCTGATCACGTCGACGATCTCGACCCCGCTGTACGGGAAGCTCTCGGACATCTACGGTCGCAAGCCGCTGTTCCTGTTCGCCATCTCGCTGTTCATCACCGGCTCGGCGCTGTGCGGGCTCTCGACGTCGATGTACATGCTGGCCGCCTTCCGGGCCCTGCAGGGAATCGGGGCCGGCGGCCTGATGTCGATGGCGCTGGCCATCATCGGCGACATCATCCCGCCGCGCGAGCGGGCCCGCTACCAGGGTTACTTCATGGCCGTGTTCGCCACGTCGAGCGTCCTCGGCCCGGTCGTGGGCGGCTTCCTCGCCGGGCAGCACAGCATTCTCGGCGTCACCGGCTGGCGCTGGATCTTCTACGTCAACGTGCCGATCGGCATCCTGGCCCTGGCCGTGGTCACCCGGGTGCTGCACGTGGACCACCACCGGCGCGAGCACCGCATCGACTGGTGGGGGGCCGTGGCCCTCGTCGTCGGGCTGGTGCCGCTGCTGATCGTCGCCGAGCAGGGCCGCACCTGGGGTTGGGGATCACCCGGCGCGTTCGCCTGCTACCTCGTCGGGGTGGTGGGACTGATCGCGTTCGTGCGGGTCGAGCAGCAGATGGGCGACGAGGCGCTGCTGCCGCTGCGGTTGTTCCGCAACAGCGTGTTCGCGGTGGGTTCGGCCCAGTCGTTCGTGATCGGCATCGGCATGTTCGGCGGGATGGCCTCGATCCCGCTGTACCTGCAGATCGTCAAGGGCGCCTCGCCGACCAAGGCCGGCCTGCTGATCCTGCCGATGGTGGCCGGCATCATGTCGGCCTCGATCCTGGCCGGCCAGATCACCTCGCGCACGGGCCGCTACAAGAAGTTCCCCATCATCGGCAGCGCGCTGCTCGTGATCGGGCTGCTGCTGATGTCGCGGGTGGGGGCGGACACGTCGCTGGTGCAGACCGACCTCTACATGGTGATCTTCGGGGCCGGGCTCGGCATGAACATGCAGACCGTGGTCCTGGCCATGCAGAACGCGGTGCCGCCCAAGGACATGGGCGTGACGACCGCGGCCACGACGTTCTTCCGGCAGGTCGGCGGCACCCTGGGCACGGCCATCTTCCTGTCCATCCTGTTCTCGGCCGCGGGCGCCCATATCAAGACGGCCTACACGAAGGCGGCCAGGACGCCCGAGTTCCTGCGGGCCGCGGCAGCCCACCGCGACCAGGCCGGGCAACTGGCCCACGGCGGCAACCTCAACGACACCTCGTTCCTGAAGTCGTTCGACGCCACGCTGGCCCATCCCTACCTGGTCGGCTTCTCGCAGGCGATGGACATCGTCTTCCTGACCGGGGCCGGGGCGCTGGTCTTCGCGTTCGTGCTGTCGCTGTTCCTCAAGGAGGTGCCGCTGCGGACGCAGTCCGGCCTCGAGGCGGCCCGCGCGGCCGCCGCGGCCGAGAACGCCGACGTCGAGGACGCCGGCGGCGCCACCCACGACGCCGAGCCGACGAAACCCACGACGCCGACGAAGCCGCCGACGCCCACGCGCTAGCGGGATCCGGGGCCCGAACCGGGCTCGAACAATGCTGGAACCGAACCGAGACCCGGCCGGAGCGCGGCTCAGTACAGTTCGGGCGTGACCGGAAGTGAGCGGGGCCTGGTCCTGGTCATCGAGGACGAGCCGGCCATCGCCGAGGTCATCCGGCTGAACCTCGTCAACGCCGGGTACGCCGTCCACGTCGAGAGCGACGGCGAGGCCGGCCTGGCCGCGGCCGGCAGCCTGCACCCGGCGGCCGTGATCCTCGACGTCGGCCTGCCCGGCATCGACGGCATCGAGGTCTGCCGGCGCCTACGCGCAGCCCAGGACTGGACCCCGGTCCTGTTCGTCACCGCCCGTGACGACGAGGTCGACCGGATCGTCGGCCTGGAACTGGGCGCGGACGACTACGTGACCAAGCCGTTCTCGCCCCGCGAGCTGGTGGCCCGGGTCAGCAGCGTGCTGCGCCGCACCCGCGGCCCGGCCGAGCCCGGCGCGCTGCAGGTCGGGGCGGTGCGCCTGGACCCGGGCCAGCGCCGGGTGTTCGGCGCCGGCACCGAAATCGCCCTCACCGCGACCGAGTTCGACCTGCTGGCCTACCTGATGCGCCGGCCCGGGCGGGTGTTCAGCCGTGAGCAGCTCATCAGCGAGGTGTGGGGCTACTCGTCCTTCGCGGCCAACCGCACCGTGGACGTGCACATCGCCCAGGTCCGGGCCAAGCTCGGCGATGCCAGCCCGATCCGTACCGTGCGCGGTGTCGGCTACGCCGTCGACGAGCCGCGGAGCCCACAGCGGTGACCCGGACGCGCGGCACGCTGGCCCAGCGCATCTCGCTGCTCGCCGTGGCCGTCGCCGTCATCACCGCGCTGGTCGCCGGTGCGCTCACCTTCACCCTGGTGCGCCAGTCGGACGAGCGCAGTGCCCGGCGCACCCTCACCGCACTGGCCGACGCGGCCGTGGTCACGGGGGAGTCGGCCGTCAACGCCCAGGTCGGCCTGCAGCGCACCCGGCGCCTGCTCAACGCCCTGCAGGTGCAATTCGCGGTCATCGGCCGGGCCGGCGGGCTGACCGGCAATCGGCTGGCCCGGGCCGCGGTTCGGCCCAGCGACGTCAGTGCCGTGCTCGGCGGCGCGTCCATCTCGACCCGGCGAACGGTGGCCGGTCGGACGGTGTTCGTCGAGGCCCGGCCGACCCCGACCGGCGGCATCGCCCTGGTGCAGCCCCGCTCCGACGCGCTCGCCGGTGCCAACCAGGCCGTCCGCCGCACGGTGCTCGCGCTGCTGGTCGCGGCCGGGCTGGCCGTGCTGCTCGGCTCGGCCGTGGCCTGGCGGCTGGCCCGTCCACTGCGGCGCACCGCCCAGGCCGCGCATGAACTGGCCAGCGGCCGGCGCGACATCGCCGTCGAACCCCAGGGCCCGGCCGAGGTGGCCGAGGTCGGGGCCGCGCTGAACGCGCTGGCCGGGGCGCTGGCCCAGTCCGAGGCCCGGCAGCGGGAGTTCCTACTCTCGGTGTCGCACGACCTGCGCACCCCGCTGACCGCGATCACCGGCTACGCCGAGTCGCTGGCCGGCGGGGTCGTGCCGCCCGACCAGGCCGCCCAGGTCGGCGGCGTCATGCTGACCGAGTCGCATCGGCTGGCCCGGCTGGTGGCCGATCTGCTCGACCTGGCCCGGCTCGACGCCCAGGACGTCCGCGTCGAGGTCGCCCCGGTCGACCTGCGCGAGGTCGCCGGCGCCGCCGCGCAGGTGTGGTCGGCGCGGTGCGCGGCCGCCGGGGTCGAGTTCCGGCTGGAGACGCCGCCGAGCCCGGTCGTGGCCGTGACCGACGGGGCCCGGATCCGGCAGGTGCTCGACGGCCTGCTGGACAACGCGCTGCGGGTGACGCCCGCGGGCCGCCCGATCGTCCTCGCCGTCCGGGCCGAGCCGCGCGGTGCCGTGGCCGAGGTCAGGGACGGTGGCCCGGGCCTGACCGAGGCCGACCTGGCCGTGGCCTTCGACCGCTCGGTCCTGTACGAGCGCTACCGCGGGGTTCGGCAGGTGGGGACGGGTCTGGGGCTGGCCATCGTCGGCCGGCTGGTGACGCGCCTGGGCGGAACGGCGGAAGCGGGCCACGCCCCGGAGGGCGGGGCCCGCTTCACCGTGGTGCTGCCACCCGGCTGAGCTATTTACCCCCCGGCGACGATCCCGCGCGCGGTCAGGGTCGAGGTGCCGGTGCCGAGCACCACGGCCTTGTCCCCGGTGTGCACCTGGCCGATCGTGCCCTTCGTGCCCTTGCCGTTCGTGCGGATGCGGACCTTGGTCGCGCTGGTCACGTGGAACGTCTCGCTCTTCTTGTCCGCGGCGGCGACGGTGATCGAGGTCGGCGAGACCGCGGTCACCGATCCCCGGATGGCGTCGTGGGTGACGAAAGCGGTGCTGCCCTTGGCCCTGGTCACCCACTGGGCGTGCAGCGCCCGGCGCAGCGCGTCGTGCGCCTTGTGCTTGGCCGCGGCCTTGCCGGTCGAGGACGGCGCGCTGCTCGAGGTCGAACTCGGGGCCGGCGCCGAGGTGCCGGACGTGGCCAGGGCGGCGGTGCCGACCCCGGCGATGGCGACACAGACGCCGCCGGCGATCGCGATCTTCTTCCACATGCTGGTACTCCGGAGGTTCGAGGGATCCTGACGCCGTTCAGCCTGACCGGGCCAGGTACACGGCCGGCAAAGGAATTGTCAGGATCGTGTTCGGGATGCTGGACCGGGGCCGGCGACGGCGGCTGGTATGACTGGAGCGATGATGACCACCCGGCCGGAACTGACCGGCAGCTTCGGCATGATCGCGTCGACGCACTGGCTGGCGTCCGCGGCCGGGATGAGCGTGCTCGAACGCGGCGGCAACGCGTTCGACGCCGCGGTGGCCGCCGGGTTCGTGCTGCAGGTGGTCGAGCCGCATCTGAACGGGCCGGGCGGCGACCTGCCGGCCATCGTCTGGAGCGCGGCCGACGGCGCTGCGCACGTCGTCTGCGGCCAGGGCGTGGCTCCGGCCGCGGCCGGTATCGACCAGTTCGCCGATCTGGGCCTGTCGCTGGTCCCCGGCAGTGGGCTGCTGGCCGCGGTCGTGCCCGGCGCCTTCGGGGCCTGGACGACGATGCTCGAACGCTGGGGCACCTGGGAGCTGGCCGACGTCCTGGGCTACGCGCTGCACTACGCCGAGCACGGCTTCCCCGTCCTGCCGTCGATCCATCGCACGATCGCGGCCGTGGCCGGGCTGTTCACCGAGCACTGGACGCCGTCCGCGCAGACCTGGCTCACCGGCGGGGCCGCCCCGGCCCCGGGCACGATGTGGCGGGCACCGGTCGTGGCCGACACGTACCGCCGCATCCTGGCCGCAGCCACCGGCGGCACCCGCGAGGCCCGCATCGCCGCGGCCCGCGCGGCCTGGTACGAGGGCTTCGTGGCCGAGGAGATCGGCCGGTTCGGCCAGACGGCCTGGCGCGACACGTCCGGCCGCGACCACCGCGGGCTGCTGAGCGCCGACGACCTGGCCCGCTGGCAGGTCGGCATCGAGGCCCCGGTGGGCGTCGACTACGCCGGTCGCTACCAGGTGCTCAAGACCGGACCGTGGGGCCAGGGCCCGGTCTTCGGGCAGCAACTGCGGCTGCTCGAAGCGCTCGACCTGCACCGCGAGATCCCGCGCTCGGCCCAGTGGATCCACCTGATCACCGAGGCGGCCAAGCTCGCCTTCGCCGACCGCGAGGCCTGGTACGGCGACGATCCCGACGTCCCGCTGGAGACGCTGCACTCCCGGGACTACGCCAGTGCGCGGGCCGGGCTGGTGGGCCAGACGGCCAGCCTGGACCTGCGCCCGGGCGCGCCCGACGGCCGCACGCCCCGGCTGGCCCGGCTGCCCGAGACGGCCGACGGGATGCTCGGTGCCGGCGAGCCGACCCTGGCCACGAGCACGGCCCTGGCCACGAGCACGGCTACGGCCATGAGCACCGCGCCGGCCGAAGACAGCCCGGCCGCCGACGGCGCGATGCGTGGCGACACCTGCCACCTCGACGCGGTCGACCGCTGGGGCAACTTCGTGTCGGCCACTCCGAGCGGCGGCTGGCTGCAGAGTTCGCCGGTGATCCCCGCGCTGGGCTTCCCGCTCGGCACCCGGGCCCAGATGTTCTACCTCGAGCCCGGGTTGCCGAACTCGCTGCGCCCAGGGGTGCGCCCCCGCACCACCCTCTCGCCGTCGCTGGCCCTGCGCGACGGGCAGCCGTGGCTCTCGTTCGGCACCCCGGGCGGTGACCAGCAGGACCAGTGGCAGCTGGCCTTCTTCGCCGACCTGGTGCACTCCGGCGCCGGGCTCCAGGAGGCGATCGACGCGCCCATGTTCCACACCGACCACTTCCCGTCGTCGTTCTACCCGCGCGACGCGCACCCGGGCCAGGTGCAGGTCGAGGACCGTATCGACGCCGAGGTGGTGGCCGAGTTGACCCGGCGCGGGCACCGCGTCGTGCGGCCGGGGCCGTGGTCGCTTGGGCGGCTGAGCGCCGTGGCCCGCGACGGTGACGTGTTCCGCGCGGCGGCCAATCCGCGCGGCGCGCAGGGTTACGCCGCCGGACGCTGAGCACAACGCACCCGATTCCGGTGAACCGCTAACCTCGCCGCGCGCCCGGACGATGGTCTCGGCGTGCATCAGCCCACATCCGAAGAGGAGAAGCTGATCGCGGAGGTCAGTGCCTGGGCCGTCGAGCGGCTGACCTTCCGCGACGACACGTTCCCGCCCCGGTCCCAGACCGCCGCCGCGCTGCCGCCCATCGACGCGGGCGGGATCGGCCCGACCGAGGCCTGGCAGGTGCTGCGCGACCACGTCCTGCCCACCGCCTTACCGACCGACCATCCCCGCTACCTGGCCTTCGTGGGTGGCTCCGCGACGGTGATGTCGGTAGTCGGAGACGTCGCCGTGTCGGCCGCCGGGATCTACGCCGGCAGTGCGCTCGAGGGTGGCCGGGTGGTCGACGCCGAAGGGGCGGCGCTGCGCTGGCTGGCCCGGCTGGCCGGGCTGCCCGAGCGCGCGTTCGGCACGTTCGTCAGCGGCGGGTCGATCGCCAACCTGAGCGCGTTCGTCGCCGCCCGGCACGACCGCCGCCGGCGCAACAACGGCCGGCAGCCGACCGTCATCGTCGCCGGCAGCAGCGCCCACGCGTCGGTGGCTTCGGCCGCCGCGATCATGGGCTGCGACCTGGTCGTGGACGGCGACCGCGACGGCCGTCTCGATCGTGCGGCCATGACCCGGGTCCTGGCCAGCACCGACGCCACCGACATCGCTGCGGTCGTGGCCACCGCCGGCGCCACGAACACCGGGGCCATCGACGACCTGGTCGGGGTGGCGCAGCTCTGCGGCGAGCGCGGCCTGTGGCTGCACGTGGACGCGGCCTACGGTGGTGCCGCCCTGCTGTCCGAGCGCACCCGCGCGCAGTTCCGGGGCATCGAACTGGCCGACTCGATCACCATCGACCCGCACAAGTGGCTGTTCACCGGCTACGACTGCGCCGCGGTGCTGTACCGCGACCCGGCCGCGGCCCGCGGCGCGCACACCCAGGTGGCCAGCTACCTGGAACCGGTCAACGCCGACGGGCACGACAACCCGTCCGACTACGCCATCCACCTGAGCCGACGGGCCCGGGGCATCCCGCTCTGGCTGTCGCTGCTGGCCAACGGCACCACGGCCTACCGGGCCGCCGTCGACCACTGCCTGCTGCTGGCCGACTACGCGGCCCAACGCGTCCGGGACCGCGCCGACCTCGAGATCGCCGGGACTCCGGCCCTGTCGATCGTGTTGTTCCGCCGGGTCGGCTGGACCGCGGCCCAATACCAGGCCTGGAGTGCGCGCTGCATCGAGACCGGCCTCGGCCTGGTCACGCCGACCGTGCTCGACGGGGAGACGGTACTGCGACTGTGCTTCGTCAACCCGATCACCAGCACCAGCGACATCGACCGGATTCTCGCCGACCTCGACTAACCGGGCATATCCCGCCAAGCCGCCTCGGACAGCCGTGCGTTTGACGCAGTCCCGGCCTCAGGTCGAGGCGATCCGAGCCGAAAAAGTAGATGTGGGCACGGATGGCGATCGAGGCTGAGGAGGCACGAATGCCGGCACCGCGCGCCAACCTGGCGCTGTCCCGGATCGTGGGCGTGCTCGGCCCGGTCGGCTGGGCCGTCATCGCCGTCTGCCTGGCCGCGCACCTGCTCGTCGGTGACGACTCCAGCGAGACGGCCCAGCTCATCCTCGTCGCCAGTCTCACCGTCTTCTTCGCCATCCTCCTGGTCCGGCTGATCTGCGCCGCGATCGTGGCCACGCCCAGGCGACGCGGCGCCCTGCTCGTGCTGATCGGGGCGATCGCGCTGTGGGCGGCCGGCGCCTCGTACGTCAACACCGACAAGCTGACCGACCCGACGCAGTTCCCGGCCCCGGGCGAGTGGTTGTTCCTGGCCTCCTACATCGGGATGGCGGCCTACCTCGTCCTGGACGAGCGCCGCCGGATGAGCCGGGCGCTGGCGACCTGGCTCGACGTCGTCATGGTCTGCGGCGGCACCGGCTGCCTGGCCGCGATCGGGCTGCTGATGCCGGTCGCGACGGCGTTCGGCACCAGCGGGCTGCCGCTGTTGCTGGCGCTGCTGTATCCCCTGATCGACGTGGTGCTCGCACTGGTCGTGATCGGGCAGGTCGTGCTCCGGCTGCGCCCGGACCTGAGGGCCGCGGCAATGACCTGCGCCGGGTTCGTGCTGCTCGCGTACGCCGACGGGCGCTTCGTGGCCAGCCAGGCGTCCTCGTCCTACAACTTCTCCGCCGTCAGTGATGTGATCTGGGGGGCCGGCTTCGCGCTTATCGTGGGCAGCGCCTGCCGGGCCGGCATCGTGACGCTGGCCGCGGTCCCACGCCGGCAGGGCTCGGTGGCGCTCATCTGCGCGGCCGCGGCGGCGCTGGTGGTGTTGACCTTGCGGCCGTCCGACGGGCTCGGCCCGTACGTCGCCATCCCCGCGGTGCTCACCCTCGTAGCCGCCGGCGGCCGGCTCGTGCTGGCCCTGCGGGAGGCCAAGCACGCTGCCGACGCGCTCGCACTGTCGGAGACCGACGAACTGACCATGCTGCCGAACCGGCGGTCGGTACGGGTCCGGTTGGACCAGGGCCCGATCGACGGCCAGCCGATGGCGCTGATGCTGCTGGACATGGACGGGTTCAAGGAGATCAACGACACCCTCGGTCACGCCGCCGGCGACAAGGTGCTGCAGCTGAGCGCCTACCGCATCCGCGACCTGCTCCCGCCCGACGTGATGCTGGCCCGGCTCGGTGGCGACGAGTTCGCGGTCGTGATCGCCAACGACGACGAGATCGAACTGCTGGAGAGCGCCCGCCGCGTGCTGGACACGCTGAGCGAGCCGCTGACCGTGGACGGCATCGAGATCGCACCGCGGGCCTCGATCGGCGTAGCCGTCTGGGCCGAGTCCGACGCGGACGGCACCGATCTGCTGCGCCGCGCGGACGTGGCGATGTACCAGGCCAAACTGACCCGCAGCGGCATCGCGTTGTACGACGCCCACCGCGACGACTTCTCCCGCCCGCGGCTGCAGCTGGCCGAGGAACTGCGCAAGGGCATCGCCGACGGCCAGCTCGTGCTCTGGTACCAACCCCAGATCGACGCCCAGACGCGCAAGGTGGGTGGACTGGAGGCGCTGGTGCGCTGGCAGCACCCCAAACGCGGGCTGCTCTCACCGGCGGAGTTCCTGCCCGCGGCCCGGCGCGCCGGGCTGATGTCGATGCTGACCGACGAGACGGCCCGGCAGGCCGTGGCCGACACGAAGCGGCTGCGGGCCGACGGGCTCGAGCAGCGGGTGGCCATCAACTGCGCCCCGCCGGAACTGCTCAGCGGCGTGTTCCTGACCCGGCTGTACAAGACGCTGGCCGAAGCGGACGTGCCGGGCTCGGCCTTCGTCGTCGAGGTCACCGAGGACTCGTTCCTGGCCGACCCGGAGCGGGCCCGCGAGGTGCTCTTCGAGATGCGGGAGCACGACCTGCAGATCGCCATCGACGACTACGGGACCGGTTTCTCGTCGCTGTCTTACCTGCGCGACCTGCCGGTGCAGGAGCTCAAGATCGACCGCTCGTTCGTGGCCACGATGTTGGCCGATCCGCGCGGCCGGATGATCGTGCTGTCGACGGTGCAGATGGCCCGTGGCCTCGGGTTGCGCACCGTGGCCGAGGGTGTGGAGGACGCGGCCACCGCGATCGACCTCATCGAGATGGGCGTCGACGTGCTGCAGGGCTACCACATGTCCCGGCCGATGCCGCTCACCGATGTGGCGGGATGGATCGCGGATTGGTCGACGTTCGCCGACAGTGTGGGCTCCTGGCCGCTCTCACCGGCTGATGACGACGAGTGGCAGCCCCGGGCGCCGGCCCGGACCTCGCGGGTCAGAGCCGCGCGCCGCCCGCCGGCAGCGGACGTGACTGTCCGGCCAGGGCAAACGCCGTGAGCTCGGGCACCGTGACGCCGTCCAGGCCGACGCCCTGACCGATCAGGCGGTGGGCCTCGGGGTTGACCCGGCGCTGCACATCGGCCATCTGGGCCAGGTTGCCGTACAGCGGAGTGCTGGCCGTCGAGCCCAGGTACGGACCGGCGTGGGTCCCCGGTAGCGGCTGGGTGAGCACCCCGGTGCCGGTCAGCAGCCGCCGGGCCCGCTCGTCCATGATCATCACGATGGTCTGGATCCGGTTAACCCGTGCCGCGAGAGCGATGCCGTGATAGAGCGCGGCCGCGGCGAACAGCCGGGACAAGCCGGCATCGGGGCGGACCGCGATCGTGGCCACGTCCCAGGTTCGGCTCAGATCGATCCCGGCCGCCCGGGCCGAGCGGACGCCGTCGACCAGCCACGGCGCGCGGGCGGCGTCGTTGATCGTCTTCAGCCCGGCCGGCCCCGGCGTGATGAGCCGGCAGACCGCGACGACGTCGCCGTCGGCTTTCGTCAACGTCAGAAAGGTGGACGCGGCCTCGTACGGGCCGTACTCGACGTCGAAGTCGGCGGTGGTATTACCGTAGGTAGTCAGAAATGTCTCGGCCTCGCAGGCCCGCGCGGCGTCGAGTTGGGTCCCCGTCGGATCGAACTGCAGGCGAAGCGGCGTAGCGATTCTCATGATTCTGTCCTCCGGGGCTTGCCATTATTACGCCTTCCTGCGCAATAATTGACTCGACAAGTTTACCGTAGTTACCACACAATGATTTAACTTTGCGTGCCGAGGTCAGGTGATGAGTTCACTGACCAGAAAGTTGGCGAACGACGCGTCGACCGGTGCGTTCGCCGCGTGCGTCGACAGGTAGACCGACAGCCCGGCGTGCCCGTCCGGCAGTGGATCCTTGGTGTCCTTGACGAATACCTGGGGCACAGTCGGCTCAGGTGCGCCCACCGGCCAGACCCGGCCCTCGAGGGCGACCGGTCCCTTGCCGGTGACCTCCAGGCGCATGCGCAGGTACTGCCCGGGGTGGAAGATCACCTTCGTGTCCCGGGTGGCCAGGACGGTGTCGGTGTGGGCCACGGTCTTCACGAGCGAGATCTGCACCGCGCCGCTGCTGAGCACTTTGATGCGCAGTCGGTACTGGGACACGTTGGTATGCCGGGCCGCCAGTGACATGTAGCCGCTGCCGTCACCGGTGAACGGCTTGCTGAACGTGACGTCGACCCGGGATATCGAGTGGCGCGCGACCAGACCGAACAGATAGGCGGTCAGGGTCACGCCCGGGGCGTGCACATGCATGGTCGCGGCCCGGGACTGCACCGAGAAGTCACTGCGCGGGCCGCCGCCGACCGTCCACGCGCCGCCGGCATCGGCCTTGGCCCAGCCCAGCAGGACGGTGCGGGCGAACGCGTCGCGGTCGACGACCACGGTGGAGGAGGTGTTGGCGTTCAGGGCGATCGACGGGGCGTCGCCGCCGGCCGGCGGGTCGGCCGGGCTACAGGCGGCCGTGAGCGTGCTGGCCCCGACCAGGACTGCGGCTACCGCCCACCGCCGTACCCGCGACGTGGTCGAAGCGGGCACAACAGCCAACCCGATCCCCCGAATGTCCGGCACAGTTGCGGCACTGTACTACCCCCGGGCTCACGCCGGAATAACGCCGACCTCGAGGTCCACGACGACCGGGGCATGATCGGACGGGCCGGTCCCCTTGCGGGCCTCCCGGTCGACGTAGCAGTCACGCACCGCAGCCGCGAACTGCTCGTTGGCGTACACCAGATCGATGCGCATGCCCCGGTTCTTGGGAAAGGCGAGCTGGCGGTAGTCCCAGTAGGTGAAGGGCAGGTCGTATTTCAGGGCCCGGGGCGGCACGTCGGCCAGGCCCGCCCCGCGCAGAGCGGCCAGGGCCTCACGTTCCGGCTCGGTCACGTGGGTGCTGCCGACGAACCGGCTCACGTCCCAGACGTCGGCGTCGGTGGGGGCGATGTTGAAGTCGCCGAGCAGGGCGAAGGGCCGGGGGACGGTCAGTTCCTCCTCGGCGGTCGCGCGCAGTGCGGCCAGCCAGCGCAGCTTGTAGTCGTAGTGCGGATGCCCGACCTCGCGACCGTTGGGCACGTAGACCGACCAGACCCGGACGCCGCCGCAGGTCGCCGCGATCGCTCGGGGCTCGTGCACCTCGAACATCGCGTCCTCGGGCTGGAAGCCGGGCTCATCGAGCAACCCACGGCGGACCTCGGCCAGCCCGACCCGCGACAGCACCGCGACGCCGGCCCACCGCCCGGTGCCGTGGGCGGCCACCTCGTAGCCGAGCTCACCGACCTCGTCGATCGGGAAGTCGTCGGCCGCGACCTTGATCTCCTGCAGGCAGAGCACGTCGGGTTCGGCCGTGCCCAGCCAGTCGAGCAGCCGCGGCAGCCGGGCCGCCACCGAGTTGACGTTCCACGTCGCTATCCGCACCCGGACCAGGGTGTCAGGTCTGGCAGTGCAGTTGCGGACCGGCCCAGTCGCCGTGGTCGTAGGTCGTCGGGCCGTCGGGGTCGACATGCAGGCGCAGCCAGTTCGCGCCGGTGAGGTCGGCCGTGAGCGTCTTGACTGCGGAGGTGTTGGTGATGACCCCACTGTCGGCGACCTTGGTGTCGTCGGCGAAGACCTGGAACAGGACGTCCCCGCCCTTGGTCGCCTCCTCGTCGTCGATGCCGACGTCGGTGGTCACTGACGAGCACCGGCCACCGAGGTAGTAGACGATGTCGCTCTGGGCGTTCGTCCCGAGGCCTTTGGGGTAGACGGTGCCGCGGATGGTGATCGGGCCGCCGTCCCCGGCCGCGGTCTCGCCGTTGCTCATGTCCTTCTCGACCGGGCCCCAGCCGTTGGTGGCCGAGATCCAGGCGACGTCACTCAGGGCGACCGTCCCGGTCGGCGGCGGCGGCAGGATCTGGACGGTGACGGCGCGGGTCAGGAGCACCGGCTTGTGCGTGCCGTACGCGTAGGACGCGGTGAGCGTGACGCGGTAGTCGCCGGGCTGGGCCGACGCCGGTGGCTGCAGGCCCACGTCGTCGTGAACGAGCCGTTCGTCTTGACCTGCTTCTTGCTCCACGCCGTCGTCGGCGTCACCGTCCAGCCGTCGGGCGCGTCGGCGGTGACCCGGACATCGGTGAGGGCGTCGCGGCCGAAGTCGCTGATCGTGCTGGTGAACGTGGCGCTCGACCCGGCGCCGATCGCGATGTCGGCGTCGCCGTACGTGGTGCTGGAGGCGACGGCCAGGCTCGTGGCCGGCGGGTACTTGGTGTAGTCGGCCGCGGCCTTGACCCGGTAGAGCGCGGTGCCATGGGCTGGTACCGAGGCGCTGATCGTGCCGGCCGACTCGGTGGTGGTGCCGCTCCACACGTCCTTGAGCGAGTACGCGGTGGAGTGGGTCAGCCCGATCTGGGCCGCGGTGGTGCTGATCGTCGTCGCGGTGTCGTTCGAGTTGTACAGCGCGACGGCCCGGTCGCCGTTCTTCAGCGGCTTGTTGAACACCATCGTGCCGTTGCCCTGGGCGATCACCTGGCCCTGCACGCCCAGCTTGTCCTGGTCGATGGCGATGGCGTCCTTGTTCTTCAGGATGGCCATCGTCTCCGGTGTGGCCTTACGCAGGTCGGTGCCGATGAGCAGCGGTGCGGCCATCTCGGCCCAGAGTCCGAAGTGGGTCTTGTACTCGGTGTCGGTCATGTGCCCGTTGCCGACCTCGAGCATGTCCGGGTCGTTCCAGGCGCCGGGGTGGGCGTACTGGGCCAGCGGGGCGTTCTGGGCGATGATCGACTTCAGGCTGGCCCAGCTGTCGTTGATGTCGCCGGTGGTGCGCCACAGGTTGCCGATGTCGCCGGCCCACGTGGCCGGGTCGTTCTGGCCCCACTCGCAGATGCTGTAGACGATGGGCCGGCCGGTGTTCTTCAGGGCGTTGCCCATGGCGCTGTAGCGGGCCTTGAAGTCGGCCAGGCTGCCGTCGCTCTGGTTGTTGCAGTTGTCGTACTTGAGGTAGTCGACGCCCCAGGCGGCGAAGTCGTCGGCGTCGGTCTGCTCGTGGCCGAGGCTGCCGGGGTAGCCGGCGCAGGTCTGGGTGCCGGCGTCCTCGTAGATGCCGAGCTTGAGGCCTTTCGAGTGCACGTAGTCGGCCGTGCCCTTGATGCCGTCGGGGAACTTCACCGGGTCGGGAACGAGGTGGCCGTCGGCGCTGCGGCTCTTCTCCAGCCAGCAGTCGTCGATGTTGACGTAGGTGTAGCCGGCGTCCTTGAGCCCCGACGTGACGAAGAAGTCCGCGGTCTGCTCGATGAGTTGCTCGTCGACGTTGCAGCCGAAGGCGTTCCAGTCGTTGAAGCCCATCGGCGGAGTCTTGGCCAGGCCGTTGTTCAGGGCCTGGGCCGGTGCGGTCGCGGCGACGACCTGCACGGCGACGACGGCGCCGACGGTGAGGGCAGCGGCCGCGATGGTCGCTCCCAACCGGCGCCCAGGGCTGGTTGCTCGTCTCATGGCTGGTCCTTCCGTTCGCTGCGCTGGGTCTCCGGTCAGGTGCAGGTCAGCTGGGCGTCGGCCCAGTCGCCGTGGTCGAGGCCGTTGCCGTCGCCGCCGTCGCCGACGGTGAGGTCGAGCAGTTGGGCACCGGTGATGTCGACGTCGAGCTGGGCCGACGCCGACGAGCCGGTGAGCACCGGGGTCGTCGTGATCGTCCGTCCGTCGGCGGCAACGCTGAACGTCACCGAGCCGCTCGTCCCGGCCTCGTCGTCCACGCCGACGGTCGCGGTGAACCGGGTGCAGTGCCCGCCGAGGTACAGGGTCACGTCGCTGACCGCGTTGGTGCCCAGACCGCTGGGGTAGACGGTGCCGTTGAGCGTGATCGGCTTGCCGTCGCCGGCGGCCTGCTCACCGTTGCTGGTGTTGCGCTCGACCGGGCCCCAGCCGTTGGTGGCGGCGAAGAACGGCAACGCACTGACCGCGACGTTGCTCGTCGGCGCGGTGGGCAGGGCCCGGATGTTCCGGGTGTCGGACAGGTCCTGCGACTGGCCGGCCTGCCGGTAGTTCGCCGTGGCCGTCAGCTGCGAGACGGTCGGCAGCGTGCCGCCCGGCGCGGTCACCGTCCACGTCGCCGTGGCTGAGTGCCCGCTGGACACCCGGCCGACGACCGTCGGCGAGGTCGGCGTGACCGTCCACCCCGTCGGCGCCTGGAGGCCGAACCGCACGGCGGTGGCCGCGGGCGCGTTCGCCGGGACCGCGAACGTGGCCGACACTGTGCTCGCCGCGCCGGGTGTGGCCGTGTCCGGTGCGTCGAGGGTGAGCGTGGCCCGGTGCGCGGCCGGCATCGCGTACTTCGCCGGGCGGTAACCCGGGCTGGCCACGGCACCGACCGGCAGGGCCGACGCCGGTGAGCCGAACGACTCGAGGCTCACGGTGCCGAGGCCACCGGTGCCGGCGTCCTCGTTCCACACCGCGATCGCGATCGTGTTGGTGCCGTTGGGCTTGAGGATGCCGTTCGGGATGGGGAAGTCGTGCTGGGGGCCGACGTCGTTGACGTAGCGGCCGAGCTGCCAGCCGTTGACGAAGATCAGGGCCCGGTAGTGCCGGCTGGGATTGTCGGCGATCCTCAGCCCGACCGAGGTGTCCTGGCCCTTGGGCAGGTGGAGGGTGGTGCTGGTGCGGTACCACGAGATGCCGGGCGTCGGGTCCGTCGTCGGCAGCGTGACGTCACTCCAGGCCGCGTCGGGGTAGCCCGGCAGCGACCAGCCGGCCCGCTCGCCGTAGAGGCCGCCGGTGTTCATCGGCCCGCGAACCGGGTCGACGAGGTTCTCGCCGCCGCGCGAGCCCTGGATGCGCCAGCTGATCGACGTCAGCGGGGAGCCGGCGACCAGCGCGCCGGTGAGGCCGCGGGCCTCCTTGTTGGAGTTGGCCTCGTTGTAGTCCTCGTTGTGGCCCATGTTCTCGACCAGGACCGACACCTCGTTGTCGGCCCCGGCGTGGACGGCGCCCGTGGGGAAGCTGAAGGTGTGGCTCGCGTCGTCGGAGCTGCCCAGGAAGTGGCCGTTGATCCAGGCCGAGTAGTTGCCGGCCTTGCCGGTGAGCGCCGACAGTGTGATCCCGGTGCTGGCCGACGAGGCCCGGAACCGGCCGCGGTACCAGACGTCGCCGTAGTGGAAGCCGTAGTCGTCCATGAACAGCACTGGGAGGGTGGCCGGGCTGGTCGTGCTCTCGGACGTCATCTTGTCGGCCACCGGCCAGGACGAGTCGTCGTAGCGGGGCTGCGCTTCCGGCGACTCCTGGCGGTGCTTCCAGCCGGTGAGCGCGGGCAGCGTCACCGGCTGGGGGCCGCCGATGGTGCCGCGCTGCGAGCCGCTGGGCGTGGCGCTCGTGGCCACCGGCTGGCCGTTCCAGGTGATGCTCGGCGTCGGGGCCGCGAACACCTCGACCGGCTGGGTCGTGGCGGAGTCGCCGGTGAGCGCGAGGTGGCCGGTGAGGGTAGCGGCGGTGCGGAGCAGATCGGTGCCGTAGACGAGCACCGGGCTGCCGTCGGCGGTGTGCTGCAGCCAGAACTTCTTGGCCTCCTGGTCGGAGCCGAGGAGCAGCAGCAAGGGACGGACGCCGCCGGTGATCAGGACGCGGGCCAGCCCGTGGTGGGTGTAGTTCAGGCGCAGGTCGCCGGTCGTGGCGTCCCACGTCTGCTGCACCGTGCCGGCCAGCACCGACACCGTGGGCTTGGTCGCGTAGTTGAGCACGGTCTCGCCGGCCTGCCCGTCGCGGCCGTAGAGCACGGCGACGTCGCGGCCGGCGATCTGCTGGTTGGTCAGGATCTCCGACGTCGAGTACTGCAGCTGGCTCGCGCCGAGTCGGTAGTTGGCCACGACGATCTTGGAGTCGCGGCCGGCGAACGTGAGCGCGGTGCCGGGTTGCTGGGGGATGCTCGGGTAGTACACCGAACCTGCGGGCGGGACGTCGACGGCGTCCACCGACACGAACGTCCCGCTCGATGCCGGATTCTTCTGACCGGTCACGACGATCTTGAGGGTGTGCGCGGTGTTGGCCAGACCGCTGGCGGCGTACTGGATCTGCCCGTTGACCGTGCTGGCCGAGTAGCCGTCGACGGTGGCTACCTTCGCGCCGTCGAGGTAGACGTCGGCGATGCCGTGGTTGCCCGCGGTCGACGCGATCCAGCGCACTCCGGTACCGGTGAACGGCACGGTGACGCTGTCCCCCGCCGTGTTCGAGAACGACTCCGTCTGGTGGTACTCGCCGCTGGTGTAGCCGGCCTCGGGCCCGACGTGCGACCAGGCACCGGCGTACTGCAGCGCGGCGTCTGGGTCGTCGTAGGTGTAGGTCGAGCGGGCCCCGAGGTCGAGTGCGATGTGCGTCGAGTCGGTCGACGTGGACGTCGAGTCGCTGTGCCGCAGCACGTGGAACTGGGTGTGCGTGTCGGGGTTGATGCGTGCCGTGTCGACGAGAGCCGGGTTGGTCGGTTTGGCGACGGCCAGGGCGTCGGTCTTGGTCAGCGGGGCGACGCTCTGGGTGAAGTAGCCGATGAGCTTGTCCTGCTGGTACTTGTCGGTCAGTTGCCGCGCTTCGGTGATCGACGCGCCGTAGTCGTAGGAGGTGTAGACCTCGTTGGGGTCGGGCTGCCAGCCCCAGGACGTCCCGCCGTACGTCATGTAAAAGCTCTGCATGGTCGCGCCGACCGCGATGTTCTGCTTGTAGAACACGCTGGCGAAGTCGGCGCCGGTGAGCTGGCGGCACTTGTCGTAGCCCGAGCCGCCCCAGGCGTCGAACGAGCCGCCCTGGAACTCCGGCGTGTAGAGCGGCTTGCCGGCTGGGTGGTCGTAGGAGATGTCGGGCACGCCGTTCCACGCCGTGGGGTTGGCGCAGTTGAAGCCCTGCGGGTAGGAGTCCGGGCCGTCGATGTCCAGGGCCCCGGTGCCGCTGTTGAACGTGCCGTTGTTGTTCCCGGTCAACGGGACGGTGATGCCGTCGGCGCGGGCCTTGGCCTCGAGGTGGGCCATGTACTGGCGCCCGGCCGCGGAGCCGTCGTAGAACTCGTTCTCCACCTGGTAGGCCAGCACCGTGCCGGTGCCGTTCGTGAGCTGGTGCCGGGCCAGGATCGCGTCGATGTGGCTGAGCCATTCGTCGGCGTACTTCAGGTACTGCGGGTCGGCGCTGCGGTCCTTTCCGGGCTTGGTGTCCAGCCAGGCCGGGAAGCCGCCGCCGTCGACCTCGGCGTTGATGTACGGGCTGGGCCGGGCGATGACGTAGATGCCGACCTCGTCGGCGATGTCGAGCAGTTCGTCGACGTTGCGCACGCCGGTGAAGTCGTACTGGCCCGGCGCGGGCGAGTGGTAGGCCCAGTCGAAGTAGATCGAGGCCGCGTTGAAGCCGGCCGCCTTCATCTTCTGGAGCACGTCGCGCCAGAGGTCGGGGCTGGGCAGCCGGAAGTAGTGGAACTCGCCCGACCAGATGTAGGTGCGCTTGCCGTCGATGAACAGCGAGTAGCCGTCGTAGCTGACGGTGTGGTGCACCGGCCCGGCGGCGGATCCGGCCGGCCCGGCTGCCGGGCGCGGAGCCGCCGCCGGGGGTCCGATGAGCCCGCCGATGACGAGCGTCAGCGTGAGCAGGGTGAGCACGGTGGCGCGTGGCCATCGGCGGGCACGAGCACGGAACATCAGCCACCTCCGGAAACCGGCAGCACCCCGGGGCTGTCGGATTCTGTTGAATTGACTCCGCGCTTGTGCCCCCGATCACACAGGAACGAAGCGGTTTGGACGTTAGTACTTGGCTAAATGCCCGTCAATGCCTCTTTCCGGGCAGCGCGGTTCCCGGGCCGGAAGCTATTGCGCCGGCCCGGCCGGTCAAGCAGCATCCAGGTACACCTCGCGCCCATACCGGAAGAAACCGGCAGCCGGGCGCCCGGATCACAACGGGGAGATCCGATGAAGCGCAGCACGATCGCGATCGTCGCGACCGCAGTGACGACGGCGGCGACCCTGGCCGGCATCGGCGTGGCGGCCAGCGCGCAGACCCATGCCGCCCGGCCGGCCGCACTGAGCCCGGCCGCAGCGGCCAACCGCGTCATCGAGGGCAAGATCAGCGCGCTGCTGGCCCGGATGACCACGACGGAGAAGTTGCAACAGGTCCAACTGCTCTCCGACGGCCAGATCACCGACGCCGACGCCAAGGCCGGTGTGGGCGGCGTGTTCAGCCTGACCGACCCGGCCAAGATCAACCACTACCAGCACGTCGCGGTCGAGCAGTCCCGCCTGCACATCCCGATCCTGTTCGCCTACGACACCATCCACGGCTACCGGACGATCTTCCCGGTGCCGCTCGGCGCGGCCAGCTCCTTCGACCCGAACGTGGCCCGCAGCGACGCGACCATCGGCGCCCGCGAATCGGCCACCGTCGGCATCAAGCAGGTCTACAGCCCGATGCTCGACGTGTCGCACGACCCGCGCTGGGGCCGCATCGTCGAGGGCAACGGCGAGGACCCGTACCTCGGCTCGGTGATGGGCGTGGCCCGCGTGCAGGGCGACCAGGGCCGCAACTACGCCGCCCCCGACAAGGTCGCCGCCAGCGTCAAGCACTACGTCGCCTATGGCCAGCCCGAAGGCGGTCGCGACTACAACACCACCGACGTGTCCGAGCAGCGGCTGCGCAACCTCTATCTGCCCCCGTTCAAGGCCGCCGTCGACGCCGGCGCGGCCACGGTGATGTGCTCGTTCAACGCCATCAACGGCGTGCCCGGCTGCGCGAACTCCTACACCGAGACCGACATCCTGAAGAAGGAGTGGGGCTTCGACGGCTTCATCGAGAGCGACTACACCGCGGTGGCCGAGACCCGGGCCTGCCCGGGCGTCGAGCCGACCGGCGGTCCGTGCGGCCACGGCACGGCCGCCGACGGGCCGTCGGCCGGGGCCAACGCGCTCATGGCCGGCACCGATTCCGAGATGGTCAGCACGAACATCCGCGACTACGGCCAGCAACTGCTCAGCCAGCACCGGATCTCGATGGCCCGGCTCGACGACGCTGTGCGCCGCATCCTGCGGGTCAAGTTCCGGGCCGGCCTGTTCGAGCACCCGTACGTCGACCAGGCCAAGGCCACCAGCCCGGCCAGCTTCCTGACCGCGGCCGACCGGGCCGCGGCTCGCAAGGCCGCCGGCGAGTCGATGGTGCTGCTCAAGAACTCGGGCGGGACGCTGCCCCTGGATCCGGCCAAGTCGACGGCCGTGATCGGCCCGCTCGGCAACGACCAGCACGACATGCTCGGCCCGTGGTGGGGCCAGGGCCAGGACGCCGATGCGGTCAGCGTCTACTCCGGCATCAAGGCGCAGGACCCGAACACCACGTTCACGCAGGGCTGCACGATCAACGACGTCGACCCGCCCAACAACACCCCGGCCGACGAGTGCGGCTCCGACGCCGGGTTCGCCGCGGCGGTGACGGCGGCCAGCCACGCCCAGCAGGTCGTGCTCGCGCTGGGCGAGTCGCGCGGGATGAGCGGCGAGGCCGCGGCCCGCTCGGTGATCGACCTGCCCGGCAAGCAGCAGGAGCTCATCGACCGGATCAAGGCCACCGGCAAGCCGTTCGTGGTCGTACTGTTCAACGGCCGGCCACTGACGCTGGGCGCGGTCGCTGCCAGTTCGCCGGCCGTTCTCGAGGCCTGGTTCCCGGGTGTGGAAGCCGGCGACGCGACCGCCGACGTGCTGTTCGGCAAGGTGAACCCGAGCGGCAAGCTGCCGGTGTCGTTCCCGCAGAGCCTGGGTCAGGTGCCGATCTACTACAACCACGAACCCACCGGCCGGCCGTGCGACGTGACCCAGAAGTACACGTCGCGCTACCGCGACCTGCGCTCGTGCGATCCGCTGTACCCGTTCGGGTACGGGCTGAGCTACACGACCTTCTCGGTCGGCAACTTCCACCTCGACCGGGCCAGCGTCAGCGCGCGCGGCCGCGTCAAGGCGACGATGACGGTGACCAACACCGGGCACGTGGCCGGTACCGACGTGGCCCAGCTCTACCTGCACGATCCGGTCGCGAGCATCTCCCAGCCGGTGCGCCGGCTGCGCGGGTTCGAGCGGGTCACGCTGGCCCCGGGCGCGTCCAAGACGGTGACGTTCACCGTAGACCGGTCCGATTTCGGCTTCTACGACAACCGCGGGCGCTTCGTGGTCGAGCCGGGCGACATCGACCTGTATGCGGGCGACTCGTCGACGGCCGCGCTGACCCGATCGTTCACGGTGACCGGCTGAGATGACCTGGTCGGCGTACGCATCGTTCCTGGTGTTCGCGGTCGTGCTGGTCCTGGTGCCCGGCCCGGACTTCGCCGTGGTCACCCGGAACACCCTGGCCGCCGGGCGCCGCCGCGGACTGTGGAGCGCGGCCGGGGTGGCCTCGTCGAACGCGGTGCAGGGGGTCGCCGCCGCGGCCGGACTGGGCGTGCTCGTCGTGCGCGTGCAGCCGCTGTTCGAGGCCATCAAGTGGGCCGGCATCGCCTACCTGCTCTTCCTGGGCGTCCAGGCTTTCCGGTCGGCCATCCGCGGGCGGTACGCCGACTTCGACGCGGGCCCCGGCAGCGGCGGCCAGTCGTTCAAGGGTTGGCGGCAGGGGTTTCTGTCGAACATCACCAACCCGAAGGTGCTGGTGTTCTACCTGGCCGTGCTGCCGCAGTTCCTCGGTTCGCACGCCCCGGTGTGGGCATTGCTGCTGTTCGCGTTGAGCCACGCCGCGTTGTCGCTGTTGTACCTCCTGGTCCTGGTCACCGGGCTGAATCAGGCCCGGCGCGTGCTGGCCCGACGGACGGTCCGGCGCGGTCTGGACGGGCTGACCGGCGCGGCCCTGTTCGGCTTCAGTGCCAAGCTGGCCGTCGAGCACGCCTAGCTACCCTGGCCAACGGGTTCTGGAGGGAAGCAGCCGATGGCCGACGCCGACGATGTCCGCCGACTGGCCGGCGCGCTGCCGTCCGTCACCGAGATCGACAGCGACGGTTTCGACTTCCGGGTCGACAACAAGGGCTTCGTCTGGTCCTACCCCGAGCGCCAGCCGGGCCGGCGGCGGGTCATCCGGACCGATATCGCGGTGCTGTTCGTGGGTGACGAGGCCGAGAAGCACGCCCTGCTGCTGGGCGAGCCCGAGCTGTTCTTCACCACGCCCGGGTACGACGGCCTGCCGTTGGTGATGCTGCGCCTGGCGGAGGTGGACGTCGCGCGACTGGAGGAGCTGGTGACCGACGCGTGGCGGATGCGGGCCCCGGAAGCCCTCATCGCTGAGCTCGGCTGAACCCCGGGATCAGTCGTTGCTGTTCGCGCCGACCCAGACGGACTTGATGTTCAGGAACTCGCGCATGCCCAGTTCGGTCAACTCCCGGCCGTAGCCGCTGGTCTTGACGCCCGCCGAACGGCAGTTCCGGGTAGCTCGTCGTCATCCCGTTGACGGCGACCATGCCGGCCTCGACATCGCGGACGAACTGCTCGCGCTCGACCGGGTCGTCGGTCCAGATGTTGGAGCCGAGGCCGAAGTCGCTGTCGTTGGCGAGCGTGAGCGCGGCCGCGAGGTCGGGCACCCGGTACAGCGAGGCCACCGGCCCGAATACCTCTTCGCGGTGCATCCGCATCTCGGGGGTGATGTCGGTGATCAGCGTGGGCGGGTAGAACCAGCCCGGGCCGTCGATCCGCTTGCCGCCGACGACCACGCGCGCGCCCTTGTCCACGGCGTCCTGGACCAGCTCCTCGACGTCCTCGCGGCCGGACTCGGTGGCCAGTGGGCCGACCTTGGTGTTGTCGTCCATCGGGTCGCCGACGGACAGAGCGGCCAGCTTCTCGGCGAACAGCCGCTCGAACTCGTCCGCGACCGATTCGTGGACGATGAAGCGCTTGGCCGCGATGCAGCTCTGGCCGTTGTTCTGGCACCGGGCGGTGACCGCGACGTCGGCCGCCTTGTTCAGGTCGGCCGAGGGCATGACGACGAACGGGTCGCTGCCGCCCAGTTCGAGCACGGTCTTCTTCAGCGCGTCGCCGGCGATGGCTCCGACGGACTGGCCGGCCGGTCCGCTGCCGGTGAGCGTGGCCGCGGCCACCCGGTCGTCGCGCAGCACCTTCTCGATCGCGCCCGACCCGATGAGCAGGGTCTGGAAGACGTCGTCGGGGAAGCCGGCCTTGGCGAACAGCTCCTCCATGTACAGCGCGGTCTGCGGCACGTTGCTGGCGTGCTTGAGCAGGCCGACGTTGCCGGCCATGAGGGCCGGGGCGGCGAAGCGCATGGCCTGCCACATCGGGAAGTTCCAGGGCATGATCGCGAGCACCACGCCGATCGGCTGGTAGGCCACGTAGGCCTGTTCGGCGCCCACAGCCTGGGCGTCGGCCGGCGTGGGCTCGAGCATGGCCGGGCCGTGCTCGGCGAAGTAGCGCAGGGCCTTGGCGCACTTGCTCGCCTCCGCCTTGGCCGCGGCGAGGGTCTTGCCCATCTCGAGCGTCATCAGCTCCGCGACCCGGTCGGTGTCGGCGTCGAGGACGTCGGCCGCCGCCCGCAGCCAGCCGGCGCGCTGCTCGACGGTCGTCGTCCGATAGGCCCGGAAAGCCCGCGAGGCCCGCTCGAGGCGGGCGTCGATCTCCTGCTCGGTCAGGGCCTCGAACGTCTTGATCGTTTCCCCCGTTGCCGGGTTGATGGTGGCGATGGCCATGACCGATTCCTCTCCTGCGCGGTTGCTACCTCCACTGATACCCCCGCGGCCTGGTGGAGCAAACGTCAGGGCCGACCGTACGTCAACTGAGGTAGGCGCGGGCCAGTTCGCGGAGGCGGGCGTGGGTGTCGCCCATGGCCGGTACCTGGGGCAGCCAGTCCTTGCGGGCCTTGGCCACCGAGGTGTAGTTGGTGTCGACGACATTGGCCAGCGGGGCCTCGACGATCTGCGAGATGAGCTGGTAGGCGTCGAGCACGTCCAGGCCGTAGTCGGCCTCGAGCCAGCGCACCAGCTCGGTCTGCGCGACCCGGAACGCGTCCTCGAGCGGCCGGACCGAACCGGTGGTGATGATGTGGGTGTCGGACTCCAGCCGCGGCCACGGGCACGGCTTGCCCTTGATCAGATCGACGATGACCACCGTGTCCATGGCGCATTCGACCGCGACGCCGCACGTCTCGCCCTCACCCTGGCGGGCGTGGCCGTCGCCGATCGAGAACATCGCGCCCTCGACGTTGACGCCCAGGTAGCACGTGACGCCGGCCTGCATCTCGGGTGTGTCCATGTTGCCGCCGTGCGCGTCCGGCACGAGGGCCGAGCGCACCTCGAGGTTGGCCGGGGCCACGCCGACCGTGCCGTGCATCGGCACCATCGGCAGGTCGACGTGGAAGTCGCCGAAGCGGGACTCGAACCGGCACAGCCCGTTGGCCGCGTCGAGCTGCCAGAGCCAGACGACCTCGGGCAGCGGGTCCTGCAGCGTGGCCGTGCTGTGCGTGGAGGTCAGCGCCCCGAACAGCGGAACCGTCGTCGAGGCAGCCCAGTCGCGGGCGGGCTGGATCGAGACGAAGTGCACGGCCAGGGTGTCGCCGGGCTCGGCCCCCTCGATGTAGAACGGCCCGGTCTGCGGGTTGAGGTAGGGGAACTCGCAGACCTCGGAGACGAGATCGCCCACCCCGCGGACCCGGCCCGCGAAGCAGTCCTCGGTGAACAGCTCCAGGATCGTGCCCGGCGCGATGCGGGCCAGCGGCGGCGCACCTCCGAACGTCCAGACGAAGTCGTTCGCCTCCGGCCGGAACGTGCGCACCACCGGGTCGCCGGTCATAGCTGCTTTCCCGGCTCCGGGACCGGCACCGGTTCTTCGTCGAGGTGGACGCGGGCCATCTCGCCGACGCGGGCCGGTCGAGTCAGGTACAGGACGACCAGGTAGATGAGCCCCAGGATCATCCAGACGATGACTCCGCGCACGGCGTAGGACAGCGGCGCCGGGATCGGTCCGATGAACGACCAGCCGAACGGGTTCCACCCGACGGCGAACAGCCAGGCCGGGAAGAACGCGGCCACGCCCAGCAGTGGAATGAGGATGTGCGAGAAAGGATTGAAGTCCTGCCGGCGCCGGCGCAGGAAGTAGCCGATGCAGGCGACGTTGACCGTCATGTAGATCGAGACGAGCAGGATCACCAGTGCCGTCCCCACGATCGAGAACGCCGTGACCGGGTCGTACTTGAAGCCCAGGGCGAGGGAGATGGCGATGGACACCGCGCCGGTGACCAGGATCGCCACGTAGGGGGAGCGATGGCGCAGGCTGACCCGGGCGAACCAGTACGGCAGCGCGCCGATGCGGCCCATCGCGTACGAGGTCCGGCTGGCGACGTTCACGCCGGCGTTCGAGTTGGCGATCGTCGAGTTGACGATGGCCAGGAACACGAAGAACCAGAAGATCCCGTACAGCGAACGGGCCAGGCCCTCCCACGAACTTGGCCCGGCGCCGCTGAACGTCGCGAACCTGGCCGGCCCGAACGCGACATCGACGCTGTAGGTGGTGAAGACGTAGATGAGCCCGACGATCAGGGCCGCGCCGATCACCGCGCGACGGATCGTGCGGCGCGGGTCGCGCGCTTCCTCGGCCAGCGGCGTGGCGCCCTCGAAGCCGCCGAAGGCCAGGATGGTGAACACCGACCCGCCGATGACCCCGCTGACGCCATGATGGGCGGCCGGCGTGTACTTCGTGCCGAACACCGAGAGAGTGTTGTCGCTGCCGGCGTGCACGAGCAGGAACACCGCCAGCACCAGGAACACCGCGACCTCGAAGATGCCCAGCACGGTGCCCAGTCCGGCTGAGGCCCGAATGCCGTACAGCCCGGCGGCGACCACGATCAGCGCACCGAGGACGGTCCAGGGCCACCACAGGTCAGCCGGATAGTCCGACCACTCCTGGTGGATCGTCGAGGCCGTGGTGAAGCCGAGCTGCAGCAACACGAGCGGCGGAATCAGCAGTCCGATGGCCAGGTAACCCCAGGACACCAGGAACCCGAGGCTCTGGTGCAGCCCTTGGGCCACGTAGGTACCCAGCGAGCCGGCGGCGGGGAGGTTCTTGGCCAGCTCGCCGATGCAGAACGCCGACAGCAGCGCGCCGACGAGCGCGATCAGCACCGACAGCGGCAGTGCCCCACCGGCGAAGGCCGCGCCCGCGGGGATGGAGGCGGCGATGGCCGCACCCGGCGCCATGTCGGTGATGCTCTGGAAGAGCACTTCGCGTAGCCCGATAGCGTCCCGGCGCAGCCCCGAATCCGCCGTGCGGGCACCAGCTTCAGCCATCGTCAGTCCCCCGAAACCACGACAACATCCGACCTCGACGGCGGACGCTACACCGTGTCGAGGGCAAACGGGGGCGGCGTGATCGAAGGGAAATCGGGGCCGCCTAGAGAGCAAGATCCTCCCCCGCGATTGGCCGGCAGCTCAGCGGCGCCGGTACACATCGGCGCGGTGATCGATGCGGACGACAAGGACGACGTGGGCGGTCTCATCGATGCGGATGAGGACGCGGTAGTCGCCGCGGCGGGCGCTGCGATATTCGCTCAACTCGTTTGTCAGCGGCTTGCTGAGCCGCGCTGGATCGGCGGCGAGCGGCCCGGTGATCATCTCGATGATCGCGGCGGCGACCTTCCCTGGGAGGCGATGTAGGTCGCGGCGCGCTTCTCCGGCTAATTCGATTCGGTACCGGTCAGCATCCCTCACTGGGGTGGCAGGCCGAACTCGGCGCGCAGGTCCTCAGCTCCAGTGGTCTCTCCGGCGGCGTACTCGCGCTCCGCGTCGGCGATGGACTTGCCGATACCGGACTGGGAAAGCCAGTAGAGCGTCTCGTGCAGAGATTCCAGATCATCGGCGGACATGAGTACCGCTGTGGCCCGTCCGTGTTTCGTGATGGTGATGATCTCGTGGGTAGTCGCGGCCTCGTCGACCAGGCCGGAGAGTTTGTCCTTCGCTTCGCCAAGCGGAACCGACCTCATAACTCCTATATTAGCCATAGTTATAGCCGGGAGCTAGCCGTACTTTGAGCCGGGAATTAGGTCAGTGCGAGTCGCGGGCGACGGTGGCCGGGCGGCGGCCGCGCAGGAAGTCGAAGTCGGCGCCGCGGTCGGCCTGCTCGACGTGGGCGCGGTAGAGCCAGGTGTAGCCGCTGGCCGCGTCGTCCGGCGGCGGGGTCCAGGCGGCGCGACGGCGGGCGAGCTCGTCGTCGGAGACCTCGAGCGTCAGCGAGCGGGCCGGAACGTCGAGCCTGATGCGGTCGCCGGTCTGGACGAGCGCGAGCGGGCCGCCGAGCGCGGCCTCGGGCGCCACGTGCAGCACGACGGTGCCGTAGCCGGTACCGCTCATCCGCCCGTCGCTGATGCGGACCATGTCGTTGACGCCGGCCCGCAACAGGCGCGCGGGCAGCGGCACATTGCCGACCTCGGGCATGCCCGGGTAGCCGCGCGGGCCGCAATTGCGCACCACGATCACGTCGTCGGCCTCGATTGGCACGTCGTCGTCGTCACATACCGCGTGATAGGCCTCGGGGGAGTCGAAAACGACGGCCCGGCCGACGTGCTGCAGCAGGTGCGGCGACGCGGCCGACTGCTTGATCACCGCGCCGTCGGGGGCGAGGTTGCCCCGCACCACGGCGGTGCCGGTGCCGGCCGGCTGCACCGGCTCAGCGATGGGCCGGATGACCTCGGTGTTCCAGCACTGCGCATCGGCAACGTTGTCGGCCAGACTCGCGCCGGTGACGGTGACCGCGCTGCCGTCGACCAGCCCGGCCGAGACCAGCTCGCGCAGCACGACCGGCAGGCCGCCCGCGTAGCAGAAGTCCTCCATCAGGAACCGCCCGGACGGCATGAGGTCGACCAGGGTGGGCACGTCGCGGGCGAGCCGGTCGAGGTCGTCGAGGCCGAGCGGGATCTCCAGCCGCCCGGCGATGGCCAGCAGATGCACCATCGCGTTGGTCGAGCCGCCGATGGCCGCGTTGACCCGAGCGGCGTTGTGCAGTGCCGCCGGCGTCATGATCCGGGCCGGGCGCAGGTCCTCGTGCACCAGTTCGACCACCCGCAACCCGGCCCGCTCGGCCGTCTCGTACCGGCGGGCGTCGACGGCCGGCCAGGTGGCCGAGCCCGGGAGCTGCATGCCCAGCGCCTCGGCCAGGCAGGCCATCGTCGAGGCGGTGCCCATCGTCATGCAGTGCCCGTTCGAGCGCGACATGCAGCCTTCGGCGATCGCGCACTGCTCGACGGTCATCCGGCCGGCCTTCACGTCGGCCTCGAACTGCCAGACGTGCGTGCCCGAGCCGATGTCGCGGCCCTCGAACTTGCCGTTGAGCATCGGGCCGCCGGTGACCATGATGGCCGGGACGTCGACGCTGGCCGCGGCCATCAGCAGCCCGGGCGTGGTCTTGTCGCAGCCCGAGAGCAGTACCACTCCGTCGATCGGGTTGGCCCGGATCAGCTCCTCGGCCTCCATCGCCAGCAGGTTGCGGTAGAGCATCGTCGTCGGCCGCATCAGCGTCTCGCCCAGCGCCATGACCGGGAACTCCAGCGGGAAGCCGCCGGCCTGCCACACACCGCGTTTGACCGCGTCGGCCACGCGATGCAGGTGGGCGTTGCACGGTGCGAGTTCCGACCAGGCCGTGGCGATACCGATGACCGGGCGCCCGTCGAAGACCTGCGGGCCGTAGCCCTGGTTGCGCATCCAGGAGCGGTAGATCATCCCGGATCGGCCGGTGGCCGCGAACCAGCTGCGCGAGCGCAGCTCCGGGGTGGTCACGGTGCCCACGGGGCCGGGCCGGTCGGCACCGGGCGCCCGGTCTGGGCCGACTCGGTGATGGCCAGGCTGATCAGGTGGTCGTGGCAGGCCTCGGCCAGCGGGTAGGGCGGCGGCCCGTCGTCGTGCAACCACGCCCGCATGCCGTCGAGCAGGGTGGCGATGGCGACGTCCTCGTCGGCCAACCGCGCGCCCCGGAACGGATTGCGATAGACGACCCGCCCGTCGAACGAGATGGTGTCGAGGTCATGGCCCTCGAGATTGAGGTCGACGCCGAGTTGCCGGCGCACCAGGTAGGACGTCACCGGCGTCGTCGGGTCGACCAGCCGCACGACCGCGTCGTCGACCAGCTCGCCGGTGGCGCCGCGCACGACGACGCGCCGGGTGCGCAGCGGGTTCCACCACTGGTTCTCGGTGAAGTCGTAGAGCCCCGACGTGCCGTCGAAGTCGATGGTGGCCAGCGTGGTCGTCACGTCCTTCGGACTGGCATCGCCGGACCAGCCGTCCGGAGACAGCGGGTCGGCCAATGGCGCGGTGAAGGCGTGGGCCGACACCACGGCCGGCGCGAGCCCGGCACCGACATAACCCCGGATCATCGACACCGCGTGATACAGGTGGGTGGAACTGATCTGCGCGGACGTCGGCGTCCCGATGACGCCGTCGCGCACCAACGAAAGCCGCGCGGCGTGCCCGGGCAGCAGCAGGTACTGCTCGGCCACCTGCACCAGCCCGGACCGGCCGACCTCGTCCCACAGCGCGCGCAGTCCGTCCGCGTCCGGGGCCGGCGGGGTCTCGGCCAGCACCGCGACATTGCGGGCGACGAGCTCGCGCACCGCGGCCGGAGTCTGGGCCCACGGCACCGACACGATCACGAAGTCGGGATCGGTCCGGAGCAGCGCGTCGATGGTGCGCACCGTGGGCACCGACCACTGGGCCGTCACCTCGGCGCCGCGCCGAGCGGTGCGGGTGACCACGCCGGTGACGGCGAAGCGCTCGGGCACGGCCTCGGCCAGGCGGAGGAAGAACTGCGCCCGCCAGCCGCTGCCGATGATTCCGTAGCGGACGGCGGTCGGGTCGGTCATCGCGTCGTCTCCCATGCCGTGGACGGTCGGGTCGAGGCCGGTGGCGGTCCGCTGTTCGGGCGCCAACACTGCGACGGTAGTTGCCGGAGCCGACGACGCGCAGCACTACGTGTGGCGGGGGGCCGGTCGTAGCATGCGGACGAGGGCGGTATTCCGCCGCCGGGTCGAGCGAAGGAGAATCGTGAACACGATCGCGCGCACCTCGGCCATCGCAGCGGCGGCCGGACTCATGCTGCTCAGCGGCCAGACCGTCACTGCGGCGACGGCGGCTCGGGCCCACGCGCCGGCCAGCCCTGCCGCCCGCGTGTGGATCACGACTCCCGACGGCGCCCAGAAGCTGAGCCCGGCCGCGGGCGCCAGCTTCCACCCCGGCGGGGGCAGTTCCGAGACCGTGGTCGTGGACCCGAGCCGCACGTTCCAGTCGATGACCGGCTACGGCGGCTCGCTGACCGACTCGTCGGCCACCGTGCTGGCCGCGCTGGCGCCGGCCGCCCGTACCGCGACGATGCGCCAGCTGTTCGACCCGCGCACCGGGGACGGCCTCAACTTCCTACGCCAGCCCATCGGCGCCTCGGACTTCGTCACCGCCGACTACACGTTCGACGACCGGCCCGCCGGCCAGACCGACTACGACCAGCGGTACTTCTCGATCGCCCACGACCGGAAGGCGATCCTGCCGCTGCTGCGCCAGGCCGAAGCCATCAACCCGCGCATCACGATCATGGCCACGCCGTGGAGCCCGCCGGCCTGGATGAAGACGAACGACTCGCTGGTCGGCGGCCGGCTCATCGACGACCCGCGCATCTACCGGTCGTACGCGCTGTACCTGGTCAAGTTCCTCGCGGCCTACCAGCGGGCCGGGGTGCCGGTCGACTACCTCAGCGTCCAGAACGAGCCCCAGAACCGCCAACCCAGCGGCTACCCCGGCACCGACCTGTCGGCGGCCCAGGAGGAGAAGGTGATCGAGGCGCTCGGCCCGATGCTGCGGGCCAGCGGGCTGCGCACCAAGATCCTCGCCTACGACCACAACTGGTCCGAGCACCCCGACGACATCGCCAAGACGCCGCCGGACGAGACGGCGGACACGAACGACTACCCGCAGGAGGTGCTGGCCTCGCCGGCCGCGCGGTACGTCAGCGGCACGGCCTACCACTGCTACTTCGGCGACCCGAGCGCGATGACGACACTGCACAACCAGTTCCCGGCCAAGGACATCTTCTTCACCGAGTGCTCGGGCAGCCAGTCCGGCGACCCGACGAAGACGTTCTCGGACACGCTGAAGTTCGACGCCCGCACGCTCGAGATCGGCACCACCCGCAACTGGGCCAAGTCGGTCGTCAACTGGAACCTGGCCCTCGACCCGGCCGGCGGCCCGCACGTCGGTGGCTGCGGCACCTGCACCGGCATCCTCACAGTGGCCGCCGACGGCACGGTCACCCCGAACGCCGAGTACTACGCGCTCGGGCACCTGAGCCGGTTCGTGCGGCCCGGCGCCCTCCGCATCGCCAGCACCTCGTTCGGCACGGCCAGCTGGAACGGCCAGATCATGGACGTCGCCTTCCGCAACCCGGACGGCTCCACGGTGCTGGTGGCACACAACGAGAACGACAACCCGCAGAGCTTCACCGTCAGCGAGAACGGGCAGAGCTTCGACTACACGCTCCCCGGCGGCGCGTTGGCCACGTTCGTGTGGGCCACTCCACCGGCGCCGTCGTCCGGGCTGCGGGCCCTCGACCCGGCCGGCTGGACCGCGACCGCCAACCCGGCCGGCCCGACCGACCCGTGCTGCTCCGGCGACGTGGCCGGCCACGCCGTGGACGACGACGCGACCACGCGCTACTCGACCGGCCAGGCCCAGGCGCCGGGGCAGTACCTGCAGGTCGACCTCGGCCGGCCGGAACGGGTGACCCGCTTCGTGCTCGACACCGGGGCCGGCACCGGCGACTACCCGCGCGGGTACGTGGTGACGGTCAGCGCCGACGGCACGCACTGGCGCACCGCCGCGACCGGCACCGGCAGCGGGCAGCTGACCACCGTCGGGCTCAGCGGTGCGGCCATCCGCTACCTCCGGACGACGCTGACGGCGAGCAGCGGCAGCTGGTGGAGCGTGGCCGACGTCCGCGCCTACGTGGCCGCCGCCCGTCGCTGAGGTGAGCCCGGCTCACGGGACGGCCAGGGCCCCGATCATCCGGTCGATGACGGCGCCCATGTCGGTACGGGCCTGAGCCTTGTCGGCGGCCCGGTCCTCGGCCCGTACCACATACAGAGCGGCCTCGCGGACCGTGCCGAGCAGGGCGTGGGCCAGGGGTGGCACCGGCTGCGGCGGGATGCGGCCGACCTCGATGGCGTGGCTGAGCAGTCCCTGGACCAGGCCCATGTTGTAGCGGTTGCTGATCTCGGTCCAGCGCTCCCAGCCCAGCACGGCCGGGGCGTCGAGCAGCGCGATCCGTTGCACCTCGGGCTCGGTGCAGACGTCCAGCCAGGTGCTGGCCGCAACGCGCATGGCCGTGATCGGGTCCAGATCGGGGCCGTCTGGGCCGCCCGCGGCCGCGGTGACCGCCGCCGCGAGGCGCGCGGTGATGTCGGCCTCGACCGCCTCGAACACGGCTGCGAACAGTTCGCTCTTGTCGGCGAAGTGGTGATACAGCGCGCCGCGGCTGATCCCGGCCGCACGCACGATCTCCTCGGTGCCGACGTGGGCATACCCGCGCTCGGCGAACAGGGCCCGGCCCGCGGCCACCAGCGCGGCCTGGGTCGCGGCCGACCGGTCGGTTTGAGTGCGCCTGTTGTCTTTCATACAGGCTGTATGTATGTTGAGCGGAGCACGTCCAGAATCTACCGCGAGGAGCCCGGAATGCCGACCGTCGAGCTATCCCAAGGACGCGTCAACTACCGAGTCGCCGGCCCCGAGGACAGCAGTCAGCCGCCCGTGGTCTTCCTGCACGGCCTGCTCGTCAATGGCGAACTCTGGACCGGCACGGCCGAGGCGCTGGCCAGCCAGGGGGTTCGCTCCTACGCGCCTGACCTGCCCCTGGGCGCGCACCCGATCGCCCTCGAGCCCGGCGCCGACCTCACCCCCCGCGGCGTGGCCCGGCTGGTCCTGGACTTCCTGGCCGCGCTCGACCTCACCGACGTCACGCTCGTCGGCAACGACACCGGCGGCGCGCTGTGCCAGTTCGTCATCGACACCGACGACGCGCGGATCGGGCGCCTGGTCCTGACCAACTGCGACGCCTTCGACAAGTTCCCGCCGCCCCCGTTCGGGCTGCTGGTCAAGGCCGGCCGCCGGCCCGGGCGGATCCGGGTCCTGATGGCCACCATGCGCCCGACCGCGCTCCGGCACTCGGCCATCGCCTTCGGCCCGCTCGTGGCCAAGCCGCTGGACGCCGCGCTCACCCGCCGCTGGATCACGCCCGCGCTCACCGACGCCGGGGTCCGGCGCGACGGGGCCCGGTTCATGCGCGGCATCCGGCCGGCCGATCTGCTCGACGTGTCCACCCGCCTGGACCGGTTCGGCAAGCCCGTCCTGCTGGTGTGGGGCACCGCGGACCGGTTCTTCAAGCTCGTCTTCGGCCGCCGGCTGGCCGCGGCCTTCCCCGACGCCCGGCTGGTCGAGGTCGAGGGTGGGCGGACGTTCCTGCCGCTGGACGAACCGGAGCGGGTGGCCGAGGAGATCCGGACCGCGTTCTATGTCCGATCCTGACCACCGCGACCTGGCCCCGGCCCCGGCGGCGTTGTGACATCGGGATAGGGGTGACTGGCCGGTAACCATGTCTTCGGTGCAGGCTCAGGGCATGACGTCTGCTCGGAATGCTGCCGGGGCCGCGACGGTGCGGCGGATCGCGATCGTGAACCGCGGCGAAGCGGCGATGCGGCTGATCCATGCGGTGCGCGACAGCAACGCCGCCGGCGGCGAGCAGTGGTGCACGATCGCGCTCTACACCGACGCCGAGCGCGGGGCGATGTTCGTGCGCGAGGCCGACGCGGCCTACCCGCTCGGGCCGGCCGCCGCCCGCCCCTACCTCGACTACGACGTCCTCGAAGCGGCGCTGCTGGCGACCAAGGCCGACGCGGCCTGGGTCGGCTGGGGCTTCGTCGCCGAGGATCCGGCCTTCGCCGAGCTGTGCGCCCGCATCGGGGTCAGGTTCATCGGCCCGAGCCCGGACGCGATGCGCCGGCTCGGCGACAAGATCGGCTCGAAGCTGCTGGCCGAGGAGGTCGGCGTGCCCGTCGCGGCGTGGTCGCGCGGGCCGGTCGACACCCTGGACGCCGCTCTGGAGGCAGCCCGCCGGATCGGCTTCCCGCTCATGCTCAAGGCGACCGCCGGCGGCGGCGGGCGCGGCATCCGCGTCGTGGCCGACGAGGCCGAACTGGCCGAGGCCTACCAGCGCACCCGCGACGAGGCCGGCCGGGCCTTCGGCAACGACGTCGTGTTCCTCGAACGGCTCGTGACGGGCGCGCGGCACGTCGAGGTGCAGGTCATCGCCGACGCGCACGGCACCGCGTGGGCGCTGGGCGTGCGCGACTGCTCGATCCAGCGCCGCAACCAGAAGGTGATCGAGGAGTCGTCCTCGCCGCTGCTGTCCGAGGCCCAGGTGCGAGGAGCTGAAGGCGTCGGCCGAGCGGCTGGCCCTGGCCGTCGGCTACTGCGGTGCCGGCACCGTCGAGTTCCTGTACCACCCGGGCGAGAAGTCCTTCGCCTTCCTCGAGGTGAACACCCGGCTGCAGGTCGAGCACCCGATCACCGAGATCACCACCGACACCGACCTCGTCCGGGCCCAGCTGCACGTCGCGCTGGGGCGGCCGGCTCGAGGGCGAGCGGCCGGCCGAGGCCGGCCACGCCGTCGAGGCCCGGCTCAACGCCGAGGACGCCGACCGCGACTTCGCGCCGTCGCCGGGACGCATCGAGCTGCTGGAACTGCCGCACGGTCCGGGCATCCGCGTCGACACCGGCGTGAGCGAGGGCGACACGATCCCGGCCGACTTCGACTCGATGATCGCCAAGATCATCGCCCACGGCCCCACCCGCGCCGACGCGCTGGCCCGGCTGCGCCGCGCCGTCGGCGAGACGGCCGTGATCATCGAGGGCGGGGCCACCAACAAGAGCTTCATGCTCGACCTGCTCGATCAGCCCGAGGTGATCGACGCGCAGCGCCGACACCGGCTGGATCGACCGGGTGCGCGCCGAGGGCCGGCTGGTCGCCGACCGGCACTCCGGCATCGCACTGGTCGCGGCCGGCATCGAGGCCTACGAGGACGACGAGCACGTCGAGGTGCAGCGGCTGCTGCAGACCGCGCGCGGCGGCCGTCCGCAGGTGCAGCACCGCGTCGCCCGGCCGATCGACCTCAAGCTGCGCGGCCGGGCCTACCGGGTCGCGGTCTCGCAGATCGGCACGCAGCGCTTCCGGGTCACCGTCACCGCCGACGGCGGTACCGGCCGTGGTCGACGCCGAGGTCGAACGGCTCGGCCAGAGCCGGGTGCGCCTCACCGTGTCCGGCCAGGCGTTCCGGCGTGCTCACCGCGACGCACGGGCCCGGTGCACTTCGTCGAGGTGGACGGCGTCGCGCACCGGATCAGCCGCGACGAGGGCGGCGTGCTGCGCGCGCCGGCCCCGGCCCTGGTCGTGGCGACGCCGGTCGCGGTCGGGGACGAGGTCGCCGCCGGCGCCGCGGTCGTCGTGCTCGAGTCGATGAAGATGGAGACGCGGCTCGACGCGCCGTTCGCCGCGACCGTGCGCGAACTGCACGTGTCGGCGGGCAGCCAGGTCGAGACCGGCGCGCCGCTGCGTCCGCCTGGAACCGATCGCCGACGCGCCGCGCCGAGGCCGCCGCCGAGCCGGACGCCGTCGATCTCGACCTGCCCGAAGGACGCCGACGAGGGCGAGCAGGACGCGCTCGCGCAGGGGCTCACCGACCTGAGCGCGGTCGCTGCTCGGCTTCGACATCGACCCGAGCGACAACGGCCGCACGCTCGCGCCGCTATCTCGACGTGCGCGACGCCGCGGCCGCGCGCGGGGCCGACGTCGTCAGCGGCGAGATCGGCGCTGCTGAAGGTGTTCGCCGACTTCGCCGACCTGAGCCGCAACCGCCTCGCCGACGAGGAGATGCGCACCGAACTGCGCGTGCACAGCCCGAAGGAGTACTTCCACAGCTACCTGCAGAGCCTGGACGCCGACCGCAGCGGCATGCCCGACATCGTTCCGCGCCAAGCTCGAGGCGGTGCTCGCGCACTACGGCGTCGACAGGCTCGACCGCGACGCCGCAGCTCGAGGAGGCGGTGTTCCGGATCTTCCTCGCCCAGCAGCGCTCGGCGCCCGATCTCGCGATCGTCACCGCCATCCTGCAGCGCTGGCACACCGAGCCCGCGCCGGGCGCCGAGGTCGACCTGGCCGCGCGCGAGGTGCTCGACCGCGTCGTGCTCGCCACCCAGCTGCGCTTCCCCGCGGTCGGTGAACTGGCCCGCAGCGTGCGCTTCCGCTGGTACGACCAGCCCGTCGTCGCCGAGCGAGCGCGCGGCCGTGCTGGCCGGGGTGCGCGGCGAGGTCGAGGCGCTGGCGGCCGACCCGAACGCGATCCGACCGGGCCGAGCGGATGGACGCGCTCGCCGCGATCCCGGAGCGCATCGTCAGCTTCCTGGCCGATCGGCTCGAGGACGGCGTGCCCGAGACGCGAGCCGCTGCTCGAAGTGCTGATCCGCCGGCACTACCGCGAATACGCGCTGCAGGACCTGCGCGCGCTGCAGATCGAGGCGGGCGGCCGCTCGCGGTCGCCGACTACGTGCTCGACGACCGGCCGACCCATCTCGTCTCGACGGTCGGCACGTTCGCCGAACTCGACCGGCCGACAGCGCGCTCGCGCGCACGCTCGGGCGAGCAGGTTGCCGCGCGCCGTCCCGACCAGCAGGGCGTCGTCGACCTCTACCTGTTCTGGCCCGACGCGCCGCGTGATCCGGACGAGTGCTCGCGCCGCGCTCGCCGGCGACGCTGCAACCGATGCCGTTCGCGCACGACGTGCGCCGCGCCGCGGTCGGCGTGTGCACCGGCGGCGGACGCCCGGTCGCGTACTTCACCTTCCGTCCGGACGGGACCGGGCTGACCGAGGACCGGCTCGTGCGCGACCTGCACCCGATGGTCGGCCGGCGGCTGGATCTGTGGCGGCTGCGCAACTTCGACATCAGGCGCATCGAGGCGCCCGAGGACGTGCTGCTCTACCACTGCATCGCGAAGGACAACCCGGCCGACCAGCGGCTGGTCGCGATGGCGCAGGTGCGCGAGCTCGCGGTCGTCCGCGACGACGACGACCGGGTCAGCTCGCTGCCGCAGGTCGAGCGGGTCATCGCCAACTGCGTCGAGGGCATCCGGCGCGGACGGGCCGGCGCTCGCCTCGCGTGCCACGCCGCTGGACATGAACCACGTCTGGGTGCACGTCTGGCCGGTCATCGACGCGCAACTCGACCAGCTCACCGCGCTGCAGCGCGGGATCGCGCCGCTGACCGCGGGCGCGGGCATCGACGAGGTGCTCGCCCAGGGCCGGGTGATCGCCGCCGACGGCGCCGATCGTCCCGGTCGCGGCCCGGTTCTTCTACCAGCCCGGGCTCGGGCGTGCAGTTCACCGTCGACGCGCCGCCGACCGAGCGGCTGCGCCCGCTCGACGACTACGCCCAGAAGGTGCTGCGCGCGCGGCGGCGCGGCACGGTCTACCCGTACGAGCTGCAGGCGATGGTGGCCGGCGCAGGGCGGCACGGCCGTCGAGCACGACCTCGACGACGCCGGGCCGGCTCGTACCGGTGGACCGGCCGGCCGGACTGAACAAGGCCGGGATCGTGGTCGGCGTCGTCACGACGCCGACCGAGCTGCATCCCGAGGGCGTCACCCGCGTCATCCTCAGCGGCGACCCGACGCGCGCGCTGGGCGCCGTGGCCGAGGCCGAGTGCGCCCGCCTGATCGCCGCGATCGACCTGGCCGAGGAGCTGGGCGTACCGGTCGAGTGGTACGCCCTGTCGGCCGGCGCCCGGATCTCGATGGACTCGGGCACCGAGAACATGGACTGGGTGGCCCGCGGCCTCAAGCGCATCATCGAGTTCACCCAGGCCGGCGGCGAGATCAACGTCGTGGTGGCCGGCATCAACGTCGGCGCCCAGCCGTACTGGAACGCCGAGGCGACAATGCTCATGCACACCAAGGGCGTTCTCGATCATGACGCCCGACAGCGCGATGGTGCTCACCGGCAAGCAGTCGCTCGACTTCTCCGGCGGCGTGTCGGCCGAGGACAACTTCGGCATCGGCGGCTACGACCGGGTGATGGGCCCGAACGGTCAGGCGCAGTACTGGGCGCCCGGACCTGAAGAGCGCCCGTGACCTGCTGATGCAGCACTACGAGCACAGCTACGTCGGCGCCGGGCGAGTCGACACCGCGGCCGGTCGCGCACGCACCGACCCGTCCGACCGCGACATCACGACCATGCCGCACGTGCATGCCCGACAGCGACTTCCGCACGATCGGCGACATCTTCTCGGCCGACACGAACCCCGACCGCAAGAAGGCCTTCGACATCCGCACCGTCATGCGTGCGCTGGCCGACCAGGACCAGCCCACGCTGGAACGGTGGGCCGACATGGCCGACGCCGAGACCGCCGTCGTGTTCGACGCGCGCCTGGGCGGCTGGCCGGTGTGCCTGCTGGGCATCGAGTCGCGCACCGTGCCGCGGCGCGGCTTCCCGCCGACCGACGGGCCCGACACGTACACGGCCGGCACGCTGTTTCCGCGGTCGTCGAAGAAGGCGGCGCGCGCGATCAACGCGGCCAGCGGCAACCGTCCCCTGGTCGTGCTGGCCAACCTGTCCGGCTTCGACGGGTCGCCGGAGTCGATGCGCAACCTGCAGTTGGAGTACGGGGCCGAGATCGGCCGGGCGATCGTCAACTTCCGCGGCCCGATCGTGTTCTGCGTGATCTCGCGCTACCACGGCGGCGCGTTCGTGGTCTTCTCCAAGGCGCTCAATCCGCAGATGACCGTGCTGGCCGTCGAAGGCTCGTTCGCGTCGGTCATCGGCGGGCGCTCCGGCCGCGGCGGTGGTGTTCGCGGCGAGCGTGGACGCCGCGCACGGCCGAGGACCCCCGGGTGCGCGAGCTCGAGCAGCGGCTGCGGTCGGCTGCCCGACGCCGAGCGGGCGCCGATCGCCGCCGAACTGGCCGAGGTTCGCACGGCGGTGCGGGCCGAGAAGCTCGGGGCGGTGGCCACCGAGTTCGACACCGTGCACAGCATCCATCGCGCGGTCGAGGTCGGCTCGGTCGACGCGGTGATCGGGGCCGCGGAACTGCGTCCGCGCATCATCGCGGTGCTGGAACAGGCGGCGGCCGGCTGACGTGCGGACCGGGCCGGCGGCTCAGCTTCGCCCTCGGCCGGGCGATAGGTAGTACGGGCACCGTTCGGTCATGAGCGGCTGTTCCAGGACCCGGCCGGCTTAGGCCAGCAGGCCGGTCGGGTCCGCCCACGCCCGGCCCGCTACGGACGCTGCCGCGGCCACGGCTGTCGCCACGCTGCGTAACCGTTCCATAACTGGCTATAGGCATCGCTGACACCAAGCGGCCGCGACGACTCCACGTTCCGCCGCCCGGTGGCCACGCCTGGTCGTCCGCAGGTCACCGGAGTCGCAACCGACCGTGGTATTACCGGCCACCGAGCATGATCAACTTGGTGTCGCGTGGCCCCCCATGACCACGCGGCACCGCACTGGCTCGGCCCCCAGCGGGCCTCAAGTTCGGCTCGCGGGCGCCGATCGTTGGGGCATGTCGACCCGACGTCGGCTCGCGCACTGCGGCGAGCCCGCACGCAGTGGCCGATCAGTCGCGGGCGCAGCCGGTCGACGACGGTGAAATCCTCGAGTTCGGCCCGGATCCGACGGTGGATCGCTGGCTCCGGGGCCTGGTCCGGACGGCGGGCATGGCCCAGGCCGGTTTGTCCCGATCAGGCACGTCGCATCCATTCGTGAAGACCTTTTCCGGTCGAGACGGCGCAATTGGCCGGGTGAGCGAGTTGGGACAGGCGCAATCGTTGGAAACTCATCTGCGCGGTCTGCTCGGCCCGGGCGAGGGCCCGTGTCTCTACCAGCAGGCGGCGGTCACGGCCGGCGGGCAGGAGATCGGCCTGATCGGGATGGCCGACAACAGCCGCCCGGCCTGGACCGACGCCGACCTGGCCGCACTGCGCGATGCGGCCGCGTCGATCTCGACCGAACTCGCCCTGCGGCTGTCGCGAACCCAGGCGTTGCGGGTGCACGAGCTGATGAAGTCGCACAGTCAGCTCCATCACATGATCGCGCGCGACGCGCCGCTGCCGGACGTGCTGCTCGAGCTGTGCCACGTCATCGAACGCTACGACCCGTCGCTGGTGCCGTCGGTGCTGCTGATCGATCCGACCTCGAACACGCTGCACTCGGGCATCGGGCCGTCCTTGCCGCTGGAGTACCTGGCCGCGGTCGACGGGGTGGTGATCGGCCCGAACATCGGCACCTGCGGGCCGGCGGCCTGGTTCGGCCGGCTGACGATCAGCCCTGACCTGGTCGCCGACCCGAAGTGGGCGCCCATCATCGACCTGGTCAAGAGCGCCGGCCTCGCGCACTGCTGGTCGATGCCGATCAAGGCCGCCGGCGAGGATGTGCTGGGCACGCTCGCTTTCTACGGACGTCAGCCCCGGCAGCCGCTGCCTGAGCACCTCGAGCTGCTCGAGGACTGCGCGCAGGTGGCCGCGATCGCGATCGAGCGCAGCCAGACGCTGCAGCGGCTGTCCCACGACGCCCGCCACGACGGGCTGACCGGGCTGGCCAACCGCCGCGCGATCTTCGAGGAGCTGGACGCGGCCATCGAACGGGTCGGCCCGCGGACCGCGGCCGCCGTGCTGTTCATCGATCTGGACGGCTTGAAGGAGATGAACGACACCCTTGGCCACGACCGGGCCGACGAGATGATCCACGAGGTGGCGCAGCGGCTGTCGCTCACGATCCGCGAGCACGACTTCGTCGGCCGCTTCGGTGGGGACGAGTTCATCGTGATCGCCGAGGGCATCGTCGACGCCGCGGAAGCCGGCCAACTGGCTTCACGTCTGCTCGAGGCCATCGCCCAGCCGCTGCCCGTGCTCGACGGCAAGGTCATCACCGCGAGCATCGGCATTGCCCTGGTTCGCAGCAATGCCGTCGACGCCCGCGAAGCGATCCGCAGCTCCGACACCGCGATGTACGCGGCCAAACGATCGGGCCGCGACCGCTGCATGTTCGCCGAGGAGGGCCACCAGCCCCACGCCGGCCGGCGCCTGCAGATCGCCCGCGAACTGCGCGGGGCCGAGGTCCGCGGCGAGATGCGGCTGGTGTTCCAGCCCGTCATCGCCCTGCCCACGATGCAGATCGTCGGCGTGGAAGCGCTGCTGCGGTGGACGAGCCCCACCTTCGGTGAGGTCTCGCCGGTCGAATTCATTCCGGTCGCCGAGCGAGCGGGCTCGATCGTGCCCATCGGCGCGTGGGTGCTGCGCGAGAGCTGCGAGGCCATGGCTCGCCTGGCTCAGCTCGGGCACGACCTGGAACTCAACGTCAACGTCTCGGCGTTCCAGATCGCTCAGCCCGACTTCCCGCTGTGGGTACGCCAGACCGTCGCGCACGCGGAGTTCCCGGTCGGCCGCCTCGGCCTGGAGATCACCGAGACCGCGCTCATGCGCCCCGATGCGACCACCACGCACAATTTGCACGAACTCAATGCGCTGGGCGTGCAGGTCGTGCTCGACGACTTCGGGACCGGATACTCCTCGCTGACGTGGCTCAAGCAGCACCCGTTCAGCTCGATCAAGATCGACCGCAGTTTCATCAGCGACCTGCCCGACGACAAGGGCGATCGGGCCATCGTGGCTGGGGTGATCGGGATGGCGAACGCGCTCGGCTGTGTCATTACGGCCGAAGGCGTCGAGACCGAGCAGCAGCTGGCCACCTTGCGGGCCCTCGGCTGCGGCCGGGTGCAAGGCTTCCTGCTCGCCCGGCCCATCCCGGCCGACGAGCTGATCGAGCTGCTGGCCCGGGGCTCCCGACTCGCGGGCTGACGGTGAACCGATCGCCTCGAGGTTGCCGTATGGACCGATGTGGGCGAGAGCAGTGGTGGCCGTAGCGGCCGGCGAGTCCTGACGCGGGCGCACCTGACGCTCACGATCGGCGCCGCGCTGTCGGCCGTGATGCTCGCCTCCTGCAGCACGGTGCATCCGTCCCCGGCGCGAGAGCACCGCTCGACCGCGTCCCCGGTGTCCCGGGCCGCGGCCCGATACCTGGCCATCGCCGAGGTCGGCAACGACGGCTTGGAGCGGGACTTCGACGGCCTCGACGGTCCGGACCACAGCGATCTGGACGCCGCGCGGGCCGACCTGCGCGACGCGGCGTCGGTCGAGCGGCGCTTCGACCGCTCGTTGCGGGCCATCCCGTTGCCCGCGCCCATCGACGCGGTGGCCACCGCGCTGATCCGGGCCAACGAGTCGCGCGCCGTCCTGACCAACCGGGCTGCCGTGTCGACGTCCATCCCCCAGCTACGCCGATACCAACAGCGGCTCTTAGCTGCGAACCGCGGCGTCGAGGACGAGGTCACGGCGATCCGGATGCTGCTGCACCTACCACCGCTCGACGAAAGCTGACCGGTTGCGCTACGAATGGCCGACTGGGCTGCGTCGAGCGGAGCTGCACCGGCGCTCCGTTCTCAGCCGATGTTGCTCTGGAGGGTCAGCGTCCCGTCGGAGTTGGGCTTGGGCGTGCACGCCCAGGTGACGGGATAGCGCTTGCCCTTGACCTCCAACTCCGCCCGCAGGCGCAGGCCGCGCCAGTCGACGACGCTGACGCCGCCCTCCGAAACCTCCACAGATACGTCGCCGGCCCGGAGCTGGAGTTCGGCCTGCCGGATCTTGCCCGGCAGCGGCAGACCGGGGTCCAGGCTGCCGCCGGCGAGCTCCTTGCCGTCCGGACGCACCACGCTGATCCGCAGCGCGCCCGGGATCGCGGCCACGCCATCGTTGGTGACACCGACGACCAGGCCCGGCCGGCCGTCCTTCACGTAGACCCAGATCAACGTCGGCCGGACGCGGTAGCCGATACGGGCGGTGATGTCGGCGAACAGCGTCGGGAAGCGGTCGACGTGCCGCTGCAGGTTGGCGACCGAGATCGCGTGGAAGTTCCACAATGACCAATAGTTCGGGCCGACGTCGAGGACGTGCCGGATCGTGTTCTCGTCCACGGTGATCTGTTCCGGATCCGACGATGCTGCCGGCGGGTCCGGGCGCATTGCCACCTCGAGCGTCGCGGCGGTCCAAGCCGGGCGATTCGAGATCTCGTCGATCTGGATGTTCTCGATGAAGACCGTGTCGGTGCGCAGCCAGTTGAACGAACGGACGGTGCGGTCGACGAGGACGGAGTTCCCGACGAGGCTCCAGTCCGGCTGCGTGTTGGTCACCAGCGGGGTGTGTTTCCACAGCCGGCGTTGGACGTCGAACATGTTTGCCCAGGTCTTCTCGGCAACCTGGTAGCTCGGGAACGGGTTGCTGGTGAACGGCCAGGTGTGGCCCTCACCCCAGAAGCCGTACATGAACGTGTCGACGAATTCGACCTGCGGATGACCGTCGTAGGCGTCGGCCAACCGTTCGACCAGATCACGCCAGGCCGCTTGGAAATAGGGGTGGTCGTAGCGCGGCTCGTAGTAGGTCCGAGAACTCCACCGGCTGTCACCCTCCAGAATCGAGCCGGTGAGCGGCACCATGGGCACCCGGTCCAGCACGAAGTCGGGCAGCGCCGGCGTCGGGTAGTAGTCCGGTGCGCTCATCTGGATGCGGAAGCCGACCCGCTTCCCGTTCACGCGCGCCGCCTCGAAGACCCGTTTCCAGTACTCCGGCAGGCGCAGTGCGCCCGGCTTCGGCTGAAGTTCGCGCCAGGTCGGGCGCAGGTAGAGCTTGTCGCCGAGCGGGTAGGCGGCCAGCCGGTCGATTTCGCGCAGCTTGTCGGCGGCCTGGATCTCGGCCAGACCCTGGTCGGCAGCGATGTAGGTGATCAGGCCCTTGCCGAAGCCGCGGTTGGGTTCCTTGTGGCTCCAGGTGGCCATGAGCGGCGTGCTGTCCGGCACGAACACCTGGGGCCGGTACTGGGGAAACGGGCCTTGATAGAGCCGATCCGTGACGTGTGGTCCCGGGCCGAAGTCGGTGTCCTCGAAGTTCTCAGCCGGGACGAAATCGTGGCGGTCGAAGCCGCGATGGTCGGGCCGCGACGCCGCTGCGGCACTGCGTGCGCCCAACGGCACGGTGGCTGCGGCAGCAGTCGCCCCGCTGGCGAGCAGGAATGAGCGCCTGTCCATCTGTCATTTCCTCCTTCTCGCAGTTGCCTAATGCGCGGACCCTAGCAACGAACTGCGCGAAGATGAATGGTTCAGGCGAGATTCCTTCGGACTTGAACACTAATAGTGCGCAGGTGTGCGCAGTCTGTCGTGGGGCGATCTGGTGGCGTCGGTGATGCCTGCGGCCTAGTAGAGGGTGATGTAGTCGTAGCGGCGCGGCACGAAGTGGTTGCCGGCATCGTCGCGGCCCTTGATGCCTTGCACTTCGAGGTAGTGGACTGCAGAGGCCTTGTGCCGAACGGCGCCGCCGTAGGCCGGGTTCTCCTCGATCATGTAGAAGTCGCCGCCGGTGGCCCCCACCCAGCCGTCGAAGATGATGACGTGCGGGTCGTAGCCGTTGCCCCCGGTGGGATCGTCGAGGATGTCGCCGTCCTGAAGGGCGGTGTACGCGATCTCGGTGGAGACGCTCGGCAGCGAGGCGGTGTTCAGCCCGTAGTTGGGGGCGGTGCCGGACAGCCGCCACGCCATCGACACGAATCCGGAGCAGTCGCGACGCCACTTCTGGGCCGGGTTGGCACCGGTGCCGTTGACGGCGTCGGCGGGCGATTGGCTGTAGCCGTAGCCCGCGTTGACCCACTTCATGGCCCGGTTGATGACCGTGTCCCGCGATATGTGGCCGCCGATCTTGTTGCAGTCGGCCCAGGCCGAGCAGGCCGTTACCGGGTCGGCCGTGGCGACGGGGGTTGCGACGCCGGCGATCGTGGTGGCGGCGACGCCGGCGAGGACGAGACTGCGGAGCAAGGCTCTGCGCATGACTTACCAATCCTTGGGTCGGGGTTGTGGGCCTGAGGTACGTAGTGGCCACTACAACATCCACCGACGGCAAGCCCAACCTGGTTGCAGATAGCTGCAGCAGCGGGCGCTTCGAGCTCGCGGCGACGGACAATTCCCAGGGATTGGGCTACCGAGCGTCAGCCAGATCGTCGACGCGCCCGTAGAGCAGGTGATCGCGACGTACGCCGTCGTCGTCGAGGTTATCGGCGAAGTCCTACGAACGCACGGGCCCACTCGGCCGGTTCAACTCGCATATCGGGGGTGGCCAGTTCGCCGACGCGGCCGGGTTTTCCTCGCTGGCATGAGGCCCACCAGCTTTATCGTGAGCCCGTGACGCCGACCGATGTGTCCTCTGTGCGCACCGCGCTCAGGACCGCACTGACCAACGCGATGGCACAGCGGGACCGAGCGGCGACGGCTGTCTATCGAACGGCGCTGGCGGCCATCGACAACGCCGAAGCCGTCCCGCTGGCCGAGGAGCACCGGGCCGGTGCCGTGGAATCCTCCGCTACCGGGCTTGGTCGCGCTGAAGTCGCACGCCGCGCACTGACCCGCGAGGACGAGATAGGCATCGTCCAGCAGGAGGTGCAGGACCGTCGAGTCACGGCCGACACACTGGCTACCGCGAGTCCGGAGGCCGCCCGACAACTTCGGAGCGAGGCCGACCTGCTTCAAGCCCTTCTTGACGGCCTGGCCGGCGACGACTGAGCCGAGACATCGCATCCGCAGACGAGCCGCGGCTCATGATCCGGCACGCGGTCACGACGCACGTCTTCGCTGCGTCCCGGCCGGCCTTCCGCGGGTCGGGTGGGCCGGTTCTGCGCGACGACAGGCCCCGCGCCAGCTGATCAAGGTTCGAAGGAGACGTCCGGGAAGCGCGGCGACGGGCCGTCAAGCAGGTGGTCGTTGCGGTTGCGCAGGTATTTGTCGAAGAACGCCCGCAGGTAGACGCGTTCGTCGGTGACGGCGGTCTTCGGGTCGATGGTTCCGAGGTCCGCTGCGACCTGGTCGGGCGTCAGGCCAAGTGCCGATGCGAGTTCCACTTCCAGTTCCTCGCCATCGCTGAACGTCAGGTGCTGGGAGTTGGCCAGGGCCAGGTGCAATTTCGGTCCCGTGCTGGCCGTCAGGAAGGAGGCCAGGCTGGGATCGTTCTGCTCGGTATGTTCGCTGCCGGTCATCAGCAGGAACGGCCGGTTCACGCCCTGCTCGACCAACGGTCCCCAGAACGTCCCGTCCAGGTTCACGGCCGCCTTGATCCTGGCGTCGTCGTGCATGGTCTGCGCGCTCGCGGCCCCGCCGAGTGACCAGCCGAACATGCCGACCCGGGACAGGTCGAGGCTGCCGGCCACACCCTTCGGCAGCCTGGCGTGTTCGGCGTCGGGATTGCCACCCCTGTTGAGCACGCTCAGCTTGTCGAGGACGAACCGCGCATCGGCCGCACGGATCTGCTGCCCTTCTAGAACCTTCTCGATGGTGTCAGGCACGAAGGTGCCGACCACCAGTCGGCCGCCCGGGAACTCCACTTCCGGAGATTCGTTCGTATCGTCCATGGTGATCACGACGTAGCCGTGGCTGGCCAGGTCTTCCACCAGCCCGGTGTCCAAGCTGCCGTCGGTCCCCCCGCCGGGGGAGTAGAGCAGGACCGGATGCGGGCCGTGTCGGCGATCCACCGGCGCGCCGACATGCCCGATTGTCCGCGGCAGCGCAGTGCCGGCTGGGAGGCCATGTGCGGCCAGGAAATGCGCGGCGGCCAGCGGAGGCAGATAGGGCGCCGACGGGAAGCGGTCGGCTTCGGTCGCGGGATACCAGACCTGGACCATGATCTCGCGAACTGCGTGGGTGGGCGATGTCGGGTCGATGCGCGTGGCGTCCACCAGATGCAGCCGGACAGTGCCGACGTCATGGCGTCCGGTGGGCGGCACCAGGTGGGTCGCGGGCCCGATCTGTGTGGCGGGCGGCGCAGCCAGCGCAGTTCCGGCGGTGACGCCGAGGGCGAGCAGTGCGGCCAGGCTGATCGGAATCGCCTTACGCAACCATCGGCGTCCTGCCGATCGGGATGTCGGGTCGGTCATTGCTGCCCTCCTGGCCAAAGCGGCCACCATTGGTCGTCAGTTGTGTGAGCTGATGACGCCGTTGTCGGCAAGGGAGTGATGCGCGGTAGCCGCCCCGGCGACCGCTGGCCCAGCCGCGATGACCGCCGCCACCGCCGCCGCGATCGCCGCGGCCGCGAGGCGCTCTCGCCGCCAAGAGCGCTGCGGGCCCGAAAGCGTAACCGGGTCAGTGTTCTTCAAGAGCCCAATTGGTCGCATAACCATCCCTCTGATCGCCGTGGCTTCCCATCGTGCGCACATCGACGTCGGAAGCGTCGCTTGTCGCCCGCCAATAGATACGACGACGGGTTACGGTGCGCCGAGGTGCACACGCCAACAGGCGTCAGTTCCCGTGAATGATGCCGTTGTCGGCCAGGCAGTGATGGGCGGTGGCGGCCCCGGCCACCGCCGGCGCCACCGCGATGACAGTCACCGCCGCGACAGTCCTGCTACTGCTCGGCGTCCCGGAGCGTGCCGCAATGGAGTTCATGGGCTGGTGGCCAGGGGCAGGATCGAACTGCCGACCTACCGCTTTTCAGGCGGTCGCTCGTACCAACTGAGCTACCTGGCCGTGCCAGGGGCACCACCTGCGCGGACGCCCCCGGAACCGGGCGAAGTCTACCGGACCCGGCCTGGACGGCCCGGTCCGATCACGGCCGCGACCGCCGGTGCCCCACATGGGGAGGCGGGGGCACCGGCGGCCGTGGTGCGCGCTGCCGCGCCCGGCAGCGCTGGCAGCAGTCCGGCAGGGCGGCCCGTCCCACGAGACCCGCCCGGCCGGGCGATCAGTAGTTGTAGCCGGTGCTGCCGCTCGAGGCGCCGGCGTTGTCGTCCGAGGTCTTCGGTGCGCTCGCGGCGGCGCCGGTCAACGACGCGACGTGCCAACTGCCGCCCTCGTCGGCGATGCCGTCACCCTTCTTGTCACCGGGAGCCTTGTCCTCGTCGAACTCGTACAGCGGGTGACCGTTCAGCGTCACCTGCTTGCCGCCGTCCGGTCGAGTGGTCGTGCTCAGCATGGCGCCGTCGACCCCGGCGCCGGCCTTGGGCGTGCCGGTCAGCGGCGGCCATTCCTTGGCGCAGGCGCCGACGCAGCTGATCTTCGAGGTGGTGTCGACCGTGTTGGTGTACAGCGTGTGCCCGTTCGGGCCGGTGAGGGTCGAGCCGCTCATCGACACGGTCACCGCGGCCACGCCCGCCGCGGCCGGGGTCGTGGACGCCGGGGTGGAACCGCCGCCACCGCCGCCGCCGTAGGCGCCGCCTCCGCTGCTGCTGCACGCCGTCACCAGGGCCAGCACGGCCGCGCCGGAAAAGAGAAGTGCTCGTGTAGCCATTGCCTTTACCTCCGTCGATGTCACCGCTTCATACGGGGTGACGACGGCGACGGTTCACTGCCCGGCGGTGGCCTCGTCGTAGCGGGCGAGGACGAGCGCGACGAGCGCGGGATGGACGCCGATCGGCTCGGCCACGGTGACGGCCCGGCCGAGTCCGGCCGCAGCCGAACGGAGGGTGTCGACGAACTGGCCCTCGGCCAGCAGATAGGTGGCGACCTCGACGGGTGTCGGCGCGGCCGCGAGAGCGGCGCGCACATCCGCACCGAGCGTGACCACCGACACCGGCCGGCCCAGCCGCTCGGCCAGGCCGGCGGCGGCCGCAGCCAGGTCGGCCGCACCGGCCGGGTTGCTCGACCCGGCGCCAGCCAGCACAGTTGTGGCCACCGACGCCGCGCCGCGCGCCGCGGCCAGCCGGTCGAGCACCGCGTCGAGCACGAGCGGGTCGGGGCCGAGATGGCGGGCGACCTGCACCTGAGGGTGTCCGGCCACGACGGCGGGGATGTCGGTCAGGACGTGGAATCCGCTCGACAGCAGCAGCGGCACGACGACCGTCGGCTCCGGATGCGCCCGCAGGGCATCGGCCAGGCTGGGCGTGGCCACGTCCAGGAAGCACAGGCCGACGTCGAGGTCGGGACGGGCCTCGGCGATCGCGGCCACGAGCGCGGCCGTGGTGGCCGACCCGGCCGCCGACTTCGTACCGTGCGCCGCGACGAGCAGCGTGGGTGAGGCAGGCATGGCGACCCCGACCGGACTTGAACCGGCGACCTCCGCCGTGACAGGGCGGCGCTCTAACCAGCTGAGCTACGGGGCCATTGGACTCAGCCTGTGGCCGAGGAAGACGCGCTGACTATACCGCCTGGGATCCAGTGCCCATGCCGGTGCCGTCGGCGGAGGCAACCGGGGACCGGCCCGATTTTGCGTGTTGTTACCCCAACGTTCGACTGGCGGACGCTGTTCGCGCCGGTCGCGGTCCTTAAGGTTTTTCCTGGTGCACAAACGAGTCAAGGGGACGGAAATGGACAGCGAGCCGGCGATTCGCGCCCGCGGGCTGACCAAGTCCTTCGGTGCCGTGGTCGCCCTCGACGGCGTCGACCTCGATATCGCCGGCGGCCAGATCCACGGCCTGGTCGGGCCGAACGGGGCCGGTAAGACCACGCTGCTCGGGCTGCTGCTGCAACTGGCCCTGCCCGACGCCGGCGAACTGGAGATCCTGGGCACGCCGGTGCGCCGGACGCTGGCCCTGCCCGACGGCGTGGCCGGGTTCGTGGACGCCCCGGGCCTCTACCCGTCCCTCACCGCACGGCAGAACCTGGCCGCCTCGGCTGCGCTGCGCGGCGATGACCGCAGCGGCATCGACGACGCCCTGGACCAGGTCGGCCTGACCGACGTGGCCGGCGACCGGGTCCGGGGCTTCTCGCTGGGGATGCGCCAGCGGCTGGGGCTGGCCGCCGCCCTGCTCACCCGGCCCCGGCTGCTCGTGCTCGACGAGCCGGCCAACGGCCTCGATCCGGCCGGCACCCGGCACGTGCACCGGGTGCTGACCAAGCTGGCCGCGAACGGCACGTCGATCATCCTGTCCAGCCATCGGATGGACGACCTGGCCGCCCTGTGCAGCGAGGTGACGATTCTCAATGCCGGCCGGGTGGTGTTCTCCGGCCCGGTCCGCAAACTCGCGGCTGAGATCGGTGAGCTCGACTACCGCCTGCGGTCCTCGGATGCCGACGCGGCCCGGCGGGTCGCCACCGAGACGCCCGGGCTGCAGCTGCGTCCGGACGACGAACTGCTCCAGCGCCAGGACGCCGAGGCCCTGCTCGTCCGCGGCCCGGTCCCGGTGCTCGACGACCTGGTCGCGCGCCTGGTCGCGGCCGGCGTGGCCATCCGCGAGTTCGCGCCGGTCGTCTCACCCCTCGAGGCCGCCTTCCTGGCCCTGACCGAAGCCGAGCCGGCCCGCCGCGACGAGGACACCCCGTGACGGCCATCGCGCTGCCCCGAGCCGTCGCGCACCCGGCCCGGTTGCGCAACGGTTACCGCTTCGAGCTGGTCAAGCTGCTGGCCCAGTGGCGCATCCGGCTGCTGCTCGTCGCCTGCCTGCTCGGGCCGGCCGGTTTCGTGGCCGTCGTCAGCCAGCAGAGTTCGCTGCCGGTCGACACCGTCTTCGGCCGCTGGATGAGCCAGAGCGGCTGGGCCGGGCCGCTGGTGGTGCTGTCGTTCTGCTGCAGCTGGGTCCTGCCGCTGTTGACGTCGCTCGTGGCCGGCGACGTCTTCGCCACCGAGGACCGCCTGGGCACCTGGCGGCACCTGCTCGTCGCCGTGCGCTCACCGAGGCGGATCTTCGCCGCCAAGTCGCTGGCCAGCCTCACCGTCATCCTCGCGCTGGTGGTCGGGCTGGCCGCGTCGGGCATCGTCGGCGGCCTGCTCGCGGTCGGCAACCGCGCGCTGGTCGGGCTCGACGGCCACCTCATCGCACCGGGGGACGCGGCCCGGGCGGTGGTGCTGGCCTGGCTCTGCGTGCTGGCGCCGACGCTGGCCTTCGCCGCGGTCGGGCTGCTGGGCTCGGTGCTGCTCGGCCGCTCGCCGATGGGGCTGGTCACGCCCGCGCTGCTGGCCGTGCTGCTCCAACTCGCCCAACTGCTGCCGCTGCCGGTCGTCGTCCGCGTCGCCCTGCCGAGCTACGGGTTCCTGGCCTGGCGCGGGCTGTTCACCGATCCGGCGCAACTCACCCCGCTCGTCGTCGGGATCGTTGCCAGCCTGGCCTGGGCCGTGGCCGCCACGGCCCTGGCCTATCTGCTGTTCATCCGGCGCGACTTCACCGATGTGGCCAACGACGGAGCCGGGCGGCGCGCACTGGTCGTGGCCGTGCTGCCGCTGGCGGCGGTGTTCGCCGTCACCGTCGGCAGCGGTGGCGGCCGCGACACCGGCGTCGGGCTCGGGCGTCGAGCGGGCCAAGCTGGACAGCTCACTCGCGACGTCCTACGCCCATCTCTACCGCCTGCAGTCCCGCGAGCTGCACCGTCCGGACGTGACCGAGGCCCAGTTGGGCGCCAGCGCGGCCTGCGACAAGGGCGGCTCCCTGGTCGAGGACAAGGGCCCGGGGAACGACTGGCGGTGTGTCGTGACCTGGCACATCCCCGGTGCCACGGCCACCGGCTCGGCCATCTACCAACTCGACGTCACCCCGGACGGGCGCTACGTCGCCGACGGTGACGGACCCCAATCAGTCAACGGCTTCTTCCAAGTGCACACGTCAACGGGCGACGCACCCAACCCGCTGTGGCAGTTCGACGGTCTCGTCGACCTGGTTCACACCTCGAAGGGATAGTCATGCAGGTCATCAGGAACCGCCGTCCGTCATCCCGATCCCGCTTCAGCCTGCGCGGCCGAAGCCGCCGGCTGCGTATGGTCGCCGTCGCTTCGGCCGCGCTGGTCTTTGCCGGCGGCGGGTTGGCCACCGCGGCCACGACCGGGTTCGGCCGGCACCAGGTCGGCTCGCGGTACCGCGACGGGATCCAGGTCTCGGCCGACCAGGTCATCAAGCCGCTGGGCCAGCGACTGCTCACCCAGTTCGGCAAGTTCATGGGCTCGACGGTCAGCCCGGACGGCCGGTTCCTGGCCGCGAGCAGCACCGACAAGTCGGTGGTGCTGCAGGTCTTCGACCTGTCCGAGTTACAAGCTGGTCTGGACGGTGGGTTCGGCGTCCTTCGTCAACCAGAAGCTGACCGACGGCACCGTCGGCCAGGAAGGCCCGGTCTACTCGCCGGACGGGAAGTTCCTCTGGCTGTCCGAGCAGGACGGGCTGACCCGGTTCGCGGTCAACGCCGACGGCACGCTCGGTACGGCCACGTCGGTCCCGCTGGCCCAGGTCGACGGACTGTCGGCGCTGCCGGGCAAGCCGGTGTACTCGGCCGACGGGTCGACGCTGTACGTCCCGGTCAACGGGCAGAACACCGTCGAGGCGCTCAACCCGGCGAGCGGCGCGGTCGAGCAGACCTGGAACGTCGGCATCGCCCCGCGCGAGATCGTCCGGGTCGGCACGAAGCTCTACGTCAGCGACGAGGGCGGCCGCAAGGCCGTGCCGGGCGAGCCCACGATCAACTCCTACGGCACCCAGGTTCCGGCCAACACCTATCTCGGTACCTCGACCACCGGCGCCGTCAGCGTCATCAACACCACCACGCCGGCGGCGGCGGTCAAGTCCATCGCCGTCGGGCTGCACCCGACCGCGCTCTACGCCAAGGGTTCGGCCCTGTTCGTGGCCAACACCAACAGCGACACGGTCTCGGTCGTCAACACGAACAACGACAAGGTCGTGCAGACCATCGCTACCCAGCCCTGGCCGTCGTCGACGGTGGGCTACGAGCCGACCAGCATCGCCCTGACCGCGGACGGCCATCTGCTCGTCACCCTGGGCCGGGCCAACGCCGTCGCCGTCTACCGCTACAACGGCTCGCCCCTGCAACCGGTGAGCTACCTCGGTCTGCTGCCCACGGACTACTACCCGGCCGACGTGGCCACGGCCGGCAACAAGATCGTCGTCACCAACACCCGCGGCATCGACGCTCGCGGCCCGGAACTCACCTACAGCAAGGGCGCCGGCACCGTGCCGGTCATCGGCCACGGCACGCACAGCACCACGGCCTCGCTGACCCGGTTCACGCTGCCGAGCGACCTGAAGATCGCGAAGTACACCGCCACCGTCTTCGCCCAGAACGGCTGGGGCAAGAAGGACGTCACCAAGGCCCACGGCCCCAAGGCCAAGGCCGTCGCCGTCCCGAAGCGGCTGGGTGACCCGTCGACGATCAAGCACGTGTTCCTGCTGGTCAAGGAGAACCGCACCTACGACCAGGTGTACGGCGACATCCGCAGCGGCAACGGCGACCGCACCCTGGCCCAGTTCGGCCAGAAGGCCACACCCAACCAGCACGCGCTGGCCAAGCAGTTCGGTCTCTACGACAACACCTACGACGTCGGGACCAACTCGGCCGAGGGTCACAACTGGCTGATGCAGGGCGACAACCCGGAGTACACCGAGTCCGACGCGGGCGAGTACATCCGCAGCTACGACACCGAGGACGACGTGCTCGGTCACCAGCGCTCCGGCTTCCTGTGGACCGCGGCCGAGTCGGCCGGCAACAGCGCCCGCGACTTCGGCGAGTTCAACCAGTTCGAGACCAAGCCGGCCGGTGCCACCTGGCAGAAGTACTACTGCGTGACCAAGGGCGTCGAAGCGGGCGGCAACCCGAGCGCACTGACCGACCCGTCCGTCCGGCAGGACACCGAGTCGCCCATCCCGTCGCTCAACGCGATCACCAACCACGACTACCCGAAGTTCGACACCGACATCCCGGACCAGTACCGCTACGAGATCTGGAAGCAGGACTTCGAGAAGCGGGGCCCGGCCAACCTCAACATGTTCTGGCTGTCGAGCGACCACACCGGCGGCACGCCCGACCCCGAGGCGCAGGTCGCCGACGGTGACCTGGCCGTGGGCAAGATCGTGGACGAGATCTCGCACAGCAAGTACTGGAAGGACTCCGCGATCTTCGTGGTGGAGGACGACAGCCAGGACGGTGCGGACCACGTCGACGGCCACCGGGCGCCGGTGCAGATCATCAGCCCGTGGGCCCAGCACAACAAGGTCGACAGCACGTACTACTCGCAGATCACCATGGTCCGCACGATCGAGCAGATCCTCGGCGCCCAGCCGCTGAACGAGAAGCTGGCCGCGGCCACGCCGATGTACGGCGCGTTCACCAACAAGCCCAACTACGCGCCGTTCACTGCGGTGCCGAACCAGATCCCGCTGACCGAAGGCGTGGCCCAGGCCCCGGCCTGCGGTACGGACACGCTGGGCCTGAAGGGCACCGCGGCCAAGACGCTCAACGTCCAGGAGACCAAGAAGGTCGCCGTCCCGGCCGCGGAGCAGCAGGTCGCGGCCCAATGGCAGCAGTGGCGCTCGAAGCAGCGGTTCACCGGCAATACGGCCGTGCCCGACTACGCCGACCCGGAGCAGATGAACCGGTGGACGTGGTACCAGGCCCACGAATGGAAGACGCCCTACCCGGGCGACCCGAAGATCTACGCCCCGGCGCAGGTGCCGGGGGCCTACATCCCGAGCCCGGACCACGACTGACGGCTATCGACAACAGAGGCCCCATGAATGCGACGGCCCGCCGGATCACCGGCGGGCCGTCGCGCTGCACCGAGCGTGGGCCGTCCTGGACCGATTGATCATCAGGGCGGCTGGGTGGGTACACCTATGACACGACGGCGTCGCCCGACCTTCGCGCGTGTCGCCTCGCGAGACATTCCCATGAGGAGGCCCACCCGTGAGCATTCCAACAGACCCCAATGAGCCGCAGCAGCCGCCGTATTCGGCCCCGGGTCCGGCCTGGCCTCAGCCGGGCGGGACGACGGGCGTCCCGTCCGGGCCACCACCTGTGCCACCACCTGCGCCGCCGCCGGCTGACCCGTCGCTACCCGGGTCGCCGGCCACCGCCCGGACGAGTCCGGCACCGGGCTTCGACACGAAAGGGCGGGTGCGCCGCACCCGCAGCAGCGATGCCTGGGTCGCCCTGATCACGGCCGCGGTGTTCCTGATCCTGCTCGTGATCTTCATCGCCCAGAACTCGGGCCGGGTGTCGATCAAGTTTCTGGGCTTCAACGGTCACCTGTCGCTGGGCCTGACCGTCCTCATCTCGGCGGTCATCGGACTGCTCGTCGCCGCGGTGCCCGGGACGATCCGCATCCTGCAGCTGCGGCGGGCCCTGAAGCAGAATGCCCAGCCGCGGCAGCGGTCCACCCGCTGACGGCCTCAGAAGGGCTGGCGGTTCTGGTTGCACACCGCGCCCGGTGGCGGCAGTGATCCGTCGGCGAGGTAGGTGTCGATGTAGTCGTCGACGCAGCTGCTCTTGTTGAGCAGGGCGGTGTGGCCGCCGCCCGTCTCGGTGAGCACGCGGGCGTTCGGCACGGCCGCGGCCATCCGGAGGGTCGAGGAGTACGCCGTTTCCGGATCGCCGAGGGTGCCGATCAGCAGGTAGGGCTTCGGGGAGCGGGTCCAGGGGCCGGTGTAGCGATCGGCGTCGTGGGCCCGCCACTGGGCGCACGGCTCGGACAGCCACGACCAGTTCTGGCCGAAACCGTCCGGGGACTCGGCGGACACGGCCCGGGCCTGGGCCGCGTAGCTGTACGGGTTGGCCGGGTTCGGGCTCTCGCTGCAGACCACCCCGTCGAGTCCCTCGGGCAGTTGCGGAGCGAAATCCGTGGACGTCGGCGACGATGGCGGCTGACCACTCGTGGCGGTGGATGGGTGGGCCGACTGCGTCCACAGCGCCTGGAGCAGGGCGGCCAGGGCCTTCCATCCGGTGCCGATGCCGTTGGCGTTCTGGGTCGCGAGCGAGGACGCCACGATGGCAACGGTCAGGGCGTAGCTGTACGGCTGGCCGTCGACGGTGACCGCGTGGGCGCGAAGGCGCTGCAGCAGGGTGCGGTACTTCGCCAGCGTCGCGGTGGGGCTGCCGGCCGAGAACGCGCATCGGGTGGCGGCGACCCGCCCGCACTGGCTGATCATCAGCTCGAGGGCGGCCTGGCTGCCGGCGGGGGAGTGCAGGCGCAGGAACGTGCCCAGCCGGGTGCCCCGGCGCGTGTCGTTCCACTCGACCGGCGCGACATTGCCGTCGAGCACGATCCGCCCGGCGTGGGCCGGGAAGAGGTTGGCGTACGTCAGGCCGAGGTACGTGCCGTACGAGACGCCGTAGTAGTTCACCTTCGACTCGCCCAGCGCCTGACGCGCGCGGTCGATGTCGCGGGCGTCGTTGGCGGTGCTCATGTGGTACTGGATCGGGCCGGCGTGGGTGGCGCAGGCCCGGTCGAGTTGGGCGTAGGTGTCGATCTCGGCCCGCTGCTGGGTCGCGCCGACCGGGAAGCCGCCGGGCAGTGTGGCCAGTACCGCGTCCTCGGCCGCGGGTGTGGCGAAGCACCGCAGCTGATCGCTGCCGCCGATGCCGCGCGGGTCCAGGGCGACGATGTCGAAGCGCGCCCGCACCCCGGCCGGGAACAGCGGGTACACGGCCGGCAGGTTCACCGTGGCCGCCGCGCCCGGGCCGCCCGGGTTCCAGAAGACCGAACCGGCGCGGTGCGCCCGGTCGGTGGCGAGGTGCCGGATGACGGCGATGCCGATCGTGGCGCCGCCGGGCCGGTCGTAGTCCAGCGGCGCCGGCATGGTGGCGCACTGGAAGCTGGTCGCATCGGGGCAGGGGTGCCAGGCGAGCGGGCTCACGGCCGGCCGCGCGGACGCAGCGGCCGGCGAGTTGGCGGGGGTGCACACAAGGGCTGCGGCCACCAGGGCGGTGAGGGCGGCGGACAGGAATCGTGCTCTTCTGGCGCGCATGGAACCGGGCTCCTTGTCGGCGACGGGAACGGTCTCCCACCAGCCTTACCCGGCGCGCCGGGCCTGAGTCGGTGCTTGGCCACCGTGCAGTGCGACGGACTTTGTCCGATCGCACGAATGCCCTAGTCCAGGCAGAACTCGTTGCCTTCTGGATCGTGCATGAGGATGAACCCGGCCGAGCTCATATCGGCTTCGAAGCGTTGAACGCGGCGAGCGCCGAGGGCGACCAATCGAGCGCCCTCGGCTTCCAGGACGGCCATGCGGTCCTCCCCGGTCAGCCCGGGTGCCGCCCGCACATCCAGATGGACCCGGTTCTTCGCCGTCTTCGGCTCGGGCACCTTCTGGAAGAACAGCCGTGGCCGCACTCCGGTCGGGTCGACGAGCGCCGAGCGGTCGTTGCGCTGCTCGACCGGTACACCCCACGCATCCAACGCCGCATCCCACGACGGGAAACCTTCCGGCGGTGGCTCCAGCACATAGCCCAGCGCCTCGGCCCAGAAGGCCGCGTGCGCGCCCGGATCGGCACTGTCGAATGTCACTTGGAAGTCCGCGGTCATGCCCGGAGTGTGCACGCAGCCACCGACAACGACGCAGTCGGTGCGACGACGGGCACGACGACCGCGAGCGAAAGAGGTGCGACCCCGACCGGACTTGAACCGGCGACCTCCGCCGTGACAGGGCGGCGCTCTAACCAGCTGAGCTACGGGGCCTCGTGTTCGGCCAACGGCCGCGATGAACTCTATCGCGATCCGCAGGGGCGCTTCCTCGGTGGCCTCGGGCCGGCGAGGTCAGTGGGTGACGATCCGCAGGGGCGCGTCGCGGTCTGCACCGCCCAGCCGTCGACGTTCGTGGCCACGAGCAGTTCGTCAGCGCCGGTGAAAGCGGGCGCTGGAGAGCTACGGTGGTGCCCCCAACGGGATTCGAACCCGTGCTACCGCCTTGAAAGGGCGGCGTCCTGGGCCTCTAGACGATGAGGGCATGAACCGCATCATGCTAGCCCGGCTGTAAGCCGCGCCGAGCATAGGGACGAGGTGGGGTGCCGGGCGAAACTGCCTGGCAGGAGCCTGACACGGGTTGAGTTGGTGACCACCGAGTCCGTATTGTGACCAGATCTGCGTTCACCGGCGACCCCCGTACCCGCCTGACGCGGCGCGCACTGGTCCGTTCAGTGCGGGAGCGGGGCCATCGTCGATAGGTACACACGGCAAGGAGGCTTGTGTCTTTCTTCGACGACGCCTTCCTTGACGACCCGCGACCCCTAGTCCGAACGCCGAGCGGCCGGACACCCCACGATCAGCCGACCGAGCGGATAGCACCGGTGCGGCTGGCGCCTGCGCCGAACCCGAACGGCCATCGCGGGCCGACGGGCCCGAACACCACCGGTCGGCACGGCCCGAGTAATACCACCAGCGGCCGACATAGCCGCGCGCCCGAGCCCGTGGCGCCGCCTCCCCCGGCGCGCCACGCCCGCCCGCTGCCACAACGGCAGCCTCCGGCCCGGGCCGCACGGCCGATGCCCACCCCGTATGCATCCGAGCGGGCCGCGCCTCAGCGCAGCCGCCGCAAGCGTGGGCGATCGATGCTCTGGCGGATCGCCACGACAGCCACGGGCTTCACCATTCTGCTGGTGATGGCGGCCGGTGCCGCAGCAGGCTTCGTTTACCACAAGTACAACAACCAGATCCATCGCGTGGCCGTGCTGCAGACCCACGACCCGCACATCCGCAACGCCGCGCGCCAGCAGCACGCCGAGAACTTCCTGATGATCGGCTCGGACACCCGCGCCGGCGCCGACGCAAAGTTCGGCAACGCGTCGGGCGCGCGCTCGGACACCACGATCCTGGTGCACCTCTCGCCCGACCGCACCAAGGCCACCGCGGTCAGCATCCCGCGCGACTCGTGGGTCGACATCCCGAACTGCACCTCGACCGACGGCCACCTCATCGCGGCCCACCAGGACATGTTCAACTCGGCGTTCGCGATCGGCGGCCCCAAGTGCACGATCGCCACCGTCCAGAAGCTCACCGGGATCGCGGTCACGCACTTCGTAGAGATCGACTTCAGCGGGTTCGAGTCCATGGTCCAGGCGATGGGCTCTGTCACCATCTGCAGCCCGGCAGCGGTGCGCGACCCGTCCAGCGGGCTGACCCTGCACGCCGGTGACAACCAGCTCAACGGCCCGAACGCCCTTGCCTACGTGCGCGCCCGGGAGTCGCTCGGCGACGGCTCGGACCTCGGTCGCATCAAACGCCAGCAGATGTTCCTCGGCGCCGTCCTGCGGCAGGCCATGACCGGCTCGATGCTCACCAACCCGGCCCGGCTGACCTCGTTCCTGGACGCCGCGACCAAGGCCATCACCGTCGACAAGGGCACCAGCTTCGGCGACCTGAAAACGCTGGCCACGTCGATGCAGGGCCTCGACCCCAAGCGGGTGACGTTCTACACCGCGCCGATCGCCGACCAGAACTACACCCCGCCCGGCACCACGATGACCGGCCGGGTGCTGCTCGACGCCACCGAGGGCCGCGTCCTCTACGACTCGATCATCAACGACGTCAAGCCGGTGTGGGTGAAGAAGGTCAACGGCCGCGCGACGGTCGTGCACTCGACGTCGCCGTCGTCCGCGACCGCGCCGACGCCCGGCGCCACACCGTCGGGCACGCCCGCGACACCGAAGGCCAGCATCAACGCGGCCCAGCGCACCTGCAGCCTCTGACCGGGCGGCCCGGGGCGGCCCGGCCGGGCCGGCTGGATCAGTCCGACGGGCGCATGCCGAGCAGGCGGACGCCGTCGTCGTCACGCAGCACCGCGGTGATCCAACCCCCGTCGTGGCCGTGGGCGCACAACTCCGCGAAATCGGCCTGCAGCTCGACCGGCTCGAAGCGCCGGTCCTCCCAGTTGACGCGGGCGTCGTAACCGGCCTCGGCCAGTTTCAGCACCGAGCGGTCGGCCGCGAGTTCGTCGCGGGCCGAGCCCAGCCGGGCGATGACATCGTCCAGAGCCGTGACCAGCGACGGGTTGCCGTCGCACCAGGACGCGACGAGATCCGGCCGGGTGCGGGCCACCCGGGACCCGGACAGGTAGGAGCCGGCCGCGAGGGAGAGCCCGAGCGGACCGCCGTCCAGACCGATGAGGGCCAGCGCCTCGGCCAGCACGTGGGGCAGGCCGATGACCCGGGCCACGGCCGCGTCCTGCTCGGCGGCGGTGGTCGGTACCGGCTTGGCACCGAGATCGCAGACCAACTCGGCCAGGCAGAGCCAGGCCTCGATGTCGGTGTCGGGCTCGATGGTCAGCGTCCAGGGCGCGTCGCGGAACAGCAGCGCGTCGGTGGCGCCCCAGCCGCTGTCTTCGGTGCCGGCCAGGGGATGGCCCCCGACGAACCGGGCCCGGGGCACGTACTCGCGCACCGCGGCGACCACCGGCGCCTTGAGCGTGCCGACGTCGGTGAGCAGGGTGCCCGGCTCGAGGTGGGGCGCGAGTGAGCGCAGCGCTCCCGGCACCTGAGGCAAGGGCATGGCCAGGACGACCAGATCGGCCCCGTGCACGGCGCCGGCATCGGTCGTGGCCACCGGGAAGCCCGAGGCGCTGGCGGCCGCGGCCGTCTGCAGATCAACGTCGTAGCCGATCACGTCCAGGCCGCTGTGCCGGATGGCGTGCAGCAGCGAACCGCCGATCAGACCCAGTCCGAGCACCGCCACGCGATGGAAGTCCGCGGTCACGACACGCCCCGCGCGATTGCGATCACTACTGGACGGTATCGCCCCGCTGGGAACGACTTCCCGCAACAGGGACAACGTGTCAGGATCGATACTTCGAGATACGACGATTCTCGGGATGAGGGGTAGCGAGACAGTGGCCGAGCATGGATTCGCGGTCGTGGCCTTCCGCGACGGCGAGCTGTGGCAGGTCGAAGCGCTACCCCCGGCCATGCTCAGTGATCTTGGTGTGCTGCTGCAGGCGCTGCGCTCGCAGCCGCCCGAAGGCGGCCCGTTCGTCATCGCGACCGTTGACGACGAGTTCTTCCTGATCGCGCGGCAAGACGGCCCGCGTATCTCGCTGCTGCTCTCGGACCTGACCGCGTCGGTCGAGTACCCGCTCGCGGCACAGGTGCTGGCCCGGCTCGGCGAGGAGCCGCCCGACGACGACGAACTGGACGAGGTGTGGCCGGTCGGCGACCTCGACCTGTTCGCCGACCTCGACCTTCCGGAGGACGAGATGGAACAGATCCTCGACGACATGGATGCCTATCCCGACGAGATGCTCGACACCATCGTGGAGCGCATCGGGCTCGGTGACTCCTACGTGTCGGCCACGGCGTCGGCCCGGGCGGTCACATGAGTTACTTCGCCGCGGTGGTGAGCCGGACGAATGACCGGTGGCAGGCGGTCGAGGTGTCGCTGGAGGACTGCGAGAGCCTCTTCGACCTGGGTAACGTCGCCCGCGACATCCCGGGTCAGGTGCGGCTGCTGCTGATCGAGCAGGACGACGAGTATGCCGCGATCGTCCGGGTCGACGACGACGACGAGGCCCGCGGCTTCCTGTCCGACGGGCATGCCGCGGACGCCTATCCGATGGCGGCGCTGCTGGTCGAGGACCTGGTCGAGATCGGCGAGGACCCGCTCAGCGACGACGAGGACGCCCCACCGGCGCACGACAGCATCCCGTTCGGGGACGCCGAGATCGCCGAGGACCTCGGTACGTCGGCGGCCGATCTGCTGTCGATGTGCGCGCACGAGGGCACGCTGCCGATCGACGTGCTGGTGGCCGTGTGCGAGAAGGCCGGCTGCGGTCAGGCCTTCGAAGACATCAGGGCGTGAGCGCCGCCGCCGCATCCGACGACGAGGCGATCGCGGCCGCATTGACGGTGGCCCGCGCGGCGCTCGCGCTCGGCGAAGTGCCGATCGGGGCGGTGGTGCTCGATGCGGGCGGCGCCGTGATCGCGTCCGCGCACAACGAACGCGAACACGGCCACGACCCGACCGCCCATGCCGAGGTGGTGGCGCTGCGCCGGGCCGGCGAGGTCCTCGGGTCGTGGCGCCTGGACGGCTGCACGGTGGCAGTCACCCTCGAACCGTGCACGATGTGCGCCGGGGCCATGGTGCTGGCCCGGGTGGCGCGGGTCGTGTTCGGGGCGTGGGACCCGAAGGCCGGCGCCGTCGGATCGCTGTGGGACGTGGTCCGCGACCGGCGGCTCAACCACCGCCCGGAGGTCGCGGGCGGCGTCGCCGAAGCCGAGTGCGGGGCCCTGCTGGCGGGCTTCTTCGCGGCCAGGCGCTAGGTGCCGGTCCTGTAGTCTTTCCGGCGGTGGCGTGTCCGAGCGGCCGAAGGAGCACGCCTCGAAAGCGTGTGAGGTGAAAGCCTCCGTGGGTTCAAATCCCACCGCCACCGCCATACAAACACACGAACGGCGACCGCTCATCGGTCACAGCTCGGCCAGCGATCCCGCCCTAGTCTCCGATTTAGTCTCAGTTGCCTCGGACGGCGCAGTCGCCAGGGTGGCGCGGCCGGTTAACAGTGCACCGCCGTTGGCTGGCCGCGGGCGCCGAGGGCCGGCGTTATGCGTCGTTGTCCGGTGTCTGTCGTCGAGCTGAATAGTCACGCAACGTGTCAGCGTGCCCCCGAGGCGAAGCACATCCACACATTGAGTTAACCTGAACTGGGCCAAGGTCGCCGATGCCCGCAGGGCGGGTGGGCAGATGCTTCCAGCGTCGCAAGGTCACGGAGCGCTCCGCATGCTGGCGCCGGCGCTGATACTGGCCGGCGGGCTGCTGGCCGGCTGTGCCCCAGCCGGTCGTGACGGACAGCACGCTGTTGCACCGGCCGCTGGGTCGGCGTCGACAACACGTACCCCGATCAAGCACCTCGTGGTCATCTATCCCGAGAACCAATCCTTCGACCACTACTTCGGCACGTACCCGAACGCGGCCAACCCACCCGGTGAGCCGGCGTTCTACCCGGCCGCGGGGACGCCGGCGGTCAACGGACTGACGGCCGGGTTGCTGACCCACAACCCGAATGGTGTGAACCCGCGTCGCCTGGACCGGTCGGAGCCGTTCACCTGCGACAACGGCCACAGCTACACCGCCGAGCAGCGCGCGTTCCATGGCGGGTTGATGGACCGGTTCGTGACCACCGTCGGGCGCGGAGCACCGGGCTGCGCACCGAGCAGCGTGATGAACTACTACGACGGAAATACCGTCACGGCGTTGTGGAACTACGCGCAGCGCTTCGCCATGAGCGACAACTCCTACGACGCGACATTCGGCCCGACGCTGCTCGGTCACCTGAACCTCGTGGCCGGCCAGACCCATGGCGTCGTCGTGTCCGCGGCTACTTCGACGCCGGCGGTACGCCGTGGAACGGTGATCGACAACGCATCGGCGCGCTACGAGGACTGCACCAAGCCCGGAGTAGCGCGGCTGACGATGACCGGACGCAACGTCGGCGACCTGCTCTCCGCCGGTGGGATCACCTGGGGTTACTTCTCCGAGGGATTCCGGCCCACAGCACGCCGCGCGAACGGCACTGCGGTCTGCGGCGCGACCCACCGCAACCTCTCCGGGCGCGTCGAGCCGGACTACATCGCAGGCGGCGGCACCGAGCCGTTCCAGTTCTGGGCCTCGACGTCCAACCGGCGCCATCGGAGCCCGAAATCCGTCGCCGAGATCGGGCACGCGGGCCCGGCCAACCACCAATACGATCTTTCCGACTTCTGGCGGGCCGCGGCCGCCCGACGCCTGCCCGCGGTCTCGTTCCTCAAGCCCGCGGTTTACGACAACGGCCACCCGGCCACGTCGGACCCGCTCGACGAGCAGGCGTTCCTGGTCAGCACGATCAACCGCATTCAACAGTTGCCGACCTGGTCGTCCACGGCAATCGTCATCGCCTACGACGACTCCGACGGCTGGTACGACCACCAGATGGTCGTGCCGCGCAACGCCTCCCGCGACCCCGCGTACGACGCCCTGTCCGGACCGGGCAGCTGCGGGCACGGCGCGCCACTCGCCGGCTATTACGACCGGTGCGGACCGGGAGCCCGGCAGCCGTTCCTGGTCCTCTCGCCCTACGCGCGGCGTAACGCCGTCGACCACACCGAGACGACCCAGGTCTCCATCACCCGCTTCATCGAGGACAACTGGCTGCACGGGACGCGAATCGGCCGCGGCTCCTTCGATGCGAGCGCGGGCTCACTGGCCGGGCTGTTCGACTACGCCCATCCGGACAACGAGCCGCTGATGCTTGCCCCGGTGACAGGCTCGCCGGCCAACGGACCGGTCATTCGCTTCCGGTGACGGCGCAGTGCCGGTGCCGGCCGGCGCCGGTCAACGCCCCGGATCGACCCGCGGCGACCGGGGTGCGGCTGGCGCGGTCGACGGCCACATCACACTGAGCTGGTTCGCGTGACCTCCAGGGCGCCGTCGCGCAGTTGGTCACGCAGTAGCTTCTTGTCGAACTTGCCGGTGCTGGTCTTCGGCACCTCGGCAATGAAGGCGAAGTCCGTGGGCAGCCACCATTTCGGCAACCGGCTGGCCAGGTGGGCGTGCAAGTCCTCCGGCTCGATCGCGCCGTCGTCGATGAGCACGACGCAGGCCAGGGGCCGCTCGGTCCACCGCTCGTCGGGTCGCGCAATCACGGCCGCCTCGGCCACCGCGGGATGGTCGGCCAGCGCGGACTCCAATTGCAACGACGATATCCACTCGCCGCCGGACTTGATCACGTCCTTGCTGCGGTCGGTGATCCGGACGAAGCCGTGCTCGTCGATGGAGCCGATGTCGCCGGTGCGAAACCACCGGCCCCGGAACTTCGCGTCCGTGTCCGCGTCCCGGTAGTACGCCGCCGCGATCCAGGGCCCGGACAGCTCGATCTCGCCCACCGCCTGCCCGTCGCACGGCAGCTCGCGGCCGTCGTCGTCCATCAGCCGCGCATCGACGAACGGGACGAGCCGGCCGGCGCGGTCGCGGAATCGCCAGTGCTCGTCCTCGGCGAGCTCGGCCGGCGGGATCGAGATCGCGGCGACCGGGCTCGTCTCGGTGAGCCCCCAGGACTGCACCATCCGCACCCCGTGCCGTTCCTGGAAGGCCTGCATCAGGGCCAGCGGCACCGCCGCCCCGCCACAGAGCAGCATCCGCACGCTGCGCAGATCCGACTGATGGGCGTCGGCGTAGCGCAGCACGTCCCACCACACGGTGGGCACGGCCGCGGAGAGCGTCACCCGCTCCTGCGCGATGAGCCGGGCAATCGGCTCGGCCGCCACGAACCGGCCCGGCAGCACCAGCCCGGCCCCGGTCAGTAGCGAGGCGTAGGGGATGCCCCAGGCGTTCGCGTGGAACATGGGCACGACCGGCAGGGCTCGATCCGCGCTCGACAGTCCGAGACTGTCGGCCCCGAGCGCGCCGAGGGCGTGCAGCAGCGCGGAACGATGCGAGTACAGCACGCCCTTGGGCTGCCCGGTGGTTCCGCTCGTGTAGCACAGCGCGGCCGCCTGCCGCTCGTCCAACTCCGGATAGTCGTAGCCGGCGGCGCCGGAGGCGAGCAGTTCGGAATATCGGATGGCCGGGTCGAGCGCGTCGGCCGGGCCGTCGCCGATCACGACCCGGTGTCGCACGCTCGGCACCCGGTCCAGGACCGGCTCGAGCACCGGCACGAGGTTGTCCTCGACGAAGACGACCGAGTCCTCCGCGTGGGCCATGACGTACGCGAGCTGATCGGACGACAGCCGCGGGTTGAGGGTGTGCAGCACCGCGCCGCAACAGGGCACGGCCAGGTAGAGCTCCAGGTGCTGCTGGGTGTTCCAGGCCAGCGTCGCGACGCGGTCACCCGGCCGCACGCCGAGCTCGACCAGGGCCGCGCTGAGCCGGTCGACCCGTTCCGCGAGCTCGCCGTACTGGGTCCGGACCATGCCGCCGTCGGTCAGGGTGGCGACCTCCGCGTCGCCGTAGACGAATCGGGCTCGCCGCAGCACATGCTGCAGGGTCAGCGGATAGTCGTCCTGCATCAGGCCGGAGAGCACGGCGGGCTCCTATCGCACGGGTTCTGCGCCACGGAACGTTATGGGCCGATGCCAGACGGGGGTATGCGAGAAACCGAGAACTTTCGACCGGCAGTGTTAGTACGCTCCGCGAAGGGCGGGGCCTGGTTGGACGGCGAGCCGTATGCTCCGGAAATGTCGCGTCCCGGAAGCGAGGCCGACGTCCGGGATGACGCCGTCCAGGCGATCGTCGGACGGCTGTCGCCGCGCCTGGGCGAGATCACCCGCGGAATGATCGAGCGGTACCGGGCCGAGATCGTCGACTATCGGCTGGCCGATCCCGAGGTCGTCGACCGTGACGTCTACGAGGTCTCGTTCGAGACGCTGCGGCGCACCGTCGCCGACCTGGCCGGCGGCCACCACCCGACCGGCCCGGAGGATTTCGACCGGACCCGCCGAGCGGCCGCGCGGCGGGTGCACCAGGACATGTCGCTGGAGTCGTTCCTGCACGCCACGCGGCTCTGGGGCCGCGTCCTGTGGGAGACGGTGCTGTCCCACACCGATGTCGGTAACGCGGCCGAGCGCGAAGCGGCGCTGCGCATCGCCGGGCAGTTGTTCGAGCATCTGGACCTGATCTCCACCGCCGCGGCCCAGGGCTACCTCGACGAGCTGCAGGGCGTCTGGAGTGATCGCGAGGTCGTCCGCCGCGACCTGCTCGAGGCCCTGATCGCCGGCGAGGGGCACTCGGCCCGGGTGCATCGGCTGGCCCGTTCGGTGCGGCTGACGCTGGCCGAGAAGTACATCGTCGTGATCGTGCGCGGAGGCGAACGACTGGCCGAGGAAGGGCTTGAGCAGCCACTGGCCACGCGGGTGGCTCTGCGCCGCCTGGTCGAGGCCGTCCGGGCCGGCCTGAAACCCACGGCCGGGTCGCTGCTCGTCGGCATGCGGCACGGCGAGGTCGTCGCCCTCTACCCGTACGACGAGGCCGGTGAGCTGGACGCGGTCACGCAGGGCTGCGAGAAGCTGGCCGGGGATCTCGCCGAGCAGTCGCTCAGCGTGGGAATCAGCGGAATGCAGCACGGGCTGGCCGGCCTGGCCGCGAGCTATGCCGACGCGCAGGAGGCGCTGGAGATAGCGGCCCGCGACGGCGCTTGTGGCCGGGTCGTCGCCTTCAGGGACGTCCTGATCGACTCCATCGTCCATGCCGGCCGGCGGGCCGACCGGATCCTCGGCGAGACCATCGAACCGCTGCTGCGTTACGACGAGGACCGGCAGTCCGAGCTGGTCCGCACGCTGCGCGCCTATATCGACGCCGGTTTCAACCTGACCAAGAGCGCGGAGTTGCTGCAGGTGCACCCGAACACGGTGGTGTACCGCCTGCGCCGGGTCGAGGAGCTCACCGGCCGGGACCCGCACGTCCCGGACGACCTGCTGTTGCTGTACCTCGGCCTCAAACTGCTCGGCCCGGGGCCCGGATCGGCGTAGCGGTCTTCGTAGCCTCCTACAACGCGCCCGCCCCAAATTCCTCGCTCTGTCGCATTTGCCCGGCGGCGGGCCGACCGTAACTTGCTCGACATGCGCCGAAGGACCTGCACAGCTCTGCTCGCCGCCCTGTCGGTTGCCGCGCTGGTCACAGCCTGCAGCAGCTCGGCCAACACCGGCGGGACGTCCGGTAGCACCGTCAACCTCGGCGTCGGTATCACGCTGAGCGGACCGTTCGGCGTGTACGGCAAGACGTCGCTGAACGGCATCAAGTTGGCCGTGCACGACATCAACGCCGGCGGCGGCGTGCTGGGCAAGAAGATCAAGGTGGTCGCGCGCGACGACCAACTCGACCCGGCCACGGGCCAGACCGTGACCCGCAACCTCATCCTGAACGACCATGTGGTCGCCCTGGTCGGTTCGATCGCCAGCTCGGTGGCCGCCGCGCAGGAGACCCTCTCCGCGCAGTACCGCGTGCCCATTCTCTTCCATGAGGCCAACGAGGCCAGCCTGATGAGGAGCAAGTCGAAGACCTACGCGTTCATGTTCACCCCGAACACCGAGATGGAGCCGGCGGCCGCCGCCCTCGCGTTCGCGCGCAAGATCGGCCAGCGGCACGTGCGCGTCGCCACGATCACGCCCAACTACAACTTCGGGTTGGACACGGTGAAGACGTTCCTCGCCGACCTCAAGAAGGACGGGGCGTCCTTCACGGTGAGCAACCAGCAGACGCCGGCCTTGGGGGCGACGTCGTATACGTCGAACCTCGCGGCAACCTTGAGCTCCAACCCGGACTACGTGTTCGTGGGCGAGTACGGCTCGGACCTGATCACCCTGACCAAGCAGGGCCTCGGGCTGGGGCTGTTCACGAAGGCGACGGTGGGCGGGATGTACGACTCCGACGTGCTCGCCTCCCTCGGCGCGCAGGCGCCGGCCGGCGCGCTGGCCTGGGACCGGGCGCCGTTCTGGACCGTCGACACGGCGCAGATGAAGCAGTTCGTCGCCAAGTTCAAGGCCGCTTACGGCCGCTACCCCAACGAGTTCGCGATCACCGCCTACGCCTCCCTGCAGAGCTGGGCGTATGCGGTGCGGAAGGCCAAGAGCTTCGCCGCCGACAAGGTCAGCGCGGCGCTGGCCGGCGCGACCGTGGCGACCGTGCGCGGCAACCTGACGATCCGCGACTGCGACCACCAGGCCGAGGTTTCCGAAGCGACCGGCACGATCGCGGCCACGACCGACCCGAAGTACGGCCTGCGGCTGTGGGACAACGACTACGTCGCCCCGGCGGCGCAGATCCTCGAACCGTGCGCCTGACCCCGCGATGAGTGCCGGCAGCGACATCGTCACCGGCCTGTCCTCGCTGACCGAGGCCAGCTCGCTGTTCATCGCCGCGGCCGGGCTGACGCTGGTGTTCGGGTCGATGCGGATCATCAATATCGCCCACGGCAGCTTCTACATGTACGGGGCGTTCCTGGCCACCACGATCGCCGGGATGGCGGCCGGCGGGGGACGCTTCTGGCTGGCCCTCGTGATCGCGCCATTGGTGGTGGCCGGGATCGGGATCCTGGTGGAGCTGGGCGTACTGCGCCGGGTCTACCGGCGCGATCATCTGGTGCAGCTCGTGGTCACCTACGCGTTGTTCCTGATCTTCGCCGACCTGGCTCAGCGGTTCTGGGGCACGCAGGCGCGCTCGGTGGCGGCTCCGGCCGGCTTCGGCGGTTCGGTGCCGATCGGCTCGAGCCGGTTCCCGGTGTACGACCTGTTCACGATCGGCGCGGCCCTGGCCGTGGGGCTGGGCATGTGGCTGGTGATGCAACGCTCGACCCTCGGCTGGCAGATCCGCGCCGCGGTGGACGACTCCGAAACGCTCGCCACGTCCGGGACGAACGTGGCGTTGCTGTCCACCGTCGTCTTCGCGATCGGGGCACTGCTCGCCGGGCTGGCCGGGGTGATCGCGGCGCCGCTGCAGTCGGTGTCGCAGGGGCTCGACGCCAGCATCGTCGTCGCGGCGTTCATCGTTGCGGTCATCGGCGGCCTCGGCTCGGTCGCCGGCGCGGCGATCGGCGCCGTGGTCATCAGCCTGTTCGACACCGGCGGGGTGCTCTGGGCCCACAGCTGGGAGCCGGCGTTCATCTACTTCGCGATGATCATCGTCCTGGCGGTGCGCCCGTCCGGGCTGCTCGGAACGCCGGAGCGCTGAGTGACCGCGACCGAGACCCGCACCGAGGCCGGCCCCGGCGTGCGGCGCCAGGACCGGGCCACCACGACCGTGCTGGTCGGCGTCATCGCCGCGATCGTGGGCTCGTCCTCGCGATCCTGCCGTCGATGCTGTCGGCCACCGCACTGCTGAACGTGCAGAGCGCACTCGGCCTGGCGCTGTTCGCGTGCGCGACCAACCTGCTGGTCGGCTACGGCGGGCTGGTCTCGTTCGGCCAGGCCGCCTTCTACGGGCTCGGTGCGTACACCGTCGTGCTGAGCTGGCTGCACTGGAACCTGTCGTTCTGGCTCGGCCTGCTGCTGGCCCCGTTCGTCGGCGCCGCGGCGGCCGCGCTGGTGGGGCTGGTCGCCCTGCGCACCCGGCGGCTCTACTTCGCCCTGCTCACCCTCGCCTTTTCGCAGCTCTTCTACATCGTCGTGTTCCAGCAGACCGGCTTCACCGGCGGGGCCAACGGCGTGTTCGGGGCCGTCCTGCCGACCTGGCTCATCGACCCGCACCACGCCTACTACTTCACCCTGGTGGTGACGGTTCTGGCCCTGCTCGCGTTGTGGAAGATCACCCGCTCACCGTTCGGCGTGACGTTGCGGGCGCTGCGCGAGAGCCGGGAGCGGGCCGAGGCGCTCGGCGTCAACGCCTTCACCCACCAGCTGCTGGCCTTCGTCTTCGCCGGCGCGTTCTGTGCGCTGGCCGGCACCCTGTTCGTCGTCCACGACCAGTCGGCCAATCCGAACCTGCTGGCCTGGACCCAGTCCGGACCACCGATCTTCATGGCGATCATCGGCGGCCAGTCCTTCTTCCTGGGCCCGGCGCTCGGCGCGCTCGTCTACGAGCAGGGCCACGACGTCGTGCTCGTGCACTTCGCCGACTGGCAGCTGGTGTTCGGGCTGTTGCTGCTGGTGATCGTGCTGTTCGCACCGAACGGGTTGCTGGGCCTGGTGGCCGACGCGCGGGACGCGGCGCTGCGCCGGTGGAAAGCGTCGAGATGACGGCCCCGCCCCTGCTGGAGATCCGTCAGCTGCGCAAGCGGTTCGACGGTTTCACCGCGGTCGACGACGTCGACCTGACGGTCGCTCCCGGCTCGATCCATGCGGTGATCGGCCCGAACGGGGCCGGCAAGACGACGTTCTTCCGGCTGCTGACCGGCGCCCTCCGACCGACCTCCGGGACGGTCGCCTTCGCCGGTCACAACATCACGGGACTGCGTCCGTATGCCGTCGCCCGCCGCGGGCTGAGCCAGTCCTTCCAGATCACCACGATCTTCCCCCGGCTGACCGTGCTCGAGTCCGTGCAGGTCGCGCTGCTGGCTCGCCGTCGCCGATGCTCGGACTTCGTGACGCTGCACCACCGTCGGGTCGCGGCCGAGGCGCGGCGGCTGCTCGCCGACGTCGGGCTCGGCGACAGCGCAGACGTGGAGGCAGCGCGCCTGTCCCACGGCGACCAGCGCATCCTCGAGGTCACGCTCGCCATCGCCACCGAACCGCGACTTCTGCTCCTCGACGAGCCCACCGCGGGCATGTCGCCGTTCGAGACCGAGCGCATGGTCGCCCTGGTCACCGGACTGGCCCGGGAGCGTGCGCTGACCGTCCTGCTGTCCGAACACGACATGGATGTCGTGTTCGGCATCTCCGACGAGGTGACGGTGCTGCATCAAGGACGAGTGATCGCGTACGGCTCGCCCGCCGAGGTGCAGGCCGACGAGCGGGTCGTCGAGGTGTACCTCGGAGGTGAGGCATGAGCTTCGAGATGCGCGACGTGCACACCTACTACGGCGCCAGCCACATCTTGCAGGGCGTCTCACTCGACGTCGCGGACGGCGAGGTTGTGGCGCTGCTCGGACGCAACGGGGCCGGCAAGACCACGACCATGCGCAGCATCACCGGGCTGACGCCACCCCGCAGAGGTGAGATCGTCCTGGACGGCACGGCGATCGGGCGGCGGCCGCCGCACGCCGTGGCCCGGGCCGGCGTCGCCTTCGTGCCGTCCGGGCGCCGGGTGTTCGGTTCGCTGACGGTCCGGCAGAACCTCGAGCTCGCGCAACGCGCGGCCCGGGTGCGCGAACCGGTCTGGACCATGGACCGGATCTACGAGACGTTTCCCAGGCTGCGCGAACTCGGCGCGCGCCGGGCCGGCTTCCTCTCCGGCGGAGAGCAGCAGATGCTCAAGCTCGGTCGGGTGCTGCTGGCCCACCCGAAGCTGCTGTTGCTCGACGAGCCGACCGAAGGGTTGGCGCCGGCGGTGGTGAATCAACTGCACGGCTGGATCGAGCAGCTCAAGGACGCCCGGATGAGCATCCTGCTGGCCGAGCAGAACGCGCTGTTCGCGCTGCGACTCGCGGACCGCGGCTACATCCTGGAGAAGGGCCGCGTCCGCCACGAGGCCCCCGCGGCCGAGCTGTCCGACAGTGCCGAAGTGCGTCACTACCTCGGCGTGCAGGACCGCCGGGCGAGCAACCGCTGACCACGGGACTATCGGGCGAGGTCACCCGTGTCCCACGGGTCCACGACGTCAACGCCGGTCTGAGCGAAGTCCCGCACGTTGCGGGTGGCGAGTCTGGCGCCGTACTGGCGACAGATCGCCGCGATCTGGGCGTCGAGCGCACTGATCGGCGTTCCCGCGCTGGCGGTCACCTCTGCCGAGTCCTGGCGATCGACCCGGTCGAGCCGGTCGAGCCGGTCGAGCCGGTCGATCAGATCAAGTCTCTAAGCTTGATTTGTTTGGATCAAGCCTTCAGACTTGATTGATGTTCGTCATGACCGCTGATCAGGTCGGCAGCCGATCCTCGCCGGATGCGGTCGACGGGGTACTGGAGACGATCCGTGCCGTCGGGGGGAACCGGCTGTCGTTCGCGCCCGAGCGCACAGTGGGTGACGAGGTGCAAGTGGCGACTGACGACGCGCGCTGCCTGCTCGAGCTGGTGCTCGCTTTGACCAGACTCGGCGCATGGAGCGTCGGTTGCGGTGTCGGCGATGTCGAGTCCGACCACCCGGCCAGCATCCGGGCCGCGCGCGGGCCCGCGTTCATCGCGGGGCGCGAAGCGGTGGAGACGGCGAAGAAGCGCCCGCTGCGGTTCGCCCTCCGCGCCGCCCACGGTCAGCCCGAGGCCGCCGGTGACGCGCAGGCATTCGTCGAACTGCTGCTCGCGCTGCGGGCTCGGCGCTCCGACGAGGGCTGGGAGGTCTTCGACCTGGTCGCGGCCGGCGCGTCGCAGAAGTCAGTAGCCCAGAGTTTGGGCATCTCCGAGCAGGCAGTCAGCCTGCGGGCGCGCACCGCGCAGGTGTCGGTCGAGTTCGAGGCGATCCCGGCTCTGGTCCGAGCGCTGGAGCGGGTCGAGCAGCAGAGCGGGGCGCAGCGATGAGCACGGCCGATGTGCAATGGCTGCTGGCCACTCTCGTCGTCGGCCTCTGTGCCGGCGCGGCCGTCTTCGGTGCCGCCACCGAGCGATCCTGGTTGGGCCTGCCGTCACTCGTTCCAGTCGCCGCGGGTCTGTTCATCCGGACGAGCGGCCAGGAGATCACGGTGCCCGGCCATGGCTGGACGGTCGCGCTGTCGATGGCGATGGTTGCCCTCGCCGTCGTGTCGGGTGGCCCGTTGGTCACGTGGGTGCTCACGCTGACCGACCAGGCCTCGACGCCCAGCACGAACGCCAGCGGTTCGGACATCCTGCGCGGCGGCGCGACCATCGGCTACCTCGAACGGATCGCCGTCGTCGGTGCCGTCGCGCTGGGCCAGGCGGAGATCGTGGTGGCGGTGATCGCGATCAAGGGCCTGGGCCGGTTCACCGAACTGGACAGCTCGGCCGCGCGGGAACGGTTCATCATCGGCACGCTGGTGAGCTTGCTGTGGGCCGGCCTGGCTGCCGGTCTCGTCTGGCCGCCCCGATGAGCTCAACCGGGGATGACACAGGGCACGTCGTAGTGGTCGTAGCGCCGGCAGACGGCGACCGGGTCCTCCAGTAGCCCGATGGACGGCAGGGCCCGGCCCTGGAAGTCGTACAGCGTCAGGTTGTCGTTGGGGCTGCCGGCACCGGGTTCCCAGCCCACGCCCGGCACCCACTCCGGCTCCCAGTAGAACAAGCCGGCGCCGTGCCCACCCGGCACCGCGGCCAGGATCGACAGCACGTCGTTCTCGAACGACAGCTGGCCGCCGGGGCTGGCCGGATAACCAGGCGAGAGCTGGCTGGCCTGCCACAGCGAGTTGCCGGTGGTGTCGCCGTTGGCCAGCGTCCAGCCGTACTGCGTCTCGGCTACGACGATGTCCTTGCCGAACTGGCCGGCCAGCTTGTCGACGTTGTCGCGCAGGTCGCTCGGCGTGCCGTGCCAGAACGGGTAGTACGACAGGCCGATCACGTCGAACGGGACGTCACGCGTGACGAGGTTGTGGAAGAACGTGTAGCTCTGGGTGTTGTCGCCGCCCTGGTCGAAGTGCAGCATCACCCGCAACCGGTTGTGCGGCGGGTTGGCCGCCCGCGCCCCGGCCACGCCGGCCTTGAGCAGGGTGGCCAGGTTGTCCCAGCCGGTGTTGGCCGTCCAGTCGATCTCGCCCGTCGGCCACAGCAGCCCGTTGCGGATCTCGTTGCCGATCGAGACCATGCCCACCGGCGTCCCCTGCCGCGCGAACGCCGAGATGACGCTGCGGGTGTAGCTCTGCACGGTGCCGGCGAGCGTGGCCAGGTTCTGGCCCGACCAGGCCGCGGGCGTGTCCTGGTGCTGCGGGTCGGCCCAGAAGTCGGAGTAGTGGATGTCGAGGTAGACCCGCATCCCGGCGGCCTGCACGCGCCGGGCCAGGGCCAGGTCGGTGGCCAGATCGCTGTAGCCGGCCGGCGGGTTCACCCACAGCCGCATCCGCACGTAGTTGCCGCCGTGCGCGCGCAGGATCTGCACCGCGGTCGAGGTGCGGCCCTGGTCGGTGAACTTCGTGCCGGCCGCCAGTTCCTGCGGCTCGAACGACAGGTCCGACCCGAGCAGCATCGCGTCGGTGTCCGCATCGTGGCCGAACAGCCGGAACTCCCCGACGCACGCGGGTGTGCCGTCGCCGGTGGTGACGGTCAGCCGCGCGTACCGGGCGCGCTGCCCGGCCGGCAACGGGACGTAGGACGGCGTGTTGCCGGTCAGCGCGATGTTCTGCGTGGCCGCGAGCGGGTGCCACGCGCCGGGCGTCGTGCCCAGCGCGATGGACGCCGTCGACTGCGACGCCGTCGCCGCGAGCGTGACGCCGGCCCCGCTCAGCGTCCGGACCGACCCCAGGTCGACGGTGACGCTGCCGGTCCACTGGGTGGCGCACCAACTTGTCCCGGCATTGCCGTCGGTCGCCGCCGAGGCCGGGCCGCTCGCCGCCGCCGACGTCGCCGTTGCGCCCGCGCCGAGGGCCAGGTCGACGGCCGGTCCGGTCGCCGGTCCCGGACGGCCGGGCCCCGGATGGCCCGGCCTCGCAAGGCCCGGCCCCGAGGCGTGGGCCGACGCGGCGAGCGTGCCGGCTACCGCCGTCGCCGCCGCGACCGCGACGAAGGCCCGCCGGCCGATGGTGTGGATCGTGGTCGACGTTGGCATCGCGCACCCCCGAATGCACCGGCTCGGCCACCGCGGCCGGGCCCACGGAACGACACCGGCCGTCCCGGGCCGACATTGCTACTTCACACCGAATGCGTCAACATGCCGCGTAACCCGACAAACGTCGTGTTGAAAAACGTTGAACCGGCGCTCGCCGGGTGCAGCCGGGTCGATCCCTCGTCGGCTAGGCTGAAATTCCTTTTTGGAAAGCGCTTCGTGGCTGGGCAGGCCATCGGGCGGGTCTGTGAAGGCAGGGCCGGCATGGCGGTAGATCGACAGGTGACGATCTACGAGGTGGCCGAACGGGCCGCGGTCAGCATCTCGACCGTGTCGAATGTCCTGAACAAGCCCGATCGGGTCAAGGCGGCCACGCGCGAGCGCGTCCTCGCGGCGGTTGACGAGTTGGGCTTCGTTCCCGAAAGTGCAGGCCGTGCACCTGGCCCGGCGGGGGACCGGTCGCATCGGCGTCATGGCCCCGTTCACGTCGTATGCCTCCTACCTTCGTCGCCTCGCGGGCGTGCTGCGGGCCGCAACCGAACTGGACATCGACGTCGTTGTCTTCGACCACGAGTCCGCGGCGCTGGCCAGTTCGCCCGTGCTCGCCAGCATGCCGATCCACGGCCGGCTCGACGGCTTGATCGTCATGGGACTGCAGATCGAGACGGGCATCGCCGAGCGGCTGCATCGCCGGGGCCTGCCCACGGTCGTCGTCGATGCCGACAGCGCCCTGTTCAGTCCGGTCCTCGTGGATGACGTCGAGGGCGGGCGGATCGCGGCCCGGCACCTCGCGGCCAAGGGCCACACCACGTTCGGGTACCTGCTCGAGCGGCAGGTCTCCGACTACGAATCCCAGGCGATCAGGCGGCTGGCCGGCTTCCGGGAGGTCGCGGCCACGGTGAGCGACCAGCCGGTCGCGGTGGCAACCAGCGACAACTCCGTCGCGGCGGCGCGGGCCGCGGTCGGCCAGCTGCTGGACGGTCCGCAACGCCCGACGGCCGTGATGGCGCACCACGACCTGCTCGCGGTCGGGGTCCTGCTTGCCGCCCGCGACCGCGGCCTGCGCGTGCCCGAGGATCTGGCCGTCATGGGCTTCGACGACGGCGAGGCCGCCGCTGCCGCGGATCTCACCACCGTGCGGCAGCCGTTCGAGGAGTCCGGCAGCACCGCGGTCGGCATTCTGCTCGGGCAGAGCACCGGGACCGGCGTGCGCTCCACGACGTTCCTGGGCCTGGACGTCGTCGAGCGAGCCACCACCTGACGCAGCGCCGGCGCTCCGTCGACCGTCCTCTCAGACGTAATAAAAGTGCTTCAATGAAAACTCTTGACAACAGCGGGTCGACACGGTTTCGTCGGTGGGACCACCGAGCGCGGCCACGCGCTACAGCCGATCCGGCGCGGAGCAGTCCGCCGCGGAGGGGGACGAATGCAGCTGGCCCCGCCCGTTCGCGACTTCCTCGCGACGAAGCCGGACTCCGGCGCCCCGGACGCCTCGATCGCCGAGCGGCGAGCGATGATCCGGCGCGCGTCGGACGAGCTGTTCGAGCGGTTCACGGCACCCGCGGGCGACGTGCACGCGACCGAAACCCGGTGGATCGACAGTCCGCGCGGCGCGATCCGCATCCGGGTCTACCGGCCGAGCGATGAGCGTGGACTTCCCCTGCACGTGTTCCTCCACGGCGGTGGTTTCTGGCTGGGTTCGGTCGACGAACTCGTCGTGGACGCCACGTGCCGGGAGCGCTGCCTCGGGGCGCAGTGCGTCGTCGTCGCCGTCGACTACCGGTTGTCGCCCGAGCACCCGTTTCCCGTTCCGCTCGAGGACTGCTTCGACGCCGTGGTCTGGGCGCATCGCCACGCGGACGAGTTGGGCGCCGACCCGGCGAACATCTCGATCGGCGGAGTCTCCGCCGGCGCCACCCTCGCCGCGGCAGTGTGCCTGGCCGCCCGCGACCGCCAGGGTCCGCAACTGTGCCTGCAACTGCTCGAGGTGCCGCCGCTGGACCTGACGTTGGCCACGATGCGTTCGTCGGGCGTCAGCGACGACTTCGGCATCACGGTCGCGGAGATGCAGCTGTGCACCGGGCTCTATCTGGCCGGCGCCCCAGCCGACGACCCCTGCGCGTCCCCGTTGCTCGCGCCGGATCTCGCCGGCCTGCCGAGCGCCCGGATCATGACCGCGGAGTTCGACCCGCTCAGACGCGACGGCGAGCGGTACGCCGAGCGCCTCGCGCACGCGGGCGTCGCGGTTGACCACGCGAACTACCCCGGTGCGGTGCACGGCAGCATCATCCTGACCGCCACCTGGGCCCCGGCTCGCACGTGGCGCGACGACGTCATCGCCGCGCTGCGCCGGGCGCACCGGCCTGAGCAGGTCGCACCACCGTCGGAGCAGGCTGACGCTTCCCGCGTCGGCCGGTCTGCAATCCAAGGAGGCAAATAGATGGCTCACCGAACGGCACACCGGGTGCGCGCCGGATGGCGCAGCGGAGCCCTCGCGGTTCTGGCCGCCGGCGGATTGCTGGCCGCGACAGGCTGCGGCGGTCCCGGCAGCTCCTCCTCATCCACCACGGCCGAGAGCACCGGTGCGGTGGCGAAGGCGGCAACCTGCGGCACGGCGCCGGTCACCCTGAAGGGCTACTTCGAGACGGGCTTTCCGCTGCCCAAGAAGCTGGCCGACGAGTTCACCAAGCAGTACCCCAACGTCAAGTGGGACATCCGCGAGGATCAGTTCGCGGTGATCACGCAGAACGCCCCCCGCGTGCTGGCCGACGACCCGCCGGACCTGATGCGGCTGCCGCAGGTGTCGGAGCTGGTGAAGGACCACCTGCTCAAGAACCTGGACGGGTACGCCAAAGGCTTCGGGTGGGACAAGTGGCCGGCCTCGCAGCTGGAGCAGATGCGCGTCAACGCCGACGGGACGCGGGGCGAGGGTCCGCTCTACGCAATGGGTCTGAACTTCAGCATGACCGGGGTGTTCTACAACAAGAAGCTGGCCGCCCAGGCCGGCATGACCGCAGCCGCCGACGACCCTGGCCGAGTTCGACGCCGCGCTGCAGAAGGCGAAGCAGGCCGGCATCACGCCGATCGACCAGTTCAACGGCGGGGCGACCGGCGGGCTGGCCTTCCCGCTGCAGAACCTGATGACCGCCTACGGCGACCCCGGGCCCGATCAACGACTGGATCTTCCAGAAGAAGGGCGCCACGATCGACACGCCGTCCAACCTGAAGGCGGCCCAGCACCTCCAGCAATGGATCAAGGCCGGCTACTTCGCGAAGGACATCAACTCGCAGGACTACGCCGCGATGATGAGCCGCTTCATCGGCGGCAAGAGCGTGTTCATGTTCGACGGTGACTGGGAGTCCGGAAACCTCGACAAGCAGATGGCCGGCAACGTCGGGTTCTTCCTCATGCCCCCGGCCCAGAGCCGGCGGCAAGCAGGCGGCGATGTCGGCCCCGCTGACCTACGGGATCAGCACGAAGGCCAAGCACGCCGACTGCGCCGCGTTCTTCCTGCAACTGGGTGGCGACGAACCGCAGTGCCCGCGACATCGACGTCACGGTCGGCGGCTCGCACCCGATGGGGGCCGCCGACGCCTACATGCCGCCGGTGAAGGCGGGCACGGTCACGGCCGCCACCCTTGACGCCGGCGCGAAGATCGGTCAGGACAACGGGGCGATGGACTTCATCGCCAACGCCACCGGCGCGATCTACGCCAAGAGCTGGACCCCGCAGCTGCAGAAGCTGGCCGCTGGACAGCAGACCCCGGACGCGCTGCTCAAGTCGGTCCAGAAGGACTACGAGAGTCAAGTCGGGAGCTGATCAGCATGGCCCGGCCGATGACCGATCCTGCGGTGGCAGCCGTCGACGGTCAGCCGGCACCCGGCAGCCGGCCCGAAGCGGGGCGTCGCGCCCGTAGCGCGCGGCGCCCCCGCGGCAGCTGGGTGGGCTGGCTGTTCGCGGCGCCGGCGATCATCGTCTACGCGATCTTCGTACTGCGTCCGATGGCGCTCACCGTCCAGTACTCGTTCTACAAGTGGGACGGCATCGGCGCCGTCGAGATGGGTCGGGCTGGCGGCAACTACCGGCGGTTGTTCACGGATCCCGAGACTGTTCGACTCGATCCTGCAACGCGTTCAAGCTGATCATCTTCTTCAGCATCATCCCGGTGTTCCTCGGGCTGGTCATCGCGGCGACGATCCGAGCGATCGCGCAGAGCCGCCTGGCCCTGATCGCCCGCACCGTGTTGTTCCTGCCTCAGGTCATCCCGCTCGTCGCCGCCGGCATCACCTGGACGCTGGCTGCTGTCCTCGACGGGTTTCGTCAACCAGTTCCTGTCGTGCGATCGGCCTGGAAGGGTGTCACCCGGGCCTGGCTGGGCGACTTCAGCACGGCATTGCCGGCCGTCGGCGTCATCGGCGCCTGGGTGCTCGTCGGGCTGTGCACCCTGCTGCTGCTCGCCGGCATGAGCAAGATCGACCCGGCGCTCTACGAGGCGGCCCGCCTGGACGGCGCCGGACCGCTGCGCGAGTTCTTCGCGATCACCCTGCCGAGCCTGCGGCAGGAAATCGGTGTCTGCGTCACGTCACCGTCATCTCCGCCCTGGCCAGCTTCGACATCATCTACATCTCGACCCAGGGCGGTCCGGGCAACTCGACGATGGTGCCGGGTCTGGAGATCTACTACCTGGCCTTCTCCGAGCGTCAGGTCGGCATGGCCTCGGCGCTGGCCGTGGCCCTCATGCTCCTCGTCCTGCTCGTCGTGGTTCCCATCCAGTGGCTCACCGGGACGGTTCGCAATGATGATCGTCGTCTCGCCGGGAGGCCTGGACGGGTCGAGTGCTGCTCCTGCTCCTGATGGCCGCCACGCTGATCCCGTTCATCAGCCTGTTCGTGACGGCCCTGCATCCCGCCGGCACCTACCCGTCCGGCATCGACTGGCCGAGCCATCCGCAGTGGAAGAACTTCACCGACGCCTTTCGCGTCGCCCACATGGGCAACTGCTGTGGTCGAGCGTGCTGATCGTGCATCGGCGTGGTGCCGGTGTCGCTGGTGATCGGGACGATGGCCGGCTTTGCCTTCGGCCACCTGCGCATGCCCGGGCATCGAGCCGGCTTCCTGGTGTTCCTCCTCGGCTTGACGCTGCCCTTCGAGGGCATCATCACCCCGCTGTACTACCAGGTCCGCGACATCGGGCTGCTGAATACGAGATGGGCGATCATCCTGCCGCTCATCGGGCTGTTCATGCCGTTCTCCGTGCTCTGGATGCGCGCGCACTTCGTCAACGTGCCCGACGACGTTTCCGAGGCGGCCCGCATCGACGGTGCGAACACCTGGCAGCTGTTCTGGCGCATTCACGTGCCGCTGGCGACGCCGGCGATCTCCTCGCTCGGCGATCCTGCTGTTCCTCTGGACGTGGAACCAGTTCCTGCTCGCGATCGTGTTGGTCGACGATCCGGCCAAGCGCACGATGGCCGGTGCGCTGGGCGCCTTCCAGGGCCAGTGGGGGACCGACATCCCGTTGTTGTGCGCCGGCTCGCTGCTGATCCTCGCGCCGACCCTGATCGTCTTCGTCGATCTTCCAGCGTCGCTTCGTCACCGCGTTGTTACAGGGCTCGGTCAAGGGATAGGGCCGAACTCCACCCACCGGCGCGTCCGGGCCGGGCGGAGGAAGCCCAGGAGCAGAAGGCCGTTTCGTCCAGGGCGGAAACCCTGTGCCGAGTAGGGTTCGGTGCGACTACACGGTCGAAAGGCGTGACAGGAGACGGTTGATGGGCGGGTCAGGTGGCGACCGGGCATCCACCGACCACGCCATCCTGTTGGTCGAGGACGACCACGGCGACGCGGTGCTGGTGCGGGCCAACCTCGAGCAGGCCGGGATCGCGTCGAGTTCGGTGACCTGGGCCCGCACCTTGGCCGCCGCGGGCGAGTTGCTCGACGAGCAGACCACCTGCGTGCTGCTCGATCTCGGGCTTCCGGATGCCGAAGGACTCAGCGCCCTGCTCACAATGGTCGAGGCCTCGCCCGATACGCCCGTCATCGTGCTGACCGGCCGCCACGATCCCAGCGGGGTCGACGCCATGGCCATCGGCGCCCAGGACTACCTGGTCAAGGACGACATCACCCCCGACCTGCTGGTGCGTTCGATCCGGTACGCGGTCGAGCGCAAGCGGGCCCAGCGCACCACCCAGCAACTGCGCGACGCGCGGCTGAGTTCCGCCGAACAGGCCCGCCTCGAACGGGGCCTGCTGCCCACGCCGTTGCTGCGCACCGACGCCGTCGCGTGCTTCACCTATTACCAGCCCGGGCGCAACCTCGCCGTGCTGGGCGGCGACTTCTTCGACGTCATCGAGATCCGCGACGGCGTGATCCGGGCCGTCATCGGTGACGTCATGGGCCACGGCCCGGACGAGGCCGCGCTCGGCGTCCACCTGCGGGTGGCCTGGCGCACGCTGGTGCTGGCCGGCGCGTTCGACGAGCAGATCCTGCCCACCCTCGCCACCCTGCTCCGGGCCGAGAACGAGGGCCACGCCGGGTTCGTCACCGCGTGCGACCTCACCATCGATGTCGAGAGCGCGTCGGTCACGATGCGGGTGGCCGGTCACCCGGCGCCGCTACGCACTGCCCACGGCAAGACGACGTATCTCGACGTCACGGTGGGACCGCCGCTCGGCGTCGAGCCGCCGGGGGCGGTGGCCGCGGGCATCCGACTCCCCGACTGGCCCGAGACGCAGGCCACGCTCGATCCCGGCTCGGCCCTGATCCTCTACACCGACGGGTTGCTCGACGCGTACGCGAAGCAGGTCGGCGACCGCGATCTGGGCATAGGCGAGCTCGTCGACGCGGTGACCACGTGCGCGGCCGACGGCGGCAGCCCGGGATCGTGGATCCCGACGATCGTGGCCAGCGCACCGAACCAGTCGGTCGACGACACCGCGGTCGTGGTCATCACGACTCGGCCGAGCCCGGAGCGATGAGCTCGGCGCACGCCCGCGCGGTCGTCCCCTCCGTGCGATTGTGGAGCCTCCGGCGCCGAGTGGCCGCGGCGTTCGGCCTCGTCGCCGTCCTGCTCGTCGTGCTGACGGCGGTGACGGCCAGCTCGCTGGTCAACTTCGCCGATCGCGGCCAGGAGGTCATCGACCGCTGGGAGCCGGCCGCGGCCACGAGTCAGGCCCTGGTTGCCGACCTGGTCAACCAGGAGACCGGGATCCGCGGTTTCGCCCTCAGCAGCCGCCCCGAGTTCCTGCAGCCGTTCTCGCAGTACAGCAGCAAGGAGGCGGCCGATCTCGCCCTGCTGCAACACGACCTGCGCGGGCATGCCGGCGCGCTGGCGCGGCTTCGCTCGTTCCAGCAGGCGGTCGACGACTGGCGGACCCGGACGGCCCTGCCGCTCATCGCCCTGGTGCAGGCCAAGGACCCGCGGGCCCGTAGCCAGGTCGACAACGACGAGGGCAAGGCCCGCTTCGACGTCATCCGCGCCCGCGGTACGGCGCTCAGCTCGGCCGTCCACACGTTGAGTGAGCGGGCCCAGGGCAGCCGCCAGCACGCCCGGGCACTGACGATCGCCGCGCTCGCGACGGCGGCCGCGCTGATCGCGCTGGCCGGCCTGTTCCTGTGGCGCGGCCTGCACCGGTGGGTACTGATCCCGGTCGAGCGCCTGGCCGAGCAGACCCGCGACCTCACCGAGGGTGACCTCAACCGGCCGATCGCGGTCTGGGGTCCGCCCGAGTTCGTCTTTCTCGGCCGCGACGTGGAACTGATGCGCCAGCGCGTGGCCGACGAACTGCACCGGGCCGAAGCGGCGCGCGCGGAACTGGTCGCCCGCAGTGCCGAGTTGAGCCGATCGAACGACGACCTGGAGCAGTTCGCGTACGTGGCCTCGCACGACCTGTCCGAGCCGCTGCGCAAGGTGTCCAACTTCTGCCAGCTGCTCGAGCGCCAGTACAGCTCGCAGCTCGACGAGAAGGCCCGCCAGTACATCGACTTCGCCGTCGACGGGGCGAAGCGGATGCAGACCTTGATCAACGACCTGCTCGGCTTCTCGCGGGTCGGGCGCACCACCGAGGGCTTCGTCGAGGTCGACCTCTCGGCGGTGATGGACAGCGTGGTCGCCGAGTTGAGCGACGAGATCGCGGCTTCGGACGCCGTGATCAGCTACGACGGGCTGCCGACCGTGCCTGGCTCGCCGGCCCTGCTCGACGCGCTGCTGGCCAACCTCGTCGGCAATGCCGTGAAGTATCGCGGCACCGAGCCGCCACGAGTGACGATTTCGGCGGACCGAGCCGAGGACGGCTGGCTGTTCACGGTGACCGACAACGGCATCGGTATCCAACCCCAGTACGCCGAGCGGATCTTTGCCATCTTCCAGCGCCTGCACCTGCGCGACGAGTATGGCGGTACCGGTATCGGGCTGGCCCTGTGCCGCAAGATCGTCGAATTTCACGGCGGCCGAATCTGGCTCGATTCTGACTATTCGGCCACAGGTGCTACGTTCCGATTCACCCTCCCGGAAGAAGTTCACACGTGAGCGTTGACGCCGCCGCCACCCGTTCGCTCGGCGTTCTGTTGGTCGAGGACGACCCCGGCGACGTGCTCATCGCCCAGGAAGCTTTGCTGGCCAGCAAGCTGACCACCCACCTCGACGTGGTCAGTGACGGCGTCCAGGCGATGGCTTACCTGCGCAAAGAAGGCGAGTACGCCGAGGTCGAGCGGCCCGATCTCATCCTGCTCGATCTGAACCTGCCCCGGATGACCGGGCACGAGGTGCTGGCCGAGCTCAAGGCCGACGAGGCCCTGCGCCGGATCCCGGTGGTCGTGCTGACCACGTCCGTGGCCGTCGAGGACATCACCAAGAGCTATGACCTGCATGCCAACGTCTACGTCTCCAAGCCCGTCGATTTCGACGACTTCGCCGGGGTCGTCAAGCGGATCGACGACTTCTTCGGGTCGGTGGCCCGGCTGCCCCCGGACTGACCTCACACCCGTTTGAAACCGCCCCGATCGGGGAAGAGTCGTCGCATGACTGGACGGATCGGGGCTATCGCAATGGACGGCACGCCGATTTCGGCGACCGATGTGGCGCGGATGGAAGCCGACGAGGAGCTTCATTCCGACTGGCAGCGCAAGGCCGTCCTGGTCGTCGCGGCCAGCTCGCACGGGGTCGACGACTGCCGGTTGCTGCTGGACATCCTCGGCCTGGACGTCGACGTGATCGCCCAGGCCCGCCGGGAGGCGGCGGGCATCGAGCCGGCCGCCGCCGGCGCCCCGGTGGCCGATTCCGAGACCGCGGACAAGCCGGCCGGCAAGCACAGCACCGAAGCGGCCTGAGCGCACGAGTCAGCTGTTGTCGTACTCGTGTGCCAAAAGCACCCGCAGGAACGCCAGCAGTGACTGTTCGTCCGGATCCAGCAGGGGCCGCGGCCGGCGCCGGGCCGTCCTGAGGTAGCCACCGAACGTGCCGGCCGTGAACGTCTGCAGCAGGTGCGGGTGGATGTAGTGGTCGCGGGCCACTGCGCGGGTGTTGCGCAGTTCGTCCGCGGCCCGGTCGACCGCGGCCAGGACGGCGGTGTCCGGCTCGTCCTCGCGGTGCGTGCGCAGGTAGTTGAAGGCGACCCGGGTGCCGCGCCAGGTGCGGAAGTCCTTGGCCGTGATGTGCTCGCCGGTGAGGTTGTGCAGCAGCTCGTTCACCTCGGCCGCGTCGATCGGCTTGCCGTCGACCGTGAACAGCCGGCGCCGGCGTTGCTCGGCCAGCTGCCGAACCACGCTGGCCACCTGGGCGTCGTGCAGTTCGATGCGGGCCCGCTTGCCCGATTTGGCCGGGAAGTCGAACTCGGTGCGGGGGCCGCGGACGGCGACGTGCCGCCGGGTCAGCGTGGACAGGCCGAAGCTCTCGTTCTCCTCGGCGTAGACCTCGCTGCCGATGCGGATGCCGGAGGAGTCGACGATGCGCACCATCGCGGCCAGCACCCGGTCGCGGTCGAACGTGCGGCGGCGCAGTTGCGTGCTGACGTGGGCGCGGATCGTCGGCAACTGCTCGGCGACCACGATGAGGCGGTAGGAGTTCAGCAGGTCGCGCAAGGCCCGCCACTTGGGGTGGTAGAGGTACTGCTTGCGGCCGCGGTCGTCCTCGCCGGTGGCCAGGATGTGACCGTCGGGCGAGGGGCAGATCCAGACGTTGCGCCAGGCCGGTGGGATGGCCAGTTCGGTGATGCGGGCCCGGACGTCAGCCGCGCTGATGCTGCTGCCGTCGGCCTCGCGGTAGCTGAACCCGCGGCCCCGGCGCAGGCGGGCGATGCCCGGCTCGTCCGTCGCCACGTAAACCAGCCCGGCCGACTTGGCGCACCGTTCGGCGTCCTCGTACAGCTCGCTGATCGCGGCGATGGTCGCTCTAGCGGGATTGGCCACCGGAATCTCTCCTGTTCGTCCTCCGCAGCATGCCCGGATCGGGGCTGTCCTACCCCGCGTTGACCTGCCGTAGCGTCGGATGGCGTGTCCGTCGCGCATAAGTCGGTCCTCGCCGGGGGGCATCGGCTGGCCTACCAGGAGGCCGGTCCCGCCGCCGGCCCGGTGGTCGTGCTCATCCACGGACTGGCCTCGGACAGCGACACCTGGGACCGCGCCATCGAACCGCTGGCCGAGCGCGGGGTACGGGTGATCGCGCTCGACCTGTTGGGGCACGGGCGCTCGGAGCGGCCCGCGGGCCGGTATCTGCTCGACGACTTCGCCGCGTCGCTGGACGCGTTCCTGGGTGCCATCGGCGTCGAGCGGGCCACCGTCGGCGGGCACTCGCTCGGTGGCGCGATCGCCGTCCACTTCGGGTACCACTACCCGCAGCGGGTCGAGCGGCTCATCCTGGTCTCCGCCGGTGGGCTCGGGCGCGAGGTGCACCCGGTGCTGCGGGCGGCCGCGCTGCCCGGAGCGCCGCTGGTGCTGGCAGCGGCTCTGCGGCCGTGGCTGGTCCGGCTGTACCGACGTCCCGCCCTGCATCGGGCCCTGCGGCTGACGCCGGCCAATGTGGCCAACCTGCGCCGGGCTCGGCGGGCCCTGGTTCCGGCCGACGGGCGGGCCGCGTTCTTCGCCGCGCTGCGCGGAGTGATCGCGCCGTCGGGGCAGCGGGGCTCGTTCATCGAGATGCAGTACCTGGCCGAACACGTGCCCACGCTGCTGGTCTGGTCCGAGGGCGACGGCGTGATCCCGGTCGCGCACGCCCACGCCGCGCGGGCCCACCTGCCCGGCAGCCGGCTCGAGGTGTTCCCGGGGCGGGGGCATGAGCCGCACCGCCGCAACGCCGACCGGTTCGCCGCGGCGGTGGCCGAGTTCGTCCTACCGTCCTGACCGCTCCGTCTCATTCTTCGAGATAACTATCTCGGCTCCTGGGACGCTTGATTAAGCTGTTGTCATGGCGAACGGGCGGCGGTGGGCGATCCTGGCCGTCGGCACGCTGGCCCAGGCCTCCACCTGCAGCTTTCTCTATGGCATCCCGATGCTCATCCCGGCACTGCGCAGCGACGAGCACCTCAGCCTGCTCGGTGCGAGCGTCATCGTCTCGGCCCCGATGGCCGGCTTGCTGCTGACCCTGATCGCCTGGGGCGCGGCCGCCGACCGGTACGGCGAGAAGGTCGTCATCGCGTCCGGGGTCGCGGCGGCGGCGGTGCTGCTCGTCGGGGCCGCCGCGGTGCACGGGCCGGCTGCGCTGGCCGTCCTGCTGGCGCTGGCCGGGGCCGCGGGCGCGTCGGTCAACGCCGCCAGCGGCCGGATGGTCATGGGCTGGTTCCCCGTCCACGAACGTGGCCTGGCCATGGGCACCCGGCAGACAGCCCAGCCGCTGGGCGTGGCCATTGCTGCCCTGGCCCTGCCGTCGCTGGCCCGGGCCCACGGCGCCCACGTCGCACTGCTGTTCCCGGCCGCGTTGTGCGCGGCCTCGGCGGCGGCTGTCCTGATCATCGTGGCCGACCCGGCCCGCGCCGCCCGCACCGCGGGGGCGCCGCGGGCCGGTTCGCCGTACCGCGGCTCGTGGCACCTGGGCCGGATCCACGCGGCCAGTTCGCTGCTGGTCGTGCCGCAGTTCGCGGTGGCCACGTTCACGCTGGTCTACCTCGTCGGCCAGCGGCACTGGGACGTGGCCGCGGCCGGGCGGCTCGTCTTCGGCTTCCAGGTCGCCGGGGCCGCGGGCCGCATCGCCAGCGGCGTGTGGTCCGACCGGGTGCGCAGCCGGCTGACCCCGATGCGGCAGTTGGCCGCGCTCAGCGCCGGGCTGATGGGGCTGCTCGCCCTCGGCGCGGTGCTGCACGCGGTGTGGATCATCGCCGCCTTCGCGTTGGGCGCCGTCATCACCGTCGCCGACAACGGCCTGGGCTACACGGCGGTGGCCGAACTGGCCGGCACCGAATGGTCGGGGCGGGCGCTCGGCGTGCAGAACACGCTGCAGAACGTGGCCGCCGTCGCCACGGCGCCGCTGCTGGCCGGCGTCATCGGCGACACTCGCTACCCGCTCGGTTTCGTCGTGGTCGCCGTCTTCCCGCTGCTGGCCATCCCGCTCACTCCCGTCGGCGCCGAGCGGACCGCCGCGGTCGTCGCCCCTCGGAGCTAGTGTTCGGCCCAGCCGTCGGCTGCGGACCCCGGCTCAGCAGCGAGCGCAGCGCATCGCGGAACTTGGCCGAGGCGACCAGCAGGGCGGTCGTCGCCGTCAGCACCGCGGCCAGGATGCCGATGGCCACCTCCCATCCGGCGGCCAGTCCCTTGGCCGTGTTGGCCGCGCGTTGGACGGCCGTGCCCTTCACCGTGACCGTCGTGGTGAAGCCCAACACCGCTGACGAGATGATCGGCCCGCCGGTCGCCCCGGCCACGGCTGGGCGCAACTGCAGGGTGAGCCGCTGCGTCCCGAGCTTGTGTGGCGTCACCGTCCAGTGCCATTGCAACTCGCCCGCGGGCGTCGCGGCGAACTGCTCGTACAGCCAGCCGCCCGGGTCGGCGTCCGGATCGTGCGCGACCGCGATGCCGTCGCCGACCGGCAGCAGCCGGGCCCCGACCCGGCACTCGACGCTGATCGAGGATGACGTCGGGTTGGGGCCGGTGATGATGGCCGTCGGCGTGGGCTGAGCGCCCGTGAGCACGATGGCCGCGTCGTAGGTCTGCGGCTGGCCGGGCCGCCCGGTCAGCCGCGGGTTGTACTGCAACTTGCCGGACGCGACCTGCTCGACGTCGCGCTGGCAGGTGTCGGCGAAGGCGGCCAGCGAATCGCTTGGCGTGGGCGACTCGGACGGACTCGGCTCGGGCGAGCTCGATGCGGGCTCGGCGGCCGTGCTCGAGGCGCCGCCGCCGCTCGGGCTGCCGCTTCCGCTCGCGGTGCAGCCGGCGAGTCCGGCGATCGCGAGGATGACGAGGGTGGCCCCGATGGCGAACCAGGTCCGGCGTGGCCCGCGAACGGATGCGTGCCCCATCACGTGTCCCCCCTCGTCACCATGACGGTGTGCACCGACCGCGTCCGGCTGAGCCGAGGCACGTCGAGGGGCGGGGCCGGCGCGACAGGAGAATGTTAAGCCCAGGTTGACCCGTTCGGGTACCTGCCGCGCAGGCAGATCCGGGCCCGACCAGGTGATCGATCGGGGCCGCGGTCCGTTGGCGGAGGATAGGGGATTTGAACCCCTGAGGGATTTCTCCCAACCCGCTTTCCAAGCGAGCGCCATAGGCCACTAGGCGAATCCTCCGCGGACGAGGATACGGGGCAGCGGCAGCTCGGGCCGACCACCCCCTCCCGTAGACTTGGGCCTCGACCCCCCGTGCGGCGCTCACCCTACGAACCTCCCCAGGGCCGGAAGGCAGCAAGGATAAGCAGGCTCTGGCGGGTGCGCGGGGGGTCCTTCCTTGTCCCAGCCCCGTCCCGGGCCTCGTCTCGCGATGACGGCGGCGGCACCGGGGTCGCCGGGTGTCGGTGCCGGTCGTTAGGGTCGTCTGGTGACGGCGAACTCGGGCGAAAACCTTGCCCTCTATCGCAAGTACCGATCGGCGACATTCGCCGAGGTCATCGGTCAGGAGCACGTCACCGAACCGCTGCGGCACGCCCTGGCCAACGGCCGCATCAACCACGCCTACCTGTTCAGCGGCCCGCGCGGCTGCGGTAAGACCTCCAGCGCCCGCATCCTGGCCCGCTCGCTCAACTGCATCCAGGGCCCGACGCCCGACCCGTGCGGCGTCTGCGACTCCTGCATCGAACTCGCGCCCAACGGCCCGGGCTCCATCGACGTCATCGAGATCGACGCGGCCAGCCACGGCGGCGTCGACGACGCCCGCGATCTGCGCGAGCGGGCCTTCTTCGCGCCCGTCCGCGACCGCTACAAGGTCTACATCATCGACGAGGCGCACATGGTCACCACGCAGGGCTTCAACGCCCTGCTCAAGCTCGTCGAGGAACCACCCGACTTCCTGGTCTTCGTCTTCGCCACCACCGAGCCCGACAAGGTGCTGACGACGATCCGCTCGCGGACGCACCACTACCCGTTCCGGCTGATCCCTCCGGGCGCGATGCGCGCGCACCTCGAGGCCATCTGCGCGGCCGAGGCCATGACCGTCGAGCCCGCGGTGCTGCCGCTGGTCGTGCGGGCCGGCGGCGGCTCGGCCCGTGACTCGCTGTCCATCCTCGACCAGCTGCTGGCCGGGGCCGGGTCCGACGGCATCACCTACGCCCAGGCCGTCGGCCTGCTCGGGGTCACCGACGGCGCGCTGCTCGACGACATGGTCGACGCGCTGGCCGCCGGCGACGCCCCGGCCGTCTACGGCACGGTCGAGCGCGTGGTCGAGGCCGGCCACGACCCCCGGCGGTTCGCCGCCGACCTGCTCGACCGCTTCCGCGACCTGATCCTGCTCGACGCCGTGCCCGACGCCGCCACCCGCGGGCTGATCGACGCGCCCCAGGACGCGGTCACCCACATGACCGATCAGGCCCTGCGGCTCGGCGGCGCCACGGTCACCCGCTACGCCGAGATCGTGCACACCGCGCTCATCGAGATGCGGGGCACCACCTCGCCGCGGCTGGTGCTCGAGTTGCTGTGCGCGCGCATGCAACTGCCCGACGCGGCCACCGACTCGGCCGCGCTGCTGCAGCGCCTCGAACGGCTGGAGCGCCGGTACTCCGCGGCGGCACCGAGTGCGGCGGCGACGGCTGAGCCGGCCGCGGCGGCTGACTCGGCCGACCAGCTGGCCATGGCCGGCCCGCCACCGGCGCGGCCGGCCGCGGCTGCACCCGCAGCGGAGCCGTCCCGCGAACCGTGGCCCACCGCGCCGCCGGCCGCGGGCGGGTCCGAACCGTCGTCCGTGCCCGCACCGACGTCGAGCCCGGGCCGCGCGGCCAAGTCGGCGTCGGCCCCCGCGGCCAAGCCCGCCGCCCGCGGCCAAGGCCGCCGCGGCGGCCAAGGTCCCCCCGGCGAAGGTCCGACCGCCCCGACCGCCCCGACCGCCCCGACCGCCCCGGCCGCAACGCCGCCGGAACCCGCGGCGTCGGCTCCGGTGGCCGCGAGCGCGCCGGGCGAACTCGACGCCGCGGCCCTGCGCCGGCTCTGGCCCGAGGTGCTCGACGTGGTCAAGCAGTCCAGCCGCCGCACCCGGGCCCTGCTCGACAACGCCCAGGTGATCGCGGCCGCCGGCGATCTGATCACGCTGGCCGCGCCGGCCGCCCTGGCCAAGATGCTCTCCGAGGAGAGCAACACCTCGATGCTGCGCACGGCGCTGACCAAGGTCGTCGGCGGCAGCTGGCGGGTCACGGTCGACGGGTCGGGGGCGACGGGCGGCCAGCCGGCCGCGGCCGCCGCGCCGACTCCGCCGCCCGACCTGGACCCCCGCGACGACACCGACCTCGACCCAGCCGGCCCGCCGGTCGCCACGGTCGATCCCGAGACCGAGGCACTACGCCTCCTGCAGGACCAACTCGGCGCCCGCCCCGTCGACGAATCCTGAGCCGGCGTCGCCTCAGGTCAGACGCCGTAGCCGCCGTCGACGTCCAGCTTCTGGCCGGTGACGAACCCGGCCCGGTCCGAGGCAAGGAAGCACACGGCCTCGGCCACGTCGACGGCCGTGCCGAAGCGTCGCAGCGGGATGTTGCCCCGGGCCACCGCCAGTGCCCGCTCGTCCAGGTCGCCGGACCCGATCAGGCGCTGGGCCATGCCGTCGCTGAGCATGCCCGGACCCACGCAGTTGGCCCGCACCCCGAAGCGGCCCTCCTCCGCGGCCAGCCCGCGCACCAGCGCCTCGATCGCCGACTTCGGCGCCGACGACAACCCGTCCCGCACCGGGAACCGGCTCGTCGCCGCGGTGGTCACCGCGACCACGCTGCCCCGGCTGCGGCGCAGGTGCGGCACGGCGGCCGACACGGCGTTGAAGAACGCGCCCGCGTCGCCCACCAATTGCTCGGTGAACTGGGTCGGCGCGACCCGGCTCAGGTGCACCATCGGCACGTGCGGCCCGGCCGCGTAGACCACGGTGTGGATCGCCCCGAAGTCGGCGGCCACTGCCTCGACGACCTCGGCACAGGCCACGGCGTCGACCAGGTCCAACTGGTAGCTGCGCGACCCGCTCGCCCCGCCGACCAGACCGTCCAGGGCCGAGGACGGACGGCGGAAGGTCAGCGCCAGCCGGCTGCCCCGCTCGGCCAGCAGTGCGGCGATGGCCGTGCCCAGCCCGCCGCTCGCGCCCAGCACCAGGGCCGCGCCGTCCCGATCGGCGAAGTCGTTCATCAATGCCCCCCGAGGTAGGCCAGGATGCCGGCCGCGACCGCGGCGGCGATCCGTTGCCGCCCGGCCGCGGAGGTCTGCAGCGCGGCATCGCCGGCATTGCGCATGTTGCCGAGTTCCAGGAACGTCGACGGCCGGGTGGCCAGGTTGAGCCCGGCCAGGTCGGATCTCGGGAAGTAGCCGTTCGAGCCGAGATAGGTGGACGTCGTCAGTCCCGAGCCGTGCAGCAGCGCGTCGTGCACGGCGACCGTCAGCCGATGAGAGCTGGCCGCAACCGCGGCACCGGCCGGGGGCCGGCTGTCCTCGCACACGTGGAAACCGTGGCCCGACGCCGCGGCGCCGTCGGCGTGGATGGAGATGACCGCGGCCACGCCGGGCTGGTTGCCGACCGCGGCCCGGGCGTCGACGCACGGCCCGACGCCGGTGTCGTTCGGCCGGGTCAGCACCACGCGCACCCCGTGGGCGCGGAGCAGGTCGCGGACCCGCAGCGTCACGTCCCAGTTGAACGCGTGCTCGGAGTAACCCGCGTCGGTGTTCGTGCCGGTCGTGTCGCAGGCCTTGCGGCCACCGTGCCGGTCGGCCGGCACCAGGCGGTTGATCGCGGCCGGGTCGGCCGCATTGCCGCCGTTATGGCCCGGGTTGAGGGCGACCACCGGCCCCGAGCCGGGCGGGAACGACACCGTCGGCCCGGCGGGCCGGGTGCGGGCCGGGTGGGTCGGCGGCGCGGCCGGGTGGGTCGTCGCCGGCCGAATTGCCCGCGCGGACGTGGTCGGCGTGGCCGCTGGGCTGGACGGCGCCGCGGGCGAGGTCGGGGCAGTCGAACCGGTGCCGGTCTGGGTCGACGTGCAGCCGGCCAGCAGGCCGCAGCCGAGGGCAACCAGGACGGCGGTGCGGCGCATGCCGGTCACCCTCGCACACCGCGGGCCCCCACCCGCGCGCCGCCCGTTGCCCCGACCCCGGCCCGGGACGGACGGCTACCCTGAAGGCCCCGGTGCAGGTGAGGAGCACAGTCTTGAGTTCGCATGGTGGTGGGTTCGGCGGCCAGCCGAACATGGCGCAGCTGATGAAGCAAGCCCAGAAGATGCAGGAGCAGCTCGCGGCGGCGCAGGCGGAGCTGGCCGCGACCGAGGTCACCGGGCACGCCGGCGGCGGCCTGGTCAGCGCCACGATGCGCGGCTCGGGCGAGCTCACGGCACTCACCATCGACCCCAAGGCCGTCGACCCCGACGACGTCGAGACCCTGCAGGACCTCATCGTCGCCGCGGTGCGCGACGCCGCCCGGGAGGTGGGCGAGATCGCCGCCGACAAGATGGGCCCGCTGGCCGGCGGGGCCGACCTCGGCGGCCTCGGGCTGCCCGGCCTGTGAACCGACCCGGGCGGGTCGACCGGCGATGATGTACGAAGGCGCGGTCCAGGACCTCATCGACGAGCTCGGCCGGCTGCCCGGCGTCGGGCCCAAGAGTGCGCAGCGCATCGCCTTCCACCTGCTCGCGTCGGAATCCGGCGACGTCGAGCGGCTGGCCAGCACGCTGGTGCGGGTCAAGAACGACGTCAAGTTCTGCTCGATCTGCGGCAACGTGGCCGAGTCCGAGCAGTGCCGCATCTGCACCGACGACCGCCGCGACGCCACCGTGATCTGCGTGGTCGAGGAGCCCAAGGACGTCCTGGCCGTCGAGCGCACCCGCGAGTTCCGCGGCCGCTACCACGTGCTCGGCGGGGCGATCAGCCCGATCGACGGCGTCGGCCCGGATGACCTGCGCATCCGCGAGCTGCTGGCCCGGCTGCGCGACGGCGTCGTCACCGAGCTCATCCTGGCCACTGATCCCAACCTCGAGGGTGAGGCCACGGCGACCTACCTGGCCCGGCTCATCGCCCCGATGGGCCTGACCGTCAGCCGGCTGGCCAGCGGGCTGCCGGTCGGCGGCGACCTCGAGTACGCGGACGAGGTCACCCTGGGCCGGGCCTTCTCCGGGCGCCGCCGGGTGGACTGAGCGGCGATGGCCGACCGGACGGTGCCGCGCCACCGCGGACTGTTCTGGTCCGCGGTCGTCGCGTCGTTGCTGGCGCTGGTCGGCGGCAGCGCGTACGCCTACGTGACCTATGCCGCCACCGCCGGGCCGGACGGTGCCGTCAAGGGCTACTTCGCCGCCCTGGCCCGGGGCAGCGCCCCGGCTGCGCTGGGTTTCGGTGACCTGCCGGCCGGCCCGCACGAGTTGCTGACCTCGAAGGTGCTGGCCGTCCAACGCAAGCTCGCGCCGATCCGGCACGTGCACATCACCGGCGTGCAGCGCTCGGGCGACACGGCGAACGTGGGCGTGCGCTACGACCTCGCCTTCGCCGACGGGTCGCGCACGGTGTCCGACGACGTGCCCGTCCTGCGCCGCCACGGCTCGTGGCGACTGGCCCGCACCGCGGCCGCCACCCAGCTCAGCCTGGACGAGGCCCAGGACCGGGCCACCGTCCTCGGCGGCGCGGTGCCCGACGGCGACCTGCTCCTCTTTCCGGGCGCCGTCCCGATCACGTTCGACACGCCCTACCTGCAGCTGGCCCCGGCGACGCGCAGCGTGGCCCTGTCGGCTCCGGACGAGACCGACCTGAGCGTCCAGGTCACGGCACCGGGCCGAGCGGCAGTCGAGACGGCCGTGGTGGCCGCACTGCGCAGCTGCCTGGCCGGCGGCCCTCGGGCCGACCCGCGCTGCCCGGTGTCATCCGACCGGGCCGTGCCCGGCACCCTGCGGGCGTCGTTCAACGCTGGCGATCTGCGACGGGCACTGAGGATCGCGCTGGCGTCGACGGCCCGCGGCCTCATCACGATCTCCGCCCGGCTAGTCCTCGACGGCCACTACACCGCGCTCGACTTCGAGAACCAACCGAGCACCAAGGCCGGCCCGGTCTCGCTGCCGCTGCACGCCAGCGCCTACCCGACCGCCCCGCTCACCGTCACCTGGACCGAGGCCGGCGGATGACCAGGACACACCGGCGCCTGGTCCGGGTGGCGGCAGCGACCCTGGCCGGACTGCTCGTCGTGGCCGTCGCCCCAGCGGCGCAGGCGGCGCCCGGCCCGCCGAACGCGCCCGAGTACTGGTTCGACAGCTGGCACATCCAGCAACTGTGGCAGCGCGGCGTCACCGGGCAGGGCATGACCATCGCCGAACTCGATACCGGCGTCAATGCGGCCCTGCCCGAGCTCGCGGGCAAGGTGCTGCCGGGCCAGGACTTCGGCCGGTCCGGCGACGGCCGGGTCGACCGCGACATCCAGGCCTTCGGCCACGGGACCGCGATGGCCTCGATCATGGTCGGCAGCCAGGGGTTGCTGGGCATCACCGGGCTGGCCCCGGGCGCCAAGCTGCTGCCCATCGCCCTGCCGCTCACCGGCACCACCGACGCGTCGTCCGACGATCACCTGGCCGAGGCCATCCGTTGGGCCGTCGACCACGGCGGCAAGGTCATCAGCATGTCGCTCGGCGGCGCCCGCAACCCGTCCACCGACAAGGTGCCGTGCCCGGCGGCCGAGCAGGCGGCGATCTACTACGCGCTGAACCGGGGTGCCGTCGTGCTCGCGGCCGCCGGTAACAACGGTCTGAGCACGAACGCGGTCGAGGAACCGGGCGTGTGCCTGGGCGTGGTCGCGGTCGGTGCCGTCGACCAGAGCGGTGTGGCCGCGCCCTTCTCGTCGCGGCACCGCTACCTCACGCTCGGCGCGCCCGGCGTCGACGTCGCGTCGCTGAGCCGGGTCGCGGGCTCGGCCTACGCCGGCGACGGCACCAGCCAGGCCACCGCGATCGCGTCGGCGGTCGTGGCCCTGGTCTGGTCGAAGTACCCGCGGCTGACCGGGCGCCAGGTCGTGGCCCGGGTGCTGGCCACGCTGGACCAGCACCGGACGAGCCGCGACCCGCGCATCGGCTATGGGGTGCTCAACGCGTATCGCGCCGTGACCGGGGCCGTTGCCGCCGGCGCCCCCGATCCGGTGTACACCGCGGCCGCCCCGTTCCAGGCCCGGGCCCAGGCCTTCGCCCGAGCCGGCCGGGCCGCGCCTCCGCCGCAGGCCTTCGCCGCCCGCACGTCACTCGGGCGGTTCTCGATCGGGACGGCGCCGCGGCTGCTGGTGCCCCAGGTGCTGGGTGGCCTGGCCGTCGCCGCGGGCGGGCTGCTGGCGCTGATCGCACTGCTGGCCGGTGTGGCGCTGCGGCGGGGGCGTCGCGGTCCGGACCCCGTGGCCCGGGCGGCCGAGCACGTGTCGGCCGCCCGTGACGCAGTGCGCCCCCGGCCCTGGCCCAGCGACAACCCGCGGGTCTGGCCCGAACCGGGCCCGCTGCCGCCCAACAACGAACCAGGCCCGTTCGTCCAGTGACGCGGCGAACGGGCCTGGTCGGGTCGTCGGGGCCTACTTGCGCGGCGCGAGCACCTGGTTCGGGTCGTCGAGCTCGATCGTCCCGGCGATCCGGTCGGGGACGGTGCGGCGCAACGGGTCGGTGAACAGGAACACCACGGACAGGATGAACCCGATGTAGAGGATGCCGTTGACGATGCCGCCGACGAACTGACGGACGAACATCTGTCCCCAGGTGGCGGCGCGCTGGCTCTGCAGGTGATAGATGCGCAGCTTCATGACCTGCTTGCCCGGCGTCTGGCCTCGGGCCCAGACGATCAGCGTCCACACGATGTAGCCGATGAACAACGTCACGATGACGAGCACGAGCTCGAGCAGATAGGTACCGATGCGCTTGCCCGCGGTGGCCAGCTGGGTCCCGGGCGGCAGCGGCGGCAGCGCCGGCGGCGTGCCGTAGGCCTGCGTGGGTGGCGGGGCGGCGGCGTAACCCTGAGGTGGGTAGCCGCCGGCCTGCTGGTATCCGCCCTGCTGCGGCGGCGGGTAGCCGCCCTGGGCCGGCGGCGCGTAGCCGGCCTGCGGCGGCGGTCCGGAGTAGCCGCCCGGGCCGGCCGGTGGCGGCGGCGGCGGTGGGAATTCGCCCTGCGGCGGCGGGGCCGAGTACCCGCCCGGCGGCGGTTGCGCCGGTTGCGCCGGCGGTTGCTCACCCTGGTCCGGCGGCTGTTTCTGGAACGGGTCGTCCGGCTGAGTCATGCGCCCTCCTGAGGCGTCCGTGCTTGGCGAACCTGTCGCGGCAGATCGTCGCAGCTTTGCACCTTGCCCGGCTGCGATTGGCGCTTTTTTACAGCCGGGAAAGGTGCAAAGCGGGAGAGAGGAGGACGGATCAGCGGTTGCGGGCGGCCCGGTTGAGGGCGCTGATGACCCCGCGCAGCGACGCCTGGACGATCGACTCGCTGATCCCGACGCCCCAGAGCACCCGGTCGCCGACCTCGATCTCGAGGTAGGCCGCGGCCTCGGCGTCCCGCCCTGCGGTCAGGGCGTGCTCGGCGTAGTCCAGCACCCGCACGTGCAGCCCGCCCAGCCCGAGGTCGACAGCCGAGAGCGCCTCGCAGAACGACGCGATCGGGCCGTTGCCGACGCCGTTGAGGGTGTGCTCGGTGCCGAACGCGCGCACCGTCGTCGCCACCCGCTCGATGCCCTCGTCACTGGTCGAGCTGAATCGGACGAGTTCGAAGTCACCGGGCGCGAGGTACTCGGACTCGAAGATCTGCCACATCAGCGCCGCGTCGACCTCGCCGCCCTCGCCGTCGGTGTGGGCCTGGATGACGTGGCTGAACTCGATCTGGAGGCGGCGGGGAAGGTCGAGATGGTGGTCGGTCTTCATGATGTAGGCGACGCCGCCCTTGCCCGACTGCGAGTTCACCCGGATCACGGCCTCGTACGAGCGGCCGACGTCCTTGGGGTCGATGGGCAGGTACGGGATCTGCCACGGCAGCTCACCCACGGGCTTGCCGGCCTCGCGCGCCGAGCGCTCCAGGTCGTCGAAGCCCTTCTTGATCGCGTCCTGGTGCGAGCCGCTGAACGACGTGTAGACCAGATCGCCGGCGTAGGGGTGGCGCTCGTGCACGTCGATGCGGTTGCAGTACTCGGCCGTGCGGCGGATCTCGTCGATGTCGCTGAAGTCGATCATCGGGTCGATGCCCTGGCTGTACAGGTTCAACCCGAGCGTGACCAGGTCGACGTTGCCGGAGCGCTCGCCGTTGCCGAACAGGCAGCCCTCGATGCGCTGGGCCCCGGCCAGCACGGCCAGTTCGGCGTCGGCCGTGGCCGTGCCCCGGTCGTTGTGGGTGTGCACCGACAGTGCCACCGAATCGCGCCGGCTGAAGTGCCGGCTCATCCACTCGATCTGGTCGGCGTAGACGTTCGGGGTGGACCGCTCGACCGTGCAGGGCAGGTTGATGACGATCTCGCGGTCGGGCGTCGGCTGCCAGGCGTCCATCACCGCCTCGCAGATCTCCAGGCTGAAGTCCAGTTCGGTGTCCATGAAGATCTCGGGGGAGTACTCGAAGCCGAAGTCGGTGCCGGGCAGGTAGATGTCGGCGAACTTCATGACGGCGGCCGTCCCGTCGACGGCCACCGCCCGGCACTGCGCCCGTCCGTCGCCGGGCCAGCCGAACACGACGCGGCGGAACACCGGGGCGGCCGCGTTGTACATGTGCACGGTGGCCTGGTCGGCGCCGACGAGCGAGGTGACCGTGCGTTCGATCAGTTCCTCACGGGCCTGGGTCAACACCGAGATGCGGACGTCGTCGGGGATCCGGTCGCCCTCGATCAGGCTGCGGACGAAGTCGAAGTCGGTCTGGCTCGCGGCCGGGAAGCCGACCTCGATCTCCTTGTAGCCCATGCGGACGAGCAGGTCGAACATGGCGTGCTTACGGGCGGCGTTCATGGGGTCGATCAGGGCCTGGTTGCCGTCGCGCAGGTCGGTGGACAGCCAGCGCGGGGCCGCGGTGATCGTGCGGGTGGGCCACTGCCGGTCGGGCAGGTCGACGGCCGGGAACGGCCGGTAGCGGTGACAGGGCATGCCGCTGGGGCGTTGCGGGAAGGATGTGGTCATGACGTTGCTGCTCCTGAGGGGGAAGAACGGAGCGGTCGGCGCAGCAGAACGGCCCGCGACGAGGGGCCGACCGGTAGGAGTTACCGGGCCTCGCCGCGGCTGCGAAGAAGCAGCGCACGGGTCATGGTTGGGCAATACGTAGCGCGCACCCGGCGCGCGATAGGTAGCCGGCCGGTCGAATGCTGCGCTGAGCCGGTACCGGTGTGCGCACGTTAAGTCACGGTGCACCATTGGGCGATATCGCCACTGAAGCCGGTTCTGGCCCCCGGCCGGGCCGAACGGGCCCCCGTACCACCTGGGCCGGGTGTCACGCCGGTGTGAGCCGAACATTCCACATCCGGCGATGAAAGCTGATCACGGTCTAGTCTACGAAGGTCATATCCGGGGTAGACAGATACCGAAGGCCGTGTATGCATGCGATAACAATCGTCGCGCGCAACTATCTTCCGTTCGCTGCGGTGTTAGCCGAGTCGTTCCGGGCCCACAACCCCGATTGTGAGTTCGTCACGCTCGTCGTCGACGCCCTTCCGGGCGAAATCGACGATGCCTCGGCCACGACGTTCCTGACGCCGCGGGATCTCAATCTCGATCCCGAGGAATTCGGGCGGATGGCCCTGCTCTACGACGTCACGGAGTTGAGTACGTCCCTGAAACCGTGGGCCCTCGAACTGCTGCTCGACCGCGGGGCCGACGTCGCCGTCTACCTCGACCCCGACATCTACGTGTATTCCACGCTCGGCGAAGCCGCGCAGTACAGCGCCGAGCACGGCGTGGTACTGACGCCGCACACCACCACGCCGATGCCGCGCGACGGCAAGCGCCCGAACGAGGCCGACATCATGGCCGCCGGTGTCTACAACCTCGGTTTCATCGCCGTGAATGCCGGCAGCCGGCCGATGTTGCACTGGTGGAAAGAACGGCTGCTGCGCGACTCGCTGTCCGACCAAACCCGGATGCTGTTCACCGACCAGCGCTGGGTCGACCTGGTTCCGGGGTATTTCCAGCACAAGATCCTCGGCGATCCCGGCTATAACGTCGCCTACTGGAACCTCGACCAGCGCGAATTGCACATTGACAATGACTCGGTTCTTGTCAATGGTCGGCCCCTTCGGTTCTTCCACTTCTCCGGTTATCGGCCCGAGAAGCCGTGGATGCTCAGCCGGCACACCCCGCAGGACGCCCGCATCGTGCTGTCGGAACACCCGATCCTGCGCGAGCTGTGCGACCGGTACGGCGAACGGGTCCTGAAGGCCGGCATCGAGGCGGCGGCGACCACGCCTTACCGGTTCGGCGAACTGCGCGACAAGGTGCAGGTCACCCCGGCGATCCGGCGGGTGTACCGGGCCGCGGTTCTGGCCGCCGACCGGGACGGCACGCCGTATCCACCCGCCGCCTTCGGCGCCGACGACAACGAGTGCCTGATCGACTGGCTGATGGAGCCCCCGGAACCGACGACCCGCGTCAGCCGGGCGCTCTACGGGGTCTGGCAGATGCGCCCGGACCTGCAGGCCGCGTTCCCCAACCCGCTGGTGTCCGACGAGTTGGCGTTCCTGCTCTGGGGGGCGAACTCGGCCGTGTCCGAGGGGTGGCTGCCCGCCGCGCTGGCGCCGAACGAACTCGAGGTGACGCTCGCGCACCCGACCGAGATCCCGGTGCGCACCACCGCCGGTGTCAACGTAGCCGGCTATTTCCAGGCCGAACTGGGCGTGGGCGAGATCGGCCGGCTGCTGGTCGGCGCCGTGCGGGCCTCCGGGCTGCCCTATTCCACCTGGCGCACGACCGCCACCGTCAACCGGCAACTGGCCGGCTTCGACGACGCGTCCGAGCAGGCGCTGTACCCGGTGACGATCGCGTCGGTCAACGCTGACCAGTTCGGCATCTGGGACCGCGACGGCGGCCGACTGCTGCGCGAGGGCCGCCACACGATCGGAATCTGGGCCTGGGAGGTCGAGGAGTTCCCGGACCACTACTGCGGTGCGTTCGGTCTCGTGGACGAGGTCTGGGCCATCTCCACGTTCTGTCGCGACGCCATCGCGGCCAAGACCGACAAGCCGGTGTACGTGGTGCCCTACCAGGTCACCGAGCCTGCCCTGGCCGAGCCGCTCGACCGGGCCGCGTACCGCATCGGCGACGGCGACTACTTCCTGTTCGTCTTCGACTACCAGAGCATTCACGCTCGCAAGAACCCGTTGGCGGTCGTCGCTGCGTACACCCGGGCGTTCGACGCCGGCGAAGGCGTGCAGTTGGTGCTCAAGTCGATCAACGGCGAGCGGTCGCTGTCCGAACGCGAGCAGTTGCGGCATGCCTGCGCCGACCGCCCCGACATCGTCCTCATCGAGGACTACATGGCCGCGTCCGCGCTCCGGTCGCTGATGGCCGATGCCACCGGTTACATCTCGCTGCACCGCTCCGAGGGCTACGGGCTGACGATGGCCGAGGCCATGGCGCTGGGCAAGCCGGTGGTGGCCACCGGGTACAGCGGCAACCTCGACTTCATGGACGAGCACAACAGCCTGCTGGTGCCCTACGAACTCGTTCCCATCGGCCCGGGGGCCGGGCCGTACCCACCCGAGGCGCGCTGGGCCGAACCGGACGTGGCTGCGGCCGCGACGCAGCTGCGCTGGATCATCGACCATCCGGCTGAAGCGGCCGAGCTCGGCATCCGCGCGCAGGGGAGCGTGCTGCGTTCGGCCGACATCGGCCGAACGGCACAGTTCATCTCCGAGCGGGTGGCCGCAGCCATGGCGAAAGCCCCGGTCGTGGTCCCGGTCCCCGCGCCGCAGCCGGAGGACGAGCTGGCCGCGGCTGCGCGCCTGATCACCACGCCGCCCGATGTCACCACGCCGAGCCGGTTCCCGCTATTGGCCCGGGCCTTCCGGCGCTCGGTCTACCGGGCGCTGGCCCACCACGACGAGCAGATCGCGCAGCGCCTCGAGGCGATCGTGTCGGCCACCCATGAGGTGCATCGCTCCGCCATCGAGCGGCTGGAGCAGATCGAGGTCGTGGAACGGACCGTGGCCGCCCAGGAGCAGCGCATCGAGCGGCATCAGCAGTTGCTCCAGGAACGGTTGAGCGAGCAGGGCCGGGTCCTGCGTCGAACCACGCGTGCGGTGGAGACGAACGCCCGCACGGCCGAAGCGCTGGGTGGGCGCGTCGACGGGATTGCCGAACGGACCGACGCGAGCGACGCGCGCATGACCGAGGTCGTCCGCCGCCTCGACGAATCGAGCACCCACATCCAGGGCCACGCGGCCCAGATCAGCGAGCTGGCGGCCCGCCAGAACGTGACCGACGACCACGTGCGCCGGCTTGACGTCGAGGCCGCGGCCCGGCCCTACCAGTCCGATCCGGACGCGCTGATCGTCGCCGGTCCGGACGGCCGGCGCACGCTCGGTTACGACGGCGACTCCATGGTGGGCCGCGGCTACGCCTCGTTCGAGGACCTCTTCCGCGGCGACGTCTCGTTCATCGCCGAACGCATGCATCCTTATGTGGAGGTGCTGCGCGGGCACGAACCGGTGTTGGACATCGGGTGCGGGCGGGGCGAACTGCTGCAACTGCTGGCCGGTGCGGGCATCGCCGCCCGCGGCGTCGACATCGATGCCGGCATGGTCGAGCGCTGCCGCACGGCCGGTCTCGACGTCACGGCCCAGGACGCGCTGCAGGCCTTGCGCGCGGCGGCGCCGCAGTCGCTGGGCGCCGTGACCGCCATCGAGGTCATCGAGCATTTCTCGCCCGAGGCCGTGGCCGAACTGGCGCGCGAGGCGGCCCGCGTGCTCGTCCCGGGTGGCGTGCTGTTGCTCGAAACCGTGAACCCACACTCGCCTGGGGCGCTGAAGGCGTTCTGGCTCGACCTCACCCACGTCCGGCCGATCTATCCGGAGTCACTGCTGTTCCTGGTGCGCGACTGCGGGTTCGACCGGGCCCGGGTCATGTTCCTGGACGAGGACGACGATCTCGACGTCAACCTGCGCCAGCGCGGCGAGTACGCAGTCGTGGCCTACACGTCATGACCACTCCCAGCATCAGCAGTCAGCTCGAGGCCGAATCGGCGCTGCCGGTACCCGATTCGGACCTCCGCTTCCGGGTGACCGGGCTGCACCAGAGCGCCGACGAGTTCCGCGACAGCGGTCGGCGGACCCTGGCCGACTGGACGCGGGCGCTGCGCGTCACCGACCGCCCGATCGAGTCGTTCGGACGGATCCTCGACTTCGGCTCCGGGCCAGGGCGGGTGACCCGACACCTGGCCGGCCTGGCGTCCTTGCCCGGGCACGAGGTGCACGGCTGCGACATCGACGCCGACGCCATCGCCTGGGCCGACCGGCAGCTACCCGGTATGCACTTCCTGCACAACGGCTACCGGCCGCCGCTGCCGTTCGACGACGACTACTTCGACATCGTCCTGAACCACAGCGTGTTCACCCACCTGCCGGAGGACTACCAGGACGAGTGGCTGGCCGAGATCCGCCGCATCCTGCAGCCGGGCGGATATGCCGTGCTCTCGGTGTGCGGTCAATTCGCCTTCGACGGACTCGTCGATTCGTGGCGCAAGTGGCCGCAGGACCCGGCGCCCATCGAAAAGACCTACTACGGCACCGGGTTCCTCTACATCTCCGACGACTCGTGGCAAGGCAGCACCTTCCCCGACTTCTACCATTCGGCCTTTCACAGCGCGAACTACGTCATGAAGCACTGGGCTTCCTATCTTCGGGTGATCGCCTACCTGCCCCGCGCCGCCCTGGACTACCAGGACATCGTCGTGTTGCAGAAGCTCGCCGACACCGGCGGCGGTGCGGCCAACGGTGCGGCGGCGCCGTCCTGACCCGCGTCGCCCAACCGGAGGCACCCGCGACGAAGCGGGCTGTCAACCGCATCGCCTTCCTGGACTGGATGCGGGCCAGCGCCGTGCTCCTGGTCATCTGGGACCACATGGTCGGGCAGTGGCTCGACAAGGCTCATCGGGGCTGGCGGCCGTTGTCGGAGGTGCGGCGTTTCGTCACCGGGCCGCTCAACATCACTCAGGATTTCGGCTGGCTCGGCGTCGTGCTGTTCTTCCTGGTCAGCGGTTTCATCATCAGCCACGTCAGCATCCAGGAGACGGCCCGGGAGTTTCTGCTCAAGAGATTCTTCCGCATCTATCCGGCCCTCGTGATCGCCGTGTTGGTCGTGGTCTTCTGCATCGCGATGCGTCAGCAATTCGATATCAGCGATCAGTCCGCGCATGGCGCCGTTCTGGCCCAGCCGACCGTGCCGCAGGCGCTCCGGGCGATGACCCTGGTGAACTACGTGCAATGGCCACAACACGCCGTCGTGGGCGTGGCCTGGACGCTGGTCATCGAGATCTTCTTCTACCTGGTCGTCTTCGCCATCCGTCCGTTCTTGAAGTCGCGCCTGGCCGGGCTCGGGTCATGGCTGACGCTCGGGCTCGTCCTCGTCTTCCTCGAGTCGAGCAAGCAATTCGCCCTGTCGTGGTTCTTGATCAGCGCGTCGATGAGTTACGTGCCGTTGCTGGTGCTCGGCCAAGCGCTGTGGCTGCGGTGGAGCGGCCGGATCGGGTGGACGCACTTCGCCGCGCTGACCATCGCGGCCTGGGCCGTGTTCGTCCACGGCCTGGAACTCCTGCAGCCCGGATTCCTGTCGGTGGGACCCAAGAGTTACGGGCCGTCGATCGTCCTGGGCTACGGCCTGTTCGTGGCCGGCCTCCTCGGCGCGGCCCACCTTCGCGAGCGGGCCGTGGTCGAGTACGTCGCCACTCGCAGCTACAGCCTCTACCTGCTGCACGGGACGGTCGGGCTGCTGGTCGAGGACGCAGTCGGTCCGCATATCCCGTTCACGATCGCGCTGACCCTCTCACTGGCAGCCACCGGTATCGCCGCCGAGTTGAGCTACCGGTTGGTTGAGGTTCCCTCGCGACGGCTGGCACGGTTGCTGACCGGCCGGCTTCGTCGACCGCAGCGCTACCAGCCTGTTCCAGCTGCGTCCCCGGCCGCCGGCCGAGCCGGCCCGCGACCAGCCGCCAGATCAGCACCACGACCGTGAACAGCAGGGCCGCGCCCGACAGGGCGAGCGAGAGTGTCGCCCCACGCGGCGCATACGAGAAGGTCACCGTGCTGTCGCCCCGGGGCACCCGAACCGCCTGGAACACCCCGTCGTAGGCCGAGATCGCGGCCGACCTGCTGTTGACCCGGGCTCTCCAGCCGTTGAAGACGAGCTCCCGCCTGATGAGCGTCGACGGCGCCGCGCACCGGACGGCGAAGGCGTGGTCCGAACGAGGGCGGACCGTGCAGCCCGGCGAGAGCGTGGCCGCGTACGGCTTGGCTCCGGCGAGCACGTAGATGCTGGTGATCGCGGTGTCGAGTCGGTGCCGCAGCGTGGTGGCCAGGTAGGGCGGGATGCGCACGCCCCGCGGCACGATGACGTACTCCACCCCGGCGTCGCGGAAGCCTTCCCGGTGCAGATAGAGGTTGCGGAAGCGAGCCCGGTACCCGGCCGGTGTGTTGTCGGCGGCAATGAGGCGCGAGGACCCCTGCCGGGTCGCCGGGGGCAACGACGGGTCGGCCGGGCTGAGCCGGGTGAGTACGTAGTTCACCCACCGCTCCGGAGTCGGCGAGTCGTTGACGTTGATGAACGTGACGTCGAAGTACCCGCCGTAGTTCGGGGCTGGGGTCGGTCCGATGGAGTACATGCGGCCCAGGTCCGAACCGTTCTTGCCCAGGGTGGCCTGATGGCTGAGGAACCCCGTCAACGCCGCGTCGGTGGTGTATCCGCGCGGTGCTGACAGCGACGGAATGAAGAACATGCCGACGGCCTCGACGCAGAGCAGGCCGCAGCTGACCGCGAGGGCCCAGCGACGTCGTTTGGCCGCCGCGATCAGGCCGATGGCCACGATCACGATCGACAGGACGCCCCAGGCGTAGCTGCCGTACAGCCAACGCGGCCACGTGCGGCTTGTGCAGCAGCGATCGGGTCAGCACATGGGCGCGCGACCAGGCGAAGACCAGCGTGCCGAGTGCGATGGCCGCGGCCACGGCGAACTGCCAGCGCTGGAGCTGCCTGCGCACGACGTCGTCGATGGCCAGGGCGACCAGCATGACGACGCTCATGGCCACGGTTGCGTACAGGTAGCGATAGACGGCGATGTCCGGTATCTCGGGCACGTGATTCAGGACTGCGGTGATGCCGTCGACGTCATACGCCTTGCCGAAGGCCAGCAGTACCCACGCGGCGCAGATGATCCGGAGCCCGCGGTAGCGCGTGCCCAACGCGCCGAGCACGGCCACGAACAGCACCGCGATCGTCGTGTATCCGCCGGACACGTCCCACGCAAATGAGACGTCGGGGTCGTGGAGCGCGAAGATCGGCCCATACGCATACGGCGTGAAAGTCATGCCCATCGTGCCGAGCGGCAAGGCGGCATGCGCGAGGATCCCCGAGTGCGGGCCAACGTTCGCGCCGTTCCTGAGATAGGCGGCGAAGGCGAGCAGAACGGGGAGCGACAGCGTCAATCCCAGCGCGGAGCCGCCGGCGAGGCGGGCGACGAAGCGCCGGCGAAGGCCGCTCGCACCGCAAAAGCGCCATAGGGCATAGGCGAGGGCGAGCCCGAAGTTCAGGTAGGTGCCCTCGGGGAATCCGGCGGTGATGGTGAGCCAGCCGGCGATCCCGATCGTGATGAAGCCGCGTCGCGTCCCCGATTGTGAGCTGCGGAAGGCCCGTTCGATCCCGAGGAGCAGTAGGGGCAGGAAGGCCACCGGGATCGACGCGGCGTTGAGGATCCAGACCAGCGACCCGTTCAGGGCGAACAGGCAGCCGGCCACGACCGCGGCCGGCCGGGACAGCTCCAGGGTCGTGCAGAGCTTGACCGTGGCCAGCCCGGCGATCAGCTCCAGCACGAGGTGGTAGATCAAGAAGCCGGCCGGCAGGGCCTGCAGGCTGAGCAGCGGGAACAGTGCGGCGGACTGCATCTCGCCGACCATCGGCATGCCCAGGCCCTCGTGCGGGTTCCACCAGGGAATGGCCCCGTGCAGCAACTGATGGATGGCCTGGATGCCCAGGGCCTGGGCGGTGACACCGTCGTTGTGATCGATCGTGTAGTCGCCGGGCAGGGCGCCGCGCACGACGTGGGAGGACAGGTACGACCGGGTGATGTACGGATTGAGCTGGGCGTAACCACTCAGGTACAGCGAGTTCGCGATCGCTATTGCGGCCGTCACGACGGGATAGGGCCAGCCGGTGTGCAGCCCGGCGGCGACGCGTCGCCGAAGGCCGCCCGTGTGGATGTGGTTCATCCGCCCTCCGATGTGGCGTTCATGATCGCAGTTCGCAGCGGACAAACCCGGCTGCGCGGCGCATCGGCTGGCGAATTTCCGCCCGCCGGGCCCCGGAGGGGCCACCCGACGATATTCGTGGTCTCGACCCGGATCCCTCAACGGATTTCGTTGTTGATGTGGCGCTGGACCGCGTGTAGCTTTGCCGTCACGCATCGAAGTGACACTGGAGGACTCCTCGTGGCCCGGACCGTGCAGAACTTCATCGGCGGCAAGGCGGTCGACGCGCTCGACGGGCGGCAGGCCGACCTGATCAACCCGTCCACCGGTGAGGTGTTCGGCACCGCGCCGGTGTCCGGCCCTGAGGACGTCGACGCCGCCTACCGGGCCGCCGCGACCGCGTTCGAGACCTGGCGCGACACCACGCCGTCCGAGCGGCAGCGGGCCATGCTGAAGTTCGCCGATGCCATGGAGTCACGGGCCGAGGAGATCATCGCGGCCGAGTGCGAGAACACCGGCAAGCCGATCGAGCTGACCCGCACCGAGGAGCTGCCGCCCGCCCTCGACCAGATCCGCTTCTTCGCCGGCGCCGCCCGCGTGCTCGAAGGGCGCAGCGCCGGGGAGTACCTGGCCGGGCACACCTCCTACGTGCGGCGCGAGCCCGTCGGCGTCGTCGGCCAGGTCGCGCCGTGGAACTACCCGATGATGATGGCGGTCTGGAAGATCGCCCCGGCCATCGCCGCCGGCAACTGCACCGTGCTCAAGCCCAGCGACACCACCCCGGTCTCGTCGGCCCTGATGGCCGAGATCGCCGCGGAGTTCCTGCCGCCCGGCGTCTTCAACGTGGTCTGCGGTGACCGCGACACCGGCCGCGCTGTGGTCTCGCACCCCACGCCGGCCCTGGTGTCGATCACCGGCTCGACCCGGGCCGGCTTCGAGGTGGCCGCGGCCGCGGCCAAGGACCTCAAGCGCACCCACCTCGAACTCGGCGGCAAGGCGCCGGTGATCGTCTTCGACGACGCCGACATCGAGAACGCGGCCGAGAACATCGCCATTGCCGGCTACTTCAATGCCGGGCAGGACTGCACGGCCGCCACCCGCGTACTCGTCGGCCCCGGGATAGCCGACGAGTTCGCGGGGGCGTTGGCCGAGCAGGCCCGCAACACCAAGGTCGGCGCTCCGGACGAGGACGTGCTCTACGGTCCGCTCAACAACGCCAACCAGCTCGACCGGGTCGGCGGCATGCTGGGCCGGCTGCCCGACCACGCGAACGTGCTGGCCGGCGGCTCGCGCCAGGGCGATCGGGGCTACTTCTGGCAGCCGACGGTGGTCAGCGGGCTGCGGCAGGACGACGAGGCCGTCCAGGACGAGATCTTCGGCCCCGTGATCACCATGCAGACGTTCAGCGACGAGGACGAGGCGGTGCGCTGGGCCAACGGCGTGGAGTACGGCCTCGCGTCATCGGTGTGGACGAAGGACCACGGCCGGGCCATGCGGGTCTCGCGCCGCCTGGACTTCGGCTGCGTCTGGGTCAACTGCCACATCCCGATCGTGGCCGAGATGCCGCACGGTGGGTTCAAGCACTCCGGGTACGGCAAGGACCTCTCCGTCTACGGCCTCGAGGACTACACCCGCATCAAGCACGTCATGCACAACATCGACTTCTGACTCGCATCAAGATGCAGTGATGCTATGATGCAGTGATGCGCACCACGATCGACCTACCAACCCATATTCACCGATTGGCGCGCAGTATCGCCCACGACCGGAACGAGACGCTCAGTCAGGCCGTCGTCGAGCTGATCGAGCGTGGCCTGCGTCCCTTGGACGCCCCGCGGATCACCGTGAGTCCGCGGACGGGCCTGCCGGCGATGACGCTGGGCGGTGCGCCGATCACCGATGCCGATGTTCGGGCGCTGGAGGACGACGAGGACGACGACCTTGGGTCTCTGCTCAACCGGCCGGCCGACGGCTCGTGAATCCAGCGCCGCGGGTCTTGCTCGACAGCAACGTCATGATCGCTCTCGCCGTTACCGATCATGTACATCATCAGCCGGCCGAAGACTGGCTGGACGGGCTCGAGACCGGCTTCGCCACCTGCCCGATCACCCAGGGGGCGCTCGTGCGGATCGTCGTGCGAGCACCGGGAGGTACGGCCGGGCACGCCACCGAGTTGCTGGCCGGGATAGCCGCATCCGATCGACACGAGTTCTGGGCCGATGACATCAGCTACTTGGAGGTTCCGCCGGTGGGCTTGGTCGGGCATCGGCAGGTGACCGATGCCTACTTGGCCCAGCTCGCCCGGCACCACGGGGGACGGGTGGCCACGTTCGACAAGGGGTTCGCCGCGTTACATCCAGACGTGGTCGAACTCGTGCCGGTGGGCGGAGCGTCGTGACCCACGTCATCGCCGCCGAGTTGGTCGCCAACGTCGCCACCGTCGTGGTGCACCAGGGCGACGCGGTCGAGCCCGAGGACACCCTCGTCATCCTGGAGTCGATGAAGATGGAGATACCCGTGCTGGCCGAGGTCTATGGCGTCGTGGCCGAGCTGTCCGTCGTCGAGGGCGAGGTCATTCGTGAGGGCGACATCATCGCCGTCATCGACACCGGAGGTGTAGAGCCGTGACCGTCTCGCAGCAACGTGTGGTGCGAACCGCGATTCCCGGGCCCCGTTCGGTCGAACTGCAGGCCCGCAAGACGGCGGCGGTCGCGTCCGGCGTCGGCGTCACGCTGCCGGTCTACGTCGAGCGGGCCGGTGGCGGCATCGTCGTCGACGTCGACGGCAACCAACTGATCGACTTCGGCTCGGGCATCGCCGTCGTCTCGGTCGGCAACGCGGCGCCGCGGGTGGTGGCCGCCGTCCAGGAGCAGGTCGCCGACTTCACCCACACCTGCTTCATGATCACGCCGTACGAGGGCTACCTGGCCGTGGCCGAGGCCCTCAACGAGCTGACGCCGGGGACGCACGAGAAGCGGTCGGCGCTGTTCAACTCCGGGGCCGAGGCGGTCGAGAACGCGGTCAAGATCGCTCGGGTGCACACCGGGCGGCCGGCGATCGTGGCCTTCGACCACGCCTACCACGGCCGGACCAACCTGGCCATGGCCCTGACGGCCAAGAACATGCCCTACAAGCAGGGCTTCGGGCCGTTCGCGGGCGAGATCTACCGGGTGCCGATGGCCTACCCGTACCGCTGGCCCACCGGCCCTGAACACTGTGCCGACGAGGCGTTCGACGAGTTCGTCACGCTGGTGCACACCCAGGTCGGCGAGCACAACACCGCGGCCGTGATCATCGAGCCGATCCAGGGCGAGGGCGGCTTCATCGTGCCGCCGCCGGGCTTCCTGAAGCGGGTCGCGGACTGGTGCGCCGAGCAGGGCATCCTGTTCATCGCCGACGAGATCCAGTCCGGGTTCTGCCGCACCGGGGACTGGTTCGCCTGCGAGCACGAGAACGTCGTGCCCGACCTGATCACCACGGCCAAGGGCATCGCCGGCGGGCTGCCGCTGGCCGGGGTCACCGGCCGGGCCGAGATCATGGACGCCGTGCACACCGGCGGGCTCGGGGGCACGTACGGCGGCAACCCGGTGGCGTGTGCGGCCGCGCTCGGTGCCATCGAGACGATGCGGGCCGAGGATCTGTGTGGTGCGGCCCGGCGCATCGAGTCGGTCGTGCGGCCCCGGCTGGACGCGCTGGCGGCCAAGTACGAAGCCGTCGGCGACGTGCGCGGGCGTGGGGCCATGCTGGCCGTGGAGCTGGTCCGTCCCGGTACGAAGGATCCCGACCCGGCGCTCACGTCGAAGGTGTCGGCCGCCTGCCACCAGCAGGGCCTGATCACGCTCACCGCGGGCACATTCGGTAACGTGCTGCGATTCCTGCCGCCGCTGGTGATCGGCGACGCGCTGCTGAGCGAGGGCCTCGACATCCTCGAGGCCGCGTTCGCCGCCTGCGCCTGACCGGGCCACCTCCGGCTCGGGGACGACTGAAGGGTTTTGTGTGCGCATCGCGGTTCTCATGACCGGTCTGACCGCTTACCAGGACACCTGTTTCCGGGCCCTGAGCGACCTCGGGGACGAGTTGCTGCTGGTACATCCCGAGTCGATGGCCTACGCGCCGTTCGACAAGAGCAAGTTCACGAACTCGGTGCGCCGGCACGTGTGGACGACGATGCCGGACGCGGCGACCGTGGTGCCGCTCGTCGAGGAGTTCCGGCCCGACGCGGTGATCATGTGGTCGTGGTCCGGCCGGGGCTACCGCAAGGTGATGGCCGCGCAGCGAGGCCGGGCGTTGCGGGTGATGTTCACCAGCAACTTCTGGCACGGCACCTGGAAGCAGTACCTGGGCGTGGCCACCCACCGGGCCTACGTCGACCCGCTGTTCGACTGCGCCTGGGTGCCGGGCGAGCGCTCGGAGTGGTTCGCCCGGCGGATCGGGTTCGGCGGCGGCGACATCATCCGCGGCGCCAACTCGGCCGACGTGGCGGTGTTCGAGGGCGGCCCGCGCGGGGCGGACGAACTGGCCGGGCGCCGCCGCTTCGTGTTCACCGGGCGGCTGATCTGGCACAAGGCGCCCACCGTCCTGGCCGCGGCCTACCGCAAGTACCGCGCCGCGACGGACCGGCCCTGGGACTTGGACGTGGTCGGCGCCGGACCGCTGGCGAGCGAGTTCGACGGCATCGAGGGGGTCACGCGGCACGGGTTCATGCAGCCCGACGAGCTGGCCGCGTTGATGCACCGGTCCTCGGCGCTGATCCTGCCGTCGCACATCGAGTGGTACGGCGTGGTCGTGCACGAGGCCGCGGTGGCCGGGCTGCCGCTGATCTGCTCGGACGGCGTGGGTGCCGTGCCCCATTTGCTCCAGGACGGGTTCAACGGCTGGACCGTGCCCGCCGGGGACGTCGACGCCCTGGCCGAGGCCATGGGCCGGATGAGCGCGCTCAGCCCGCAGCGGCTGCAGGCCATGTCCGACGGCAGCCGGGCCCTGGGCAGCCGGCTCAGCCCCGAGATCTGGGCCCGGAACCTGCACGAGGAGATCGCCCGCCGCCTCCCGCGCTGAGCGGCCAAACGGTGGGCAAACGCCTTCGGGGCCGCCGGTAGGCTGGGCGGGACGATTCAGCGGCGGCGGAAGGGGATTCGGTGGGGCTCGTCGTGCAGAAGTACGGCGGCTCGTCGGTCGCCGATGCCGAGCGGATCAAGCGCGTGGCCGAGCGCATCGTCGCCACCCGCCGCGAGGGCAACGACGTCGTCGTCGTGGTCTCGGCGATGGGCGACACCACCGACGAGCTGATCGACCTGGCCGAGCAGATCGTCCCGGTGCCCACCGGGCGCGAGTTCGACATGCTGCTCACGGCCGGCGAGCGCATCTCGATGGCCCTGCTGGCCATGGCCATCAACTCGCTGGGCTACAAGGCGGAGTCGTTCACCGGCTCGCAGGCCGGCGTGCTCACCACGTCCGTCCACGGTAAGGCCCGCATCGTCGGCATCACCCCTGAGCGGGTGCAGAACTCGGTCTCCACCGGCAACGTCGCGATCGTCGCCGGGTTCCAGGGCTTCTCCAAGGAGACGATGGACATCACGACCCTGGGCCGCGGCGGCTCCGACACCACCGCGGTCGCGCTGGCCGCCGCACTCGGCGCCGACGTGTGCGAGATCTACACCGACGTCGACGGCGTGTACACCGCCGACCCGCGCATCGTGCCCAACGCGCGGCGGCTGGCCAGCGTCACCTACGAGGAGATGCTCGAACTGGCGGCGTGCGGGGCCAAGATCCTGCACCTGCGCAGCGTCGAGTACGGCCGCCGCTACGGCGTGCCGATCCACGTCCGCTCGTCGTTCTCGACCAAGCCCGGCACGACCGTGGCCGGACACATGGAGGACCTTCCCGTGGAACAGGCGATCATCAGCGGCGTCGCGCACGACCGCAGCGAGGTCAAGGTCACCGTCGTCGGCGTGCCCGACAAGCCGGGCGAGGCGGCCGCGATCTTCCGCGAGCTGGCCGCGGCCGAGATCAACATCGACATGATCGTGCAGAACATCTCGACCGGCGGCACCGGGCGCACCGACGTCTCGTTCACGCTGCCCGCCACCGACGGCGCCACCGCGCTGGCCGCGCTGAAGAAGGTGCAGCAGCAGGTCGGCTTCGAGGAACTGCTCTACGACGACCACGTCGGCAAGCTCTCGCTGATCGGGGCGGGGATGCGGTCGCACCCCGGTGTGTCGGCGACCTTCTTCTCGGCGCTGGCGGACGCGGGGGTCAACGTCGAGATGATCTCCACGTCGGAGATCCGGATCTCGGTCGTGTGCCGCGACACCGACCTCGACGTGGCCGTGCGGGCCGTGCACGACGCGTTCGAGCTCGGCACCGACGACGAGCAGGCCGTGGTCTACGGAGGTACCGGGCGATGAAGGTCGGCGTGGTCGGAGCCACCGGGCAGGTCGGTGGCGTGATGCGGCGGGTCCTGGCCGAGCGGCGCGTTCCCCGTGGACGAGATCCGCTTCTTCGCCTCGGCCCGCTCGGCCGGAACCACCCTGCGGTGGGAGGGCGTCGACGTCCGGGTCGAGGACGCCGTCCGTCGCCGACCCGACCGGCCTGGACGTCGCGCTGTTCTCGGCCGGGGGAGCGACGTCGCAAGGAGCTGGCGCCCCGCTTCGCCGCGGCCGGGGTCACCGTCATCGACAACTCGTCGGCCTGGCGGATGGACCCGGACGTGCCGCTGGTCGTAGCCGAGGTCAACGGGGCCGAGATCGCCAACGCCACCAAGGGCATCATCGCCAACCCGAACTGCACGACGATGGCGGCGATGCCGGTGCTGGCCCCGCTGCACCGCGAGGCCGGCCTGGTCCGGCTGGTCGTCTCGACGTACCAGGCCGTGTCGGGCGCGGGCCTCTCTGGCGTGGACGAGCTCGACAAGCAGGTGCGCCAGGTCGTCGACCGGGCCGCGGAGCTCACCCACGACGGCGCGGCGGTGGCGTTCCCGGAGCCGGTGAAGTTCGCCCGGCCGATCGCGTTCAACGTGCTGCCGCTGGCCGGCTCGATCGTCGACGACGGCAGTTTCGAGACCGACGAGGAGCAGAAGCTGCGCAACGAGTCGCGCAAGATCCTCGGCATCCCGGAGCTGCTGGTGTCGGGTACGTGCGTGCGGGTGCCGGTGTTCACCGGCCACTCGCTGTCGATCAACGCCGAGTTCGCGGCGCCGCTGTCGGTGGCCCGGGCCCTGGAACTGCTGGCCGTGGCACCGGGCGTCGAGGTCACCGACATCCCGACGCCGCTGCTGGCCGCGGGTGCCGATCCGAGCTACGTCGGGCGGGTGCGCCAGGATCCGGGCGTCGCGGGCGGCCGCGGCCTGGCCCTGTTCGTCAGCAACGACAACCTGCGCAAGGGCGCCGCCCTCAACGCCGTCCAGATCGCCGAACTGCTCGTATAGCCCCGCGTCGCGGCCCCGGGGACCGAGAGGGGCCGCGAGGGAAACGGGAAACCGGGGCTAACGCGGGCGGGTGAGGCGGGGCTTGAGCTCGTTGACCCGCAGCAGCCGGGCCGGGCACCCCGCCGACCACGCCGTCGTCGGGGACGTCCTTGGTCACCACCGCGTTCGCGGCGACCACCGCCCGATCGCCGACGCGCACCGGCCCGAGGATCACGGCATGGGCGCCGATCGTGACGTCGTCGCCGATCACCGGCTCGCCCCACACGCCGGTGGCGCCGATGCCGGCCGAGCCCAGCGTGACGCCCTGGTGCAGCCGGCAGTTGCGCCCGATCACGCACGCTGCCCCCGACCACGACCCCGCTGGAGTGGACCAGGCACAGCCCCGGCCCGATCGTCGCGCCCGGGTGGAGCTCGGCGCCGGAATGACGCAGGCTGCGCGCCCGCAGGAACATGGCCAGCGGCGTCAGCCGGCGCGCGACCAGCGCCTGCCCGATCCGGAACCGGACCACAGCCGCGACCCGCGGGTTGAGCGCGAGCTTGGCCACGGCCCGCAGCCAGAACTGCACCGGCGGCAGCAACTTCTCACCGACGGTCGCGGCCAGGTCTTCGCGGATCACCGCCGGCAGTGTCGGCGGCCCCGATGTCGTCACGGTCCCGTCTCCGCGCCCGTCACGATGACGAAGCATTCCACTCGAACGGTTCCATCTCGCGCAGCACCCGGCGACGTCGGTTGCGCGGGAGGTGGTCGATGTACAGCACCCCACGCAGGTGCTCGGTCTCGTGCTGCAGGCACCGGGCGAAGAACCCGGTACCGGTGACCTCGACCGGCGCGCCGGTGCGGTCGACCCCGCGCACGGTGGCCACCGACGCCCGTTCCAACTCGTGGTACGGGCCCGGGCACCGACAGGCAGCCCTCCTCGTTGAGTTCGGGCGGTCCGCTCGTCTCGATGGTCGGGTTGACGACGTGCCCGACGTGCCGGTTGCGGTCGGCGTCGAGGCAGTCGTAGACGAACACGGCCAGGTCGACACCGACCTGGGGCGCGGCCAGCCCGACTCCTTCGGCCACGGCCATCGAGGCGAACATGTCGTCGATCAGCTCGCCGAGTTCGTCGTCGAAGGCCGTCACCTGACGACACGGGTTGTGCAGCACGGGGTCGCCGACGACCCTGATTTTGCGCGGTGATCCGGACACGGGCGCAAGCTTAATCAGCGCGCGGTACCCGTTCGGACGCTCGGTCAGAACGGTGCCGGACGGGCCGATCGGTTCTCGCGCGCGGGCGGGGTGTGCGCCCATTGCTTGGCCGCGAGCCCGAGCGCGTACAGCGTCGCGTACACCGACTCGGTGATCTCCTCGGCGATCGTCTTGGCGTGCGGGATCGCGCGGCGGTACGGGTCGCGGACGTCCAGTTCGTCGGGGTTGAGCGGCTCACCCTGGCCCCGCTCGGCGGCCGCCGCGGCCACGATCGCCCGTGGGTCGCCGCCCGTCGGCGGCACCCGGCCGGCCAGCAGCGGGAACTCCTTCATGGTGAACGCGCGCCGGAACGTCTGCGGCAGTTCGGTCATGACCTGGTCGCGGTGCTCGCGGTTCGCGGTCAGGATGAGGTCCGCGTACGCGGCCATCCAGGGCTCGAACTGACGGGCCCGGTGTTGGGTGGGATCGATGCCCACCTGAGCGAGCGCGGCCGCCGACGACGTGTCGATGCCGTGCCCGACGACGGCCTGCAGGCCGGCGCTGGACACCTGGACATCGGCGGTCGGGTCGGCCCAGCCCCGGAACAGCAGTTCGGCCATCGGCGAGCGGCACAGATTGCCGGTGCAGACGTAGAGAACGGTGAACGACACCTGGGCATTATGACTGGCCAGTAACAAATCTGTGTACAAGGCGGTCGCGTGCGTTGGATCAGCGTGAAATCCGATATTTGCCGCATCCTGCTCCGTCGCTGGCTCGTTGACTGGGCATGCGGCTGCACCTCCACGACTTCAGTGGCCATCCGTTCCAGGTCCAACTGTCGCGCAACCTTGCCGCGCGCGGGCACGACGTCGTGCACTCCTACAGCTCGCAGTACATCACCGGCCACGGCCGGCTCACCGTCGGCCCGGACGACCCGGCCTCGCTGCGAATCGAGGGTATCCAGGCAGCCGCCCCGATGATCAAGTACTCCCCGCTGGGCCGGGCCCGCTTCGAGTTCGCCTACGCCGACGCCTGGCGCCGCAGCATCGAGGGCGAGCACTTCGACGTCGTCGTCGCCTGCAACGTGCCGTTGTTCGCCATGGCCAAGATGCGCCGGTACTTCGCCGCCCACCACCAGCCCTGGGTGTTCTGGCACCAGGACATCTACAGCGCCGGCATGGCCGCCGAGAGCTCGCGCCGCCTGCCCGCTCCCGCGGCGCGCATCACCGGTCGCGCGTTCGCCCGGGCCGAGGCCGCGCTGGTCCGCGACGCGGACGCCGTGGTGGCCATCGGCGAGGGCTTCGTGCACCAGTACCGCCGCTGGGGCGTGCGGTACGACCACGTCCGGGTCGTGCCCAACTGGGCCCCGCTCGACGAGCTCACCCCCGGCGAGCGCGACAACCCCTGGTCGATCCGGCAGCAGCTGCCCACCGCCCCCATCCGGCTGATGTACGCCGGCACCCTGGGCCGCAAGCACAACCCGCTGCTGCTGCTCGAACTGCTCGACGGCTGCCGGGCCCGGGGCCTGGACGCCACGCTCGTCGTCGTCTCCGAAGGTGTGGGCGCCGACGACCTGGCCCTGGCCGCGGCCGGGCGCGACGACGTGCGCATCCTCGGCTACCAGCCGGCCGAGCAGCTCAGTGACATGCTGGCCAGCGCCGACGTCATGGTGGCGCTGCTCGAGCCCGACGCCGCGCAGTTCTCGGTGCCGAGCAAGGTGCTCAGCTACCTCTCGGCCGGGCGGCCCACCATCGCGCTCGTCCCCGAGGGCAACCCGTCGGCCGCCGACGTCAGCAAGGCCGGCGGGTTCATCGGCGAACCCACGCACGAGGGCGCCCGGTCGGCGGCCGAATGGCTGGCGGACGTTACCCTCGACCCACTCGGTCTCGCGGTACTCGGCGAACAAGCCCGCGACCTGGCCGAGGAACGCTTCGACATCGATCGGATCGGCACCACGTTCGAACACATCCTGCTCGGCGCGTGCGGCCGGCCCGCTCGCGTCCACGAAACTTCCGGGCACCGGTCTTCCGGGCACCGGTCTTCCGGGCACGAGGCACTGCTCGCCGTCAGCAGGGACGGCGACGGAGGGATGAGGTAGATGACCCGGGTTCTCCCATGGCGTGACACCGCAGCCGCGCCCACGGCGCCGACCGAGACGATCGAGCCGCCGCTCACCACGCCCGCCGGCGATCCGGTCGCCCTGGATCCTGCTACCACGCCACCGGCCCGGGTGCCGGTCGCACACTGGTCGCGGCTGTTCATCCGCCAACTGCTGGTCACCGACGCCCTGTGCGCCGCCGCCGCGGTCGCGCTGGGCTGGTTCGTGCGCTACGGCTTCCCGTCCGACGCCTACGTCGACAGCTACGCATTCTTCAGCGTCGTGATCACACTGGGCTGGATGGCCGCGCTGTACGCCGTCGGCGGCTACGAGATCCGCCGCATCAGCACCGGCTCGCGCGAGTTCCAGCGGGTGCTGCGGGCCAGCCTCAACCTGGCCGGCACGGTGGCCATCACCGGCTACCTCACCGGCATCGTGCTGGCCCGCACGTTCCTGGCCATCGTCATCCCGTTCGGCGCCCTGCTCATGGTGCTGGCCCGCTACGCCTTGCGCCGCACGGTGCACGCCCGCCGCCGCCGGGGCAACTGGACCAGCTCCATCCTGGCCGTGGGGACGAGCGAGTCGGTCTGGCACCTGGCCGAGGTGATGGCCCGCAACCCGCACTCGGGCCTGGTCGTCGTCGCGGCGTGCGTCGAGGACGCCGAGATCGGGTCCGAAATCGCCAACCGGGTGCCCGTCGTCGGCGACCTCAACCACGCGGCCGACATGGCCGCGCACCTCGGCGTCGACATCGTCGCCGTGGCCGGGTCGGGCCTGGGCCCGCGGCGCATCCGCGAGCTCGGCTGGGATCTCGAAGGCACCGGCTGCAACATGGTCATGGCCCCGGGCCTGACCGAGGTGGCCGGCCCCCGCGTGCACGTCAGCCCGGTCGAGGGCCTGCCCCTGATGTGGGTCGACCAGCCCCAGTTCACCGGTGTGCGCCGGCTGGTCAAGCGCTGCGTCGACCTGCTCGGGGCCACGGCCACCCTCATCCTGGCCGCGCCGCTGCTGCTGGTGGTCGCGGTCCTGGTCGGCGCGACCAGCCGCGGTCCGATCCTCTACCGGAGCATCCGCATGGGCCAGGACGGCCGCCAGTTCCGGGTCTACAAGTTCCGCTCGATGTACCGCGACGCCGACGAGCGCCGCAGCGAGCTGATCGAACTCAACGAGTCCACGGGCGGGATGCTGTTCAAGATGCGCCGTGACCCGCGGGTCACGCCGGTCGGGCGCATCCTGCGCAAGTTCTCGATCGACGAGATGCCGCAGCTGTTCAACGTCATCGGCGGCTCGATGTCGCTGGTCGGGCCACGTCCACCACTGCCCGACGAGGTCCAGCGCTATCTCACCCACGACCACCGCCGGCTGCTGGTCAAGCCCGGCATGACCGGGCTGTGGCAGGTCAGCGGCCGCAGCAACCTGTCGTGGGACGAGTCGGTGCGCCTGGACCTGTACTACGTCGAGAACTGGTCGCTCACCTTCGACCTGGCCATCATCGTGCGCACCGTCTGGGCCGTGCTGCGCTCCTACGGCGCGTACTGACGCAGCCGGGCCGCCAGGCCCCCATACGTCCGCGACTAGCACCGGGCATACTGACGCCCGGCCCGGTGACACGGGCAGCAGCTGTCCGGTCCCGCCGGGGGCGCCGGACGCCTAATCGCCGTAGGTCGGAGGGTCCGTTGCGCTGTGACTGCTGCGGCTGCGACGAGTGGCACGAGCTGTTCGTGGAGAACGGCGTGCACCTGGGACAGTGCCCGCAGTGCGACCTGCTGTCGGTGGCCGACGTGCCCGAGCACGGCCGGCGGATGACCGAACTGGAGCAGGGCCACTACGCCGGCGCGAACAAGGTCCTGGACGCCGGTAAGCAGAGCGCGGCCGAGCGGATCGTGCAGCAGCGTTTCCAGGCCTACGTGGAGCTGGCCCGGCGCTACGTCTCGGGCGGACGGTGGCTCGACATCGGCTGCGGTGCCGGAACCCTGCTCGGCCTGGCCCAGCGGGCCGGCTTCAGCGGCGAGGGTATCGAGCTCACCGCCGATCGCCGCGCCGTGGCCGCCGAGGCGACCGGCCGGCCCATCCACGCTGCGCCGGTCGAGGAGCTGGCCTACCCGGACGACTCGTTCGACGTCATCAGCATGATCAACGTGTTCTCGCACCTGACCAGCCCGGCCGCGACGCTGGCCGAGCTGCGCCGCATCCTCAAACCCGGGGGCGTGCTCGTCCTGGCCACCGGCGAGATGACCGACGGTGTGCAGAAGTCGCACATGGTCAACTGGAACCTGGGCGATCACCTGTATTTCCTGGGCGAGCGGACCATGGCCCGCTACGGGCGCACGCTCGGCTTCGAGATCGCCCACCACGACCGGGCCTGGATGCCCGACGAGCTCTACACCCGCGACTGGCTGCGGCTCAAGGGCCGCTCGGCCCTGCGCAACGCGGCCAAGACGGCGGTGTTGCGGACGCCGGCGTCTTCCCGGCCTTCCGGGCCGTGATGCTGCGCCGCTCGGCCGGCAGCGCGGCGCACAGCAGCGTGTTCGCGCTTGTCCCGGCCGATCGTGATACGACGAGCCCGTCATGACCAGCCTCGCGGATCAGGGGCGAGGCGTTACCCCGCGGACCTCACATCGTTGTTAAGAAGTGGGCTGGATCGGCAGGAATCCCAGGGGCGCCGCGGTCGGGCTGACCGTGGCGATCGTGCTCGTGCTTGTCGGCCTGTTCGTCAAGAGCTACCGCGATGCCGGCCCGGACGCGGCCGGCGGTGCGGAGCCGACCCTGTCCGACCTGCCCAGCGCCCCGGTGGGGCCGGTCGCCCCGCCGACCGACAGCTTCTTTCCGTCGCCCGGTGAGGCGGCCACGTTGCCCCGGGCGACCGTGACCCCGGCCGATCCCAACGGGCTGCGCCTCGGCCACGCGCCCACCCACGCGCTCGTCCTCACCGTCACCTCGGCCGGCCCGATCCCGCGGATCGGCTACATCGTGCCGACCAGCCCCACATCGTCCTCCGGCGACGTCAAGGACCTGGGCCCGCGGTGGACGCTGAGCACGACGGTGGTGGGCCGGCCCGCCTACGCCGCCGTCTTCATCCAGGCCGGCCCGGCCGGCACGCCGGTCACCTGCCGGGTGTCGGTCGACGGGGTCACCACGAACACGAAGACGACGAGCGGTTCGTACGGCCGGGCGGTTTGCCTGGGCTGAGGGCGGCCCGGACGGGCCAGATACCATCGCCGCACATACCGGCACCAACCTCCCGGAGCATGCATGTCCCTCTCGGCCCGCGCCGCGCGCGGCACTGGCCGACTGCGCGAATACGTCAAGATCGCGCTGCGTTCCGCGCTGCACAAGCGCAACCTCGACCTGGTACGCGATCCGTACCCGCGCCGGGTGGCCACCGCGATCGGCTGGCTCGGCATCGACACGGTGCTCGATGTGGGCGCCAACATCGGCCAGTACGCCTCGGCTCTGCGCGCCGGCGGCTGCACCGCGCGGATCATCTCGTGCGAGCCGCTGCCGGACGCGTTCGCGCACCTGGCCCGCCGCGCCGGTTCGGACGAGCGGTGGACGGCGCTGAACGTCGCGGTCGGTGACGCGCCCGGCACCCTGGAGATCAACGTGTCGGCCAACTCGTACTCGTCGTCGCTGCTGCCGATGACGGCCGCGCACCTCGACGCCGCCCCGGGCTCCCAGTTCATCGGCACCGAGAAGGCCATGGTGACGACCGTGGCCGACATCGTGGCCGATGAGCGGGTCGACCCGGCCCGCACGCTGCTCAAGGTCGACACCCAGGGCTACGAGGGGCCGGTGCTCGACGGTGCCGGCCCGCTGCTCGAGCAACTGGCCGCGGTGCAGCTCGAGCTGTCGTTCGTGCCCCTCTACGACGGTCAGCAGCTCTACGACGAACTGGTCGGCCGGTTGGGGGCCGCGGGCTTCCAGCTCTACGCTCTCGACCCCGGCTTCGGCGACCCGCGCACCGGGCGCATGTTGCAGTGCGACGGCCTGTTCGTGCGCACCGAGCTCATGCCGTCGCCGTCGCAGCGGCCGGTCTGATGGCCGGCAATCCGACGAGCGTCGCCGCCCGGGCCCTGGCCCAGGTCCGCCTGCTGGTCAACCGGGCCGGCTACGACGTCACCCGCGAGAACTTCCGGCACCGGTTCGTGTACGCGCTGCACGAGCACGCCATCACGGCCGTGCTCGACATCGGCGCCAACACCGGCCAGTTCGCCCAAGCCCTGCGCCGGGCCAAGTTCACCGGCGACATCGTCTCGGTCGAGCCGCTGGCGGCCGCGTTCGACGAACTGCAGCGCAACGCCGGGCGCGACCCGCGCTGGACGGCCGAGCGGGCGGCCGTGGACGAGCAGCCGGGCACGCTGACGATGAACGTGGCCGCCAACTCGGTGTCGTCCTCGGCCCTGCCCATCCTCGACCGGCACACCGCGGCCGCGCCGGCCTCGCGCTACATCACGACCGAGGACGTGCCCGCGACAACCGTCGACGAGCTGGTGGCCCGGCACGGGCTCAAGCCCGAGGCGACCCTGCTCAAGGTCGACGTGCAGGGCTACGAGCAGGCCGTCCTGGCCGGTGCGGCCCAGACGCTGGGCCGGTTCGGGGCGGTGCGCACCGAGCTGTCGCTGGTGCCGCTCTACGCCGGGCAGGTGTTGCTGCCCGAGGTCGTCGAGAGCCTGGGCGAGCACGGGCTGGATCTGTGGTTCGTGGAGCCGGGTTTCACCGAGCCCGGTACCCGCCGGCTGCTGCAGCTCGACGGCATCTTCTTCCGCCGCGCCGACCAGTAGCCGGCCTGGTGGCGGCCAGTCAGCGCAGCGCTTCGACGGCGATCTGCGCGCCGCCCTCGTGGTCGCGCTGGTCGAGGCCGGCCAGTTCGGGGTGCTCGCTCGTGCCGACCGGGCACTGGGTCGGGGAGTGGAAGCCGGCCCGCTTCAGTTCGTGGTCGAGGGTGTCGAAGTCGTAGACGTAGCCCTCGTGGTGCCCGAACTGGCCGATGGGGACGCGCAGCAGATCGACCGGGTGCTCCACGACCAGGCCGAGCTCGCGGTAGTAGGCGGCGATGCCGCCCTCGACCGACGCGTCGCCGGCCAGGTACAGCTCGACGTGGGCCCGGATGTCGGGGGTGATGAGCCGGATCACGCCGCCGGGCTGCAGGCACCGGTAGGCCTCGGCCAGCATGGCCCGCCCCGCGGCGAGCGGCAGGTGCTCGATGACGTTGTCGGCGTACACATGCGAGACCGAGCCGTCCTCGAGCGGCCAGCGGCTGGTCGCGTCGAGGTAGTTGCGGGCCACGGCGTTGACGTTGGTGACGACCCAGCCCGGGCGCCGCTGCAGGCCGCCGATCTCGATCTTCAGGGGCCGTTCGGCGCTACGCAGGTTGCGGTGCAGGCGGGCCTTGGCGACCGGCGTGTTGGCGGTGGAAACGAGCGCCCGGACGGTGGCGCGAACCCTGGGATGCACACGAGCAGGCTAGTGGGTGGCGGGTCGGTGCGCTCATTCGAGTAGCTCGTCGAGCAGGACCAGGGCCGGCACCGGATTGAGGAACGACACGGCCAGGTCGATGACCGGCACCGGGCCGCGTATCGAGCTGTACCGGTGCCGCCCCACGGACTCGTGCCGCCGGTCGAAGAGCAGGGCCGGGATCGTCTGGACGAACACCCCGACGACAAAGGTGGCCAGCAGCGGGCCGGCCGCGCCGATCCACTTGCCCATCCCGATCGAGAGGGCGACGTTCAGCGGCAGGGCCAGCCCGGTGCACACGGCGACGAAGCGCACCCCGGCCGGGTCCATCAGCTTCATGGCCACCGGATACGCCGCGGCCTGGGTCAGCACGGCCAGGCCGGCGGCCACCGGCAGCAGCCAGCCGAGATGGATGCGGCCGTTGCCGATGAGCACGCCGACCGGGTTGGACACGACGACCAGCAGCGCGCACAGCACCGTGGCCGCCCCGCAGAACAGCAGCAGCACCTGACCCAGCCCGGGCCCCGCGCGGCCCTCACTGCGGGCCTTGGCGTAGATCGGCCACAGCGGCTGGGCCGAGGCCGCGATGAGCGCGGCGACCGGGGCGAAGATCTGGACGACGACGGAGTAGTTCGCCACCGCCTGCCGCGAGGCGACGTGGCTGAGCACGATGCGGTCGCTCTGCAGCGCGAGGGGCACCGACAGCGTGATCAGCAGCATCGGCCCGGAGATGGCCCGGATGCTCTTGCCCGGGTAGCGGTGCGGGTCCGGCAGCCGTCGCAGCACCTGCAGCCATTCGAACCGGGTGACCCGGATGCTCATGACGAGCGTGATCAGGTTGATCACGACCAGCGCCGCCGGCGGCACGATCATGAGCGCGCTGCCGCTGAAGCCGCCCAGGATGATCCCGATGGAGGCCACCAGGATCAGCGGGGTGAAGAACGACTGCACCACGACCGTGACGTGGTTGCGGTCGACGCCGAGCAGGATGCGCTGGCCCAGCCCGGGCAGGAAGCTGAGCGCGAACACGGCCAGCGCGGCGGCCACGTACGCGTTGGAACCCGACGCGTTGCCCAGCAGGGTCGGCCAGAGGTGGGCCGCGGCAATGCCGATGGCGGCTGCGATCAGCGCGAACGTCGACACCGTCAACACCCGGGCCGAGGTCAGCGCCACCCGTTCGGCCCCCCGCGACCGCGGGCCGTGCTGGGCGAACGCCGACGTGACCGCGGCCCCGACGCCGAGGTCGTTGAGCGGGATGAGCGCGATCAGCGAGACGACCAGGGCGAAGCTGTTGAACGCGGCGATGCCGTAGTGCCCGATGATCAACCGGCTGGTCAGCAGCGTGGCCACCGCGGTGGGCAGGAACGACAGCGTGCGCGCCAGGGCGCTCTGGACAACCGGTTTGATCGACGACATCGCGGACCCGAGACCGGGGCTACGCCCCGCCGGAGCTGGAGTCGGAGCTGGAGCCTGCGTCGTCGCCGGCCGGTTCTGCCGGTTCAGCCGGTTCCGCGGCCGGCCGGCCGAGCACCGCGGCCGCGAACGCCTCGGCCGTGGCCGGCGGCAGCGACCCGCCGCCGACCGTGATCGGCTCGTCGATCAGCAGGGTGCGCAGGGCCGCGCCGACGCCGTCGACGGTCAGCGGGGCGCTGAGCCCGCCGCCGGTGGCCCGCAACTCCCGGGCCCGGACCTCGGAGCCGGCCGACACCACCGGCACGCCCGCAGCCAGCGCCTTGCCCATGATCCCGCTCGGGCCGTTGTTGGTCAGCGGGATGGCGACCACGTCGGCGGCGGCGACGAGCCGGTCGAGCGTCTCGTTGGGCAGGAACCCGTCGTGCACGATGATGCGCTCGCGGTCGGACGCGGGCAGGGCGGCCAGCCAGGCGGTGACCTCGGGCTTGACCGAGCCGGCCAGCAGCAGGTCGGCGTCCGTGCCGCTGGCCCGGATCGCATCGAGGACGAGCGGCGCGTTCTTGCGCTCGGAGATGACGCCGAAGATGCCGACGAGACGGCGTTCGACCGGCAGGCCGAGCTCGTAGCGCAGCCGGCGCCGGTCGCGCGAATGGGCCGAGCAGATGGCCGGGTCGCGGGCCCGCTTGACCAGCCAGCCGCGGGACAGGTCGTCGCGGCCGGCGAACCCGGCCACCCGATGCAGCGTCCGGGTGGTCCTGGCGGCCAGCGCCAGCGTCGCCTTGGACACTCGCAGTGCCCAGCCGAAGCGGTCGGTAAGCGTCAACTTCGCGGGGTACCGGGTGAGCATGAAGATCACCCGGGGCCGGTGCGGCAGGCCCCGGAACGCTCCGGGCGCGACGTACCACCAGCGTTTGAGCGACTGGTCGGCGTCCATCACGACGACCGTCACGTCGGAGTTGGCGCGGGCGATGTCGGCCGCGGCCTCGGCGATCTGCCGGGTCGGCGGGTAGATGCCGTCGAAGCGCTCGTCGATCTTCAGGTCGAGATCGGCGAGGTAGATGCCGAACTCGTCGGTGCGGGTGGCCCCGGCCGAGGTGAGCAGGATGACCTCGTCGGTGCGGCCGGCCAGCCGGGCCACGTTGGCCGCGGCCTGGAACCGATGGCCACCGTGGTCGGGCTCCACGATCACCGTGACCGGCATGCGTCTGCTCCTGGAGGTCGGCGGTGCGTTACCGCGGCTTCACGGGGCCCGCTGCCCGGCGAACTCCCGATTCTCACGCACGCACGGGATATCCGCCACCGCAGCGGGCGGCGGTCAGCCAGTGAGGCCGCCGTCGACGACGAGCACCTGGCCGGTGAGGTAGGTATTGCGCGGGTCGGTGAGGAACTGGGCCGCCCGGGCGATGTCGTCGGGCTCGCCGAGCCGGCCGGCCGGGGTGCGGCGCACGATCTGGGCCAGCTGGTCCTCGTCGAGGCCGTGGCTCATCTCGGTACGCAGGTAGCCCGGGCGCGACGCCGTTGACGGTGATGCCGCGCGAGCCCAGCTCGCGGGCCATGGCCCGGGTGAAGCCGTCGAGGGCGGCCTTGGTCGCGCTGTAGACGGCCAGGCCGCGGTAGCCGGAGCGGCCGACGATCGAGGAGATGTTGACGATGCTGCCGCGGCCGCGGGCCAGCATGCGCCGGCTGACCAGCCGGGTGATGTAGATCGTGCCCTTGAGGTTGAGGTCGATCGACGGTGTCGACGTCGTCGTCGGAGAACAGGCCGAGGATGCCGTCGCGGGCCACGCCGGCGTTGTTGATCAGGACGTCGATGTGGTCCCACTGGTCGACCACGGCCTTGACGAAGGCGGCGGCGTCGGCCGGCTTGGACAGGTCGGCGGGCTGGAACAGGAACCGGTCCGGCCAGCGCGGGATCGGCGGCCCAGGCCTCGACCTCGGCGGTGGCCGAGCGGGCGCAGGTGGCCACGCGGTCGCCGGAGTCGAGGTAGGAGCTGCACGATGCCGGCCCCGAGGCCGCGGCTGCCGCCGGTCACGACGACGACGCGGGGCTCGTCAGCTGCTCACCGGTGTGTCTCCTGACGATCTTGTCGCCGGCCGTGGCTACGGAGTCGACGAAGCGGATGCTGCGCGGGCGGGCGGCCGGGGGCAGGTCGGCGCAGGCCGCGCGGATGGCGGCGTCGAGCGTCGTCCGGGTCGGCGCCGGGCGCGGCCACGACCTCGACCGCGACGATGGCGCCGGTCATCGCGTTGGGCCGGCCGTAGACGCGGGCCATGTCGACGCCGGGCGACGCGCGCCGACCCGTTCCTCGATGGGCAGCGGGTGCACCTTGACCCCGCCGACGTTGATGATCTCGGACGTGCGGCCGCGGAACAGGATCCGGTCGCCGACGACCTCGACCAGGTCGCCGGTGGGCCGCCAGCCGTCGGCGTCGACCGGGTCCTCGCCGTAGTAGCCGAGCATGCCGATGCGCGAGCGCACCCACAGCTCGCCGTCGACGATCTTCATGGCGACGTCGGCGTCGTCGCCGCGCTCGAGGACGTCGAGCGACAGGCCGTTGCGGCCGTCGCGCACCGAGCCGCTGGAGCCGAACTCGCTGGCCGCGTAGACCTGCGAGATGCTGCGCGTCGGGAAACGTAGCCGCCGAGCTCGGTCGAGCAGCGCGCGCGGGGACGGCCTCGCCGCCCAGGGTGATCTGTTGCAAGTGCGGGGGCCGGGCCGCCGTCGGTCCGCAGCTCGGCCAGCAGGAACCGCCAGTAGGTCGGGGTGGCGCTGGCGTGGTCGACCGCGTGGGTGCGCATCGCCGCCAGGCCTTCGCGCGGGCGGCGCGGGGCCGGGGCGACCAGCGTGGCGCCGGCGGCGATGACGTGCACCAGGATCTGCAGGCCGGCGAACTGGTGCAGGCCGTAGGCCAGCAGCCAGCGCTGGTCGGGGGCGGGCTGGACGCGGGCGGCGGCGCGCAGCACGCGATTCCAGTCGTGGCGCACGCCGCGGGGGGCACCGGTCGTCCCGGTCGTGAGGACGAGCAAGCGGGCGCTGGACCGGTGGCTCGGCCGGGGCGGCGCGGCGCTCACCGGCGTCCGTCGACGCGTCCGTCAGTTCGTCCGCGGCGAGGACCGCGAGCCGCCGCCCGTCGAGCCCGGGCTGGGCGCGTGACGACGACGTCGTGGTCGAAGCGCCCGGCCAGCTCGGCGACCTCGTGCGGGTCGTCGGTGGGCGGGTACTGGCACGGCCTCGGCCCCGGCCAGCGACGGCGCCGGCCAGCAGCGCGACGACCGTGGCCGCGTCGTGGTCGAGGACCGCGAAGCGGGTGATCCCGCGGGCCGAGCAGGGCGGCGGCCACCGCGTCGGCCCGTTCGGCCAGCTCGCCGTAGCTGACGGTGCCCGTCGTCGGTGACGATCGCCGGTCGCGCCGGGATCCGCGCGCCGCAGCAGCTCGATCACATCTGGGCGGCGGCGGCGTCGTAGAACGCGACGATGTCGCCGACGGTCTGGGGCATCGGGCCGGCGCTGAACGGATCGGTGCCGAACTCGTCCTCGAGCACCGCGGACAGTTCGGCGGTCTCGAGCGAGTCGAGGCCGATGCCCTCGGCGTAGAGCGGAGTGTCGAGCTCGAACGTCTCGCTCTTCTTCGCCCGCTTCAGGAACGCCCGGATCGTGGTCTGGACGTCCGTGTCGGAGTTGACCATGGTGACTACTGCTCTCCTAGCTATCGGCTGCGCGGAAGGCTATATCAGGACGAACCGGCGTGCGCGCCGGACGTCCTGGGGTCAGGCCCCGTGTGGGGACCAGCACGGCGCGCGCTCCCGGGCCGGGCTCAGTATTCTGTGCCTTCCGGCAATTCGCCCCCATTTGCACAGCTACGGAGGACCCCCGCGGATGACGACCCCGCTGCCCTTACCCCTGCGCGTACTGGTCAAGGGTGCGTCCACCGTGGTGGCCAAGTCCGAATGGGGCGGCCCGCGGGAGGAGTTCACCTTCCCCCGCGCCTTGGAGGCCGCCGTGCTCGAGGCCGGGCGACCGGTGGAGGTGCGCACGATCGGCAAGGCGTCCGAGCGGACCAAGACCACGCTGCGCACCTGGGAGCAGGAGATCCTGGCCTGGTCGCCGGACGTCGTCGTCCTGGTCTACGGGCACTACGAGTCGATCCACTTCATCCTGCCGTGGTGGCTGGAGCGGCACGCCAACAGCCTGCGCCGCCGTCCCGGCCTCGTCCGCGAGGCCTACCGCAAGTACCTGCTGCGGCCGGTGTGGATGGCCCTGGCCCGGTTCCAGTCGCGGCTGGACAAGCGGTTCGACTCGACGTTGTTCGCCAACCGCCCGCGCCGGGTGGCGGCCGACCTGCAGCGGCTGATCGAGCGCTGCCAGAGCGTCGACCATCCGCTGGTGCTGCTGCTCGACCTGCTGCCGCCGGGGCCGCGGGCCCGGTCGTGGTTCCCGGGCATGGCCGAGCGCCTGGACGTCATGAACAAGACGATCGCGGCCATGGTCGCCCGGGTCGACGATCCCGACGTCCGCATCTTCCACGTCGCCGACGTCGCCGACCGGCACGTGCCCGAGGGGGAGGAGCCGACCCCGGACGGCTTTCACTACTCCGGCCCGCTGCACCGCGAGATCGGGCGCGCGCTGGGCGAGGAGATCCTGACCTGGGCGGCCAAGCAACCTCACCTGCAGGACCCGGCCTGAACCGTTCGATCAGTGGCTCAGCACGACCTGCTTGACGTAGCGGTGGCAGGGCCCGGCGATGGGTCCGTCCGCGGGTGGCCGCCGCGTAGTCGAACAGGCCGTCGTCGTGCCAGCCGTTGCCGGCCGCCAACCGCTCGGCCTCGGCCAGTTACGGCGTCTGGTCGTACCACGTCAGCACCCGCAGCGCGCGCAGCGTGTTCCAGCGACTGGGCTGCCCGTCGCCGGCTTCCATCGAGAAGTGCACCGCGCCGGGATGGGTGTTCTCCAGCAGCCAGGTGCCGTCAGGCTGCCGCTTCTCGCGCAGCAGCGCGATCGCCTCGGCCAATCGCGGATCGGGCGGCTCGCCGACGGCGCGGAAGTAGTCCAGGGCCCACAGCACGTCGTAGTGCCACCAGGTCGGGAACGAGAACCGCAGCCAGTCGGGGTCGGCCACCTCGCCCGTGCTCAGCCGCCGGAACAGCCGGCGCTCGAGCAGGTACTCCTGGCCCCGGCGCCGGGCCGCGACGGTCTGGGCCGAACCGCCCGTGGCCCGCTCGTGTTCGAGCAGCCCTTCGAGTACGCAGATCGTCGTGGAGAAGGACGAGCGCACCGACCCGTTCTCGGCCTCGCAGTTCCAGCCGCCGTCCTCCAGTTGCTCGCCCAGCAGTCGCTCGACGATGCCGTCGACGGTCACGCCGAAGTAGGCGCCGACCGCGACCGTCCGTCCGTTGATGCACGGTTCGACCTCGCCTTCGAAGAACGGCTGCCCGTCGTGCTCCCAGCGGCAGTTCTCGCGCACCAGCGCGACCGCCTCGCTGACCGCCTCGGCCGCCGGGTCGATGCCGTAGTCGCGCAGCAGCGTCAACGTGGGGAAGGTCGACGTCCAGGGCTGGCCCTGCGAGAAGTCGCCCCGGAAGTCGCCCGGGAAACACGCGCCGCCGGCCCACTGGCCGTCGTCGTCGCGCAGGGCGAGCAACCGCGCGCCCCAGCCCTCGGTGGCAACCCGCGCCCGCTCCGCGGCCACCACCTCCGGTGGCGCGTCGGTCAGGTCGCGCAGGGCCTGCCAGCGCAGCGCCGGGTCGGAGTCGAGCAGCCAGTCCATGACGGTCATCCGGGGAAACTAGATCCGGCCGCCGACAACGGCGCGCTGAGTCACACGCCGAGTGGTTCATGAGTTCGGTTGCGTCGCGGCGTCTGCTCCGGATCGAGCCAGGGTGGTGGGGTCCAGTGTGGTGTTCCGTCGATCATGCGGCAGGCCCAACCCAACGCGGGGTGTTCGCGGTGGTGGAAGCCGCACAGCAGGGTGCCGTCATCGACCGACGTGCGCCTGCTGATGGCGAAGTCGGTGATGTGATGGGCCTGGCACCAGGCCGGCCCGACCGTGCAACCCGGGGAAGCTGCAGCCTTGGTCGCGGGCGATCATGGCTAGGCGTTGGCCTTCGGTGAAGATGCGGTGCGTGTCGCCGTAGGCGGTGATCTCTCTGGTCTTGGTCAGGACGTCGGGGATGACCCGGGCCTCCCCGACCAGACTCAACGCCTGCTCGACCGGGATGAGAGCCCCGTGCCCAGTCGTCGACGAGTCCGGTCTTGGTCTGGATCTGCTGCTCGGTCATGGTCAGGACGATGGTGGCCGCGACCCCGTTGCAGGCCGGGAGTTGTTCGGAGCGGAGGGCGGCGAGCATCCCGTCCTGCAGGGCATCATGCCGCCGCTGCCCGGGCGTGCGGGGATCAAGCGTGCCGTCCTCGGCCGGGGCAGGTTTGCCGACCGCGTCCAGTACCGACAGCACCGCCTCGGCACAGACCGCGGTCAACTCACCCGATACCTGGGCTGAGCCGTCGCGACGCTGACGCACGATGAAGTCCCGACGCCGGGCCCGGTCGCGCTGCTCGGTATAGATCCCGTCCGGGTTCACCGTCTCGGTGATCCGCCGGGCCACATGCCGCAGCAGCACCGGATCCAACTCGGCCGCGTGGGTCAGCAACGTCTGCTGCACCGACTGGTCGTGTTCGGCCTGCACCGCGAAGGGCAGAGCGTTGACCGTCTTGGTGACGACCAGGGCGTGGGCGGGCGAGATCACCCCAGCAGCCTGGGCGGCCGCGACGGCGGGAAACACCGGCGGCAACACCTCACCGGTCAAGGCGCGGCGGGGGCCGAAATCGGCCGCCGCCTCGACCCGGTCGATGGCCTCCCGCCGGCTGATCCGCAACAACTGACCGAGCAGGCTCGCGGTATCACGACAGGCACGCTCGCCGGCCATACCCCGCGCGTCGAGCTCGCTGATCAACGCGTGATCCACCACAGCAAGCCGCCGCTTCTGCGTCTCCAGATCCCGCAACAGGTCAAGAACGTCGTCATCGGGTAGGCCGGTCAGGTCGAGGTGCTGCAGTTCGTCGACGAGCGCGCTGAGCCGCGTCACGACCGAAGCCGTGCCGCCGCCGTCGAGTTCGATCGAACATGCGTTCAATATATCGATCGACCGTTGCGCCCCGCAACCCATTTAAATACGGCGCTGGCGTCGCGGGCGATCTTCCTGCGCCCACGCAACCCATGACCCACCAAACGCAGGAAGATCCACGGGACCCGGCCCAGCCATGACCACGAACCGCAAGCCGGCGTCGCAACCGAACCAGGAGCCCAGCTACCTCCGTCGCCGCCGCTTTTTCACAACCAACGCAGCAGCAAGGCGGCAACCCAAGCTGATACAGCGTCAGCCGGTCCGCCGCAGCCACAACGACGACGGCGGGTTGGGATCCGCAGCCACCGGCACGTAATCCGCGAAGCGCGCACTCAAGAACGCTTCGTCCGCGGATCGGATCAGCGGCGTCGACAGCACCACCTCGAATGCCGAGTTGAACGCCAGGAACGCCTGCACGATCATCGCCTCGTTCCAGTACACCGGCCACCGCTCCCCGAACAACCACGCGTCAGCCGGGTAGGGCACGTTGTACGGGAACGGCACGTCGTGGATGTGCACCAGCACGCCCGGCTGCAACCGCGGCAGCACCTCGAGGAACAAGTAGGCCACATCACTGTCGATCTTGAGGGCATGCGACGAGTCGATGAACAACACGTCCCCCGCCGACAAGCGCCTCGAACCGCGACACCGGCACGTCCTGCACGAACCCCTGCACCAGCTCGAACCCGGGCAACGACTTCAAGGCCGGGAACGGGTATGGCTCGATGCACGTGATCTGCAGCGGCGAGCCGTCCTCGGCATTACGCGCCCCGGCCAGCGTCGCGTAGTACGTCGACAGCCCCGAGCCGACCTCTAAATACGAAGACGGCTTGTGCTCCCGCAGCAGGTAGTACAGCGTCCGGGCGTCGAACGCCGGGTATCCCGGTCCGAACCCCTGCTGCTGATTGGCCGAGTACGACCCGGCGTGCTTGTCGAAGTCGGCCTCCCACCGATCGGCCAGCTCGCCCAGCCGGGCCGTCATGGCCGGCACGTCCACGGCCACACCCGGCAGCGCACTGGGCCGGTCCCACCGGGCCCGGCTCCGCGCGATCTCCGACAGCACCGGCAGCGTGGAGTAGTAGTCGGACTTGCGGACGATGTTGAACCCCAACGCCCCGAAGAACCGGTGGATCGCCCGGATCCGGCCCCGTCGCACCGCGAAGACCAGCCGGTCGAGCCGGGCGACGGCCGACCCCGGCAGCAGCCGCCCGGCCCACCGACGGCGACGCCCGCCGGCCATCACGCCCCCGCCTTTGCCGCCGCGAACAGCCCGTAACCGAACGTGCCGTCGCGCCAGAAGCCTTCGAGAATGTCGCACGACTGCTCGAACGCGTCCAATCCGTCTTCACCCAGCGCCGCGGCAACCGCATCACGGTGCGCCGACGCATTGGCCCGCCAGCGCTCGAACGTCGGCAGCGTCAGCGCGGTCAGATCCGAGACGAGGTCGACGACCAGCCCGTACCGCTGTGCCGCCGCCGTATAGAACGACAGCGGCTCGAAGTGGGCATCGCCGAACGCCTCCCGCAGCGTGACGAAGTCGGCCCGCCGGTCGCGCACCTCCTGGAACCCGATCTCGCGGTGCCGGACCAGGTCGCACAGCACCAGCCGCCCACCGGGCCGCAGCACCCGGGCGCACTCGGCGATCAAGCGCGACCGCTCGCGCATGAGATGCGAGGACTCCAGCACCCACACCCGGTCGAAGGACGCGTCCGGGAGACCGTTGTCGGTGCCGTCGCGCTGCTCGAAGGTGGCCACGGACGAGAGCCCGGCCGCCGCAGCCCGGTCCCGCGCGGCCGCGACCCCCGCGCCACTGGTCGTGATCCCGACGACGCGCACCCCGTGCTCGTCGGCCAACCGGCAGGCCGGCGCGCCCGATCCGCAACCGACGTCGAGCACGTCCAGGCCCGGACGCAGTTGCGCCGCCGCGATCATCCGGGCCGTCAACTCCGCGGTGGCCGCCGCCAGTTCCTCGTCGCCGCGCTCGAACACGCCGTAGTGCAGCTCGTCGCCCAGCAACAGCCGCCAGGCGTCGGTGACCCGGTCGTAGTGCGCCGCCGGGTCGTACCCGGTCGACGTCACGCCGGCACCTCGCGGGTGCCGACCTGGCGGGCCGGGTTGCCGATGACCACGGCGTTGTCGGCCACGTCGGACAGCACCACGGTGTTGGCGCCCACCATCGCGTTCGTACCGATGCGCACCCCACCGACGAGGACGGCGTGGGCCCCGATCACGGCGCCGTCGCCGATCGTGGCGAACTGCTGTTCCTCGTCCTTGGCCACGTTCTCGTCGTAGTAGCGCGCCGCCGCCGTGACCCCGCTGGCGAACGTGACGTTGTCGCCGACGCGCAGCCCGAAGCCGATCGTGACGCCGGACGGGTGGGCCATCATCAGCCCGGTGCCGATCTGCATGCCCGGCCCGAAGTCGGCCCCGATGACCACGTTGGCCACCGTCCGCAGCACCTTGGCCGGCGCGGTGTACCCGGCCCGGTGCAGGCACTGCTGGGTGCGCAGCAGCAGCGAGGCGATCATGCCCGGGATGGTCAGACAGCGCGCGAACACGCCCAGCCAGGTCGGCGTCGCGCCCGGGCGGTAACGGGCCAGATCGGAGAAGACCAGCTCGCGGTAGCTGTGCTGCGCGCCGGGTCCGGGGGTCGACATTGCGCAGACATTAGTCCACGCCTGGACCCGCCCCGACGGCCGCGAACAGATCAGGACAGCTCGGCCAGGGTGGCCGCCAGCCCGTCCAGATCGACCTCGATGTCGCGCACGATCGTGGCCGCCCGGGACGGGTGCTGGGGCCCGCCGATCGCCGACAGGTACCGGTACCGCAGCCCGGGCACGCCGCAGGCCAGCCGCCAGAAGTCGGGCAGCAGGGCCCCGGCCGGGAACAGCTCGATCACGCTCGAATCCGGGCTGGCGAAGATCAGGTTGGCCAGCGCGGCGCCGTGCGGGGCGACCACGATCGAGGCCGTGGCGAAGGTGCGGATCTGCTCGGCCACCGAGAGCTGGGCCGGATCGACGGCCTCGAAGCCCTCGGCCGTGAGCAGCTCGAGCACCGCGGCCTCGTTGACCACGGTCCGGTTGTTGGCCGACGGCCCGCGGGTGACGTAGATGCGCCGCGGCGGGCCGGATACGTCAACGGCGGGCAGCAACCGGCGGCGCAGGAAATCCACGGCCCACGGCGGGTTCTTCTCGCTCATCGCCGGCAGGCTGGGCACGACCAGGCAGTCGGCCTCGACGTGCGGATGCTCGGCCGCGTCGACGCGGGCCGATTCCGGGATGCCGAACAGGTCGAGCAGCTCCCGCTGGAACCGGCTGCGGGCCGGCACGTACCAGCGCGACGGCAGCTCCACGCCGGGGCACTGCTCCAGCACGCCCACGCGGGTGAGTACGTCCATCAGGAAGTGGTAGTAGTTCCCGTCGCCACGCGAGGCCAGCACACCCAGCCGCCCGTCGACCCGCAACGGCGGCGTGGGGAACGGGTTCAGGAACACCGGATGCTCACGGGCATGGCGGGTGCCGAAGTACCAGCTGACGTCGTGGACGAAATCGCCCCGGCCGGTGATCACCGCGCGGTGCGGGCCGAGCACCCGCCCGTCGGGCAGTTCGGCCACGGCCAGCCGGGTGAACGACTCGCCGTTGCTGAGGTCGGTGAGCGGGATGCCGCCGGGCCAGCCGAGCATCGGGCGGCCGGTGCACGACCTCGGCCGGCCGGGCCACGGTGCACCGCCCGCCCGACGTCTCGGCCGCCTCTTCGAGCGTCTCGACCACGCCGGTGGGCAGGCCGTTGCGGCGCACCCGGCTGAGCAGTTGCGCGGACGGCGCCACCAGCCGCGTGGTGCGGACGTAGGCCGGTTTCAGGTACGGGAACAGCGGCCGCAGCGCCGGGGGCAGTCGGACCATGAGCTCAGCCGGCCGCCGCCGGCAGTGGCTCGCGCGAGAGCCACACGCAGCCGTGCTGGCCGAATGCGTCCTCGTCCTGGACGACGAGGCCGACGCCGGCGAACCAGTCGCGCAACTCGGGCCAGGAATGCCCGGGCACCGGGTGGTGCTCGATCACGACCCGCTGCACCGAGGCCCAGCTCGACGGGTCCGAGCCGAGGACGAGGTCGAACTCGCCGCCCTCGCAGTCGATCTTGACGACGTCGACGGGTGCGGGCGCCTCGGCCACGGCCTGGTCGAACGCGATCGTGTCGACCTTGGTCGCCGTCCCGGACCCGTGCCCGGCCGAGACCAGCCCGTTGAGCCCGCTGCCGGCGCCGTTGTCGTCGAAGGTGGCCGTCCCGGTGGTCGCGGCCAGGGCCTGCTCGAACACGGTGACCCGGTCGGCCACGCCGTTCTGCTCGACGTTGCGGCGCAGGAAGGCGGCCGTGGTGGCGGACGGCTCGAACGCGAGCACGGACGCCTGCGGATTGAGCTGGGTCAGGCGGCAGGAGAACGTGCCGACATGCCCGCCGATGTCGATGACCTGGATCGGCCGCTGGGCCAGCGGACCCAGGAACCACTCGAACCGGTAGCAGTCCTCGGCAAAGATCTCGTACACCGGCACGCGGGCGCCGGGCCGGTTCGGGCAGTCGATCTTGATGCCGGAGCGGGTGCGGAACGTCAGCGTCTGCGGCCCGCGCCGGACCCGGCCCAGGGCGAGGTCGCGCAGGATGCCGGCCCAGTTGGTGAACGTGCGCGGCGTCTGCGCCACCCGCCGGGCCCGGTAGATCCGCGAGCGCAGGGCCCGGTTCATCGGGCGGCCTCGGCCGACCGGGCCAGCCAGGCCGTGCCCAAGCCGGGGGAGCTCGACGTGTGCCGCACCACGCCCAGACCGACGTCCGCGAACCAGGCCTGTAGTTCCGCCCACGACTCGCCCGCCACCGGGTGGTACTCCATCACGACCCGCTGCACCGACGCCCAGCTGGCCGGCGTGGACGCGTAGACCAGGCCGTACTCGCCGCCCTCGCAGTCCATCTTGACCACGTCCACCGGGCCGGGCGCGGCCGCGACCGCGTCGTCGAAGGTCGAGGTGGCCACCGTGATCGTGCCCCGCGACCCGAGCGCGTCGGTGCCGTCGACCAGGCGATGCTCGGCCTGCACCAGCCCGTTGTGCACGCTGCCGGCACTGTTGTCGTCGAGCAGCGCGGTGCCGGCCTCGGCCGCGAGCGCGGCCTCGTGCACGGTGATGCGCTCGGCCAGACCGTTGCCCTCGACGTTGGCCCGCAGATACTTGGCGCTCTGCGGCGACGGCTCGTAGCACTCGACCCGCACCCCTGCGCCACGCGCGGCCAGGTGGACGGCGAACGCGCCGACATGCGCGCCGACGTCGATGACCTGCAGCGGCGCGTCGCGGTGCGGGCCCAGCACCCAGGCCACGTCGTAGCAGTCGTCGGCGAACTGCTCGTAGAGGGGCAGCCGGGCGCCGGGCACGTTCGGGCAGCTCAACCGCAGCCCCCGCCTGGTGACGAATGTGAGCTCGTCGGTGCCGCGCCCGACCCGGGCGCCGCCCATCTCGGCCAGCAACGCGGGCCAGTTCGAGAACGTCCGGCAGGTCTGGGCCACCCGCTTGGCCTCGTACGCGGCAAACCGCAGCCCTTTGGTCTCGGTCATCAGCGCACCTTGGCCACAGGCCGGTCGGCAGGGGTGGACATCGACGGCTGCCCTTCTTCTTCACTCGGTGGGCCGTCGAGGCCCGCGAGATAGATGAGTGCGACGAGTATCGCTGCCGGCACGTAGTAGAACCGATCGGTCAGGTCGGCCTCGAAGATGTTGAGGGCGAGCGTCACGATCAGGGCCGCGAGCAGGGCAGCGGCAAGATCGTAACGGCGGACCAGCCGGGCCGCCGCGATCATGCCGCCCACCGCGTAGATCGACATCGTGGCGAACAGGATCAGCCCACCCGCGGCCAGTTCCTGGATGTAGACCTGCGATGCCTCGGTCGAGACCTGCAGCCCGATGCCCTTGATGGGTGAGTGGCGGAAATCACGCAGCCCCTGGGCGCCGACCGCGGCCCGCACCACGTCGCTGCCCTGCGTCGCGACGCCGCCGCTGAGCCGGGTGACCCGCAGGACGGCCCCGCCCAACGACGGGACGGCGGCGATGACCAGGCCGACGACGACGGCACCGCCGAGCGCGATGCTCACGGCGTACCGGCGCAGCTTCGGGATCAGGATCACGCCCAGGCCCAGCGCAAGCACGACGCAGACGGCGCCGCCCCGGGAGCCGCTGGCGTAGACGCCCAGAAACAGTCCGGGGATCGTGGCCAGGCCGAGCAGCCGGTCGCGCCGGTTGGCCGAGCTCAGCAGCCAGAGCGCGAACGGGACGCCCAGCACGAGCCCGGCGGCCAGGAAGTTGGGGTGGTCGGAGAAGCCGAGTTGTCGGCCGTGGCCGCTCGGGAGGCCGGTGACGACCTTGCTGGCCGGGATGCCGACATAGTCGAGGAACGCGGCCGTGCCCGACAACGCCGAGCCGGTGACGAACGACACGGCCAGCCAGCGCACCGAGCGGCGGTCGGCGATCGCCGCCCCCGTGAACGTCCAGGGGATGGCGACGACCGCGATCACGAACTTGAGCGCGACGCCGATGTTGGCCGCGGCCAGGCTGCCCTTGGTCGAGACGGTCGGGACGCCGACCGCGTTGAGGACGACCCGGTGCGACAGGTACACCGCGTCGGGCGGGAAGGCCACGTTGGCGACAGCCACGACGAACACCAGCACGCCGACCTGCTTGACCCACCACGGCGGCGTGCGCAGGCCGCCGTTCGGGTCGCTGAGCACGAAGCAGATCAGCGAGACCAGGATCAGCACGTCACCCGGCCGCACCGGCCCGACGAACCACCCGTTCCAGGTCAGCGTGAAGCAGGACGCGCAGGCCGCGTACACGCCCGCCCGCTTGAGATCGGCTCCGACGAGCAGGGTGACCAGGGCCAGTCCGATGACCGCGCCGATGAGCACCACCCCGAGCGTGCCCGAAGCCAGGCCGAGCCACTCGATCGCGAGCACGGCCACCAGCACGCCCGCGGTCGCCAGGGCGCCCCCGAACCTGGTGTCCAAAGCTCGCTCCCATGGGCCTAGTGATGGAGCCGCGCTGCTGCCGCACAGAGAATACGCACGGGAGCCTCCCGGGCCGCGATTCCGGCGGCCGCGTTAAGTCCGCGCGAGCCTGAGGATCGGCCGAAGGCACGGCAACGCTCTGGGCGCGCGTTGATATCCCTGTGCGGTTAACATCCTCCGCTAGAGACGTAGCCGTCGTCTTACCCGGTGCCGGGTCGCCGGTGACGAAAGGTGCTTCTGTTGACGCTTCGCGCTTACCTCAGGGTGCTCCGCGAGCGCTGGAAATTGGTGGCGCTGTTCGTGGTTGCCGCGACCGCCCTCGCGGTCGGCATCACACTTATCACCCCCAAGCAGTACGTGGCTACGGCCCAGGTGCTGGTCGCGTCCAACGGCAGTGTCGACCCGCTGGCCCAGGCCCAGGCCGCCGCGTTCGTGCAGACCCAGGTGCAGACCTATGCCTCGGTGGTCGGCTCGCCCGAGGTGCTGCACGCCGTGCAGAAGGATCTCAATCTGCAGATCAGCGACAAGGCGCTGCAGGGCAAGATCACGGCCACGGCCCCGGCGGCGCAATCGATCGTCGAACTGCACGTCAAGGACGGTTCCCCGGCCCAGGCGGCCGCGATCGCGAACTCCGCGGCCCGGGCCTTCGTCTCGGCCGTCGAGGGCTACTCGACCTCGAGCGGCGCGGCCACCCCGTCGGTGCACCTGTTCGTCACCGACCCGGCCAGCGCCCCGACCAGCCCGGCCACGCCGAAGCCGGTGCTGAACATCGCACTCGGCGTCTTCCTCGGCCTGCTCGTGGGCGCGGCGCTCGCCGTGGCCCGCGACATCCTCGACAACCGGATCAAGGATCCCGAGGCGCTGTCCAAGGCCTCCGGGGCGGCGACCATGGGTGTCATCGTCGAGGACCCCAAGACCCAGCGGCACCCGATCGCCACCCGGGCCGGCACCCGCAACATGCGGGCCGAGAACTACCGGCAACTGCGGGCCAACCTGCAGTTCGCCAACGTCGACGACCACCCGCGCGTCATCGCCGTCACCAGTTCCATCCCGGCCGAGGGCAAGACCACCGTCGCCATCAACCTGGCCTCGACGCTGGCCGAGGCCGGCTTCAGCGTGTGCCTGGTCGACGCCGACCTGCGCCGGCCCACGGTGGCCAAGGTGCTCGGCCTGCTCAGCCCGGTCGGGCTGACCAGCGTGCTGATCCACCAGATCGAGCTGTCCGAGGCGATGCAGAACGCCGGCTCGAGCTTCTACGTGCTGACCTCCGGCCCGACCCCGCCCAACCCGAGCGAGGTGCTGGCCTCGTCCTACGTGCGCGACGTCATCCGCTCGCTGCTGGACAAGGTCGACTACGTCGTCGTCGACACCGCGCCGCTGCTGCCGGTGGCCGACGGCTCCGAGGTGGCCGCGCTGGCCGACGGCACCCTGCTGGTGGCCCGCCACGGCCTGACCACCGACGCCCACGTCAAGCGGGCCGTCGCACACGCTGGCCCGGGTCGACGCGAAACTGCTCGGCGTCGTGCTCAACCGGGTGCCGGCCAAGCGCAAGAACGAGTACGGCTACACGTACTACCGCAGCGAGAGCGATGCGCCCACGCACTCACGCGGAAGTAGAGGCACCTCCCAGTAAGATGCGCGAAAGTGAGTAAAAGCCCTACCCTGCCCCAGTCCGCTCCAGCGCGTCAGCCGCCGACGACGTTCGCCCGCACGGAGGTACACCTGTGAGTTCTGTCGATGCCGTCGTCACTGGCGCCGGCGGGTTCATCGGCGGTCATCTCGTCGCGATCCTTGCTCGCCCAGGGCAAGACGGTGCGCGGCGTCGACGTCAAGCCCATGGACGAGTGGTACCAGGTGCATCCGGACGCGGAGAACCTCGTCGGCGACGTGTCACTGCTCGGCCGACGCGCGCACGGCCGTCGACGGTGCCGGCGTCGTCTACAACCTGGCCGCCGACATGGGCGGCATGGGCTTCATCGAGAACAACAAGGCCGCGTGCATGCTGTCGGTGCTCACCAGCACCCACGTGCTGCAGGCGGCCAACGAGGCGGGCGTCGAGCGGTACTTCTACTCGTCCTCGGCGTGCGTGTACGCGGCCGAGCACCAGACCAGCCCCGACGTGGTGCCGCTGCGCGAGCAGGACGCCTACCCGGCCATGCCCGAGGACGGCTACGGCTGGGAGAAGCTGTTCAGCGAGCGCATGTGCCGGCACTTCTACGAGGACTACGGGCTGCAGACCCGGGTGGCCCGCTACCACAACGTGTACGGCGAGTTCGGCACCTGGGACGGCGGGCGCGAGAAGGCGCCCGCGGCGATCTGCCGCAAGGTCGCCACTGCTGCCATCACCGGCGAGACGTGATCCCGATCTGGGGCGACGGCAAGCAGACCCGCAGCTTCATGTACATCGACGACTGCGTGCGCGGCACCCAGATGATCACCGCCGCCGACGACCCCGACCCGGTCAATCTGGGCAGCGCCGAACTGGTGACCATCAACCAGCTGGTCGACATCGTCGAGGAGCATCGCCGGGGTCACCCTCGACGTGAGTACGACCTCACCGCGCCGCAGGGTGTCCGCGGCCGCAGCAGCGACAACACCGAGATCCTGCGGCGGCACGGCTGGGAACCGTCCACCTCGCTCGCCGAGGGCCTCGAACGTACGTATCACTGGATCTACGACGAGGTTAAGCAGAGTTTGGCCTGATGTGCCGCGCGGTGGGGGGCCGCATTTGGGGCGTATCGTGCCGCCCCGGGCGTCGTTGATCCACAAGAGAACGCCCCCAAGTTCTCTTCAGTCGAATGAGATGGTGATGTCGATGCGCCGGGTGCTCAGTGCACTGGCTGTGTTGTGGGTTTGCGCGGCAGCTTTCCTTGCCGCGGGTAGCGCGTCGGCGGCACCAAGCCCGACGCCGCCGCCATATCCGCCGGTGACTCCGCCGTCGGTGTCGGTCAGCACGACGTCCCCGTGCGTCGGCGAGACGATCGACGTGGGCGGCACCGGGTTCACCGGCGGCGAGACGGTCGCGCTGAGCGTCGGCGGTCACGCCGCCGGCAGCGCCACCGTCGGTGCTGCGGGTTCGTTCACCGCCACGGTGAACACCCCCGGTGTCACCGGCCAGCAGGACCTGAGCGTGGTGGGTCAGTCGAGCGGTCTCATCGCTACGGCCGGCCTCACGGTCAGCAACTGCAGCGGCGTCAGCGGCGAGAGCGTCAGCAGCGGGCTGGCGTTCACCGGTGTCCAGATCGCCGGGCTGTGCGTGGCCGGGCTCGTGCTCATCGGCGGCGGCGTGCTCTTCGTGGCGGCCGGTCGGCGGCGCAACTCCGCTCTGGGCGCCTGACCTGGCGTTCGCCCTCGCGGTAACCGGGTCGCCCGCGCGTGGGGCGGCCCGGTGAGTAGTCACCGCCGCGTCCGGGATGCCCGCATGAGCATGGGCACCCGGCTGGCGTACCTGCGCGCGTCGGGGGTGTTCCGGCGCCGGGTGATCCTGGGCATCGGCGGCCTGCTGCTGCTCGGGGTCGCCTGGATCCTGGTCACCGGCTACCTGGCGCGCCAGCAGGTGGACAAGCTGGAAGCCCGGCTCACCAAGGTGCAGACCCTGGTCGCCACCGGGCACATCGACGACGCCCGCCGGGTGGCCGCCGGTGTCCCGACGTCGGCGCGCCGGGCCCAGCTGCTTACCAGCGGGCCGGCCTGGTGGGTCGGGGCGCACGTCCCGTACGCCGGGCGGCCGCTGCAGGTCGTGCGGGGCATGATGTCGGCCGGTTCGCGGGTGGGCACGGACGGCGTGCCCGAACTGATGGACGTGGCCGCCTCGCTCGACCCGGCCCGGCTGCGCACGTCCGGGGCCAGCGTCGATCCGGCGCCACTCGTGCGGGCCGCGCCGCAGTTGGCCCACGCGGCGGCCACGCTCGACGCGGCCACCCGGCAGATCGACGGCCTGCCGCGGCACACCTGGCTCGGCGTCGTCAACCACCCGCGGGCCACCCTGTCGGCCGAGCTCCACTCGGTCAGCGGTTACGTCACGGCCGCGTCGCGGACGGCGCAGATCGTGCCCAGCCTGCTCGGCGCACACGGCCCCCGCCGCTACTTCCTCGGTCTGCAGAACGAGGCCGAACTGCGCGGCACCGGTGGCCTGCCTGGCGCGTTCGCCATCGTCGAGGCCGACCACGGCCGGCTGCGGTTCACCCACTTCGAGAGCGACGCGGCCCTGTTGCCGGCCGCCACCGGCAAGTACATCGCCACGGGCCTGGACTTCGGCCCGGGCTACACGTCGGCCTACGGCACGTCGCGGCCTACGTCGTTCATCGTCAACTCGAACCTCAGCCCGAACTTCCCGTACGCGGCCCAGATCTGGGCGTCGATGTGGCAGAAGGTCAGCGGCGAGCACATCGACGGCGCGATCGCGGTCGACCCGACCACGCTCGGCTACTTGCTCAGCGTCACCGGCCCGGTCGCGCTGCCCGACGGCACGGCCCTGACTGCTGCCGACGTCGTCACCCTGACCGAGCGCGACGAGTACTCGATGTTCTCCGACGACATGGCCCGCAAGGCCTACCTCGTGTCGATCCTGCGCAGCGCGTCGCGGCAACTCACCAGTGGCGCCGGCAGCCCGACCGCGCTCGTCCAGACCCTCAGTCTGGCCTCGACCGAACAGCGACTGCTCGTCTGGAGCGCCGACCCGAAGGTCGAGTCCGTGCTGGCCCAGACTAACTACGGCGGGGTCATTCCGCAGACCAAGCGCCCGCTGGCCGGTGCCGTGCTGAACAACACGGCCGCGGGCAAGCTCGACTTCTACCTGACCCGGACGCTGGACTACCACCGCAGCGGCTGCGACGCCCGCCGCGACGTGCTGGTCACGATCGCGCTGACCAACCACGCCCCGGCCGCCGGCCTGCCACCCTACGTGGACACCCGCCTCGATGACCACGCCGACACGGCCCGGCCGGGCGACAACCGCACCCTGCTGGACTACTACGCCACGGCCGGCGCGCAACTGCTCAGCGTCGCGCTCAACGGCAAGCCGACCACGGCCGTGGTCGAGCACGACCGCGGGCATCCGATCTTCCGGGTCGACGTCGAGCTGCCCCGGGGCACGACCCAGACGGTGGTGCTGCACCTGCGCGAGCCGGCCGGCGTGGGCCCGCCGCAGATCTGGCGCCAGCCCGGGGTCACCCCGCTCACGGTGACGGAGTTCAACCAGGCGTGCTGAGCGCGGCGGCGATCGCGGCCGCGGTCGGCGCATCGGCCAGGTCCTCGATCGGCACCGGCAGGGCCACCGACCAGTTGGGCCGGTCGGTGGTGCCGGGCATGTTCGGCCGGCTCTCGACGACCAGGGCGTCCTCGAGGGTGGCCGTGAACAGCCGGCACGGCGCGGTGGCCAGGGCCCGGTAGGCACCCACGACGGCCTCGGCCGCGGTCGCATCGGCAGCCAGGCCGGCTACCGTGGCCAGCTTCTCGCGCAGGTCGCCCTCGTCGGCCGGCACCCCGGACGCGGCCTGGTCGCGCAGGTCGGCCCCGGTCCACAGTCCGGCCACGGTGGGCAGGTCGTGCGTCGTGACCGCGGCCATCGCCGGCACCGGCCACCGCGCGGGCGCCTCGTCCTCGAACCACAGCAGGCGGTAGGAGAGCAGTTGTGCGGCCTGCATGGCTTCGCGGACGCCGGCCTCGACGGTGCCGAGATCCTCACCGATCACGACGGCCTGCGCCCGCACGCTCTCCAGGGCGACGATGTCGAGCAGGTCCTCGGCCGGGTAGCGGACGTAGCCCCCGTCGGTGGCCGGCATGTCGGCCGGGATCCACCACAGCCGGAACAGGCCCATGACGTGGTCGATGCGCAGGCCGCCGCCGGCCGCCATCGTCGCCCGGATCGATTCGATGAACGGACGGTAGCCCGCGGCACGCAACCGCCACGGCACGAACGGAGGCAGTCCCCAGTTCTGGCCCTGCAGGTTGAACTGGTCGGGCGGTGCGCCCACGGTGGCGTCGAAGGCGATCAGGTCCTGCCAGGCCCACGCGTCAGCCCCGTTCGGGTCGAAGCCGATGGGCAGGTCCTGGATGATGCTGACCCGCTCGCCGGCCGCGGCCTGCTGGGCGGCCAGTTGGTACTGCAGCCAGGCGTGGAAGCCCACGGAGGCCGCTGCCGAGCGCCGGAACTCGGCCACCGCCGCGGTGCCGGGCTGCCGCATCTCGGCCGGCCAGTCGCGCCACCGCGGTCCGTGCTCGTCGGCCAGGGCACACCAGGTCGCGAACTCCTCCAGCGGCGCGCCCTGCTCGGTCCGCCATCGGGTGAACCGGTCGTCCGGGCCGGTGCCGGCGAAGATCGCCTCGAGGACCGGCCGCTTGAGCCGCCACACCTCGTCGCGGTCGATGCGGCTGCTGGCGTTGAGCTCGCGGCCGGCTCGGGCGGCCGGGCCGAGATCGACCCGATCGGCCCCCGGGACGTCCTCGACCCGCAGGTAGACCGGGTTGGCGAAACGGCGGCTGCTCGGAAAGTACGGGCTCGGTTGCTGGGGCGGGGCCAGGGCCACGGCGTGCAGGGGATTGACGAGCAGGAACTGCGCTGCGGTATCGCCGGCCCACCGGCCCAGTTGGGCCAGGTCGGCCAGATCGCCGATGCCCCAACTCGCGCGGGACCGGGCCGCGTAGAGCTGCACGGCCCAGCCCCAGGCCCGACCGGTGGCCGGGTGGCAGCGGCGCGGGCTCACGATCAGGTCGCGGGTGGAGCCGTCCTCGCCGACGAGGGTGTGATATCCGAGCGGCAGCTCGGCACCGGACGCCGCATCGAGGGCGAGCGTGCCCCCGGTCTCCAGGTGCACCTCGCCCCGGGCCGGGCGCGGCCGGCCTGGGCCGGTGACGATCGGGGTCAGGCCGGCCGGGCCGTCCGCGCCGTCCGGGCCGTCCGGGCCGTCCGGACCGGCCGAGGGGCGGCCGACGAGCGTCCGCAGCCGTTCGATCGACGCGGGCGAGAGCTGCCGCTCGACGTCGTCGGAATCGAGGTAGCTGGCCTGGACGCCCCACTCGTCGATGGTCATCCCGTGATGATGGCGCAGCGGGCGAGGTTGCGCCGAATCGCCGAAGACCAGCACCACGATCTGGGCGATCCACGTCACGTATGTTTCGGTTGGAGATCATCAGTGTTACCGGCGTGTGCGCCCTGGGAAAGGACTTCTCCGTCTGTTTCTGCTGTCTTCGAGGAGTTCCGATGCGGTTGCCGCTGCCCCGTGGACCGGTCACGGAGGGGCTGTTCGGCGTGCTTCGGGGCGTGGCGGGCCCAGCCGAGTCGCGGGTCGTACCGCGCGCGAGCGGATCCGGCGATCCGCTCGCCGACGACGACCTGCAGCTGGCGCTGTGGTGCTGCTATGAGTTGCACTACCGTGGCTTCGACGACGTCGGGCCGCAGTGGGAGTGGGAGCCGGGCCTGCTGGCCTTCCGGCGCGAGCTCGAGGCCGTCGTGCTCGAGACGCTCCGACGCGGGGTGCCCAGTCCGTTCGACGCCGAGGCCGGCCCGGTGGCCGGGCAACTGCAGAACCTGGTCGCGGCCGACGACGGACCGCCGCTGTCGCGCTACCTCCAGCGCCAGGCCACCCGCCCCCAGTATGAAGAATTCGCGATCCACCGCTCGATCTATCACCTCAAGGAGGCCGACCCGCACAGCTGGGCGATCCCGCGGCTGCGGGGCCGGGCCAAGGCGGCCCTGGTCGAGATCCAGGCCGACGAGTACGGCGGCGGGGTGGCGGCCCGCATGCACTCCGAGCTGTTCCGGACGACGTTGCGCGGGCTCGGGGTGGCGGACGAGTACGGCTACTACCTCGACGACGTGCCCGGCGTGACGCTCGCGATCAGCAACCTGATCTCGCTGTTCGGCCTGCACCGCGAGCTGCGGGGCGCGCTCGTCGGCCACCTCGCCGCGTTCGAGATGACGTCGTCGGTGCCGAATCGGCGCTACAGCCTGGGCCTGCGCCGCCTCGGCGTCGACGAGGGCGCCCGCCGGTTCTACGACGAGCACGTCACCGCCGATGCCCTGCACGAACAGCTGGCCGCGCACGACCTGTGCGGCGGCCTGGTCGAGGAGGAGCCCGAACTGGCCGCCGACGTGCTGTTCGGCGCGGCCTGCTGCCTGGAACTGGACAACCGCTTCGCCGCGTACGTGCTCAAGCGCTGGCAATCGGGACGCTCGTCGCTGCGCTCGCCGGCGTTGACGCCTGCTTCGGTGGCGGCCGCCAAACCGTCCTGACGGCGATGGACTACGTCCTGCCGCTGAAGACCGGGCCGGACGCCGACGTCAGCGAGCTCGGCCGGTACGTGCGCCGGATCTCGGCCGCGGTCCGGGTCATCGTCGTCGACGGGTCGGACCCGGCCCAGTTCGAGCGCGACGGCCACGAGTTCGCCGGCGCGGTCCACGTCCGCCCGGACCCGGCCTACGCCTGCGCCAACGGCAAGGTGAGCGGAGTACGCACCGGCTTCGATCTGTGCACCTCGGACCGGGTGGTTATCGCCGACGACGACGTGCGCTACGAGCCGGCCGAGTTGGCCCAGATCGAGCGGCTGCTCGACGACGTCGAACTCGTCCGGCCGCACAACTACTTCCGCCCGGCGCCGTGGCACGCCCAGTGGGACACAGCTCGCTCGCTGCTCAACTGCGCGCTGGGTGCCGGCGACTATCCGGGCACCCTGGGCCTCCGGCTGACCGAGCGGCTGCGCCGCGCCGGCTACGACGGTGACGTGCTGTTCGAGAACCTGGAGTTGATCCGGACGGTGCGCGCCGCCGGTGGACGCGAACTGGTCGGCCCGATCTGCGTCCGTCGCCTGCCGCCGACGGTGCGGCACTTCCTGGGCCAGCGGGTACGGCAGGCCTACGACAGCCAGGCGCAGCCGCTGCGGCTGGCGGTGGAGCTGGCCCTGCTGCCGGGCATCTGCTGGGCCGCCCGGCGACCGTCCCGGCTGCTCGGCCTGGGGCTGGCCAGCGTGGGCTTGGCCGAGGCCGGGCGGCGCCGGCTGGGCCGGCCGCCCGGCATCGCGCCGTGGGCGCCGCTGTTCGCGCCGGCCTGGATCGTCGAACGAGCCGTGTGCGTGTGGGGCGCGCTGTGGCAGCACGCGGTCCGGGGTGGAGCGTGGTACTCGGGCCGCCGGATCAGGCGAGCCGCCCATTCCGAGCGGTGGTTGCGCCGCCATCGGTGCGGCGGGCCGACGTGCTGACCGCGCGCTTGTGACTGCTGTCGCAGAACGGCTTCACGGCCGAGCGCCCGCAGCGGCAGAGGGCGATCGAGGTGCCGCTGACCTCGATCGGGGTGCCGTCGACCTCGGTCAGTGCGAAATCGCCCCGCACGATCAACGGGCCGTCGGGGTAGGGCACCACCGTGGTGGCTGGGAGTTCGTTCGAGCCGCGCCGCATCTGGGCTAATTACCCGGGATGGGGCCCGCGGAAACCGGGCCGGCCCACATGTCGCTCGCGCGGGACGGCCCCGGGGCGGCATAGTCGAGCGGTGCAGACCGTCGGGTTGAGCTGGCAGCACTCCGTCGAGGTGGCGGCGGTGCTCGCGGTCGCCGGCGGCGCGGCGGCGTTGTCGAAGCGCCCGGCCGTACGCACCGCGGGCGCGTTCGCCCGCGAGACCGCCGTCATCGGCGTGCTCTACGCGCTGTGGCAACAGGTCAGCTCGATCGCCCAGACCGGGACGCATGCCGACGCCTACCGGCGCTCGCGCTGGATCGAGCGCTTCGAGCGCCATCTTCCGCTGCCGTCCGAGCGCAGCGTGCAGCACGCTGTCCTCGGGCACCGGCTGATCGTCGAAGGGGCCAACCTCTACTACGCCGCCATGCACCTGAGCGTGATGCTGATCTTCCTGATCTGGCTGTTCGTGCGGCACCGCGACCAGTACCGGCCGGTGCGGATGGTGATGGCGTGGACGACGCTGTTCTGCCTGCTGGTGCAGGTGTTCCCGGTGGCGCCGCCGCGCATGTTCCCGGGCATCGTCGACACCGGCCTGCTGTACAACCAGTCCGTCTACAGCAACGGCCTGCCCATCGACCAGCTCTCGGCCATGCCGTCGTTGCACGTGGCCTGGGCCGTGCTGGTCGGGTACTACGCCTGGCGGATCAGCCCGAGTCGCTGGCGCTACCTCGGACCGGCTCATTCGGTGGTCACGATCCTGGTCGTCGTCGCCACCGGAAACCACTGGTGGCTGGACGGCATCGTCGCCGTCACGATCCTGGCCGGCTGCGCGTGGAGCGTGTACGGGGTCCGGCTGGTGTGGCGGGCGGCGCGCAGCCGGCTGACGGCGTCCCGTGCAGGAGCTCCGGAGTCGGAAGACGAGCCGACGACGCTCGCGCTGTCGTCGTAGTCGCATTCTCGTAGCCAACCGGTTACCTCACGTTTCACTTATAGTTGGGCGTCGGCAATGTCCGATCTTTGGGAGGTTTCGGAGGCGGCCGTGACGCAGCGACAGGAGTTGATGTTCGCCGCGTCGGGCGATCCCAGCGAGGTGGTGCGACGCCCTGACCTCGCGGTACACGGTGATCGCCGAGCCGAGTCTGTCGCTGCGGTGGTTCAGCCTCGACACCGTCGACTGGCGGCTGCACCGGGCCGGCATGACGCTGCGCGACGCCCGCCGCGGCCGGACCAGTGAACTCGTCCTCGTCGATGACGCCGGCGAACGGATCACGGCACCGACCCAGGTCGGATCGTGGCCGCGGCGGCTGAACGGGAAGGGTCCGTCGGCCGTGGTCGAGCGCATCTCCGCCACCGTCGGGGTCCGGGCCCTGCTCTCGTTCGCCGAGGTCGAGGTCCGCCGCATCCCGCTGCGCCTGGTCGACGACGAGCAGAAGACCCGGGTGCGGGTGCGGGTGGACCAGCAACGTCTGGTCGGGCCCCGGCGCGCGCCGTTGCCGCTGCGGGTCGTGGTCACGCCGCTACGGGGCTACGAGCGCGACGCGCAGCGCTGCGCCGACCTGCTGAACACGCGGATGCCGGCCCTGACCGAGCAGGCCGGTTTCGCGACCGTGGCCTTGACCGCGGCCGGGCACGCGCCCGGCACGCTCGTCGGCCGCGGGGTGTCGCTCGACCCGCAGGCGCCGGCGCTGCGCTCCATCGCCCAGGTGCTGCTGGGCTGGCTCGACGTCATCGACGCCACCTGGCCGGGCGTGCTCGATGACATCGACCCGGAATTCCTGCACGAGCTGCGCACGGCCGTGCGGGCGACCCGCTCGATGCTGACGCTGTGCGGGTCGTTGATCCCGAACGGGCACGCCGAGCACTTCGCGGCCGAGTTCGCCTGGCTCGGCGCGATCACCACGCCGCTGCGCGACCTCGACGTGAACCTGCTGCAGCTGGCCGGCGAGGACGACGTCGACCTGAGCGGCCTGGACGGTCTGGATCCGCTGCGCCGGCACCTGCTGCGCCGGCGCCGGGCCGCCCTGCGGGCACTGCGCGACGGGCTGCGCAGCCCGCGCGGAAGCCGCCTGGTCGCTGACTGGCGGGCCGTGCTGGGCCGGCTCGTCGCGGCCGACGTGCCCGGCCCGAGCACGGTCTCGGTGGCCGGCGCCCAGGCCCGGCTGGCCTACCGGCGCATCGTCAAGGCCGCCACCTCGGTGACTGCGACGACGCATCCCGACCACCTGCACTCCCTGCGCCGGCGCTGCAAGCGGATGCGGTACCTGCTCGACGGATTCGCGTCGGTGTACGAGCCACAGGCGCAGCGTGACGTCGTCTCGGCCCTGAAGAAATTGCAGGACTGCCTGGGCGGCATCCAGGACAGCGACGTCCAGCGCCGTCAGCTGGCGACAACAGCCGGACGAATGGTTGCGCGCGCGGCTCCGGTCGATACGGTACTGGCCATGGGTGCCCTGCATGATCGAATCGCCCGCCGCGACGCTGACGCGCGCGCGCAGCTCACCGCACGGTTGGCGCGGTTCACCTCGGCCCGGACCAAGGCCCGGGTCGATTCCTTGCCGCTGTCTGCATGAAGGTCGTCGCGCTTTACAACATCAAGGGCGGCGTGGGCAAGACCTCGACCGCGGTCAACCTGGCCTACCTGTCCGCCCACCGTGGTTGCCGCACGCTGCTCTGGGATCTGGACGCCCAGGGCGCGGCCACGTACATCCTGCGCGTCCGGCCCCGGGTCAAGGGCGGGGGTGAAGCGCTGGTCCGGGCCCGCCGGCCGCTCGACGCCGCGATCAAGGCGTCCGACTTCGACAACCTCGACCTGCTGCCGGCCGACTTCACCTACCGGCACTTCGATCTGCTGCTGGATGCGGAGAAGAAGCCCAGCCGGCGGCTCGGGCGGCTGCTGCAACCGTTGAACCGGCAGTACGACCACGTGTACCTGGACTGCCCGCCGAGCATGTCGCTGCTGTCGGAGAACGTGCTGCGGGCGGCCGACATCGTGCTCGTGCCGCTGATCCCGACCACGCTGTCGGTGCGCACGATCGACCAGTTGCGTGAGGTCGTCGACGGTCTGCCCGGCCGCCGGCCCACGGTGACCGGGTTCTTCTCGATGGTCGACCGGCGCAAGCGCCAGCACCGCGAGATCGTCGAGAGCTTGCCCAAACAGCGGCCGGACGTGTTGAGCACGGCCATTCCGGCCCTGTCGATCGTCGAGCAGATGGCCGCCCGCCGCGACCCGGTGGCCCACTTCGCGCCGCGCAGCCCGGTCACCCAGCGCTACACCCAGCTCTGGGAGCAAGTCCACCAGATCACGGACCGCACCCCGTCCGGATAGCGTCCCCGGCTAGTGCGCCGGTGGCGCCCAGGGGCCGACGCCACCGATGCGATCGACCGAGTAACGCAGCAGGTAGCCGTCGGCGTCCTCGGGGGCGGGGAACTCGAAGTCCGGGCCGACGTAGACGTGGCCGAGCCGCACGAGCAGTTCGCGGGCCGCGCCACCCGGTTCGATCGTGGCCCGGGCCTGGACGATCGCGTGTTCGGCCAGGAAGGTGCCGGGCCGGCGCGGCGCGTCGAAGGACAGCACGACCCGCGGCTGGCGCTGCACGTTGCGGACCTTCTGGCGCAGGCTCAGGTGGCCGCTGACGATGTCGTCGCCGTCGAGACCGATCCAGATGACCGAGACCTGGGGGCTGCCGTCGGCATTGACCGTGGCCAGGTGGGCCAGCGGGCCGGAGTTGATGAGGTCCGCGAGTTCCGCAGGGATGCCGCTCATGACGCTCATCTTGGCAGCACGCCCGTTCCCCCACGCTGCTGGTCGGGCGCGGGCACGGCTAGACGGCCCCGGGCGGAATCTGCGTCGTCAGGCAGAAGGGGTGACCGGCCGGGTCGAACAGGATGCGGCGCCGGTCGGGCGCGGGCTGGACGGCCGCGGGTGTGGCGCCCAGCCGTTGCGCCTCGCGGTCGGCTGCCTCCAGGTCGGTCGCGGCCAGGTCGAGATGGATCTGCTTGGGGACGGTCGAATCGGGCCAGGTCGGCGGCTGGTAGTCCGGGATCGTCATGGCCGCCAGGGCGATCCAGTCGGTGCGCACCACTGCGGTGACCGAGCTGGTGTAGACGATCTCACCGCCGAGCATCGCGGCCCAGAACTCGGCCAGCGTCGCTGGCATCCGCACAGTCCAGCGTGACGACTCCGGTGCGAGCTACTCCCATTCGCTGAACCTATCCGGTGGGTCGGCGGTAAATTGGACCGCCGCTGGTCGAGGTTGGCGCGGGTGAGGGGCGGTCCATGGACGAGCCGCGGGTGGCCCGCGTCGCCGAGGCGGCGACCGTTGCCCGGTTGCTGGACGCGTTCAACCGCGAGTTCGACACGCCGACGCCTGGCCCGAGCGTGTTGACCACCCGGCTCGAGCGGCTGCTGGCCGGGCCGGACGTCTTCGCCGTCCTCGCCGGTGAGCCCGCGACGGCCGTGGCGCTCGTGACGGTGCGGCCCAACGTCTGGTCCGACGGCCCGGTCGCCTTGCTGGACGAGCTGTACGTCGTGCCCGGCCGCCGCGGCCGCGGCATCGGGTCGGCCGTGCTGGCCCGGGTAGAGGCCGAGGTTCGGCAGCGCGGCGCCGAACTGCTGGAGATCAACGTCGACGGCGAGGACACCGACGCCCGCCGTTTCTACGAGCGGCACGGTTACACGAACACCGAACCGGGCCAGGACGAGCCGATGCTCTACTACTACCGCGAACTGGGCGGCGGGTAATCCCCTGGCGGCCCATACTGGCGGCGCGCATGATGGCGGCCATGGCTTCGACCCGACGCGCCGACATGTTCACCGCCGACGGCCAGCCCTCGCCCGACGACCCGCGCGAGAATCGGCCGACCATGGGCGACGAGCGCACCGCACTGGCCGATTCACTGCGCCGGCAACGTCTCACGCTGGAGCTGAAATGCGCCGGTCTGGACGCGGAGGCGATGGCCCGGCGGTCGGTCCCGCCGTCGACGATGTCGCTGCTGGGGCTGGTGCGGCACCTGGCCGAGATGGAGCGGGGCACGTTCCGGGTGCTGCTGGCCGGCCAGGACGCGCCCCGGCTGTACACCTCAGCCACCGACCGCGACGGTGATTTCGACGGCGCCGTCGCGGACCCGCAGGTGGTGGCCCAGGCCTGGGACGCGTGGCGGGCCGAGGTGGACTTCGCCACGCAATTCGTGGCCGAGGCCCCCGATCTCGACCGGGCCGTCGGCGATCCGTTGAATGAGCATGGCAGCGGCGGCGGTTCGATGTCGCTGCGCGACCTCTTGATCGGCACGATCGAGGAGTACGCCCGTCACCTGGGTCATGCCGACCTGTTGCGCGAGCGGATCGACGGACGCCTCGGCCAGTAGTTGCGCCCAGCGGCTACGGCCCGAATGCCGGTCACCCACGTCCACAACATGCTGGAGCACGACACCGGGCGGCCACGCTGCCACCATGTTGGGGTGGAGTTCGTCTACCGGCTGACCGGTACGGGTTGGGCCACGGCCCAGCTTGCCGATGGTCACGGCTCGGCGGACATCACGGCCTCGTACCTTTCCGACGCGCTCGGCAATCTGCTGGCCGCCGTCATTGCACTGTTGGACGGTGCGGCCGAGGCTCGGTGCTCCTGGGACCTGGAGCCGGGCGAGAATCGCTGGGTCTTCGAGCGCGTCGGATCCGACGTCCACCTGCGAATACTGGGGTTCCGGGGCCGACGCAAGCCCGGGCCGGACCAGGGCGGCACGGTCCTGTTCGAGACGGATGAGCGGCTGACGGTCATGGCCGCCGCGATTGCCGACGGCGCCGAAGCCGTGGTGGCCGAGTACGGCGAGCAGGGCTACCTGGACCACTGGCTGTTGCACCCGTTCCCGACCGCGCCGCTGGCCATGATCCGGACGCGGCTGGCCCCGCAACCGCCGAGTCAGCCCTAGCCGCCGGCCGGCGCCGCGCCCCGCCAGGGCCGTCTTCTCGTGTTCGCCCGGCATTCACCTCGGCGTCCCCTGCGCCGCATAGAAACGGCAGATGCGATGGCACCGTTCGGGATAGGAGTCCAGCCATGGCGACGTCATCGACGGCCGACGAGGAACTGCTGGCCGGCCCGGACCCGAGCGGTCCCCTGGACGGCTGGGAGGTGCAGTCGTTCGGCGAGGACGTCGACGACGACCGCGAGGACGACTGGGAGCTGGTGCATCCGGACGGTCGACGGATCGAGACCTGGCGGGAGGACTACCCGTACGACCACCGCATGACCCGTCGCGACTACGAGCGGCAGAAGCGCGAACTGCAGATCGAGCTGCTCAAGCTGCAGAACTGGGTCAAGGCCACCGGCCAGAAGGTCGTGCTGCTGTTCGAAGGCCGGGACGCGGCCGGCAAGGGCGGCACGATCAAGCGCTTCACCGAGCACCTCAACCCGCGCGGCTCGCGGGTGGTGGCCCTGGAGAAGCCGAGTGAGCGCGAGAGCACCGAGTGGTACTTCCAGCGCTACGTCCAGCACCTGCCGAGCGCGGGCGAGATCGTGCTGTTCGACCGCTCCTGGTACAACCGGGCCGGGGTCGAACGGGTCATGGGGTTCTGCACGCCGGCGGAGTACGACGAGTTCATGCGCCAGGCGCCGGAGTTCGAGCGCATGCTCGTGCGCAGCGAGATCCACCTGATCAAGTTCTGGTTCTCGGTGACGCAGTCCGAGCAGCGCACCCGCTTCGTCATCCGCCAGGTCGACCCGGTGCGGCGGTGGAAGCTCAGCCCGATGGACATCGCCTCGCTGGCCAAGTGGGACGAGTACACCGAGGCCAAGGAGGCGATGTTCGCCGAGACCGACACCGCGCACGCGCCCTGGACGGTGGTGAAGAGCAACGACAAGCGCCGGGCCCGCATCAACGCGCTGCGGCACGTGCTGAACATCCTGGACTACGACGACAAGGACGAGACGGTGGCCGTGCCCCCGGATCCGAAGATCGTCGGCGCGGCGGCGGACCTGTTCGAGACCGGGCGCACCGAAGCCTGAAGCTCAGCGCTCGCCGCGGTCCCAGCCGTGCCGCAGGAACGGCTCCAGGTCGACCGCCGGGACGGGCCGGCTGATGAGATTGCCCTGGGCCTGGCGGCAGCCCAGGCCGATGAGGGTGGTCACCGCTTCCGGCGTCTCGACTCCCTCGGCCATGGTCTGCAGCCCGAACGACTTGGCCAGGCTGATGACCGAGCGCACGATGGCCAGGTCGTCGCGGTTGGCGGCCACACTCGTCACGAAGCCGCGGTCGATCTTCAGGGTCTCGACCGGCAGGGTCTTGAGCTGGGCGAATGAGCTGTAGCCGGTGCCGAAGTCGTCGATGGCCAGCTGCACGCCGAGGTCGCGCAGCGCCTCCAGGGTGTCCCGGGCCCGGTGCAGGTCGGCCACGACCGCGGTCTCGGTGATCTCCAGGACGACGTTGTGGGCCCGCACCCCGTGCTTGCCCAGCGCCCGGGCCACGTCGGTAACGAGATCGACGGTGATCAGCTGGGCCGGTGACACGTTGACGCTCAGCCGGAAGTCGGGCAGGCCGTACTCGGCCTGCCAGGCCTCGAGCTGGGCGCAGGCGGCGTCGAGCACCCAGCGTCCGAGCTCGCCGGAGAGGTTGGTCAGCTCGGCCACGCTGACGAACGAATCCGGCTGCAGCAGCCCGCGGGTGGGGTGGTTCCACCGGACCAGGGCCTCGGCCCCGAGGAGCTCGCCGGTGATCAGGTCGACCTGGGGCTGGTAGTGCAGGGTGAGCTGCTGGTTGGAGATGGCATCGCGCAGGTGCAGCTCAATGTCCGTGCGCTCGTCGTTGTCGATGCGCATCTGCTCGGTGAACGCGACGATGCTGTTCCCGCCGCGGGACTTGGCGATGATGACGGCCTGGTCGGCCTGGCCGAGGAGCCCGGACACGCTGGAGCGGCCCGGCTCGCCGACGGCCACGCCGATGCTGACGGTTCGCGACACCTCGTCGTCGCCGAGCCGCACCGGCGCGGTGACCACCTTCTGCATGTTGAGGGCGCTCAGGCTGGCCTCCCCGATCGAGGTCGGCGCGTCGAGCACCACGACGAGCTCGTCCCCGCCGAGCCGGGCCAGGAAGTCGTGCGGACCGGCCTGGGTCTGCAGCCGGGCGGCCACGCTCTGCAGGAAATGGTCCCCGGCGGCGTGGCCCAGGAAGTCGTTCATGGCCTTGAGCCGGTCCAGATCCAGGAACAGGATGGCCACCGGTCCCGGCCGCTCGGGGCTCAGCCGGTCCTCGAGCTGGTCGAGCAGGGCCCGACGGTTGTAGAGGCCGGTCAGTTCGTCGTGGTAGGCGAGGTAGCGCAGTTGGTCCTCGGCCTCCACCCGCGACAGCGCCTGAGCCAGCAAGGCCGCGAGCGCGCTGAGCACGTTGACCTCGGCCGGCGTCCAACCGCGGTCGCCGAAGGTGATCAGGCCGAGCACGCCGGTGGTCATGCCCCGCCGCCGCATCGGGACCGTGGCCGACGAGACACCCAGAACGCCCGAGCCGTCGCGGACCCGCTCCTGGTAGCCGGCCTCGTCCGACGGCCGCACGATCATGACCTCGGTCAGGTGCTCGGTCGCGGCGAAGACGGGGTCGGCGCCGGCGAAGAGCACGGTGCCGAGTGGGTCCGGGTCGGGGACGACCGGTCGCGGCGGCCACTCGGCCACCAGGATCGTGGCCCCCAGGTCGTGGTCGTTGCGGCGGACGAAGCTCACGTCTGCGCCGAAGTAGGTGACCAGCCGGCGCAGCACCAGTTCGCACGTCTCCATCAGCGTGTGCACGTCGACGGTCATGAGCGAGGCGGCGACCTCGGTGACCAGTTCATCCAGGCTCGATGACTCCGCCGCTGCTCTCATCACGACCTACCATCTGCCACGCGGAGCATCTCGACGAGAGACTCGTTCGAATAGCTTGAACTTAACGTTTACTTTACGTCATGTAGAGGCGGTCCGCGAGACGGTGGGTCAGCGCGGGCCGGCTTGCCGGGCCACCTCGTCCAGCCGGGCGCGGTAGTCGGCCCACCAGGCCTCGTCGCCCGGCGCCAGGTTGTCGTTGTCGGGCCGCAGTCCGGCCGTGCCGTCGATGAGCTCGCGGACGATGTCGGCGTGCCCGGCGTGGCGGTGGGTCTCGGCGATCATGTGCACCAGCACCCGGTGCAGGGTGACCTCGCTGTGCTCGGCCGGCCACCACGGCACGTGGCCGATGGTGTCGAGCCCCAGTGCGTCGATGGTGGCGTCCGAGTGGGCCCAGGCCCGGTGGTAAAGGGTGACTATCTGCTCGCGCGACTCGTCCAGGGTGGCCCACATCTCGGCGTTGGGTTCGGCCCCCTCGTCGAGCCAGGGCATCGGCTCCGGCGACGGCCGGTCGAACGTGTCGCCGAAGTAGCCGAACTCGGTGCTGGCCAGGTGCTTGACCAGGCCGAGCAGGTTGGTGCCGGTGGGCGTCATCGGCCGGCGGAGGTCGTACTCCGAGAGCCCGTCGAGCTTCCACACCATCGCGTCGCGGGCCTGCTGCAGGTAGCGCTGCAGGTCGGCCTTCGGGTCGGTTCCAGTCATGCCCGGCAGCCTGCCATGACCACCCAGCGACGGGTCAGCCGGTCGGTCCAGGCCGACGGGCGACGAACACGAACTCGCGGCCCGGCCGATCGGGCGCGTCGCGGACCTCATCGAGGACGTAGCCGTGGGCGAGCAGTTCGGCCTCGACCTCCTCGCGCGTCCGGAAGCGCAGCGTCGAGTCCGACGTCAGCACCGCCCCGTCGGCCGCGAACACCACCGTCTGGCGGAAGCTGACGAGCGGCCCGCTGACATCGGTCAGGTCGTGCCAGCTCTCGACCACGCCGACACCGGGGATGTCGGTCGTGCTGAACGACGCATCCCGGTTCCACTCCAACCAGCCCTGCCGCGCCGGGTCGCGGGTCTCGAACACGAGCCGTCCGCCCGGTCGCAGGGCCGAGTGGATCCCGCGCAGCGTGCCGGCCCAGTCCACCGGGTCGACGATGGCCTGAGCCACATTCGCGGTCATCGTGGCCAGGTCGACCTGCAGCGGCGGCAGAGCGGTGGCGTCACCGTGTCGCCAGCTCACCCGCTCGGCGCCGGGCTTGGCCCGCGCGACGTCGAGCGAGCCGCCGGCCGGCTCGACGGCGACGACCTCGACGCCGCGCTCGGCCAGCAGCAGCGCGAACGTGCCGGTGCCGCAGCCGACGTCCAGCACCCGGCGGGCCCCGAACTCCGCCGCCATCGCGAGGTACGCGTCGAGGTCACTGCGGTCGGGACCGAGCGCGTCGTAGATCGCGACCAGCTGCGGATGCTCGTACACGGCGTCGACCACGGCGCCGAGCCTAGTGTTGCGGCCTGTCAGCGCGGCTCGAACGGCCAGCGCCGCTCGGGCATCGGCGCGGGATACCCGCCGTTCGCGGCGTCCTCGTCCTCGGTCGGCGGGGCCGGGGCGAAGTCGCTGCGATCGAGCAGGTACGCGTGCACCGGCCGGTGCGTCCCGGTGAGCACCACGGCCCGCCCGGGCCGCAGTTCGCGCAACTCGGCGATCGAGAGGACGTCCCTGGGGATCGTCGACAGGGTCCGTCCGCTGCTGGACAGCGAGGTGGCCTGCGCGTCGGCCGGCCCGATGAGCTCGTTGACCCGCTGCAGCGTGTCGAGGTCGGCCAGGCCGCGCGTGAGCACGCGGGTGTGGCAGTTGCGCACGATCGCGTCGGCCCGCTGCTCCCCCAGCCGCTCGCGCAACGGGGCGAGGTCGGGCAACCCGAGCGCGAGGACGACGCCGTGCTCGGCTCCACCCGATGCCAGCGCGTCCACCTCGGCCCGGATGGCGATGTCGGCCGCGTCGTCGACCACGAGCAGGAGCCGCTGCTCCGGTGCCACGGTGAGCCGGTCCGGGCTCGTCCCGCGCCGGGTGACGATCTCGTTGGCCCGGTCGGACCAGAACCGGATCACCTCGTTGAGCAGGGCCGCGAAGACGGGCGCGAACCGGGCCTGACTCAGCGAGTCGCTGAGCAGGTAGAGCGTCGCGCCCGGCCGGCCCGGATCGACGAGCATGGCCGGGCGGAAGCGGCCGCGCATGGTGGCCGCAGCGACGATGCGCGGGTCGTCGTAGGCGTGCAGGGCCACGTCGAGACTGGTCAGGATCCGGGACCGGACGGCGTTGTCGCGCCCGGCCAGTCCGGTCAGGGCGAGCGTCGCCGGCTCCGCGGCCCGGTGGTCGCGCAGGACGGCCAGCGGGGCGGCGAACTCGCCCGCCTTGACCCAGCCGATCAGGTCGGACAGGTCGGCGCCCGGTGCCGTGGTCGCGGCGACCAGCAGTGGGGCCAGGGTTTGGGCCGCGGCCACCGACCAGAACTCGCCGTCGTCGGGGCCGTTGCCCCCGAGCCCGGTCATAGCGTTCGCCGTCCGCACGGCCTCGGCCCAGGCCGCGTCGGGGCCGTTGGCGTTCAGCGCGTCCCGGACGGCGTCCAGCGGGCTCCAGCCCAGCACGGGCAGGTCGAAATCGGCCAGCCCGGGCGCGACCAGGAAGGCGTGCGGCCGGCTGGCCACGGTCTCGGCCATGAGGTCGGGCGTGGTCGAGACGAGCACGGCCGGCCCGGCCCAGGCCCGGGCCGCCGGTGCCAGCACACCGGTCGTCTTGCCGCTGCCCGCGCCGCCGATCACGAGCAGCGAATCACCCTCCTGGGTTTCCAGGTAGTTGTGCTCGTCGACCCGGGCGTAGGTGAGCCGGCCCGGCGTGGGGCTGGTGGCGAGCAGCGGCCGCACGTCGCGCGCCTTGGCGAAGGGGTCGCGCAGGAACGTCGGGGTCAGCAGCAGGGCCTGCGTCCACGGCAGCCGGTCGTTGGCCTTGAGGTAGTTGTAGAACACGTAGCCGGCGAAACAGATGATGCCGATCGCGATGAGAACGCCCCAGTTCGGATGAGCGGACGCGGCCGGCTGGGCGGCGCTCACAGCTGGGTCCCGGCCCAGGTCAGTTCGCTCGGCGGCACCGGGGTCTGGGCCATGTGCCGGTCGCTGTTCATCAGCTGCCATTCGGCGTCGGTGGGCGTGGTGCGCAGTTCGAACGGGGGCCGGCTGCCGACCAGCAGCAGCATGTTGCCCGACGGCAGCGCGGGCAGCCGGGCGATGGCGCTGTGCGGCAGGGTGCGGCGCCGAGCCAGGGCGTTGGCCTGGCCGGTGTCCTGGCGCAGGGCAGCCACGATCTCGGCCTCGTTGATGACGGCGGCGATCGCCGCCTCCAGGTCGGGGTCGGTGCGCGCGCCGGTGACGTTCTCGGTGTGCTGCACGGCCACCATGTGCGAGATGCCCTTGCCGCGGGACGTCTTCTCCGACGCCTCCAGGGCCCGGGCCGTGCCCAGGTGCCGCAGCAGCAGGGTGGCCTCGTCGATGATCAGGATGCGTTTGCGCTCGTCGGGATGCCACCAGGCGTTGTGCACGAACGTGTTGATGATCGTCATGACGATCGGCAGGGCCTTGCTCTCGCGGGGGACCTGCGAAACGTCCCAGACGATGCCGCGCGCGGCCAGGTTGGCGTCCAGCGTGGTCGGCGCGTCGACGGTGCGCCCGATCTCGGTGCGCAGGAAGTTGTAGAGCGCGACCCCGACGGCCCGGCTGGCCTGGACGAGTTCGGCCGGGGCCATGTTGATGCGGGTGGCCGCGTCCTCGGCCGGGAACAGGATGGCCTGGGCCAGGTCGGAGGCGATCGGCACCCGCGGCGCCGTGGCCGCGCTGGCGTGGTCGCGGTCCCAGTCGGCCAGGCCGCGCTGGTAGTCGGCCAGGGCCTGCTGGTAGTCGGCATGGACCCGGTCGAGCGCGGTCGACAGGGCGTAGGTCTCGATCTGGTCGAGGCTGCGGCCCAGTTCGGTGGCCAGGATCGACACCAGCAGCGCGTGCTGGGTCAGGTCCTCGTCGTTGTCGGAGCGGCGGGCGATCTGGAAGTCGAGGATGTTGAGCCGGGTCGGGCTGTTCGCGCCCCACGGAATGACCGTCCAGCCCAGGCTGCGGCCCAGGGCCGCCCACTCGCCCTCGCCGCCGGCATCCTTGGGATCGATGACACACAGGTAGCGCCCGGCCCGCTCCTGCCGGGTGGCGTAGAGCTTGAGCGCGAAGCTCTTGCCCGAACCCTGGACGCCGACGACGAAGAAGTTGGGCGAGAGCATCTCCTTCAGGTACGAGTACCAGGGGTCGACGCGCACGGCGGTGCCGGAGTGCACCTCGGTGCCCAGCACCGGGCCGGCCGGGGAGATCGGCGGTTCGTGGGCATCCTGGATCAGCCCGGACGCGTCGTGGCCGGTCATCGTGTGGCCGGGGTTGTTCAGCGGCGGGGCGGCCTTGGCCCGGACGGCCGGGGTGACGCCGACCCGGGTCGCGGCGGCCCGGCGGCGCAGGGCCTGGTATCGCCGTTCGTTGCGCGCGGCCCGGTGCTGGACCCACTGGTCGGCCCAGCGCTGCATCCGGCGCTGGAACCAACCGGGCTGAGGCGCCGGTTCGGACGGATCGACGGGTTCGGGGCGGTCCGGCGCGGCGGGCGGCATCGCATTGATCGCGTCGATCATCTCGTCGTCGGTCGCGTCCGGGCCGAGGCCGCCGCCCAGCGTGTCCAGCCGTCCGCGCAGCAGGGCGTGGACGGCCTGGTCGGTGCTGTGCGGCCGGGTGCTCATGGCTATCGCAGTCCCTGGCCGAACGGGCAGCCGACGGTGACGCCGCGGGCCATGTCCTTCCAGAGGATCTTGAGGTTGCGCCCGGTTGCGACCGCGCCCCGGCTCAACCGGCGCTCGTAGTCGTGCAGGGTGTCCTCGTCGTCGGCCTGGGTGATCAGGTACTGCACCACGGTGACGCCGACGTCCCCCTTGGCCAGCGTCTCGGTGCGGCGTTGGGCGGTGGCCGTCTGCATGCGGGCCCGCGCGCCGTGGTCCTCGCCGTGCTGGTCGGCGTGTTCCTGCACCGCGGCGGCCACGACGCTGTCGCTCTCGGCCCGTTCCAGGGCCTGGTCGGTGGGGATGAGCCGCTTGAGCAGGACGAACGTGCGGGGCACGTCGCCCTGGCCGGTCATCAGGCTGGCGTCGAAGCGGGCCGGCTTGGGCAGCCACGGCATCCCGACCTCCCACACCGAGGTCAGGCAGCCGTCGGCCTGCAGGTAGGCCGGGTGGCTGGCGTCGCGGTGCATCGGCCAGGCGTAGCGCTGGTCGAGGTGTTCGTCGTTCTGCGGCGCGAGCACGGTGACCGACCGGTCGTAGGTGGCCCGGGTCATCGAGATCAGGGCCGAGAGGTTGAGTTCGCCGATGATCGCGTAACCGGCCGCGCGCAGGGCGTCGGCCAGCGCGTCGAGCTCCTCCAGCGCGATGGCGACCAGGCCTTCGTCCCCGCCGCCCTTGCGCTTGATCGCGGCGTCGACGGTGCGGTTGTCGGGGATGACGATGCCCCACCAGGACCGGAACACCGGCCGTTCGGCCAGGGCCGCGGTCTGGTGCCGGTGGGCCTCGTCGAGCACGGCCGGTGTGTCGGGTGCGCTCTCGAGCAGGTCCCACGGGTGCGGCGGGCGGGTGCCGGCCGGATCGCACGACGTGCGCTGCACGATCATGTCGGCGAAGCCGCCGTTGGCGAACTCGTGGTGGACGCGGTTCAGGGCCGCGCAGACCCGGTCGACCGCGTCGGGTTCGCTGTGCCCGGTCGGCGGCGGGATGACCTCGACCCAGGCCAGCGTCCGGCCGGTCGAGCGGTGCGTGACCACGCCGACCTCGGTGCCGTCGGTGCGGCGGTGCCGCAGCCAGTCGATGTTGCCGATCTCCGGCGGCGGCGTGACGTACTCGGTCTGCCCGGTGGCCGCGTTGACGCCGGCGGTCTGGCCGTCGGACTTGTAGAGCGGCGGGCGCTTGCTCCACCGGATCTGCAGGTCGACCCAGTCGGCCAGCTTCGGCTTCTCGGCGCCGGCGATGTTGGCCGCGCCCGTGTACGGGATGAGGTTGAGCGCGGCCCCGGCGGCGATGAGCAGCACGCCCGACACCAGCCACAGGCCGAGGTTGCGGCCGGCCACGATGCGGGTCAGCGGGATGCCCGCCGCCACCACGATGAGCACGATGTGCTGGGACCGGGTGGTGCCCCAGATGGGGGCCAGCGGGTTGCCGCTCCACAGGCTCGGTTTGCCACCGCGGGCGAAGTCGTGGTCGAGGGATCCGGTGACGTTCATGGTCGCTGCTCCTCTCGCGGTCGGTCGGCTAGCCGACGGCCGCGGCCTTCCCGGTGGTCTTGGCCGTGGACCCGAGCTTGCGCAGCGGTCCGGTGGCCGCCCGGCTCAGGCCGGACGCGACCGCGGCCGCCTCGGCCACCGGCAGGAAGGCGAGGATCCCGAACGGCACGAAGACGACGAGCAGGATCAGCCCGAGCGCGGTGAGCGCACCCTTGTCGCCGCCGTACTTGACCAGCGACCCGGCCAGGGCCAGCACCACCGCGATGACCCACTTGGCGATGAACACCGCACCGAGAATGTCGAAGTAGCGATGCAACCGGGCCCGGCCGGCCGGTTGCCCGACCGGGCTGCGGGCCGGGTCGATGAACCCGAGCGCGAACACCGGGTAGAGCACCAGCATCGTCAGGATGATCCCGGCGCGGAGCACGAGTTCGAGCCACAGCAGCACTCCGGCGATCAGGTAGACGGCCGCAGTGATGATCTCGGCGACGACACCCGAACCCGGCCCGAACGCGCCGATGTTGTCGCTGGAGATCTTTTCGACCTGCCCGAACAGGGAGTTGAACCCGCCGCCGCCGATGTCGGTGAACGGCGTGACGGCCAGGTCGACGAGTTCGTTCACCAGCCCGAGCGCGATCGGCACCGCGATCAAGGACGCCACGAACAGGCCGAAGCCGGGGATGGCCCAGACCTGGTTGGCGATGTTCAGGCCCCAGCCCAGGTTCTTGACCGCGACGGCCACGCCGACCATCAGCATGAGCGCGGCCACCGACCCGTAGACCAGCAGCGTGGCCTTCTGGTCGATCTGCACCGAGGTGCTGCTGCTCATCAGCTTGGCCGCCGCGGAGAAGAACGCGGCCGCGGCCTTGGTCAGCGCGCCGACCGGGTCGGTCATCACGTCCCAGATGCCGCCGGTGAAATTCGCGACCGCCTTGCCCGCGCCGATGGCGCCCTTGACCGCGTTGCAGGCGACGCCGACCGGGCCGAAATTGCAGGGATTGAACGGGTTCTGCGGGAAGACGGGCCCGTCGTACGGGGCCGCGGCCAGGGTGGCGATCATCGGGTGCCCCCATAGGTGTACGGCGTGAACGTGGACAGGACGCGTTGCAGCGTGCTCAGGTCGGCGGTGGATCCGTTGGCGACTCCGGACGGCGTCGGCCCGCTGACCTCGGATTCCGCGGCCCACTTCCAGTCGTGCTGGGCCCACACCAGGCTGATGGTGATCGTGCTGTAGGTGGCCTGGACCGGGAAACCGCTGTTGGCGATGGCGATGCCGACGATGGATTCGTACCAGATCGAGATCCGGGCCGCGGTCGGGCGGTAGGCGTCCACGTGGTAGGCCCACAGCCCGGTGCGCATGGTCAGCACGCCGCCGTTGGTCGGCTCGCCGTTGGCGTCCAGACCGAGCCCGCTCTTGATCTGGCGGACGCCGGGCTCGATGGTGGCGCTCAGCGTGGCCAGGGTGCCCGGGCCGGCCACCGCGGCCAGGATCTGCGCCCGCCGGCGGTCGTCGAGGACCTGCTTGCCCTGCAGCGCGGTCAGGTAGTTCGTGGCCGCGGCCACCGCCCCGGGCGTGGTGTCGCGGTAGCCGACCGGGACCACGCCGGCCATTCTCGTGGCCCCGCCGATCGGCGGCACCATCGTCGCGTTCGTGGGCGCCGAGCCGTCGCCGGCGGGCTTGCTGGACGTGGTCGGCTGGCCCTGGGCGTTGAGGGTCGGCGTGCTGGCCGGCTTGCCCACGAAACCGACCTTGACGGCCACGCCGAACGCGATGCAGACGACGACGATCGCGAGCAGCGCCAATCCGAAGATCCGTCGCCCGGGATGGATGACGGTGCGCGCACCGGGGTCCTCGGTGTGCGGCGGGCCAACCCGTTCGGTCACCCCGGGCATGGCCGGCTACTTCGCCAGTTGGTAGATGGCGACGATGGCCCCGAAGAGCAGCGGGATGCCGATCAGGATCATGATGCCGCGTTGGAGTTGCTGTCTGCCTTCGATGATCGTGTCGCTGCGGCCGTGGCTCTGCCAGCCGCCCTTGGCCAGCCCGATGATCAGCTCGCCGGTGCCGTACAGCAGAGCGGCGAGGGCGATCACGCCCACGATCGTGGCGGCCGGACCGGAGAACTTGCTGAACGGTCCCCAGCCGATGGTGATGCTGTTGACCCAGTCCGTGAAAGCATCGGCTTGGGTGTGAATGTGGGCCGCGGGCGCGGCCGAGATACCAGCTAGGGGGGTCACTGGATGCTCCTTCCTAGGGGGTTGCGTCGACCGACGCCCTTTTTATGCCTCGTGCGCAAAAAGTAAGGACTTGTGTACGCTCTGTCAATCGGCTGGGTTCCGTTCCCTCGGGCAATTGGGGGTGGCGATGATCACTGAGGACCAGATGACTGTGGCGCGCCCCGGGCCTGGGCGACTCGCCGGGGCGCCGCCCCGTGCTGTCGGCAGGACCTAGCGCCATGAAGAGCGCCGTGATCGGGGTCGGGGTGGTGGCGGCCGCGGGCGCGGCCGGCGTCGGCGCGGCGGTGGTGGCCTGCCTGGCTGCGGCCGCGATGCTGGTCTCAGCCGTCACCGGTGGGGCCAGCGCGGCTTTCGGCGGCAGCATCAAAACCGGCTCGGTCCCGGCCCAGTACGTGCCCCTGATCAACTCGGCCGGGGCGATGTGCCCGAGCGTCAGCCCGGTGCTGCTCGCGGCCCAGATTCGCGAGGAGAGCGGCTTCAACCCGCGGGCCGTCAGCCCGGATGGGGCGCAGGGAATCTCGCAGTTCCTGCCGAGCACCTGGCCGACGTGGGGGGGCGACGGCGACCCGTTCAACCCGGCCGACGCCATCCCGGCCCAGGCGCGTTACGACTGTGCCATCGCCCAGCAGCTCAAGGGCGTCCCAGGCGATCCGACGTCGCTCATGCTGGCCGGTTACCACGACGGCCCGTTCGCCGTGATCGCGGCCAACGGCATCCCGGCTGCGGCCACGACCCAGAACTACGTGTCGCTCATTCTGGGCTACGTCCACGAGATGACGGCGCCGTTGTCGGTGTCGCCCCGGGGCTCGGTCGGGGTCGGGGCGCTGACCGTCGCCCGGCAGTGGATCGGGCTGTCCTACGCGTGGGACGCCGGGAATTACGACGGGCCCACCGTGGGTGTGTGCACCTCCGGAGACGCCGCGGGGGACTGCAACGTGGTCGGGTTCGACTGCTCCGGCCTTGTGATGGCCGCGTTTAGTATTGCGTCGCACGGGGCCATCCACATGGCCCACAGTTCCGAGGTCATGTACCTGACCTACCCAGCCGTGCCCGCGGCCCAGGCCCGTCCCGGCGATCTGGTCTTCGCATCCTTCGGCGAGGACGTGGCCGGGCTGCCCGGACACGTCGGCATCTACGAGGGTGCCGGGATGGTGCTCGACGCCCCGCACTCGGGCGCGTTCGTGCGCGACGAACCGCTGTCGACCTGGGGCCCGGTCACCTACGCCCGCGTCTCGGTCGGGACACCGACATGACCGAAACCCCGCGCGGCGACGACCCGACCCAGCCCCTCGGCCGGACCGGAGACCCGGCCGAGCCGTACCTCGAGTGGGCGCCGCCACCACCTCCGCCGGCGCCGATCGTGACCCCGCCGCCGCCGCGGGTGGTGCTGACCTACGCGTCCTGGCGTCAGCGCGTCGTTGCGTTCCTGATCGACGGGCTGGTCGCCCTGATCGCGGGCGTGGTCCTGCGCAGTGCGTTCCAGACCGGGGATGCCGCGCCGGTCGGCGAGTTGGTGGCGGTGATCCTCATGCAGTGGATGCAGTCGCGCACCGGGGCCACGGTGGGCAAGGCCGCGCTCGGGCTGCGCTTGGTGGACCTGCGGGACGGCACCGCGCCGATGTTCGTCACCTGCGTCTGCCGGTGGCTGCTGCACTTCGTCGACGCGATCTTCCTGCTGGGCTTCCTGGCCCCGCTCGTGACGCCCCGCAAGCAGACCTTCGCCGACATGATTGCCCGCACGATCGTCGTCCAGGCCTGATCGGCTCTTGTCTTGCCTTGCGTGACAAGGCATGATGCCGGGCATGAGCGACCAGGCGGGTCTGACCGAATTGCGGCGCGGCGTTCTCGGGCCGTGTGTGCTGGCCTTGCTGGCCGACCGCCCGCGGTTCGGGTTGCAGCTGGTCCGCGACCTCGCCGCCGCCGATGGGCTGCTGACCAGTGAGGGCACGGTGTATCCGCTGCTGAACCGGTTGCGGGACGCGGACCTGGTCAGCAGCCAGTGGGAGGTCAGCGAGGGGGAGCGGGCCCGCCGCTACTACGCCATCACCGACGCCGGGCGGGCCCGGCTGGACGAGTTCCGCACCGAGTGGGGCCGCTTCTCGGCCACGGTCGATTCCGTCCTGGACGCGCGGCCGGCCCGCCCCGCGTCCCGGCGCGCGCGGGAGGCGAAATGACGGCGACGGCCCTCGATCATCCACTCGTGCGGGCGTATCTGGAGCAACTGAACCGGGCGCTCGTGCGGCTGCCCACGGGCGAGGCCGCGGAACTGCGCCAGCAGATCCACGCCCATCTGCGCGAAGCCCTGCCCGACGAGCCGGACGAGGCCGCAGTGCGGCCGGTGCTGGACGGTCTGGGATCGCCAGCTGATCTCGTTCGCGAGGCGGCCACGCTTCGCGCCGCGTCGGTTCCATCGCTGCGCGAGCGGCTGGGCCGGATCAGTCCGCGCGCCCGGGTGGCCGTGCTGAGCGTCATCGTCGTCGTCACTGCCGTCATCGTCACCAGTGTCGTCCTGATCGGCGGCCGGACCCGGGCCGGTGCCCTCGTGTGTCTGTGCGGGGTCGGCTGGTCGGACCCGCGCGACAGCCACGCCCAGGTGACGACAGAGGCCAACGACAACACGCAGATGACGGTCCCGATGCGGACGGACGGGACCCAGGGCATCGACGTCTGGATCCAGAATCCGACGCACGTCACCCAGACCGTCCTCGGCCTGCCGACCGAGGACGACGGCGCCAGGATCGGTCCGTTCGGGCCGACCGATAGTCGGAAGCACTACCGGCTGCGGATGACGACCTCGGGCGGCCCCAACAGCGGCATGACCTCCCGCGGGTTGAGCGGTCACTTCCCGATGGCGATCCCGCCCGGTGGCGAGCGGACGGTCCGGCTGCAGTGGAGCGGTCTGACCTGTTACAGCCCAGGCATCACCGTGCTCATCAACGAGGTTGCGTTAAAGGTCCGCGCTGGTGGGTCGACGCGGGTCGAGACCATTCAGCTGGGCATGACGTTCGGGGTGCAGGCGACCAGGACGTTGCCGTGTCCCCGGGATGTCGTCGCGTCACCCTGATCCCCGCCCAGGTAGCCGCAGTCGCGGCCGGGACGCGAGGGTGGCCAGCGAGCCGACGACGAGAACCACGGCCCCGATGCCCAGTACGGCTTCGACGACGTGGCGACGGTGACCGACGACGTCCTGCGGTAGCCGCACGCCGGCGAGGATGATCCACCGCCCAGCCCTCCGCATCCGTCACTTCTAGCACCACGTCCGGGCTCAGGCGGTTGTCGGTGGTGGGTGGCACGATCGCGACATGAAAATCGCCCGGCAGATCATCGTCTTCGATGCCGCCGACCTCGCCGCTGAGAGCAGCTTCTGGGCCGCCCTGCTCGGCGGCACGGTGGATGCCGACGACGACTGGCACACCGTCCACGTCGACGGCACGGCGCGTGTGGCCATCCAGCTCGCGCCCAACCACGTCCAGCCCGAATGGCCCGACGGGACTCCGCAGCAGCTGCACCTCGATCTGTACGTCGATGACGTCCGGGCCGCCCACGACGAGGCCGTCGCGCTGGGGGCACGGCTGTTGAAGCCGGCCGACGAAATAGACGCGGCCCATGGGTACCAGGTCTACGCCGATCCGGCCGGGCATCCGTTCTGCCTCTGCTGGGGCTGATCGGGCGTCAGGTGTGGCTGAGCCCGAGGCGGTCGAGCGCCACGTCGGCGAGCTCGCGCACCGAGCGCCCCCCGGTGTCGAGGCAGACGTCGGCGAGTCGTGTTCGTCGAGGTACGCCCCTTCGACGGCGGCCTCCGCCGCCATCCGCTCGAGCCGCTCGGCCGGTTCGCCGATGATCGCGCCCGGCATCAGGGGACCGGCGCCGGCCCCCGCGGCGGAAGATCCGCTCCCGCAGCACCACGGCCCCGGCCCGTAGTCGAACCAGGGTCGGGTCGGTGTCGGGCACCCCGCCCAGGTAAGCGGCACCGAATGATCGGTACGTGGGCCACGCCACGTGCAGGTTGGCGGCCTTGACGCGATGGTTGTCGGGATCATCGCTGGGCTGCGGGTAGCACAGCCCGAGTTGGTCGAGGTCGACGTAGCCCGTCTTCGTGCCGCCGCCGTAGAGCCGGGTGAAGACTTCCCAGCCGACGGTCGATTGCCGACGCCGGACGGTCCGATGAGCCACAGCAACGGTGTCCCGGGCGCCCCCGGAACGGCTCAGGTGAGCAGGCCCGACCCCTGCGCGGTCCAGTCGCTGCCCGCAGCCTCGCCGGGCCACGGTGACCGGGCACCGGCCGACCGGTCGGCCGATCCGGGTCGGCGGGAGTCCCAGTACGCGCGGCCGGATGGCGGCGGACTCGGGGTCAGAATGAACCAGCCGCCGTGCCACCACATCCACTCGTAGGCGAAGCGGGCCAGGAATGGCGTCCGATACCAGACGCGCACCCAGCGCGGCATCCCGCGCAGATTGGGCAACGCGCCGTGCTCGGGCAGCCAGGCCCGCCCCGGTCGCAGCCCGGGCGGTGCGATCCAGTGCCCCGGCGAGGCCGTGCTCGTGAACGCCGTGGGGAGGTGCCCGGCCATCCCGTCGGTGCCGGCGGCCGGCCGCACCCGGTGGCGTTGGACGCCGTGCCACCACCTGCTCGGGCCGGTCACGATGGGATTGGTCGCGGTGCGAAGTACACGTTCTGTGGATGACACAGCGATCACCTCCGGCGACACCGCCGATAGCGTCAGTTCGTGCGGGGGGCGGGTGGACTGTTCATGATCAAGATAGCGCTGTGGTTGACCGGTAGCCAAGACCCTACGTTCATCCGGTTGGCTGAAAGCGCTCGGACGTCCGATAATCCCGCGCCCGTATGGGCGTCACGACGGCCCGGAAACATCCCCGCCGGACACCGCGACCGCGTCGGTCGATCGTCGCGCGGGCGTCCGTCGGGCCGGATGGCGCTGCGTAAACCGCGCGTGAATTCTGCCGTCAGGTCTACCGGTTCTCGATCCGCCAGACGAGCTTGAGGCCCGACCAGTCCTCGTCGATGGCCGCGATCTTGACGTCGACCAGGCCGAGCGGCAGGGCCGCACCGCGGACGAGATTATCCGTGACGTCGCTGGTATGTCCGGCCGCCCGGCGCGGCCAGGCGATCCAGAGGGCGCCGGCCGGATAGACGGCCTCGCCGAGTGCGGGCAGGCGCGGCGCCAACTCGGCGGCGGCCCGGACGAAGCTGATGGCCACATCCACCGGCTGTGTCTCGGTCACGACCTCGATGTCGAGTTCCATCGGCGGGTCGAGCAGGGTCCAGCCCGCGGGCCGGCGATCCAGCAGCAGCCGGTGGCCGGCCTTGAGGCCGAGCTTCCGCCACTGCGGCGTGGGCGCCCGTCCTGACGTCATGCCCTCACCTCGCCGGTAGCGTAGCTGCGACCTGCTGCACAACTGAGGAGGATCGTGCGCGTACTCGTGTCCGTCGACATGGAAGGCGTGGCCGGTGTCGTCGCCCCGGAGGACGTCAAGCCCGGCCAGCCCGAGTACGAGCGCAACCGCACCTACCTGACCGACGAGGCCAGCGCCGCGGTCCGAGGCGCGCTGGCCTACGACCCGGCCGCGTCCGTTGTCGTCTGCGACGCTCATGCCGCCTTCCGCAACGTGCTGCCCGACCGGCTGGCCCGCGGGTGCACGCTGCTGCGCGGGTCGCCGCGGGTCAACGGCATGATGACCGGCATCGACGCCGGGGTCGATGCCGTCTGCTTCATCGGCTATCACGGCCAGGCCGGCACCCCGCACTCCGTGCTCGCCCATACGGTCAGCGGCGCCACGATCGCCGAGGTGCGCTGCAACGGACAGGCGCTGGGCGAGTTGGGACTCAACGCCGCGTTGGCCGCCCACCACGGCGCCGTGCCCGTCCTGGCCACCGGCGACGACACCCTCGCGCGCGAAGCCGAGGCCATCGTCCCCGGCATCACCACGGTCGCGGTGAAGACGGCCTTCGGCAGCCGGGCCGCTGACGGCCTGCACCCCGAGGAGTCGTGCGCGCGCATCGAGGCGGCGACGACCGCGGCGCTGGCCGCGCGCGACGCAGTCCGCGCTCCCCACTTCGCCGGTCCGGTCGATCTCGAGGTCGACCTGCTCCGGCCGGCCATGACCGAGCTGGCCGTCCTCATCCCCGGCGTCGAACAACGCGGCCCGCTCACGCTCGGCTTGGCCGCGGCCGACTTCCCGGCCGCCTACAACCTGATCGACGTCATCGCCGTGCTCGCGGCGGCGGTCTGACCGGGCCGCGCTGCGCTCAATCCAGTCCGGCCAGGAAGGCGGCCGCGGCGGCCCGGGTGCGCAGCCGGACGAACTCGAGGTGGGCATCGGCCGGATCGGCCATGGCCGCGGTGTAGCGCTCGCGGAACTTCCGGGAGTTCGTCCACGACCAGAGGATGATGTTGACCTCGCGGTCGGGCCGCAGGACGTTGGCCAGGCTCTCCCGATTGCCGTTCCACAGTTCCTGGCGGCGCACGCCACGGATGAGCGTGCGCCGCACGACCCGGCTGGTGACCAGCCAGCGGGGCAGGTCGAGCCAGACGACGGTGTCCGCCCGCGACCACACGACGTCCTGGATCTCGCCGTAGTTGCCGTCGACCACCCAGGCGTCGGCGGCCACGAAGTCGCTGACCCGGACCCGGAACTCCGCGGGCGGCAGGCGCGTCCAATTCGGCTGATGGAACACCGAATCGAGCTCGAGGCAGGCCACGCCGAGTTTCCTCGCGAGCTTGCGCGCCAGCGTCGACTTGCCCGAGCCGGAATTCCCGACGACGACCACCCTGCGCACCGGCCAGACCCTAGTACCGGCACGAGCCGTCAGGTCAGCACGCTCGTCGGTGGGATCCGCAGCGACTGCCGGGTCGGCACCTCGATGGCCGCGGCGGTGACCCCGGCGACGGCGAGCGCGACGGCGGGCAACAGCCACAGCGGCCCGTCCGCCCACGGCCGGCCGAGGAACCCGATGCCGACGAGCGCCAGCGGGAGCGCCGACAGCAGCACGCCCAGCACCAGCGCGCCGGTGTACATCAGCCCGGCCTCGCGGCGCATCATGGCCCGCACCTGGCGCGGCGTGGCCCCGAGCAGTTGCAGGGTGGCGATCTCGCCGCGCCGCTGGGCCGTGGTCGCGAACAGCTTGTTGGCGATGCCGAGCAGCAGGTAGGCCAGCAGCACCAGCACGACGGCCAGGTTGATCCAGGTCTCCGGAGGCGTGCCCCGCGACGTGCCGAACTCGGCCCGGTCAAGCTGCAGGCCCGGTCGGGCGGCCACGAGGGCGGCCACGTGCCGGGTCGCCGCCGGGCTGCCATCCGTCCGCACGGCGATGGACTGATCGAGCCCGGTGTCCGTGTGGCCGAGGGCGAGGTCGCGCGATACCGCGATCGGCCCGAAGCCCAGTCCGCGGCCGTACACCGCGACGACCCGGGGGTCGACCGAGGTGCCGTCACCGAGGATCAGCCGCAGGTGGTCGCCGACGCCCACGTGTGCAGTCTTGGCCGTGTCCGACGCGACGGCGACGGACGCGCCGGTGAGCGCGCGCAGGCTGCCCGAGTGCACGTCGAGATCGAGCACCGCGGGTGCCGCCGGATCGAGGATGAGCGCCGACTCGGAGTCGACGGTCGGGTCGCCCAGTTCCTGGTGCGGCCACAGCACGGTGGTCGTGCTGACCGCGGCCGCGCTGCGCACGCCAGGCGTGTCGCGGATGGCCGGCAGCACGTCGGCCGGCAGGCCACCCAGCTGCGTGGCGCTGACGTCCAGTTGGGCCACGTTGCCGGCCCGGCTCTCGTGCCGGGTGGCGGCGGTCAGCGTCGTCTGCGGCAGCACGTAGGTGAGCACGAAGACCACGGCCATGGCCAGCGTCGTCAGCGCGGCGGCGAAGCGCAGCGCATAGGCGTGGCTGTTGGCCACCGCGAGCCAGGTCGGAGCCGACGACTTGCCCGGCAGTCGCCGGGCCAGCGCGCCGCTCAGCGTCCGGACCACGGCCGGGCCGGCCAGCCCCAGTCCGATGGCGGCGACGATCCCGGCGAGGGACGTGGTGCCCACGCCCAGCGCCGTCCGCGACACCAGCGGCGCCACCGCAAGCACGCTCGAGGCGACGATGAGCAACAGGCCGGCGCCGGTGCGTACCCGCGAGATCTCGCGTGGTTCGCTGCGGGACTCGGCCACCGCCTCGGTGGCCGGCATCCGGGACAGTCGCCAACCGGACGCGCGGGCCGACAACTGCACGACCGCGGCGACGAGTGCGACCGCGGCGAGCGCCGGCAGCGGGCTCACGGTCAGCGGCAGCCCGTCCGGGAGCATGCCCAGGTGGACCAGCATGTGCCGGAACTGGCCGGCCAGCAGGTACCCGAGCGCGATGCCGGGCAGCAGGGCCACGCCGGCCACGACACTCGCCTGGGAGGCGGCCAGCCGACGGATCTGTTTCGGGGTGGCGCCGACGGCCCGCAGCATGGCCAGTTCGCGCCGTTGCCCGTTGAGTGAGACGGCCAGGGCTCCGGCCAGCACGAACCCGACGATGAGCAGGATGGTGCCGGCCAGGGAGCTGGCCAGCACGACGAGCAGGGCCCGGGAGCCGGCCCCGCCCGGAGTCAGGACGTCACCGCGGCCGGACGACGTGGCCACGGCCAGGCCGGTGCCGTGCAGGCGCTGCCGGACCTCGCCGGCGACGCGCGCGGTCGCGCCCGGTGCGGCCCGCAGCCCGACCAGATCGACCGTTGCCGCCCGAACGCCGTGATCGCGGCCGGCGAGCACCGCGGCGGTCGGGTCGGCGAAGTACACCCCGCTGTGCGCTCCGGTCACGACGGCGTCGACCCGGTAGGCGGCCGTGTGCCCGCCGGCGACGACGCGAACGCGGTCGCCGATACCGACGCCGGCCGCGCGGGCGACGGTGGTGCTCAGGGCGACGTCGGCCGCTCCGTGTGGGGCGGTGCCGTCGACGTGGTGCTTCGGCAGCAGGGTGGTGGACGACCAGCCGTGTCCGGCCGTGGCCGGGTCGTCCGTCGACACCACACCGTGGCCGGTGACGATGGCGGCCGGGAAGCTGAGGTCGCCGACGGCCGCGGTCACACCGGGCAGCTGGGCCAGTTGGCCGACCAGGTCGGCGCGGACGGTCCGGCGCACGGGCAGGGCCGAGTCGATGTCGCCCGGAGTGCGCACCGACTGCTGCGCCGAGACGACGACGTCGGCCCCGCCGAGCCGGTCGGCCGGCAGGTGGGAACGCAGGCCGGACTCGAACAGGACGCCCGTCCCGGTGATGAGCGCGGCCGCGCCGAGCACGGCGCAGGCCACGGCGAACACGGTGCTGATGCGGTGCCGCACCATCGCGGCAGCGAGCTTGACCATGGCTCAGTCCTCCCCGAGGGTGACCAGGCGGCCGGCCAGCGTGGCCGCGCTCGGTGCGGTGAGGTCGTCGACGACGTGTCCGTCGGCCATGATCAGCACGCGCTGGGCCTGCGCGGCCACGGCCGGGTCGTGGGTGACCAGGACGACGGTCTGGTGCAGTTCGGTGACCAGCTCGCCCAGCAGGCCGAGCACGTCGCGGGCGCTGCGCAGATCCAGCGCGCCGGTGGGCTCGTCGGCGAACACGACGGCGGGCCGGGCGACCAGGGCCCGGGCGATGGCGACGCGTTGCTGCTGCCCGCCGGACAGTTCGGCCGGACGGTGGTTGAGCCGGTCGTTCATCCCGACCCGGTCGACCAGCTGGCTGATCCAGGCCCGGTCGGGGCTCAGCCCGGCCAGCCGCAGCGGCAGCATGATGTTGTCGGCCACGTTCAGCGACGGCAGCAGGTTGTAGGCCTGGAAGACGAACCCGACGCTGTGCCGGCGCAGTTCGGTGCGGCGGGCCTCGCTCAGGGTCGAGATCTCGCGGCCGTCGATGCGCACGCTGCCTGCTGGTCGGGACGTCGAGCCCGGCGGCGGTGTGCATCAGCGTGCTCTTGCCGGATCCGGACGGCCCCATGACGGCCAGGAACGTGCCCGGTTCGACGGTCAGCGACACGTCGTCGAGAGCGCGCACGCCGGCCGGGTAGGTCTTGGTCACGTGGCTCAGGGCCACGGCGGGCTCGCGTCGCGGCGTGGCCGCCGGGTCGACGAGCGTCAGCGGCGCGCTCATCGGGCACTCCGGACGCGGTGCGCGACCAGGACGGCGATGCACGCCAGCGTGACCAGGCCCAGGCCGATCGGGATGCCGATGGGCAGGTGGGCCGAGGAGGCCACGCTGTTGCCGGCGGCGCTGATGACCAGGACGGTCCAGGCCAGCGGGCGGATCAGCCCGGCCCGGGTCAGGCCGGGCGTGTTGCGCTCCGCGGCTGCGGCGGTGGTGAGGCGGTACGGATCGGTCATGACAACTGCGCTCCTTGGTGGGGAATTGCTTAACTGCGACGCTATTTTTTGGACGCCCCCGTTGCGATCCCGCCACCTGCCCGGTTCGGGGTACAGCAGGCGCTACCGCGTTCCGGCCCACCGGCCGTTAGCGTCTAGGGCACGCCCTAGGTCAACGGAGGTGGCGGTGTCGAACCAGCGCGCGGCCGGGGTCGGCGACCGGGGCGGCACTTGGCGCGTCGTCATCACCCGGGCGGCCCGGGCCACGCTGGTCGCCTTCGAGCAGCTCCTGGGCGGGCTGGGCACCGCGTTCCTCGCGCTGCTCGTCCTCGTCCTGGTGGTCGTCACCGCGCTGACGTCCGTGGCCGGTCTCGGTCTGCTGGTGGCGCCGGTGACGCTGCGGCTGGTGCAGGCCCTGGCCGAGCGGGAACGCACCCGGCTCGGCCGGTGGGGTCCGGAGGTCATCGGGGCCGAGCCGGCTCGGCCGAAACTTCGCAACGCCCTCGACCCGACGATGCGGCGCGAGCTGCGCTGGCTGGCCACGCACGCCACGTTCGGGTTCGTTCTCGGCTTCATCGCCGTCCTGCTGCCGCTGTTCGCGGTGCGCGACGTCTCGTTCCCGCTGTGGTGGCGGTTGGTGCCGCGGGTCGCGGCGACTCCGTCGCTGGGGTTCTGGACCGTGCTCGACTGGCCCGGCGCGATCGCCGTCGGCCTGCTCGGGCTGGCCTGGGTCGCCATCGCGGTGGGGGCCGCTCCGGCCATGGCCCGGTGGCAGGCCGCACCCGGCCGCCGGCTGCTGGCGCCTGACCCCGGGACCGACCTGCCGCTGCGCGTCGCCGCAGCTCACCGCGACCCGCGCGGCCGCGCTGGACGCGCACGCCACCGAGCTGCGCCGGATCGAGCGCTCGTTGCACGACGGCACGCAGAACCGGCTGGTCGCGGTCACCGTGTTGCTCGGCGCCGCCCGCCGGGCCAACGACCGCGATCCGGCCCAGGTGAACGCGTTGCTCGAGCAGGCCCAGACCGCGGCCGAGCAGGCGCTGACCGAGCTGCGCGGCGTGGCCCGCGGGATACTGCCGCCCGTGCTGCTCGACCGCGGGCTGGCCGGCGCGCTCGACCGGCCTGGCCGCGAGTTGCGCGGTGCCGTGCCACGTCGACGTGCGCTCGGTGTCGCGGTGCGCGGCCTCGGTCGAGGCCACCGCCTACTTCGTCGTCGCCGAGGCGCTGACCAACGTCGCCCGGCACAGCGGGGCCACCGCGGGCCTCGGTGGCGGTCAGCACGCCAGGCCGGCCGGCTCGAGCTGCGGATCACCGACGACGGGCACGGCGGCGCCGACGAGGGCGGCGGGTCCGGGCTGATCGGCATTCGCCGCCGGGTCGAGGCGCACGACGGCACGTTCTCGGTGACCAGCCCGCCGGGCGGCCCGACGACGTTCTCGTGGAGCTGCCATGCGGATCGTGATCGCGGAGGACGACGCGTTGCTGCGCGAGGGGCTGGCCCTGCTGCTGCGGGCCGAGTCGCTGGACGTCGTCGCCACCGCGGGCACGGCCGACGAGCTGCCTGGCCGCGATCGACCAGCACGAACCCGACGTCGCCATCGTCGACGTGCGGATGCCGCCGACCCACACCGACGAGGGCATCGTGGCCGCGGTCGAGGCCCGGCGGCGCCGGCCCGAGCTCGCCGTGCTGGTGCTGTCGGCCTACGTCGAGCAGAGCTTCGCCACCGAGCTGCTCAGCGGCGGCGCGGCCCGGCTGGGCTACCTGCTCAAGGAGCGGGTCGGGCGGGTCGAGGAGTTCCTCGACGCGCTGCACCGGGTGGCCGACGGCGGCACCGCCATCGACCCGGAGGTGGTCGGCGCAGTTGCTGACCCGCAGCCGCCCCGACACCCGGCTCGACCGGCTCAGCCCGCGCGAGCGCGACGTGCTCGGCGCTGATGGCCGAAGGCCTGGGCAACACCGCGATCGCCGAACGATTGGTCGTCACCGACGGGCGCCGTGCACAAGCACATCCGCAGCATCTTCGCCAAGCTCGACCTGCCGCCCGACGACCGGGCCGACCGGCGGGTCACCGCGGTGCTGCGCTACCTCGACGCCGACCCGCGCACCTGAGCGGTGATCTCTCCCGTGGAGGTAGTGAAAACCCGACTAGTGCTTCAATGTTGTACAATGCAGGAGTTATAGTCTGTGCGTGTGGACGGTGATATTGCTCGACGAGGTCGATGAATGGCTCCTCGACCTGGCCAAGCGTGACGCGGACTCAGCCGACCAAGTCGAGGCAGCGATCGACATGCTCGCCGACGACGGCCCTACCCTCGGCCGCCCGCTGGTGGACCGAATCAAGGGCTCGGCGTTACACAGCATGAAGGAGTTGCGGCCAGGCTCAACCGGCGCCACCGAGGTCCGCATCCTGTTCGTCTTCGACCCTGAGCGGCAGGCCGTTCTCCTGGTCGCTGGGGACAAGGCCGGGCATTGGCGCAACTGGTACAAGACGAGTATCGCCCTCGCCGAGCGACGCTACGCGCGTTGGCTCGCCGGTGGCTACGACACGGAGGTGTGACGATGGCACGCAGTTGGACCAAGGTCCGGGCCGATCTCGCCGATAGCGGCCTGCTCGATGAACAGCGGGTCGCGGACGCTCGCAAGATCCTCGACGACACGGTCCGTGCACACCGCCTCGCTGAGGTCCGCAAGGCACATGGCGAGACGCAGGCCAGTGTCGCGAAGTCCATGAACGTCACGCAGGCCCGTGTGTCGAAGATCGAACGCGGCAACCTGCAGCATTCCGAGCTCGGCACCCTCCAGTCATACGTCGAGGCACTCGGCGGAAAGCTACATGTCGTGGCTGACTTTGACGGCCAGACCGTCACCATCGAATGACCATGACCGCGATCATCCCGATCAATGCAGCCCCGCCGCGGCAGTCTGGGTTGGCGCGTCAACCCAGACTCAATGGTCCGCGAGTCTGGGTTGAGGGCTAAACCCAGAAAGCCAGTCACCGTTCTCTGGGTACTGACCGAGCAGGTTCGTCGGCGGCTGTCGAGCTGAGCTCAGGACACCGGAGCGGCCACTCGCGTCGCGAGCCGGCCGCCGAGGTGCACGCCATCGACGGCGCCGTCGGCGTCGCGAGTGAAGTAGCCCTTCATCCCCTTGGCCGCGCCGTCGGTGATGATGTAGGCGTCGCCGTCCGCTGACAGCAACCCGAGCGGCATCTCCGGCTGCTCTTCGTCGGTGTCGTGGCCGGCCTCGCGGAGGGTCTCGACCATCTCCGGCCTGATCCGCAGGTTCGCCACCAGCTGCCCGTCCCGGGCCGTGATGTCGCAGTACATCACGATCGTCTCGTAGGTGCCGACATACCGGGCCAGCTCGTCGTCGTTGAGATGCACCGGAACCGGGTCCTTCAGGGTCACCCCGACGTACTCCCGCAGGGCCCACTTCAGCAGCTCGTCGTTGAACTTCGGACCGTTCGGGCCGCAGTTCGTCATCGAGATCAGGCCGAAACCGTGCTCGGGGGCCAGGACGAACTCGGAGTGCTGACCGTGGGTGGTACCTCCGTGCGTCACCAGCCGCGTGCCGTCGACATCGCGCAGCAACCAGCTGATGCCGACGTGATCGCCGATCGCGCTGCCGGGCATCGACACCGTGGGCTCCTGCATGCGCTTGAGCGACTCGGCGCTGAGCACACGGGTGCCGTCTGCAGCGGTGCCGTCGCCGAGGTGGAAGTTGGCCCAGCGAATCTGATCGATGGCGGTGGCGACCATGCCACCGGCGGGCGCGTTGCCGCGCGGGATGGCCCAGACCTTGGACGGGGTGATCGTGCCGTCGTCGTCTTGGGAGTGCCCGACGGCGAAGCGCCGCATCATGATCTCGGTCATGAAGAACAAGGTGTCGTCGAGGCCGAGCGGGTCGAGGACGAGCTCGCGCAGGCCGGCCTCGTAGGTTTTCCCGGTGAGCTTCTCGATGATGCGCCCGGCCACCGACAGCGAGGCGTTGTTGTACGACACCGTCGCGCCCAGCGGCGTGACCTGCTTGATGTCCTTCATCAGCGCGACGTAGCGCTCCAGCGCGTCGTCGCCGTCGCCGGTGTTGTCGGACAGGTCGCCTTCCCAGCCGGCCGTGTGGTTGAGCAGGTGCAGCACGGTGACCTCGCGGGCGACGTCCTTGTCCTGCAGCTCGAACTCCGGGAGGTAACGGCGCACCGGCGCATCGAGGTCGAGCTCGCCGCGCTCCATCAGCCGCATGATCGCCGTCGCCGTGAACGTCTTGCCGGTCGAGCCGAACTGGAACAGCGTCGTCTCGTCGACCGTCAGCGGGTTGGGCACGCTGGTGACGCCGTGGTAGGAGTACTGCTCCACGCCGCCGAGGACCACACCGACCGACACGCCGGGCACGTCGAGTGCCGTGGCTGTCTCGCGGACGAATTCGTCGAGGGCATCCTGCTGGACTGGTGGCACGGTTCCTCCTGGACCTCGACATCTCGCGGCCGCTTGGGGCGGCCGACGAACGACTGCACCCCATGGTGGGCCCGTGCCGCCGGGCCGGATATGTGCGCCACGGACAAGCGGCCCGGCGGAGTTGGTCGCACGCCACCAATACGGTGTGCGCGGGCTACGCGCCGGCGACGACCGGGGCGATCCGGTGGGCGAGCTGCCGGGCCGCCTGCAGGCCGGCCGAGATCAGGCTGTGCCCGTGCTGGCCCAGGACGACCCCGACCAGCTCGGTCACCGAGCCGCGGACGACTCGGTAGGTGCGGAACATGAAGCACCCACCGGCGGCGTCGTCGGAGCCGGTCTTCGTCCCGACGAAGCCGTCCTGGCCGAGCAGGGTGTCGGTGTTGTGCACGGTGCCGGCGACGGGCAACGAGTAGCTGGGCGTGGCCACCATCGTGCTCAGCGTCTGGTCCTTGGCCACCGCCCGGGCCAGGACGACCTGGTCGGCCGCGGTCGAGACCGTGCCCGGGTCGAACCCGCTGGGGTCGGTGTAGTGGGTCCGGCCCAGGCCCAGCGCGGTGGCGGTGGCATTCATCCGGGCCACGAACGCGGGCACCGATCCGGCGACGTGGCGCGCGAGCAGCACGGCGATGTTGTTGGCCGAGGGCAGCAGCACGGCCATCAGGGCCTGCCGCTCGCTGAGCACCTCGCCGGCCTTGACGCGGACGACCGACTCGTCGCGGTCGCGGCGCCGGGCGGTGTCGTCGACGTCGGCCTGGGTCACCGTGTAGCTCGGCCCCGCCGCGCTGTCGTCGTGTAGCGGCAGCTGGCGCAGCACCACGTATGCGGTCATCACCTTGGCCAGGCTGGCGATCGGCACGGGCTGCTGGCCCGGGCTGGCCTCCACGTCGTGGTCGAGCGCGAAGGCGGCCTGGCCCGTCGCCGGCCAGCCGCCCGCGCCGAGGTAGTGCCGCCGGCTGTCGTCGTGCCGGTCGCGCAGCAGCACCGCGCCGGTCGCCGCCGCCACGACGGCCACGAGGGCGACCACCGAGCCCAGCAGGGCCAGCCGCAGGCGCGGGCGGCGCCGCCGATGGCGGGTCACCGGGCCGTAGCCGGGGCCGGGCGGTCGATAGGGGTGCGGGGCCGGGGTAAGCGTGGACATGCCGCTCAGCGTCGAGACCGACCGTTATCGTCAACATTCATACGTCGCTTATGGCGCCCTTATGAACCCAAGGGAATGGTGGCCGGGGGCCGCTACGGCCCGGGCGGACCGGACCGGCGTCCACGACGAGAATCGAGGAGTGCAGGGCATGCGCGTGCTGCTCGCCGACGACGAACGGCTGCTGGCCGACACGGTCGCCGACGGGCTGCGCAAGCTGGCCATGGCCGTGGACGTCTGCTACGACGGCGAGGCGGCGGTCGAGCGGCTGGGCGTCAATCGCTACGACGTGGCCATCCTCGACCGCGACATGCCCCGCCGCACGGGTGACGAGGTCTGCCGGTGGGTGGTCGACTCGGGGCTGGGCACCCGCATCCTCATCCTGACCGCCGCCGGCGGCATCCGGGACCGCGTCGACGGGTTCGGGCTGGGTGCCGACGACTACCTGATCAAGCCGTTCGCGTTCGCCGAACTGGTGGCCCGCGTCCAGGCCCTGGCCCGGCGCCCGCCGGCCGCGTCCGCACCCGTGCTCGACTCGGCCGGCGTCGTGCTCGACATCCCCCGGCACCGGGCCTTCCGCGACGGCCGGCTGGTCGAGCTGACCCCGAAGGAGTTCGCCGTCCTCTCGGTGCTGATGCATGCGCCCGGCGACGTGGTCAGCGCCGAGGACCTGCTCGAGCGGGCCTGGGACGAGCACGCCGACCCGTTCACCAACGCGGTGCGGGTGGCCATCATGACGCTGCGGCGCAAGCTCGGCGACCCGCCCGTGATCCACACCGTGCCGCGGGTCGGCTACCGGTTCGGCGAATGACGTCGACATGCGGTTGACGCCGCGCCGCCGGGCCGCGATCGCGATCGTGCTGAGCTGGCCGCTCGGGTTCCTGTACCTGTACTGGGCCATCGACGCCGCGCTTCAACCTGGCCCGCTGGTATCGCGGTGGCCTGGTCGGCTGCGACGGGTCGTGGCGCGGCTACCTGAACAGCTGCCTGCGCTACAACGCCACGCTGGCCTGGGCGGAACTGCTGGTCGGCAGTGCGCTGGCGCTGGCGGCAGCGGTGCTGCTGGCCCGCTGGGTCGTCCAGCCCGTGCGCGACATCGCCGACACCGTGCGCAGCTTCGGCCCGAGCAATCTGGGCGTGCGGCTGCGGGCCCGCGGGCCGCACGACGAGACCCGGCAGTTGTCCGACGAGATCGACGCGATGCTCGGCCGGCTGGCCGAGGGCTACGACGCCCAGCGCCGGTTCGCGGCCAACGCCTCGCACGAGTTGCGCACGCCGCTGGCCACCCAGCGGGCCCTGATCGAGGTCAGCCTCACCTCGGCCCTGACCGGCGAGCAACTCGATTTGCTGGCGCGCCAGCTGCTCGCGACCAACGAGCGCAACGAGCGGCTGGTCGAAGGGCTGCTGGCCCTGGCCGAGACCGAGCGCGGCTTGCTGGCGCAGACGTCGCTGCGGTTGGACGCGATCGTGGCCGAGGTCGTCGAAGGATGGCGGCCGGCGGCCGGGAAGGCCGGCGTCGAGCTGCACACCGAACTGGCGGCGGTGACCGTGGCCGGCGAGGCCCCGCTGCTCGACCGGCTGGTCAACAACCTGCTGCACAACGCCGTCAAATACAACGTCCCCGGCGGCTGGGTGCGGGTGTCCGTGGCTCCGGACGGCGTGCTGCGGGTGACGAACAGCGGACCGCCCGTCCCGCCCGAGCAGGTCAGCGCCCTGTTCGAGCCGTTCCGCCGGCTGTCCGGCGAGCGGCTGGACCACGGGGGCGGCGTCGGCCTCGGGCTGACCATCGCCCGTTCGATCGTCGCCGCCCACGGTGGCCACATCGACGCGCACGCCGAACCCGAGGGTGGTCTCACCGTCGAGGTGCGGCTGGCCGCCGTCGTGGCCGGGCAGCTCAGCCGGCGATCCGGTCCAGCTCGCTGACGTCGTCCGCGGACAGGGTGAGCGCCGCGCCCGCGACGTTCTCGCGCAGGTGCGCAACCGACGATGTGCCCGGGATGAGCAGGATGTTCGGCGCCCGCTGCAGCAGCCAGGCCAGGGCGACGGCCATCGGGGTGGCGCCGAGCCGGGCGGCCACCGACGCCAGCTCGTCGGACTGCAGCGGCGAGAAGCCACCGAGCGGGAAGTACGGCACGTAGGCGATGCCCTGCGCGGCGAGGTCGTCGATCAGGTCGTCGTCGGCCCGGTGGGCCAGGTTGTAGAGGTTCTGCACGCACACGACCGGCGCGATGGACTGGGCCTCGGCGACCTGCTCGGCCGTGACCGTGCTGATGCCGAGGTGCTTGATCAGGCCCTGCTGCTGCAGTTCGGCCAGTACGCTGAACGGCTCGGCGATCGAGCCCGCGTCCGGGCTGTCGAACCCGCCGACGCGCAGGTTGACGACGTCGATGGCGTCCAGGCCGAGGTGGTCGAGGTTGTCGCGGACGGCCTGGCGCAGTTGCTCGGGCGCCAGCGCCGACGGCCAGCCGCCCTCGGCGTCCCGCATGGCCCCGACCTTGGTGACGATGTGCAGGTCGTCGGGATACGGGTGCAGGGCCTCTTTGATGATCTCGTTGGTGACGTACGGGCCGTAGTAGTCGCTGGTGTCGATGTGGTTGATCCCCAGCTCGACCGCCGTGCGCAGTACGGCCACGGCCGCGTCACGGTCGGCGGGCGGGCCGAACACGTGCGGGCCGGCCAGCTGCATCGCGCCGTAGCCCATGCGGGTAACGGTCAGGTCGTCGGCCAGGGTGAACGTCCCGCCGGGGAGTGTCGTGGTTGTCATGCCTCCAGCTTGCTTGATGAGGGCCGAGTTGGGCAGGCCGGGTCGATCCTGAGCTGGCGCCGCGCAGATGGCTGATATCCGGACGAATAGTGCAACACTTCTGCGCGCCGGAACGTCTTCGTCAGTGCGGTCTGCAGATGCCGACCGCGCGGCGAGAGCCGGCCAACGGGAGGATTGAGACACTCATGCGAACAAGGTTCAGCGCGCTCGCGACTGCGGCCGCAGTCGTGGCAGTCGCGGTCGTGGCGACATCGGCCACAGCCACAGGCGCCCCACCACAACCGGCCCAACCGTCCGCGGCGCAGGTCGCCTCGCTGCGCGCGCAACTGCGCGACAACGCGCTCGACACCAGCCACGGCATGGCCGAGATTTGTGCCGCCCACCAGCTGCGGTGCCTGGCCGAAGTCGTGACGACCAGCAAGTCGTCGGCCCGCCCGCTGGCGACCAAGCCGCCCGTCGGCTACGGCGCAACCGAGTTGGAGAAGGCCTACGGCCTGAAGTCGGCGTCCTCGCGCACCGGCACGATCGTCCTGATCGGCGCCGGCGCCTATCCGACGCTGGATTCCGACCTGGCCATCTACCGATCCACCTACGGTCTGCCGGCCTGCACCGTCGCCAGCGGCTGCTTCAAGCAGATGAACTACCTCGGCGGCGGCCCCTACGCGCCGGCGACCGATCCCGACGATCAGTACGGCGAAGAGGAGATCGCGGTCGAGACCGCCCTCGACGCCGAGATGGCGTCGGCCGCCTGCCCCAAGTGCAAGATCATCTCGATGCAGGTGCCGTTGCGCGACGGGTTCTTCGGCACGCCGGCGCAGACGCACGCCGCGATCCTGCACTTCGCCACCGGCGTGAGCACGGCCGAGAAGCTCGGGGCCAGTGCGGTCAGCATCAGCTACGGCTATCCGACCGACAGCTACTCGGACAAGGGCACGGTGGCCAAGCTGATGACGCAGCCCGGGCTGCCCATCGTCTCGTCATCGGGTGACGGGGGCTTCCTCGACACCGAGGGGCAGTGGCCGCAGAGCCTGCCCACGGTCATCTCGGCCGGCGGAACGTCGCTCTACCCGCAGACCGGCGCCCGCGGCTATACCGAGGTGGCCTGGAACGGCGCCGGCAGCGGATGCACTCCCGACCTGCCGCCCGCGGCCGGTCAGCCCAAGAAGGTGAGCTCCCAGTGCGATGGTGCGCGAGCAGCCAGTGACGTCTCGGCCGTGGCCGACCCGTACACCGGTGTCGCGGTCTACGACAGCTACGCGCCCGGCAGCGGCGTGCCCTACGGCTTCCTCGTCGTCGGTGGCACCAGTGTGGCCTCGCCGTTCATCGCGGGCATCTACGCCCGGGCGCCGGGCAACGCCAAGGTGCTCGGCCCGAACACGCTGTATGCGGCGCCGGCGACCTCGTTCAACGACGTCACCATCGGCACCAACGCCGGCCTCGGGTACTGCCGGACGGTCGGCGTCGGCAACGCGGTCTGCGACGCCGGCCCCGGTTGGGACGGTCCCACCGGAGTGGGCTCGCCAAAGGGGTTGACGCCGTTCAGCTCGTAGCCGGCACGACGGGCGGGCTCGGCCGGGGCGCACGCTCCCGCCGAGCCCGTCGGCGCCGCAGGGCCCGTCGGCGCCGCGGGGCGGGAGGGCGCGACCCGGTCAACCGGTCGTGGGCCAGCCCAGCGACCACAGGTCGCGGGCAGCCGGTTCTCCGCCGGCGTCGGCGAATTCGGTGAGCAGCTCGACCAGCTGGGCTCGGCTCTGCTTCGGCAGTCGGGTCAGGATGGGCCGCAGCGCGGCGCGCCGCTCGTCCATCGCCCGGGTCACGACACTGTGCCCCGCGTCGGTGAGGGTCAGTTGGAGCTGACGCCGATTGGCCGGGTCGTCGGTCCGGCTGAGCAGGCCCAGCCCGACGAGCCGATCGCACAGGCGGCTCGCGGTGGACATGCTCATCCCGGCCGCGTCGGCCAGTTCGCCCAGGGTTACCAGCCCGCGGCTGGCCACGACCACCAACGCCCGGAACTGCGGCATGTCCACGGTGTCGTCGACGGCCGCGACGGACCGGGCGCTGATGGCCACCAGAACGCGGCAGGCGGCGAGCATCGCCTCGAGCTCGCGTCGCTAACCGGCTCTCGTGCCGTCGCGCCGGTTCCGGGGACGCTGGGTGGCCATTTGCCTCACTCTGCCGGATTCCTTGCAAATTGCAAGGGTCCCGAGTAGACACAGTTGCAGTACGATGCACGCTCCGGAGGAATGGCCATGACCAGCACAGGGATGGATCGCATCGCCCGGCCGTGGGGCTCCCGGACCCCGTATCCGGCCGGGGGGACGTGGCCGGCTCGCATCGACATGCAGCTGGCCGAAGGATTGAGCGAGACCGACGTGCAGCGGTGGGTGCAGTCGGCGTCGGTGCTGCACTCCAACGGCGATGCGATGGATATTGCGGTGGCGGACGGTCGCATCGTCGGCGTGCGCGGTCGCGCCGTCGACCGGGTCAACCGCGGCCGCCTCGACGTGAAAGACCTGTACGGCTGGCAGGCCAACGCGTCAGCCGATCGGTTGACCCGGCCGCTGATCCGCCGCGACGGCGTGCTGGTGCCGACCGACTGGGACACCGCGATGGCCGCCGTCGTCGACCGCTCGCAGGCACTGCTGAGCGAGGACGGTCCGGGGTCGATCGGCTTCTACACCAGCGGGCAGCTGTTCGCCGAGGAGTACTGGACGCTGACCACAATCGCGCGAGCGGGCATCGGCACCAACCACCTGGACGGCAACACGCGCTTGTGCACCGCCACCGCCGGCGAGGCGTTGAAGGAGACGTTCGGCTGTGACGGGCAGCCCGCGTCCTACACCGACGTCGACCACGCCGACGTGATCGCGCTGTTCGGCCACAACGTCGCCGAGACCCAGTCAGTGCTGTGGATGCGCATCCTCGACCGGCTGGCCGGCCCCAACCCGCCGCGGCTCATCTGCGTCGACCCCCGATCGACGGAGGTGGCCCGCCACGCCACCGTGCACCTCGCGCCGCGGGTCGGCACGAACGTCGCGGTCATGAACGCTCTGCTGCACGAGGTCATCGACCGCGGTTACGTGGACGAGAAGTACGTCGCCGCGCACACCGTGGGCTACGACGAACTGGCCAAGCAGGTGGCCGAGTGCACGCCCGAGTGGGCCGAGCGGATCTGCGACGTGCCGGCCGCGGACCTGCGGCGGGCCGCCCGGATCATCGGCGAATCCGAGGCCCTGCTGTGCCACGGTGCTGCAGGGCTTCTACCAGTCGCACCAGGCGACCGCGGCCGCCGTGCAGGTGAACAACCTGGTGCTGCTGCGGGGCATGCTCGGCCGGCCCGGGGCGGGGGTGCTGCAGATGAACGGCCAGCCGACCGCGCAGAACACGCGCGAGTGCGGCGCCAACGGCGACCTGCCCGGGTTCCGGAACTGGGAGAACGCCGGGCACATCGCCGAGCTGGCCGAGATCTGGAACGTCGACACCGACCGGATCCCGCACTACGGGCCGCCCACGCCGGCGATGCAGATGTTCCGCTACGCCGAGCAGGGCTCGATCAAGTTCCTCTGGATCAGCGGCACCAACCCCGCCGTGTCGCTGCCCGAGCTGGCTCGCATCCGCGCCATCCTGACCCAGGAGCGACTGTTCGTCGTCGTCCAGGATCTGTTCCTGACCGAGACGGCGCAACTGGCCGACGTGGTGCTGCCGGCCGCCACCTGGGGCGAGAAGACCGGGGTGTTCACCAACGCCGACCGCACCGTGCACCTGTCCGACAAGGCCGTCGACCCGCCGGGCGACGCGCGGGCCGACCTCGACATCTTCCTCGACTACGCCCGGCGGATGGACTTCCGCGACAAGGACGGCCAGCCGCTGGTGTGGTGGCACGATGCCGAGTCCGCGTTCGAGGCCTGGAAGCGCGCGTCGGCCGGGCGGCCGTGCGACTACAGCGGGCTGAGCTACGAGAAGTTGCGCGGTGGCAGCGGCATCCAGTGGCCGTGTTACCGACGAGCATCCCGAGGGCACTGAACGCCTCTACTCCGACGGGCGGTTCTTCGCCCATCCCGACACGTGCGAGAGCTACGGCAAGGACCTGGTCACCGGCGCGGCGGTCTCCGTGGTCGAGTACCGCTCGCTCAACCCCGACGGCAAGGCCGTGCTCAAGGCGGCCGAGTACCTGCCGCCGCACGAGCAACCCGACGAGGAGTATCCACTTGCAGCTGACCACCGGACGCACCATCTACCAATTCCACACCCGCACCAAGACCGGCCGGGCCCGTGAACTCAACGCTGCTGCCCCCGACGTCTGGGTCGAGGTGTCGGCCCCGGACAGCGAAGCGCTGGGGCTCGGCGAGGGTGACCTGGTCGACGTCCGAACCGCCCGCGGTGTCGTGCGGGCTCGCGTGCGCATCAGTGGCATCCGCCCCGGCCTCGTTTTCATTCCGTTCCACTACGGCTACTGGGACACCACCGGCGCCGGCCCGGGCGACGGGCCGGGACGGGCCGCCAACGAGCTCACCCCGACCGACTGGGACCCGGTCTCCAAGCAGCCGCTGTTCAAGACCGCGGCAGCCGCGATCCGGCGTGTCGACGAGGAGGCGGTGCCGGCATGAACGCGATCGGGCCGGCCCTGCGCGAGCTGCACAGCGGCGAGGGCCGGCTCGCGGTCGAACTGCGAACCGTGAGCGACCGCCACCACACCGAGCACGAGGTTTACCACGTCGCGCGCGACCTCGAACGCTGGTCGCGCGAGCACGTGCGGCGCCTGGCCGACGCCGGCGGCCGCTACGGCCTGGACCTGCGCGACGAGCCGCACGAACCGAGCCATCTCCTCAGCGCCGTGCGCGACAAGGCCGCGGATGCGCTGGGCCGGCATCCGGAGCCCGGCTTGCTGCTGCTGCGTGACCTGCGCACCCTGTATCTGCTGGCCGCGGACAACTCGCTGGGTTGGGAGATGCTGGCCCAGGCCGCTCAAGCCACGCGCGACGGCGAACTGCTGGACCTGGTGACGGCCTGCCATCCGCAGACACTGCGGCAGGTCCGGTGGGCCAACACCCTGATCAAGACGCTGAGCCCGCAGGTGCTCACCAGCGGATAGGTGGTGCGGTGACGGACGGCCTGGCAGTGCTGGCGGCGTGGGTGATGTTCGCCGCCCTGCTTGTCGCGCTCGCCACCGTGGTGCTGCGCGGCGGGGGCGACCGTCGATGAGTCGCCGATCGACGCCGGCGGCAGCGTTGCTGGTCGTCGTGCTCGCGTCGAGCGGTTGCGTTGGCCCGGCGAGAACGACGCACACCTATGAGGGCAAGGCCGTCCGAGCGGCGAACGACAGCCTGTCGGCGTTGCAGACCGCGTTGTTGTGCGTGCAGACGAGCGACCGGGGACGGCTGACCCAGCCATATCTGGAGACGGTGTTGAGCAAGTCCGAGGACTCGTTCTCTTCGGTGCAGAACACGTTTGATTCCATCCAGCCCCCGAACACCGCCCGGGCGAATCACGTGCGGGACAGCCTGGATCAGTTGCTGTCGGCGGGCGCTGACGGGGTGCGGCAGCTGCGGATCATGGCCCGCCGGCAACAGCGGCCGGAGCTGGCCCTGGAGGCGCACGAGCTGATCGCTACGGCGGTCGGGTTGGCCAAATTCGCGCAGAGTCACGGATGAAGCGGCTGCTGGGTGTCGCGCTCGGCATCCTGACCGCGATCGGCGGCTTCGTCGACATCGGTGACCTGGTCACCAGCGCGCTGACCGGTTCCCGGTTCGGCCTGTCGCTGGCCTGGGCCACGATCGTCGGCGTCGTCGGAATCTGCTTGTATGCCGAGATGTCCGGGCGGGTGGCCGCGGTCACCGGGCGGGGCACGTTCGACCTGGTCCGCGAGCGGCTCGGCCCACGCGCCGGGCTGGCCAACCTGGTCGCGTCCTTTCTCGTGACGGCCCTGACCTTCACCGCCGAGATCGGCGGGATCGCCCTGTCGCTGGAACTGGCCACCAGCGTGAACTACCTGCTCTGGGTCCCGCTGCTCGGCCTGGCGATCTGGTTCCTGATCTGGCGGGTCAAGTTCTCGATCCTGGAGAACGGATTCGGCCTGCTCGGTCTCGCGTTGCTCGTGTTCGGCGTCGCGCTGTGGCAACTGCACCCGGACTGGGGCCATTTGCTGCACCAGGTCGCCGACCCGCACAAGCCGGGCAACGAAGGCACGCCGGTGTACTTCTACTACGCCATCGCCCTGTTCGGTTCGGCGATGACACCTTACGAAGTGTTCTTCTTCTCTTCCGGCGGGGTGGAGGAGAAGTGGACCAGGAAAGACATCATCACCATGCGGATGAACGTGTTCATCGGTTTCCCGCTCGGTGGTGCGCTGTCGGTGGCCATCGCCGCCGTGGCCGCCCTGGTGCTGCTGCCGAACAACATCGTGGTCGACAACCTCGGCCAGAGCGCGCTGCCGGTCGCGGTGGCCAGCGGCAAGCTCGCCCTGGCCGTGGCCATCCTGGGTTTCGTCGCCGCCACGTTCGGGGCCGCGCTCGAGACCGGGCTGTCCTGCGGCTACAGCATCGGGCAGTACTTCGGCTGGCAGTGGGGCAAGTTCGTCCGGCCCCGCGACGCCGGTCGCTTCCACTTCGTCGTCCTGCTGACGCTCATCGCCGCGGTGGGCGGAGTACTGACCACGATCGATCCGGTGAAGGTCACGGAATACTCCGTCGTGTTCTCCGCCGTGGCCCTGCCGCTGACCTATCTCCCGATCCTGGTGATCGCCAACGACCCGGACTACATGGGCGACAAGGCCAACGGGCGGTTCACGAACTTCCTGGGCACCATCTTTTTGATCGTCATCCTCATCGCCTCGGTCGCGGCGATCCCGCTGATGATCTGGACGAAGGCGGGGCAGTGATGGCCGACGGACGCGTGCTGGATGTGCACCTGCGCCTGCTCGACCGGCAGCTGGTCGATCCCGATGGCCGCTTCGTGGGCAAGGTCGACGATCTCGAACTGGAACTCGACGAGTCCGGCCGGCCCTACGTGACGGCCATCCTCGTCGGCCCCCGCGCCCTCGGGCCCCGTCTCGGCGGCCGGCTCGGCCACTGGGTCACCGCCATCGCCCGGCGACTGGCCGACGGTCAGGACGAACAGCCCCAGCGCATCGACTTCGCCCTGGTCAGCGAGATCGACAGCGCGGTGACCGTCAGCCGGCGCCGCCGGGATCTCGACGTCGCTCCGCTCGAACGATGGGTCGACCGCAACATCATCAGCCGCATTCCCGGGAGTGGTCATGAGAGCGAGTGACCTGATCGGCCTGGACGTCGTTGCCGCCGACGGACGTCGCGTCGGCGTGGTCACCGACCTGCGCTGTGTACAGGACGGGCCGTTGCGCGGCACCATGCAAGCGCCGCGCGTCAGCGCCTTGATCACCAGCACGCGTCATACCGGGTCGTGGCTCGGCTACGACCGTCGCCGCCAGCAAGGGCCCTGGCTCATCCGCGTCATAGTGCAGCTGCTGCATCGCCACGCCGTTCTCATCCCCTGGGACAGCGTTGCCGACGTGAACGGACCGGTCCGGCTACGGCCCGGGACCGCTGACCACCGGCCCCTGCCGGAGTAGCGCTGCTCGAGTCCAACCCGGTCATACAGTGCCCCGTGACAGAGCATCCGACTGTCAAGCCGAGCGGGTCGACGGATTGGTTGACTGGACCATCTGACGGGGACGCCGAATGAAGTTCACCAACACGATCACGATCGGCCGTCCACCGGCTGCAGCAGAGCCGCACCCTGCCCGACCCGGCCGAAGAGACTTTCGAAGTGACCGTGTACCAACCCGACCACGCCCTGGCACCGTCCTCACGAACACCTTCGACCTCGAGCCGCCGGGCGCACTGAAGCTGGTGGCACCCATTGCCAACCGTCGGATCAAGTCCGCGGTCGCGGCCAATCTGAGCGTGCTCAAGCAGATCCTCGAACGGACCTGATCGAGAAGGGGACCGAGTCCTGGCCGCAGAACGCCCGGTCGCCGCTCCGGCCGTGGTTGGCTGGGGTCATGGCCAAGCTGCAACGACCGACGACCTGTATCGGCTGCGGCGAGCCGGTGCAGGCCTCGATGAAGCAAGGGGTCTCGTCCGGGGTACGCCGCCGGACGCGGCACGTGGAACCGGTGGCCGACCTGGCCCGGCGCTGCCGCTTCGACGGCGGACCCGAACTGGACGCCGAGGCGCTCGAGCCGTATCCGGGGGACGTGGCCTAGTCATTGGTGCCCCGCGCGCTTCCGGGTGCACGATAATGCGGTGAGCACCGACGAGGTACGCGAGGGGGTCGAGCTCACCAACCTCGATCAAGAGTTGTTCGGCGGTGCGGGGGCGAGCAAGCGCGACCTCGTCGACTACCTCGACGCGGTCGGCGATCGCCTGATCGGCCAGCTGCGCGATCGGCCGTTGTCGGTGATGCGGGTGCTGCGCGGCCAGGCCCCGTTCATGCAGAAGAACGTGCCGAAGTACACCCCGGACTGGGTGCAGACCGTGCCGGTGTGGGCCGAGGCCTCGAAGCGCGAGATCTCCTACGCGCTGTGCAACGACCGCCGGACGCTGCTGTGGTTCGCCAACCAGCGCGCGGTCGAGTACCACGCCACGCTCTTCCGCGTCGAACAACAGGATCGGCCGACCCACCTCGTGCTCGACATCGACCCGCCCGATGCCGACGCATTCGGGCTCGCAGTCGCGGCCGCTCGGCTGGTGCAGCAGGCCCTCGCGGATACCGGTCTGGCCGGTGCCGTGAAGACCAGCGGCGCCAAGGGCGTGCACATCTTCGTGCCCGTTGCCGACGCGACCACCGAAGAAGTCGCCGCCGCCACCCGGGCTCTGGCCGCGCGGGCCGAGCGGGTCGACCCCACCATCGCGACGACCGCGTTCGTCCGGGAGGACCGGGCGGGCAAGGTGTTCCTCGATTCGACCCGCGCCGGCGGGGCTACGGTGGTCGCCGCCTACAGCCCGCGGTTGCGGGCCGGGGTGCCGGTCTCGTACCCGCTGGCCTGGGACGACCTCGACGACGTCGTGCCCGCCGACTTCACCCTGCACACCGCCGTGGGACTGCTGTCGGGCCGGGATCGCTGGGCCGAGCTGATGCCCGCACCCCAGCCGCTGCCCGCCGACCTGGTGGCCGAGGGCCGGTCGATCCCGATCGCCCGCGTCCAGGCCATGCACGAAGGCAAGCGCCGGGCCCGCGCCCGCCGCCAGGCCGACGAGTCAGCCGGCTAGTGCGCTTTCCGAACGAAGCGCGCACGGTCGTCCTGGTCGAAGGGCTCAGCGACCAGCGCGCGGTCGAGACGCTGGCGGCCCGGCTCGGGCGTGACCTCGCCGCCGACGGTGTCGCGGTGGTGGCGATGGGCGGGGCGACGAATGTGGGCCGGTTCATCTCGCGATTCGCCGGCGCCGGGCTCAGGGTGAGCGGGCTCGTCGATGAGGCCCAGGCCCCGGTGTTCGCCCGCGCGGTCGAACGGGCCGGTCTCGGGGCCGACCTGGCCGGGGCCGGGTTCTTCGTCTGCGTGGCCGATCTCGAGGACGAGTTGATCCGCGCGCTGGGGCCCGAGCGGGTGGAGGACGTTCTCGACGCCGAGGGCGATCTCGCGTTGTTCCGGAAGTTCCAGGGCCAGCCGGCGCAACGCGGCAAGCCCGCTGCGGCGTTGCTCCGGCGATTCCTGGGCACCCGCAGCGGACGCAAGATCCACTACGGCCGGGTCCTGGTCGCCGCCGTGGAACTCGACCGCGTGCCTGCCCCGCTCGAGCGCCTGCTGGCGCGGATCTGATCTGTCGGAACCGGCCACCGATTTCACTTTCTGTTCAGCCACTTTCCCGTTCGGAGTGACGGCGCGGGCCGTCCCGGACTCGGAGTTGAGCTCGTCCGGGCTGAACCGGCGGAAATTCCTCCGCAACGCCGGCCTCCTCGGGCCGGGATGGCCGCGGCATCGGTGTGGGCCGAGGGCGGTGCGGCGGCCGCCGAGCCGGGCCACGCGCCGACGCCCCGCCCGCGCGTGAGCGCAGCTACTTCGTGCGGTGGGTGACGCGGACGCTCACGCCGAGGGTGTTCCAGCCGTGCTTCGCATCCCAGGTGCCGAGGTTGGCGGTGCGGATCGCGTAGCGACTGTCGCGCGCGAGTGAGCAGAACGGTGCGGGAAGGGCGAGGGCCAACCGGTAGGTGCCGGCCGGGAGACGGTGCGGCAGGCGCAGGTTTGCCGCGATGTGCGTCGTCGTACCGGGCGCCCACCGGCGGACGTCGGTGCGCAGGGGCAGCCGGTAGGTGTGATGGCCGTCGGCGAGGACGAGCTGCGCGTTCTGACGCTGGTACGGCGCGGCGAAGCCGTCGTTGCGGACGCGCAGGTCGACAGCCAACCGGCCACCGGGCCGCACCCGGGACGAGAAGGAGCCCGAGACCAGGGTGAACCGGTAGCCGAGCCGCTTGGCCGCCTCGGTAAGCCCGGCGCTGCCCCAGCTGTCCAGCACGTCGCGGTTGTACTCGGTGTTGAGGTAGGAGTAGTGGAACCGCGTCATCAGCGCCTTCGCGCTCGGCCACTGCGACTTCGGCGGGTTGACGTTGCACGTCTCGCCACCGACGGGCACGTACCGGCTGTCGGCGGCCAGGTAGTCCTCGTCCAGGCTGAGCGGATCGGACAGGAACGTGCCGTAGTCGTCGGGGCTGGCCAGGAAGCAGTCGTTGTGGTGTCCGACCCGCGACAGATCGCTGCCCGAGTAGGCCTGCGCGGGCGTGAGCGCGCCCGCCGAGCCGGTGGGCACGCCGAGGATGCGCTGCTTCATGTACATCGTCCGGACCTGGACGGTGATGCTCTTGGGCAACACGCGCAGCAGGGCGCGCAGCACCTTGGCCCGGTCGGCCCAGTTCGCGGCGGTGACGACCGACGGGTCGTCGGGGTCGGCGAAGTAGTCGGTGTAGTAGCCCTCGCCCCACAGCCCGATGAATCCCTCCTGCACGGTGGCGATCACGTCGGCGTTGCGCCGCAGCACGGGAGCGAGCTGGCTGATGTGATGCAGCACCCGGTCGACCGGAGCGTCGCCGTACGGCGTGGGCGGCGGCCAGACTCCGTCGGGCGGCAGCGTGTAGCCGAACCGGACGATCACCTTGACTCCGGCCCGGCGAGCGGTCGCGAAGTCGGCGTCGACCTTGCGCAGCAGGTCGGGGGTGAGGTTCCACGCGCCGTGCGCCCCGCCGAAGTACTGCAACCAGAACTCACGCAGGACCTGAGTGATGCCCTCGGCCCGCCACGAGCGCAAGGTCGCTTCGGCCAGCGGGACGTAGCCCGCGCCGTGCGCGTCGGTGTAGTCGGTGTCGGCCGGGTGATAGAAGCCCCGGTTCGGGTTTGCGATCACGGCCGAGTCCGGGCGGTAGGTGACGGTGGTACGGGCGGCGGCGCGGCCCTGGCGCGGGCCGCTGCGCTCGGGCCGCCGCCGACCCGGCCGAAGCGAGGCCGATAACCGCGGTGAGGGCTAGGACGGTGAGGGTTCGGCTCAGACGTGGGGCGCGCACATCGCCTTCTTTCCCGGACGGCACCGTTGACGGGGGCCTCGGTCGCGAACTTTGTCACTATATGCACGGCGCGGCTTTGTAGGCTGCGAAGGTGCGGATCGTCATCGGGGAACCGGCGCTGTGAACGGGCACCTGCTGACCCTGTACGTCGTGGCCGTGTTCGTCGCGATGATCGCTCCTGGGCCGGACATGATGTTCGTGCTCGCGAGTGGAGCGCGGGGTGGGCCGCGGGTCGGGTTCCTTGCCGCGGTGGGCGTGGCCTCAAGCGAGGTCATCCACATTGCCGCCACGGCCGCGGGCCTGTCGGCCTTGTTCGCCGCCGCCCCCGCTGCGTTCACGGCGCTGCGGATCGTCGGCGCCGGCTACCTGACCTGGCTCGGTGTCCAGGCCGTGCGCAGCGCGCTGCGGGGCGGATCGCTGGCTGCCGCGACGACCGCCGCGCCGCCGATCACCGGCCGCGCGGCCTACCTCCGCGGCGCGCTCACGAACCTGGTCAATCCGAAGATGATCACCTTCTCGATCGCGTTCCTGCCCCAGTTCGTCGACCGCAGTGCCGGGCACGTCCCCCTGCAGTTCCTGATCCTCGGCGTCATCTTCATCGCTTTCGAACTACTCGTCGACGGATCCGTCGGGCTGCTGGCCGGCCGGCTGGGCCAGACACTGGCCCGGCGCCGGCGCGCCCGGCAGGCGCTCGACGCGGGCTCGGGCGCCGTGCTGTTCGCACTGGCCGGGAGGCTGGCCCTGGACCGCCCATGATCCCTTGGCCGAACGGGCCATCCGGCACAGCGAAGGAACGCGCGCCGTCAGCTCGAGTGCTCGGCCGGCTGCGCGGGCTCGGCCCGGGCGTGTTCCGCGGCGTAGCGGGCCCGGCCGCGTTCGGCGGCGTGCGGGTCCTCCCAGGGGAACGTCGCCGCGTCGACGAGTTCGGGCGGCAGCGGATCGCGGAAACCCGCGTACCAATGGGAGCCGTCGCAGAACGGCTTGTTGCGGGACTGACCGCAGCGGCACAGGGTCTGCCGCTCGCGGACCTCGTAGCCCGCCCCATCGGCGCCGACGACCTGGATGCCCCCACGAACGCGGTAGGGGCCGTCGATGATGGGGTGGATCGAGGCCCGCTCGTGGGACTCGACCGGATCGGTCTGGCCGGGCAACGCGAACGAGAGCGCCCCGGACGGACAGCCGGCGCTCACCCGCGCGATGTCCTGCGACGGCGCCGCGTCCGGATCCACGAACGCGTCGTCGCTCACGCCGAACGCGGTCGGCAGCCGGTCGGTGCACTGGCCGAAGTGCGCGCAGCGGGTGCGGTCGTCGTAGACGGTCAGCCCGTCCGGCGTCGGATACGCCTTGCGCCGCTCGGCGATGAGGCCGTGGTCGGCCGACTCGGTGCCGTTGAACCCGATGCGGGCGTGCGTCCCGTCGCAGAACGGTTTGGTGGGCGAACCGCCGCACCGGCACAGCACGCAGGTTCCGGTGCTCTTGCGCAATGCCCCGGTGGCCTCGTGGACGGCGACCTCGCCCGAGACCAAGTAAGGGCCGTTCGGGATCACGACGATCCGGGTGGGCACCGCGCGGCGATCGTGCGGCGCGACCCACTCGAAGCTCGGCCCGACCGTCGTCGACCCGTCGCCGCTGTCGAGTTGCATCAGGGCGACCATCTGCCCCTTGATCCCGTACATCGCGCCGGTTGCGATCGCCAACAGCTGCGGGTCGCCGTTGAAGCATTGCTGGAGCAGGGCCAGCACCTCGCTGTAGGAACGATTGAATCCGTCCATGGCCGCGCGAGTGTCGCTGCCCGGTGGGTAGTCGGCGCTGCGGGGATTGGTCCGCATCGGGTGCACCGCGGCCCAGTCGACGCTCACCGGCTCGCCGGTCGGCCCGGAATGAGGAGTGTCGCCGGGGACGTAGCGCCGACCCAGCGCCAGCTCACGGAAGCGGAAGTAGTGCGCGAGCTCGTCCCGTTCGGGATGGAACATGTCCCGGGCCCCGTCGATGATCGACTCGTGGTCGAGGCCCTCGCCCTGCTCGACGATCTCGGCGATCGCGCGTCGAGCCGAGTCGAGGTCGGTGACAGCGACGATCCGGCCGCTTCCGCCGTAGTACAGGGCGTCGGTCACCTGTCGGGCCGGGTCGCCGGAGAACACCGCCGCCTGGCCGAGCGCTCCGGTCAACCGGACGAGGGCCTGCTCGACGGCCGCGTAGAACTGCCCGATGGTCTCGAACGCGTCGTCCTCGGGTGCGGAATCCCGCGGCCCGGGTTTCTCGATCGCCATGAACGCCGTGAGCGTCTCGGGTGAGAACGGCCGCAGGCGAGAGCTCCACAGCGTGGTTGCTGTGCGGCAGAAACGCCGGGTACGGGGGCAGCAGTTGCGGCGCGTCGAGCACCGGTGAACCGCCCACCGCGTTCAGTACGTTGGCCGCCAGGGTCAGGTGCAGCATCTCCTCGAGCACGACGCTTTGGATGGCCACCGCAGCCTCGCGGTTGCTGCCGTCCCTGATCGAATAGAGCGCGCACAGGTACGGCGGCAGGGTGGCGTGCTCGATCTCGACGGCGGTCTGCAGATGGCTGCGCAGACTCTCCAGGCTGTCGATCGTCATGGGCGGCCCGCAGGTGGGCCGCTGACCTGGGACACGATGGGCTCTCCCTCCTGCGCAAATCGCGGCAGTGATCCCGATGCCATTGTGCTTGAGCTCGGACGATTTCGTCATTACGTTTTTACGACGTAACTGGGCACCGAGTTCACCGCCCGACTGGCTCGCGCTACGGCGGCGCGGCGTGTCAGGCTGCGAGTGACGGAAACTCCCGGCGGAGGTACGCATGATCCGATCCCGGCGCTTCATCCTTGCCGTTCTCGCGCTCGCCGCCGCCGCGGCCACCGTGGCCGCGTCAGCCACGTCGGCCCTCGCCGATCCGCCGGCTCCACCGGGCACGCCGACGGCGAGCCCGTTCTCCGGCACCGCGACCGTGGGGCCGATCTTCCGGGACGGGCTGTCCCTGGTCCACGAGTGCACCGGCAGTGTGCTCGCCAGCCCGGCTCGCGACCTCGTCCTGACCGCGGCCCACTGCGTGACCGGCACGGGCGCGGGCTACCGGTTCGTCCCGGGCTACGACCGCGGCCGCACTCCCTACGGGATCTGGACGGTCACCCACGTCTACCTCGACCCGGCCTGGGTGCGCAGCCAGGATCCGCAGCACGACTACGCGATCCTGCAGGTGGCCAGCCGGCACGCGGTGCGGATCCAGGACGTCACCGGCGCGAACGTCCTGGGCCGAGCCCCGCGCAGCGGCACCCGGATCACCGACGTGGCCTACAACGCGGGCATCCTCGACCGGCCGGTCCGCTGCACGACGTCGACCTACTGGACCGCGGGCTACCCGACCTTCAACTGCCACGGCTTCGTCGGCGGCAGCAGCGGCAGTCCCTGGTTGACGACCGTGCCGGGCACGCACATGCGGATCGTCCGGGCGGTGATCGGCGGGCTGCACCAGGGCGGCTGCTACGAGTACACGTCCTACAGCGCGGCCTTCACCGGCGACATCGTCCGGTTGCTGGTCCGCGCCAGCCTCGGCATCCACCCGGACTCGGCCCCCGATCCGGGTGGCGACGGCTGCTGACTCACGTCCCGTCGATCGGGCTACCGCTGCTCCAGCCGTGCCAGCGGTCGATCTCGACGTGGACGCTGACGCGCGGGCGTTCCCGGTTGCGGTAGGGGTTGCCGGTGTAGTGCACGGACAGCCGGTCAATGTCGCGCAGGCCCTCGTCGTCGACGATCGAGGTCACGTGGCCCTGCACGCTGACGTGGGTGTACCAGTCGTCCTCGGCCAGCGCGGTCAGCGAGACCCGCGGGTCGCCGTGCAGGTGCTTGAGCCGGGCCCGCCCGGCGTCGAGGCCGAGCAGGATGGTGCCGTCGGGCTCGAGCAGATACCAGGTGGCCACGGTGACCGGTCGGCCGTCCGCGGCCAGGCTGGCCATCACCGCGGGGTTGGGTTTGGCCAGCAGTTCGAGCACGTGCGGGGGCAGGGGCGTGGCGGGCACAGCGGGACCTCCGAGGGTAGGGATGGAGGGTCCAGTATCCGGGTGGCCGGCGGGCTCAGTGGCGGCCGAGGGCGAAGCCGGCGATACCGGGCTGGCCGTCGACCAGGTCGGCGGCGAGTTCGCCGATCACCGGCGCGAACTTGAAGCCGTGCCCGGAGAAGCCGGCCAGCACGGTGATCGGCCCCTGGCGGTCGATGATGAAGTTGTGGTCGGGGGTGATCGTGTACCGGCAGGTGGTGGCCACGGGCCGGGCCGCGTCGACGCCGGGTAGCCACTGTGCGGCGTAGTCCTGCACCCGCCGGACGGCGGCCGGGTCGATGCTGTCGTCCCGCGCGTCGGGGTCGACGACCTCCGAGCCGGTGGCGTGGTAACCGACCTTCACCCCGTCCTCGCTGCCCAGGCCGTACACGGCGCCGCCGAGGGCGAGGTCGGCGGCGCGATGGTGGATGAAGCTCGGCCACTCCAGCGCGTCGGCGGCGGGGAAGTGGACGGGGTGTTCGGCAGTCACGCGCAGCCGGGGCAGGCCGGTGACGAGCGGGCCGGCGATCCAGGGCGTCCAACTGCCGACCGCGACGACGACGGCGTCGGCCAGCAGCGATTCCTGGTCGGTCGTCACCTGGACCCGGCCGGTGCCGGTGACCGAGATCCTGGTGACCCGGGTTTCGGGCCGGAGCGCGGCGCCGTTGCGTTCGGCCGCCTGCTGCAGGGCGGCGACGGCCCGGTCGGCGTGCACACGCCCGGCGTCGGGGTGGAACAGGGCCGTGCCGTCGATCCGCAGTCCGGGCCAGCGTTCGGCCGCCTCGGACGGGCCGACGAGCTCGGCCCGGGCGCCGGCGGCGCGCAACGTGTCGTGCAGCACGCCGGTGGCCGCGGCTGGTCCGTGGTCGACGGCGCCGGTCACCGTCAGGAGCGCGGTGCCGGTCTCTTCCTCCAGCGCGCGCCACAACGGCAGGGACCGCTGGGCCAGGCCGACATAGCGCGCCTCGGGATAGGTCAGCCGGAAGATCCGCGAGCTGCCGTGCGAGCTGCCCCGGTCGTGGCCGGGCCGGAACTGCTCGAACAGGGTGACCTCGGCACCGCGAGCGGCGAGCTGCCAGGCCGCCGACGAGCCCATGACGCCCCCGCCGACGACAGCGACCCGCAGCATGGCGACCCCTAGGCCCGGGCCCGAGCGAGGGCCTCGTCCGCGGCCGCGCTCAGGGCCTGCCGATGCGGGTCACCGTGCCCGGGCAGGACCAGATCGGCGTCCAGGCCCGCCAACGTCGGCAGCGCGGCCAGTGGATCCCCGTGGTTGAACATCGCGGGCAGGATCTGCGGGCCGTGCTGGCGCGACGTGGGGTGGCCGGTGACCAGCGCGTCGCCGGTGACGACCGCGCCCACCGCGGGCAGGTGATAGACCGTGTGGCCGGACGTGTGGCCCGCGGTCAGCACCGGCACCGGATGGCCGGGCAGGTCCAGCGGGCCCTCGGTCGGGAACGGCTGGGCGTGCTCGACCGGGGCGCGGCTGGACGCGCCTTTGCGGCTGATCCGCAGGGCCCAGGGCAGCACTCCGGGGCGCCACGCATTACGGATGACGTCGGCCGGGCCGGCCTGCTGCAGGTACTCGCGGCGCGCGTGCCTGACCTCCTCGGTGCCGGTGTAGGTGGGGATGCCGTAGCGCTGGTGCAGGTGGTTGGCGGCGCCGATGTGGTCGACGTGGGCGTGCGTGATGAGCAGGGCGCGGACGTCTTCGGGCGCCCGGCCGAGGGCCCGGATGGACGCCTCGACGGCGGCGACGTCGCCGGGATATCCGCTGTCGATGAGGGTCAGCTCGGTGCCGTCGCGCAGCAGGACCCAGTTGACGTAGGTCCCTCGGCCCAGGAAGACGTCGGGAGCGACCTCGACCGGCGAATTGAGCATGAGTCCCCTTCTCGGCTGATCCTGGGCGCAGGGTGCTGGCCCAAGTATTTCTATCGAAGCAGTCGCGTGGTCGGTATTCGACCGACGGAGTACGTCGAAACCGCTGCGGGCCGGCCCGTGAGCCTGCGGGCGGCGGCGCTGTGGCGCACGTCTCCACGAAAGCGGAGTTGACATCTCCGGATCAGGTGTACGGTCAGGATTGAAGCGGAGATGCTATCTCCGGAACAGTCGTTGAGAGGGAAACCGTGACCACGAGCCTGTCCGTCGAAGCGCCCAGTGCGCTGAACCTCCGTGCGCCGGGGGCCGCACCCGAGAACCCGCAACACCTCAAGCGCTGGTGGATCCTGGCCATCCTGGCCATCGCCCAGCTGATGGTCGTCCTGGACTCGACCGTCGTGAACATCGCCCTGCCCACGGCTCAGGGGGCGCTGCACTTCTCCAACGGCGACCGGCAGTGGATCGTCACCGGCTACTCGCTCGCGTTCGGCAGCCTGCTGCTCATCGGCGGGCGGCTGGCCGACCTGGTCGGCCGCAAGCGAATCTTCCTCATCGGCCTGGCCGGGTTCGCCGTGGCCTCGGCCGTCGGCGGCGCGGCGAACGGCTTCGCCATGCTGGTCACCGCCCGGGCCGTCCAAGGCGCGTTCGCGGCACTGCTGGCCCCGGCCGCACTGGCGCTGCTCACCACCACGTTCACCGAAGCGAAGGAGCGGGCCAAGGCCTTCGGCATCTACGGTGCCATCGCCGGCGCCGGTGCGGCGGTCGGGCTGTTGCTCGGCGGGTTCCTGACCGAGTACGCCTCGTGGCGCTGGACGCTGTACGTCAACCTGATCTTCGCCGCCGCGGCCCTCGTCGGAGGCGCGCTGCTGCTGCAGCACCTTCCTGAGAAGACTCGCCCGAAGCTGGACTGGCCGGGCACGATCACGGTGTCGGCCGGCCTGTTCGCGGTCGTCTACGGCTTCTCGCACGCCGAGACCGCGGGCTGGGGCAACGGCGTGACCCTCGGCTTCCTGGTCGCCGCCGTCGTGCTGCTTGCGGCGTTCGGCTTCATCCAGACGCGCGTCGCGGAGCCGCTGCTGCCGCTGCGCGTGATCCTCGATCGCAACCGCGGTGGCGCCTTCTTGGCGATGTTCGCCGCCGCCGCGGGCATGTTCGGCGTGTTCCTCTTCCTGACCTACTACCTGCAGGGATCGCAGGGTTACAGCGCGGTTCGCACCGGCGTGGCCTTCCTGCCCATGGTCGGCGTTCTGGTCGTCACCAGCGCCCTGGTCACCACCGCACTGGCGACCCGGGTCAGCCCGAAGGTGCTGGTCCCGATCGGCATGCTCTTCGCCGCGGCCGGGATGTGGGTGCTCACCGGGCTGAGTGTCGACAGCAGCTACGTCTCGCACGTGCTGCCGGCCACGCTGCTCGTCGGCGTCGGGCTGGGCACCGTCTTCGCCACCGGGATGAGCCTGGCCACCCTGGGCGTGGAATCCGACGACGCGGGCGTCGCCTCGGCGGCGGTCAACACGATGCAGCAGGTCGGCGGTTCGGTCGGGACGGCGTTGCTGAACACGCTCGCGGCCACGTGCCGCGGCCACGTTCGCGGCGGCGCACCGGGCCAACCCGGCCGTGGCCCAACTGGCCGCGGTGCACAGCTACGTGGTCGCCTTCTGGTGGGCGGCGGCGATCTTCGCCGTCGGCGCAGTCGTCGTCGCGGTGATGCTGCGGCCGGGCGTGCCCGATTTCAACGCCAACAACGAGGCCGTCGTCGTAGTCTGACGGCAATCGCATGCGGACACACGGACGGGAGGTAGCGCCATGACCGAACAGGTCGTTGCCTCCCGTCCGATGCGCAAGGACGCGGCCCGCAACCGGGAACTGCTGATCGAGGCCGCGCGTGAGGTCTTCGCCCGCCGCGGTCTGGAGGCCAGCCTCGACGACGTGGCCCGGCATGCCGGGCTGGGCGTCGGCACCGCGTACCGGCACTTCGCCAACAAGTACGAACTCGCGTCCGCCTTGATGGAGCAGACGATCGACAAGATCATCGGCAGCGCCGAGCAGGCCATCCGCGCCGAGGACCCGTGGCAGGGTCTGGTCGACTTCCTGGAGAGCGCGCTCGTGGTGCAGGCGGCCGACCGCGGGCTGCGCGAAGTGCTGATGGGCGTGCACGATCCGGAGAAGATGGAACAGGTGCACGACCGGATCGCCGGCCCGCTCAACGAACTGATGCACCGCGCTCAGGCGGCCGGAGTCGGTGCGCGCGGATGCCGACCCCACCGATCTGGGCTTCATCATCGGAATGCTCTGCTCGGTGGCCGAGATGGCCGGCGAGGAGTCACCCGAGCTGTGGCGGCGGTATCTCACCATGTGTCTCGACGGCCTGCGGCCGAGTTCGGCGCCTCTCGGGGCGCCCGCGCTCACTGAAGCCGAGTTCCGGACGGCCATGGCCAAGCACAAGCATCGCTGACCCGGTCGGGCCTCAGCCCGGGAACGAACCAGGTCAGGGTAGGCGCTTGCCGATCCACCGGATCGGTCCGCCGACGAGCCGGCTGCGGTGCCAACCGCGGCGGATGACGTCTCGGCGCAGCGCGCGGAACCGGTCCCGGGCCAGGACGAGAGGTCCGGTCTTGGATTGATCCTCGATCTCCCACGCCCACTTGCTGACCGAATGGGCGCAGCGGACGCACAGCGCGACCTCTGGGTGATTGCCCAGGTGGACCAGCCGGCTCGGCTCGTCGACGGCCCCGCAGCACCAACATTCCGATGGGGACAGCTCGGCGTCCTCGACCGCGGTTCGGATAGCGCTCATCAGGCTCCTCCTCCTGGACGTGCTGTGCATTGTCCGCTGCTGCTACAGCGCCGAGGAGTTACTCACAGCCAATGCCGAGGCCACCAAGTGCGCCCTCCGCACCTCCGCGCCGGCAACGCGCACCTACCTCGGGCCGGTGTCGCCGGACGGCAGGAGTGCGGCGACCGCTCGGCGCACCGGGCCCAGGTCGACGTCGGTGGCGATCGCGGCGGCGTCGGGTGGCGCGGGCAGGGTCTTGACGGTGCCCAGGAGCGCGCCGACGAGTCGCGGGTACATCATCCGGCCGAGTAGTTCCTGGGCGATGTCGGCGCTGGCCTTGGCGGCCAGGTGGTAGCGCTCACGCAGAAACGCGGCCAGGCGCTCATGGGGAACCTTGAAGATCGCGTCGTAGTACCCAGCCGCCGCCTCGGGGAAGGTGTCGGTTTCGGCGATGAACAACCGGCAGCCCTGCAGGGCCGCTCGGTAGAGCATCAACTGCAGGAAGCGACCGCAGAACAGGACGACGGCCTCCGCCGGGTCATCGTCGTAGTGCTCGGGGGTCTTGAGACCGTCCAGATACAGCCCTTTGACGAGGTCGATGACGGCGACAAACAGCTTGTCCTTGCTCTCGTAGTGCGCGTAGAGGGACCGCTTCGAGGTCGCGGCCCGCTCGGCCACGACGTCCATCGAGGCGCGCTCGAAGCCCATCTCCAGGAAGACGTCCTTCGCCGTCCACAGGATGTGTTCCCGCAGCTCGCCCACCGCGTCGGGCCATGCGCACCTCGCTTTCCATGAAGTAAACGGTACGGTAGAGTCTACTTCTACACTTACCTCGACGAGGAGACGTTCATGATCGTCATCACCGCCCCGACCGGCGACATCGGCCACCAGGTCCTCGACAACGTTGTGGACAGCGGCGAGCCTATCCGCGTAATCGCGCGCGACCCGGCACGGTTGTCGCCCGGCGTCCGCGACCGGGTCGACGTCGTCCAGGGTTCGCACGGCGATCCCGACGTGGTCGCCAAGGCCTTCGCCGGCGCCGACGCCGTGTTCTGGCTGACTCCCGCGGATCGCCGCGCCGAGAGCGTCGAGGCCGCCTATGTCGGCTTCACCCGGCCGGCCTGCGAGGCGTTCACCAGCCAGGGCGTCAAGTGCGTCGTCGGAATCACGGCCCTGGGCCGGGGGACAGCGGTGGCCGACCGCGCCGGTCTCGTCACCGGTTCGCTGGCGATGGATGACCTGATCGCCGGCACCGGCGTGAGCTACCGGGCCCTGGCCATGCCGTCCTTCATGGACAACCTGCTCAACCAGGTCCAGGCCATCAAGGAGCAGGGCGTGTTCTTCTCGCCCATCTCGGCCGAGCGCAGGCTGCCGACCGTGGCCACCCGCGACATCGCCAGCGTCGCCGCCGCACTGCTGCTCGACGACTCCTGGAGCGGGCAGGAGGAGGTGCCCGTCCTCGGGCCCGAGGACCTGTCCAACGACGACATGGCGCAGATCATGTCCGAGGTGCTCGGCCGGCCGGTGGAATTTCGGCACGTCTCCGGCGAGGCCTACAAGGCTCAGTTCCTCGGGTTCGGGCTGTCGGACGCCATGGCCCAGGGCATGCTCGACATGGCCGTGGCCAAGGAGAACGGCCTCGACAACGGTGTAACGGGCGCCGACCGCTCCAGCACGCCGACGACGTTCCGCGAGTGGTCCGAACAGGTCCTGAAGCCCGCCGTCCTGGCCTGAGGGCGGGGGGCTACATGCTCCAGAGAGCTTGGGTGGGCGACATGCGGGCGGCGCGGACGGCGGGCAGCAGCCCTGCGCCGGCGCCGATGACCAGCGCGGAGGCCAGGCCGCCGGCCCAGGCGAGGGCGGGAATCACGATCGCCCAATGTTGGGTGTGGGCGTAGCCGGCGGTCGCGGCCGCGCCGAGCAGGAGGCCGGCGGCGCCACCGAGGACGGCGAGCAGCATGGCCTCGGTGAGGAACTGCATGCGAATGTGTCCCTTGGTGGCGCCGAGCGCGCGGCGCAGCCCGATTTCGGAGCGGCGCTCGAGAACTCCGATGAGCATGACGTTTCCGACGCCGATGGCACCGACGAGCAGGGAAACCGCACCGAGGCCGAGAAAGAGGCTGTTGAGCGCGCCTTTCGCGGCGGCCCGGGCGACGAGCGCGTCGGACGGTCGGGCGACGGTCACCTGGCCGGGGTATTCGGGGTTGGCAGTGGGGGCGAGCAGGTCGTGCACGGCATTGACCCGGCCCGTGGCCGTGCGGAGGTAGATCTGCGAGGGGTGTCCGTCAAAGCCGAGGTAGGCCGCAGCGGCGGGATATCCGATCAGCACGGCCGAGTCGATCTCGGGCGCGAGCACGGCCGGATGCAGGACGCCGACCAGGTAGAACCATTGCCCGCCGCCGGGTCCGACCAGCCAGATCCGCTCGCCGGCGTAGATCCGGTCGATGCCCATGCGCGCGGCGGTGGCGGCGCCGAGTACGGCAACCCGCTGCCGGGCCGTGGCCGGATTGAGGAACCGGCCCTGGGCCACGCCCGTGCTGACGGTGGCGGGCAGGGTCAGGCTGGTGGCCAGCACGGACAGTGCATTGCTGTTGATCTTGGGAACAAGCGGGCTGCGGTAGGCGGTGACGTTGTTCACGGCGCCGGTGTCGTCGACCCCGGTGACCGACCCGATCCGGGCGATCATGCCCGGTGCCGCGACCGGCAGTTCCGCGGTGGTGCCGGCCGGATTCTGGCCGTTCGCGACGGTGAGCAGGTTGGTCCCCAGCCGGTCGATCTCGGCCAGCAGGCCGGCCTGGGACGACGACGACAAACCGAGCACCGCGACGATTGCGGCCACGCCGATCGCAATGCCCAGCGCCGACAGCGCCGCGCGCAGTTTGCGGGTGTGCAGGCCCACCACGGACAGCCGGACCAGATCGGCTGGGCGCATCCGGTGCCTGGCCGGCGGTCCGGGCGCAGTCATGCCTGCACCCCTGCGCTGATCGACGGACGCGCGGTGTCCGCCACGATGCGCCCGTCGAGCATCTCGACCCGCCGTGGCATGCCCGCGGCGATGCGCTCGTCGTGGGTGATCACGACGATGGTGGTACCGGTTGCGTGTAACCGCTCGAGCAGCGCGAGCAGCGCCTGCCCGGTGGCCTGATCGAGGTTGCCGGTCGGCTCGTCGGCCAACACGATCGCCGGGGAGCCCACGAGCGCCCGGGCAATCGCGACCCGCTGCCGCTGGCCGCCCGAGAGCTGGGTCGGTCGGGCGAACAGCCGGTCGGCCAGCCCGACCGCGGCCAAGGCTTCGGCGGCCTGCGCGCGCCGCTGCCGGTCGGGTACCCCGGCGTAGAGCAGTCCGTCGGCGACGTTGTCGCGCAGAGTGGCGTGTTCGGCCAGGAAGAACTGCTGGAACACGAAGCCCACCCGGCTCGCTCGCAGCGCCGCGAGTTGCCGATCACGCAGACCGGCCAGGTCCAGACCGGTGATCTTGACGGTGCCGGCGTCGGCGCGGTCCAGGCTGCCCATCACGTGCAGCAGCGTCGTCTTGCCCGACCCGGACGGGCCCAGCACTGCCACCAATTCTCCCGAGTACACGGTCAGGCTCACGTCGCGCAGGGCGGTCACCGGAGGCACGCTGCGGTAGGTCCTGCTCACCCGCTCGACCTGGAGCACCGGCTGCCGGCTAGTCATTGCCCGGCACCACGACCCGCTGTCCGGCCGCCAATCCCGGCCCGGATACCTGGACCAGGCCGGCCGCGTCGTCGAACAGCCCCGGGGTCACCCGCACCAGGTGGTGCGTGCCGTCGGGGCCGACCACCTCCACCGCGTACCCGCCACCAGCCAGCGCGAGCAGCGCGGTCACCGGCACCGCCAGCACGTCGCGCACGGTCTGATCGGTGATCGCCACCGCCACCAGGGCCTGATCCAGGCTGCCCAGCGCCGTCGAATCGGCGGGCCGGATCGTCACCGGTACCGTCGGCCCGCTGTCGGCACCGCCCGGCCCGCCCGAACCAGCGGAGTTGCTCGACGACACGGTGGCGACCCGGCCCACCGCGGTGACGATGCCCGGCGTGCTGCCGCCGCCCGGCAACGTGATCATGACCCGGTTGCCGGCCCTGACCGCGGCCTGCAAGTCGGCCTCCAGCGCGACCGTCACCGTGTGTGCGGTCGAACTGGCCTGCAGCACCGGCCCGATGGCCGGGCCGCCGAGGGTCGCCGGCAGCGCGGTCACCCGCGCGGCGGTCGGCAAGAACACCACATCACCCAGCTCCAGCCGGCCCGTCTGAGCCACGCCGAGGTGATCCTGCAGCTCTTGCACCCCAGCCTTGGTGGCCCAGCTGAACTCGGCCCAGTCCGAATCGACGTCGGCCCGGCGCACGTAGCCGAGCGCGACCAGATCGTGGTTCAACTGGGCCACGTCCGGCCCAGCCAGATCCGACGCGAGCGTTCCCTCGGCCAGGGGGCGCCAGGCCGGTGTGGACCCGTACAGCAGCGCCACCGGTGCGCCGTCCACCCGGAACAGCACCTGTCCCTGACGAACAATCTGCCCGACGCCCGGCAACCACGTCACCGCGCCATGGGTCTGACCGAGCACGGTGTAGGAGCCCGCATATCCCAACGTGCCGTTGAACTGCGTGGTCTGCGACAGCGACCGGCGGGTCACCGTCGCCAACGACGTGGCCGACGCCGTGCCGACCGACCCGCTGCTGCCGCTGTGGTCGAAAGCCCCGCTGCTCACCACCACCGCACCGGTCGCGACCACGACGAGCGCACCGGCCGCGACCACCCACCGCTTCATCGCCGCCCCCTCACGGCGAGACCGCCGCGGGCAGCCCAGGCAGCCCGGGCATCAGGTGCGAGCATCGGTTGCCCTGGGCCCAGACCTGCCGCGAATACGGATCGAAGCCGAGTTTGCTGATGCTTATCGCGAAGACCGGGCGACCCTGGGCATCGATGCTCGCATCGGGCCAGTTGGGCACCCCGTGCGCGCGCATGCAGCGGGCGAAGTTCTGCTCCTCGGTCAACACCTGCAGCACCAGGTCTCGAGGACAGACGCTTGCGGACATGCATTGATCGATCGACCCGGCGGTGATCGTCCCGCCACCGTTCGGCAGCTCACTCCGACACGCTTGCTGGGACGCGTGCAGGGCGGCGCTGCTGACCCCGAGGCGATGCGCATCGGCCTTCGGAAGCTGTCCGCCGCTGGCGGGGTCGGGGAAGTTCGGCACCCCGTGGGCGCGCATGCAGGCCGAGTACGCGACGGCCGACGGGGCGCCGGCCGGCCGGCCCGCAGTCGACGAGCCGCCGGACGACGGGCGGGCGGCGGTGCAGGCCGTGGCCACGGTCAGGGCCAGTGCGGCCGCAACGACGCCGGGGGCGACGGTTCGCGTGGTGGGCGGCCGGTCGCGCTGCCTGTCCTTCATGTCCCGCTCCCTTCGAGTCGGTTGCGATGGAGGCCGGTTACGGAAGCGGGAGCCCGGTGAATCCGGTGAGCCCGATGCATTCGTGCACCTTGGCCAGGACTTGGGCCGAGTGATGGTCGATGCCGGCTTGCTGGTAGTTGAAGTGGGGCAGGCCCTGGTTACGGCCCTGGTTGCTGATGACGGGGTCGGGCCAGTTCGGCTCGCCGTGGGAGCGCAGGCACTGGGCCAGCGTCCGCAGGCCGCTCATCCACTTCTGCACCACGGCCTGCGAACAGTCACTGGCAGTTGCGCACTGCGTTTCTCGTTGTTGCTCGGCGGAGTCACCGATGGGGGGGATCAGGTGCGCGCAGGCGTGCTCGGCAGCCACGAGCTGTGCCGGGCTGACGCCGAGCTGTTGTGCGTCACCTTTCGGGATCTGCCCGGCGCGGCCAGGGTCGGGGAATTTCGTCACCCCGTGCGAGCGGACGCACGCCGAATACGCGACCACCGACGGGGAACGGGTCGACGCGTTTGGCGTCGACGCGCCCGAATCCGTCGATCGGCTGGCGCCGCACGCTGTCATCAGCACAACCACGCCGGCTGTGGCGGCTGTGCAGGTAGCGGCGAGAGTAGTCACACGCTTCACCGATCGCTCCCTTCGACCTTCGTCCGCGGCACCGCGGCCCGATCACTGTCGCGCGTCGCCCATGACACGAGCCGAACAGCAGTTGTTAGACCAATGTCATCGGGGCGGGTGCACGATGGGGGCGTGCGAGTGTTGGTCGTGGAAGATCACGTCGCGCTGGCCAACCGGATAGGTGAGGGCCTGCGCGACGCTGGGTTCGCCGTCGACGTGGTCTACGACGGCGCGGCCGCCCTGCAGAGCGTCGTCGGCACCGACTACGACGTGGTCGTCCTCGACCGAGACCTGCCGAGCGTGCACGGCGACCGGGTGTGTCGCGAGTTGGTGGGCGACGGCTCGTCCGCCCGCATCCTGATGCTCACTGCGGCCAGTGACGTCGGGGATCGGGTCGACGGGCTCGAGTTGGGCGCGGATGACTACCTCGGCAAGCCGTTCGCATTCGACGAGCTGATCGCGCGGATCCGCGCGCTCGGTCGCCGCGGACCCGGCTCGCCGGTCCGGGTGGAACGCGGCGACCTGGTCGTCGACCGCGCCCGGCACCGCGCCAGTCGCGCCGGGATCCCGGTCACCCTGACCCGCAAGGAGTTCGGCGTGCTCGAGTGCCTGGCAGCCGCGGACGGCGCGCCGGTCAGCGCCGAGGAACTGCTCGAACACGCATGGGACGCACACGCCGACCCGTTCAGCAACACCGTCGCCGTCACCATCAGGCGACTGCGGCGCAAACTGGGCGACCCGCCGCTCATCGAGACCGTCGTCGGCGTCGGCTACCGGCTGTGACAAGCCACCTCAGCGCCCGGTCGCGGCTCACGCTGGTCTACACGTCGCTGTTCGCCCTCGGCGGAGCCGCACTGGTCCTGATCACCTATCTGCTGGTGGCCCACAATCTGAACGAGGCCAGCGGTCACACGGTGTTGTCGCAGTCGGTCCAGAAGGCGATCGACCGGTGCGTCGACAGCGCGACAGCCGGGGGCGGCTCGGCCTTGGATGCCAGGACGAAGTGCACTGCCGTGTTTGCGAACGGTGTGCAGGCCGGTGCGTCCACCCAGCGCAGCACGACGCTGGCCCACCTGTTGACCTACTCGCTGATCGGGTTGGCCGGCGTCACACTGCTCGCCGCCGTCGCGGGCTGGATCGTCGCCGGACGCATCCTGCGGCCTGTCCACCGGATCACGGCAGCGGCTCGTGCGGCGAGTGAGCAGGACCTGTCCCAGCGCATCGCCTTGCAGGGTCCGCGCGACGAGCTGCGCGAACTCGCCGACACGTTCGACACCATGCTCGAAGGCCTCGACCGCGCCTTCACCAGCCAGCGGCAGTTCATCGCCAACGCGAGCCACGAACTGCGCACCCCGCTGACCGTCATGCGTACCGCGATCGATGTCGTCCTGGCCAAGCCGGAACCCACCGGCGACGAGCTGGTGTCGATGGCCGACGATGTCCACACGGCCGTCGATCACGCCGAGCGGCTCATTGACGCCCTGCTGGTACTCGCTCGCAACGATCAGGCACGCGTTGTGACCGATCCGCTGGATCTGGCCGCCGTCGCCGAGGACGCGCTCGACGGGCGCACGACGGATGGCATCAGCACGACGGCGATGCTCGACGAAGCCCCCGTCACCGGCGAGGCGATGCTGCTCGAACGGCTCGTCACCAACCTGCTCGACAACGCCGAGCGGTACAACATCGCCGGCGGCACCGTCGCCATCTCGACCACCGCCGACGACGGCAGGTCCGTGGTTCGCGTCGTCAACACCGGCCCGGTCGTCCCACCTGAGCAGGTTGACCGCTTGTTCCTGCCGTTCACCCGGCTGGACGACCGCACCCGTCATGAGGGCTTCGGCCTCGGCCTGACGCTGGTGTCGTCGATCGCCGCGGTACACGGCGGCACCGTCGAGGCCACCGCCGTGCCTACCGGCGGACTGGACGTCAGGGTCAGCCTGCCGAGACGCGAGAACGCGCCACCACGACCGTGACCGGCCGGGGAGCCCGCAAGCTAGAACACCCTCGGCCCGGCGGCTGAGAGCCGTCGCTGACATATCACATGGTCGGGGTGGCGGGATTCGAACCCACGGCCTCTTCGTCCCGAACGAAGCGCGCTACCAAGCTGCGCCACACCCCGTGGCAACCGGCCCAGCATACCGGGTACAGCGCAGCCGCGTTGGCCCGTGCCTCAGCCCCTGCGCGGCACCAGGGTGAGCAGCGACGCCTCCGGGCGGCAGGCGAATCGCACCGGCGCGTACGGGCTGGTGCCGAGGCCGGCGCAGACGTGGAAATACATGTGCTCGTCCCACGCGTGCAGCCAGCGGGCCCGGTGGACGTCGATGCCGCAGTTGGTCACGATCGCCGGGCCGAACGGCACCCGGACCTGGCCGCCGTGGGTGTGGCCGGCCAGCACCAGGTCGTAGCCGTCGCCGGCGAACGAGCGCAGCAGGTCGGGCTCGGGGGAGTGGATGACGCCGATGCGCACGATCGCCGTCGGGTCGGCCGTCCCGCCGATCCGGTGGTACCGAGCCCGGTGCAGGTGCGGGTCGTCGGTCCCGGCGAGGGCCAGGTGCCCGTCGCGGTCCAGGTGGAGGCTGGTGCGGACGTGGGTGAGGTCGAGCCAGCCCCGGTCGGCCATGGCCGCCGCCATCTGCGGCCACGGCAGCGCTCTGCCGTGCACGACGGGGCCTTCAGGAAAGAAGTACCGCACCGGGTTCTTCGGCACCGGGGCGTAGTAGTCGTTGTTGCCCGGCACGAACGCGCCCGGGAATGCGAACAGCGGCTCCAGCGCGTGCAGGACCGCGGTGATGCCGTCGGGGTCGGAGATCGTGTCGCCGGTGTTGATGACCAGGTCGGGCTCGAGGCGGGCCAGGTCGCGGATCCAGTCGATCTTGCGGCGCTGGCCCGCGATGATGTGCAGGTCGGAGACGTGCAGGATCCGGACCGGTCGTGCGCCGGGTGCGAGCACCGGGACGTCGAAGCGGCGCAGCGTGAACGCGTTGCGCTCGATGAGCCCGCCGTAGGCAAGCGCCGCCGCCCCGGTCGCGGCGGTCAGAGCTGCCGCGCGGGGCACGCTGAACATGACGACCACCCTAACCGGGCCCCCGCCCCGCCCGGCTTTGCACCTTTCCCGGCTGCATCCGCGCTTTTCCGCAGCCGGGAAAGTGCAAGCGCGGAATGGACGGGCGGTGATCGGTACCGTCGTGGGCATGCCCGAGCTCAAGGCCCGCCTGCGCGCCGACCTCAACACGGCCATGAAGGCCCGCGACGAACTGACCACGGCCACCCTGCGGATGGCGCTCACCGCCGTCACCACCGAGGAGGTCGCCGGCAAGCAGGCCCGCGAACTGAGCGACGACGAGGTGCTGCGGGTGGTCACCCGCGAGGCCAAGAAGCGCCGCGAGGCGGCCGAGGCGTTCGACGCCGCCGGGCGGACCGAGCTGGCCGAGCGCGAACGGGCCGAAGGCCGGTGCTCGACGCGTACCTGCCCACCCAGCTGGCCGACGACGAGCTGGTCGAGCTGGTCCGCGCCGCCGTCGACGAGGCCGGCGCCAGCGGTCCGCAGCAGATGGGCGCGGTCATGAAGCTGGTGCAACCCCGCGTCGCCGGCCGGGCCGACGGCAAGCGGGTCAGCGACGAGGTGCGCCGCCAGTTGGCCGCGAACTAGCCGGCGTCAGCGCCCCGGCGGGGTGGGGATGGGCGGGAAGCCGCCGTGCCCGCGCGTGTGCGTCGGGCCCCCGCCACCGCCCGGGCGGGAGGCGCCGCCGCCGGGTGTGGTCTTCGGCTTCGGCGGCGGCGGCGGCGTGTAGACGGTCTGCCGGATGCCGCTGCTGGGACAGATCGTGATCGTCGCCCCCTTCGGCGCGATCTGCGGGCCGGCGTAGGCGACCATGTTCGCCGGCACCGTGCTGGCGCACTGCAGCGGGTCGGTCGGGTCGTTACCGAGCTTGGCCACCTTGTACCCGGCTCCGGTGAGGGTCTGCGTGGCCTGGGCGACGCTCAGCCCGACGACCGGCGGCACCGGACTGCCCGGGGCGGCGGACGGCGGCGTCCACGCCCAGTGCTGGCCGGCCAGGGTCGGCTGCAGCGCGCTGAGCCAGACCCCCGCGGCGTAGGCGCCGTACGCGCTGGGTGGCCGGCATTGCCGATATTGGGCAGGCCGCTCGCCGGTGCGTTGGGGCGGTCGAGGTTCATGACCGCGCTGGTCGCGACCAGGTTCGGCGTCATGCCCGACGAACCACAGGGAGGCGTTCTGGGTGGTGTCCTTGCCGTTGACGACGGCGACGCTGGTACCGGTCTTGCCGGCGACCGTGCTCATACCCTGCGAGTACCAGGGCTGGAACTGGGCCGCGGACGTGCCCGGGAACCGGGTGTCGCCGGTGAGGATGTCGACGGCCTGCAGGGCGACCTGCGGGCTGATGGCCTGCACCTCGGGCGAGCGCTTGACCGTGACCGGCTTGCCCTTGTCGTCGGTGATCGACACGATCGGCGCCGGCGCGTTGAACTTGCCGGCGTTGGCGACGGCCGCGTACGCGCCGGCCAGCTCGAGCGGGCTGGTGGCGACGTCGCCGAGCACGAGCTCACCGGGCCGCTGGTAGTTCACGATCGTCTGCTCGACGGTCTGCCGCCCGTCGCCGCTGGGCTGGGCGAGCGAGTTCATGCCCAGCCGCCGGGCCATGTCGACGATCGGCTGACAGGTGGCAGCCGAGCAACTGGTCGGCCAGGCCGACGAAGAACGTGTTGGACGACTTCGCCGTCGCCGTCGTCAGGGTCTCGTTCAGGTTGTACTGCTCGTTCGCGTCGCCGTTGATGACGCCGTCGGACGTGGCGCAACTGTTCGCGGCTGGTACGCCGTGCCGTTGGCCGGCGTCGAGAGCTGCCACGTACTGGGCACACCCGTCTGCAGCGCGGTCAGCAGCGGGAACAACTTGTAGGTCGAGGCGCCCTGGGCCGTGTACGAGGTGAAGATCGGCAGCGAGGTGTGGGTGTGGTCGGTCTTGGACGACGTTGGTGCCGTACTTCTTGCTGGTCGCCATCGCCAGCACGTTGCCGGTTCGCGGATCGACCGCCGGTAGCACCGCCGTCATCGGCGAGTTCGCCGGCAGCGCCGAGCTGATGTGGTCCTGCATGCTGTTCTGCATCGTGGCGTTCAGCGTCGTGACGATCTTGAGCCCGCCCGTCGTCAACTCCGTGTCGGAGATGCCACCGGTCGTCTCGAGCCAGTGGACGGCGTAGTCGCAGAAGAAGCCGACGTTGCGCACCGAGCTGTTGGCGTTGGCGCAGCCCTCGCGCACGACGGGCGGCGCGGTCGTGGCCAGACTGACCGGCTTGGCCTTGTACGTGTCGGCCGCGGCCTGGCTGAGGTTCTTCATCGTGACCAGGTTCTGCAGCACCTCGTTGCGGCGCTTCTTCGCGGCCTCGGGGTGGACGAACGGGTCGTACTCCGACGGCGCCCGCAGCAGCCCGACCAGCATGGCCGACTCGGGCAGGCGTCAGCTTCGCGGCGTGCTTGTTGAAGTAGGTCTGCGGCCGCGGTCTCGATGCCGTAGGAGTTCTCGCCGAAGAACGCGATGTTGAGGTAGTTGTCGAGGATCTGGTCCTTGGACTCGTGCTCGGTGTTCTCGATGTAGATGGCGCACTTGGCGTCTTCGATCTTGCGGTTGAGGTTCTGGTCGATGGCGGCCTGCTGGGCCTTGACGTCCTTGCCGGCCTGGTAGTAGCGCATCTGCTTGACGTACTGCATGGTCAGCGTCGAGCCGCCCTGGGTGTCGCCGCTGCTCGTGCTGACGGCCGAGCGCAGCAGGCCGCGCATGTCGACGCCGTGGTGGCTGTAGAAGCGGCGGTCCTCGGTGGCGACCAGGGCCTCCTGCAGCTGCTTGGGGATCTGCGACAGCGGCACGGGCTGGCGGTCCTGGCTGAACAGCCGGGCGAGGACGGTCTTGCCGTCGCTGGCGAACATCGTGGTCTGCTGCGGGGGCTGGGACTCCTGCAGGTTGCAGGGCGTGGCCAGGAACTTCTCGGACTCGTGGCGGGCGGCCAGGCCCAGCCCGCCCACATAGGGCAGCAGCAGCCCGGCCGTCAGGATGCCGGTGGCCACGAGGGCGGCCGACGAGCTTGCCGATGGTCGGCCAGGGGTTGGGGGGTCCGGATAAGGCAGCCACGGGTTAACAGGGTACGTGGCCGGCACGACACGACCAGACCGTCCTCCGCATCGGCTCAGCCGGAGGCGGCCCGGCTCAGCCCTTGGCCAGCAGCTCGCCGACCGTGCGCAGGCCGTCCAGATCGTGGATGTCGACCGGCAGGGCCGGCACCTCGACGACCGCGACCTCCGGATGGGCCGCGCAGAACCGTTTCGCCATCCGCGCGTCGTGCTCGGCCGCGCTGGCCACCTCGGCGTGGACGCGCAGCGCGGCCTCGGCCAGCGCGCCCGTGTCGCTGCCCGGCTTGGCCGCCAGCGCCTCGGCCGCGGCCTCGGCCCGGGCCGCGGTCAGGGTGGGCGCGCCGGAGATCTGGGTGCGGTGCACGCGGTTGACGACGAGCCCGGCGAGCGGCATCCGTTCGGCCGAGAGGCGCTCGACGAAGTAGGACGCCTCGCGCAGCGCGTCCGGCTCCGGGGCGGCGACGACGACGAACGCGGTGCCGGGGGTCTTGAGCAGCTCGTAGGTGTGCTGGGCCCGTTCGCGGAAGCCGCCGAACATCGTCTCCAGCGCCGCCACGAACGACGACAGGTCGCGGATCAGGTCGCCGCCGAGCACCTTCGTGAACACCTTGGTGAAGACGCCGACCGAGGCGCTGACGACCTTGAGGTAGGCCTTGCCGCCGGCCCGGGCCGGCATCGTCAGCAGCCGGATCATCTTGCCGTCGAGGAAACGGCCGAGCCGGTTCGGCGCGTCAAGGAAGTCCAGGGCCGAGCGCGACGGCGGCGTGTCGACGACGATGAGGTCCCATTCCTCGGCCGCGACGAGCTGGCCGAGCTTCTCCATCGCCATGTACTCCTGCGTCCCGGCGAACGACGACGACAGCGATTGGTAGAACGGGTTCTCGAAGATCGGCTTCGGCCCGCTCCGGAGTGGAGTGCTCGGTCACCACGTCGTCGAAGGTGCGCTTCATGTCGAGCATCATCGCGAAGAGCTGTCCGTTCTCGACCCCCTTGACCTCGCGCGGGGTGTTGTCCAGCTCGGTCAGGCCCATCGACTGGGCGAGCCGCCGGGCCGGGTCGATCGTCAGCACCACGGTGCGCCGGCCGGCCTCGGCCCCGAGCAGGGCCATCGCCGCGGCCGTGGTCGTCTTGCCGACGCCGCCGCTGCCGCAGGTGACGACGACGCGGGTGGCCGGATCGCGCACGAGCGCGGCCAGATCGAGCGGCTTGCGGGCCCGGCTCATGACGGCCGCACCGTGAAGTGGTCGGCCAGCTCCTGCAGTTCGCCCAGATCGACGGGCGGGTTGAGCTCGGGCAGTTCCAGGCGGGGCGCATCGACGGCGTCGAGCCGGGTCAGGTTCTCGGCCTGGATCTGCTGCCGCTCCTGCGTATTCGGCCATCTCGCGGGCGAGCGCGTCGGCGTGGGCCACGGCCACGTTGGCCTTGCGCAGACCGGCCGCGAGGGCCTTGGTGTCGACGGTGCCGTCGGCGGCGAGTTGGTCGTCGGAGATCAGGGCCGGCCGGGCCCGGTTGACGATCACGGCGCCGAGCCGGAACTTGGCCGCGGTCAGTTCGCCGGCCGCGTCGATGGTCTCCTGCACCGGCATCTCCTCGAGCAGGGTGACCAGGTGCACGGCGGTCTGGGGGCCGTGCAGCAGCTCGATGACGCCGGCGCTCTGCCGGCTGATCGGGCCGAACTTGGTCAGGTTGGCGACCTCGCGGGTGGCGTCGAGGAAACGCCGGATCCGGCCGGTGGGCGGAGCGTCGAGCACGACCGCGTCGTAGGCGAGATGGCCGTCGGGGTTCGTGCGGGTGACCGCCTCCTTGACCTTGCCGGTGAGCAGCACGTCGCGCAGACCCGGGGCGAGGGTGGTCACGAAGTCGACGGCCCCCATCTTCTTCAGCCCGCGGGCCGAGCGCTTGAGGCCGTAGAACATGTCGAGGTACTCGATCATCGCGTCCTCGGCGTCGATGGCCAGGCCCCAGAGCTGGCCCCGGTCGTGCATCGTGGCCAGCCGGTGCTCGGCGTACGGCAGCGCCGGCACGTCGAAGATCTGGGCGATGGCCTGGCGGCCCTCGACCTCGACCAGCAGCACCTTGCGCCCGTTCGCGGCCAGAGCCAGGGCCAGGGCGGTGGCGACCGTGGTCTTGCCGGTACCGCCCTTGCCGGTGACGATGTGCAGCCGGGCGTCGGCCGGGATCCCGGGGGCGAGCTGCGCCGCGGCGCGGGCTGCAACGGTAGTGGCGGCCATCCCGCCACAGTAGGAGACGGCACCGGGCGCCGCAGCGCGGAGGGTCGCGGGCGGACGGAGATCACAGTGGGCGGTTGGTGGGGCGATACCGTCGCAGCCATGAGCTCCCCACTCGCCCGGCTGGCCGAACTGGGCATCACCCTGCCCGCCGTCGTCGCCCCGCTGGCCGCCTACGTGCCGGCCGTCCGCACCGGGTCGCTGGTGTTCACGTCCGGTCAGCTGCCGATGGTGGACGGCGCGTTGGCCGTGACGGGCAAGGTCGGCGCCGAGGTGAGTCCGGAGCAGGCTTACGGGCTGGCTCGCACCTGCGCGCTGAACGGGCTTGCGGCCGTCGACGCGCTCGTCGGCCTGGACTCGGTCGTGCGGGTGGTGAAGGTGGTCGGCTTCGTGGCCTCGGCCCCGGACTTCACGGGTCAGCCCGGCGTCGTCAACGGCGCCAGCGAGCTGCTGGGCGAGGTCTTCGGCCCGGCCGGGGCCCACGCCCGTTCCGCTGTCGGGGTGGCCGTGCTGCCACTGGATGCGCCGGTCGAGGTCGAACTCGTCGTCGAGGTCCGATGACCGAGGTTCCGGTGCGGGACGCGGCCACGGTCGTGCTGCTGCGCGATGGAGTGGGCGAGCGCCGGGCTCGAGGCCTGGCTGCTCACCCGCGTCACCCAGATGGCCTTCGCGGCCGGGATGACGGTCTTCCCCGGCGGTCGGGTGGATCCGGCCGACGCCGACCTGCCCTTCGCCGGTACCGCGAGCACCGACGTCGCCGCCCGGTTCCAATGCGCCGAACCGCTGGCCCGGGCCCTGCTCGGGGCGGCGGTGCGCGAGACGTTCGAGGAGACCGGAGTGCTGCTGACCGTGCCCGCGGCCGACCTGTCCGAGCGTCGAGCGGACGTCGAGGACGGCCGGGTCGGTTTCGGTGACCTGCTGCGGGAGCACGGGCTCAGTGTCGATGCCGACGGGCTGCGGCCGTGGGCCCGCTGGGTGACGCCGGCCGGGGAGTCGCGCCGCTACGACACCCGGTTCTTCGTCGGTGCGTTGCCGGCCGGGTCCGAGGCGATGGACGTGACCAGTGAGTCGTCCGAGGCGGCCTGGCTCGGCGTCGGGGCGGCGCTCGAGCAGACCCAGCGCGGCGAGCGGATGATGCTGCCGCCGACGCTGTCGACGATGGCCTCGCTCGTGCCGTTCGCGACGGTGGCCGAGGTGCTGGCGGCCGCGGATGCACGCTCGCTCGATCCGGTGCGCCCGCACATCCGGATCACCGCCGACGGTGAGGTCTTCGCCGACCTGCCCGACGGTACGTCGGTCTCGATCCCGCGGTCCGCGATCCGATGACGCAGCCGGCGTACGAGACGTTGCGGGCGGTGACGCCGCTCGCGTCGGTGGTGCTGGCCGCGAATCCCAGTCCGATGACGCTGACCGGGACGAATACCTGGCTGCTGCGCAGCGCTGACTCGGCTGACGCGATCGTCGTCGACCCTGGTCCGGACGATGCGACGCACCTGTCGGCCGTGGTGGCCGCCGCGGGGCGAGTGGCCACGATTCTGTTGACACACGGGCATCCGGACCACAGCGACGGAGCCCGGCGGTTGCACGAGCTCACCGGCGCGCCGGTGCGGGCCCTGGACCCGGCCCACCGGCTCGGCGACGAAGGCCTGGGCGAGGGTGATGTCGTCGCGGGCGGCGGGGTCGAGGTGCGGGTGTGGGCCACGCCCGGGCACTCGTCGGACTCGCTGTCGTTCCTGCTCGACCCGGGTTCCGGCACGGACGCGGCCGTGCTGACCGGCGACACGATCCTGGGCCAGGGCACGACCGTGGTGGCCTATCCCGACGGGGACCTGGGGCAGTACCTGGCCTCGCTGCGGCGGTTGCGGGAGCTGGGTGCGGCGACGGTGCTCACCGGGCACGGGCCCGAGCTGCCGGCCGCGGGAGCGGCGGCCGAGGCGTACCTGGCCCACCGCGAGGAGCGGCTGAATCAGGTGCGGGCCGCGCTGGCTGAGTTGGGTCCGGACGCCTCGGCCCGGGCGATCGTGGAGCAGGTGTACGCCGACGTGGATCGGGCCGTGTGGTGGGCGGCGGAGCTGTCGGTGCGGGCCCAGCTGGCCTACCTGACGGAGCACGGCTAACCCCCGGTTGTCCACAGGACGGCTGTCGCCCTCGCCGCGGATGGGTTGTTTCTGGAACGATTCCGCGCGTGCGTATCCGTTTTGTGGCGATCGTGGCGGTTCTGGCGGTGCTCGGTGCCGGCTGTGGTGGCGGCGGACACGCGCACAAGTCATCTGATGCGGCGCCCACGCCCAGCGGTTCGACGTCGGTCAGCCCGAGCCCGACGCCGAGCGGTCCGCAGACCACCGGGCCGGGCGTCCTGCCGGGCGAGAAGCCGCCGGTGCTCAGCGCGGACGCCAAGCAGCACACCCCCGCCGGCGCCCTCGCCTTCGCCGCCTACTACTTCAAGGCCCTCGACTGGAGTACGGCGACCACTGACCCGTATCTCTTGCGGCAGGTGGCGGCCAAGTCGTGTCCAGCATGCACACGAGCGATCAACGAGTTAGACGCCTTGCGCGAGCAGGGCGCGCACGTACGTGGCGGACGGATATCGGTGGTTTCGACTCGAGTGGTCACCGGCACGTTCAAGGTCAAGTCGGAGCTCGCGGTCGAAGTTACTGCTGACGAAGGTGCAGTCGTATTGATCACGCCGTCAGCGCCGCCGAGTACGTCGGCACCGGCTGTCAGGAACGATGTGTCTCTGGTCTTTCTATCGTGGCGCGACGGAAGATGGCAGGTCATCGATGTCGGAGCGCCGTCGTGAAGATCAACTGGCATTTCGCGGCGATCGCTCCGGTTGCCGGTCTTCTGACCGCAGCCATGACGATCACGACTCCGGCACGCGCAAGCATTGCCAACCCATGCAGCGACACTGTCGGCGCAAAGGCCGGCAACGGGTCCTACAACGGGCTTGGCACAAAGACATGCAACGATGGCACGACCGGCACTGGTGGGTCGGCGGTGGTGATTCGGGTGATGGATTGCGGGCCGCCGCAGGTGGCGGGTCAGAACCGAGCGAATCCGGGCGATATCTGCGGACAGGTGCGCAACGTCTGTGACGTGGCCACAGCGAAGCAGTTGCCCAATGACCCGAAGCTGACCACAACCGCGACCCTGCAGCGCAATCCCGACGGCTCCTGGCGGCTGATCGGCACCGGCTGCTTCGTCCCGACCGCGGCCCCACAAGTGACCGCGGCGGCCGTCCTTCGCGAAATCCGCCGCCTGGTACCCGCACCCGAAGGTCGGCATCGCCCCGCCCGGCGGAGCAACCCTGGTCAACATCCAGACCCTGTTGTGGGCGCAGACCCCGGTCGACCAATCGCTCGGCACGGTCACCCTGCTCGGGCACCGGGTCGCGCTACGGGTGCGCGTGGCCCACGTGGCCTGGGACTTCGGCGACGGCACCGGCGACACCACGAGCAGCCCGGAACCGAAGTACGACCCGGCCGCGGACTGCCACACCGTCGATTGCCCCGGTTACTGGGGCCACGTCTACACCGCCACCGGGGCCGTCCAGATCTCGGCCACGGTCACCTGGTCCGGCCGCTACCGCGTCGACGGCGGCCCCTGGCTGGACATCCCCGACACCGTCACCGGCCCGGCCATGACCGCGGCCGTGACGGTCCGGCAAGCCCGCGGCATCCTCGTGCCCGCGAGCCCGGGGCGCTGAACGGCGGCTCAGCGCGCGCGGCGGGCCAGCCGCTCGCGGTCGAGGATGACGACGCTCTTGCCCTCGAGCCGCAGCCAGCCCCGCGACGCGAAGTCGGCCAGGGCCTTGTTCACCGTCTCGCGGGACGCACCGACGAGCTGAGCCAGCTCTTCCTGGGTCAGGTCGTGCGTCACCCGCAACTGCCCACCGTCGACCGAGCCGAAGCGCTGGGCCAGCTGCAACAGCTGCTTGGCCACCCGGCCGGGCACGTCGACGAAGATCAGGTCGGCCAGCATCGTGTTGGTGCGCCGCAGCCGGCGGGCCACCACCCGCAGCAACTGCATCGCGATCTGGGGCCGGTCCTGCACCCACTTCTGCAACGCCGCCTTCGGCAACCGGGCCAACCGGGCATCGGTGACGACGGTGGCCGTGGCCGTGCGCGGGCCAGGGTCGAACAGCGACAGTTCACCGAACTGGTCGGACGGGCCCATCACGGCGACCAGGTTCTCGCGGCCGTCGGGCGAACGGCGGCCCAGCTTCACCTTGCCGGTCAGCACGATGTACAGGCTCTCGCCCGGCTCGCCCTCGGTGAACAGCGTTTCGCCCCGGGCCGCCTCGATGATCTCGAACTCGTTGGCCAACGCCTCGACCGCGTCCGGGTCGACTCCCTGGAACAGCCCGGCCCTACGCAGGATGTCGTCCACGTCCGCTCCTGTTCCTGTCAGTGACGTTTGCTCAGCGTCAATTCTGATGAGCTCTGCGAGCTCGGTCACAGTCTCGGGCGAGTCTAGGCCACCGGCCGTCGCCGCGATGATCAGGACGAGCGGTTGCGGCGCAACCGGCCGAAGCCCAGCCGCTGCCGGAACCGCTTGAGGGCCGAATCGGTCCCCTCGCGGACGAAGGCGTCCAGCTCGTCCGGGCTGGCGTCATCGAGGAACTGCTCGATGTCGCGCTCGACCGCGACCTGGCTCAGGGGCTCTTCGACCCGCCCCATGAAGAGCATGAAGCCGAGTAACAGGAACGGGAACAGGAGAAACAGAAAGCCGACCATGGTCTGTCCATTGTGCCCCAGTCCCGTCGTCGGCACGCGCTCGTAGGCTGGCGTGGTGCCACTCGCCGACGAAAGCCCGCTCGCCCTCACCCGCCGCGCCCGTCGCATCAACCGCGAACTCGCCGACGTCTACCCCGACGCCCGGTGCGAACTCGACTTCACCAATGCCCTCGAACTGTCCGTGGCCACGATCCTCTCGGCCCAGACCACCGACAAGCGGGTCAACGAGGTCACGCCGGTGCTGTTCCGGCGCTACCGCACCGCGGCCGACTACGCCGCCGCCGACCGGGCCGAACTCGAGCAGCTCATCCACTCCACCGGGTTCTTCCGCAACAAGACGTCGTCACTGATCAAGCTCGGCCAGGAGCTGGTCGAACGCTTCGACGGCGAGGTGCCGCACACCCTCAAAGAACTCGTCACGCTGCCCGGCTTCGGCCGCAAGACCGCCAACGTCGTGCTCGGCAACGCCTTCGGCATCCCCGGCATCACCGTCGACACCCACTTCGGCCGGCTGGCCCGCCGCTGGGGATGGACGGCCGAGACCGACCCGGTCAAGGTCGAGCACGCGGTGGGCGAGCTCATCCCCAAGAAGGAGTGGACGATCCTGTCGCACCGGGTCATCTGGCACGGCCGGCGCATCTGCCACTCCCGCAAACCGGCCTGCGGGGCCTGCCCGATCGCCCGGCTGTGCCCGTCCTACGGCGAAGGTCCCACCGATCCGGCCGTGGCCGCGAAGCTGGTACGCAGCGAGACGCAGATGATGGAATCGGTCGGGTGACCGAACTGCCCGAGTCCGACGTCGGTGCGCTGCCCGACTGGTTGCAGCCCGCTGGCCCGGGCGGCCAAGGGCCTCGAACCGGGCGATCTGTCCCGATTCCTGCCGCCCGACGACGGCAGCGGCCGCGCCTCGGCCGTGCTGATCGCGTTCACCGAGACGCCCGACGGGCCCAGCGTGCTGCTCATCGAGCGGGCGGCCGACATGCGCACCCACGCCGGGCAGGTCGCGTTTCCCGGCGGCGCCGCCGACCCGGCCGATCCGCACCGGGTCGCCACCGCGTTGCGCGAGGCCGAGGAGGAGGTCGGCCTCGACCCGGCCACCGTGCACGTCGTCGCCGAGCTGCCCGAGATCTTCCTGCCGCCGTCGGGATTCGTGGTCACCCCGGTACTGGCCTGGTGGTCCGACCCGCACCCGGTGGCCGCGGTCGACCCGGCCGAGGTGGCCGGCGTCGCCGTCGTCCCCGTCGCCGAGCTGGCCGATCCGGCCAACCGGTTCCGGGTCGTGCACCCGTCCGGCTGGCTCGGGCTGGGCTTCGACGGCCGGCGGCCTGTTCGTGTGGGGGTTCACCGCCGGACTGCTCGACCGGCTGCTGCTGCTGGGCGGCTGGGCCCGGCCGTGGGACGAGAACCAGTGGCGCGAGCTGCCGAACCGCGCCGCCGGACCGGCCGCACCACCTCCTGCCGACGGCTCGCCGGTTCCTTAACCGGTGCGCCGGTACCGTTTCGGCCATGTCTTCGACGTCCGGCACCGGGCCGCGCGCCGTTGCCGGGCCGGTGGCCGCCGTCGCCGCGCTGGCGTTGGTGGCCGCGTGCTCCAACACCCAGGCCTCGGTGAACCGCCGCCCGCAGGGTGGTTCGGCGCACGGCCGTCCGTCGTCAACGGCGTCCAGCAGATCACGGTCAAGGCCGGCGACACCTATCGCTTCGACCCGGCCACGATCACCGTGCACCCGGGCCGGATCACCGTCCTGCTCGTCAACACCGGCAAGGGCGCGCCGCACAACTGGACGCTGAGCGGCCTTCCCGGCGTGGCCACCCCGCTCGCCGCCTCGGGCCAGACCCAGTCGGTGACGTTCACCGCGCCGGCGCCGGGCACCTACCGGTTCGTGTGCACCATCCACGTCAAGCAAGGGCAGACGGGCAAGCTCGTCGTCCTGCCCAGCTGAGCCGCCCGTGAACATCCTCGACCTCATCGTCATCCTGGCCGCGATCGCGTACGGCATAGGCGGATTCCGCAACGGCGCCGTCGTCGGCCTGTTCTCGATGATCGGCTTCTTCGGCGGCGCGGTCATCGGGGCGCAGATCGCCGAGCCGCTCGGCTCGCGGCTGGCCGACGGCCGGGCCCAGATCCCGATCGCCATCATCTGCGTGCTGTTCGTGGCCATGCTCGGCCAGCTGCTCGGCGTCTGGGCCGCCGGGCACGTCCGCACCCGGATCGTCCGCGAGACGCGGCAAGCCGGTCGACTCGGGCATCGGCGCGGCGCTCGGCGTGGTGTCGGTGCTGCTGGTCGCGTGGATGGTCGCTGTCCCGCTGGCCTCCTCGCCCTACCCGTCGCTGTCGTCGGCGGCGGTGAACTCCCGCATCGTGCGCGGGGTCGACGACGTGATGCCCAAGGACGTCCGCACGCCTGTACGCGTCGCTGCGCTCGTTCCTGAACCAGAGCGGGTTCCCGCCCGTGCTTCGGCGACCTGCCGCAGACCCACATCGTCAGCGTCGCCCCGCCGGACTCGCAGCTGTCACCGGCGGTCGCGGCCCGCGTGCGCACGGCGCAGCGCGTCGGTGTTCAAGATCTACGGCGAGGCGCCGTCGTGCAACCGCGGGCATCGAGGGTTCCGGGCTTCGTCTACGCGCCGCACCGCATCGTCACCAACGCCCACGTCGTCGCCGGCACTGACGCAGGTCGGCGTCCAGGTGAGCGACAGCCAGACGCTGCCGGCGAAGGTCGTGGTCTACGACCCCGAGCGCGACGTCGCCGTGCTGGACGTGCCCGGCCTCGACGCGCCCGCGCTGCGGTTCGCGCCGCACGCCGGCCGAACAGCGGCGACCCGGCCGTCGTGCTCGGCTATCCCGGAGGACGGGCCGTTCAACGTGCGCTCGGCCCGGGTGCGCTCCCGCGACACCGTCTCCGGCAACGACATCTACGGCAACGACAACGTGCACCGCGACATCTACTCGATCTACGCGGTCGTGCGCAGCGGCAACTCCGGCGGCCCGCTGCTGGCCGCGAACGGCACCGTGCTCGGCGTCGTCTTCGCCACGGCGCTCGAATCGAGCAACACCGGCTACGTGCTCACCGACGGCGAGATCGCGCGTGGACGTGGACGCGGGGCGCGCATGCCACGGCCAAGGTCGGCACCGGGCGACTGCACGCCGGGCTGAGCTCAGTGCAGCTTGGCCCAGCGCACGAGTTCGCCGCTGACGAGGTCGGGCACCTCGTTGTGCGGGAAGTGGCCGACGCCGTCGAGCACGCGGTACTCGTAGTCGCCGGTGACGTACTGGCCCGACCCCTGCGCCGTGGACGGCAGCACGCAGCTGTCGAGGTCGCCGTGCAGGTGCAGCACCGGCGCCGTGATCGGGGCGCGCAGCGACTCGGCGAAGCGCCGGCCGTCCGGACGCACCAGTGAGCGCACCAGCCAGCGGAAGTACTCGGCGGCGCAGTACGCCACCGGGTGGATGCGCATCGCCTCGGCGTAGCGCTCGACGTCGGCGACGTAGCGCGGGGTGCCGCGCCAGCGCGGGCCCGGTCCAGCGTGTCGAACAGCTGCGCGCACGTAGCGCGAATCGCGGGCCAGCAGCTGTTCCGGCCGGCGGGGCACCTGGAACGTGCGCAGGGCGTAGGCCGACGCGCGGCGCTGCCCGGCGCTCGCGGGTGACCAGCGGCCGAGCGCAGCCGCAGCGGATGGGCGGCGCCGACGATGGCCAGGCTGCGCACCACCCGCGGGATGCCTGGCGGCCATCGTCCAGGCGAGCAGGCCGCCGAAGTCGGTGCCGACGACCATCGCGTCGCTCTCGCCGAGCGCGGTGACGAGCTGGGCCATGTCGGCGGCGAGGTTGGGCGCGTCGTAGCCGCGTGGTGGCTTGTCGCTGGCGCCGTAGCCGCGCAGGTCGACGGCGACGGCCCGGAACCCGGCGTCGGCGAGATCGGTCAGCTGCTGGCGCCAGGCCCACCAGAACTGCGGGAAGCCGTGCAGCAGCAGGACGAGCGGTCCGGTGCCGGCCTCGGCGACGTGCACCGCGATGCCGTTGGCCCGCACCGTGCGATGCGTCCACGGACCGTCGACGAGGACGATCGAACTGTCCGGAGTGCCGGGCAGCGGGCCAAGACCCATGCGCCTGCTACCCGCGTTTCGTGTTGGCCTTGAGGTAGGCCACGGTGTCCTTGCGTCGTCGCGATCGTGCGCTGCGGCGGCTTGACCCGCTTGACCTTCTTGATGCCCATGAACACGAGCAGCCCGATGACGACGAGCAGGAACACGAACACGATGAGGTAGGACAGCCAGCGCCACACGCCGGCCGCGTGGATGCCTTCGGCCAGGGCGATCAGGCCGAACGTCATCGAGAAGCCGAGCAGGACGAGCGCGGCCCCGAAGAAGCCGACGCCGACGCCGGCGTTCTTGACCGACACCCGCAGTTCCAGCTTGGCCAGCTCGATCTCGCTGCTGCAGCAGGGTGGCCAGATTGCTTCGCGGCATCGGAGACGAGCTGCCCGATGCTGGCGTCCTCGGCCGCGCGACGGCGGGCGCCACCGTCCGGTTGTGCAGTCACCGTCACGATGTCAGCTCCTGTCTGCTCGGCCGGGCGGTGTGCCCCTCGATCATTGCAGTCTGCCCCGACGGGCGCGCACCCTACCGCCCGGCGACGGCGCGGCCGAGTTGCAGGACGCCGAGCAGGGCAGTGCCGTCGGGTGAGCCCAGGCCGGTGCACGCGTCCCAGCCCGGGCCGGCCGTGATAGCTGCCGTTGTCGCCGCTGGTGACGTCGTGGAAGCCCGGCGCGGGCTGGCCCGGCGTGGTGCCCTGGTACAGCTGGGCGGTGAGCAGCCCGAACGGGCGGCCCGCGGCCTGGGCCAGCCGGGCGATCAGCGCGGCCCACAGCGGGGCGACGGCGCTGGTGCCGCCGTAGACCAGCGCCGAGCCGTCGACGAGAACCTGGTAGCCGGTCGCGGGGATCGGCGTTGGCGGCGACGTCGGGCACGCCGCGGCCGCCGTTGGCCTTGGTCGGCACGCCGGCCGTGGCCTGCCAGGCCGGCTGGGCGAAGACGTCGCTGACCCCGCCGCCGGTGGCGCCGCCCTGGGCGCCGTCGTTCCAGACCGTCTCGGCCGACACCGCGCCGGTGCTGGGATCGGCGCGCAGGGAGGTGCCGCCGCAGGCGATCACGTGCGGGCTGGACGCGGGGAAGTCGGCGTGGTCGTGGCCGTCGGTGACGCCGTCGGAGCTGCCGCTGTCGCCGGCCGCGGCCGTCACGGTGGGGCCGAGGGTGGCGGCGTCGGCGAAGACGCTGTCGAGGGCGTCGCGGGCCTGGGCCGTCCACGCGTCCTCGTTCTGGCCCCAGCTGATGCTGATGGCCGCCGGGGCCGGGCTGGCGTGCACGGCGGCGCTGACCGCGTCCAGGAATCCGGCGTCGGTGTTGGGCGCGAAGTACACGACGATGTTGGCGCCCGGGGCGAGACCGCCGGCGACCTCGATGTCGAGCAGGACCTCGCCGTCGGCGCCGTTCGGGTCGTTGCTCCGGCTGGTTCGCGGCGCCGTCCACCCCGACCGCGGTGACGGTCGGGGCCGGGATGCCGAGGCCGGCGAAGTAGGTGTCGAGTTCGGCCTGGGCGAAGCCGCCGCCGAGTTCGATGATCGCGATCGTCTGGCCGGTGCCGTCCGTGCCGGCCGGGAAGCGGTAGATCTCGCCCAGCTGGGGCGGGGTGTAGCTCGACCGCGGGCGCCGCGGCCGGCCGCGACCCGGAACTGGGCTCGGGCCTGGGGCCGGTCGTCGAGGCCGAGGACGGCGATGACGATGCCGTCGAGCGGCGCGGGCACGCTCAGCCCGCCGGTGCGGTAGCGGTGGGTGACCGCGCGCCCGTCGCGGGCCCGGCTGGTGACCTGCTGCAGTCGGTGCCGAAGACCCGGCTGAGCAGGGCCGACCGGCCCGGCGACCCGGACCAGGCGCGAGCGGGCGTCGGCCGAGACGACCTCGAGGCCGAGCCCGATGAGGGTGTCGGTGACGGTGGTCGAGGTCGGCCGGGTCGGCGCCGACCACGCCGTCGGCGGCGCGGCGCAGCATGAGGGTGACGCTCGATCCGGGCCTGCGGGTCGAGCGGTTCGGGGGCCGGCGTGGCGTCCGGGACGGGGCCACGCTCGCTGCCGGCGAGCGGTCGGAGGTCTGGTATCTCCTGGTTGGCGTCCATGGCTCAGGTTTACCGCCGACCACTGACGGGCACCAGCGCCCCGGCCCGCGTGTGGCCGCCGGTTAGCCTTCGGCGTTGTGCCCGCCGATCCGCTTGCCCCGCTGCTCGACCTGCCGGGCGTGGCCGACGGCGTCACCGCCGCCCGCACCGCGGTCGACACGCTGCTGGGCAACCGCACGCTGCGCCGCCGCTCTGCCGACGTCTCGGCCGAGTCCTCGCTGCGCGGGGCCTGGGCGTCGGCCGGCCTCGCCGGCGCGGACGTCAGCCTCGACGACGTCCGATCTGGCGCCGCCGGCGACGAACCCGGTCGTCCAGGGCGCGCTGCGGGCCCAGGCCGCCATCCCGGCACTGGCCGACACCTGGACGCGGGCGCCGCGGCAGGCGCTGGCCCGGCTGCACGCCCTCGCCGCCGCCGACCTCGTCACCGATCCGGACGAGCTCGGCCGGCCGTCCGCGTCGCCCGAGATCGCGGCCCGGCTCGACACCTTGGCCGCGACGCTGGCCGCGACGTCCGCGCCGGCCGTCGTGGTCGCCGCGATCGTGCACGGCGAGCTGCTCTCGCTGGATGCGTTCGCGCCGGTGTCCGGGGTGGTCGCGCGGGTGGCCGTGCGGCTGACCCTCATCGAGCGTGGGCTCGACCCCAAGTCACTGGTCGTCGTCGAGGCCGGCCACCGTGACCTGCGGGCCGACTACGACGCGGCGCTCGCGGGCTACCGGACCGGCGCGGCCGACGGCGTGGGGCACTGGCTGGCGCACTGCGCCGCGGCGGTCGTGGCCGGGGCGCGCGAGTCGACGGCGATCTGCGAGGCGATCGCGCGCGGCTGAGCTGGCTGGCGGCCGGACGTAGTGACGGCGCCAGGGCGCCCGCACGGGCGTCCACAGCGCCGTCGAGCACGGACGAGCGGGTTACCATGCGTGCCCTTGCGTGTACGTCGGACGCGGGCCGACAGCTCGCGGTCCGCGCCGACTCACCTGTTGCGAGGTGGGTTCGCCGCGTGGGTGCCCGTATTCGTCCGTGCGGGGCGAGGCTGCGCTGGGGGCTGGACCGCCATGGACGAAGCCTCATCCGTATCCGTATTTGACGCCCCGGCGCGATCCGAGCGCAACCCCTCAGTGCCGCGAGTCGGCACGGCGAGCGTCAGGCCCGATTTGCCCGTCGGCGCGAGGCGTACCAGAGCAGGCCGATCGCGGCGACTCCGGCGCCGACGAGGGTAACCGTGGCGGTCGGATGCTCCGGCCGCAGGCCCGAGATCCGCTCGCGCAGCGGCACGGCGTTGGAGAAGACGAGCGTCGGCCAGCCCCGTTCGGCCGCGATCCGGCGCAGCGCGCGGTCGGGGTTCACCGCGAACGGATGCCCGACCGATTCGAGCATCGGCACGTCGGTGGCCGAGTCGGAGTATGCGTAGCTGCCGGCCAGGTCGTAGCCGCGCTCCTCGGCCAGCGCGCAGGATCGCGACGGCCTTCTCGGGTCCGTACGCGTAGCGGCCGATCTCGCCGGTGTAGCGGCCGTCGGCGACGTGCATCTGGGTGGCGACGACGTGGTCGGCCCCGAGCATGGCCCCGATCGGCGCGACGACCTCCTCGCCGGACGAGGAGACGATGACGACGTCGCGGCCGGCGGCCTTGTGCTCGCTGATCAGTTCGACGGCCTCGTCGTAGACGATCGGGTCGATGATCTCGTGCAGCGTCTCGGACACGATCTCGCGCACCTGCGAGACGTCCCACCCGGTGCACATCGCGGTGAGGTAGGCCCGCATCCGTTCGATCTGGTCCTCGTCGGCGCCGGCGAGTGCGAACACGAACTGCGCGTAGGCGCTGCGCAGCACGGCCCGCCGGTTGAGCAGATCCGCTTTGGTAGAAGGGCTTGCCGAACGCGAGGACGCTCGACTTGGCGATGATCGTCTTGTCGAGATCGAAGAACGCGGCGGTGGGCCGTTCGGGTTGCGCCGGTGTCGGGAACCACAATTCGAGGATACGGATGTGGTCCACGCGTGACGCGCAGGCACGTCCGTGTCAAGTCCGTCGTCCACAAGGGCGCGGTTGTCCACAGCTCGGCGTTGGCCCGCTGGCCGATGCCCGGCCGGCCCGCTTGGCTCGACGGCATGACTGGAGCGGTGATCGGCGTGGTCGGCGGCAGCGGCGGCGTGGGTGCGTCGACCTTCGCGGCCGTCCTGGCCGCTGTCGCTGCGCGATCGACGTTGGTCGACCTCGACGAGTCCGGCGGCGGGATCGACGTCCTGCTCGGCATCGAGCACGTCACCGGCGCGCGCTGGTCCGGGCTGCGGATCGGCGGTGGTCGCCTCGATCCGGCGTTGCTCTCCGACGGCCTGCCGCGCTGGGGTCCGGTGTCGGTGCTGGCCGCCGACAGCGCAGCCGGCTGCGGCCGCGGTCGTGCAGGTGCTGGACGCGGCGGCGACCCTCGGTCCGGTCGTGATCGACCTCGGCCGGGCCCCATCGCCGCTGCGCGAGACGGCGGTGCGCCGGTGCGCGCTCGTCCTGCTGTTCGCTGCGGCCGACGTGCGCGGGCTCAGTGCTGCGCGGGCGGTCGCGGCCGGCCTGGCCGGAGCGCCGGCCGCGCTGGTGCTGCGCCGCGGCGACGTGTCGCCGGCTGAGGCGGCCGGGCTCACCGGCCTGCCGTTGGTGGCTGCCGTGGCCGCTGCCGCCGGAGTGCGCGAGCGCGGGCTCGACGTCCGGCGCCCGCCGCGGGCGCTGGCCCGGGTGGCGGCCGGCGTGCTCGACGCGGTGGGTGCGGCATGACCGACCTGGTTTCGCGGGTCCGGCGGCGGTTGGCCACCGACGACGCCGAGCACCTCGACCTCGTCGTGCGCGACGAGGTCGACGTCATCGCCGACGACGCCGAGTTCGCCGCGCTGCGCCGCGATGTCGAAGCCGAGCTCACCGGGATGGGCCCGCTGGAGTCCTTGCTCGCGCTGCGGGGCGTGACCGATGTGCTGGTCAACCGCCCGGACGAGGTGTGGATCGACCGCGGGGCCGGGATGGAACGCACCCCGGTGCGGTTCGCCGACGACGCCGCGGTGCGACGGCTGGCCCAGCGCCTGGCCTGCGCTGCCGGTCGCCGCCTCGACGATGCCATGCCCCACGTCGACGCGGCCCTGCCCGACGGCAGCCGGTTGCACGCCGTGATCCCGCCGCTGACCGCCGCGACCACGCTGTCGCTACGGGTGCTGGCCCGTGAACGGCACGACCTCGCCGGCCTGGTCCGGCTCGGCCTGATGCCGCCGCCGGTGGCCGAGCTGTTGGCGGCCGTCATCGCGGCCCGGCTGGCCTTCGTTGTCAGCGGCGGCGCGGGCTGCGGGAAAACGACACTGCTCGGCGCTCTGCTCGGGCTGGTCCCGCCCACCGAGCGACTGGTCGTGATCGAGGACGCGGCCGAACTGGTCGTCGACCATCCGCATCTGGTCCGGCTGGTCACCCGCACCGCCAACGTCGAGGGGACCGGGGCCGTGGGGCTGCGTGACCTGGTCCGGCTGGCCTTGCGCATGCGCCCCGACCGACTTGTCGTCGGCGAGTTCCGCGGCGCCGAGATGGTCGAGCTGCTGGTCGCGTTGAACACCGGGCACGACGGCGGCGCGGGCACGCTGCACGCGAACTCCGCCCGCGACGTCCCGGCCCGGTTCGCCGCGCTCGGCGGGCTGGGCGGTCTGCCGAGTGCGGCGGTGACGCCGCTGGTGGCGAGCGCGGTCGACGTGGTGGTGCACCTGCGCCGCGGCCGCGACGGGCGCCGGCTTGTCGACGAGGTCGGCCTGCTCGACCGGGTCGGCGACGAACTGTCGGTGGGGTTGGTGTGGTCGGTGCGGGGCGGTGTCGGTGTCGCCGCGCCTCGGCTGGCCGCGCTGCTGGCCGAACGGGCTCAAGTCGTGCCCGGGTTGTTGCGATGAACGCCGTCACCTGGCTCGCACTGGCCGCGGCCGTACTGCTCCTGCCTCGTTCTGCTCCGGCCGGTCGGCGGGTGAGCGCCTTGGCGCAGCGCGGCCGGCTCGTCGTCACCACCGCACCGGCTCGCCCATTGCCGGCGCCGCCGCGATGGGCTGCGCCGGCGGCTGTAGGGCTCGGGTGTGCCGCCGCCGCGGGAGCGGTCGCCCTCATCGGCGGCCCGACCCTCGGCCTGGCCTGTGCCGTGTTCGCGGCGACGTTCATCGGGCTGGCCTGCTCGGCCGCGGCCCGACGCCGGAAGGAGCGACGTGCGCGGCTGCTGCTGGCGGCGGTCCGGCTGATGGTGGCCGAACTCGAGGCCGGCAGCCCGCCGCACGCGGCCCTGCGGGCCGCCGCGGCGCTGGTGCCCGAGCATGCCGTGGCCCTGGTGGCGGCGGCTGGTGCGGCCGGTTCGGGTGGCGATATCGCCGCCGCGTTGCGGTCCGGCGGAGCGACCGAACTCGAGCCGCTCGCCCACGCCTGGCGGGTGGGCACGCTCGCCGGTACACCGATGGCCGAGGTGCTGGGCCGGGTTGCCGCCGATCTGGCCGACCACGCCGATCAGCGCCGGGCGATCGTGGTGGCGCTGGCCGGAGCGCGGGCCTCGGGCGGGTTGCTCGCCGGTCTGCCCCTGGTCGGGGTGGCGCTCGGCGCAGCCCTGGGCGCCCATCCGATGCACCTCCTGTTCGGTACCCGCGGCGGCCGGTCGTTGCTGTGCATCGGCGTCATCCTCGACGCGGCCGGAGTGCTCTGGACACACCGGCTGATGCGGCGGGCCGAGCGCGAATGACCATGACGGTGTGCTGGCTCCTGCTCGCGGCCGCGATCTGCCTGGCTCCGTCGCCCCGTCGGTGGCCCGCGGCGTCGGCGGCCCGAACCGCGCCTCCAACGGCGCCGCCGGCGTGGTCCGGCCGTCGCTCGCCCGGCCGCCGTCCGCGTGACCGGTGGTTGCGCTCCGTCGGCGCGCTCCAGGCGATCGCCGGCGTGGCGGCCGTGGCCGTCGGCCTGGCGGCCCTCGGGCCGTGGCCCGGGCTGCTTGTCGGCGGCGTGCTCGCGCCGGTCTCCGTCCACCTCGTCCGCCGCCTCGACGAACGAAGAGTGCCGACCCCACCCGCACGGTCGCTGGGCCTGTGCCTCGACCTCGTCGCCGCTGCGCTACGCAGCGGGCAACCGGTGCCGGCGGCACTGGCCCTCGCCGCCCCGGCCGCCGGACCAGAAGTCGGAGCCGAACTGGGTCAGGTCGCGCGACTGCTGCGCCTCGGCGCCGAACCGGCCGAGGCCTGGCGAGGGGTAGCCGAGGACGGTCCGCTCGGCCCGGTCGCCCAGGCCGCCTGCCGCAGCGCCGACAGCGGCATCCGCCTGGCCCGCGGGCTCGAGCAGGTGGCCGGCGAGGTCCGAGCCGAGATCCGGGCCGCCGCCCAGGCTCGGGCCCAGCGCGCGGGCGTCCTGGCCATGGCGCCACTGGGCCTGTGTTTCCTGCCTGCCTTCGTCTGCCTCGGCGTAGTGCCGGTTGTCGTCGGCATCGCCCGCGACGCATTCGGGGCCCTGCCGTGAGTCGCATGCCGGCGGTCGGGTCGGCCGGGCGTAGGCTCCGGACATCCGAGACTGCGGCGCAGGCAACGCACCACAGCCCCACATCCCGACGTCCGTGGAGTGATCATGGCTGGCAAGAACAAGGGTGGCCGCGAGATCCGCAAGCCCAAGCAGGACAAGAAGGCCAAGGCCGCAGCAGCCCAGGCCAACACCGTCATCCCGCCCTCGACGCACGGCACCAAGGCCCCGCAGCCCAAGTAACCCGGTGGCCGCGCTGGCCTGGCGCACCCTGACTGGGCCGGGGCGGGCTGCTATCTTCACTGCTGGCGCCACGGTCCACCCTGCGTGAACCGCCGACAACTGTCGGTGATCGCATCGTCCGGCCTACACCGTGCGCCCAGGCTCGGCGCTGAGGCGGTGGCGGGACGCGATGACCGGACTGGTGAGCCCACTGTTCGTGGGCCGTCGCGACGAGTTGGCCCGCCTCACCGATCTCTTGGACCGGGCCGTCGCGGGCATCCCGGCGGTGGCGGTCATCGGCGGCGAGGCCGGCGTGGGCAAGTCGCGGTTGGTGGGCGAGGTGGTGGCGGCCGCCGACGACCTCGGGATGCGCGTGCTCGTGGGCAACTGCGTCCAACTCGGTGCGCAGGGACTGCCGTTCGCTCCGCTCGTGGACGCGCTGCGGCTGCTCTCGCGCTCGATGCCCCGCGCCGAGTTCGACCAAATGCTCGGCCCGGCCCGGCGCCCGCTGCTGCGGTTGCTGCCTAACCTGGAACCGCTCGAGTCCCGGTCCACGGACGAACCTGATGTCCAGGGCCCGCAACTGCTCGAACTGGTGCTCGGGCTGATCGAACGGCTGGCCGACAGCAGCCCGGTGCTCCTCGTCATCGAGGATCTGCACTGGGCCGATCAGTCCACGCTGGAACTGGTCGCCTACCTGGTGCGCGCGCTGCGGGCGGCACCGGTGGCCGTTGTCGGCACATACCGCTCCGACGAACTGCACCGCTCGCACCCACTGCGCGCGCTGCTGACGTCCTGGGACCGGTCCCGGGCCGTGCAGCGGGTCGAGCTCGGCCGCTTCGACCGCACCGAGGTCGCCAGTCAGCTCGCCGCCATCCAGGGTGCCGAGCCGCAGCCCAGCCTGCTCGACACGGTGTTCGAGCGATCGGAGGGCAACGCGTTCCTGGTCGAGGAACTGCTCAGCATCGTCACCGCCGGCGGCGACCCGACCGGACTGCCGCCGTCCCTGCGCGATGTGCTGCTCGCTCGGGCCGACGGGCTCGGGTCCGACGCCCAGCGGCTGTTGCGCGCGGCCGCGGTCGGCGGGCGGTGGGTGCGCGAGCCGTTGTTGCTGGCCGTGGCCGGCCTCGACGAGACGGCCGCTTTCAGCGCTCTGCACGAGGCGGTCGAGAACCACCTCCTCGTGGTCGACAGTGCCGGTCGCGGCTACTCGTTCCGGCACGCCCTGGCCCGCGACGCGGTCTACGACGACATGTTGCCGGGGGAGCGGGTCCGGCTGCACGCCGCATACGGCGAGATGCTGAGTCGTCACCCCGAGATCGCCGGCGACGACCGTGGGGGGCTCCCCGCCGACCTCGCGCACCACTGGTACGCAGCTCTCGACCTGCCCCGCGCCCTGGCCGCCTCGATCCAGGCGGCAACCGAGGCCACGCAGCGCTACGCCCCGGCTGAGGCGTTGCAGCATCTCGAGCGGGCGCTGCAGATCTGGCCGCGGGTCGCCGACGCCGAACAGACGGCCGGGATGGACCAGGTCGAGGTGCTACGCCTGGCCGCCCAGGCCGCGGACGTGTCCGGCGCCATCGACCGGTCGGTAGCCCTGCTCGACCAGGCCCTGACCGAACTCGGCCCGTCCGGCGACCTCACCCGGCGCGCTGTCCTGCTCGAACGCAAGGGCCATGCCCTGATGGTCCTCGGCACCGGGCTGGTCGGGATCGACCAGCTCGAGGCGGCCCTCGCCTGCCTGCCCCCGGAAGAGAACACGAGTACCCACGCCGCCGCGCTGGCCGCACTGGCCACCGCGCACCTGCGACGCAACGACTACGACGCCGCCGTGACCAACGCAGAACGGGCGGTTTCCGCCGCTCGGGCGTCGGGGGCCGACCACGAGGAGGCCGACGCGCAGATCACGCTCGGCTTCGTCACCGCCTACCAAGGCGGGCACGACACCGGGCTGGCCGCCGGCCGGGCCGGGATCGAGCGGGCCCTCGCCGCCGGGCACACCGGCATCGCGCTGCGGGGCTACATCAATATGTCCGACGTCCTCGAGATGCTCGGCCGCAGCGCGGAGGCGGTCGCGCTGGCCGCAGAAGGCATCGCCCTGGCTCAGCGGACCGGGCACGCCCGCAGCATGGGGACCTACCTGATCGGGAACAAGGCCGAATCGCTCGTGCGCCTGGGCCGCTGGAGCGAGGCCGAGCAGCTGATGGCGACGACCCTGGTTACCGAACCCGAGGGCATGTTCGCCGCCACGGTGCTGGAGATCCGGGGCCAGTTGGCCGCGATGGCCGGTCGTTACCGCGAGGCCGAGACGTCCGTGGAGCGAGCGCGTGAGCTGCTCGTGGGCACGTCCGAGGCCCAGTTCGACACGCCGTTCGCGTTCACCGCGGCCGAGGTAGCCCGCGCGAACGGCGACCTCACCGGTGCGTTGGCCACCCTGCGCAACGCCGTGGTGCGCAGCGACTCGGTCGCCCACATCGCCCGCTACACCTGGCCGCTCGTGTGGCTGGGCCTGCGGATCCAGGCCGAACTCGCGATCCGGGCCCGTGACCGCCGGGCTCCGGTCGACCAACTCGACCCGGTGTTCGAGGACGCGCTCGCCCGCCTCGAGGTCGCCACCCCGCCGGCGACCGGCTACCGGGCCATGGCCCGGGCGGAACGCAGCCGCTACCGCGGGGAGGACGACGCTCAGCCCTGGCACGACGCGGTGCTCGCCTGGCGCGAGGCCGAACGGCCGTACGAACTGGCCTACTGCCTGCTTCGGCTGGCCGAGATCCACGCCGTCGCCGGCGCCGCTGATCCGGCCCGCCGCGCCGTCGGCGAGGCCCACGCCCTCGCCGCCGGTCTGGGCGCCGCTCCGCTGGTCGCACAGGCCGAGCAACTCGCCCGCCAGGCCCGGCTCAGCCTCGATGCCAGCGGTGCGACGTCGACGGCCGCGCCCGACCCGGCGCCGGACGACGAGCTGGGCCAGTACGGACTGACCCAGCGCGAGCGCGAGGTACTGGGCATGCTCGCGGCCGGTCGCTCCAACCCGCAGATCGCCAAGGCCCTGTTCATCAGCCCGAAGACGGCCAGCGTGCACGTCTCGAACATTCTGGCCAAGCTCGGCGTGGGCGGCCGGGTCGAGGCGGCCACCCTGGCCCAGCGCCTCGGTGTCGGACCCAGCGAGCGCGCCGGGGTCGAGACGGCCTAGCAGCTCGCGGAGGCCACTTCCGGCCGGGCCGGGCGCCGACCGGCCCTAAGCACCCGGCCCGCGGATCTAAGCCGACCAGTGCCCGCGGAATCGGGCGATCACCCGATCCGTAAGCCCCGGCTTAGCCCGACTCTGGAACCTGCCCGACGGGGGCACATCGGAGACGGGAGAGGGCCATGACCAGCGGTATCGAGTGGATCTGCAAGGGCCGCATCGGCGGTAAGGCACACCTCCGGACCCAGGCATGACCGCGCCGGCCGGTTCGCTGCGGTCCGCGCTGGGCCGGGGAGCGTTCCGCCGGTTGCTGGCCGGGCTGGCCGCCTCGCAGGCCGGTGACTGGCTCTACAACGTCGCCCTGCTCGGCCTGGTGTTCGAGCGCACCCACTCGGCCCTGTGGCTCAGCTTCACCACCGCGGCCCGCGTCCTGCCCGTGGTCGTGCTTGGCCCGCTCGGCGGCATCGTGGCCGAGCGGTTCGACCGGCGCCGCGTCATGATCGGCTGCGACCTGATGCGGGCCGCACTCATGATCGGGCTGCTCGCCGCCGCGGTCGCGCACCTGCCCATCATCGTGGCGCCGGTGGTGGCCGCACTGGCCACCGCGGCCGGGGCGCCCTACCCGGCCTGTGCCGCGGCGACCACGCCCCGTCTCGTCGCAGCCGAGGACCTGCCCGCCGCGAACGCCGCCCGCGCCATCGTCGGGCCGGCGTGCATCGTCGTCGGTCCCGCGCTCGGTGCCCTGCTGCTGGCGCTCAGCTCGGCCGACGTGGCCTTCGCCGTCAACGCGCTGACGTTCGTCGTCTCCGCGATCGCGGTGGCCTCGATCCCGGCCGGGCCGGCCTTCCACCCGCCCGCGCGCCGGAGCGGGCACGTGTCGATGCTCCGCGAGATGGGCGAGGGTGCGGCCGCACTGGTCGCGCACCGTCCCGCGCTCCGCCTGGTCACCGCCGACCTGCTCTGCAGCTTCGTCTACGGCGTGCAGACGGTCGCACTGCTGCTCGTCAGCGCGCGGCTCGGTTTCGGCGCCCACGGCTACGGCTGGTTGATCGCCGCGATCGGCGCCGGCGGCATCGTCGGCTCAGCCGTCGCCGGCCGCGCCGCCCGCAACGCGCACCCCCGTCGGATCATCGCGCTGGCCCTGGCCGCCGTCGCGATCCCGGTACCGCTGCTGGCCGTCACGCCTGTCCTCGCCGTCGTGCTCCTGTGGGCCGCGCTCGGCGGTGCCGGCTCGATGGTGGTCGAGATCCTCACCGAGACGACGCTGCAGCGTGGCCTGGACGAATCGGTGTTCGCCCGGGCCTACGGCTTCGCGTTTCCCGCTGCCATCGCCGGCATCGCGATCGGTGCCGCCGTCGCCGCACCGCTCATCGCTGCGCTGGGGCTGACCTGGGCCCTCGTCGTCGTCGGCGCGCTGGTGCTCGCCTACGCCGCCTGGCTCGTCGCGCCGCAGCCGGCCGAGCCGATGGCAGAGACCATGACGCACCGGTTCGCTTCCGAACTCGAGCCCGCCGCCTGACCCGCGTCACCCCCCGCGGGGGCAGGTGAACCGGCAGCGGGCGCGGTTTGGCGGGCCGGAGAAGATTCTTTCCGGGTGGTGTCGAAAACGGCTCGAGCGATCCGACGTACTCATGACCAGCGCCGCGAAGGGCGCTCAGCTGACAAGGAGTCGTCATGTCCTCGACCATCACCGCACCCGCCCCCGCTCGCCCCGCCCCGCCCGCGTCGCCCCGCGCCTGGCCGGCCTGCCGGTGTGGCGCGTCGGCGCCCTTGCCGCGGTCGCCGCGTCCGTCGTCACCGAGGCCTACGGGCTCGCCGCCCGAGCCGCGGGCGTTCCGATGTACGCCGGTGATCCCGGCGCGACCAAGGCCGTCCCGCTCAACGTCGGCGCGTTCGCGATGGGCGTCGTCCTCTGCACGTTCGTCGGCACCGTACTGGCCGTGATCCTGGCCCGCCGGGCCACCCGGCCGGCGCGGACGTTCGCCCGGGTCGCGGTCGTGCTCACCGTGCTCTCGTTCATCAACCCGGCCTTCGGGGGTGACACCGCCGCCTCGACGAAGGTCATGCTCGTGGTGGCCCACATCGTCGCGGCCGCCATCGTCATCCCCGCGCTGACCTACCGACTGGCGCACAGCAACTGAATCGCCGACGAGGCGCCGGGCCGCTCATCGCGGTCCGGCGCCTCGTCGGTTGTACGAGTTGTGCGGGTGGGACTCAGCGCCCCGCCGACGCCTTGGCGCCGTCGGTGTCCTTCGCGTCCTTGCCATCCTTCGCGTCCTTGGCCGCCGGGGCCTCGGGCTCGTCGGCCGCGTCCTCGCCGCCGAACGGGTCCTCGACGTTCTTGCCGGGGCCGGCGCCCGACAGCGTGGTCAGCATCTGCCGGACGTTGCTCAGCTGGGCGTTGATGCTGTCGCGACGCTGCGTGGCCGCCACCAGTTCGCGCTCGGACTCCGCCCGGATGCGCTCGGCCCGGGTCGCGGCCTCGGCCACGATCTGCTCGGCCGCGGCCTCGGACTCGGCCGTGATGCGTGCCGCCTTGCGGGTGGCCTCGTCGGTCATCTGCGCGGTCTCGGCCCGCAGTTGCGCCGCGTGCTCCTGGGCCGATGCCAACTGCTGCTCGGCCAGCGCCGTGCGCTCGAGGAAGACCTTCTCGGCCATCTCGCGGCGCGCGGCGAGGGTCTGCTCGAAGTCGGCCGCGGCCTTGGCCGCCTGGGCGCGCTGGTGCTCGTAGATCGCCTCGGCTTCCTCGCCGCGGGCGGTGGCCTGCCGCTCGGCGTCGTCGAGGAGTTGGTCGGAGGCCCGCTTGGCCTCCTCGACGATCCGGCCGGCCTCGCGCTGGGCGGCGGCCCGGGTCTCGGCCGCGTAGCGCTCGGCGTCGGTGCGCAGCTTGCTGTTGGTCGACTCGATCGCCGCCAGCTTCTGCTCGACCTCGGCATCGGCGGTCGACCGGATGTGCTCGGCCTCCTGCTCGGCGATCGTGAGGATCTTGCCGATGCGCTCACCGAACTCGGCGAACGTCGCCGCCGCGGGCTCACGGTCGCTCTGGCGCCGCGACTCGTTCACGAAGGAGGTCAGTTGTTCGACCTTCTCGGCGAGTTCGGTCGAGTGCTGGTTCGCGGCGCCCAGCGCGGCCGTGAGTTCGGCGATGCGGTGGTCGACGGCGGCAGGGTCGTAGCCGCGCATGGTCGTTCGGAACTGCGGGGTCGTGTCGGTCATTCGGATCTCATCATCTCGTTGAATCGGGACGTCACTGCGTCGGGTCGGGGGCCGGGTGTTGGGAACATGGTGGGGGTCGTGGTGCTGCGCTCAGTTCTGGTGCTGGGGGTCGGTGTTACCTGGTGCGGCCCGCGCGGGGTTCGGCGGGGTTCGTGCGTGGTGCTCGGTGCTGCATTCTCGTCGGGTGGTGACGGCCCGGCGACCTCGGATCTTTCCGCTGCTTGCGCAAGGGCCGATCCAACCGCTTCCGGCGGGGGTGACGCAACCGCCTCCGGTGTCGGTGCCTCGTCCAGTTCGGGCAGGTCGGTGATCGCGAGGGCCTGCAGGATGCCGGACAGATTACCGAGTTCCGCGTTGATCGCGTCGCGCTGCGCGCCGAGCGCCGCGACCTCGGCCTTGGCGTCGACGATCAACTGGCGGGCGGTGGCCCGCACGGCCTCGGCGTTCTCGCGGGCCGCCTCGATGATCCGCTTCTCTTCGGCCTTGGCCCCGCGGCGCAGTTCCTGGATGTCGCGCTGCGAGCGGGTGAGTTCGGCCGCGACCTGCTCGCGGACCGACCGGGCGCCGGCCTCGGCCTCGGCCAGCCGGCGATCGGCCCGGGCCAGGCGGGCGGCGGCGGTGTCCTCGGCCTCGGCGATGATGCGGCGGGCGTCGGTGTGCGCCTCCTCGCGGATCTGGATGCCGTCGACCTCGGCCCGATCGAGCACGACGCGGCCCTGCCGGGCCATCGCGTCCACCTCCTGCTCGGCCTTGGCCAGCCGGGCCGCGACCCGGTCGCGGCTCGCGGCAACGATGGCCGCCAGCCGGCCGTGCGTGCGGCGGATCACCGTTTCGGCCTCGGCGTGGGCCGATCTGCGGATGCGGCCGGCGTCCAGTTCGGCCGTGGCCACCAACCGGGCCGCGATCTGCGCGCTCATCGCGGTCTGCTCGGCCGCCGCCGCCAGTTCGCGGGCCGCCTCGGTCCGCGCGGACTCGACCAGCCGCTTGGCTTCGGCCGTGGCGTCGGTGCGCACGGTGACGGCGTCGAGCCGCGCGTTGTCGAGTTCGCGCTCGGCCGCTTGGCGGATGGTCTGGGCCGCGGCCTCGGCCTCGGCCTGCTGCTGGGCGATGCGCTCGTCGGCGGCCTCGGCCTGCAGCGCCAACTCGGCCTCGTGCGCGGCGCGGCGTTCGTCGAGTTCGCGCTCGTGGGCGGCCAGTTGCTCCCCGAGGTCGGCGGTCAGCCGGTCGTGCAGTTGCCGGCTGCCGGACTGCGCGGCCGTCATCGCCTCGTTCGCGTCCTCGCGGAGTTTGTCCGCGGTGGCCTGCGCGGCCGAGGTCAGCGACTCGGCTTCCTGCTTCGCGTCGGTGAGCAGTTGCTGGGCCGCCTGCTCCGCGTTGTCGGCGATCAGCGTGGCCTGCTCGACCGCGTCGCGGATGATCGACTGCGCTTCCTCGTGCGACTCGGCCAGTCGCGTCTCGGCTACGGCCAGTTTGGTGCGGGCGGCCAGCAGCGCGTCGTCGACGGCAGCGGAGGTGGGCGAGCCGAGCAGCCCGGTCCGCGGCTCGGCCTCGAGCGCTGCGGGCGGCGGGGCAGGCGCCGCGGGCGGTCCGGGCGGGGGCGGTGCGGGCTCCTCGACGAGGGCGGCGGCCTCGGCGTACTGCTCGTACTGCAGCGGGTCGACGTACTGCTCCGGCTGGTCGTATTGCGGTGCGTCGACGTACTGCCTCGGCTGGTCGTACTGCGCCGGCGTCGTCGTACTGGGTCGACTGGTCGTACCGCTCCGGCTGGTCGTACTGGGTGGGCTGGTCGTACTGCGTCGGCTGGTCGTACTGCAGCGGTTCGGCGTACTCGGCCGGCGCCTCGTACCGCGGCTGGTCGTACTGCGCCGCGTCGCCGTACTGCGTCGGCTGGTCGTACTGGGGAGCCTCGACATACTGGGTCGGCTGGTCGTACTGCAGCGGTTCGGCGTACTGGGCCGGTGGCGGATAGCGCGGCGCGTCGCCGTACTCCGTCGGTGCCTCTCTGTACTGCGTCGGCGGCGCCCACTCGCGTCGGCGGGGCGTACTCGGGCGGCGGCAGGTATTCGGCCGGCGGGGCGTACTGCGGCGGAAAGGGGTACGGCGCCGTGCGCACGTACGGCGGCGAGTCGGCCCGCGGGCCGGGCTGGGCGTACGGCGCGGGCCGCGCGGGCGCAGCCGACCGGGGGTACTGCTCCGGTTCGGCGTACTGATCCGGGTCCGGGTACGGCGTGGCGTACGGCGACGGGTTCGCATATGGGGTGGGATACGGTGGCTGCCCGTACGGCGGTGGCAGCGGCTCGGGGCGCGACTGATCGCTCAAGCCGCCAGAACGCGACCGGTGTGGGTCCGGTCCGCTTCCAGTGGCGCGCATCGTGACCTCAGCCGCCATCCGGTCATAGTTGCAGACACGATAGGGGACGGCCTAGTCGCGGTCCACACCGACTTGGCTGTTGCGGCTTGTCGCTCGTCACCGTGGGTAGGCAGCTACATTTGCGCGGTGACTTCGGCATTGTCGGTGCTGTCCGTACAGCCGGCGTCGGCATGAGCGCAGGTCTCAACTGGGCCGGTAACTACGCCTACCGCGCACCCGTGGTGTACCAGCCGAATTCGGTCGAAGAGGTGCAGGAACTCGTCGCCGGTGAGCCGACGCTGCACGCGTTGGGCAGTCGGCACTCGTTCACAGACCTCGCCGACTCCGACGCGGCGCTGATCTCGCTGGAACTTCTCGATCCGGGCTTCGAACTCGCCGTCCGACCGCAGCAGCGTCACCGTCAGCGGGGGGACCCGGTACGGCGCGGTCGGGCTCTACCTGGCCGAGCACGGACTCAGTTTGCGCAACTATGCGTCGCTTCCGCACATCTCGGTCGCCGGCGCCATCGCCACGGGCACCCACGGGTCGGGCGACCACAACCGCGGCCTGGCCGCGGACGTCCGCGCCGTCGACATCGTGCTGGCCTCGGGCGAGCTGCGCCACTGCTCGACGGCCACGCTCGGTGATGACTATCTCGGCGTTCCGGTCGGTCTCGGCGCCCTCGGCGTCGTCGTCCGGGCCGAACTCGAGGTGGTGTCGGCGTTCGAGGTCCGCCAGGACGTCTACGAGAACCTCACCTGGGCCCAGTTCGACGAGCACGTCGACGAGATCACGGCACTGGCCTACAGCGCCAGCTTGTTCACCGACTACAGCGAGCGCGGCATCCGCCAGATCTGGCTCAAGAGCCGCACCGACGCCGCCACGCCGCCGCCGGACGTCTTCGGCGCCCAGCCGGCGACGAGCCGGGCCCATCCGATTCCGGGCGTGGACGCGGTCAACGCCACCGAGCAGTTCGGCGTCCCCGGGCCACCCCACGACCGGCTGCCGCACTTCCGGATCGGGTTCACGCCCAGCAACGGCAACGAGATCCAGAGCGAGTACCTGATCGACCGCCGGCACCTCGTCCCGGCCGTGCAGGCGATCCGGTCGGTGGCCGCGCAACTCACGCCGCTCATCCAGACGGCCGAGATCCGCACCGTCGCCAGTGACGAGCTGTGGCTGAGCCCGAGCGGCGGCCGCGACACCGCCGCGTTCCACTTCACCTGGCTGCCGCACCAGGCCGAGGTCGAAGCGGCGCTGGCCCAGCTCGAGCGGGCACTGACCCCGTTCGACGCGCGCCCGCACTGGGGCAAGCTGTTCGTCGCCGATGCGGCCCGGCTGGCCGAGGTCTACCCACGGCTGCCGCGCCTGCGGGCCCTCGCCGAGCAGTGGGATCCGGCCGGCAAATTCCGCAACGCCTTCCTCGATCGCTACGTCTTCAGCTGAGCGATCACGGTCGCCGGGTTACCAGCCGGTGAACAGCAGTTGAGAGCAACGCGAAAGCCGATTGACCATCGCGCGCACGCGGACAAACCGGCGATTTGCTCAGGTACAAAGGCGCCGTGGGTAACAACGTCCTCCTCGTCATCGTCGTGGTGACCGCGCTCGGATTCGACTTCACCAACGGCTTTCACGACACCGCCAACGCGATGGCGACGTCGATCGCCACCGGTGCCCTGCCGCCGCGGGTGGCCGTGGCCCTGTCCGGCGCGCTGAACCTGGTCGGCGCCTTCCTCTCGCTCAGCGTCGCGGCCACGATCGCCAACGGGCTGGTGCAGACCCACTCGGTGACGCTGACGGTGGTGTTCGCCGGGCTGGCCGGCGGCATCAGCTGGAACCTGCTGACCTGGTTCCTGGGCATCCCGTCCAGTTCGTCGCACTCGCTCATCGGCGGAGTGGTCGGCGCCACCATCGCCGCCGCGGGTGGTCATGCGATCAAGTGGCAGGGGTTGTTCTCCAAGGTCATCATCCCGGCCGGCCTGTCGCCGATCATCGCCGGCCTGATCGCCACGCTCGGCACCTACCTGATCTACCGCATCAGCCGCAACGTCGGCGACCGGGCCCGCTCGCACGGGTTCCGGCTCGGCCAGATCGGCTCGGCCTCGATGGTCTCGCTGGCCCACGGCACCAACGACGCCCAGAAGACGATGGGCATCATCACGCTGGCGCTGATCGTGAACGGCTCGGTGAGTGCCGACGCCAAGGCGCCGTTCTGGGTCATCCTCTCCTGTGCGCTCGCGATCAGCCTGGGCACCTACATCGGTGGCTGGCGGGTCATCCGCACGCTGGGCAAGGGCCTGGTCGAGATCGACGCGCCGCAGGGCATGGCGGCCGAATCCGCGGCGGCCGCGACGATCCTGCTCTCCAGCCACTTCGGCTACTCACTGTCGACGACGCACGTCGCCACCGGCTCCATCCTCGGCACCGGGCTGGGCCGCAAGGGGGCCGAGGTGCGCTGGGGCGTGGCCGGGCGCATGGTCATCGCCTGGCTGGTCACCCTGCCCATCGCCGGGCTGGTCGGCGCGGGGGCCTACGCGGTCGCCGCGGGCATCGGCGGCAGCGCCGGCGTCATCGTGATGTTCGTGGCCCTGGTCGCGTTCGCGACGACGCTGTACTGGCTCTCGCGCAAGACCGCGGTGCATCCCGGCAACGTCAACGACGAGTGGACGGGCAAGGTCACCCCGGCCCCGCGCACGCCCGCTCCGGTCGCGGCCTGAACAGATCGGCGGACTCATGGACAAGTGGATCGACCTGCACGCCCTGTGGCAGATCGTCGCGCTCGGGTTGGTGTGCGGGGCCGGGTTGCCCGCCCTGTTCGCGGTCGGGCTGCGGGCCCTCAACCAGCCCGGCAGTCACGCCACCCAGCCGGTCAGCGCCGACAGCGACCAGATCGTCGGCGGCAGCACCGCCGGCACGGCCGTGGCCGCAATATGCTTCGCGGTGGTCCTCGCGGCCATCGGCTGGGGCATCTACTTCATCGTCGCGGGTACCTGACCCGCCGATACCCACAACCGATCGGAAACCTCATGGCGTTGCCTCCGTTCCTGAGCTCGGTGGTCAACTTCCTGCGCGCGGGCTATCCCGAGGGAGTGCCGCCCCAGGACTACATCCCGCTGCTCGCGTTGCTCCGGCGCCAGCTCAGCGCGGAGGAAGTCGACGAGATCGCCGAGGAACTCGCCTCCAGCGGTGACGCCGCCTCGGCCGCGGCCATCCGCCAGGCCATCACCGACGTCACGCACGAGACGCCGCTCGACTCCGACATCGCCCGGGTCAGCGCCCACCTCGCCGCCGGGGGCTGGCCGCTGGCCTCGCCCCACCACGCCGGCACGCCACCGCAGTAGCGCCGACCGTCCGTCGTCGGTGCCCGGGCCTAGGGTGGCCCTTCCGAGCGCAATGCAGGACGGAAGGATCACCGCGTGAGCAGCCCAGATTCCAGCGACCTCGCCATCGAGGTGCGCGGGCTCGTCAAGAGCTATCGCGGCAAGAAGGGCCAGGACGATCTCACCGCGGTGCGCGGCATCGACCTGGCCGTGCGCAAGGGCGAGGTGTTCGGCTTCCTCGGCCCGAACGGCGCCGGCAAGACGACCACGGTGCGCATGCTGTGCACGCTGTTGCCGATCAGCGCCGGCTCGGCCACGGTGGCCGGGGTCGACGTCGGCAGCGATCCGGCCGAGGTCCGCCGCCGCATCGGCGTCGCCCTGCAAGAGGTCGGGCTCGACGGGCGCCAGAGCGGCCGCGAACTGCTCGAGTTGCAGTGCGGGCTCTACCACATCGCCGATCCCGCGGCCCGGGCCGACGAGCTGCTGCGGCTGGTCGGCCTGGCCGACGCGGCCGACCGGCTGATCGACACCTACTCCGGCGGCATGAAGCGCCGGCTCGATCTCGCCACCGCGCTGGTGCACAATCCCGACGTGCTGTTCCTCGACGAGCCGACCACCGGGCTCGACCCGGCCAGCCGGGTGACCGTGTGGCAGGAGGTCAGCCGCATCAACGCAGCTGGGCACGACGGTCTTCCTGACCACGCAGTACCTCGAAGAGGCCGACCAGTTGTGCGACCGGGTCGCGATCATCGACGACGGCACGATCGTCGCCGAGGGCACGCCCACCGTGTTGAAGGCCGAGCTCGGCAGTGACGTGCTCACCATCGGCCTCGTCCCCGAAGACCACGACCAGGCCCATCAGGCGCTGGCCACGCTGCCCGGCCTCGACCACGTCACCGACGCCGCCGAAGGGCTGGCCGTCTACGTCGACGACGGCGCGGCCGCGGTGGCCAACGTGGTCAGCCTGCTCAACGAGGCCGGCATCCGGCCGCGGACGATCTCGCTGTCGCGGCCCACCCTCGACGACGTCTTCCTGGCCTCCACGGGTAGACGCATCGAAGGCGGCGTCCCGGAGCTGGCGTCATGAACGAGACGATGCTGCTGGCCCGCCGGGCCGTCCGCGAGGTGTGGCGCATTCCGGCCGCGACCATTCCCGCGCTGTTCATCCCGATCTTCTTCCTCGTCGTCAACCTCGGCCAGGTCAACAAGGTCTTCCCGCCGTCGACGCCGTTCCTGCACGGCCAGCACTACGTGGCCTTCCAGATCCCGGTGTCGCTCGTGTTCGCGGTCAGTTCGGCCACGTCCGGCCTGGCCATGGTCACCGACATCGACATCGGCTACCTCGACAAGCTGCTGGCCGCCCCGATCCAGCGCACGGCCATCGTCTGGGGCCGGCTCGCGGCCGACCTGGTGCGCGGGGTCGGCGGTGTCGATCCTGGTGCTCGCGGTCGGCTTCGCGTTCGGGGCCCGGGTCAAGACCGGCCTCATCGGCGTCGTGCTGCTCATCGTGCTGTCGGCGCTGTGGGGCGTCGCGTACGCCGGCATCGCCATCGCCATCGCGCTGAAGACCAAGAACGTGCAGACCACGAACGCGTCGTTCCTGATCTTCTTCCCGCTGCTGTTCCTGACCCCGAACTTCGTGCCGTTCGACCTGCTGGCCGGCCCGCTCAAGGCGATCGCCCGGTTCAATCCGGTCAGCTACGTGATCACCGGGCTGCGCGATCTCGTCCTCGAACCGCATATCCACTGGGGCTCGCTCGGCGCGTGCGTGCTCACGATCGCGCTCACCGGTGTCGTGCTCACCGCCCTGTCGCTGCGGGCGCTGGCCACGTTCGCCGAGTGATGGCCGCCGTCCGGACGGAGGTGCTCGAGCTGTCCTACGACGAGTCCGGGCCGCCGGACGCACCGCCGGTCCTGCTCATCCACGGCTGGCCCGACGCCGCCCGGGTGGTGGCACGGCGTCGCGCCGGGCTGAACCGGCAGGGCTGGCGCACGATCGTGCCCGGAGTTGCGCGGGCAGCGGGGCGACGCGCGTTCCGGGGGCATCGGCGCCCCGTGACGGACGGGCCGTGCGCCCTGGCCCAGGACGCGCTCGACCTGGCCGACGCGTTGGCGCTCGACCGGTTCGCCGTCGTGGGGCACGACTGGGGGGCCCGGGTCGCGTACACCTGGCTGCGCTCGTACCGAGCCCGGTCACCGCATCGCCGGGCTCGCGCTGGCCTACCAGCCGCACGCCGAGTTCCGCTGCCGGACTTCGGGCAGGCCCGAGCTTCTGGTACCAGTGGCTGATGTACGTCGACGCCGGCGCCGATGCGGTGCGCCGCGACCCGGTCGGCTTCGCCCGGCTGCAGTGGGAGACCTGGAGCCCGCCGGGCTGGTTCGACGAGGACGAGTTCGCGGCCACCGCCGCGCAGTTTCGCCAACCCCGACTGGGCCGCGATCACCCTCAACGCCTACCGCTCGCGCTTCCGGCCCGACGAGCCGCGCGACAACCGCTACGACGCCTGCGCGCTCGGCTCGGCCGCGGTCGGCCAGCCTGACGGTGCCCACGCTGATGATCCAGGGCGCGGCCGACCACTGCGACCCGCCCGCGACGTCGGCGGGCCTGGAGCCGTGGTTCACCGGTGGGTACCGCCGCGTCGTGCTCGACGGGGTCGGCCACTTTCCCCACCGCGAAGCCACCGACGCGGTCGCCGATCTCGTGCACGAGCACCTCACGGCCTACGCGGCGTGATCAAGACGCACTGCGCGTCGGTCTCGACGGCTACGCCCGGATGCACCGCACTGCCGGTGAGGCTGGCACGGCCGCGGGGTGCAGGATCGCGGCCACCGCTTCGACCCCGTCAACCAACCGCGGACCCGGGCGCACGACGATGCCGTCGGCGTCGATGGCCCAGACGGCCGGCCCGGGCAGCCGTTCGGCCACGGCCCGGGCCTGCTCGGCCGCCCCGTCGAGGTGGTATCCGCACGGGGCGACGATCACGACCTCGGGACGGGCGTCGGCGATCGCCGCCCACGTGGTCGGCGCGGATGGGGTGTGGGCCATCGCCGCCACCGGTTGCCCGCCGGCGGCCGAGACCAGGTCCGGCACCCAGTGGCCGCCCGGAAAAGGCGGGTCGATCCACTCCACTACCGCCACCCGCGGCCGGGGCCGCCCGGCGACCGCGGCAGCGACGGCAGCCAATCGCCCGCGCAGGGCCGCGACCAGCGTCGCCGCCTGCGCAGCGGTGCCGGTGCGCGCGCCCACCGTGGCGATCGAGGCCAGCACCTCCTCGAGCGAGTGCGGGTCGAGCGAGACGACCTCGGCCCGGCAGCCCAGATAGGCCAGGGCCTCGTCGACCTGCCCGGACGGGATCGCGCAGACCCAGCACAGGTCCTGGGTCAGCACCAGGTCGGGGTCGAGGCCGGCCAGAGCGTCCCGGCGCAGCGTGTACAGCTCCTCGCCCGCACCGGCTGTCGCCCGCACGTAGGCGTCGATCTCACCCGGCGTCATAGCGCTGGTGTCGCGGCCGCCGACGACAACGGCCTTGTCCCGGCGCGCGCTCGGCGGCTCGTCGCACTCGAAGGTCACCCCGACGAGCTGATCGCCCAGTCCGAGCGCGTAGACGATCTCGGTCGCCGACGGCAGCAGGGAGACCAGGCGCATCCGTTCACCGTAGTTCGGTGCGGCCTGCCGGCGCGGCGATCCGCGGCTGTCGAGCCACCCACCGGGCCGCCCGCCCGATCAGCTCGCGGTGGGTCGGGCTGTCGTAGCCGACGAGGTCGTGACCGAGCGCGTCGTAGACCACCCGCGCGCCGGCCGGGCCGTGCGTCCGGGCCCAGATGAGCGGGTGGGCTCGGCCGTCGTGGTCATGCTCGGCCAGCGGCAGGTCCGCCCCGGTGACCTCGAGCCGGCTGTAGCGCTCGTCGTCGGTGTCGAAGTCGTGGACGCCCGCGACGATCGGGTGCGCGCCGGTGTGCACCCGGACGCGGGCCGGCCCCCGCGGCGGGTGCATGGATGCCCCGGCGCGCCACCGGGCCCCGAGCAATTCGGCCCAGCCCGGCCAGTCGGGAAAGCTCATGACCGCCGAATGGACGGCCAGCACGCCGCCGCCGGCGGCCAGGTAGCCGGCCAGCCCGGCGATGGCCGACCCCGGCAGCTCGGACCTCGGGCCGTCGCCCGCGGCCGCGGCCGAACAGTTGACGACCAGCACGTCGCCCACCGGCCCGGCACCGAGCATGGCCGTGACGTCGGTCCTGACCTCGACCGCGAAGCCGGCCGCGGCCAGGATCTCGCCGAGGCGAGCCGACGTCGCGGCCAGGTCGTGCCACCGGTCGGCGAATTCGCGCTCGCCGCTCAGCACCGTCGCGTGCACCGATGGACCTCCTCCGCGCCGCCCGGACCGGCGCCGGCCGCACCACGATCCTGCTCCGCAGCGTCACCGCCGACCGGTCATTCTCGACAACTTCCGCTGATCCCTTGCTACCACTTCACAATCATGTTATCTTCTAAACCAGATTCTTCCGAGGAAGAAGCGTCTGCGGAAGGTAAATGATTACAGAGAGTGAGAAGCGGTCGCAATGACTACTACTTGGCGTGACAATTCCCAGCTCGGCCCCGCCCGCACCCGCAGCCCGATCGCGCGCAGCCTGGGCCGCGCTGCGGCGCATGGCGGCCCGCATCCACGGCGTTTTCGGCCCCGCACCGGCGCCGCGCCAGCCCGTCGTCGACGTCTCGCGGTGGGCCTAGCCACCCCAGCCGAACGGTCCGCCGCCACGACGTACGGGAGGGAGTCAGGATGAGTGCAACGAACGCGCCGGCCCGGCATCGTCGTAGCCGACCGAGCCGCCGGCCCGCGCCCGTCACGTCCGACCCGACGTTTCTGAGCGTGCTGCGCAACGCCGAGTTCCGAGCCGTCTGGCTGGCCGACGCCCAGTCGTCACTGGGCGACCAACTCTCGCGCACCGCCTTGGCCGTGCTGGTCTTCCAGCGCACCCACTCGCCGTTCCTGACCGCCCTGATCTACGCCGTCACGTTCCTGCCCGCCCTGTTCAGCGGTGTCCTGCTCGGCGGCCTGGCCGACCGCTTCCCGCACCGATCGACCCTGGTCCGCTGCAACCTGGTCCGGGCCGGTCTGGTCGGGCTGATGGTCGTGCCCGGCGTGCCGATCAGCGCGCTCGTGCTGCTGGTCATCGCGGCCACGCTGTTCGCGGCACCGTTCGACTCGGCCAACTCGGCCATGCTCGCCGACCTGCTCGACGGGCCGAGCTACACCGTCGCGTCCTCGCTGCGCACGATCACCCATCAGGTCGCCCAACTGCTGGGCTTCGCCAGCGGCGGTCTGCTGCTGATCGCACTCAGTCCGCGTTCCGCGCTGGCCATCGACGCGCTCACCTTCGTGATCGCCGCCGTGCTGGTGCGAGCCGCAGTGCGACTGCGCCCGGCGCCGCTGGCCGGCGAAGCCGACGAGCCGTACCTCGCCTCGATCGTCGCCGGGACCAAGGTCGTCGCCACGACGCCCCGGTTGCGCGTGCTGCTCGGGCTGGCCTGGCTGATGGGGCTGTTCGTCATCCCGGAAGGCCTGGCCGCTCCGTACGCCGCGTCCATCCATGCCGGCACCCTCGGCGTCGGCCTGCTGCTGGCGGCCGGGCCGGCCGGCACCGCGCTCGGCTCGGTCCTGTTCATCAGATTCGTCCCGGAGGCGCGCCGGATCCGGATGATCGGTGGCCTGGCCGCCGCCGGTGGGGTGCCGCTGGCCGCGTGCGCCTTGCATCCGCCGCTGCTGCCCGCCCTCCTGCTCTGGGGGCTGACCGGCGCGTTCGGGGCCTACCTGACCCAGGTCATGCCGGCCTACGTCGTCGCCGCGCCCGCGGCCCGGCGCGGCCAGGCCATCGGGGTGGCCGCATCCGGGCTGCTGGCCGTACAGGGCATCGGCATCCTGCTCGGCGGCATCCTGGCCGACCTGTCCAGCCCGGCCACCGCGGTGGCGATCGCCGGCGTGCTGGCCTCGGCCCTGGCCCTCGTGCTGACCCGGCGCTGGGGACGCATCCTCGCCGGCGACGCCCCGACTTCCAGACCTGCAGTGGAAATCCTCCACGGCACCGACGGAAGCACGGGGGGGTGAGCACGATGCAGGAGTTCCCGAACAGCGCGCGCTGGGGCTAAATCCGTCTCAATCGCGAAGTGCCTGGAGTTCGCTCCGGGCACTTTGCGCGTTCCCGGGTCCTCAGCCGAACAGCTCCCGGGCCAGCGCCGCATATCCGGGCACCGGATCCTGATCCGGCGCCGTCAACAGTTGAACGGCGACGTGGTCAGCACCGGCTCGGCGGTGCTCGAGGACAGCGGCGGCCACCGTGGCCGCGTCGCCACGGTCGACGAGGGCGTCGATGAGTTCGTCACTGCCACCGTTGTCGAGGTCGGCCTCGGTGTAACCGAGCGACTTGAGACTGTTGCGGTAGTTGCTCAGGCCCAAGTACGGCGTCTGCACCGTCCGACGACCGATGGCGCGGGCCCGGTCCGGGTCGGTGTCGAGCACGACCTTCTGCTCGGGCGCGAGCAGGCGGTCCGGGCCGAGGATCTCGCGAGCCTGCCGGGTGTGCTCGGGCGTGGTCAGGTACGGATGGGCGCCGAGGGCGCGGTCCCGGGCCAGCCGCAGCACCTTCGGCCCCAGCGCAGCCAGGACGCGACGTTCGCGCGGCACCTGGGCCTCGTCCAGAGCGTCGAGGTACTCGACGAGCGCCTGGTAGGGCTTGGCGTACCGGGCCCCCGTGGTCTCGGGGTGGCCCACGCCGAAGCCGAGCACGAACCGGCCGGGATGGGCCGCCTCGATGCGGTGATAAGCCGCGGCGATCGGGCCCGGGTCGTCCGTCCAGATGTTCGTGATCCCGGTGGCGACGGTGATAGTCGTGGTGGCGTCGAGCAGGTCCTCGACGATCTTCAGATCGCCGCCGGGTGAGCTGCCCACCCAGATCGTCCCGTAGCCGAGCTGTTCCAGCGCGACGGCCAGTTGCGGAGACAGCGCCGCCACAGCACGCCAGATACCGACCGTGCCGAACTGCTCGAACATGTCCGTCCCCTTCGCCCGTGAGTCTTCGTAGGCTCAAGGGCAGCTCGGGGCGGCGCTATTCCGACCTTGCCGCCGAGGGACCAGATCTGCCGGCCGTGGAAGTCGCCGTCAGTGACGTCGGGCAGGGCCCAACGGGCCCGGGGGACGTCGTCGATGCTCACCGCGGCCGCACCGTAGCGCCCGGCGCTGACATCGGCATTCAGTCGATCTGCAGTTCGCCCATCTCGCCCCAGCCGTCGCCCTCGACCTGGCGGCTGACGATGGCCGGCGTGCGCACCAGCGCCGGGCGCAACTCCTGCATGGCCGTGGCGAAGTGCTCGCTGTTGACGTGCGGGCCGGCGCCGTCGTCCTTGAACGCCTCGACCAACGTGAAGGTGTCGGGCTCCTCGACCGAACGGTTCCACTCGAACCACAGGTTCCCGGGCTCGGCCCGGGTGGCCTGGGTGAACGAGTCGACCAGGTCGAGCCAGCGGTCGGTCCACTCCGGCTTGGTCTTGAACTTGACCACGATCAAATACATGGCGCCTCCCTCGAACGATCGGCCCACTGCCGGACCACCGGTGACGATTCCATCCGCAGAATTGCCCTCTCGCAAGACCCGGTCACCGAACGTATGGTGAGGGCATCCAGTGCGGCGCAGCGCTGAGGGGGAACCATGACCGAGCAGGGCACCACCGAAGCCCGCGAGTCGACGCAGGCCCCGGACCAGATCCAGCAGGACACCGGCGAGGGCGCGCCCGCCGCGCCGAACGGATCGGGCCAGGGGCTCACCGATCGCCAGCGCCGGATCCTGTTCCGGTTGCTCCGGGTGGCCTACCCGCACGACCGCTTCCCCGATTCGCCCTACGAGCGGACGGCCAAGCAGGTCGAGCAGGCCGCGGCCGATGCGTCCGAAGAGGACTTCGCCGCGCTCGCCGACGGCCTGGACGCGCTCGACGCCAGACTTCCTCGGTCTGGACGACGCCGCGGCCACGGCGGCGCTGCGCGAGATCGACCAGCAGCCGTTCTTCCGGCAGATCCACGCCACCTCCGTCGTCGCGCTCTACGACGACCGCGAGGTCTGGGACCTGCTCGGCTACGAAGGCGCCTCGTTCGACCAGGGCGGCTACGTCGACCGCGGCTTCGACGACCTCGACTGGCTGCCCGACCCGCGGATCACGGAGTCCGACGAACCCCGGGTCGAACTGGTCGCCGACCAGGCCGACCGATGAGCGGGCCAGGCGGGTCGGGCGCGCGAACGCACGGCACGCCAATCGCCCACGACGAGCCTGCCGTCGTGGTCATCGGCTCCGGGGCCGGCGGCGGGACGATGGCCTACGAGCTCACGACCAGGGGCGTGCCCGTGGTGGTGCTCGAGGCCGGCCCGTACCTGACCCAGGACGACTGGACCAACGACGAGTGGCCGGCGTTCAGCCAGATGGCCTGGCTCGACAACCGGACCACGTCCGGCTCGTGGCGCGTGGCCACCGACTTCCCAAACCTGCCGACCTGGATCGTCAAGGCCGTCGGCGGCACGACCACGCACTGGGCCGGCGCCACCCCGCGGTTCCTGGCCCACGAGTTCCGCACCCGCAGCGTGTACGGAGACGTCGACGGTGCCAACCTGCTCGACTGGCCGATCACGCTCGACGACCTGGCGCCGTGGTACGACCGGGCCGAGCAGGCGATGGGTTCCACCCATCGGCACGGCCGCCCGCCGCTGCCGGCCAACAACAACTACAAGGTCTTCGCCAACGGCGCCGAGCGGGCCGGCTACCGGCACTACGCCACCGGCCCGTACGCCACGAACGCCGAGCCCTACGACGGCCGGCCGGGTTCGATCCAGGACGGCTTCAACTTCCAGGGCGACAAGAACGGCTCGAAGTGGTCCACGCTCGTGCGCGAGCTCCCGCGCGCGCTCGAGACCGGCAAGCTCGACCTGCGTCCGGCGAGCCAGGCCGTGCGGATCAGCCACGACCCGGCCGGCACGGTCGACGGGGTCGAGTACGTCGACGCCGACGGCAACCTGCACAAGCAGGCGGCCCGGGTCGTGTGCGTGGCCGGCAACTCGATCGAGACGCCGCGGCTGCTGCTGATGAGCGCGTCGTCGCTGCATCCCGACGGCCTGGCCAACTCGTCCGGGCAGGTCGGGCGCAACTACATGCGGCACACCACCGGCTCGGCCTACGCCCGCTTCGAGCGGCCCGTGCACATGTACCGCGGCGAGACGATGGCCGGCATCATCGCCGACGAGGCCAAGCACGACCCGGCCCGCGGGTTCTGCGGCGGCTACTACCTGGAGACCCTCGCCCTCGGCCCGGCCTTCCTGGCCAGCTTCATCGAGCCGGGCTCGTGGGGGCGCGAGTTCACCGAACTCATGGACGCCTACGACCGCACCGCGGGCCTGTGGATCGTCGGCGAGGACATGCCGCAGGAGAGCAATCGCGTCACACTCAGTACCGACGTCAAGGACGAACTCGGGCTGCCGGTGCCGCACGTCAACTATGACGACCACCCCAACGACGTGGCCATGCGCGAGCACGGCTACGGCGCGGCCGACCGGATCTACGGCAGCGTCGACGCGCTCGGCGTGCACCACACCCCGCCGTATCCGTCCACGCACAACCTCGGCACCTGCCGGATGAGCGCCGACCCGGCCGACGGTGTGCTGGACGAGTGGGGACGGGCCCACGACGTGCCCAACCTGTTCGTCAGCGACGGCTCGGTCATGACCACGGGTGCCGCGGCCAACCCCACGCTGACCATCGTCGCCCTGGCCATGCGCCAGGCCGACCACATCGCCTCCGAACTGGCCCGCGGCTCGCTCTGAGCACGAGCGTTCAGCCGTACGCGTCGAGGCCGAGGTACACGGCCAGGCCGACCCCGGCCAGGGCGATGACGACCCGTAACGCGCGGGCGGGCGAGTGCCGGACCACGATCGGTCCGATCCGTCCACCGATGAGCAGCCCTACGGCCAAGGGTGCGGCCGCTATCCAGTTCACCGACCCGAACACGGCGAAGACCACCGCCGCCACCAGGTTGGCCAGGCCCAGTACGACGTTCTTCAACGCGTTGCAGCGGGCCAGCGTGTCGGGCTTGGCCGCCAGGATGAGGGCGAGCAGCAGCACGCCGGCCGCCGCACCGAAGTAGCCGCCGTAGATCCCGACGACGAACACGCCGGCCAGGACGAGCCGCGAGTCGATGCGGTGCGGGCCGTCGTCGGCGGGCCGGGGTTCGCGCCGGGGCAGCAGGATTGCCAACGAGCCGAGTCCGATCAGCCAGGGGACGACCAGCTGGAATGAGCCCCGCGGCGTGAGCAGCAGCAGTACCCCGCCGGCGATGCCACCGAGGACTCCGGCCGGGCCGAGGCGGCGTACGTCCGGGCCCTGGCCGGTCAGCTCCGGACGCGAGCCGGCGACCGACCCGACGCTGCTGAACACGAGCGCGACCGTGTTGGTGACGTTCGCTGTCACCGGCGCGAGCCCGACCGCGAGCAGCGCCGGGTAGCTGATCAGTGAGGCCAGCCCGGCGATGCTGCCGGCCAGACCGGAGCCGATGCCGGCGAGCAGGACCAGACCCGCCGACCAGGGCGTCATCTAGGAGCTCGGTCCGTCCGTCATGGCGCGAGTGTGCCAAATGCCGCGGCCACCGCTGACTCAGCGTGGGCGGGGCCGGGTGAGTAGTACTGCTCACGCCCCGGCAGGCGGCCAGCCGCGAGGGTTGTCGGCATGACGACCCTTGAGCGCCCTCGCGTCCCTGTCCGACACCGACACCCGTCCCAGCCCGGCGATTCGCCCGGCTGGGTGCGCGCCGACATCGCGGCCAAGGCCGTGCTCGGCGCCCTCCTGCTCTTCAGCGTCACCCACACCGACTGGGCCCGCTTCGCCGACAAGGCCATGACCGCCCGGGCCGTCGCCTACCCGGTGCTGGTCGGGCTCGTGCCCCTCGTCTGGTGGCTGGCCCGCAGCGCCGCCGCCCGGGCCGGACGTCGCCCCGGCGACTACCCCGGCCTGATCGCGTTCCTGATCACGCTGCCGTTCATCGTGGACGTCGCCGGGAACGCCCTGAACCTCTACAACACCGTGCACTGGTTCAACACCGCCTGCCACCTGGTCAACTGGGCCACGCTGTGCACCGGACTGGGTCTGGCCCTGTTGCGCCGCTCGGACCTGCCCGCGTGGTGCGTGGCCGCGCTGTGCACCGGCTTCGGCGCGGTCACGGCGGTGCTGTGGGAGATCGGCGAGTACGGCGCGTTCATCCTCAAGACCCCGGAGCGGCTGACGCTCTACCGCGACACGATCAGCGACCTCACCTTCGGCCTGGCCGGCTCGCTGCTGGCCGGACTGGCCTGCGCCGCGCTGGCCCGGCGCCAGGCCGCCATCGCGACCCGATCAGCCTGAGCCGCTACGCATCCCGCAGGCGCAGCACGAGGCCGCCGGCGAGCAGGGCGCCGGCGGCCCAGGCGGCGAGGACGCCGAGACCGGCCCACGGGCTGATCGGCGCCCCGGCCAGTACGACGGTCTTCTGGATGGCCAGGCCCGCGGACGTCGGTGCGAGCTGGTCCAGGTGCCGTTGCCAGTGCGGGTCGCTCACTGCGTGGGCGAGGACCGGGAACACGTAGAACAGCGCGAGCACGAGGCCCATTGCGGTGGCCGACTCGCGCACCGCGGTGGCCACGCCCAGGCTGAGCAGGGCGATCAGGACGAGATAGAGCACGGAGCCGGCCATGGCCCGCAGCGTCGGGCCGTCGCCCAGCGTCAGGGGCGTGAAGCCGTGTGCCGTGCTCACGCCGTTGCCGGGCAGGATGAGCCGGCCGACGACCAGGCAGCCGAGCACCGCGACCGTTCCGGTGGCCAGCACCACTCCCGCCAGCGTGGCGGCCTTGGCGGCCAGGACGGCGCCGCGGTGGGGGATCGCGGTCAGGGTGCTGCGGATCATGCCGGTGCCGTACTCGCCGCTGATCGCGAGCACGGCCAGGACGGCGACGACGGCCTGACCGAGCTCGACACCGGTGAGGCTGACCTTGGCCGGGTCCAGGCCGGTGCCCGCGGACGGGTAGCTGGTGGCGGCGACGGTGATGGCGCTGACGGCCACGGTCAGGACCACTGCGGCCAGCACCAGCCACCCGGTGCCGCCGACCGTGCGCAGCTTCGTCCACTCCGCGTGCAGCGCGTCGATCATGCGTCCCGCCGCCTCAGCAGGTAGCCGGCCACCCCTACCGCGAGTGCGGTGTAGGCGCACAGCACGGCCAGCCCGGCCCAGGGCGCGAGCGGGAAGAAGCCGTTCTGCGGGGTGTACTGGTAGCTGACCTGGGCGTACTGGGGCACGGTCTGCTGGATGCCGAACGCGGCCGCGGGGCTCAGCCGCAGCACCCACTGGGCCACGCCGACGGGCAGCACGGCTGACACCGAGAGGATGAACGGCAGCACGACCAGGACGACGACGGCGGCCACAGCGCCGGCCCCACGCCGCAGGATGGTGCCCAGGGCGACGGCCAGCACGGCGGCGACGGCGATCAGCGCGGCTGTCCCGAGCTCGACCCGCAACTTGGTCAGCCCGTCCACCGGGTACAGGTAGTTGCCGTTCGCCCGCAGCCGGGACGTGCCGATGGCGAGGGTGACCGCGGTCGCGATCAGCCCGGCCACGAAGCTGACCGAACCGATCACGATCGCCTTGGCGGCCAGCACCCGGCCGCGGCGTGGGCTGGCGGCCAGGGTGGTGCGGATCAACCCGCGCCGGTACTCGCCGGTCACGAACAGCGCGCCGAGCACTGCGACGACGATGAGCGTCGCGAACGCGCCCTGCACGCTGGTCTCGATCCTGGTGCCGAAGTCGACCGTGGGCGCGATGTCGCCGGACCCGGTAACGGTGAAGCCGCGGCCGGACTGCTGGAAACGGTCGGTCACGGTCTGCGTGGGGACGTCTCCGATCAGGGTCCCGGCCCATTGGCCGACGGCCGCGCCCAGGACGCCGACGTGGTCGAACCTGGCCGTGGCGAGGGTGAGGAACTGCTCGCCGGAGGTGCTGCCGAGATGGGTGCTGGTCTGTTCGTACGGGGGAGAGGCGACGAACAGGCCGGCCGGGACGGTCGCGGTCAGGCCGCTGAGGTGGGCCGTGCCGACCTTGGTCCAATGCCCGCCGTCGGACGACTCGAATCCGGTGAGCGTTGCGCCCGAGCGCGTCAGCCGCAGCCACTTCGGCGACGCAGCGCTGACCTGGCCCGAGCTCCCGGCCGAGTCGTGGGTGAAGTTGTCCTGCATGCGCACGCCGTGGCCGCCGGTGACCATGATGGCCGCGTAGGCCGAGCCCGGCCGAGTGTTCTGCTTGACGATGATCCCGGCCTTGGCCCAAGGCTGGACGGCACTGCGTGTTGCCGGCGGGAGATCCGTGCGTGGGCCGTCCGCGTTGGGCAGGACGACCCCGGTCAGTGAGCTGACCCGGGCGGTGATGCTGCCGTGGTCGCGCAACGGCTGATGCACGAAGTAGAAGGTGTCGTTCACGGGCTCGCCACCGGGGCCTACCGGCACGCGCGGGACGGATGCCCGCCCGCAGGTCGTCTTGCCCTGCCGGCCGATGCACTCGGTGTGGCGGCTGCCTGACGCGGTGAGCAAGCCGAACAGCACCATCACCAGGACCGCAGCGAGGGTACCGACGACCCAGCCCCGAACGGTGCGGAACTTGGTCCACTCGGCGTGCAGCAACTGGGCGAAGCCGTCCCGGCCGGTGGGCTGGTCGGAGCGGTACGGGGCGGTCATCGGGCACCGTCCTGGGTACCGGGCGTTGCCGCGGCGCGGAACTCGACCGAATCGCGGGTCAGCTCCATGTAGGCCTCCTCGAGGGTGGCTCGGTGCGGCGACACCTCGGAGAACGGCACCGCGCTGTCGCCGAGGACGGCCACCACCCGTTGCGGAGGCAGCCCGGACACGGTGAGCGTGTCCCGCTCGACGGCGGCCACGGTCGCGCCGGCGTGGGCCAGCACCGTCATCGCCTCCGAGCGGGCGGTCGTGCGCAGGGTGATGCGGTCGCCGGACGCGGCCGCGATCAGCTCGGCCACGTCCGTGTCGGCGACGAGCCGGCCGCGGCCGACGACGACCAGGTGGGTGGCCGCGTCCTGCAGCTCGCTCATCAGGTGGCTGGACACCAGGACGGCCCGGCCCTCCGCGGCCAGCGCCCGCAGGAAGCCGCGGATCCAGACGATGCCTTCCGGGTCGAGGCCGTTGAACGGCTCGTCGAGCATGAGCACCGGGGGGTCACCGAGCAGCGCGGCCGCGATCCCGAGCCGCTGCCGCATGCCGAGCGAGAACCCGCCGGCCTTGCGCCGGGCCACCGACTCCAGCCCGGCCTGCTCGATCACCTCGTCGACCCGGCGGTGGGACAGCCCTTGCGAGTGGGCCAGCCACAGCAGGTGGTTGCGGGCGCTGCGGCTCGGTTGCAGGGCAGCGGCGTCCAGCAGCGAGCCGACGTGGCTCAGCGGGTGACGCAGGGTGCGGTACGGGTGCCCGCCGACCAGCGCGCGGCCCTCGTCGACCGAATCCAGGCCGAGGATGACCCGCATCGTCGTGGACTTGCCCGCGCCGTTGGGCCCGACGAAGCCGGTGACCGTTCCGGGCGGGACGGTGAACGACAGCCCGTCCAGGGCCTGGGTCGAGCCGAAGCGCTTGCGCAGGCCCGATACTTCGATGGTTGCGTCCATGGCCGGAACGCTAGGGATTCCGGCCGGCCGGATCGTCACCCCGCAGAGCCATCTTGGCCGGAGCCGCTCCCTCGTACGGGGGACGCCCAGGGGCTCGCGACCGGTGACAATGGCCGGTATGGGCCGAGCCGAGGAGTGGGGCAGCCGGTGGGGCGACCTGGAACGGCGGGCCGGCCTGGCGCCGCACCTGCTGCCCGCGGCCGCGGCGGTGCTCGGCGTGGCCGCGCTCACCGAGGCCATCGTTCGGGTCGTCGGCTCGGGCGACAGCACCCAGTTCGCGCTCGTGCTCTGCCTGCTCGCGCTCGCAACGACGTTGCCGCTGGGCCTGCCGAGGCCGGCCGGAGCCGCCGTGGCCGTCGGCGTGGCCGCCGTGCTGTCGCTGGCGCCGTTCCACAGCCTGACGGTGGCCGGTGTGGTGACGCAGCTCGTCGCCCTGTACCGGCTCGGTCGCGTCGGGCCGGGGCGGCTGGCGGCCGGGATCGCGGCCGCGTTCCTGGTCGTGGCCCTGGTCGGCGTCACCGCAGGCCGAGCCCCGGGTCCTGGCCGTCCTGTTGGCCGCGCTGGCACCGGCGGCGGCCTGGGCCGGGACCGCGGCCCGATCGCACGACGAGGCCGAGGCCCACACCGCGGCGCGCGACGTGATCGTCAGCACGCTGATGGAGCACACCGCGCGCGGTGAACGGGCCCGCATCGCCCGCGAGCTGCACGACGTCGTCGCCCACCACATCTCGATGATCGCGGTGCAGGCCGAGACGGCCCGGCTGACCGTGGCCGGGATGCCGACCGCCGGCGCGCGCCAGCTGTCGGCGATCGGCGACACCGCACGCACGGCCCTGACCGAGATGCGCCTGCTGCTCGGGGTGTTACGGACGGACGCCGACGGTGACGCCGCTGCTTCGGCCGGTGCGGCCCAGCGGCAACCGCAGCCCGGACTGGGCCAGCTCAACGAACTGCTCGACGACGCCCGGGCCGCCTCCGGTTCGGGCGCCCGCCTCATCGTCCGCGGCGCGCCCGACACACTCGACCCGGGCGTCGAACTCGCGGCCTACCGCATCGTCCAGGAGGCGCTGACGAACGCGCGCCGCCACGCCCCGGGCGCGGCCGTCGACGTGGAACTGCACTTCGCCGACGACGCGGTGCGGGTGCGCATCCGCGACAACGGGCCGGGCCCGGGTTCGGCGCGCCGGGCCGGCGGGCACGGGCTGCTCGGCATGCGCGAGCGGGCCGCGGCCGTCGGCGGCTCGTTGAGCGCCGGTGCCGCGGCCGGCGGCGGGTTCCTGGTCGAGACGGTGCTGCCGGCCAAGCCGGAGCTGCACGGATGACCGCGGGCGCGGCCGCCCCGGTCCGGATCGTCGTCGCCGACGACCACCAAGTCGTGCGCGACGGCTTCGCCGGACTGCTCGCGACGCAGCCCGACTTCGCCGTGGTCGGCACGGCCTGCGACGGGGCCGGGGCCATCCGGGTCGGCCGTGAATGCGATCCCGACGTCGTCCTCATGGACGTGCGCATGCCGGGCATCGACGGGATCGAGGCGACCAGGGCCCTGGCTCGGCCCGGAGCCGGGCGGCCGCGCATCCTCATCCTGACCACGTTCGATCTGGACGAGTACGTGTACGACGCACTGCGCGCCGGGGCCAGTGGCTTTCTGCTCAAGGACGTCACGGCCGAACGGCTGTTCGACGCGGTGCGGATCATCGCCGGCGGCGAGGCGCTGCTCGCGCCCGGGGTGACCCGCCGCCTGATCAGCGAGTTCGCCCGGCAGCGGCCCGCGGCGGCCGGGCGACCCAGCCCGGCGCTGGCCGCGCTCACGCCCCGCGAGACGCAGGTGCTGCGGCTGGTGGCCGAAGGCCTGTCCAACCAGGAGATCTCGGCGCGGCTGGTGATCACCGAGGAGACGACGAAGACGCACGTCAGCCGGGTGCTCAGCAAGCTCGGCCTGCGCGACCGGACCCAGGCCGTCGTGACCGCCTACGAATCGGGACTGGTCGTGCCGCGCTCGCGCGAACCGAACTAGAGGGCCTGCGGCCGCACGTCAGGGCGTGGAGTGCAGCGCGGCCAGGGCGGCGGCGATGACCACGGCCCGGTCGGCCGGGTCGAGCGTGGGCCCGCCGGCCGCCGGATCGGCCGGGCCGGGCGGGACCGCGAGCCCGCGCTGCAGGGCACCGAGGGCACAGCGGGCGCGGATGAGGTCGTGCGGGTCGTCGCTGCCGGCGATGGCCCGGGTGAGCCCGCCCATGACGGCCGGGAAGTCGGTGGTGGTCAGGACGTGCCGCATCGCGGACTGGTCGTTCATCACCGCTTGGATGGAGCGGCCCTGGCCGCCGAAGAGGTCGATGAGCTGCTCGAGCAGGTCCCGGGCCTGGTCGGCGCCCGGCGGGGCGCTGATCGCGCGCAGCCCGTCCAGGCACGGGCCGAACAGGGCGTCGAGGATCTCGTCCTTGCCGGCGAAGTGGTAGTACAGCGCGGCCGTCGTCATGCCGGCCCGCTCGGCCAGGTCGCGGATCGACATGCCGGAGAAGCCCCGCTCGCCGAGCAGGGCAACGGCCGCTTCCAGGATCCGGGCCCGAGTGTCCGGGGCGCTGCTGCCCGTGGTTCTGGCCATGCTGGCTGCCTCCGTGAACCTGTGAAGAACTTATCGATCGTCCGATTAGCCATTGCGGAGTCATCGATCAGCGGTCTAGATTTTATCTACCGATCGTCCGATTAGATAGTGGGAGCGTGTCATGACTGGCTTGGCTCGTTGGTGTTTCCGGCACTGCGTTCTGGTCCTCATGATCTGGTTGGTCCTGCTCGGCGGGGTCGCTCTGACCGGAAAAACGCTGGGGACCGGCTACGCCACCGGATTCTCCATTGCCGGGACGGAGTCGAGCCGGGCCCAGTCACTGCTGAGCACCAGCGGCCTGCAGGGTCGGGGCGGTGATGACACGATCGTCGTCCACGCCCGAGCGGGCACGGTCACCGACCCGCCGGTGCGCGCCCAGGTCCGCGAGCTCGTGAGCAAGGTCGCCGCCCTGCCGGGGGTCGCGTCGGTCGGCAGCCCCTACGCCCCCCGAGCTCCGAACCAGATCAGCCCGGACCACCGCACGGCCTTCGCCACCGTCAGCTTCGTCAAGCCCAACCAGCAGCTGACGACCGGCGACCTCCAGCGCGTTGTCGATGCCGGCTCGACGGCGCGTAGTTCGACGCTGCAGGTCGAGTTCGGTGGCCTCGGCTTCCAGAGCCTGAAAGGCCGCCCGGCCGCCGGCAGCGAGGCGATCGGCATCCTGGCCGCGGCGATCGTCCTGGTGATCGCGTTCGGGTCGCTGTTCGCCATGGCTATCCCGCTGATCTCGGCCATCCTCGCGCTCGGGGCCGGCGTCGAGACGATCCGGCTGCTGAGCAACGTCCTGTCCATCAACTCGCTCGCCCCCACCGTGGCCGCGCTCATCGGGCTGGGCGTGGGCATCGACTACGCCCTGTTCATCGTCACCCGGCACCGCGACGGGCTCCGAGCCGGATTGAGCCCGGAGGAGTCCGCGGTGACCGCACTGAACACGTCCGGACGAGCCGTCCTGTTCGCGGGCGGGACCGTCACCGTCGCCATGCTCGGCCTGCTCGTGCTGCGGGTCAGCTTCCTCACCGGGGTGGGCGTCGCTGCCGCCGTCATCGTCGCGTTCGCCGTCGCCGCGGCCATCACGCTGCTGCCCGCCGTCTTCGGTCTCCTCGGCGTCCGGGTCCTGAGCCGTCGCGAGCGCCGCGCCCGCGCGGGCGAATCGTCGGCCGAACCGTCGGCCGAACCTGGCGTGGCCGCGAGCACCGCCGGGGGCTGGAGCCGGTGGGCCGCGGTCGTGCAACGCCGGCCGGTGCTGCTCAGCGGGCTGGCGCTGGCCGTTCTGGTCCCGCTGATCATCCCCGCGTTCGCCATCCGGCTGGGGTCGTCCGACCAGGGCAACGACCCGGCCTCCGCCACCACGCGCAAGGCCTACGACCTGCTGGCCGAGGGTTTCGGCGCCGGCCACAACGGGCCGCTGGAACTGGTGGCTCAGGCGCCCGGTGGCGCCGACCAGACCGCGTTGAACAGTCTGGTCTTGACGCTGAAGTCCGTGCCCGGCGTGGCGTCAGTGGCCGCGCCGCCGCCCGCACCCGGCAGCGCCATCTCGGTCGTCCAGGTCGTCCCGACGACGTCGCCGCAGTCCAATCAGACGGCCGATCTCATCGACCACCTGCGGCACGGCGTCATCCCCCGCGCCGAGACCGGTACCGGCCTGCACGTTTATGTCGGTGGTCAGACCGCGACGTTCCAGGACTTCGCCCACGTCCTGTCCGCCAAGTTGCCGCTGTTCATCGCCGTCGTAGTCCTGTTGGGCTGCATCCTGCTGATGCTCGCCTTCCGCAGCGTCGTCATCCCGCTGACCGCAGCCGTGATGAACCTGCTCGCCGCCGGCGCATCGTTCGGCGTCGTCGTGGCCGTCTTCCAGTGGGGCTGGGGGTCAACGGCACTCGGGCTGGGCCGGCCGGGGCCGATCGAGGCGTTCCTCCCGGTCATGCTGATCGCCATCCTGTTCGGGCTGTCGATGGACTACCAGGTCTTCCTGGTCAGCCGGATGCACGAGGAATGGCGCGCGACGAGGGACAACCATCGCGCCGTGCGCGTGGGGCAGGCCGCCACCGGGCGGGTGATCACCGCCGCCGCGGCCATCATGATCTGCGTCTTCCTGGCCTTCGTCTTCGGCGGGCGGCGTCCGATCGGTGAGTTCGGCCTCGGCCTGGCCACGGCCATCCTGCTCGACGCCCTCATGCTTCGCACGGTGCTCGTCCCCGCGGCCATGCACGTGTTCGGGCGCGCGAACTGGTGGCTGCCGCGCCGGCTCGACCGTGCGCTGCCGCACCTGTCCGTGGACCGGGCCGGCGCCGCGCCGGCTGAGCCAGCCGTCCTCGTCGACCGATGAACGCGACTCGCCGAGCACATCGCCCTCGCGACGTCGCATCGGCTCACGACTCCTGACCAATCGCCAGACCCACCTGTGACTAGGTGGTGGTACGTTAGGTCGATGAGTGGGACGTACCCAGTGGTGATGGGCGATCGGGGTCGGTTGGTCGTCCCGGTGGAACTGCGCGAGCGACTGCACCTGGATCCAGGCGTCAGTCTGCTGCTGCTCGACACTCCGTCGGGCGTGGTGCTGTTGACGCGAGAGCAGGCGAAAACGCTGCTGCGCGACCGGCTCGCCGATGTGGACCTGGTCGGCGAACTGCTGGCGGAACGTCGAAGCCAAGCAGCGGCCGACGACGCGGCGTGAATCTCTTCGACGCTTCCGCGTTGCTGTGTTTCCTGAAGAACGAGGCCGGCGCCGACGTGGTCGAGCGGCAACTGCTCGCCGGGGGCGCCTGCAGCGCAGTCAATTGGTCCGAGACCGCGCAGAAGCTGATCGCCCACGGCCAGGACTGGGCGCTGGCACGGGGTGTGCTCCTGAGCTACGGCCTGGTCGTCGAGCCGGTGACGGCCGACGATGCCGAACGGGCGGCCCGCCTCTGGCGGCACGGCAGCGGGCTGTCGCTCGCCGATCGCATCGCCCTCGTGACGGCGCATCGGCGCGCGGCTACCGTGTGGACCGCGGATACGGCATGGGGCACGGACCCTCCGGTCCGCCAGGTCCGTTGACTTGCTATCGGCACTGCGGCCGCTGCGGCGAGCCGTTCGGTAGCCAGGACGCACAGATTGCGGCGAGGACGCAGCACGCCGCCACCGCCACACCGAGGGCGGCGCCGATCTGCCGCGCGCACTGGTTCAGGGCGCTGGCCGCGGCGAGTCGATCGGCGGACAGACCCTGCACCGACGCGGCGCTGAGTTGCGGAAAGCTCGGGCCGCTGCCGACCGCGACGGCCAGGAAGCGCCGATGTTCGGGAGCAGGCCGTTGGCCAGCGACACGTCGAACGACGCCAGGAAGGCGCCGGCTCCGGTCACGGCGAGCGCCGCCCGTTCTCCGTAGGGGCGGCGCCCGGCCCGGTCGAGCGTCCTGACCAGCCTGATCACCCGGCGTCGAGCGCGTCGGTCACCAGTTCCACGACCGTCTCGGGTCGCGACCGCGGCGAGGCGTGCGACGCGTCCACCTCGAGGCTCTTGGAGCCGGCCCGGTCGGCCATGAAACGCATGGCGTCCGGCGGCAACGAGGCGTCCGCGGTCGAGATCAGGGCCCACGAGGGCTTGACCGACCAGGCCGGCGCCCCGGTGAAGCTGTCGCCGAGCGCAGCCGGGTCGATGGGCCGTTGGGCCGCGGCCATGACCGCCACGGTGTGCGGGTCGAGGTCGCCGGCGTAGACCTCCGCGAAGTGCTCCGGGCGCAGGTACAGCTCGTTGCCGTCCGGGGTCGCGCGGACGACGGTCGTGTCCGCGCCGAGCTTGCTGCCCGGGTACCGGCCGTTCAGCTCGCCGGTCGACTCGCCGGTGTCCGGCGCGAACGCCGACACGTACACCAGCGCGGTGACGTCGTCGGCCGCGAACGCGGGATGCGAGATCACGGTCCCGCCGTACGAATGGCCGACGAGAACCTTCGGACCCTCGACCGAGTCGAGGAAGTAGCGCAGGTAGTCGACGTCGGCGGCAAGGTTGCGCATCGGCATCGCCGGCGCCAGCACCGTCGCCTGCGCCTGCTGCAAACGGCCGGACACGCCGGCCCAGATCGATGCGTCGCTCAAGGCTCCGTGGACCAGGACGACGGTGGGCTTGCTGCTCATGGCACTTCCTCCAGTTAGTGGAACGGACGTTCTAGCTAACTGTCGTAGGGCCCAAGGCGTCGCGGCAACAGATTGGCGCCATCGTGATGGCTATCGGCGCTAATTAAGCGATCTGGCGCCGAAAACGCCCGTCGAGGTTGCATCGCCGGGTAGAACGATCGGTATGATCGGACGGTGACCACCACCACCGTGCCCGCGCGTGATCGACTGCTGTCCACTGCCACTCGGCTGTTCTACGGCGACGGGCTGCACACCGTCGGCGTGGACCGGCTGGTCACCGAGGCCGGGGTCACCCGGGCGACGTTCTACCGGTACTTCCCGAGCAAGGACGACCTGGTCGTCGCCTATCTCAACCGGGTCGACGCCGACCTGCGCAGTGCGGTTGCCGCGGCCACCGCCGGCGCCGGCCCGGCCGAGGCGGTCGAGTCGCTGGTCGGGCTGATCGGCCGGACGATCTGCGCCCCGGGCTTTCGCGGCTGCCACTTCATCAACGCCGCGGCCGAATATCCCGACCCGGCCCACGTCGTCCGGCAATCCGTGCAGCAGCACCGGGCGTGGTTCCGAGCGACCGTCACCGAATTCGCGGTGGCCGCCGGGCATCCGGACCCCGGCTATGCCGCGTCGGTGCTCGTCCTGGCCCATGACGGAGCGCTCGCGGGCGCGGAACTCGACGACCCCGTACAGGTCCGGGCCACGCTCGATCGGCTCGTTCGGGCGTTGTTCGCATGACGGCGATCCAGAACCGGGCCTCGACCGGCCGGCACACTGTGGTCGCCCTCGCGCTGCCCGGGGTCGTCATCTTCGACCTGGCCATCGCCGCGCAGGCCTTCGGTGACGCGTACTTCGATCTCTACGATTTCGAGGTCTGTTCGACATCGGCCGGTCTGGTGCCGACCGGCTCCCCGTTCGGCATTCAGGTCTCGGCCGGGCTGGAGGCGTTGTCCCGCGCCGACACGGTCGTGGTGCCCGGCTACCGGCCACTCGACGACCCCAGCCCGGACATTCTCGACGCCTTGCGCACCGCGCACGCGCGGGGCGCCCGGATCGCCTCGGTGTGCGTCGGTGCCTTCGCGCTGGCCGCGGCGGGCCTGCTCGACGGCCGGACGGCGACCACGCACTGGAAGGAGGCCGACAACTTCCGGCGCCGCTTCCCGGCCGTGCGCGTCAATTCAGACGTGCTGTACATCGACAACGGGCGGGTGCTCACCAGCGCGGGGCTGTCGGCCGGCGTCGACCTGTGCCTGCACATGATCCGCCGTGACTACGGCGCAACGGCCGCCGCGAACGTGGCCCGCCGCATGGTCGTGGCCGCCCACCGCCCGGGCGGGCAGGCCCAGTACGCCACCCAGGTCAGTGCGGACGACGGGCTGTCGGAGACGTTCGGCTGGCTGGTCGGCGAGATGCACCGCCCGCTCACGGTGGCCCAGATGGCCAGGCACGCCGGCATGCCCGAACGCACCTTCGCCCGCAAGTTCCGGACCCGCACCGACATGACGCCGATGCAGTGGCTGTCGGCCCAGCGCCTGCTCGAGGCCCAGCGCCTGCTCGAATCGACGCTGCTGTCCGTTGAGGACATCGCCGAGCGCTGCGGTCATGGCACCGCAGCCAACCTTCGGCTGCACATGGCCCGTCAACTCGGGACGACGCCGACCGCATACCGCAAGCTGCGCCGGGCCGCGCCGGCCACGATGTGATGGCCGAACTCTGGCGTCCGATGGCTGTGTAGCGCCTGTTACGGGCCGCCCCGGACAACCAGACTCGTAGGCATGAGCAACTTCGACGCCTTCCTGGACAACAACAAGCACTTCGCCGGCACGGACGCGAAGGACAAGGTCCCGCAGATCCCGTTCATCCCGAACAAGCAGATCTACGTCCTCACCTGCATCGACCCGCGGGTCGACCCGGCCGCCATCCTGGAGCTGGAACTCGGTGACGCCATCGTGGCCCGGACGGTCGGCGGACGGGCCAACCAGTCGTTCATCGACGATCTCTCCTGGATCAGCTACCTGCACGAGAACAAGACGCCGGACGCCGACTGGTTCGAGATCGCCGTCATCCACCACACCGACTGTGGCTCCGCGCTGATGGCCGACCCCGAGCTGCGGGCGGGATTCGTGGAACTCGGCTTCGACGACGCCACCCTGCGCCACACCGCAGTCGTCGACCCGGTCGACACCGTGCCGGTCGACGTCCAGGCGATCCTGGACGCGCCGACCGTCTCCGGCCGCATCCTGGTCTCGGGTTACGAGTACGACATCAAGACCGGCCGGCTCGACTGCCTGGTCGCACCCACCTCCCGTGACGGGCAGTGAGGCGGTCCGGCGCCGCTCGATAGCGTGAGCGGGGCACGGTTGGACGCCCGAGGAGGTCACCACGGTGGCCGAGGTCGGCGAGCGCACCGGCCGGCCGGTTCCCGACGCGTTCGCCCGGCCCGGTGCGCCCCAGGTGTGGCTGTTCGCCGGCAACCTGAGCGCGGAGTAACACCAGAGGTAGCTGACCTCCAGCCGCGCCCGCGCTACGAGGCCGGGCTCGGCGACACGCTGGTGAGGTCTCGACCCGCGCCCAAGCCCTGCACGTCAGGCACCGCATCGATCCCCGCGTCGGCCGCGCGGCTGAGCAGCCGTTGACGCTGCGCCACCAACGGCGGACGGCGTTCGGGCGGGGCTACGGCGATCAGGTCGTCGAGCGCGGCGAGCAGGCGACGGGTGACGACCGGCGACGACGAGCCGAGCCCGACGAGCTCTTCGAACACGAGCGCGACGTAGCCGTGCCAGGCGAGCTCGCGAGTCACCAGCCGCAGGACACCGTCGCCACCGCGGTGCTGTCCGCCGGGAATCTGCCGGAAGCAGAGTTGCCGCAGCCCGTCGTGGAGCCTGTCGATGGCCTGCACCGCGGTCATCGGGTCGTCATAGGGGCTGGACGCGATGCTGCGTTCGGCGATGTCGACGAGCTTGCGCAGCCCGTAGGCAGCGTCGCCCACGTGGCTGCGCTCGTTGTCGAGCAGCACCAGTCGGCGGATGGCGGCGTGATCCGGCAGCGTGCCTCCGCGGCATCGCAGCAGCGCCGCGTCCCGAGGCACGAAATCTCCGACCGCGACAAGCATCTCGAAACAGCCGTCCGACCGCTGGGCCTGCTCGATCAGGCCCGCGACGTCGAGGAAGACGACGACGCCTGCGTCCGGGGCCGGCACGGTTCGCTCATCGGTGCTGGGCGCACGTTCCATCGGGAACATCCGGTCGATCTCCGCGTGCAGGTTGTCACCCACGATGTCGATCAGCCCCGCCACCCGCAGCGACTGCCCCGCGTGATGCACGTAGACGACGAGGCTCACCAGGCTGGCGAGCAGGAGCGCGTAGGCGAGGGCGACGGTCACGGTCGGCACCTGCCGGCCGTGGGAGCCCTGGTCGTCGACCTTTGCGACGGTGACCATGCAGTAGAGGAACGTCGCCGCGAACAGGCCGTGCGCCAACTGACTGCGGCCGTCGGCGAGCAGCGCGCGGACGATGCGCGGCGAGAACTGCTGCATGGCCAGCTGGACCCCGAGCGTCATCACCGTGAGCACGATGGTGGTCAACGTCAGCATCGCCGATGCCGCGGTGCTGAGAATCGTCTGCACCGCCGTCGGCGTACCGAGCACGGTGCTAGGCAGGCGGTCGTATCCGACGGCGCCGTCGATCGTCAGCGTGACCGCGACAGCAACGCCGCCCGCCGCGAGGCACACCATCGGGACGAGCCACAAGCTGTTGGCCCGCCACCGGTATTCGAACCGCGGTCCGCGCGGGATCACCGGTGCGGTCCCGGGTATGCGACGGCTGTCATGGCATGCCTCCTCACGGCCGGACGATCGGTCCGGCCATCGGCAGGTTGCCGAAGTACCACACATCGGGCAATCGGTCGTTCTGCCGATGGCGAGTCCGGCCGCCGGCGCGATTGGCTGAACCATGCTGCCTTGGTCAAGGAGGATGCGATGACCACCGTCTCGCCCGACGAACGTCCGAAGACGTCCGCGTCCCTGCGTCAGGACGCGCTGGTGCGCGGGCTGGGATGGGCCAGCGCAGCGCTGGGTGCGCCACAGCTGATCACGCCGAGGGCCTTCGCCCGCAGCCTCGGGGTGGGCGACGCACCCAGGCACCGGCTGGCCACCCTCCTCGTCGGCGCGCGGGAGATGGTCGCCGCCGCCGGGCTGCTCGCCCGCCCTCATCCGGGCTGGCTGTGGGCCCGGGTCGGGGGCGACGCCATGGACCTGACCCTGCTCGGGCGGGCGTTGAAGAACCACGACGGACGCGGACTCGGCCGCACTGCTCTCGGCAGTGCGGCCACCGTCGTCATCACGGTCACCGATCTCTACGCAGCGATCACCCGGACGACGAGGAGGACATCGATGGAACTGCACTCGACCACGACCGTGACCAAGCCCGTGGAGGAGGTGTACGAGTTCTGGAGCCGGCTCGACCAGCTCCCAGCCTTCATGGCCCACCTCGAGGAGGTCCGCGTGACCGGGGACCGGCGTAGCCACTGGAGGGCCGCCGCACCGTTCGGCCAGGACGTCGAGTGGGACGCCGAGACGACCGAGCAGGTCCCGGGCCAACGCATCGCCTGGCGCTCGCTCGACGGCGCTGACGTGCCCAACTCCGGTGAGGTGCGCTTCGTGCCCGCGCCCGGCGGCCGCGGCACCGAGGTGCACGTGCGCCTGAGCTACGAAATGCCGGCCGGGGCGCTGGGCAAGGCCGTGGCGAAGTACTTCGGCGAGGAGCCCTCCCAACAGCTCGACGACGACCTGCGCCGGTTCAAGCAGGTCATCGAGGTCGGCGAAGTGATCCGCAGCGACGGCGCGCCGCACGGCAAGCAGGCCCGGCAGGAGTTCCCCCAACACCCGGCCCACCCCCTGACCGACGACGAGCGCAAGGAGGTCGCGGCATGAAGGCCAACTGCTGGGTCAGCCGGAACAAGGTCGAGGTCACCGAGGTGCCGGACCCGGCCATCCTCAACAGCCGCGACGCGATCGTGAAGATCACCTCGACGGCCATCTGTGGTTCCGACCTGCACCTGCTCGACGGTTACGTGCCGACGATGCAGAAGGGCGACATCATGGGTCACGAGTTCATGGGCGAAGTCGTCGAGGTCGGCCCGGGCGTCGATCGCGACAAGCTGCGCGTCGGTGACCGGGTCGTCGTCCCCTTCCCCATCGGCTGCGGCGCCTGCTTCGCCTGCCAGCACGACATGTGGTCGTGCTGCGAGAACACCAACCCCAACGCGGGCCTGGCCGAGAAGATGTTCGGCCACCCGGTCGCCGGCATCTACGGCTACTCGCACCTCACCGGCGGCTTCGCCGGGGGCCAGGCCGAGTACGCCCGCGTGGTGCTGGCCGACGTCAACCCCCTGAAGATCGAGTCCGACCTGTCCGACGAGCAGGTGCTGTTCCTCTCCGACATCCTGCCGACCGGCTACATGGGCGCCGACATGTGCGACATCGTCAACGGTGACGTCGTTGCCGTGTGGGGCGCCGGCCCGGTCGGCCAGTTCGCGATGGACAGCGCGCGGGTGCTCGGTGCCGCCAAGGTCATCGCGATCGACAATGTCGGGTACCGGCTGGAGATGGCTGCCGTCGCAGGGCTACGAGACGATCGACTACTCGAACACCGACGTCCGTTCGGCGCTGCTCGAGCTGACCGGCGGACGTGGCCCGGACAAGTGCATCGACGCGGTGGGCATGGAGGCCACGCACGGCGCCGCGCACGTCCACCTCTACGACCGGGCCAAGCAGGCCGTCCGGTCGGAGAGCGACCGGCCGCACGCCCTGCGCCAGGCGATCACCTCCTGCCGCAGCGGCGGCATCGTCTCGGTCATCGGCGTCTACGGCGGGTTCATCGACAAGTTCCCGGCCGGCTCCTGGATGAACCGGGCGCTGACGCTGAAGACCGGACAGTGCCACGTCCAGCGCTACATGCGTCCGCTGCTCGAGCGCATCGAGCGCGGTGAGATCGACCCGACCCGGGTGATCACCCACCGGCTGCCGCTGGCCGAGGCACCGCACGGCTACGACATCTTCAAGCACAAGCAGGATCACTGCGAGAAGGTGATCCTGAGGCCCTGATCGGCTGCCCAGTAACGGATTCCCCGGCGCCGCAGCCTTCGTCGGCGCCCTCGCGGCCGACGTCCGCGGCGATCGTGGTTACTCCTGCTCGTCCGCGGGTAGGTGACCAACGTCCGGCGTCGGCAGCGTCGAAAACCGACGTGCTGCCCGTGCTGACGTTGCGGCGCTGGGGATCCGATGGAAAGTGCGCTGGGGCTCGAACTGGCCGAGATCGCGGCGTCGAGCGAGCGCTTGCCCGAGCGTGCGCAGCACCTGTTGGACGGGCTACGCGGCCTCGTGCCGTTCGACGCCGCGTGGCTCGCCCTCGCCGATCCGATGAGCAGCAGCTACAGCTCCGCTGGCCAGCGCGGACCTCGACGCGGACACGCTGCGGTACCTGGGTGGCCCCAAGATGGCGCACGATATCGAGGTCACTCAGGCCGACCGGGCCCGGCCGCCGTTGAGCCCCTCCGATCTGCCCTATCCGGCCAACGACCTGCCGACGTGGGCCGAGTGCCTCACCCCCGCCGGATTCCACGAAGCGCTGGCCGTCGCCCTCTTCACGACCGAGCGGCGCTACGTCGGGTTCCTGGCCGTGCTCTTCGGCAGCGAGCAGCCGCCGGCTCCGATGATGCGACGCCGGCTGCACAATTTGACGCCGGTTCTGGCCCACGGGATCGACCCACTGCGCTCGCTGGCCGTGGCGGCCCAAGTGGTGAAGCGGGCCACCGCGGGCGCGGTCCTCTATCGCGATTCAGCGACGCAGCCCCTTCCCGGCCTGCCGGATGACGTCCTGCTCGCCGGTGGCTCGCCCGTACTGGACCTCGCCCGCGGGTGTATTGCCGGCGGACAGGTCTTCGCGTCGTTCCTGTGGCCCCGCGGACGACGCGACGGCCCGCACGGGCACGTGCGGGTGACCGTGCTGGCCAGTCCGGGCGAGGCCCCGGGTAGTGCGCTGGGAGCAGTCGTTCTGGCACCCGCCCCCGACCTCCGAGGGCTCACGTCTCGCGAGTTGGAGGTGCTCGGTCTGGTGGTCGACGGGCGTTCGAACCAGCAGATCGCGCACGCGCTGGTCATCGCCCCGCGGACGGTCGCCGCGCACCTCGAGCACATCCTCGCCAAGCTCGGCGCGCCGACCAGGACGCTCGCAGCGGTGCGAGCCGAGCGGGAGGGGCTCTACGTGCCAGCGGTTACGGCCGTCGCGAGCCGGTGCCGGTACGGCGGAGGCGCTCGTGGGCCGCACTCTCGGACAGTGCGGTGATGGCTTGGCCGACCGCGTACTGATACTCGGCGTCGTAGGCCCTGGTCCAGATGCCGGCCGCCCACGATCTTTCGAGTTCGTCGGCGCTGAACTCCCGGCCCCGCGCATGGCAATAAGCGGCGAGGAACCGTTCCGTGTCCTCGACGGTGGCCAACTCGTCCGCGCTCGCGGTCGAATACAGCGCGGCGGCGAAGCCGACGAGGACGGCTTCGCTGTCAGCGGTCACGCTGTCCCAGTCGTGCACCACCAGTAGCTCGTCTCCGCTCCACTGCAGGTTGCCGGCCAGCCAGTCGCAGTGGCCGATCACGGCTTCGGCCTCGCCGGCTCGCAGCCGGTCACGGGCCCGGCGTCCCGCCTCGTCGATCCAGTCCGGACCGGCCACGTCGTTGAGGTTGACGGCACGGTCCTCCGGACACGGCCACAGCCCGTCCCCGCCGTGGTTCCAGGCCGCCCACGACGGCGCCGGATCAAGCGGCGCCACCTCGGCCGGCCGGGGCGCTAGCGCGATGAGCCGCGCGAACGCATCAGCGAAGGCCCGGGCCGCGTGCTCCGCGCTCGGGAGCACGGCGCCGCCAGGGACGTAGGCCTCCGCGGTGGCGACATCCGCGCCGAAGGGGACGGCGCCGGCGAGCGGTTCGGGGCACGGATAACCGGCCTGGAACATGTGGCGCTGGACTTCCACGCAGGCCGCTAACCGCGGCGAGTCCGGACGGACCTTGACCACGACCTCGCGATCGTCTGTCAACCGGAGCCCGATGACCGCGGACAGGTACCCGGAGCTGAAGATCTCGGCCGCTGGCGGGCTGCTCGACGCCCTAGCGGCGGTATCCGAAATCAGCGTTGCCGCCACTGGCCGCCGCGACTGAAACTGGAGTTGCCGGTCCCAGTCGACGCCGATACGCGGTCACCGCGGTGGGCCGCCCCATAGCCTGGGCGTGCCGCTGCTCTCGATGTAGTCGAGCCTCAGCCCGAGGAAGTCCGCAAGGCGAGCGGCCGCGGCCTCGACGTCGCCGCGCGCGGGCGCCTCGAGCGAGGATGCCAGTCTCGTCTCGACGGTGACTCGCCCCCGCCCGACGGTCCGTTTCCACAGGCCGACGTTGCGGCGACGGTGGATGACGGGCGCCCAGAACGGGTCCGGACGGTCCGCGTAAGGGTGGCCCGGCGCCGCCGGGAAGCTCGTCGCGCGGTAGGTGAGGACCGCCTCGTCATAGACGGGCAGCAGCCAGGCTGGCGCTGCCGCCCGGCCGGCCCGGGGGACGGCGGTGGGGTCGAACCAGTGCTCGACGCCCTCGACGGTGACGCGCTCCAGGAGGTGGTCGAGGTCGCTCAGGGCGCGGCGGGTTTCGCGGGCGGGCAGCGATGACCAGCGGGTGAAGTCGGCTACCGACGCGGGCCCGTGTCCGGCGAAGAACCGGTGCGCCAACCTGCGCACCGCCTCATCGCGGTCCAGCTTCTGGGTGGGCGGGACGAGTTCGTCCACGAGCGCGTAGGTGTGGTGCGCGCCCTTGAGCGGGCCGCTGCAGATGATGCCGCGCAATTCGGCGATCATCAACAGATGCCCGAGCGGGCCGCCGGGCTGGGGCAGCGCGCTGCCGCGGGCGGCGAACTCCAGGCCGATCTCGGCGCGGGTCAGGTAGCGGCGGTCGGTGAGCAGTTCGCGCAGGACGTCCAGGCCGCGATCGACGACACGGGTCTCGTCCAGCCCGAGGCCGCGCAGCATGGCGGCCATCGAGGATTCGACCCGCGGCGAGGTCAGCGTGAGGATCCAGCGCAGGTCGGCCGGACGGACGAAATGCCAGGTGGGACGCAGGATGTGGGTGCGCACGAACTCGCCCCGGTCGAACCCGGCGCGCACAGCATCGTGGGTCGTGTCGCCGCTGCGCAGCGAGAGCGAGAAGAACGCGTGGTCGCGCTCCTGGGCCTGCACGCACGTGAGCAGCTCGACCGCATCGGCGGCGGTGGCGACCGGTGCCGACGTGAGTCGCTGCGTCCGCAGCCGCTGCGCGACGACCCGGTCCGCCGTCATGGTTGTCAGGTTCTCGGTCACGTCGTGGTCTCCCGATCGTCGGCGACGTAATCCAGGTGATCCCCGCCGCTGCTCGCGGCGGGGATCACCCGAATCCTCTGGTCAGGCAGCCATCGGTTCAAGTTCGACGCCACGGACTTCGGCTGCGGCGGCTGGTCCTTCGGCTCCGTCCCCGCGGGCGTGCTTGGGCAGCAGCGTCGCGAGTGCCGTCGCCAGCGCGACGAGGGCGAGCACGGCAATGATCGTGTGGTGCGCGGCGCGCACGAAGTCGATCTTCGCCGTGTCGGGGCCCAGCAGGCTGAAGAACAGCGTGCCGACCCCGGCGATGCCGAGCGAGGTGCCCAGCTGCTGCAGTGACTGCAACACGCCCGAGGCAGAACCGATCTCGTCGTCGTCCACGCCGCCGAGGATGATGTCGAACACCGGCACGAACACCGAACCCATCCCGACGCCGGCGAGCAGCAGTGGCGCGAAGAACGCCCAGCTGCCGATGGACGTGCTGGCGTGTCCGATGACCAGGTACAGCCACCCGATGCCCGTACCCATCACGACGATGCCGCCCTGCACAACGGTGCGACCGAGCTTCGTCATGGTCATCCCGCCGACGGCGGAGCCGATGAAGCCACCGAGGGCGAACGGTGCGGTGGTCAGCGCCGCGTGGATCGGCGTGAAGCCCAGGCCGACCTGCAGCAGCACGCCGAGGGTGAACATGACCCCGCCCATCGAGGCCAGGAAGATCGTGGCGAACGCAGCGCCGGACACGTACGAACGCTTGGTGAAGACGCTCGGTTCGATCAGCGTGGTCTTTCCCGAGCGATGGCGGCAGACCTGGGTCCAGCCGAACAGGGCAAGCACCGGCACCGAGGCGACGAGGGCCACGATCGACCACACGGGCCAGCCCAGTTCGCGTCCCTGGACGAGCGGGTAGACCAGCAGGCCGGTTCCGGCAGCGGCGAGCAGGGTGCCCGGCACATCGAGGCGGCGCACGCTTGCCACCGACGCGACGTTCGGCAGGTAGCGGGCGCCGACGGCGAACGCGAACACGCCGACGGGGATGTTGATGCCGAACACCATCCGCCAACCGCTGCCGAACACGTCGGCATCGATCAGCAGCCCGGCCAGGATCGGGCCGACCACCGCAGTCAGGCCCGCGCAGGGGCCGAGCACGGTGAAGGCCTTGCCCATCTCAGCCGGGGGGAACAGGTCGCGGATCACGCCGAACACCTGCGGGACCATCAGCGCGCCCACGCTGCCCTGCACGATCCGGGCGGCGATCAGCAGGCCGACCGACGGCGCTATCGCGCACAACAGCGAGGCGATGGTGAAGCCGGCTACCCCGATCAGCAGCATGCGCTTGCGACCGAACAGGTCGCCGAGCCGGCCCCCGGTGAGCAGCCCGACCGTCAACGCCAGGGTGTAGCCGGCTCCGATCCACTGCAGGTCGGCGTAGCTTCCGCCCAGCCCGGCCCGGATCGCGGGGCCCGCGGTGCTCGACACGGTGGCGTCGAGGAGCTCCATCAACATGGCGGCCAGCGCAGCAGAGAACGCCAGCCACCGCCGGGCCACGGGCGGAGCGGACCCGGCCGGGCCGACGGTCGAGTCGAGAGTTGTGGTCATCGTGACCTCCAGAGCGACGGAACGAATGATTCCGTTCCACAATAACAGAACGGAACGATTCGTTCCAGTGCTAAAATCGCTGGCATGCCCACCGCCTCAGCCCCGCTGAACGGTCGCCGCGCCGAAGCGGCCCGCAACGATGAGCGGATCCTGGAATCGGCGCGCGCGGTGTTCATCGCGGACCCGGGCGCACCGATCTCGGCGGTCGCCAAACATGCCGGGGTGGGGATCAGCGCGCTCTATCGCCGTTTCGAGAGCAAGGAAGCGCTGCTGCGCCAACTGGCCGCGACCAGCCTCAACCGCTACATAGAGACCGTCGAAGCGGCGCTGGCCGATTCGGGCGACCCGTGGCAGGTCTTCGTCGACTTCACGCACCGCGTCATCGACACCGACACCCAGTCCCTCGCGCACCGGCTGGCCGGCACGTTCACCCCGACGCCGGAGTTGTACGCGGCGGCCCAGCGCGGCCAGAACCTCAACATTGCCTTGTTCGACCGCACCATGAACGCCGGCGTTCTGCGCCCGGATCTCACGGTCGGCGACATCGGGCTCATTCTTGAGATGGTCATGACCGTGCGTCTGTCTCGACCGCGAGCGCACCCAACAGCTGCGGCACCGCTACCTGGACCTGCTGCTCGAAGCCATGCACAACACCGAGGGCGGCCCGCTTACCGGTCCGCCACCGACGTGGGCCGAAATGGCCGAGCGCTGGGAAAACAACGCGCACTGAGCGCGAACTGAGCTGGGCTGCTGACCGACTCGTGTTTCGCGGCTGGATTCCGCGGTGGTCTGCAGCGCGCCGAGACTGGAAGCGACCGGTCGGCCGGTTCGCGACGTGGTCTGCCGGTCCGGCAGGCCCAGTGTGCCCTGTTCGCCGGCACCTGCCCGCGGACCCGGCGTAGCGGCGCATCGTCACGTGCCGACGATCGCCGGTAGCACAGGGCGCCGACGGTCGACATCCGTTGTCCACACTCCGCCGTTTGTCCACACCTGGGCCGTGTGCGCCGCCGCGACATGGACGAACACGATTCGCTGGTCGGCATGAACCTCTTCAAGCGAATCGTCCAGCAGGCAAAGCGAGTCCGGGCCTCGGTCGAGGCCGGGATGACGACGGCCGAATACGCAGTCGGGACGGTCGCGGCCGTCGCGTTCGCGGTCGTGCTCTACAAGGTGGTGCAGAGCCCGGCCGTCTCGTCGGCGCTGAGCTCGATCGTGCAGTCGGCGCTTCATGCGGTGTAGTCCGATCGCGGTGACCGGGGGATGGTCACGGCCGAGCTGGCGGCCTGCTTGCCGGTCTTGATGCTGGTGCTCGCGGTGGCCGTGAGTGCGGTGTCGGTGGCCGGCGTCCGGGTCCGGGCCCAGGACGCGGCGCGCGAAGCCGCCCGGGCGGCCGCCCGCGGCGACCCCGGCCAGGCCCGGCAACTGGCCCAGCACGCCGCGCCCGGCGTCTCGGTCGCCATCAGCACCGATGGTGACGAGGTCGTGGCTGTCGCGCGAGTCACCGCCCATCCGCTGGCCCGGTGGCTGCCGAGCCTGACGGTCACCGAGCGGGCGGTGGCCGCGGTCGAGCCGTCGGTGCCGCCGTGAGGCGCGTCGACGGCGAGCGCGGGTCCGCCAGCATCTGGGTCGTGTCCGGCTGCGCTCTGCTGGTCGCGCTCGCTTTCGCGGGTGTGCTGCGGACCGAGGCGGTGCTGGCCCGGCATCGGGCCGAGTCTGCGGCCGACCTGGCCGCGTTGGCCGCGGCCGGGCGGATCGGGGTCGGAAGCGGCCCGGACATCTGCTCGACCGCGGTGCGCATCGCGGCTGCGAATGGGGCTGCTGTCCTGCTCTGCACGCCCACGTTGGATCCGGGCGAGCGCAGCGGGACAGTGACCGTGCGGCTCAGCCTGCGGGTGCGACTGCCGGTGGTCGGGGCGCGGGAGGTGGTTGCGAGCGCACGGGCGGGACGGTGTGCTCAGCCGTGGTCGAGTTCGGCCAGGACGACGTCGAGCAGCACTACGGCGCCGGCCTTGTCGAGGGGGTCGTTGCCGTTGCCGCACTTCGGCGACTGCACGCACGAGGGGCAGCCGGTGGGGCATTCGCACGACGCGATGGCCTCGCGGGTGGCGCCCAGCCATGCGGCGATCGTGCCGTGGCCGCGCTCGGCGAATCCGGCGCCCCCGGCATGACCGTCGTAGACGAACACGGTCGGCTCGCCGGTGTCGGGATGCAGTGCCGTCGAGACGCCGCCGATGTCCCAGCGGTCGCAGGTGGCGAACAGCGGCAGCAGCCCGATGGCGGCGTGTTCGGCCGCGTGGGCCGCGCCCGGCACCTCGCCCGGGTCGATGCCGGCGGCGTCGAGTGCGCCCGGGGTCACGGTGTACCAGACGGCGCGAGTGCGCAGCTCGCGTGGCGGAAGGTCGAGGGGCACCTCCTCCAGAACCTCGCCCGTGCTGATCCGGCGCCGCACATAGCTGACCACCTGATTGGCGACGTCGACGGTGCCGAAGTTGACGCTGACCGGGCCGTGCCGTCGGGACTGCGCCGTCGACACGATCGCGATATCGGTCACGTCGCGGGCCGCGGTCGTCCAGTCGGGTTCGTCCGGGCGCACCAGCGCGGCGCTGTGCTCCAGGTCAAGCTCGTCGACGACGAACGAGCGGCCCTGGTGCAGGTAGACCGCGCCGGTGTGCACGGTCGCGTGCGCGGCCCCCGCGTCGACGGTTCCGATCAGCGAACCGGTCGCGGCCTCGATGATGGCCACGGGTGGTCCGCCCGTGCCCCGGATGTCGGCGCTCGGGCGGTCCCGCGCGGTCCAGTACCACCCGCTTGGCCGGCGGCGCAGCACCCCGCGGGCAACCAGATCGGCCAGCACGGTTTCGGCCGCCGGTCCGCCGAACAGGTCCAGCTCATCCGGGCGCAACGGCAGCTCGGCGGCGGCGCAGCACAACTGCGGCGCCAGGACGTACGGGTTGTGGGCATCGAACACGGTCGCCTCCACCGGCCGGCCGAACACGGCCTCGGGATGGTGGACCAGATAGGTGTCCAGCGGATCGTCGCGGGCCACGAAGACGACCAGCGACGCCGACCCGGCCCGCCCGGCCCGGCCGGCCTGCTGCCACAGCGACGCCAGGGTCCCCGGGAACCCCGCGAGCACCACGGCGTCCAGGCCGCTGATGTCCAGGCCCAGCTCCAGCGCGTTCGTGGCCGCGACCCCGAGCAGCCGCCCCGAGGCCAGCCCGGCCTCGAGGGCCCGCCGCTCCTCGGGCAGGTACCCGGCCCGGTAGGCCGCGACCCGCGGGGCCAGCTCAGCCAGCCCGGCGTCGCGCAGCAGCCGCTGGGCCGTCAGCGCCGTCTGCTCGGCCCCTCGCCGGGAGCGCACGAAGGTCAGGGTGCGGGCCCCCTCGACGACCAGGTCGGCCAGCAGCCGGCCGGCCTCGGCGCCGGCCGCGCGCCGCACCGGCGCGTCGTGCTCGCCGCGCAGCGCGGTCAACGGTGGCTCCCACAGCCCGAAGACGGTCGCCCCGTGCGGCGACCCGTCGGCGGTGACCGCCTCGACCGGCAGGCCGACCAGCCGCGTCGCCGACTCGGCCGGCGAGGCAACGGTCGCCGAAGCGAGGACGAACGTCGGCGCCGTCCCGTACAGCGCGCAGACGCGTCGCAGCCGGCGCAGGATCTGGGCCACGTGCGAGCCGAACACGCCCCGGTAGGCATGGCACTCGTCGATGACGACGTAGCGCAGCCGCCGGAAGAACGACGCCCAGCGGGCGTGTCCGGGCAACAGGCCCCGATGCAGCATGTCCGGATTGGTCAGCACCCAGTTGGCGTGGGCCCGCACCCAGTCCCGCTCGTCGAACGGCGTGTCACCGTCGTAGGTGGCCGCACGGAGCCCGGGCAGGCCCAGTTCGCTCAACGCCCGCAACTGGTCACCGGCCAGGGCCTTGGTCGGCGACAGGTACAGCACCCGGGCCCGGTCGTCCGCAGCCAGGGCGGTCAGCGCCGGCAATTGATAGGCCAGCGACTTGCCCGACGCCGTGCCGGTCGCGATCACCACCGACCGGCCGGAAAATGCGGTATCGGCCGCCGCAACCTGGTGGGCCCACGGCGCCGCGATGCCGTGCGCCGTCAACCGCGACCGCAGCCCGTCGGGCACCCAGGGCGGCCATTCGGCCGGCACCGCCGGCCGCGCGGGCAGCTCCTCGACGTGGGTCAGGGGCTGGGCATCGGGTGCCGTTCCGGCCAGCAGGCGGTCCAGGAGATCACGCAACGCTTACCCCCTCTGCCCTCGTTGTGCTTGACCGACCGCTTCGTGGGCCGAGGCATCGGGCCAGCCTTGCATCTCAGGAGACGTTTCCAGCTGACGCGCGCCACTACTGCACGTGGTCACCGGCGCTGCGAACGGGTGACCGTCGAGGACGAAATCCGCCGGGCCCGGATGTCCGGCCCGGGTCGGCGTCCCCCGGACGGCGCGGCATACTTGGCCCACGTGCGCATACTGAGCCTGAACGTCTGGGGCGGCACGCTGCAGCCCGACCTCCTCGACTACCTCGTCGCCGCGGACGCCGACGTCTACTGCCTCCAAGAAGTGCCGCGCGCGCCGGGGACCCGATCGCAGTGGTCGACCTATGCAGACGGTCCCGTCCGCCTCCAGCAACGCACCGACCTCTACGGCGAGCTGCGCGCCGTGCTGGCGGACCACGACGGATTCTTCTGCCCGACCTCGCGCGGCCGGCTGTTCGACGGCGAGGTGCCCCACTGGCAGCAATTCGGACTGGCGACCTTCGTGCGGTCGACGACGCCGGTCATCGGTGCCGCGCTGGACTTCGTGCACGGCGCCTTCCGGCCCCACGATTTCGGGCCGCACCCCCGGCCCCGGAACGCGCACGCGCTGAGGTTGTACGACTACCCGAGCGACCGAGCGATGACAGTCGTACAGCTGCACGGCCTGCGCGACGAGGCCGGAAAGGGCGACAGCCCGGCTCGCGACGCCCAGGCCGATGCGCTGGTCCAGCTGATCGGGCGGCTGAGGCGTCCGGACGAGCCGTTGATCGTCTGCGGCGATCTCAACGTGCTGCCCGACAGCCGTCTGTTCGACGCCCTGGCCGGGCTCGGCCTCCAGGACTTGGTCACGTCGCGGGGCTTCGCCGACACCCGCACGTCCCACTACGCCAAGCCCGTCCGCTACGCCGACTATCTGCTCGTCTCGGACGATGTATCGGTGCTCGACTTCGACGTCGTCGTGACTCCGGAAGTGTCCGACCACCGTCCCCTGCTGCTCACGATGGGCTGACCGACGGTCTCCCGCTACCGGTCGGGCTTGGCCACCACGCGGTGCATCGCCGCGTTGACCCGGTCGGGCAGGACACTCGCGATGAGCTCCTGAGCCTTGGTCGTCACCGACGCGGCAACGACCCGGTTCTTCCCGCTCATGAGGGCTTCGTACCCCTGGCGCGCGACCTCGGCCGCCTCGTCCTTGCTGCCGCTGCGGCCGACCTTCGTGTTCTCGGCCATCCCGGCGCGCCGGAAGAAGTTGGTCTCGGTGGGTCCGGGCATCAGCGAGGTGACGGTGACGTTGGTGTCCTTCAGTTCATCCTGCACGGCCACGGCGAACGACTGCAGAAACGCCTTGGATGCGTTGTAGACGGCCTGGAACGCACCGGGCATGGTCGACGCGATGGACGACGTGATGAGCATCCGGCCGGCGTCGCGCGCCACCATGTCGGGCAGGAACCGCCTCGCCAGCTGGACCGTTGCGCGGATGTTCAGGTCGATGATCGCCAGGACATCGGACAGCTCGTTGTCGACGAACGCGCCCCCCTGACCGACCCCGGCGTTCAGGGCGATGGCCGCGACGGGCCGGTCCTCGGCCGCTACCACCCCGTAGAGCCGCTCCACCCCGTCGTCGCTGCGCAAGTCCGCTTGCACTGCTTCGACCCGCGCACCGATGTCGCGCAGTTCCCGCGCGGCCGTCTCTATCGCGTCGTCGTCGGCGCAGATGACCAGATCGTGGTCGTGGATCGCGAACTGCTTGGCCAGCTCGTATCCGATCCCGCTCGATGCGCCGGTCACTACGGCCAACGGCTTCTCGGTCGGCATATGTCACTCCTCGTACGAGCTTGTTGACTGACTGTTCATCGACTCACTACCCCCGCTGGCGGGGCCGCAAACGGCTACCGCGGCGGCGCGGGAGGTCACGGTGCTCGGCCATGACGGCCATCCCTCAGATGTGGGCCCCGCTGTCTTGGGTCTTGGCCGCCGGGAGGCCAGGGGGTATGCGGCGCCCAGCCCCAGGCGGTGGGTTCGGCCCTGCGGAGGGTCCGGGAACCCCGGCCAGCCCCGGCCAGCCCGGCCCGCCACCCCTTGTGGCGCGCTTGTGGGACGATTGCCGCGTCGGCCCAGTCCTGCACAGGCCTGGAGCCGATCCGACGCAGACGAAGGGCTGAATCAGGTGGACTTCTCGATGTCGCAGCAGACCGTGGGCGGCTACCCCGTCCTCAGCGTCCGCGGCGAGGCCGACATTTCCTCGGCCCAGCAATTGCGCGACGGACTCAGCGACCTCGTCGATTCCGATGCCAAGGGTGTGGTGGTCGATCTGACCGCGGTGACTTTCCTCGACTCCACCGGGTTGGGCGTGCTGGTCGGCGCCCGCAACGCCGCGGTCGAGGCCGGCAGCGGACTCCCGATCGCCTGCGACGACGGCCGCATCCTCAAGTTGTTCCGCATCACCGGCCTCGACAACGTGTTCGAGATCCATCCCAGTGTCGACGCCGCCGTGCAGAGCCTGGCCCCGCAGCCCGACTCGGCCTGACCGAGCGCCTGCTCGGTCAGCCCGGCACCCGGGTCCAGGCCGGTTCTCAGATTCGGGTTAGACTCCGGCAAATCCGTGCGCGCGCGTACACCCGCGGCACGCGCACTTTGACGCCGCCGAGTTGCTCAGTACTCAGCGATCCGAGGCATGACATTAGGGGAGTTGCATGGCCGCGCACGTAATGATCGCCGCACCCGCGATCTCCAGTGGTGAGAGAGGGCTAGTCGTCGTCATCGGCGTCATCGCCCTGCTCGCCCTGGCCTTCGCCGGGAGCCTCGTCAAGGAGGTTCTCAAGGCGGACCAGGGCACCGCGAAGATGCAGGAGATCGCGAAAGCCGTCCAGGAAGGCGCCGCCGCCTACCTGAACCGGCAGTTCCGCACCCTCGCCGTCTTCTCGGTCATCGTGTTCATCCTGCTGTTGTTCCTGCCGGTGAACCACGGCGGGTTCTCGGTCCAGTTCGGCCGGGCCCTGTTCTTCATCGTCGGCGCCGTCTTCTCGGCCTCCGTCGGCTACATCGGCATGACCCTCGCCACCCGGGCCAACGTCCGGGTCGCGGCGGCGGCCCGGGGCGGCGGCCGCGAGCGCGGCTTCCACGTCGCCTTCCGCACCGGCGGGATCGTCGGCATGCTCACCGTCGGCCTGGGCCTGCTCGGCGCCAGCGTCGTCCTGTTCGCCTACAACCAGAACGCGCCGACCGTGCTCGAGGGCTTCGGCTTCGGTGGCGCCCTGCTCGCGATGTTCATGCGTGTCGGCGGCGGCATCTTCACCAAGGCCGCCGACGTCGGCGCCGACCTCGTCGGCAAGGTCGAGGCCGGCATCCCCGAGGACGACCCGCGCAACGCCGCCACCATCGCCGACAACGTGGGCGACAACGTCGGCGACTGCGCCGGCATGGCCGCCGACCTGTTCGAGTCCTACGCCGTGACCCTGGTCGCCGCGCTGATCCTGGGCCAGACGGCCTTCGGGGCCAAGGGCCTGCTGCTGCCGCTCATCATCGGCGCCATCGGCATCTTCAGCTCGGTCGTCGGCATCCTCACCACCAAGCTGCGCGCCAGTGACCGCAACGGCCTCGTCCCGATCAACCGCGGCTTCTTCCTCACCGCCGGCGCGTCGATCGTGCTCGTCGCCATCGCCTCGTTCATCTTCCTGCCCAGCAAGTTCAGCAAGCTGACCGGGCACGTGGCCGGTGCGTCGGGCAACCCGCGCGTCGTCGCGATCGGCGCCGTGCTCATCGGCGTCGTGCTCGCGGTGCTGATCCAGCAGCTCACCGGTTACTTCACCGACACCGTCCGCCGTCCGGTCAAGGACGTCGCCGACACCTCGCTCACCGGTGCGGCCACGGTCATCCTGGCCGGCATCTCGCTCGGCCTGGAGTCGGCCGTGTACTCCGCGGTGCTCATCGGCGCCGCCGTGTTCGGGGCGTTCCTGCTCGGCGGCGGCAGCACGTTCGTCGCGCTGTACGCCGTCGCGCTCGCCGGTTGCGGCCTGCTCACCACCGCCGGCGTCATCGTCGCGATGGACACGTTCGGTCCGGTCAGCGACAACGCCCAGGGCATCGCCGAGATGAGCGGCGACATCGACGAGCAGGGCGCCCGCGTCCTGACCGACCTCGACGCCGTCGGCAACACCACCAAGGCCATCACCAAGGGCATCGCCATCGCGACGGCCGTGCTGGCCGCGACCGCGCTGTTCGGCTCGTTCAACCAGGCCTGGCAGGACGCGATCGACTCGCTCAAGAACGGCACCGGCGCGCTCGACAGCGCTGGCAAGCTGACCCGGCTGTCGTTCAGCCTCGACCTGTCGCAGCCGAACAACCTGTTCGGCGTCGATCATCGGCGCCGCGGTGGTGTTCCTGTTCAGCGGCCTGGCCATCAGTGCCGTCGGACGGGCCGCGGGCCGGGTCGTGTTCGAGGTCCGCGAGCAGTTCCGCACCAAGCCCGGGATCATGGACTTCACCGAGAAGCCCGACTACAGCAAGGTCGTCGACATCTGCACGAAGGACTCGCTGCGCGAGCTGGCCACGCCCGGCCTGCTGGCGATCTTCGCGCCGATCTCGGTCGGCTTCCTGCTCGGCATCGGCCCGCTGGCCGGTTACCTCACCGGAGCCATCGGCGCCGGCGTGCTGATGGCCATCTTCCTGGCCAACTCCGGCGGCGCCTGGGACAACGCGAAGAAGATGGTCGAGGACGGCGTGCACGGCGGCAAGGGCAGCGACGCCCACGCCGCCACCGTCATCGGCGACACCGTCGGTGACCCGTTCAAGGACACCGCCGGGCCGTCGATCAACCCGCTGATCAAGGTGATGAACCTGGTGTCGGTGCTGATCGCCCCGGCCGTCGTCAAGTTCACCGTCGGCGAGCACGCATCGACCGGCCTGCGCATCCTGGCCGGGATCGTGGCGTTCGCGATCATCGCCGCCGCCGTCATCGTGTCCAAGCGGCGCAGGGTGTCGATGGGCGCCAGCCCGGCCGAGCGGGAACCGGTGGAGGCCAACGCGGCCTGACGCCAAGCGGTTGACGGGCGGTCCTGGCTTCGGCGAGGGCCGCCCGTCGCTTTCTGCTACACAGGAGCGCCATGACGCAGTTCTCGCTCTTCGGGGCCGCCGTCGCCGAGCCGACGCTCGACGATCTCGGCGGCGTGCTGCTCGGGGGCGGGCACTGGGTGCGCTCGGCGGCGGGGCGCGGCTGTCGGTCGTGGTCGCCGACCGGTGGCGGGCCGACGCGCTCGCCGGGCGCCTACCAGGCCCGCGGCGTCGATTGCGCCGACGCGGTGGTCGGCGGCCGAGGGCGGACTCGCCGCGCGCACCGCGTTCTCCCCGGAGCTGGTCGCGCTGGCCGCACAATGGACCCGCGGCGCGAACGAGGGACCGCCGCGCGGAATTCGTGCTCGACGCCCGGCGGTTTGCGGCTGTGGGCGATCACGGCCGGGCATGCGGACGAGGTCGGTTACCTGCTGGCAACCGCCGAGCCCGACGATGCGGTGCACCTCGCGGGCGGAGCCCAACTGTCCCGGCTGGGCCTGGCCGCGGTGTCGATCTCGGCGCCGCGGTGGGCCCGGTTGGCGGGTGACGTCGCTCAAGCGGATCCGGCGGTTGGTCGAGCTGCTGGGCGAGCCGCCGGCCGGGGCGCGAGCAGGGCTGGCCGATGGCCACGCTGAGGCCGGTCGCGAAGGTGCGGTGGAGTACGGTCCGCGACGAGTGCGGCCGTCCACGACGGAAGATCGCAACCAGCACGAGACTTGGAGTGGACGTGGCAGGCAAGGGCGCGAAGACGGGCACCAAGCTGGTGATCGTCGAGTCGCCGGCCAAGGCGAAGACGATCGGCGGCTACCTCGGCGCCGGGCTACGTCGTCGAGGCCTCGATCGGCCACATCCGCGACCTGCCCCGCAACGCCGCCGACGTCCCGGCCAAGTACAAGGGCGAGCCTGGGCCCGGCTCGGCGTCGACACCGAGCACGACTTCGAGCCGCTCTACGTCGTCAGCCCCGACCGCAAGGCAGCAGGTCACCAAGCTCAAGGCGCTGGTCAAGGACGCCGACGAGCTCTACCTCGCCACGGATGAGGACCGCGAGGGCGAGGCGATCGCCTGGCACCTGGTGCAGACGCTCGAGCCGAAGATCCCGGTGCGCCGGATGGTGTTCCACGAGATCACGCCCGGCGCGATCGCCGCGGCGGTCGCCATCCCGCGCGAGATCGACGAGCACCTCGTCGACGCGCAGGAGACCCGCCGCATCCTCGACCGGCTCTACGGCTACGAGGTCAGCCCGGTGCTGTGGAAGAAGGTGCTGCCCAAGCTGTCGGCCGGCCGGGTGCAGTCGGTGGCCACCCGCATCGTCGTCGAGCGCGAACGGGCCCGGATGGCGTTCCACACCGCCGAGTACTGGGACGTCGAGGGCACGTTCGCGCCGGCCGTCGCCCAAGCCGGGCGACCCGGAGACGTTCACCGCGACCCTCGTCGCGCTCGACGACATCCGCATCGCCACCGGCCGCGACTTCGACGCCGCCACCGGCCGGCGCCGGCGGCGACGTGCTGCACCTGGACGAGGCCGGCGCGCGCGGCCTGGCCGCCCGGCTCGAGGGCCGGCCGTTCGAGGTCCGCCGGCGTCGAGGAGAAGCCGTACCGGCGCCGGCCCGTACCCGCCGTTCATGACCTCGACGCTGCAGCAGGAGGCCGGCCGCAAGCTGCGCTGGTCGTCGGCGGTGACGATGCGGGTGGCGCAGCGGCTGTACGAGAACGGCTACATCACCTATATGCGCACCGACTCGACGAAGCTGTCGGAGACGGCGCTGGCCGCGGCGCGCGTCGCAGGCCCGCGAGCTGTACGGCGACGCGTACGTGCCGGCCGAGGCCGCGCACCTACACCCGCAAGGTCAAGAACGCGCAGGAGGCGCACGAGGCGATCCGGCCCGGCCGGCGACACGTTCCGCACGCCGGGCGAGGTCGCCAACCAGCTGTCTCAGCGACGAGTTCCGGCTCTACGAGCTGATCTGGCAGCGCACGCTCGCCTCGCAGATGGCCGACGCCGTCGGCACCACGGTGTCGGTGCGGCATCGCCGGCGAGTCGGTGGCCGAGGAGCGGGCCGAGTTCAGCGACGAGCGGGCGCACGATCACCTTCCCCGGCTTCCTGCGCGCCTACGTCGAGGACACCGACGACGCAGGCCGAGAAGGACGACGCCGAGAAGCGGCTGCCGCAACTGGCGCGCGCGCGACGCGCTGGACGCGCGCGAGCTTCGAGGCCGACGGCCACACCACCTCGCCGCCGGCGCGCTACACCGAGCCGTCGCTGGTCAAGGCGATGGAGGAGCTCGGCGTCGGCCGGCCCGTCGACGTACGCCTCGATCATGCAGACCATCCAGGACCGCGGCTACGTCTGGAAGAAGGGCCCGGCGCTGGTCCCGTCGTGGACGGCGTTCGCGGTGGTCGGGCTGCTCGAGTCGCTACTTCGCCCGGCTCGTCGACTACGGCTTCACCGCCTCGGTCGAGAACGACCTCGACGACATCGCCGTCGGGCGAGCGCTCGCGCGTCGAGTGGCTGCAGCGGTTCTACTTCGGCGCCGAGGACGCCGACCGACTCGCAGCGCATCTCGGCCCAGGGCGGGCTGAAGCGGCTGATCGCCGACCGGCTGGAGCAGATCGACGCGCGCGGCGTGAACTCGATCCCGCTCGGCGACACCGGCGTGGTCGTGCGCGTCGGCCGGTACGGGCCGTACCTGCAGCGCGGCGACCACCGAGGAGCGACCGGGCGTCGATCCCCGAGGACCTGCGCGCCGGACGAGCTGACGCCCGAGAAGGTCGAGGAGCTGCTGTCGGCGCCGTCGGGCGACCGCGAGCTCGGCGAGCGACCGCCGACGGCCGCGAGGTGACGGCGAAGTCCGGCCGCTACGGGCCGTACGTCACCGACGGCGAGAAGTCGGCGTCGCTGTTCAAGTCGATGTCGCTCGGACACGATCACCCTGGACGAGGCGCGTGCGGCTGCTGACGCTGCCGCGCAGCCTCGGCGAGCTCGACGGCGAGGACGTCACCGCGCAGAACGGCCGGTACGGGCCGTACGTCAAGAAGGGCACCGACTCGCGCTCGCTGGACGACCGAGGAGCAGCTGTTCACCGTCACCCTCGACGAGGCCCAGGCGCTGTTCGCCCAGCCGAAGATGCGCGGCCGGCGGGCCGCGGCCGCGCCGCCGCTGCGCGAGGTCGGCGCCGACCCGGTCGTCCGGCAAGCCGATGGTGGTCAAGCGACGGCCGGTTCGGGCCGTACGTCACCGACGGCGAGACCAACGCGTCGCTGCGCCGGGGCGACTCGGTCGAGGAGATCACCGTCGACCGGGCCGCCGAACTGCTGGCCGACCGCCGGGCCCGGGGTCCGGCGAAGAAGGTCGACCAAGAAGGCGGCGAAGAAGGCCGCGAAGAAGGCCCCGGCCAAGAAGGCGCCGGCCAAGAAGGCCGCGGCCGAAGACGGCGGCCAAGAAGGTCGCGGCCGAGAAGTAGCCGTCCGGGCGGTCAGGCCTGCTGGAACTCGAGGCGGTTGCCGAACGGGTCGAAGGTGTGGAAGCGGCGCACGCCCGGGACTCTCGGCCGTCGCTGCGACGTGCAGGCGTGGCCGGCCGCGGCGAGCGCGGCCGCCAAGCCGTCGAGGTCGTCGACCAGGAACGCCGGGTGAGCCTTGCGGGCTGGATGGAACGGCTCCTCGACGCCGAGATGCAGCACCGCGGCGCCGGACGTGAACCAGCACCCGCCGCGCACCGCGAGCGCCGGCGGCTTGGCCACCTCGGTCATCCGCGAGCAGCCGCGCCGTAGAACGCCCGCGCGGCCGCCTCACCGCCGGCCGGCAACGCAACCTGCACGTGGTCGTAGCCCGTGATCGTCATGGCTTGTGGCCGACGGCGAAGATGCGGCGGAACGGGAACAGCGTGCCGTGCCGGCCGGCGGGTAGGCCGCGCGCAGCGCCGCCGCGTACTCGGCCTCGAACTCCGCGCCGGCTCGTCCGGGTCGGCGAGCGCGGCCAGCACCGGCCGCAGCCCGGTGCCGCGCACCCAGTCCAGCACCGGATCGGCGCCGTGCAGCAGGTGCAGGTACGTCGTCTCCCAGACGTCGCACCTCAGCCCGGCGTCGAGCAGCAGCGTCGCGTACTCCGCCGGCGAGCCGACCGCGTCGTGGTGCCGCAGCACGTCCGCCGACGAGCGGCGCCCACCGCGGCGACGTCGGCCAGCGCGCGCATCAGGGCGTGCGACGGCGCGCCGAAGTTGCCCGGCACCTGGAACGCGAGCCAGCCGCCGGCCGGCAGCGCGTCGCGCCCAGCGCCGCAGCAGGTCTCGGTGCCCCGGCACCCACTGCAGCGTCGCGTTGCTGACGACGACGTCGGCGTCGGCCGGCATCGACCAGTCGGCCACGTCGCCGACGCGGAACGTCACGCCGCTCGACGCGGCCGACGCCCGCGCGATCATCTCCGGCGACGAGTCGATGCCCTCGACGGCGGCGCCGGGCCAGCGCTCGGCCAGCAGCGCGGTGAGGTTGCCCGGCCCGCAGCCCAGGTCGACGACACGGCGCGGCGCGGCATGCTCGATGCGAGCCGAGCAGATCGAAGAACGGGCGGCCGCGCTCGTCGGCGTAGCGGGCGTACTGCGACCGGGTCCCAGCGCATCGGCAATCCTCTCGACGTCAAGGAATATATCTTGAAGTCAAGAGATATGGCACCATGGAGCCATGCACGACGAGGTGGACGAGATCGTCGCGGCCTGGCGCCGCGAGCGTCCCGACCTCGACGTCGCCCCGCTGCAGGTGCTGTCGCGGGTCAGCCGGCTGGCCGCGCGTCCTGGACGAGCGCCGGGCCGACGCGTTCGTCGAGCACGGCCTGCAGGCCCACGAGTTCGACGTCCTGGCCGCCCTGCGCCGCAGCGGCGAGCCGTTCGAGCTGACCGCCGGCGAACTGTGCGCGCTCACCCACGTCACCTCCGGCACGATGACCAGCCGCCTCGACCGGCTCACCGCCCGCAAGTTCGTCTCCCGCCACCCCGACCCGCGCGACGGCCGGCTGGTCCGGGTGCGGCTGACCGCGACCGGCCGGCGCCGCGTCGACGCCGCCTTCGCCGCGCTGCTCGACACCGAGCACGACCTGCTGGCCGCGCTGCCGCGCCGCCAAGCAGGACGCCCTGGTCGACGCGCTGCGCGACGCTGCTGCTCGCCGCCGACCGGAGCACCGGCAGCCGGCTGAGGGTCGCGCACAGCGAGCCGCACGGACATGGTCGGCGGCCACGTCAGGCTGCCCGCGGATAGGCTGGATCTGGTCAGTACGCGCCCGAGGGGGGTCCCATCAGCGCCGACCGCGCCGCCGGCGCCGCGCCGAGACACCTGCCGCGGCGGCGGCGCCTCCGGGTGTCTCGAACGTCGCGGCCATCCGCGGCGTCCTGCGGGTGACGCCGTTCCGGCGGCTCTGGTACTGCACCGCGCTGTCCAGCCTGGGCGACTGGCTGGGCCTGCTGGCCATCACCGCGCTGGCCACGTCGCTGGCCCACGGCTACCGCGCCGCAGAACTACGCCCTGGGCGGCGTGCTGGTCGTCCAGCTGCTGCCGGCCATCGTGCTCGGCCCGTTCGCCGGGTGCGTTCGCCGACCGGTTCGACCGCCGGCGCACCATGGTCGTCACCGACGCGCTGCGGTTCGTGCTGTTCCTGACGATCCCGCTCGCCCACCTGGTCGTCGACTCCCGCCAGACGCTGGCCTGGCTCTACGTCGCCAACTTCCTCATCCAGTGCCTGAGCCTGTTCTGGATGCCGGCCAAGGACGCGTCGGTGCCGAACCTGGTCCGCCGCGACCAGATCGAGGCGGCCAACCAGCTCAGCCTGATCACCACCTACGGCCTGACGCCGGTGCTCGGCGCCGGCGCTGTTCTCGGTGCTGTCGCTGATCACCAAGGTGCTCGGCCGGCACCTGGACTTCTTCCAGGCCCAGCCGGTCAACCTGGCGCTGTACTTCAACGCCGGCGACGTTCCTGTTCGGCGCGATCGTCGTCTACTTCATCAGCGAGATCAGCGGCAACCGCCAGGGCAAGCGGCCCGACGAACAGCCCAGCCTGCTCTACCTGCTGCGCGAGGGCGCGTCGTTCATCAAGTCACTCGCGGCTGGTCGGCGGCCTGATCATCGGCCTGGTCGGCGCGTTCGCGGCCGGCGGCGCGGTCATCGGCGCCGGCAAGACGTTCGTGACGCAGCCTCGGCGGCGGCAACGCGGCCTACGGCGTGCTGTTCGGCTCGGTGTTCGTCGGGCTCGGCTCCGGCATGGCGTTCGGGCCGCTGATCGCCCGCGAGCTGTCGCGTCGGCGGCTGTTCGGCCTGGCCATCGTGTTCGTCGGCGCTGTGCCTGATCCTCACCGCGCTGATGCCGCAGGTCGCGCTGGCGATGATCTTCGTGATCGGCGTCGGCTTCGGCGCCGGCGTGGCCTACCTGGCCGGCGACGACGCTGCTGGGCACCGACGTCGACGACGAGATGCGCGGACGGGTCTTCGCGTTGCTGCAGTCGCTGATCCGGGTCGTGCTGCTCGTCGGCGCTGGCCGCGGTGCCGTTCGTCGTCGGCCTGGTCGGCAGGCGGCACATCGCCTGGGTCGGCATCCACGCGACCGTCGACGGCACCCGCATCGTCCTGATCGTCGGCGGCCTGCTCGCCCTGCTGGCCGGGCTGCTCGCCTACCGCAAGATGGACGACCGGCAGCAGCTGTCGGTGTGGACCGATCTGAAGATGTCGATGCGCGGCGACACGTCGGCCCGGCGGCGGATGCACAGCGGCGGCGTGTTCATCGCGTTCGAGGGCGGCGAGGGCTCGGGCAAGTCGACCCAGATCGAACTGCTGGCCGCCGCCCTGCGCGAGGCCGGCCGCGACGTCACGCGTGACCCACGAACCGGGCGGCACGCCGGTCGGCGTGCAGATCCGCGACTGCTGCTGCACGGCACCGAGCCGGCTCACGCCGCGCGCCGAGGCGTTGCTGTTCGCCGCCGACCGGGCGCATGCACGTCGACACCGTGATCCGGCCGGCGCTCGACGCCGGGCGAGGTGGTGCTCACCGACCGCTTCGTCGACTCGTCGCTGGCCTACCAGGGCGCCGGCCGCGAGCTGACGGTCGAGGACGTGCGCCGGGTGTCGCGGTGGGCCACCGGCGGGCTGCGGCCCGACCTGACCGTGCTGCTCGACATCCCGGCCAGCGTCGGGCCTGGCCCGCGCGCACGGCCGCGCGGCCGCCGACAAGCTCGAGGGCGAGCCGCTCGACGTTCCACGAGCGGGTGCGCGCAGGCGTTCCGCCATCTGGCCGAGTCCGACCCGCGGCGCTACCTGGTCGTCGACGCCACCCGCCCGGTCGACGAGATCGCCGCCGAGATCCGCTACGTCGCGGTCGACGGCCTGTGCAACCAGCCACCACCGCCCGAGCCGTGCAGCCATGACGTCGGCAGCCGTACCGGTCGAGCCGATGAGCGGTTTGGGACGCGCTGGTCGGGCAGGACGAGGCGGTCGCGGTGCTGCGCGGCGCGGCCGCAGGCCGCCGCCGAGATCGACCCACGACCGGCCGGCCAGCCCGGGCGCGATGACGCACGCCTGGCTGTTCACCGGGCCGCCGGCTCGGGCCGGTCGGTGGCGGCGCGGGCGTTCGCCGCCGCGCTGCAGTGCGAGCGCGACGACGACATCGGCTGCGGCGAGTGCGCGGCCTGCCGCACGGTCCGGGCGCGGCAGCCATCCCGACGTGCGGCCGGTCGTGCCGGAGGGCCTGTCGATCTGGGTCGACGAGATGCGGGCGGTGGTGGGCGCGTCCGCCCGCCGCCCGGCGCTCGGCCGCTGGCAGGTCGTCGTCATCGAGGACGCCGACCGGCTGACCGAGCGGGCGTCCAACGCCCTGCTCAAGGCGGTGGAGGAGCCGGCCGAGCGCACCGTGTTCCTGCTGTGCGCGCCGTCGACGCATCCGGACGACGTGTCGGTGACGATCCGGTCGCGCTGCCGGCTGGTGTCGCTGCGCACACCGCCGGCGGCGGCCGTGGCCGCGGTGCTGCAGCGCGACGGGCTCGACGCGGCCACGCGCCGACTGGGCCGCCGCGGCCGGGCAGGGTCACATCGGCCGCTCGCGCCGGCTGGCCCGCGACGCCGACGCCCGCGACCGCCGGGCCGAGGTGCTGGCCATTCCGGCGTCGCTGACGTCGCTGCGGGCCTGCCTCGCCGCGGCCGACCACCTGGTCGGCGCGGCCGAGGCCGAAGCGGCCGCGATGGCCGACGAGCTGGACGCCGACGAGACCGACGCGCTGCAGACGGCGCTGGGCGCCGGCGGCACCGGCAAGGGCACGGCGACGATGGCGCGCGGGATGGTCGGGGCGATCAAGGACCTCGAGCGGCGGCAGAAGTCCCGGGCGACCCGCACCCAGCGCGACGCCCTCGACCGGGCGCTGGTCGATCTGGCCGCGTTCTACCGCGACGTGCTGCTCGTCCAGGCCCGCTCGCACGGTGGCGCCCGGCCCATCCCGACTTCGCCGACGACGTGCGCGCGGTGGCCCTGCGCGTCGATCCGGCCGGGGTGCTGCAGCGCCTCGACGCCGTGCTGGCCTGCCGCGAGGCGCTGGAGCTGAACGTCAAGCCGCGCATCGCCGTCGAGGCGATGACCGCCGCCCTGCGCCTGCCCTGAGCCTGATCCGCGTCCCACGGGTTAGGGTGGCCGCCGTGGGAATGGTGTGCGCGGTGGCCTTCCAGCGCCAGGGCCGGCTGTACTACGCCGACCCGGGCGAGCTGACGCCCGCGGTCGGCGAGCACGTGCTGTACCCGACCGACGACGGGGCCGAGGTGGCCGAGGTGATGTGGGCGCCGCAGTGGGTCAGCGAGGACATCGGCGGGTTGCCGCGTGCTGGTCGGAATGGCCGCGCGCCGACGATCTCGAGGCGGCCGCCCGATCGCGCAAGAAGCGGGCGGCGGCCCGGGTCGCGGCCAAGCGGCTGATCCGCGAGCACGACCTGCCGATGAAGCTCAGCGGCGTCGACTACGTGGCCGGCGACGACGAGACCACGCATCTACTTCACCGCCCCGCACCGCGTCGACTTCCGCGCCCTGGTGCGCGACCTGGCGGCGACGCTGAAGGGCCGGGTGCGAGCTGCGGCAGCTGTCGGCCCGCGACGAGGCCCGGCTGACCGGCGGCATCGGCTCGTGCGGGCGCGAACTGTGCTGCTCGACGTTCCTGGTCGACTTCGAGCCGGTGTCGGTGCGGATGGCCAAGGACCAGGACCTGCCGATGAACCCGCTGCGCATCTCCGGCGCCTGCGGGCGGCTGATGTGCTGCCTGAAGTACGAGCACCCGCTGTACCAGGACTTCGCCGAGAAGGCCCCGGCCGTGGGCGAGAGCGTCGAGACTCCGGACGGCGACGGCACGGTCGTCGGCCACAACGTGCCGGGCGAGAGCGTCGTCGTGCGGATGGCCGCCGACGGCAGCACGAGCAAGTGCGCGCTGGCCTCGGTGTGCTCGTCGCGCAAGGCCTACGACAGCCGCCCCGACTGACCCGTCGCCGCGCTCCCGGACTGTGCAATCGGGGTCGCGGCGCACCCGATAGACTCATCCGGTCGCGGGGCAGCCCGTGCGCCGCCTTAGCTCAGTCGGTAGAGCACCTCACTCGTAATGAGGTTGTCCGGAGTTCGATTCTCCGAGGCGGCTCCAGCTAGAGCCTAGCAATTCCGGGGACTAGAGGCAGTTCGGTGTCCGTCTTGGGCGGCCGCACGGACCATTGGATCTTTTGCAAGTAGCTTAACGATTCCTTTACCTGTGCCTTCCTTGGTGGTATGCCGTACGACACCAACGTGGAGTGCCTCATGCCTGGTAAACCATCTCGCGAACAGATCGGAACTCGTGCGGTGCGTGGCGGCACTCCGTGGCGCGCATTCGGCGCATGTTATTGCTCTAACGCTGGCGGTGATGCTGACGCCTGCCGGTCGGGCACTGGCTGACGGGCTTGCGGTCTCAACGGCCGGGGACCCGGCGGCGGGATCAGCTTGCTGCAACCCGGAACGTGCCGATCGCAGAGGCTGAGGCGGACGTCGCGAGGCAGCCTCTTGACGACGCTCTGTCATCGACGCTGCTGGCGCAGTATCCGTCGAGCTTCGGTGGTGCACGGGTCGACCACTCGGTCGGTGATCAGCTCGTTGTGCAGTTCACGACCACGCCCCCGGAGATCAGCAGCCTTCCCGAGTACTCCGCCGTCCGTGGCCACGCGCGAGCGGTGACCGTGGCCAAGTCCGCGTTGGTAGACGGCGCCGGTTTCGGACTCGACATCATCCGGCACCGCCGACAGCGATAAGGACCACGCGGGACACAACGCGGCATGACCGGATCTCTAGTCCCAGTGCATGATCCGGCGTAAGCGAACAAAAGTGCCGATGGGTTCGTCGTCGTCCCACGGCCGTTCCCCGCGTTTGACCGCCAAGGCGAGCTCGATGGCAGTGTCAGCGACGTCGGCCCCGCCTCGGACCCTCCGGATATGGATCACCCGCTTGGCCCGCCACGCCGTTTCAGCCGTGAGAACCTCTACGACCCAGCCGGTTCGGCCCCGCATATACGCATTTGCGCCGAGCAGAACCGGCAACGTGATGTGCATGGGCAGCATGTTGTCCAACGGACCAAGCGGACTCTGCCGAAACGGCACGTTGCGCAGCACCCGCACGTGGTAGAACGACCCGTCAGGCGGCGTCACGTCCGCCTGCGCCAGCCGCCGATCGAACCACTTCTTCCGCCAGGGCAGAGGTGCAACGCGAACCCGCCATCGCGGCTCCGATGAGTCGGCTGGCGACTCAACGTCGAGCGTGACCCACCCTTGCGGCTCCACCGCCTTAGTATCGTGAACCCCGGCAGCGCTCGCACATCGACAGGATCGTGCACCATCTGCGGCAGATCCGGTAGCCAGGTAGCGGCGCGGAGTTGGCATCGCGAAGGACGAGCGGGGCGGGGCTATCGCCCGCGGCGTCGTCGCATCAGGACCGTGATGACCGAGCTTGCGATCGCGGCGTAGGTGAAGACGAATAGCCCCATGCCTGCCACGAGGACCCTGCCAGCGCCGTCGAGCTGCCACGCGCCGACAACAAAGATCAGGGCACCCATCGGCAGGCCTGTGAGAATAAGAGCCCGAAACTGGGACGAAACCACGCCGGGTCGCTCACCCACGATGTCAGCGTCGCACCAACGCGGCGCCGCCGCTACCGTTCGCGCTGGCCTGGCGATTCTTCGCGCCGCGACTTCGGCGGTGTAGGCCCGAGGCGCTCGCGACCTGTCATCTTCACGCGGCATCTCCGCGTGACCCATCTGCCGCATGATCGGCTTTCAACGAACGTGAGTCGGGCCTAATCTCGTGCGGGTTGTGGTGGGTTGCTGTTGTTCCGTGCATGGTAGAACGCCCAGCCGATGGCTCCTGCGGCTACAGGTACTGCGAGCAGGACGGCGAACGGCCACAGTGTTACGTGTGTGCTGATAGCGATGATGTATGCCACCAGGACAGCGATGCTCAGAACCCGCCCGACTAGCGCTTCCACCCGAATGAGCAGGTCAACCTGCCGCTCGTCAGGTTCGAATCGGATGATGGCCGCCAGATCGCTGTCGCGGCCACCCCACACGTAGTAACCGATCACCAGAACTGTGACGATCGGCGTGATGTAAGCGACGGCGGCCCAGCCGTGAATCGCGCCGATCACGACGAGCGCAAGGACGCCGATGACAAGGACGATGAGCGGTCTGCGCAGTCTGGGAGGTACTGAGTTCATCATGGGACGGTCCCGTCATCATTCGGAGCTTCTGGCTAAAGACTTTCTCGATCGGCAGGTCGAAGAGTGCGGCGACCCGGAATGCCAGCGGCAACGACGGCAGATAGCGCCCGTTCTCGATCGAGATCACGGTATGCCGAGACACCCCGAGCAGGCTCGCCATTTCGGCCTGGGACCAGCACTTCCGCGTGAGTTGCTCGCGAACGCAGTCACACATTGTCAAGTTAGCTTTACTACGATGACCTACGGCGTCCCGAACAGCCAACGTGCCGAAGCCCGCGCCATCCTCAACTCCATAGCGGGCCTTACCGTCGACTACGAAGGCCCGTCCCACGACGACCGGCAATCAGCCCACGTTGACGGCGGCGTCGTCGATGACGAAGGAGGTCTGTCTGGTGGAGTCCTCGGTGCCGGTGAACTTCAGCGTGATCGGCTGCCCTGTGTAGGCCGAGAGGTTGAAGCTGTGCAGGCTGAAGCCGGTGTTGTGGTTCAGGTTCGTGTACGTGTAAAGGTTCGCCAGCACCGTGCCCGACGAGTTCAGCAGCTGGAGTTTCAAGGTGTCGTACTTCGACGTCGTCGTGGTTTCGGCCGTGTCGATGTGCATCCAGAAGGTGAGCTGGGCAGTGCCGCAATGGGCGGGCACCGTGACGGTCTGCGACAGGGTGTCGGTGTGCGCGCTGCCGTAACCGTCCAGCCAGGCCTTCCACGATCCGGTTCGCGCCGGCTCCAGCGTGTTGCTGCTGACTACACCAGTGGTGGCCGACCACGGCGTCGGGGACCCTGTCTCGAAACCGGGGTTGACGAGGAGTTGCGCGGGCTGACAGGTGGATTCCGTCGGCGCGGCGCTTGCCTCGTTGCTCCTTGCGCCCTCGCCCAAGGAGTTCACCGCGCTGACCTTGTAGTAGTAGGTCTGGCCGTTGGTGAGCCCGCTATCCGTGCATGACTGCACGACGCCGAGGCTGCTGCAGCCCCCTGTCGTGAGCAGCGTCTCGGTGCCGGGAAAGGTTCCCCGGTAGACGCGGTATGAGGTGATCGAAACGCCGCCGTTGCTGGCGGGCGCGGTCCAGGACAGCGATGCCTGCGCGTTACCGGCAGTAGCGGTCAGCCCGGTCGGCGCGCCCGGGGGAGTGCCTGCGATGGGGGAGGCGGTGATTGTGACGGTCGAGGTGGCCGTCTCGGTCGGCGACGAGCTATCGGTGACGGTGAGCGTCGCGGCGTACGTACCGGCGTTGGCGTAGGTGTGGCTCGGATTCTGTAGCGTGCTCACAGTCGAGCCGTCGCCGAAGTTCCAGCTGTAGCGGTAGGGCGGAGTGCCGCCCGTACCTGTAGCGGTGAACGCGACGCCCAGCGGAACCTGGCCGGAGGTCGGCGTGGCCGAGGCAGTCGCTGTGAGCGGATTGCCGACGCCGCTGACGGTGACAGTTGTGGTCGCGCTGGTCATCGCCGCCGGCGATGCGCTGTCGGTGACGGTGAGGGTCGCGATGCATGTACATGCAGCGGTGTAGGTGTGGCTTGGGTTCTGCGCCGTGCCCGCCGCCGAGCCGTCGCCGAAGTTCCAGCTGTAGGAGTACGGCGCAGTGCCGCCGGTCGCCGAGCCGGTGAAGGACACGCTCAGCGGAGAGTTGCCAGTCGTCGGCGTCGCGGATGCCGCGGCGGTCAGCGGGCTGGCGCCCTGGAGCCACAAGGCGCTCAGCGGATCGCCGAGGGCGGCCTGGTCGCCCGTCGTCATCGGGTACGTCCCTAGACCGAGGCTGTCGGTGGGGCTGATGATGCCGGGGTGGACGTTCTCCATCGTGCGTTCCATGGCGGCGAGCACGTTGTTCGTCGTGTAGGCGACGTGAGTGATGTAGTGCTGCTTCATGTACAGCGGCGAAGCTACGACGACGAGCGGCACACGGTAGGTGTTGCTGACGTGGTCGGGGCCGTTGTTGCCGTTCTGGGTGTCGTCCTCGGTGACGATGATGACGGTGTTGTCCTTGTATGACGGGTTGCTCATGATCGAGTCGGTGATCTGCTTGGTAACCGCGTCGTTCGTCGGAATATCCTGGTACGTACCCGGGTGGTCATTGAACAGCTCAACGTAGGAGTACGCCGGCAAGCCGTGCGCACTCACGAAGTTCTCGAATCCCGTGCCGATCGTCTGGTCTGGATCGTTCTGACCCTTGCAGGTGTAGTTGTTGTAGGTCAGCTCCTCCGGGATGGTCGTTCCGGGACGGTTGGCCGGCAGCACCTCGGGTTTCCCGGTGCCGGGGTTTCGCCATTCGCCGCTGCCCGTGCTGAGCATCCAGTAAAAGTCGCCGTTCATGACGAACGTGTACGGGCTGGTTCCGGTTGACGTACCGGCCTGGGTCGCGCACGGGTCGGTGCCTTCGCCGGTCGGGCCGGTGACGCCTTTCAGGAAGCGGTCGAACTGGGTGCCGCCGGCGGTGGGGTAGGGCTGCTGCTGCGAGTTCGACGATGACTGGGCGGAGAAGAGCCACCAGTGGTTCGGGCCGCTCGGCGGCTGCGTTCCTGTGCTGTACGCGTCGGCCAGCGTGTAGGTCTTGGCGAGCGTGTGCAGGTTGGGCACCGAGCTGATGTGGTTCGTGCTCTCCACGACCCCGTTGCAGCCGGCCTGAATGGTGGTCGCGCAGTCGCCTAGGTAATCGTCGAAGGTGTGGTTCTCCCGGTACAGGATCACGAAGTGGGTGAACGGCGGGAAGTACGGAGCCAGCGGATTGATCGCAGCGGCTCGGGTTGTCGCCGGCTGCGCTCCGCTCTTCGATGCGCGGCCGACGCGGAAATCGTGCGGCTGGCGGAACTTGGCGAACTCAGCGCCGTTGGGCGCGAATTTGGCGCCCGTGCAGTTGTAGTCATCCGGCCGGTAGGTCTGCGGCCGCTTTCCCAACGGAAGGCTTTTAGCGTCCTCGGGATCGGTGCTCGGGGTCCAACCCTTGAGCGTGCACGACCCTACGCCGGTGGCCGGATGGGCACGTGGCGCGGCGACCTTGCCCGAGGCTGGGTTACCGACAGCCACACTCGTCGAGAGACCGATGATCGCGAGCCCTGCGATTGCGAGCTTTCGTCCAATCATGGGAACTCCTCCGACACGGTCGCTCGCCCTCGGTGGACATTGGATCCCAATGTGCTTGCGGGCAAAGTGCTCGATAAGCGTTTGAAGCGATAATTCATACCGTACTCGTGCACAGTTCGTTCATAGACTCAATCTCGCGGCGTGAGCGGGCGAGCCCTTTCGGTGTCAGCGCCTCCCGCCCGCGGTCGGTGGGATAGCGCGAGCCGGACAAGCGCAAGCAGCCGGCGACGACGGCTGAAAACAAGCCCCCGGCGACGTCTGTCAGTTGTTTGAGCTAGCGGGTTCCAACACCGAGCCGGACAGGTTGGCCCGATAAACCGATGACAGCGGCAAATTTCGGACGTCGGACGGTCATGGTGACGGGACCGGCATCACCCGCCGCTCGCCCGAGTCGCGGCACGGAGAGCGAGACCTATATCTGTCGAGGGTTCGATTGAGCCGGTAGTGCAAGCGCGCCTCGGGTGGTCACCTGAGTTGGGCGCGTCTCAGCACGACCCTGACACGATGATTGCGTGACGGTCAGTCGGCGGACGCTCTTGGGCTTGGCCGCCCTTGGTGGCGCGGCCTCGGTGATCGCCGGATGCAGCCGTGACCGCCCGGGTGCGCCGGAATTGTCGACGGCCCAGCAAGCGGGTACCACGCCGAGGGTGACTGACGCTTCGGTGCCGGTCACTTCGTCGGCTACGACCGCTCCCTCGCCTTCCTCCACCGATGTGGCAGTCGCCATCGCCGCGGTTGTCGCGCACGGACCGCGCACGAGGCCCGAGATCGCACTGACGTTTCACGGCGGCGGTGACCCGGCCATCGCTCGTGAGCTGCTGGCCATCTTCGCCGCGCACGACGCGAAGGTGACAGTCCTGGCCGTCGGCACCTGGCTGGCGCAGCATCCATCGCTGGGTCGGCAGATCTTCTCGGCCGGGCACGACCTCGGCAACCACACCTATCGACACCTGGACATCAACAACCTCTCCCCGCCGGACGCCCTTGCCGAGATCGTGGGCTGCCGCGCCGTGTTGGAGGCGGCCGTGGCTTCGGTCGGCAGCCATTTTCGGCAGTCGCAGGCACAGACTCCGACCCGCCTGGTCCGTCGGCTGGCGGCGAAAGCTGGGTACCCGGTATGCCTCTCGTACGACGTCGACTCCTTGGACTACACCGATCCAGTGGTGAGGGCCGTGCGTGCCAACGTCGCCGCCGCCCGTCCCGGCTCGGTGGTGAGCATGCACTTCGGGCATGCCGTCACGGTTGAGGCTATGCCCGCGATCCTCGCGGACCTAGCCGCGCGTGGACTTCAGCCGGTGACCGCCTCACGTCTGCTGCGGCCGTGACACGCGCACCCGCCCGGGGGCTCCTCCTCGCCGGCGCCCTCGCGGTGCTTGCAGCGTCGTGTACCAGCACGGCACCAACGTCGGGTAGGTCGGCGGATGGGGCACCCCCGACGTCGTCGAAGACGTCCGACGCGTCGAGCTCCCCCACCCCGATTCAGCGCAATCCGTCGTCGGCGAACCGAACGTCGCGGGCCAGCGTCGTGACCGATGTCTATGCCCGGGCCGGTGTCGGCATGCTCAGCGCCCCTGTTCGGGGCGACCGACCCCTGGTCTATGTACCGCACAACGGATCGGGCGACGGGATCTGGGTAATCGACGCCAAGACGTACGACGTCGTGGCGCGGTACCCGCATCCGGGAGAGTGGCAGCACGTCGTCCCGTCTTACGACATGCGCACGCTGTACGCGCTGGACGACATCGGGAACCACGTCATTGCCTTCGACGCGCGGACTGGACGGCCAGGTCCCGAGCGCTCGATCATCGATCCGTACAACATGTACAACACGCCGAACGGTGAGTACGCCATCTCCGTCGCCGAGGCCCGCCGCGAGCTCGTCTGGTACCACCCTCGGACCTGGCGAGTCGCTGGCATCACGCCGACACCCGACTGCGCCGGCATCGACCACGCCGACTTCTCGGCCGACGGCAAGATCGCCGTCTTCAGCTGCGAGTTCGCCGGGAGGGTCGCGGTGGTTGACATCGCGACGCACCGACTTGTTCGCATGGTCGACATGCCTGTGCGGCACACCATGATGGGTCCGCAGGATCTCCGGCTCGCCCCCGACGGCTCCCACTACTACATCGCCGATTGCGACGCGGGTGGAGTGTGGGTGCTCAACGGCGCGGCAACCCGGGTCACGCGCTTCATCAGCACCGGCCGGTGCGCCCACGGGTTGTACTTCTCTCGCGACTCCAAGCGCCTGTTCGTCACGAACCGGCTCGCTGGCACGATCAGCGTGCTCGACGCGAGCAGCGGCGAGCGGATCACCACCTGGTACATCCCGGGGGGCGGCACCCCTGACATGGGGAACCTCACCGCTGACGGATCACAATTGTGGCTTTCCGGGCGGTACAGCCGAGTCGTCTACGTGCTCTCCACGAAGGACGGCTCGCTGATCAAAGAGATCCCGGTCGGAGACGGTCCACATGGCCTCTGCGTCTGGCCGCAGCCCGGCCGCTACTCGCTCGGACACACGGGGATCACCCGGTGACGACGACGCCACACCAGGGCGCGATCTCAGCGCGGCCGGCAAGGTCGTCGCGTCAATGAGGATGACGACTCGCGTTTCCGACGGCGCGTCGCGCGGACCTGACGAGGGCCGCAGTTGGCGGATGCTCACGGCGTCGAGGAGCCGGGTGGCGGTGATGCTCGTTGCCGGTGGGGCCGCCGCCGGGGTGGTCGGGCCGCTGACGCGGTGGCTGTATGCGCCGCTGGCCGGGTGGGACGTGGCCGCACTCGTTTTCTCGGCCTGGGCCTGGGGCGCGATCGGTACCTTCGACGCGCAACGAACGGCCGCGCACGCCTCCCGGGAAGATCCTGGCCGCACGGTGACAAGTCTGATCGTCGTCGTCGCTGCGATCGCCAGCCTGGCCGGTGTCGGTGTGATCATCGCCCTGGCGAACTCCGCCAAGGGCGCGACGCAAGACCTGCTGGCCGGGTTCGGGCTCGTGAGCGTGGCCCTGTCCTGGTTCACCGTGCACACCCTCTTCACGCTGCGCTACGCCTACCTCTACTTCACAGGCGCTGCAGGCGGCGTCGATTTCAATCAGAAAGTTGCACCCCGATATGTCGACTTCGCCTACCTTGCCTTCACGATCGGCATGACCTTTCAGGTCTCTGACACCGACATCCGAACGCCGACGATGCGGGCCACCGCCTTGCGACACGCCCTGCTGTCGTTCCTGTTCGGCGCCGTCATCTTGGCCTCCACCATCAACCTGATCGCCGGACTCGGCGGAAAGAGCGGCGGTTAGGGCCCCGCTCCCGCGCTGACGCACCGCAGGTGCCGGCCACGAATTAGCCGGCAGCCACGGCCTGCACCGTGAACCATCGCTCGTTAGCTGCCGCGGCGAAGCGCCGTCGTACCAACTCAGATACGCGGGCAACGGCCGCAGAAGCGCGGATCCACGCCTGCAGGCCAGGTTCTCCCGCGCCGTCACGTGACCCGGTTCGTGACCCGAACTGCGGGCGGTCAGAGGGCGCATAGTGCCCACGGGGACGGTCGCGGTGCCGGGATGCGCTGGCGTGTGACGCCGTTGGCCGATGAGCGCTTCTCTCGTAATGAGGTTGTCCGGAGTTCGATTCTCCGAGGCGGCTCCAGTAGCTTGTATTGCTTCGGTTTATGGCTCCCATTTGGTCTTCGGGTGATGGGCTACACCGGCTTCGGTTGATTGGTGACACTCCCGGTTCATGTGGGAGTTATCTGTGGCTGAGCAGCGGTATGAGGCCGTGCGGGCGGTGATCGCCGACGGTGAGACGGTGACGGATGTGGCGGCCCGGTTCGGGGTGGCGTGTAAGACGGTGCATGTGTGGCTGGCCAGGTACGAGGCTGGTGGGCTCGAGGGTTTGGCTGATCGATCGCATCGACCGCGGTCGTGTCCGCATCAGATGCCTGGGCCGGTTGAGGTGGCGTTGGCGGAGTTGCGGTTGGCGCATCCGTCGTGGGGTCCGCGGCGGCTGTGTTTCAGGAATCCTCATAGCCACCGTCGGCGGCGACGCCAACGCGGCCTCCGATCTACTTCGCCAGATGACCGAGGAGGGGCACAGCGACCTGCACGCCGTCGCGTGCCGACTGGTCGAAGAACCGTGAACGGCCGTTGAGTGCGTCTCTCACGATGAGCTTGTCAAAGTCCGACTGATCGCGATGGGAGCCACAACCGAAGCGCCGTAGGTGCCGGGTCGCGGAGCCGCTAGCCATGAGTGCCCTTGACCACTTGGCAGTGAACGGTCAGTGGATCTGTCGTTGAACCGCGCACGGCGGCGGGATCGGGCGAAAAGAATGATCAGCCGGCGCCTCATGTGAAGGCTGGTGAAGCCGATCGTGAAGAGGAGGATGCCGAGACAGGATGCGGCATCCCAAATACCCGGTCGGCTTCGGCCACCAGGCCGGCCGGGTGCTTCCCCAACGACGTGCCGCCCCGGGCGACCGTTGCGGGGCTGCTGCCAGTCCGGCACGGCCCGCTGTCGCGGGGGCCCAGCGTTCGTGAGCGTGACGCTGCCTCACTAGGGCGCATGCGAACCTGTTGACATGCCAGGTTCCATAATCGCGCGCAACGTCATAGCACTCGGCATCGTCTCGGTCCTGCTGGTCGTCGCGATTCTGCTGACGATCGCAAGCCATGACGAACCTGGCTTCATCGCCGGGCTAGTGATGGTCGGAGCGTCGCTGGCCTGGATCGTGCTGCTTGTACGTCGAGTCATCGCAGTACGCCGTGCGGCGTCGCGTTGAGGGTCTCGTCTGCCCGCGTGCCCTGGTTCGTGGCATGAACCTCAGTCGCCCAGAGTGCGGATAGTGCTTGAAGGGACGGTCACGGTGCCCAGACGAACGGGGATGTGACGCGGTTGGCCGTTGAGCGCTCCTCTCGTGAGGGGTTGTCTGGACTTCGATTCGCCGAGTCGGCTCGACGGACGTGAAGTTCGTGAGGAGGGCGGTGCGGCCGGGATTTGGGATACGTCAGATATGGGTGGCGAAGTATCCGCCTAATGCGATGAATTCTGTTCTTGCTTCGTCGCGTTCGGTGATCGCGCTGTGGTGGGTGGCCGGCGCCGCGGCTGTGCATCCCGTCGACATTGTTGCAACCGGCTGCGGCGGGGCAGAGGCGTATCGGTCTAGGGCGGTCTCTGCGGCCATGAGCCGTGTCCGTGCGGTGTGCCAGTGCGCGCGGGTGGCGCGCAGCTCGGTTTCCTCGGCCACCCGGTCGCTGGCCCGGATCGGGTGGTCGGGGTGCTCCGTCGGCAGGAGCAGGGAGAGGGCCCAGCGCATCCGCAGCGCCGAGGTCTCCGGGTGTTCGCCGTACTCGGTGGCAAAAGCGGCCAAGCAGCCGGCCGCCCCGTGGTAGGTCTGCAGGCTGCGGCGGATGGCGTTGGCGACGTCGTTGACGCTGGGGAAGCCCAGCGGCTGCAGATCGCTGAGGAAGACGGCCTCGGCCTGGCTGGATGCGGTCACGGTCTCACACTTCCACCGAATGTGTGTTCTGTGTTAAGAGAGTACTCCATATTTGGGTCATTGAGGACCTCGACCAACGGCCCGGCTACGCGACGACCTCGACCCGACGAAGAACGCCCCGGCGGGACACCCACCGGGCGTCGCGGTCCCTTTGCCATGCTTTTGATGCCCGGAGAATGGGGAACTCCACGCAAACGCGACAGTGGATTAGGCGCCCGGTGTCCTGGCGAGGATGGTCAGGCCGGGGCGTCGTGTGGCTTCCCCCGTGGTTACGCGGCGCCCGACTATGTGCAGCCGCCACGTCCGCCGGCGGGCGGCGATTCTCCCGCATGGTGCCAGGCCCAGACGCACGGCGGGTTGTCCGCGGCTTGTCAGGATGGGGCGAATCGGGCGGCGAGGACGGCGACGTCGTCTTCTGGTTGGTCGCCGACCATGTCGCTGAGGACGGCGTCGAGCAGCTGCGCAGGCTCGAGGTGGTGGTGGCGGCCGAGGCTGTCGAGTAGGCGCTGCTGGCCGACGTCGATGCCGTCGGTGCGGGTCTCGACCAGCCCGTCGGTGTAGAGGAACAGCGTGGCCCCGGGCGGCACATGGTGGCTGTGGTCGTGGCGGATGCTGTTCGGTCTGACCCCGAGCAGGAGGTCGCTGGCGGTTTCCAGGGCGATCACTGTGCCGTCATCGTGGACGAGGACCGGTGCCGGGTGGCCGGCGTTGCTCCAGCGCAGCGTGGCGACAGTGGTCGCATCGCCTGGCGGCGGCGGTTCGATGTTGACCACGATCAGGGTGGCCATGGTGTCGATGCGCAGGTCGCGGTTGGCGCGATCGAGGCGGCTTAGCACCGGGCCGGGCCCCTCGCCGCGGTCCCACGCCAGTGTTCGCAGCACGTTGCGCAGCTGACCCATCGAGGCGGCGGCGTTGATGTCGTGGCCGATAACGTCACCGATCACCAACGTGGCGTTGCCATCGGGCAGGGCCAGGGCGTCATACCAATCGCCACCGACCTGATCCTGGCCGGCGGCGGTCAGATATCGGGCGGCCAGTTGCAGGCCGTCGGATTCCGGCAGCCGGGTCAGCATGGCCTCCTGGAGAGCGAGCGCGACCATCCGGTCGTGCAAACCGGAGCGTTGCAGCTGCCGGTGAGCCTCGTTCAAGCGCAGTGTGGCCTCGGCCGCGTCGCGGGTGGCCAGGGCCACCGCCTCGCCTCGCTCCATGGCCTCGGCCGCGGCCTGGCGCGCCGTTGCCGCGGTGACGGCCCCGATCGCCTGCGCGGCATGCGCCACGTCACGCTCCACGCTCGCCGCTGCGGCCTGAGCGGTCTGGGCGACCGCGGCCGCGGCGACGGCAACCTCGCGGGCCACCAGCAACGCAGCCCGGGCAGTCTCGTCCGCCTTGGCCAGAGCGGTCGCAGTCACCTGTTGCTCGACGTCGCGGGCCTGGCGCTCGGCCTCGGCGTCGCTACCCGGAGGAGCGGACTGCGCGACGAGTGCCGCCTGCGTCGCCGCCGCCGCCGCGACCACCGAGGCCAATTCCTCGGCGTGGGCCTGAACGGCCTTCATCGTGCGCGTCGCGGCCTCGGCCACGCCTGCAGCCGCCACGTCAACTGCCGTTGCCCGCGCGAGCCGCGCGCCCTGCGCGGCCTCGGCCGCCGTCGCGGCTGCCTCGACGGCCGCGCGTTCAACGTCGCTGGCCGCCCGCACCGTAGCGGCGTCGGATCCGCCCCGCGCGTTCGGGACCGGACCCTCCGCCGGCGAGACCGCGCCGACCTGATCCGGGATGCCCTCGACGGTGAACCACACAGTCGTGACACCGCCGCTCCGCCACGTTCCCCACGCGACCGCCATCGCGTCCAACATCGACGATGCCTGGTCACTCGCGCCGGCCCACTGCGCGTGAACCGGTCCTTGCGTCGGGCCGCTCATCCCGCCGTTGACAGCGACCGTCACCGCACCCCGGGCACCGAACGCGGCCTCGATAGTGACCACTCGCGCCGGGTCGTGGTCCACGACCCTTGAGGCGACCGCGGCCGCCAACGTCACGACCGCGCCGCGCACGGTGTCCGCAACGCGGTCGGACTGCAACGCCAGCGACAGCGCTCGCCCCACCGAATCCTCAACGTCCCGGCCGCTGGCCAGATCGACGGTCACCGACCTCGGCCCGGTCGATCCGGCCCACCCTGCCCACGGCGGATGCGAAAGCGTCACTCAACCCGCCGCCTGACACGCGGACGACCCGGCTACCGGCGGATGCTCACGCCTCGCCACCGAATCGACCCACCCGGCTGGCTCCCACACCAGGACCATACGTGACCCAGCAGACGGGAGCCGGGTACCGGCCGGATCGACGTTGGCACGCAACGTGCGCATTCGATCTTGCCAGCGGCGCGTGGACGTGCCCGCGGATCGCGGCGGGCGCGCTGTACGCGGGCTGAGCCGATGGCAGTGCCGGAAGCCCCCAGTGGCGGTGAGGCCACTGGGGGCTTCGTCGGCTCTGCCCGGCGCCGGTGCTATGGAGAGCTTTCGCGACCTGGCTGAGTCCCTTCGTCCCCGTGTCTGCGTTCAAGGGAGCGTAGACACGGAATCGGATGCGCGGAGGACCCGATCTCAGCGGCTGGTTCCCATTGACCAACCCAACCCTGGTGCTTGCTGAAGGCACCATCCGCGCCCGACCAATGTGATAGCAGCGCTAAGTGATGGCAACACCTAGTCATCACTGCGTCACGGAAACTACGTGTCTCGACGGACGCCTGGCCCGACGATTCGGTTCGGCCGGAAATGTCAGAACGCTCCGCGCGCAGCGAAGCTCCGATTTGCCATGGTTGGGTCCGGTTGTGGCGGGGCGCTGCGCCGGCTCCAGGCCAGGGCGCGTGTGGGGCGGTGATGGGAGAGGACACTTGCCGTCATGTCGCGTCGGACCCTGCGCTCGGTCAGCTATCGAGTCCCGGGCGCCGACCGGGCCACTGCGCGGGCCATTCTGACCGCCATCCCTGGATTCAGCATCGACTACGAGAGCTCGGCGGAAGACGCCGCAGGCATGGTGGTGCTGTTCTGCGCGAAGGAATACGCCACCGATCGGGCCACCGCCCAGCGTGCCGACATCCACACGGCCGAGGCCGGACTGCGCGGGGCCGGCATCACGTTCGTGAACCTCGGGTCGACCATCGAGGCCCACGAGCACTCACCGGAAGCCCGGGCGGTGGCCGTGCACAAGGTGAGCGGGCAGTTCTACGGCCGGATCAGAGGCCGACGCCACGACGAGGTCCAGGCACAGTTGCAGCGCATAGCCGAGCTGTACGGCATCGGCCTGGACGAGCTCGACGTACGCACGATGCCCGACTGATCCCCTGCCGTCCGAAACATCCACGGCTCCCCAGCGGCGGGTGCCGGCGGGTTAATGCATCCGTCACGGTCAGTAGCTATCGTGACGTTCCGTACCTATCCCGGGCCGGCGGCGGATCCGAGCGGACCGGCCCCGCCGTGGCCACTTGAGCGTGCTGGGGGCACGATTCCGAGATCGCAACGACGCCGAGTCCGGCCGCGCTGGCGCCTCGTCACCTACGCCATCATCGCGTCAACCTGCTCATGGCGGCCTGGCTCATCGCCGACGCAGCATTGACCGACTCCGACTGCGCCGTGCTGTCCGCGACGGCCTGCACCGGCCACGCCGGCCAGCGACACCGGCCCCAGACGACGACCCTGCCCACAGTGAGGCACACAAGTCACCGACACCAGCTTCGGATTGTCTCGTCGTGGTGGTAGTTGGTGGCGGTTTCGAGGCAGTTGCGGCCGTGGTCTTCGGCGAGCTAGCAGGCGCGGTCGGCGGCGCGTAGGAGGGCTTGGGCCGGTTTGTGTCGGTTCGGTCTCCGCCTGCTGGGATCGCGAGTGTACCTGTCCTCAAGCGGGCGCCGAACTCGGTCGATGGGAACGGAGATGGCCGTTGTCGCCCTTTGTTGGGCAGTCAGGACCGCATGGTGATACCCGAAGCGCTCAGCGCAACCCGGTCTGGACGCACGCGCAGCCTGCGCCGGGAATGGTCCAGGGCGTTCGCGGTCATGCTTGCGCTGCTGGTGGTGGCCGCAGCGGCGACGATCATCGGGTTGCGGGCCGTCGTCGGCCAGGTGCAGGGGACGGCTCACCGGTTGCATGTCGAATCAGTGACGGTTGCGGCTCTGAGTACAGCACTGGTCGCGCACGAACAGGTCGGGCACAAACTCCTGAGCGCTGAGCCGGTCGACAGGGTGGCCTATGTTCGACAGCAGCACACGCTGGGCAGCCTGTTCGATCGCGCGGTGGCGATCTTCCCGACGACGAACGGAATGAAGAACACGCTCGTCGTCGCGCGCCGCTCATGGCAGGCCGGCCTGACTACGTACGGGCTCTGGGACAGCCAGGTGCAGGCCCTGCACGGTAACCACAGTGCCGACAATCCGAAGTACGGCGCCGCCAGCGATGCCACGGCGTCGATGCTGGCCGGCCTCGAGGGCCCCTCTCTCGACGCGATGGATCAGGGACTGGCCCACGGCGCGGACCTGGAACACATCCTCATGGCCACGCTGGCCGCCTTGTTCGCGCTCGCGGTCGCCGTCACGGTGTACTTCCGCCGGCGAATGGTTACCGACCTCATCCGCCCCGTGGCCTCGATGCACGAGGGCGTGCTGAAGCTCCGGGCCGGCGAATACAGCTATCGCCTCCAGGTCGCGCGCCGCGACGAACTGGGCGAGCTCAGCGAAGCATTCAACGGGATGGCCGGCGCGCTGCACGAAAGTCACGTCGCCCTGACTCTGCGCGCCACGCACGACTGGCTGACCGGGTTGCCCAATCGCGCGTCGTTGACGGAGCGCTTGACCGCATCGTTTCGCCCGGGCACGGAGCGGAGGCGCTCCCGCGAAGGGGTGCTGTTCATCGATGTCGACGATTTCAAGGACGTCAACGACACCCTGGGCCATGAGGGCGGCGACGCGCTGCTCATGCAGCTGGCGAGCCGGCTCACCAGTTGCGTGCGGCCGTGCGACATGGTCGCCCGTCTCGGGGGTGACGAGTTCGCGATCGTGGTCGTGGAAGACGACGACGCGTTCTCGGCCGCAAAGGTCGCTGAGCGGATCATCGCGGCGATGAGCGAGCCGTTCACCGTCAACGGCACTGGCCTCGCGGTGTCGGTGAGCATCGGCGTCGCCCCGCGAGAGCCCGGCACGCTCGACCCGGCCGAACTGCTGCGGTGTGCCGATTTCGCCATGTACATGGCCAAAGGCAATGGCAAGGACGGCTACCAGCTCTACGACGCGGAAGTCCACGACGACATGGTCATCCGCTCGAACGTCAAGACCGACCGTGCCCAGCGCGCGAACTCCTCATGACCCGTCACCTGAGGCCGCATCGCCTAGCTAGTCGATTCGGTGCACCGCATCCCGACACCGCATCGTCGCCGATATGAAGAACGGGCAGGACTTGGCGGGGACGCCAATTGATGACGCGGTACCGGGCGTGAGTAGGGCCGCGTTTGGCCTGGTTCGATACGGCCAACGACTCGGGATACTGGCCGGCGGGGGGACGCTTCTCGCGCTCATCGGTGTTGTCACCGTGGGCTCATTCGTGATCGCCGGCGGTACGGTGCGTACCCAGCACGCCGTCGTCTTGAACTCCGCCTACCAGCACGCCGCGTCCGGCGTAGCAGCCGAAGAGTCCCTCGAGCGGAAGTATCTGCTAGGCCCGGGGCCGGCCCCGTTGGCCGGGCATCGTGCGGCTGGGCAACAGGTGACGCAAGCCCTAACTCAGATTCGGCTCCGGGGCTCGGCGCAGGATCGACGACTCGTGGCGACGGTGTCATCTCAGCACGACCGATACGTAGCGGGTGCGGCGATGCTGTTTGCCGCCGCAGATCGCCGCGAGCCGCCGGCCGCTATCAATTCGGTCGACACGAAGCTGGTGGACCCGGTTTTCGGCGCGATGCAGACCGAGATCTACGCTGCGGCGGCCAGCCACGAAGCCGGTGCCCTGCGTCAGGTCGCCAGCTCCCGGCGGACCGACCGCCTTCTGCTGGTGTTGGACGCCGCGACGCTGCTGGCCGGGATCGGTCTCATCGTGGCCGCGGGTGCGGCGTTGAGCCGTTCAAAACGACGACTGCTCACTCAGCGCGACACGAATCGGCATCTCGCGATGCACGACACCCTGACCGGTCTACCGAACCGGGCGTTGTTCCAGGACCGCACAGAACACGCGCTGCTGGCCGCGCGCCGTTCGAACCGCCAGGTGGCCGTGATGTTCGTCGACCTCAACCGGTTCAAGGACGTCAACGACACGCTCGGCCACCACTACGGCGATCTGCTGCTGGGCCAGGTCGCCGAGCGGTTCACCGCCACCCTTCGCGCCGAGGATTCCGTCGCGCGACTCGGCGGGGACGAATTCGCCGTGCTGCTCACCGGCGCTACTCGCGCCCAAGCGATCGCGGCGGCGGCCCGGCTGACAAAGGCTCTGCAGCGGCCCTTCAACGTGCGCGACATCCTCCTCGATGTCGAGGCCAGCATCGGTATCGCGCTGGCCGGCCCGGACGCCGACGTCGAGACGGTGCTGCGCCACGCCGACGTGGCGATGTACGAGGCCAAGAACGACCACGCACCCTGCGCCGTCTACGAGCTGACCCGCGACGACAACACGGTCGACCGCCTCGCGCTTCTCGGCGACCTGCGACGCGGCATCACCCGCGGCGAGCTGGTGCTGCACTACCAGCCCAAGGTCGACGCACAGACCGGAGAACTGCACAGCGTCGAGGCGCTGGTCCGATGGCAACATCCCACCCGGGGCCTGCTACCGCCGGACGCTTTCATTCCGATCGCCGAGGCCACCGCGGTGATCCATCTGCTCACCGAGGAAGTCCTGCGACAGGCGCTCCGCCAGGCCCGGATCTGGGTCGATCGCGGTTGGACGATCCCGGTCGCGGTGAACATCTCAGCCCGATCCCTGCACGATGCCGCCTTTCCCGCGGAGGTCCAGGGGTACCTGGACGAAACCGGAGTCCCGGCCAGCCTGCTCAGCCTGGAACTCACCGAAAGCGCCATCATGACCGACCCCGTAAAGGCCCTGACCGTCCTCCGGGCGCTCCAACGAATGGGCATCGCCCTGAGCATCGATGACTTCGGCACCGGGTACTCCTCGATGGCCTACCTCAAACAGCTGCCCGTGCGCGAACTCAAGATCGACCGTTCGTTCGTGCTAGGGCTCGCCAGTGAGCCGAGCGACGTCGTCTTGGTCCAATCAGCCGTCGACCTCGGCCACAACCTCGGCCTGCAAGTCGTCGCCGAAGGTGTAGAAGACGCCGCCACCCAGCACAAGCTCGCAACGATGGGCTGCGACCAGATGCAGGGTTACTACATCAGCCGACCAGTCAACGCGACGGCCTTCGGCACGTGGTTCAGACAAAAACACAAACAACCGGCGCAATCTGGTCGCGGTTCGTCAACCCGCGGCCCCTAACCCCACATGCTGCAGCGTTGATCGCACGCACAACGGCGCGGCCGACACCACCCCCTGTAGGCCGCCTGCCGAGCTGATCGGTCCCGGCGAGGCGCGCGGACGAGGGCTCCCGATGTCATCGACGAAGTCGCGCATGGTCGGCGAACCCGCCGCGGCGTGCGAGCCAGGCGTCGGTGATGTGCGCGAACATGGCATCTGCTGCGCCGTCCGGATCGTGAGCCGCGATGCGCTCGTAGACGCGGCGATGCCCTTGGTTCGACTCGGCGCACAGATCCCTCGTGGTCTTTCCCATGTAACGCGCCGAGTTGACCACCTGGCTCTCCAACGCCCGCACCACTGCGCGGGCGAGCCGGTTCCCGGACGTGTGCATGATCAGATCGTGGAAGGCCCGGTCGTGCCCGGCGTAGGCAGCCGGGTCACCGACGAGGTCGTCCATGCCGTCCACCAACTCGCCGAGGCGGGTGATCACCTCTGGCCCCGACTGGCGTGCCGCCACGTTCGCCATGTCGGCCTCGAGCAGCCGGCGGGTCACGACCAGGTCGTCCAGGACTTCCAGGCCGTCGGGCTCGGCGATGGAGGCGGCGAGAACGACCTCGTCCAGCATGTGCCACATCGCGGGCGACGACACGGTCGTTCCCAGACCCTGCCGGATCTGGACGAGCCCCTTCGCCTGCAGCAACTTGACCGCCTCGCGCACCACCGTGCGGCTGACCGAAAACGCTTCGCACAAGGCCGGCTCGGCCGGCAGTGAGGCCCCCGGCGGGTACTCCCCGCGCACGATCCGGCCGACGAGTTCGGCGGTGAGCGCGGTGGCGAGGTTCTGCGGACGGCGGGCCCACTCCGGCGGCGACGTGCGGCCGTCCGAGGCCTCGGTGTTCGTCATCCGTTCCTCCCGCTCGGGCTGCGAGGTAGCCAGTGTACCGGTGTAACTACATCAAACGATTGACGACAGACGTCATACGGCATATGTTTCCGCCGCAGGCTGTCGGGCAGTCCGGTTCGCCTCGGTTCGACCTCGTAAAGGGAGTGAGCGAATGAAGCAGCGGCGTCTTCTGCCGGCTATCGCCCTGGTGGCGTTGGCCCTGGCGGGATGTAGCAGCAGCGGGGGTGGCTCGAAGAACTCGAGCGGTGCCCCAGGGGGGTCCTCGCCGGCCGGCCCGGCGTCGGGCAACCTGACGGTCTGGGTCGACGCGGCGCGTCTGCCGGCGGCCAAGGCGTACAAGGCCGCCCACCCGAACGTGCACCTCAGCATCGTCACCTTCGACGGTGACGGCAACGGCGCTTCGACGTTGCAGACCAAGATCCAGTTGTGGAACCGGACGGGCAGCGGATGGCCCGACGTGATCTTCAGCGAGCAGGTCCAAGACCCGGTATGGATGGCCCGCAAGCCGTTCGACTTCGCCGCGCCGATCAAGGGCCTGGTGCCCGACAACATGCTCAGCAAGTGGCCGGCCACCTCCACCGCGCAGTGCACCGTCGACGGCGTCCAGGTCTGCGTCCAGGACAACCTGGCCCAGGACGTGCTGTGGGTGAACAAGAAGCTGATGGACCAGTTCCACTACACGGTGCCGAAGACGTGGCAGGAGTGGGCCGCACTCGGCCAGAAGGCGGCCTCGGAGCACCCCGGCTACATCGTCGGCACGATGGGGGAGTCGTTCAGCCACTGGATTTACCTGTGGGGCGACCAGTGCCCGATGCAGCAGGCCGACGGAAACAAGGTGAAGATCAACACGTCGGACAGCCACTGCACGCGCATGGCCAGCCTGCTCGATCCGCTGATCAAGGACGGGAGCGTCCCGCCACTGTCCGTGTTCACCCCCGACTTCGCGAAGAAGTACGGCGGCAAGACCGACAAGGTGCTGCTCATGCCCGGGCCGGCCTGGTACGGGCTGGGCGTGTTCGACTCGACCCTGCACGTCCCGGCCGGTCAGATCACCGCGGCGCCGCCGCTGCAGTGGGAATCCGAGACGCCGGTGACCACCGGCCAGGTCGGTGGCGGTCCCTGGATCGTGTCGCGGCACTCCAAGAACATGAAGGCCGCGGGGGACTTCGTGACCTGGGAGACGACCGTCTTCAACGCGAAGGGCAAGGACGCCCGCCCCGGTTACCCGGCCTACGGCCCGCTGGCCGACGCGTGGCTCGCCGACCTGGCGAAGAATCCCTTCTTCGCCGCTGACCCGGGCCCGGCGCTGAAGGCCGCCGCCGATCAGATCTGGCAGGGTTGGAGCCTGGTGACCTACCCGGACCAGCCGGTGTGGTCGAACACCGTGGTCACCAAGCTGGTCGCGGGTCAGTCCCTGAGTTCGCTGCTGAAACCGCTCGGTAATGGGCTGGCCCAGGCCGCTCAGACCCAGGGTTACCAGGTCTCGCGGAACTGACGTTGAGCGCACTCCCGCTGTCCGGCACCCGTTCGCGGGCCACGCACGTGCGTGGCCCGCGGCGGGTGCGCGGCGCCATGTTCGTCGTCCCCTACCTGCCCTTGCTGCTGCTGTTCGGCCTCATCCCCATGGGATACGCGCTGAAGTTGGCCTTCACGAATGACAAGGGCAGCTGGGTCGGCCTCCACAACTTCACGAAGACGTTCAACGACTACCGGTTCAAGCCGGCGTTCAGGCACATCCTCGTGTACACGAGCGTGTGGCTCGTCGGCCTGGTGATCTTCGTGGTCGGGCTGACGCTCCTGCTGCACAGCCGGGCGAGCCGGGTCTCGTCGACCTACCGGTTCCTGTTCTACATGCCGGGTGCGCTCGCCGGGGCGAGTTCGGTGCTGCTGTGGTTGTTCATGCTCGACCCGGCAGTGAGCCCGGGCGATTTCCTGCTCCGTCACCTGCTGGGCGCCGACCTGTTCGTGAAGTCGATCGCGCCGGCGCACCTGCCGTACATCTTCGCGATGATCGCCTTCTGGACCGGCGCCGGCGGCTGGGTCGTCGTGATGTACGGCGCGCTCAACACGATTCCGACCGAGCTGGAAGACGCGGCCCGCATCGACGGCGCCGGCCCGATCACGATCGCGCTCCGCCTCAAGCTGCCGCTCATCCGCAAGTGGATCGCCTACATGGTGATCCTGTCGTTCGCGACCGGGACCCAGCTGTTCGTCGAGCCGCAGCTCGTCAACCAGGCCAGTCTGGGAATGGTGCCGGACACCTGGTCGTCGAACCAGCTGGCCTACCAGGTGGCGTTCCGGTTCGGAGACTTCAACGGCGCTGCCGCGATATCGGTCGATCTCCTCGTGATCGGCCTGGTCGCTGCCGTCCTCGTCGTGACCCGCAGCGGGCTGTTCAGGAGGGACGAATGAGAGCAGTGCTGGCGCGCAGCGTGCGGTTGCTCATCCTCACGCTCTTCGCGCTGTTCTTCTTCGTGCCGATCATCTGGCTGCTGCTCGCACCGACGAAGTCCGACGGCGCCCTGGTGACGTCCGGGCCGTTCTCGTTCGGCAGCTTCCACCACCTGGCGCAGGCCTGGGATCACCTCGACTCGTTCAGCGACCACATCTTCCGCAAGTGGATCGAGAACTCCCTCGTCTACTCGGCGGGGGCAACGGCGATCGTGCTGGTCACCGCCATCCCGGCCGGCTACGGGCTGGCGACCGGCCGGTTCCCCGGCCGCCGCCTGCTGCTGACGCTCACGTTGCTCGTGATGGTCATGCCGGCCGCGTCGCTGGTGCTGCCGATCTTCCTCGAGCTGAACGCGCTGCACCTGCTCGGCGGGATGCTGTCGGTGATCCTGCCGTTCTCGTTCTACCCGTTCGGCGTATACGTCGCCTACATCTACTACTCGACGGCCGTGCCGAAAGAGATGCTGGAGGCGGCCCGCATCGACGGGTGCGGTGAATTCGCCACCTTCCGGCACATTGCGGTGCCGCTGGCCAAGCCGGTGATCGCGCTGGTCATGTTCTTCAGCTTCGTGGCCGACTGGACGAACTTCTTCCTGCCCTATGCGGTGCTGGGCAAGGCCACGCAGTACCCGATCCAGGTCGGGCTGTCGGACCTGCTCTCCTCCACGCCGTCGTTCAACCCGGCGGTCGGGGGTGGCGGGCAGTCGGTCAACATCTTCCGTCCCGAGCTCGCGCTCGCCGCGATCGTGGCGGTCATCCCGATCGCCTTGCTGTTCATGGTCTCCCAGCGCGCCCTCGTCCGCGGCCTCGTCGGCGGCGCGGTGAAGGAATGACGGGTCACCCGGACATCCAGCCGGCGCCGCTCGCGGCAACCACGGGGGGCTGACATGCGGATTACCCAGTATCGGACGATGCGCACCCGGCAGGACTGGGGGCGACTCGTCGGTGACGCGAACGGCGTGCACGCCGACGGGGTGGTTGACGTCCAGTTGGTTCTCGTCGATACCGACGAAGGAATAACCGGAATCGGCATCGGTCCGGTGGCCGAACTGGACAGCGTGTTTGCCGCGATCGAGGGCGAAGACCCGCGGGCGACGGTCGCGCTCTATGACCGGATGCTTCGGTACTCGTTCAAGGTTGGTCATTCCGGAGTGGTCTTCGGCACGATCGGAGCCCTCGACACGGCACTCTGGGACATCAAGGCCAAGGCCGCCGGTCAGCCGCTGTGGCGACTGCTCGGTGGACGGGACCGCACCCTGCTGGCTTACGGCTCGGGCCTTGACATCGCGCTTTCGCAGCCCGAGCTGGCCACCGTCTACCGTGCGTACGCCGACCGCGGTGTGCGGGCGGCCAAACTCAAGGGCGGTCTGGACGTCGAGAGCGATCTGGCCCGGCTGATGCTGGTTCGCGATGTTCTCGCCGAGGCGGCACCGGGTGTGCGCCCGGCGCTCATGTTGGACGCCAACGAGAATTGGAACAGCAAGCAGGCGATTCGTCATGTGGGTGAGCTCGAGCGCCACTTGGATCTGGTCTGGGTCGAAGAACCCGTGCGTCGCTGGGACGCCGAAGGCATGGTTTCGGTCGGTCGCCGGGTCCGCGCGTCGATCGCCGGTGGTGAGAATCTGACCGGGCTGGAGCAGTTTCGGCCGCTCCTCGCTTCGAGAGCCCTGGACGTCGTCCAGACTGCCGCCGTATGGGGCATCACTCACTTTCTGCGCGTGGCGGCGTTCGCGCACGCGTACGACCGACCGGTCAGCCCGATCGGGACCACGCCGATTGCGTTGCTGCATGCGGCGACGGCCGTCCCGAATCACATGGTCAGCGAGCTGCAGGACCTCACGCCGCCAGTCGGTATGACTCTTGACCTGACCGTCGACGACGGTTGCTTCATCCTGGGCGACAGCCCGGGTCTCGGCATCGAGATCGACGCCGAGGCGATCGCCCAGCTCGATCGGCCGGCCGGAAAGGTCGTGCCGCGCGGACCCCAGATCCTCGCCGAGCGGGCGGGTCGCCGGCTCGACAACGAGGTGCCGCGCTGACCGGAGCTCGCCGACCGCCAAGGCACACCCAGGGCGATGGCCTCGGCGCAGCGTCACTGAGAAGCGTCCGATGCGTGGCCGCGAACGGTTTACGACGATGCTCTCGTCCCGCACATAACGACTCCGTGCCCGGAGTCCGCTTCACCGGGCGTGGCCTGGTTCGTGGCTCCAGTATCAGCTGAATTGCGAGACGAAATGCGTAGACAGGAATGGGCGCCGCCACGCCGGTTAACCGGGATCAACGTCATCTCGGCAGTGGCTGGTTATGATGATCTTGCTCGACAGGTTGCTTGCGGGGGTTTGCAACTTGCGGACATCTGGGGAACGGCCTCGCATCAATGGGTGCGGGGCCGATCTCTATGGAAGGGTCGGTTGCTGGCCGTGGTGATTCGGGCCGGAGTTCAGTGCGCGTAGCACGCCTTGTGCGGCGACGTGCGTATTCCCGGAGTCGATAGCACTCAATCTGCGCAGCTCTTGGGTTGCGGATTCTTGGGTGTGCCCGCGGTCGAGCAGAGCGCCGATCGCCCGGTTGATTGTGGTGTATTCGTCGAGGTCGGCGTGGCCTGGTTCGTCGTAAGGCGTGAGATCGCGGTCGAGCACCGCCGGATCGTCGTGTGCGCCGAGTGCGTAGTTCAGGTCGGCGGCTAGATCGACGAAGGCGCCCGGGGTACCTGCGTAGAGGGTGAGGGTGGCGAAGGGCTGGCTGGCGCCGACGGCGGTCAGCGGAACGGTGAGTGAGGTCGCGATCTGAGCCGTGGCCCGGGGCAGGGTGCTGAGGTGCACGGTCTGGGGCTCGACGGCGATGGTCAGTGTCATGCCCCGGTAGGAGCTGATGGCGCCCTCGACCGTGGCCCTGAGATCGCCCAGTTGGGCGTCCAGGTCGATGTCGGGGTCATCGATGGCACGGGTCAGGGTGGCCAGCGCGGCGGTCAACGATTCGGGCGTGCTCACGGATGTCTCCGGCGTCCCGAACGCTGCGTCAGCTGGTACGCGGTCGGGCTGCGGCGGGCCGCCACAGCCGTGCCCTGATGCCGAGAAGGGTCGAGTCCCGTCCCCTAAGCCCCAGGACGGCAACGCTACGCGCATACTCGCCGTCGAGCACCGGCTGCGGGCGTGGCGAAAGGGTCAGGATGTGGTGGTATCGGGGTGTGTGGGCTGCTGCACCGCGGCCTGGACGACGCGGGTGGCGATGACGTACAGGGGCGCGCTCTCACGCCGGCTGGCCTGCCGCAACTGTTCCAGGGCGTCGTCGCCCCCGGCGCCGGTACGGCTCATGAGCACTCCGGTGGCCTGGTCGATGACCGACTGGCGATCCAGCGCCACCTGCAGCTGGGTGGCCAGGCCCCTGGCCTGAGCGAGGACTTGGGCGTTCTGGACCGCGATCGCGGCTGGTACCGCGAACAGCTCGCCGACCCGAGCGGCGTACTCGTCGAAGGCGTCGCGCCGATAGGCGTACACGTTCATCGCGCCGAGCACCCGGCCGTCGGTCAGCAGCGGCAGCGACAACGCGCTGTGCACCCCGAGGTGTCCGATCCGCGGGCCGAACTCGGGCCACTGACCATCAGTGTCCAGTTCCCCCGATACCACCGTGTGGCCCTGTGCGGCCGCGCTGATACAAGGCCCCTCCTCGATGCTGTACTGGATGGCATCGACGTCGGCCACGAACGGGGCGCTGGCCACGATCGTGTCGGCGTGCCCCGCCTCCAGCAGGGTGAGTCCCGCGCCGTCGGCGCCCGGGATGGCGGCAACCGCGAACTCCGCGACCCGGGTCAAGGCCTCCCGAAGGTCCATCTGGCCACTGGCCAGCCGCGAGAGCCCGGCCAGACTCGCCCGCAGATCTTCGTCCTCGCCCACCGTTGGATAGCCGTCGCCGGGTTCATCGCGCCCGATCGGCGTGTCGTCGTTCATGTCGCATCGCCTCTACATCAGGGATCTGCTTACCGCTGACCCTACCGTCCGACCAGAGCGCTGCGGGCGATGCTTAGCTGCCTCGCATCTCGCGTGCGCTCGGCCGCTGGTTCCAGTGATCGAAATCCGAGCCGATCGCGCCAACCCGCGCCGTGTGCCACTTCTTGTGCATATTATCGGTGGCACGGTCCGCTATGGCACTTCCCAGAGAGGATCCGGCAGTTCCGACGGCTTCGGGATTTGGCTCGTCCGAACTTGCTCCGAATGCGACGCCGGGTAATTCTCGTTAAGGCGATTCTCCGTTGACCGACTCGGAAACGCCATCCGGTCCGGACGAGGCCCCATGGCACGCCCAAGCCATCGCGCAGGATGACGACCTGCGGGAAAGCTTGGCCGCCCTGTCCCAATTGGCGACCGCGCAGCTGCAGTTCACCGAGGTCTTGAGCCGCGTGGCCGAATTCGCGGTGCTGGCGATACCGAATGCAGACGGCGTCGGACTCATGCTGGCCGAGGCCCGCCACGCCGAGCAGGTCGTGGCCAGCGCGCCGTTCGTGGCCGAGGTCGAGGCCGTCCAGCTCGGCATCGAGGAAGGACCATGTATCACCGCGATGGACGAGGCCAGAGTGGTGCGCTCGGGCTCCCTCGGCAGCGACCCGCAATGGCCCCGATTCGGGCCCGCCGTGGGCGATCTCGGTGTGCGCAGCGCCTTGGCGGTGCCTCTGCGGCGCGACGATGAAGTACTGGGGGCGATGAACGTGTACTCCCATCAGGTCGATGCGTTCGACGAGCACGCGGTCGTGCTGGGTGAGATGTTCGCGGTGCCGGCTGCGATCGCAGTCCACAACGCCCAGGTGTTGGCCCACGCAAAGCTGGTCGCCATCCGGCTCGAGGTCGCACTGACCCAGCGGTCCGTCATCGACCAAGCCATCGGGATCCTGATCGGGCGCGCCGGCTGCACCGCGCAGGAGGCATCCGATGTGCTGCGCCGGCTGGCCGAGGGCCGCGAAGATCTCCACGACACCGCCCTGCGCGTCGTCGAAGAAACCGTCCATCGTGTCAAACCCGACCCCGATCCGGCCGGCTCCGCGCAACGGGCATCGTCGAGCCTGTCCGGGAATCGCGGTTCCGACGGCGCGCCGTCCGGCTCAGGCAAACTCCGAGGCCGATTCCGCCGAGGATGACAGCACGGCATTGACGGTGCCCAGCGCACCGACGGTCGTATCTGCCCTACCGCCAGCTCGCGTTCCTGACAATGGCATGAGCGGCTGGTTGCAGATCCCCTGCTGCGGCGGTCGACTGGGCGGGACGATCGGGAGGCGGGATCAGGTGGAGCCGACATCAATCCTGCTTGTCGTGCTCCTGCTGGCCGCGAGTGCGGGTCTGCTCGTCCTCGTCGCCCGGCCGGGTAACCCGGTGCGCCAGATCGTGGCCGCCACCGTGGCCGTCGCCCTCTCGGTGACGCTCGGGATAGCCGTGGTCAACGACTACTACGGGTATTACCGCACCTGGTCGTCGGTGGCGGCCGACTTCTTCGGTGGCGCGCCGGCCGACCTGGCCACCGCGGCCGGCCAGCGCCACACCGGCCGGTACGCGACGGAGGCGGGGACGCTGCGCACGATCGAACTGCGCGGTGCCCTCAGCAAGATCAACCGGCCCGGTCTGGTGTACCTCCCGCCGCAATATTTCGAGCGGCGGTACGCGCACACCCGGTTTCCCATGGTCGAACTGCTGCACGGCTCGCCGGGCAAGCCGTCGGACTGGGTGCTGTCGCTCCGGCTCAAGCAGGTCGCGGACCTGCTCATCAGCCGACGCCTGATGGGGCCGGTCATCCTGGTCATGCCCACCGTCAACGTCGGCCACCGCTACCTCGAATGCCTCAACGTCCCGGGCGAAGCCGACGACACCTACGTCTCCAAGGACGTGCCCAATGACGCCCGGGCGTTGCTGCGGGTCAGTCCCGACCCGGCCGAGCTCGGCATCGGCGGGTACTCCTCGGGCGGGTACTGCGCGGCCAACCTGGCCCTGCGTCATCGGCCGGACTTCGGAGCCGCCGCGATCATGGACGGGTACTTCCGCCCGCAGGACGGCCCGGCCCGCATCGACCTGGGCGGCAAGAAGGCGGCCATGAACGCCAACGATCCGTTGCGGACGGCCAGCCTGCTGCCGACGAACAGCACGCCGATGCCCGCGTTCTGGCTGGCCGCGGGCACCGGGGCCCGCAGCGACTTCGTCGCCGCCCGGGCCTTCGCCCGCGCGATGCGACGTCTCGAGCAGGTCTCGTTCGGGGCGGAGCCCGGCGCGGGTCACAACTTCTATGCCTGGGCCGCGGCCCTGCCGAGCGCGCTGACCTGGTTCTGGCAACAGCTCGCCCCGCCCGATCTGCGCGTCCGGTTCCCGGTCAGCGGCAAACCGGGCTCGCTGCAGCTGCCGCCGGTGCTGCACGGCCCGCGGAAACCGGGGCCGAGCCGCACGGCGGTGGTCGGCCGGCCGAGGACGGACTGAGGCCGTATTCGCGGTCTGCCAGGTTGCGGCGCCGACAATGAGCGCTGCTGGGAAACGGGTCGGGAGGTTGGGGTAGTGGTGCGCACGCCGTCGATGCTCGCGCCGCGCCGCCTGTCCGTCCCACTCCCGCGGTCGCCGATCCGCGCCGTGGCCACACGTCGCGCGGTGCTCCGCCGGCGGGCCCGACTGCTGGTCGTCGCGCCCACGCTGACCAGCCGCATCGCCACCGTGCTCGGCCTGTTCGCCCTCGTCGACGCGCTCTGGCCGCACCACTGGAGCATGCTGTCGGCGTTCGACCCGATCGTCCCGGGCCGGACCCGGGCCGCGGTCGAGGCGACCGCCACCGTCTCGGCCCTCATCCTGCTCCGGGTCGCGGCCGGGCTGCGCAAGCGCAAACGGGCCGCGTGGCGGCTGGCCGTGTTCGCCGGCAGCGTGATCGTGGTCGCCGACCTGGTCCGGGACCAGGAGCGCCCGGTCGAGGGCGCCGCGGCGCTCGCCCTGCTCGTCATCCTGCTCGTCACCCGGTCCCGGTTCACCGCCCAGCCCGACCCGCGCAGCCGATGGTTCGCGCTCGGCCTCGCCGCGCAGATCATGACCGTGGCCCTGGTGTACGGCACCGTCCTGCTCTGGCTTCCGGGCCACGTGCCGGCCGGGACGTCAGCCGGGGACCGGTTGCGCGAAGTGCTGCTGTCGGTGGCTGGGTCCGGCGGCACGGTCCACATCCGCGACCACGCCTACGCCGACACCGTCCACGTCACGCTGCTCGGGTTCGGGCTGCTGGCCCTGCTGTGCGTGCCCGTGCTGCTGATGCGCTCGGTCGAGCCGGCGGCCCGGCTGTCCGTGCTCGACGATGCGGGGCTACGGCGGTTGCTCGACCGGCACGGTGCCCGCGACTCGCTCGGCTACTTCGCGCTCCGGGCGGACAAGGCGGTCGTGTGGTCGCCCACGGGCAAGGCCGCGCTGACGTATCGCGTCGTCTGCGGCGTCGCCCTGGTCAGTGGCGACCCGATCGGCGATCCGGAGGCCTGGCCCGGCGCGATCGGGGCCTACCGCGCCCTGGTCGAGCGCTACGGCTGGACCCCGGCCGTGGTCGGCGGCAGCGAGCTCGGCGCGGTGGTGTTCCGCCGCGAGCTCGGCCTGTCGGCCCTCGTCCTCGGGGACGAAGCCGTGGTGACGGCGTCGCGGTTCTGCTTGGCCGGCCGGGCCATGCGCGGCGTTCGGCAGGCGTGCACGCGGGTCGAGCGGGCCGGCTACGTCGCCCGGGTGTGCCGCAGTGCCGACCTCACCCCGGCCGAGGTCAGCGCCCTGCGCAGCGCGGCCGAGGCCTGGCGGGCCGACCCGGTGGAGCGCGGTTTCTCGATGGCGCTGTCGCGGCTCGGCGACCCGCGCGACCCGGACTGTGTGGTGGTGACGGCGCACCAGGACGGTGAGTTGCGCGGGCTGCTGCACTTCGTCCCATGGGGCCGCGCCGGCGTCTCGCTCGACCTGATGCGCCGGGCCCGCTCGGCCGACAACGGCGTCAACGAATTCATGATCGCCGCGGTGCTGGCCGCTGCCCCCGGCTTGGGCGTCGAGCAGGTCTCGCTGAACTTCGCCGCCTTCCGGGACGTGCTCGAGCGGGGCGCCCGGATCGGGGCCGGCCCGGTATTGCGGCTGTGGCGCCGTGGGCTGCTCATCGCCTCGCGCTGGTGGCAGATCGAGTCCCTGTACCGCTTCAACGCCAAGTTCCAGCCGGATTGGCAGCCGCGGTTCCTGTGCTTCCCGTCCGTGCGGGACCTGCCCCGGGTGGCCCTGGCCGCAATGGAGGCCGAGGCGTTCCTGGTCCGCCCGCAACTGGCCGACCGGCTGCTGGGCCGCGGTCGCCGCCGGGCTCCGGCTCGCGTGCCGGGCTGATCGCCGCCGCGCATTGATGGCCGCCCTCCCCGGCATCCGCGAGAGCTAGGCGCTCGGGCCGGAACTGCGCTTCGGGGCGCGGTGCTTGGTGATGGGTGCCGTCTTCAGCCACTCGTGCTGTTGCTTTTCGTGGCGTAGCTGGGTGTTCTCGGCCTCGAGGTCCAGGACCATGCCGATGCCGGCCAGGTTCAAACCCGCGGCCAGTAGTTCGCCGATGCGGCGGAGTCGATCCAGGTCGTCGGCGCTGTAGCGGCGCGTGCCGCCGTCGGTGCGGGCGGGCTCCAGCAGTCCGCGGGCCTCGTACAGCCGCAGCGTCTGCACGCCCATGCCGACCAGTTCGGCGGCCACGGAGATGCCGTACACGCCCTGCGCTGCGTCCGGTCCGTCCGGTGCCATCCGACTCGTCCTCTCGCTGATTTCCCTCTTGCTTCAGCATGCCACGAGTGATACAACAAATCTATAGCGCACACCGCAGATCCCACCCGGGGATCTGCGACCGGACCGAAGGAGCATCAGAGACCAATGGAGGTGGACACGATGCTGATGCGCACCGACCCGTTCCGCGAACTGGACCGGCTGACCCAGCAGGTCTTCGGCACCAACGGCACCCTCGCCCGCCCGTCGGTCATGCCGATGGACGCCTGGCGCGACGGCGATACCTTCTACGTCGAGTTCGACCTGCCCGGCGTCAACCCCGAGTCCATCGACCTCGACGTCGAACGCAACGTGGTCACCGTCAGGGCCGAGCGCCCCTCGCGGGCCAGCGACGCCGAGCTGATCGCCGCCGAACGGCCGCGCGGCGTGTTCAGCCGTCAACTGGTCCTCGGCGACAACCTCGACACCGAGCACATCGCCGCCAGCTACGACAGCGGCGTACTCAGCCTGCAGATCCCGGTGGCGGAGAAGGCCAAGCCCCGCAAGATCTCCGTCACCAGCAAGGGCGAAGACCGGCAGGCCATCAACGCCTGAGCCCGGGGGTGAGGGCATGCCTACGCTCCCAGACGGCCGGGGCCAGGCCACGCTCCCCGGCACCGAGGACTTCCTCGCCCTGGTCTACGCCGACGAGCAACTGCTCCGAGCCGAGTTCGACGCGATCATCGCGGCGGAATGGCCCGACCGGCCGCCGGTCGGGCCACCCGGTCGGGCTCGTCCCGAGCGACGCCCACCGGGCCGGACGCGCACTGGTCGCGCGCGCCAGCCGAAGCGGCCGAACGAGTCTGGCCGCCCCGGCTCGGCGGCCGGCGCCGGCAGCGCTCACCTCCGGGGCGGTAGCCCCGACCGATGACCCGAAAGGCAGGTGATAGCCCCAGGTGATCCGTATCCAGGTGCCTGTCCGCCTCGCCCGCACGTTCAGCCACTGAGCGCCCGACGCATCCCAGCGCGGCGCCGGCGCCGACCCGGCGCACCAATTCTCGCGGGCCGGGCGGGCACACCGGCACACCGTGGTCCCGGTCGCAGAGCGGCCGGGACCACGGTCATCCGGGTGGCATCGTGCCGCCGCGGCTGCGTGTGAAATTGCGCCGCAAGCTGGGTAGACGTTGGCCATGGCCACGACGAAGCAGACGAAGGCCGCGCGTAGCAACGTCAAGAAGGCGCAGCGGGCAGCGGCCGACAAGAAGACGATCAGCAACCTACCCAAGGCGACCCGCAGTGCACTGGGCAAGCAGGGCGCTGCCGTTGCCGCCCGCAAGAGGGCCGGGGCATCGTCGCCCAAGACCCGGGCCGAGCTCTACGAGCTGGCCAACGCAAAGACCTGCCCGGCCGCTCGACAATGGGACGCGACGAGTTGGCCCGCGCCCTCGGCGAGCACTGAGCGACGGCGCTGAGCGCGCAACGGCACAGACCCGACCGGCGGACCGGGACCGACGGGCCGCCGAGTCCCGACACCGCAGAGCCCTTCGGGCAGCTCACCACTACAAAGGAGGAGAAGATATGGCTACAGGTGAGACCGGATTCGATGACGTCACCTTCGACCTCGATCTCGGTGCAGTACCACTCGCTGAAGGCCGGCCACGACTACGGCCAGTACGTCCGCGACGCCCGCAACGCCGGGCGGGACGACATCGCCTCGTTCTTCGAGCGGGTCATGGCCGAGGACTCGGAGCGCGCGCACCAGTGCCACAAGTTCCTGACCGATCTCGGCGGAACGGACAACACCGCGCCGCAGTCCTGACGAGCGCTGCGACCGGGCTGCCGGGCCGCCTCAACGGCCCGGCACACCCGGCGCAGCTGGTGGGTGCGGTCCGGTCCTGTGCTGCTTGAGCTGCATGGTCTCCAGGATCCGGTACTGCCGGTCGAGCTCAGGATCCATGGGTTGGCGTTCGCGCAGCACCCAGCCCATCCCACCGAGGGTCATCCGGACGGCGCGAAGCCAGTCCGGATTCTTGGGCTGGTCGGCCAGGATGCGGACCGTCCGGCGCAGCCGCGCGCCGAAGCGCCGGTGAAGCCAGCAGTTCGAGAGCGCGTTGCGATCAGGAAGGGCCGCACGGCGGGGGCGTAGGCCAGGCTGGGCTCGTGCCGGACGACCAGGTCCTCGAGGTAGCGCATCTGCCAGCCCGCGCGGGCCAGCTTGACGGCCAGCGTCTCCTCCTCACTGCCGATGAAGAAGCGCGGGTCGTAGCCGCCGACCGCGCGGAAGGCTTCGGCCCGGACGACGACGGCGCCGGCCATGAACCCGAGCAGTACACGCCCGGGGATGCCGTGGCGCTCGGGCAGCGGGCTGGCCGCCATCTCGGCGCAGATCGGATCCAACCGGCCGTCCGCACCGACCAGGATCCGGGCGTTGACCTGGGCCGTACGGTGTGCCGAAGTTACGCAACCTTTTTGTGATACTTCGCCGGATGCGCGGCACCTTGCCCACAACTACCGTTGGTTACGTGTCAATTCGCTGGACAACGCTGGCCACATACGCGGGCGCGGCTGCCGCGGTGTTCACGGCTACCCTCGCCGGCATCTTGAGTGGCAGTACGCACGGCACCGCGCGGACGTGGTGGATCGTCGTCGCCTGCGGGTCCGCGTGTGTGGCCTTCGGCGTTCCCGCGCTCGACCGCATTAAGCAGAGCCGCGAGGGCGCGGCGGCCGTGGACGTCGGCGTGGCGCTGATGACGGCGATGAACGACTCGCTCGATCCGATCGTGCGTCAGCTGGGCCGGCTGGCCACGGCCACGCCGGCCGAGCGCGACGCCATCCGCGAGCAGATCGGGCCGATGGTGCTCAACTCGGCGGCTGAACTCGTGGGCCACGACCGGGTCCGGGCTTGTTGGTTCGAGCTTTTCCGAGGGCCGCCGCGGGCGCTGCGGCCCGAATTGCACGTGGGCCGCTCCGACGCCCCGAGCACGCACTTCGTCGAGGGCACTCCCGAAGGCGACGCCGCCTTCGCGATGATCGAGCAGAACACCGGCCTGTTCTGCCCGGACGTGGCCCGGCAACCGCCGCCGGGCTGGCGGCCAGGCGAGAGCCACAACTATGTGACATTTGTGTCAGTTCCGGTCGTTGCGGGCACCACGGCCTACGGCATGCTCACCGTGGATTCACTCAGCGTCGGCGATCTGCGCGAGCACCACGTGGCCATGGTCCGCCTCCTCGCGGGTCTTCTGGCCGATGCCCTGGCCTACGCTCCGTGACCACAGTCGCCATACTGGGCAAGGATTTCCGCTAACCCGTAGACTGACGGTCCGACGCAGGGAGGTGCTGCATGACGACCCCGAAGGTCATCAGGTACACGATTGTGTCCCTCGACCGCGACAACCGCGCCGTCGAAATGGTGCGCGACCCCAAGGGCTACTTCAGCCGGGCCCGCGCCCGGGCGCGGGTAGCGCTCAAGCGCGATGTCGCGCGGAGCGTAGAGCAGCGCAACTCCGCCAGCTAGAACTGTGCCCGCCGCCAACGGCGGTCAGGCCGTCACCTCGACACCGTTCCAGAACGCGATGTGGTCGGTGATCTCCTTGGCCGCGTCCTTGGGCTCGGGGTAGTACCAGGCCGCGTCCGGGTTCACCTGGCCGTCGATCTCGATCGAGTAATACGAGGCCGTGCCCTTCCAAGGACACACCGAACTCGTGTTCGACTCGCGCAGCACGTCCTCGCGCACCGAGCTGCGCGGGAAGTAGTGGTTGTTCTCGACGACGACTGTCTCGTCGCTGTCGGCGATGGTGGTCCCGTTCCAGATGGCTCTGGCCATGTCAGCTCCTCAGGGTTCCTGATTCTCACGGTAGTACCCACCGACGGCCGTCGCCCGGCACAGCAGGCTAAGCCGGGCGGCGCATCGGCGTATGCCGGATGCCGTCCTCGTCGAAGTCGGCCCCGGCGCGCGCGAACCCGAAGCGGGCGTACCAGTCGGCCAGCTGCGACTGCGCGTCGAGCACGACCGTCCGCCCGGCCGCGAGTTCGAGGGCCCGGGCCACGATCAGCGCGGCCAGCCCGGCTCCCCGTGCACTCGGCGCCGTGGCCACCCGCCCGATCCGCGCGTTGCCGTCGGCGTCGACGAGCAGCCGCAGGGTGGCCAGCACCTCGCCGTCGCGCTCGGCCCAGACCAGCCGTGCGGACGGCTCGAGATCGCGGCCGTCCAGCTCCGGGTACGGGCAGGTCTGCTCGACGACGAACACGTCGACGCGCAGGGCCAGGATGCGGTACAGCGTGGTCGCGTCCAGGTCGGCGAGTGGGGTGTCGCGCACGACGACGTCGGGGGCGGGCACGCAGCCGAGGATGCCACGTCGTGTTGGATGGGCGAATGACCAAACCAGTTATCGAGCAGCAGACCGGCGAGCCGCCGACCGACCTGAAGATCGACGACATCGTCGTGGGCGTCGGGGCCGAGGCCAAGGCCGGCGACACCGTAGACGTGCACTACGTCGGCGTCGAGTACCGCTCGGGCAAGCAGTTCGACGCGTCATGGGACCGCGGCAAGTCGATCGAGTTCCCGCTCACCGGCCTGATCCAGGGCTGGCAGGAGGGCATCCCCGGCATGAAGGTCGGCGGCCGCCGCCAGCTCACCATCCCGCCCGAGAAGGCGTACGGCCCCGAGGGCGCCGGGCACCGGCTGTCCGGCCGCACGCTCGTGTTCATCATCGACCTGCTGGACGTGAAGTAGGCCCTCGTCGCCGCGGTGGTTCGGGGTGGGCCAGCCGGTCGCCGTCCATCAGCGCGCCGGCCTGCTTGATGCGGCGCAGCACGGGGGAGACCTCGACGGACTGGACGCCGGGCAGCGGGCCGAGCTTGGTCGTCACATAGTCGTAGAGGTGCTCCAGGCTCCGGCAGGTGACCGAGGCGACCAGGTTGGCCGGCCCCGAGATGGCTGCGGCGAAGGGCACCTCGTCGTGTTCGGCCAGGGCCGTCCCGGTGGCGTGGAGTCGGCCCGGGGCCACGTTCAGCCACAGATAGGCCGAGGTCGGGTAGCCGAGCGTGCTGCTGGCCAGATCGATGTCGAAGTACAGGGCCCCGCTGGACTGCAGCGCATCCAGTCGGCGCATGACCCGGCCTTCGCTGAGGCCGCTGGCCCGGGCCAGCACGGCGTAGCTGGTCCGGCCGTCGCGGGCCATGAGATCGAGCAGCACGTGGTCGGCCGGCTCCAGGGTGCCCAGTTCACCGGCGGGACGGGCCGGCGTGGCCGAGAGCCGCTCGACCTGTTTCGCATCGAGCGCGTCGCGCAGCCCGACCCAGTCCGAGGCCCCGCCGCCGACGAAGCGGTGCAGAAGGACAGCGGCGGCGATGCCGAGCACGGCCGGCGTCTGGGGCAGCTGCTCGGCCAGCAGATCGTCGCGTTCGGCCTGCGAGCGCGAGCGCAGCGCGCACACCACCTCGGAGCCGCCGGCGCTGATCGTCACCCAGGCGACGTCCTCGCGGCCGGCCAGGGCCAGGCCCAGTTGACTGGCGCTGCCGGGACGGCAGCGCACCCGCAGCAGCCAGTCGTTGTCCCCGAGCGCGCGCGGGTCGACCACGCCGGTTACCCGCAGCATTCCGCCGCGTCGCAGCCGCCGGTAGCGGCGGGCCACGGTCTGCTCCGAGACGCCCAGCGCGGCCGCGATGGCACTGAACGCGGCCCGGGGGCTGAGCTGCAGGGCCCGGATCAATTGTTGATCGAGCCGGTCGAGGGCGACGGAATCACGCGTAGCAGGGACCGGCATAGGAGGAAATCTACGCTCAGTCGCGATCGAGGCGTCAGGCGTCAGAGTTACGGTCGAGACTGAATGCGACACCGCAACTCTGGGAGATGACATGCGCAAGTGGCTGCCGCTGATCACCGTGTGCCTCGGCACGTTCATGCTGTTGATCGACGTGACGATCGTCAACGTCGCCCTCCCCGACATGGCCAAGGACCTCAAGACGTCGTTCGGGTCGTTGCAGTGGGTCGTCGACGCGTACGCGTTGATCCTGGCCGCTCTCGTGCTCGGCACCGGGTCGATCGCCGACCTCGTCGGGCACCGGCGGGTCTACGTCGCCGGCCTGGCCCTGTTCGCGGCGGCGTCCTTCGTCTGCGGTATCTCCCCCAACTCCGGCGCGCTGATCGCGGCCCGCGCGGTGCAGGGCGTCGGCGCGGCCGCGATGTTCGCGACGACGTTCGCGCTGCTCAACAGTTCCTACTCCGGACGCGACCGGGGCACCGCGTACGGGATGTGGGGGGCGGTGTCCGGGGCCGCGGCCGCGGTCGGCCCGATCCTCGGCGGGGTGCTGACCGAAGGCCTGTCGTGGCGCTGGATCTTCTTCGTCAATCTGCCCATCAGCGCCCTGGCCATCGGGCTGTGCCTGTTCGTCCTGAGCGACGCCCACGAGCCGGTCGAGAGCCGGGTCGACGTGCTGGGCATCGCGACGTTCACGGCGGCCGCGGCCGCGGCCACATACGGCTTGATCCGGGCCAACGAGCACGGCTGGGCCTCGGTCGGGTCGTGGGGAACGTTGATCGCCTCGGCCGTGCTGCTGGCCGTCTTCGTCGGCGTCGAGGTGCGTTCGCGCTACCCGATGCTCGACCTGGCCCTGATGCGCAACCGGTCGTTCGTCGGGCATTCTCGTCGGCGGGCTGCTGCTCACGTTCGCCGCGTTCTCGTCGTTCACCTACACCTCGATCTGGCTGCAGTCGGTGCTCGGGCTGAGCCCGATCGAGGCCGGCCTCACCGGGTTGCCGCTGTCAGTGGCCGCATTCGCCGTGTCGGCCGGCATCGGGCGGTTCCTGCACCACTCGCACCCGGGGCCGATCATCGGCGGCGGGCTCTTGCTGATCGGCGCCGGCGGGCTGCTGGGCGCGCTGTTCGTGCACGGCTCGGCCAGCTGGCCGGCGTTGGTGCCGTGCTTCCTGGTCATCGGCCTCGGCGTCGGGCTGGCCACGCCCACCCTCGGCTCGGCCGCGATGGGCTCGGTCCCGCAGCAGCGCGGCGGCATGGCCGCGGGCGCGGTCAACACCACGCGTCAGCTCGGCTTCGCGTTCGGCATCGCCGCGCTGGGCAGCGTGTTCGCCTCGCGGGCGCAGAGCGAGCTGACCTCGCACGGTGTCGCCGGCGCCGGCCGGGTGGCGAAGTCGCTGGCCGGTGGGCAGGCGCCGTTGCTGCTGCATCGGGCCCCGGCCGCCGCGCGGGGCTCGCTCGACGACGCCCTGCACGCGGCGTCGGTGGCCGGCGTGCAGTCCGCGTTCCTGGCCGCCGGGCTGATCGGCCTGCTCGGCGGGGTGCTCGTGCTGGTGCTCGTCCGGCCGAGCGCAGCCGACCGGGGTCGCGATGCCGGCCAGAGCCCGGCCGCGCGTGAGGCGGAGCCCGAACCGCAAGCGGAGTCCGAGCCGGACGCGACCGGTGCGGTCAGTCAGCGAGGCTGAAGTCGGCGAAGTCGAAGCCGGGCGAAACGATGCAGGCCACCAGGGTGGCCCGGCTGCTGCTCGGTTCGGCGCTCTGCCACACGCCGGCCGGGATCAGGTACTGATCGCCCGGCCCGAGCATGACGATCTCGCCGGCCACCGGCTTGGCCCCGGTGCCGCCGAGCGTGATCCGCACCGGCCCACCGCCCTGCCACAGCCACAGTTCCTCGGAGGCGACGCGGTGCCAGGCGGAGCGCTCGCCGGTCCGGAGCAGGAACGCCACCGAGGTGGCCAGCGCCCGCTCGCCCCGGTCGGTGCTTATGCTGCGTTCAGCGCGCCACGTCTCGCGGTACCAACCGCCTTCGGGGTGTCGAGCCATCCCGTGGGCAGCCGGATCGGTCGAAATGGGGTCCGACGGCGCTAGCCCGCTCTCGCTCACGCGGCTGAGCGTAGTGAACTCGCCGCGGGCCCCGCAGGCGGGCCGGGTGGTGTCAGCACCGCCGCGGGGCGCCGAATAGACTCGGAACCACGAGCTCGTGAAGACGTTCACAAAGTCCTCCCGAGCCCACCGCAGCGGCCAGGACGGGAGGGTGCGATGACAGCCCCCGGTACCGCCGTACGTCCGCAGCCCGAGCCGGTCAGCGGCGCGCAGCACACCGCCGACGTGATCGTGGTCGGCGCCGGCCCGTCCGGCAGCAGCGCGGCCTACTGGCTGGCCACAGCCGGGCTCGATGTCGTGATGCTGGAGAAGACGACGTTCCCGCGCGAGAAGGTGTGCGGCGACGGTCTGACCCCGCGCGGCACCCGGGCCCTCATCGACATGGGCATCGACGTCAGCGAGCAGGCCGGCTGGCTGCACAACCGCGGGCTGCGCGTCATCGGGGGCGGCCAGCGGCTGCACCTCGACTGGCCCGAGCTCACCAGCTTCCCGGCCTACGGCCTGGTCCGACCCCGGGCCGACCTCGATGCCCTGCTGGCCGACCAGGCCGTCAAGGCCGGCGCCCGCCTGCACGAGCGGACCACGGTCACCGAGCCCGTCCTCGACCGCACCGGACGGGTCGTCGGCGTCTCCGGGCGCACCGCCGACAAAGCCCCGGTCGAGTACCGCGCACCGCTCGTGCTCACCTGCGAGGGCGTCTCGGGCAAGCTGGCCCAACACCTGGGCGTGCACCGCAACGACAAGCGCCCGCTGGGCGTGGCCGTGCGCCGCTACTACACCAGCCCCAAGACCCACGACGACTACCTCGAGTCCTGGCTGGAACTGTGGGACGGCAAGCCCAACGAGTCCGACCTGCTGCCCGGCTACGGCTGGATCTTCGGCATGGGCGACGGCACCGTCAACGCCGGGCTGGGCGTGCTGAGCACCAGCGCCGGATTCGGCAAGAGCGACTACCGGGCCATGCTCCGCTCGTGGCTGGACAACACCCCGGAGGAATGGGGCCTGCGCGAGCAGAACGCCACCTGCCCGACCCGGGGCGCCGCCCTGCCGATGGGCTTCAACCGCACCCCGCACTACCTGCGCGGGCTGCTGCTCGTCGGCGATTCCGGCGGTTCGGTTAATCCGTTCAACGGTGAGGGCATTCCCTACGCCATGGAGTCGGGCAAGTTCGCGGCCGAGGCGGTCGTGCAGGCCCTGGCCCGGCCCGAAGGCCCCAGCCGCGAGCGGGCCCTGGCCGGCTATCCCCGGCGCATGCAGCAGGAATGGGGGGCCTACTACCGGCTCGGCGGCGCGTTCGTGAAGCTGATCGGCAACCCGCGGGTGATGCAGGCCTGCACCCGGCACGGCCTGCCGCACCCGGCGCTGATGCGGTTCGTGCTCAAGCTGCTGGCCAACCTCACCGATCCGCACGACGGCGATGTGTCCGACCGGGTGATCAACGTCCTCACCCGCCTCACCCCGGCAGTCCGTTGACCATGACGCACCGTCTAGTGTCGCGTGTCGGAAGTCGTTTACCGCATGCGGTGATCCAGGTTTCCGCTCGCAAGGCGGACGAGGAGGCCGTACCGCTGTTGTACGGACGACGAGGACAACGCGGCGAGCGGGAAGCTGGGCGCCGCAGGCGGTGGACATACTTCCGACACGCGACACTAACCTTTGGACCGCGTGCTGCCTACGTCTCACGCGCCGCCGACATCCGACCGAGAGGGGAATAGCCGCCGATGTTCGCGTCCTATCTGCCGATCGTGCTGCTGTTCGCGCTGGCGCTGGCGTTCGCCACGTTCTCGGTGGTCATCGCGCCGTTCGTCGGCCCGCGGCGCTACAACAAGGCCAAGATGGACTTCTACGAGTGCGGCATCGAGCCGACGCCGCAGCCACTGGGCCCGAACCGTTTCCCGATCAAGTACTTCCTCACGGCGATGCTGTTCATCGTCTTCGACATCGAGACGATCTTCCTCTACCCCTACGCCGTCGCCAACCGGACCCTCGGCCTGTTCGGCCTGGTCGAGATCGTCCTGTTCATCGTCACCGTGTTCGTCGCCTACGCCTACGTCTGGCGCCGCGGCGGATTGGATTGGGACTGATGGGTCTAGAAGAGAAACTGCCCGACGGCGTCCTGCTGGCCAGCGTCGAGAAGCTCGTCAACTGGACCCGCAAGTCTTCGCTGTGGCCGGCCACCTTCGGGCTGGCCTGCTGCGCCATCGAGATGATGACGTTCGGCGCCCCGCGCTTCGACTCGGCCCGCTTCGGCATGGAGGTCTTCCGGGCCTCGCCCCGGCAGGCCGACCTGATGATCGTGGCCGGGCGGGTCAGCCAGAAGATGGCGCCGGTGCTGCGCCAGATCTACGACCAGATGCCCGAGCCGCGCTGGGTGCTGGCCATGGGTGTGTGCGCCAGTTCGGGCGGCATGTTCAACAACTACGCGATCGTGCAGGGCGTCGACCACGTCGTGCCGGTCGACATGTACCTGCCCGGGTGTCCGCCGCGGCCGGAGATGCTCATCGACGCCATCCTGAAACTGCACACCAAGATCATGAACGAGCCGCTCGGCCCGAAGCGTGCCGCCAAGCTGGCCGACCAGAAGGTCGAGCTGGTCCCGTCGAGCATCCGGTACGGCCGATGACCGAGGGAACCGGCGAGCGCCCGGTGCCGGCCGACTCCGCGCCCGACCAGCGGGCCGAGCACACCGAGGCCGTGACGACGACGACCAGCGGGTCGACCGAGGCCCCGCGCGGGCAGGTCCAGCACGGGATGTTCGGGGTCACCGCCGGCGGCGACACCACTGGTTACGGCGGCCTGGTCCGCGAGCCCTGGGATCCGCCCCAGGCCGAGCGCCCGTACGGCAGCTACTTCGACGAACTCGTCGACGCCCTGCGCGCGGCGTACCGAGGTTTCGACCAGGGTGTCCGCAAGATCGTCGTCGACCGCGGCGAACTCACGCTCTATCTCGACCGCGCCCACCTCATCGGCGTGGCCACCGCGCTGCGCGACGACACCGCGCTGCGCTTCGAGCTGTGCTCGAGCGTGTCGGGCGTCGACTACCTGGGCCCGGTCGACCGGCTGCACTCGGTCTACCACCTGACGTCGATGACCTACCGGCGCCGGATCCGTCTCGAAGTCGCGGTGAGCGTCGCCGACCCGCACGTGCCGTCGCTGACCGGGCTGTACCCGACCGCCGACTGGCAGGAGCGCGAGACCTACGACCTGTTCGGCATCGTCTACGACGGGCACCCGGCGCTGACCCGCATCATGATGCCCGACGACTGGGTGGGGCACCCGCAGCGCAAGGACTATCCGCTCGGCGGCATCCCCGTGCAGTACAAGGGCGCGACCATCCCGCCTCCGGACGAGCGGCGGACCTACCGATGAGCCCGACAGCGAACGGGGGACAGCGATGAGCGACGAGACGTACGCGCCGTCGCGCCGGACCACCGAGGGGCCGGTCTACAACCTGACCGGCGGTGACTGGGACCAGGTCGTCGGCTCCGACCCGCTCGACGAAGAGCGCATCGTGCTGAACATGGGCCCGCAGCACCCGTCCACGCACGGCGTGCTGCGGCTGGCCCTCGAACTCGACGGCGAGACCGTCACCGACGCCCGCGTGGTCGTCGGCTACCTGCACACCGGTATCGAGAAGAACACCGAGTACCGCACCTGGACCCAGGCCGTCTCGTTCCTGACCCGGGCCGACTACCTGTCCAACTTCTTCAACGAGACGGTCTACTGCCTCGGCGTCGAGAAGCTGCTCGGCGTCGAGGCGCCACCGCGGGCTCAGCTGATCCGCGTCCTGATGATGGAGATCAACCGGCTGTCGTCGCACTGGGTGTGGCTGGCCACCGGCGGCATGGAACTCGGCGCGCTCACGGCCATGACCAACGGCTTCCGGGCCCGCGAGCGCTGTCTGGACGTGTTCGAGCGCATCACCGGGCTGCGGATGAACTCGGCCTACGTCCGTCCGGGCGGCGTGGCCCAGGACCTGCCGGCCGACTACGACGAACTGATCCGTACCTGGATCAAGGAGATGCGGGTCGAGCTGCGCGGCGTCGAGAGCCTGCTGAAGGGCCAGCCGATCTGGGTCAACCGGCTCAAGAACGTGGGCTGGATCGGCGTCGAAGGCTGCATCGCCCTGGGCATCACCGGGCCCATCCTGCGCGCGGCCGGGCTGCCCTGGGACATGCGCAAGACCGAGCCGTACCTGGGCTACGAGACCTTCGACTTCGAGGTGCCCACCGACGACCGCGGCGATTCCTGGTCGCGGTTCATCGTCCGGGTGGCCGAGATGTGGGAGTCGCTCAAGATCGTCGAGCAGGTGCTCGACCGGCTCGAGCCCGGGCCGACGATGATCGCCGACCCGAAGATCGCCTGGCCGGCCAAGCTCGCCCTCGGCCCGGACGGCCTGGGCAACTCGCTCGAGCACATCCAGCACATCATGGGCAGTTCGATGGAGGCCCTGATCCACCACTTCAAGCTCGTCACCGAAGGCTTCCGCGTACCGCCGGGGCAGGTCTACACCGCGGTCGAGTCGCCGCGGGGCGAACTCGGCGCGCACGTCGTCAGCGACGGCGGCACCCGCCCGTACCGCATTCACTTCCGCGAGCCGTCGTTCATCAACCTGCAGGGCACGGCCACGATGGCGATCGGCGGCATGGTCGCCGACGTCATCGCCTCCGTCGCCTCGATCGATCCCGTGATGGGCGGATGCGACCGATGACCCTGCCCACCAACGCCGACGCCGGGCGCGAGAACTTCCGCACCTCGGTCATCCAGCTCGACCGGCCGGGCGACCCGTCCGTGTTCGGCGAGCGGACCCGGGCCGAGGCGGCGCAGATCATCGCCCGCTACCCGGCCGGGCAGTCGCGTTCGGCCCTGCTGCCGCTGCTGCACCTCGTGCAGTCCGAGCAGGGCTACGTCACCGCCGACGGCATCGCGTTCTGCGCCGACGTCCTCGGCATCACCAAGGCCCAGGTGTCCGCGGTGGCGACGTTCTACACGATGTACAAGCGCCGGCCCACCGGTGAGTACCTCGTCAGCGTCTGCACCAACACGCTGTGCGGCATGCTCGGCGGCGACGAGATCCTCGAGTCGCTGCGGGACACGCTCGGCGTCGGGAACGACGAGACCACCGACGGACGGGTCGATCACCCTCGAGCACGCCGAGTGCCTGGCCGCCTGCGACTACGCGCCCGTCGTCACCGTGAACTACGAGTTCTTCGACAACCAGACCGTGGCCTCGGCCCGCCAGCTCGTCGACCAGTTGCGCAGCGGCGAGCGCCCGCTGCCCACCCGCGGCGCGCCGCTGTGCTCGTTCAAGCAGATCGAGCGCCAGATCGCCGGCTTCTTCACCGACGAGACGCTGGCCCTGGACTCGGTCAGCAGCGGCGTCCCGACCGAGGTCGGCGTGCACCTGGCCATCGAGCGGGGCGACACCGCGCCGTCCTACGCGGCCGGCGACGGCAGCACGAACGGGCGGGGCCCGGGCCGCGAGTCGCAGCGACCGAGCAGCGCCAACGACGCGCCGTTGCAGACGTCGCAGTCCGACGCCGCGAACCCGGACACCAGCGAAGGCGACGCCGATACCGAACCGGGTGAGGGGAAGCAGTGACATGCCGCTGACTCCGGTACTGACCAAGCGCTTCGGCACCGACCAGCCCTGGAAGATCGCCAACTACGAGCGGCTGGACGGCTACGCCGGGCTGCGCAAGGCGCTGACCATGGCGCCGGACGAGCTGATCGCGCTGGTCAAGGACTCCAACCTGCGCGGCCGCGGCGGGGCCGGCTTCCCGGCCGGTATGAAGTGGCAGTTCATCCCGCAGCCCAAGCCGGGCGAGGCGAGCAAGCCGCACTACGTCGTGGTCAACGCCGACGAGGGCGAACCCGGCACCTGCCGCGACCTGCCGCTGATGATGAACGACCCGCACTCGATGATCGAGGGCATCATCATCGCCTGTTACGCGGTGCGCGCCGAGCGGGCCTTCGTCTACATCCGCGGCGAGGCGGTGCAGGCGATCCGCCGGGTGACCGCGGCCGTGGCCGAGGCCCGGGCCGAAGGGCTACCTCGGGGCCGACATCCTCGACTCCGGATTCGCCTGCGACATCACCGTGCACACCGGCGCCGGCGCCTACATCTGCGGCGAGGAGACCGCGCTGCTCGACTCGCTCGAGGGCAAGCGCGGCCAGCCCCGGCTCAAGCCGCCGTTCCCGGCCACGAACGGCCTGTACGACGCGCCGACGGTCGTCAACAACGTCGGCACGCTCGCCAGCGTGCCCTACATCGTGCTGGGCGGCGCCGACTGGTTCAAGGAGATGGGTCCGGAGGGTTCGCCCGGCCCGTCGATGTACTCGCTGTCCGGACGGGTGACGCACCCGGGCCAGTACGAGGCGCCGATGGGCACGCACGCTGCGCGAACTGCTCGACCTGGCCGGCGGCATGAGCCGCGGCAAGGAGCTCAAGTTCTGGACGCCGGGCGGCTCGTCCACGCCGATGTTCACCCAGGAGCACCTGGATACACCGCTCGACTTCGACTCGGCCGTCAAGGCCGGCTCGATGAACGGCACGTCGGCCCTGATGATCTTCGACGAGGGCGACTGCGTCGTGCGCGCGGTGCAAGAAGTGGTGCGAGTTCTACCTGCACGAGTCGTGCGGCAAGTGCACGCCCGTGCCGCGAGGGCACGTACTGGTACGTCGGCATCTACGAGCGGCTCGAGAACGGCGGCGGGACCAAGGAGGACATCGACACCTTGCTCGATCTGTCCGACAACATCCTCGGCCGGGCCTTCTGCGCGCTCGGCGACGGCGCGGTCAGCCCGGTGACGTCGTCGATCAAGTACTTCCGCGACGAGTACCTCGCCCACATCGAGGGCGACGGCTGCCCGTTCCCGGGCGCCCGCACCCTGGCTGGAGCCCACTGATGACCGCCGTCGAAGCGAAGGACGACCTCGTCACCGTCACCATCGACGGCCTCGAGATCTCGGTGCCCAAGGGCACGCTGCTCATCCGCGCGGCCGAGCAACTGGGCATCGCGATCCCGCGGTTCTGCGACCACCCGCTGCTCGAACCGGCCGGCGCCTGCCGGCAGTGCCTGGTCGAGGTCACCGACATGGGCAACGGCCGGGGCATGCCCAAGCCGCCGGCATCGTGCACCACCACGGTCATGCCCGGCATGGTCGTCAAGACCCAGCTCACGTCGGTGGTGGCCGACAAGGCGCAGCAGGGCGTCATGGAGCTGCTGCTCATCAACCACCCGCTCGACTGCCCGGTCTGCGACAAGGGCGGCGAGTGCCCGCTGCAGAACCAGGCGATGAGCAACGGCCGGGCCGACTCGCGCTTCCGCGACGTCAAGCGCACCTTCCCCAAGCCGATCGCCATCTCCTCCAACGTGCTGCTCGACCGCGAGCGCTGCGTGCTGTGCCAGCGCTGCACCCGGTTCTCCGAGCAGATCGCCGGCGACCCGTTCATCGACCTGCTCGAACGCGGCGCGCTGGAGCAGATCGGCACGTCGTCCGAGGAACCGTTCCAGTCCTACTTCTCCGGCAACACCGTGCAGATCTGCCCGGTCGGCGCGCTGACCGGCGCGTCCTACCGGTTCCGGGCCCGGCCGTTCGACCTGATGTCCACCGAGACGGTGTGCGAGCACTGCTCGTCCGGCTGCGCGCTGCGGGCCGACTGGCGCCGCGAGCAAGGTCACCCGCCGCCTCGCGGCCGAGGACCCGCAGGTCAACGAGGAGTGGAACTGCGACAAGGGCCGCTGGTCGTTCAACTACGCCACCCAGGCCGACCGGCTGCTCGTCCCGATGGTCCGCGACGAGTCCGGCCGGCTGGTCGAGACGAGCTGGCCCGAGGCGCTCGAACGGGCGGCCGCCGGGCTGCGCGAGGCCGTCGACCGCGGCGGCGTCGGCGTGCTGCCCGGCGGGCGGCTGACCGAAGAGGACGCCTACGCCTACGCCAAGTTCGCCCGGGTCGCGCTGGGCACCAACGACATCGACTACCGCTCCCGGCCGGGCAGCGCCGAGGAGCTGGCCTTCCTCGGCTCGCACGTCGCCGGGCGTCACGCCCGCGCACGTCTCCTACGCCTCGCTCGAGGCGGCGCCGGCGGTGCTGCTGGTCGGCTTCGAGCCCGAGGAGGAGTCGCCGATCGTCTTCCTGCGGCTGCGCAAGTCCACCCGGCTGGGCCGCACCGCGGTCTGGTCGGTCGCGCCGTTCGCCTCGCGCGGCCTGGCCAAGCTCGACGGCACGCTGGTACGAGCACTGCCCGGCGCCGAGGCGTGCCGCCCTCGACCAGCTCGACACGGCCGTCACCGACGCGCTGTCGGCCGACGGCGCGGTGATCCTGGTCGGCGAGCGGCTGGCCGGTTCACCCGGAGCGTTCAGTGCGGCGGCCCGGCTGGCCGCGCTCGACCGGGGCCAAGCTGGCCTGGGTGCCGCGGCGCGCCGGCGAGCGCGGTGCCGTCGACGCCGGGGCCCTGCCGAACCTGCTGCCGGGCGGGCGTCCGGTCGACGACGCCGCCGCCCGGGCCGAGGTCGAGCGGGTCTGGGGCACCGAGGTGCCGGCCGAGACCGGCCGCGACGCCGACGCCATCCTGCGGGCCGCCGTCGACGGGTCGCTGGCCGCGCTCGTCGTCGGCGGCGTCGACCCGGTCGACTTCGCCGACCCGGCGCTGGCGGCCGAGGCCCTCGAACGGGCCGGCTTCATCGTCAGCCTGGAGATCCGGGCCAGCGCCGTGACGGCCGCGGCCGACGTCGTGCTGCCGGTGGCGCCGGCGGCCGAGAAGGCCGGCCGGTTCGTCACCTGGGAAGGCCGCCGCCGCCCGTTCGACCTGACGATCACCAACACCGGCGCGATGTCCGACGGCCGGGTGCTGCACGCGCTGGCCGAGGAACTCGACGTCGACTTCGGCCTGCCGACCGTCGGCGCGGCCCGGGCCGAACTGCTGCAGCTGTCGCTGGGGATGCACCGCCCGGCGCGCACCGAGTGTCGCGGCCACCGCACCGGCGACGCCGGGTCCGGGCCAGGCCCTGCTGGCCACCTGGCCCGAACTGATCGACGCCGGTCGCATGCAGGACGGCGACGAGCACCTGGCCGGCACGGCCAAGCCGGCCCGCGCCGTGCTCAGCGCGGCCACCGCGGCCGAGGTCGGTGTCGCCGAGGGCGGCTCGGTCAGCGTCGCCACCGAACGCGGCGCGCTCGTGCTGCCCGTGGCCATCGACGCGCTCCCGACCGGGTGGTCTGGCTGCCGACCAACGCGCGCGAGTGCGCGGTGCGGGCCACGCTGGGCGCCGACTCCGGCGCCCTCGTCACCCTCACCAGCGCCGACGCGCCGCCGGTCGTGGGCGCCGATCCCGAGGCCGCCGCCGGAGGTGGGTCATGAGTGCCGCTGCCTTGCCGCTAGCCTCTGCCGCGCAGAATCTGCCCGGCTTCGGCGACCAGCCGATCTGGCTGGTCCTGATCAAGGTCGTCGCCGTCTTCGCCTTCCTCGTCGTCATGACGCTGTTCTCGATCGTGTTCGAGCGCAAGGTCGTGGGCCGGATGCAGAACCGCATCGGCCCCAACCGCATCGGGCCGTGGGGCACGCTGCAGTCGCTGGCCGACGGCGTCAAGCTCGCCTTCAAGGAAGAGATCATCCCGCTGCTGGCCGACAAGCCGGTGTACTTCCTGGCCCCGATCCTGTCGGCCGTGCCCGCCTTCCTGGCCTTCTCGGTGATCCCGTTCGGGCCCGCAGGTCTCGATGTTCGGCCACCGCACGCCGCTGCAGCTCACCGACCTGCCCGTCGGCGTGCTCGTGGTGTTCGCGTGCTCGTCGCTGGGCGTGTACGGCATCGTGCTGTCGGGCTGGGCGTCCGGCTCGACGTACCCGCTGCTCGGCGGCCTGCGCTCGGCCGCGCAGATGATCTCCTACGAGGTCGCCATGGGCCTGTCGATGGTGGCGGTGTTCCTGTTCGCCGGCACGATGTCGACCTCGGGCATCGTCGCCTCGCAGAGCCACATCTGGAACGTCTTCCCGCTGTTCGTCTCGTTCTGCGATCTACGCGATCGCGGTGGTCGGCGAGACCAACCGGGCCCCGTTCGACCTGCCCGAGGCCGAGTCCGAACTCGTCGGCGGCTTCCACACCGAGTACTCCTCGTTCAAGTTCGCGATGTTCTTCCTGGCCGAGTACATCAACATGGTCACCGTCTCGGCCCTGGCGACCACGCTGTTCCTGGGCGGCTGGCGCGCGCCGTGGCGGTGTGCACGCGCTGTGGGCGGGCGCGAACTCCGGCTGGTGGCCGATGCTCTGGTTCGTCGTCAAGGTCGTCGTCGAGCATCTTCGTGTTCGTCTGGCTGCGCGGCACGCTGCCCCGGCTGCGCTACGACCAGTTCATGCACTTCGGCTGGAAGGTGCTCATCCCGATCAACCTGGTCTGGATCCTGGCCGTCACCGCGATCCACGTGCTGCGTGACCGCGGCTGGCCGGCGTGGAAGGCGACCGGCGTGCCGCTCGCGCTCGTGCTGCTGCTCGTCGTCGTCCCCGCCCTGATGATGTGGGACGGCGCCGACCGCGCGCCGGCCGCGGCCCGGGCGGCCGAGGACGAGGACGAGGCCGCGCCGACGCCGGCCTTCCCGACGCCACCGATGGACCTCGTCGTCCCGACGCCGAAGCGGCTGGCCTCGGCGTCGGTGTCCGGCCCGACACCCGCGATCGCGGAGGGAGAAGACGGACCGATGGCTGAGTCACCGACCACCGAGCCGACCGGCAGCGCGCTCGGTTTCGCCAAGGGCTTCGGCCTGACCTTCTCGACGATGTTCAAGAAGGTGTACACGCAGCAGTACCCGTTCGACTTCTACCCGACCGCGCCGCGCTACCACGGCCGGCACGTGCTCAACCGGCACCCGGACGGGCTGGAGAAGTGCGTCGGCTGCGAGCTGTGCGCGTGGGCCTGCCCGGCCGACGCGATCTACGTCGAGGGCGGCGACAACACCGAGCCGAGCGCTACTCGCCCGGTGAGCGCTACGGCGCGGTGTACCAGATCAACTACCTGCGCTGCATCTTCTGCGGCCTGTGCGTCGAGGCCTGCCCGACCCGGTCGCTGACGATGAGCAACGAGTACGAGCTCGCGCTCGACAACCGCGCAGGAGCTGATCTACACCAAGGAGCAGCTGATGGCGCCGCTGCTGCCGGGCATGGAGGCGCCGCCGCACCCGATGCGCCTCGGCGACGACGAGAAGGACTACTACACCGTCGAGTCGCAGGCGCCGCTGCAGCAGGGCGAGCCGCAGAGCACGGCCAACGTCGGCCGGCCGGCCGATCACCGGCACCGCCATCGAGGTCGGGCGGCACCATGGATGATCGCCGAGCTCGCTGCGCTCGGTGCGCGGTGACCGAAGCGCGGCTGGTGGCTCGCCGGCTCGAGTTGCACAACGGGCAGGTGCCGCTGGGCGAGGCCATCGCGTTCTGGATCCTCGGGCCGGTCTCGCTGGCCGGCGCCATCGGCATGGTGCTGCTGCGCAACGCCGTGCACTCGGCCCTGTCGCTGGTGGCCACGATGGGGTCGCTCGGCATGTTCTACCTGATCGAGCAGGGCCCGTTCCTCGGGCCTGGTGCAGATCATCGTCTACACCGGCGCGATCATGATCCTGTTCCTGTTCGTGCTGATGCTGGTCGGCCGCGACGCGTCCGATTCCATCGTCGAGACGCTGCGCGGGCAGCGCTGGGCCGCGGCGCTGTTCGGCATCGGCTTCGCCCTGCTCGTCGCGGTCTCGGTCGGCCGGGCGTTCAAGGGCTCCAAGCCGGTCGAACCTCGACAAGCCGAACGCGAACGGCGGCAACGTCAACAGTCGATCGCCCAGCTGCTGTTCACCAAGTACCTGTTCGCGTTCGAGCTCACCTCGGCGCTGCTGATCGTCGCCGCGGTCGGCGCGATGATCCTGGCCCACGTCGAGCGCGAAGGGCCGCGGCCGACCCAGAAGGCGATCGCCCGCGAACGCATCCGCTCCGGCCGGCCGCAGCCGCTGCCCGGCCCCGGTGTGCTCGCCACGGCAACGCGATCGGCACGCCGGCCCTGCTGCCCGACGGCTCGATCTCGCCGGAGTCGGTGATGGCCTCGGCCCCGGCCCGAGAACTGCCCATCCGCCCGCCGCTCTCCCTCGAGCCCGGGGAGGACCGGCCATGACCCCCACCTACTACCTGGTGCTCAGCGCCGCGCTGTTCACCATCGGCGCCGTCGGCGTGCTGGTGCGCCGCAACGCCATCGTCGTGTTCATGTGCGTCGAGCTGATGCTCAACGCCGTCAACCTCAGCCTGGTCACGTTCTCGCGCATCAACGGCACCCTCGACGGCCAGGTCATGGCGTTCTTCGTCATGGTCGTCGCGGCGGCCGAGGTCGTCGTCGGGCTGGCGATCATCATGTCCATCTTCCGAACCCGGAGGTCGGCGTCGGTCGACGACGCCAACCTCCTGAAGTACTGAGGGGCATGTCGTCGTGACTACCGCTCACGGGATCCAGTCGGCCGCCTGGCTGCTCGTCGCCCTGCCGCTGCTGTCGTCGGCCGTGCTGCTGCTGGCCGGCCGCCGCGCCGACAAGTGGGGCGCATTACCTCGGCGCCGCCGTGCCGGTCGTGCTGTTCGTCTACGCCGTGATGCTGTTCTTCTCGGTCAAGGGCGAGAGCAACCGCGAGATCAACCTGCACCTGTACTCGCTGGATCGCCGGTCGGCCGCTTCAAGGTCGACGCCGGGATGCTGATCGACCCGCTGTCGATGGTGTTCGTCCTGCTGATCACCGGGGTCGGCTCGCTGATCCACATCTACGCCGTCGGCTACATGGCCCACGACCCGGGCCGGCGCCGGTTCTTCGGCTACTTCAACTTCTTCATCGCCGTCATGCTGCTGCTGGTGCTGGCCAACAGCTACCTGGCCCTCTACGTCGGCTGGGAAGGCGTCGGCCTCGCGTCCTACCTGCTGATCTCGTACTACTTCGACCGGCCCATCGCGGCCACGGCCGGCAACAAGGCGTTCTTCGCCAACCGGGTCGGCGACGTCGGGCTGTCCATCGCCATCATGATGATGTTCGCCTACTTCGGCAGCACGTCCTACGCCGACGTCCTGTTCGGGCACACGCCCGCTCACCAAGGGCGTCGCCGCCGCCATCGGCTTCATGCTGCTGCTCGGCGCCTGCGGCAAGTCCGGCCAGTTCCCGCTGCAGACCTGGCTGCCCGACGCCATGGAGGGCCCGACGCCGGTGTCGGCGCTCATCCACGCGGCAACCATGGTCACCGCCGGCGTCTACCTGATCGCCCGCTCGGCGCCGATCTTCGACGAGTCGCAGGCCGCCCGCACGGCCGTGGTCGTCGTCGGCGCCATCACGCTGCTCTACGGCTGCATCTGCGGCTGCGGCCAGGACGACCTGAAACGGGTGCTGGCCTACTCGACGGTCAGCCAGATCGGCTACATGTTCCTGGCCGTCGGCCTCGGGCCGGGCGTGTACGCGATCGGCATCATCCACCTGCTCGGCCACGGCTTCTTCAAGGCCGCGCTGTTCCTGTCGGCCGGTTCGGTCATGCACGCCATGAACGACCGCATCGACATGCGCCGCTTCGGCGGGCTGGCGCGGGTCATGCCGATCACCTACGGCGTGTTCGTCTGCGGCTTCCTGGCCATCATCGGGTTCCCGTTCGCCACCGGGTTCTGGACCAAGGACAAGATCATCGAGGCGGCCCTGGACAAGGGCGGCACCTCGGGCTGGATCCTCGGCCTCGTCGCGCTGGTCGGCGCCGGGCTGACCGCGTTCTACATGACCCGCGCGCTGGTGATGACCTTCCACGGCGAGCGGCGCTGGGAGGACGACGTCCACCCGCACGAGGCCCCGCGCTCGATGACCCTGCCGATGATCGCCCTGGGCGTGCTGTCGCTGGTCGGCGGCTACCTGCTGATCTTCGGCGGCGGGGTCCAGCACTGGCTCACGCCGTCGGTCGGCCCGAGCGTCGAGGAGGGCGTGCACACCGTGTCCCCGGTCGTGCTCACCGCGATCACGCTCGTGGTCGTCGCGCTCGGCGTGCTCGGCGGCTGGGTCGCGTTCGGGCGCAAGCCCATCCCGATCCGGCCCGCCGGTCGGGGTCTCGCCGGTCACCATGGCCGCGCGGCGCAACCTCTACGCCGACGCGTTCAACGAGGTGGTGCTGCATGCGGCCCGGGCAGTGGCTGAGCCGGGCCCTGGTGTACTTCGACAACCGCGGCGTCGACGGCGCCGTCAACGGCCTGGCCGCGGCGTTCGGCGGCGGGTCGGCCCGGCTGCGGCGGGTACAGACCGGCTTCGTCCGCAGCTACGCGCTGTCGATGCTCGGCGGCACCGTCGCCGTGGTCGCCGTCCTGCTCGCGGTGAGGTTCCAGTGATGCACAATCTCGCGCTGTCGATTCTGGTGCTGATCCCGCTGGTCGGGTCGCTGCTGGTCTTCTCGCTGCCCGAGGACCAGACCAAGCTGGCCAAGCAGATCAGCCTGGTCGTCTCGCTGATCGTGGTCGTCTACACCGCGGTGATCGGCTTCCGGTTCGACACCGGCGCGAACGCCGCCCGGTTCCAGTTCCACGGCAGCTGGACCTGGATCAAGGCCTTCGGGGTGCACATCGCCTTCGGCGTCGACGGCATCGCGCTCGTCCTGGTCGGCATGTCGGTCGTGCTGGTCCCGGCCGTCATCCTGGCGTCCTGGAACACGTTCGACAGCCGGTCCGGGGCCGAGGAGGTGGCCGCGCCCGACGCCAAGCCCCGCAACGTCACGACCTACTTCGGCCTGCTGCTGCTGCTCGAGTTCTTCATGATCGGCGTCTTCACCGCCACCGACGTGTTCCTGTTCTACGTCTTCTTCGAGGCGATGCTCGTGCCGATGTACTTCATCATCGGCAGCTTCGGCGGCCCGCGCCGGCAGTACGCGGCGATGAAGTTCTTCCTGTACTCGCTGGTCGGCGGCCTGCTGATGCTGGCCTCGGTCATCGGCCTGTACGTCACCACCGGCTCGCGCTCGTTCGCGATCACCGACCTGATCGGCCAGGTGCCCGACGGCGCCACCCAGAAGTGGCTGTTCCTCGGCTTCTTCATCGCCTTCGCGATCAAGGCGCCGCTGGTGCCGTTCCACACCTGGCTGCCCGACGCCGGGGCCGAGGCACCGGCCGGCGGCGCGGCCCTGCTCGTCGGCGTGCTCGACAAGGTCGGCACGTTCGGCTTCCTGCGCTACTGCCTGCCGCTGTTCCCGGGGGCGTCGCGCTACTTCGCGCCGACGATCCTGATCCTGTCGGTGATCGGCATCCTGTACGCGGCCTTCCTGGCCATCGGCCAGCGCGACATGAAGCGGCTGGTCGCCTACACGTCGGTGGCCCACTTCGGCTTCATCGGCCTGGGCATCTTCGCCTTCACCACCCAGGGCGGCACCGGCGCGGTGCTGTACATGGTCAACCACGGCCTGTCGACGGGCGCGCTGTTCATCGTCGTCGGGTTGCTGATCGCCCGGGGCAAGAGCCGCAACGTCGACGACTACGGCGGCGCGGCCAAGGTGACGCCCATCCTGGCCGGGCTGTTCCTGCTCGCCGGGCTGTCGGCGCTGGCCCTGCCCGGGCATGAGCACGTTCGTCAGCGAGTTCCTGGTGCTGGTCGGGCACGTTCACCCGGCACAAGGGCCTGGCCGTGCTGGCCACCACCGGCATCGTCCTGGCCGCGATCTACGTGCTCTACCTGTACCAGCGCACGTTCCAGGGCCCGGTCGGGCGAGCGGGTGTCGCGAGTTCCGCGACCTCAACGTCCGCGAGGTGTTCGCCGTCGCGCCGCTGATCGCGCTGATCGTGTTCCTGGGCATCTACCCGAAGCCGGTGCTCGACATCATCAACCCCGCGGTGCAGGCCACGCTGCACGACGTGCACCAGACCGACCCGGCCCCGAAGCTCGGGCACGGCAGTCGGAGGAGTCAAGTGACGCCCACGCTGCTGGCCGCCGCCGTACCGACAGATCACGGCGCCGTCGGTCTCCTACCACGCGCTCGCGCCGATCCTCATCGTGCTCGGCGCGGCGATGCTCGGCGTGCTGGCCGAGGCCGTCGTCCCGCGCGGCGACCGGTTCCCGGTGCAGCTGGGCATCGCGGTGGCCGGGCTGGCCGCGGCTCTGGTCATGGTCGGCGTGCTGCACGGGACGTCCGAGACCACGGTGGCCGGCGCGCTCGCCGTCGACGGCACCGGCCTGTTCATCCAGGGCACGGTGCTGCTGCTGGCGATCATGTCGGTGCTGCTCGTCGCCGAGCGCAGCGTCGACGTCGGCAGCCCGATCGTCGCCTCGGCCGCCGTCGTCGTCGGCTCGCCCGACCGACCGCCGGCTCAGCCGGGCCGGCCGCGTCCAGACCGAGATCTTCCCGCTGCTGCATGTTCGCCGTCGCCGGCATGCTGATCTTCCCGATCTCGAACAACCTGCTGCTGATGTTCGTCGCCCTCGAGGTGCTGTCGCTGCCGCTGTACCTGATGGCCGGCCTGTCGCGCCGGCGCCGGCTGCTGTCGCAGGAAGCCGCGCTGAAGTACTTCCTGCTCGGCGCGTTCGCCTCGGCGTTCTTCCTGTACGGCCTGGCCCTGCTGTACGGCTACGCCAACTCCGTCGACCTGCCGGCCATCCTGAGCGCGTCGAAGAGTTCGGCCAAGTCCGACGTGCTGCTCTACGCCGGCCTGGCGACTGCTGCTGGTCGGGCTGCTGTTCAAGGCCGGCATCGCGCCGTTCCACAGCTGGACGCCGGACGTCTACCAGGGCTCGCCGACGCCGGTGACCGCGTTCATGGCGTCGTGCACCAAGGTCGCGGCGTTCGGCGCGATCCTGCGGGTGCTCTACGTCGGCTTCAACGCCACGGCCTGGAACTGGCGGCCGATCGTGTGGGCGCGTGGCCATCGCGTCGATGGCGGTCGGCGCGCATCTTCGGGCTGACCCAGACCGACATCAAGCGCATCCTGGCCTACTCCTCGATCGCGCACGCCGGCTTCATCCTGGTCGGCCTGGTCGCCCTCGACAAGGACGGCATCTCCAGCGTGCTGTTCTACGTCGCTCACCTACGGCTTCACCACGATGGCCGCGTTCGGCGTGCTCACGCTGGTGCGCGACGCCGACGGTGAGGCCACGCATCTGTCGCAGTGGTCGGGGCTGGCCCGCAAGAGCCCGTTCGTCGCGATCGTGATGACGATGCTGCTGATGTCGATGGCCGGCATCCCGCTGACGGCCGGCTTCGTCGGCCAAGTTCTACGTCTTCCGGGCCGCGTACCACGTCGCCGCCCCGCTGGTCGTCATCGCGCTGGTGTTCTCGGCGATCGCGGCGTTCTACTACCTGCGCATCGTCGTGCTGATGTTCTTCGCCGAGCCCCGGAGAATGGGCCGACCATCGCCATCCCGGGCTGGTCGACCACCGTCGCGCTGACGTTCGGCGTGGTCGTCACGGTCGTCCTGGGCGTCTTCCCGCAGCCGGTTCTCGATCTTGCGGCGAAGGCCGCGACACTGGTCGGGTGACCCGCTCGCCCGCTCGGCGTCGAGTTCACCGACGAGGCACTCGAAGCGTCGGTGCGCGGGGCGCTGGACGATATCGAGGCGGCGCTGCGTGACTCGGTCCGCTCCGACGACGACTTCGTGGCCGGTGCGGCCAGCTACCTCGTCGACGCGGGGGGCAAGCGGTTCCGGCCGCTGGTCAGCGTGCTGGCCGCGCACTTCGGCGATCCGTCCCGGCCGGAAATCGTGCCGGCCGCGGTCGTCATCGAACTCACCCACCTGGCCACGCTGTATCACGACGACGTGATGGACGAGGCGGCCGTGCGGCGGGGCGCGTCCTCGGCCAATGCCCGCTGGGACAACACGGTGGCGATCCTGACCGGGGACTTCCTGTTCTCCCGCGCGTCCAACCTGCTCGCCGACCTCGGCCCGCACGCGGTCCGCTTGCAGGCGCGCACGTTCGAGCGGCTGGTCATCGGCCAGATCCACGAGACCATCGGCCCGAAGGACGGCATCGACCCGATCGAGCACTACCTGGCCGTGCTGGCCGACAAGACCGGCTCGTTGATCGCGACCGCCGCCGAGTTCGGCGCGTACTTCGCGGGTGCCGACTCCGGCGTCATCGACACGTTGCGCGGCTTCGGCGACCAGATCGGGGTCGCGTTCCAGATCAGCGACGACATCCTCGACATCGCCTCGGACTCGGCCGAGTCGGGCAAGACGCCGGGCACGGATCTGCGCGAGGGCGTCGCCACGCTGCCGGCGTTGTACGCGTTGCGGTCCACGGACCCGTCCGGCCGGCGGCTGCGTGAGTTGGTCGGCCGTCCGCTCGTCGCCGACGACGAGCACGCCGAGGCGCTGGAGTTGCTGCGGGCGTCGTCGGCGTTGGACGAGGCCCGGGCCACCGTGCGGCAGTACGCAGCCGCGGCTCGCGGGCTACTGGCCGATCTGCCCGACGTGCCGGCCCGCGATGCCCTGCGCACGCTCACCGATGTGGTGATCGACCGCACCGGCTGAGTTGGTCATCACGAACCTGACCGTTCGCTCTGGTCGGCGAGGACCTTGCCCGTTTCGCTGCGGCGGATCTCCTCGACCAGCTCGATGCGCCGCGCGGCCAGTCCGAGCGGGCGCAGTGCCGCTTGGGCGGATTGCTCGGCGCCCTCGGATCCGCCGGCGATCAGGACGTCGAAGCTCTCACCGCGGATGGCGTCGGCGACCAGCAGACAGGCCACGTCGGCACACGCGACCTTCGACTTCAACTCCTCCTCGATGTGCTGGAGGTCGTGCCGTCTGCCGTTGATCTTCACCAGCCTGCCGATCCGGCCGCGCAGCTCGAACCGCGAGTCGTCGACAATCTCGACCAGGTCTCCGGTGGCCCACGATGAAGGCGTGTCGCCATCCGCTCCGCGGGCCTGCCACGGAGACGTCACCACCAGCGGTCCATCCGTGCCGCGGGGCGCCTGGGGATCGAACGTGACACCGGGGAACAGGCGCCATGCCGCGGCGCTGTCCCATCCGGAGTGGTAGGCAACGGCACCGGTCTCGGTCGAACCGAGCACCTCGAACAACTCCGGCCGACCCGGGGCGGCCTGCTCGTCCAGCAGTTCGTCGCGCAGGGCACGCGCCGATGCCGGAAGGACAGCCGTGCTGTGCAGGAAGGTGACCTGTGTGAAGGATCGGATCCAGGTCAGTTGGCGATGCAGCAGGGTGAACGTCCACGGGATCGCGACCACCAGCAGTCGATCACCGCGCACGACCGGCGGCGGGCACGAGATCCCGCCCCAGAAATAGAGGGGAACACCGAGCACGGCGGGGAGAGCCACGGTCGCGCACGCGCCGAAGATGTGGCGTGGGGGCGCGAAGCTCACCACCGCGTCGAACTCACGGTCCATTGCGCCCAACAAGGCATCCGCGTTGGCACACAGGGCTTCGCCACTGTGCAGCCACGTCTTGGGAGTGCCCGTCGAACCGGACGTGTGGAATTCGTAGTCCCCGCGGCGCAGGTCGGCCAGCGCGGCCGCAGCGGCGTGCGGGTCATCCCACCGCGCCATCCAGGCATCGCCGTCAGGACGTGCCCCCCGCTCACCCACCAACGACGGCATCGCGCCGCAGGTGATCGCCGCATAGGCCGTGTTCGTCACGACGTGCCGCCCGGCACCAGCACCACCAGCCGGGCCATGATCTGATCGATCGTGCCCACGTCCTCGACGTTCAGAGTCCCTTCGGTGAACCCGAATCTGTCCTCCAGCCGCGCGATGGTCTCCAATTGCGCCAGGCTGTCGTACAACCCGGCGTCCTCCAGCGCGCTGTCGGTGGGCCATCCATCGAGCGAGACGTTCAGCACCGCTTCCAGGATCATGCGTACGTCGGATTCGGAAGTGTCACTCATGGCGCCCCGATCTATTTCCACCAGCATCGATTCGGCATTATCAGTCTTACCCGTTACGGAAGAGCGAGCGAGCCGGCCAGGCGAGCTATCGCCTCATCCTGTCCGGTCAGGAACTCCTTGAGGATCGGTCCCAGGACGGTGGCCTTGTAGGTGTGGGTGAGGTCCGGGACGGTCAGGTACGTCGCGTTCGGCAGCACCTCCGCGAGCGCCGCCACTCCCTTGTGCGTGTGGGCTGGGCTCTTACCGCCGGCGGCGACCAGGGTGGGCATCGTGGCCGACGTCCAACGATCCCTCGGCAGCGGCTTGCCCCGCTGGAATTCGGCCAGCAGGTCCACATCGTTGGGCAACGTGTGGGCGACCGCCTCCATCTTCTGCCACGCCGGCGTCGACCACCTCATCGAGATGCGGTATTCCGGCTCGCCGATCAGCCGCCAGAACTTCAGCACCGCGTCCCTGCGCCGACCCTCGGCCACCAGCTGGCGCATTTCGGCGGGGAACGTGTCGGGCATCGGCGGTTGGGAGTCGTCGACTATCAGCGGGGGCTCGTAGACGGCCAGTCTCGTCACGCCGATACCAGCATTCGCGGCCTCCAACGCCAGCATCGCGCCGGCCGAGGCACCGAACACGTGCGCCGTGCCGCCGGCCTGCTTGATCAGCGCCGCTACGTCCTCGATCTCGCGCTGCGGCGAGAACTCGCCGTCTGGCGTCTCACCCCGACCGCGCCGGTCGTAGGTGAAGACGGTGAAGTCGCGCTTCAGTTCCGCCGCGAGCGGACCGGTCGGACCGGGCAGCTCCCGATAAAGCATCGCGCCGGCAACAATGATCAACGGCGGCCCGGAACCGGTGACATCGAAGGCAATCTTCGTGCCGTCCTCGGACGTCGTCGTGCTCATGGGGTCCTCCGTGTCGGATCGTTCCTGCCGCTCCTGCGACCGTCGGCGAAAATGAGATCTGGTGCGGGCCGTCCGATTGTTTCGGTGGTCGGCGGGATCGACCGCGATTGCCGGTCGCTGAGGTAGAGCATGCCCGGCGGCTGATCCGGTGTCGAGGCTGGTGAAACTTTCCTGGTCTGCTGTTTACCCGGACGCCAGACTTCAGCCGGACAACCTGCCATTCGTTCTTCGTCTCGCAGGGTTACCGTAGTCACCCCGTCCGAGACGAAGGACTGCGAATGAATTCAGCTTTGTCCGACCGTGAGGATGATGTCGCTGTAGTGATCCCAAGTCGTGGCCGGGAACGACTCGTTCACGACCTCTTGGCCAGCCTCGGCGAGGCGGTTGCGCGCGCGAACGACGCCGGGATCAGCACGTGCGTCATCGTTGTCGATGACAGCGAGGCATCGAGCTCGAGGAAGATCAAGGAATCCTGCGACGCGTTGAACGCCTACTACGTACGAGGCCCTCGAAAGGTGGCGGCCAAGCGGAACCTCGGCGCGAGGCTCACGCAGGCGGCCATCGTCCTGTTCATCGATTCCGATTGCCGCGCGACACCGCGATCTGGTCGTGGAACATTGGACGGTTCATGCCGCCCACTCCGAGGCGGCCGCAGTGGCCGGTGGTACACAATTCGACCGGCCGGGGAGTTTCGCTCAGGCAATTCCCACGCTCTCGCGCGTTTATGAAGGCTTTAGCACGCCCTTTCGCCGGGAAACCCTCGTCTGGGCCACCACGTCCAACCTCTCGGTGAAGCGAGACGATTTCTTGCGAATCGGCGGATTCGACGAGGCGATCAACACGGTCGTCGGCGGAGAGGATGTCGATCTCTGCCTGCGGATCAACGAGTCCGGCCGGGTGATCAGGAGTGCACCCGGCGCCATCGTCAAACATACGGCCGAGACCACCGTCGGCGAGGCCGCCAAGAAGCTTGAAAAGTATGGACGATCAGACGGCTGGCTGCGCCGGCGCTATCCGCAGAGTTCAGCCGCCACGTTGAACCCGGTGGTCGGCGCGCTGGCCGCAGTCGCCATCGGGGTCGTAACTCGGCGGAAAGCCCAAGCCGCACTCGTCGCGAGCGCCGTGATCGCCAGGGACGTCCTGAGCGAGGTGCGTCGACGGCGACCCCTTCACGACGACGCGCCAACCGCGGCACTCGCCTGCTCAGCCTGTCTCGATCTGCTGTACGACGCAGGCATCGTGATCGATGCGTTCCTTACCGGGCGACCATCCTCAGTGCTTTCCGAGTTTCGGTTCTGAGGTTGGCTTCACGCCTCCACGTCGGAAGGCGCGAGCGCGCCGGTGTCGAGCAGCTCCTCGAGCGCGTCGAAGTACCCGTGAAAGTCGGCCTCGGATCCGCCGTGGCCCGTCGGCCACGGCCCGCCGGGCCAGATCGTGAGCGCCAGCAGAGTGCCGCCGTCGACCGGGTCCAACTCATAGCGGACCAGGTCGTGGTTGCCGTCGAGGTTGCCCCAGACGAACTCGAACAGCCGCGGCGGGTCGTACGCCCGGATCTCGCCGGGAAGACTCGCCGCCTCCAGGTCGATGCCTTCGGCGTCGGCCTCGTCAATCAGCTGTTCCAACGTCTCGGGCCAGAACCGCAGGTTCACCGGTGCACCTGGACGGCGCTCACCCTCGATGTCGGCCGGGAACCAGCGCCGCAGACTGTCCGACTCGGTGATCGCCGACCAGACATCGTCGGCTCGATGCGTCAGCCGGCGTGCGTAGCGCCACCCCACCCGATCGCCGTCGAGCAACGGTTCCCCGAAACGGCCCTCGGGCACCGGTCGCTGTGTCATGGTGTCCACTCTAGAAAGGCAGGGAAGCTCTGTCGCTCGGGTAGCCGGTTATGGGCCCGATCAGCCGCTGAAGTCTGCGCAGGTGCTGGTGGCCGAGCCGGTGACCGCGACGCCCGGCGCGGGGCCGTCGGTCATGGTGATCGTGACCTCGCCGGCCGGCGGCGCGCTCTTGAGCACGCCGCCGGCGATGAGGGCGTCGACGGTCGGCGCGTAGCTGCCGGTCTGTTCGAAGAACGCTTCCTCGGCGGTGCGGACGTTGCGGACGTCGGCCGTGCAGGCGGTGGCCACGGCCCGGTCGGTGGCCCCGCCGACCGAGAACACCGCGATCGTCGCCAGCGCGGAGAGCAGCACGGTGACCATGGCGATCTCGATCAGGCTGGAGCCGGAGTCGTTCTTGCCGATGCCGCGAGGTAGGTGACGGCGGGGCGCAGTGGGGGGAGGTAGGCTGCTGCGCCCCGCCTGCTCAATGTGCAGGACGCGACGAGCGCGTACCGCCATGAGTACATCGGCCATTGTGATCTGCCCCCGAAGATCAGCCTCACGTAACGCACGGCCGAAGCCCCACGCTCGGCCCCCCCAGCCGGTGTACGCATGACAGATACTTGACTAGGAAAAGAAAATTCGCAAACCGTGGCAGGAAATCGCGCGAGAATATCCGGCCCGCCCGAATGGCCCCGAATCACTCGACCATCCGCTGCCACGCTGGCCCGTCACGGTCCGTAGTGGTAAGTGTCACGCTGTGAGACCACGCTTCGCCGACCGGGACGCGGCCGGCCGGCTGCTCGGCGCCCGGCTGGCCACCTGGGCCGAGGCGACGGTGACGACCGACCCGGTCGTACTCGGCCTGCCCCGCGGCGGCCTGCCTGTGGCGACCGGCGTGGCCCGGGCCCTGGGTGCGCCGTGCGACGTGTTCGTCGTCCGCAAGCTCGGCGTCCCGACCCAGCCCGAGCTGGCCCTCGGCGCGGTCGCCGGTGGCGGCGTCCGGGTGCTGAACCGCGAGGTGGTGGCGGCCGCCGGACTCGACGACGCGACGCTCGACCGGCTGAGCGCGGCCGCCACGGCCGAGGTCGACCGCCGCGAGCGCAGCTACCGGGGCGACCGGCCCGCGGTCGCGCTCGCCGGCCGGACGGTGATCCTGGTCGACGACGGCATCGCCACCGGCGCGACGGTGCGGGCCGCGGTGGCCGCGATACGCGCGCGAGCCCCGGCCGGTGTCGTTGTCGCCGCCCCCGTGGCGCCCGCTGCGGTCGTGCCCTCGCTGGCGGAGGTCGCCGACCATGTGATCGTGCTCGTCGCGGCGACCCGGTTCGGGTCGGTCGGCGCGTTCTACCAGAACTTCGCCCAGCTGTCCGATGCCGACGTGCAGGCGATCATGGTCGAGTGCGGCTGACCTCGGCCGACGCCAGGGACGGTTAGCGCCAGGCCCCCACGTCCGGCACCGCGGGCAGCGCGCCGGGCACCGCCTCAGCCCGGCCGATCAGCCAGGCCAGCAGGGCCCAGTCCGGCGCGGCCACCTCGACGTGATCGCCGTCGCCGACGGTCCAGGCCTGCCCGACGAGGGCCGGCACGGTGCAGCGGTCCGGGCTCACCGTGATCCGGATCGGGACGGTGACGCGCGGGGCGAGGCCGTCCGCGACCTCGGGCAACAGGTAGGCGACGAACTCAGCCGGCCATTGCTCGGCGGTATAGCTGCCGGCCAGGTCGATGCGGTGCACCTCGACCTCGCGCCAGCGGGCGGCGACGTACTCGCCGACGGTGAGGTCCTCGGTCGGCAATGCCCAGCCGTCGGCGGCCGCCACCGCGTCGAGCACGGCGTCGAGGCGCTCGGCCGACTCGCGCACGTCGGCCGCGAGTTCGGCGGGGCTGCGGGCGGCACCGGCCTCGATGTCGGCGTTGCGGCCGGCCTGCCCGCCCGGGTAGCGGGCGACGATCTCACCGCGCAGCGCGCCGCCCAGCGCCCGGCTGATCCCGTCGGCATTGCGGGCGACGTGCGTGAGCACATGGCCGCGGGTCCAGCCCGGCAACAGCGACGGCGCCTGAATATCGGCGGGCGTCCAGTCCTCGGCGTCGACACCGCGCACGAGCGCATCGGTGGACGTCCGCAACTCGGCCAGGGGTATGGGGGGCGCACTCATGCCCCGATCGTCGCAGACCGCGGCCCAGGCCCGGTCCCGGTCCCGGCCCGACGGTCTGCGACGGGCGCCGGCGTCAGTCCGCGGCCAGCGCGGCCAGGATGCCCTGGCGCGCGGCCCGCCGCGCCGGCCGGATACCGGCGAGCACACCAGCGACGGCACCGACGAGCAGGAAGATCGCCAACTGCACCGGCGGCGCGGAGAACACCGCGAGTGCCGAGGCGGACGACGCCGTGACCAGCGCCCAGCCCAGGAACAGCCCGAGCAGCGCGCCGCCGACCGTGCCGAACACCGCGATGAGCACCGACTCCCACCGGATCATCGCCCTCGTCTGCCGGCGGCTCTGGCCGACGGCGCGCAACAGCCCGAGTTCCCGGGTCCGCTCGTGGATCGACAGCGTCAGGGTGTTGGCGATGCCCATCAGCGCGATGACGATGGCCAGCGCGAGCAGCACGTAGACCAACCCGAGGACGGTGTTCACGCCGCTGGTGACGCTGGTGCGGTACTCGGCGAAGTCCTGCACGCGCGGCTGGCCGTAGCCGACCGCGACAGCCTTGGCCGCGGTCTCGGCCCGGTGCAGGTCGGCACCGGGACGCAGTTCGAGCAGGATCTGCGCGTCCATGACCTGCCGCGCGTGCACCGCCCACGCGGCCCGGTTGAGCAGGAAGTCGCCCGTGACGTCGGCGTGGCCGTAGATCGCGCCCAGCCGCAATCGGCCGGTCGCGCCGTCGGGGTAGGTGACGGGCACGATCGTGCCGACGCGCCAGTGGTTGTCGTCCGCCTTGGCCCGCGACACGGCCAGTGATCCGGCGTCCAGCCCGGCGAGCGAACCGCTGGTCCGGCCGAAGTCGAGCACCCGCATCAGCTGTGCTCCGTCGGCGATGGAGACGGTGTGCGCGTGCCCGCCGAGCAGCACCGTGCCCTTGGCGATCGGCGCGGACGTCTGCACCTCGGGCAGCCGGGCCAGCGCCGCGCCCAGTTTCGGGCTCAGCCCGCTGTTGCCGGACGAACCCCCGTAGCCGCCGATGTCGATGACCAGGTCCGCGCGCAGGGTGCGATTCACGCCGTGCGCGGCCGAAGCCTTGATCGACGCGCCGACGACGGTGAACAGCGCGACCACGGTGACGCCGATCATGAGCGCCGATGCGGTCGCCGCGGTGCGCCGCGGATTGCGCCCGGCGTTCTGCCGCGCCAGCGATCCGGTGATCCCGCGCAGCGCCGCGACCGGTGCGCCGACGACGGACGTCACGGCGCGGGCGGCCACCGGCCCGAGCACGATCATCCCGGCGATGAGCAGCAGGGCGCCGAGACCGGTGAGGCCGGCGACCCCGACCCCGACGGCAGCGAACGTGGTCGCCGCGCCGGCCGCGGTGAGCACGGCGCCGGCCCCGATCCGGCGGCCCGACACAGTGGGCGACTCCGCCGCTGTGTCGCGCAGTGCGGCCAGCGGCGCGACCCGGCTCGCGCGCACGGCCGGCAGCACGCCCGCCAGCACGGTGGCGACGAGTCCGGTCCCGATCGCGATGACCGCGCTGACCGGCCGGAACACCAGCCCGCCGGCCGGCAACGCCGAGCCGAAACCGGCGAACACGGCCTTGAGCAGGACGGCGATCCCGACCCCGCCGGCCCACCCCAGCAGCGAACCGACCAGCCCGACCGTCGCGGTCTCGGCGATGCTGGTGCCGAGCACCTGACGGCGGCTGGCACCGAGCGCGCGCAGCAGGGCGGACTCGCGGCTGCGCTGCGCCGCGAGGATCGAGAACGTGTTGTAGATGCTGAAGCAGGCGACCAGTAGGGCGATGACGGCGAACACGGTCAGCGCGATGCGGACGAACCCGAGGAAGCCGCTGTTGATGTCGCTGAAGTTCTCGGCCGCGAGCTCGGTGCCGGTGATCGCCTGGACGGTGGCTGGCAGCACGGTCTGCGCCCGGCCGGCCAGCTGCGTCGCGGTAACCCCTGGTGCGGCGCTGACCATGATCTGGGTCAGCCGCTTCGGGTCGCGGGTCAACTCGGTCTGCGCCGCATGCAAGGTCATGCCGGCGAACGTCCCCGACCCGAACCCGTCCGCGCTGCCGAACTTGACGATCCCCACGATGTGCACGCGCAGCGGCGCCGGGACGAGCAGGGTAGTGGTGTCGCCGATGGCCAGGTCGCCGGACTTGGCCGCGCCCCGGTTGATCACGATCTCGTCGTCGGCGCGCGGGGCGTGGCCCTGCACCAGGTGGTAGGCGTTGAGGCGCGGGTCGGTGATCCAGTTGGCCGCGGTGGTCGGCGGACCGCTGCCGCCGATCGCCTTGCCCTTGTGGTCGAGCAGCCGGCCGGAGCCCTCGACGTAGCCGGCCGCGTCGGCCACGCCGGGGACGGTGCGGACGGTGGCCAGCAGGCTGGCGTCGACGGTCGTGCGCGAGCTGCCCGGGCCGGAACCCAACGCGGTGGCGCTGCGGACCACCACGTCGGTGGTGCCGTCGGCCTGCGTGAACAGCGTGTCGAAGTTGGCCCGCAGCGTGTCGCCCAGCAGCAGCGTGCCGGCCAGGAAGGCCACGCCGAGCACCACGGAGAACGTGGTCGCGACCAGCCGGCGCTTGTGCGCCCAGACGCTCTTGATGGCGATGCTCAGCATGGCCGCTCAGCCCTCCAGGTTCTTCAGCTCGTCGAGCACCGTCGCCGCGGTGGGGTGGGTCAACGCGCTGACCACCCGGCCGTCGCCGAGGAAGACCGCGGTGTCGGCGTAGCTCGCGGCCACGGGATCGTGGGTGACCATGACGATCGTCTGCTCGAACTCCTGCGTGGCCCGGCGCAGCAGGCCCAGCACCTCGGCGCTGCTGCGGGAGTCGAGATTGCCGGTCGGCTCATCGGCGAAGACGATCTGCGGACGGCTGGCGAGCGCGCGGGCCACCGCCACCCGCTGCTGCTGGCCGCCGGACAGCTCCGACGGCCGATGGGTCAGCCGGTCGGCCAGCCCGACGGTCTCGACGACCGCGTCCAGCCAGTCCGGGTCGGGCGTCGCGCCCGCGAGCAACAGCGGCAGCCGGATGTTCTCGCCGGCCGTCAGCGTCGGTACGAGGTTGAACGCCTGGAACACGAAGCCGATGCGGTCGCGCCGCAGCTGCGTCAGCTGACGGTCGCTGAGCGAGCCGAGCTCGACGTCGCCGAGGAACACCTGCCCGCTGCTGAGCGTGTCCAGCCCGGCCAGGCAGTGCATCAGCGTCGACTTGCCCGAGCCGGACGGACCCATGATCGCGGTGAACTGCCGCTCCGGGAAAGCGAAACTCACGTCGTCCAGCGCTGTTACCGCCGTCTCGCCGCTGCCGTAGATCTTCGTCGCGTGCTCGGCGCGCACGCCGGCCGTCGTGGTCGATGCCGTGGTGGTCGTCATGGCATCGATCGTCGGATCCGGCGCGGCTCGCGTCGTCAGCCCGGCGCTGCGCTTCGCACTACGGCGGCTGCGGTATCAGGCCGACCAGCCCGGCCGGACCAGGCCGGCCTCGTAGGCGAAGACCACCAACTGGGCGCGGTCGCGGGCGCCGAGTTTGGCCATTGCCCGGTTCAGGTGCGTCTTCACGGTCGCCGCCGACAGGAACAGCTGGCCCGCGATCTCGTCGTTGGACATTCCGGCCGCGGCCAGTGCGGTCAGTTCGCGTTCCCGCTCGGTGAGCGCAGCCAGCGCCGTGGTCGAGGGCGCCGGCTTGGCCCGGTCGGCGAACTCGGCGATCAGACGCTTCGTGACGCTCGGCGAGAGCAGGGCCTCGCCCGCGGCGACCACGCGCACCGCCCGGATCAGCTCGACCGGCTCGGTGTGCTTGACCAGGAAGCCGGACGCACCGGCGCGCAGGGCCTCGAACACGTACTCGTCCAGCTCGAACGTGGTCAGGATGATGACCCGGACGGCGGCCAGCCGCGGATCGGCCACGATCTGCCTGGTGGCTTCGAGCCCGTCCAGTTCGGGCATGCGGATGTCCATGAGCACGATGTCGGGTACCTCGGCCCGGGCCAGCCGCACCGCTTCGGCGCCGTCGCCCGCCTCGCCGAGCACCAACATGTCGTCCTGCGCGTCGAGCAGCGCGGCGAAGCCGGCCCGCACCAGCGCCTGGTCGTCGGCCAGCAGCACCCGGATCACGGCGGGGCGTCCGGCTGGTCGGCGAACGGCAGGGTGGCGCTCACCCGGAACCCTCCGGTCGGTCCGGGGCCTGCGCTCAGCCGGCCGCCGAGCGCGTCGGCCCGCTCGCGCATGCCGGCGATCCCGGTGCCGCCGTTCGCCGTTGTGGCATCGGCGTTGCCGCGTCCGTCGTCGTCGACCTGGACGCCGAGTTCGCCCGGCCGGTAGTCCAGCCGCACCGTGGCCGTCGTGGCGCCGGCGTGCCGGACCACGTTGGTCAGCGCCTCCTGGACGATCCGGTACCCGGCCAGGTCGACGCCCGCGGGCAGCGGCACCGGTTGGCCGACGGTGTGCACCCGCACGGTCAGGCCGGCCGCCTCGGCCCCGCGGCCCAGGTTGGCGACCTCGGCCAGCCGGGGCACCGGCGCCCGCGGCTCGTGCTCATCGGCCTGCCGCAAGGACCCAAGTACGGCCTGCACCTCGACCAGGGCGTCCTTGCTGGCCGCCTTGATCGCACCCAAGGCGCTGCGGGCCTGCTCGGGCCGGGCGTCGAGCAACTCCAGGCCGACCCCGGCCTGGACGTTGATCATCGAGATGCTGTGGGCCAACACGTCGTGCAACTCGCGGGCGATGCGCAGCCGTTCCTCGCTGGCCTGCCGGCGGACCTGTTCGTCGCGGGAGTGCTGGGCCTCGAGCGCGCGTTCCCGGCGGACCTGCTGGACGGTGCGCCGATTGCGCACCAACTCGCTGATGGCGGCCAGCAGCAGCAGCCAGGCCGCCAGCCCGATCACGGCCGACAGGGCCGGCGCGGAACGGTCGTTGACCGCGCCGGGCAGCCACATGAAGACCGCGTACCCCACGGCCAGGGACAGATACGCCACCAGGCGCAGTCCGGCGATCAGGGCAGTGCCGAACGCGATGATCAGCGGCGCCCAGATCGGCCCGCCGGGATAGTTCAGCAGTTGGTAGCAAAGCGTGAGGGCGAAGACCACCATGAGCGTGGCCACGGGCCACCGCCGGCGCAGGAGCAGTGCGGCGGCGGCCGCGGACAGCAGCAGGTAGCCCAGGAAGTCGAGGTTTCTGAAATCGCCGCCGTGGTGCCCAGCTGCGTGCGCCGTCGCGACGGCTTGGGCCAGGCCGACGACGACGACCATGGCGATCTCGGCCGGCCAGCCCCAGCGCAGCCGCCTCGGTGCGTCGCTGCTGCCCACGTGCGCACGGTAGGCCATCTGCGGGCGCGACGTCGTCACCCCGGCGGCCCATCCCCGCATACCGCGCCCGCCGTACGGCCCCGCCGCCCCGCGGCGCCGGGGGCTTGGTCAGGCCGCGACCGGCTCGGCCGAATCGGCCACGGGGGACGGGCGGCGCTGGGCCCGAAGGCCGTCCACGGTGAGCACGATCAAGGCCACCCAGACGAGGGCGAAGCCGATCAACTCGGCCGTGGGCAGGGGCTCGTGCCGGATGCCCACGCCGACCGCGAACTGCAGCACGGGGGCGAGGTACTGCAGCAACCCGACGACGCTGAGCGGCAGCCGCCGGGTGCTGGCTGCGAACAGCAGCAACGGCACCGCGGTCACGATGCCGGTGGCGGCCAGCAGCAGCGACGTCCCGACGCTGTGGGTGGCGAAGACCAGATCGCCGTTGACGCCGACGACGGCCAGCGCGATCAGGGCAGGCACGAACATCGCCCCGGTCTCGATCGCCATCGACTCGACCGCGCCCACGGCCGCCCGCTTCTTGAAGAAGCCGTACAACCCGAAGGACGTCGCCAGGATCAGCGCGATCCACGGCGGGCGTCCGTAGTCCACGGCGATGACCAGGATGGCCACGGTGCCGATGCCCACGGCGGCCCACTGCATCGGCCGCAGCCGCTCGCCCAGGACGAACACGCCGAGCAGGATCGTGAACAGCGGGTTGATGAAGTAGCCCAGGCTGGTCTCGACGACGTGACCGGAGTTGACACCGTAGATGTAGGTGCCCCAGTTGACCGTGACCACGACCGCGGCTGCCATCAGCAGTGTGCGCTGGCGTGGATTGGCCAGCACCGTGCGCACCCGGCCGAACCCGCGGGTGATGCGCAGGATGACGGCCATGACCACGAGCGACCAGGCCATCCGCTGGGCCAGGATCTCGACCGTCCCGGCCGGCTCGAGCAGCGGCCAGTACAGCGGGAACAGACCCCAGAGCAGGTAGGCCGAGGCCCCGAAGACCAGTCCGCTGCGGGTCTCGTCGTCCTGATTCTCGCCGGCGGCCATATCGTCCAGGCTACGGACGGGCGCGGACCGTTGACCCGGCCAATCCGCCCGCGCTGGCCGGATCAGTCGGTGACGTCGGACACAGCCGGTCGGCTGGCCCGGGTGTCGATCTCCATCCAGGTCTGCGGGACCCGCAGCGGCTCGAAGCCGAGGGCGGCGTAGACGCCGTGGGCGTCGCGGGTGGTCAGCACCAGGCGGGGCACCCCGAGCCCGCGCAGGTGCTCGACCACGCTGCCCACCAGCCAGCGCCCGATGCCCTGGCCGCGGTAGGCCTCGTCGACGACGACGTCGGCCAGCCAGGCGAAGGACGCGAAGTCGGTCGTCACCCGGGTCAGCGCCACCTGCTCGCCGGTGGGCCGGTAGACGCCGAAGGTCTGCGAGTTGCGGATCGAGCGCTCGACCAGCTCGGCCGGCCGGTCATAGGCCCAGTACGACTCGGCCAGCCAGCCCCGGATGCGCTCGAGGTCGAGTCGGGCCTGGTCGTCGGAGATGACGCAGCCCGTCGGCGCGCCGCAGTTCGTAAGGCATGGCGACCATGCTGGCCGACCGCGCAACTCAGATCGCGGCCGGCCGCCCCGGGCCGCTCAGTGAGCGGCGCTGGAGAACAGGTCGATCAGCTCGATCAGGTCGTTGCCCTTGAGCCCGGACAGCACCGAGGTGCTGATGTCGAGGTAGCTGCGCACCGGGTTGACGTACCACGAACCGCCGGACTGGGTGGTGTCGACGCCGACCTTGGTGATGCCGCCGAGCAGGTCCGAGAGCGCCTGCCGCTGGGCCGAGCTCACGTCGGCCGTCACCCCGAAGCTGTGCAGCGTGTCGATGATTTCGGTGACGAAGTCCGTCGTGCACATCCGCTTCTCGTCGCTGTTGACCGTCACGTCGACGCAGTTGCCGTCGACCTTGACCGTCGCGTGCCCGCCCTTCCCGGCGGTGACACTGATGCTGCTCAGCAGCACCCGGGTGGCGCCGCCGGAGACGCTCTGGGTCGTGGTCTTGAGGTCGTCGATGGTGAAGTCGGGCCGGTCGTAGCTGCCGGCCTTGCGCAGGAACAGGCCGCCGTAGTCGTGCATGGCCGCGAGCTCGTCGGGCGAGAGCAGGTTGATGGCACCGGTGAGGTCGTCGTGCAGCAGGGCGTCGACCAGCTGCGACACGGCCGCCTGCGGTGAGGACGCGCCGACGGCGGGGATGGCGTCGGCGGCGGTCGGCGCGGCCTTGTTCGCGGCCTGGTCAGCCACCGTGTAGAAGATGCTCGGGTACCACTTGCCGCCGACCTTCTGGGTGGCGATGCGGATCGGTAGTCCCTTGTTGGTGCGGATCTGCTGGGCGATGTCGACGTGCGTGGACCCGTTGCTCTGGGCCGGCAGGCCGTGCGGGAACGCGGCGGCGAGGAAGTCCTTGGTGAACGGCACCTTGCTGGCGTCGCCGCCGACGTCGAGCGTGCCGCCGGTGAGTTGCACGATCTGCACGTGGTCGTTGATCGTGACGGTCTTGTCGGTGAAGGTCAGGTTCTTGGCCTTGAAGCTGACACCGCTGACGTTCTTGGGGTCGGCGCTGTGCTGCAGCACCTTGAGCCGCTTGAGCTGGTTGATCGCGTCGAGGGTGGGGTTGGCCAGCGCGTTGCGCTCGCCCGGGGCCAGGTCGTCGAGCACTCCGACCAGGTCGGCCTTGTTCAGGTCGGTGACGATCGAGCGGACCGCCTGCTTCGGCGAGCCGGCCCCGTTGGAGTTGGAGTCCGACAACGCGACGTAGCTGACGGCGCCGCCGGCCACGAGGGCGGCGACGACCGCCGCGCTGGCGATCAGCTTGCCGCGGTTGCCCGACTTCGGCGGCTGCATGGGCACCCACACCGGCTCGTGCGGCGGCTGCGGCGGCTGTCCCCATCCAGCCGGCGCACCGGGTTGCTGCGGCTGGCCCCATCCGGTGGGTGGGCCGGGCTGTGGCGGCGGCGGTGGCGGCCAGCCGCCCGGCGTGGGCGGTGGCGGCCAGCCGCCCGGCTGCGGATCCTGCGGTTGCCCGCCTGGCCAGCCGGGTGGGGGCTGCGTCATGTCTCGCTCCTAGGAAACCTGGGCCTACGTCGCGCCGGCGTCAGGACGAGGGTAGCGGCGACGACCACGATCGTTGCCCCCAAGATCGTCACGGATGGGCCCAGCATGAGCGGCCGGACGAAGGAGTTTCCGTCCACCAGTACCGCCGTCACCGCGACGGCGCCGGTGGCAAGAGCGGTCAACAGGGCCAGCCCGGCCGCGCAGCGGGGCAGGCCGAGGGCGAAGACCGCGACCACGGCCGCACACAGCAGGCCGGCGAACGGCCAGGCCGAAACCGCGGTGTCGAGCACGCCGTGCAGCCCGAGCAGGCGGCGCAGCGCCCCGCCGGTCTCGTAGCTGTTGCGCTCCGACCGACCCGAACGCAGCCAGGGCAGGAACGTGCCGAGGATCAGTACGACGATGCCGACGCCACCCAGCACAGCGCCGACCCGATGAGGCATCGGCCGGTGCCCGCTCAGCCGGAGCGGCTGGTGTCGGTCACTGGATAGTCACTGGATGGTCCACGTGTCGGCGCCGTGCAGCAGAGCGTCGAGGGCGGCGTCGTCACCGGGCGCCTTGGCCTGGGCCTGGTCGAGCTGCGCGGCCATCATCGCGTCGTAGGTCGGCCGCTCGACCGAGCGGAAGACACCCATCGGCGAGTAGCGGCTGTCCTGCGACGGGAGCCGCGACAGGGCGAAGGCGTAGGACGGGTCGTCGGCATGGGCGTCGTGCACGACCACCCGCGGGTCGTCAGCGGCCACGTCGGCCTCGATGACCAGCGACCCGTCGGCACCCCGGACGACCGCCCGCGAACCGTCGGCGCCGAAGCGCAGCGGCTGGCCGTGCTCCATGCGGATGAGCCAGTCGTCGCGGGTGTCGGAGTCCTTCAGGATGTCGAACGCGCCGTCGTTGAAGATGTTGCAGTTCTGGTAGATCTCGACCAGCGCGGTGCCGTCGTGGTCGGCGGCGGCGCGCAGCACCGAGGTGAGGTGCTTGCGGTCGGAGTCGAGGGTGCGGCCGACGAACGTGGCCTCGGCCCCGAGCGCCACCGACACCGGGTTGAACGGGTTGTCGAGGGAGCCCATCGGCGTGGACTTGGTGACCTTGCCGACCTCGGACGTGGGGGAGTACTGGCCCTTGGTCAGCCCGTAGATCCGGTTGTTGAACAGCAGGATCTTGAGGTTGACGTTGCGGCGCAGCGCGTGGATGAGGTGGTTGCCGCCGATCGAGAGCGCGTCGCCGTCGCCGGTGACGACCCAGACCGACAGGTCGGGGCGCGAGGTGGACAGCCCGGTGGCGATGGCCGGCGCCCGGCCGTGGATGGAGTGCATGCCGTAGGTGTTCATGTAGTACGGGAAGCGGCTCGAGCAACCGATGCCGGAGACGAAGACGATGTTCTCGCGGGCGATACCGAGTTCGGGCATGAAGCCCTGCACCGCGGCCAGGATGGCGTAGTCGCCGCAGCCCGGGCACCAGCGCACCTCCTGGTCGGTCTTGAAGTCCTTGGCCTTCAGGCCGAGCCCACCGCCCGCTGGGGCCGTCGGGGTCTCAGTCATGTCCGATCACTCCTTGCAGCATCTCGGCCAGCTCGTCGGCCTTGAACGGCAGGCCGCGCACCTGGGTGACGCTGATCGTGTCGACCAGGTACTTGGCCCGGATCAGCAACGCCAACTGGCCCAGGTTCATCTCGGGAATGACGACCTTGTCGTACCGGGCCAGGATGTCGCCGAGGTCGTTGGGGAACGGGTTGAGGTGACGCAGGTGGGCCTGGGCCACCGCTGCGCCGGTCTCGCGGACCTGCCGGCAGGCCGCCCCGATCGGGCCGTAGGTCGAACCCCAGCCCAGCACCAGGACGCGGGCGTCGCCGGTCGGGTCGTCGACCTCCGTCGGCGGCAGGCTGCGGGCGATGCCGTCGACCTTGGCCTGTCGGGTGCGGACCATGAAGTCGTGGTTGTCGGGGTCGTAGCTGATGTTGCCGGTGCGGTCGGCCTTCTCGATGCCGCCGACACGGTGCTCCAGCCCGGGCGTGCCCGGCACGGCCCAGGGCCGGGCCAGCGTCTCGGGATCGCGCAGGTAGGGCAGGAACGTGCCGTCGGGACCGTTGGGCTCGGTGGCGTACTCGACGGTGAGATCGGGCAGGTCGGCGACGGACGGGACGAGCCAGGGCTCCGAGCCGTTGGCCAGGTAGCCGTCGGAGAGCAGGAACACCGGCGTGCGGTAGGTCAGGGCGATGCGGGCGGCCTCGAGCGCGGCGTCGAAGCAGTCGCCGGGGGAGCGGGGCGCGATCACCGGCACCGGGGCCTCGCCGTTGCGGCCGTACATCGCCTGCAGCAGGTCGGACTGCTCGGTCTTGGTCGGCAGGCCGGTGGATGGCCCGCCGCGCTGGATGTCGCAGATGATCAGCGGCAGTTCGAGCGACACGGCCAGGCCGATGGCCTCGCCCTTGAGCGCAATGCCGGGCCCGGACGACGTGGTGACGCCGAGCGCACCGCCGAACGCCGCGCCCAGGGTGGCGCCGATGCCGGCGATCTCGTCCTCGGCCTGGAAGGTGCGGATGCCGAAGCGCTTGTGCTTCGACAGCTCGTGCAGGATGTCGCTGGCCGGCGTGATCGGGTAGGCGCCGAGGAACATCGGCAGCTTCGAGCGCCGGGCGGCCGCGATCAGCCCGTAGGCCAGGGCCAGGTTGCCGCTGATGTTGCGGTAGGTGCCGCTGGCCTGCGCGGCCGGCTTGATCTCGTAGTGGACGGCGAAGGCCTCGGTCGTCTCGCCGAAGTTCCACCCCGCCTTGAAGGCGATGATGTTGGCCTCGGCGATGTCGGGCTTGCTGGCGAACTTCTGCCGGACGAAGTTGATGGTGTTCTCGGTCGGGCGCGAGTACATCCACGACAGCAGCCCGAGGGCGAACATGTTCTTGCTGCGGCCGGCGTCCTTGCGCGACAGTTCGGTGCCGGCCAGCGCGTCGAGGGTCAGCTGGGTCAGGTCGAAGCCGTGCACCACGAACCCGTCGAGCGAACCGTCCTCGAGCGGGTTGGCGGCCCAGCCGATGCGGGCCAGGGCCCGGGGGGTGAAGTCGTGGGTGTCGACGATGAGCGTGGCGCCCTTGGGCAGGTCGCCGATGTTGGCCTTGAGCGCGGCCGGGTTCATGGCCACCAGGACGTCGGGACGGTCACCCGGAGTGAGGATGTCGTGGTCGGCGAAGTGCAGTTGAAAGGACGAGACACCGGCGAGCGTGCCCTGCGGGGCCCGGATCTCGGCCGGGAAGTTGGGCAACGTCGACAGGTCGTTGCCGAACAGCGCGGTCTCGGCGGTGAACCGGTCGCCGGTCAGTTGCATACCGTCGCCGGAATCCCCGGCGATCCGGATGACGACCCGGTCGAGCTGTTGAACTGTCTTGGACATGCGGGCGATGGCCTCCCGGCGCTGATGGGCTTCGGCGTCGCGTAGCCGCGCGGCGCGCCCTTGGCAACCCAGCCATCCTAGTTAGCTGCGGTCCGTCGCGCTCATGGCGTGCCTCACTTACTGGCAACTTGTACCCGCGCTAGCAACTGCCAGTAGCGATCCGGGCCAGGGTCGATAGTCTCTTGTCGTCCAGCGGCACAACGGGGTGTCTGTGAAGTCCGTTTCATCCCGGCTTGTGGGGCGGATGCGTGGCGTGCTCGTGATGGGTGCCACACCACTGGGTAACAAACCAGCGTCCGGGCGCAACCGATCGACCAGCACGTCGTTGCCACGCATGAGGAGGCGTCAATGAAGGACTTGGTGCTACCGGCGTTCGAGATGGACTGCCGCGACTGGCTGGTCGTCACCCCCGCGGAGGCCGGCCTGCCCGACGAGGTGGCCGGAGCGCCCCTGCTCGTGGTCCTCAGCACCCTGGTCATCGGCGACGACACGGTGCGCGAGGCCAGCGGAGTGGTCACCGTCGGCCTGCTCGACGACGAAACCCCCTGTACCCGCCCCATCGCCACCGGCTGCGTGGCCGCCGAACTCGTCGACGACGAGCCGTCGGACGCCCTGCAGTACGTGCTGGCCGCGCCGGACGGCCGCCTCGCCCTGCTGGCCGAGTTCAGCATGCCCGACGGCGTCGACGACGAGGTCGTCGGCCGGATCGAGTCGTTGATGAAGTCCTTCCGCTGGGCCGCCTGACCGAAATCGGCAATTCCTATTCATCCAGTAGACAAACCGGCAGTCTTAAGCCAGACTGCTGTCGTGGTCCCGACCGAGCACGCTGTCCCCGCCGTCGGCGGGCTACTCGACGTGTTCTGGAACGAGCGGCGCGCCACCCAGTTCGACGAGAGCTGTCAGGCCGGCTGAATCCGCCGCCCTGCTCGCTCATCTCGTCCCTGGAGTACCCGACATGTCGCGCCGCGACCAGATCCGCCCCCGTGACCGCTCGCTCAGCCCGCTCGAGCTCATCGAGTTCACCCGCTTCGTCGCCGCCGAGGTGACCAGCGGCAAGTACCCGTTCATCGACTTCAACTCCGAGACCCGCTGGCATCAGCGGATCTACCGCGACCACGCCATCGACACCTGGCTGATCAGCTGGCTGCCGACCCAGGGCACCCAGTTGCACGACCACGGCGGCTCGGCCGGCGCGTTCACCGTCGTCTCCGGCGAGCTGGCCGAAGCGGTCTACGTCGAGACCGGCGACGGTACCGGGCAGTTGCGCGAGCACCGCCGCCCGGCCGGCGCCAGCATCGGCTTCGATACGCAGTACGTGCACGATGTGCGCAACCTCAGCGACGCGCCCGCGGTCAGCGTCCACTCGTACTCGCGGCCGCTGACATCGATGACCTACTACGACTTCCAGGACGGCGTGCTGGCGCGGCTGGCCGTCCTGGCCACCGACGATCCGGAGCCGGCGTTCGACGTCCGCGCGGCCTCGTGACCGCTGCCGACCAGCCCCGCTTCGCCACGGTCGACGACCTGCTCGCCGACGCCCGGGCCGGGCTCGACCGGCTCGACCCGCCTCAAGCCGCGGCGGCGGTCGCGGCCGGGGCGCTGCTGGTCGACATCCGGCCGGCGGCGCAGCGTGCGGCCGAAGGCGAGATCCCGGGTGCCCTGGTCGTGGAGCGCAATCACCTGGAGTGGCGGCTGCACCCGGCCTCGGACGCGCGGGTGGCGGCCGCGGGCCCGGGCCAGCGCTGGGTGGTGGTCTGTTCCGAGGGCTACACGTCGTCGCTGGCCGCGGCCGCGCTGAACTCGATCGGGGTGCCGGCCACCGACCTGGCCGGCGGCTTCCAGGCCTGGGCCGAGCACGGGCTGCCGACGGCGACCAGTACGACGCCGCCGGACCAGTTCGTCAGCTGATCTCGTCGAGCCGGGCCGTCGCGACGTCGAAGACGAAGCCGCGGACGTCGTCGCGGTGCGGCAGCCACGGGCAGGTGCGCACCGCGTTGACCGACTTGCGGACGTCGGCGGGCAGGTCGACGAAGCCGGGCACCCGCCACGGCGGCTCGACGCCGGACTCGCGGGTCAGCTCGGCCCGGAACGCGTCGTCGTCCAGGCCGAGCATCCCGCACTCGGTGTGGTGGATGACCACGACCTCGCGGGTGCCCATCGAGTGCTGGCTCAAGGCCAGCGACCGCAGCACGTCGTCGGTGACGATCCCGCCGGCATTGCGGATCAGGTGAGCGTCGCCGATGTCGAGGCCGAGGGCGCCGAACAGGTCCAGCCGGGAGTCCATGCAGGTGATCACGGTCATCCGCAGCTTCGGGCGCCGCGGGCGCGGACCCGGGAAACTGACGGTGTAGGCCGCGTTGGCGTGGATGAGATGGTCGATGGCCGACATGCCTGCAGTGAACCAGATGCTCGCAGCGGGTCCGGCGTGATCCGTGCCGCAGGGCCGCCCGGGCCGGGAACGTTTGCCGCCCTGATAATCGTTGGACAGTCGTGCACAGAACCACCAACGGACTGAAGACAGCGGTCCTTTTCGGAGTGCTGGGCGCCGTACTGGTGCTCGGCGGCGGGCGCCATCGCCGGGCGCACCGGCCTGCTCATCGGGCTGGTCCTGGCGATCGGCATCAATGCGTTCAGCTATTTCAACTCGGACAAGATCGCGCTGGCGTCGATGCACGCCCGGCCGGTCAGCGAGGCCGAGCAGCCGGCCCTGTACCGGATCGTGCGGGAGCTGGCCACCAATGCCCAGCAGCCGATGCCCCGGCTCTACGTCGCCCCGATCGCCCAGCCCAACGCGTTCGCCACCGGCCGCAGCCCCCGGCACGCCGCCGTCTGCGTCACCGAGGGCATCCTGCCGATCCTCGACCGAGCGCGAGCTGCGGGCCGTCCTCGGCCACGAGCTCAGCCACGTCTACAACCGCGACATCCTGCTCTCGTCGGTGGCCGGCGCGCTGGCCGCGGCAATCACCTACATCGCCAACTTCGCGCTGTTCTTCGGCGGCGGCGCGCGACCGCAACAGCAACCCGCTCGCCGGGCTGCTGATGCTGTTCCTCGGCCCGATCGCGGCCGCGCTCATCCAGCTGGCGATCAGCCGCTCGCGGGAGTACCAGGCCGACGCGTCCGGGGCCGAGCTGTCCAACGACCCGCTGGCGCTGGCCTCGGCGCTGCGCAAGCGCATCGAGGCCGCGGTCGAGGTGCGCCCGCTGCCGCAGGAGCCGTCGCTGGTCACGACCAGCCACCTGATGATCGCCAACCCGTTCAGCAGCCGCGGCGTCGGCAAGCTGTTCTCGACCCACCCGCCGATGGACCAGCGCATCGCCCGGCTGCAGGAGATGGCCAAGGCCGACCCGCGCTTCTGGCGCTGAGCCTCAGCTCGGCTGGCTCAGCCCGGCTGGGCACCGGCCGCGGCCGCGACGTCCATGACGTACTCGCCGTAGCCGGACTTGGCCAGCGCGGCGCCGAGCCGGTAGGCCTGGTCGGCGTCGATGAAGCCCTGGCGCAGCGCGATCTCCTCGAGGCAGGCGATCCGCACGCCCTGGCGGTGTTCGAGCACCTGCACGAACTGGCCGGCCTCGAGCAGCGAGTCGTGCGTGCCGGTGTCGAGCCAGGCCGTGCCCCGGCCGAGGTCGACCAGGCTGGCCGTGCCGCGCTCGACGTAGACGTTGTTGAGGTCGGTGATCTCCAGCTCGCCCCGCGGCGAGGGCTGCAGGTCGCGGGCGATCTCGACGACGTCGTTGTCGTAGAAGTACAGCCCGGTGACGGCGAGGTTGGAGCGCGGGCGGGCCGGCTTCTCCTCGATCGAGAGCAGCGTGCCGTCGGCGTCGGCCTCGGCGACGCCGTAGCGCTCGGGGTCGCTGACCTGGTAGCCGAACAGCACGCAGCCCTTGTCCAGTCCGGCGGCCGCCGTCAGCTGGCCGCCGAGCCCGTGGCCGTAGAAGATGTTGTCGCCCAGGACGAGCGCGGCGGTGTCGGCGCCGACGTGATCGGCGCCGATGCGGAACGCCTCGGCCAGCCCGTTGGGCTCGGGCTGCACGGCGTAGCTGAGGTTGAGCCCGAGCTCGCTGCCGTCGCCGAGCAGCCGGACGAACTGCTCCTGCTCGTGCGGGGTGGTGATGATCAGGATGTCGCGCAGGCCGGCCAGCATCAGCGTCGACAGCGGGTAGTAGATCATCGGCTTGTCGTAGACGGGCAGCAACTGCTTGCTCACCGCGCGGGTGATCGGATGCAGCCGGGTGCCGGCCCCGCCGGCCAGGATGATGCCCTTCACCGGTCGGCCCAGTTCATCGGTAGTTGTCGAACTGCAGGGCGACGCCCAGGTCGGCGCCCTTGAGCATGGCGATGACGGCCTGCAGGTCGTCGCGCTTCTTGCCCGAGACCCGCAGCTGGTCGCCCTGGATCTGGGCCTGGACGCCGCGCGGGCCGTCGTCGCGGATCTTCTTGGCGATCTTCTTGGCGTCGTCCTGGCCGATGCCCTGCTTGAGCGTGCTGGCGATGACGTACTGCTTGCCCGACTGGCTCGGCTCGCCGGCGTCGAGGGACTTCAGCGAGATCGAGCGCTGACCAGCTTCTCCTTGAACACGTCCAGCGCGGCCTTGGCCCGCTCCTCGGTGTCGGCCTTGATCGTGACGCCGAGTTCGCCGGACCACTCGATCGTGGCGTTGGTGCCGCGGAAGTCGAAGCGCTGGCCGACCTCCTTGGCCGCCTGGTTCAGGGCGTTGTCGACCTCCTGCCGGTCGATCTTGCTCACGACGTCGAATGACGGATCGGCCATGTCGCTGCTACCTCCTACTGCGGCACTGCGGCTGGGCGCGAATGGCGCCGTGGATCTCTCTGTGACCGTATCGGAGCGCCTGGGCGCAGTCCGGTAAGCTGTCGAGCCGTTGCCGGGAGATCCGGCGACGCACGGCGGGTTGCCCGAGTGGTCAAAGGGAGCGGTCTGTAAAACCGCCGGCTCAGCCTACGTTGGTTCAAACCCAACACCCGCCACCAGCCGTGAGGCCCCCGAAACCCGGGGGCCTCATTCGTTCCCGCTCCGCTCTGTCCGTCCTGTGTCCGTCTCGATACCGCCAAGCACGGCATCCAGAGCGTTCCGGGCGCGGTCATCGTCGGCCGGCCACAGGTGCGCGTAGGTGTTCAAGGTCTGGGCCGCGTTCGTGTGCCCGAGCAGGTCCGAGACCACCTTGACCGAGAGCCCGGCTCCGATCAGCACCGAGGCGAAGTAGTGGCGAAGTCCGTGCAGCGCAGTACCGACCGGCACACCGGCCGTTCGGGCGGCCGGGTTCCAGTAGGAGCGCATGAAGTTCGTTCGCCGGATCGGGCCACCGTTCGGCGCCGTGAAACGGTTAGCGGCGACGAAGTATCGGAAACCGGCGTCGAAGGTATTTGCGGTATCCCCGTATGCCTAGGGCAACGGCCGCCACCCAGACGATCGCGACAGCAACGACCAGACCGATATGCACGCCTCCGTGCGTCCGCGACGCCCCCCATACGCAAATGGCGAAGACAGCTACGCCGGGCCAGAGAACTGTGAGGCAGTAGCGGATCCACCCGCGCCGGTCACGCCCTCCACGACGCGAGGATAGGCATAGTTGCCATGCGAGTGAATCGCCCCGGCGAGTCCGGAGGCTCCATCTCTTGAGGAGGATGGGGCTGTGGGGCGAGCGAGTCAGTACCCGCCAGAGTTGCGGGAGCGTGCAGTACGGATGGTGGGCGAGGTCACGCCGGACTATCCGTCGCAGTGGGCTGCGATTACCGCGGTCGCGCAGAAGCTCGGCATCGGTACCGCCGAGACGCTGCGTAAGTGGGTGCGTCGGTCTGAGATCGATGACGGCCTGCGGGCGGGTCTGACCAGCCAGGAGCACGCCGAGATCAAGCGACTCAAACGCGAGGTCGCCGAGCTGCGGCGCGCGAATGAGATCCTGAAAGCCGCCTCGGCTTTCTTCGCGGCCGAACTCGACCGGCCACAGCTGCGCTCGTGAGGTTCATCGCCGAGCACAAGGACCGCACCGACGGCGGGTTGCGGTGGGGTGTCGAGTCGATCTGCGCTGTGCTCGGTGAGCACGGAGCGCAGATTGCCCCGTCGACCTACTACGACGCTGCCAGCAGGACACCGTCGCGGCGGGCGGTGCGCGATGGTGACCTGCGGGTCGAGATCGCCCGAGTGCACGAGGCCAACTACGGCGTCTACGGTCCGCGCAAGGTCTGGTTGGCGCTCAATCGCGAGGGCATCGTGGTGGCCCGCTGCACCGTCGAACGGCTGATGCGCGGCATGGGACTGGTCGGTGCCCGGCGCGGCAAACGGGTGATCACCACGCGAGCCGACGTGGCGGCGGCGCGGCCGGCTGACCTGGTGCAGCGCCGATCCGGCCGGTGGCGCCGAACCGGCTCTGGGTCGCGGACTTCACCTCGTCTCGACCTGGTCGGGGATGGTCTACGTCGCGTTCGTCATCGACGCCTACGCCCGCCGCATCAGTCGGCTGGCGCACCGGCCACCACGATGCGCACCGATGAGCGCCAACCAGACCTTGCGCGGACCGAGACGCCGTAGTGGACTGGTGACTCGACGCGATCGACGCAGGACCATCTGGACCCGGCAGCGCGACGGCGTACTCGGGGCTGACGCATCATCACGACAACGGGTCGCAATACACCTCGATCGCGTGTCACCGAGCGGCTCGCCGCGGCCGGGATCGCAACGACTCCGTCGGCGCGGTCGGCGACGCCCTGGACAACGCTTTGGCCGAATCGAGTGATCGGCCTGTTCAAGACCGAGGACTTCAGGACTCATCGCCGCCGCGGCGCGGCGACCTCGCGTGAGGCGCTGACCGTCGAGCACGTCGAAGTCAGACCCACCCGCAGGCTGGGTCGACTCAGACCGGTGCAACCATCGCACCGGCTCCTCGAGATCAACGGCGAGATTCCGCCCGACAGCTGGACGCAGCCCACTCACCGACAAACCGCCGGACCTCGCCGACGGCCGGAGCACGCCCCGCAACCTGGCGGGTACAGACCGCTGGCCTCACAGCCCGATCTAGTCAACGAACCGAGTCTCCGGAAACTCCGGGGCGATTCAGCTCGCACGTCAGGACGAAGCACTGCCCTCCGCCGCACAATCGTCCACGGCAGCTCGACCGCGTCAAGGGCGCCTCCGGCGTCGCTACGCGATGGCGCACGCGCCACCCTTGACCCGGCCGACCAGCCGAGCAAGGCGGCAGCTACGGAGGGCAAGGTCGAACCCTGGCACCATTGACAGGTGGCCATCTCAGAGGCTCAACGCGAAGCGCACCGTCGCGCGCTGCAGTGGTCTCACGTTCTCGAATGGCAGATTGATCGACTCAGGGTGTCTCGACCTCGCTTCATAGAGAACTTTGAGCGCGCGAGCAAGGCTGGCTTCTACGCGATCGACGACTCCCGGCCCGCTTGGGAGATGGAGGCTGAGCGGCATTTCACCTTGGTGGCCGGTCGGCAGCTGCTGCGTGCTCTCCGCGCCTTCGACGGCAACGACCGACTGCCAGACAGTCTTCCGGACGACCGCCTTCGAGCATTGCGAGATGCGCTCGAACACTGGGACGAGCCGGACGGGAGTGCGGCGAGACGGATGGCCGCATTTGGGGCCGACCCCACGTCACACAAGTGGGCGAAGGGCACCGGTGAAGGGCTGCTCGGTGACCTAATCACCGATGAAGCACTGCGGGAATGGGCAGCCTCGGTGTACACCGAACTCCGAGGCTGGGACCCCTGGTAGCGGGCACGATCACATGGCGCAACGGTCGCACGTCATTCGGTTACCGCTCCGCTCTGCCCGTCTCCTCGTCTCGATCATTGATCGGCATGCTGCTACCGCGCCACTGCCAGACGCCTCCGAGAACGGCCGCGGGAATGAAGATGACCGCGACAAGCCACCAATGGCGCCAGCCATGTGCCAGCACGAGAACTAGATACGCGGCCAGGGGAGCCCCGCAGAGGACCAACAGACGCCACCAGGGCGGGCGCCTGTAACGGAGCCCGCCGGCATGAGTCTCACGCTCCGGCCGAGGCACCATGCCATGAGTATGGCGGCCCACTCGGAGCCGGTCGCGATGTGAGTGTCTAAGTGAGTGTCAACCGCCGCCGACCGGGGCAGACTCTGGCGGACTGCCAGACCCACCAAGCTAAGCAATTACGGGCCAAACGTGTCCCTATCAACGGCCACCCTGACTGCTTCGCATCGAGAGAGTCGGCCCAGGCGCGCGCTACAGGCGGCATAGTCGGACGTCAAGACGTGAAGAACGTTTCGACAAGCGGCACGTCAACATCGGGAACCGTCAGCTCTAGCGTGCCCTCGGCAGTAGAGCAGACGACGACACGGAAGGAAGGAATCGGGAAGAGGCCGTACGCGCGTCCACCGCGCTTGACGTTCCACTCGGCGCGGCCCGGCTCACGGACACTTACCTGAGCGGCAAGAGCGGACAGGCCGAGTGGTCGGCGGCGCACGCTCCAAAAGGGCCGCCAGGTGGCGGTGCGCCGGCAAAGCTCCAAGACACCTTGGCGAACGTGCCGTGGATAAGGCCCGAAGTCTGCTCGAAGAAAGCAGGTCACCTCGACAGATTCACCACCCTGCACCGCGACGAGGTCGGCCAGCGCGCGATCACGCGATGGGAGCCGAAGAATTTCGCGCGGATGCGTGAACAGGTACGACGCCGACCGACTACCAGCTGACGCTCGATTCCTCCGACGCACCTGCCGATCATCCCCTTCCCGGATGCCGGAAACCGGTTTCGCACTTGAGCGCCCTCTTCATCCGGAGGTTTTGAGGCGACCGGTTCAGCCGTCGCGAATATGGGAGGGTAGGAGCCGTGAGAGACGTGCCAGCGCGACTACGAGACTCCCTGTGGTTCGCGCTGCTCTGTGGCGTCCTGGCGATCATATTTGCGCTGGGCATCCAGCTCGCATTCGGGGAACGACCGCCTCCCGCTGACATCTTTCCCGCTGCTGCGGTCATGACCGCCACCATCGCGTCGTGGTGGCGGCATAAGAAGCGCCGGCGCACGGCACGAACTGAGTGACAAATTGAGTGACAACCACCGCCGACCGCGCCAGACCTCGGCGGACCAACAGCCACGAGCTCAGCGGGTGCTGCCCTACAACCACGCCCGTCCACGGGCGTCATGAGTGCTTCGGGACGAAGAGGCCGTGGATTCGATTCCTGAGCCGTGGCGCTGGGTTCTACGACCTGCGGCGTTTGACGACGTATGCGACGAGAGCCAGGGCGACGAACAGGACGCCAGTTATCCAGGCTGCATCACCGTGGAACCCCATCATTGTGGCGTCCCGCCAGATCCCACATCGTCACGACGTTCCTGCTCCTTGCGTCGCTTGTAACGTTTGTTGAGCGGGTTTCGCGACGAGGGAGCGCCCGCCAACGCGCCGATCACCACCAAGACGACCAGAACGACGAGAAGGAAGGCATGCACGGCACCCGGTATACCCAACCTCGCGTGCTCCCAACCCTGGGCCGGAGGTTGAAGGTAGCCCGGAGCTGCGTCCGTCTGGCGTCCGTCCCGTCCGTCGATCGTCCGTGAAACGCCGGCCAGTGCGTGCAGTCGTTGAAAGAGAATGACCAACGGTGCGGCCAGTAACTGCCGGCCTTGCAGCGTATTCACCGGCGTAGCGTCGGAGGTCGCGTCCATCCAAACCCAACACCCGCCACAGCCACGTCGAGGTCCCCGGACGCCGGGGGCCTCGGCGCGATCGCCGAGGACTCCGCTGATCACCCTTACCGTGTCGGCCGCGCCGGGCACGCTGTGCAGCTGGATGCCGGTGCGGATCCGGTCCAGTACGAGCTCGCTGGGGGCCTGGCCTTCGTCGTGACCGGACCACCTATGGTGAACAGGCTCCGATCCAGGCCGGTGTCATCCGTTTGAACTGACGGCCACTCGACTGATCTGGGCTCGGCACCCCAACCAGCAGAGCCGGTCCAAGTGAGCACCACCCTTCATGGAGCTTCGCGATCAGCGTCATCGCTCTGGGTCTTCGGTGCCGGTAGCAGGATGGTGTAGAGCATTCGCCGCTGCCGGCCTTTTCCCGGCGCGTTGGCCAGCCTGGGCTGGCTGAGCGCCGCGAATTCGTGGAGGTATTCGGCCAGCTCGGCGTCGGTGAGCCACATGGCCCCGACCCGGTAGCCGGCGCCGGCGTTGACGGGATCCTTGGGCCGGGTGGCGACGTAGCGGTCGTAGTCGGCCAGCAGCCCAGCGACGAAGGCGAGGAATGCGTTGACGTGCTCATCGAGGGTCATCGCTGCCATTTCGCCGGGCTGCAGCTGCGCGGCGTGCAGGCGCATCGTGTACGTGCGCTCGGTGGTGGCCCGGACCCGGCGTTGGGCGACGACCTGGAGAACGCCGGCCTCGGTAAGGCGCGCGACGTGGCGGTAGATGCTGCCGGCGGGTACGTCGGGCAGCTCGGCCGCGAGCTGCTTGGTGGTCAGCGCGCGGTCCCCGAGGAACGCCTTGACGATGCGTATCCGCACGGGGTGCAGGAGCAGATCGGCGCTCGCCATGCGGCAACTCTAGCCAGCTCGGCGAGACCAGCGCCCCTCAACAAAACGGACCATTCCTAGTAACATTCACAACTATGGACCGTTGTATCGCTCGGATTTACTGGCCCGACGAAATATGAACGCCACGGTATTGGTCGTGATCGTGGTGGCCGTCGGCTTCGACGCGTTCTGCCTGATCGACATCTACCGGGCCGACCAAGTTCGCTACCTGCCGAAGTGGGCGTGGGCGGGCATCTGCCTGATCTCTATCCCGATCGGCGGGATCGTCTATCTGAGCATCGGCCGGACTCACCAGCCGTGATCGAGGTCGACCAGCTCACCAAGCGTTTCGGACCGGTCACGGCGCTGGCGGAGCTCACCTTCACCGTGCAGCCCGGGCGGGTCACTGGCTTTCTCGGACCGAACGGCGCCGGCAAGTCCACCACGTTTCGGGTGATCCTCGGGCTCGCCGCCCCGACCGCCGGGCGCGCGCTCGTCGATGGCCGCCCGTACGGCCAGATCGCCCGGCCATTGCGCCAGGTCGGCTCGCTGCTCGATGCCAATGCGCTGCATCCAGGCCGCAGCGCCTGGCGTCACGCGTGGTCCGTCGCCCAGAGCAACGGGATCGGGAAACGTCGAGTGCGCGAAGTCCTCCAGCTGACCGGAGTCGAGGCCGTGGCCCAGCGACCGGTCGGGACGTTCTCGCTCGGCATGAAGCAGCGGCTCGGCATAGCCATCGCCTTGCTCGGTGACCCGCCGGTCCTCGTCTTCGACGAGCCGGTTAACGGTCTGGACCCCGAGGGCGTCCATTGGGTCCGCGAACTGTTCAAGACCCTCGCCGCCGAGGGCCGAACGGTTTTCGTGTCGAGCCACCTGATGAGTGAGATGGCACTCACGGCCGACCATCTGATCATCATCGGGCGGGGCCGATTGCTGGCCGACACTTCTGTAGAGCACTTCATCGACGCCAACGCCCGCTCCGATGTGTTGGTCGGATCCCCGAAAGCCGACGTGCTCGGCCGCCTTCTGAGCGACCGCGGCGCCACCGTGGCCCCCGACGGTGACCACCGCTTGGCGGTGACCGGCCTCGACGCCCCGGCGATCGCCGATCTGGCCGCAGACCACCGCATCCCGGTGCACGAGCTCACGCCCAGGCACGCCACCCTTGAGCAGGCGTATCTCGACCTCACCGAGGCCAGCGTTGACTACGCCGCCGGAACAGCATGATGGCAGTACTCGCCGCGGAGTGGACCAAGCTGCGTTCGGTCCGTTCGACGTTCTGGCTGCTGGCCGTCGCGGCCGTCACCGCCGTGGGCGGTAGTGCCGTCGTCGCCATCTCCGAGCGCTCGAGTCGCAAGCCTGTGACCACCGATCCGGTCGCGTCGGTCTTCCTGGCCTGGCTGGAGTACCCGGTCCTGGCCGTCGGCATCCTCGGCGTCCTCAGCCTGACCAGCGAGTACTCGACCGGGCAGATCCGCACCACCTTCGCCGCGGTGCCGCAGCGTCTCAGCGTGCTCGCCGCCAAGGCCGGCGTCACCGGCATCGTGGCGCTCATCCTCGGCGAGGCCCTCGCGTTCGCGTCCTTCCTCCTCACCGAGGCGATCCTGGCCGGCCACCACCGCGCCACCTCGCTGTCCCGCCCGGGGGTTCCGGGCGCGGTGCTCGCGGCCGGTTTCTGCGTATTTGCCATCGCGCTGCTCGGCGTCGGGCTCGCAGCCATCATCCGCAGCACCGCCGGCGCCATCGCTGCGCTGCCGGCCCTGATCTACCTCCCGCTGGTCGTCCTTTCCCTTCCGCAGCCCTGGAACGAAGGCATCGGAAAATTCACGTTGCTCAGTGCCGCTTATCAGCTCGTGTCCGAGCACGCCCACGCCGGGCTGCTCTCCCGGCCGCTCTCGCTTGCGGTCGTCGCCGCCTGGCCCGCCGCCACCCTGGTCGTCGCCGGCATCGTGATCAGAAGACGCGATGCCTGACCAACGCTTCACGTGGTGAGCGCGTCGCCAAGGTGGCGTCAGACGATGCGATTCTCGTACGCGTACACGACGACCTGGACACGGTCGCGGAGGCCGAGCTTCCTCAGGATGCGGGCGACGTGGGTCTTCACCGTCGGCTCGCTCACGTAGGCTTCGGCGGCGATCTCGGCGTTGGACAGGCCGCGGGCGATCAGGCGCAGGATGTCGGCCTCACGCGGGGTGAGTCGGTCCACCTCGCGCGGGGTGCGGGTCGGCCCGGCCGGCGGTCGCTGCACGAACGTCTCGATGAGCCGGCGGGTGATGACCGGGGACAGCAGCGCTTCTCCTTTCGACACGGTGTGAATAGCGGCGACGAGCTGCTCGGGCGGCATGTCCTTGAGCACGAATCCGCTGGCCCCCGCGCGCAAGGCCTCGTAGACGTAATCGTCGAGATCGAAGGTCGTCAGGATGATGACGTGCGGGTCGTCCTCCTCACCGACGAGCAGCCGACGGGTGGCCTGTAGCCCGTCCATCCCGGGCATCCGGACGTCCATCAGGACGACGTCCGGGCGGGTGTGTCCGGCCGCCGTCAAGGCCTGCTCGCCGTCGGCCGCCTCAGCCACCACCTCGAGATCCGGTTCGACTTCGAGGATCATCCGCAGACCTTTGCGGACGAGGACCTGGTCGTCGGCGATCAGCACCCGCACGGGCGCACTCATGTCGCCGTCCGCACGGGCAGGTAGGCGCGGACGACGTATCCGCCCTCGTCGCCGGGCGCGCTTTCCAGCCGGCCGCCGTACAACCCGAGTCGCTCACGCATGCCGGCGTGTCCGAACCCGGTCTGCGGCCCGTCGGGCCGGCTGCGGCCGTCGTTGCCGACCTCGATGCGCACCTCGTCGAGCGCCCACCGGACCCGAACCCACGCATGCGTCGGGTCGGCATGCTTGATGGCGTTCGTCAGCGATTCCTGGATCAGACGGAACGCAGTGAGATCGACACCCGGCGGCAGTTCCAACTGTTCGCCCTGGATCTCGACCTCGACCGGCAGGCCGGCCTTGCGGACGGTGGCGATAAGGGTGTCGAGCGACTGCATCCCGGGCTGGGGTGAGTAGCCGGCAGTCTCGTCCTCTTTCAGCAGCCCTACCAACCGGCGCATCTCCGACATGGCGTCGCGTCCGGTCTGCTCGACCGAGAGCAGTACCTCGCGCTCCCGGTGCTGGTCGGGCAACAGGAGCCGACGGACAGCACCGGTCTGCATCGTCATGACCGACATGGAGTGAGCGATGATGTCGTGCAGCTCTCGGGCGATGCGTCGGCGCTCCTCGGTGACCGCTCGCTGGGCCGCCTCCTCGTGTTCTTGCTCGAGGCGCAACGCCCGCTGCTCGGCCGATCGGGCCTGGCTGACCGGTCGACGGGCCAACAGGCCGGTGCCCCACGCGATGGACATAAAACCGCCGACCAGCACACCGTTGGCCAGGGTGTGGTTCGGGTCGCGCCACTCGACCAGCGCGGCGACGACCACGACCAGGATCAGTCCTAGCCGACCGCGCCAGCCGACAGTGAGATAGCCGCAGATCCCGCAGACGAGCATGACGAACAGGAACACGAACGAGGAGTGCATCGCCCACGCCGGCGCTGGCAAGGTGGCGACGCCGATAACGGCGAGGGCGCCGAGCGGGCCCAGCACCCCGAGGCGGCGGCGGAGCGCGACGAACGCCACCCCGGCCGCCAGCACCAGCCCGACGACAGCCTCGGGGGCCCGGTCGTACTGCTGCCCGTTGATCGTTACCGCGGGACGGACCAGGTCTTCGATCAGCGCGCCAACAGCGAAGGCCGCGGCCAGACCAGTGAGCGCAAAGTCCTCGAGTCGCGCTGACAATCCGGCTCTCACCCGACGGACGCTACCGGCGCGGCCGGGCCGTCGCGTCATCCCTGAGAACGACGATGCAAGGGCCGCAAGAACGACCGGAAATGTCCGCCAGGCCGACGATTCCGGGCCGCCTGCTGCCTAACTCTTTGGTGGGGCGTCAACCGGGCGCCAAGGAGGCCATACGCCATGTCAAGCACATCCAGCACACGCTCACCGCGGCACATCGCGGCCCGCATGGGCCGCTGGAGCGCCCACCACCGCAAGACGGCCATCTTCGGCTGGCTCGCCTTCGTTGTCCTCGCTGTCGCTATCGGCGCCGGAGTCGGCACCTCCCGCCTGGCGGCGGCCAAGTCCGGTTCCGGCGAGTCCGGCCATGTCCAGTCCGTATTGGCCGACCATTTCCAGCAGCCCCAGCAGGACGCCGTCCTCGTGCAGAGCAAAACCCTCACCACCGGCGACGTGCGATTCCGGGCCGCGATCGACGACGTCATCCGTAGCACCCGCCGCATGCCGCAGGTGCGCGACGTTCAGTCGCCCCTCGCAACCGGTCGGGCCGGCGAGATCTCGAAGGATCGGCACAGCGCCCGCGTCGTGATCGAGCTGCATACGACCGATCCCGACAAGGCCAAGACGATCGACGGGCCCGTTGCCGCGGCACTGACCGCCGCCGGCACCCGCCACCCCGGCATCGCGATCGAGGAGTTCGGCGGTCATTCGATGAAGCAGTTCGACGACGCGGTCTCGCACGACTTCGCCAAGGCCGGGGAGTTCTCGCTGCCGTTGACACTGGTCGTCCTCGTGATCGCATTCGGCGCCCTGGTCGCGGCCGGGCTGCCGCTGCTCCTTGCGCTCACCGCCGTCATCGCCACCATGGGCCTGTTGGCGCTGCCCAGCAAGCTCATGCCGCTCGATCAGCAGGTCGGCGTCGTCGTCCTGCTGATCGGCCTGGCCGTCGGCGTCGACTACGCGATGTTCTACCTGAAACGAGAACGGGAAGAACGCGCCGCCGGACGCAGCGCGAGAGCGGCGGTCGAGGCCGCGGCGGCGACCTCCGGGCGCGCCGTCCTGGTCTCCGGCGGCACCGTGATCCTGGCCATGGCCGGCATGCTGTTCACCGGCGACAAGACGTTCATGGGCTTCGGCCTGGGCGCGATGATCGTCGTCGCCGTCGCTGTGCTCGGCTCCCTCACCGTGCTGCCGGCCATGATGTCGCTGCTCGGTGATCGGGTGGACAAGCTCCGGGTCCCCTTCGTCGGCCGGATCCGCAGGTCCGGCTCGAGCGGCCGGGCCTGGGGACGGTTCATCGACGCGGTGCTGCGCCGTCCGATCGTGTCGATGGTGCTCGCCGGCGGCTTCCTGCTCGCGCTGGCCGCGCCGGCGCTGCAACTGCACGTGGCCAGTCCGGGCAACGACACCCTGCCCCACAGCCTGTCGGCGGTGCGGACCTATTTGAAGATCGAGAAGGCGTTCCCGCAGACGCTCAACGAGGCGACAGTCATGGTGCGGACGAACCGTTCCGCCCCGCCGGCGGTCACCGCAGCGCTGGTCGACCTCGAGCACCGCGCGTTGGCGACGGGGCAGTTCTCGGCTCCGGTCTCGGTCCAGCACAACGCCGACCGCACGATTGCGTTGCTGAGGATCGGAATGCAGGGCAGCGGCGTGAGCGCCAAGGCCACGACGGCGCTGCACACGCTGCGCGGAAGCCTGATTCCGGCGACGGTCGGGCGGCTGTCCCACGCGGACGTCGGCGTCGCCGGTCCGACGGCCAATGAGTACGACTCGAATCGCCAGATGGGCGACGCGGCACCATGGGTGTTCGCGTTCGTGCTCACCCTCGCGTTCGTGCTGATGCTGGTGACGTTCCGATCGGTCGTCATCGCGATCAAGGCCGTGCTGCTCAACCTGCTGTCCGTGGCCGCGGCGTACGGGGCCCTGGTGCTGGTGTTCCAGCACGGCTGGGCCAAGAATCTGCTGGGCTTCGAGAAGACCGGCGGCATCGTCGGCTTCCTCCCGATCTTCCTGTTCGTCATCCTGTTCGGGCTGTCGATGGACTACCACGTGTTCATCCTGACCCGCATCCGCGAGGCCTACGAAGGCGGAATGCCGACCGACAAGGCAGTCGCGCACGGCATCCGGACGACGGCCGGCGTCGTGACCAGCGCCGCAATCGTGATGGTCGGCGTGTTCTCCATCTTCGGCACCCTGCAGTTCATGTTCCTCAAGCAGTTCGGCGTCGGGCTGGCCGTCGCCGTCCTCGTCGACGCCACCGTCGTCCGAGCGGTGCTGCTGCCGGCGACCATGAAACTGCTCGGGAATTGGAACTGGTACCTGCCGCGGTGGCTCGAATGGCTGCCACGCGCCCGCCATGGCGGCACCGCGGCACCGGTCGGGACGGACCAGCGCCCGAGCAGCAAGCCCGAGCTGGTCGGCGCGACCGTCCCCCCGATCGAGGACTAGGGCTCGGCCCCGGGAGACCGCCCGGCCCCGGACTTTCGTCCGGGGCCGGGCGCTTCGGCCGAGCCGCGTTCGATCAACTCGGTGGGCAACACGATGCGCACGGCCGGGCCGTCCGTGCCGGCCAGCCGGGTCAGGATCCGCTCGGCGCCGACCTCACCCATCCGCTCCGGATCATGCGCCACGACGGTGACCCCAACGACGTCGGCCAGGTCGAAGTCGTCGAAGCCGACCAGCGCCGGTCGATCGGTGCGGCCGCGCAGGGCCCGCAGCGCGCCGGTAGTGATCAGGTTGTTCGTCGTGATCAGCGCAGTCGGAGCGGGCTCGACGCAGAGCACATCGGACACCGCCCGCTCGGCCGTCTCGATGTCATGGCACTCCGCGCGGACGTAGCGCTCCCAGTCGACCATGCCGGCCGAGGTCATCGCCGCTGCGAACGCGGCGACGCGCTCGCGGTGCGTCGTGAGCCGGGCGAGGTCGCCGACCAAGCCGATGCGGCTGTGCCCTCGTTTCACGAGGTGTTCGACGGCGAGGTGCACCCCGCCCTCGTTGTCGAGCACGACTGCATCGGCGACGATGTCGTCGGGCTGCACGATCGAGGAACACGACGGGCGTGCCAAGTCGCCGCTCTGAGTGGAGATAGCTGTGGTCGACGGCACTCGTCACGATCAGCAGCGCACTGACGCGGCGCTCGAACATCTCGTTGATGACGGTCTGCTCGAGCGCCGGGTCGTCATTGCTGCTTGCGCTGATCAGCTGAAGCCCCGCGCCGCGGAGCCGTCGCTCTGCACCGCGTGCCACCCGCGAGAAGAACGGATTGCTCAGATCGCTGATGATCAGTCCGACGAGTGACGAGCGGCCGCCGGCCCGCAGATCGCGCGCCATGGCGTTGCGCCGAAAGCCCAACTGCTCGGCGGCGGCGCGGACCTTGTCCGCCGTTTCCGCCGATACATACTGCTCGCCGTTCAGCGCCCGGGACGCGGTCTTCAGGCTGACGCCGGACAGTGCGGCCACCTGGCGCAGCGTGGGGCGGTTCCCGGCTGGACGGCTGCCGACCATCTGACAACGTTATCCTTCGAGTCCTACCGCGGACACCGCGAACCCGGATTCCCTGCGGCCGATATTTGCGGGCACCACGAAATAGGCCTCGACGAAAGCCCGTATACCGGACTCTTGACGCATTTACTGTAAAGCTGGTAAGCCTGCTAGGCACCTATGACATCGATGTCAGGAGACCTGGCCCAGCTGGGCCGGCGCGGCCGTCCGGAGGACGTCATGACCAGAGCTGATTCCCACCGTCTCGTCCGGATGTCTGCGGTGGTCGCCGCGCTCGCCGCGACCGCGCTGGTCGGCGGGAACGCCGTCGCGGCGGCTGCTCCCTCGAGCCCGGCGAGCCCGAGTCCAAGCGCCTCGTCCACGCCCAGCCCGCCGCCCACGCCGGGGGGCCAAGCCGCGCGTACGCCTGGCACCCACGTCGCCTGCGCGAAGGGTGCGGACGGGCACCTGGTGAACTGTCCCAAGGTGACCCCGAAGTCCGAGCGCCCGAGGGGTGCGCGTAACTCCGCCATCGTCAGCGCGCCGGTGAGCAACCCCGCGCAGTTGGTCGACACTCGCACGTGGACCAGCGGCGGTGGCAACACCTTCCCCGGCGCGATGGTGCCCTTCGGCATGACGCAATGGAGCCCGGACACCTCGCCGAACCGCAGCGCCGGCGGCGGTTACAACTTCGGTGACACGAAGACCTTGGGCTACTCGCTCACCCACGTCAGCGGACCGGGCTGTGGCGCCGGTGAGCGATGTTCCGATGCTGCCGATGACCGGTGCGCTGCCGAGCGGGGACCCGAACGATCTGACCACTGCGTTCAGCAACGACAACGAGATCGCACAGGCCGGCTACTACTCCGCGCAGTCCAACCAGCCAAGCACGATCACCTCCGAGTTCACCGCGACGCCGCACAGCGCGATGGCCCGTTTCACGTATCCGTCCGGGCAGCCGGCCGGGTTCCTGATCAAGTTGCAGGACAGCCAGAACGGTGAGTACGCGCCGAGCACGGCCACCGTCGTCGGCGACCACGAGATCCAGGGCTCCCAGACGAGCGGCCACTTCTGCGGCGAGGACAACAACAGCGGCCAGGAGCAGGTCTACACCGTGCATTTCGACATCACGTTCGACCAGCCGTTCACCGCGCAGACGATCGCCGGCTCGAACGGCCCGGATGCGGTGTACCTCACGTTCAACCTGCCGAGCAGCCAGACCGTGCAGGCCAAGCTCGGCATCTCCTACGTCAGCGACGCCAACGCACAGGCCGACTGGCAGGCCGAGAACCCGAACTGGAACTTCGATGCAGTCAAGACAGCCGCGCAGCAGGCCTGGAACGAGTTGCTCGGGCGCATCCAGGTCTCCGGCGGCGACGCGGCGCACACCCAGATGTTCTACAGCCTGCTCTACAAGGACTTCATGCACCCGAGCATCACCAGCGACGTGAACGGCCAGTTCACCGGCGCCGATCAGCAGACCCACACCATCCCGTCGGGCCAGCACGACCAGTACGGCATGTACTCCGGCTGGGACATCTACCACTCGCTGTCGCAACTGCAGGCCATGCTCGACCCGGCCGCCGCGAGCGACCAGGCGCAGTCCCAGCTGAACTACTACGCAGAGGACAAGATCCTGCAGCAGTGGGGCTACCTGCAGGACAACAACTACGTGATGGTCGGCGACCCGATGCAGTCGATCATTGCCGACTACTACGCCTTCGGCGCGCACGACTTCGACACGCAGACCGCGCTCAAGGACATGCTCGAGCAGGCCGACACGACCAACGACGTGCGTCCGGGCCAGAACCTCGAGGACGCGCTCGGTTACCTGCCGGAGGACGGCAGCTATCGCAGCTGCTGCTATCCGCACGGATTCGTCTCGTCGCTGCTCGAGTACGACAGCAACGACCTCGCGCTGTCGCGTCTCGCGGCCGCGCTCGGTGACCGGAACGACAGCCGGCGCCTGGAGCAGCGCGCGAACAACTGGGAGAACGTCTTCAATCCGGCGAACGATCTGCTCAACCCGCGTAACAGTGACGGATCGTGGGTACCAGGCATCACCAAGACCACGACTGACCACTACGTCGAGGGCGACGCGTACGAGTATCTGTGGAACGTCCCGAACAACTATGCGGCACTGTTCTCGCTGCTGGGTGGCAACCGCAAGGTCGCACCGATGGTGCGCACGTTCCTGTCGCAGCCGAACGGCTTCGGCGAATTCGCGCAGCTGACCAACGAGTTCGGTTTCGGCGAGCAGTACATGGGCGACTACGCGGGCGACCCGGCCGGCACCCAGCAGGCCGTCAACAACATCCGCTACTCGATGTACCAGCCCGGACCGAGCCTGGACAACAACGACGACCTCGGTGCGAACAGCTCGACGTTCATCTGGGAAATGCTGGGCATGTATCCCGAGAACTCGGGCAGCGACACCCTCGTCTTCAACGGGTCCGGCTTCCCGCACGCGTCGATCGCGCTGCCGAACGGCAAGAAGATCACGATCAATGCGCCGGGAGCGTCGCCGAGCAACTTCTACGTGCAGAACCTGAAGCTGAACGGCCGGTCGTACCAGAAGCTGTCCGTGCCCTTCTCGAAGCTGGCGAAGGGCGCGACACTCGACTGGACGCTCGGTAGCAAGCCGTCGAGGTGGGGCACCGCCCCGTCGGACGCGCCGCCGTCCTACAGCGCGGGTACCGAGCCGGTGGTGGGGTTCTCCTCCGAGCAGCAGGTAACGGTGGCCCCCGGCGGCTCGGCCACCGTGACGATCGGTGCGCAGAACGCGACGGCGCACACCCAATGGGTGCGGGCCAGTGTTACGGCGCCGACGGCGCTGAGCGTGACCCCGTCGAAAGCGACCTTCCGCGTTCCACCGAACGGCCGCGGCACGACCACGCTCACGGTGCACGCCGGGGCGTCAGCGCAGCAGACTTTCTATACCGTGCCGATCTCACTGTCCGCCGGCTGGACCAAACTATCCAAGATCAACTTGACTGTCCTCGTCGCGACGCCGGGCAGCTTGCTCCGGGCGTTCAACAACAAGGGCATCTCGGACGACTCGAACCCCAACGGCGCGAACTTCGACGGCGGTGGATGGAGTTACTCGGCCGAGGCGCTGGCGGCGCAACACGTCACGCCGGGCGGCACCGTGACCGTCGGCGACATCAACTACACCTGGCCGGCGTCGCAGCCGGGCGAACCGGACAACGCCATCGCCGACGGCCAGCAGGTGACGGTCAACGCACCGGCCGGCACACAGCAACTCGGCGTGCTCGGTTCCGCCGCCGGCGGGAACACCCAGGGCTTGGCCACCCTGACGTACTCCGACGGCAGTCACGCGCGGTTCTGGTTGGGATTGTCCGATTGGACGCTCGGTGGTGGCGGGGGCGCAGGTGGCGTTCGGCAACACCGACGCGGTGCGCACGACGTACCGCAATTGCAACCACTGCCCGAACGGCCGCGACACCGTCGACACGCACGTGTTCTCGGCCGTGGTGCCGGTCGACGCGAGCAAGACGCTGAGCGCCGTGACGTTGCCATCAGGTACGACCGGCGGCGACCTGCACGTGTTCGCCGTCGGCACGTCGACGGCGGCACAGGCCGGCCCGATTATCACGTCGATCTCGCCCGACACCGCGAAGGCCGGCGACACCGTGACGATCCACGGCACCGGGTTCGGCGCCACGCAGGGCACCGGCTACGTCCGCTTCTCGGACAACGGCACCGACTGGGGCGGGCCGGGCAGCGCGGCGAGCCTCACCGTGACCAGTTGGAGCGACACGGCGATCACGTTCACTGTGCCGACGCCGAGCGGCCCGAACGGCGATCTGCACGTGGCGCCGGGTAGCACGGCGATGGTCACTGTGGTGGACAACGCCGGGAAGATGTCCGACACTGCGCCGCTCGACATTGCCGCGTCGGCGAACCTCGCGGACTACTACGACAACGTCGGCATCTCTAACGACGGCGACACGGCCTGTATGGCCGACTACGACGGTGACGGGTACAGCTACTCGGCCCAGGCGCTGGCGGCGGCCGGGGCCACCCCGGGCGGCACCGTGACCGTCGACGGAATCGCCTACACCTGGCCGAACGTGCCGTCCTGCCAGCCGGACAACATCCTCGCCGCCGGCCAGAAGATCCTGGTGCACGGCACGGCCGGCGCGACGACGCTCGGTTTCCTCGGCTCGTCCGGCAACGGGAGTGCCGGCGGCACGGTCACTGTGACCTACACCGACGGCACGTCCCAGACGTCTGCGCTGTACTTCGGTGACTGGGCGCAGAGCGCGTCGAACGGCGACATCAACGCGCTGAGCATGCCGTACCGGAATGCGCAGGGCGGGGGCAGCCAGCAGATCACGATGTACGTCTTTGCTGACGAGGTCCAGCTCGACTCGTCGAAGACGGTGGCCTCGGTGACGCTGCCGAGGATCGCCGACCACGTCAGCTCGGACACGTCGACGCACATCTTCGCCATCGGGCTGAAGTAGTCGCCGACCCGGTGCGCCGCGGATGACAGCAACCATCCGCGGCGCACCGCTCGCCGACCTACTGCCCGGCGCGTGGACCAGTCGCTACTTGCCCCGGCCGATGGCCGCGGGCACGACGTCGATGGTGTCGCCGACCGGGCGCAGTGGTGAGCTGGATGCGTGGTTGACCAGTTGACCGTTGGCGGCGAATTCGGTCGACCCGCCGCCGTCCAGGTTCATCGCGTCGACGGCCCCGAGTGAGCGCATGAGAGCGACCTCCTCGGTGAGGGTCAGGCCTTCGCTCACGCCGGGGACGCCGTCGGCCGTGACGAGGATGACGCGTCCGCGGGCATCGATGCCGGCGATCGTGCGGGCGTGCCGGTAGGCGGAGAAGGTGTAGTCGTTGAGGTCACGCGGGTCGAACTCGCCTTCGTCGACCGCGTTGATCGCACTGCGCCCGTGCCGCAGCAGCAACGGGCCGGCGCTGGCGATCGAGGTGGTGGGCGTCAACCGCACTCGCGCGCCCGTCTTGGTGCGGATCTGCTCGTCGATGGCCAGGCGACTGCCGACGTGGACGGTGGCGCTGATCCAGGTGGCCTGCGTGCCGATGGCCTGGATAGCCGAGTCACCGGCGGGCAGCGTGCCGCCGGGCGCGCCGAGGGAGACGACCCGGTGGTGCCGGTCGAGAACGGCCTGGATCGCGGTGGCGGATGTCGCGGCCGGCAGGGGGGCACCGAACTCGGGCGTGAACAGGACGAGGTCGTTCGGGCCCGTGCACAGCGTGTTCTGGCGCGGTTGGCTGGTCGGGGTGAACCCGGCCACGCCGCAGTCCTCCGCGCTGCCGGGCAGCCGGTTGATCCCGAGGATGCGGGTCGAGCGGAACCCGACCCTCAGGGTGGCCCTGGTCGTGAGGTTCGCGATCCGGGCGGGCTGGTGGTCGTTGAGGACCAGTGCGGCCCGGTCGCCGTCGGCGAGTGACTCGAGCTGCCCGTGGTAGACGCCGATGCCGGTGTTGACGCCGTTGACCGCGGCCAGTCGCGCGTCGATGGTGAAGTACCCGGCGTTGGTCGCGGCCAGCGCGCCGAGCGCGGCCGACGCTGCGACCGCGGTCTGCTTGCTGGCGATGGCCGAGCCGTGGTCAGCGATGACGTGCCCGGCGAACCGGTGCGGGTCGACGATCGCGGCGTGCAGCAGCTCGGCGTCGGGTGCGGGCTGGGCGTCGAAGCCGGTCCATTCGACCAGGGGCGAGAATCCCGCGGCAGTCAGCGCGGTGGCCTCGGTCTGGGCCTGGGCCTGGGTGGCGAAGTTCCCGACCCGCACCCGCGTGCCCAGCACGCCGCGGGGGACGTCGGCGTAGTCGGGCCACGGCAGCACGGTCGCCGTGGGGCTGAACCCGTGCGCGGTCAGGGCGGCCTCGGTCTGGTGTGCCCACGAGGCGCTGCCGAGTTCGGCCAGCTCGGCCGCACCGGTGAACGGGCTGGTGGTCGGGGCCTCGATCGTGTCGGTCCAGTAGTGGTGCGAGCTCGCATTGCGATACGTCCCGCTCAGCAGCGTGACGCCGCGGGCGGGTGACGTCGCCGTCCAGCTGACCTGGTCGGCGAACGCGACCGAGTCGCCCACAGGGGCGGTCGCGGGCGCGGGCCTGCCGCCCGGGGCGGCTCCTGCGGCCGGCCCGGTCACCGCCAGGGTGGCCAGACAGGCGATGCCGACGCCCAACGACAGCGCGTGGCGGATGCGAACGGGTGAAATCGTGCTGATCGGCACAGCAGCCTCCGTGGGGGCACTCGACTGAACGTGCGACCGAACCGCGGCGCTCGGATTGGTATGGACCAACCCGGTCGGTATAGCACTTCCGGGTTAGGCCCCTATGAACATTTTCACAACGTCGGCTCGGCCGCCACGGACCAGCAGAGCCGATTGCAGTGGCGCCACCGGCGACCCCGGCGAGCCGGTAGGCCCAGCTAATCAGCGGTGTCGTGGGCGGTGCGCGGTGGCCACGGACGGCACCTCGAAGTCGGCGCACCAAAAGCATGAAGTGCTGCGGTTTGATCGCTGATTCGGCGAAGCTTCTCGGCAAGCTCCGCTGCGCTGCCGGCGGCATGTCTGGCCATCGGCAGGCGGATGCTGGGAGAAAATGGACCAATGGAAGGGTCCATCGAAAGGGCGCTCGACTCGGGTTGGTTCACAGTCCGTTGCGTCTTCGAGATTGATCCCGGTAACTGGGACGGTGCTGAGCCGAGAACATACGAGGAGCGGATCACGATCTGGCAGGCCGCCGATCTTGGCACTGCGATCGTGTTCGCTGAGAAAGAGGCACGCGCGTACGCGAAGACCGTCGATGCCGCGTACCTGGGATTGGCTCAGAGCAGCAAAGCGGACACACCGGCCCACGGCGCAGAGGTCTATTCCCTCATGCGCGACAGCAACCTCGAGCCAGCGGCCTACCTGGACCGTTTCTTCGACACTGGTCACGAGCGCCAGCAACGGACTCCCAATTCGTAGCTCGCGGAGCGCTACGGCCGCTGCGGCACGGACTAGCAGTCAGTGCGGTTCAGTCTCGATGTGCTCCGGCTGGGACGCTGGCGAGCAGCAGCCACCAGCCGTTGCGTTCGACGCGGACACGGAGGGCTATGCCGTTGTAGTCCATGACGGTGCGCTCCCGGGGCGCCCGGTGCCCCAGCCGAACACCATGTCGTGGTCGTCCAGGCGCCCAACCGGCTGATGCCCATCAACATCGTCCCAGTCCAGGGTCTGGTTCCAATCGCCGGTTGGTTCCCGAACGTCGAGACCGAACCACAGCTCGCGCCCGTCGCCATTGGTGTCGACGAGCGCCGCACGGGCAGTGGCGATCCCGGCCTCGACCAGCAAATTCGAGCTGCGGGCTCCAACCGGCAAGCCAGTCCCGCGATCTACGACGATCGATGCGATGCGGCTCCCGTCCGCGGCTGGACAGATTGTCGGCACAGGTGGTCAGGCGTATCGCGTGGGGTAGCGGGGCCCAGGCCGGTAACGGAGAGGCGCCGTCATGACGCATGGAATGATCGCGCGGACGAGGCCAGGCCGAGGAGGATTCGACCCCGTGCAGATGAAGCTGGAACTGATCCCGCTCCCGGTATCGGACGTGGACCGAGCCATCGCCTTCTATGCCGACACGCTCGGCTTCACCAAGGACGTCGACGTGCAGCCCAGCGAGGGCGTCCGGGTCGTCCAACTGACCCCAGAAGGCTCGGGTTGTTCGGTCGGTTTCGGCACCGGGCTGGACGTGTACGCGGGCGAACCGGGCAGCGTCAGAGGCTTGCATTTGGTGGTGGAGGACATCGCCGAGGCGCGGGCCGAGCTCGTCCGCCGCGGTGTGGAGATCAGCGAGATCCGCGACTTCGGGGGCGGCGTCAAAGGGGCAGATTTCTCCGATCCTGACGGCAACAGCCTCGAGCTGCAGGAGATGGCATGGCGCAAGGGCGCGACGTATTAGGCCGTCAGCTCCTGCCGCGGGCGCGTAAGAAGCGGGCGTTGCCCTCCGCCACGTCGACGATGGGTTCCGGATAGTCCAGGGCCGCGCGCTGTTCGGCGGGCAGTCGCCATGGCTCGTGTACGCCGGCGCCTGGGACGCTGCGCAGCTCCGGGACGTGGCGGCGCACGTAGTCGCCGGCCGGGTCGTAGCGGCGGGCCTGACCGATGATGTTGTAGGTGCGGTTGAACCGGGAGTCGGTGCCGGTGCCGGCCACCCACTGCCAGTTCAGCGTGTTGTTCGCGATGTCGCCGTCAACGAGCAGCCCGGCGAAGTGCGCCGCGCCCAGGCGCCAGTCCAGGTACAGCGTCTTGGTCAGGAAATGGGCCACGATCAGCCGGGCCCGGTTGTGCATCCAGCCCTCGTCGGCGAGCTGGCGCATGCCGGCATCCACGATCGGCAGCCCGGTGCGGCCGCGTTGCCAGGCGGCGAACTCGTCGCGTGCGTCCCGCCACCGGTCACCGCGCGGGCGCAGGTCGGTGCGGGTCACGTCGGGTCGCGCGGCGAGCACCTGGGCGTGGAAATCGCGCCAGGCCACCTGCCGGGCGAACCCGTCGGCGATCCCGCGACGGGCGAGAATCTCAACGGGCGACAGGCAACCGAAGTGCAGGTAAGGCGACAGCCGGCTGGTGGCGTCCGCGGCCAGATCGTCGTGTGCCACGTCGTAGCCACGCGCGGCGGTGCGCAGCCAGGACGTCAGCCGGGCCCGCCCGGCGCTCTCGCCGCCCTGCGGTAGCCGCGGTGCGACCGGGCCGGGACAGATGCTGCGCGCCGACGGCACCCGGCCCACCGCCACTCCGTCGGGCATGGCGATGTGACGGGGCGCGGGCAGCGGGTCGCGGTGCGGCTCGGCCTGCCACCGGCGGTAGTAGGCGGCGAACACGCTCATGTGTCCGGCGCCGCCGGTCGGCCGGATACGTCCGGGCGGGATCACGAACAGCGCATCGTCGTGCACCACCAGCCGGCACTCCAACGCGTCGGCGAGTCGCTGTTCGCGCCGTCTCGCGTAGCCGCTGGCGTCGCCGGCCACATGGACCGCGTCGGCACCGACCCCGCGCGCCAACGCCGCGACCTCGCCGACCACGTCGCCGCGTCTGATCACCAACCCGGCGCCCCGGTCGCGCAGTGCGGTGTCCAGGTCGTGCAGTGCATCGACGAGGAAGGCGGCCCGGTTGGGGTGGTTGAACCCGCCGGACTGGATCGCGGCGTCCAGCACGAACATCGGCACGATCCGCTCATGGGCCGCGATCGCGTGCCACAGCACCGGGTTGTCGTGCACCCGTAGATCCCGGGTGAACAGCACCACGCCGACGCTCACCGCAGACCGACCCGGCCCGCCGCCGTCAGCCAGGTCGGCCACGCCAGTGCTGGACGGGCGAAAGCATCGCAAGGCAAGACAGATTGCGCGAGTTTGTTCGAGTTAGGAATGACAACGGCGTCGTCGACGGGCAGGCCCAAGGCTTCGGCGAGCGACCTCACCGCGGCGGTCGTCGGCGCCAGCACGCCGGCCTCCACGAGATGCATCCTCACATGCGGGCGCTCATCGGCAGTGCCGCGGTTCTATGCCGCACTCGACGTAGGCGCAGTCGGGGTCCGGAGCGGTGGGAGTGCCTGCCAGGTGACGGGGATGCGTCGCATGACGAGGGCGCAGTCGAGCTGGGCCGATCCCTCGGGGAAGGTCGACCGGTCGGAGAAGAAGGACGAATGTGCCTCTTGCACTGAGCCAGGCTCTACCCGCCAGGCCGTGGTGTGTAGTGCAAGCCCGTCGAATCGTTCGGGATCGTGAGTGGCTGAGTAGCCCGTCGCACCGCGCTCGAAGAAGGCTGACGCGGAGGCCGCGTCGTCGAACAAGGCGCTACCGGTGAGGTCTTCTTCGAGTCTCACCACAACGCTGACATCCGCCCTGCCGTCGCGAGCCGTGAAGGCGACGCGGATCTCCGATGGAGATTCTGCAACGTCGAACTTGGCTCGGTGGTGGGCGCCCGGGTACAGGCGACCGCCGACGGCCACGTTCACCAGCGAGTTGCTGTCCCGGCGCGGGATGTACACGCCAGTCTGCATACCGGTCGGGGTGTCCCATTCGACCGCGACGCGATGAGCAGCGTTCTCGCTCCGAAATCCGATCCACGGCGGCAGGCCTTGTGGTCGCATCGACCCGAGCCGGATGAGACAGATCCCAGCCACCGCAAATCCGTTGACTACCTGCGGCCGGAACGGTGGTGGCAGCAGCGATTCGATTGCGCTTGGGTCGACCCGGTAGTTGACCAGCAACCTCCGCTCGACCTCGCCGACAAGCCGGGGCAGCCTCACGAGCGGACCGTCAGCGCGAACATGTGCTCGAGCGTACATACCCCGAACGAATCGACCGATCTCGGCAGTAGCGCACTCACCGCGGCATGAGAGCGCGTTTCGTCGACCTGGGCGACAAGATCACTCACGTGGATCGAGGGTGCGCGCGGACGGACACTCGGCTGTCCGCCCAAAGGCCGGTGCGGCATCGCCTTACTTGTGTTTGCGCAGCTCGCGTTCGGTCTGCTCGTACACGCGGTCCTGAGCGGCCTCGTCACGAGACTGCTTGGATGACTTGTTCAACTTGGCGGCGCTGTAGTAGCCCCCGGTTGCGGTTGCGAGCTCCGGGTCGGCCATGAGTCGCACACAGCCGCGTGATCCCTTCTCCGGAGGCGGGATGAACGGGTTGGTCACCGCCTGGATGATTTTGAACGGGCCGCCGGCCTTGCTGCCGAGCGTGGTCTTGACCGCGCCCGGGCTGACGGCGTTGAACGTCAGGCCCTGGCCTTCGTGGCGGCGAGCTTGGGCGTAGGTGTACATCAGGGCCAGCAGTTTGGCAGTGCCGTAGGCCTGGATCTGCTTGTACTTACCCGGGTAGCTCCAGTCGGTGATCGGCTTGCCCTTCGACTCGACGATGGCGGTCATGTTGACCACCCGCGAAGGCGTGGCGAAGATCGTCAGCGCCCTTGCGGAGCAGGTCGAGCAGCCCGTCGGTCAGTGCCGCCAGCGCGACGTGGTTGATGGCGATCGTCCGCTCGTAACCGTCGGGTGACAGCACCTTGCTGGAGAACGCCGCGCCGGCGTTGTTGACCAGTCCGTTGAGTCCCTTCGGCGCGGCCTGGTGCACTGCGTCGACCAGTTCTCGAACGCCGGCCAACGATCCGAGGTCTCCGGCGACGGCCAGGTATTGGCCGTTGCCGTTGCCGTTGGTGACCAGCTGGTCTACTGCCTTTCGGGCGTGGTCAGCATGGCGGGCGTGCACCAGCACCGTCGCACCACTGTCGCCGATACCTTGGGCTGTCTGCTGACCGATACCGCCCTTGCTGCCCGTGACCAAGACGATCTGATTGTCCAGTCTGCCAGCGAATTGAGCAGCGAACTTGCTCATGTGCTTCTCCTGTCGGATAGGTCCTGCATGTTCGGAGCACCATCTGCGACGCGCGTCAGGGGCGAAGTCGGCTCTCGTCGATCGCACGGAGGTGCGCGCGAGTTCGGACGGCGTTACCAGCCTGGTGTTACTTCCTCCGGACTGACTGGGGCGTGTGACTCACTTTCACACAAGCGGAACTGGGCTGTCAAACTCAGAATTTGCTAGGGTGCGGGTCATGGACAACGACACGAGCGGCCGGCCGAGGCTCACCGTCAAGGGAGCGCGCACTCGCGCACGGATAGTGGAGGGGGCCGCTGCCTTGATCCATGAGCGTGGGGTCGCGGCAACCACCTTGGAAGACGTCAAGGTGGCTGCGGAAGTCAGCGGCTCGCAGATGTATCACTACTTCCCCGACAAGGACGACCTCGTGCAGGCGGTGATCGACTACAACGCCGACGCCATCGTCAGTCGCAACCGGCAGGCCCTCGGCGGCGCGAACGGGGTCGAGGCCTGGCGGAAGATGGTGATCACCGCCGCGAAGCGCACCAAGGCCAAGGGGGGCTGCGCACTCGGCTCGCTCGTTGGTCAACTCGCCGAGACCGACCCGGAGGCCCGGACTCTCATTGCGTCCGGGTTCGATCAGTGGGCGGCCGCCATTGCCGATGGACTGCGATCCCTTCATGCCGAAGGGAGACTCGCGTCCGATGTTGACCCGGACGACCTCGCCGTCACTCTGCTCGCCACGCTCGAAGGAGGGCTTCTCCTCGCCCAGGTGCAGCGGAGTACGCGTCCGTTCGAAACTGCGGTCGACACCGTCCTCTCCCTTATCGTCGGCTGATGAGCCGCGGACTGCGCGTACCGCATGGGACTGGGATCGGTCGAGACCGACGCGGCTTCGTGATCGCTCGACCGGGGGACAGGTTTCACGTCGACGTCGACGGGACGGCGATTGATGGCCGCTACGTCGAGGTCGATCCCCCGCACCGCATAGTGATCGCCTGGGACCGTCAAGGCCCAGACGACGCATCGCCGACACTCGTGGAGATCACGCTCACGCCGACGGGTGGCAACACAGAGATGACGGTTGAATTTCTCGCTCTCAGTGCGGTGGATGCCGACTTCTACGGCAAGATCTGGCGGCGTTACCTCGATCAGATCGCTAGCGCACTTCCTGACCCGGCACCCGCGGATCGCAACTGACCCTCCGGGCGGCGTGCAGGTCCGGGATCTCCAGTCGTTGGTCCCGCATGCTGTCGGCGGCAAGTCCGGTCGATGGCTCTCAAAGATCGTCGACGCCCGTTCCCGGCAACTTCAGGGCCCCGCGTACGGCGTTCACGAACGCTTGCCGCGCCGCTTTGCGGCCCTCGATTGCCGCCTGCCACTGCGGATGCGGACACAGAGGATGTTGGAAGGCGAGGTCGACGACCTGATCGTCCGCCTCATGTACGCCCGTCATCGCCCTGATCACCGACGTGGGGGCGAGCAAGCGCAACCTCGATCGATGCTGGTTCTTCCGGTCGCGCAACTCCCGGGTGCGGTGCCGAAGGTCGTCCGGCAGCTGGTCTCCGCGCGCGAGAATACGTCGTGCGTCGGCGCAGATCCGGCCCGACTCGAAGCTGTCGTTCAGGAACGCCTCGTAGGAGTCGACCGAGGTCTCGCGGATCCACTTCTGCCGCTCTCGCCCAGGCACCAGAACGAGCGTTGCTCCCGAAAACAGGGCCGCAGCCGTAGCCGCCACGCCAGCCAGAATGTCCGCACTCACTGGTTCCCCCGATGTGGTGTCGAGCGATCGTACGGCGCGACATCACGTCGTCGGGCTTGTGCCGGCTACAGCCGCGATCGCAGCACGTCGATACCACGGTTGTCGAGTGGATCTATAGAGAAGATAGACACCAGTGGAACGCCGACGTTAGGCTGACCCCATGACCGGCCCGGCCATCGCCCCCGCCCGCGTTGCGGGTCACCCGGCGTTGGCGCTGGTCTGGCGTCGCCACGTCGATCTGCAACGCGTGTCGGCCGCACTCTGTCGCCCGTAGTGATCCGTCGCGCTCGCGACAGCTGATCCGCCGTTCATCGCCGCCTACGACGTTCACTCCAGCTGGACGTCGCCGCCGTTCGCGGCGGCCCGAGTTGCGGCCTACCCGACAACGGAGTTCACGTGGCTGACCCATCGACATCCCCGCTCCAACCAGTTCTGGCCGACGAGTGGGCCCGCCGATGAGCGTCGCCATCGTCGTCGGCAACCCCAAGCCCCGCTCGCGCACGTTCCACGCCGCGCACCTGGTGGCCGAGAAGCTGACCGGCCGCGCCCCGGACCTGGCGGTCGATCTCGTCGACTTCGGTGCCGCCCTGCTGGACTGGAAGGACGCCAAGGTCGCTCAGGCCGTGGCCGACGTGCGGGGCGGCCGAGCTGCTCGTCGTGGCCAGCCCCACCTACAAGGCCACCTACACCGGGCTGCTGAAACTCTTCCTCGACCGGTTCTCGGCCGGGTCGTTGGCCGGGGTGACGGCGGTGCCGCTGATGCTGGGCGGCGACTGGCGGCACAGCCTGGCCCCGGAGGCCTTCCTCAAACCGGTGCTGGCCGAACTCGGCGCCAGCAGCCCGACCCGCGGCCTGTTCCTGATCGACAGTGACTACGCCGAGTCCGACGCGCTGACGAGCTGGCTCGACGTCGCCCGCCGTCAGCTGCCCCAGCACCTGCTCGATGCGGCCGGCGCGCCATGAGCCGCACCCACGTGCTCGACCGGGCCGAACTGCGCCGCGTGTTCGGCGCGTTTCCGTCCGGAGTGACTGCGGTTGCCGCCCTGATCGATGCGGTGCCCATCGGCATCGCGGCCAGCTCGTTCACGTCGGTGTCGCTGCACCCGCCACTGGTCTCGGTCAGCATCGCGCACGCCTCGACCACATGGCCGGTGCTGCGGGCCGCGCCGCGCTTCGGGCTCAGCGTCCTGGCCGAGGGCCAGGAGCGCGCCGGGCGGCAGCTGGCGGCCCGCGACGCCGACCGGTTCGACGCGGTGGAGTGGCGGGCCACCGAGGACGGTGCCGTGCTGCTGGCCGGGGCCAGCGCCTGGCTCGAGTGCAGCAGCTACGCGCAGTACCCGGCCGGCGACCACGACATCGTCGTGCTGCAGGTGCATGATCTGGACGCCGACCACGACATCCGGCCGCTGGTCTTTCACGCCAGCCAGTTCCGGCGCCTCGAACCGTGAGCGCCGCAGCCGATCCGGTCGGCTACGCCAGCGAGATCGACGCCTTCACCTACGGCGAGCACCCCATCGGTGCGGCCCCGACGCGGCCGGGCCGGATCCATCAGTTCACCGGGCGGCTGAGCGCCGACGGCGCCAGCGGCTATCGGGCCGAGCCCGGCCGCTATCACGTCTACGCCGGCTGGTTCTGCCCCCGGTCGCACCGAGCCACGATCACCCTGGCCCTGCGCGGGCTGCGCGGTGCGGTCTCGGTGTCCTACGTCGACGGACTGCGCGACGGGCGCGGCTGGGCCTTCCGGGCCCGCACCGGCACCGATCCGGTCAACGGCTTCACCCTGCTCCGGCAGGCCTACGAAGCCACCGACCCCCGATTCGAGGGCGCCTGTGTCCGTGCCGGTCCTGTGGGACCGGCGCACCGGCCGCATCGTCAGCAACGACCCCGGCACCATCGACCTGGACCTCGCCACCGCCTTCGCCGCCGGACCGTCCGGCTCTCCGGTCGACCTGTACCCGCCGGCCGACCGTGACCGCATCGACGAGCTGAGCCGGCAGGTCGCGGCGCTCGAACGCACGATCCCGCGCGCCGTCTATCACCACGCGGCCAGGTACGACCTGCGCGCGCTGCTGAGCGCGCTGGACGAGCGGCTGGGTCGCAGCCGGTTCCTGCTCGGGCCGAGCCTGACGGTGGCCGACCTGCGGCTGTGGGTGGTCCTGGTCCGCTACGACGCCGGCCCGAACGCGAACGGTGCGGCCGGCCCGCCCCTGACCAGCTTCACCAGCCTGTGGGCCTACGCCCGCGACCTGTACAGCCACCCGGCCTTCCGCGACAGCACCGACTTCGCCGCGTTCACGGCCCCGTTCACCCGCCTGCCCGACTGGACCGAGCCGACCGACCGGGCTGCTCAGAGCTTGAGGAGCGCGGCCGAGATCAGGTAGGCGGCCGACACCACCTCGGGTTCGTGCAGCTCGCCGGGGGTGGTCAGGATGTCCTGGGCCCGGGCCCGCACGGCCGCGCCGGGATCCGGACTGACGAGGTCGACGCACAGCCCGGCGACGACGGCGTTCGCGTCGTGGTCGTCCAGGCCGTCGAGGGCCAGGCCGTTGTAGAGCAGCGTCGCCACCTCCTGGAACACTTCGCGGGCCAGTTCGGGGTCGACCTCGGGCCGGGCCTTGGCGACGGCCTCCGCGGTGGCCAGGAACTGGTCGAACGGTGGCTCGACGGTGCTCGGGTGCATACCGGGAGGGTCCCAGCGGCTCCGGATCCCGGCAAACCAATATGGTGCGGGCGGGGGTGCGGAACGGGATGGCCGACAGCTACGCGATCAAGACCCGGACGCCGGAGTTCCGGGCCCTGTTCGAGCGGGTCAAGGTGGCCACCCGGCTCTCGGCCCGGCTCAGCGCCTACAGCCTGGACGAGGCCGAGTCGCTCCAGCGGGCGTTCGAAGCGCTGATCGGCGCGCCCGTCGGCGACACGTTCACGCTCATCCCGCCCTTCTACACCGATCACGGGCTGAACATCTCGGTCGGCCGGGCCGTGTTCATCGGGTCGCAGTGCGCGTTCACCGGGCACGCCCCGATCACGATCGCCGACGAGGTCATGATCGCGCACAAGGTCAACCTGGTCACGGCCGGGCATCCGGTGGCACCGGACCAGCGCCGGGCCTACATCACCGCCGAGCCGATCGCGATCGAGACGAACGTATGGATCGGGGCCGCGGCCACGGTGCTGCCCGGCGTGACCGTCGGGGCCGGCTCCGTCGTCGGGGCCGGCGCCGTGGTCACGCATGACGTCGCGCCGGCAACGCTCGTCGCGGGTGTTCCGGCGCGGGTGGTCCGTCAGCTCTGAGGCGCCGGACGCCACGGCTGTCGAACACAAAGCGCCACGTCCACGCACAAAGTGCTCAACTATTGACAATTACCAATGGGCGCTGCCTACGATATCCGCCACATGCACACATAACGTGCGATTCGCACGAGATGGGCCGGAGGACGTCATGGTCAGGTCACGCTCCCGGATACTCGCGCTGCTCGTCGCGTTCGCCACGGTCGTGCCGGTGCTCGGTGCGGCATCGGTCAGCGCGGCGCCGGCCCGGTCCACCCCGCTCAAGCCGCCGGCGAAACCGATCCCCGTTCCCGCGCCGGACCACTCGGGCACCGGCCTGACCGGATGGGCGGCCAAGACGCCCCGGCTCACGACGCCTTGGACCAGCCAGGTCTCGCCGACCAACGCGCTACCGGAGTACCCGCGACCCCAACTGACCCGCCGGCAGTGGCGCAACCTCGACGGGGTGTGGCAGTTCGCCGCCGGCACCGCCGGGCAGAATCCGCCCGCCGGCCCGCTGGGGGAGCGGGTGCTGGTCCCGTACCCGATCGAGTCGGCCCTGTCGGGGATCATGCGCCACGAGGACCGCATGTGGTACCGCCGGACGATCACCGTCCCCTCGAGTTGGTCCATCGGGGCCAAGCACTGCCGCACCGCGAACTGCCAGCGCCTGCTGCTGCACTTCGGCGCGGTCGACTACCAGAGCGTGATCTATGTGAACGGGCAGCAGGTCGGCACCCACACCGGCGGCTACGACTCCTTCACCGTCGACGTCACCGACGCGCTCAACCGCGACCGCAAGGGCCGCCCGACGGGCCGCCAGGACATCCTGATCGGGGTGTACGCCCCGGTCGACGGCGGCGACCAGCCGATCGGCAAGCAGCGCCTCGACCCCAGTGGCATCTTCTACACCGCGTCGTCGGGCATCTGGCAGACCGTGTGGATGGAGCCGGCGGCGACGGCGCACATCGACCGCCTGGACCTGACGCCCGACCTGGCCACGAACACGCTGCGGCTGACCGTCCAAGCCCCGACCGCGGCCGGAACGACCGTGCAGGCCACGGCCTACGACGGCCGGACCATCGTGGGCACGGTCACCGGCACCGTCGGCAGCGAGATCGCCATCCCGGTGCGCAAGCCCAAGCTGTGGTCACCGGACCATCCGTTCCTGTACGGCCTGGACGTCTCGCTCGTCGACACGAGCAAGCGCCACCACGCGACGCGCCTCGACGAGGTCGGCAGCTACTTCGGGATGCGCTCGATCGGCATCGGCAAGGTCAACGGCACGACCCGGATCCTGCTCAACGGCAAGTTCACCTTCGAGCTGGGCACGCTCGACCAGGGCTTCTGGCCCGACGGCGTCTACACCGCGCCGACGGATGCGGCCCTGAAGTCCGACCTGGTCCGGCAGCGCCAGTTCGGCTACAACGCCGTCCGCAAGCACATCAAGGTCGAGCCCGACCGGTGGTACTACGACGCCGACCACCTGGGCCTGCTGGTGTGGCAGGACATGCCGGCGATGGCACCGGCCGCGATCCGACGCCCGCGGCCCAGAACGAGTTCATCACCGAGCTGCACCGCATGGTCGACCTGCACAAGAGCTTCACCTCGGTCGTGGCCTGGGTCGACATGAACGAAGGCTGGGGCGAGTTCGACCCGGCCGGCGTGGCCGACCTGGTCAAGGGCTGGGATGCCAGCCGGCTGGTCGACAACATGAGCGGCTGGAACTGCTGCGGCTACGACGGCGGCAACGGCGACGTGATCGACAACCACACCTACGTCGGTCCGGGCAATCCGTCGCCCAGCGATACCCGGGCCGCGTTCGACGGCGAGTACGGCGGCCTCGGGCTGAAGGTGCCCGGCCACGACTGGTCGCCCAACGGGTTCGCCTACGAGATGGAGACCAGCTCGCAGCAGCTCACCGACCGCTACGTCGAGCTGGCCCAGGCGCTGATCCCGTGCGAGGTCGAGTGCGGCCTGTCCGGGGCGATCTACACCCAGCCCTACGACGTCGAGGACGAGAACAACGGGCTGCTCACCTACGACCGGCAGGTGACCAAGGTCGACACGGCGAAGGTGCGGGCGGCCAACCTGGCGGTCATCGCCGCCTCCGACCAGGTGCGGACCCCGCCGGCGCCCAAGCCGGGCACCCCGGGGCTGACCGGCGTCGGCTACTGGCCGCTCGACACGGTCAACGGCACGACGACGCCGGACGCATCGGGCCACGGCCACGACGCCACGCTGGTCAACGGCCCGACGCCGACAACCGGCGAGGCCGGCTCGGCCCTGCACTTCGACGGCACCAACCAGTACGTCGACACCGGATCGAGCATCCTGGACACCTCCGGGAACTACTCGGCCTCGGCATGGGTGAAGCTGGACAGTGCCGGCGGCGCGTTCGCCACCGCGGTCAGCCAGGACAGCGACAAGGGTTCGAGCGAGTTCTTCCTGCAGTACTCCGGCGCCGACGGCCGGTTCGCGTTCAGCTCGACCAGCGGCCGGGCGCTCGCATCCGCGCCGCCGCAGACCGGCGTCTGGTACCACCTCGTCGGCGTGCGCGACGTCGTGAAACAGCAGTTGCTGCTGTACGTCAACGGGCAGCTCGCCGGCACCACGTCCTACTGCCCGGGTGCCGCCGCGGCCGGGCACACCGTGATCGGCCGGGCCCAGTACAACGGCAGCCAGGTCGACTTCTGGCGCGGTGACCTCGACCAGGTGCACGTGTACGACCGGGCCCTGTCGGCCGCCGAGGTCCAGCAGCTGTACGCCTCGGGGCAGTAGCTGTCAGACCGCGACGACTGTCAAACGGCGACGACCTGGCAGCCCTGGCCGCGGATCCGGTCGAGGACGGAGTCGGACGCCCGCGAGTCGGTGATCAGGACGTCGACCTCGGACATCTTGCACACCTGGGCCAGGGCGACCCGCCCGATCTTGGTCGCGTCGGCCAGGACCACCGTCGTCCGGGCCCGCTCGCGCAGCACCGAGTTCACCCGGGCGCCGACCGGGTCGTAGTTCGTGCAGCCGGCCTCGGCGTCCACGCCGTCGACGCCGAGGAAGGCGACGTCGATGTTGTACTGCGACATGAAGTCCTCGGCGCTCGGGCCGACCGCCTCCTCGCTGCTGTTGCGCACCTCACCGCCGGCCGCGAACACGCGCAGTTGCGGGTTGGCGACCAGGTGGATGGCCAGATTCAGGGCGTTCGTGACGATCGTCAGCCCGTCGCGGTCCATCAGCAGATGGGCGAACTCGGTCACCGTCGTGCCGCCGGTCGTGCCGATGACCCGGGCCCCGTCCAGGAAGTCCACGGCCCGCCGGGCGATGCGGCGCTTCTCCTCGGTGTCCTGCGCGGTCTTGTAGCTCAGCGGCAGATCGTTGAACGACGCGTGCGTCGTGGCCCCCCCGCGGGTGCGGCTGACCAGCCGCTGCTTCTCGAGCAGTTCCAGGTCACGCCGTACCGTGGCCGCGGACACCGCGAACTGGGCAGCCAGTGTCTCCACGTCGAGGCTGCCCTTGTCGACGATGGCCGAGACCATCTGATTCAGCCGGTGCTTGCGATGCACGGCGCAGAACGTAGCACATAACGCGCAAGTCGACGGGCACTAACGCACACTTCCAAGCCAGAAACTGCACGTAGCGCGCAACAATAGCCTGAGTTTCTGCGTACACCGGCGGATCTGCTCAAAGCGTCTTGACCGTACGCGCAGTCGGTGCAACTCTCTGCCTACCTCGAACGCGAAACGCGCAGACCGAGCACCGGAAGGCCGGAGACCTATGACATCGATGCGACGGACGACCACAGTCCTGGCCGGCGGCCTGGTGTGCGTGAGCATGGTCGTGGCCGGCTGCTCCAAGAGCAGCACCGGCTCGACCAAGACCAAGGGCGTCACGATCACCGTGGCCCTGGCCACGACACCGCCGCCCAAGGCATCACTGGCCGCGTTCACCAAGAGCACCGGCATCAAGGTCAAGTGGACGAACACCGACTGGGACAGCCTGCAGACCAAGATCGCCGCCGCGGCCACGGCCAAGACCTACTTCGCCGACGCGACCGACGTGGACTGGTCGCGCGTCGGTGAACTGGGCAAGCTGAACTGGTTCTACCCGATGGAGAACTACCTCGACACCAAGGCGCTGGCCACGCAGATGCCGCAGCTGAATTCGTTCAGCGCCAACAACCACATCATCGGCATCCCCTACGACGCGTCGTTCCTGGTGACCACGGTGAACAAGAAACTGTTCGCCAAGGCCGGCATCACCACCATGCCGACGACGATCGCGGAGTACACCGCCGACCTGCGCCAGGTCAAGGCCAAGGGCGTCGTGCAGTACCCGCTGAACATTCCGTTCTCGGCGGCCGAGGGCCTGTCGACGTACTGGTACCAGACCACGGCCGCCTTCGGCGGGACGATCCTGAACGGTGCCGGCAAGCCCCAGTTCGCCGCGGCCAACTCGCCGGGCTACAAGGCGGCGCAATGGATGGTGGACGCGCTCAAGCAGGGCCTGGTGCCGCCGGGCAACATCAACGTGGCCGACAGTCAGGGTCAGCAGACGTTGATGGCCAAGGGCACCGTGGCCACCACGTTCGCCGACTACTCCGGCAACGTCGGCAGCCTCTACAGCGTCCCGGCCTCCTCGACGGTGGTGAACCAGGTCGTCTACCTGTCGACGCCGGGCGTGAGCGGTGTCGGGCCCGAACATGAGCAACCCGGACGGCATCGGCATCCCACGGCGGGCCAAGTACCCGGCCGCCGCGGCCAAGTTCATCGACTGGTTCACCTCGGCCCAGAATCAGGCCGACTTCGCCGGTGCCAGCGGGCCGGACAAGGTCATGAGCGGCTACTTCCTGCCGTCGCGGCTCGCGGGCATGACCGAGTTGACCGAACAAGGGCAAGCTGATCGGCGGCGCCCAGTTGGCCGATCTGCTCAAGAACAGCGCCAAGCCGGTGTTCCCGGAGGGCGCACCGTCCTGGTACCCGGAGTTCTCGCGGGCGGTGTACACCAACCTCCACGCCGCCGCGGCCGGGTCGATGAGCGTGTCCGCCGCGGTCAAGGCGATCGCGAGCACCGCGAACAGGCTCTCGAGCGGTTCATGACCCGGGTGAGTCCACGGGGGCGACGCTGCACGGCGCAGGTGCAGGTGCAGGTTCGACGATGACGGCGAGCACGCGCAACGCCTCATCCGACACCGGATCAGCGCGCGAATCGACGTCGCCGGCGACCAAGCGTCGCCGGCGACGGTTCGATCTGCTGCCCTACGCCCTGGTCACCCCGCTGGCCGTGTTCATCGTCGCGCTGGCGCTCGTGCCGGCGGGCATGACGATCGTCCAGTCGTTCTACCGGGTGCAGGAACTCAACCCGCCCAACAAGTTCAACGGGCTGGACAACTTCCGCGCCCTGTGGCGCGACGACGCGGTGCGCTCGAGCATCGGCAACACGGTGCTGTACGTCGTCATCGGGGTGGCCCTGTCGACGGTGCTCGGCATCGTGATGGCGGTGACCCTGCAGCACCGCTTCTTCGGGCGCTCGATCCTGATCGCGATCCTGATCCTGCCCTGGGCCCTGCCCGGCGTGGTCGAGGGCATCGTGTGGACCGGAATCTGGGACAGCAACACCGGCCTGCTCAACAGCGCACTGAGCACGGCCCATCTGATCGACCACTACCACGTCTACCTGGGCCAGCATCAGTTGCTGACGATCTTCGCCATCGAGCTCGTCCAGGTCTGGCAGATGACCCCGCTGTCGGCGCTGCTGATCCTGGCCGCGCTGCAGAACATCCCGGCCGACCTGTACGAGGCCGCGAACCTGGACGGCTGTTCGCCCTGGGATTCGTTTCGCCGGATCACCCTGCCGCTGGCCCGGCCCGGCATCGCCATCGCCATGGTGCAGGCCCTGATCGCCACCCTGAACGTCTTCGACCAGCCGTATGTGCTCAACGGGGCGGCCTCGACCGGGGCGTCGCTGACCGAGCAGACCTACTTCATCAGCTTCCAGGACCTCGACTTCGGCCAGGGCTACGCCTTGTCGCTGCTGATCACGCTGGCCACGCTGATCGTCGCCTTCGGCGTGGTCAAGCTCGTCTACCGACCGGTGGAGTTCTGATGCATCGCACGTCGTGGGGCCGGCGCCTGGGCATCCTGTTCATCCTGTTGTGGTCCTTGGTGCCGCTGTACTGGGCGATCAACACCAGCCTGCAGACCGACGCGCAGATCTCGTCCAAGCCGGCCCACTACGTACCGCCCACGCCGGGCCTGCACAACTACCGGTCGTTGCTCACCGGCGGCGGCGACATCCCGGATTCGATCCGCCGTTCCACCGTCAACATCTTCATCGAGTGCGGCGCGGCCACCGTCATCACCGTGCTGCTGGCGACGCTCGCGGCCTACGCCTTCGCCCGGATGAAGTTCCGGGGCAGCAAGGTGCTGTTCTACGCCGTGCTGGCCACGATGGCCTTCCCGGCGCAGACCACATTGATCCCGCTGTACCGGATCATGAGCACGTTCGGGCTGGTCAACACCTACAGCGGCATCGTGCTCGTCTACGTCTCGGGCTTCCTGCCGCTGGCGACCTGGATCCTGCACAGCTACATGTCCAGCCTGCCCATCTCGATCGAGGAGGCCGGCCAGGTCGACGGGGCCGGGCGGATGCAGGTGCTGTGGCACATCGTGCTGCCCCTGGCCCGGCCCGGGATCATCTCGACGGCGATCATCACATTCCTGTTCGCCTGGGCCCAGTTCCTGTTCCCGCTGGTGCTGTCCAGCGACCTGTCCACCCAGCCGCTGACCGTGGTCATCGCCGCGTTGCAGGGGCGCCATCTCGTGCCGTTCGGCCTGCTCAGCTCAGCCGGGGTGTTCGCCCTCGCCGTACCGGCCGTGATCGCGGTGAGCCTCAACCGCTACATCGTCAGCGGGCTACTCAGCGGGAGCGTGAAATGAGGCTGGGACGGATCACGGCCGAGGAGATCGCCAGCCAGCCCGAGTGCTGGGTGCAGGCCCGCGACCATGCGGCGGCACAGCCGGCCGGACTGCCCGCCGCCGGTGAGCGCGTGCTCGTGCTCGGCTGCGGCACGTCCTACTACGTCGCGGCCGCGTACGCGTGGCTGCGCGAACAGGGTGGACACGGCCTGACCGACGCCGTGATCGCCTCGGAGCTGCCGCCCGTGCTGCGCGACTACGACCGGGTGATCGCCATCAGCCGGTCCGGGACCACGGCCGAGGTCAGATGGGCGCTGAGCACGCTGCCGGCCGGGCTGCCGGTCACCGCGATCGTCGGTGAGCTCGACACCCCGGTCGCCGACGCCGCGTCCGACATCGTCGACCTGTCCTACGCCGACGAGCGCAGCGTCGTGCAGACCCGGTTTCCGACCACCCTGCTGACGTTCCTGCGCACCGACCTCGGTGCCGCTGAGTCCGAGATCGCGGGCCTGATCGCGCAGGCCCGGACGGTCCTCGCCGTAGCGCCCTCGTCGCCGGCGCCGCATCAGCTGGTCGTGCTCGGCACCGGCTGGGCCGCGCCGCTGGCCCAGGAGGCCGCTCTGAAGTGCCGCGAGTCGGCCGGCATGTGGGCCGAGGCCTACGCCAGCGGGGAGTACCGGCACGGGCCGATCAGCGTGGCCGGGCCGGGCACCCTGGTCTGGGCGCTGACCCCGTTGACACCGCTGCAGACCGAGGCGATCCAGGCGACCGGGGCCACGGTCCGCCAAGGGTCGCTCGACCCGCAGGTCGAACTGGTCGCCGTGCAGCAGCACGCCGTGGCCTGGGCGGCGGCGGCCGGCCGGGATGCCGACCTGCCGGTGCACCTGTCCCGCTCCGTCGTGACCCTGTAGGCGGGCCCGCCCGCTCAGCAGTGCGGGCCGACCCGCTTCCCGGGCGCCAGGGCCTTGAGGAGCGTTGCGGTGTCCTTGGTGCCGAGCTTCACGAACATCGGGACGTCGGCCATGGTGACGGCGTAGTTCCGGTCGGTCGGTCCGTTGAGCACGCAGCCGTGCCGGACGTCGTACCACCTGCCGGCCGGGACGTGGATGTTCCGGCTGGTCACGTCAGCCAGCACCGGCGCCGCCAGCAACGAGTCGCCGAAGAGCCACTCGTCGTTGATCGCGTAGGACTTCTGGTCGTTCGGGTAGTTGAAGAAGATCGGCTTGATGATCGGCTCACCGGTGGCCACCGCGCGGTTGACCTGCTTCATCAGGTACGGCCACAGCTTCTCGTGCAGCTGGATCGCGCTGCGGTAGAGGTCGATCGTGTGCTGGTCGTAGCGGGTCGGGTTGACCGAGCCCATCATCAACGGGGTCAGCGCCTCGGCCTGGGCCCAGCGCACCAGTACCGCGCTGGTCGGGCTGGTCGGCGGGTCGGAGCCGTCGGAGCCGCCGATCATGTCCATCTCGGTGAACGGGTAGCCGATCGTCGAGATGGCCAGGGCCTGGTGCGCGGCGGCCCGCAGGCCGTCCCAGTCGGAGCTCTTGTCGATCGAGTCGGTGGCGAAACCGTAGCGCTGGGTGCCGGTCCAGGCGCTGGTGATCGCGCCCTGGCCGGTGAGGTTGTACTGGTTGAAGAAGTCCAGCCCGGCCTTCAGGTAGTCGAGCTTGGACTTGCCGGCGTCGCGGGCACACTTCGGGTCATAGATCTGGGTGTCGAACTTCCAGCCGTCGATGCCGTACTTCTTGGCCAGGGTGTCGATCTTCCCCTTCAGCCAGGCCCGGGCGGCCGGGTTCTCGAGGTCGACCAGGCCGGGATGGGCGTCGGTGCCGCCGCCGAACCAAGGTGTCTGGCAGGAGGTGTTGGTGCCGAACGGGATCGGGTTGCTGACCGCCTTGAGCAGATAGCCCTTCGCGTCCAGGGTCGGCCAGAGCACGGAGGCCCGGTCGCCGTTGCGGTTGTCGTAGAAGGTGTCCCACAGGCCGAAGTCGAAGCCCAGTTTGTGGACCTTGTCGACCATCGCCTTCGGGTCCGGGAACTTGCTGGGCTGGTTGAAGACGTGGTCGGCGTAACCCGCGGCCCAGCCGTCGTCGAGTTCGACGGTGTGCCCGGGCAGGTGGGCGTCGACCAGGCTCTGGGCGTAGTGCAGGAAGCTGGCCTGGGTGACGTCCAGGCCCAGGTCGCCCCAGTCGTTCCACATCGGCGTCTTGTACTGCCGCGGCCGTGGTGTCGCTGTGCACGGGCTTGCCGGCGATGCCGACGTAGTCCTGGTAGACCGCCCGCGGCGTCGACTCGACGAACACCGTCGCGTCGTAGTTGCGCGACTGGCCCAGGGCCGCGGGCGCACCGACGTCGCCGTCGTTGGAGCGCGTGCTGTTGGTGACCAGCAGGCTGGCCCGGCCGCTGTTGTTCTCGTTGATCTGGACGTTCATGACGTCGTCGGTGTCGACCCAGATGCCGGCCGCCGACTGGGTGAACCAGAACGGGTTGTGCACGAAGTACGAGAACGGGCCGACCTCGTCGTCGTTCACCGAGCCGGAACTCAGCGGCCAGGGCTGGTCGCTGTACGGGCCGCCCTGGTCGGTCTCGACGATGCCTTCGCCGTACCAGGCCCCGGCCGAGGCCAGCGCGTAGTCACCGCCGACGGACGAGACCACCCGGGCCTCGCCGTTCACCTGCCAGTGCACGCGATACCGATCGACGCCCGGGGTCAGCGTGTACGTCACCCCGACGCCCGGATCGGTGGTGGCGAGGTGCAGGGTGAGCGCGCCGTTGTGCCAACGGGCCGAGGTCACGCTGGTAGCCGCATAGGACGTGCCGCCGGCCACGAACCGCACCGCGGCGGCGGTGGCGCTGCTGCCGGTCGTGGCCAGCACGGTGTGCCCGGCCCGGGTCGTGGTCACCTGGAACGGGTGCTTGTCGATCACGACCCGGTAGCCCGGCGCGCCGGCCGCGGCCGGGCGGGTGAGGGCGAGCGAACGGCCCTGGTCGGCGAACCGGGTCGCGCTCGGGCCGCCAGCGGGTCCGGCGGGGGCGCTGTGCGCGGGTACTGCCAGCCCGAGCAGGACGACCACCCCGGCCACCATCGGCACGGCCGTGCGCAGCCGGGAGGTACGCCTCCGGGCCGGCCGCCGACGAGCCTGCTGGACCACGCGCTCTGGGTTCACGCCGACCACCCCTCTCGCACCGGCCGGCCGATGGGGGCCGACGGCGAAATCTGGCTGGTCACGACTGGGTGGAAGTGACCGTTCCAGATCGATAAGGGGCAAGTTAGAGCAGTAACGAGCAGTCGGTCAAGGCATATCGAAGCAGATGCCCGGATTTGAGGTGAGCGGCGGCGCCGGAGGTCAGTGGTAGACGCCGAACTCCCAGAGCGAGTAGCCGTAGGCGGTGCCACGCTGGGTGCCGGTGAGCCGGACGTAGCGGCCCGAGCCGGTCGACTCCGATGTCGTCCACGCCGCCGTCGCCGCTGCTGGTCGAGTACGCGGTCGTCCAGTTCGTCCCGTCGGCCGAGAACTGGATCTGGTACGCCGTGGCATAGGCGGCCTCCCACACCAGCTGGATGTGGTTGACCGCCGTCACCTGGCCGAGGTCGACCTGGATCCATTGCGGGTCGCTCCAGTCGCTGGCCCAGCGCGTGCTGAGGTTGCCGTCGGTGGCGTAGTTCGGCGGTTGCGCCCCGGACGGGCCGGTCTGCTGGTAGGACGACGCGGTCGTGGGCCGGTTGAGCGCGACGTCGGTGCCGCTCACCGGTGGCGGCACGACCCGGAACGAGCGCGTCTCGATGCCGACGTTGCCGTGGCCGTCGAAGGCGTACACGTAGACCTTCCAGACCCCGAGCGTCTGCGGCGCGGTGACGCTGAACGAGCCCGGGCCGGTCTCGTTGAAGGTGACGTGGTGCAGGGCCGTGCTGCCGGAGATGTACTTGTCGCTGTACATGAGGTTGTAGCGGATCGGGTCGCCGTCCGGATCGCTGGCCGCGGCCGTCACCGTGAACCGGCTGCCCGCGGCGCACGGCGGTGGGCGTGCTCACCGTCATGCTCGAGATGACCGGCGGCGTGTTGTCCGATGACTGCCCGGTGTAGGCCTGCTTGAGCGCGTAGTAGCCCAGCCGGTGCCAGCCGCCGGTGAAGGTGTTGAGCCACACGCCGCCGAAGTCGTTCTCCAGCCCGTAGTGGAACTCGGTCGCGCCGAGCGCGATCCCGGGATGGGCCGCGATCGCGTTCCAGCTCGCGGTGTAGCCGTCGCGCTTCTGCACGTCGGTGGGCTCGGTCGGCACGCCGTTGGCGTCGTTGGGCACCTCCCACTCGCCGTACGGGCCGCCCTCGGTCAGGATGTACGGCTTGGTCAGTGCCGGCATTGACCCAGGTCTGGTAGACGCCGGCCACGCCGCCGTAGGCGTTGATGGCGAGCAGGTCGAGCGACGGGGCGTAGGCCTTGTAGTAGTCCCACGCGGAGCTGAAGCCGCTCACCTGCCAGGCGTCGGTGGAGGTGACCGGATGGTTGGGGTCGGCGGCGTGGATCGCCTCGGCCAGCTCGTTGACGAACTTCGCGTACGCCACCCGCCGGGCCTCGACGTCGGCCGCCGACAGGCCGTGGTCCTGCATGGTCAGGATGACCTCGTTGCCGAGGTCCCACATCAGCACGCCCGGGTTGTTCTTCAGGGCGTTGACCCGGGCCAGGATCTCGGCCTTGACGCTGTTCTTGTAGGCGGTGTCGTTGACGTAGTCGGCGCCCTGGTTGAGCCAGTGGCCGACGATGACCTTGATGCCCTGCTGCGCGGCCCGGTTGAGCAGAGCGGGCGTGTTCGCGTCGTCGACGGCCCAGGTGCGGATGGTGTTGACGCCCATCGCACGCAGGTCGCGCATGTACCCGTCGGCCGCGTCCGGGGGCGGGCCGTAGGTCATGCCCTTGACCGTCCACGGCGCGCCGTTCACCGTCAGCTGCCAGTTGCCCTGGCTGCCGGTGACCCTGACGACGCTCGGGCCGGCGGGCGTGGGCGGGTCGGTCATCGGCGTCGGGGCCGGACCGGTGCTGGTGGCCACCGAGACCGAGTCGACGCTGAGCGTGCCGCCGGAGGTGGTGGCGGCGGTCGGCGTGGTGCTGCCGGCGACCGCGTTGGGCAGCGATCCGCCGATGGCCAGGTCGAAGCGCAGGAAGAAGCCGTGCTGCACCGCGGCCTGCCAGGCGCTCACGCCGACCTGGCTCTCGTGCACGACCCAGGTCTGGGCCCCGTCGAGGTAGAAGCGGATCTCCTCGTCGGTCCTGGTCCGGTCGATGACCTCGGTGTACTCGTGGTAGCCGGTCTGGCACCCGGTGCAACTGGCGAAGCCGCTGGTGCGCCCGTCGTACTCGTTGCAGGGTCCGCCCGGTGCCGTGCCGCAGTGCAGGGTGTTCGACAACTGGCTGCGGCCGTTGACGTCGGTCATGATGTCGGTCTCGCCCACGCCGGGGAAGTTGTTGTAGTTGCCGCGGTAGGCGGCGCCGGTGGCCCGGAAGCCGGGCCAGTAGCCGGCCGCGTTGGCCACGTCGGGCTGCTTGAGCACGGCGCTGAGCTTCAGCTGCCCGCCGGCCGGCGCGGCGAAGTCGGCCCGCTGGGTCTCGATGCGGCCGGACGTCCAGTTGCCGGCGCCGTCGCGCAGGGCGGTGATGGCGAGCTTGCCGGTGCCGTCGAGGGCGACGTTCGCGGTGGACGCCGACGCGGTCTCGACCTCGCCCGTGCCCCAGTTCGCCGCGCCGCCCGGGTAGGCCGTGCCGGTGCGCAGCAGCCAGTTCGCGCCCGAGGGGGAGGTGCCGGCCGCACCGGTGAAGTCGTCGCTCCACACCGGCGTCCAACTGCCCGGCACCGGGTCGGTCGACCAGCGGGTGGTCGCGTCGCCGTCGACGGCGTTCGCCGCGCTCCAGGCCGGCCCTTCGATCGAGGATGCTGTCGCGGGCCGGCCCTGCGACGGCAAGGTCGGCGTCGGGGCGGCCGCCGCGGCCGTCCTGCTCAGGGGGACGAGCACGGCCAGCACGGTCGCGGCCGCGACCAGTCCGGAACGGAGTCGCATCGGACCGTCCATTCGCCAGGTCTTATTACAAGACGTGAATTAACGATATGCGGCAAAAAGGTAGATCGCTCCGGGGGCGCTGTCAAGGCCGGTCGGCGCGGCGGTCAGCCCGCCTCGAGTCGGCGCGATATGGACGGTATGTCTTGACAGCGGCATTTTCCCTCGATTAAATCACGCCTTGTAATAAGTCCTGATGGAACCAGGGCCGTACCGACCCCTTCCCCAGAGGCAGGAAGCCATGAGCCGTCCAGACGCGAAACGTCCCGTTCCACTCAGCACCCGATTGCGGTCGCGCGCGGGCAGGGCACCGGGCGCGCGGCTGCGGCGGGTCTCGGCCCGGGCCGCGGTCGCGGTCCTGGTCGTCTCGCTGCTCTCGGTCATCAGCCAGAACCAGGCCCGGGCAGCCGACAGCCTCATCTCCCAGGACCGGCCCACCATCGCCTCGTCGGCCGAGAACAGCGGCGTGCTGGCCCGGGCCGCCGTCGACGGCAACTCCTCGACCCGGTGGGCGAGCGCGTGGAGCGACCCGCAGTGGCTGCAGGTCGATCTCGGCGGCACCGCGGCCATCAGCCAGGTCGTGCTGCAGTGGGAGGCGGCCTACGCCACCGCGTTCCAGATCCAGGTCTCACCCGACGCGATCACGTGGACGACGATCTACTCGACCACCTCCGGGACCGGCGGCACGCAGACCCTCGCCGTCAGTGGCAGCGGCCGCTACGTACGGATGTACGGCACCCAACGGGCCACCGGGTACGGCTACTCGTTGTACGAGTTCCAGGTCTTCGGGACGGTCAGCCTGCCGACCACCGGCTACGTGCTCGCCGACCCGCAGGTGACCGGGGTGAGTCCGTCGATGGCCACCCCGCCGAACGCGTACTTCCACGAGTTCCAGGCCAACTGCTCGGTCAGCCGCAGCAACCTGATGGACGACCCGATCGTCTTCCCGGGCCAGCCCGGCGCGTCGCACATGCACACGTTCATGGGCAACACGACGACGAATGCCAACAGCACCCTGGCCTCGTTGCAGGCCGGCGGCACGTCGTGCAAGGCCCCCGGCGACAAGTCCGGCTACTGGATGCCGACGATGTCCAACGGCGACCAGCCGGTGCTGCCGATCGGGCCGCAGGTCATCTACTACAAGACCAACCTCATCGACTACACCAGCGTGCGGCCGTTCCCGCTCGGGCTGCGCTTCGTGGTCGGCAACCCGCGGGCCACCCCGGCGGAGTTCCTGGCCTCCTCGTACGAGGGCTGGGAGTGCGGCGACTCGTACTACAACTCCGACTTCCCGCCCACCTGCCCGGCCGGGACCCAGCTCAACATCCGCTTCCAGGCTCCGAGTTGCTGGGACGGCAAGTATCTCGACACGCCTGACCACAAGAGCCACATGGCCTACCCCGTCGACGGGCGGTGCACCACCGACCATCCGGTCGCCCTGCCGATGATCGAGTTCAAGATGGCCTTCCCGGTCAACGGCGACATGTCGGGGGTGAGCCTGTCCAGTGGCCGGGGCTACTCGTTCCACTACGACTTCTACAACGCGTGGGACCCGGCCACCCAGGCCGCGCTGGTCACCCACTGCATCGTGGGCGGTCTGCAGTGCGACGCCCGGGGCTACGACCAGAACCACCCGGAGCGGGGCGCGGCCCTGAACGACCAGTACGAACTGCCCTAGCCCGGTGGATCGGCGCTACGGCACGGCCGGTCCGACCGTGCCGTAGCGTCGAGTCCGTGGTCAACACCGTCGGATCTGGGTAAAGCCCGGCCATGACGAGCGACGCGACCGACGGCTTCGTGCACGTCCGGGGCGCGAGCGAGCACAACCTCAAGAACATCGACGTCGACATGCCCCGCGACGCGCTGGTCGCGTTCACCGGGGTCTCCGGGTCGGGCAAGTCGTCGCTCGCCTTCGGCACGCTGTACGCCGAGGCCCAGCGCCGCTACTTCGAGTCGGTCGCGCCGTACGCCCGCCGGCTGCTGCAGCAGGTCGGCGCGCCGCACGTCCAGGAGATCACCGGGCTGCCGCCGGCGGTGGCGCTGCAGCAGCGGCGCGGGGCGCCCAGCTCGCGCTCGACGGTCGGCACCCTCACCACGCTGTCCAACCTGCTGCGGATGCTCTACTCGCGGGCCGGCACCTACCCGCCGGGCGCCGAGCGGCTGGAGGCCGAGGCGTTCTCGCCCAACACCGTGGCCGGCGCCTGCCCGCGCTGCCACGGGCTGGGCGTCGTGCACGACGTGGCCGAGGAGCTGCTCGTCCCCGACCCGTCGCTGAGCATCCGCGACGGCGCGATCGCGGCCTGGCCCGGGGCCTGGCAGGGCGCCAACCTGCGCAGCGTCGTCAGCGGCCTGGGCATCGACGTCGACAGGCCCTGGCGGCGGCTGAAGAAGAAGGACCGCGACTGGCTGCTCTACACCGACGAGCAGCCGTCCGTCCTGATCAAGCCCGAGCGCGACCGCGTCGACTACGGCTACTACGGCAAGTTCTGGAGCGCCCGCAAGCACGTCATGCACACCCTGGCCGACTCCAAGAGCGAGCGGATGCGCGAGCGGGCGCTGCGGTTCGTGCGCAGCGTGCCCTGCCCGGTGTGCCACGGCAGCGGGCTGCGGCCGGAGGCGCTGGCGGTCAGCTTCCGCGGCCAGTCCATCGCCGCGGTCAACGCCCTGCCGCTCACCGAAGTGGTGGCGCTGCTGCGGCCGGTCGCCGAGCTGGCCGCGGCCGGTGCAGCGACGTCGGCCGCGACCTCGGGGGAGGCGACCGAGGTCGCGGTCCGGATCTGCGCCGACCTCGTGGCCCGCATCGAGGTGCTGCTCGACCTCGGCCTGGGCTACCTCAGCCTCGGCCGCGGCTCGACGACCCTGTCGCCGGGCGAGGCCCAGCGCCTGCGGATCGCCACCCAGCTGCGCTCCGGGCTGTTCGGCGTCGTCTACGTCCTGGACGAGCCCTCGGCCGGCCTGCATCCGGCCGACGCGGAGCCGTTGCTGGACGTGCTCGACCGGCTCAAGGCGGCGGGCAACTCGCTGTTCGTCGTCGAGCACGACCTGGACGTCGTGCGCCGCGCGGACTGGGTCGTCGACATCGGCCCGGGCGCGGGCGACGGCGGCGGCCGGGTGCTGTACAGCGGGCCGGTCGCCGGCCTCGAGGCGGTCGAGGAGTCGGCCACCGGCCGCTACCTGTTCGGCCGGGCCGAGCCGCTCGACCATGCCCCGCGCACCCCGCAGGGCTGGCTGCACCTGCGCGGGGTGACCCGGCACAACCTGCACGACGTGTCGGTCGACGATCCCGCTGTGCGTGCTGACCGCGGTGACCGGGGTGTCCGGCTCCGGCAAGTCGACGCTGGTCACGCAGGTGCTGGCCGAGCTCGTGCGCGGCACCTCGGGCTGGCGCCCGACGAGCCCGACGAGTCCGACGAGACCGAGCTCGAAATCGACGTGCAGGACGCGTCCGGGCTCGAGTCGTTCGACCGGCTGGTGCGGGTCGACCAGCGGCCCATCGGCCGCACGCCGCGGTCCAACCTGGCCACGTACACCGGGCATGTTCGACGCGGTCCGCAAGCTGTACGCGGCCACGGACGAGGCGCAGGCCCGCGGCTACTCGCCCGGGCGGTTCTCGTTCAACGTCGCCGATGGGCGCTGCGAGACCTGCCAGGGCGAGGGCTTCGTCGCGGTCGAACTGCTGTTCCTGCCCGGGACCTACGCGCCCTGCCCGACCTGCCACGGCGCCCGCTACAACGACGAGACGCTCGAGGTGACCTACCGCGGCAAGAACATCGCCGACGTGCTGGCCCTGTCCGTCGACGACGCGGCCGACGTTCCTGGCCGACGTCCCGGCCGCCGCCCGGAGCCTGCGAGACGCTGCGGGACGTCGGGCTGGGCTACCTGCGGCTGGGCCAGCCGGCCACCGAGCTCAGCGGCGGTGAGGCCCAGCGCATCAAGCTGGCCACCGAGCTGCAGCGGGCCCGCCGCGGCCACGCGCTCTACCTGCTCGACGAGCCGACCTCCGGGCTGCACCCGGCCGACATCGCACTGCTGCTGCGCCAGCTGCACCGGCTCGTCGACGCCGGCAACACCGTGGTCGTGGTCGAGCACGACCTGGACACGATCGCCACCGCCGACTGGGTGATCGACCTCGGCCCGGGCGGCGGGGACGCCGGCGGGCGGGTGGTCGCCACCGGGCCGCCGGCCGAGGTGGCCAGGGCGGAGGACAGCGCCACCGCGCCCTATCTCGCCCGGCGACTCGCGCCGCGGCCGCTCAGCACACCGCCGGCGGCTGCTCGCGCGCGGCGGGGGACGCATGCAGCACCTCCGCGCCGAGCCGGCTGACCGCATGCAGCACGGCCGTTGCGCTCCCGCCGGGTGGTGGCCAGGCCGCAGGATCGCAGCACCGACGCGTGCTCGCTGACCGAGGCGACCGAGATGCCGAGCCAGGCGGCGAGTTCGGTCGTCGTCAGCTCCGGGGCCGCGTCGATCGCGAGCAGCAGCCGGGCCCGGGTGTGGCCCAGCAGTCGAGCGAGGGCGGGGGCCGGGCGGCCTGGTGTGGCCGGCTGGTGCCGAGGCGGGTTGCGTAACACCGGGTAGCCGATCGTGACCGGCTCCCAGGGGTTGATCATCGTGGTCACGGTCTGCAGCCGCCCGATGCAGGGCACGAGCACGATGCCCTGGCCGGTGCGGTCGTAGTCGCCGTAGTAGCTGTTCTTGACCACGGTCAGGGTCGGCCGGCGCCAACGCACTGACGGGTGCAGATTGGCGAGCACGTGATCGAGGCCGTGCACCTCGAGGTCGCGGCGGCGGCGCTGGGCGTCGGCGGCCAGCACCCGATGCACGTCGCTCCACGAATCGCCGTACGCAGCTCGATGGAAGGCCCGCAGGCCCAGCAGCGCGCTCCTGGTGACCGAGGTGTCGGCCCGGGCCAGGCCTTCGGCCACCCGGCTCTGCCCGACGAATCGTTCGAGATGGCGGCAGTCACGCGACAGCCGCCACTCGGGCGTGGCCGCGGCCAGGTCGAGTTCGTCCCCGAGCTGCAGGTCGTCGGCCAGGGGGGCCGGGGTCAGGAAGTCGGGCACGTGCGAGCCGTCGAGGTGCAGCAGTTCGCGCAGCGCCCGCCCGGCCGGGCCGGCCCGCCGGACGAGTTGCCCGTGGGCCGCGCGGACGGCCGCCGGTTCGTACCGGCTGGTGCTCAGCGAGGCCGTGATGGTCTGGAACGCGGGGGAGATGCTGATGCGCAGCCGCTCGAGGTCCGCGGCCGAGAAATGGATTCTGAGCACGGTGAGCCGTTCCTCTCAGGGCTGCGCGAGAGCTCAGGGTAACGCCGCGGTCGGTCCGGATTGCCGGGCAATGACTTTCGGCCAGCGCCGAAAAGCCTGGTGGGTCGAGCGCGGATCCGCTTCAGTGGGGCAGCGGCACGCCGCGCCGCTTCCGCCGGCACGTCGAAGCATGAGGAGCACTGTGGGCAATTTCGTCAACTCCACGTACATCACCCTCGACGGCGTCATCCAGGATCCTCAGGACTGGCCGTCGCTGGGCAGCCTGTCGCCGTCGGGCAACGAGGTCCAGTCCGAACTGCTCTTCGCCAGTGACGCGCTGCTGATGGGGCGGCGGACCTATGACGGGTTCCTGCCGGTCTGGCCGACGATGTCCGGCGACCCGTACAGCGATCGCATCAACGCCATGCCCAAGTACGTCGCGTCCACGACCCTGCGCGACCCGACCTGGCCCAACACCACGGTCATCGACAACGAACTGGTCGATCACGTGGCCGAGTTGAAGGCCCAGACCACGGGATACGTGCTGCAGTACGGCTTCGGTGACGTGTCGCGGGCGTTGCTGGCCGCCGGGCTCATCGACGAGTTGCGGCTGTGGATACACCCGTTCTTCGTCGGCACCGGCGGCCCGGAGGCGCTGATCTACCGCGACATCCCCGTCGCCCGATTCGAACTGGCCGGCACGACCGCGCTCGGCTCCATCATCGTCCTCAACTACGTCAAGGCTGCTTGACCGGACCGACCGGGCGGCCGACCACCATCGACTCGCGCAGCGCCGGGGCGAAGGTGTCGGCCGTCTCCGTGTCGAGTCGGGCGCCGAGGCCGTCGAGGGCGCGGGTGAAGAACGAGCGGGCCGACGCGGCGAACACGACATCGGCCACGTCGGCGTCGCTCAGCCCGGCGGCCCGCAGTTCGTCCACGTCGGCCTGCTCGATCGAGGTCGCATCCGTGGCCACCTTGGCCGCGAACCGGTACACGGCCCGGTCGTCCGGAGCCAGCCCCGCGCCGGTGGGATCCGCGGCGATGGCGTGCAGCGTGGCCTCGTCGCCGCAGACGTCGCGCAGGAACATGGAGTGGGCGGCGGTGCAGTAGGTCGAGCGCAAGGCCCGGGCGGCCGCGATCGTGGCCAGTTCGAACCGGCGCCGGTCCATCCCGCCGCGGATCGTGGAATTGAGGACGGCCCAGGCCCGGGCCACGTCGGGCCGGGTCGAGAACGCACCGGCGTAGTCGGGCAGGAAGCCCCAGGCGGTTCGTTGCTGCTGGTAGTACTCGGCCAGGGCGCCCGTGGCGGCGTCCTCGGCAACCGGGTCGATGAACATGCGGTCAGTGTCGCGGCATCGGCAGCTTGATCGCTACTTTCCCGCCGTTGTCGAATTCGGTCCGGGCCGTTCGACGCCTTGGTGTCAGGGCTGAGATGAAGGGGTGAGGGCAATGGGCCGGATCGTGGTCAGTGAGTTCGTGAGTCTCGACGGGGTCGTGGAGGATCCAGGCGGGGCCGAGGCGTACCGGCACGGCGGGTGGTCCTTCCAGTGGGACCGGTCCCCGGCCGGCGACCGGTTCAAGGTTGACGAGTTGATGGCGGCCGAGGCCCTGCTGCTCGGCCGGGTCACCTACACCGGCTTCGCGGCGGCGTGGCCGAGCATCGAGGACGAGGCCGGGTTCGCGAAGAAGATGAACGGCATGCCGAAGTACGTCGTCTCGACGACGCTGCGGGATCCGGAGTGGAACAACACCACCGTGCTGTCCGGCGATCCGCTCGACGAGATCCGGACGCTGCAGCAGCGCGTGGCCGGCGACCTGCTCGTCGCCGGCAGTGTGCAGCTCGTGCACCTGCTCACGGCCCACGACCTGGTCGACGAGTACCGGCTGATGGTGTACCCGGTCGTCCTCGGTTCGGGCAAGCGGCTGTTCGCCGACGCCGAGCGTGAGACGCCGGCCCGGCTGAGCCTGGACTCGCACGAGCGTGACGGCGATGTGCAGCTGATGGTGCTGCACCCGGCCGGCTGAGCACCGCGGCGTCACCAGGCCGGACGGCGCCGGGCCACCGGTTGCGGGTCGCCCGGCCCGGTGGTGCGGCGCACCGCGAACCCGACGACCATCCCGAACACGAAGCCGACGACGTGGGCCAGGTAGGCGACGTCGCCCGCCGACGAGACCGCGGCCCCGGCCGAGTAGGCCCACTGCAGCAGGAACCAGAAGCCGAGCACCAGCCAGGCCGGCAGGCGCAGCGGGATGAAGAACAGGAACGGGACCAGGCTCCAGACCCGGGCTTTCGGGAACAGCACCAGGTACGCGCCGAGCACGCCGGCGATCGCCCCGGAGGCGCCGATCAGGGTCTCGGTGGAGTCGGGACTGGCCAGCGCGAAGCCGTACGCGGCCACGATGCCGCTGATCAGATAGAAGAGCAGGAACTTCAGCCGGCCCATCCGGTCCTCGACGTTGTTGCCGAAGATGAGCAGGAACAGCATGTTGCCGAGCAGGTGCAGCCAGCCGCCGTGCAGGAACTGCGAGGTGATGGCCGACAGGAACGGCACCTTGTGGTAGCTGGGCCGGCCCACGACGCAGCCGGTCCGGCCTCCGGCCACGCCCGTTGCCCCGGTCGCCACCTGCGGCAGCGGGTCATTGTGGGTCAGCTCGGTCGGGATGGCGGCGTAGTGGTCGTACACCTCGAGTTGCCGGCACTGCTCGAGGACGGTCGTGGAGCCGCTGGGCGACAGGGAGTGGCCGGGCGTCAGCAGGAAGACGATGACGTTGGCCGCGATCAGCGCGTAGGTGACCCAGGGGACCCGGCGCAGCGGGTTGATGTCATGGACCGGGATGACCACGGGCCCAGTCTGCCCTGTCCGGCTCGGCCCTGACCGGGCCCGCGGCTCGGTGTCGGCGCCGTCGCCTAGCCTCGCCACCGTGGTCGTCCACGAGCTGTCGCGCACCGAGGCCCGGCGCGTCGCCGTGCGGGCCCAGTTGCTCGACCGCAACCGGCCGGCCGGGCTGCTCGACGTGGTGCGGCAGTTGACGTTGCTGCAGAACGACGCCACGGCCACGGTCGCGCCGAACGCCGATCTGGTGGCGTGGAGCCGGCTCGGGTCGGCGTACTCGCCGGCCGAGCTGTCCGACGCCGTGCGGGGCCGGGCGTTGATCGAACTGCAGGGGATGATCCGGCCCGCTGAGGACATTGCCCTCTACCGGGCCGACATGGCGCTGTGGCCGCGGGCGGCCGAGGCACCGTGGCGCAAGCAGCGGGGCGAGTGGGTGGCGGCGAACGACGCGTGCCGCCGCGACATCCTCGCTCGGCTCGAGCGCGACGGCCCGCTGACGTGGCGCGAGCTACCCGACACGTGCACGGTGCCGTGGCAGTCGTCGGGCTGGAACAACGACCGCAACGTGGCCATGATGCTCGAGTTCATGGTGGCCCGGGGTGAGGTCGCGGCCGACGGACGTCGCGGCCGCGACCGGCTGTGGGATCTGGCCGAGCGGGTCTACCCGGACGATCCGGTGGTGCCGGTGGACGAGGCCCGCCGGCTGCGCGACGAACTGCGGCTGCGCTCGCTGGGTATCGCCCGGGCCAAGAGCCAGGACTTTCCGGTCGAGCCGGGCCACGTCGGCGCGGCCGGCGAGCCCGCGGTCGTCGAGGGTGTGAACGGCGAGTGGCGCGTCGACCCGGCGCAGTTGGGCCGGCCCTTCCGGGGCCGGGCCGCGTTGTTGTCGCCGCTGGACCGGCTGGTCTACGACCGCAGGCGGATGGAGGAGCTGTTCGAGTTCGACTACCAGCTGGAGATGTACAAGCCCAAGGCCAAGCGGCGCTGGGGCTACTTCGCGCTGCCGATCCTGTACGGCGACCGGCTGGTCGGCAAGCTCGATGCCACCGCCGATCACAAGGCCGGCGTGCTCCGGGTCGACGCCGTCCACCGGGACGTGCCGTTCACCGACGCCATGACCGCCGCCGTCGACCACGAGATCGACGACCTGGCCCAGTGGCTCGAACTGGAGCTGCGCCTGCCTCGTTGACCCGGTCGCGGTGTGACACCGTGAACCGGTCCGCGCGGATGCGGGTCAGCGGAGGGAGCGCCACGTGGAGTTCTCGACCTCGAACGAACGCGATGCCCTGGCCGGATTCCTTGACCGACAGCGCGATGCGCTGGTCCGGAAGGTCCGCGGGGTCAGTGACGCCGATGCGCGGCGGGCGCCGACGGCGAGTTCCCTCTCGCTGCTCGGTCTGCTCAAGCACGCGGCGGTGTGGGAAGAGCGCTGGTTCCAGGGAGTCGTCGCGGGGCGCCCGCTGGCCGACGGGTGGCCGGAACAGGAGTCCGCGATTGCGGACGAGGAGTTCCTGGTCGATGACGGCGATACGGTCGAGCAGTGGCTTTCTAGCTATGAGCGGGCGGCGCAGACGTCGCGGGACATTGTCGCTGCCGTGGAACTCGACCGCTCCTGCGCGCGGACGGACATCATCGACGGCAACGTCCGCTTCGTCCTGCTCCACATGATCGAGGAGACCGCCCGGCACGCTGGGCACGCGGACATCATCCGCGAGACTCTCGACGGCAGCCAGGGAATGTAGATCCTCGGAACCGGTGCGTTGTCTGGCCAGAACAGTCGATCGACCTTCGGGTATGGCACAGATCTGTTCTTCGTGGCACGATTGGTATGTGGATGCCACGTTGATACTTGGGCAGCAGGGCCGTCTCGTGATACCCGCGGAGATTCGGGCCGCTCTCGGCCTGGCTCCGGGAGATCGCCTGCACCTTCACCTGGCCGGTCCGCGGCTAGTCCTCGAACGTCAGCACGATGCAGTGGCTGAGCTGCGCCAGCTTGCGGCGAAGTTGCCGAAGAGCCGGTCGCTAGCCGATGAACTCCTTGCCGAACGCCGCCTGGCCGCCGCTCAGGAATGACTGTCCTGGACGCATCCGCGATATTGGCCCTGGTGCATGACGAACCGGGTGCTGACGTGGTCGCAGCCCACCTGGACTCCGGCGTCCTCGGCGCGGCGAATCTAGCTGAAGTGATCGGCAAACTCGTCGACGCCGACATCGATGCGAGGCGAGTTCGCGAGTTGCTCGCCGCCTCGGGCGTCGTCATCGAGCCGCTTGGGGAGCAGGATGCCGAACTTGCTGGCGCAATGCGTTCGCTCAATGGCGGGCAAACGCTATCCTTTGGCGATCGCTGCTGTCTGGCCCTCGCCGTACGCAGCGAACCACCCGAAGTCTTGACTGCCGACCGCGCATGGGCCGATCTCGATCTACCGATCCGCGTCCGCCTGATCCGATAGCTGCGAGCTCGGCCAGGCGCCCGACGGCTATGACCGATTCGAACTGCTTCCGACGGACCGATCGTCGATCCGATTGGGTAGAAGTGCCGTCAGCGGCGCATGCTCCGAGAATGATCCTCACCGGGCTGCTGTTCCTGTTGGGCGCCGGGTTCGGCGCGTGGTCAATGCTCCGGGCGATCTCAGCCAACCGGGCGGCCCGGCTGCCCTACTGGGGACATCCTGCGCAGCGTCCGCGGGCCAATATGCTGATCTGGTTCGGCGCGCTCGCATCCGGATTCTGGGGCTCGCACCGGGTCGCCTTGTCGCCGGGGCAAGAGTCGGCGCACTACCGCCATCCGGTCTGGGCGGCGTTCTTGTTGGTCGTGGCGTTCGCACCAGCGATGATCTTGCAGGTCGTCCACAATCGGCGGATCAAGCACATCGGTCCGGATCGGGGCTATCGGGAGCGATGAACCGGCCACGGCAGTCAGCTGCCGGGCTATCGCGACCCCAGAGACCGCCGATCGCGCAGGCACGGTGTCCCGCCGCTGGATCTTCCTGCGTTTGGTGGGTCGTGGGTCGCGTGGGCGCAGAAGATCGCCAGCAACGCGAGCCAGCATTTTAAAGGGTTGCAGGTGCTGCGGGCGAACGATATATTGAACACATGTTCGATGAACTGGAAAGCGGCGGCGCGGCTTCGGTCGTGACGCGGCTCAGCGCGCTCGTCGACGAACTACAGCACCTCGACCTGACCGGCCTACCCGGTGACGAGGTCATCGACCTGCTGCGAGACCTGGAAACGCAGAAGCGGCGGCTGGCCACGGTCGATCACGCCCTCATCAGTGAACTCGGCTCGCGGGGTCTGGCCCGCGAGCGTGCGTGTGCTTCCACGACGGTGTTGCTGCGGCAGGTGCTGCGTATCGGTCCGGGTGAGGCGGCCGCGCGGGTGAAGGCGGCGGGCGAGCTGGGTCCACGCCGGGCCTTGACCGGTGAGCCGTTGCCGCCGGTGTTCCCGGCCGTGGCGGCGGCGCAGGCGGCCGGGCAGGTTTCGCCGGGGCATGCGCTGGTCATCACCCGCACCGTCAACGCCTTGCCCTTCGCGGTTCAGGCCGAGCACGACGAGTCGGTGCAGGCGGTGCTGCTGGCGCACGCCACCGAGTTCGACCCGCCGATGCTGGCCCAGCTGGCCCGCCGCATCAGCGACACGGTGAACCCCGACGGGATCTACACCGAAGAACGCGACCGGGCCCGGCGCCGGGACTTCACCGTGCGGCAGCGCCGCGACGGCTCCGCCCAAGTAACCGGTGAGTTGACTGCGGTCTGTGCCGAAGCAGTGCTGTCAGTGCTGGACGCGGTCGGCAAACCCGCTCCGGCCGAGGACGGCACCCTTGATCCCCGCACCCCGGGCCAACGCCGGCATGATGCTTTGCAGGACGGAATGCTGGCCGCCCTGCGCTCCGAGCAGTTGCCGGCCTGCAACGGGGTCGCGGCCACCATCGTGCTCACCATGACCCCCGAACAGATCGAAACCAGGACCGGACTCGTGACGACTGGGCACGGCGCGCTCATCACCGTCGAGCAGGCGCTCTCCCTGGCTGGGGACGCCCGGGTCATGCCCGTCGTCCTGACCAAGACGAAAGAGATCACGGCCTACGGCGACACGCATCGCATCTTCACCGAAGGCCAACGCCTGGCCATGATCGCCCGCGACCAAGGGTGCAGTTTCCCCGGGTGTTCGGTTGGGCCGGCCTGGTGTCAGGCTCATCACATCACCGACTTCGCCATCAGCCGGCGCACCTCCGTCGACGACGGAACCCTGCTCTGCGGCTTTCATCACCGCGAACACCCCGCGTTGGGCTGGACCTGCCGCATGATCGACGGCGTACCGCACTGGACCCCACCGGCCTGGCTCGACCCCCAGCAGACCCCACGACGCAACCGAACCCACGAACCACTCCGCGTCTAGGACGGACTCGCGGTGACTCGCGTCCGCGAGCAGACCGAGCGGCAGCGCAGCTCAGATCCCACCGGCCTATTACCGCAACCGCAATCGACGAGGCCGGCTGCCCTAACCCGATCCGCTTTCGCTGGCGGTCAGCAGCCGCTGCCCGTGCGCCTGGGCGGCCTGCTTGAGCTCAGGGCACCGCACGATCCGGTATGAGGACGGAATCGTGGTGAGGTGCGCGGCGTACCAGGCCGGGTTGCTGGTGCTCCCGACCAGGCGGGTCGTCTCGGCGTCGAGCGGCTCGACCCGTCCCAATGTGCGGGGCACGCACCGCGCGACGGTGTCGGCCGGGGCGTCTATGACGATCTCGACCTCGTACTCCCAACCCACGGCCAGTTGGTCTTCCAGGACCGCGACCGGGTCGAGACCGACCGGCGGGGTGAAGCCGTCGTCGAGCACCTGCACGTGGCGGACCCGGTCGATCCGGTAGGCCCGGCGGGCGTCGGCCGCGTGCGACCACACAGCAGATACCACACTCGTCGACCTGCACGACGAGTACGCCCGCCACGTCGGCCACGCCGACCTTTTCCGCGAGGCCATCGACGGACTGGTGGGTGAGGACCCGCCGCAGCCATCATGACGGTTGTGGAAGCACCCATCCCGGCCGAGCTCCTCAGAATCGTCCCGGCCAACGAAGCATCGTGGGACGACCTCGTCGCGATCTTCGGCACGGCCGACTACGCCGGCCGCTGCCAGTGCCAGCGGTTCAAGGTCCTGCAGTGGTTCTGGCGCGACTCCACCCAGGACGAGCGCACGGCGATGCTGCGCGAACAGACGGCCTGCGGTAACCCGGACGCCCCGGCCACCAGCGGACTGGTCGCCTACGTCGACGACGAGCCCGCGGGCTGGGTCGCGGTCGAGCCCCGGACGGCCTACCCCAAGCTGCGCACCTCCCGGGTCCCGTGGAGCGGCCGCGACGAGGACAAGGACGACGACGGTGTCTGGGCGGTGACCTGTTTTGCGATCCGCAAGGGGTTTCGAGGCCGCGGCCTGACCTATGCCCTGGCCCGGGCCGCGGTCGATTTCGCCCGCGAACGCGGCGCCCGGGTGCTCGAGGCTTACGCGATGAGAACCGAGCCCGGCAAGGAGATCACCTGGGGCGAACTGCACGTCGGGGCCCGTCAGGTCTTCGCCGACGCCGGGTTCGCCGAACTCACCCACCCGACCGTCCGGCGCGTGGTCATGCGCATCGACTTCGACCAACGGCCGGACTGACCGGTCGTCCCGATCAGGTCGGGGTACGCGAGGTTCGGCTCCGCACCTTCGCGCGCAGGGCCCGGCGTCCGATGGGGCCGAGGTCGTTGACCACGTCGACGAGCAGGCCCAGGCTTTCCAGCGAGTCCAGCGCGCGCGTGGCACCGTTGGCGTCGACGCCGTCGTAGAGTTCCAGCCCGATGAACCCGGCGCTGATGACGCGGGCCAGGTCGGCGATGTCGGTGACTTCGGCGAGCGGGCTGTCGCGCAGGACGCGGCGCAGGACGGCCTCGATCTCGGCCGTCCAGACTTCGATCGCGTACCTGGCCGCCCGGGCGAGCACGGGGTCGTACTGGGCGCCGGACATCAGTTGGGCCATCAAGGCGACGTTTCCGGTGGCGCGCTCGTGTTCGTGCAACTCGCGGCCGAGCGCCAGAAGTTCGTTCAGCGAGGTCACCGTCGTGAACTGCTCACGGTAATGTGCGGCGCTGGCGTCGACGGCGCGCCGCGATGCCGCCTCCAGCAGTTCGCTGACCGTCCCGAAGTGATAGAAGATCAGCGCCTGGTTCAACTCGGCCCGGCCGGCGATCGAGCGGGCCGAGGCGGCGGCGATGCCACGTTCCGAGACGGTCTGCGTGGCGGCGGCCATGAGCCGGGTCTTCGTATCGGTCACCGGCGGATCCGCAGCCGTGGACCGATGGCGACGGCGCCCACGAGCCCGGCGAGGACGAGGCCGCTGACCGCGCCGAGGATCGCTCCCTCGACGACGGCGAAGGGGGCAGTGGCCAGGTCGACCTGGATGCCGAGGATGCCACCGACAACGCCGCCGGGCAGCGCCCCGCCGATAGCGCCCCACAGCAGCCATCGGCACGCGACGCCGGAGAGCCGGACGGCGGTCGAGCGACCGCGGACCCGGATCGCTCGGCTCCACGCCGTACGCGACGAGCGGACCGATGAGGGCGCCCGCGACCACGCAGCCGAGCACGACGGCGATCCGACCCGGCGGCTGGGCCAAGACGGTGAATTCCTCGCCGTGCCGGGTGACGAGAACGGCCGCCACCAATATGACCAGGGCCGAGGCGCCCCGCACGGACCACACCGGCCACCGCCGGGACGCCAAACCGGCGAGCACGAGCCCGTCGACCACTCCGGTGAACGCACCGGCGACGAGGCCGAACATGGCGCCGAAGAACGTCGCCACGACGGGCCAGTCGATCGTGCCTACGATGCCGCCGGCCACCATCCCGCCCCAGCTGGTGAGGCAGACGGCGCGCGCGATACCGGAACTGGGGTCGACGCGCGGCGGGTCAAGCTCCGTTCGCACCATGCCCGACCTCCGGCTTGTTTGAGCGATTGCTCAAACAACATAACATGGTATTGAGCGATCGCTCAAATTGATGACGGCCTGCGGCTAGCGCAGCTGGCAGACCACGTCGACCCGGCTGGTACCCCCTGGCGACACCACGGCCGGCGCGGTGCCGCGGCAGGGCGGTTTCGCCGGCGGCGGGTCGACGGTGAAGCTGGGTGACGTGGCGGCCAGGTGGTAGGTCCCGGGCGGAAGGCTGACGGTGAACCGGCCGTCGGTGCCCGTCTGTCACCCGGGCCGATGGCGAGCCGACGAGATCACTCGACGTGAAGACGTAAATCTCACCCGAGGCCGGACGGGCCTTGCCGGGCGCCGGGCCGCCGGCCGCCTGTAGCTGCCCGGTCACAATCCCCTTGTCGGAGGATGAACTCGATGAGCCGCGCGCAGGCTTGGACGAGCAGCCGCAACAGCTGACCGCCAGCAGCACGACAACTGGAAGCGAGAGTGCGGCCGCCTTCGTGGCTGCGTTCGTCAGCATGTGCACGCCTGCCCTTTGCTCGTGTGACGCCTACCCACTTGACGTTCGACGGGGCCAGCCCGGTTGCGGGAACTCCCGGCGAGGCAATTCTGCGTCTCGGTGCAACGATCGCCGGTGTCGACACGTCGAAGGGGTGAGAGCCGTCGAGCGCTCCAGCAGACGTAGCCGCTCCGGGATCAGTAGTCGTTGTCGAGATCGGACTGCCTGGCCGAGCGGTCTTTGCGTTCCCCGACGACGACGGCGGCCAGCGCGCCGGCGATGAGCACGAGGTTGACGCCCACATCGACGGCCGCGCTCCAGTCAGCCAGTGGGCCGAGCTTCGCGACAACGTTCATCGCGATCGTCCCGGTCAGCAGCACGATCGCCGCGGCCCGGTAGGGCCAGCTGGCCCGGCGGCTCACCACGTCGGGTCCGAGTTGGCCGTGCTCGCGGCCTCCCGAGCCCGGATCTCGGTAGCCGCCGTCTCGACAACGGGCCCGAACGGGCCACACGCGTCCGGTTCGAGAGGCGCCTGCGAGGTGGCACGACGGGAATCCAATCGCCGCGGCCGGACGACGTTCAACGCGTGACCGAGCAGGGCCAGAGCGGCTTCGGCATCTGACTGCGGTGGCACATCGCCGTCATACGTGTGCGCCAGCCTCGTCCGGAACGGGACGTACTGCTGCTGCTGAGCTCGGTAGATCCGCATCCCGGGAGCCAGCGGCGCGCGGCGCGACGACCACTCCCCGGCCTCGACCAGGTGGGCGGCGACGGCGGCCGCGCGCAGGCGGCCGCTCACGATCCACCGGAATTCGGTCATGTCCGGCTCGGCCAGCAACTGCCGACACGCGGCGTCCTGCCAGCTCGGGCCCGAATCCTCGGCGTCGACCTCGATCAGATCGTCGTTCTCCCGCAGTCGCCCGGCACGCTTGAGATCGGCCAGCACCGCCGCGCGCACGGCGATGTCCCACGCCCCGGTCAGGCTCAGGCGGCCGGAGTGATCGATGCCGACCCGGAGCAACCACAACGCGATGCTGTCGAGGATTTCCGTCACCGCGCAAAGCTAACCCCCGTTCAACGGATCCCAGGCCTCGACGATCAGGCCTGCGCCCAGAAGTGGGCCCGGATCACCTGGGCCAACTCGTCCGGGCCGCCGCTGCCGGTGTCGACCTCGAGGTCGTAGCTGATCCCGCGGTGCACGGATTCGGCCTGGGCAGCGGCCATCCCGGCAATCCGGTCCCCGCGCGCCGCCTCGCGCGCGGCGGCGACGTGGGCGGCGCACCGCACGCCGACCCAGCCGACGGCCAGGCCCCGCAACGCCACCCGCCAGCGCTGCTGGGCCGCGGGGCCGCTGACGAAGTTGTCCTCGATCAGGATGTGGGCCCCGGCGGACGCCATCGCCGCAACACCGGACATCCACTGCCGCTCGATCTCGACGAAGTCCGGCCCGACGCCGACGCGGCCGTCCTCGGCCAGGTCCAGGCCGCCGTTGCGCAACAGCCGGCCGGGTGCGGCGTCGACCAGCGTGTCGACCCCCAGGCGCAGCCAGTAGCCGTCGAGCGCATCCTGCAGGCTGCGGGCCAGCGTCGTCTTGCCGGAACTGGACCCGCCGTTGAGCAGGAGTACCTGAGGCAAGCTGTCTGCCATATGTCCTCCGTCGCCGCATCCTCCGCGGTGGGCTCGTCGTTAAGAAATAAGCGAGACCGTCGTCCGCCCCGCCGCCGTCGAAGGAGCCCACCCGTGCGCCGACTCGTCGCCGTATTCCTGTCGATCACCGCAGCCGGTGCCCTCAGTCTGGCCGCTCCCGCCGACGCGGCCACCGCGCCCATCCGGTACGTGGCCATGGGTGACTCGTACAGCGCCGCGTCCGGCAACGTGCCCCCGGACCTGACCGCTTCGCCGCTGTGCCTGCGCTCGACCGTCAACTACCCGCATCTGATCGCCCGGACGCTACCGGCACAACTGACCGACGTCACCTGCGGTGGCGCCGACACCAGCGACTACGCCGCCGCCCAGTACCCGGGCGTCGCGCCCCAGCTCAACGCACTGGCCCCGGACACGCAACTGGTCACGATGACCATCGGCGGCAACGACAGCAATGTGTTCATCGACTCCATCCTCGACTGTGGCGTCGCCGGCCTGTCCACGCTCGGGCAGGGCAGCCCGTGCCGGGACCGCTACGGGTCGTCGTTCGAGGACACCATCCGCAACACCACTTACCCGGCCCTGGTCACGGCGCTGAAGGCAGTGCGGGCCAAGGCGCCGAAGGCCCGCGTCGCCATCCTGGGCTATCCGTGGATCCTGCCGGCCACCGGCGGGTGCTTCCCGCAGATGCCCGTCGCCCGCGGCGACGTGCCCTATCTGCGCCACGAGCAGGCCACCCTCAACGACGCCGTTCGCCGCGCTGCCCTCGTCACCGGCGCCACCTACGTCGACTTCAGCAGTGCCGCCAATGGGCACGACGCCTGTCAGCCGGCCGGGGTCCGCTGGATCGAGCCGGTCCTGCTCGGAACGAACCCGGTGATCGTGCATCCCAACGGGCTGGGTGAGGCCCAGATGGCGGCCCGGACGCTGCAGGCACTGCACCTGAACTGAGCGAGCCGCCCGACGCCGCAATTCGAGGTCGGTCGAGATTTGTCGATCCGGTGCTGCTCCCGTTCGTCGTAGTTGTGCCGGCCCGTGCCTGGGGCCCGAATGATCGGACGTGTGGAATGACGAAATACCTGGTGCTCATCTGCGGCGACGAGCAGACGTGGGCCGAGGCCACCCCGGAGTGGGGCGAGAAGAACGCCGAGGGACACCGCGCCTTCGCGGCCGCGGCCGGGGCCGCGGTCATCGGCGGACACGAGCTGGAACCGGCGGCCAAGGCGGTCACGCTGCGGGCCGACTCGGGCGGTCGTCCCAAGGCGACCGACGGGCCGTTCATCGAGAGCAAGGAGGTCATCGGCGGCTACTACCTGCTCGAAGCGGCCGACATGGACGAGGCGATCGCCCTCGCCGGACAGATCCCCGAGGCCTCGGCGCCCCACAGCGGAGTCGAGATCCGCGCCATCCTGGGCTGAGACTGGCTCTCTACCGACTGGCCGGGCTGGTCTGACGCCGAACCAACCCGGCGATCGGCGGCCGTCAGACCGGGTCGGCGTAGGCGACGATGTTGTCCTCGTAGTTGCCGGTGGCGCCGTCGAACGGGCCACCGCAGGTGATGAGGACGAGCCGGGCCGGGCCCGACCGGCTGAACACGGCGGCCGGTATGCCGCTCGACTTGGGATACGTGCGGATGGCCGTCACCCGGTAGCGCACGGTGTGGCTGCCTTCGTCGATGGCCACGGCGTCACCGGGTCGCGCGTCGGGGAGTACGGCGAGCGCGCCGGTGACGCCGGCATAGTTGATGTGTCCGACGATCACCGTGGTGCCGCTGGTGTCGCCCGGCGCCGACCCGTCCCGCCACCAGCCGAGCAGGTGGGGGTCGCGGGGGATCTGCATGACGTTGCCGACCGTGGTGACGGCGGTGATCTCGGCGTCCACGCCCAGTCGGCCCAGCTCCAGCCGCGAGCCGGGGGTCAGCCCGACCCGGACCGATCGCCGCGGCGGGGCACCGGCACTGTGCTCAGGCGGTAGCCGGCCGGCGTTCACGACGGGCACGGCGCCGGGGCGGCCGGCCCTGGCCGCGGCGCCGCGGTTGACAGTGAGCACGACCGCGAAGCCGAGCAGTAGTACGCCGGCCAGGACGCATGGCCCCCAGACTTTCAGGGGCCATGCGCCGCGCCGGCTGCGCGCCTCGGTCACCCGCGGCGCCGGATCGCCAGGACGGTGCCGCCGCCGGCCAGCACCAGTCCGCCGGCGACGAGGGCGCCGATCTCGAGGCTGGTCGGACCCGCCGCCACGCTCCCGGATGGTCCGGCATTGCCGGCCGGGACCTCGATCCCGGGCCCGCGGGGCGCGACGGTGCGCGCTGGGCGCTGAGCGACGGTCGGCGGCGCCGCCTGCGGTGCCCGCGGCGCCACGGTCGGCAGCGGCGGCGTAGTGGGTGCTGCGGTGGCCGGGGCAGCCAGAGCCAGCCCGAGGCCGGAGGCAATCAGCGCGCCGGATGCTGCGGCGGTGGCAAGGGAACGGCGAACCTGCACGGAAGTCTCCAGACGTTGCGTCGAGCACCGGATGTGCCCGCTCACTGTCTTCATGCGTGCGACCCGTGTCCTGTTGCACGCGGCGCCGAGAAAGGCGCGCAACCTCAGCCGCGCGGACTGCGCGGCACCGAGGCCCGCGGCGAATCGGTCGTCGTCTGCCGTCGGGGCAGGGCCGGAGCCGTCGCCGTGGGTACAGAGATCTGAATCGAGCGCGCCGGTGGCCTGGGCACCCGCGTCCGTGTTCCGGTGGGGGAGATCTGCGGCGGGTGCCGGTCGGGCGCCATGGTGGGCGGGGTGCTCGATCGCTGCGTCGGCAGTTGAGTAGGCGGCGCGGTCGGTGACGCCGGTATTGACGGTGCCGGCCGGCCGGGCGGTTGCCGGTGGGGGCCCCCGCCGTGGTGGGCCAGCGTCTGCGTGCCGAGGGCCAGGGCGACGATGAGGACGGCCGCCGCGGCCAGCACCGGGGCCGTGAACCGGACCACCGGCCGTGTGGTCGCCGTGCCCCGGGCCCGCAGCGCCGGCCCGGACAACTCCGGCTGCACCCGGCCGGCCCGATCGGAGAGCAGGGTGCGCAGTCGCCGCTCGACGCCGTCGTCAGTCATGGTTGGTCACCTCCTGCGCCGGGGTCAGCGCGCCCCGCAGCGTGGCCAGCCCGCGACTGATGTGCCCGCGGACCGTGCCTTCCTTGCAGCTCAGGACGTCGGCGATCTCGCGGTCGTCGAAGCCTTCGTAGTAGCGCAGCACCACCGCGGCCCGCTGCTGCCGGGGCAGGCTCTGCAGCCGGGCCCAGAGCTCCGGATCGGGACCGTCGTCCCACGGATCCTCGGCCTGCTGGTTCAGGAACTCGTCCGGCACGACGTGCACGAATCGGGTGCTCCACCGGCGCCGCCAGGACAAGAACTCGTTCGTGACGCACCGGCGGACATACGGATGCGGGTCGGCCAGCCGGCCCCAACGGGGGTAGAGCCGGATCAGCACATCCTGGACGAGGTCCTCGCCGAGCGCCGACGACCCGGCCAGCAGCGTCGCGTAGCGGACCAGGGCAGCCTGGTGCTCGGTGACATACCGGTCGAACGATGCCGAGTCATCGTCGGTCACCAGCTGCCACTCCCGCTCGGCCAAGACGCCACCCGTCACGTACCTACACGGGTCTGGGGGCCGAATTGTTGCACCGACCCGGAAATGCCTCAGGCCAGGCCGTGCTGGTGCGCGTAGCCGATGGCGGCGGCCCGGTCGCGGGACCCGGTCTTGGCGAAGATGCGGTTGACGTGGGTCTTGATCGTGTGGCTGCTGAGGTAGAGCTGGGCCGCGATCTCCGGATTGGTGAAACCCCGGGCGATGAGGCCGAGGATCTCCACTTCGCGCTGGGTCAGGCCGTCCGGCGGTGCCGCGGGCCGGGCCGCGGCCGGCGCAGCGGTCGCCCCCAGCAGAGCCGCGTGGACGCGCGGGTCGAGGACGGTCAGGCCTTCGGCGGCGGCGTGCAGCGCCTTGGCGATGTCGGCCCGGTCGGCGTCCTTGGTCAGGTAGCTGCGAGCGCCCGCGCGCAGGGCGCCGAGGACGGAGGCGTCGTCGGCGAAGGTGGTGAGCACGACGACGGCGACCTCCGGATGTTCGGCCGTGAGCCGCCGGGTGGCGGCTATGCCGTCCAGGACGGGCATGTGCAGGTCGAGCAGGATGGCGTCGGGGTGCTCGGCGGCGACGAGTTCCACGGCCTGCTGCCCGTCCGCCGCGGCGCCGACCACGACGATGTCGGGCAACCCGCCCAGCAGCAGGACCAAGCCCTCCCGCACACTGGCCTGGTCGTCGGCAATGACGATCCGCAGCGGATCGGCGGCGGGCGCGGTCATGCCGTGACCGTCGCAGCGTCGCTGCGGGGCAGTTCGGCGGTGACAACCCACTCGTCGTCGCGGCGCTCGGCCAGCAGCGTGCCGTTGAGCAGCCGAATCCGTTCCCGCATGCCCGTGAGGCCGTAGCCGCCGTCGAGCGTGCGCAGCGCCGACGGGCTGGCACCGTTCGGCGGCAGTGGATTGCGGACGGTGAGCCGGATGCCGTCGTCGGTGTGCTCGAGGCGCAGCGAGATTCGCTGGCCCGTGGCGTGCTTGGCCGCGTTGACGAGGGCCTCCTGCGCGATGCGCACCAGTGTCAGCGATGCATCCGGGGCAACCGGGGTCGGCACACCACTGGCGTGGAAGTCGATCGCAACCCGGAACCGCTGGGCGTAGGCGGTGGCGGTCTGGGCCAGTTCCTCGTCCAGCGGCTGCGGATCGGTGTGCAGGGCGCGCACGGCCCGGCGGGTTTCGACCAGCCCCTCGGTGGTCAGCTGCTGGGCCGTGGCCAGCAGTTCGCCGGCTTTCGTGATGTCACCATGGTCGGACAGCACCGCGCGGGCGGCCTGGATCTGAATGCCCAGCGCACCGAGCGAGTGCGCGAGCACATCGTGGATCTCGCGGGCGATCCGGGCCCGCTCATCGAGCAGGTCGGCGCGCCGCTGCTCGACCTGCAGGCGCTCGCGCTGGGCCAGCAGCATCGCCGCCTGTTCGGCCTGGACCCGGTACGCGCCCCGGTTGCGCCCGACGAGCAGCCCGGTGAGCACGATCACCGGCAGTCCGAGGAACGTCCCGTAGCTGCCGCCCGATACCAGGCCGCCGAGTTCGACGGCGGCGATCCCGGCCGCGGTGACGGCCACGGCCGCGCTGACACTGAGATCGCCGCCGGCGAGCATGGCCGCGACGAGCGCGAAGCTCACCAGCGCCCCGCCGCCGCCCCCCGTGGCCGAGGCGAATCCCGCGGCGACGGCCATCACCCCGAGAATCACCAGGAGCAGTCGTGGGTGGTCCCGCTTCCCTGCGCCGCGGGCCTCCACCAGCGCCAGGGCCAGCAGGCTCAGCCCGATCAGGCCGTAGCCGGCGATCTGGATGGACGTGGCCAGCCGTCCCGGCGGCGGTGCGGCCCCGAACGCGAGCACGCCGAGCCAGGCGAAGGCGAGCCCGCGCACGAGCCAGTTGACCTTGCCCAACATCTGCCCAGTATTGCCGCGGCCCGGACCGGAGCACGTCGGACCGTGGGCTGACGCCTGTGGTACCGGCCGGTACCACGCCGTCGGCCGTCATCTCGACCGGCAGGTCAGCCTCGGCGGCGATGTGTGCGGGCCGCGCCCCGGCGAGGGTGGATTCCGTCCCGGAAAGAGCACCCACCGAGGAGAGAACCGTGGCATCCCAACTCACCGAAGCGATGATCGTCAATGGCGTGGTGCTGGCCACCGTGCTGGCCAGCGACCTGGGCCCGGCCCGCAAGATCGGCTGGGTGCGCATCCTTCGTCCGCTCATCGCGGCCGGAGTGATCGTCCCGCTGTTCGTGGACCGGCCGGCCACCCACGGCACCAGCCTGGCCGTCGAGATCGCCGGCATCCTGGCCGGCCTGGTCGCCGGACTCGCTGCCGCAGCCCTCATGCGCGTGGACCGCCACCCGGCGACGGGTGCGGCGGTCAGCGGTGCCGGGGCCGGCTATGCCGCCCTGTGGATCGTCGTCATCGGCGCTCGGGCCGCGTTCTCGTACGGGTCGGTGCACTGGTTCAACCGGCAACTGGTCACCTGGGCCGTCGCCAACCACGTCACCGTCGCCGCGATCACCGACGGGCTGATCTCCATGGCCGTGGTCATGGTGGTCACCCGGAGCCTGGCACTCGGCCTCCGGGCCGCCCGCATCGCGCCGGGCGAGGTTCGCGTGCGGCCTACAGCCACTTCTTCGACTTGAAGATGACGAACAGGACAGCGGCCGCGCACAGCATGATGGCGGTCGAGGCGATGAAGCCGGCCCGGTCGCCGAAACCCGGGTAGGGGATGTTCTGGCCGAAGAAGCCGGTGACCGCGGTCGGCACGGCGATGATCGCGACCCACGCGGTGATGCGGCGCATGTCGTTGTTCTGCTGGACCGAGGTCGTGGCCAGACTCTCGGCCGCGATCGTCATGTGCGTGCTGGTGCGGGTCTGATAGAACTCGATCACGCCGTGCAGAAACTCCTTCTGGCCGTCGGCCATGCTGCGCACCATCTCGAACCGGTCGGCCAGCTCGCCGATCAACGGCCGCTCGTCGTCGGGCACCGACCGCACCCGGCGGGCCATGCCGCGGTAGGTCACGGCGCTGTGGGTCGCCATCGTGCGGATGGCCAGCAGCTGGTGCCCGACCTCGAACAGATCCTCGAGCAGGGCTTCGGGATCGTCGTTGTGGTCCTCGTCCGTGACCTGCTGCTCGAGCCGGCCCGACTCGCGGGCCAGGGCGGCGACCAGATCGATCTCGCGGCGCACGAGTGCGGACGAGATCGCGTAGGACAGTTGCATCGGCGAGCGGGGATGCAGCTCGTCGCGCTCGATGCGCTGGAGCACGTGGGCGGTGTCGGCGAAGGCAACGTCGAGGCTCACCACCGGGTTGAGCGGGCCGTGCACCGTGACCAGGTAGTTGGGTCCGACGAACTGGTCGAGCTCGACGTAGTGGACGTGCCCGCCGGTGCCGATCTCCGGGGCGTGCAGCACCACGAACACGTGGTCGTCGTAGAAGTGGATCTTCGAGATGTGGTTGCGCTCGACGCAGTCGCGGATCGCGAGATCGTGGAACCCAAACAGACCCGACAGCACGGCGGCCTCTTCGGCCTGGCAGATCGGCAGATCCACCCAGGTCAGGGCGTCCGGCTGCGCGAGCAGCGTCTTGAGCTCGTCTGCGGGTCGGGGCGCAACCCCGGCGCTGGTGATCGAGTACACCTTCACGGGGCCATCGTCCGCTAGCTACGGAGGGTGATCTCGACAGGGGTGGTCGTGCCGGCCCAGACGTTGCCGGTCGCGGTCATCGTCACCCCGGCGCTGATCACGACCGCGCAGCGCGGGTAGCCGCTGGCGTGGCCGAACTGGTTGTCGCTGACGGTGATGCCGGTCATCGTGGTCAGGGGTTTGTCGGCGACGTTGACGGTGCAGGCGCCGCCGTCGGCCCAGTTGCCGGTGAAGGCGAGGTCGCTGACCGGTCCGTGGTCCTGGGTGATCTGCAGGCCGGAGTTGGTGCCGCCTTGGACGGTGTTGCCGGTGAGGTGGATGTGTTGGCCGCTGAGGACCTGGATGGCGTCGTTGTGGGTGGGTCCGTTGCCCTGGTACGGGTCGTGGGGGTAGGCGACGGTGTCGTGCAGCCAGGAGTTCTGGATGGTGGTGTTGTCGCCGAAGATCTTGGCGCCGTCGACGGTGCCGTGGATGTTGACGCGGGTCAGGGTGTAGTTCCAGCCCTTGATGCCGTCGAGGTGCACCGAGGGGTGTTCGGGGACGAGTTCGGAGTCGTAGACGCGGAAGTTGGTGGCCCGTGGGTCGGTGTCGGTGACCAGGCCTTTGTCGCTGGCGGTGGCGACTCCGCCGCGGATGATGGAGCGGGTGATGGTGACGTCCGGGGCTTCGATGGTGACGAAACCGTGGATGTCCAGGCTGTCGTAGGTGGCCCCGGGCGTGGTGATCACCAGGTTGCCCACCGATTGCATCAACATCGTGCCCGCCGGCACCCCGGTGTTCGCCGGTCCCGGCTGAACCGATGCGGCGGTGTCCGTCGCTGGGCCCCCGCCGCCGGACGGGTCGGTGCTCGTCGCGGCATCCGCGTCGGTCGGGTCCAGGGCTGCCGTCGGCAACTGGGCGGGCGCGACCGGCGCGACGAGCCGCCAGCCCTGCACGCTCTCGACCGACACGGCGGCCGCGTCGGAACCGGACGGCGCGGAGACGGACAGGCCGATGTGCCCGGGACCGGTCAGGCGATCGGCCGTGGTGTCCTCCGCCGCCGACTGCCAGTCCGGGACCGCGGTTCCCGACAGCCAGGCCCGGGCGCCGAGGCGGACGGTCGTCGAGCCGGCGACCACGCCTTGCAGGACGACCGTCGCCCCGGCCGTGGCCCGTTGCCGAATCGGGACCTGAGCACCGATCGGGCTCGATTCGCCGTCGCGGACCCGACGGAACCCGAGGCTCATCCGGCCCCCGGGTCGGACCTGAAGCAGGACGCGGTAGTCGTCGCCGTTGCCCTGGCGGCGGAATTCGTGCCCGTAGTAGACGCCGACACCGCGGGTGGGCAGTGCCGGCAGGCTGAACGTGGACTGGAGTTCCTCGTCGGCCGGACTGGTGCCGGTGAACGTGGCTCGCACGCTCAGGCCCGGTTGGACCGGAGCGATGTGCCCGGCCCCGGCCGAGACGCTGAACGCCGTGCGCGGCCACGTGGTGTAGGCGCCGCCCTCGTCGGCGGCGCCGAACCCGAGCGGTACGTAGCGGTCCATCGAGTCGTACACGTTCGTCGTCTGGACGTACTGGGCCACGGGTGTGCGGATCGGCGAGCTGTCCGGTGCCGCGTACAGGCCGACCACGAGGCCGGCGGCCGCCACCAGCCACCCGGCCCGGCGGTAGTGGGCGCGGAGGCTCGCGGGGGCGGGCCGGGTCATCGGGCGGGTTCCTCCGCGGCGGAGCGGGTCGGCGGCGTGCTGCCGTACTGGCGCCCGGCCTCAGCGGGGCGAGCGAACGATCATCCTAAGGGCTGGTGGCTGCGCCCCACTGGCCCGGCTGGTAGTCGCCGGCCGGCTGCTGGGTGATGACGTTCAAGCGGTTCCAGGTGTTGATGATGGCGATCGTGGCCACCAGCGCGGCGAGCTGGTCCTCGTCGTAGTGCTTGGCCGCGTTCGCCCAGGCCTCGTCGGTGACGCCACCGGCGCCGTCGGCGATGCGGGTGCCCTGCTCGGTCAGCTCCAGGGCGGCCCGCTCGGCGTCGGTGAAGACCGTCGCCTCGCGCCAGGCCGAGACCAGGTTCAGCCGGACCGACGTCTCGCCGGCCTGCTCGGCGTCCTTGGTGTGCATGTCGAGGCAGACGGCGCAGCCGTTGATCTGGCTGGCCCGGATCTCGACCAGGGCCTGGGTCGAGCTCGGCAGTGGCGCGTCCAGCATGACCTTGCCGGCCGAGACGAGGTGCTTGATGAATTTCTGCGCGGTGGGGTTGCCGGTGTAGCTCAGTCGGGCGTCCATGATTGCTCTCCTTGTTGATTGTTGGGGTTGGTCAGTTCTGCCGGACGGCTTCGATCTCGAGGCTGATCGAGACCTTGTCGCCGACCGCGACGCCGCCGGCGTCCAGCGGGACGGTCAGGTCGATGCCGAAGTCGCGGCGGTTGATGTGCGCGGTCGCGGAGAAGCCGGCCCGCTGGCCGCCGAACGGGTCCGGGCCGAACCCGTTCACCTCGACGGCGAGCGGCACGCGACGGGTGAGACCGTGCAACGTCAGCTCGCCGTCGATGACCCAGCCGGCGTCGGCCGGCCGGATGCCGGTGGAGCGGTAGGTCATCGTCGGGTACTGCTCGACCTCCAAGTAGTCGGCCGTGCGAAGGTGGTCGTCCCGGGCCGGGTATCCGGTGTCGATGGACGCGAGGTCGATGGTCGCGCTCACCGTCGAGGCCAGCGGGTCCTCGCTCGTGACGATCGTGACGTCGTAGCTGGTGAACCGGCCGCGGGCCTTGGCGACCATGAGGTGGCGGACGGAGAAGCCGATCTCGGAGTGCAGCGGGTCGGCCTTCCAGGTGCCGGACAGGTAGCCGGGGATGGTGACGGTGGCGGGGAGCGGGTTGCATGGTTTCCTCCAGGAGAAGTAGGTGGGATCAGGCCTCGACGAGCACCAGGGACTGGGCGGGTTGCTCGGCGGCGCCGACCCGCCGTTGCCGCGTGGGCCGGCCCGACAGCGCCAGGGCCAGCACCGCGCCGATGAGGATGGCGCCGGCGCACATCCAGAACGCGCGGTCGTAGCCGGCAGTGGGCGACGATGCCCCTCCGGCGACGGTGGCCATGGCAGCCAGGCCGACGGCGCCGCCGATCTGACGGGTGGTGTTGATCAGCCCGGACGCCAGCCCGGCCTGATGGATCGGCACGTCCGTCGTCGCGGCGATGGTCATCGGCACACGTTTCGCGGCGGGGTGGAAATTCTGGTTCATACCTGGACGACGAACGAGGCGCCGCGTTCGGGACAGCCCGGGTCAGAGTTCTTCCAGCCGCCTGGTCAGGAATCGCCGCTCCGGGATCGCGGTGGCCAGCCCCAGCGCGCGCCGGTAGGCGGCCCGGGCCTCCTCGGGGCGGTCCAGCCGGCGCAGCAGCTCACCGCGGGTCGAGTGGAAGTAGAGGTAGCCGTCCAGCTCGAGGGCATCGACCGCGTGCAGGGCCGCGGCCGGGTCGCCGGCCTGGGCCAGCGCCGCGGCCCGGTTGAGTTCGACCACCGGCGAGCCGGTGAGCTCCACCAGCCGCCGGTACAACTCGGCCACCTGCGGCCAGTCGATCGGCTCGCGCGCCTGCAGCGACGCGATCGCGGCCTGGACGACGTAGGGGCCGCGGCCGCCCAGGGCGATCGCCCGGTCCAGTTCGGCCCGTCCGGCCGCGATCTGGTCCGTGTCCCACAGCGAGCGGTCCTGGTCGTCGAGCAACACGAGGTCGTCGCCGGCGAACCGGGCCCGCTGCCGGGCGTGGTGGATCATCATCAGCGCGAGCAGTCCGTGCGTCTCGGGCTGGTCGGCCATGAGCGCGGCCAGCACCCGACCGAGCCGGATGGCCTCGGCCCCGAGGTCGACCCGGCCGCTGTAGCCCTCGTTGTAGATCAGGTAGATGACGGCGAGCACCGCATCCAGGCGATCGGGCAGTCGGCGCGCGTCGGGGACGGCGAACGGGATCGCCGTCGCCTTGATCTTGGCCTTGGCCCGGGTCAGCCGGCGCTTCATGGTCTCCTCGGAAACCAGGAACGCGCGAGCGATGTCGGCCGTCTCCAGGCCGCCGAGTGCGCGCAGGGTGAGGGCCACCTGGCCGTCCAGAGGCAGCGCCGGGTGGCAGCAGGTGAAGATCAGTTCGAGCCGTTCGTCCTTGATCACGGTGTCGTCGAACTCGTCCACGGTCGCCTCCGGCACCGGTAGCAGCGTGATCTTCTCGGCCAGGGTGCGTTCGCGGCGGATGCGGTCGATGGCCCGGTTGCGGGCCGTCGTCACCAGCCACGCGCCCGGGTTGGCCGGCCGGCCGGACTGGGGCCAGCGCTCTGCTGCGATCGCGAACGCCTCCTGCGCCGCCTCCTCGGCCTGGTCGAAGTCGCGGAGGTACCCGACCAGCGAGGCCAGCACCCGCCCCCACTCGTCCCGGAAGACGTCCTCGAGTGCGCTCAGCGCAGCACCAACTGCCCCACGGGCCGGACCTCCACGACGCCACCGAACCGGACGGCCGGGATCCGCACCGCAATGTCGACCGCCTCGTCCAGACTGTCCGCCTCGAGCAGATACAGCCCGCCGAGCACCTCCTTGGTGTCGGCGAACGGGCCGTCGGTCATCAGCGTCTTGCCGCCGACCACCCGCACCGTGGTGGCGGTCTCGATCGGGTCCAGCCGGGCACTGGCGATGGACCGGGTGTCATGGGCCAACGCGACGAACTCGGCCGTCACCGCCGCCCGCTCGGCCTCGGACATTCCTTCGGCGTAGCCGGGCTCGGTGTAGATCATCAGGGCGTACTGCATCGCTAACCTCCAAGGGCAGTGGGCTCTCTTCCATACGACGAACGAGCAGCCTGCGCAGGGGACAGCACCAGGATCGCAGTTCGCCCCGGCCGCGGAGGCGATCCGGCCGGCGTTACCTCCGGTCCTGCGTCAGAACCTGATGGGCGCCCAGGTTGCGCCGGCGTCGCGGGACAGGTACATCGTCGTGCCGTTGAGGATGACGACGGCCTGGCTGGGGGTGGTGTAGCCGAGGTCCGCCCATGGCTCGCCGCCGGTGTTGCCGGGGGACAGCGCTGTGTGGATGGATCGACCGTCGTCGGCGGTGCGCAGGATCTCGCTGCCGCCGCTGGACTCACTGATCAACAGCACGCCCCGGGTGTTGTCGGCCATGCCGGTTATATCGGTGGCGCCCAGGAACGCAGCGCCGCTGCGCGTCCAACGGGCACCACCGTCCGTGGTGCCATAGAGCTGCTGTCGGCTGCTCCCGGCTGCGCCGCCGCCCGCGCAGAGCGCGTCGAGGTGGGCGCGGTCGGCCACGGCCAACCTCGCGCCGGCGCACGGGCTGCTGAGCCGGGTCGCGGGGTGGGCGCCATTCGCCTGGTAGATGCTTTTGGCGCTCAGCCACCAGTCCAACCCGTGGGCGATCAGCTGGGCCGGGTAGTAGCCGAAGCCCGGCGTCGAGTCGTCGATGGTCGCCGTCGCCGGGGTCCATCGATCGGTGCCGATCGGGGTGCGGTAGACCCGCAACGTGTGCTTGCAGGCCGTGTCGCCGCTGAACGGGGAGCAGGAGTCCACGACTGCTTCGGCGTAACCGCCGCCACTGTCGAGGGCGAGCACCAGCGGGCCGTGGCCGTCGCTGCCCAGGTTCTGCCTGGTCCAGGTGCTGCCCCCGTCGTGGGTCGAGTACAGCGCGCCGTCGAAGGCCCAGCCGTTGCGCGCGTCGGCGAACCGGAGCCGAGCGACCTGTCCCGGCACGGCCGAATTGATCTGCAGCGTCGCCTTCGGTGCCGGGATCCCGACCCAGGTCGTGCCGCCATCTTCGGTGCGCACGATCGACGTGCACGGCTCGACGGAGCAGGGGGCGGTGCCGAGCACCCAGCCCAACCTCGGGCTCACGAACGTCGTCGAGTACGGCCTGAACCCCCGTGGGACGGCGCCGCCCGCCGGCCCGATGGCCGACTGCGTCGAGGTCGACGTCGACGTCGGCGCCGGTGAGCCCGCGGTCGAGCTGGGCCTGGAGCTGGAGTTCGAAGTGGAGGGCACCGGAGTGCTCGTGCGTGCGGTGTGGCTCGAGGATCCCGTGCAGCCCACGAGAGCGACGCAAGCGGTCGCGAGCCCAGCTATCACCTTCGCTGCCGTCCAGCGCACGAGCGCTCCCTCCGTAGGCATGGCGGTCCACCGACGCGTCGCCCCGCTACCTAGAGGACACCTGCCGGTGCCGATGCGTTGCAGCGGGGCTAGCGGCGGCCCAGCGCCCAATACGCGACGGAGTTGCCCGGGTTGGCGAGAATGGCGGCCCGCCACAGCTTCTTGTTCCCCCGTACCTGGCCATCGGAGCGCTGGGCGAGGTCGCGCCAGGCGAACACGGCCGAGACGACCTCGAGTCCGACGATGGCCAGCAGTACCGGTCTGGGCGGTTTACGGCTCACCAGTCAGTCCTACCGCGTCTCGGCCCTCGGGTCGAGGATTGTCGCCCGCTGGCCGAGCAAGATCCTCCCCGCTAGGTGATGCCGGTGATACTGACACCATGTCCGGGCCGAAGCGACGCAGCGTTCCGCAGAGTGTCCAGGCCTATCTACTGTTTCAGAAGTACTCGTTCACCGACCCTCGCCTTATCGCTCGCTGGCGTACCACCTGGCCGGCGTGGCGGCGGGCGGTTCGCCCGATCGGTGCCGCGGCGTGGTGGCTGGGCGCGCTCGTCGGGCTCGCATCCGATCACGGCGGTCCGCGATACGTTCGGGTGATCATTTACGTCCTGTTTGCGGTCATCGTGACGTGCATGGCTATCGGGCTTGCCAGCTACCGCAAAGCCGGCGGGGAACGCGGCTTGCTGCGCCGGTTCACCAACCCGCGATCCCGCCCCCAGCAGCCGGCACCGTGATGGCCGGCCCTGGCGGGGGGAAACTGCGTGTGCTCAAGTGGTCCGGCCGGAGGCGGGAGCAGTGGCGCCGGCGTTTCCGCGAACAATGGGAACCTCGCATCGGCACGCAGACCGTGCGCGACGTCTTGCGCTCTCTGGTCCTGCTGAAACTTGGCTGCCTGCTGATTGTGCTCGGAGCCGGCGCGTCGATCTTCGGCCAGGCCATCGGCAATGGGGCGCTGGGCTGGGGCGGCGCCGTGGTCGGCGTCACGGCTGGGGTCATCGTCGACATCGTCGCGATCCAGCGGATGCTGACAGCATCCGATGCAGTCATCGCTCGCTACGGCCTGCGCACCGACATCCGGTGGAGAGTGCCGATCGCCATGAGCAACATCGACCGGTTCGACCAGTGGCTGGAAAGGCAACAGCGGCGAGCAGCTGACACGGCGAACGCCGCCACGTAGGTGAGCGTCAGCGGTCAGGAATATCCCCGGCCGAGCAAAGTCCTCCCGCGCCGCGGCTTACGGGGCCGCGACGGTGATCGCGGTCGAGCTGACGATCTCGGTGCCGTTGCTGACCGTCAGGACGACGTGTCCGGGCGCGTAACCGTAGAGGCGAAGCGCGGCGTAGCGATGGGACCGGCTGTACACCCGGTCGACGATCTTGACGTGGCCAGCAGGCTCGATCGACACGATGGCCCCGTCATCGCAATTGTGACTGACCTGAATCCAGGGGGAAGTGTCGTAGTCAAGGTGCGGAGTCGACGGCAACCGGAATGTCGCGTGCGGGCCTGGGTGCGACAGGTCGTGGTACCAGGCAACGCCGCGCTGCATGCCGGATCCGGGTTCGTTGATGATCTGACCGCACACGTGCAGCACTTGTCCGTCGGCATGCACCGAACCGGCGCCGCACGCCGCCATCAACACTGTGCTGGAAACCGCCGCGACGACCAGCCGCACAGACGCCACTCTGTTCAGACGTGGCGAGGCCGACGGGAGGTTGCGAGCCCGTCAGTCACTGGTGTTCTTCTTTGAACTCTTCGCGGACCTCGTGGGCGATTTCTTCCTGGTCTTCGCCTTCTTGGGCCAGCTCCTCGTTGCCGATCGCGTGCCCGACGACCTCTTTGGCCTTGCCGACGACGACGTTCTCCCACGTGGCCGGTGACTCGATCGGTTCGTCCGCATCGTCTCCCATGGTTTGAGACTAGCCAGCGTCGCGGCCGACCGGGCGATCGCCGGCGCTACGAGCGTCTTGCAGCCGGTACAGGCGGGTGCGCGGCGGTTCCGGCGTCGGCGTCCGGACATCGACACCGGCAGCGACCAAGATCGGGACCGCGCACAGCAGGTAGACGGCCCCTGCCCGATCGGCGGCAACCACGCACATGGCCACGATGGTCGCGACGGCGATGGCGCCGACGGCAATGCTGACGACCTTCGGGGCCTGCCAGTCCGCCATCCGCTGCAACCGCTGCACGGCGACGCGGTTGACCTCGTCGTCGGGCACCGGCAGCCCGGTGCGCTCGACCTGCCAACACAGCAGCCTCCGTCGATGCCGCATCCGGAGGAACCGGCGGTCGAGCCACAGCGTGAGCGCAAACGGAATGACGGTCGGCAGCACGAAGCTGGCGGACGTGGGCGGATCGCCCGGCCAGATTGCCGAAATGGCGACAACAAGCGGCAGGACCATGACCAGCGTGAGCACCAGTCGCCCCACCAGCCCCATCGAACCCCACCGAGCGGCCCAGGTCATCGACCGCAGCTCGCTCGGCACCGACTCAGGGTTCCCCCGATCCGCCGGTGCTACACATGGCTTCCGTCGTTGTCGGAGAGGCCGAATAGCGTGCATTCATGGCCTACTTCTTGTGCACGCACCTACACGGGCCGGCGTGGGACGCCAGGCGCGGCATCCGTGATCAGGACGCCTGGACCGAGCACGCAGCCTTCATGGACGAGCTCGTCGACGAGGGTTTCATCTTGGTCGGGGGTCCCGTTGGTGACGGCGACTACTCGGCCCATCTCATCGAGAGCGACGACCGCGCCAGTGTCCTGGCCCGGCTCGCTCAAGACCCGTGGGCGCGGGACGGCCACCTGACGGTCGGCTTGCTCGAATCATGGTCGCTTTGGCTGGACGGACGGCCCGCACCGGTGCCCCCGGTCGAATCGGCCCAGTAGTCGAGGAATCCGGTCTATCGCGCCGCTGCAAAAAGTGATATCTATTAGCTATCACTTTTTCAGCGGAGGAGCACACCATGAGCACTGTCGAGTCGCCGGGCAAGGTCGGGCCGGTCGGACACCAGGGGGCCCGTGTCGACATCACGGAGCGCCCGGCCATCGCCGTCAACGGCTGGCTCGGGGTGCTGGTGCTCGCCGCCTGTATCGCGGGAGCGATCCTCGCCGGCCAGCACGCCCACGGGCTGGTGTGGGTGCCGATCCTGGTCTTCGTCCTGGTCATCACCTCGCTGGTGATCGTGGCGCCGGGACAGACCTCGGTGATCCAGTTCTTCGGCCGCTACGTCGGCACCGTCCGGCGGCCCGGATTCTGGTGGGTGCTGCCGCTGACCATCCGCCGCGGCGTCAGCATCCGGGTCCGCAACTTCGAGACCAACCACCTCAAGGTCAACGACGCCGAGGGCAATCCGGTCGAGATCGCCGCGATCGTCGTCTGGCAGGTCGCCGACACGGGCAAGTCGACCTACGCCGTCGACAGCTACCTCGACTTCGTCTCCGTGCAGGCCGAGTCGGCCCTGCGCCACGTCGCCACCACTCATCCCTACGACGACAGCGACGGAACCGGAACCTCGCTGCGCGGCGCGACCGACATCGTGGCCGGCGAGCTGGCGGCCGAGGTCGCGGAGCGGGTCTCGCTCGCGGGGGTGGAGATCGTCGAGGTCCGGATCTCGCACCTGGCCTACGCGCAGGAGATCGCGCAGGCCATGCTGCGCCGCCAGCAGGCCAACGCCGTCGTGGCCGCGCGCAGCCGCATCGTCGAAGGGGCCGTCGGCATGGTCGAGCTCGCGTTGGGGCGCCTGGCCGAGAACGACGTCGTCGAGCTGGACGAGGAGCGCAAGGCCAGCATGGTCAGCAACCTCATGGTGGTGCTCTGCGGCGACCAGCCGCCGTCGCCGGTCGTGAACGTCGGTTCGCTGTATTCGTGACCGCTCGCCGCCAGGTTCTGCTTCGGGTGGACCCGGCCGTGCACGACGCGCTGGTCCGCTGGGCCGACGACGAGTTCCGCAGCGTCAACGCTCAGGTCGAGGTGTTGCTGCGCCGGGCCCTCACCGACGCCGGCCGGATGCCGAAGCAGGCCGCGCCGCTGCCGAAGCGGGGACGACCGCGCAACGCCGGCGACTGAGGCCGCCGTCGACTGCACGGATCTTGTCGGAGGATCGATGCTAATCTATGCCTTCCCGACAGAGAAGCTCAAGATAGAGAGGCAAGCCGATGACCGCGACCACCGGTAGTCAGCTCAATCAGGTCGACCTCGCTGCGGTCGGCGCGCTCGTGCAGACGATCCAGCAACGTCCGGACGCGGCGAACACGACGTGGGCGGCCGAAGTACGCTGGAGCGGCGCGTTCCAGTCGCAGGCCCGCGTGCGCGATTTCGCCCCCGTCGTCTCGGACGAGCCCGCGACGCTCGGTGGCGGCGACACCGCGCCGAATCCGGTCGAGCAACTGCTGGCCTCGCTCGGCAACTGCCTGGCCGTCGGCTATGCCGCCAACGCCACGCTGGCGGGCATCGACATCCGCGATCTGAAGATCAACCTCGAGGGCGATATCGACCTGCACACCTTCCTCGGCCTGGCCGACGGGCACGCGGGATTCTCCGCGATTCGGGTCGCGGTCCAGCTCGACACCGACGCGGACGCCGATGCAGTCGCTGCCTTGCACCGCAAGGTCGCCGACACGTCGCCGGTCGGGCACACGCTGCGCGCGGCCGTACCGGTCGAGATCACCGCGAACGGCTAGCGCCCGACGATTGGGGCGCTGCCGTCGGCCCGCATTTGCCGGTTACGGCGACCGGCTGCCAGGCTCACGGGCATGGTTCCCGCCACGTTCAACGACTTCTTCCTGGGTGTCGCCGGCGCTGCGGGGGCTCTGGTCGGGCTGCTGTTCGTCGCTGTCTCCCTCGATCCCGAGCGTCTCGTCGGTCCGGACGCACCGCTGAGCCAGCACCTGCGGGCCTCGACGGCGTTGACCGCGATGCTGTCGTCCCTGGTCCTGTCGCTGATCGCATTGATCCCGGACACGAACCTCGGCTGGGCCGCGCTGTCCGTCGGCGGCGTGGGGGTGCTCCTCGTGGCGGCGACGTTACGTCGAATGATTCTCGGCGGGCGACGATGAGCGTTCGCGTCGAACGTTCCATCGGTGTGCTCATCGGATTCCTGATCGTGATGGCCCTGCAGTTGGAGGCCGGCATCCGGCTGGTCGTGTCGCCGCACAACAGTTCGCCGATGTCGACGGTCGCCGGCGCGATCGTGGCCTCGCTGGCCATCGGCGTGAACAGGTCGTGGGATCTGGTCGGGGCGGCCAGTTCCGGAATGACGGCATCGATCAAGGCGATCCTGCTCGGCGACCGGCGCAGGCCGGCGGACCCGGAGGATTGACCCCGACGTGCCACGGCTATTCCATGTGACCTCGGTGCTCAACCGAGAATCGATCTTGACGCACGGCCTCGACTGGACGCGGATGGGCGCCGCCCGGGGCATCGCCGGCAGTCACGAGCCCGAGGAGGACGGTGTCTTCCTCGGCCTGAACGAGTTCGAAGCCCATTGGTTCGTGCGCATGAACAACACCGGCGGGCCGGTCGACGTCTGGGCAGTGGACGGCGTCGACCAGGAGCAACTGGTCATGACGCAGTCCGGGTACAGCTACTTTCCGGCGAGCATCCCGGCCGAGCGGCTCACTCTCGTCGAACTGCCGCCCGACCCAATCGCACGAGACGATGAGAACACGTCGAGCGGCGTGTACCAGAGCCGCCTCACCATCACCCTGGACGACGGAACGGTGCTCTCCGACGACGAGACCCGCAAGCTCGTCGAGGACGCCAGCCCACGCAACCCTGAACAGAACGGCTGAACGTGGTCACGGTTGGTGAGGGCGCGTTCGACGCTGCACTGCGGTGGGCGATCGAGGCCGAGGGCATGGACGACAACTTCTCGACCATGCTCACGGTTCGCAACGGTGAACGGATCCTCAGTAGCAGTGGGATGGCTGGGCCGAAGCTGTACGGCGATGACCTCGTCAACGCGAGTTATGGCATAACCGATGATCAGCCGTGCGTCGAGGTGATCCGAGCCCACCCGTCCGTCGATCGGGTCGTGATCACGACGGATCGTGGGGCCGAGATCGAGGCAGAACTGACCGCGGCCAGACCCGCATTCGGTCTGCGTTTCGGTGCTGCGCGCCTCCCCGTCGGCCACCTGCCGCTGGAGCTTCGCGCGGAGTCATCCGGACGGGTGGTGTACCGCGAGGCGCAACATGGGTTACGAAGGCTCCCACCTGGAAATCGCCGTGGGTTCAGGGGAGAAGCGTGAATGCAGCGACATGCTCGGGACGCACGACGGAGAAGTGGCGCCGGTCGACCGTCGCGATCTCGGTGACGCCCAGGCGCTCGGCGGTAGTGACGACCGAGGCATCCACCGTCCCGAGAGGCAGGGAGCGGTAGCGCGCGACCAGTTCGGCGATCCGCAGCCAGTCCGCGACCGCCACCGGCTCAACGGTGAACGCCCCGCCGGCCAGGTCCCCGAGGAAGCGAACCTCGGGCCCTGCGCCGAGACGAGTCGCCAGGAGGTAGACCACCTCGGTGATGACCAGGGTCGGGACGATGAGCGGCCCCGGGTGGGTCTCGAGCAGTTCGAGGGCGGCCGCGTGGTGCGCGTCATCGGCGTCGACGTAGGCGTACAGCGGTCCGGCGTCGACGACGAGCGCGGCTATCGCGCGACCTCGGCAGCCAGAATCTCCTCGATGCGGTCGGAGACGTCGCTGCGCCCGCTGTGTCCGGCCCCGGCTGCCCGGAGCCGACGCCGCGTCGACGGGTCACCGAGGTAGGCCTCGAGCGCCTCGCGGCTGATGTCGGCAATCGTCGTGCCCCGGCGTGCGGCTTCATGCCGGAGCCGGGCGTCGAGAGCGTCGGGGATCTTGACCGTGGTCCGCTTCACGTATGCCAGCATACCCACCGGCATCCGTGAGAGTTCGCCGCGTGACGCAAACTGCCCAGGCTCGATCAGGTGGGAGGTGACTCCAGCGGCAACTGGGCGTCGGTGTCGGCTGGCGATCGGCCACTGGTTGCGGGGCCCTCAGTACGGGAACACCAGGACGAGCCAGGTGCCAGTAGCGAGAAGGACGCTTACGTGGCCTGGAGTTACCGCAAACAGGTGGAACTGATGTTCGTTGGCCTTACGATCGCGTTCATTGTCATCGTCGGAGTCGTATCGATCCTCCGACTTCGGCGCGGCGGCCCAGGGCCGGCGGTCAACTGGGTACCACGATCCATGCGCGGGGCGGTCAATCGGCGCTACGAGGCGCGCGGTCGGCAGCAGCCCTACGACGCGGACGGGAACCGGAACCCATCCCGCGGCCAAATCTGAGCTACTGAGACGGCTGCCGAGGCGGTCATCCGCCGTAGCTGCCGTCATGAACGGCCTCGGCCAGTGGGCGGCGACTGCGCCAGCCGTGGCGCTCGAGGTCGGGTACCGCTTCCAAGTGCGTGACCGGACCGAGGCAGAGCCACGCGACGGGGCGGATGCGGGCCGGGATGGAGAGCAGGCCCTGCAGATAGTGCTCCTGATAGAACGAGACCCAGCCGAGGCCGAGGCCCTCGGCGGTGGCGGCGAGCCAGAGATTCTGGATGGCCAGGCAGGTCGAGTACAGCCCCGCATCGGCGATGGCGTGCCGGCCCAAGACGGCAGGCGAGCCGCGATCAGGGTCATAGGTGACGACGATGCCCATTGTCGAGTCGAGAATGCCCTCGATCTTGATGTGCGCAAATCGCTCGGCCTGATCGGGGTCGAGTGACGCGCTGAACACCGCTCGCTCGGCCTGCACGTGCTCACGAAACTGCTCCCGCGTCGCCCCGTCCCGGACGAGGATGAAATCCCAGGGCTGGGTCAGGCCGACGCTCGGGGCGGCGTGGGCCGCGGAGAGTATGCGGTTCAGGGCCTCCGGAGCGATCGGAGCGCCGGTGAACTGCCCGCGCACATCGCGACGGCGGTTGATGAGCTCATACAAGTCAGTGGACACTGCCGCAGCCTATGCTCGTCACCGGCTCGGCATCCGTTCGCCAAGGGCGGTCCGCCAGGCCGGGGCATCGAAGGTCTCGCCGAAGTACTGCGTCTCGTGCACCACCTGGGCATCGGCGAATTCCATGACCGAGACGGAGTAGGTCGGAATCCCGTCGTAGGTGATGATGCACTCGCTCACCCACAGCTGTCCGCTGCCGACGATCCGTTGCACTGTGAAGTGCCGGTCGGCCGGGTGCCCGCCCCGTTGCGCCGCAATCGTGGCGCGGCCCCGGAACCGTTCACCCGACTGCGGATAGTCGAGGATCGCGTCCGGGGCATAGATGGCGTGTTCGGCGTCGATGTTCCCCACTTCGGACGCCCGCCAGTGTTCCTCGATTGCCAGCCTGATCGCATCCATCGCGTCATCCGTTCTGAGCAGTGAGCGGGCGACTCCAGGCCGCGAGTTGCGCCGCGATGGCGCGGACGTCGTCGATGCTGCCGTCCGCGATCGCAATGACGAAAACGTACGCGTCATCGTCGGGAGCGTCGATCTGCACGCCGCTGAGGAAGCAGAACACGACCGCGGCCAGCCAGCCCAGTCTCTTGTTTCCGTCGACCAGGCAGTGGTTGCCGACGAGCGAATCCTGCAGCGCGGCCGCCTTGCCCTGCAGTGGCGGTTAGCTGACGCGGACGGCGGCTTGAGGGCTACTGGCGGCCTGGTATTCGTGGCCGGCCAGCAGCCGTCCCTGATAGACGACGTTGACCCCGGGTGTACGGGTGACGCGGATGAGCCCGGCGGCGTCGGCCCGGTAGGCACCGACGCGCTGCCAAGCACCGCCAGCCGCGCTCTGCCAGAGCTCGACGACCGAACCGGCCCGGGCTGCACCGGTGTGGGCGGCGACCGCGCGGGCGGCGACGACAACGGACCTGCCGTGCTTGATGCTGGCCGGTGAGACGCTGATCCGGACGGCGGACGGCTGGGCCACCGTGACGACCGGTGCCGCCGACGTGGCGCCGCCCCAGGCCGCGGTGGCCAGGACCCGCACGCTGAAGCGCATTGTCGCGGTGGGGTAGACGGTGAACTGGGCCAGTCCGTTGATGTCGGATCGGTCGGTGCGCAGGACGGTGTCGGGCTGGCCGGTGGTGTGGCCGAGCAGTTGCACCGTGGCCCCGCCGACATTGTCGCCGTCGGCGCCTTGGACGATGCGCCCGCCGATCTGGACGGCGGCGCCGGCGTTGGACGACAGGGTCGAGGTGCTGATGCGGGCGCTGGTCGGGGCCCGGCCGCCGGTCAGCTCGCGCAGTTGGGTGCGATAGCCGCCGTTCCAGATGTCGTAGGACCCGACCATCCAGAGCAGTTTGATCTCGCCCGGCGGGCCCCACGGCACCACGGGCCGGACGTTCTTCAGCACGGAGTCCGAGGTGATCGCGCTGTGGCTGACGAAGGTGGCACCGGCGTCGGTGGTCGTCCACACCTCGAGTTCCCATTGCTCGGAGCCGGGGTAGGTCTCGCGGGACAGGTAGACGGTGCTCGGGTCGTTGTGGTCGAGGTCCGCGCCGCCGGAGTACTGCGGTTCGGCCTCGCCGGTGGTGATCTTGCCTCCGGCGTCGGTGATCTCGGCGTCGGTCCAGCCCGTACCGTTCCAGCGGGCGTAGCGGTAGACCGCATCCGTCGGATCGGCGTAGGTCGAGTAGACGATCACCGGTGTGTCCTGCGGGCCCAGCGCCATCGACTCGACCCAGCCCACCCCGCCCGGGCCGGACCCGTCGTACACCAAGCCGCCGTTGCCCTGCGGATCAGCCGCGCTCGGACGCAGCCAGTCGGTGTGCGCCGGACCGGCCGGCAGGCCGACGTCGGCACCGGCTTCGTCGCCCTCGGCGCTCGCGTCGATCACCGAGAGCCGGGTGCCGTCCGGCGCCCGCAGCACACCCTTGCGGTAGACGGCGGCGTAGACGGAGTTGTTGGCGACCTCGCGCGGATGCCCGTCGGTGAAGGCGAACGAGATCGTGTCGACGCCGTTGGTGGCGTACTTGATGTAGGGCCGCGGCGCCCCGGCGACGCCGTCGGGGACGATCAGGTCCTTCGCGAGCGCCCACGTCTGGTAACCCGAGGCCGCAGACGTCCAGGTCATGGCCGGGCGGTTGTCCCCGGACCGGAAGAACAGATACAGCCGATGTTCGGCACTGAGGTAGACCGGGTTGCCGTAGGTGTAGACGCCGCCCTTGGTCGTGTTGGTCGGGACGGACTGCTCCGGCCCGAACGCGGTGATGTCCTCGGCCCGCAGTGAGATCCGGTAGAGCATCTGCGTCCCGCCGTGCTTGGAGTAGAACGCGGCGATCCGCCCGTCCGGCAGCACTGACAGGCCCGGCGCGGCATGGTCGTCGGCCTGCAGCAGCGGATGCAAGGTGGTGCGGGCGATCAAGGCCGTGCCCGCGTCCTGGGACGCGATGTCGATGTCGCCCTTGGACGTCACGTAGCCGATGTAGGTCCGGTCGTGCGCACCGACGTAGTGCACCGCTCGCGGATCCTGGAACCAGCACCACGCCCCGTCGGCAACCAACTCGCCGTTGCGCAGCACTGGATTCTGGGCCGTCGCGTGGGCCTGGTGCACCAACTGGGCCGCGACCACTGTGCTGGCCAGGACCGCAGCCGCGGTCAGGATCCGAAACGTGCGCAACACAATGAGCCCCTTCGACGCCACGAGCCTGCGCCAATGGTTTCGGCGGAAGAGGCTTCCCCGGAAGCATCCAGCACTCAATGCCGAATGTCAATTCCGTGTTAACTATGGCTGGCGCGTAGGTCGGTCAGTAGTCCACGCCGGCGAGCTCGGCCTCGGTGCGGTCCGGGTCCGAGTGGCGCAGCGCCAGGGCCATCACAAATGGGAAGCAGGTCTGCACGGACGACGTCAGCCGCTCGGCCAGTCCCAGCTGGTCGCCGCCCTGCAGTTCGATGACCAGCCAGAAGAACAGCACCCCGAACAGCGCGGCCACGAGCCCCGCGGCCCGGGCGCTGATCAGGCGATGGTCCAGCCGGTGCAGGCTCACGATCGCGGGCAGCGCGGCCAGGGCCAGCTCGCCCACGCCGGTGAACACCATGTGCTGGACGGTCGATCCGTGCGTGGGCTGGGGGCAGGCCGCGACCCCGAGCGCGGACGCGCCCGTGATGAGCAGAACGACCCGCGCGGGCGTCGGGATGTGGTGCAGCCCGGCGGCGGTGACGAAGTAGCAGACACCGACCAGGACCAGACCGGTGGTCATCAGCCAGCGGTCCGTGCCGGCGTAACCGGCGAGGACGCTCACGGTCTGGCGCATCGGGCTGTACCGGGGCGACTGGACCGAGTCGGCCAGCAGCCACACCGACGTCAGCACGACCGGCGCGAGCCCGGCCGACACCATTGCCCACCCGGGTGGGACGCGCAACCCGGCCGCGGCCCGGATGCCGGTACGCGATGGCAGCACCGCCGCGATCGTGCGTGGCAGTTGGACGAGGTGGGTGGCCCGGAACGTGGTCATGGGCGTGCCCCGACCTGGGCCGGTGTCCGCTCAGCGTGAGCGCCCGGCCCGCCGCGGTTGGCCCCCACGGATCGGAACATCTCGAGCCTCCGGCGGGCGGGCCGAAACCGTCCGCAACTGAAGGTTCGGCTGCTCTTTAACCGTTACTTCGACAGTAAGCACAGATCAATTACGACAACACCGGATTTCCAGGGGAATTCCGTCGACCGGCGTTTCGGCCGTCAGCGGCTGAGCGAATCGGCCCGCGCGTCGGCCGGCACGGCCTGCGCAGCCCGGCCCCGGCGGACGAATCCGATCCAGGCGACGATGACGACGACCCCGAGCACGGCCTGCGACAGGGACTGCTGGTCCTGCGGGTAGAACGTCCCGCGGATGTAGAGGTTGATGAAGCTGTCCGACAGCGGGCGCTGGCCGGCGCTCTCGCGCAGGTGGTTCTGCAGCGCGGTCAGCGGGCAGGGGACCTTGGTCGTGACGATCAGGACGGCCCAGACGACGGCGAGGACGTGCGGCCAGATCGTCCAGCGCCACCGCCAGGCCAGGAACCCGCCGACGACCAGGAAGGCCATGAACGCGTAGTGGACCCCGACGACCACATCGGCCAGTACGCGCCACACGGTGTCCACGGTCCGCCTCCGCATCCCAGCGTACGCAGCCCCGGATTGCTCTGCCCGAATGCGCCGGGGCAGGGCCGGACGCTGGTACAACGAGCAGGTGGATCCGCAGCGCAAGGGCTGGTACGCCTACGGCTGGGCGAGTCACGTCTTCCCGACGCTGGTCACCACCGTCTTCATGTCCCGCTACCTGACCAAGGTGGCCGAGAACGCGGTGGGCAAGCACGGCCGCGTGCACGTGCTCGGCATCCCGATCGCGCCGGGCAGCCTGTTCGTCTTCGACGTGAGCGCCTGCACGGTGCTGCTCGTCGTGCTCATGCCCGTGGTCGGGGCGATCGCCGACCGCAGCGGCCGCAAGCGCGACATGATGCTCGGTTTCGGCTGGTTCGGCGCGGCCGCGTGCGTGGCGATGGTCGGGGTGACCCGCACGGCCTGGCAACTCGGCGCGGTGCTCTACGCCCTCGCGTTCATCGCCTTCAGCTGCTCGCTGGTCGTCTTCTACTCGATGCTGCCGGACCTGTCGACGCACGACGAGCGCGATCACGTGTCGTCGGTGGGCTGGGGGATCTCCTACCTCGGCGGCGGGGATCCTGCTCGCGGTCGCGTTCCTGGTCAGCACGATGCTGCACGACACGCCCTGCTGGCCCGGCTGGCCCTGTGCGCGTCCGGCATCTGGTGGGCCGGGTTCTCGCATCGTGCCGCTGCGGCTGCTCGACAAGCACAGCACCGTGCGTCGAGCCGGCGGCGGGCGGGTCGGTGCTCGCCGCCGGTTTCCGGCAGGCGGCGGGCACGCTGCGCGAGTTGCGCGGCTATCCGGTGACGCTCGGCTTCCTGATCGCGTTCCTGGTCTACAACGACGGCATCCAGACCGTGACGACGGTGTCGGCCCAGTACGGCGACAAGGAACTGCAGCTGTCGGACACCACGCTGCTGCTGGGGATCCTGCTCGTGCAGTTCGTCGCCTACGTCGGGGCGGTGTGGCTGGGCCGGCTGGCCGGGCGCTGGGGGGCCAAGCGGGTCATCCTGGGCTCGCTGCTCGTCTGGCTGGTCGCGATCGGGTTCGGCTACCTGATCCAGGACCGCATGCCGCTGCAGTTCTACGCCCTCGCCACCCTGATCGCGCTCGTGCTCGGCGGCAGCCAGGCCCTGTCGCGATCGGTGTTCTCCCGGCTGATCCCGGCCGGGTCCGAGGCCCGCTATTTCGGGTTCTACGAGATCAGCGACGCGGGGACGAGCTGGCTCGGACCGCTGCTGTTCGGGCTGGCGTACCAGAACACCGGCAGCTATCGCACCGCCCTGGTCTCACTGGTCGTGTTCTTCGTGGTCGGCTTCCTGCTGCTGATCCGCGTGCCGATCCGGCGCGGCATCGAAGAAGCGGGCAATCTCGCTCCCGCCCGAACGTGAGGCCCGCCGCACGGCCAGGACGACCACGAGCGGCCACGAGTTCTCGATAGCCGTGTCGACCCGTTCGGCCACGCCCAGCGCGCCACCGCCGTGCGCCGCGGCGAACAGCCAGGCCAGCAGGCCGACGAACACCACCGTGGCCGCCAGGGAACCGCGGACGCTGAGCACGATGGACCGCGAGGAGCGGCGGCAGCCGATCGTGGCCGGCCACACGGCCAGCAGGGTGACGCTGAGGCTGGCGAACGTGAGGTGGATGGCCGTCGCGTCGCCGTGCTGCGCCTGCGGGAAGCTGGCCACGCCCAGCCCGGTGAGGCCGCCGATCGCGAGCAGGATCCGGGCCTTGGGCCGGCCGATCGACAGGCCGATCGCGGTCACGATCTGGAACGTCCCGACCGAGTACAGCCCCATCGTCATGATCCACGGATGTGAGGCCGTGTCGCTGGCCAGCACGCTCATGGTCTGTTTTGCGGCGTCGTAGTTGCCGTGCTGGACCAGACCGGCGGCGATCCAGCACGCGACCAGGGAGGCCGGGGCCAGGAAGGCCGACAGCAGGGTCCATCGGGGGATGCCGCCGGGGACGTACACCGAGACGGGTGCGCGGCTGAGCAGCGTCATGGCGATCCTGACCGTGGATCACCGGATGTGCCCAGCGTGAGTGGTTACTCGACGTTTTCGCCTCTGGACCGGCTGGAAGCTCAGCAATTGTCAGCTTACGGCCAGTCACCTCAGGGCGATGTCAGCGGAGTGCAGCAGAATCGGAATGTGGCGCTGACCGGGCGGGTGACCCTCATCCTGGCGATCCTGCTCGCCGTGGCCGTGCCGGTCCTGACCTGCTACACGTGGAACCGCATGGGCCAGGGGTCGTCGAGAGCCGCGGGCGTTCGCCGATGGACCTGGCGGGGTGGGCTGGTGCTCGGCTCACAGCTCACCGCGGTGGCCCTGGTCGCCGTCCTGGTCAACGACGCGGGAAATTTCTACAGCTCGTGGCTGGAGTTGTTGGGCGAGAAGCACACCGTCCGCGACGTCGTGGCCCGGCCCGGCACAGAGGATGCCGCCCTACGGGCCAAGCTGGACCGGGCTCGCGCCGACGGGCACGGCCTGGTCACCAGGGTTTCGATCCACGGTTCCAGCCCCGGTTTCGGGACCTTTTCGGCGCTGGTCTACCTGCCGATGCAATACGCGCTGCCGGAGTACGCCCACCGCACGTTCCCGGTCGTCGAACTGATCGCCGGCTCGCCCGGAACTCCCCAGACCTGGACGAAGTCACTCGATGTCGCCCACATTCTCGACCGGGAGATCGCGGCCGGCCGGTCCTCACCGTTCATCGCCGTCATGCCCAGCCAGGACGTCGCGGGCCGTCGCGACACCGAGTGCGTCGACGTGGTGCACGGACCCAACGTCGAGCGCTACCTGACCGTCGATGTGCGTCGCGGGGTCACCCGAGCCTTCCGCGCCAGTTCGCAGAGCCGCGAGTGGGCCCTGATGGGCTACTCGAGTGGCGGGTTCTGCGCCACCAACCTTTCGATGCGACATCCGGACATGTTCGCGGCCGCGGTGTCCATCGCCGGCAACATGCGCCCGGCCCACGATCACCAGACTGGTGAACTGTTCGGCCACGACCCGCTGTTACGCGACCAGAACACGCCCATCTGGCGGGCGACGGCGCTGCCGCCCCCGAACATCGCCCTGCTGCTCATCTCGAGCGCCAAGGACACGACGACGTCGCATGACGCCGCTGCGCTTGCCGCCGCGGCACGATCTCCACTCTCGGTGGCACTACTGACGCTGCGCCGCGGCGGCCACAACTTCGAGGTCTGGCGGGCCGAGGAACCGGTCGCGTTCGCGTGGGTCTCGGCCCACCTCACCGCGCCGCTCGCGCCGCCGCCGATCATCGACAACACCCACCCGGTCGAGGTGTCGACCTGCGCCGCGCCCAGCACGGCACCGGCGACGCCTGCGATCCACACACCGCGCGACGCTGCCGTCTGCAGATGAACTTCGTCGCCCGAGTGCTCGACGCACGCGTGAACGCGGCCCGTCCGCGGGGCTGCGAGTAGCCCTGGAACCCCATGAATACGGGGGCTGCAGCCGATGAGAATCGCTCGGGCACGGCCATTTCGGCCCGTGGTCAAGTCGGGTTGGCGTTCCTACTATCCGGTCGTGGGCGCAGCAGCGCGGGTCGGACGGAGTAGTCCTAACCGGGTTCCCCTGGCGCTCGCGTGCGCGGGGGCGTGCGCCGGCAGCGTCGCGGTGGTGGCCGGTGGCCGGGGCGGCGCGGCCGCCGCGACCACGCCGCCGTCGACGTGGTTCGGGTTGCTGCCGTCGACCGGGAACGCGGCCGCCCGCTCCGCGTCCGGTGGCTTGCTCTTCTTCCTGGGAGTCGCCGCCCTGGTGGTGCTGTGGCTGGTCGCGCTCGGCCGGGACGCCCGCTGGACTGAACGGCAGCTGTGGTGGGTCGCGGCGGCGTGGGCGGCGCCGTTCGTGGCCGGGCCGCCGCTGATCAGCAAGGACGTCTTCAGCTACGCCGCCCAGGGCTTGATGGTGCGCAGCGGGCTGGACCCGTACTCGTCCGGGGTGTCGGCGCTGGCAACGGTGCCGACGGACGCCGCGGCCCGGAGCCTGGCCTCGGTCGATCCGGTCTGGCGCAGCGCGCCGAGCCCGTACGGGCCGGTGGCCACGGCCATCGAGCACACCGCCATCTCGGTCGGCGGCGGCAGCCCGCTCGGGGCTGTTGTCCTGCTGCGGGCGCTGGCCGTCCTGTGCGTCATTGCCATCGGCCTGCTGGCCATGCAGTTGGCCGGCGAGCGCCGCAACCAGGCCCTGGTGTTGACGCTGCTCAATCCGCTCGTGCTGATCCATCTGGTCTCGGGCGCGCACTTCGAGGCCCCGATGGGCGCGTTGCTGCTCGGTGCGCTCGTTGCTGCGAAGCGCGACCACTGGACCTGGGCGCTGCTCCTGGCCTGCGCTGCCGGCTCGATCAAGGCCCCCGCCTACCTGGCCGTGCTCGGGATCGGGGCAGCGCACACGGCGATCCAGCCGGGGTCTCGCCGGCGGTTGGTCGTGGCTGCCCGCGATGCCGGGTTGGCTGCGGCCGGTCTCGCCGCGTGCACGCTGCTCGTCGACAACGGGCTGGGCTGGATCAACGGCCTGAAGACGCCGGCGCAGGGCTACACGCCGTCCGCTCCGGCCAGCCTGGTCGGCGACCTGCTCAGCCCGATTGTGACCGCGGCGTCCTTCGACGACCTGGCCGCGGGCGCTCGGGTCAGCTGCCTGCTCCTGGCCGGGTGCACGGTGCTCTACCTGACCGTGACGGCCGGCGAGCGTCCCCTCCACCAGACCGTCGGCTGCGGGCTGGTGGCCATCGCGCTGCTGGGCCCGACGATCTATCCGTGGTACCTGCTGTGGGGCACGCTCTGCCTCGCGGGCAGTGCTCGGGGCCGGCACCGCGACTGGCTCGTGCTGGCCTGCGGAGTGCTCTCCGTTACCTCGATCACCGGCGCCCCAGGGGCAATGACCACCGCGTTCGACGTCATCGCCGTCGCCGCCGGGGCCGTGCTGATGTGGCGCCGCCCCCGGTGGTTAGAACACACTCCGCGACCGGCGGATGCTTCGGTGCCGGCCGTCCTTGGCCAATTCGAGGTAGACGCTTCCTAGGATCCGAGCCGTGCGGCGCCAGAGCAAGCCACGGGAGGCCGGCCGGCCCAGGTCAGAGATGCCTCAAGCCCGGTCAGGGGTGCGCCGGGTGGAGCAGGATGGCGCCCTCGCCGTGGTTGCGGCGGCCTTCGGCGTGGTGCAAGTGATCTTGGGCCCGGCCCGGCTCGGTCTGGGCTGGGACGAGACCGTCTACGTCAGCCAGGTGACCGCCCGGATCCCGGCGGCGGCGTTCACCGCCCCTCGGGCCCGCGGGGTCAGCGTCCTCGTCGCTCCCATCGCGTCCTGGACCAGCAGTCAGGACGCGTTGCGGGCTTACCTCGTCGTGGCATCGATCGTCGGGCTGTTCTCGGCGTTCCGGGTGTGGGTGCCGCTGCTCGGCGGGGCGCCGGTCGTGCTCGCAGCCGGCCTGTTCGGCTCACTGTGGGTCAGCATGATTTATGGCAGCGAGGCGATGCCGAACTTCTGGCTCGCCTTGTGCCTGGTCGCGGCCGCGGGTTTCGCGACCCGGGCCGCAGGCACCGCCAGGACGCTCGACTACGTCGGCCTGGCCGGGACGCTAGTCGGGGCAGCCGTACTGCGACCCTCAGATGCGGTGTGGTTCAGCCTGGCGCTGCTGATCCTCCTCGCGCATCGGGTCCGGCGGCGAGTGACGCTCGCGGGCGTGTCGGTGGCCGCACTGATCGCCGGTGTGTTGCCGTGGGTGGTAGAGGCGGACGTGCGCTTCGGCGGGCTGGCCGCGCGGTTGCGCGCGTCCGGCAGCGTGCAAGGAGGACTGTCCCCCCAGCCCGGAGCCGTCTACGAAGCTCGTGCCCTCTACGGTCCGATGCTCTGCCGACCCTGCGGGCACGCCACCCACGCACTGGGCCTGGACCTGTGGTGGTTCGCGCTGCCCGTCTTCGTGGTCCTGGCCGTGTTCTCCGCGCGCCACCGAGACCGGTTCTGGCCGCTACTCGTCGCGGCCACCGGTGCCGCCCTGGTGGCGCTGCCGTACCTGACCTTGGTCGGCTACGCCGCCCCCCGATTTCTGCTGCCCGCCTACGCCCTGGCGGCGCTGCCGGTCGCCGACGGTGCGCTGCGCCTGGCCGGCCGGCAGAGGTCGTCGCGTCTCGCGCATGGCTGGTTGTGGGCAGCGAGCGCCGCGTGCGCGTTCTTCGTGGCTGGACAGTTGGTCGCCGGATACCGCCAATTCGTCATCCAGCAGCCGTCGCGCCTGGACTACGCGCGGATCGCCGACCAGCTGCACGGCCTCGGGGTTCGGTCGCCGTGCACGGTCCACGGCCGGGACGCCCCACCGATCGCGTTCTACACCGGCTGCGCCTCAACGACCACGTCTACTCGGGCCACGGCCGCTGATCATCCCGCGAAGCCGTGTCGAGGCCACCTGGCGGTGGTGATCCGAGCGGGAGATCGTCGCCCGGCCTATACCCACGATTGGCCGGCGCACCGGCTGCACGGCCTCGCCGACGCGAAACCGTGGACGGCGTACCTGGCCGTCCCATGCTCCGGCTAACTCGACGACGTCCCGAGTCGCCGGCGCGCTCGGTGGTAGGCCCGGCGCAGCCGCGACGGTGACCGTGCGGTCCCGCTGCCGTCACCATCCCGGACGGCAACCGCGGCCCGGCGCAAACGCGGAACCTCGATCGCGGCCCCGGTATCGCGAAAGCCGCCCCAGCCGGGCACGTCGAGGCTGACCGACACTCGCCAGTGGCCCGGTCTCAGGCGCGGCAGCCGAGCGCAGACCTGCACCGCCGCCGCACCGTCGCGCAACGAGTGCGCGTCCAAATCGACGAGCGGGCGGCCCGGGCCGTTGCGCAGGCGCAGCCGGGCCCGCACACCCGGCGCGTCCGGGGGCGTGAACATCGGCACCGTGACCCGGACGATCGTCGTCGCGGCCTGTGGCTCGGGCACCAGGCGCAGCGGCTGCGAGCCCGTGCGGACGGCTCGGATCAGCCGGGTCGGCTGGGCCGCGACGTCGACGCTCAGGTTGCCGTGCGGATCGGTCCAGTACGGCGTGACCAGCCGGCCGGCCAGCAGCGCACTGCGGGCGCCCGACGTCGCCTGCGGGCTTCGGTGCGCGCCCACGCGGGCCTCCCGGACCCACCCCGTCTGCGAGATCTTGCCGTATACGTCCCAGATGCCGTCGCTCAGCGGTCCTCCGGCGCCCAGGGTCAGTGGGTCGATGCGGGCGCTGAGCCGGTACACGAGCCACGCCCGGCCGTCCTGCTCCCGAACCGTCACGTGCGTAGTTGCTGGCACGAGCCATTCCTCGGAGTCCTCGCGGTGCCGCAACACCAGTTCCAGCTCGCCCGACTGCGGCGCGTCGGTGCAATCGGTGGTGTCGCCGAGCTCGCCGCCCTGCGCCGCAGGCGGCACCATGACCAGGCGGTCGCCGTCTCGTCGATAGGCCCAGGGCTTGCCGTCGGCGCGATTCACGAGCAGGCCCTCGGCCTCGAGCGTCAACGTGCCGTCGTCGGCCCAGGCGAGCTCGAGCAGCTGCAGGTCGACGCCGAGTTGCAGCTCCTGCTCGACGTACGCGGCCAGGGCGTCGAGACGGCCGGCGCGCAACAACCGCGCCCGGACCCGCAGCGCGGCCGGCAGCCCGTCGTCGACGCCCAGCGGCATCGCCTCGACCGCGACCGCGCGGGCCTGGTCGAACAACAGGCGGCGGTAGTCGGCATCCTGATCGAGAAAGGTTCGACCGTCCAGGCGGCCGAGCACCTCGCTGCGCAGGCTGCGGCGCAGGGCATCGTCGCGCAGCGGGCCCGGTTGGGTGTGGGCGAGGACGACGTCGACCACCTCTCGGACATTCGCGTAGTAGCCGACCGGGTCGATGCGCTGGAACGCGGCGTTGCCGTCGTCGTCGCGGCGGATGTGGAAGTAGCAGTGGTAGTCGGCGAGGATCGAGACGGTCGTGGCCAGGAAGTAGGCCGCGGTCACGAACACGTGGTCCTCGAGGCGCCGGCGCCCTTCGGGGAACCGCAGCCCGTGCTCGTCCAGGAACGACCTGCGGAACATCTTGTGCGGGGTGAGCGAGTCCATCAGCGGGGTGTCGACCAGGGTCGCCCGAGCCAGCGAGCCGACGAACAGGTGCTTGGCGACGCTGCGCCGGTGACCGGCGTAGCGTCCGATGAGGATGTCGGAACCGTGCGCATCGGCGTAGTCGGTCATCCGCTGCAGCGCTTCGAGCCCGAACCAGTCGTCCTGGTCGGCGAAGAACACATACCGCCCGCGGGCCCGCGCGATCCCGAGGTTGCGCGGCCGTCCGGGCCAACCGCTGTTCGGACCGTGCAACACCGTGACGTTGTCGTGTTCGTCGGCCAACCGGTCGAGGCGGCTCGGCGTCTCGTCGGTGGACCCGTCGTCGACGAAGATCGTCTCGAACTCGTGCTGGGGCAGCGTCTGCGCGGCCAGCGACCTGATCAGCGGCTCGAGATACCTCCCGGGGTTGTACACGGGAACGATCACGCTAACGCGCACCGTGGAGTCGGCTGCCACCGCCGCACGGTGCCACAATTCGCCGCGACGGTCCGGGCGTCCTCACCCGGCCCTAAGCCGCGCAGAGCTCGCCCCGATGCCGGCGATCAGGGCTTCAGCCGGCCGCCGTGGGGGGAGTTGTCGGTCGCCTAGATCACCGGTGGCCCTAGGTGCAATGACTGCCGCGTTCGACGTCATCGCCGTCGGCGCCGGGATTGTCGCGATCGGCTTGAAGTTCAGCGACGTCAGAGTGCGGCAGTCGCACTGGTCGCCTGGCACAACACGTCCGCGCCGGAAAAGTTAACTGCGCCGACCGGGCGTATCCGTGCCAATCTTCCACCGCGCGTGGATCGGCAGGCCCGCCGTCCTTGCGCCCGGTTGATCAAGGTAGATACATTCCCGATCCCAGTCGCTTTACACCGACTTTATGACCTTCTCTGAGAGATGAAGCGACTCATGCGCTCTGCAGGATCGGCACCAGTGCGACGGCACGGGCCGGCGGCCATCGTGGCCGTCTCTATCGTCGCCGCCCTCGCCATCAGTTCGGCGCCGTCCGTGGCCAGCCCGGTCAGCGTCCATCCGCCCGCGCCAACGGTCGCAACCGCGGTCCCGGCCCACGATTGGGTCCCCGCCGGCGTGCCCACACCAGCCGCGCCGGCGTCCTATCGCCCGCCCATCGCAGCGCTCCCGGCTGCGGCGACGTACCTGGTTCCGCTGCCAGATGCGCGAAGCGCCGCCACCGCCCCGACCGGCACACCGGCCACCGTCGGGCGCCCGGTCTGGCGCACGGTGGGGACCGCCGGTATCGCACTCGCGGGCGAGCCCGGCCCCCGGGCTACGAACACACCGCCGCAGAAGGTGTCCGTCCAGATCCTGAGCCGCGCGAGCGCGCTGCGCTACGGCGATTCCGGGCTCGCGCTGCAACTCGTGCGAGCCGACGGTGTCAAGGCCGCATCCCGCGTCGCGGTGCGGATCCCGGCGAGCATTCTCGCCGGCGCGTTCGGGGCCGACTTCGCGTCCCGCGCGCATTGGGTCCAGCGGCCGGCGGCCAGCGCCGCCGCCCCTAGTGGCCTGACCGCAACGTCGGACCCGAGCACGCGGTCGGTGGTTCTCACGCCCGCCGTCTCGGCCCAGCCGATGGTGTTGGCCGCGACCGCCGGCCCGACCGCCGTCAACGGCGCCGGGTCATTCAGTGCGACGCCGCTCTCCCCGTCGATGTCATGGCCAGCCTCGGCGCAGGCGGGCAATTTCTCCTGGAACTACCCGCTGCGGGTACCGCCTGCGGCGGCCGGTCCGGCGCCGAGTCTGGCCCTGTCCTACGACTCCGGGTCGGTGGACGGCGAGACCGGGTCGACCAACAACCAGCCGTCGGCGGTGGGCCAGGGCTGGAACCTCGCCGGCGGGGGATTCATCGAGCGCTCGTACGTGCCCTGCTCGGCCGACGGGATATCGGCGTCGCACGACGAATGCTGGATGTCCGACAACGCCACCATGTCCTTCGCCGGGCACGCCGGCCTACTGGTCAAAGACAGCGCGTCGGGCACCTGGCGCCTGCAGGCCGACGACGGCACGCGGGTCGAGAAGTTGACCGGCGCACCAAATGGCGGCCACAACGGCGAGTACTGGAAGGTGACCGCGACGGACGGCACGCAGTCGTTCTTCGGCCGGGCCGCCAACTCGGCCTGGTCGGTGCCCGTCTTCGGCAACAACACCGGCGAGCCCTGCCACGCCGCCACGTTCGCGACGTCCGCCTGCGCTCAGACCTGGCGGTGGAACCTGGACTACGTCGTGGATGCTCACGGCAACGCGGAGTCCTTCACTTACGCTCCGGAGCCCAACAAGTACCGGCAGAACAACACGACCGCAGTCAGCTACACCCAGGGCGGACAGCTCACCCGGATCGACTACGGCTACCGCGCCGGCGCCACCGGCCAGGCCCCGGAACGAGTGCTGTTCGATCTGGCCAACCGCTGCAGCAGCACAACGAACTGCGACGCTGCCCACCCGACCAACTGGCCTGACGTGCCCTGGGACCAGCACTGCGGCGGCACCGCGTGTACCGGGCTGACTGCGCCGACGTTCTGGACGACGAAGAAGATAGCCAAGATCCACTCGCAGCTGTTGTCGGCAGCCACCTACCATGACGTCGACGCGTGGGCCTTGACGCAGACCTTCCCGGCCACCGGCGACGGCACCTCGCCGGCGTTGTGGCTCAGCACCGTCGTCCGCACCGGCTATTCCGGCGCGGCATCGATCGCGCTGCCTCGGACGGCCTTCCATGGCGTACAGACGCAGAACCGCGTCTGGGCCGTCGACGGACTCGCCCCGCTGGACAAATTCCGGATCTCGTCACTGTCCACCGAGGCCGGCGCCACTGTCACCGTGACCTACGCGCCGAAACAATGCACGCCCACCAACGAACCGGCTCCGCAATCGAACACGATGCGGTGCTTCCCACAGTGGTGGACGCCGCCAGCCACTCCGGCCAAGGCCCCGAAGTTGGACTGGTTCCACAAGTACGTCGTCACCGAGGTGGCGGCCGATCCCCGGACGGGCGGTACCGGCGACACCGCTCTGGACGAGACGTTCTACGACTACACCGGGACTCCGGGCTGGCGCTACGACACGTCACCGGGGGTTCCCCAGGCCAAACGAACGTGGTCGGTCTATGCCGGCTATTCGAAGGTGCGCGTGCGGCACGGGGATGAGAACACAGCCAGCCAACAACAAGCCACTGGCTACACGTTCTTCCAGGGCCTGGACGGCGATCGCGCGACCGCCGCCGGCGGCACGAAGAGCGTGAATATCACGGCATCCGACGGCTCGAGCATCCCCGACTCGCGCTGGCTGGCCGGGCGGGTCCGAGAGCGAACCACGTCCAACGGCTACGGCGGGGCCCGGGTGAGTAACACCATCACCACGGCGTGGGCGTCGCCGGTGCGGGCGAACGACGGCACCCACACGGCACGCATCGTGGCCGACACCGACGTCGTCACCCGCACGGCCTTGGCGGTGGGCGGAAACCGGACGACCGAGACCAAGACGAGCTTCGATGCCGACGGCCGGGTCACGGCGGCTAGTGACCTCGGCGACACCTCGACCAGCGCCGACGACCGCTGTACGCGCACCAGCTACGCGACAAACACCTCCGCGTGGATCCTGGACACACCTGCCGATGTCGAGGTCTACGGCGCCAACTGTTCGGCTGCGCCGGCCTATCCGGGCGACGCGATATCCCATACGCGCACGTACTACGACGGATCAACCACGCTCGGTGCCGCACCCAGCACCGGGGACGCCACCCGCACCGACGTCGCGGCCTCGTACACGGGATCGAGCCCCAACTGGCAGACGACCACTACCTCGACCTATGACGCGCTCGGCCGAGCGGCCGCGGTCACCGACCACCGCACCGGCACCGACCGCACGACCACGACGACCTACACGCCTGCCACCGGCCCGGTCACGCAGAGCGTCGTCACCAATCCACTGGGCTGGACCACCACGACCAACTTCGACCCGGCCCGAGGCGCGGCAACAGCTGTGGTCGATCCCAACGGGCACCGCACCGACACCGGCTACGACGCACTCGGCCGGGTCACCCAGGTCTGGCGGCCGGAACGCCTGAAGTCGGCCAACCCCACCTCGCCGTCGATCGCGTACGCCTACACCGTCTCGACCACCGCCCCGAATTCCGTGGCGACGACGACCATGCACGTCGCCGGTACGACCACGTCTTACGCCCTCTACGACGGCCTGCTACGGCCCCGCCAGACCCAGGTGCCGTCCGAAGGTGGCGGGCGCATGCTCACCGACACGTTCTACGACAACGCCGGCCGGGTGTCCGGCACCAACAACACGTATTTCGCCACCGGCGACCCGTCCGCCACGCTGCTGATCCCCAACCTGTCGCTACCGTCGTCGACAAGGACCAGCTACGACGGCGTCGGGCCGCAAGACCGCTGACATCCTGCTGGGCGACAACGTCGAGCAGTGGCGCACGAGCTACGCCTACGGCGGCGATTACATCAGCGTCACCCCGCCGGCCGGGGCCACGCCGACGACGACATACACGGACGCCCGGGGGCAGACCGTCAAGCTGCTGCAGTACCACGGGAGCAGCCCCAGTGGTGCCGCTGACACCACCACCTACGGCTACGACGCGCGCGGATCCATGACCGCTATGACCGACCCGGCCGGCAACGCCTGGAGCTGGAGCTTCGACGCACTCGGCCGCCAGATCAGTGCCCACGAGTCCCGGATACCGGCACCACCAGCACCAGCTACGACGCCGCGGGCCGCATCGCGTCCACGACCGACAACGCCGGCAACGTGCTGGCCTACAGGTACGACGCGCTGGACCGCAAGACGGCCGAGTACGCCGACAGCACCAGCGGTGCTCTTGCTGGCCGACTGGACCTACGACACGTTGGCCAAGGGTCAGCTCACCTCGTCGGCCCGGCACACGGCGGCGACACCTACACGACCGCGGTCACAGGTTATGACGCCGCGGACATGCCGACCGGGCAGACCACAGCATCCCGGCCTCGGCCGGTGACCGTTGGCCGGCAGCTACACCACGTCTCTTGTACTACGGTGCCGACGAAGCTCTCACCGGCCAGCTCGATCCGGCCGCAGGCGGGCTGCCCAGCCGAGAATCTGCAGTACGGCTACGACGGCTTCAGCAACATCACCGGCCTGTCCTCGCGCAGCGACTCCTATCTGGGCGGCGGCGATGTACAGCCAATTCGGCCAGCTCACCGAGACGATTCAGTCCCAGAATCACGCCGTGGTCTATAACACATACCGCTGGGATCCGGTATCCGGTCGCCTCACCGAACACATGGCTCAACGCGTCGTCGCCTCGGGCGCTGTGGTGTCCGATGACACCTATACGTACGACCACGCCGGCAACATCACCGCTGACACCAACACGGTGCCATCGGCCGGCACGGAAACTCAGTGCTACGGCTACGACTATCGGCAACGGCTTACGGCGGCGTGGACGCCGGCGTCGAACTCGTGCTCGGCCTCGCCGTCATCGGGGTCCCTGGGCGGCCCGGCGCCGTACTGGAGCAGCTATGGCTACGACCTGGCCGGCAACCGCACCACCAGCACCGAGCACGCCACCCCCGCCGGGGGAGCAGACACGACGGACAGCTACGCCTACCCGAGCGGTGCGTTTCTCACCGGCGGCACCGGCGGCCCGAATGCGGTTGCGTCGGTCAGCCATACGGCTGGTGCGGTGACCACGACCGATCACTACGGCTATGACGCCGACGGCGCCACCACCGCCCGTCCCGGGCAGAGCCTGACCTACGACGCCGAGAACCGGCTGGCCACAGTCACCGCCGGCGCCAGCACGCAGAAGCGCATCTACGACGCCGAGGGCAAGTTGCTGCTGCAAAGCGGCGATGAGGGAGCCACGCTCTATCTCGGCGATACCGAACTGCACCTCGCCCCCGGCGACTCGACCCCAACCGGCGTCCGCACCTACAGCGCCGCCGGTCTGGTGCTGGCCGAACGCTCCACGGCGGCCGGCGTGGCCGGCTCGCACGTCGTGTTCCTGGATCCCACCCCACAAGGCACCAGCACGGCCACGATCGACACCACCGCCGACCAGACCGTCACCCGCCGCTACTTCGACCCGTTCGGCAACCCACGCGGCGCGGCCGTGGCGTGGCCGAGCAATCACGGGTTCCTCAACCAGCCCACCGACCCGTTCACCGGCCTGACCCACGTCGGCGCTCGCGACTATGACCCCACCGTCGGTCGATTCCTCACTGTCGACCCGGTCCTGGACCCGCCCTCGCCCCAGCAAGCCAACGGCTACACCTACGCGAACGACAACCCGATCGCGTTCCTCACCCCGGCCGGCATCGACCCGGCCGAGCCGTGCGAGAGCAATCAGTCCTTGAGCAGGCCGCCCTGGGCCCACTGTGCCCAGGGCACGTTCCAGTCTCCGTAGCCGTCCCAGCTCGGCATCCGGCTGCCGTCGGTGTTGACGTACTGCACCACGTCGCCGATCTGGCTGAACTGGTAGAACCACTGGGCGTCAGCGGCGTGCAGGTTGGTGCAGCCATTCGACGTGCTCCGCTGGCCGATCTCGCCGTTCCAGGGCGCGGCGTGGACGTACTCGCCCGACCGGGTGATGCGCACCGACCACTGCACCGGGTCGTTGGTGTAGTTCGGCCCGTTCATCAGCACCGTGCCGTTGGGGCGCAGAGTGCTCGTGCCGGGGACGTCCTCGCCCCTCTGCATGACGACCTTGACCCCATTGAACGTCGGAGTGGCGGCCTTCCCGAGCGAGACGGCAAACGTGTTCACCAGCCGTCCGTTCGAGTTCACCCGCATCGACAGGGAGCTGGCGTCGACCTGGGAGACGTGGGCGTCGCCGATCTTGTAGTCCAGCGAGCTGAGCTTGGGCGAATAGGCGAGCCCCGGCCCGGCGCTGAGCCCGCCGATCGGGATGGCGACATGGACGGTCGAATCGGCCGGCCAGTAGTGCCGCGGCCGGTAGTGCGCTTCGATGATGTGCGCATTGACGTCGTCGGCCGTGGGCTGCTCCCAGAACCATGCGCCGTCGACCGGCCGGCCGTTGACAGTCACCCGCACCGCCTTCTCGAACGCCGTGGCGTCGGTGGGGACGGGCGAGAAGTACAGCACGATCGGCAGGCCCACGCCGTAGGTGGCGCCATCGTTCTCCAGGGCGGTGACGCGCACGGTCTGAGCCGGCGTCAGGGCCGACGACGCCGAGCTGGCCGGCGTGCTCGCCGCGGCCGGACGGGTGGGCTGGCTCGCCACAGCCGCGGGGGAGACGCTCGCCCCGGCCGGCGCAGCCGCGTGGTTGCTGTGGTGCGTGCCCGAACCGCGGTTCAGGACCAGCACGGTGGCCGCGACCGCCGCGGCCACCAGCACCCCCGCCGGCACGGCCCACCAGGCATGGTTGCGGCGTCGACCCGGTCGCGCCGAATGGGCGGGGCCGGGGTCTGGGCCGACCCAGCCCGGGCCGAGCGGCTCGCTCATCGGGGGCACCGCCCGCGCGTCGCTGACGGCACTGACCGCCCGGGCGTGCAGGGCTGCGCGGCAGCGGCGATCGATCTGGTCATCGGCCATCCGTTCGTCGTCGTCCTTCGGGGTCATCGCGGTTCCTCAGTCCCGGCGATCAAGGTCGTTCATGTATGAGTCGCGCGAGGACGGCCATCGGTTGCCTCGGGCGGTCAGCCGGGCTGGATAGGCTCGCCCGATGTCCGGTGTGACCGTTCTCGACGACTACCAACGGATCGCGCTGGCCAGCGCGGACTGGTCGGCCGTGCAGGAGCGCTACCCGGTACAGGTGCTGCACGAGCACATCTCCGACGAGGACGAGCTCGTCCGGCGCCTGGGCGGCAGCGAGGTGGTCGTGGTGATGCGCGAGCGCACTCCGATCACCGCCGGCCTGCTGGCCCGGCTGCCCGACCTCCGCCTGCTCGTCACCACCGGCATGACGAACGCGGCCATCGACCTCGACGCGGCCAAGCAGCAGGGGGTCACCGTGTGCGGGACGACCGGTTCGGGCAACCCGGTGCCAGAGCTGACGATGGGCCTCATCATCGCGCTCACCCGCAACTTCGCCCGCGAGGACGTGGCCATCCGCGCCGGCGGCTGGCAGCACACGATCGGGCCCGGGCTGGCCGGCTTGACGCTGGGCGTGGTCGGCCTGGGCCGGCTCGGCCTGCCGGTGGCCACGCTGGCCCAGGCCTTCGGCATGTCGGTCATCGCCTGGTCGCCGCACCTCACCGCCGACCGAGCCCAGTCGCACGGCGTCCGGGCCGTGACCAAGCGCGAACTGTTCGCCCGGTCCGACGTCGTGACGATCCACATGCCGCTGTCCGACCGCAGCCGTGGGCTCATCCAGGCCGACGACCTGGCCGCGATGAAGCCGACGGCCTACCTGATCAACACCTCCCGCGGGCCGATCGTCGACGAGGCCGCGCTGATCGACGCGGTGCGCGAGCGGCGCATCGCCGGCGCCGGGCTGGACGTCTACGACGTCGAACCGCTGCCCGCCGACCATCCGCTGCGTTCGCTGGAGAACACCCTGTTGCTACCGCACCTCGGGTACGTGACGACCGACAACTACCGGACCTGGTTCGGCCAGGTCGTCGAGGACATCCTGGCCTGGTCAGCCGGCGCGCCCATCCGCACCCTGTAACACCGACACGAACGAGGCCCCCGAGGAATCCTCGGGGGCCTCGCTCGTTCGATGCGGTCAGCTGGGCAGGACCACCCACGCCGCAGCCACGCCGACCCGGACCTCAGCCCCGACCGGCAGGCCGTAGCTCGCGGTCGAGATCTTGATGTCGAGCAGGGTGACCAGCGCCTGGCTGTCGTTCTTGGCCTCTTCACGCACGGTGACCGTGCCCACGTTGGCCAGGTTGAAGACCGTGTTCGGCGACACCGAGACCGGGATCTTGAGCCCGCCGATGGTCAGGTTCACGAACGACGTCGTGGCCGACGAGGTCGTGCCGCCGCCGGGCGTTGTCGCGACGCTCGCCGTACCCGTCAACGCATCGGCCGTGATCAGGCCGCCGAGCAGACGCACGTTGGCGAGTTGGGTCTTCATCGTGGAGTAGTTCTTCGTCGGCAGGACGGCCTTGACGCCCTGCGCGTAGTCGGTGACCGCACTCGCCGTCAGCACGGACGGGATCGTGACCGTCGCCGTCGTGTTGTGCTCGAGGACGCCCCCGGTGCCGTTGTACGGCTGCGAGATGCGAGCCGTCGGGCCGGAGTTGACGTTGAGCAGGTTGCCGGCCGCAGCGGTGACCTTGCTGCCGTAGGCGTAGCCGCCGATGGCCGGGGTGGTCACCGGGGTGACGTTGGCGATGGCCGAGTAGGTCGGCGTCACGAAGATGACCGTGCCCAGGGGGTTGGGGCCACGGCCCTTGAGCAGGCTGACGTAGATGCCCGCGCCTTCGGTCATGAGCGCGCCGCTGCCGGCCGGGCCCGGGCTGGCGAAGCTGGCGTTGAGGACCACGTTGGCCACGCCCGGGATGGTGAGGTGGAAGTTCTTGGGCACGGTCAGCGGCAGGGTGAGCCCGGCGATCTTGAGCCCGACGAACTCGGTGTTCACCGAGTAGGACGTGGTGTTGTCACCGTGCACAGTGGCGCTGTCGGTCGTGGTGACGGCGCGGGCCTTGATGGCGCCGTCGAGCAGGTTGACGCCGGCGGCCTGGGCGACCGTGACGACCTTGACGCCGCCGTCGTTGAGCGCGTCGGTGTTCGCGCTGGTGTTGACCGCGCCGGCGGTGGCCACGCTGGGCACGCTGGCGGCGGCGGCCGTGTTGGTCTGGGCCGCGCCGGGGCTGACCGTGTCGACGTTCGACTCGGAGGTCAGGTCCGACTCGACGGTCGAGCCGACGGCCTGGATCGAGGTACCTCCGGCGAACCCGATCATGTGCCGGTACGTCGAGGACGCTCCGGCCGAGCCCGGCACCAGGACGAGCGCGCCGGCCACGGCGGCTGCGGCCACCGGTGCCACGATTTTCGGCGTCAGCAGTTTCTTCACATGCATAAATTTCCCCCCCGAGTTTGATGCCGATAGGACAGTCGGCAACGACGTGCTCAACAGAATTGGTAGCGGACTTTGTTTATACGGAGCGGGACCAGGATGCAACCCGACGGTCACGCGCACTTAACGCAAGTCGATGCGGTAATGCGAGTCGTGGCGGGCCTCAGAAATCGGCGGCGATCGGGATGATCCGCTCGCCCATGATTTCCAGGGGCGTGATCCGGGAGACGTTCTCGACCGAGCCGTGCACCTCGGCCACGCCCAGCCCGGCCAGCTCCTGCAGCTGCTCGAGCAGCGCGTCCACGTTCTCGCCGTCCTGACCCGGATCGAAGCGCATCATCACCGTCTTCTCGATGTCGTCGTAGTCGCGGCCGAGGCTCTCGCAGTGCCCGCGCAGCACGTCGAGCTTGTGCGGCAGCTCCGGGCTGGCGAACAGGTTGCAGGCCTGGGCGTACTGGGCCACCAGTCGCAGCGTCTTCTTCTCCCCGCCGCCGCCGATGAGGATCGGCGGATGCGGCCGGGTCAGCGGCTGCGGCGAGTTGAGGGTGTGCTCGAGCTGGTAGTGCTTGCCCTGGTACGGGCCGTCGTCGTCGCTCCACATCTGCAGGCAGATCTGCAGCGCCTCCTCCAATCGTTCGAAGCGCTCGGCGGTCGGCGGGAAGGGCAGGCCCAGGCCCCGCGACTCGGGCTCGTTCCAGGCCGCGCCGATGCCGAGCAGGGCCCGGCCCTGCGAGAGCACGTCCAATGTCGTGACCATCTTGGCCAGCAGGCCGGGCTCGCGGTACACGACCGCGGTCACCCAGGCCAGCAGCTCCATCCGCGACGTGCGGGCGGCCAGATAGCCCAACGCCGTGTAGGCCTCGAGCATCTCGTGCTCCGGCGGCCCGTACGGCCCGATCTGCCACACGTGGTCCATCACGCTCAGCCGGGCGAACCCGTTGTCCTCGGCCGCGGTCGCCACTCGGGTGAGGTCGTCGGCCAGGCTCGACGCTCCGCCGGGCCAGGTGAAATCCGTGACGTGCAAGCCGATCTTCATCGTTACCCCTTCACCAGCCGCTGCGTGGTCCCCGTCCACGCTAGCGCCGCGACATCAGGCGCCGGTGACCGAGCAGTCGTCGTAGGTCAGGCGGCCGTTCGTGGCCGTCTCGTTGGTGGAGTAGATCTGCGGCACCATCCGCTCGCCGGACTTCTGGGCCACGCCGCTGACCTGCACCAGCGTCCACACCCCGACGGTCAACTTCGCCACCGTCGTCGTCGCAATCGCGACGTCGCTGCCGAAATTCTGGGTGTACTCCAGCAGCCGGATGAGAACGTTGAGATTCGCGGCCGACGGCTGGACGTAGCACGACGCCGTGTAGGTCCGGCCCGCGGTCGTGGCGGCCACGACGCTGTTCTGGGTCAGGCCGACCAACGACACCGTGCCCTGGGGCGACGCGACGCTCAGCGCGTGCGTGCCGCCGTGGACGGGCGTGGTCACCCGGGTGAGCGTGCCGATCCTGAAGGCGATCCACCCGCTCGTGCCGGCTTCGAAGCCGGGGTCGGGCAGCAGTTCGGCCGCGGGCGTGACCGCGGCGCTCGGCAGGGACACCGGCCCGGTGCCGGCGCTGTTCGTGGCCGTCACCGTGAACGTGTAGTGCACGCCGTTGGTCAGGCCGGCCACGGTGAGCGGCCCGGCCGGTCCGGTGGCCGTGACGTTGCCCGGCGTGCTCGTCACCGTGTAGCTCGTGACGGGCGCGCCGCCGCTGTTGGCCGGGGCGGTGAAGCTGACGGTCGCGCCGGCGTTGCGGGGCGTGGCCATGACGGCCGTGGGGGCATCCGGAACCGTGCGTGGCGTCGCGGCCACCGGCGTGCTCGGCGGGCCCGCGCCCCACCGCGTTGACGGCGCTGACCCGGAAGTCGTAGCCGGTCCCGTTGACCAGGCCGGTGACGGTGGCCGACGTCGCCGTGGACACGCCGTCGGTGAACAGCAGCCAGTTGTTCGCGCCGTGCAGGCTGTCCTGGACGACGTAGTCGGTGACCGCCGATCCGCCGTCGCCGGCCGGTGCGGTCCACGACAGGGCGACCTGGGCGTTGCCGGCGGTCACGACCACGGCGGTCGGTGCGCCGGGGACGGTGGGGGTGGCCACCGGCGTCACCGGGTTGCTCGGTGCCGACGCCGCGCTCGGGCCCACGCCGTTCGTCGCCGTGACCGTGAACGTGTAGCTGGTGCCGTTGGTCAGGCCGGTCACCGTCGCCGGACTCGCGGTCGCCGTGCCGGAGGCGCCACCCGGGCTGGCCGTCACCGTGTAGCCGGTGATGGCGGCCCCGCCGTCGTCGGCCGGCGGGATGAACGAGACGGTGGCCGTCGCGTCGCCGGCCGTGGCCTGCACGCCCGTGGGCGGCCCCGGGCACCGTGGCCGGCGGCGGTGCCGCCACCGGTGCCGTCGTGGTGATGCCGCTGAACGCGCCCGGGCCGACGGCGTTGACGGCTTGCACCTCGAAGTCGTAGCTGGTGCCGTCGGTGAGTCCGGTGATCGTGGCCGAGGTGGCCGCCGACCCGCCGTCCACGGTGCTCCAGTTGTTCTGCCCAGCCACGCTGTAGGCGACGACGTAGTCGGTGATCGCGGATCCGCCGGTGCCGGCCGGAGCCGTCCAGCTCAGCGCGATCTGGCCGTCGCCGGCCGTGGCCACCGGCGCCGATGGCGCACCCGGCACCGTCGTCGCGGCCGTGGGCGTCACGCTGTTGCTCGGTGCCGAGGCCGGACCGGGCCCGGCGCTGTTGGTGGCCCGCACGGTGAACGTGTAGCTGGTCCCGTCGGTCAGGCCGGCCACCGTGAGCGGGCCGGCCGTCCCGGTGGCGGTCAGCCCGCCCGGGCTGGAGGTGACGGTGTAGCCGGTGACGGCGGCGCCGCCGGTGGCGGCCGGGGCCGTGAAGGCCACCGTCGCGGTGGTGTCGCCGGGCGTGGCGGACACGGCCGTCGGCGGGCCCGGCGGGGTGACGGCCACCGGCACGCCGGCCTGCACCGAGCAGTCGTCGTAGCGCAGATTGCCGTTGGCGCTGGTCTGCTTGGTCGAATAGATCTGCGGGATGACCCGGTGCCCCGAACTCGCGGCCACCCCGCTGACCCGGGCCAGCGTCCAGGTGTTCACGGGCAGGCTGGCCAGCACCGTCTGCGAAATTTGCGTGTTGGTGCCGTAGTCCTGGGTGTACTCGAGCAGCCGGATCTGCACGTTGAGGTTCGCGGTCGTGGGCTGGACGTAACAGGACGCCGTGTAGGTCTGGCCGGCCACCGAGTTGCTGACCACCGAGTTCTGGGTCAGCCCGACCAGGCTCACGCTGCTCTGGGGCGAGACGACCTGCAGGGCATGGCCGCCGCCGTGTACGGGCGTGCTCACCCGGCTCAGCGTCCCGATCTTGAAGGCCACCCAACCGCCGTTGCCGGCCTCGAAGCCCGGGTCGGGCAGCAGTTCCGGTCCGGTGGCCACGCCCATCGGGGTGACCGCGGTGGTTGCGGCCGAGGGGGCTCCCGCCCCGAAGCTGTTGGTCGCCGTCACCGTGAACGTGTAGCTGGTGGCATTGGTCAGGCCGGTCACGACAATGGGTGTGCTGCGCCCGGTGGCCACGACCGCACCGGGACTGCTCGTCACCGTGTAACTGCTGATCGACGCGCCGCCGCTCGAGGCCGGCGGGGTGAACGACACCGTCGCGTTCGCGTTGCCGGCGCTCGCGCTGACCGCGGTCGGCGCCGACGGGACGGTCGGCGGACTCGGCGGCGGCTGCGCGGTCGACCAACTGTCCGGCGCCAGCTTGAACTTGTCGTAGAAGTCGTTGGTGAGCATGTCGCCGGCGTGCCCGAGCCAGGCGTAGCCGTTCTGCGGGGTGAGGCCGAGGATCTGCTGGGTGGTCTTGAGCATGCTGTAGTGCGTGGTGAAGTCGCTGTCGTTGCTCCAGGGCACGTACCGGCCGGCCACGTAGGTGAGGATCTGGCAGGACGGCTTGGTGTCGCCCTGGCTCGGGTCGGCGCAGTCCTCACCGGTGCGGGCGTCGGTGTAGGGCGCCCGGCCGGTGGTCGTGCCCTCGTCGAAGGTCACCATCACGATGAGCCGGCCGGCCTGGTAGTCCGGGCCGCTCTGCACCAGCGCCATGAGGTTGGCCAGCGCATTGTCGAGGTTGCTCACGTTGACGCTGGGCTGATCGTAGGTCGAGGGATCATGGCCGTCGTCGGTGTCATTCGGTGTGTACATTCCGAACGCGGGCAGATTGCCGGTGACGACGTCCTGGTAGAACTGCCCCTGCTGCGATCGCCAGGCTCCGGACGGAATGTCATTCGCGGCGCAATTCACGCCGGTGAAGAATTGCGGGGCATTGTGCCGGACCACGAATTGTTGCCCGGCGCCGTCGGACAGCTGGCAGTTCGCGGTCTGGTCCTGGCCGTAGACGCGCCAGCCGTTCGCGCCGTCCTTGGACTCGACCTGCGAGAAGATCGACGGCGCGGTGATCTGCGACGACGCGCCGTACGGGCAGGTTCCGGCCGCCCGGTTGGGCGCGTGGTCGCACAGCGTCCACTGCGGGTTGTTGCCGCCGTCCACGTCGTCGAGGTAGTTCGTCTCCGACCCGTGGGTCTCGCCGTGCGCGTTGCTGAGTACCCCGCATTGACTACCGAGCGTGTTCAACTCGAAGTCGGCGTCGTCATTGGTGTCGGCGTTGACGATGCTCGACGACTCGTTCTCCTCGAAGATCTGCAGCACCTTGGTCGGGCCGTTGTAGGACGACGGATCGGGGCCGGGCTGGGTCGGCGTCTGGTTGCAGTACGTCCCGGCCGGCAGTGGGGTGTCCGGCGGGCTGACCACCGGGGGAGTCGGATCGGCCGCCGCCCGGTCGGCGGCGATGGCCGGAACGGCGGCGAGCAGCGCCAGCACGCTCACAAAAAGCACAGTTCGGAATCGTCGGCCGTAATGCCGCGGCCGGCGGGCCGGAATTCCGTTCGGCATTGCAACTCTCCTCAGTCGCAGTACCGCCGAACCATATGCCGCGGGAGCTGAATTAGGATCCCTTCCCGGCTAATAAATGGGAGCACTGCCGCGGCGCAGTGGGCATTAGCGCCGAATTGCCGATAACCGACGTGACGCGATACTCTCCGCAACCCGGGCAGAGGAGAACCACGGGTGCCGCTTCAGATCGCTGTCTGTGGTCCCGGTGACTGCACCGAGACCGAGGCGGTCAACGCTCGCCGCGTCGGTCAACTGCTGGCCGAACGTGGTGCGGTCGTGCTCTGCGGCGGCGGCGACGGGGTCATGGCCGCCGTGGCCGCGGGGGTCCGCGCGGAGGACGGCTTGGTCATCGCAATACGCCCGGACGACGGCCGAGCGGGCGTTTCGCCCGACCTGTCCGCGGTGATCGTGACGAACATGGGCGAAGCCCGTAACGCGATCATTGTCTGGAGCGCGGACGCGGTGATCGTTGTCGGCGGCTCGTGGGGGACGCTGAGTGAGCTGGCCCTGGCCAAGCGGCGCGGCGGCGTGCCGGTGATCTCGCTCGGCGGCTGGCAGGTGCTCGATCACCAGGGCGTGCCGGTGCCCGGCGCCGTGCCGGTCGATCGGCCGAGGACGCTGTGGCGCTGGCTCTGCGGCCGGCCGCCGACGGCGAATAGGGCCGCCGCGCTACGAGCTGCCGACGGCCGATCTTGCTGCCCAGCCAGACCAGCGGGTCGTACTTGCGGTCGACGACGCGCTCCTTCATCGGGATGAGCGCGTTGTCGGTGATCTTGATGTGCTCGGGGCAGACCTCGGTGCAGCACTTGGTGATGTTGCACAGCCCGAGCCCGTGCGTCCTCCTGCGCGGCAGCTTGGCCGGTCGAGCGGCGTCGAGCGGGTGCATGTCCAGCTCGGCGATCCGCATCAGGAACCGCGGCCCGGCGAAGGCCTCCTTGTTGTCCTCGTGGTCGCGGATGACGTGGCAGACGTCCTGGCACAGGAAGCACTCGATGCACTTGCGGAACTCCTGCGAGCGCTCGACGTCGACCTGGGCCATCCGGTACTCGCCCGGGGCCAGCCCGGCCGGCGGCGCGAACGCCGGGACCTCCTGGGCCTTCGTGTAGTTGAACGAGACGTCGGTGACGAGGTCCTTGATCACCGGGAACGTCCGCAGCGGGGTCACGGTGATCGTCTCGTCCTCGGTGAACGTCGACATGCGGGTCATGCACAGCAGCCGCGGCCGGCCGTTGATCTCGGCGCTGCACGAGCCGCACTTGCCGGCCTTGCAGTTCCACCGCACGGCCAGGTCGCCGGCCTGGGTGGCCTGCAGCCGGTGGATGATGTCGAGGACGACCTCGCCCTCGTTCACCTCGACGGTGTAGTCGGCGAGCTCGCCGCCGTCGGCGTCGCCGCGCCACACCCGGAACTTCGCGTCGTAGGTCATGCGCTCTCCTCGGCACGCGTTCGGCCGAGCGCGCTCGAGCTCGTCGTCGGTCAGGTACTTCGCCAGCTCGTCGCGCTCGAACAGGCGCGATCAGGTCGTCGCGCATCGGCGACATCGGCTGCTCGACGACGTCGATGCCGTCGCCGCGCGGCGGCGCAGATCAGGTTCATCTGGCGCCACTCCGGCTCCATCTTCGGGAAGTCGTCGCGGGTGTGGCCGCCGCGCGACTCCTGCCGGAGCAGCGCGGCCCGGGCCACGCACTCGCTGACGGCGAGCATGTTGCGCAGGTCCAGGGCGAGGTGCCAGCCCGGGTTGAACTGCCGGTGGCCCTCGACCGCGACGTTGGCCGCCCGCTGCCTTGAGCTCCGCCGAGCTTGTCCAGCGCGGCCTCGATCTCCTCGGCCTTGCGGATGATGCCGACCAGGTCGTTCATCGTCTGCTGCAGTTCCTGGTGCAGCGTGTACGGGTTCTCGGCGCGCTCGCCGCCGGAGCGGTCGAACGGCGCCAGCGCGGTCCGCTCGGCCGCCGTCGAGCTGCGCCTGGCTCGAGCCGTCGGCTGGGTGCCGCCCGAGCCCGTGCGACGTAGTCGGCGGCGCCGATCGCCGGCCCGCCGGCCGAACACCAGCAGGTCCGACAGCGAGTTGCCGCCGAGCCGGTTCGAGCCGTGCATGCCGCCGGCCACCTCGCCGGCCGCGAACAGGCCCGGCACCCGGGCCGCGGCTGCGGTGTCGGGGTCGACCTCGACGCCGCCCATCACGTAGTGGCAGGTCGGGCCGACCTCCATCGGCTCGGCGGTGATGTCGACGTCGGCCAGCTCCTTGAACTGGTGGTGCATCGACGGCAGCCGCTTGAGGATTCTCGGCCGGCGTGCGGCGGGAGGCGATGTCGAGGAACACCCCGCCGTGCGGCGAGCCGCGGCCGGCCTTGACCTCGGAGTTGATCGCCCGGGCCACCTCGTCGCGCGGCAGCAGCTCCGGCGGGCGCTTGTTGTGGTCGGGGTCGGTGTACCAGCGGTCGCCCTCGTCCTCGGTCTCGGCGTACTGCCCGCGGAAGACCGCCGGGACGTAGTCGAACATGAACCGCTTGCCCTCGGAGTTGCGCAGCACGCCGCCGTCACCGCGGACCGACTCGGTGACGAGGATGCCCTTGACCGACGGCGGCCAGACCATGCCGGTCGGGTGGAACTGGATGAACTCCATGTTGAGCAGCGTCGAGCCGGCCCGCAGGGCCAGCGCGTGCCCGTCGCCGGTGTACTCCCACGAGTTCGACGTGACCTTGAACGACTTGCCGATGCCGCCGGTGGCCAGCACGACGGCCGGCGCCTTGAACAGCGACGAAGCGGCCGGACTCGCGCCAGTAGCCGAACGCGCCGGCGATCGCGCCGTCGTCGTCGCTTGAGCAGCTCGGTGATCGTGCACTCGGCGAACACCTTCAGCTTGCGCGTCGTCGGCACCGGTCGGCGCCGTTCGCCTTGGCGTCGTCCTGCTGCAGCGAGACGATCTTCTGCTGCAGGGTGCGGATCAGCTCCAGGCCGGTGCGGTCGCCGACGTGGGCCAGCCGCGGGTACTCGTGGCCGCCGAAGTTGCGCTGGCTGATCTTGCCTTCCTTGCGTGCGGTCGAACAGCGCGCCGTAGGTCTCGAGCTCCCAGACCCGGTCGGGCGCCTCCTTGGCGTGCAGCTCGGCCATCCGCCAGGAGTTCAGGAACTTGCCGCCGCGCATGGTGTCGCGGAAGTGCACCTGCCAGTTGTCGTTGCTGTTGACGTTGCCCATCGACGCGGCGATGCCGCCCTCGGCCATGACGGTGTGCGCCTTGCCGAACAGCGACTTGCAGATGATCGCGACCCGCATGCCGGCCTCGCGCGCGGCGATGGCCGCGCGCAGGCCCGGCGCCGCCGGCGCCGATGATCAGGACGTCGTAGTTGTGCTTCTCGATCTCGCTCACGGAGGGTCGCTCCTGTCAGTTGAAGATGCGCGGGTCGCTGAACGCGCCGGAGGCGACGAGCGCGATGTAGGCGTCGGTCACGCATCAGCGTGCCGAGCGTGGCCCAGGCCAGCTGCATGTGCCTGGTGTTGAGCTTGGAGACGAACGTCCAGGCCTGGTAGCGCAGCGGGTGGGCGCGAGAAGTGCCGCAGCCGCCCGCCGATGATGTGCCGGCACGAGTGGCACGACAGCGGTGTACGTCCACAGCAGCACGACGTTGACCAGCATGATCAGCGTGCCCAGGCCGATGCCGAAGCTGCCGTTCGGCGCCGCGGAAGGCCCGGATCAGGTCCCAGGTGTTGATCAGCGAGATGAGCAGCCGCGGCGTAGAAGAAGTAGCGGTGCACGTTCTGCATGATCAGCGGGAAGCGGGTCTCGCCGGTGTACTTGCCGTGCGGCTCGGCGACCGCGCAGGCCGGCGGCGACTGCCAGAACGCGCGGTAGTAGGCCTTGCGGTAGTAGTAGCAGGTCAGCCGGAAGCCGAGCAGGAACGGCAGCACCAGGATCGCCAGCGGGATGAACGGCGGGAAGTGGCCGAACCAGGTGCCGAAGTCGCGCGCCGCCGGACGGGCACGACGCCGTGACGCAGGGCGAGGAGAACGGCGACAGGTAGTGGTACTTCGTCGACGAAGTAGGCGCGCTGGCTGGCGGTGCGCACCACCGCGTAGAGCACCCAGACGCGACAGCAGCGACGAACGTGGTCAGCGGGGCCTGCCACCAGCGGTCGGTGCGCAGGGTGCGCGCCGGGATGCTGGCCCGGCCCGGCGGCGCCGACGCCGGTCGCGCATGCTGCCGTGCGCGGGTCACCGCCTCCCGCCAGCAGCGTCGCTCGTGCTGGGACCTCGATACAGCGCCGGTCGACGGGCGATCTCAGCTCCTGTCAGAATCTCGTCCGGCAGTCTCTGATGAACGAGCACGGCGTTCTCAAGGAATCGTGACCGTGCGCAGGCTGGTCGAACAGCCGACCGGGTGCCGCCGTGGGATCGCCGCGATGGCGCGTGAGATTGCGCAGTCGTCGGCGTCGTGTAAGCTCGTGCGCTGGCGTGAACGCCGCGCGAAGCCGGTCTCGCCGGCACCGCGACAGGCGTTCGCGACTGCCCCCTTAGCTCAGTCGGCAGAGCGTCTCCATGGTAAGGAGAAGGTCTACGGTTCGATTCCGTAAGGGGGCTCCGGCGGCCCCGAGCGATCTCGCCCGGCGGCCGCCTGGGGCGGGGTAGCTCAGTCTGGTAGAGCAAGCGGCTCATAATCGCTGTGTCGCCGGTTCAAGTCCGGCCCTCGCTACGACCCGGCCGGTGCATCGGCCGGTTCATCCGAACACTACGAAAGGCACTACCGTGGCAGCCACCGACGTACGTCCGAAGATCACCTTGGCGTGCCAGGTGTGCAAGCACCGCAACTACATCACCAAGAAGAACCGTCGCAACGACCCCGACCGGCTTGGCGATGAACAAGTTCTGCCCGAACTGCGGCAAGCACACCGAGCACCGCGAGACGCGCTGAGCCCGTCCGCACGAAGTCGTACCAAGGGAGCCCCGCCGGTCATGCCGGCGGGGCTTCGTTGTGCTCGGGGCCAAGACATGATCAACACGCCGGGGAGATTGGCGCGACAGTACGTCCGGGCTAGCCCTGGTTCGCATTAGGCTCGCGGCACAGCGAGCGACCCGGGGGGCAATGTCGAGCGAGGCGGCTGGTGAGCTGGTCGCTCCTGGTCGCGGGCCGGCCAGGCGCCCGAGCGGCCGGCACGACCAGGCCGCCGACGGTCGCCGGCGGCGCTGGGCCGAGCACCGGGTCCGGCGTCGGGCCGCGTTCGTGGCCGCGGGCGGGCGGGCCATCGACGAGCACGGCCCGGACGCCAGCGCCGAGCAGATCGCCGCGGCCGCCGGGGTCAGCCGCACCGTGCTGTACCGCTACTTCCGCGACCGCGAGGAACTCCGGCAGGCCATCGCCGACGGGGTGGTGGCCACCGTCCTGGCCGGCGTGCTGCCTCTGCTGCGGCTCTCGGCCGACTCGACGCCGCGCCAGGTCATCACCGCCACGGTGGCGGTGATCGATCGGCTGGCTCGACGAGCACCCCAACCTCTACTACTTCCTGCGTGACCGCCGCAACGGCTCGGCCCTCGAGATCGGTCGAGAACACGCTCGCCGACCAGGTGGCCACGGTGCTCAAGGTGCTGCTGATGCACTTCGGCATCGACGCGGCCAAGGCCGAGCCCGGCGCGTACGGGATCGTCGGCTTCGTCGAGTCGAGCGGCTCGTGGTGGCTGGCCCGCCGCACGATGTCCCGCGAGAAGTTCACCGAGTTCGTCTGCGACGGGGTCTGGTACCTGCTCGAGGGCACCGCGCGGGCCAACAACCTGACCGTGGGCTACGACGACCCGCTGCCGGCGTCCGTGCTGGACTCGGTGGCCCGCGGATCGGGCTGATCGCGGCCCGCTTGGTTTAGCGTCTGGCCTATGCCCGTCGATCCGTCCTTCATCGGACGCGCCTACCCACCGACCGCGCCCTACGAGGTGGGCCGCGAGAAGATCCGCGAATTCGCCGATGCGATCAACGATCCCAACCCCGTGTACCGCGATCCGGCCGCGGCCCAGGCCCTTGGCTACGCCGACGTGATCGCCCCGCCCACGTTCGCGATCGTGATGACCCTGCCGGCCGGCCACCAGGTCATCGACGACCCCGAGATCGGCATCGACTACTCGCGGGTCGTGCACGGCGAGCAGCGCTTCGTGCACGCCCGCCCGATCCGGGCCGGCGACGTCCTGCAGGTCGCGGTCACGATCGACGCCATCCGGGCCGCGGCCGGCAACGACCTCGTCACCACCCGGGCCGACGTCAGCACGGTGGACGGCGAGGCCGTGCTCACCGCGTTCGGCACCCTCGTCGCGCGGGGGCCCGAGCGATGACCCCGGTCGAGGTGGGTACCGAGTTGCCCGGTCAGGACTTCCCGATCGCGCGGGTCGACCTGGTGCGCTACGCCGGGGCCTCGCGCGATTTCAACCCGATCCACTGGAACGAGCGCTTCGCGAAGTCGGTCGGGCTGCCCGACGTGATCGCGCACGGCATGTTCACGATGGCCTCGGCCATCCGGGTCGTCACCGACTGGGCCGGCGATCCCGGCGCGGTGCTGGAGTACAGCGTGCGGTTCACCCGGCCGGTGGTGGTGCCCGATCCCGACGGCACCACGCTGCACGTCAGCGGCACCGTGCGGGCCGTGCGTGACGACGGCTCGGTGGAGGTCGACCTGACCAGCACCGTGAACGGCCAGACCGTGCTGGCCAAGGCCCGCGCCATCGTCCGCCGGAGCGAGGCGACCGGGTGAGGCTGGGCCGGGTCCGGTTGGCCGCCGCGATCGTGGCGGCCATCGGGCTGGCCGCGTGCACCTCGGTCACCAACGGGGCACCGTCCGCGCACCGGGCCGCGCCGTCCTCCTCGGCCGGGTTCCCGTCCAGCCCGGCGCCGAGCACCGGTTCGTCCGCTCCGGCGCCGAGCGGCTGCCCGGCCGGCTACGCGGCGCCCGATCCGCACCGGCCGAAGGTGTCCTTGGTCTTCACGTTCAGCCCCGACCTGACCACCGCGCACGGCACCGAGCACATCGCGTTCACCCCGGACAAGCCGATCAGCGAACTGGTCTTCCGGCTCACCGCCAACACGGCGCCGACGGTCGCGGCCGGCAACAAGATCGTCGTCACCGCGGCCACGGCCGACCACGGTGGCGGCCGGGCCGGATACACGCGGGCCGCGGCGGCCGCGAGCACCCAGGGCGGCCTGCTGCACATTCCGTTCGCGCACACCGTGGCCGCCGGGACCACCGTCGAACGCCGACCTGGCCTTCACGGTCACGATCGGCGCGCAGTCGTTCGACCGGTTCGGCCGGGCCGACGACAACGGTCGCCGGTTCGCCTGGATCGGCTCGGCCCAGCCCCTGCTCGCGTGGGAGCGCGGCGTCGGCTGGCACGAGGAGGACATGCTCCAGTTCACGGCCGAGAGTGCCACCAGCGAGGCGATGGACACCACGCTCACGGTGCACGCCCCGGCCCAGGACACCGTCATCATGTCCGGCGACCCGGCCGATCCGCCGCCGGCGTCGAGCGGCCTGCGCACCTGGCGCTCGCACGTGGCCACGGCCCGCGACGTCAGCGTGTCGGTCGGGCCGTTCGCGGTGGCCGACAAGGTCGTGCAGGGCGTGCACCTGCGCCTGGGCGCCTACAGCGCGACCTTGCGTGACCAGCTCGTGCCCGAGTTCGAGCGGGCGATCACCTCGCTCGCGGCCCGGTTCGGGCCGTTCCCGTTCCCGTCCCTGTCGGTGGCCCGGGTCCCGGCCGGGGGAGGCGGCATCGAGTACCCGAGCTCCATTCTGATGCTGGACGGTTCCCGGCTGGTCGCCGTGCACGAGACCGCGCACCAGTGGTTCTACGCCATGGTCGGCGACTCGCAGGCCCTGCACCCGTGGCTGGACGAGGCCTTCGCCAACTACGCCGAGCATCTCGTCGACGGCGACTTCGAGCGGCCGGGGACGCTGGAGTCGCCGGGAACGGTGGACCGCTCCACCGAGTCGTACGGCCCGGACGAGAACGACTACTACTTCGTCACCTACGACAAGGGCTCCGCGGCCCTCGAGGCGGCGCGGGACGCGGCCGGACCGGCCAGCTGGGACGCGGCCCTGCGCTGCTACGCCAAGGCCAACGCCTGGCGCATCGCCAACCCGGCCGACCTGGCCGCCGCCCTCAAGCAGTTCCCGAAATCGCTGGCCATCCTGACCCAAGCCGGCGCCCTGCCCTAGGTCCGGGGCTCAGGCGTCGCGACTGGCCGTCAGGCCGTCCAATCCTCCCAGTTCAGGCCGTCAACCCGGCCGAATTCGGAGGTGTTGGCCGTGATGACTGTCAGGCCGCGCCGGAGTGCCTGCCCGGCGATCAGCAGGTCGTACGCGCCGATCGGGGTGCCGGCCCTTTCCAAGTCGGCGCGCACCTGACCGGCTGTGCGGGCGTCCTCGTCATCGAAATCCAGCAGCTCCATCTCGCCGGACAGCAGTATCCGCAGGCGCTCGGTATTTTCCTGCACCCGGCTGCTCTTCGCCACGCCGTACCACAACTCGAACAAGACCACAGACGAGAGCGCGAGGTGGTCGCCGCCCGCTTCCGCCTTCCGGTAGCGACCCCGCACCTTGGGGGGTTCGTTGCGGAGCAGTGCGACCACCGCGTTGGTGTCGAGCAGGTATTTCACTCGAACACGTTCTCCGCGGCAGGCGTTGGCGGTTGGTTCCTGCCGTCCTCAAACAGCGGCACGTCGGCGAAGCGATCCAACTCGGCAAACCATGCATCGACATCAGCTGCGATCGGCTCGAGCAGCACGCCGTCGCCCACATGCCGGACGCGCACCCGGTCGCCTGGCAGTCGGAACTCCTTGGGCAGCCGCACTGCCTGGCTCCTGCCGTGAGTGAAAAGCCTTGCGATCGCCTTGCCTGCCATGCTCGCTCCTCGAATGGTAGCTACCATTAGTATATACCACGAGTGCGGTCGTGCCTGAAAGTGCCGGATCAGCCCGCGGCGAGTTTGGCGATGCGGCCGATGCCTTCGGCGATGTCGTCGTCGCCCAGGGCGTAGGACAGCCGCAGGTAGCCGGGGGTGCCGAACGCCTCGCCGGGCACGACGGCGACCTCGGCCTCATCCAGGATGACGTTGGCCAGTTCGGCCGAAGTCTGCGACACCTTGCCCCGCAGCGGCTTGCCCAGCAGCCCCTTGACCGACGGGTAGGCGTAGAACGCGCCTTCCGGCTCGGGGCACACGATCCCGGGAATGTCGCTGAGCAGCCCGACGATCAGTTTGCGGCGGCGGTCGAACGCGGCCCGCATCTCGGCCACGGCCGACAGGTCGCCACTGACCGCGGCCAGGGCGGCCACCTGGGCCACGTTCGACACGTTCGAGGTGGCGTGCGACTGCAGGTTGGTGGCGGCCTTGACCACGTCGGTCGGGCCGATCAGCCAGCCCACCCGCCAGCCCGTCATCGCATAGGTCTTGGCCACGCCGTTGAGCACGACCACCCGGTCGCCGAGTTCGGGGGCGACGGTGGCGATCGAGACGTTCTTCGCGTCGCCGTAGACGAGGTGTTCGTAGATCTCGTCGGTGACCACCCACAGGCCGTGCTCGGCCGCCCACCGGCCGATCGCCGCGACCTGCTCGGGCGGGTACACCGCGCCGGTGGGGTTGGACGGCGACACGAACAGCAGCACCTTGGTGCGCTCGGTGCGGGCGGCCTCGAGCTGCTCGACGGTGGCCAGGTAGCCCGCGGTCTCGTCGGTGACCACCTCGACCGGAACGCCGCCGGCCAGCTTGATGGCCTCGGGGTAGGTGGTCCAGTACGGCGCGATGACCAGCACCTCGTCGCCCGGGTCCAGGAGCGTGGCGAACGCGTTGTAGACGGCCTGCTTGCCGCCGTTGGTGATCAGCACCTGGCCGGCCTCGACCTGGTAGTCGGTGTCGCGCAGGGTCTTGGCCGCCACGGCCGCCCGCAGCTCGGGCAGCCCGGCCACCGGGGTGTAGTGGTGGTACTTGGGGTTGCGGCAGGCGGCCACCGCGGCCTCGACGATGTAGTCGGGGGTCGGGAAATCGGGCTCACCGGCGCCGAAGCCGATAATGGGCCGGCCGGCGGCCTTGAGGGCCTTGGCCTTGGCGTCCACGGCCAGGGTGGCCGATTCGGCGATGGCGGCAATACGGTCCGATACGCGAGCTCCCATACGCCAAATCCTATTCTGCGCTGGCTGCCGCCCCGTCACCCCCACTCGCAAGCTCGGGGGGATCCGGCGCGCCACACAGGCCTTCGGCCTGTCAGCGCCCTCTTCGCGCGAGCGCTCATCGGCATTTGGGCAGGGAAGGCGACCTACGGCCGCTCGTTGACCGGCGGGTTGGAGGCCAGGCGCCTCGACCCGTAGAGTAAGGCACCGGGGTCCGCTGTGGCCGTGCGTCAGCATGCTCATCGGCGGGTAGGTGCAGGCCGTGTCAGACCCTGTCACGCTTCGCCAGTCCTCGGAGGGGCGTGGCTCAATTGGTAGAGCACCGGTCTCCAAAACCGGCGGTTGCAGGTTCGAGTCCTGCCGCCCCTGCGCAGCACCGTAGAGACGTTCGAGAGGAGAGCTCGTGACCGCGACCCGCACCGAGTCCGCCGCGTCCCGCCCGTCGGGTGGCCGCGACTGGGCTCCCGCGCGCTTCGTCCGCGAGAGCATCTCGGAGATGCGCAAGGTCCTGTGGCCTTCGCGCCAGGAGCTCGTGACGTACTCCATCGTCGTGATCATCTTCGTGGTGATCATGGTGGCCATCGTCGCCGGGCTGGACATCGGATTCGCCAAGCTGGTGTTGCTGGTCTTCGGCTAGCACCAGGTGCCCAACGGCGCCCAGCGAGAGTCCGCCAACGAGCAAGAGAAGAGAGACAGTGTCCGAGTACGACGACGTCGCCGCTCCCGGCGACGAGCACCCTGAGCTCGGCGACCCGTTCGGCAATGCCCGCAGCGAGTCGGCCGAGTCGGCCGACGACGGTCCCGCCGACCTCGCCTCGGCCGCCCGGCTGCTGGGCGCCGACGAGGACGAGCCGGTGGCCACCGCGGCCGACAACGACGACCTCGACCCGGCCGTGCTGGGCGTCATCGACGAGCTGGCCGAGCCCACGGCCGACAGTGCGGCGAGCGTTACCGAGCCGGCCGAGTCGGCCGAGGCGGCCGCTGCCGCGGACGAGCCGGCCGACGGCGCCGACACGGCGGTCGCCGACGACGAGGACCCGGTCGAGGCCCTGCGCCGGGAATTGCGCACCGCGTTCGGCGATTGGTACGTGGTGCATTCCTACGCGGGCTACGAGAACAAGGTGAAGACCAACCTCGAGAGCCGCATCCAGTCCCTCGACATGGAGGACTACATCTTCCAGGTCGAGGTGCCCACCGAAGAGGTCGTCGAGATCAAGAACGGCAAGCGCCAGCAGGTCCAGCGCAAGGTGTTCCCCGGCTACATCCTGGTGCGGATGGATCTCAACGACGAGTCGTGGGGCGCGGTCCGCAACACCCCCGGCGTCACCGGCTTCGTCGGGGCCACGTCCCGGCCGTCGCCGCTGACCCTGGACGAGGTCGTCAAGATCCTCGCCCCGGCCACGCAGAAGGCGGCATCGGTGGCCAGCGGCCGTGGTGGTGCCGTCGCCGCCGACAAGCCGCAGGTCGCGCTGGTCGAGTACGAGGTCGGCGAGTCGGTCACGGTCATGGACGGCCCGTTCGCCACGCTGCCGGCCACGATCAGCGAGATCGACCCGGTCCACCAGAAGTTGCACGTGCTGGTGTCGATCTTCGGCCGCGAGACGCCCGTCGAGCTGTCGTTCAGCCAGGTTTCCAAGCTCTAGCGCCCGCGCAGAGCATCCCCACAAGAAGTCGAGAAGAAGAGAAGTCATGCCTCCCAAGAAGAAGCTCGCCGCGGTCATCAAGCTGCAGATCCAGGCTGGTGCCGCGAACCCGGCGCCGCCGGTCGGCCCGGCCCTCGGCCAGCACGGCGTCAACATCATGGAGTTCTGCCGGGCCTACAACGCGGCCACCGAGTCGCAGCGCGGGCAGATCGTCCCGGTCGAGATCTCGGTCTACGAGGACCGCTCCTTCACCTTCGTCACCAAGACGCCGCCGGCCGCGCGCCTGCTGCTCAAGGCCGCCGGAGTCGAGAAGGGCAGCGGCGAGCCGCACAAGACCAAGGTGGCCAAGGTGTCGATGAAGCAGGTGCGCGAGATCGCCGAGACCAAGATGGAAGACCTCAACGCCAACGACGTCGACCAGGCCGCCAAGATCATCGCCGGCACGGCCCGTTCGATGGGCATCACCGTCGAGGGCTGAGCACCACCAGCACGCGTGGGAGGGCGCCGAGAGCCGGCGCCCGCTGACCACTGAGCCGCGGTCCGCCGCGGGAGATGGAGTACAGCAATGAAGCGCAGCAAGGCATATCGGGCCGTCGCCGACCTCATCGAGCCGGACAAGATCTACTCGCCGCTCGAGGCGGCCAACATCGCCAAGCAGGCGACGCCGACCAAGTTCGATTCCACCGTCGAGGTGGCCATGCGCCTGGGCGTCGACCCCCGCAAGGCCGACCAGATCGTGCGTGGCACGGTCAGCCTGCCCCACGGCACCGGCAAGACCGCCCGCGTCATCGTCTTCGCCACCGGTGACAAGGCCGAAGAGGCCCGCGCCGCCGGCGCCGACAAGGTCGGCAGCGACGACCTGATCGCCGAGATCACCGAGGGCTTCCTCGACTTCGACGCCGCGATCGCCACGCCCGACCAGATGGCCAAGGTCGGCCGGATCGCCCGCGTGCTCGGCCCGCGCGGGTTGATGCCCAACCCGAAGACGGGCACTGTGACGCCCGACGTGGCCAAGGCGGTCACCGACATCAAGGGCGGCAAGATCGCGTTCCGGGTCGACAAGCAGGCCAACCTGCACCTGGTGATCGGCAAGGCGTCCTTCAGCGCCGAGCACCTCGTCGAGAACTACGGCGCCGCGCTCGACGAGGTGCTGCGGTCCAAGCCGTCGTCCTCGAAGGGCAAGTTCCTGCGCAAGGTCACGTTCAGCACGACGATGGGCCCGGGCATCCCGGTCGACTCGAACCGCACCCGCAACCTGCTCGAGGACGTCAGCCAGGCCTGACCCACTCCACGCTCGGCCGACGGCCCGGCAGTCCCTCCCGAGGTGCTGCCGGGCCGTCGCCGTTCCTTGTGCCGGCTCAGTTCGAGGCGGCCCGGTACGGAGTCCGTGGGTCGATGCCGTTGGCGGCGAAGACCTCGGCGAGGACGTCCAGCGGCGTGGCCTGGGCGGCCGGACGCTGCAGTGCCTGCGCGATCAGGTGGCACCGTCGGGCCCCGAAGCTGGCCCCGTCGCCGGGAAACTCGGCCAGCGCGGCTCCGGGCGCCAGCGGCAGGCACAGCGGAGGCGCGATCGGCTGCAGCATCGGCCGCAGCAGGGTGAGCAGCCCGGCCCGCAGCGCGTCCAGGCCGGGCACGTACAGGACGGCGCTGCCGCTGCGGCTCAGCCGGCGCGCGTCGGTTGCGCAGGCCAGCAGCCAGGGCGTGGACGTCTCGCGCAGGGCCGCCGTCACGGTAGTGACGAAGTCGGCCAGCCGATCGGGTGCAGGGGACAGCAGCACGCGCACGCTGTGCCGGCGGCTGGCGGTCGGGGTCCAGGCGTCGTTCCAGGTGCGCCACCAGCCGTCGCGGCCCACAGCGTCGTGCCGGTCGACCAGGGCGATGCCGTCGGCCAGGATTCGGGTGCCGCTGCCGGCGTGGGCGCTCCGGTAGGTGCCGGCCAGTGGCCGGGCTGACCGGGCCGGGTCGGCCGAGCGGCCGATGGCCGGGCTGTACCAGTCGCGGTAGAGCTCGGTGGCCAGCGCGCGGTGGGTGTGCTGCCGCCCGACCTGTGCGGCGAGGGTGACGGCCGCGTGCAGTTGGGGACGGGCCCAGGTGGGCCAGGGATCGACCGCAGCATCGGGTGCCGGTACCGGCACGTCCCCCGAGTCCTGTGCTGCGGCCGACCCCAGGCGTCCAGCCGGCGCGGCCGTCCCGATGTCCGGGCGCCCATCGCGCCCGGACGAACTGCCGCGCCACGGCGGTGAGCCCGCCCCGTCCTGCCCCCCGGCCAGAACGGTCGAGACGTGCCGATCAGCGGGGAACGCTCCCGCGTTGTGCTCGGTCGTCATAGCTCACCTCCGACGATCACTCAGGAGACCGGCGCCCCCGCACTGATACGTCGCCCCGCGATGTATCAGGTCACAGCTGCGCGCCTCCTATATCGGTGAAAATCGCGTTTGCGTGTGTTGATCTGGTGCAGTCGGTCGCCGCGCCTTACGCTCCCCAGGGCTCGGGCCCTCTTGTGAAGCTGAGGTGGACATGGACACGCCAGCACAGCCGCCAAGCACAAACGGCGGGCGACCGGGATCGCGCCAAGCGGCGCCGGGCCGCAAACCGCTGCCGGTGCCGCCGGCGCACGTGATGGCCCACCACAACGCCTGTGTGCTGGATCCCTCGACCGCGCTGCGGGTCGACGGGCAGGCCGCGATCCGGCCGACCGTGTACATCGGCGACCGCCTGATCGTCAGCGGCGCCGCGTCCGACGAGGCGCTGAACACGCTCGAGGAGGCGGCTGCCCGCAACGGCCTGCAGGTTGTCCACGACCCGGCCGGCGGGCACGGCTCCACCGCCGAACTGGCCCACCGGGCCGGGACTCAGGACGAGACCATGTTCCTGTCCAAGCCGGTCCAACTCGTCCCGGCCGGCCGCGGCCCGGCCGCGCCTCCTGATGCCTGGGGCGTGCTGCAGACGTTCCGGACGCTCATCGGGGCCGAGGACGGCGGGCATCAGCACATCAGCCTCGACCACCTGATGACGGCCACCACGCACATCTCGGGCAGCCCGTACACGTCGGGTAGCCCGTACACGTCGGGTAGCCCGTACACGTCGGGTAGCCCGTACACGTCGGGTAGCCCGTACACGTCGGGTAGCCCGTATACGTCCGGGAGCCCGTATACGTCGGGTAGCCCGTATACGTCCGGGAGCCCGTATACGTCCGGGAGCCCCTATACCTCGGGCAGTCCGTACACCTCGGGTAGCCCGTACACGTCGGGCAGCCCTCAGCCCGGCAGCCGGTTCGGTGGCTGGGGCGGCCGGATGCCGGTCACCTGGTTAGGACCACCACCGCATCGTCGCGCCGACAACGAGCTGAGCTCCCGCCGGCCGGTCGTCGCCGTGCTCGACACCGGCGTCGGCGATCATCCGTGGTTGCCGGCCGACATCGTCCAGCGCGACATCTCCGTGCTGGGTATGCCGATCGGCAGCCACGACCCGGTGACCGATCCCGAGGTCACCGGAGTGATCGACGACCCGTTCGAGGGTGTGCTCGACACCGACGCCGGCCACGGCACGTTCATCGCCGGCCTGATTCGGCAGGCCTGCCCGGACGCCGACATTCTCGCCATCCGGGTCATGCCGAGCGACGGCGTGGTCGCCGAAAGCGATCTGCTCAACACGCTCAAGCTCCTGGCCATCCGCCAGCAGCTGGCCCAAGCCTCCGGCGACATGGACGCGCTCATCGACGTCGTCTCCCTCTCGCTCGGCTACTACCACGAGCAACCCGACGACCTGACCTTCGATTCGCAACTGCTCCACCCGCTGCAGGCGCTGAGCCGGGCCGGCGTGGTCGTGGTCGCCTCCGCGGGCAACGATTCGACGGCCCGGCCGATGTTCCCGGCCGCGTTCACGCCCTACCCGGGCGGGCGGTTCAGTTCGTTCGACGCCGACTACGTGCCGTTGCTCAGCGTGGGCGCGCTCAACCCCAACGGGACCGTCGCCCTGTTCAGCAACGGCGGGCCGTGGGTGCGCTGCCACCGCCCCGGGGCCGGTCTGGTCAGCACCTTCCCCGTGACGTTCGACGCATCGGGCGAACCGTCCTATCGTGTGCATGTGCCTGGCGACGGTTGGCGGGAAACGGTCGACCCGGACAACTACGCGAGCGGCTTCGGCACCTGGAGCGGCACGTCGTTCGCCGCGCCGGTCCTGGCCGGCGAACTGGCCCAATCCCTGCTCGATGGCGGCTGCGGGCCGCTCGATGCGCCCGATCCGGCCAGCTTCGGTCGCTCGGGCCTGGAACGCGATCACGGCCCGGGTCGGGATCGAGCGACCATGATCGAGGCGGATCCAGTGTCCGAGACGCTCGCCTCCCGAGCGGCCAGCCTGTTCGAGGCCTATCGGGCCGGCGACGCGGTCAAGATGGCCGAACTGGTCGCGTTGGTTACCCCGATCCTGTGGCACACCGTGCGCGCGCAACGGGTGGACCGCGACTCGGCCGAGGACGTCCTGCAGACGTCGTGGCTGGCCCTCGTGCGCAGCGCGGCCTCGATCAGCGATCCCCAGGCCGTGCTCCAGTGGCTGATCGTCAGCGCCCGGCGCGAGGCATGGCGGGTGACCAAGCGCGAGGACCGGGTGGAGCCGACGGAGTTCGACGCCGGCGACCTGATCACTCCGGCCGACGACCTGCCCGAGGCCGTGGTCGTGCGCGCCGACGGAGACGCGCGGCTGTGGCACCACTTGGCCGAACTTCCGCCGCGGTGCCGTGAACTGCTCCGCGTGATCGCCTTCGCCGACCGTCCCGACTACGCGGACGTGGCGAGATCGCTCGGCATGCCCGTCGGCAGCATCGGGCCCACCCGCGGCCGCTGCCTGGCCAAACTGCGCCTGCAACTCGCCAACGACCCCGCATGGGAGAGCTGATGACCCCCCAGTCAAGCAACCCCGACCTCAACGAACTCGCGGCCGGAACCATCGACGCCGACGACGTCGAGATTCTGAACCAGCTCGCCAGCTGGTACGACACCGTGGATCCGGTGCCGGCCGGGCTGGTCGAACGCATCCAGTTCGGGATCACGCTCGACGCGCTGCACGCCGAGATCGCCGAACTGCAGCGCAGCGGCGAGGCCGTCGGCGTGCGTTCGGAAGAAGCTACCGAGGCCCAGACGGTGACGTTCACGAGCGCCAGCCTGACGACGATGGTGACGATCACGCCGATGTCGGCCGACCGGGCCCGCATCGACGGCTGGCTGGTGCCCGGCGGCGGGGTGTCGATCGAACTGCGCGCCGTCGACGGCAGTCACCACGCCGCTGCTGACCCCGACGGCCGCTTCGTCTTCGACGACGTGCCGCGTGGCCTGGCCCAGTTCGTGTTGCGCCCGCCGAAGGGCAGCACGCAGTCTGCCGTGGTCACGCCGTCGATTGAGATCTAGCGCTCCGGTGGAGTCGGCCGCGGTCACACCTGTCTCCGCGGCCCGGAACCTCCATGCGCGCGGTCTCGCCGCCAACGAGGCCGGTCAGCCGCTTCGGGCTGCCCGGCTGCTGAGCCGTGCGCTCGACCTCGTCGGCCAGGTCGTCGTTCCGGCCGAGGACGATGATCGGCTCACCGTCGTCACCCAGATCATCATCACGCTCGCGAACGCCGAGTTCGAGCTGTACGGCTTCGATCACGCCATGCGTCGCCTGGACGCGGCGGCGACCGGGCTGACCTCGTTGTCGGTGTCACTGCACAACCAACGCGGCTTGTTCCTGCTGCGCGCCGGCCGCCCGGGCGAGGCCCTGTACGAATTCGATGAGGCCGCGAAGTGGTTCGCCGACGCGCCCGTGCGCGAGCAATGCCGGGTGCTGCTCAACCGCGGCGCCGTGCATCTCGATCGCGGCGAACTGCGCGAGGCGCGCGCTGACCTGACCCAGTGCGCAGAGCTGGCCCGGGCCGACGACCTGGGCGCGCTCGCGTTCAAGGCCCTGGCCAACCTCGGCTACCTGGAGTTCCTGCGGGGCGATCTGCCGCTGGCGTTGCGGGTCATCGACGAAGCCGATCGGTTGGACGTCGACGTGTCCCGCGGGATCCTGCTGCTCGATCGGGCCCGGATGCTGGCCGAGACCGGGCTCGTCCGCGAGGCCGACGACGTGCTGGCCGATGCCTCCGACATCTTCCGTCGGGACCGGCTGATGCAGGATCTGGCCGAATCCGAACTCGAACGGGCGCGGTGCGCATTGGTCGCCGGCGACGTCGGGACGGCCCGGCGCTTCGCGGGCCGGGCTCGCGACCGGTTCCGACGGCGCGGCAACGACCGGTGGCGGCGCAGCGCGGAACTGGTGCTGCTGCAGGCCGACCTGGCCGCGGGACGGCCCGGGGCCCGGCTCGTGGAACCCGCGCTCCGGCTGCGGGGCGAGCTGCTCAACGAGGGCCTGCGGCTGCCGGCCCGGGCCGCCGGCCTGATTGCCGCCGAGGCCCACCTCAGCAGCGGCAACATCGGAGCCGCCGTCGCCGTCGCCGCGAACGTCGGGCCGGCCGGCCGCCGTGATCCGATCACGGCCCGGCTGCACACCCGCTACGTCCAGGCCCGCCTCGACGCGGCGCGCGGCGACCCGGCCCGGGCGGCTCGCGAGGTGCGGGTCGGGCTCGGGGAGCTGTCGGCCTACCAGGCCAGTTTCGGCAGCGTCGACCTGCAGACGGCCTCAGCCATCCATGGTCGCCGCCTGGCCGAGTTCGGGCTGTCGCTGGCCCTGGGCCGGGGCCGCCCGGCCGAAGTGCTGGCCGCGGCCGAGCGGGCCCGGGCGGTGTCGACCCGGCTGCCCGCCGTCCGCCCGCCCGAGGACGAGGCCGCGGCCGAACTGCTGGCCGAACTGCGGCAGACGGTCGAGGCGTTGCGGGCGGTGGCCCAGGACCGCGCGGCGTCGGAACCGCTGCTGCGCCGCCGCCGAGAATTGGAGCGGGCGATTGCGGCCCGCGGCTGGACCCAGGCCGGTGCGGGCGCGGCCCGCCCCGTCGCCGGGCTGGCCGAGGTCCGGGCCGGTGTCGCGGCCGCCGATGCGGTGATGGTCGTGTTCGCCGAGGCTGCCGGAGCCCTGCACGCGGTCGTGGTCGATGCCGGGCGGCTGCGGCTGCACGAGCTGGGCCGCGCCGTGGCCGTGACCGAGCAGGTCCGGCGGGTCCGGGCCGACCTCGACGTGCTGGCCCAGCCGCGGCTGCCCGGCGGCCTGCGTGCGGCCGTCCGGGCGTCGTTCGATCGCTCGGCGGCGGAGCTGGACGCCGCGCTGATCGCCCCGCTGGCGATCAGCGGGCGCCGGCTGGTGATCGTCTCGACCGGCGTGCTCGGCCAGTTGCCCTGGGGCACGCTGCCGTCGCTGCGGGGCGTCCCGGTGGTCGTGGCGCCGTCGGCCACGGCCTGGCTGACGGCCAGCACGGCGACCCCGCGCCGCCGTCGTCCGGACGTGGTCGCCTTCGCCGGCCCGGATCTGGCCCGGGCCGAGCACGAGGCGGCCGGCGTGGCCGCGGCGTGGTCCAACGCGACCAACGCGACCAACGCGACCGCGCACGACGGGGCGCAGGCCACCCGGCCCGCCCTGGCCCGGGCGTTGTCACGGGGCAGCGTCGTCCACGTGGCCGCGCACGGCGTGCACCAGACCGAGAACCCGCTGTTCTCGTCGGTGCGCCTGGCCGACGGCGTCATGTTCGCGCACGAACTCGATCAGACGGCCCGCACGCCGGAGCACGTGGTGCTCTCCGCGTGCGAACTGGGCCTGGCCACCGTCCGGCCCGGCGACGAGGCCCTCGGCCTGACCAGTGTGCTGCTGCACCTCGGCACGCAGAGCGTGGTCGCCGGCGTCGCCCGGGTGGGTGATGACCTCGCCGAGCAGACGATGATCGCGTACCACCAGCGGTTGGCCGCCGGGCAGGATTCCGCCGCCGCGCTCGCCGAGGCGACGACCACGCTCGGGCCGGGCGGCACGGTGCCGTTCGTCTGCTTCGGGGCCTCGTGGTCGGTGCCGGTGTCCGCGGTTGCCTAGACTTCGGTGGTCCCATCCGTCCGGATCGGACGGAGAGGACGACCCGGTGCGATCCCTGCTGCGCCCGATTCCGCCAGTGCTGGCTGCCGTTCTCGTCGCGGCGCTGCTGACCGTGTTGCCGGCCGCGCGCCCGGCCGCGGCGGCCGCGCCTGCCGCGGGATCGTTCGTCGCACTGTCGCCGTCGCGGGTGATCGACACCCGCTCCGGTGTCGGTGGCGTGCCCAAGGGCGCGGTCGGGGCCAATGCCACCATCAGCGGACAGATCGGCGGCCACGGCGGTGTCCCGACCAGTGGGGTGTCGGCGGTCGCGGTGACGATCTCCACCGTCACTCCGGCGCAGGCCGGCGTGATCATCGCCTGGGCCACCGGATCGGCCCAGCCGACGACGACGAACGTTCAGTTCGCCAAGGGCCAGCAGGTCTCCACGCTGGCCGTGGTGCCGGTCTCGTCGGGCGGCGCGATCAGCCTGCTCAACCGCTCGGCCGGCGCGGTGCAACTCGTCGTCGACGTGTCCGGGTACTTCGTCGGCGGGTCGGGAAGCGCCACCGGCTCGTTCGCTCCGGTGGCCCCGGTCCGGGTCGTCGACACCCGCAGCGGCACGGGCGGCAACCGCAAGGGCGCGCTCGGTGCGGACGCGACGTTCGGGGCCGGGATCGGCGGCCAGCCGGGCGTGCCCTCCTCAGGCGTGTCGGCGGTCGTCGTCACGATCACGGCCGTGACTCCGGCGCAGACCGGGGGCCTGTCCGCGTGGGCGGACGACACCCCCCGCCCGGGGGCGATCAATGTCCAGTTCGCCGCGGGCCGGGCCGCGTCCAACCTCGCGGTCGTGCCGGTGTCCGGCACCGGCCGCATCGATCTGTCCAACCGCTCGAGCGGCACCGTGCACGTGGTCGTCGACGTGTTCGGCTACTTCACCGGTGGCGTGCCCACGACGGCGGGCACGCTGGGCTCGCTCGCCCCGTCGCGGGTGCTCGACACCCGCAACGGCGCGGCCGGCAACCGCAATGGCGCGATCCCGGCCAACACCACGATCGGCGTCCAGGTCGGCGGCAACGGCGGGGTGCCCAAGAGCGGGGTCAGCGCGGTCGTGCTCACCCTCAGTTCGGTCACGCCGGCCGCGACCGGGGTGGTCACGGCCTGGGGCACCGGCGCGGCCCCGGCCGTCACCAGCCTGCAGTTCAAGGCCGGTGAGCAGGTGTCGAACCTGGCCATCGTGCCGGTGTCGGCCACCGGCGCCATCAGCATCCAGAACCGCTCGCCCGGATCGCTGCAACTGGTGGCCGACGTCTCCGGCTACGTGCTGAAATCCGACCTGCATGCACCGTCGACCTCGCCCAGCCACTACGTCCGCAACATCAGCGGGGCGGGCACGGACGCGGGCACGATGCAGGCCGAGGGTGTCGCCGACGCCGGGGCCAAGTTCGTCCTGCTCGACATCGGCGCGCAGTTGAACAACCGAACCGGCGTCGCATTGAGCGGGAGCACCGCGACCCTGACCTACGCGGAACTCGTCACCGCCCTGCAGGGCTACCTGGACGGATTCGGCGCCGGGTCGGGCGCCACCGTCGCCGTCGCCACCAACAACGACGCGAGCGACTGGACGCACTATCCGGCCGGCACCCGGGGGCAGGACTGGGCCAACCAGGTCGTCGACCAGTTGACGCCAGGCACCGGCGTGACCGTGGTCGGTGCGGACGACATCGAGGGCGGCTTCTTCAGCACCGAGGCCCAGGCCCAGGCCTGGGAGACGGCCTACCTGGGTGCGGCCTCGACCAAGAAGCTGATCTTCGCCGGATCGGCCGACGGCTGCCCGACCACCTTCGGCGCCACCGGCCAGACCTGCGCCTTCGGGTGGACCCAGGCCCAGTACTACTCACTGGCCGGCGGCAAGAACCCGACCCAGATCCAGGCCCTGCCCCAGATGTACCTGCCCGAGCAGGCCGTCCAGTGGGCCGACATCGACGTCACCGGCGGCCGGGCCATGAGTTTCGCCGGTGCGCTCACCGAGCACGCCGCCTGCCCCACGGCCGGCTCGCCCGGCTGCGGGTTCGCGGCCCTGCCGCCGAATCAGGGCTGGGCCGCCCTGTACCTCGCGCTCGGGACGCTGACCGCCTCGCCCGCGCTCCCGGCGGTGACGGATCTGCGCATCGATTCGTAAGCGATTTGGCCGGGCCCAACCGGGTCGCGTAACGTAGTCGGCAGATCCACCGAAGACCGCTGGTCGTCACGTGCGCACACGTGACCGAACGCATCCGGAGCGCCGGAGCGGCCCGCGCAGGTTGGACGGTTCGGCTGTTGCCGCCCCGTGCGCCCTGCGCCGGGGCGTTTCTCGTTTCCGGAGTCGAGGCCCAGTAAGCCAGGCCAGCCCGACCGAACGAGAGGAGGTAACACATGCCGACCAATGCCCACTCCCGGCCGACGCCGAACGCGGAGAAGGTCAGCGCGGTCGCCGAGATCGCCGAGCACTTCACCAACTCGTCCGCGGCCGTCATCACCGAGTACCGCGGCCTGACCGTCAAGCAGGTCACCGATCTGCGCCGCTCGCTCGGCAACGACACCACGTACGCGGTCGTCAAGAACACCCTGACCAAGCGGGCCGCGGCCGACGCCGGCGTCGCCATCGACGACAGCCTGCTGCTCGGCCCGACCGCGATCGCCTTCGTCACCGGTGACCCGGTCGAGGCGGCCAAGGGCCTGCGCGACTTCGCCCGGACGAACCCGCTGCTCGTCATCAAGGGTGGCGTGCTCGACGGCAGGACGGTGTCCCCGGCCGAGATCAACCGGATCGCCGACCTCGAGTCGCGTGAGGTGCTGCTGGCCAAGATGGCCGGTGCCCTGAAGGCGCTGCCGACCCGGGCCGCGGGCCTGTTCCAGGCGCCGCTGTCGCAAGTGGCTCGCCTGGCCAAGGCGCTGGAGGAGAAGAAGCCCGCCGAGGCCGCCGCTCCTGCCGCCGACACCGGTGCGGCCGTGACGGCCGTGACGGCTGAGACGGCCGAGGCCGCCGACGCCCCACGGCCGCCGCGACCACCGAAACCCCCGCCGAGCCGGCGGAGTAACCACCACCCGAAAGCCGGCTCAACCAGCCGACATCCGCAAGACAGGAAAGAAGGAAGCCATCATGGCGAAGCTCGGTACCAGCGAGTTGCTCGACGCGTTCAAGGAAATGACCCTGCTCGAGCTCTCCGATTTCGTGAAGCAGTTCGAAGAGACCTTCGACGTCACCGCCGCGGCACCGGTTGCACCTGCCGCGCCCGGTGGCGGCGGCACGGCCGCCCCGGCCGAGGCCGAGGAGGAGAAGGACGAGTTCGACGTCACCCTCGAGGCGGCCGGCGACAAGAAGATCCAGGTCATCAAGGAGGTGCGCACGCTGACGAACCTCGGCCTCAAGGAGGCCAAGGACCTCGTCGACGGCGCCCCCAAGCCCGTCCTGGAGAAGGTCAACAAGGAAGCGGCCGACAAGGCGAAGGCTGCCCTCGAGGCGGCCGGCGCCACGGTCAGCGTCAAGTAACTCCGCACCACCCGAGAAGGGGCGGTCCGCTTCGGCGGCCGCCCCTTCCGGCTGTGACCAGGTCACGAGGTCACGAGGTCAGCGCGGTCAGACTCTGGGCACTCAAGGCGCCCGCCGCAGCCGCCGACCGGAGCGCCTCGGCCACCTCGGCCGGCGCCACCGCGAAGCGGGCCCGCAGCCGCGTGGCCCCGGCCGGGCTCAGGTGCGCCAGCAGGTCGTCCAGCTCGGCCCAGCGCCCGGCGGCCGCGGCGCCCAGCAGCGCGTCGAGCTGGGCCTCGCTCAGCAGCGGCACGATGTCGTCCAGGCGGGTCTTGTCGTCGAGGACGAAGCCGATCCGCAGCAACTGCTCGCCGGTGAACTCCCGGACGGTCACGGCCAGTGCGGTGTCGCTGACGTGGGCGACGAAGCCGCCGATGACGACCCACTCCTCCCGCTGGGCCAGCTCGCGCCCGACCTTGGCCACCCGCTGCGGCGGCAACCGGGCGATGATCTCCGGCGCCCGGCCGGGATCCAGCGCGGCCGAGACGTCGGCCAGGTAACCGTCGGACATCCGCGCGACCATGTCGACGGCCCGGGCCGGCTCGATCAGCTCGGCCGTCCGCGCGGCCAGCAGGGGCGGCACGGCGTGCTCGGTGATCTTCGTGGCCACCGCCACCGGCACGGCTTTGGACAGCGCGGCCATCTTGGCGAAATGCGGCTTGTCGGCCTCGAACAGCGCATCGGCGATCTGGGCCCGCAGGATGCGCAGGTCCGCGGCCGGCACTGCGGCCAGGGCGGCGAGCCGCTCGAACGTGACGCCGAGCGTGTGGGCCAGCTTCTGGATCTCGGCCGACGAATCGAGGGCGTTGGTCATGCGCCCAGCACCCGCTTGACGATGGCGCGCACCGGGAACGGGACGTGGCGAAGGGTCGCGTCGAACGCGTCGGACAGGCCGATGGCCTGTTGGCGCCGCGCGGCCACGATGACCTCGGCCAGGTCGGCGCGGACGGCGTCGTCGAGGGCGAGTACCGACAGCGGGGGATCGGCGCCCAGCAGCGTGCGCAGCGTCTGGTCCACGTCGGGCATCGACAACTCCTCGGGTCCGGGTCGGCCGACCTGATGCCTGCGCCCCGCGCTGGATTCTCGGCTCCGGGAGGATACCCACCGCGGCGGAATGCCCGGCTATCTCGCGATTACCGCGTACCCACCCATACCCGATCAGGTCGTCCGCCATGACATGTTCACGCGCTCATCGCACCGCCGTCGCTACGGTCGTGCACGTGATCGGTAACGGTGGGGTACCGCTTGGGCGCGCGCCAGGAAAATGTGCGACGCTATGTCGCCAACGCCGTTACCAACGAGTAGCGGCTTCGTTAAATTTGGTGTGTGACAGGGCACGGCGGCGCGTTCGTGCAGGCTTCGGCTCCGGGGAAGGGGACGGCTCGTGGGTGTCGAGGTCGCAGTCCACGATCTGACGAAATCCTTCGGGAAGCAGACGATCTGGGGCGATGTCACCCTCACCCTCCCGCCCGGCGAGGTCAGCGTGATGCTGGGCCCCTCGGGCACGGGCAAGTCTGTCTTCCTGAAGACGCTGATCGGTCTGCTCAAGCCCGACAAGGGCTCGATCATGATCCGCGACGTCGACGTCGCCCGGTGCAGCGAGGCCAAGCTCTACGAGACCCGCAAGCTGTTCGGCGTGCTGTTCCAGGACGGCGCCCTGTTCGGGTCGATGAACCTGTTCGACAACATCGCCTTCCCGCTGCGGGAGCACACCAAGAAGAGCGAGAAGGAGATCGCCGACATCGTCGGCGAGAAGTTGCAGCTCGTCGGCCTGGAGGGCACCGACAAGAAGCTGCCGGGCGAGATCTCCGGCGGTATGCGCAAGCGGGCCGGGCTGGCCCGGGCCCTGGTGCTCGAGCCCGAGATCATCCTGTTCGACGAGCCCGACTCCGGGCTCGACCCGGTGCGCGTGGCCTACCTCAACCAGTTGATCATCGACCTCAACGCCGTCACCGACGCCACGTTCCTCATCGTCACCCACGACATCGGGACGGCCCGCACGGTGCCCGACAACCTGGGCATGCTTTTCCGCCGCGAGCTCGTGATGTTCGGCCCCCGGGAGGTGCTGCTCACCAGCGAGGAGCCGGTGGTCAAGCAGTTCCTCAACGGCCGCCGCGAGGGCCCGATCGGCATGTCCGAGGAGAAGGACTCCGCCCAGGTCGCGGCCGAGCTCGCCTCCCTCGACGGCGCGCCCGAACGTCACCCGGGCGCCGCGCCCAAGGGTGGCATCGGCGGCGGGGTGCCCATGCAGATCCAGCCCTCGCCCGGGCTGCCCGAGCGCAAGGCCGCGGCCCGGCGTCAGCAGCGCGTGCTGGACATGATGCACACCCTGCCCGAATCGGCCCAGAAGGCCATCGAAGAGCTGCTCGACCAGGAGTACCAAGAGGCCGAGACGGCGCGCGAGGCGAGCCGCCGGGCCACCGGCGAGCGTGCTGCCGATGGGCGCGACGACGACGAAACCCAGCGCTTGCCGATCGGGAAGGGCTGATGGCAGCCCTGTCGCCCGTGGCCGGCATCAGTCAGGCCGGCCGGCTGTTCGCGTTGTTCCTCGATGTCGCCCGCCTGATGTTCCGGCGCCCGTTCCAGTTCCGCGAGTTCGTCCAGCAGTCCTGGTTCATCGCCAGCGTCACGATCGTGCCCACGGCGCTGGTGTCGATCCCGTTCGGCGCGGTCATCGCCCTCCAGATCGGCAGCCTGTCCCGGCAGGTCGGGGCCCAGTCGTTCACCGGCGCGGCGAGCGTGCTGGCCATCGTCCGCGAGGCCAGCCCGATCGTGGTCGCGCTGCTCATCGCCGGCGCCGGCGGCTCGGCCATCTGCGCCGACCTCGGCAGCCGCAAGATCCGCGACGAGATCGACGCCATGGAGGTGCTGGGCATCTCGCCGGTGCAGCGCCTGGTCGTGCCCCGGGTGTTCGCCTGCACCCTGGTCGCCGTGGCCCTCAACGGCCTGGTGTCGGTGGTCGGCGTGGCCGGCGGTTACTTCTTCAACGTGGTCCTGCAGGGCGGCACGCCCGGCGCCTACCTGGCCAGCTTCTCGGCCCTGGCCCAGCTGCCCGACGTCTACACCGGCGAGCTCAAGGCCTTCATCTTCGGGATCATCGCCGCCGTCGTCGCCTCCTACAAGGGCCTCAACGCCGGCGGTGGGCCCAAGGGCGTCGGCGACGCGGTGAACCAGTCGGTCGTCATCACGTTCCTGCTGCTGTTCTTCGTCAACTTCGTGGTCACGGCCGTGTACTTCCAGGTCGTCCCGGCCAAGGGCTCATAGTGGCCACCGACTTCATCGCCAGCGCCCGCCGCGCGGTCAACGCGCCGCTGGGCGTGCTCGACGACCTCGGCGACCAGATGCGCTTCTACGTCAAGGCGCTGGCCTGGACGCCGCGCACGCTGCGCCGCTACAAGAAGGAGACGCTGCGACTGCTGTCCGAGGTCGCCTTCGGCAGCGGGGCGCTGGCCGTCATCGGCGGCACCGTCGGCGTCATCGCGTTCATGTCGTTCTTCACCGGCACCGAGGTCGGGCTGCAGGGCTACGCCGCCCTGAACCAGCTCGGCCTGGGCCCGATCAGCGGCTTCGTCTCCGCGTTCTTCAACACCCGCGAGATCGCGCCCCTGGTGGCCGGGCTGGCCCTGTCGGCCACGGTGGGCTGCGGCTTCACCGCCCAGCTCGGCGCCATGCGCATCAGCGAGGAGATCGACGCGCTCGAGGTGATGGCCGTGCCCAGCGTGCCGTTCCTGGTCACGACGCGCATCATCGCCGGCTTCATCGCGGTCATCCCGCTGTACGTGATCGGGTTGCTGTCGTCGTACCTGTCGACGTATCTCATCGTCGTGTACTACGAGCACGCCTCGCCCGGCACCTACTCGCACTACTTCCATCTGTTCCTGCCGCCGGGCGACGTGATCTGGTCGTTCTTCAAGGTGCTGGTCTTCTCGCTCGTCGTCATCCTGACCCACTGCTACTACGGCTACACGGCCAAGGGCGGCCCGGCCGGCGTCGGCATCGCGGTGGGCAAGGCCGTGCGCACAGCGATCGTGGCCATCAACGTGTTCGACCTTTTCCTGTCCCTCGCGATCTGGGGCTCCAACGTCAGCGTCCGGTTGGCGGGTTAGCCGATGGCCAGGGAGAGCTTTGCCACGATCGCGGTCCGGCGTCTGCTCGGGCTCGGTTTCATCGTGCTGATCCTGGCCCTGGTCGCCCTGTCGGTCGCGTTCTACAACAAGGCGTTCACCAAGGTCGTCACCGTCACGCTGAAGACCGACCACACGGGCAACCAGCTGCTGAGCGACTCCGACGTCAAGGAGCGCGGCATCATCGTCGGCCGAGTGCTCAAGGTGAAGGTCGACTCGCACGGGGAGTGTCAGGATCCCACCGGCACCTGCTCGGCCATCACGCTCGCGCTCAGCCCGTCGCGGGCCAAGCTGATCCCGAACAACGTCTCGGCCCAGATCCTGCCCAAGACCCTGTTCGGCGAGCAGTACGTGTCGCTGCAGATCCCCGACCATGCCGGCCCGCCGATCAAGGGCGGCGACGTCATCTCGCAGGACCGCTCGGCCGTAGCGCTCGAATCCCAGCAGGTCATCGGCGACATGCTGCCCCTGCTGCAGGCGGTCAAACCCGCGGAGCTGAACGCGACCCTCAACGCCATGGCCACCGCGCTGAGCGGCCGCGGGGCCGAGCTCGGCCAGACCCTGGCCAACATGGACTCCTACCTCAAGCACCTCAACGCCGACGCGTCACCCGGCACCACCTACACGTCGCAGCTGGTCACCGACCTGAAGAAGCTGGGCGAGGTGTCGGTCAAGTTCAACGACGCCGCGCCCGACCTGCTGGCCACCCTGAACAACCTGCAGACCGGGGCCACGACGGTCATCGACAAGCGGGCCGCGCTGGACACGTTGCTGACCACCGGCGCCAGCACGTCGAACATCATCGAGAGCTTCCTCAGCGCCAACAAGCAGCGCCTGATCACGGTCGTCGACACGTCGGACAAGATCTACGGCCTGCTCGACAAGTACACCCCCGAGTACGGCTGCATGCTCAGCGGCCTGACCAAGCTGAACAAGATCGCCAGCAACGGCATCGTCAACGACCAGATCCAGTTGAGCGCCCAGCTCTACGTGGCGCCGTCGTCGGCAGGCAAGTCCGACGACGGGTACCGCCCCAACCGCGACGAGCCGACCCTGGTCACCGGCCTCGGGCCGCACTGCTTCGGGCTGCCCAACCCGCCCATCCCGTTCAAGGTCCCCGACGACTACCGATGCCTGCACGACAAGGCGAGTTTCACCTATGACACCTGCGCCAATGCGGCCAAGACCAGCGCCTTCGACCAGCAGGCCATCGGTTCGCCGGCCGAGAACGCCCTCGTCAACGGCGTCATCGCCGCCAACTACGGCACGAGCCCGAACAAGGTGCCGCACATCGCGACGATCCTGGCCGCGCCGGCCCTGCGGGGGATGCAGGTGACGGTCAAATGAGGGGCGGCCTGCTGTCACCGCTGATCAAGCTCATCGTCTTCCTGGTCGTCACCGCGTTCGCCACCTACGTGCTGGGCGCCACGATCGCCAACACCAGCTACGGGTCGACCAAGAGCTACAAGGCGATCTTCACCGACGTGGCCGGGCTCTCGCTGGGCGACGACGTCCGCATCGCCGGGGTCCGGGTCGGCACGGTGAAGGACATCAAGATCGTCAAGCACGACTACGCCCAGATCTCGTTCACCGTCGTCAAGCAGCGCTCGCTGCCGAAGTCGACCGAGGCCCGGCTGCGCTACCGCAACCTGGTCGGCCAGCGCTACCTCGACATCGAGCAGGGCGCCGGCAACCCGAACGACCTGCTCAAGGCCGGCGGGACGATCCCGGTCACGCAGACCTTCAACGCCCTCGACCTGACCGCGCTGTTCCAGGGCTTCCAACCGCTGTTCCAAGGGCTGGACGCCACCCAGATCAATTCGCTGTCGGGCGAGATCATCCAGACCCTGCAGGGCGAGGGCGGCAGCCTGGATCTGCTGCTGACCACCCTGGGTGACCTGACGAACGCCATCGCCGACAAGGATCAGGTCATCGGCAGCGTGATCGACAACCTGGGCTCGGTGCTCAAGGCCGTGGGCGACCGGGACGCCGAGCTGTCCAACCTGCTGCTGCAACTGCAGGAGTTCATCTCCGGGCTGTCCCATGACCGCAAGACGATCGGCACCTCGATCGACAACATCAACGCCCTGACCACGTCGACGGCCGGCCTGCTCACCCAGGTGCGGGCGCCGCTGGCCAAGGACATCACCGATCTCACCGCGCTGACGGCGAACCTCAATCAGAACAGCGCCACCGTGCAGACCGTCCTGCAGGAACTTCCGGGCACGGTGGCCGCTCTCACCCGCACCGGCAGTTACGGCTCCTGGTTCAACTTCTACCTGTGCTCCATCGCCGGCACGATCACGTTCCCGGGCGGCGTCACGCTCACGCCCAGCCTGGTCCCGACGCCCCAGTCCGCGGCCCGGTGCAAGTGATGGCCAACCACAGCGCCCGGGACGCGGCGACGGACGACCAGCCGTCGGCGCCGGTGAAGACGCGCCGGACCAAGGTGGGCGGCAAGCCGTTCAGCGCCCGCAATCCCACGACCATCGGCTCGATCGGGCTCGTCCTGCTGCTGGTCATCCTGTGGGCCGCGTTCAACGCGTCCAAGCTGCCGATCATCGGCGGCGGCACCACGTACACCGCGATGTTCACCGAGGACGCCGGGCTCGGCCCCAACGACGACGTCCGCATCGCCGGGGTGAAGGTCGGCACCGTCTCCTCCACCGGGCTCGACGGGAACAAGGTCAAGGTCAAGTTCAAGGTCAAGAACGCGTTCGTCGGCGACCAGAGCACCGTCGACATCAAGCTCAAGACGCTGCTCGGGGCCAAGTACCTGGCCATCGACTCGGTCGGGACGCACAAGCAGAAGCCGAGTGAAGCGATCCCGCTGCAGCGCACCCACTCGCCCTTCGACATCTATCCGGCCTTCACCGGGCTGACGAAGACGGTCGACGCGATCGACACCAAGCAGTTGGCCAAGTCGTTCGACGTGCTGTCGCAGGACTTCTCCGGCACGCCGGCCTCGGTCAAGCCGGTGCTGACCGGCCTGACCCGGTTGTCCAACACGATCGCCTCGCGCGACACGCAACTGCGCACCCTGCTGCAGAAGGCCAACGGGGTCACCGGCGTGCTGGCCAGCCGGGATGTGCAATTGCAGCGCCTGCTGGCCGACGGCGGGCTGCTGCTCGACGAACTCAACGCCCGGCGCGACTCCATCCACGCGCTGCTGGTCAACACCTCGACGCTGGCCATCCAGCTCGAGGGCCTGGTGGCCGACAACCAGAAGACGATCGGCCCGATGCTCGACAACCTGCACCAGGTGCTGGCCCTGCTGCAGACCAACCAGGACAACCTCGATCGCAGCCTGCAGCTGCTGGCCCCGTTCTACCGGGTCTTCACCAACGCCCTCGGCAACGGCAAGTGGTTCGACAACTACATCTGCAACCTCAGTGCCGCGGGCATCGCCGGCTCGATCGGCGTGGGCCTGGGCACGGCCGACAGCGGGTGCGCGCCATGACCAAGCTCTCGCGCAACGCCATCCGCATCATCTCCGCGGCACTGGTCGTCGTCGTCATCGCGGTCGGGGCCGTCTACGTCTTCGGCGGCGGCGGCAGCAAGAAGCTCAGTGCCAACTTCGCCTCGGGCGTGGGCGTCTACCCGGGCACGCCGGTCAAGATCCTGGGCATCCAGGTCGGCTCGGTCACCAAGGTCACGCCCGCCGGCAACTCGGTGAAGATCGAGATGACCTACGACCACAAGTACAAGGTGCCGGCCGGCGCCATCTCGGTGCTCGTGGCCAACTCGCTGGTCAGTGACCGCTACGTGCAGCTCGCGCCGGCCTACAGCGGCAAGGGCCCGGTGCTGGCCAGCGGGGCCAACATCCCACTCAGCCGCACCGCCTCGCCGGCCGAACTCGACGACATCTACGGCGCGCTCAACAAGCTGTCGGTGGCCCTAGGGCCGAACGGCGCCAACAAGAAGGGCTCGCTGTCGACGCTCGTCAACGTCGCCGCCGCGAACCTCAACGGCAACGGCTCCGCCCTGAACCAGAGCATCCGCAACCTGTCCAAGGCGGCGCTGACGCTGTCGAACGGTCGCGAGGACCTGTTCGGGACGGTCAAGAACCTGCAGTCGTTCACCCAGGCCCTGTCGCAGAGCGACACGCAGGTGCGCCACTTCGAGGACCAGCTGGCGCAGGTCGCCGGCGATCTGGCCGACGAGCGCGGCGACCTGGGCGCGGCCCTGCACAACCTGACCATCGCCCTGCACCAGGTGGCCGGCTTCGTGCAGACCAATGCGGCCAAGGTGCACACCGACATCAAGGGCCTGGAGTCGCTGACCAATGTGCTGGTCAAGGACAAGTCGGCCCTGAACGAGATCCTGGCCGTCGCGCCCATTGCCCTGTCCAACCTCACCCACGGCTACCAGGAGAGCACCGGCACGCTGGGCACCCGCAGCAACCTGACCAACATCGCCGACCCGGGCCAGATCTGCGCCGTGCTCAACCAGGCCACCCACGGCGGACTGCTCACACTGCCCGCGGGCAGCAACGTGCTCGGTGCGCTCACCGGCGAGATCGTCTCGACCTGCCTGTTCGTGGCCAGCAAGTTCCCGGGCGGCTCGCTACCCACCCTGCCCGGCCTGCCCGACCCCGGTAGCGGCCTGTGCCTGCCTGGTGTGCTGCCGCCGATCCCGGGGGTGTGCCCATGATGCGGACCAAGCTGCTGGCGGCCACGCTGGCCGCGGCCACCGTCGGGCTGAGCGGGTGCGGCTTCCACGGCCTGTACAGCGCCAACCTGCCGGGCGGGGCGAACCTGGGCAGCCACTCCTACACCGTCACCATCCAGTTCGCCGACGTGCTCGACCTGGTGCCGCAGTCCAGCGTCAAGGTCAACGACGTCGCGGTGGGCAAGGTCGAGTCGATCTCGCTCAAGGGCTGGGTCGCCAACGTCAAGGTCAAGGTCAACGGCAACGTCGACCTGCCCGCCAACGCCCGCGCGGCGGTGAAGCAGACCTCGCTGCTGGGCGAGAAGTACGTCGACCTCGAGCAGCCGCTGGCCCAGCCCGAGGGCAAGCTCAAGGACGCCGGCAAGATCCCGCTCAGCCGTACCGGCACCGCCCCCGAGGTCGAAGAGGTGCTGGGCGCGCTGTCGCTGCTGCTCAACGGCGGTGGGCTGCAGCAGATCAAGACGATCACCACCGAGCTGAACAAGGCGCTGAAGGGCAACGAGAACGCCGTTCGCGACCTGATCGGCCAGCTCAACGGGTTCCTGGGCACGCTGGACAAGCAGAAGGACACGATCACGACGGCCCTGGTCAACATCGACAAGCTCGCGGTCACCCTGAACCGGCAGAAGCAGACGATCATCGACGCGCTCGACCGCTTCCCGCAGGCGCTGACGATCCTCAAGGACGAGCGGGCCAAGCTGACCACGTTGCTGCAGAGCCTGGCCAAGCTGGGCAGCACGGCCACCGGTGTCATCAACGCGACGCAGACCGATCTCGTCTCGTCGCTCAAGAGCCTGTCGCCGGTGCTGGAGAACCTCAGCGCGGCCGGGTCCGACCTGCCCAACGCCCTGAAGATCATGCTCACGTTCCCGTTCCCGCTGGACAAGACGACCAACTTCGTCAAGGGCGACTACGCGAACCTGCACCTGGTCCTGGACCTGAACCTCAGCGACAACCTCTGTGGCGTGCTGCCGGAACTGACCAACCTGTGCAAGACCGTGACCAACCTGGTGCCCAAGTCGGCCAAGTCCACCCCGGTGACGAGCGGCACCACCCCGGACACGGCCACCAGCGGCACGGTGAACCTGCCCGCCATCCCGGGTACGGGCGGGTGATGCGGCCATGTTGAAGCGCTCGACCAGAGTGCAACTGGTCATCTTCGCCATCATCACCCTGCTCGGGGTCTCCTACGTGAGCGCGAAGTACGTCGGCCTGACCCAAGGCCTCTTCGGGCCCAAGGGCTGCACGGTGGCCGCTGACTTCCCCGACTCGGGCGGCATCTTCACCAACGCCGAGGTCACCTACCGGGGTGTGACGGTCGGCAAGGTCGGTCAGCTGCGCCTGCTGCCCAACGGCGTCCGGGTGAACCTCAAGCTCAAGAACTGCACCGGGCCGAAGATCCCGGCCAGCGCGATCGCCCAGGTCAGCAACCGGTCGGTGATCGGGGAGCAGTACGTCAACCTGATCCCGCCCAACGGCAGGGGCCCGTACCTGTCCGGCGGCCAGGTCATCCCGATGAGCCGCAACAAGCTGCCGGTGGCCACCCAGGTGCTGCTGACCAACCTGGACAACCTGGTCCAGTCGGTCGACACGGCCAAGCTGCAGATCACCGTTTCCGAGCTGGGCAAGGCCTTCAACGGCCAGGGTCCGGCGCTGGGCTCGCTGCTCGACTCGACCAACAACCTGCTCGAAGCCGCCCAGGAGGCCCTGCCGCAGACCCTGGCCCTGATCAAGACGTCCGACGGCGTGCTGCAGACCCAGCTCGACGAGGCCCCGGCCATGGCCAGCTGGGCCCACAGCCTGAACCTCCTCAGCCAGCAGCTCAAGAAGAGCGACCCCGACATCCGCAGCCTGCTCGACAACGGGCCCAGCGACCTGGGCGTGCTGTCCAAGTTCATCACCGACAACCGGACCGATCTGGGCGTCACGTTCGCCAACCTGGCGACCACCGGCGAACTGCTGGTGCGCCATCTCGACGGCATCGAGGAGCTCTTCGAGCTGTATCCGTCGCTGGCCGCGGGCAGTGTCACCGTCCTCGGGCCCAACGCCGCGCACCCGGCCAACGCCGGCGCGCTCGGCTTCGAGGTCAACACCAACGACCCGCCCGACTGTGGTTCGCCGGCCTCGGGTCGGGAGGGCTACGGCGGCACCGTCCGGCGCAATCCGTCGGACACCGCACCGGCCCCGCCCAACACCGCGGCCCACTGCGACCCGCCGAATTCGGCGGTCAATGTCCGGGGTGCGCAGAATGTCCCGGGCGGCGATCCGATCAGCACCCCGACCAGCAACGTCGCCTATCCTCGCGTCAACACAGGAAACACTGTCAGAGTCGGCACCACGAACGGCAGCGCGCCGCTGCTGGGTGACCGATCCTGGATCGCGATGCTCACCGACGGGCTGCACTGAGCGTTGCGCCGGCATCCGCGCGCGTGGGTGGATCCGCCGGCTCCGCCCCGCTCGCCGAGTCAGCTAGGGAGATCATGACTGGAACCCGACCCCAGGGCGTGCGCACGCCCTGGCTGACCGCGGCCGTGCTCGCGGTGGTCGCGGTCGTGCTGGCCGTCCTCCTGCTCGTGGTCATCCGCCCGGACCGCCGCGACCAGTCGGGCGGCGCCAAATTCGGCCTGACCAGCTCCGAGCAGCAGGCCCTCGACGCCGGCGCCAAGCAGGTCGTCAACATCCTGACCTACTCCCGCAAGAGCTTCGACGCGGACTACGCGCGCACCCTGGCCGGGACGACCGGGGCCCTGCGGGCCGACCTGGGCAAGCAGAAGGCCGCCCTCAGGACGCAGTTGACCAAGGGCAAGTTCGACCTGCAGGGCACGGTCACCAGCTCGGCGTTCGAAGAGGTCAGCGGCAAGAACTCGCTCGTCCTGATCTCGGCCCAGGGCTACAAGCTGCCGACCGGCGGCCAGCGCACGTTGGCGTCCACGGCCCGTTTCGAGGTCACCATGACCTCGGTCGACGGCAAGTGGCTGGCCAGCGATCTGACCAGCGTGGGGCTGATATGACCGACACCGACGAGCCGACCACCCCGGCCGACGGCACCGACACCGGCGCCAGCTCCGTACCGGCCGCGCCGGGCGTGCCGTCCGTGAGCGGCCCGGCCCGCCGCCCCTCGGCCGGGGCCCAGGCCGCCAGCCGGGCCCGGCGGATCGGCGGCCGCCCGGCGCCGGGGCCGAGCCCCACCCCTCGTCCCACCCCGCGCTCCGGGGCCGAGCCGGGCAAGGGCGCAACCGTCACACTCACCAAGCGCCGGCGACCGGCCCGAGACACCGAGGCCGACGACACCCGTCCCGACGACGGCGCCGACGACGGCGGCACCGACACCGAGCGGCTGCGGCGCCAGATCGAGCGACTGCGCTGGGTCCCGGCCCTGGTGGCCGGCGTCGTCGTGGCCGTGCTCCTGGTGCTGTGCGTGTGGCAGAGCCACGGCGTCTGGTGGGGCAAGTCGTCCGGCGGCGACCGGAGCAAGCTGCGCCAGGAGGTGCTGGCCGCCGCCAAGCCGTGCGTGGCCGCGATCGTGTCCTACGACTACCGCAAGCTGCCGGCCTCCGAGAAGGCCGGCCGGGCCTGCATCACCGGCTCGTTCAAGGCCGACTACACCAAGGCCATGGAGACCACGGTCAAGACCCTGGCCCCACAGACCAAGACCGTCCAGATCTTCCAGGTCGCCAAGGCCGGCGTGGAACGGGTCAGCGCCGACGGCAAGCAGTGGGTCGTGCTCCTCTACGGCCAGCAGCAGGTCACCAACTCGACCACCGCCAAGGGCACGCCCCGCCTGGACATCCTCAATGTCGAGGCCACCCTCAACAAGGTCGGCGGCAAGTGGCTGATCTCGTCCATCCACTGACCCCTGAGGACCGCCTCAGCCGCCGGCAAGGGCGACCAAAACAGACGATCGAAGCGCTCGCGCGAAGAGCCCGCCGCCGCGACGCGGTCGCGCGGAGCGCGTGTGGCTCGACGGCTGTGCCGCGAGCCTGCGAGTGGTGCAGACGGAGAGACACTCCCGGCGGAAATAAGCACAGTGCTTGACGTTCGCCCGCTGGCGAGGCACCCTTTCTGGGCACGCCTACCGTTGCTGGATGTTTCGGCTGCCGGCGCCTGCTGGATGCGGTGAGCCCAGGCTCACCGGGACCGCGGACCGGTACCAAACGGTGGGGCGGGGGTAGTGGCCTTGCTTGCCATGCCCTAAGTGGCTAGACTGAAGCTTTGCGCTGCCCTCTGCCAACTTGGGGCCCGTCCAGGGTCTACTTCGTGGTGCCCGGCCTGGAGCCGGAACCACGGGCCCACAAGGGGCTGAAGGCGCGCGGTTCGGCTCGGTCGTAGTCCTTGGAAGGACGCATCTTGGCAGTCTCCCGCTCCGGTAAGGCACGTTCCGCAAGTGACAAGGCGTTCGGTATCCCGGGTTCCCCGCCCCGAACATCCTTTGCCAAGATTCGGGAGCCGCTGGAGGTGCCGAACCTCCTCGCGTTGCAGACCGAATCGTTCGACTGGCTGGTCGGCAACGAGGCGTGGAAGGGCCGGGTCGACGGCGACTCCAATGCCCGCTCCGGCCTCGAGGAGATCCTCGGCGAGCTCTCGCCGATCGAGGACTTCTCCGGCTCGATGAGCCTGTCCTTCTCCAACCCGCGCTTCGAGGACGTCAAGGCGTCCATCGAGGAGTGCAAGGACAAGGACATGACCTACGCGGCTCCGCTGTTCGTCACCGCGGAGTTCACCAACAACACCACCGGTGAGATCAAGTCGCAGACCGTCTTCATGGGCGACTTCCCGGTGATGACCCGCAAGGGCACGTTCGTCATCAACGGCACCGAGCGCGTCGTGGTCAGCCAGCTGGTCCGCTCGCCCGGCGTCTACTTCGACCGCACCCTCGACAAGACCTCCGACGTCGACGTCTACAGCGTCAAGGTCATCCCCGGCCGCGGCGCCTGGCTGGAGTTCGACGTCGACAAGCGCTCGACGGTCGGCGTGCGCATCGACCGCAAGCGCCGCCAGCCGGTCACCGTGCTGCTCAAGGCCCTGGGCTGGTCGGCCGACCGCATCCGGGAGCACTTCTCCTGGTCCGAGACCCTGCTGGCGACCCTCGAGAAGGACCACATCGGCTCCACCGACGAGGCCCTGCTCGACATCTACCGCAAGCTGCGTCCGGGCGAGCCGCCGACGCGCGAGTCCGCGCAGGCGCTGCTCGAGAACCTCTTCTTCAACCCGAAGCGCTACGACCTGGCCAAGGTCGGCCGCTACAAGGCCAACAAGAAGCTGGGTGTCGACGCCCCGATCTCCACCGGGACGCTGACCGAGGACGACATCGTCCGCACCATCGAGTACCTCATCCGGCTGCACGCCGGCGAAGAGGGCTACGAGGTCGACGACATCGACCACTTCGGCAACCGGCGCCTCCGCACGGTCGGCGAGCTGATCCAGAACCAGATCCGGGTCGGCCTGTCCCGCATGGAGCGCGTGGTCCGCGAGCGGATGACCACTCAGGACGTCGAGGCGATCACGCCGCAGACCCTGATCAACATCCGGCCGGTCGTCGCCTCCATCAAGGAGTTCTTCGGCACCAGCCAGCTGTCGCAGTTCATGGACCAGACCAACCCGCTCGCGGGCCTGACCCACAAGCGCCGCCTGAGCGCCCTGGGCCCGGGTGGTCTGTCCCGTGACCGCGCCGGCATGGACGTGCGCGACGTGCACCCGTCCCACTACGGCCGGATGTGCCCGATCGAGACCCCGGAAGGCCCGAACATCGGCCTGATCGGCTCGCTCGCGTCCTACGGCCGGGTCAACGCGTTCGGCTTCATCGAGACCCCGTACCGCAAGGTCACGAAGGGCCGGGTCACCGACCAGGTGGACTACCTGTCCGCTGACGAGGAGGACCGCCACGTCATCGCCCAGGCCAACGCGATCATCGACGCACAGGGCAACTTCACCGAGGCCCGCGTGCTGTGCCGCAAGAAGGGTGGCGAGGTCGACCTGATCGACCCGTCCGACGTCGACTACATGGACGTCTCCCCGCGGCAGATGGTGTCGGTGGCCTCGGCCATGATCCCGTTCCTGGAGCACGACGACGCCAACCGCGCGCTGATGGGCGCCAACATGCAGCGGCAGGCGGTGCCGCTGCTGCGCAGCGAGTCCCCGCTGGTCGGCACCGGCATGGAGTTGCGGGCCGCGGTCGACGCCGCTGACGTCGTCACCGCCGACAAGGCCGGTGTGGTCACCGAGCTCTCGGCCGACTACATCACGGTGATGGCCGACGACGGCACGCACCAGACCTACCGGCTGGCCAAGTTCGCCCGCTCCAACCAGGGCACCAGCTTCAACCAGAAGCCGATCGTCGACGAGGGCGAGCGGGTCGAGGTCGGCCAGGTCATCGCCGACGGCCCGTCCACCGACAACGCCGAGATGGCGCTGGGCAAGAACCTGCTCGTGGCGTTCATGCCGTGGGAAGGCCACAACTACGAGGACGCGATCATCCTCAACCAGCGTCTCGTGCAGGACGACGTGCTCACCTCGATCCACATCGAGGAGCACGAGGTCGACGCGCGCGACACCAAGCTGGGCGCCGAGGAGATCACCCGCGACATCCCGAACGTCTCCGAAGAGGTCCTGGCCGACCTCGACGAGCGCGGCATCGTGCGCATCGGCGCCGACGTCGTTCCGGGTGACGTCCTGGTCGGCAAGGTCACGCCCAAGGGCGAGACCGAGCTGACCCCCGAGGAGCGCCTGCTGCGGGCGATCTTCGGTGAGAAGGCCCGCGAGGTCCGCGACACGTCGCTGAAGGTGCCCCACGGCGAGGCCGGCAAGGTCATCGGCGTGCGCGTCTTCAGCCGCGAGGACGGCGACGAGTTGCCGCCCGGCGTCAACGAGCTGGTCCGGGTCTACATCGCCCAGAAGCGCAAGATCCAGGACGGCGACAAGCTCGCCGGCCGGCACGGCAACAAGGGCGTCATCGCCAAGATCCTGCCGCCCGAGGACATGCCGTTCCTCACCGACGGCACCCCGGTCGACATCGTGCTCAACCCGCTCGGCGTGCCGAGCCGGATGAACGTCGGCCAGGTGCTCGAGACGCACCTGGGCTGGGTGGCCAAGACCGGCTGGAAGATCGAGGGCAACCCCGAGTGGGCGGCCCGGCTGCCCGAGCACACCCGCGAGGGTGCGCCCGGCACGAACGTCGCCACCCCGGTCTTCGACGGCGCCAAGGAGGACGAGATCACCGGCCTGCTGTCGTCGACGACGCGCACCCGCGACGGCGAGCAGCTGATCGGTTCCACCGGCAAGGCCCAGCTCATGGACGGCCGCTCCGGCGACCCGTTCCCCGAGCCGGTGTCGGTGGGCTACGTCTACATCCTCAAGCTGCTGCACCTCGTCGACGACAAGATCCACGCCCGCTCCACCGGGCCGTACTCGATGATCACCCAGCAGCCGCTGGGCGGTAAGGCGCAGTTCGGTGGCCAGCGCTTCGGCGAGATGGAGTGCTGGGCCATGCAGGCCTACGGCGCCGCGTACGCGCTGCAGGAGCTGCTGACGATCAAGTCCGACGACATCCTCGGCCGCGTCAAGGTGTACGAGGCCATCGTCAAGGGCGAGAACATCCCCGAGCCGGGCATCCCGGAGTCGTTCAAGGTGCTGCTCAAGGAGCTGCAGTCGCTGTGCCTCAACGTCGAGGTGCTCTCCAGCGACGGCGTTGCGGTCGAGATGCGCGACACCGACGACGACGTCTACCGCGCGGCCGAGGAGCTGGGCATCGACCTGTCCCGCCGGTTCGAGCCGAGCAGCGTCGAAGAGGTCTGAGTCCCAACGCGAAGCAATCGAACTAACTGCACCACCCACAGAAGGTAGGAACCTTGCTCGACGTCAACGTTTTCGACGAGCTACGTATCGGCCTGGCCACCGCGGACGACATCCGGCAGTGGAGCCACGGCGAGGTCAAGAAGCCCGAGACCATCAACTACCGGACGCTCAAGCCGGAGAAGGATGGCCTGTTCTGCGAGAAGATCTTCGGCCCCACCCGGGACTGGGAGTGCTACTGCGGCAAGTACAAGCGGGTGCGCTTCAAGGGCATCATCTGTGAGCGCTGCGGCGTCGAGGTCACTCGGGCCAAGGTCCGCCGCGAGCGGATGGGCCACATCGAGCTGGCCGCGCCGGTCACCCACATCTGGTACTTCAAGGGCGTCCCGTCACGCCTGGGCTACCTGCTCGACCTGGCCCCGAAGGACCTCGAGAAGATCATCTACTTCGCGGCCTACCTGATCACCAAGGTCAACATCGAGGAGCGGCACCGCGACCTGCCCAGCCTCGAGGCCGAGGTCAGTGCCGAGAAGGCGACGCTGGAGAAGAAGCGCGACGCCGACATCGAGGCCCGGGCCAAGAAGCTCGAGACCGACCTGGCCGAGCTCGAGGCCGAGGGCGCCAAGAGCGACGTGCGGCGCAAGGTGCGCGAGGGCGGCGAGCGCGAGATGCGCCAGCTGCGCGACCGGGCCCAGCGTGAGATCGACCGTCTCGACGAGGTCATGGACACCTTCCGCAAGCTCGACGTCAAGCAGCTGATCAGCGATGAGCTGCTCTACCGCGAGCTGCGCGACCGCTTCGGCGAGTACTTCGAAGGCAGCATGGGCGCCGAGTCGCTGCAGACGCTCATCAAGAACTTCGACCTCAACGCCGAGGCCGAGTCACTGCGCGAGACGATCCGCTCCGGCAAGGGGCAGAAGAAGCTGCGCGCGCTCAAGCGGCTGAAGGTCGTGGCCTCGTTCCTGGCGACCACCAACTCGCCGCTGGGCATGGTGCTCGACTGCGTGCCGGTGATCCCGCCGGACCTGCGCCCGATGGTGCAGCTCGACGGTGGCCGGTTCGCCACGTCCGACCTCAACGACCTGTACCGCCGCGTGATCAACCGCAACAACCGCCTCAAGCGACTGATCGACCTCGGCGCCCCCGAGATCATCGTCAACAACGAGAAGCGGATGCTGCAGGAGTCCGTCGACGCCCTGTTCGACAACGGCCGCCGCGGCCGTCCGGTCACCGGACCGGGCAACCGCCCGCTCAAGTCGCTGTCGGACCTGCTCAAGGGCAAGCAGGGCCGGTTCCGCCAGAACCTGCTCGGCAAGCGCGTCGACTACTCCGGCCGCTCGGTCATCATCGTCGGCCCGCAGCTCAAGCTGCACCAGTGCGGCCTGCCCAAGGGCATGGCGCTCGAGCTGTTCAAGCCGTTCGTGATGAAGCGGCTGGTCGACCTGAGCCACGCGCAGAACATCAAGTCCGCGAAGCGGATGGTGGAGCGGGCTCGGCCGGTCGTGTGGGACGTCCTCGAAGAGGTCATCCGCGAGCACCCGGTGCTGCTCAACCGGGCACCGACCCTGCACCGGCTGGGTATCCAGGCCTTCGAACCTCAGCTCGTCGAAGGCAAGGCGATCCAGATCCACCCGCTGGTCTGCACGGCGTTCAACGCCGACTTCGACGGTGACCAGATGGCGGTGCACGTGCCGCTGTCGGCCGAGGCCCAGGCCGAGGCCCGCATCCTCATGCTGTCGACGAACAACATCCTCAAGCCGGCTGACGGCCGCCCGGTCACGATGCCGACGCAGGACATGATCCTGGGGCTGTTCCACCTGACCCGCGAGCGGGTCAACCTGGTCGACGGCAAGGACACGCATGGACGTGCCGATGTACGTCACGCCGGCCGAGGCCCGGATGGCCCTCGACCGCGGCGACCTGCATCTGCAGGACCGGGTCCGGATCCGCGTCGACGGTGTGACCACCGTCGACAACGGCCCGGGCCGGGCGCCGTGGGAGCCCCCGGCCGACTGGGAGCCCGGCACGCCGGTGCGCCTGGAGACGTCGCTGGGCCGGTGCCTGTTCAACGACCTGCTGCCGACGGACTACCGCTTCGTCAACTACGACGTGACGAAGAAGGAACTCGGTCAGATCGTCAACGACCTGGCCGAGCGGTACCCGAAGGTGACGGTGGCGCAGACCCTCGACGCCCTCAAGGCGGCCGGCTTCCACTGGGCCACCCGGTCGGGCATCACGATCGCCATCGACGACGTGGTCACCCCGCCGAAGAAGGCCGAGATCCTCGACCGCTACGAGAAGGACGCGGAGAAGATCGAGAAGCAGTACCTGCGCGGTGTCATCACCGAGGAGGAGCGCCGTCAGGAGCTCGTCGAGGTCTGGACCAAGGCGACCAGTGAGGTCGCCAAGGAGATGGAAGCCAACTTCCCGAAGACCAACCCGGTCTACATCATGGTCAACTCCGGAGCGCGCGGAAACATGATGCAGATGCGCCAGATCGCCGGCATGCGCGGCCTGGTGGCCAACCCGAAGGGCGAGATCATCCCGCGCCCGATCAAGTCCAACTTCCGTGAAGGCCTGTCCGTGCTGGAGTACTTCATCTCCACCCACGGTGCCCGCAAGGGCCTGGCCGACACGGCGCTGCGTACCGCCGACTCGGGTTACCTGACCCGGCGTCTGGTGGACGTGTCGCAGGACGTGATCATCCGCGAGGAGGACTGTGGCACCGACCGTGGTGTCGCGCTCACGATCGCGGCCGCGGCGGCGGACGGGACCCTGGTCAAGGACGCCTACGTCGAGACGTCGGTGTACGCCCGGGTGCTGTCCGAGGACGTCAAGGTCGGCAGCAAGAAGCTGGCCCTGGCCGGTTCCGACCTGGGCGACGTGCTCATCGACGAGCTCGTCAACGCCGGTGTCACCGAGGTTCGGGTGCGCTCCGTGCTCACGTGTGAGTCGGCGCTGGGCACCTGCGCGGCCTGCTACGGCCGGTCGCTGGCCACGGGCAAGCTCGTCGACGTCGGCGAGGCGGTCGGCATCATCGCCGCCCAGTCCATCGGCGAGCCCGGCACCCAGCTGACGATGCGTACGTTCCACACCGGCGGTATCGCCGGTGAGGACATCACGCACGGTCTGCCGCGTGTGGGCGAACTCTTCGAGGCGCGGGTACCCAAGGGTGTCGCGCCCATCGCGGAGTCGTCCGGGCGGGTGCGGGTCGAGGAGTCCGACGGGACGAAGGGCTCGACGCGCCGGGTCGTCATCACTCCTGATGACGGCACGGAGGAGCGCGAGTACCCGATCACCCGGCGGGCCCGGCTGCTGGTCAACGAGGGCGACAGCGTCGAGGCCGGGCAGCAGCTCGTGTCCGGCGCGGTCAACCCGCACGACGTGCTGCGGATCATGGGCCCGCGCGAGGTGCAGTTGCACCTGGTGCGCGAGGTCCAGGAGGTCTACCGCAGCCAGGGTGTGGCCATCCACGACAAGCACATCGAGGTCATCATCCGGCAGATGCTCAAGCGCATCACGGTGATCGAGTCGGGCGCGACGGAGTTCCTGCCCGGTTCACTCGCCGAGCGGAGCATCTTCGAGGCGGAGAACCGCCGGGTCGTGGCCGAGGGTCACGAGCCGGCCTCCGGTCGGCCGGTGCTGATGGGCATCACCAAGGCGTCGCTGGCCACCGAGTCGTGGCTGTCGGCGGCCTCCTTCCAGGAGACCACCCGGGTGCTCACCGATGCCGCGATCTCCGCGCGCAGCGACTCGCTCGTGGGCCTGAAGGAGAACGTGATCATCGGCAAGCTCATCCCGGCCGGCACCGGCATCGCCCGGTACCGCAACGTCGAGGTGAACCCGACCGAAGAGGCCCGCGCAGCGGCGTTCTCGATGGCCGGGTACGACGAGAACGACTACTACGGATTCGGTGCGGCGGCTGGTGGGGCGCTCGGCCCCGCGGTGCCGCTGGACGAGTTCGGGTACGACGACTACCGCTGAGTCGGTAGCTACGCCGGTGGGCCGGCCTCCCGAAAGGGGGGCCGGCCCTTCTCGTTCGCCCTGTCCAGAAATGTCCCGACCCTGAGTCGGACGGCCGGGCGATCAGGGCAAACGCCGGGGTGGAACCCGATGCCGCGGCGCGGGCGGTCGACCATGCTTGTCCTATCCGAAATCGCTCGATAGGAAGAGAGTCAGTCATGGAATCCATCCGCGCCGCGTTGCGCCGCGAGGGCTTCGTCCGGAACAGGGACGGACGGGTGCTCGGGGGTGTGGCCAGCGGCATCGGCCGGCGATTCGGCATCGATCCCTGGCCGGCCCGGCTGTTGTTCGTGCTGGTGCTCATGCTCATCCCGGGCAGCCAGCTGCTGGTCTACCCGATCCTGTGGATCCTGATGCCCGAGGACGCCGTCGCGCCCGCCCCGACCAACGTGGGTACCCCGAGCCCGTCCGGTCCGGCCGCCTGAAGCGGTCGGCCTGGTCAGCCCGCGCCCGGGCCTTCCCGCACCACCTGGGGGACGATCCGGAAGTCGGCCTGGAACACCAGGTTGTGGAGGTCGGCGGCGGCGATGGCCTGCAGCACCGGCAGCTGGGCGTCCGCGTCCCGCGCGCTGTACACGTTCAGCGGCCATTCGCGCACCGTGGCCCCGCGCAGATGCGGGTGATGGGACCCGCGCCCGAAATGGGCCCGCAGCTCGATCGGCGGGACGCCGGCGCGACGTTGCTCGGCCCAGACGAGGGTCCACGACGCCCAGCTGCCGTCCTCGTCACGCTGTAGGCCGGAGTCGGTCACCGTGCCGGTGCCGGCCAGCAGATGCTGGTTGAGCTCCTCCAGCGCCTGGACGGCGACGGGGGCGAGGAAGCGGACGGCCCGCGCGAAGCTGGCCTGCTTGTCCTCGAACTCGGCCAGGCCGTCGTGCGTCCCGTCGCGAAGGTCCCGGAAGTGGCGCAGCAACGCGCTCAGATGGGCCGGCTGCGCAGTTGCTGTCTCGTCCACGCGGACGAGCATAGGGACCACTCGACGGGGTAGGCCGAGGCGGGCACCCGGGCGTACCGTCGACCTATGGCAGCGACCCCTGATCCGGTCCACTGGCGCGGTGTCAACCACCTCGCCCTCGTCACCCCCGACATGGACGCGACCGTGCGGTTCTGGCACGGCGTCCTCGGCGCCCGGCTGGTGGCCACCATCGGCACACCGGCATTCCGGCACTACTTCTTCGACATCGGCGCCGGCAACACCGTGGCCTTCTTCGAGTACGCCGACCAGGAGCTGGACACCTACGCCAAGCCGGCCGGGGTGCCCTACCCGAAGGCGTCGCAGTTCGACCACCTGTCGCTGAACCTGCCCGACGAGGAGGCTCTGCTGCGGCTGCGCGATCGCCTGAAGAGCCACGGCTGCGAAGTCACCGACGTCGTCGACCACGGCTTCATCCGCTCGATCTACTTCAGCGACCCGATCGGGATGGCGCTGGAGGCGTCGTGGTGGACGCTCGACGCCACCGGGCGCCCGGCCGACTACGGGGACCAGCGGCTGTTCGCCGACGACAACCCGGTTGCGGCAGTGCTCGAACTGCGTGACGGCGGCCAGCTCGACCACACCGTGTCGACCCAGCTCGTCGACGGCATCATCGAGGACATCTACCGCACCAACGTCTGACCGGCGTGCAACGCACCATCGCTCAGCTGCTGGTCGACGCGGCCGCGCGCACGCCGGACCGGACGTGGTTGCGCACCGACGAGCTCGAGTTGAGCTTCGCCGCGGCGGCCGGCGCCGTCGGCGGCATCGCGGCCCGGCTGCGCGACCGAGGGATCGGACATGGCGAACTGGTCATGCTCACCGCCCGCACCACGCCGCCCTACCTGCTGGCCTGGCTGGCGGTCACCGCGCTCGGCGCGATCGCCGTCCCGATCAACCCGGCCGCGACCCCGGCGGAACTGGCCGGCCTGGTCGAGCAGACCCGGCCGCGGCTGGTCATCTGCGATGGCGACGTCACCCTCCCGGCTGGGACGGACGGCCTCGACGTCGACGAGCTGGTGGCCGGGGCACCGGCCGAGGGGGTGCCCACCGGCGCCGCCCGCTCCGACGACGTCGCCGTGCTCATCCCGACGTCGGGCACGACCGGCAAGTCCAAATTGGTGATGCAGACCCACCGGGCCTACGTCATGGCCGGCGAGGGGTTCCCGTACTGGATGCAACTGTCCGGCGACGACCGGCTGATGACCTCGCTGCCGCTGTTCCACGTGAACGCGCCGGCCTACTCGGTGCTCGGTTCGCTGTCCTGCGGCGCCGGGCTGGTGCTGCTGCCCCGGTTCTCGGCCCGGGATTTCATCGACGCCGCCCGGCGCCACGGTGCGACCGAGTTCAACGCGATCGGGGCCATGCTCGAGATCCTGATGCGCCAGCCCGAGCGCGCCGACGACGCCGACAACCCGCTGCGGCTGTGCTACACCGGCCCGTCACCGGAGCGGGACCGGCACCTGGAGATCGAACGCCGCTTCGGCCTCCGGATCGTCTGCGGGTACGCGATGTCGGAGAGCCCGTACGGGCTGATCTGGCCGCACGGCTCCCGGCCGTACGGAACGCTGGGCACGCTGCGCCAGCACCCGACGCTGGGGGTCGTCAACGAGGGCCGGGTCGTCGACGACGACGGGGACGACGTCGAGGTCGGCGAGATCGGAGAGCTGATGTTGCGCAACCCGGCGGTGACGCCCGGCTACTGGGGGATGCCGGACGTCACCGCGGAGACGATCACCGCGGACGGGTGGCTGCACACCGGCGACCTCGTCAGCGCCGATGCCGACGGTGTCTACACGTTCGTGTCCCGGAAGAAGGACGTGCTGCGCCGGCGGGGCGAGAACCTGGCCCCGGCCGAGGTCGAGGACGCGATCCGGGCCCATCCGGACGTCGAGGACTGCGCGGTCGTCGGCGTGCCGTCCGACCTGTCCGAGGAGGAGATCAAGGCGTTCGTGGTGACGTCAGGCGAGGCTGACTTCGCCGCGCTGCGGGCGTGGGCGGCCGAGCGGTTGTCGTCGTTCAAGGTGCCGCGCTACTGGCAGCGGGTCGACGCGCTGCCGCGCACCCCGACCCAGCGCATCGCCAAACACCAGCTCCCGACCGGCCACCCGCCCGAGGAGTACGACGCCGAGGCGTCGGCCTAGATCCGGTGAAACAGGTTGAGGAACCGGTCGGCGACGGCGCCTTCGCCGCGCACCGTGCCTGCGCGGCAGCGCCCGAACGCGGTCAGCACCAGGCTGGCCGCGTCGAACTCCAGCACGCAGGGCAGGTCGTCGAGCGAACCCGGTTCGTAGGCCATGCCGTCGGGGGAGATGCTGACCCGGAAGTCGCCGGCGTTGTGGCCGTTGGTCACCCGCACGCCGAGTTGGAACGGTGACAGGTCCCCGTCCGGGCGGATGGTCGACTGCCAGATGATGAACATGAACGGGGCGAGCAGGTCGGCCGTCTCACCGGACATCGCGTGCGGGCGACCACTGCCCTCGCGGATGTCCCACGAGTGCACGCCGTAGTCCATCAACTGCCCGGCGGCGTAGATGAAGGCCGGCACCGGGCCCATGTACGGGTGGGTCACGATCAGCCCGGTCCAGTCGTCCGGGCCGAGGCCGCCCAGCAGCTCCATGATCTTGTCGAAGTCGGTCTGCAGGCGCTCGAGCAGTTCGGCCTGGGTCTTGTCCCGGAACTCGAGGGCCCGGTCGCCGGCGACCTGGCTCATGGCCGTCAGCCCGAACGGTTCGCCCGCGTCGGTATTCGAGCGGGCCGCGTCGAACGCGGCGAAGTACCCTTCGGTCGTGTCGATCAGGTGGCCGACCACGTCGCGCGTGGACCACCGCGCACAGGCCGTCTCGCGGTCCCAGACATCCGTGGCGGCGACCATCTCGAAGACGGCCTCTGCTTCTTGGCGTACGACCCGCAGGATGGTGTCCTTGCCCTCGTAGGTCGTCGCGTCCCACTCACCCATGGCACTTCACCTCGCAGTGGTTGTGTGTGCAACAACAAGACTCCGGTGCCGTGGAGGTGTCAACACCTGCGAGCCCGGTTCGAACGGGCGCTCAGGTGGCCGTATGGTGCTGCCGTGCTCCCGGTTGTTGTCGTTGGTCGGTCAACGTGGACGCCCGGGTCGAGGTCCTCCCGCCGCCGGGCGAGACCATCCTGGCCCGGTCGGTGGAATTCCGGCCGAGCGGCAAGGGCGGCAACCAGGCCAGTGCGGCCGCGCCGTCCTCGTGGCATCGGCGACCGGCGCGCTCGCTACTCGGGCCGTCGGTCCGCGCGCGAGCCTGCCCGACGATGCCGATATTTCCGCGGCGCTCGCGCGTCATTTGTGACTGGTATTCAGGGTCTGGCGTAAATGACATAGGACGTATCACAATGGCGTCCTCGTAACTCCTGATTGGCGACGGGCCAGCCTGTCCGGTTTGGCCGTGTCTCGAGTTTGGAGAAAACCATGGCTGCCTTGTGGGAGAAATCCGAACAACGTCGGGTGCAGAGGTTTTACGCCGGCTCGGACGAGCGGTTCGAAGCGGTACGGCCGCGTCCGGACCTCGCGCCCGGTACCGATCTCATTCCGGGCATCGAGAACATCATCGTGTTGATGATGGAAAACCATTCCTTCGACAACTACTTCGGCACCCTGGGCAAGGGCGAAGGGTTGCCCTGCCATCCGGACACCGGACTCCCGACGACGGCCAACCCCCGCGCCGACGGCAGCTCGGTCTCGTCGTTCGAACTGGACGAGACGGCCCAGTTGCCACACGCACCGACGCAGAGCTGGCACGCCAGCCACATCCAGTACGCCGACGGCAAGAACGACGGCTTCGTCAAAAGCATCGAACTGACGCTGGACAATCCCTCGGCCGAACAGATCGAACGGCCGATGGGTTACTGGACCGATCGCCGGCTGCCGTTCTATGCCAGCCTGGCCCGCACATTTCCCCTTGCCGATCATTGGTTTGCCTCGTGCCTGGGCCCGACATTTCCCAATCGTCGGTTCCTGATCGCCGGTACGGCCGATGCGCTTATCGATGATCTGCCGTTCGGGATGGTCGGCTATCCGCGGGCCGGCACAATTTTTGACGTTCTGTCCCGCAATAACATCAGTTGGGCGAATTTCCACGACATCGCATCGTTTGGCGTCAAGGGCAAGCGCCTGTTCGGCACGGCCACGTTCGTGGCCGCACGCCGGCTGATGGCGCTGCTCGGCAAGTTGGTGCCGAGCGTGCTGCACCGGGCTCTCGGCAACCTGCAGTTCACGGCCGACCTGTATCCGCTGGGCCTGGCCAGTGCCCACGGGCATCTGAAGAGCCTGCAGTCGTTCTTCACGCACGTCGACGAGGGCACGCTGCCCGCCGTGTCGATCGTGGATCCGAACTTCAGCCAGTTCTCCGAGGAGAACTCGCAGGACGTGCAACTCGGCGAAGCGTTCGCGGCCGAAGTGATCACGCGGGTGATGAATGGCAAGAACTGGTCGAAGACGGTGCTGGTCTGGCTCTACGATGAGCCTGGCGGCTACTACGACCACCTGCCGCCGCCCGAGGCCGTGCGCCCGGACGACCACGACGGCAGCAGCCTGCTGCGGCTGCCGGGCTGGGTGCGGGCCGCGCTCAAGCCGCTCATCCGCAAGCAACTGAAGCAGATCGAGCAGATCGACGCGTGCACCGACCTGCGCTACGACCGGTACGGTTTCCGCGTGCCCGCGGTCATCGTGTCGCCGTACGCGCGACCGGACTGCACGGATTCCACCGTGTACGACCACACCTCGATCCTCAAGTTGATCGAGGAGAAGTGGAACCTGCCGGCCCTCACCCGGCGCGACGCCGGGGCCGTGTCGCCGATGGCGTCGTTGGATCTCGAGCACGCGCATTTCGCCATCCCGCCGAAGCTGGCCGACTCCGCGCTGCGGTGGACGGCTGACGGCGCCGTGACCAGGGACGCGTCATGAACCAGCCATCGACGACGGTCGAGCCCACCGACCGTTATTCCAGTAGCGCGGGCACCGCGCAGGGCGCGGCCGGGCCGGCCGGCGCAGGCGGGCAACGCAGCGGCGGCGAGCAGGGCGGGCAGCCGGGCCCGGACCTGCGCGCGCAGGTCGCGCTCGCGGTCCGGCTGGGCTGGTACCTGGCCGAGGTCCGGGGGCGCAACTGGTGGAAGGGCTACCGGCCGGCCTGTGAGGGTCTGCCGCCGGATCCCGACCACCCGTTGCCGCTGCGGCCGCAGCGGACCCTGGCCGAATCGCGTCGGCAGGCGTTCGACGCACTGATCTGCCTGTCGGTGCAACTGCAGGTCACCGACCCGCCCCAGATCGACGAGCCGCCTACCGGCAAGCCGTTCGCGCCTCGGCTCGCGGCGCTGATGAAGATGCTCGACGCCGACGGCGGAGCTCTGCTCAATCCGCCGCAGCCCGGCGACCGAGTCGGGACGCCCGAGCGAGACGAGGCGTGGCGCCAGGTGGCCGAACTCGTCCACGAGTGGGACGCCGCGATCCAGGACCAGCTGACCGCCCGGGCCGACATCCTGGCCTGCGCGTACCTGCTCGGACGCGGCCTGGCCGAGATCTACTGGGCCTTGGCCCCGGCCGACCAACAGCTGTGCGCCGACGGGAAGACGCCGTCAGCGGGCTCGTGGGCCTTCCTGTTGCACCCCGACCGCCGGCACGAACTGAGTCGGATGGTCGGCCGCATCGCCCCGTACCTCGATCCGCTTACGCCGGTCGCGGTGTCGGGCAGTCTCGAGGCGTGGGGCTACGTGGCCGCGGACCCGCGGTGGTGCGGCCGCGCGGATGCTCCGGCCGAGCTGTACGAGCAGCTGCGGCGCTGGTATCAGCTGCTCATCCTCGGTCAAGACCCCACGACGCTCGTCAAACCGTCGATGATCCTGCACGGCCGGCGGACCACGTTGCGCATCTTTCGAGCGTTCTGGCCGCAACTCGTGATCGGCGTGCTCAGCCTGGCCATCGTGGCTTCGTTCTTCGTGCTGCTCAGCACCGACCACGGCAGCCCGTTGCTCAAGGCGCTGCTGGCTCTCACCGGCACGGTCGGCCTGAGCGCGTCGACGATCACGGCCAAAGCCAAGAGCGCCACCCAGTCGCTGCTCACCCGGCTGCGCCAGAGCGCCTATAGCGACCTGGTGGCCATCGCGGTCACCAACGTGCCGCCCTACGACGACGACCGCGCCGCCGGTGTCGACGAGCGCTCGACGGCCCACCGTATGGTCGAACAAGCGGTCGGCGAGCGCTCGATCGCTTACCCGACCGCACTGATCGAGTCGGCCTCCTGAGGCTCAACCGGCGTTGGGCAGTACCTGGGTCTTCAGGCCCGCGCCGCGCTTGAACGCCTCGATGGCGTCGGCGTAACGATCGAGCGGGTAGCGGTCGGTGATGAACACGTTCGGGTCGAGGACGCCGGCCGCGAACAGGTCGGCCGCCCGCTCGTAGCTGTGCAGCACCGCCATCGAGCCGGTGATGGTGATCTCCTTGTTGTAGATCCGGTACGGCTCGATGGTCGCGCGGGCGGCGTAGTCGGCCACCCCGAACTGCAGGAAAGTACCGCCGGGTCCGACCCGGCTCAGGCCGTCCTGGATGGCCTTCTCGTTGCCGGTGGCGTCGACGACCAGTTCCCAGCCATAGGGCCGCTCGATCTCGTCGGGGCTGGTCGCCGTGCGGGAGCAGCCCAACTGCTCGGCCAGCTCGAGCCGGTCGGCGTTGACGTCGACCATGTCCACCGCGGCGGCCCCGACCCGCTTGGCCAGCTCCATCATCATCAGGCCCATCGTCCCGGCGCCGTAGATCAGCACGTGCGCGCCGAGCTGGCTGGACAAGACGTCATAGCCGCGCACCGCACAGGACAGCGGTTCGATCAGGGTCGCGTCGCCGGTGCCGACGGACTCGGGCAGCACGACGCAGTTGGCCGCGGGCACGGCCACGAACTCGGCCGCGCCGCCCGAGGTGGTCACCCCTATGCCGCCCCAGTGCAGGCACAGGTTGTTGCGGCCGAGGCGGCAGTAGTGGCACTCGAAGCAGTACAGCGACGGGTCGACGGCCACCCGATCACCCTCGGCCACGTTCTCGACGTCACCGCCGGTGGCCACGACCACGCCGGCGAACTCGTGCCCCGGGATGAGCGGCAGCGACGGCGCGAACTCGCCCTGCAGGATGTGCAGGTCGGTGCCGCACAGTCCGACGGCCTCGACCTGGACCACGGCCTGCCGCGGTCCCGGGGTCGGGTCGTCGACGGTCTCGATGCCGATCTCGCCGACCGACTTGATGACGGCTGCTTTCACTTGACCGCCCCGAGCGAAAGCCCCTGCACCAGCTTGTCCTGGGCCGCGAACCCGGCGATGAGCACCGGCAGCGAGACGATCGTGGCGGCGGCGCACACCTTGGCCAGGAACAGGCCCTGACTGGTCACGAAACTGGTCAGGAACACGGGCCCGGTCTGAGCCGATACCCCGGTCAGCACCCGGGCGAACAGCAACTCGTTCCAGCTGAAGATGAAGCAGATGAGCGAGGTGGCCGCGATGCCGGGCGTCGCTATCGGGACGATGATCTTGCGCATCTGGTAAACCAGCCCGGCCCCGTCGATGGACGCCGCCTCGAGGATGGCCGGTGGGATCTCGGACAGGAACGAGCGCATCATCCACACCGCGATCGGCAGGTTCATCGAGGTGTACAGGATCGTCAGCAGGAAGATGTTGTCGAGCATGTCGATCTTCTGGGCGATCAGGTAGATCGGCAGCAGCCCGGCCACCGGCGGCAGCATCTTCGTCGACAGGAAGAAGAACATCACGTCCGTCCACTTCTGCACCGGACGGATGGAGCAGGCGTAGGCGACCGGGATGGCCAGCAGCAGCACGAAGAGGGTCGACGCGACGCTCGCGGTCAGCGAGTTGAACAGGTACGGCCACGGGTCGATGCCACCGCTGAAGAAGTCGCGGTAGCCGGCCACGGTCAGTTTCGCCCCGATGCTGGGCGGGTTGGTGCTGGCGTCGTGCTCGCTGTGGAACGACGTCAGGATCATGAACAGCACCGGGAGCACGAAGATGATGCCCACGACCCAGGCGATCACGCCGAAGTAGATGTTGGCGTGGCTCTTGTGTTCCTTCGGCTGGACGTGCTGGGCGTGCTGAGCCGGTGGGCGCTCGGCGACTGCGGTGGTCATCGGCTACACCTCTTCCTCGAACAGGGACGACACCACGCGCAGGGCGAGCGTCGCGATGATCAGTGAGCCGACGACGACCACGACGCCCTGAGCCGAGGCCAGGCCGTAGTCGTGGGCGCTGAAGAACGTCTGGTAGATCGTGTACGGCAGGTTGGCCGTGCCCAGGCCGCCGGACGTGATCGTGAAGACGCTGTCGAAGTTCTGGACGATGTAGATGCTGCCCAGCAGCGCGCCCAGCTCCAGGTACCGGCGCAGGTGGGGGAAGGTGACGTAGCGGAACACCTGCCACGGGGTGGCCCCGTCGACGTGGGCGGCCTGCACCACCTCCTTGTCGCGCGACTGCAGGCCGGCCAACAGGATGAGCATCATGAACGGCGTCCACTGCCAGATCAGCTGGGCCTCGACCATGATCTTGGGATGCTCGGTCAGCCAGTCCGGTTGGGGCGCGCTGCCGTTGAAGATGTTCCAGATCGCCGTCAACGTGCCGTTGAGCAGGCCGAAGCTGGGGTTGTAGATGCCGTGCTTGAACAGCAGGGCGGCCGCGACCGGGACGACCAGGAACGGCGTGATCATCAGCGTGCGCACGATGCCGCGGCCGAAGAAGGCCCGGTCGAGCAACAGCGCGATGAGCATGCCGAGCACCAGGCTGACGAGCACGACCGTCACCGTGAGCACGATCGTGAAGATCACCGAGGCCCGCAGGTCCGGGTCCTTGAACACCTTGCGGTAGTTGTCGATGCCGGCCCAGCCCTTGTTCTGCGGTGACAGGGCGTTCCAGCGCGCGAACGAGATGATCAGCGTGGCCACGAACGGCAGTTGCGTGACGATGATCAGGAAGATCAGGCCGGGCAGCAGGGGCGCGCGCCGGATCCAGCGGTCGCGGCGGGTCAGGGCGTGGATGTGCGTCGCGGTGTCGGAGCGTCGTTGCTTGTCGGCCGGCGGAGCACTGACGGTCGAGACGTCTGTCGTCATCTGCTCGCTCCTCTCACTTGGCGTAGGTCGAGCCGACGGCGGAGGCCAGTTTCTGGCCGTCGGACAAGGCGCTGTCGACCGACTTCTTGCCGGCGATGGCCGAACTGATGTCCTGCGAGACCTTGGTCCCGAAGTCGGTGAACTCGGGGATGTCGACGAACTGGATGCCGCCCGTCGGTCGCGGCTGGACGCCGGGAGAGGTGGGATTGGCCGACTGGATGGCCTCGAGTGTGGGTTTGGCGAACGCGCTCGCGACCTTGAGGTAGTCGGGGTTCGAGTACGTGGACGCGCGCTTGCCGGCCGGCACGTTGGCCCAGCCGAGCTTGTCGCCGACGAGCTTCTCGTACGCCTTGCTCGACGCCCACGACACGAACTGCCAGGCCTTCGAGAGGTGCTTGCCGCCCTTCTCGATCGCCCACGACCAGGCGTACAGCCAGCCGGCCGTCTTCGTCTTCACGACCGGAGCGGGCGCGTAGCCGATCTTGCCGGCCACCGGCGAGCCCTTGGCCTCGAGTGATCCCGCGGCCGAGGTCGCGTCGTACCACATCGCGACCTTGCTCTGCTCGAGGTCGGTGAGGCATTCGGTGAATCCGGACTGGGCCGCGCCGATCTCACCGTGCTTGCGCACCAGGTTGATGTAGAAGTTCGTGGCGGTCTTGAAGCCGGCCGCGTCGACCTGGGCCGACCAATCCTTGTTGAACCAGGTACCGCCGAACGTGTTGACGACGGTGGTCAGCGGCGCGAGCACCTGGCCCCAGCCGGGCTGGCCGCGCAGGCAGATGCCCTTCATCCCGGGCTTCGCGCCGTCGGCCTTGGCCGCGAGGTCGGCCACCTGCTGCCAGGTCGGGTTGGCCGGCATCCTCAGGCCCTTGGCCTGGAAGATGTCCTTGCGGTACATCAGGAACGAGGACTCGCCGTAGAACGGCTCGCCGTAGACCTTGCCGTCCGAGCCGGTCAGGCTCTTGGCGATGGGCTTGAGGATGTCGGTCTGGTCGAAGGCGGTGTCCTTGGCCAGATAGGAGTCCATCGGCTGCAGCCACTTGTTCTTCGAGTAGATCGGGATCTCGAAGTTCGACAGGGTGGCCACGTCGTACTGGTGGGCCTGGCTGGAGAACTCCTGGCTGGCCTTGTCGCGCAGGTCGTCCTCGGGCAGCGTCGTGAAGTCGACCTTGATCCCGGTCTGCTTGGTGAACTGCTGGCGCCAGCTTCTGCAGGTCGATCATCTGCGGGTTGTTCACCATCAGCACGCGGATCGTGTTCGGGCCGCTGTTGCCGGCCCACCCGAGCCCGCCGCAGGCCGACAGCGAGCCGGCCACGACCACTGCGGCGGCCGTGGCGGCCACCGTTCGAAACGTTCTCCCCGGCACGGCGCCTCCAAGATCGTTCTCCGGAGGGCGCACGCTCGACCGAGCGCATTTCGCCCCAATCCGACAGAGCCAAGATCCTGGCCGGCGTGGTCGGTGTCAAGAGATTCTGCAATGATGAGCACATCCCCGCTCATATGAGCGCACTGGAGGTACGAGATGGCTCCGCGGCCGACCGAGTTGATCCTGATGGCGCGCGTCGCCCGGATGCACTACGAGGACGACCGGTCCAAGAAGGACATCGCCGACGAGCTCGGGATCAGCCGCTTCCGGGTGGCTCGGCTGCTCGACAATGCCAAACGCTCCGGGATGGTGCGGATCCAGATCGAGCTGCCGACCGAGGTCAACACCGAGTTGTCGGTCGAGCTGCAGCGGGTCTTCGGGCTGCGGCACGCCGTGGTCGTCGATGTCGCCGACGACGACCCGGAGGCACTGCGCACCCGGCTCGGCGAGGTCGCGGCCGAAGTGCTGCAGGAGGTCGTCGGGCACCACGACGTGCTGGGCATGGCCTGGGCCCGGTCGCTGCGGGCCGTCGGCGGATCGATCTCGGCCATCGCCGCCTGCCCGGTCGTGCAGCTCACCGGCGCCATGTCGCGCCCGGACGGCAGCGACGTCATCGACCTGGTCCGCCGCGTCGCGCTGGCCGGTGGCGGCACGCCGCACGTGTTCTACGCCCCGCTCGTCGCGCCCGACCTGGCCTCGGCCCGGGTCGTGCGTCGCCAGCCCGACGTGGCCCGGGCGATCGAGCTGGCGGCGAAGGTCACCGTGGCCGTCGTCGGCATCGGCGCGTGGGAGCCGGGACTGTCGACGATCTACGACATGGTCGAGCCGGAGGCGCGCGACCGAGCCAGTGCGCTGGGCACGATCGGCGAGATCTCCGGCGCGCTGATCGACTCGGCCGGGCGGGCGGTGCAGAGCCCGCTCAGCCGCCGCATCATCGGCGTCACCGCCGAACAGCTGGAACGCATCGACCTGGTGATCTCGGTCGGCTACGGCGAGGGCAAGGCCGCGGCGGTCGCGGCCGCGCTGCGCGGCGGGCTGGTCACGGGGCTCATCACGCACACCGGGCTGGCCCGTGCCATCCTGGCCACTGAGGACACAGAGGCCGCCGGCCACGGAGGCCGCGCAGGCGGCACGTGAGAAGGCTGATGCCACACAATGACGACGGGCCGCTGGCCGGTGGTACGGCGAACCGCGGTCGCGTGATCCGGGTCGGCGACACCGTGCACCGTCCGGTCGGCCCGCACACGCCGGCCGTGCATGCCCTGCTCCGGCATCTGGCCGCCCGCGGCTTCGACGCGGTGCCGCGGGTCGTCGGGATGAGCGAGCGGGCCGAGGTGCTGGGGTACCTCGACGGAGCTGCGGCCACCGAGCCCATCCCGGCCTGGGCCCTGACCGACAGCGCGCTGCGCAGCGTCGGCGCCCTGCTGCGCGACTACCACGCGGCCTGCGCCGGCTTCGACGTTACGGGCTGGCATTGGCAGCGCCCGTTGCCGCGGCCGTGGCAGGGCAGCATCGTCACGCACAACGACCTGAACCCGGCCAACGTCATCTTCCGCGACGGGCGCGGCGGTGGCGTTGATCGACTTCGATCTGGCCGCGCCGGGCACGGTCGCGTTCGACCTGGCCGTGACGGCCTGCTTCTGGGCGCCGCTGCGGGCCGATGACGACATCGAGGACAGCCGGCGGGGCACGGCGCCGGCCCGGCTGCGGCTGCTGCTCGACGGTTACGGCGCCGATGGTGCGCTGGGCCGGGAGGTCGTCGCGGCGACGCCGGCGGCCAACCGGTGGATCGCCGACGTCATCGAGGACAACGCCAATCGCGGGCATCCGGCGTTCGGCCGGCTGTGGGAGGACGCGATGGGCCTGCACGAGCGAGCGTCCGCGTGGTTGTCGAGGCACGCCGACGATCTGCTCCAGGCCATTGGCTAGGCCGACGGTCAGGGCCCGTCCGGGTGGATGACGGTGATGCCGTCGACCTCGCGGTGACCGAGGGCGGGCAGTTCGGCCGCCGCCTCAGCCAGGCCGATCCGGCGACGGACCAGGCGCTCGAGGTCGAACTCGCCGGACTGCACCCGGGCCAGCATGGGCGGGTAGTCGTGCGCGGCCATCCCGTGGCTGCCGACGAGTTCCAACTCGCGGGCCACGGTCAGGGCGATGATCTGGACCGGGACGTCGGTGGCCGCGCCCATCAGGCCGACCTGGACGTGCCGGCCGCGGGTGCGCAGGCCGCCGACGGAGTTGACCAGCGAGGCCACGCCGCCGATCGCGTCGATCGACAGGGCGGCGCCGCCGCTGGTCTGCTCGCGGATCTGGCCGGCCACGTCGCTGGTGGCCGGGTCGAGGGTGGCCTCGGCGCCCAGGGCGCGGGCCTGGTCGCGGGCCACTGGAGTGGGATCGACGGCCAGGACGCGGGCGCCCTGGGCCACGGCGATCATGACGGCCGACAGGCCGACGCCGCCGCAGCCGTGGACGACGACCCAGCTGCCGGCGCGGGCCTGTCCGTGGTGGACGACGGCGCGGTAGGCGGTGGCGAAGCGGCAGCCGAGGCTGGCCGCGGTGTCGAAGGGTAGGTCGTCGGGCAGGCGCACGCCGTTGACGTCGGCGGTGTGCACGACCACGTACTCGGCGAAGGAGCCCCAGTGCGTGAATCCGGGTTGTTGCTGGTGGTCGCAGACCTGATGGTCGCCGCGTTTGCAGGTGGGGCAGTTACCGCAGGCGTAGACGAATGGTGCGGTGACTCGGTCGCCGGGGTGCCAGGAGCGGACGTCCGGGCCGACGCTGACCACGGTCCCGGCGAATTCGTGGCCGGGGACGTGGGGGAGGACGATGTCCGGGTCGTGGCCCATCCAGCCGTGCCAGTCGCTGCGGCACAGGCCGGTGGCGGCCACTCGTACGAGCATGCCGTCGTCGGGGCAGGTCGGGTCGGGGACGTCGCGGACGGTCGGCGGGCTGCCGAACTGGTCGTAGACGACGGCGCGCACGTGGCCAGCGTATGGCGCGGGTCGTTTCCGGAATGCGGCTCGGGGGTCCGGCCTCCGGTTACGTCTGGCTTCGAAAAGCGGCGGCGACGGAGGGCGTTGGGTGGGTGGTCGGGTTTGCGAGGCCGGCTTGCGGTTCGGTGGTCGCGGCCGGTCGGGCCGCCGTAGTGGATCTTCCTGCGTTTGGTGGGTCATGGGTTGCGTAGGCGCAGGAAGATCGCCAGCGACGCAGCGCCGTATTTAATGGGTTGCGGGGCGTTGTTGCAGTCGATAAATTGAACTCATGTTCGAGACGAGTCGAAGCGACGGCCGGCTATGGTGCTGTCCCGGCTCAGGCGCTCGTCGACGAACTGCAGCACCTCGACCTGACCTGCCTACCCGGTGACGACGTCCTTGGCCTGTTGCGGGATCTGGAGGTCCAGAAGCGGCGGCTGGCCACCGTCGATCACGCGTTGATCGGCGAGGTCGACGCGCGAGGCTTGGCCGGCGAGCGGGCGTGCCGGAATACGGCGAGCCTGCTCGGTCAGGTGCTGCGGATCAGCCCGCGGGAGGCCATCGACCGGGTCGAGGCCGCGGCCGATCTCGGTCCACGGCGGGCGTTGAGCGGGGAGGTGTTGCCGCCGGTGTTTCCCGCGGTCGCGGCCGCCCAGGCCGCCGGGGTGATCTCGCCCGCCCACGCCCTGGTCGTCACCAAGACGGTGAATGCTCTGCCCGTCGCGGTTCAGGCCGAACACGACGAGTCGGTACAGCAGACTCTGCTGACCCACGCCGCCGAAGTTGACCCGGTGCTGCTGCGCCACGTCGCCCGGCGGATCAGCGACACGGTGAACCCGGACGGGATCTACACCGAGGAACGCGACCGGGCCCGCCGTCGGGATTTCACCGTCCGGCAGCGCCGCGACGGCTCAGCGCAGGTGTCGGGTGAACTGACCGCGGTCTGTGCCGAAGCGGTGCTGTCGGTGCTGGACGCGGTCGGCAAACCTGCTCCGGCCGAGGACGGCACCGTTGATCCCCGCACTCCGGGTCAACGCCGCCATGATGCGTTGCAGGACGGGATGCTGGCCGCCCTGCGCTCCGAACAACTTCCCGCCTGCAACGGGGTCGCGGCCACCATCGTGCTGACCATGACCCCGGAGCAGATCGAAACGAAGACCGGGCTGGTCACCACTGGGCACGGCGCGCTCATCACCGTCGAGGAAGCGTTGAGTCTGGTCGGGGAGGCCCGGGTCATCCCCGTCGTCCTGACCAAGACCAGAGAGATCACGGCCTACGGCGATACGCACCGGATCTTCACCGAAGGCCAACGCCTGGCCATGATCGCCCGCGACCAAGGGTGCAGTTTCCCCGGGTGCTCGGTCGGGCCGGCCTGGTGCCAGGCCCATCACGTCACTGACTTCGCCATCAGCAAACGCACCTCGGTCGACGACGGCACCCTGCTCTGCGGGTTCCACCACCGCGAACACCCCGCCCTAGGCTGGACCTGCCGAATGATCGACGGCGCCCCACACTGGACCCCACCGGCCTGGCTCGACCCCGACCAAACCCCACGCCGCAACCGAACCCACGAACCCCTCCGCGTCTGAGCTACGTCGGCACGACCGACCAGAATTGGTGACGAGAGCGGGGGCGTCCAGGACACCGGCCCGGTAGCGCTCGCGCACCGGCCCGTCGGCGCCGATGCCGCGGTCGGCGACGTAGCTGCCCAGCGCCGCGTACGTCTCGTCGATGCGGGCATCGGGACCCTGGTGGGTGGCGACGGCGAACCGGCCGCCGGGGGTCTCGACCGTCGTGACCTATCCGACACGGCCGCGCGGTTGAACCTGGGTGCGAGCTGCGCCGTATCCGTGGCCGAGGGCGTTCGCGGGCCTCGCGGGCGCGACTGCGGCAAGGGGGCCGTCATGCATACAGGTACCAAACGAGGGTTCGTCGGGTTGCTCGCGGCGATCGCCGCGACCGCGGGTGTCGTAGCCGGTCCGGCTCAGGCGAACGCGCACAGCGCCGGACCCGCCATCAAGCAGATCAATCTCGTCGCCGACCGGCCGGGGCACGCGGCGACCACCAACGCGAACCTCGTGAATCCCTGGGGCATGTCGCGGGGGGCCAACACCCCGATCTGGGTCTCGGACAACGGCAAGGACGTCAGCACGCTGCACACCGGCGCCGTCGGCAGCACGCCGGTCTCGTCACCGCCGCTGATCGTCAGCATTCCCGGTGGCGCGCCCACCGGGCAGGTCTTCAACGACACGACCGGGTTCAAGGTCCCGGGCACGGACAAGCCCGCGCTGTTCATCTTCGCCGGCGAGGACGGCGACCTGTCGGCCTGGAACGGCTCGGTGTCACCGGCGACCCAGGCCGTCAGCGTCGGGCACACTCCGAACGCGGTCTACAAGGGCCTGGCCCTCGTGCACAGCCCGTTCGGCCCGTTGCTGCTGGCCGCGAACTTCCACACCAACCGCGTCGACGTCTTCGACGCGTCGTTCCACCCGGTGTCGGTGTCACTGCTGTTCCGCGACTCCCGGCTGCCGCACGGCTACGCGCCGTTCAACGTGGCCGAAGTCGGCAACCGGGTCTTCGTCACCTACGCCAAGCAGGACGCCGACCGCCACGACGACGTGGCCGGCGCCGGGCACGGTTTCGTCGACGTCTACACGAACTACGGCGTGCTGCGGCACCACTTCGCCAGCCGGGGGGTGCTCAACTCGCCCTGGGGCCTGGCCGTCGCGCCGTCGAGCTTCGGACGGCTGGCCGGTGACCTGCTGGTCGGCAACTTCGGGGACGGCCGCATCCACGCCTTCAACCTGCGCACCGGCCACCTCGACGCCACGCTGCGCGACAAGTACGGGCACCCGATCGCGATCGACGGGCTGTGGGGGCTGCTGGTCGGGGATGCCGCCGCCGGCGGCGCCGACTCGATCTGGTTCAGCGCGGGGCCGGACGGCGAGGCCCACGGCCTACTGGGTCTGCTGCGCGCCGGGTAACCCCAGCGTCAGCTGACGCCTGGCGGTTCAGGGCCGCCAGGCGCGGGGGGATGCCGCGCGTCCACGACGGGGTGGGCGCGCGGCTTCGCCGTGTCCCGGCACACCAGTGCGCTCCCCGGGCTCGAGGTCGGGGAATTGTCGGAACCGTCCGGATGTTTCACCCAGCAGATCACCTCGATCGGATCTCCGTGGCGCGACTCCTGCAAGCGCCGGAAATCCCGGACCAGGGGGATTTTGCAGTGTGCCGGGACCACCGGTAAGGTTGTTGCTTGTGCCCGGAGCGATCCGGGCCCGATCTGTGCCTTCTGGTGCTGTCGGCCGAATGCACCGAGGACATCGGGGCTGTGGCGGGCGCCCACGGGCACGGACTCACTGGAGCAGACCGGCGAGAATTCGTCGGGCTGGCCCGTGGCAGCGTGGCGACACGCCCGACCTCGGGGACCGGGGAGCGGTGAAAACAACAGCACAGCAGGGGATCGCAGGCGCGCCAGCGTCCTGATCCGAGCAACGAGCACGTCACGACAGCGCACCACCCACGTCGAAGCGAGGAGATTGCAGGCCGCATGCCTACGATCAATCAGCTGGTCCGCAAGGGCCGGCAGGACAAGATCAGCAAGACCAAGACCCCGGCGCTCAAGGGTTCCCCTCAGCGCCGCGGGGTCTGCACCCGCGTCTACACGACGACGCCGAAGAAGCCGAACTCGGCGCTGCGCAAGGTGGCCCGCGTGCGGCTCACCAGCGGCATCGAGGTCACGGCCTACATCCCGGGTGTCGGTCACAACCTCCAGGAGCACTCCATCGTGCTGGTCCGCGGTGGCCGCGTGAAGGACCTCCCCGGCGTGCGTTACAAGATCATCCGTGGCTCGCTCGACACCCAGGGCGTCCGCGGCCGCAAGCAGGCGCGTAGCCGCTACGGCGCGAAGAAGGAGAAGAGCTAATGCCGCGCAAGGGCCCGCCGCCGCGTCGACCCCTCGTGATCGACCCGGTCTACAACTCCCCGCTCGTCACCCAGCTGGTCAACAAGATCCTGCTGCACGGCAAGCGGTCCGTCGCCGAGAGCATCGTCTACGGCGCCCTCGAAGGTGCCCGCGACAAGACCGGCAACGACCCGGTCATCACGCTCAAGCGCGCCCTCGACAACGTCAAGCCGACCCTCGAGGTCAAGAGCCGGCGCGTCGGCGGTGCCACCTACCAGGTGCCGGTCGAGGTCAAGCCCGGCCGCAGCACCACGCTGGCTCTGCGCTGGCTGGTCGGCTACTCGCGCCAGCGGCGCGAGAAGACGATGACCGAGCGCCTGATGAACGAACTCCTCGACGCCAGCAACGGCCTCGGTGCCGCGGTGAAGCGTCGCGAGGACACCCACAAGATGGCGGAGTCCAACAAGGCCTTCGCGCACTACCGCTGGTAGTACCGCCCGGCTCGCAAGCTCGCCGAACCCAGCAATCCACCCGCCCGCCGCAACAAAGACGAGAAGGAATCATGGCTAACAACGCCGAGCTCGCCACGACCCGCAACATCGGGATCATGGCGCATATCGACGCGGGCAAAACCACCACGACCGAGCGCATCCTCTTCTACACCGGTATCAACTACAAGATCGGTGAGGTCCACGACGGCGCCGCCACCATGGACTGGATGGAGCAGGAGCAGGAGCGCGGCATCACCATCACGTCCGCGGCCACGAAGTGCACGTGGAAGGGCCACACGATCAACATCATCGACACGCCCGGCCACGTCGACTTCACGGTCGAGGTCGAGCGGTCGCTGCGGGTGCTCGACGGCGCCGTCGCGGTCTACGACGGTGTCGCCGGCGTCGAGCCGCAGACCGAGACCGTGTGGCGCCAGGCCGACAAGTACAGCGTGCCGCGCATGTGTTTCGTCAACAAGCTCGACCGCACCGGCGCGGACTTCTTCCGCTGCGTGCAGATGATGAAGGACCGGCTCAACGCCACGCCGCTCGTGCTGCAGATCCCGATCGGCAACGAGGCCGACTTCATCGGCGTCGTCGACCTGCTCGAGATGCACGCGCTCACCTGGCGCGGCGAGACCGAGCTGGGCGCGATGTTCGAGATCGAGCCGATCCCGGCCGAGCTGGCCGACCAGGCCGCGCAGTGGCGCGAGACCCTGCTCGAGACGCTGTCCGACGTCGACGACGAGATCGCCGAGACCTACCTGGGCGACGGCGAGTTCACCGTGCCGCAGCTCAAGGCCGCGATCCGGCGCGCGACGCTGGCCGACCTGGTCAACCCCGTCCTCACCGGCTCCGCCTTCAAGAACAAGGGCGTGCAGCCGATGCTCGACGCCGTCATCGACTACCTGCCTTCACCGCTGGACGTCGATCACGTCGAGGGCCTGCTGATGGACGGCGAAACCGTCGCCGTGCGCCAGACCGACGAGTCCGAGCCGCTGTCGGCGCTGGCGTTCAAGATCGCCACCGACCAGCACCTGGGCAAGCTCACCTACCTGCGCATCTACTCCGGCGTGCTCGAGAACGGCAGCCAGGTCCTGAACTCCACCAAGGACCGCAAGGAGCGCATCGGCAAGATCTACCAGATGCACGCCAACAAGCGTGAGGAGCTGCCGCGTGCCGGCGCCGGCGACATCATCGCCGTCGCTGGTCTGAAGCAGACGACCACCGGTGACACCCTGTCCGATCCGCAGAAGCCGATCGTGCTCGAGTCGATGACGTTCCCGGCCCCGGTCATCTACGTGGCCATCGAGCCGAAGACGAAGAGCGACCAGGAGAAGCTGGGCGTCGCCATCCAGAAGCTGGCCGAAGAGGACCCGACCTTCCAGGTCCGCACCGACGACGACACGGGTCAGACGATCATCGCCGGCATGGGCGAGCTGCACCTGGAGATCCTCGTCGACCGGATGCGCCGCGAGTTCAAGGTCGAGGCCAACGTCGGCAAGCCGCAGGTGGCCTACCGCGAGACGATCAAGCGGATCGTCGAGCGCGAGGACCTCACCTACAAGAAGCAGACGGGTGGCTCCGGCCAGTACGCCAAGGTGCAGATCCGGCTCGAGCCGCTGGAGCTCACCACCGACGGGCCGACCTACGAGTTCGAGAACGCGGTCACCGGTGGCCGCATCCCGAAGGAGTTCATCCCGTCGATCGACCAGGGCGCCCAGGAAGCCATGCAGTACGGCATCCTCGCCGGCTACCCGCTGGTCGGCGTCAAGATGATCCTCACCGACGGTGGTTACCACGACGTCGACTCATCGGAAATGGCGTTCAAGATCGCCGGTTCGATGATCTTCAAGGCCGCCGCCCGCAAGGCCCAGCCCACGCTGCTCGAGCCGATGATGGCCGTCGAGGTCACCACGCCCGAGGCCAGCATGGGCGACGTGATCGGCGACCTGAACTCGCGCCGTGGCCAGATCCAGGCCATGGACGAGCGCAGTGGGGTCCGGGTCGTCAAGGCCCTGGTGCCGCTGTCGGAGATGTTCGGCTACGTCGGTGATCTGCGGTCCAAGACGCAGGGCCGGGCGAGCTACTCGATGCAGTTCGACAGCTACGCGGAGGTGCCGGGCAACGTGGCCAAGGAGATCATCGCCAAGGTCAACGGCGAGTAACCACCACCCATAAATTTCGAAGTCCAACCAGCCGGACACAGAAGACCGGCAATTTCCAAGAGGGAAAGGGATCCACAGTGGCGAAGGCGAAGTTCGAGCGGACCAAGCCGCACGTCAACATCGGCACCATCGGTCACATCGACCATGGCAAGACGACGCTGACCGCAGCGATTTCGCGGGTGCTGCACGACAAGTACCCCGCGCTGAACCCGAACACCGAGGCGTTCGACCAGATCGACAAGGCGCCTGAGGAGCGGCAGCGCGGTATCACGATCTCGATCGCGCACATCGAGTACCAGACCGAGAAGCGGCACTACGCACACGTCGACTGCCCCGGTCACGCCGACTACATCAAGAACATGATCACCGGCGCGGCCCAGATGGACGGCGCGATCCTGGTCGTGGCCGCCACCGACGGCCCGATGCCGCAGACGAAGGAGCACGTGCTGCTCGCCCGTCAGGTCGGCGTGCCCTACATCGTCGTCGCGCTGAACAAGGCCGACATGGTCGACGACGAGGAGATCATGGAGCTCGTCGAGCTCGAGGTCCGCGAGCTGCTCACCCAGTACGAGTTCCCGGGTGACGACGCTCCGATCGTGCGTGTCTCGGCGCTCAAGGCGCTCGAGGGCGACAGCGAGTGGGGCGAGTCGGTGCTCAAGCTGATGGAGGCCGTCGACGAGTCGATCCCGCAGCCGGTCCGTGAGATCGAGAAGCCGTTCCTCATGCCCGTCGAGGACGTCTTCACGATCACCGGCCGGGGCACGGTCGTCACCGGCCGCATCGAGCGCGGTGTGCTGAAGGTCAACGAGACCGTCGACATCATCGGCATCCACCCCGAGAAGCAGACCACCACGGTCACCGGTATCGAGATGTTCCGCAAGCTGCTCGACGAGGGCCAGGCCGGTGAGAACGTCGGCCTGCTGCTGCGTGGCATCAAGCGTGAGGACGTCGAGCGCGGCCAGGTCGTGATCAAGCCGGGCACGACCACCCCGCACACCGACTTCGAGGCGAACGTCTACATCCTCTCGAAGGACGAGGGCGGACGGCACACGCCGTTCTTCAACAACTACCGCCCGCAGTTCTACTTCCGCACCACCGACGTGACCGGCGTGGTGACCCTGCCCGAGGGCACCGAGATGGTCATGCCGGGCGACAACACCGAGATGACGGTCGCGCTGATCCAGCCGATCGCCATGGAGGAAGGCCTGCGCTTCGCCATCCGCGAGGGTGGCCGCACCGTTGGTGCCGGCCGCGTCACCAAGATCGTCAAGTAGCACCGTCGTCCTTGGTGGATCTCGATACGCCGTATCGAGATCCACCGGGGCGGTTGCTCCGGCACCGCCGCGAGCTCGTTCCTGAAGCATCGAACACAGTGAAGGTGAGTCAGCCACCATGGCGGGACAGAAGATCCGCATCAGGCTCAAGGCCTATGACCACGAGGCCATCGACGCCAGTGCGCGCAAGATCGTCGAGACCGTGACGCGCACCGGCGCGCGGGTCGTCGGCCCCGTGCCCCTTCCGACCGAGAAGAACATCTACTGCGTGATCCGCTCGCCGCACAAGTACAAGGACAGCCGCGAGCACTTCGAGATGCGCACCCACAAGCGGCTCATCGACATCCTCGACCCGACGCCGAAGACGATCGACGCGCTCATGCGCATCGACCTTCCGGCCAGCGTCGACGTCAACATTCAGTAAGCGGAGATTCTGAGACCAATGGCTACCGACACCAAGGGAATTCTGGGCGAGAAGCTCGGCATGACCCAGGTCTTCGACGCGAACAACCGGATCGTCCCGGTGACCGTGATCAAGGCCGGGCCGTGCGTCGTCACCCAGATCCGTACACAGGAGAAGGACGGCTACACCGCCGTCCAGCTCGCCTACGGCCAGATCGATCCGCGCAAGGTCACCAAGCCGGTGGCCGGGCACTTCAAGGCCGTCGAGGTCACGCCCCGCCGGCACCTGGTCGAGGTGCGCACCGAGTCGATCGAGGGCTACACGGTCGGCGACGAGATCAGCGCCGACGTGTTCGCCGAAGGCTCGTCCGTCGACGTCACCGGCACCACCAAGGGCAAGGGCACCGCGGGCGTCATGAAGCGCCACGGCTTCCACGGCCTCGGCGCCGGGCACGGCACCCAGCGCAAGCACCGCTCGCCCGGTTCGATCGGCGCCTGCGCCACGCCGGGCCGGGTGTTCAAGGGCATGAAGATGGCCGGCCGCATGGGCCACGAGCGCCAGACCACCCAGAGCCTGACCGTGCACAAGGTCGACGCCGAGCGCGGCCTGCTGCTGATCAAGGGCGCGATCCCCGGACCCAAGGGCGGGCTCGTCATCGTCCGCGCCGCCGCGAAGGGAGCCTGACCATGACGCTGTCACTCACCGTCCAGAACCCGGCCGGCTCCGGCACTGGCACGGCCAAGAGCTCGGGCAAGGTCGAGCTGCCGGCCGAGATCTTCGACGTGCCGGCCAACATCTCGCTCATCCACCAGGTCGTCGTGGCCCAGCTCGCCGCCGCCCGCCAGGGCACCGCGTCCACCAAGACGCGGGGCGAGGTCCGCGGTGGCGGCAAGAAGCCGTACCGCCAGAAGGGCACCGGCCGGGCCCGCCAGGGTTCCACCCGCGCCCCGCAGTTCGCCGGCGGTGGCGTCGTGCACGGCCCGCAGCCGCGCAGCTACAGCCAGCGCACGCCCAAGAAGATGAAGGCCGCCGCCCTGCGCGGTGCCTTGTCCGACCGGGCCCGCAACGACCGGCTGTCGGTGGTGTCCTCGCTGGTCAGCGGTGACGCGCCGTCGACCAAGGACGCCGCGGCGACGCTGTCGCAGGTCAGCAGCGCCCAGCACGTCCTGGTCGTGGCCGAGCGCACCGACATCCTCACCTGGAAGAGCCTGCGCAACCTCTCGACCGTGCACCTGCTCGAGCCGGGCCAGCTCAACACCTACGACGTGCTGATCAGCGACGAGATCGTGTTCACCAAGGGCGCCCTCGACGAGTTCCTGGCCGGCCCGGTCAAGGGCAAGTCGGCCAAGGCCAGCGCAAGCAGCGCCGAGGTCGACGACGCGCCGGCCGAGGTCGCACCGGTCAAGGCGGCCAAGAAGCCGACGGCGCGGCCAGAGACGCTCGACTCCGACTCGGCGGCTGACGACGGCGATGACGTCGAGGCGGCCAAGCCCGCGAAGAAGGCGGCCGCGAAGAAGACCGCAGCCAAGAAGGCACCGGCCAAGAAGGCCGCAGCCGAGAAGGCGCCGGCCAAGAAGACCGCCGCCAAGAAGGCCGCGCCCAAGAAGACGGAGCAGAGCTGATGTTTGACGACCCCCGCGAGGTGTTGCTCGCTCCGGTGATCTCGGAGAAGAGCTACGGCCTGCTGGACGAGAACAAGTACACCTTCGACGTCCATCCGCTGGCCAACAAGACCCAGATCAAGATCGCGGTCGAGAAGGTGTTCAACGTCAAGGTCACCGACGTGAACACGCTCAACCGGCAGGGCAAGCGCAAGCGGACCCGCGGCGGCTTCGGGCAGCGCAAGAGCATCAAGCGCGCTGTGGTCACGCTCCGCGAGGGCGACCGGATCGACGTCTTCGGTCAGATTGGTGCATAGGTAATGGCTATCCGTAAGTACAAGCCGACCACCCCGGGCCGTCGTGGCTCCTCGGTGGCGGACTTCGCCGAGATCACCCGGGACACCCCGGAGAAGTCGCTGGTGCGCCCGCTGCACAGCAAGGGCGGCCGCAACAACTCCGGCAAGATCACGACCCGGCACCAGGGCGGCGGCCACAAGCGGGCCTACCGTGTGATCGACTTCCGCCGCCACGACAAGGACGGCGTCCCGGCCAAGGTCGCGCACATCGAGTACGACCCGAACCGCACCGCCCGCATCGCGCTGCTGCACTACGCCGACGGCGAGAAGCGTTACATCCTCGCGCCGCGGCTGCTCAAGCAGGGCGACCGCATCGAGAACGGCCCGAGCGCCGACATCAAGCCCGGCAACTCGCTGCCGCTGCGCAACGTGCCGGTCGGCACGGTCGTGCACGCCATCGAGCTGCGCCCGGGCGGCGGGGCCAAGATCGCCCGCTCGGCCGGGGCCAGCGTCCAGCTGGTGGCCAAGGACGGCCCGTACGCGCAGCTGCGCATGCCCTCCGGCGAGATTCGCAACGTCGACCTGCGCTGCCGCGCGACCGTCGGCGAGGTCGGCAACGCCGAGCAGTCCAACATCAACTGGGGCAAGGCCGGCCGGATGCGCTGGAAGGGCAAGCGCCCGACCGTGCGCGGTGTGGCCATGAACCCGGTCGACCACCCGCACGGTGGTGGTGAGGGCAAGACGTCCGGTGGCCGGCACCCGGTGAACCCGGCCGGCAAGCCCGAAGGCCGCACCCGTCGCAGCAAGCCCAGCGACGCCATGATCGTCCGCCGCCGTCGTACGAACAAGAAGAGGTAGTAACTCATGCCGCGCAGTTTGAAGAAGGGCCCGTTCGTCGACGACCATCTGCTCAAGAAGGTCGACGTCCAGAACGACAAGGGCACCAAGACCGTGATCAAGACCTGGTCGCGGCGCTCGACGATCATCCCCGACATGCTCGGGCACACGATCGCCGTGCACGACGGCCGCAAGCACGTCCCGGTGTTCGTCACCGAGGGCATGGTCGGGCACAAGCTCGGCGAGTTCGCGCCGACGCGCACCTTCCGGGGCCACATCCGCGACGACCGACGCGCCCGGCGCGGCTGACAGGAAGACGGACATGACCAACGCTGGGTACCGACGAGGTTCGCACCGCATTCGCGCGGGCGACCCACGTCCGCGTGACGCCCATGAAGGCGCGCCGCGTCGTCGACCTCATCCGTGACATGCCGGCCCAGCAGGCGCTGTCGGTGCTGAAGTTCGCACCGCAGGCCGCCAGCGAGCCGGTGGCCAAGGTGCTGGCCAGCGCGATCGCCAACGCCGAGCACAACTTCTCGCTCGACCCCGAGACGCTGATCATCTCGCGGGCCTACGTCGACGAGGGCCCGACGCTCAAGCGATTCCAGCCGCGTGCGCAGGGGCGGGCCTACCGCATCCTCAAGCGCACCAGCCACATCACGATCGAACTCGAGAGCATCGAGACCCCGGTCGGCAAGAAGGGACGGACTCGCTAATGGGTCAGAAGGTCAACCCGAACGGGTTCCGCCTGGGCATCACCACCGACTGGAAGAGTCGCTGGTTTGCCGACAAGCAGTACGGCGAATACGTCAAGGAGGACGTGGCGATCCGCCGCCTCATGTCCAAGGGCATGGAGCGGGCCGGCATCGCCAAGGTCGAGATCGAGCGCACCCGCGACCGGGTCCGCGTCGACATCCACACCGCCCGGCCGGGCATCGTCATCGGCCGCCGCGGCGCCGAGGCCGACCGCATCCGCGGTGAGCTGGAGAAGCTGACCAAGAAGCAGGTGCAGCTGAACATCCTCGAGGTGAAGAACCCCGAGGGTGACGCGCAGCTGGTGGCCCAGGGCGTGGCCGAGCAGCTGTCCAACCGGGTCAGCTTCCGGCGGGCCATGCGCAAGAGCATGCAGTCCACGCTGAAGAGCCCGGGCGTCAAGGGCATCCGGGTGCAGTGTTCCGGCCGCCTCGGCGGGGCCGAGATGTCGCGCTCGGAGTTCTACCGCGAGGGCCGGGTACCGCTGCACACGCTGCGCGCCAACATCGACTACGGCTTCTACGAGGCCCGCACCACGTTCGGCCGCATCGGCGTCAAGGTCTGGATCTACAAGGGCGAGGTGCCCACCGGCTCGCGGGCCGAGCGCGAGGCCGCGGTTGCGGCCGAGGCGCTGCGCCAGCGTCGCGACCGGCCGGCCGGGGCGGCTCGTCCGCGCCGTTCGGGCTCGCAGGGCACCACCGGCGTCAGCACCGACGCCGGGCGGGCCGCTTCGGGCGAGGCGCCGGTCGCCGAGACCGCCGAGACTCCTGAGGTTCCGGCCGAGGCCGTCGAGGCGGCCGTGATCGAGGCCGCCGCCGAGCGGGCCGACGCGACCGAGGCGGCCGAGGAGCTGCAGACCTCGCCGATCACGACCGACGCCGAGGCTGCCGCCGAGATCGCCACCGACGCGCCGCCCGCGGTCACCACGACCGAGGACGCCACCACCGAGAGCACGGAGAGCTGAGTCATGCTCATCCCCAGGCGGGTCAAACACCGCAAGCAGCACCACCCGAGTAGATCGGGCAAGGCGTCCGGCGGCACCAGAGTTGTCTTCGGCGAATACGGCATCCAGGCGCTCGAGGGTGCCTACGTGACCAACCGCCAGATCGAGTCCGCGCGTATCGCCATCAACCGGCACATCCGCCGTGGCGGCAAGGTCTGGATCAACATCTACCCGGACCGGCCGATCACCAAGAAGCCGGCCGAGACCCGGATGGGCTCGGGCAAGGGCTCGCCGGAGTGGTGGGTCGCCAGCGTCAAGCCCGGCCGCGTGGTCTTCGAGCTCTCGTTCCCGAACGAGACCGTCGCCCGCGAGGCGCTGACCCGGGCCATCCACAAGCTGCCGATGAAATGCCGCATCGTCCAGCGCGAAGCAGGTGAGATCTGATGAGCACCACGACCGCCGAGATGCGCGAGCTGCACGACGACGAGCTCGCGACCAGGCTGCGCGAGGCCAAGGAAGAGCTGTTCAACCTGCGCTTCCAGATGGCCACGGGCCAGATGGACAACAACCGGCGACTGCGCACCGTGCGCCACGACATCGCCCGGATCTACACGATCCTGCGCGAGCGTGAGCTCGGCCTGTCGGTCGCTCCGAGTGAAGGTGTTGACGCGTCATGACCGACGTAATCCGGTACGTCGGCCGCAGGAGGAGGGCGTCGTACGGGCCTCGTTCCGCAAGACCCGTGAGGGTCTCGTGGTCAGCGACAAGATGGACAAGACCGTCGTGGTCGCCGTCGAGGACCGCGTGAAGCACGCGCTCTACGGCAAGGTGCTGCGGCGCACGAACAAGCTCAAGGCCCACGACGAGACCAACCAGGTCGGCGTCGGCGACCGCGTGCTCATCATGGAGACCCGGCCGATGTCGGCGACCAAGCGCTGGCGCGTGGTCGAAGTCCTCGAGCGGGCCAAGTAATACCGGGATACGGGAGCAACCAGTGATTCAGCAGGAGTCGCGACTGCGCGTCGCCGACAACACCGGTGCCAAGGAGATCTTGTGCATCCGGGTGATGGGCGGCTCGGGTCGTCGCTACGCCGGCATCGGCGACATCATCGTGGCGACGGTCAAGGACGCGCTGCCCGGCGCCGGCGTCAAGAAGGGCGACGTCGTCAAGGCGGTCATCGTCCGCACGGTCAAGGAACGCCGCCGTCCCGACGGGAGCTACATCCGCTTCGACGAGAACGCGGCCGTGCTCATCCGGGCCGACGGCGAACCCCGCGGCACCCGCATCTTCGGCCCGGTCGGCCGCGAGCTGCGGGACAAGCGGTTCATGAAGATCATCTCTCTCGCACCCGAGGTGCTGTAACGCATGAAGATCAAGAGGGGCGACGAGGTCGTCGTCATCGCCGGCAAGGACCGCGGCGTCAAGGGCAAGGTCATCGCGGCCGACCCGGTCACGAACAAGGTCGTCGTCGAAGGCGTCAACCGGGTCAAGAAGCACACCCGGGTGACCACCAGCGCGCGCGGGGCCAAGGCCGGCGGCATCGAGCACATCGAGGCCGCGATCAGCGCCAGCAACGTCATGGTGATCGACGGCGAGGGCAAGGCCACGCGGGTCGGTTACCGGCACGACGACGAGAGCGGAAAGAACGTGCGCATGTCGCGGCGTTCCGGAAAGGATCTCTAATGACGTCCACGGCTGAAGTCTCGGTGCCGCGCCTCAAGGCGCGTTACCGCGACGAGATCGTCCCGGAACTGCGCAAGGACGGGGCCTACACCAACCCGATGCAGGTGCCCGGGCTGGTCAAGATCGTCGTCAACATGGGCGTCGGCCAGGCGGCCAAGGACAGCAAGCTCATGGACGGCGCGGTCCGCGACCTGACCTTGATCACCGGCCAGAAGCCGCTGGTGCAGAAGGCCCGCAAGTCCATCGCCCAGTTCAAGCTGCGCGAGGGCATGCCGATCGGGGCCAAGGTCACTCTGCGCGGTGACCGGATGTGGGAGTTCCTCGACCGGCTGCTGTCGCTCGCGCTGCCCCGCATCCGCGACTTCCGCGGCCTGTCCGACCGGCAGTTCGACGGCAACGGCAACTACACGTTCGGCCTGACCGAGCAGTCGGTCTTCCACGAGATCGACCCCGACTCGATCGACCGCCCCCGGGGCATGGACATCACGGTCGTGACGTCCGCCAAGACCGACGACGAGGGACGCGTGCTGCTCAAGGCGCTCGGCTTCCCGTTCCGCCAGATAGAAAGCAGCTGAGATGGCAAAGACAGCGCTCGTCAACAAGGCCGCGGCCAAGCCGAAGTTCAAGGTGCGCGGATACACCCGCTGCCAGCGGTGCGGCCGGTCGCAGGCGGTCTACCGCAAGTTCGGCCTGTGCCGGATCTGCCTGCGCGAGATGGCCCACGCCGGCGAACTGCCCGGCGTCACCAAGTCCTCCTGGTAGCAACCAACTTCGCGGTAGGCCCCGCAAGGGGAACCGCAGCGAGAAAGAAGTACACGCAATGACTGAGGCCCGCTCATGACCATGACCGACCCGATCGCAGACATGCTCACCCGTCTGCGCAACGCCAACTCGGCGTACCACGACACCGTGGTGATGCCCCACTCGAAGCTGAAGGGGCACATCGCCGAGATCCTCAAGCAGCAGGGCTACATCGCCGGCTTCTCGGTGGCCGACGCCCCCGAGGGTCAGCCCGGCCGGGTGCTCACCGTCGACCTGAAGTACGGGCCGAACCGGGAGCGCAGCATCGCCGGCGTGCGCCGGGTCAGCAAGCCCGGCCTGCGGGTGTACGCCAAGTCCACCGGGCTGCCCCGGGTGCTCGGCGGCCTGGGCACCGCGATCATTTCCACGTCGACCGGCCTGCTGACCGACAAGCAGGCGGCCAAGCGCGGAGTAGGCGGGGAAGTCCTCGCCTATGTCTGGTGATAAGGCTCCATGGAATGAGTGAGCATCGCAGCGAGGAACGAGCGAGGAGCGGAGCTCATTCGGCGATGAGCGCTCGCGCGAAGAGCGGAGAAATGTTATGAGTCGAATTGGCAAGCTGCCGGTTCCGGTGCCCAGTGGCGTCGACGTTTCCATCGACGGCCAGCTGGTCACGGTCAAGGGACCCAAGGGCACGCTCAACCACACCGTCGCGGAGCCGATCACGGTCGCCCGGGACGACGACGGCACCGTCACGGTGCAGCGTCCCGACGACGAGCGGATCTCCAAGTCGCTGCACGGGCTGTCGCGCACGCTGATCGCCAACATGGTGACCGGCGTGACCGACGGGTACGTGAAGACGCTCGAGATCGTCGGCACGGGGTACCGCGTCCAGGCCCGGGGCAGTGACCTCGAGTTCGCGCTCGGGTTCTCGCACCCGGTCAACGTGGCCGCACCCGAGGGCATCACGTTCCGGGTGCAGGCTCCGACCCGGTTCACGGTCGAGGGCATCGACAAGCAGAAGGTCGGCGAAGTGGCCGCCAACATCCGCAAGCTGCGCAAGCCCGACCCGTACAAGGGCAAGGGCGTGCGCTACCAGGGTGAGGTCGTTCGTCGTAAGGCTGGAAAGGCCGGTAAGAAATGAGTGAGCATCGCAGCGAGGAACGAGCGAGGCGCGGAGCGAATCCTAGCGATGAGCGCTTGCGCGAAGAGCCGGTGAGTTGAGTGGGCGCGTCAACGATTGCGAAGCAGGCTCGACGTTCGGCTGGTATATCGGCCGAACGCCGGGTGGGCAAGGCCCGCCGGCACTTCCGGCTGCGCAAGAAGGTCGCGGGTTCGGCCGAGCGGCCGCGCCTGGTCGTCAGCCGGTCGGCCCGGCACCTGTACGCCCAGGTCGTCGACGACGCCAAGGGCGTCACGCTGGCCTCGGCGTCCACGTACAAGCTGACCGACGGCGACAAGACCGCACGGGCCAAGCAGATCGGCACGCAGCTCGCCGAGGCAGCAAAGGCTGCTGGGGTGAGCAAGGTCGTCTTCGACCGAGCCGGCAACACCTATACCGGCCGGGTCGCGGCGTTTGCCGACGCGGCTCGCGAAGCCGGACTGGAGTTCTGAATGAGTAACGCAGCAATTATCAAGGGGAGTGTCTGATGCCCGGACCGCAGCGCGGAGCCCGTACGGGCGGCAACGAGCGGGCCGGGGGCGAGCGCGGCGAACGCCGTGACCGCCGGGACGGCCGCACGGCCCCCGAGAAGAGCACCAACCTCGAACGCGTGGTCGCGATCAACCGCGTGGCCAAGGTCGTCAAGGGCGGCCGGCGGTTCAGCTTCACCGCGCTCGTGGTCGTCGGCGACGGTGACGGCACCGTCGGTGTCGGCTACGGCAAGGCCAAGGAGGTGCCGGCCGCCATCGCCAAGGGGGTCGAGGAGGCCAAGAAGAACTTCTTCAAGGTCCCGCGCATCCAGCAGACCATCCCGCACCCGGTGCAGGGTGAGAAGGCGGCCGGAGTCGTGCTGCTCAAGCCGGCCAGCCCCGGTACCGGCGTCATCGCCGGTGGCCCGGTGCGCGCCGTGCTGGAGTGCGCCGGCATCCACGACGTACTGTCCAAGTCGCTCGGCTCGGACAACCCGATCAACATCGTGCACGCCACCGTGGCCGCGCTGAAGGATCTCGTGCGTCCCGAGGAGGTCGCGGCCCGCCGCGGCCTGCCCCTCGAGGACGTCGCTCCGGCCGGCCTGCTGCGGGCCCGCGCGAAGGGGGCGTGACCATGGCGAGGCTCAAGATCACCCAGCTGCGCTCGGGGATCGGGAACAAGCAGAACCAGCGCGAGACGCTGCGCAGCCTCGGGCTGAAGCGGATTCGCGACGTCGTCGTCAAGGAAGACCGCCCGGAGATCCGCGGCATGGTCGCGACCGTCACGCACCTCGTGTCGGTCGAGGAGGTCGAGTAAGTCATGTCCAACGGACCACTGAAGGTGCACCACCTGCGGCCCGCCCCGGGCTCGCACACCAAGAAGACCCGCGTCGGCCGCGGTGAGGGCTCGAAGGGCAAGACCGCCGGCCGGGGCACCAAGGGCACCAAGGCCCGCTATCAGGTGCCGGTCAACTTCGAGGGCGGCCAGATGCCGATCCACATGCGGCTGCCGAAGCTCAAGGGCTTCCGCAACCGGTTCCGGGTCGAGTTCCAGGTCGTCAACGTGGCCAAGCTGGCCGAGCTGTTCCCTGAGGGCGGCGCGGTCGGGGTCGACGAACTCGTGGCCGCCGGGGCCGTCCGCAAGGGCGAGCCGGTCAAGGTTCTCGGCAATGGGGACCTCGGAAAGGTCAAGTTCGACATCACCGCGAACGCATTCTCCGACTCCGCCCGCGACAAGATCGTCGCGGCCGGCGGCTCGGTTACCGAGCTGTAGGCAGCACCGCAACGGCGGGGCCGGGCGTCGCCCGGTCCCGCTGACGCATACTTGACAATCACGCGGCTGTTAGCCTGGGCTGGTCCGCCCCCTCCGGGGCTATCGGTCCGGCCCTTTCCAGCCGCACCCGGCGATCCGTAGCAGGAGGATCAGTGTTCAGCGCATTCGCCTCGGCGTTCCGCACGCCTGACCTGCGCAAGAAGCTGCTCTTCACGCTGGCGATGCTCGCCCTGTACCGCCTGGGCGCGTCCATCCCGACGCCCAACACCAACACCAAGGCCATCAACGGCTGTATCAACCAGGCCGCGAACGGCGCCAGCGCGAATGTCTACTCGCTGATCAACCTGTTCTCCGGCGGGGCGCTGCTGCGCCTGTCGGCGTTCGCGCTCGGGATCATGCCCTACATCACGGCCAGCATCATCATCCAGCTGCTGGTCGTCGTGATCCCGCGCTTCGAGCAGCTCAAGCAGGAGGGCCAGTCCGGCCAGCAGAAGCTGACCCAGTACAGCCGGTACCTGACCATCGGCCTGGGCATCCTGCAGTCCACCGGGTTCATCGCGCTGGCCCGCTCCGGGCAGCTGTTCCCGCAGTGCCAGGGCGCCATCCTCTACAAGCAGGACATCTTCACGCTGTCGACCATGGTGCTGTGCATGACCGCCGGCACCGGCGTGATCATGTGGCTGGGCGAGATGATCACCGACCGCGGTGTCGGCAACGGCATGAGCGTGCTGATGTTCACCTCGATCGCCGCGCGCATCCCGAACGAGGGCCAGACGATCCTGCAGAACGCCGGCGGGTTCGTCTTCACCCTGATCCTGGCCCTGGGCCTGGCCATCATCATCGCGGTGGTCTTCGTCGAACAGGCCCAGCGCCGCATCCCGGTGCAGTACGCCAAACGGATGGTCGGGCGACGGCAGTACGGCGGCACGTCCACCTATCTGCCGTTGAAGGTCAACCAGGCCGGCGTCATCCCGGTCATCTTCGCGTCGTCGCTGCTCTACATCCCGCAGCTGATCAGCCAGCTCACCGGCAACGCGGCCCAGACCGGCACGCTGCAGCGCTTCGTCAACAGCTACCTGATCAACCAGCAGTCCTGGGTCTACATCCTCGTCTACTTCAGCCTCATCATCTTCTTCACCTACTTCTACGTCGGCATCACCTTCGACCCGGTCGAGCGGGCCGACGACATGAAGAAGTACGGCGGGTTCATCCCGGGCATCCGGCCCGGGCGCCCGACCGCGGAATACCTGCAGTTCGTGCTGTCGCGGATCACCCTGCCCGGCTCGCTCTACCTGGGCATCGTCGCGATCCTGCCGAACTTCTTCTTCTCGATCACCAGCGGCAACAACCAGAACTTCCCGTTCGGTGGTACGGCCGTGCTGATCATGGTTGGCGTCGGTCTCGACACGGTCAAGCAGATCGAGAGCCAGCTCATGCAGCGCAACTACGAAGGGTTCCTGCGCTGATTCGGCGCATCAACGAAGGGTTGCTTGCGCCAGTGGTCAACGAGACGAGTACGTTCAGCGTTCGCGATTCACGCCGTCCGGTCGGCGCGGGTCCTGACCGCCTGGAGCTGGTATGAGGCTGATCCTCGTCGGCCCGCCGGGCGCGGGTAAGGGCACCCAGGCCGAATTCATCGCCGAGTTCTTCCGCATCCCCAAGATCTCGACCGGCGACATCTTCCGCGGGAACGTCTCCGGCGGCACCGAACTGGGCAGGGCGGCCAAGAAGTACATGGACGCCGGCGACCTCGTCCCGGACGAGATCACCAACGCGATGGTCCGTGACCGGCTGGCCGAGCCCGACGCGGTCGACGGCTTCCTGCTCGACGGGTTCCCGCGCAACGTGGCCCAGGCCGCCGTGCTCGACGACATCCTCGACGCCATCGGCTCGAACCTCAGCGTCGTGCTCGACCTCGAGGTCGACCACGACGAGGTGGTGCGGCGGCTCTCGGGCCGGCGCACCTGCAAGAACTGCGGCCACGTCTGGCACATGGAGTTCGACGCGCCCAAGGTCGAGAACGTCTGCGACAAGTGCGGCGGCCAGCTCTACCACCGCGACGACGACCGCCCCGAGACGGTGCGGCACCGCCTCGAGGTGTACGCCGACCAGACCAAGCCGCTGGTCCAGTTCTACGACGACCGGTCGCAACTCGTCGCGATCAACGCGCACGGCACGGTCGAGGATGTCACCGAGCGGGCGATCGCGGCACTGACTCCCTTCGCCGACTGATGCGCACCGTCACCGAGCGGATCCAGCTCAAGACCGTCGACCAGATCGAGCTGATGCGCCAGGCCGGGCTCGTCGTGGCCCGCGCGCTTGGCGAGATGCGGGCGGCCGCGGCGCCGGGCGTGTCGACCGCCGACCTGGACGAGATCGCCCGTGGCGTGCTGCACGACGCCGGGGCCAAACCGTCGTTCCTCGGCTACCACGGTTACCCGGCCGTCATCTGCGCCTCGGTCAACGACCGGGTCGTGCACGGGATCCCCAGCCCGGGGGAGAAGCTCGCCGACGGCGACCTGATCTCGATCGACTTCGGCGCGATCGTCGACGGCTGGCACGGCGACTCGGCGATCACGGTCCCGATCGGCACCGTGTCGCCGGAGGCGCTGGCCCTGTCGCGGGCCTGCGAGGCCTCGATGTGGGACGGGCTGGCTGCGGTTCGCGTCGGCGGCCGGCTCACCGACATCTCCCACGCCGTCGAGACGTCCATCCGGGCGGCCGGCCCGTACGGCATCGTCACCGGTTACGGCGGGCACGGCATCGGTTCGGAGATGCACATGGCCCCGCACATCCTCAACCACGGCCGGGCGGGCAAGGGCCCGCGGCTGGTGCCGGGCATGGCCGTGGCCATCGAGCCCATGATCACGCTCGGGTCGCGGGCCACCCAGGAGCTCGACGACGGCTGGACGGTCGCGACCGTCGACGGGTCGTGGGCCGCGCACTGGGAGCACACGGTCGCCCTGCTCGACGACGGACCGTGGGTGCTCACGGCGGAGGACGGTGGCCGGGCCGAACTGGGCCGGCGCGGCATCGAACCGTCCGCCGCCGCCAGCTGATCACGGGTACTCGATCGTCCTGAGCACGGCGGCCGGAGCTCCGGCCGCGATCGAGTAGGGCGGGATGTCGTCGATGACGACCGAGTTGGCTCCGATCACGCTGCGCCGGCCGATGGTGACGCCGCTGGTCACGACGACGTTGGCGCCGAGCCAGACGTTGTCGCCGAGGATCGTCGGACCCTTGGTCGTGAACCCCTGCCAGGGGACGGGCCGGTCGGGATCGTCGAAGCGGTGGTTGGCGTCGGTGACCAGGCAGCCGTTGGCCAGCATGCAGTGCTCGCCGATCTCCACCCGCTCCATCGCCGCCACCATCACGTTCAGGTTCAACATGGCCCCGGCGCCGATCGCGATCCGGCCGGTGTCGGACGTCAGCCACACCCCGGGCTCGAAGATGGCGTGCGGCCCGATCGTCAGCCGGCCTGCGCGCAGCATCTCGAGGACGTTGCCGTGCATCGGCCCACGGGCAAAGGCCGAGCGCCGGGCCAGTTCGGCGTGCAGCCGCAGCCGGTTCCAGGGCAGCCGCGAGCGCTGGTACCACCGCCACCGGCGGGCCCACAGCACGAGCGCGGCCCGATTCAGCGGGTCGGGCCGAGCTGAGTCCGCAGGCATGGTGCGACGGTAGCGGGGCCGCGCCCCGATGATGTTCGTTGCTTTCTGACTATTGCCCTACTTGTCCATGTCAGATACTTTTGCCGGTATGAGCGACACAATGCGTGGACGCGTCGGTGCGCTGGTCGCAGCAGCCGCCGCCGTCCTGGCCGTCGGACTGACCATGGCCGCCCCGAGCTCCGCCGCGGTGGCCGCGCCCCAGGCGCTGTGCAGCAGCACCCTGCAGGAGGGCTCCACCGGCTCGTGCGTCACCGCGCTGCAGCAGCGGCTGAACCAGCTCGGGGCCGGGCTGTCGGTCGACGGCGACTTCGGCCCGGGGACCAAGAACGCCGTGCTGGCCTTCCAGGGCCGCTCGCGCATCGGCTTCGACGGGGTCGTCGGCTCTGACACTCGCAGCCACCTCAACAGCCCGGGCGGGGTGAACCTGAACCGGGCCAGCACCAGCACGATCACGGCCTACATCAACTCGGAGTTCGGCTCGAACGCGCCCACGGCCCGCAAGATCGCCCAGTGCGAGAGCAGCCTGCGCGAGACGGCCCTGAACTACAACACCAACGGCACCTACGACATCGGCGTGTTCCAGGACAACACCGTGCACGCCGGCAGCAACCGCACCGGCTACATCCACGACATGCTCTACTACCAGACCAACATCCAGGAGGCCCACAAGCTGTTCGTGGCCGCCGGCGGCTGGAGCCCCTGGAACTCGAGCAAGAGCTGCTGGGGCTAGGTCCCGCGTCCCCCGGAACGCGGGGTTAACGACGTTTTGGCATCCGTCCGTCCGCGTGGGTAGACTGGACCGTCGGCGCCTGCCGCCCTTCTCGCATGTCCACTTTGGCCGTGGACCGCGGAAGTGGAACCTCAGGGCGGCGCCAGGTTTCGGTACTCAGTAGCAACGAAATGTGGAGGATATGCCCAAGAAGGACGGGGCCATCGAGGTCGAAGGCCGCGTGGTCGAGCCACTGCCGAACGCGATGTTCCGAGTGGAGCTCAGCAACGGCCACAAGGTGCTCGCCCACATCAGCGGCAAGATGCGCCAGCACTACATCCGCATCCTCCCGGAAGACCGGGTCGTCGTGGAGCTGTCGCCGTACGACCTCACCCGCGGGCGCATCGTCTATCGCTACAAGTAACCGTCAGCTGTCTCTGCCACTGCCACACAGGAAGGCCCGGCCGTGAAGGTCAAGCCGAGCGTCAAGCCGATCTGCGACAAGTGCAAGGTGATCCGTCGCCACGGTCGGGTCATGGTCATCTGCGAGAACCTGCGCCACAAGCAGCGCCAGGGCTAGAAGCACCACCACAAGCGCAACCCAGCCACGGTTCGAACCGAACCGCGGTCCACCTCCGGGCGAAGGCCGGAGCCCACCCAGGGCGGGTGGGGCGGGTGCGCAGGAAACCTTCGACCAAGAGAAACCAGGAGAACCGCCCGATGGCACGACTTGCCGGCGTAGACCTCCCCCGCGAGAAGCGGATGGAGATCGCGCTCACCTACATCTATGGCGTAGGCCGTACCCGCGCCAAGCAGACCCTCGAAGCGACGGGCGTCAGCCCCGACCTGCGGGCCCGCGACCTCAGCGACGACGACGTGCTCCGGCTGCGTGAGTACCTCGATGCCAACTACAAGATCGAGGGTGACCTGCGCCGCGAGGTGGCCGCCGACATCCGCCGCAAGGTCGAGATCGGCTGCTACGCCGGCATCCGGCACCGCCGCGGCCTGCCCGTACACGGCCAGCGCACCAAGACCAACGCCCGTACCCGCAAGGGTCCCAAGAAGACCATCGCCGGCAAGAAGAAGGCAGGTAAGAAGTAATGCCTGGACAGGCTAGAAAGGCCGGCGCCAAGAAGGTACGGCGCAAGGAGAAGAAGAACATCGCGCACGGTCACGCGCACATCAAGAGCACGTTCAACAACACGATCGTGTCGATCACCGATCCCAACGGCAACGTGATCAGCTGGGCCTCGGCCGGCCACGTCGGCTTCAAGGGCTCGCGCAAGTCGACGCCGTTCGCGGCGCAGATGGCGGCCGAGAGCGCCGCCCGCAAGGCCCAGGAGCACGGCCTGAAGAAGGTCGACGTCTTCGTCAAGGGCCCGGGCTCGGGCCGCGAGACCGCGATCCGATCGCTGCAGGCGACCGGCCTCGAGGTCGGCACGATTTCCGATGTCACTCCGCAGCCGCACAACGGCTGCCGTCCCCCCAAGCGTCGGAGGGTCTGACCCCATGGCTCGCTACACCGGACCGGCCACGCGTATCTCGCGCCGGCTCAACGTCGACCTGGTCGGCGGCGACAGCTCGTTCGAGCGGCGCCCCTACCCGCCCGGCCAGCACGGCCGCGCGCGCATCAAGCAGAGCGAGTACCTGCTGCAGTTGCAGGAGAAGCAGAAGGCCAAGTACAGCTACGGCGTGCTCGAGAAGCAGTTCCGGCGCTACTACGAGGAAGCAGTCGGCCGCCACGGCAAGACCGGTGACAACCTGCTGCAGATCCTCGAGTCCCGGCTCGACAACGTCGTCTACCGCGCCGGGCTGGCCCACACCCGGCGCCAGGCCCGCCAGCTCGTGAGCCACGGGCACTTCCTGGTCAACGGCCAGAAGGTCGACATCCCGAGCTTCCGGGTCAGCCAGCACGACATCATCGACGTCAAGCCCAAGTCGCTCGAGACCACGCCGTTCCTGATCGCCCGCGAGACGTTGGGCGACCGGCCGGTGCCGGGCTGGCTGCAGATCGTCCCGAGCCGCATGCGGGTGCTGGTGCACCACCTGCCGGAGCGGGCCCAGATCGACGTCCCGGTCCAGGAGCAGCTGATCGTCGAGCTGTACTCCAAGTAACACAACTGAATAAACCCAATCCGCGGACGTCATATAGCGGTCGTCCACGACATCAAGGAGCACTACTGTGCTGATTTCCCAGCGTCCTTCGCTCAGCGAAGAGACGATCGCCGACAACCGGTCCCGGTTCATCATCGAGCCGCTGGAGCCCGGCTTCGGCTACACCCTCGGCAACTCGCTGCGGCGCACGCTGCTGTCGTCCATCCCGGGCGCGGCGGTCACCAGCATCCGCATCGACGGCGTGCTGCACGAGTTCACCACCGTCGAGGGCGTCAAGGAAGACGTCACCGACATCATCCTCAACCTCAAGGAACTGGTCGTCAGCTCCGAGAGTGACGAGCCGGTCGTGATGTACCTGCGCAAGCAGGGCCCGGGCGAGGTCACCGCGGCCGACATCGCGCCGCCGGCCGGTGTCACCGTGCACAACCCCGACCTGAAGATCGCCACGATCAACAAGAAGGGCCGGCTCGAGATCGAGCTGATCGTCGAGCGCGGCCGTGGCTACGTCACCGCCGTGCAGAACAAGCAGCCCGGCCAGGAGATCGGCCGCATCCCGGTCGACTCGATCTACTCGCCCGTTCTCAAGGTCACCTACGGCGTCGAGGCCACCCGTGTCGAGCAGCGCACCGACTTCGACCGGCTCGTGGTCGACGTCGAGACCAAGAACTCGATCACGCCGCGCGACGCGGTCGCCAGCGCCGGGCACACGCTCGTCGAGCTGTTCGGCCTGTTCCGGGAGCTCAACGAGGAGTCCGAGGGCATCGACGTCGGGCCGTCGCCGGCCGAGGTCGCCGACATCGCGGCGTTCTCGATGCCGATCGAGGAGCTCGACCTGACGGTCCGTTCCTACAACTGCCTCAAGCGCGAGGGCATCCACACCGTGGGTGAGCTCGTCGGGCGCAGCGAGGCCGACCTGCTCGACATCCGCAACTTCGGCTCGAAGTCGATCGACGAGGTCAAGGTCAAGCTGGCCGGGCTGGGTCTGTCGCTCAAGGACAGCCCGCCCGGATTCGAACTGCCGCCGGCGGTCGAGTCCTACGGCGACGACGACTTCGACGGCGGCGACACCGACTTCGCCGAGACCGAACAGCTCTAACCCGACCACCGTCCGACGTTCGCAGTTCGGCCGGACGATCTTGAGGAGCACGACATGCCAACGCCCACCAAGGGGCCCCGCCTCGGCGGCAGCCCCGCGCACGAGCGGCTCATGCTCGCGAACCTCGCGACCGCGCTGTTCGAGCACGACCGCATCACCACCACCGAGGCCAAGGCCAAGCGCCTGCGCCCGCTGGCCGAGCGGTTGATCACGTTCGCCAAGCGCGGTGACCTGCACGCTCGTCGTCAGGTCATGACCGTGATCCGGGACAAGGACGTCGTGCACAAGCTGTTCGCCGAGATCGGGCCGAAGATGGCCGAGCGCCCGGGTGGCTACACCCGGATCGTGAAGATCGCGCCCCGTAAGGGCGACAACGCCCAGATGGCCGTGATCGAGATCGTCGAGGCGTACAACACGGCGGTCAAGGAAGCCGAGCGGGCCCGCGGCACGAAGAGCGCCCCGAAGAAGGCGCCCACCGGCCGCACCCGTGAGATCGCCGAGGACGCTGCGGACGAGTCGGCGACGGCGGCTGCGGTGGCCGGGTCCGACGAGGCCGGCGATGAAGCCTCCGACGAGGCCGGTGAGGACGCGGGCGATCTGGCCGCGATCGGACTCGGCGACGTCGATGTCGACGAGGCGGCCGAGGTCACCGACGAGCCCGAGGCCGGCGGCGAACTGGCCGCCACCCCGGACGCGGATGACTCGACCGAGGACGCTGCCGACGGCGAAGCGCCCAAGTCGGAGTAAGCACGCTGAGCACGGTGAACGAGGCGGATCCGCTGATGCGGGTCCGCCTCGGCATTTCCTACGACGGCACCGACTTCTCCGGGTGGGCGGTCCAGCCCGACCAGCGCACCGTGCAGGGCGTGGTCCAGGACGCCCTGGCCCGGGTGTTGCGGCTGCCGTCGGCCGACCTGACCGTGGCCGGGCGCACTGACGCCGGTGTGCACGCCACCGGGCAGGTCGCGCACCTGGACGTCCCGGCGCCGATCTGGGCCGAAACGCACGGGCGGCTCGTGCACAAGCTGGCCGGGGTCCTGCCCGCGGACGTGCGGGTCACCTCTGCCGCCGCGGTGCCGGCCGAGTTCGACGCCCGGTTCGGGGCGCTGTGGCGGCGCTACGTGTACCGGATCAGCGATGCCGAGGGCGGCGTGGCCCCGCTCGACCGGCACGAGGTGCTGGCCTGGCCTCGGCCGCTGGACGTGGCCGCGATGGCCGCGGCTGCCGCTCCGCTCGTCGGGCTGCACGACTTCACGGCGTTCTGCCGCCGGCGGCCGCACAGCACGTCGGTGCGCACCCTGCAGTGCTTCGACATCGTGCGGGCCGGTGAGCAGATCGTGTGCACGCTGCAGGCCGACGCGTTCTGCCGCTCGATGGTGCGCTCCCTCGTCGGGGCCCTGCTCGCGGTGGGCGAGGGGCGGCGGCCGATCGACTGGCCGGCTTCGCTGCTCAATGCCGACCGGCGCTCCGACGACGTCGGCGTGGCCGCGGCCCACGGGCTGACCCTGGTCGAGGTCGCCTACCCGCCCGACGACGAGTTGGCCGAGCGGGCCCGGTTGACCCGGGCCCGGCGGGATCAGGCAGGGCTAGGGCAGGCCTGAACAGTGGATCTTCCTGCGCACAGGCCGGTCATGGCCCACCGAGCGCAGGAAGATCCGCTCGCCGCGCTGGCGCAGGAAGATCGGCCCGCTGATCAGTCGGTGGCGTCGAGCACGGCGGCGACGAGGCGGTAGCAGCGCTGGGTCATGTCCTCGGCCGATTCGTCCGGGTGCTCGATCCACCAGGCCACCAGCGAGTTGACCAGTCCCATCCAGGCCGCGCTCAGCGCCGACGCGTCGAGCTTGCTGCGCTGGCCGCGCGAGCGCAGGAACCGCTGCGAGCCGCTCTCGGCGAGCTTCGCGGTCCGGGCCTGGTATCCCCGCGCCGCGTCGGCGATGGCGCCGGTGGTCGGCAGCGTCGTGTCGTAGAGCAGTTGCCAGGCGCTGCGCTGGGGCTCGAGGGCCTCGAACACGGCCTGCAGGGTGTGCACCCGCGAGGCGACCGAGTCGTCCTCCTGCTGCTGCGCGACCGCGAGCCGCTCCAGCAGGGCGCCGGCCACGTGGTGCAGGCAGGTCAGGTAGAGCCCGTCCTTGGAGCCGAAGTACTGGTAGATCAGCGGCTTGGAGATGCCGGCCCGGCTGGCGATGACGGCCATCGACGCGCCGCCGTAGCCGTGCTCGGCGAATTCGTCGACGGCGACCGCGACGATCTGGCCTTCGCGCTCGGCGCGGGGGACGCCCTTGGTACCGACCATCGCGCCACTGGACACGGCCGTGATATTACCTTACGGTAAGTGACCAGACGGTAACTAACTACACGGTAAGTTCGGAGTGTCGGCCATGGAGTCGTTGCAGGACCCGATCGTCTACGCCATCCCGGCCTTCGTGCTGTTCATGGTCCTGGAGTTGCTGTCGCTGCGCTTCCTCGACGAGGACGAGGCCGGCAACTACGCCGGCTACGAGGCCCGCGACAGCCGTACGAACATCATCATGGGCCTGGGCTCGCTGGTCGTGAACGGGTCGGCGCGGGTCGGTGCGCTGATCGGCTACGCCGCCCTGTACGAGCTCACCCCGCTGCGGCTGGACCCGCACCGCTGGTACACCTGGGTCTTCGCCCTGCTCGTCGTGGACGTGATCTGGTACAGCTACCACCGCGCATCGCACCGGGTGCGCATCATGTGGGCGGCCCACCAGGCCCACCACAACAGCCTGCGGTTCAACTACACGACCGCGGTGCGGCAGAAGTGGAACCCGTGGTTCGAGCTGCTGTTCTGGGTGCCATTGCCCCTGCTCGGGATGCCGCCGTGGATGATCTTCACGTCGTTCTCGGTCAACCTGATCTTCCAGTTCTTCGTGCACACCGAGCGGGTCGGCCGGCTGCCCGCGCCGATCGAGTTCGTCTTCAACACCCCGTCGCACCACCGGGTGCACCACGCCAGCGATCCGGACTACCTCGACAAGAACTACGCCGGCATCCTCATCGTCTGGGACCGGATGTTCGGCAGCTACGCCGAGGAGACCCACCGCCCGACGTACGGGCTGACCACGAACATCGACAGCTTCAACCCGTTCCGGCTGCAGTACTACGAGTACGCCGCGATCGCCCGTGACGTGCGGGCCGCGCGCACCTGGCGTGAGCGGCTGGGCTACCTGTTCGCGCCGCCCGGCTGGCACCCGCAGCCGATCGGGGCGGATCCTGCTCGCCCGCGCACCACTCTCGCCGCGGTGGACGACGGGGTCGGCATCAGCCGATGAAGGCCAGGTTGTCCCGGCCGCACCAGTCCGATACGGCCGGCCAGGGGCCGTAGCCCGATTCCGTATTGAGGTGCCCGCCGCCGGCGATGACGGTCGTCGGCATCTTCAGCGGCCGCCCATAGGCCAGCGCGATGCCCTCGGGCAGGTACGGGTCGTCGTCCCCGCCCACGAGCACCGTGCCACCCGCCGCGCGGCGCACGGCGTCGATGTCCAGTGGCGGCGGGAAGAACGGCGCGATCTCCGGGATCGCGGTGGCCGGCGACGGCGGCGCGACCAGCACCACCCGGGCCGGGCGCGGAGCCGGGCGCCCGCCGGCCACGTGGTGCAGCCACAGCACCGCGCCGAGCGAATGGGCGACGACGTCGAAACCGTCGTCGGGCAGTCCGTCGAGCGTGCCCGTCAACGCGTCGAGCCAATCGGCCAGGGTCGGCTCGTCGGGGTCGGGCAGTTCCGGATAGCGGACCTCGCGCTCGGCCGCACGCAACTGTTCGGCCAGCCAGGTCTGCCAATGGTCTGGTCCCGAGCCCTGCCAGCCGTGCAGGATCACGGTCGGGACGGTACGGGTCGGGCGACGCGGCATGCCGTGCAGCCTATGAGGCCCGGTGCAGCGCCGAACGAAAGGGAGTGGTCATGACCGACACCACGTACGAGCTGCGCCCGATCGGGCGGGTGGCGTCGCCGCTCACCGATCCGGACGACGCCCCGCGCCAGGGCGACGAGGGCGCGCCGGTCGCGTGGCTCGAGTTCGACCAGTCGGTCGCGGCCGGGCTGGCCGACCTGGCGCCGGGTGACGATGTCATCGTCCTGACCTGGCTCGACCGGGCCGAGCGCGACGTGCTCAGCGTGCATCCGCGTGGTGACGTCCAGCGGCCCGAGACCGGGGTGTTCAGCACCCGCTCACCGCACCGGCCCAACCCGATCGGGCTGCACCGGGTGCGGATCCTGTCGATCGAGGGTCTGCGCGTCGAGGTCGCCGATCTCGAAGCACTGGACGCGACCCCGATCCTGGACGTCAAGCCGCGTGCTCGGCGCGATGGCCGACCGGTAGGGGCCTCAGCGCAGCAACCCGATCACGATCAACAACTGGGCCAGGTGATAGGTGACGGCCACCAGCACCGGGCCGCGCCGCAGCGGCTGGACGAAGCGGTTCCAGGCCAGCGTGGTGTCCGAGGCCAGGAACAGCAGCGCCCCGACTGCCGTGGCCACCGCGGCCGTGCCGAAGCCGAGCACGGCCATGGCCCCCAGCACCACCGAGTAGCCGCCGACGACCACGGCCAGGGTCGGGCCGCCGTCGCGGTCGGCACCGCGCAGGATCCGGGGCAGGGCCAGGGCCGACGCCCCGGCGACGACCAGCACGCCGGCCAGCGCCTGCACCGGATGCAGCCCGTGCCGGGCGAAGGCCACGAGGTAGGCCAGGTGGCCGAACAGGAAGCAGCCCAGGCCGGTCAGGAAGGCGGTGTCCGGGTTCTCGTCCTCGCGGGTCGCGTCCTCGGCGGCGAACAGCAGCGCGACGTCGCCGAGCAGGCCGAGGGCCAGCGCGGCCAGCACCCAGGGCTTGGCCGGACCGAAATCGGCGAAACCCGCGGCCCCGAGCAAGAGCAGCAGCGTGAGCGGCTTGGCCACGTACTCGACGTGCCGCAGCCGGCGGGCGACCGCGTACCAGTCACCGACCGCGACCAGCCCGGCCAGGACGAGCAGCGCGACGGTCACGGCTGGCAGTATGCCCGCGCCGGCGCGCCCGTGCTCAGAGCACCGCGCCCGGGTTCAGGATGCCGTCGGGGTCGAGGGCGTCCTTGATCCGGTGGGTGAGGGCCATGACGTCCGGGCCGAGATAGGCCGGCAGCCAGTCCTTCTTCAGCCGGCCGACGCCGTGCTCGCCGGTGATGGTCCCGCCCAGTTCGAGGGCGAGGTCCATCACCGCGCCGAAAGCGCCGTACGCCCGGGCCGTGCAGTCCTCGTCGGCAGCGTCGTAGACGACCAGCGGATGGGTGTTGCCGTCGCCGGCGTGGGCGACGACCGCGATCGTGATGTCGTACTTCTGGGCGATCTCCTCGACCCCGCGCACCAGCACGGGCAGATTGGGCAGCGCGACGCCGACGTCCTCGAGCAGCAGGCTGCCCTGTCGCTCCAGGGCCGGGAACGCGGCCCGGCGGGCGGCGGCGAAGGCCTCGCCCTCGGCCGCGTCGTCGGTGCACAGCAGTTCGCTGGCCCCGTTGTCGGCGCAGGCCGTCTCCATCAGCGCGATCTCCTCGGCCGACGCCGCGCCCGGGGCGTCGGAGCGGGCGATCAGCAGGGCCTCGGCCGTGCGGTCCAGCCCCATCTTCAGCATGTCCTCGACCGCGTTGATCGAGGCCCGGTCCATCAGTTCGAGCATCGACGGGCGCAGCTGCGAGGTGATGGCCAGGACGGCGTCGGCCGCGGCCTCGATCGAGCCGAACGTGGCCACCAGCGTCGAGGCCGGCGACTGGGCCGGGACCAGGCGCAGGGTCAGTTCGGTGATGACGCCGAGCGTGCCCTCGGAGCCGACGAACAGCTTGGTCAACGACAGCCCGGCCACGTCCTTGAGCCGGGGGCCGCCGAGGCGGACGGCCGTGCCGTCGGCCAGCACGACCTGCATGCCCAGCACGTAGTCGGTGGTCACGCCGTACTTGACGCAGCACAGCCCGCCGGCGTTGGTGGCCGCGTTGCCGCCGATCGAGCACATCTCGAACGAGGACGGGTCGGGCGGGTACCACAGCCCGTACTCGGCCACCGCCCGCTTGACCTCGGCGTTGAGCAGCCCCGGCTGGACGACCGCCACCCGCGAGACCGGGTCGACGGTGATCTCGCGCATCTTCTCCAGCGAGAGCACGATGCCGCCCTCGACCGCGGTCGAGCCGCCGGACAGCCCGGACCCGGCGCCGCGCGGCACGATCGGCACCCGGCGGGCCGCGGCCCAGCGCACCGTCGCCTGGACGTCCTCGGTGCAGGTGGCCCGCACGACCGCGGCCGGCCAGCCCGCGTTCGGGTCACGGGCCCAGTCCTGCCGGTAGGACGCCATGACGTCGCGGTCGGTCACCAGCGCGCCGTCGGGCAGGTCGGCGGCGAGGGCCGCGAGATCGAGCGTCATGCTTCCGATTGTGCCTCGGCTGCGCCCGGATGACGCCAGGCAGTTTGCCACCGATGTCGTCCCGCGATGGGGCGTCAGGCGCTCTGCAGCGCCACCTCGGCGAATATCGTGCTGATGTCCGAGGCCTTGTGTGCGGCGTAGGACTGGCCGTGCGTGGCCGCGGAAATCTGCTTCAGGGCCTGCACGTCGGCGTCCTTGCCGAACGCGATCGTGTTGATGCGGACCGGCCGGCGCGAGTTGAAGCCGGCTCGCAGATGGTTGACGAGGGCCGGCAGGCTGCTGTTCGTCGGGTCGACGTTGGCCCCGTCGGTCATCAGCAGGATCGAGTTGACCTTGGTGCTGTCGTAGTGAGCGGTGACGGTCTGGAACGCGGCCAGCGCGGTGCTGTACAGGCCGGTGTCGCCGCCGACCTGGCTGGGCAGGCCCCGGGTCGCGGTCAGCATGGCGTTGCGGTTGGAGGTCACCGAGGACAGCGGCACCAACTGGGTCCAGTCCTTGGCCGGGGCCGGTTTCTCCGAGAACGACCACAGCCCGAACGACCAACTGCCCGGCATCAGGGCCACCGCAGCGGCACCGGCCTCGGACGCCACCTGGATCTTGGTCCGGCCGTTGCCGGAGTCGTCACCCATCGACCCGGACACGTCGATGACGGCGAGGATCTGGTTGGGGGCGCCGGCGGCGACCCAGCGCTGCAGCACGCCGGTGACCGACGACGGTGTCGCCGGCGGGGTCAGCGTCACTCGGGTGTTGCCGTTGGCCGCGAACGAACCCTGAAGAGGGGTGGCCGCCGCATCCCGCAGCCCGGCCGCGTTCAGGGTCCGGACGCCGGTCGGGTTCGTCAGTTGCTGGGTGAAGGCCTGCAGGGCCTGGGCGAAGATCCGTACCCGCGACGGGTTGATCTCGACGAGGGGGAAGTCGAGCACCGGGTTGACCCCGGCCGGATAGACGGCGGTCGCGACCGGCGTGGACGTGCCCTTGTTGGCCTGGAGCACGGACTGCTCGCTGGCCACGAAGGCCGGTGCGGTGGTCGGGAATTCCTTGAGGTCGGCAAAACCGGCGGCCGCGTTGGGCAGCACCCGCTGGGTGAGATGCAGGAACACGCTGCCCAACGTGCTCTGGGCCGAGGGCGAGTGGCCGACTTGGGCCTGCATGCCGAGCAGCGCGAGCGCGCCCTCGGTGGTGGCGGTCGGGCTGGGCAACTCGGCCGGGGTGCTACCGCTCAGCGCGGGCACCAACCCGTTCTTGGCCGCTGCGGTGACGGCCGCGGCCCGCGGCGGGGCCACGGCCACGACCAGGGGCGAGCTGGCCACCGAGTGGTTGACGACGAGCTGGCCGTTCAGGACCGGGGGCGTCGGTGGCCAGGCGGGAACTCCATACCGTCGAGTCCGGGATCCAGACGGTGGCGCTCGACTCGGTGATCAGGTTCTGCTCGGCCTGGCTGGACTCCATCTGGGTCACGAGCACGGGCACGCAGATGTTGTTGACCGCGGGATTGGTCTTCTCCCACCGATTGACGATTGTCTTGATGCTCGGGGCGATGGCGGGGGCGGCGACGACCCGTAGCGTCTCGGCGCCGAGGCAGCCGGCCGCGGTCTTGGCCCGGCCGGAATCGCGCGGCCAGGTGGTCACGGCCACGGCCGCGGCGACCAGAGCGACCAGGGCGCCGAGCGTGAGGGCGATGCGGCGCCGGGCCAGGACGCGGCGCCGTCCGCCGCCTGGGGGCGGCGTAGGCGAGGGGGAGCGGCCGGGGTCGCGGTCCGGGAGGGGCCGGGCGTGCCGGGCGTCGATGGGGGTTGCGGCTGACGTGGTGGGGGGGCCCGGCCGGCCGCCTTTGCGGTCGGGCCGGTGTCGTCCGCTCATTCGTCGACGACCTCCTGGGGGTGTTCGCAACCGGTCAGCCCTAGGCCGGACTGCCGTGTTGCCGCACCGACGTCACACCGCATCGCCGAGTGTTCGAAGCATCTTAGTCAAAATGACGTGTGGTTGTGGCGCCGCCCTCCGCCGGCGACTGCCTATTGTGCATGATTGTTCTGTTACCCAACAAATTTGGCTGCGTCAATAGGACGAATGGCGGAGACTGCCGGGCATGGGCTACGTCGACGTCGCCGGGGTCAGCCACGCGCTGCCGGACGGGCGGCCGCTGCTCGAGGACGTCAGTTTCCGGATCGGCGAGGGCAGCAAGGCCGCCCTGGTCGGCTCGAACGGCGTGGGCAAGACGACCCTGCTGCGAATCGTCGCCGGCGACCTGCCGGCGCAGCGCGGTGCGGTCGGCCGCTCCGGCGGGCTCGGCGTCATGCGTCAGTTCATCGGCTCGGTCCGCGACGCCACCACGGTTCAGGAATTCCTCGTCGGGCTGGCCCCACCGGCGCTCAAGGACGCCTGGGACGACCTGGAAGCGGCCGAACTCGTGCTGATGGAGCGCGACGACGAGCGGGCCCAGCTCGACTACGCCCACGCGCTCACCCACTGGGGCGACGCGGGCGGCTACGACGCCGAGATCCTCTGGGACACCGTCACCGTCGCCGCCCTCGGTCTGCCGTTCGGCGAGTGCAAGTACCGCGAGCTGATGACGCTGTCCGGCGGTGAGCAGAAGCGGCTCGCCCTCGAACTGCTGTTGCGTGGCCCGGACGAGGTGCTGCTGCTCGACGAGCCCGACAACTACCTCGACGTCCCGGGCAAGCGCTGGCTCGAGGATCGGCTGCGCGACAGTCCCAAGACCGTGCTGTTCGTCAGCCACGACCGCGAGCTGCTGGCCCGCGTCGCCGACCGGATCGTGACCGTCGAGGGCGGGACGGCCTGGGTGCACGGCGGTGGGTTCGCCTCCTACCACGAGGCCCGAGCGGCCAAGCACGACCGGATGGCCGAGGTCCGGCGGCGCTGGGAGGAGGAGCACACCCGACTGCGCGAGCTCGTGCGCACCCTGCAGCAGCAAGCCAAGATCAGTCCCGACATGGCCTCGCGCTACCGGGCCATGGTCACCCGGCTGGCCAAGTTCGAGGCCGAGGGCGCCCCGCCGGACAAGCCCGAGGAGCAGCGCGTGACCATGCGGCTGATCGGCGGGCGCACCGGCGTACGGGCCATCACCTGTGCCGGGCTGGAGCTGTCGGGGCTGATGCGGCCGTTCGACGCCGAGGTCTTCTACGGCGAGCGGGTCGGGGTGCTGGGGGCGAACGGCGCGGGCAAGTCGCATTTCCTGCGGCTGCTCGGCGGCGAGCCGGTGGCCCACCGCGGGCAGTGGCGGCTCGGCGCCCGGGTCGTGCCCGGGCTGTTTGCGCAGACCCACGCCCACCCGGAATGGCACGACCGCACCCTGGTCGACCTGTTGTGGACGGGCGAGGACGGCCGGCGCGGCCTCGACCGGGGCAAGGCGATGGGGGCGCTGCGCCGGTACGGGCTGAGTCAGCAGGGCGACCAGACGTTCGGGTCGCTGTCGGGCGGGCAGCAGGCCCGGCTGCAGATCCTGCTGCTGGAGTTGTCGGGGGCCACGTTGCTGCTGCTCGACGAGCCGACCGACAACCTCGACGTGCTCAGTGCCGAGGCCCTGGAGGAGGCGCTGGACGCGTTCGAGGGCACCGTGCTCGCGGTGACGCACGACCGGTGGTTCGCGCGGTCCTTCGACCGGTACCTGGTGTTCGGCGCGGACGGCACGGTCTACGAGTCCGCCGCCCCGGTGTTCGACGAAACCCGCGTCGCCCGCCCCGGCTGACATCGCGGCGGAGGTCAGGCCGGGACGGCGAAGGCGACGATGTTGTCGAGGTAGTTGCCGGTCTGGGCGTTGAACGGGCCGCCGCAGGTGACGATGGCCAGCCGCCCGACGCTCTTCTGGTCGAAGATCTCGCGGTAGGGCAGGGCCTTCTTCTCGTACGTGCGCACGCCGGTGATCGAGAACTTGACCCGGGTCCGGTGGCCGTTGTGCAGGCCGTCGACGTAGACGGTGTCACCGGGGTCGAGCGTGCCGATCCGGCTGAGCACGCCGTCGACGCCGTTGTAGTTGATGTGGCCGTCGAGGATCGCCGTGCCCGTCTTCGCGCCGGGCTTGGCCCCCGCGTTCCACCAACCCACCGTCTTGGGATCGAGCGGCACGTCGAGGGCACCACCGGCCAGCGTGTGCACGGTGACGATCGGGGCCCGGGCCGCGAGCCGGGGGATCTCGATCTGGTACGGCGAGACGAACGCGGCCAGCGCGCCGGGTGCGGTGGGCACCGCGCCGACGTTGCGGGCCTCGGCCTGGGCCACGTGCTGCCCGCCCCAGTTGGGGGAGATCACCCAGGTGATGGCCGAGCCGGCCAGGGCGGCGATCGCGGCCAGCGCGCACAGGAACGGCATCCAGCCGCCGGGCGCCGGGCCGACGCTGCAGCCGACGCCGAAGGCGAAGCCGAAGCCGACGGAAGCGCGACGATCGCTCATCGAAACGGCCCCTTGTCCCGGCGGAATGCGGTGTTTGCTGAAGGTAACGAATCGGCGCCGGAATCGATGCTCTCGGGGTTGGGACCGCGGATTTGGAGGGACTTCGCCACCCCGGTAAGGTTGTTCGTTGGTGCGCAGAGACTGCTGCGCGCGCAGGCCATGCCTCGGGGTCCACGGCAACACCGTGACCGCGGGGGCGCCGCCCCGGCGGCGTGAAGACCGATCAGGAGAGCACGCGTGGGTACCTACACCCCCAAGCCCGGCGAGATCGAGCGCAGCTGGCACGTCATCGACGCGAACGACATCGTTCTCGGCCGGTTGGCGAGCAGCGCGGCCCGGCTCCTGCGGGGCAAGCACAAGCCCCAGTTCGCCCGCCACGTCGACACCGGCGACTTCGTCGTCATCATCAACGCCGCCAAGGTCGCCGTCTCCGGCGCCAAGCGCGACGAATTCCGTTACCGCCACTCCGGCTACCCGGGCGGTTTGTCCAAGCGCACCGTGGGCGAGCTGCTCGAGACCCGGCCCGAGCGCGTCGTCGAGCTGGCCGTCAAGGGCATGCTGCCCAAGACGACCCTCGGCCGGGCCCAGCTGAAGAAGCTCAAGGTCTACGGCGGCCCCGAGCACCCGCACGCCGCCCAGAAACCCCAGCCGTTCGAGATCAAGCAGGTTGCCCAGTGACCACGCCCACCCGTCCCACCGCCCCGATCGTCGGGCGCCGCAAGCAGGCCATCGTCCGGGTGCGCCTCGTGCCCGGCACCGGCGTGTTCACCCTCAACGGGCGCACCCTCGAGAACTACTTCCCGAACAAGGTGCACCAGCAGCTCATCCGCGAGCCGTTCGTGACGCTGGAGAAGGACGGTCAGTTCGACGTCCTGGCCACGCTCGTCGGCGGCGGCATTACCGGCCAGGCCGGTGCGCTGCGGCTGGCCATCTCGCGGGCGCTCATCGGGCTGGTGCCCGACGACCGTCCAGCGCTGAAGAAGGCCGGCTTCCTCACCCGTGACCCCCGGGCCAAGGAGCGCAAGAAGTACGGACTGAAAAAGGCCCGCAAGGCGCCCCAGTACTCGAAGCGCTAAGCGCTTGGGACTGTTCGGCACCGACGGGGTACGTGGGCTGGCGAACGCCGACCTGACGCCAGAGCTGGCGTTGTCGGTCGCCAGCGCAGCTGCTCGGGTGCTGTCGGCACATGACGAGACCCACCGCCCGGTCGCGGTGGTGGGTCGTGACCCGCGGGCCAGCGGCGAGATGCTCGAAGCCGCGGTCGTCGCCGGGCTCGACCTCGGCCGGGGCCGACGTCCTGCTGGTGGGCGTGCTGCCCACGCCGGCGGTCGCCTTCCTCACCGGCGACTTCGGCGCCGACATCGGCGTGATGCTCTCGGCCTCGCACAACCCGATGCCCGACAACGGCATCAAGCTGTTCGCCCGCGGCGGGCACAAGCTGCCCGACGACATCGAGGCCGAGATCGACAAGGTCGTCGCGGCCGGGCCGGCCTGGTCACGGCCGATCGGCCGGCACATCGGCCGGGTCCGCTCGGCCGGCGACGCGGCCGAGCGCTATCTCGACCACCTCAGCGGCGCGGCCACCGGGTCACTGGGCGGGCTGCACGTCGTCGTCGACTGTGCCCACGGCGCCGCGTCCGAGGTCGCGCCCGAGCTGTACCGCCGCCTCGGCGCCAAGGTCACCGCGCTGGCCTGCGCCCCCGACGGCGTGAACATCAACCTCGGCGTCGGCTCCACGCACATGGCCCTGCTGGCCAACGCGGTCAGCGCCACCGGCGCCGACCTCGGCATCGCCCACGACGGTGACGCCGACCGGTGCCTGGCCGTCGACGCGTCCGGCGGGCTCGTCGACGGCGACCAGATCCTGGGCCTGTGCGCGATCGCCATGCACGAGGCCGGCGCCTTGCGGGCCGACACCGTCGTGGCCACGGTCATGAGCAACCTCGGTTTCCACCACGCCATGCGCGATGCCGGCCTGGACGTCGTCACCACAGCCGTGGGCGACCGGTACGTGCTCGAGGCCCTGCGCAAGAAGAACCTGAGCCTCGGCGGCGAGCAGAGCGGGCATGTCGTGTTCACCGACGCGGCCACCACCGGCGACGGGTTGCTCACCGCACTGCACGTCATGGCCCGGATGGCCGACACCGAACGATCGCTGGCCGAGCTGGCTTCGGTCGTGCATCGCCTGCCGCAGGTGCTGGTCAACGTCCAGGTGGCCGACCGCAGCGCGATCGTGTCGTCGACGGCGGTCAAGGCCGCGGTCACGGAGGCCGAGGCCGAACTGGGCGACGAGGGCCGCATCCTGCTGCGCCCGTCGGGCACCGAGCAGTTGGTGCGGGTGATGGTCGAGGCCCCGACCCAGGGTCAGGCCGACGAGATCGCCGGCCGGGTGGCCACGGTCGTGGCCGCGGGCGTCTAACTTCCCGCCGGCTCGAAGCGCACGATTCCGTCCGCGACCGAGCGGGTCAGCACGCCGCGTTCGACCAGTACCTCCAGGTGGGCCTTCGTCTCGTGCACGGCCATGATCTGGTTGAACATGTCGAGGTCATCGAACGCGCGCCGGTGCCGGGTCCAGGTGATCATGGTGGCGGCCTCGAACGCGGTGCTCGCGCCCATCTTCGCCGCCTCGGCCGTCTCGGTGAGCCGTTCCTCGTGGTGTTCGAGCAGGGCGTCGACGCGGGCATGCGTCGACGTGGTGGCCGGCCCGTGCGCGGGCAGCAACCGGGCGTCGGGCAGGGCCCGGACAAGCTGCAGTGACGTGAGGTAGTCGCGCAGCGGTGACGGCGCGGCCACGAGCTCGAAGCCGATCGACGGGGTGATGTGCGGCAGCACGTGATCGCCGGCGAACAGGGCATTGGCGGCGACGTCGTGGAAGACCACGTGCCCGCGGGTGTGGCCGGGCGTGGCGATCACCCGCAGCGTGCGGGTCTTGAGCTCGATGTCGATGCCGCCGGTCAGCCAGCGGTCGGGGTCCTCCCAGTTGGTGAGGTCGCGCTCGCCGCGCCACTGGGCCAGCTGCCGGGACAGCTCCAGCGCGCCGGCGGCGTAGAGCCGGGCGATGTCGGGGTGGACGGTGACCGTTCGCATCGCTTCCAGCGAAGCCCGCTCGCCCTCGCCGAGCGCCACCGACGCCCCGAACGCGCGCCGCACGGCCACGGCCTGGGTGTAGTGGTCGCGGTGGATGTGGGTGACCAGGAACTCGCGGATGTCGCCCAGTCCGTAGCCGACCTGGCCCAACGCCGTGGCCAGCAACTCCTCGGCCTCAGCCAGCGCCCAGCCCCCGTCGATCATGACGACCTGGTCGCCGTCGGCGATGGCGTAGACGTTGACGGCCTTGAGGTGGTCGCCCGGCAGCGGCAGCGGGATGCGGTAGACGCCGGGCGCCTCCTCGTACGCGCCGGGCTGCTCCCATGCGTGTCGGTCCATGCCTGCACCGTAGGCGCGGCGGCGATCTCAGCGCGGGAGGATGTGACGCGCGGCTCGATCGGCACAGCGTGGAGGGGACGGCGATGACGCAGCAGGACACCGGTGCACCGCAGGCCTGGCTGCCGCCGGGCTTCGAGCATCCGCGGCGGGTCGAGGTGCCGGGTGGGTACCACCTGCGTCCGATCCGGGCGAGCGACGTCGACCTGGACATGGTTGCCGTCATGGGTTCGCAGCCCCGGCTGTTCTCGATCTTCGGCCCGGCCTGGGGCTGGCCGCCGGCGGCGATGACCCGCGAACTGGATCGCGAGGATCTGGCCCGGCACGAGGCGGAGATGGAGCAGCACAGGTCGTTCAACTACGCCGTCTTCGACGCGGCCGAGACGGTGCTGCTCGGCTGCGTCTACGTCGACCCGGCCGAGAAGGCCGGGGCCGACGCCGACATCTCGTGGTGGGTGGTCGACGACGTGGTGGGCACGCCACTCCAGGCCGATCTCGACGACCTCGTGCCGCGCTGGGTGGCTGACGTGTGGCCGTTCCGGCGGCCGCGCTTCATCGGCCGCGACCTGACCTGGGCCGAGTGGCTGGCCCTGCCCGATCCGGGCTGACCCGCGCCGTCGGGCGGGCTGAAACCGGTTATTAGAGCCCCGTGAGCACGGTTGGTCAGCGCCCAGGTTGAGCGCGGACACTGGAGCTGCATATGGCTTCCACGAACACCCTGACCCAGCCCGAAACGGAGCAGCCCCCCACGCAGCGCCTGCAGCTGTCCGCCACCCAGGTGATCGCCAGCGCCCTCGCGGCCGTCACGGCCACCGTCGCCGGTTCCTTCCTCGGCGTCAGCGGCACGGTCATCGGTGCCGCCATCGCCAGCGTGCTCACCGTCACCGGCAACGCCGTCTACGCCCACTCGCTCAAGCGCACCAGCGAACGGGTACGCACGGTCGTCCCGCCCGCGGCCCGCTGGCACGCCCGCGACATCCACGGCAATCCGGTCGAGCCCGACCACACCTCCACGGCCAAGCTCGAGCCGGCTGGCAAGCAGCCCCGCACGCCGTTCACGCGGCGCCAACTGGCCGTCGCCGCGGTCGGGCTCTTCGCCGCCGTGCTCGCGCTGGTGACGACGGTCGAGCTGGCGGCCGGCAGCCCGCTGAGCGACCTGCTGCGCGGCAAGTCCGGCCACGGCACCACGGTGTTCGGCACGACGCACCATTCGAGCACCAACCACAAGACGCCCACTCCGACCGTCACCGAGACGGTCACCCCGAGCATCGTCACCACCACGCCGACCGTGACCCACACCGCGCCGACGGTCACCACCACGACCACGCCGACCACCACGCCCACGAAGTCGGCCCCGTCGACACCAGCGACGCCCACGACCTCGTCCACACCGACCGGAGCTCCCACGCCGTAGCGGCCGCGGGCCCGTAACGGCGGCGCAGGACCGACTGCCGCCTCCCGTACCCTGAGCCCCATGTGCGGCATCGTCGGTTACGTCGGGCCCAGAGCAGCACTCGAGGTCGTCGTCGAGGGGCTGCGCCGCCTGGAATACCGGGGTTACGACTCGGCCGGCGTCGCCATTCTCGACGGGGACGACCTGCAGCTGGCCAAGAAGGCCGGCCGCATCGAGAACCTCGACAAGCTCATTGCCAGCGAGCTGGCCCCGCGCACGATCACCGGTGGCACCGGCATGGGCCACACCCGCTGGGCCACCCACGGCGCGCCCAACGACGTCAACGCGCACCCGCACACCGACGCCAGCGGCCGCATCGCCGTCGTCCACAACGGCATCATCGAGAACTTCGGCGTGCTGCGGGCCGAGTTGGAGCGGGCCGGCGTCGAGTTCGTCAGCGAGACCGACACCGAGACCGTCGCCCACCTCGTCGCGGCCGAACTCACCGACCACGGCGGCTCGCTGGCCGACGCGACCCGGGCCGTGTGCCGCCGCCTCGACGGCGCGTTCACGCTCGTCCTGCTCGACACCCACCAGCCCGGCGTCGTGGTCGGTGCGCGGCGCAACTCGCCGCTGGTGCTCGGCGTCGGCGCCGGCGAGACGTTCCTGGGCAGCGACGTGGCCGCGTTCATCGAGTTCACCCGCGACGCGGTCGAGCTGGGCCAGAACCAGGTCGTCGAGATCCGGGCCGACGGGTACACGATCACCGACTTCGACGGCGCCCCCGTCGACGGCGCGCCGTTCCACATCGACTGGGACCTCGCCGCCGCCGAGAAGGGCGGCTTCGACTACTTCATGCTCAAGGAGATCGAGGAGCAGCCGGCCGCCGTGCGCGACACGCTCAGCGGCCACCTCGTCGACGGGCAGATCACCCTCGACGAGCAGCGCCTCGACATCTCGGAACTGCGCGACGTCAGCAAGGTGTTCGTCGTGGCCTGCGGCTCGGCCTACCACGCCGGCCTGATCAGCAAGCAGGTCATCGAGCACTGGACCCGCGTCCCGGTCGAGGTCGAGCTGGCGTCGGAGTTCCGCTACCGCGACCCGGTGCTCGACCGGCAGACCCTGGTCGTGGCCATCAGCCAATCGGGCGAGACCGCCGACACGCTCGAAGCGGTGCGCCACGCCCGCGAACAGCGGGCCAAGGTGCTGGCCATCTGCAACACCAACGGGGCCCAGATCCCGCGCGAGTCCGACGCCGTGCTCTACACCCACGCCGGCCCGGAGATCGGGGTGGCCGCGACGAAGACGTTCCTGGCCCAGGTCGCGGCCGGGCAGCTCGTCGGGCTCGCGCTGGCCCAGGCCCGGGGCACGAAGTACGGCGACGAGATCACCCGCGAGTTCGAGGCGCTGAGCCGGGTCACCGACCAGATCACGGCCACCCTCGACCTGATCGAGCCGGTGCGCGAACTGGCCCGCGACATCGCCACGGCCAAGGCCATCCTGTTCGTCGGGCGGCACGTCGGCTATCCGGTCGCCCTCGAAGGCGCGTTGAAGCTCAAGGAGCTGGCCTACATGCACGCCGAGGGGTTCGCGGCCGGCGAGCTCAAGCACGGGCCGATCGCGCTGATCGAGGACGGCCTGCCGGTCGTGGTCGTCATGCCCTCGCCCGAGGGCCGGCCGGTGCTGCACCAGAAGATGCTCAGCAACATGGCCGAGATCAAGGCCCGGGGCGCCCGGACGATCGTCATCGCCAACGAAGGCGACGGCGCCGTCCGGCGGCACGCCGACCACGTGATCGCGGTGCCGGCCGTGGCCACCCTGCTCAGCCCGTTCGTGACCACCATCCCGCTGCAGGTGCTGGCGGCCGAGATCGCCCAGGCCCGCGGCTACGACGTCGACAAGCCCCGGAACCTGGCCAAGTCCGTCACCGTCGAGTAATCGGCGAAATTGGCTAGGCTCGCCACTGTGACAGACACCGGTGCGACCAGGTCGGTGGACCTGCTGATCGTCGGCGCCGGGCCCGTGGGCCTGTTCGGCGCGTACTACGCCGGGGTGCGCAAGCTGTCGACGGCCGTGCTCGACTCGCTGGAGGAGCCCGGCGGCCAGATCACGGCCATGTACCCCGAGAAGGCGATCTTCGACGTGGCCGGCTTCCCGGCCATCCGGGGCCGTGAGCTGGTCGAGCAGTTGCTGGCCCAGGCCGCGCCGTTCTCGCCCGACTACCTGCTCGGCCACCAGGCCGTGGGCCTGGAGCGTGGCGTCGGTTCGGGCGGCCCGTTCGCGGTGACGACGTCGACGGGCATCCGCATCGAGTGCCGGGCGATCGTGATCACCGGCGGCATCGGCACGTTCACCCCGCGCCCGCTGCCCACCGGCGGCGAGTACCTCGGCCGCGGGCTGGTGCACTTCGTGCCCGACCCGGCCGCCTACACCGGGCAGAACGTGGTCGTGGTCGGCGGCGGCGACTCCGCGCTCGACTGGGCCCTGATGCTGGAGCCGATCGCCAAGACCGTCACCGTCGTGCACCGCCGTTCGGAGTTCCGCGGCCACCCGCACTCGGTCGACCTGGTCAAGGCGTCGTCGGTGTCGCTGGTCACCGACGCGCAGGTCTCGGCCGTCCGGGGCGATCCCACGGTGGCCGAGGTCGACGTCACCATCAACGGCGAGACCGTCCAGGTGCTGCCCTGCGACAAGCTCGTCGCCGCGCTCGGCTTCACCGCCAATCTCGGGCCCCTGCTCGAATGGGGCATCGAGATCCGCAAGCGGCAGATCTCGGTCGACACGATGGGCCGCACGACCGTGCCCGGCATCTACGCCGCCGGCGACATCGTCGAGTACCAGGGCAAGGTCAAGCTCATCGCCACCGGCTTCGGCGAGGTGGCCACGGCCGTCAACAACGCGGCCGCGTACCTGAACCCCGACGTCTCGGCCTTCCCCGGGCACCTGTCCGACTACGCCCCGGTCGGCTCGACCGGGTCCCCGACCGCGTGACCTCCGGGTGATCGTCGGCGTCGGCATCGACGTGGTGCCGGTCGCGCGCTTCGCCGAGGCGCTGACCCGCACGCCGTCGCTCGCGACCCGGTTGTTCACGGCCGAGGAACTGGTCACCGACGCCGGCGACCCGCGCACGGCCGAATCGCTGGCCGCCCGCTTCGCGGCCAAGGAGGCGCTGGCCAAGGCCTTGGGCGCCGGTGGCGGGATGGCCTGGACCGACGCCGAGGTGCGCACCGACGCGGACGGGCGCCCGTCGCTCGAGGTCAGCGGCACGGTGGCCGAGCGGGCCGCGGCCAAGGGTGTGACGCACTGGCACGTGTCGCTGTCGCACGACGGGGGCATCGCGTCGGCCACGGTGATTGCGGAGGCGCGGCCATGAGAGGGATCTACCCGGTCGAGGACGTCCGTGCCGCCGAGGCGAAGCTGATGGCCGGCCTGCCCGACGGCGTGCTGATGCAGCGCGCCGCGCACGCGCTGGCCGTCGAGTGTGCCGCGCTGCTGCCGCGGGTGTACGGCGCCCGGGTCGTGCTGCTCGTCGGTGGCGGCAACAACGGGGGCGACGCGCTGTTCGCCGGGGCCGAGCTGGCCGCCCGGGGCGCCCGGGTCACCGCACTGCTGCTCGACCCGGAACGCGCCCACGCCGACGGACTGCTCGCCTTCGATCGCGCCGGCGGGCGGGTGGCCGGCGGCGAGGCGGCCGCGATCGAGGGGGCCGACCTGGTCGTCGACGGCATCGTCGGCATCGGGGGACGGGGCGGGCTGCGCGGCGCCGCCGTCGAGTTGGCCGCCGCCGCGCGGGACGTGGTGACGGTTGCCGTCGACGTCCCGTCCGGCGTGGACGCCGACACCGGCGCGGCCGGCGACGACGTCATCCACGCCGACGTCACGGTCACGTTCGGGGCCCTGAAGCCAGGACTGGTGGTCGGGCCCGGGGCCGACCTGGCCGGCCAGGTGCGGCTGGTCGACATCGGCCTGGGTCCGGTGTTGCCGCCGGCCCGCACCCAGCTGCTCGAGGCCGCGGACGTGCGCGCGTTGCTGCCCCAGCCCGGCGCGACCGACGACAAGTACACCCGGGGCGTGGTCGGGGTGGCCGCCGGCTCGGTGCAGTACGCCGGGGCCGGGGTGCTGGCCACCGGCTCGGCCGTGCACGGCGGGGCCGGGATGGTGCGCTACGTCGGCCTGGCCCCCGACGAGATCCGGGCCCGCTACCCCGAGGTGGTCGTGCACCCGGACGCGCGCCCGGGCGACGTGCGGGTGCAGGCCTGGGTGGTCGGGCCGGGCCTGGGCACCGACGACACGGCGATGAGCCTGCTGTCCGACGTGCTGCGCACCGACGTTCCGGTGATCGTCGACGCCGACGCGATCACGCTGGTGGCCCGCTCACCCGCCCTGGTGCGCGGGCGCGCCGCCCCGACCGTGCTGACCCCGCACGACCGCGAGTTCGCCCGCATCGCCGGCGAGCCGTCGGCCGACCGGCTCGCGTCGGTGCGGCGGGCCGCGCACGATCTCGGCGCCACCGTGCTGCTGAAGGGCAACGCCACCGTGATCGCCGACCCGGACGGTGCGGCCTACGTGAACGCCACCGGCACGCCGTGGCTGGGCACGGCCGGCAGCGGCGACGTGCTCAGCGGCCTGCTCGGGTCGCTGCTGGCCGCGGGCCTGGCCCCGCCGTTGGCGGCCGCGAGCGCCGCGTACGTCCACGGCGTGGCCGGGCAGCGGGCCGGGGCGCACGGGCCGCCGTCGGCCGTCGACGTGCTGGGCGAACTGCGCGGCGCCATCCGCTCGATCGCGGCCGGCTGAGCCGACGCGGCTACGCCGGCGGTTCGGTGCCGCCGGCCTCGGCCGCCTTGGCTTCGTCCTCGGCCGCCACCTCGGCCGCGCTGCGGTGCTGGGCGCGATCCGTCCCGGCGACGGCGGCGATGACGAGCACGACCGCGGCGCTCAGCACCAGCGCGCTGACGTGTGGCGCGACCAGCAGCAGCAACCCGAGCACGGCGACGGCGACCAGCCGCGGCACCGGGACGACGTGGAAGATCAGGGCCTTGAAGATGGCGTGCCCGCCGAGGAACAGGGCGGTGCCGCCGACGAGGAGCAGCGACGTCTCCAGGTGACCGTGGCGCAGCGGTGCGTGCAGGACGAGCTCGTCGGCCGCGGCGGCGGCGATGATCCCGGCGACGATGATCGGGTGGACCAGGTGGTAGGCCGTGGCGCCCAGCCGGCCGGGATCGTCGGAGGTCGCGATGGCCTGGGAGCCGCGTTCGGCGATGCGGTCGAAGTACACCCACCACAGCCCGACCGTGCCGGCGAAGGCGACGACGAACGCGGCGATGACCGACGGGGTGACGTGCACCAGCCCGGACAGCGTCGAGCCGATGGCGACGATCGACTCGCCCAGCGCGATGATGACGAAACCTTCGCAGCGTTCGGCGAAGTGGCTGCCCGTGATCGTCCACTCCTCGGTGCTCGACCGGCCCAGGCCGGGCGTCCAGAAGCCGGCCCGGCCGCCGAGGAACTCGAACCCGATCGCGGCGGCCCAGATCACCTCGCGCACGTGCCCGTGGGTGAACGCGCCCAGGATGAGGGCGGCACCGCTGACGGTGCACCAGGCCAGGATGCGCACGAAGTTGCGTTCCAGCCGGTGCCCGCGCAGCGCGACGATCGTGAAGATCGAACGGCCGATCTGGATCAGGGTGTACGCGACCGCGACGATGCAGCCCGCGGTCGTCGAACGCGCGCGGCAGTTCGGCCGAGAGCACGAGCGCCACCGAGCATGACCGACGATCAGCATGGCCCGCACCGGCAGCCGGTCGGGGTCGAGCCAGTTGGTGACCCAGGTCGTGTAGACCCAGGCCTGCCAGACGATGGCCAGCAGGAGCACGGTGTGCAGGGCGCCCTCGACGCTCGTATGGGTGACGAGCAGATGCGAGAGCTGGGTGACGGCGAAGACGTAGACGAGGTCGAAGAACAGCTCGACGTTGGTGACCCGGGCGCCCTCTTCGTCGGAGCGCAACCATCTGCCGCCCGCGTCGCTCACGCCCGCAACTATGCCGTTCGGCTGCGCCGGGGGCGGCCGGGCTCGGTTTGCTGACTCAGGTTCAACAACCTAGGTTGGCGGAATGTCGGAATTCGTCGGGTCGGCGGCGCGGCGCCGCGGTGTTGCTGTGCTCATCGCGGTGGCGGTCGCGCTGGCCGTCGCCGCGGCCGCGTTGGCCGGTGGCGGGCCGGCCGGGGCGGCCCAGCCCAAGTACCCGGTGCCGTACACGTTCCTGACCTCGGCCCTGCTCGCCGCGCCCAATGCCGACGCCGACCCGCCCGGCGCCAACGACTGGTCGTGCCGGCCGTCCGCCGCCCACCCCGAGCCGGTCGTGCTGGTGCACGGGCTGGCCGGCAACAAGAACACCAACTGGCAGACGTTCGCGCCGCTGCTGGCCGACAACGGCTACTGCGTGTTCGCGCTGACCTACGGCGTGCCGCCGGGCGCCACGTTGCCGCTCAACCAGCTCGGCGGGTTCACCACGATGGAGTCCAGCGCTGAGCAGTTGGCCGCGTTCGTCGACCGCGTGCTGGCGGCCACGCACGCGAGCAAGGTCGACATCCTCGGCCACTCCGAGGGCACGGTCGTGCCCGACTACTACGCCAAGTTCCTCGGCGGCGCGGCCAAGATCGCCAAGTACGTGTCGCTGGCGCCGATCTGGCACGGCACCAACCCGGCCGGCCTGGCCACCCTCGACCAGCTGGCCCGGCGCTACGGGCTGAGCCCGGTCGTCGACGGCACGTTCGGCGCCTACTTCGCCTCCGGCCCGCAGCTGCTGGCCGGCTCGGCGTTCGTGGCCACGCTGCGCTCGGGCGGGACGCCGGCCGTGCCCGGGCATCGCCTACACCAACATCGTCACGAAGTACGACGAGCTCGTGGTGCCCTACACCAGCGGGATCCAGGCCGGGATGCACAACATCACCGTGCAGGACCAGTGCGGCCTGGACCTCAGCGACCACCTGCAGATCGCCGCCGACCCGGTCGCGGCCGCCGACGTGCTCAACGCGCTCGACCCGGCGCACCCCCGGCCGGTCCCGTGCGAGTTGGTGCTGCCCTTCGTTTGACAGACTGACGGCGTGCCGCGCACCGAAGCCGTCGTCGATCTGGCCGCCATCCGGGCCAATGTCGCCACCCTCAAGGCGGCCACGCCGGCCGAGGTGATGGCCGTGGTCAAGGCCGACGGCTACGGGCACGGGCTGCTGCCGTCCGCTCGCGCGGCCCTGGCCGGGGGCGCAACGTGGCTGGGCACGGCCATCATCGACGAGGCTGTGGCCCTGCGCGACGCCGGCATCGCCGCGCCGCTGCTGGCCTGGCTGTGGACGCCGGGGGAGACCGAGGCCGTGCACCGGGCCGTGGCCACCGGCGTCGACCTCTCGGTCAGCAGCCGCTGGCAGCTCGACGTCGTGCGCGCTGCGGCCCGCGACCTGGACGTGGCCGCCCGCGTCCATCTCAAGATCGACACCGGGCTGTCGCGCAACGGCAGCTACGTCACCGACTGGCCCGACCTGCTGGCCGCGACGGCGCAGGCCCAGGCCGCCGGCGAGGTCGAGGTCGTCGGGGCCTGGAGCCACTTCGCCTACGCCGACGAGCCCGGCCATCCGGTCATCGCCCGGCAGATCGAGGCGTTCGGCGACGCCCTGGCCGCCGCGGCCCGGGCCGGCGTCGAGCCCCAGTTGCGGCACCTGGCCAACTCGGCCGCCACGCTCACCCTGCCCGCGGCCCACTTCGACCTGGTCCGGCCCGGGATCGCGGTGTACGGGCTCTCGCCGGTGCCGCAGCACGGCGACTTCGGCCTCGTCCCGGCCATGACCCTGCGCTCGGCGCTGGCGTCGGTGAAGCGGGTGCGGGCAGGCGAGGGCGTCTCGTACGGGCACGCCTACACGACCGGCGACGAGACCACGCTCGTGCTCGTGCCGCTGGGCTACGCCGACGGCATTCCCCGCGCGGCCGGCAACGTCGGGCCGGTGTCGATCAACGGCGCCCGCTTCACGGTCAGCGGCCGGGTGTGCATGGACCAGTTCGTCGTCGACGTCGGCGACCTGCCCGTGACGACCGGGGACCAGGCCGTGCTGTTCGGCCCGGGCGAGCGCGGTGAGCCGACGGCACAGGACTGGGCCGACGCCGTGGGCACGATCCACTACGAGATCGTCACCCGCATCGGGCCGCGGGTCGTCCGCAGCTACGTCGGCGAAACGCCGTGACCGGACCGCGACACGGTCCGGGGCGGCCGGCCGGGCCGCGGGTGCCGCTCACGGCCGACCAGCGGGTGGCGCTGGGCGGACCGGTGCTCACCTTGCCGGGCGCCGCCGACACCCGGGCGTTCGGGCAGCGGCTGGCGGCCGTGCTGCGGCCCGGGGACCTGATCGTGCTCAGCGGCCCGCTCGGCGCGGGCAAGACCGTGCTGGCGCAGGGCATCGGCGCCGGGCTGGAGGTCCGTGGCACCGTCGTGTCGCCGACGTTCGTCATCGCCCGGGTGCATCCGCCGCTACGGCCCGGCGGCACGGCGCTCGTCCACGTCGATGCCTACCGGCTCGGGTCGCTGGACGAGGTCGACGACCTGGATCTCGACGTGGACGCGGCCGATGCGGTGACCGTCGTGGAATGGGGCGCCGGGTTGGTCGAGCAGCTCAACGACGCCCGGCTCGACATCGCGATCGCCCGGGCGCCGGATTCCGAGGTCCGGACGGTGCGGCTGATGCCCCACGGCGGCGACTGGGCCGCCCGGGTGGCCGGCCTGGCCGCCTAGCCGGTACCGGTCGCGGCGGACCCGCGCGGCTAGGCTGGCGGATCGTGCTCGTCCTCGCCATCGACACCTCCTCGGCCGCCGTCACCGCGGCCGTGCGTCGAGCTGCCCCCGGACGGCGGTGACGGGACGGACGGCCGTCAGGCCGAGCGGGTGACCCTCAACGCCCGCGGCCACGGTGAGTACCTCGCTCCGGCGCTTGCCGCCTGTCTGGCCGATGTGGGGGCCGCGCCGGGCGACCTGGGGGCGGTCGTCGCCGGTACCGGCCCCGGCCCGTTCACCGGACTGCGGGTCGGGCTGGTCACGGCCGCGGTCCTGGGCAGCACGCTCGGCGTCCCGACGTACGGGGTGTGCTCGCTGGACGCGATCGCCGGCGCGGTTGCCCCGGACGGGCCGCTGCTGGTGGCCACCGACGCCCGGCGCAAGGAGGTCTACTGGGCCCGCTACCTCGACGGGGTCCGGGTGGCCGGGCCGGAGGTGTGCGGCGCCGCCGACGTGCCGCCCGGAGCCGCAGTCGCGGCCGGGGCCGGCGCCCGGCTCTACGCCGACGTGCTCGGGCTGCCGCTGGTCGGCCCGGACTACCCGTCCGCGACGGCCCTGGTGCCGGGCCGCGGCCGACCGGATCCGGGCCGGAGCGCCGTCCGAGCCGCTCACGCCGCTGTACCTGCGCCGGCCCGACGCCGTCCCGCCCGGGCAGCGCAAGGCGGTGACACCGTGACGCCCGCCGCCATCGCCGTCGTCCCCATGACGGCCGAGCACATCAACGCGCTGATGGCCCACGAGCAGGCGATGTTCGGCACCGAGGCCTGGTCGGCCGCCAGCTACCGGTCCGAACTGGCCGACACCGAGCGCCGGCACTACCTGGCCGCGGTCACCGAGTCCGGCGACCTGCTGGGCTGGGGCGGCGTCATGGTGGTCGCCGACTCGGCCGAGATCCTGACCGTCGGGGTCGTCCCCACGGCCCGCCGGCGCGGCATCGCCCGGCTGCTGCTCGACGACCTGCTGGCCGAGGCCCGGCGGCGCGGCGCGGTCGAGGCCTTCCTCGAGGTGCGGACCGACAACGACGCGGCCCGGGCGCTGTACCTGCGCGAGGGCTTCGCCGAAGTCGGCCTGCGCCGCGGCTACTACGACGGCGGCCGGGTCGATGCGGTGGTGATGCGCCGTGATCTCTGACCAGCCCCTGGTGCTGGGCATCGAGACGTCCTGCGACGAGACCGGCGTCGGGATCGTGCGCGGCACCACGCTGCTGGCCGACGCCATCGCCAGCAGCGTCGACGAGCACGCCCGCTTCGGCGGGGTGGTGCCCGAGGTGGCCAGCCGGGCCCACCTGCAGGCCATGGTGCCGACGATCGAGCGGGCGCTGACGACGGCGGGGGTGGCCGCGTCCGATGTGGACGCCGTCGCCGTGACCGCCGGGCCCGGGCTGGCCGGGGCGCTGCTCGTCGGCGTGGCCGCGGCCAAGGCCTACTCGCTCGCGCTGGACAAGCCGCTCTTCGGCGTCAACCACCTCTCGGCCCACGTGGCCGTCGACCTGCTCGAACACGGCCCGCTCGACGAGCCGTGCGTGGCCCTGCTCGTCTCGGGCGGGCACTCGTCGCTGCTGCTGGTGCCCCGGGTCGGCGGCGAGGACGTCACCGAGCTCGGCGCCACCGTCGACGACGCGGCCGGCGAGGCCTACGACAAGGTGGCCCGGCTGCTCGGGCTGCCCTTCCCGGGCGGACCGCCGATCGACCGGCTGGCCGCGGAGGGCGATCCGGCCGCGATCGCGTTCCCGCGCGGGATGACCGGCGCGCACGACCCGGCGTTCGCGTTCTCGTTCTCCGGGCTGAAGACGTCCGTGGCCCGCTGGGTCGAGGCCCGCCAGCGTGCGGGGGAGCCGGTGCCCACGGCCGACGTGGCCGCCTCGTTCCAGGAGGCGGTGGCCGACGTGCTCACGGCCAAGGCGGTGCGGGCCGCCCGCGAGCAGGGCGTCGATCATCTGATCATCGGCGGTGGGGTGGCGGCCAACTCCCGGCTGCGGGCCCTGGCCCAGGAGCGCTGCGACGCCGCCGGCATCCGGCTGCGCGTGCCGCGGCCGGGGCTGTGTACCGACAACGGGGCGATGGTGGCCGCGCTCGGGGCCCAGCTCGTCGCCCACGGCGCGGCGCCGTCCCGGCTCGACCTCCCGGCCGATTCCGCCCTGCCCATCACCGACGTCCTCGTCTGACCGTCCTCGTCCAAGCGGGGGAGGATGAGGGGGTGACGCTCATGTGGGAGGTTCGGGCTGTCGACGGGCGCTTGGACGAGTTGGTCGCCTACGCCAGCTTGCACGCCGACCCCGCGGCCCAGATCTTCCGCAGCGACGGCGCCGACCCGCGCGTCGTCGTCATCGACCCCAGCGAGCGCGGCCTGCCGGACGTGCCGGCCGAGCTGCTGGCCCGGCCGCCGCACGAGTGGCGCTTCGATCCCGTGGTCCGTGCCTGAGCTTGCGGCGCCGGGCCCCGGGCAGCACAGTTCTCGCGTGGCCTCCAACGAACCCGACCCGACGCCGGCCGAGCACCACGACCGCCCGCACCGCCGCCGGGGCGCCGTCGCCGAGCTGGCCGCGGCCGCACCGGGGGTGGCCCGGCGCTACGGCCGGCTGGTCAGCGCCACGGCCCGCAACGCGGCCGAGGTGGTGCGCTTCGGCGGCCTGGAGACCGGCGAGCAGCCCGCCCCGTTCACCGTCGAGGCCGAGCAGTCGAACTACCGGCTGCGGCACTACTTCGCCGACGGCCCCAACGACTCCGAAGACTCCGACGGCGCTGCGGCCACCGACGGCCCGCCGGTGCTGCTGGTGCCGCCGCTGATGATGGCCACCGAGGTCTGGGACGTCGCGCCCAGCACGTCGGCCGTCGTCAGCCTCCATGCAGCGGGCGTCGACCCGTGGGTCGTCGACTTCGGCGACCCCGGCCACGAGCCCGGCGGCCTCGACCGCACCCTCACCGACCACGTCCTCGCCGTCAGCGACGCCGTCGACCGGGTGCACGCCGCGACCGGCCGTGACGTCGTGCTGGCCGGCTACTCGCAGGGCGGCATGTTCGCCTACCAGACCGCGGCCCTGCGCCGGGGCGAGCACATCGACTCGCTGGTCACGTTCGGCTCGCCGGCCGACACCACCGCGCCGCTGCCCATCCCGATCTCGCCCGAGGTCGCCGCCCGGCTGGCCACCGGACTGGTCGAGAGCGGCCTGCTGCGCAAGCTGGCCGCTGCCCAAGTGGGCCACCCGGCGTGGGCTTCATGCTGCTGTCGCCGGCCAAGGCCGTGCAGGGCCGGGTGCAGTTCCTGCTCGCCCTGCACGACCGCGACGCGCTGCTGCCCCGGGAGCGCCAGCGCCGCTTCCTCGACTCCGAGGGCTGGACGGCCTACTCCGGGCCGGCCATCGCCGAGCTGCTGGAGCAGTTCGTGGCCCACAACCGGATGCTCGAGGGCGGCTTCGTCATCGACGACCGGCTGGTGACCCTGGCCGACATCAACGTGCCGATCATGACCGTGCTCGGCACCACCGACACCATCGGCCACCCCGACGCGGTGCGGGCCATCCGCAAGGCCGCGCCCGGAGCCGAAGGTGTACGAGCTGGCCCTGCCGGGCGGGCACTTCGGCCTGGTCGTGGGTTCCCAGGCCACCGACGTCACCTGGCCCGCGGTCGCGGCCTGGACGCGCTGGCGCGCCGACCTCGCCGAGCTGCCCGACGACATCGTGCCGGCCGGCGGCGTCGAGGCCGACGACCCTGCGGCCCAGCGCCGCGGCCTCGGCCCTGGCCCAGGCCACCGAGATCGGGATCGGCGCCACCCGGATCCTGCTCGGCACGGCCCGGCAGGCGGTGCGGGCCGCCCGGGGCGTGGTGTCCGAGGCGCCGGCCCAGCTGCCCCGGCTGGCCCGCATCGAACAACTCGACCCGGCCACCCGGATCTCGCTCGGGCTGCTGCTCGACGAGCAGGCCCGCAAGGTCCCGGACGAGATCTGCTTCCTGTTCGGCGACCGGGCGTACCGCCAGCGCGAGGTCAAGCACCGCGTCGACAGCGTGGTCAAGGGCCTGCTCAGCGTGGGCGTGCGGGCCGACGACCGGGTCGGCGTGCTGATGAGCACCCGGCCGAGCGCGTTCACCGTCGTGGCCGCCCTGAGCCGGCTCGGCGCGATCGCCGTGCTGCTGCGCCCCGACGGCGACCTCGAGCGCGAGGCCGGTCTGGGCGAGATCACCTGGCTGGTGTCCGACCCCGAGCACGTCCGCGACCACGGCCTCGACGGGGTGACGTGGTGCGTGCTCGGCGGCGGCGCCGAGCAGCGCAAGCTGCACCCGCACGTGGTCGACATGGAGCGCATCGACCCCGACGACGTCGAACTGCCGGCCGGGCACCGCCCCAACCCGCGCCGGGCCGGCGACGCTCGCCTTCGTCGTGTTCACCGGCGAGGGCGCCGCTACCAGGGCCGTGCGCATCACCAACCGCCGGTGGGCGCTGTCGGCGCTGGGCACGGCATCCGCGGCCGCGCTGCGCACCGGCGACACCGTCTACAGCACCACGCCCATCCACCACTCCTCGGCGCTGCTCATGAGCGTCGGCGGCGCCGTTGCCTCCGGGGCCCGCTTCGCGATCGGCACGGCCGAGGACCCGGACACGTTCTGGGCCGAGGTGCGCCGCTACGGCGCGACCCACGTGTCCTACACCTGGACGTCGCTGCACGCGATCACGATGGGCCCGCCGAACCTCAACGAGCAGCACCACCCGATCCGGATGTTCATGGGTTCGGGCCTGCCCCGCAACCTGTGGAAGCGGGTCGTCGAGCGGTTCCCCACCGCCCGGGTGCTGGAGTTCTACGCCTCGGCCGAGGGCGAGGTCATCCTGGCCAACCTCAAGGGCACCCCGATCGGGTCGATGGGCCGGCCGCTGCCCGGCTCGGCCGAGGTCCGCGTGGCCGCGTTCGACCGCGCCGCCCGTGAACTCGACCGCGGCCCGGACGGATTGGTGCGCGAGTGCGGCCCGGACGAGGTCGGCCTGTTGCTGGCCCGCATCAACCCGGGGGAGTCGAGCGCGGGCTCGCCGCTGCGCGGCGTCTTCGCCGCCGGGTGACGTGTGGCGCTCGACCGGCGACCTGTTCCTGCGCGACGAGCACCACGACCTCTGGCTGGTCGACCCGGTGAGCGCCCTGGTCACGACCGCGGACGGCGTGGTCATCCCGGCCGGGGCCCGCACCGCGCTGGGCACCATCCCGGCCGTCGACCTGGTCGTCGTGTTCGGCGTGCCCCCACGGCCCGGCCGAACGTGCTCGTGGCCGCGGTGACCCTGCGCCCGGGGATGCCGCTCACCGCGCGCGATCTCGACCGGGCCCTGGCCCAGTTGCCGGCCGAGCACCGCCCGAGCTACGTCCAGGTCGTGCGCTCCATCCCGGTCACGACGTGGCACCGGCCGGTGTGGCGCAAGCTGCGCCAGGCCGGCATCCCCAAGCCGACCCGGGCCCGCAAGGTGTGGCAGCGCGACGACGACGGCCCCGGATACACCGAACTGAAGCCGAATCGCTGAATCGTGCAACAAGACCGCGCGCAGCGGTGTCAATAAGGCATGGAGGCGGTCGTGACCGACGGGCGGGACTTCGTGTCGTTCGTGCGGGCGAACACCGTCCTCCTGCTGCGTACCGCGTATCTGCTGACCGGTAGCTCCACCGCCGCGGAGGAACTGGTCCAGGACACGCTGGTGCGGTTGTACCCGAAATGGGATCGGGTCAGCGCCGCCGACGTACCGATCGCGTACGTCCGGCGGTCGCTGGCCAACGGGTTCGTCAACGAGCGCCGCCGGCCGGTCAACCGCGAACTCGTCCTCGACGTGCTGCCCGAGCAGTACGACGCGTACGACGCGCCCGCGCAACTGGCCGACCGCGACGAGCTGTGGGGCCTGCTGCGCACGCTGCCCGACCGGCAGCGCGCGGCCCTGGTGATGCGGTACTTCGAGGACCTGCCCGACGACGAGATCGGCGCCGCGCTCGGCTGCCGCGGCGGGCACGGTGCGCAGCCTGATCAGCCGCGGACTCGCGGCGCTGCGCGAACAGAGCGCCACGCAGTCGCAGTCCCAGTCGCAATCGCACTGGCCGCCGGAGAGGAGGCTCGCATGAACGACCACACCGACATCGAGGCCGCCCTGCGGGCCAGCCTGGCCGCGCACGCCAAGGCCGCGCCGGCCGCGGGCACGCTGCCCGAGCGCATCGTCGCCGAGGTCGATCACCTGTCGCCGGCCCAGCCGCCGCGCCGGCCGCGGCAGTGGCGGACCTGGACGCTGCCGCTCGTCGCCGCCGGAGCGGTGGCCGCCGTGGCCGTCGCCCTGGTCGGCGTCAGCCAGTTCCACCACGACGCCGACCACAAGCAGCCCGCGGTGCCGATCACGCTCGGTGCCGGCGCCGACGCCGACGGCGAAGGCCACTCCGCCGCGATCTGAGGACGCCGGGCCGGCGAAGCCGCCGGCCACGCCGACGACGACCGTGCCCACGCTCGCCGGCGTCCACGTCGTCGACCTCACCTTCGCGGGCCCGGACGACGGCTGGGCCCTGGCCACGGCCAACTGCCTCACCGGCTCGGGCTCGGCCTGCACCGCGATGATCTACACCCGCGACGGCGGGAGCACCTGGACGAGCATGAAGCCGCCGCCGGCCAACATCGGGTCGCCGAGCTGCGCCGATCCGTGTGTGCAGAGCATCCGGTTCGCCACTCGCCAGATCGGCTACGCGTTCGGCCCGTCGGCGCTGTTCATGACCACCGACGGCGGCGCCGGCTGGCACCGCGAAGCCGGCGGGGCCGATGCGCTCGAGACCCTGGACGGCAACGTCATCCGGGTGGTCACCTCGCCTGCCGCCTGCTCGCCGCCGGGCTGCCACTTCGCCGTGCAGACCGCACCCATCGGCACGGACACCTGGACGAGCGTCGCCCTGCCCGGGGCCCAGCCGGGGATGAGTGTCGGCGTCAGTCTGGCCCGGACCGGCAAGCGGGCCTTCCTCGACATCTTCGGGCACGTGGCCGGCGGCGCGGACCAGGCGACCTCCACGTTGCTCACCTCGGCCGACGACGGCGCCTCGTGGACCAACCGGGGCGAGCCCTGCCCGCAGGTCGGCGGCGCGGTCACCACCGAGGTCGACAGCACCGCGGTCGCGAGCGCCGACGACGGCTCGGTGACGCTGCTGTGCACCGGCCGCGGTGACCAGTCGCCGCAGTTCACGATCACCTCGACCGACGGCGGGAGCACCTTCCACAAGGGGACGACCACCGGGCTGGGCGCGGCCCCGGTTTCGGCCATCGGGGCGGGCTCGGCCACGACCCTGCTCGTGTCCTCCGACGTCACCTACCGCAGCACCGACGGCGGCCAGACCTGGCGCCGGCTGACGGCGAACGGCGCCGCCGCCCCGGCGCGGGCCACCTGGATCGGGTTCGAGTCCACGACCACCGGCCGGGCCACCGACGGGCGCACGGTCTGGACCACGCACGACGCCGGCCAGACCTGGACGGCCTACACATTCGGCTGACCGGCCCCCCGGCGTTGAGAGTTGGCACTCGCCGCGTTAGAGTGCCAACGAGGCCGGGTTGACCCCCGCGACGGCAGCCGGCCCCGCACTCCGACACATGAAACCCGAGATTGGGAGAGTCCATCGTGACCGCCACCAAGGTCAGCATCAAGCCACTTGAGGACCGCGTCGTCGTCCAGGCCAACGAGGCCGAGACCACGACCGCGTCGGGCATTGTCATTCCCGAGACGGCCAAGGAGAAGCCGCAGGAGGGCACCGTCCTCGCCGTCGGCCCCGGCCGCATCGACGACAACGGCAACCGCGTCCCGATCGACGTCTCCGTCGGCGACGTCGTGCTCTACAGCAAGTACGGCGGCACCGAGGTCAAGTACGCGGGCGAGGAGTACCTCGTCCTGTCCGCGCGTGACGTCCTCGCGGTCATCCAGAAGTAACCACCCGACCGCCGACGCCCCGGCCGTGCGCACCCGCGTGCGCCGGGGCGTCTCGGTTGTGCCACCGACCCGGAAGGAAACACCATGGCGAAGATCCTCAGTTTCGATGAGGATGCCCGCCGCGCCCTCGAGCGCGGCGTCGACAAGCTGGCCAACACGGTCAAGGTCACCCTCGGCCCCAAGGGCCGCAACGTCGTGCTCGACAAGTCCTTCGGCGCCCCCGTCATCACCAACGACGGCGTGACGATCGCCCGCGAGATCGAGCTGGACGACGCCTACGAGAACCTGGGCGCCCAGCTGGCCAAGTCCGTGGCCACCAAGACCAACGACGTCGCCGGTGACGGCACCACGACCGCCACCGTGCTGGCCCAGGCCCTGGTCAACGCCGGGCTGAAGAACGTCGCCGCCGGCGCCAACCCGGCCGCCCTCAAGCGCGGCATCGACGCGGCCGTCACCGCCGTCAGCGAGGCCCTGGACAAGGTCGCCATCCCGGTCGAGGGCGAGCAGGCCATCGCGCACGTGGCGACGATCTCGGCCCAGGACCCGCCATCGGCGCGCTGATCGGCGAGGCGTTCGAGAAGGTCGGCAAGGACGGCGTCATCACCGTCGAAGAGAGCCAGACCCTCACCACCGAACTCGAGTTCACCGAGGGCATGCAGTTCGACAAGGGCTACATCAGCCCGTACTTCGTCACCGACGCCGAGGCCGCCGAGACGGTGCTCGACGACCCGTACCTGCTCATCACCACCCAGAAGATCTCGGCCGTGGCCGACCTGCTGCCGCTGCTGGAGAAGGTCGTCGAGGCCGGCAAGCCGCTGGTCATCCTGGCCGAGGACGTCGACGGCGAGGCGCTTCAGCACGCTCGTCGTCAACGCCATCCGCAAGACGTTCAGCGCGGTCGCGGTCAAGGCCCCGTTCTTCGGTGACCGCCGCAAGGCGTTCCTGCAGGACCTGGCCGTGGTCACCGGCGCCCAGGTCATCTCGCCCGAGGTCGGCCTCAAGCTCGACCAGGCCGGGCTGGACACGCTCGGCCGGGCCGGCCGGGTCGTCGTCACGAAGGACACCACCACCGTCACCCACGGCGCGGCCGCGCAGGCGGAGATCGACGACCGCATCGCGCAGATCCGGCGCGAGATCGAGGACACCGACTCCGACTGGGACCGCGAGAAGCTGCAGGAGCGGCTGGCCAAGCTGGCCGGCGGCGTGGGCGTCATCAAGGTCGGCGCGGCCACCGAGGTCGAGCTCAAGGAGCGCAAGCACCGCATCGAGGACGCGATCGCCGCGACCCGGGCCGCGGTCGACGAGGGCATCATCGCCGGTGGCGGGGCCGCCCTCGTGCACGCCAGCTCCGCGCTCGATGGCGACCTCAACCTCACCGGTGACGACGCCACCGGCGTGCGGGTGGTCCGCACCGGCCTCGACGAGCCGCTGCGCTGGATCGCCGCCAACGCCGGCTACGAGGGCTACGTCGTGGTCGCGACCGTCCGCGACCTGCCCGAGAACCACGGCCTGGACGCCGCGACCGGCGAGTACGGCGACCTGCTGGCCGCGGGCGTCGTCGACCCGGTCAAGGTGACCAAGGCGGCTTTGGCGAATGCCGCGTCGGTGGCGTCGCTGATCCTCTCGACGCAGAGCGCCATCGTCGAGAAGCCCGAAGAGCCCGATCACGATGCCGACGGCCACAGCCACGACGGCCACGGCCATGGGCACAGCCACGGCCCGGGGTTCTAGCGCCGGCTCGTAGCTACAGTTCGGCCCCGCAGCGAGTGCTGCGGGGCCGAACTGTTCTCCCCCTGGCGCGGATGCCGGTGGCTGGCGGCCGAACGCGATCCTGGTTGAGCGATCGGCCGCGGCGGTGTCCGCGCTCGTCAGGCCAGCTTGCGGGTCAACATCGCTTCGCGTTCCTCGGCCGACAGCCCGCCCCAGACGCCGTAGGGCTCCCGGGTGCTCAGGGCCCAGCGCCGGCAGTTCTCGATGACCGGGCAGCCCGAGCAGACGGCCTTGGCCCGCAGCTCGCGCTTGGTGCGCGACGGGCCCCGTTCGTTCTCGGGGTGGTAGAAGTTCGCGGTATCGATGCCCCGGCAGGCCGCTCGGGCCTGCCAGTCCCAATCCCCGAGCCGCGGGGCGGGCAACCGTCGCACTTCCGCCATGTCTTCGCCCTCCGTTGCCCCCGGACCGCCTCCCAAGTAAAGCGGTCGTCTGTTTGTTCAAAGAGCGAATGAGGGAAAGGTGACGCGATCGGAACCGAGTAATCAGCCGGAAAAGCCGGATTTGGCGGGAAATTCGGCTCGGGACGACCCGAGCGGGGCTAGTGCCGCTTGGTCAGGGCGCTGACGGCGTCGGCGTAGCCCCGGGCGTAGTCCCAGCTGACGTAGGCGTCGGGGTTGGGGGCGAACGCCGGCTCGTGCACGTGCGTGCGCCCCTCGCCGAGCAGCGCCCGCAGGTTGGCGGCCATCAGGTCCCAGCCGAAGAAGTGCTGCTCGCCGCAGTCGCCGCACTCGATCGTGATGCCCTCGATGCGGTGGGGGGCCAGGGCGGCCCGGAACTCGGCCAGTTCGGCCAGATCGGCCAGCACATCGGCCCGCTCGTCGTCGCTGAGCGGCTGGGCCGGCTCGTTGTCGTCGAGCAGGGAAGCCGGATCGCTCGGGTCGCCGAGGAACGGATCGACCGGGCCGTCGTCGAGGTTCACCGCGGGTCCACGCTGTACGTCACATGACGAGGGTATGTCCGATCGCCCCCGCACCGCCAACCGGATCGGCATCACGCCGCCCCGATCGCTTCGAGCGGCTTGGTGCGGGCGGCCCGGGCCGCGGGCCACAGGGCCGCGAGCACGCCGACCACACCGGCCAGGACGAGGAAGGTCAGCGCCTGGCCCCACGGCACGCTGACCGTGCCGAGGCCCTGGCTGCGCAGCGTACGGACGAACAGCGGTCCGTACACCAAGCCGAGGCTCAGGCCGAGCAGGGCCCCGAACACCGCGATCAGCAGTGACTCGACGTAGATCGTGCGGCGGACCTGCTTGCGCTGCATCCCGACCGCCCGCAGCATCCCGATCTCGCGGCGGCGTTCGATCACCGACAGGGCCAGGGTGTTGATGATGCCGAGGATGGCGATGACGATCGCGAGGCCGAGCAGCCCGTAGAGCAGGCCGAGCAGGCCGTTGACCTGGGACGCGATCGAACCCTTGAACTCGCTTCGGGTCTGCACGTTGACGACGTAGAAGCGGTTGGTGGCCCGATCGAGTTCGGCCCCGAGTGTCTTCAGGTCGGTACCCGGTGCGCCCTTGATCAACGTCACCTCGTCCGACCAGCGGGACCTGGGCGTCAGGGCCCGGTACACATCGCCGGACACGAGCCACTGCCCCAGCAACTGGTGACTGGAGTAGATCCCGCTCACGGTCTCGCGGACCGAGGCGCCGCCCGGCACCGAGAAGGTGTGCGTCGAGCCGATCGTCCAGTGGTGCTGTTGGGCAAAGTCTTTCCACACCACGACGTTGTGGCCGGTCGGTTGTCCGACGCCGTGCTGCACATCGACCTTGAGCACCGGCGGTAGCGGCCCGTCGACTCCGGTGCCCTCGGATCCCTTGCCGTCGATCAGGGTCACCAGGTCGTGCAAGCTCGTCGCCGACCCGACGCCCGGCACGCGGGCCGCTGCGGCCGAGGCCTGAGTGGGCACGTTGACATCCGACGAGGTCGTCAGGATGTAGTCGGCCCGCACGCCGTTGTCGACGGTCTTGTTCAGACTGGCCTTCACCGAGGCACCGAGGACCGCGATGCCGCTGACGAGCAGCAGCCCGAGCGTGAGCGCGAACGCGGTGGCCGCGGTGCGGCGCGGATTGCGGACGGCGTTGGTGCGGGCCAGCCGTCCGATCTGGCCGAACGGGCGGCCCAGCACCTTGCCCAGCGGAGTGATGATTGCAGCCGCGAGCACGGGCGAGAGCATCATCGTGCCCGCGACGACGCCGAGCAGGCCGAGGCCGATCAGGCTGGAGCCGGAACCAGCAGACTTCGAGAGCGCGCCGGCGACCGTGGCCGCGGCGCCTGCTGCGGTGAGCGCGGCGCCGATGATCGTGCGCCGGCGCAGGCTGCCGGCACTGGTCGACGCGAACTCCTCGCGCATGGCCGCCACCGGTGGCACCTTGCCCGCTCGGCGGGCCGGGGCGTTGGCCGACAGCAGGGTCACGCCGGTGCCGACGACCAGAGCGGCGATCACGGTGCGCGGCGACACGACCAGGCCACCCGAGGGCAGGCCCAGGTCAAGGGCGTCGAGCAGGGCGTGCAGGCCGTAGGCCAGCCCGACCCCACCGGCCAGGCCGAACGCACTGCCGATCAGGCCGATCAGGGCGGCCTCGACCAGTACCGACCGGCGCACCTGCTTGCGTCCGGCGCCGATGGCCCGCAGCAGGGCCAGTTCGCGCAGCCGTTGCGCGACGATCATCGAGAACGTGTTGTAGATGATGAACGTGCCGACGAGGAGGGCGACAACGCCGAAGCCCAGCAGGAGGTAGTTGATGAAGGACAGCGCGGCCTGGATGCCGTTCTGGTCGTCCTTGCGGGCCTGGTCGCCGGTGCGGACCTCGAGCGAGGCCGGCAGCGTGCGGGCGATCCGGTTGGTCACCGTCTGCTGCGACACGCCGCGGTCGGCGGCGACGTTGACCGTGTCGACGTGCCGGCCGTCGGTGAACAGGTTCAGCGCCTGTTGCCGGCTGAACAGCACACCGATGTATCCACCGGTCTCGGCCTCGGTCCGGTAGATGCCGACGACGGTCACGTTGACGACTCCCGCGTTGGGCAGCACCACCTTCGCGTGATCGCCCGTGTGCAGATGCCCCTTCTTGGCCGCGCCGTTGTTGATGACGACCTCGCCCGCGCGCGCGGGGGCTCGACCCGACACGAACGTCGGCACCGGCCCGACTGAATCAGCGCCGGTCCAGATGTCACCCTGGCTGGGCGCGCCGCCGGCTTTCACCTTCTTGCCGTGACTGTCCACGAGCACGACGTTCGCATCCGCGTGCACCTCGACGGTGCGCACGCCGGGCAGGGCCCGGATCTTGGTCACCAGGCTGGTCGGCACTCCGGCGTCGTAGTCGTGCTTGGGCTGGACGCGGGCGTCGACGCCCTTGTCGGCGGTGGCGAAGATCTTGTCGAAGCTGCCCTGCAGGGTGTCGGTGAACACGAACGAGCCGGCCACGAACGCGGTGCCGAGCAGCACCGAGATCACGGTGAGGACCAGGCGCACCCGGTGGGCGGCGAGGTTGCGCAGCGAGACCTTGCGCATCGCTTGTCCGGCACTCATCGCTGACCGCCCTGCAGTTCGAGGTTCTTCATGCGGTCCAGGACGGTCTCGGCGGTCGGGGCGCGCAGCTCGTCGACGATCCGGCCGTCGGCCAGGAACAGGACCCGGTCGGCGTAGCCGGCGGCCCGGGCATCGTGGGTGACCATGACGACGGTCTGGCCGAGCTCGTCGACCGAGCGGCGCAGGATGCCCATGACCTCGCCGCTCGAGCGCGAGTCGAGGTTGCCGGTGGGCTCGTCGCCGAAGATGATCTCGGGCCGGCTGGCCAGCGCGCGGGCCACGGCCACGCGCTGCTGCTGGCCACCGGAGAGCTCGCTGGGGCGGTGACTGAGCCGGTCGGTGAGGCCGAGCGTGTCGATGACCATGTCCAGCCAGGGCTGCGTCGGCTTGCGCCCGGCGATGGCGATCGGCAGCGTGATGTTCTCCAGCGCCGTCAGCGTCGGGACGAGGTTGAAGGACTGGAACACGAAGCCGATGCGGTCACGGCGCAGCGCGGTCATCTTCTTGTCCGAGAGCTTGGACAGTTCGACGTCGCCGATGGACACGACGCCGGCGGTGACGGTGTCGAGGCCGGCCAGGCAGTGCATGAGGGTCGACTTGCCCGATCCGGACGGCCCCATGATCGCGGTGAACTCTCCGCGCAGCAGTTCGAGGCTGACGTGGTCCAGGGCGCGCACGGCCGTGTCGCCGGAGCCGTAGAGCTTGACGACATCGATCGCGGACGCGGCCACGAGCGAGGAGACGTTGGGCGAAAGCGTGTTGACTTGGGTCATAGGACCACTGTCTCGGTGGCCGGCTCCCGGGGCCATTGGGTATACCCCCCAATCGACCCTGACATTTGTCCCGGGGTCCAGGGGAGCCAGCCCGCTTGTAGGATGAACTATCGGCGCCCACCAAGGAGCACATCCGTTGAGCGACCAACCTCTCGTCGACGGCGTTCCCGCCAAGTTCGCCACCCTCGGCCTGACCTTCGACGACGTCCTGCTGCTGCCGGGCGAGACCGACGTGATCCCGTCCGAGGTCGACACCACCACCCGGCTGACCCGCGAGATCTCGGTGGCCGTACCGCTGGTCTCGGCGGCGATGGACACCGTCACCGAGTCCCGGATGGCCATCGCCATGGCTCGTCAGGGTGGCATCGGGGTGCTGCACCGGAATCTGTCGATCCACGACCAGGCCGGCCAGGCCGATCTGGTCAAGCGCTCCGAGTCGGGGATGGTCAGCGACCCGGTCACGGTCGGCCCGGACGTCACGATCGCCGACGTCGACGCGCTGTGCGGGCGCTACCGCATCTCCGGCGTGCCGGTCATCGACGACGCCGGCGTGCTGGTCGGGATCATCACCAACCGCGACCTGCGCTTCCTGAGCCCGCGCGAGTTCGCCACCCGCACGGTGCGCGAACTGATGACGCCGATGCCGCTGGTCACCGGACCGGTCGGCATCAGCAATGACGACGCGGCCGCCCTGCTGGCCAAGCACAAGGTCGAGAAGCTGCCGCTGGTCGACGACGCCGGCCGGCTGCGTGGCCTGATCACGGTCAAGGACTTCGTGAAGTCCGAGCAGTTCCCGCTCGCGACCAAGGACGACGAGGGCCGGCTGCGGGTGGCCGCGGCCATCGGGTTCTACGGCGACGCCTGGGAGCGGGCCACGGCCCTGGTCGAGGCCGGGGTCGACGTGCTGGTGCCCGACACCGCCAACGGCCAGGCCCGGCTGATGCTCGAGCTCATCCGGCGCCTGAAGTCCGACCCGGCCACCCGGCACGTGCAGATCATCGCCGGCAACGTGGCCACCCGGGCCGGGGCCCAGGCCCTGGTCGACGCTGGCACCGACGCGGTCAAGGTCGGCGTCGGTCCGGGCTCCATCTGCACCACGCGCGTGGTCGCCGGCGTCGGTGTCCCCCAGATCACGGCGATCTACGACGCGGTGCAGGCCTGCCGGCCGGCCGGGGTGCCGGTGGTGGGCGACGGCGGCCTGCAGTACTCCGGCGACATCGCCAAGGCGCTGGTGGCCGGGGCCGACACGGTGATGCTCGGCTCGCTGCTGGCCGGCTGCGACGAGTCACCCGGCGATCTGGTCTTCGTCAACGGCAAGCAGTTCAAGCGCTACCGGGGCATGGGCTCGCTCGGGGCGATGGCCTCGCGCGGGCGGGTGTCGTACTCCAAGGACCGCTACTTCCAGGCCGACGTGGCCAGCGACGACAAGATCGTGCCCGAGGGCATCGAGGGCCAGGTGCCCTACCGCGGGCCGCTGGCGTCGGTGGCGCACCAACTCGTCGGCGGCCTGCACCAGTCGATGTTCTACGTCGGGGCGCACACCATTCCCGAATTGCAGGACCGCGGCCAGTTCGTCCGGATCACCGCGGCCGGGCTCAAGGAGTCGCACCCGCACGACATCCAGATGACCGTCGAGGCCCCGAACTACTCGTCCAGCTGAGCGTCGACGTCAGCCGCGGCGCGATTCGCGGCGACGGACTTGGGGACGCACAGCCGCCAGGCGTCGAGCACCAACTCGGCCAGCTCATCGGCTCGATCGCGGCCAGCCTGACCCGCACCCAGTTGTAGCGCTCGTCGGAGCGGATCGGCATCAGGAACTTGTCGGGCTCGGCCGCGACCAGGGCGACCCGTTCCTCCTTCGGGAAGGCGAAGCCCATGAGCGTCTCGTCCCTCGACAAGGCCAGGTAGACCAGCCGCCCGACCCGGAACTTGACCCGGTCGCCGACGAGCGCCTCCTCGGTGCGAGGCAGCGCGGCGGCGATCCGGCGTACGTCCTCGACGGTGACCACGCCGCTGATCCTGGCCAGCACCCCTGACAACACGGGCGCTCGCGACCGGGCTGCACCGGGGCCCGGGCCCGTACGGCAGACTCGACGTATGCCGGAAACCGTGGAGATCGGGCTGGGCCGCAGCGCCCGCCGTGGCTACCGCCTCGACGAGATCGCGCTCGTACCCACCCGGCGCACCCGGGGCTCGGCCGTCGTGTCCACGGCCTGGCAGATCGACGCCCACGCCTTCACGCTGCCTCTGGTCGCGGCACCCTCGGACGCCGTGGTCTCGCCGCACACCGCGGTCGAGATCGAGCGCCTCGGCGGGCTGGCCGTCCTCGACGGCGAAGGTCTCTGGGCCCGCTACGACGACGCGGCGGCCGAACTGCGCGAGCTGGACGGGGCCACGCCCACGCTGCAGCGCGTCTACGCCAAGCCGGTCTCGCCCGAGCTGCTGCGCCGCCGGGTGGCCGAACTGCGGGCGGCCGGGGTCCGGGTCGCCGTGCGGCTGTCACCGCAGCACACGGCCGAACTGGCCCCGCACGTGCTGGCCGAGGGCGTCGACCTGCTCGTCATCCAGGGCACGGTGATCTCGGCCGAGCACGTGGCCGAGGGCGACCAGCCGGGCCTCAACCTCAAGACGTTCATCGCCGATCTCGACGTGCCCGTGCTGGTCGGGGGCTGCACCACCTACCAGACCGCCCTGCACCTGATGCGCACCGGCGCGGCCGGCGTGATCATCGGCTACGGCGCCCACCTCGGCTCGACCACGCACCAGGCCCTGGGCATCGAGGTGCCGATGGCCACCGCGATCATCGACGCGGCCGCGGCTCGGCGGGACTACCTGGACGAGACCGGCGGGCGCTACGTGCACCTCGTCGCGTACGGCGATCTGGCCACCGGTGGTGACATCGCCAAGGCCCTGGCCTGCGGGGCCGATGCGGTCATGCTCGGCGATGCCCTGGCCGTGGCCGCCGACGCCCCCGGTGACGGGCACTACTGGGACGCGACCGCGGCCCACCCGCGGGTGCCCCGGTCGGTGGTCACCGACCACGGCATCGCCGCCGCCGACCGTCCCGGTCTCGAGGAACTGCTGGTCGGGCCGACGTCCGATCCCAGTGGGGAGCGCAACCTGTTCGGGGCCGTGCGCCGGGTCATGGGCAAATGTGGGTACTCCACCGTCAAGGAGTTCCAGAAGGCCGAGCTGATCGTTACGGGGAGCACGTGAGCGGAAATCTGAAGCTGGGTTACAAGGCGTCGAACGAGCAGTTCGGGCCGCAGGAGTTGCTGCGCTACGGCGTACTGGCCGAGCAGGTCGGCTTCGACTCGGTGTTCGTCAGCGACCACCTGCAGCCCTGGCGCCACGACGGCGGCCACGCGCCGTTCGCGATGTCGTGGCTCGGGGCGCTGGGGGCCAGCACCGAGCGGATCATCATGGGCACGAGCGTGCTGACCCCGACGTTCCGCTACCACCCGGCGATCGTGGCCCAGGCCTTCGCCACGCTGGGCTGCCTCAACCCGGGCCGGGTCGTGCTCGGAATGGGTACGGGCGAGTCGCTGAACGAGGTGGCGCTGGGCCTGGAGTGGCCCGAGGGCAAGGAGCGCTTCGCCCGGTTCCGCGAGGCGGTCACCCTCATCCGCAAGATCTGGTCCGAGGACCGGGTGACGTTCGAGGGTGAGTACTACCGCACCGACAAGGCCACGATCTACGACCGGCCGCAACAGCCGGTGCCGATCTACCTGGCCGGCTCCGGTCCGGCCGCCACCCGCTACGCCGGGCGGATGGGCGACGGATACATCACGACGTCGGGCAAGGCCCCGGAGCTCTACACCGACACCTTGCTGCCCGCGGTGGCCGAGGGCGCCGAGAAGGCCGGGCGCACCGTGCGCGACCTCGACATGATGATCGAGGTCAAGGTCTCGTTCGACCACGACCGCGACACGGCCATGGCCGCCACCCAGTTCTGGGGCGCGCTGGCCCTGACGCCCGAGCAGAAGGCCGGGGTCGATGACCCGGTCGAGATGCAGCGCCTGGCCGACGAGCTGCCGGTCGAGCGCACGGCCGGCCGGTTCATCGTCTCCACCGACCCGGACGAGCACGTCGCCTCGATCCGCCGCTACCTCGACCTGGGCTTCAACCACCTGGTCTTCCACGCCCCCGGCCCGGACCAGGACCGCTTCCTGCGCCTGTACGGGGACGAAATACTTCCGCGCCTACGTGGCTTGTGACGAGATGAATGGTGACCGTAACGCGATGAGCGCTCGCGCGAAGAGCCGCTCACCGCGCCGGAGGCGCGTGCGCGACGCCGACTCCGCCCGAGCGCAGCGAGTGGCGGACGAGGCGGTGCGCCCTTGAGCGGCAATGGGATCCGCCGGGCACTGCGGCGGGCCCGCGACGGGGTGACGCTGGACGCGACCGAGGCCGAGATCCTGCTGGGCGCCCGCGACGACGACCTGGTCGACCTGTGCGCATCCGCGTCCCGGGTCCGCGACTCGGGGCTGGCCGCGGCCGGGCGCCCGGGCGTGGTCACCTACTCGCGCAAGGTGTTCATCCCGCTCACCCGGCTGTGCCGCGACCGCTGCCACTACTGCACGTTCGCGACCACCCCCAACCGGGTCGAGGAGATCTACCTCTCGCCCGACCAGGTGCTGGCCATCGCCGAGCAGGGCCGGGCCATGGGCTGCAAGGAGGCGCTGTTCACCCTGGGCGACCGGCCCGAGGAGCGCTGGCCGGCGGCGCGCGAGTGGCTGGACGCGCACGGCTACGACGACACGCTGGCCTACGTCCGGGCCATGGCCATCCTCGTGCTGGAGCGCACCGGGCTGCTGCCGCACCTGAACCCCGGCGTGATGACGTGGGCCGAACTGCAGCGGCTCAAGCCGGTGGCGCCGTCGATGGGGATGATGCTGGAGACGACGTCGCGGCGGCTGTTCGAGGACCCGCACGGCGCCCACTTCGGCTCGCCCGACAAGGACCCGGCCGTCCGGCTGCGGGTGCTGGAGGACGCCGGCCGGTCCAACGTCCCGTTCACCACCGGCATCCTCATCGGCATCGGCGAGACCCTGGCCGAGCGGGCCGACTCGATCTTCGCCATCCGCAGGGTAGCCCGGGCCTACAACGGCATCCAGGAAGTCATCGTGCAGAACTTCCGGGCCAAGCCCGACACGGCGATGGCCCGGATGCCCGACGCCGAGATCGCCGACCTGGCCGCGACCGTGGCGGTGACCCGGCTGGTGCTCGGCCCGTCGGCCCGCATCCAGGCCCCGCCGAACCTGATCGGCGAGGAGTTCGCGCTGCTGCTCGGCGCCGGTATCGACGACTGGGGCGGGGTCTCGCCGCTGACGCCCGACCACGTCAACCCCGAACGCCCGTGGCCGCAGATCGAGGCGCTGGCCGCCCGCTCGGCCGAGGCCGGGTTCCGGCTGGTCGAGCGGCTGACCGTCTACCCGCACTACGTCCAGGCCGGCGAGCCCTGGCTGGACCCGCGCGTGCTGCCGCACGTCACCGCGCTGGCCGACCCGGCGACCGGCCTGGCCCGCGAGGCCGCGATTGCGGAGGGTCGGCCGTGGCAGGAGCCCGACGACGGCTGGAGCGCCGACGGCCGGGTCGACCTGCACACCGCCATCGACACCGAGGGCCGCACCAGCGACCGGCGCGACGACTTCGACAACGTCTACGGCGACTGGGACGCGGTGCGCGAGGACGCGGTGCGCATGGGCGCCGCCCCGGAGCGCTTCGACCGCGACGTGCTGGCCGCGTTGCGGCACGCCGAACGCGACCCGGCCGGGCTGTCGGACGCCGACGCGCTGGCGCTGTTCCACGCCGACGGCCGCGAACTGGATGCCGTGGCCGCGCTGGCCGACCGGCTGCGCCACGACGTGGTCGGCGACGAGGTCACCTACGTCGTCAACCGCAACATCAACTTCACCAACGTCTGTTACACCGGCTGCCGGTTCTGCGCCTTCGCCCAGCGGCGCACCGACGCCGACGCCTACACGCTCTCGCTGGAGCAGGTCGGCGACCGGGTCGAGGAGGCGTGGGCGCTCGGCGCGACCGAGGTCTGCATGCAGGGCGGCATCCATCCCGACCTGCCCGGCACGGCCTACTTCGACATCGCGGCCGAGGTCAAGCGCCGGGCGCCGGAGATGCACGTGCACGCGTTCAGCCCGATGGAGGTCGTCAACGGCGCCTCGCGCACCGGGCTGTCGATCCGCGACTGGCTGATCGCCGCGCGCGAGGCCGGGCTGGGCACGATCCCGGGCACGGCCGCGGAGATCCTCGACGACGACGTGCGCTGGGTGCTGACCAAGGGCAAGCTGCCGGCCGCGACCTGGATCGAGGTCGTCACCACCGCGCACGAGCTCGGCATCCGCTCGTCCTCGACGATGATGTACGGCCACGTCGACAACCCGGCGCACTGGCTCGGGCACCTGCGGGTGCTGGCCCGGATCCAGGACCAGACCGGCGGCTTCACCGAGTTCGTCGGCGCTGCCGTTCATCCACACCAACGCGCCGATCTACCTGGCCGGCGTCGCCCGCCCGGGGCCGACGCTGCGCGAGAACCGGATCGTGCACGCCATGGCCCGGATCCTGCTGCACGGGCGCATCGACAACATCCAGTGCTCGTGGGTCAAGCTCGGCGTGGACGGATGCACGGCAGCTGCTCACCGGCGGCGTCAACGACCTCGGCGGCACGCTGATGGAGGAGACGATCAGCCGGATGGCCGGCAGCCAGCACGGCTCGGCCAAGACCGTGGCCCAGCTGCGCGAGATCGTCGGCGGCCTGCCCGGCCGCACGACCCGCCAGCGCGACACGCTCTACGGTGCGGTGAGCGAGGAGCGGCTGGCTGCGGCCGGCGCGTTCACCGGCACCCTGCCCAGCCTGGCCGTCTCGCCCTGACCTGACCAATTGCGGCTGGCGCCCGTGGATCTTCCTGCGCCACAGGTAGTGATGGCCCACCAGGAGCAGGAAGATCGGGCTCACTCAGCGCAGGAGGATCGGCGTCCGGCGCGCCCCGATCTACAGCCAGTCCTTGCGCTTGAACAGCAGCCACAACCCGCTGGCCGCGATCACGATCGTGGCCACACTGAGCCAGAAGCCCGACGACTGCGAGAACCCGGGGTACGGGACGTTCTGCCCGAAGTAGCCGGTGATAGCAGTGGGCACCGCGATGATGGCCGCCCACGATGTCAGCTTCTTCATGACCGCGTTCATCCGGGTGTCGGACAGCGACAGGTTCGTCTCGAAGATCGACGAGATGAGGTCGCGCAGCGACTCGGTCCATTCCGCCGCCCGCAGCACGTGGTCGTACAGGTCCTCGTAGTAGGGCGACAGCTCGGCGTTGTTGCCGTCGTCGATGGCCCGCCGCATGACGGTGTTGACCACCTCGCGCATCGGCAGGACGGCCCGCCGCACCTGGACCAGCGCCTTGCGCAGCGCGAACGTCCCGCGCTGCAGTTCCCGGGCGACCTTGGGGTTGTCGTCGAACAGCAGGTCCTCGATCTGCTCGATCTGCTCGTCCATCGCCTCGACGGTCTCGAAGTACCCGTCGACGATCACGTCGAGCAGGCCGTGGATGAGCGCTTTCGGGCCGAACTTGATCAGGTCGTCGTTCTCGTCCCAGCGCTGGACGACCTGGTCCATGTCGAAGTTGGGATCGAGCCGGACGGTGACGAACCCGTTGTGCAGGATGAAGGCCGACACCCGGCTGGACGTGATCTCCTGCGTGCTGGCGTCGTGAGTAATGGCGTAGGTCGTCAGGAACAGATGCGTGGCGTAGCGGGTCGCCTTCGGCCGCTCGTGGTCGGCGACCGAATCCTCGACGGCGTGCTGGTCCAGGCTGAGCTCGTCGGCCAGCTGGCAGAGCAGGTCGTGGTCGGGCTCGCAGAGGTCGGCCCAGACCAGGCAATCGGCCTGTTCGAGGTAGTCGGAGACCTGCTCGAGCGGGAAATTCTCGGCCTCGAGGGTGCCACTTCGCCATACGCGGGTCCGCACGGCGTGGGCGCTCATGACCCCAGTGTGCCGTTCCGGACGCGAAACACACGCATCCGGGGGTAGGTTCGTGGTGGTGAAGTGGACGGCGGATCGGTTACCGAATGTAACCGGGCTGACGGCCGTCGTCACGGGTGCGAATTCGGGCATCGGCTGGTACACCGCTCGCGCCCTCGCCGGCTCCGGCGCCCGAGTGGTGCTCGCCTGTCGCGACGTCGAGCGGGGCAAGCAGGCCGCCGACCGCATCCGGGCCGGCAATGCCTCGGCCGAGCTGGATGTATCCGAGCTCGATCTGGCCTCGATGGCCTCGGTGCGCAGCTTCGGCGATACCTGGGACGGCCGCCTCGACCTGCTGATCAACAACGCCGGCGTCATGGCGCCGCCCAAGCCGGCGGTCACCCAGGACGGCTTCGAGCTCCAGTTCGGCACCAACCACCTCGGCCACTTCGCGCTCACCGGCCTGCTGTTGCCGGCGCTGCTCGAGGCGCCGAATCCCCGCGTCGTCACCGTGGCGTCGATCGCGCACCACGGGGGAGCCGCGGACGTGCTCGGCGGCAACGCCGGCCCCGGGTACCACCCCCAGCACTCGTACTCGAACTCCAAGCTGGCCAACCTGCTGTTCGCGCTGGAACTGCAGCGACGGGCCGCGGCCCTGGGCCTGAGCCTCACGTCCGTCGCGGCCCATCCCGGCGTCTGTTCCACCGGCCTCGTCGGCGATCCCCAGGGCATGGGGGCCAGCACGTTCATGCGCACGGTCGCACCCATGCTGGTCAAGGTCTTCACGCAGTCGGCCGCGGCCGGTGCGCGCCCGACCCTGTACGCCGCGACCCAGGCCGCGCCCGGTTCGTACACCGGGCCGCAACGCTTCGGCGAGACCCGCGGGCGCATCGGACCGGCCCGGCTGTCGGAATGCGCCCAGGACGAGCGGCTGGCCCGGCGGCTGTGGCAGGTCAGCGAGGAGTTGACCGGGCTGCGCTACCCGTGGCCGGCCTGACCGCCGCTACCTAGAGCGTCCCGGCCACGCCGATCAGATGGCCCTCGGGATCGGTGAAGTGACCGACGACCAGGCCGGTGGGCGCCGTCACCGGGCCTATGCGGCGCGTCCCGCCCAGTTGTTCGGCCCGCTGGAGGGCGGCCTCGACGTCGGAGACGCCGACATAGAAGATCACGTGACCGTCGTAGCCCGCGCCGCCGCCGACCCCACCCGGGATGCCGACGCCGTCGGTGGCCGCGTCGTGGGCGACGAATCCGTAGTTGTCCGGCTCGGAGACCGCGTCGGACACCAGGCCACTGGTGTCGAACTGCCAGCCGAACAGCTCGCCGTAGTAACTGCGCAACTGCTCCGGATCCTGGCCGATGATCTCGAAATGCACCACGGGTTGCCCCATCGCGTGTTCCCCTTCCGTCGCTCAGCGACTCGCCGCCCAGCCAACCAGAGCGTTGCGACAACGCCGGTCCGTAGACTGCCGGCATGCAGGGCGATCTCGTGCTGGTGGTCGACTACGGCGCTCAGTACGCCCAGCTGATCGCGCGGCGGGTCCGCGAGGCCCACGTCTACTCCGAGATCGTGCCGCACACCACTCCGGTGGCGCAGCTGATGGCCCGGCAGCCCAAGGCCATCATCCTGTCCGGCGGGCCGTCGAGCGTGTACGCCGCCGACGCGCCGCCCACCGACCCGGCCATGTTCGCCGGCGGCGTCCCGGTCTTCGGCATCTGCTACGGCTTCCAGGCCATGGCCCAGGCCCTCGGCGGCGAGGTGGCGCACACCGGCGGCTCGGAGTTCGGCCGCGCGTCGCTGGTCGTCTCCGATCCCGGGGTGCTGCTGCGCGGCCTGCCCGCGGCCCAGCAGGTGTGGATGAGCCACGGCGACGCGGTGACCACGCCGCCGCCCGGATTCACCGTGTCGGCCTCGACGCTCGGCGCGCCCGTCGCCGCGTTCGAGGACGTCGACCGCGGACTGGCCGGGGTGCAGTTCCACCCCGAGGTGCTGCACTCCGAGCACGGGCAGGCCATCCTGCGGCACTTCCTGTACGACATCGCCGGCGCCCGGCGCGAGCTGGACCGAGGCCAACATCATCGACGAGCAGGTCGCGAGCATCCGGGCCCAGGTCGGCGACAAGCGGCTGGTGTGCGGACTGTCCGGTGGGGTCGACTCGGCCGTCGCCGCCGCGCTGGTGCAGCGGGCCGTCGGCGACCAGCTGACCTGCGTGTTCGTCGACCACGGGCTGCTGCGCGCGGGCGAGGCCGAGCAGGTCGAGCGCGACTTCGTCGCCGCCACCGGGGTGCGGCTGAAGGTCGTGGACGCGGTCGACCAGTTCCTCGACGCGCTGGCCGGCGTCAGCGACCCGGAGGAGAAGCGCAAGATCATCGGCCGGCAGTTCATCCGGGTCTTCGAGGCCGCCGCCCGCGAGGTCGTCGCCGACGCGGGGGCGCATGGCGAGAGCGTCGAATTCCTGGTGCAGGGGACGCTGTACCCGGACGTCGTGGAGTCCGGCGGCGGGTCGGGCACCGCCAACATCAAGAGCCACCACAACGTCGGCGGGTTGCCCGACGATCTGCAGTTCGCGCTGGTCGAGCCGCTGCGCACGCTGTTCAAGGACGAGGTCCGCCGGGTCGGCGAGCAGCTCGGGTTGCCGGCCGACATCGTGTGGCGCCAGCCGTTCCCGGGGCCGGGGCTGGGTATCCGCATCGTCGGCGCGGTGACGGCCGAGCGGCTGGACATCCTGCGCCGGGCCGACGCGATCGCCCGGGCCGAACTGTCGGCCGCGGGCCTGGACCGCGAGATCTGGCAGTGCCCGGTGGTGCTGCTGGCCGACGTCCGGTCGGTCGGCGTGCAGGGTGACGGGCGCACGTACGGCCATCCGGTGGTGCTGCGGCCGGTGTCGTCGGAGGACGCGATGACCGCCGACTGGACCCGGGTGCCCTACGACGTGCTGGAACGGATCTCGACCCGGATCACCAACGAGGTGCGCGAGGTGAACCGGGTCGTGCTGGACGTGACGTCCAAGCCCCCCGGCACCATCGAGTGGGAGTAGCGGTCGCTAGTAGTCGATCCGCCCGGCCCGGTTGTGGAACTCACCGGTGGGGCCGTCCTGATCGAGCGTGGCCAGCGCCACGGTGGCGTCGGTGCCCTCGGCGACCGTCTGGTGCCCGCCGTGGTGGTTGAAGTCGGTGGCGGTGTAGCCCGGGTCCGAGGCGTTGATCCGCATGCCGGGCAGGTTCTTGGCGTACTGGACGGTGAGGGCCACGACGGCGGCTTTCGACGCCGCGTAGGGCACCGCCCGGACGGGGTACTCGTCGTGGCCGGGGTCGAGCAGGTAGCGCGGCCAGCCGACGCCGGAGGCCACGTTGACGATGACCGGGTTGGCCGATCGCCGCAACACGGGCATCGCAGCTTGGGTCACGCGGACGATGCCGACGACGTTGGTGTCGAGCACCGTGCTCATGGCATCGGCGTCGAGGTCGTCGACGGAGTGGGACAGGCCCAGGATTCCGGCGTTGTTGACCAGGACGTCGAGTTCGGGCAGTTCGGCCACGGCGGCGTCGACGGACGCGGCATCGGTCACGTCCAGTTGCAGGACCTGCGCGCCCAGGGCGCGGGCGGCGTCGCCGGTGCTCGGATCCCGCATTCCGGCGTAGACGGTGTGGCCGGCCGCGATCAGGCGCCGGGTGGTCTCCAAGCCCAGGCTGCGGTTCGCCCCGGTGATCAGTGTCGTTGTCATGAACCCACCGTGCCGCGGCGGGCCGGGGCGAGGGTATGCCCTGCCGGTACCAGGCCGACTGTGGCCCGGCCGGGCATGCTGGAGGGATGACGGAGTTCGCCGAGGTGCTGCGGGCGTGGCGCGACCGGGTCAGCCCGCGCGAGGTGGGCCTGGCGCCCGGCAGCGGACGCCGCGCCCCCGGCCTGCGCCGCGAAGAGCTCGCAGGGTTGGCCGGCGTCAGCGTCGAGTACCTCGTCCGGCTCGAGCAGGGTCGGGCCCAGCACCCGTCGGCGCAGTTGCTGGCCGCGCTGGCCCGGGCGTTGCGGCTGTCCGAGCCGGAGCGCGACCACCTGTACCGGGTGGCCGGGGTGGCGCCGCCGGCTACGGGGGTGGTGTCGCAGCACATCACGCCGGGGGTGCAGCGCATGCTTGACCGGCTCGGCGACCTGCCCCTCGGCGTGCACTCGGCCGGGTGGGATCTGCTGTGGTGGAACCCGTTGTGGGCGGCGTTGACCGGCGATCCGGCCGCACTGTCGGGCCTGGACCGCAACGTCGCCTGGCGCCACTTCATGCGGGCGCGAAGTGTCATCGACTTCGACGACCGGCATGCCGACGAGTTCGCCAGCGACCTCGCGGCCGACCTGCGCGAGGCCGCCGGCCGGTACCCGGACGACCCGGGCCTGCAGGGGCTCATCGGCCGGCTCCGGGGTGAGTCGCCGGACTTCGAGCGGCGTTGGCGCGAGGCGCACATCGCCCGGCACCGGACCAGTACCAAGACGGCCACGTCGACGCCGGTCGGGCCGATCACCGTCGACTGCGACGTGCTGTCCGCGCCCGGCACCGACCTGCGCATCGTCGTGTACACCGTCGCCCCGGACAGCGAGGACGCGTCCAAACTCGATCTACTGCGGGTCAGCGGCGCCCAGGCGTTGTGACGGCACAGCCCGCTCAGACGGGCATGACCCGGGGGTCGTCGTCCAGACCTGCTGCACGTCCTGCGGAACGGTCGAGGGCTGCCGGTTCCACACGGCCGGGCGGAAGGGCTGGCGCTTCTCGTCGATGGAGAGGGCCTGGAACGCGGCGTCGACGGTCGTGCTCAGATCGGTGTCGTGGAACTGCACGCCGCGATTGAGGAAGTTGACGAAGCGCAGCCGCTGAGCGGGATGCCGACGCGCCGACGGTGTCCCACACGCCGATGAACCGGATCCGGGGTTCGTAGGACCACCGCCAAGGATTGACACACGATCGGGATAGTGAGTAACTTTCCAACCGTTACGGCATTCGGTCAATTAGTGCCCTTTGGACGTCCCATCGCGAAGAACTGTGCGGCCACGCCGTTCTCGCCTCAGGACCACCGGCCTGCTGGCCACCACCACTGAGGGGAGCAGCAGATGGCCATCGACCGCCGCCGATTCCTGACCGGTGCCGCCGGGACCGTGGCCGTCGCCGCGACCACGGCGGCGAGCGCACCGCCGGCCACCGCGTCGGCCGCCGCCCGCGCCGCGGCCCGAGCCGCCGGCCGAGCGGCCACCGCGTCGCGCCGCCCCACCATGCCCCGGCCGGTGCGCACCGGCCTGCAGCACGTGATCGCGGCGCGGTACGCGCAGTTCCGCGGCCAGAAGGTCGGCGTCATCACCAACCCGACCGGGATCCTGCCCGACCGCCGCCACGAGGTCGACGTCATGCACGCCGACCCTGCCGTCAACCTGGTCGCCGTGTTCGGGCCCGAGCACGGCTTCCGCGGTACGGCCCAGGCCGGCGGCTCCGAAGGCTTCTACAACGACCCGCGCACCGGCCTGCCCGTCTACGACACCTACAACAAGAGCGGCCAACCGCTGGCCGACATCATCACCAGGTCCGGCGTCGACACCGTCGTCTACGACATCCAGGATGTCGGGGCCCGGTTCTACACCTACATCTGGACGCTCTACGACTCGATGGTGGCCGCGGCGCTGGCCGGCAAGCGGTTCGTCGTGCTCGACCGGCCCAACGCGATCTCGGGCCGGCACGCCCTCGGGCCGGTGATGCACGCGGGATTCGAGACGTTCGTCGGGCGCAAGCCGATCGCGCAGGCCCACGGCATGACCGTCGGCGAGTTGGCCCGGCTCTACAACGGCGAGTGGGTCGCGGCCGACGCCGGCCGCCGCGTCGAGCTGAGCGTCGTCGAGGTCGACGGCTGGTCGCGCGACATGTACTTCGAGCAGACCGGCCTGCCGTGGGTGCCGCCGTCACCGAACATGCCCACCGTCGACACCGCGATCGTCTACCCGGGCACCTGCATGTTCGAGGGCACCACGCTGTCGGAGGGACGCGGCACCTGCCGCCCGTTCGAGGAGATCGGCGCGCCCTACGGCGACTGGCTCTGGCGCGACGCCCTGACCGCGCTGCACCTGCCCGGCGCCCAGTTCCGCGAGAACTACTTCGCGCCGACGTTCTCGAAGTGGGTCGGCCAGACCGTGGGCGGCGTGCAGCTCTACGTCACCGATCGCGACATCTTCGACCCCATCCGCACCGCGGTGGCCATGCTCGTGACCGCTCGGCAGGTGTACCCGGGGGACTTCGCCTGGCGGCCGGACAACTGGATCGACAACCTCACCGGCTCGGACCACGTGCGCCACGCCGTCGACGCCGGCCAGACCACCGACGCCATCGTCGCGGGCTGGCAGGCTGACCTGGCCGCCTTCCGCACCTGCGCGAGAAGTACCTCATCTACCCCGACCACTATCCCGACCACGGAGGCCACCGATGACCCGCCGCATCCTCACCGCGACCGTCGTCCTCGCCACCGCGCTGAGCGTGCTCAGCGGCGCCGCGGCCGCGCGGCCCACGTCGGACAGCCCGGCGGCCACGACGGTCGGCAGCCCGCCGACGGTCACCGCCGCCGACATCCGCTTCAGCCACGACACCCTGCGCTACGGCAGCGCCCGGCAGGCCGGGCTGGTGCCCCAGGACGTCGACAACGTCGCCACCGACATCGCCCGGCTACCTGCAACCGTCGCCGACCTATCCCGAGTACCCCGGCGCGCGTCGCGCTGGCCGCCCACGACGGCGTCATCGTCGCCCACGACGCCGCCGGCTACGCCCTGCGCTACGCCGACGACAAGCCGACCGAACTGCCGGCCGACCAGTGGATCCCGATGCGCCGCGACACCATCTTCGACCTGGCCTCGATGACGAAGCTGTTCACCTCGATCGCCGCCGTCCAACTGCTCCAGCAGGGCCGCATCACCCTCAACGCCCCGGTGGCGCAGTACCTCCCGGCCTTCGCGGCCAACGGCAAGGGCGACATCACGATCCGCAACCTGCTCACCCACACCTCCGGGCTGCCGGCCGACCCGAGCCCGTCGCTGTGCACGTACGCCACCAACGACGAGCGGTGGGCGGCGGTCTACGCGGTCAAACCGTTCGCGGCCCCGGACACGCACTACCTCTACAGCGACATGAACATGATGACGATGGGCAAGGTCATCGAGGCCGTCACCGGCCGCACGCTCGACCAGGTGATCGCCCAGCGGATCACCGGCCCACTGCACCTGCGCGACACCATGTTCAACCCGCCGGCCGCGCTCAAGCCCCGCATCGCGGCCGAGGAGTACCAGCCCTCGACCGGGCGCGGCATCGTCTGGGGCACGGTGCACGACGAGAACGCCTACTGCGTCGGCGGCGTCTCCGGGCATGCCGGTGTCTTCTCGACCGCGCGCGATCTGGCCGTACTGGCCCAGACACTGCTCGACGGCGGCGCGTACGGCCGCACCCGCATCCTCGACCCGGCCTCGGTGCGGCTGCTGTTCACGAACTTCAACCAGGCCTTCCCCGACGACTCGCACGGGCTCGGCTTCGAGCTCGACCAGCGCTGGTACATGGACGGGCTGAACTCGCCGGTCACGGCCGGGCACACCGGGTTCACCGGCACCTCGATCGTCATCGACCCGCTGTCGAAGTCGTTCGTGATCCTGCTGACCAACCGGGTGCACCCGAGCCGCAACTGGGGCAGCACCAACCCGTCGCGGCGGGCGGTGGCCCGCGACCTCGCGCTCGCGCTGCCGGTGCGTCCGGCCGCGGGCGGCACCGACTGGTTCGCCGGCCCGCACGATGCGACCACGGCCACGCTCACCCTGCCGGTGGCCGTGCCGAGCGGCGGAGCCCGGCTGTCGTTCGCCCTCTGGTACGACACCGAGGAGACCGACATCGGGGCCCTGGAAGCCTCGAGCGACGGCGGCTCGACCTGGCACCAGCTGCCGCTCACGCTCCGGGCCCGTGCCGACCAGTGGTCGACGGACGGGACGTTCGCCGGCTTCGAGGGCCGGCAGTGGCTGCGGGCCACGGCCGACGTCCCGGCCGGGACGACCGACCTGCGCTGGCGCTACACCACCGACGCGCTGTACGAGGGCCGCGGCGTCTACGTCGACGCGGTGCGGCTGGCCGGCCCGCACGGCCTGCTCTTCGACGGTGAGCGCCGGGCCGACGCTGCCTTGTTCCAGCCGTCCGGCTGGACGTCGAGCCGGACCTGAGTTCAGCTCGCGGCGATGTCCTGCGTCGCGGCCGCGGCCGCGGCCCGCAGGAGCGCCGCATGCACGGCCGGGTCGAGGGTGCCACCGCCGAGCTCGGCAAAGGCCAGCGCCGCCGCGCCGGCCGCACCCGGGCCCGGGTCGCGCACGCGCATACCGTCCGGCAGGCGGGCCAGAACGGCCGCGCGCACCGGTCCTGCGGTCAACAGGGCCCCGCCCAGCACCAGGTCGACCGGCCGGCCCGGGCCCACACCCGGGGCGACGGCGCGCACGGCCGCTACCAGTCGCTCGGCCGCCTCGGCCACCAGGGCCACCGCGACGGCGTCACCGTCGGTGGCGGCCCGGGTGACCAGCGGCGCGAGTCTGCCCAGCCGGGCCGGCGCTTCGGCGTGCACGCGGTTGATGGCGGCCATGGCCAGATCGGCCTCGGGCTCGACGTCGAAGTACGCGGCGACGTCGGCCTGCAACCGCGTCGGCTCGCCCCGGCCGTCGTAGCCCGCGAGCGCCGCCCGCACCGCGCCCAGGCCCAGCCACACCGCGGAGCCTTCGTCCCCGAGCAGCCAGCCGTAGCCGTCGCAGCGCCGGACGATCCGCCGCTCGACGAACGCGGCCGCGGCCGCTCCGGTGCCGGCCACCAGCAGCAGCCCGTCGGGGTCGGTCGAGCCGGCCGCGAACCCGACCTCCAGATCGGTGACGACCGTCGGTCGCCCGGTCAGTCCGACGGAGCGCCACGCGGCCTCGGCCGCCTGCTCCACCGTGTGGGCGCCGGCCGTCCCGGAGCCGGCCACGCCGAACACTCCGGCCCGGACGTCCTTGGTGGGGACGTCGACGAGGGCGGCCGCGAGGACGCGGGCAAACCACTGTTCGGGCAGGCCGGCGCTGGACCGAACGTTGGCGCCGGCGGCGACACCGGTGCCGACGACGCTGCCGTCGTCCGCCGCGACAACGCAGCGTGTGGTCGTCGCGCCGGCATCGACACCGACGACCAGATCGGGCACGGTGGCAACGTACACCGCAACCGCGGCGCTGTGTGGTGCTCATTGACACGCCTTGGTCGGTATTGGAAACTTTCCGACATGCTGCGACAGGCGAGGCGAGGGCGCCGATGAGCGGGCCGGACGGCGCGAGCTGGGTGCTGGCCCCCACCGAGGAGCGCAACCCGGCCAGCCTCGACATCGACCTGCGCAGCACTGTCGAGATCCTGCGGTTGATCAACGACGAGGACGCGAAGGTACCGCCCGCGGTCCGCGCCGTGCTGCCCGCGCTGGCCGAGGCCGTCGACTTCGCCACCGTGGCGCTGCGCTCCGGGCACACCATCCACTACTTCGGGGCGGGCACGTCCGGGCGCATCGCGGTGCTGGACGCGGCCGAGCTCGTGCCCACCTACGACCTCGACCCGAGCTGGGTCGTGGCCCACCACGCCGGCGGGCCGGCCGCCCTCGAACGCCCGGTCGAGGACGTCGAGGACGACGAGTCGGTCGGCGTGGCCGACGCAGCCGGCCTGCACGCGGGCGATGTGGCCATCGGCCTGACGGCCAGCGGGCGCACCCCGTACGTGCTCGCCGCCCTGCGCGAGGCCCGGGCGCGGGGGGCGTGCACCGTGCTCATCTCGGCCAACCCGGATGCCAGTTCCGGGGCCGAGGTCGACGTGCACGTCGGGGTCTCCACCGGCCCGGAGGTGATCGCCGGCTCGACCCGGATGAAGGCGGGAACGGCCCAGAAACTGCTGCTCAACTCATTCTCGACCGCACTGATGGTCCGGATGGAACGCACCTACTCCAACCTCATGGTCGCCGTCACCGCGAACAACGCCAAGCTGCGCGGGCGGGTCGTGCGGATCCTGGTCGAGGCGACCGGCCTCGACCCGCAGACCTGCGCCGACGCGGCCGAGGCGGCCGGCGGTGACACCCGGCTGGCCCTGGTCTCGCTGCTGGCCGACCGGCCGATCGAGGCGGCCCGGCGCTTGTTGACGGCCGCGGGCGGCGGCGTGCGCCGCGCCCTCGAACTGGCCGGCACCGAGGCGGCGCCCAACGACACCGCAGTTCACGGTCCAGTCCCGGGAAACGAGAGGGCACACACATGAGAACCCGCACAATGTCGGCGTGCATCGCGGTGCTCGCCGCGGCCGTGGTCGTGCTGAGCGGCTGCTCGGCGACCGGATCGTCGGGCGGCAAGGGCGGCAACGTCACGCTGTCGGTCTGGTCGTGGCGGCCCGAGGACGCGGCCACCTACCGCGCCATCTTCGCCAAGTTCCACGACGCGCACCCGAACATCACCGTCGACTTCAAGCCGTACAAGGCGACCGAGTACAACACCATCCTGTCGACCGGGCTGACCCAGGCCGGCGGCCCCGACGTCGCGCAACTGCGCACCTACGGCGGCCTGCAGCCCCTGGTCGAGGCCAAGAACCTCGTCCCGCTGGACGGCAAGGTGGCCGGCCTGTCGAACTTCGCCAAGACGGCCCTGGACGGCGCTCGCGGCAAGAAGGACAGCAAGGTCTACGGGGTGCCGCTGGAGGTCTCGACGTTCCAGATCTACTACAACAAGGACCTGTTCTCGAAGTACCACCTGAGCCCGCCGACCACCTGGGACCAGCTGATCTCGGCGGCCCGGACGCTCAAGCAGAACGGCGTCACGCCGTTCGCGGCCGCGGGCAAGGACACCTGGCTGCTGCCGCTGTACGCCGACGCGTTCGGCGCCACCCGCTACGGCGGGCCCGCGTTCGAGCAGAAGGTGCTCAGCGGCCAGGCCACGTTCACCGACCCGGCCTACGTCGACTCGCTCAACGTCCTCAACCAGCTCAAGCCCTACTTCCCCAAGGACCAGATGGGGCTGGCCGAGACCGACGTGCAGACCCTCTTCGCCACCGGCAAGGCGGCCATGATGCCCGAGGGCTCGTTCGCGCTGGCCCCGACCAAGGCCATCAACCCGAGCCTGAACCTGGGCGTGTTCGACGGCGCCGCCGGCTCCGGACGCGACGGTCGACCACCCGCTGGAGGTCGGGTGGGTCGACGCCTCGTACGGGCTGAACGCGAAGTCCAAGCACCAGAAGGAGGCGCTGGAACTGCTGCAGTGGATGACGAGCACGCAGTTCGGCCAGCTCGTGGCCGACGACCTGAAGCAGATCTCGCTGAACAAGGCCGTCGAGCCGTCGGACCCGCTGCTCAAGCAGATGGTGCAGGGGTACCGGGCCGACCCCACGCCGTACGTGATGCTCGTCGACTTCCGCTACGGCACGCCGCTGGGCAGCGACCTGGAGGCCGAGGGCCTGCAGAACATGCTGCTGGGCAAGCAGAGCGCGGCCCAGGTCGCCGGTGACATCCAAAAGGGCATCGCTCAGTGGTTCCACCCGTAGCGACGGGAGCCACCGCACCGCCCCGCGCCGGGCGCGCCCGCCGGTCCCGGCGGCGCGCGTCCGGCGCGAGCGTGGTGCCGAGAATGAAATGGCGCACGGCCGCCTGCTTCTGCCTGCCGGCCTTCGCGCTCTACAGCGTGTTCGTGGTCTACCCGCTGGTCTCGGCGCTGGCCGACAGCTTCTGGCGCTGGCAGGGCACCGCGCGCGGGCAGTTCGCCGGGGTAGCCAACTTCTCCAGCCTGTTCACCACGTTCCCGCTCAACCGCCAGCTCTGGCCGGCGTTCTGGCACACGGTGGTGTTCTTCGTCGGCACGATGGTCGTGCAGAACACCTTCGGCCTGCTGGTCGCGGTGCTGCTGCACGAGAAGCGGTTCGGCAAGCGGTTCCTGCAGACGGTCTACACGGTGCCCTACCTGGTCGGCGGGCTGGTCGTCGGCTACCTCTGGAGCCTGTTGCTGAGCCCGAGCTTCGGCGCGGTCAACAAGTCGCTCGAGGCGGTCGGCCTCGGCTCGTTCGCACGCCCCTGGCTCGGTGACCCGAACACGGCCCTGCCCGTGGTCATCCTCGTCAACGCCTGGCACTACATCGGCTTCCCGATCCTGCTGTTCGGGGCCGCGCTGGCCGGGATCCCGAACGAGTACACCGAGGCGGCCCGGGTCGACGGCGCCAACGCCGTGCAGCGGTTCTTCCGGGTGACCCTCCCGCTGCTGCTGCCGGCGATCGGTGTGGTCTCGATCCTGACCTTCATCGGCTGCTTCAACACCTTCGAGCTCGTGTACTCACTCGAAGGGGCGCAGGGCAACCAGCCCACCGGGCCGGGCGGGGCCACCGACCTGCTCGGGCTGATCTTCTACCGGGTCGCCTTCCAGGAGGGCGGCATCAACGCGATCGGGCAGTCCTCGGCCCTGGCCGTGCTGCTGTTCCTGTTCATCTTCGGCATCGCGGTCGGGGCCAACCGGTTCGTCCGCCGGCGAGAGGCGTCCCTGACGTGACCGCTGAGATGGCTGCCGTCCAGGAGCAGGCCCGGCCGGTGGACGCGGCCCCGGTGTCGCGCCGGGGGCGGCCGAAGCCGCGCCGCGAGCCCCGCGACCGGGTGATCCGGGTGCTGGTGGTGCTGCTGCTGTGGAGCTACGCCGCGCTTTCGGTGGCCCCGTTGCTGATGATGGTGCTCGACTCGCTGCGGCCCAACGTGCAGGTGCTGTCCGACCCGCTCGGCCTGCCCACGTCGCCGACCCTGCACGGGTACATGACGGCCTGGACCCAGGCCTCGTTCGCGACCTACCTGCGCAACTCGGCCCTGGTCACGATCGGGGCGGTGGCCCTGGACGTCTGCGTCTCGCTGCCGGCCGCGTACGCGCTCGGGCGCTACCAGTTCCGCGGCAGCGGCGTGCTCACCGCGTACTTCCTGTCCGGGCTGATGCTGCCGATCCGGCTGGGCATCCTGCCGATCTTCTACCTGCTCGGTTCGTTCGGCATGATCGATTCCCGGCTCGGGCTGGCCCTGGTCTACGCGGCCAGCGGCATCCCGTTCTCGGTGTTCATCATGGCCGCGTTCTTCCGCAGCCTGCCCCGTGAACTGGAGGAGGCGGCCCGCATCGACGGGGCCGGTGAGTTCCGGATCTTCCTGCGGGTGATGCTGCCGCTGGTCAAGCCGGCGATCGCCACCGTCGTGGTGTTCCGGTTCGTGCCGCTGTGGAACGACTTCTTCTTCCCGCTGGTGCTGCTGCGCACGACCAGCAAGTACACCCTGCCGGTCGGGCTGACCCAGTTCTTCGGCGAGTTCCAGACGAACTGGTCGGCGCTGTTCGCCGGCCTGGTGATCGCCACCGTGCCCCTGGTCGTGCTGTTCCTGGTGGCGACCAAGCAGATCGTCGCCGGGCTGACCGCCGGGATGGGCAAGTAGCCCGGTCAGCCTCGGTCGACGCTGATCAGGCCGTCGGTGACGTGGACGTCGACGGTCAGCGCCGGGCCCTCGGCGCCGGCCGGCGGGAAGAGCGTCTTGTTGAGGTTGACGCCGCCGTGGTCGCGCCCGGCCTGGTCGACCAGGTCGGTGCCGTTGAGCTGCAGGTCGCCGAAGTGGACGTTGTCGTCGATCGTCACGTTCATCCCGGCCGGCACGAAGATCTGCGCCTGCCCGGCACCGAGGGTGAGGTGCACGGTGCGGGCCGAGTCGAGCGGGCCGAGGTGGCGCAGGTCGAGGGTGGCCCGGCCGAAGGCCAGCCGGTACTGCGACTGCAGCTGGGCGGCGCTCGTCGGCGTCCACTCGCGCTCGCCGAAGCCGTCGTGCATCCGCGCATGTGAGCCGCCGAACGCGACGAGCCCGACGATGGTGGGGCCGAGCAGCAGGGCGACGCTCCAGGGCGTGCGCCGCAGCACGAGGCCGACGAGCACCCCGGTGCCGACGATGGCGAGCATGGCCCAGAAGTAGACCGGGATGGCCACGCCGCTGGGTGGCGTCGATGACCGCGAGCACGAGCAGGGTGACGCCGAGCGTGACCAGGGTGGCCACCCGGATCGGCATGGACCGGCGGCGCCGGGCCCGGCTGGCCGCCTTGGCCTCGGTGATCCACTGGCGGGTGTCGTTGACCCACGTCGGGGAACCGGCGCCGGGTCGGGCAGGGGGGCGGTCGCGGTGCTCGCGCCGGCCGAGGTGCCGCCGGTGGGCCCGGCCGACTTGGCCAGGTCGATCGTGGGGGCGAAGCTGGGCGGCGGTGGCGGACCGCCGGCGGCGACGGCCTCGGCCCGCTGGGTGATCCGGCCCTTGCGGCTCAGGATGGCCACGAGCACGGCCGCGACCACGATGACGGGGAAGAAGTGCCCAGGGGCCCACCAGCTGAAGGCCACGCCCCACAGCACCAGGCCGGCGACGATGGCCACCAGCCACACCGGGATGCGGCGCCGGCGCAGCTCGCTGACGAACGAGTCGACGGGCGCGTGGGCCGTCCCCTCGTCGGGAATCGCGGCCCAGGCCACCAGGTAGGCCAGCACGCCGGCCCCGCCGAAGAACGCCGCGGTGGCGAACAGGACCCGGAACAGCACGGGGTCGACGCCGAAGTACTGGCCCAGCCCGCCGGCCACGCCGGCGCCGACCCGGTCGGTGCGGCTGCGGCGCAGCAGGGGGCGCGGCAGGGGAGCGGTGGGTGGCGGGCCGTAGCCGCCGGGCTGTGTGGTGGTCATGGCAACCAGGGTGCCCCGGCGAGCGGCTTTGGGCATCGGGTTAGCCCCTGAGCCGCACCCTGAACCTTGGCCTCAGGGCACCACCTGATGCCAGGGACCCGCGCGGCGCGGAGGATGGACGTTGTGACCGCCACCGTGCCCAGCACCCGCCGCCTCTATCGGCGACCCGGGAAATGGCTGTTCGGCGGGGTGGCGGCCGGGATCGCCGAGCACATCGGCGTACGGCCGCTGATCATCCGGCTGGCCTTCGTCGGGCTGTCCACGGCCGGCGGCCTGGGCGTGGCCCTGTACGGCGCGTACTGGATCGTCCTGCCGACCGCACCGGACGCGCCGCGCAGCCGGCTGCCGGTGTGGCTGGAATACGGCGTGGCCGCGATCGCGGCCGTCATCGTGGTCGGCAGCCTGACCTACCAGATGCCGCTGGGCAGCGTCTTCGCGCCGACCCTGCTCGCCTGCCTGGGCGGGGCGCTCATCTGGCGCCAGGCCACCGAGCCCGACCGGGACCGCTGGCGCCGCCTGTCGCGCACCTCGCTGTCGGCCGGCGGCTCCGACCGGGTCGGGCGGCTGCGGCTGGCCGCGGGCGCCGCGCTCGTCGTCGCCGGCGGTGTCATCGTCCTGGCCCGGGCCAACGTCTCGGCCCTGCGCGACGGACTGCTGGCCGTGACCGTGGCCGTCATCGGGTTGGCCTTGCTGACCGGGCCGTGGTGGATGCGGATGATGACCCAGCTCAGCGCGGAGCGCAGTGAGCGCATCCGGTCGCAGGAACGAGCCGACATCGCCGCCCACCTGCACGACTCCGTGCTGCAGACGCTCGCGCTCATCCAGCGCAACGCGTCCTCGCCCCGCGAGGTCAGCCGGCTGGCCCGCGGCCAGGAACGCGACCTGCGCAACCTGCTGTACGGCTCGCGGGCCGCGTCCGGGCAGCTGGCCGACGAGCTGCGCAGTGCCGCGGCCGAGGTCGAGGACGCCTACGCCATCACCGTCGAAGCCGTGGTCGTCGGCGACGCCGAGCTCACCGACGGGCTGGCCGCCGCGACGGCCGCGGCCCGCGAGGCGCTGGTGAACGCGGCCAAGCACGCCGGGGTCACCGACGTGTCGCTGTACGCGGAGGTCGAGTCCGACGCGGTGAGCATCTTCGTCAAGGACCGCGGGGTCGGCTTCGACCTGGACGCGGTCGCCGACGACCGGCAGGGTGTGCGCGGGTCGATCATCGCCCGCATCGAGCGGCACGGCGGAGAGGTCAAGCTGCGCAGCCATCCGGGCAGCGGCACCGAGGTAGAGATCAGGATGTCCATCACATGACGACGCGAGTTCTGTTGGTCGACGACCACGCCATGTTCCGGTCCGGGGTCCGGGCCGAGCTCGGGACGCGCGTCGACGTCGTCGGCGAGGCCGGCACGCCGGCCGAGGCGATCGCGGCCATCCGCGCGACCCAGCCCGAGGTCGTGCTGCTCGACGTGCACATGCCCGACGGCGGCGGCCTGGCCGTCCTCGAGGCCATCGCCCCGGAACTGCCCGAGGTGCGCTTCCTGGCCCTGTCGGTGTCCGACGCGGCCGAGGACGTCATCGCCCTCATCCGCGCCGGTGCCCGGGGCTACGTCACCAAGACGATCTCGGCCGACGACCTGGCCGCGGCCATCACCCGAGTTTCCGAGGGTGATGTGGTGTTCAGCCCGCGGCTGGCCGGCTTCGTGCTCGACGCCTTCCGCGACGCACCGGTGGCCCCGTCGATCGACCCCAACTTCGACCAGCTCACCCCGCGCGAACGGGAGGTGATGCGATTGCTGGCCCGCGGCTACGCCTACAAGGAGATCGCCGCGGAGCTGTTCATCTCGATCAAGACCGTCGAGACGCACGCGTCGAACGTGCTGCGCAAGCTGCAGCTGTCCAGCCGGCACCAGCTGACCCGCTGGGCCGCCGACCGCCGCATGCTGTGACCCGCGACAGCTAGCGGGTGCCGCGGCAGACCTGCAGGACGGCGTCGGCCAGGTTCACGCCGTGCGGGCCCAGCCCACGCCGGTAGGCGTCCAGGATGATCCGCTCGCGGCCGAGCTCGACCCGGGCCCCGCCCGCGTTCAGCCGGGCGGTCTGCACCCGGCCGGACAGCCGGGCCCGTTCGGCCACGAGCCGCACGATCGCTTCGTCCAGCGCGTCGATCTGCCCGCGCAGCGTGTCGATGGAGTCGGCGCCGGTGGTGTCGGCCGCGTCCCCGGTGGTGATTGCCATGGTCATCGAAAGTCCCTTTCGGTGGCGCCTGGTTTCCGCGGGCGGGGGCGCGAACGACAAAACGCCCCGGGGCTCGCGGCCCGGGGCGTCGATTTGGTTGACTGGTCAGCCAGCTACGACGGGCACCGAGGCGCGGTACCCGTAGTAAAACTCGTAGGACTGGATTGGCACGGCTCGATCCTGACACGCCTTCCCATCAGTCGGCAACCTCGTCCCGACTGATGGGACGCCAGCACGCCGGGCGACAGCGTCAGCCGGCCGCGCCGAGCTCCTGCTCCTCCTGCTCGGCCTCGGCCATCGTCGCGGCGATGTTCTCCTCCTGCTCGGATTTGGGCAGCCGCACCTTCAGGGCCAGCCACCACACGACCGCGCTGAGCACCAGCAGGACCAGGAAGCCCCAGCCGAACCCGATCGTGCCCGTGTTGCCCTTGTGCTCGCTCTTCTCCGGGTAGGTGCCCAGGTAGCTGATCAGGCACAGCCCGCCCAGCCACGGCAACAGCCAGGTCGCCCCGGCCCGCCAGTCCATCTTCGGCATCGAGCCCCGGCTGGTCACATGGAAGATGCCGAGCACGACGAACCCGAGGGCAACGGCCACGAACAGCTTCCAGTTGATGTCCCAGCCGGCCCAGTAGACGATCAGGTTCGCGGCGTAGAAAGCGACGAACGGGATGACGTCGCCGAACGGGAGCTTGAACGCCCGGTCATGCTCGGGGATCTCGCGCCGCATGGCCGCCAGCACGATCGGGCCGGAGCCGAATGACAGCACGGTGGCCGAGGTGATGAAGCCGACCAGTTGCTGCCAGCTCGGGAACGGCAGGAACACGATCAGCCCGATCACGAACGTGACGAACAGGCTGATCAGTGGGACGCCGCGCGGGGTCGTCTTGGCCAGGGCCCGCGGCGCGTTGCCGTTCTTGGCCATGGCGTAGGAGATCCGGCCGGTGACCGTGGTGTAGATCAGGCCGGTGTCGGCCGGCGACACGATGGCGTCGATGTAGAGCAGCGTGGCCAGCCAGCCCAGGCCGAGCGCGGTGGCCAGCGCGGCCAGGGGGCCGAAGTCGTTGGTGAACGAGAGCCCGGACCAGCCGTGCGAGAGGTCCTTGGGGGCGAGGGCGGCGATGAACGCGATCTGCAGCAGCACGTAGATGAGCCCGGTGATCAGCACCGAGCCGATGACCGCGATCGGCACGTTGCGCTTGGGGTTGCTGGTCTCGCCGGCCAGTTCGATGCCTTGGCGGAAACCGAGGTAGGAGAACACGATGCCGCCGGTGGCGATCGCGGTCAGCATGCCGTGCACGCCGCCGGGGGCGAACCCGTGGCTGTGGAAGTTGGCGCCGTGGAATTTCGTGACCAGGAAGGCGACCACGACCAGGCTGATGATGCCGAGCTTCCACCACACCGCGACGTTGTTGATCCGGGCGAACCAGCGCACGCCGTAGTAGTTCACGACGACGAAGAAGGCCATGGCCAGGACGGCGACCGCGTAGCCCAGTCCGGTGAGGGTGTGCACGGTCTCGCCGCTGACGAGGTGGGGCTTGGTGAACTTCGCGTACTTGGTGGCGTACTGCAGCGCGCCCTCGACCTCGATCGGCGCCACTGCCGCGGCCGCGACCCAGTTCACCCAGCCCACGGTGTAGCTGGCGAACGAGCCGAAGGAGATGTGCGGGAACCGGATCACCCCGCCCGACACCGGGAACATGGTGCCGAGTTCGGCGTAGACGAGGCCGATGAGCAGGATCATGAACCCGCCGATGGCCCAGGAGAAGATCGCGGCCGGCCCGGCGATCTGCGAGGCGTTCAGCGCTCCGAACAGCCAGCCCGAGCCGATGATCGAGCCGACCCCGGCGAACAGCAGCCCGACCGTGCCGATGTCCCGGCGCATGCGGTGCTCGGTTCCGCTCGAAGCGTCCTGTTCCTGCGTTGCGACCATGCGGGTCCCCACCTTTCGTCTCGATCTACCTGCCCAGGGGGGCGGGCGAGCAAACCGGGCCGCCGCGGGACGCCGTTCGCTGACAGGGGCCGGACGTAGGCTGGTGGGGATGAGTGATGTTGTTGACAGCCTGGTCGACCCGCCGCCGACCGACGACGCCCCACGCCGACCGCGCACCCGGCTGGCCGTCGACCCGGCGACCCTGCTCGACGGCCTCAACCCCCAGCAGCGCGCGGCCGTGGTGCACCAGGGTGGCCCGCTGCTGATCGTGGCCGGGGCGGGCTCGGGCAAGACCCGGGTGCTCACCCACCGGGTGGCCTACCTGCTGGCCGAGCGGGGCGCGCAGCCGGGCGAGATCCTGGCCATCACGTTCACCAACAAGGCCGCCGGCGAAATGAAGGAACGCGTGGCCGCGCTCGTCGGGCCCCGGGCCCGGGCCATGTGGGTGAGCACGTTCCACTCCATGTGCGTACGCATCCTGCGGGCCGAGTCCAAGGCCGTCGGGGTCAAGTCCTCGTTCTCGATCTACGACGCCGACGACTCCAAGCGCCTGATGACGATGGTCGGCCGCGACCTGGACCTCGATCCGAAGCGCTACCCGGCCCGCTCGCTGTCGGCCCAGGTCAGCAACCTCAAGAACGAGCTGGTGACGGCCGAGGCCTGGGCCGACCAGGCCGGCAACGCCCACGAGAAGGTGCTGGCCGAGGCCTACACCCGCTACCAGCGCCGGCTGCTGGAGGCGCACGCGTTCGACTTCGACGACCTGATCATGACCACGGTCGGGCTGCTGCAGGACCACCCGGCCGTGGCCGAGCACTACCGGCGCCGGTTCCGGCACGTCCTGGTCGACGAGTACCAGGACACCAACCACGCCCAGTACGTGCTGGTGCGCGAGCTGACCCAGGCGGCGGCCGACGGCGTCGAGCCGGCCGAACTGGCCGTGGTCGGCGACGCCGACCAGTCCATCTACGCCTTCCGGGGCGCGACCATCCGCAACATCCTCGAGTTCGAACGCGACTACCCGAACGCTTCGACGATCCTGCTCGAACAGAACTACCGCTCCACGCAGACGATCCTGTCCGCGGCCAACGCCGTCATCGCCCGCAACCCCGACCGCAAACCGAAGAACCTGTGGTCCGAGGCCGGGGCGGGCGAGCAGATCAACGGCTACGTGGCCGAGAACGAGCACGACGAGGCGGCCTGGGTGGCGCAGCAGATCGACGAGCTGGCTGACGCCGGCACGGCGGTCGCGTCCGACGTGGCCGTGTTCTACCGCACCAACGCCCAGTCCCGAGTCTTCGAAGAGGTGTTCATCCGGGTCGGCCTGCCCTACAAGGTCGTCGGGGGCGTGCGCTTCTACGAGCGGCGCGAGATCCGCGACGCGCTGGCCTACCTGCGCGTGATCGCCAACCCCGACGACGTGGTCAGCCTGCGCCGCATCCTCAACACCCCGCGCCGCGGCATCGGCGACCGGGCCGTCGCCGCCGTCGACGTCCTGGCCGAGCGCGAGCGGCTCTCGTTCGGCGCGGCGCTGGAGGTGGCCGACTCGGCCATGGGCCTGGCCCCCCGGTCGCTCAACGCCATCCGCGACTTCGTCACCCTGCTCACCGATCTGCGCGGTGTCGCGGCCGGTCCCGACGGCACGCCCAGCTCCATCCTCGAGGCCGTGCTCGACAAGACCGGGTACCTGCGTGAGCTGGAGGCCAGCCGCGATCCGCAGGACGAGGGCCGGGTCGACAACCTGCGCGAGCTGGTCAGCGTGGCCCGCGAGTTCGAGGAGCAGCGGGCCGGCACCGACGAGGCCACCTCGCTGGACGCGTTCCTGGAGCAGGTCTCGCTCGTGGCCGACGCCGACTCGGTGCCCGACGCGAGCGGCGGCGTGGTCACCCTGATGACCCTGCACACGGCCAAGGGCCTGGAGTTCCCGGTCGTCTTCCTGACCGGCCTGGAGGACGGCGTCTTCCCGCACCTGCGCACGCTCGGCGACCCGGCCGAACTGGCCGAGGAGCGCCGGCTGGCCTATGTCGGCATCACCCGGGCCCGCGAGCGGCTGTACCTGTCCCGGGCCCTGTCCCGCTCGGCCTGGGGCGCGCCGTCGTGGAACCCGCCGTCGCGTTTCCTGGACGAGATCCCGGGGGAGCTGGCCGTGTGGACCGGCGAGCTCGACCGGCAGCCGTTCGTCGGCGGCTACGAGGACGGCCCGTCGCGCTACGGCGACCACGGCTACCGGGCCGGCGGCCCACGCCGGCAGTCGGCCCAGGAGCAGCTGGCCGCGTCCCGGCTGGCCAGCGGCGGCATGCGCGGCGGGGCCGGCAACCGGGCCGTGCCGTCCCTCGACGTGGGCGAGCGGGTCACCCACGACGCCTGGGGCCTGGGCACCGTGGTCGCCACCCGCGGCTCGGGCGACGGTGCGCAGGCCCAGATCGACTTCGGCACCGCGGGCCTGAAGTGGCTGATGCTGCGCTACGCCCCGCTGCACAAGCTCTAGCCGCCGTACCAAGATCAACCTGCGGAGATACCCTCGCCGGGTGCCCCAACGCATCCGAGTCGTCATCGCCAAACCGGGCCTGGACGGCCACGACCGCGGCGCCAAGGTCATCGCCCGGGCCCTGCGCGACGCCGGCATGGAGGTCGTCTACACCGGCCTGCACCAGACGCCCGAGCAGATCGTGCAGACCGTCATCCAGGAGGACGCCGACGCCGTGGGCCTGTCGATCCTGTCCGGCGCGCACATGACGCTGTTCACCCGCACCCTCGACCTGCTCGAGCAGAACGGCGTCACCGACGTGGTCGTGTTCGGCGGCGGGATCATCCCCGACCCCGACATCCCGGAGCTGGAACGAGCGGGCGTGGCCAAGGTCTTCACCCCCGGCGCGACCATGGACGAGGTCGTGGAGTGGGTGCAGGCCAACGTCGGCTCGGCCGGGGCGGAATGAACGCCCGCGTGAGTCCAGTCTCAGCCCCCGGGCGCGCGATGGAGCCCCCGGGAATGCCTGACTAGGCTCCGGAAGGTTCGCAGCAGCGCAATTCCCGAGGACGGACGTATCAGCGTGGATCTGTTCGAGTACCAAGCCAAGCAGCTGTTCCAGCGCTACGACGTGCCGGTGAGCCTGGGCGAGGTGGCCACCACGCCGGAAGAGGCCCGGGCCGTCGCCGAGCGGCTGGGCGGGGTCACCGTCGTCAAGGCCCAGGTCAAGATCGGCGGCCGGGGCAAGGCCGGCGGCGTCAAGGTGGCCAAGACGCCGGCCGACGCCGAGCAGGCCGCCCGCGACATCCTCGGCATGGACATCAAGGGCCACACCGTGCACCGGGTCCTGGTCGACCCCGGCGCCCAGATCGAGCAGGAGTACTACGTCTCCTTCCTGCTCGACCGGGCCAACCGCACCTTCCTGGCCATGGCCTCCTACGAGGGCGGCATGGAGATCGAGCAGCTCGCGGTCGAGCGGCCCGACGCGCTGGCCCGGGTGCCGGTCGACGCGATCGCCGGCGTGGACGAGGCCAAGGCCCGCGAGATCGTGGCGGCGGCGAAGTTCCCGTCGGACGTGGCCGACCAGGTCGCCGCCGTGCTGGTGTCGCTGTGGGCCGCGTTCGTGGGCACGGACGCCACGCTGGTCGAAGTCAACCCGCTGGCCAAGGTCGCGTCCGGAGATGTGCTCGCCCTCGACGGCAAGGTCACCCTCGACGAGAACGCGAACTTCCGCCAGCCCGACAACGCCGGGTTCGAGGACGTGGCCGCGGCCGACCCGCTCGAGCAGAAGGCCAAGGAGAAGCACCTCAACTACGTCAAGCTCGACGGCGAGGTCGGCATCATCGGCAACGGTGCCGGGCTGGTCATGTCGACGCTGGACGTCGTCGCCTACGCCGGCGAGAAGCACGGCCACGTCAAGCCGGCCAACTTCCTCGACATCGGCGGCGGCGCGTCGGCCGAGGTCATGGCCGACGGCCTCGACATCATCCTCAACGACCCGTCGGTGCGCTCCGTGTTCGTCAACGTCTTCGGCGGTATCACCGCCTGCGACGCGGTCGCCAACGGCATCGTCGGCGCGCTGGGCCTGCTCGGGGACGAGGCGTCCAAGCCGTTGGTCGTGCGCCTGGACGGCAACAACGTGATCGAGGGCCGGCGCATCCTCACCGAGGCGGCGCACCCGCTGGTGACGCTGGTCGACACCATGGACGACGCGGCCGACAAGGCCGCCGAACTCGCGAACCAGGGAGCCTGACGCGATGGCGATCTTCCTCGACCAGAACTCCAAGATCATCGTCCAGGGCATCACCGGCGGCGAGGGCACCAAGCACACCAAGCGCATGCTGGCCTCCGGGGCCCAGGTCGTCGGTGGCGTCAACGCCCGCAAGGCCGGCACGAAGGTCGACTTCGACGGCACCGTGCTGCCGGTGTTCGCGTCCGTGGCCGAGGCCATGGCCGAGACCGGCGCGAACGTGACGGTCGGCTTCGTGCCGCCGGCGTTCACGAAGGACTCGGTGATCGAGGCCGTGGACGCCGAGATCCCGCTGGCCGTCGTCATCACCGAAGGCGTGCCGGTGCACGACAGCGCGGCGTTCTGGGCCCACGCCCAGGGCAAGAAGACTCGAATCGTGGGACCCAACTGTCCGGGGCTGATCAGTCCCGGGAAGTCCAACGCCGGCATCATCCCGGCCGACATCACCAAGGCCGGCCGGGTCGGGCTGGTGTCGAAGTCGGGCACGCTGACCTACCAGATGATGTACGAGTTGCGCGACTTCGGCTTCTCCACCGCGGTCGGCATCGGCGGCGACCCGATCATCGGCACCACGCACATCGACTGCCTGGCCGCGTTCGAGGCCGACCCCGAGACCGACGCCATCGTCATGATCGGCGAGATCGGCGGCGACGCCGAGGAGCGCGCGGCGGCGTTCGTCAAGGACAACGTCAGCAAGCCGGTCGTCGGCTACGTCGCCGGCTTCACCGCGCCCGAGGGCAAGACGATGGGGCATGCCGGCGCCATCGTGTCCGGTTCGTCGGGCACGGCCCAGGCCAAGAAGGAAGCGCTCGAGGCCGCGGGCGTCCGGGTGGGCAAGACGCCGAGCGCGACGGCCCAGCTGATGCGCGACATCCTTTCCGGGTCCTGAACGCCGGACGTATCACGCCTAATTGCGCGACTCGCCGCGCCAGTTGGGTTTGGTTGTTTCCAAGGACGGTGCCGAGCGCTAGCTTTGCATGCTGAGAAGTCCCCAAGCCGCCCGACGAGGAGCACACCATGACGTTCCAACCGCCCCCGCCGCCCCCGCCGCCGGGCGCACCGCCGCCGCCCCCGCCGCCGGGTGGTCCGCAGCCGGGTGGTCAGCCGCAGTACGGGCAGCAGCCTCAGTACGGCCAGCCGCCGCAGTACGGGCAGCAGCCTCAGTACGGACCGCCTGCGGGCGCCAGCCCGTACGGCAGCCCGGGCGCCGGTTTCGACCCGAAGACGGTCAACCCGCTCGACTGGGGCATCGTCGGCGCCGGCGTGCTGGCGTTCATCTTCTCGTTCGTCAGTTTCTACAGCTACAAGTTCAAGGCCTCGGTCGCCGGCCAGAACTTCGGCACGACCGGGCACGTCAACGCATGGCACGGATTCTTCGGCTGGTTCGCGGTACTGCTCGCGATCGTCGGTGCCGGGTTCGTGGCCGCGGCCGTGTTCGCCCCGCACGTGAAGATGCCCGCTCCGGCCCGGTTGGTCGGCCTCGGCTGCTTCGCCGTGGCCACGCTGTGCATGATCCTGGCGCTGTTCGTCGTGCCGGGTGACACCAGCGCGCTCAACGGCACCGGCCTGCACGTCGACAAGGGCCACGGCTTCGGCTACTGGATCACGTTCATCGTGATCATCGCCGGGCTCGTGCTCTCGTTGATGCGCTTCCAGCAGTCCGGTGGCGAACTGCCCGGTGCGTTGGGCCGGATGCCCAACATCGGCGGCCACGGCCCGGGCGGCACCCCGCCGCCTCCGCCGCCGGGTGGACCCGGCTACGGCCCGCCGGCCGGTGGCGCAGGCTACGGACCGCCGGCACCGTAACGTCGGACGACAGCATCACCGGTTGTGCCGGGACGCGACTTGCGTCCCGGCACAACCGTTTTCGCCGGGTTTAGGGCCTAGCGCTACAGTCGGGCGCTACACCCGACAAGCCCCCTGACGTCGTCACCCGAGAGGTTGGTATTTGATGACCGCGTACGGTCCGCCCCCGACACCGAAAGCGCCCGCGTCCCCGGCCCAGCGCGCCGCGCTGCTCTCCTACGGGGCTGGTGTGCTCGGCGTGCTGTCGTTCATCTGGGGATTCCTGAAGTGGGTCACCGAGGGCAGCGGCTCCGAGCAGGTCAAGTTCGGCGCCTACGCGGTCGAGTCGCCGGCGCTGGCCGTGATCGGCTTCTCGCTGGCCGCCGGTCTGCTGGCCGCCGGCCTGGCCTGGGACTCCAAGCCGCCCACGCTGGCGCCGGTCGCGTTCTCGGTCACCAGCCTGCTGCTGGTCATCGGCGTGCTCATCGGCAAGGGCAGCATCGACACCGGTGGTTCCGGCAGCCCGAAGATCGGGATCGGAATCGGCCTGATCCTCGAACTGATCACCGTCATCCTGCAGGTCGCCGCGCTCGTCTACGGCTGGTTGACCGCCAGTGGCCGGGTGCCGGCCAACCGCGCGCCGGCCTGGCCGGGCCAGGCCCAGCAGCCGCCGCAGTACCAGGGCCAGCCGGGTCAGCCGGCCCAGCCCGGCAACTACGGGCCGCCGCCGAGCTACGGCCCGCCGCAGCCGCCGGCCGGACCGCCGCCCGGATACGGCCCGCCGCCGCAGGGTGGCCCGGGGTACGGTCCGCCGCCCGGCCAGTAGTCAGCCTTCGGTCGCCGGGTCCGGTTCTGCCGGGCCCGGCGTCGGCGTGTCTGGAGCAATTCGGCACCCCGGTTTGTCAGCCTGGGGTGGTGCCCGTGGACCCCGACGACGAGGCCGCCCGGCGCAGCGTCGTCCCCGAGGCGGCGGGTCGTTCCTTGTGGTTGGCGGCGGGCTGGACGGGCGTCGGCGCCGCCGTCGTGTGCGCCACCGTGGCCATCGTCGCCGTCGCGGTGTGCTGGCTGCCGGTCTCCGGGACCTCCGCTCACCCCAAGTCGGCCATCCACGCCGGGCTGCTGACGTTCCTGGCCGCCCTGCACGGTGGGATCACGGTCGACGGCACCGCCGCGGCGTTCCTGCCGCTCGGGCTGATGATCATCGTGGGCCTGACCGCCTGGCGGGCCGGTTCCGGACTGGCCGACGCCGCCAACTCGCTCGGTGAGGACGATCCGGGGCGATTGGTCCGGGCCGGTGCGGTCCAGGCCACGAGTTTCACGCTCGTCGCCCTGATCGCGGTCCCGTTCGCGCAGCTGGGCACCAGTCACGCGCCGGTCCTGGGCGTGGCCGTGGCCGCGTTCGTGCTGTTCGCCGCCAGCGGCGGCGTCGCGTTCGCCCGGTCGTCGGCCCTGGGCCCGGTGCTGGCCGCGCGGGTGCCGTCGGTCGTGCCGTCGGTGCTGCGGGCCGCGGCCGGGGGCGTGGTCGTCTACCTGGGCGCGGGGGCCGTGCTGGTCGCCGGGTCCCTGGCCGTGCATGCGAGCCGGGTCGAGGCCCTGTCCGGCCAGCTCGGCGCCGGCTGGGCCAGCGTCCCGGTCCTGCTGCTCGACGTGCTCGCCGTGCCGAACGCGGTGATCGCCGGGTCGGCCTACCTGGCCGGCCCGGGGTTCGCGGTCGGTTCGGCCACGACGGCGAGCGCGGTGACCACGTCGCACGGCGTGCTGCCGGCCTTCCCCTTGCTCGCGGCCATGCCGACCGGGCACGGGGCCGGCGGCGTGGTGTGGAGCGTGATCGTGGCCACCCCGATCGCGGCCGGCCTGGTCGTGGCTCGGCTCGCGGGCCGGGCCGAAACGTGGGCCGGCCGGCTGGGCGACGCGACGGCGGCCGCGCTCACGGCCGCGGCGATCATGTTCCTGCTGGCCTGGCAGGGTGGCGGCGCGATCGGCAGCGGCGGGCTGCGGACGGTCGGGGCCTCGCCGTGGCGCACCGGGCTGTTCGTCGGACTGGAACTGGCCGTCGTCGCCGTGGCCGCGATCGGGGTCGAGTTCGTGGCGACGTGGGTGCGCGACGTCCGGGTCCGGGGCGCGTCCGTGGTCCGGCCGGTGCGGCCCCGGCTGGTCGGGCCGGCGGCGGACGAGGCCGAGCCGCCCGATCGGGCCGGCAAGCTCGCCGGGTAGGCCCGGTAAGGTTCGCCGGGTGCCGGCCCGCGCAGTACGGATCGTCGTCCTGGCCTCGGGCCGCGGCAGCACCTTGCGGGCGATCCTCGACGCGGCGGCCGAGCCCGGCTTCGGCGGCCAGGTCGTCGCCGCCGGGACGGACGTGAAGGGCTGCCCGGCGATGGGCCACGCCGAGCAGCGCGGCGTCGCGACCTTCGCCGTCCCGCTGGCCGAGCACGCCGACCGCGCGGCCTGGAACGACGCCCTGGCCGACGCGATCGCGAGCCACCAGCCCGACCTGGTCGTGCTGGCCGGATTCATGCGCATCCTCGGCCCCGAGCGTGGTGCGCCGGTTCCGGATCGTGAACACCCATCCGGCCCTGCTGCCGGCGTTCCCCGGCGCGCACGCCGTTCGCGACACCCTCGCCGCCGGAGTGGCGCGCACCGGGGTGACCGTGCACTGGGTCGACGAGGGCGTCGACACCGGGCCGGTGATCGCCCAGCTCGAGGTGCCGGTCGAGGCCGGCGACGACGAGGCCACGCTCACCGCCCGCATCCAGGCCGCCGAGAAGCCGTTCTACGTCAACGCCATCCGCCAGCTCTGCCAGGAGATCGAATGAGCCAGATCGCCATCCGCCGCGCGCTGATCAGCGTCTACGACAAGACCGGCATCGACGAGCTCGCGCGCGGGCTGCACGCGGCCGGCGTCGAGATCGTCTCGACCGGCTCGACCGCCGCTCGGATTCGCGAGCTGGGCGTGCCGGTGACGGCGGTGGAGGACGTCACCGGATTCCCGGAGATCCTCGGCGGCCGGGTGAAGACGCTGCACCCGAACGTGCACGCCGGCCTGCTGGCCGACCAGAACGACCCGGCCCACGTGGCCACCATCGACGAGCACGGCATCACCGCGTTCCAGCTCCTGGTGTCGAACCTGTACCCGTTCCGCGAGACCGTGGCCGGTGGCGCGACGGCGCCCGAGGTCGTCGAGCAGATCGACATCGGCGGCCCGGCCATGGTGCGGGCCAGCGCGAAGAACCACGGCTCGATGGCGGTGGTGGTCGACCCGGCCCGCTACGGCGACGTGCTGGCCGCGGTCGAGGCCGGCGGGTTCGACCTGGCCGCGCGGCAGCGGCTGGCGCTGGACGCGTTCCGGCACACGGCGTCCTACGACATCGCGGTGGCGTCGTGGCTGGGCAGCGTGGTCGCGCCGGACGACGAGGTCGATGGGGTCTCGAGCGGCTTCCCGGGCTGGATCGCCGCGAGCTACGAACGGGCGGCCGTGCTGCGTTACGGCGAGAACCCGCACCAGCGGGCCGCGCTCTACGTCAGCCCCGACCGGCCGGGCGGGCTGGCCCACGCCGAGCAGCTCTCGGGCAAGGAGATGAGCTACAACAACTACGTCGACGCCGACGCCGCCTGGAAAGCCGCCTATGACTTCGCCCAGCCGTGCGTGGCCATCATCAAGCACGCCAACCCGTGCGGCATCGCGATCGGGGCCGACATCGCCCAGGCCCACCGCAAGGCCCATGCCTGCGACCCGGTCAGTGCCTACGGCGGCGTGATCGCCGCCAACGCGCCCGTTACCGCGGCCATGGCCGAGCAGCTGGCCGACATCTTCACCGAGGTCATCGTGGCGCCGTCGTTCGACGAGGACGCGCTGGCCGCGCTGACCCGGAAGAAGAACCTGCGCCTGCTGGTGGCCGAGGCGCGCCCGGCCGGGCCGAGCGTGGAGACCCGCCCGATCTCCGGCGGGACGCTGCTGCAGACCGCCGACCGGATCGACGCGCCGGGCGACGATCCGGCCGCGTGGACGCTGGTCGCGGGGGAGCCGGCCGATGCGGCCATCCTGGCCGACCTGGCCTTCGGCTGGCGGGCGCTGCGGGCGGTGAAGTCCAACGCCATCCTGCTCGCCGCCGACGGGGCCACCGTCGGTGTCGGCATGGGCCAGGTCAACCGGGTCGACTCGTGCCGGCTGGCCGTCGAGCGGGCCGGCGCTCGGGCCGCCGGTGCGGTGGCCGCGTCCGACGCGCTACTTCCCGTTCGCCGACGGGTTGCAGGTGCTGCTCGACGCCGGGGTGCGGGCGGTCGTGCAGCCTGGCGGCTCGATCCGCGACGGGGATGTGATCGACGCGGCCAAGGCGGCCGGCGTGACCATGTACCTGACCGGAGCGCGGCACTTCGCCCACTGAGCACCGCGATGTCCGGTTCGGGCCGATAGGGTGCGGGCGCACTCATCGTCTGCACAGCTCACGACCTGGGAGAGTTCATGACGTCGTATCCCCCGCCGCCGCCGACCGGAGCGCCGGCACCGCCTCCGTACGGCGCCCCGGCCGCTCCGCCGCCCCCGCCGGACACCAGCCAGGCCGTCACGGCCCCGCCGGTGGCCTGGCTCGTGCCGGTGGCCGCTGTGCTCGCGCTCGTCGGCGCGTTCACGCCGTGGTTCAAGGCCAAGGCGACCGCGAGCGCGCAGGGGCAGACGATCCACCACACCTTCGACGGCCTGTACTCGTTCCGGGACGGCAAGATCGGCCTGCTGGCCCCGATCCTGCTCGTGATCCTGGCCGCCGGCGTCGTCGGGCTGCTCGTCGGCCGCGCGCCGGCCCGGTTCAGCCGCGGCACCGCGCACCCGGTCGCCTCGGCCGGTAAGGCGGCCGTCGTCGTCGGTGTCCTGTCGCTGATCTGCACGATCGTGGCCTGGTTCCTGGTCAAGTCGCAGTACAAGTTCAAGGACGGCGGCAAGGACTACAGCTGGGACGACTACATCAAGCTGGCCAAGGCCTCGGGGGTCAAGCTCGAACTGTCGCGCGGTCCCCAGATCGGTTACTTCCTGACGATCGCCGCCGGGGTCGTCGCCATCATCGGCGGGTTGCTGATGATCCTGGCCGCCCGCGGCGCGTCGGCGGCGCCCAGTGGCGTCCAGGCCGGTGCCGCCCCCGGTGCTTACCAGTCGCCGCCGCCCGGTGCCCTCCAGCCTCCGCCGCCGGCCGGGTACGAGCCGCAGGACCCGGGGGCCTACCCACCGCCCACCGCCGGCGCTCCGCAGGTCCCGCCGCCACCGGCACCGCCACAGGGGCCGCCGCAGGGGCCGCCACAGGGGCCGCCACAGGGGCCGCCACAGTAGCCGCGCCCCGGCCGGCCGACCCCGGCTGGCAGGATGAGGAATCGTGACGGCGACGATCCTGGACGGCAAGGCAACCCTGGCCACGATCAAGACCGAACTCGCGGTCCGAGTTGCCGCCCTGGCCGCCCGGGGCATCGTCCCCGGCCTCGGCACGGTGCTCGTCGGCGACGACCCCGGCAGCCGGTGGTACGTCGGCGCCAAGCACCGCGACACGGCCGAGATCGGCATCAGCAGCATCCGCCGTGAGCTGCCGGCCACCGCCACCCAGCACGAGGTGGCGGCGGTCGTCGACGAGTTGAACGCCGACCCGGCCTGCACCGGCTACCTCGTCCAGTTGCCGCTGCCCGCCGGGCTGGACGAGTTCGCCGTGCTCGAACGGGTCGACCCGGGCAAGGACGTCGACGGCCTGCACCCCACAAATCTGGGCAAGCTGGTGCTCAACGAGCGCGCCCCGATCGCGTGCACGCCGAACGGCATCGTCGAACTGCTGCGCCGCTACGACATCAAGCTCGACGGTGCCGACGTGGTCGTGGTCGGCCGCGGCATCACGGTCGGGCGCCCGCTCGGCCTGCTGCTCACCCGGCGCAGCGAGAACGCCACGGTGACGCTGTGCCACACCGGTACCCGCGATCTGGCCGGGCACGTACGCCGGGCCGACATCGTCGTCGCCGCCGCGGGCCGGCCCGGGCTGATCACCGCCGACATGGTCAAGCCCGGTGCGGCCGTCCTCGACGTGGGCGTGAGCCGGGTCGACGGCAAGGTCGCCGGGGATGTCGCCCCCGACGTGGCCGAGGTGGCCGGCTACCTGTCGCCGAACCCGGGCGGGGTCGGCCCGATGACCCGGGCCATGCTGCTGGCCAACGTCGTCGAGACGGCCGAACTGGCCGCCGCGGGCTGGTGACGAGCGTGCCGCTGCTCGTCCGCCGGCGGGTGCGGGCGCAGGTCCCGTTCCTGCTGGTGCTGGCCGTCATCGTGCTGGCCTTCGGGTACCTCCTGCTCATGCCCGACCACTGGCGGCGCGGCGTCAGCGTGATCGGGGCCGCCCTGCTGCTGGCCGCACTGCTGCGCATGGTGCTGCCGGCCGTGCACGCCGGCTTCCTGGCCGTGCGGGGGCGCTGGTGGGACGCGACCTGTTACGCCGTGCTCGGTGTGGCAATTCTCATCGTCGATATCCGACTGCGGCACTAGCGCGGCCGCCGACTAGCCTCGCGGGCACAGAGCACCGCCGGAGTCAGAGGAGAGAACGTCATGTCTGAAACCGCTCGCCGCGGGAAGGTCACCGTGGTCGGTGCCGGCTTCTACGGATCGACGACCGCCCAGCGCCTGGCCGAGTACGACGTGTTCGAGACCGTCGTACTGAGCGACATCGTCGAGGGCAAGCCGGAAGGGCTGGCCCTGGACCTGAACCAGTCCCGCCCGATCGAGGGTTTCGAGACCACCGTCGTCGGCGTGACGACCACGCCCGAGGGCGGCGGCTACGAGGCGACGGCCGACTCCGACGTCGTCGTGATCACGGCCGGGCTGCCCCGCAAGCCGGGCATGAGCCGCATGGACCTGCTCGAGGTCAACGCCAAGATCGTCCGGGGGGTGGCCGAGAACGTGGCCAAGCACTCCCCGAACGCGGTGATCATCGTCGTGTCCAACCCGCTCGACGAGATGACCGCGCTGACCCAGCTCGCGTCGCAGTTCCCCAAGAACCGCGTCTTCGGCCAGGCCGGTGTGCTCGACACCGCGCGGTTCACCAACAACGTCGCCACCACGCTGGGCGTCCCGGTGGGCTCGGTGCAGACCCTCACCCTCGGCTCGCACGGCGACACCATGGTGCCGGTGCCGTCGGCCTGCTTCGTCGACGGCAAGCCGCTGGCCGACGTCATGGATGCCGCCACCATCGACGAGCTCGTCACCCGCACCCGCAACGGCGGGGCCGAGGTCGTGGCCCTGCTCAAGACCGGCTCGGCGTACTACGCCCCGTCGGCGGCCGCGGCCCGGATGGCCCGAGCCGTGATCACCGACTCCGGCGACACCATCCCGGTATGCGCCTGGGTCGACGGCGAGTACGGCATCGACGGCGTGTACCTCGGCGTCGAGGCCGAGATCGGTGCCGGCGGCGTCAAGCGGGTCGTGGAACGCGACCTGACCGACGCCGAACTGACCGAGCTCAAGCAGGCCGCCGAGGCCGTCCGCTCCAAGCAGGCCGACATCGCCGATCTGTAGTCCGGGTCAGTCGTACTCGCCCAGGACGGCGGCACGCAGTACGTCCAGGCCGACGCTGCCGACGTCCAGGGCCGAGCGATGGAAGGCCTTGAGGTCGAAGGCGTCGCCCTGCTGCCGCCGGGCCTCGTCGCGCAGCTGCAGCCACAGCCGCTCGCCGACCTTGTACGACGGGGCCTGGCCGGGCCAGCCCAGGTAGCGCTCCAGTTCGAAGCGGCGCACGCTCTCGGTCATCGCGCAGTGCGCGCCGAAGAACTCCCAGGCCTTCTCGTACGTCCACGGGCCGCCGCCGGCCTCGGCCGGGGCGTCGAAGCCGCAGTGGATGCCGATGTCGAGCACCACTCGCGCGGCCCGGGTCGATTGGCCGTCGAGCATGCCCAGGTACTCGGCCGGGTCGTCCAGGAAGCCGAGGTCGGCCATCAACCGCTCGGCGTACAGGGCCCAGCCCTCGCCGTGCCCGCTGACCCACGACGCCACCCGCCGCCAGCGGTTGAGCAGCTCGGCCCGGACGATCGTCTGCCCGACCTGCAGATGGTGACCGGGCACGCCCTCGTGATAGACGGTGGTCAGCTCGCGCCAGGTGGAGAACTCGTCGTCGCCGTCGGGGACGTCCCACCACATGCGGCCCGGACGGCTGAAGTCCTCACTCGGCCCGGTGTAGTAGATGACCCCGGTACCGGCCGTGGCGATGCGGCACTCGAGCGTGCGCACCGGCTCGGGGATGTCGAAGTGGGTGTCGGCCAGGGCCGCGACCGCGGCGTCGGACGTGGCCTGCATCCACTCCAGCAGGGCTTCGCGGCTGGGCACCCGGCGCTCCGGGTCCTTGTCCAGCTGGTCCATGACCTCGCGCACCGTCGCGCCGGGCTGGATCCGCTCGGCCGTCTCACGCATCGCGGCGCCCAGCCGGGCCAACTCCTCCTGGCCCCACTCGTAGGTCTCCTCGAGGTCGACGGACGAGCCCAGGAACGAGCGCGAGTGCAGGGCGTACTTCTCCCGCCCGACCGCGTCGACCTCCGGGGCCTGGTCCAGCAACTCCGTGCGCAGGAACTCGGCCAGGGCACCGTAGGCATCCCCGGCGGCCCGGGCCGCGGCGTCCAGGTCGGCCCGCAGGCCGGCCGGCAGGTCCCCGGGTGCCGACGCGGCCAGCGTGGCGAAGTACCCGGACGGCCCGTGGTTGCGGGCCGACTGGGTGGCCCCGGCTTCCACCTGCCGGCGGGCGCTCACGTCCCCGCGCGTGGCCGCCAGCCGCAGCGAGGCGGTGTAGCCGGCCAGCGCGTCGGGCAGCCCGCGCATCCGGCTCGCGATCGCCGCCCAGTCCTCGGCCGAGGCCGTGGGCAGCAGGTCGAAGTTGTCGCGGGCCGACTGCACGGGCGAGGCGATGTTGCGCACGTTGGCCTCTTCGGTGCCCGCGGCCCGCAGTTCCTCCTCGACGGTGAGCGCCTCGCGCAGCGCGGCCACGGTGATGCGGTCCTGGGCGTCGACGGGCCGGGCGGCCGAGAGGGCGATCAGGGTGCGCTGCCGCAGCGCGGACACCGCGGCCAGCCCGTCCGGAGACAGGTCGGGGACCTCGCCGTCGTGTCCGGCGATGCCCAGCTCGGTGGCCACGAACGGGTCCAGCGCTGCCCATTGTTCGACGTAGCTCTCGGCGACGGTGTCGACTTCGGTCGGCGTGCGGCTCGCGGTCATGGCTTGCACACTAGGCAACGGACGGGGGCCAGCCGCGCGCTGGTCCGGGCGGCCAGATATCTTGATACCAAGAGAACGCCACGTGCTGGAGGTAGTGACGGATGGCCAAGGTCAAGGTGCAGGGCACGGTCGTCGAACTCGACGGCGACGAGATGACGCGGATCATCTGGCATTTCATCAAGGACAAGCTCGATCAACCCCTACCTCGACGTCAACCTCGAGTACTACGACCTCAGCATCGAGAACCGCGACGCCACCGACGACCAGGTGACCGTCGACGCGGCCAACGCCATCAAGCGGCACGGCGTGGGCGTCAAGTGCGCCACGATCACGCCGGACGAGGCCCGGGTCGAGGAGTTCGGCCTGAAGAAGATGTGGAAGTCGCCCAACGGCACGATCCGCAACATCCTCGGCGGCGTGATCTTCCGCGAGCCGATCGTGATGAGCAACGTGCCGCGGCTGGTGCCCACCTGGACCAAGCCCATCGTCATCGGCCGCCACGCCTTCGGCGACCAGTACCGGGCCACCGATTTCGTGGTTCCGGGCGAAGGCACGCTGACCATGACGTTCACGCCCAAGGACGGCAGCGCGCCGATGGAGTTCGACGTCTGTCGACTTCCCCGGCGGCGGGGTGGCCGTCGGCATGTACAACCTGGACGCCTCGATCCGCGACTTCGCCCGGGCCTCGATGCGCTACGGCCTCGACCGCGGCCTGCCGGTGTACCTCTCGACCAAGAACACCATCCTCAAGGCCTACGACGGCCGGTTCAAGGACCTGTTCGCCGAGGTCTTCGAGACCGAGTTCAAGGCCGACTTCGAGGCGGCCGGGCTGACCTACGAGCACCGCCTGATCGACGACATGGTCGCCGCGGCGCTGAAGTGGGAGGGCGGCTACGTCTGGGCCTGCAAGAACTACGACGGCGACGTGCAGTCCGACACCGTGGCCCAGGGCTTCGGCTCGCTCGGCCTGATGACCTCGGTGCTGATGACGCCGGACGGCAAGACGGTCGAGGCCGAGGCCGCCCACGGCACCGTGACCCGGCACTACCGCCAGCACCAGCAGGGCAAGCCGACCTCGACCAACCCGATCGCGTCGATCTTCGCCTGGACGCAGGGGCTGTCCTACCGGGGCAAGATCGACGGCACGCCCGAGGTCACGCAGTTCGCCGAGACCCTGGAGCGGGTCTGCGTCGAGACGGTCGAGAGCGGGCAGATGACCAAGGACCTCGCCCTGCTCATCAGCCCGGACGCGCCGTGGCTGACCACCGAGGAATTCCTCGACGCCATCGACGCCAACCTGCAGAAGGCCATGGTCTAAAAGTCCGTTTTGGCGCTCTGCCGCCCGGATACTTCGTAGACTCAGCCAGGTGGCCGGTCAAACCCTGCTCTACATCGGCATCGTGCTGTTGCTGATCGCGGTCGAGGGTGTTTTCGTGGCCGCCGAGATCGCCCTGGTGTCGCTGCGCGAGGGGCAGGTGCGGGCCCTGGCCGAAACCGGCCGCCGCGGTGCCGCCGTGGCCAAGCTGGTCAGCGACCCCAACCGGTTCCTGGCCGCGGTGCAGATCGGGGTCACCTCCACCGCCCTGCTCTCCAGTGCGTTCGGCGCGGTCACGCTGTCGGACGAGGCCAAGACCGCCCTGGTCAACCACGGCTGGGGCGAGGGGCTGGCCAACGCCACCGGGATCGTCGGCGTCACCCTGATCATCTCGTTCGTCACGCTCGTCGTCGGCGAACTCGCCCCGAAGCGGCTGGGGCTGCAGCGGGCCGAGGCCGCGGCCTCGTTCTTCGCGCCGCCGCTGAACCGGCTGGCCAGCGTCTTCCGGCCGGTGATCTGGCTGCTGTCGAAGTCCACCAACGGGCTGGTGCGGCTGCTCGGCGGCGACCCCGGCGCCCGGCGCGAGCCGATCGGCCAGGACGAACTGCGCGGCCTGGTCGCGGCCCACGAGTCGCTGTCGTCGGACGAGCGGCGCCTGATCGACGACGTCTTCGCCGCCGGCGAGCGCTCGATCAGCGAGGTGATGGTGCCGCGCACCGAGGTCACCTTCCTGGACGCGGCCATGACGGTGAGCCGGGCGGCCAAGATCTGCGGCGAATCGACCCACTCGCGCTACCCGGTCGTGGGCCGGGGCCAGGACGACGTGCTCGGCTTCGTGCACATCCGCGACCTGATGGTCACCGACATCCGGGCCGATCGCGACCGGACGGTGGGCAGCCTGGCCCGCGAGGTCAAGGCCCTGCCCGGCTCCAAACGGGTGCTCTCGGCGCTGTCCGAGATGCGGCGCGAGGGCCACCACCTGGCCATCGTCGTCGACGAGTACGGCGGCACCGACGGCATCGTCACCCTCGAGGACCTCATCGAGGAGGTCATCGGCGACATCCGCGACGAGTACGACGCCCTCGGTGGGGAGTCCCGGCAACTGGTCGGCGGCGCGGTCGAGGTCGACGGCAAGATGAACCTGGACGAGATCGCCGAGATATCCGGGCTGGTGCTGCCCGAGGGCCCGTACGCCACCGTGGGCGGGTACCTGATGGCCGCGCTCGGCCGGCTGCCGCAGACCGGCGACGAGGCCGATCATGACGGGTTCCACCTCGAGATCACCGAGGTCGACGGCCGCCGGGCCGCCCGGGTCCGGATTACGCCACCGCAGGAGGACCGCGTCGACAGTGTCCCGGCGGCAGGTGCCAGAATTGCCAGCCATGGCGCCCAATCCTGACGGCCCCCCGGACGGCCAACCCGGTGGGCGCCCCCGAGTGCTCTCCGGGATCCAGCCGACGTCGGGCTCGTTCCACCTGGGCAACTACCTCGGCGCGGTGAAGCACTGGGTCGACCTGCAGGAGAGCTACGACGCGTTCTACTGCGTCGTCGACCTGCACGCGATCACCAACGAGCCGCCGCCGCCGGACGAGTTGCGCCGGCGCACCCGGGTGTCGACGGCCCAGTTGCTGGCGGCCGGCCTCGACCCGGAGCGGTGCGCGCTGTTCCTCCAGAGCCACCGGCCCGAACACACCCAGCTGTCGTGGGTGCTGGAGTGCCTCACCGGCTACGGCGAGGCCAGCCGGATGACCCAGTTCAAGGACAAGGCGGCCCGCGGCAGCGCCGATCGCTACTCGGTCGGGCTGTTCACCTATCCGGTGCTGCAGGCGGCCGACATCCTGCTCTACCAGGCCGACGCCGTGCCCGTCGGCGAGGACCAGCGCCAGCACATCGAGCTGACCCGCAACCTGGCCCAGCGCTTCAACTCCCGTTACGGCGAGACGTTCACGGTGCCGGAGCCGTTCATCCCGCAGCAGACGGCCAAGATCCTCGACCTGCAGGACCCGACGGCCAAGATGAGCAAGTCGCTCGGGGACGCGGGCACGCTCAACCTGCTCGACGACCCGGCCGAGCTGAGCCCGCAAGATCAAGCGGGCCGTCACCGATACCGACACCGCGGTGCGCTTCGACCCGGAGGCCAAGCCCGGCGTGTCGAACCTGCTCACGATCCTGGCCGCAGTGACCAGCCGACCCGTCGCGACGTCGAGGCCGATTTCGCCGGCGGGGTACGGGGCGCTGAAGTCGGCCGTGGCCGATGCCACCGTCGCGTTCGCCGAGCCGTTCGCCAAGCGCACCCGTGACCTGCTCGACGACCCGGCCGAGCTCGACCGCATCCTGGCCGCGGGGGCCGAGCGGGCCGGTGCGGTCGCCGCCGGCACGCTGGCCTCGGCCTATCGACGCGTGGGGTTCCTGCCCGCCGCCGGCCGAGCGCTGAGCCATGCCCGAGCTGCTGACCGTGGGGGTCGCGATCGCGATCCCGCAGCCGCACGCGACCGTGCTCACCAACTGGCGGCGCCGGGTCGGCGATCCGGCCGCCGACCTGATCTGGCCGCACGTCACGCTGTTGCCGCCGACGCCCGTCCCGGCCGACTGCGATCGACAAGATCGAGAAGCACCTGACCGACACGGCCGCGGCCGGCGAGCCGTTCGTCATGCACCTGGCCGGCACCGGGACGTTCCGGCCGACGTCGCCGGTGGTGTTCATCCAGATCGCCCGAGGGGTCTCCGACTGCGAGGTGCTGGAGAAGGCCATCCGGCAGGGTCCGCTCGAGCGCGAGCTGGAGTTCCCGTACCACCCGCACGTGACCGTGGCCCAGGACATCGACGACAGCGGCCTGGATCTGGCCTACGAGGGCCTGGCCGGGTTCGTGGCGCGGTTCGCGGTCAAGCGATTCGGGCTGTTCTCCCGCGACCCGGGTCAGCGCTGGCGCTGGCGCACGGAGTTCGAATTGGGCCGCGGAGCGCCGCGTTCAGGACGGAATGAGCGCCCGACGCCGCATTTGGCTACGATCCGATGACGAGATGACCCTCGTTTGGCTCGTGGTCTTGCGGTCGCACCGTGCTGGCTACGGTGTCCGACAGACCCGCGAACACCGGAATCACACCGGAGATTGAAGGAATGATGACTTTGCACGCAAAGCGAACTCGGCTCGCCGTGGTTGGCCTGGCCGTCCTGGCCCTGGCTAGGCCGTGTGGCAGTAAGGCGAAGTCGGGCGGTCAACGCGGCAGCGGGGCTCGACCTCCAGCGGCAGCACCGCAGGCAAGGCGTTCAAGGCCTGCATGGTCCTCGACACCGGTGGCGTCGACGACAAGTCCTTCAACCAGTCGTCCTACGCCGGCATGACGCCGCGGCCAAGGCCAACCCGAACATCAAGATCTCCTACGTGCCGTCGAACTCGCAGAACGACTACACCCCGAACCTGAACGCCGAGGTCGCAAGAGGTGCGACACGATCATCGCCGTCGGCGGTCTGATGGGCGACGCGGTCAAGGCCGTCGCGGCCGAGAACCCGACCAAGCACTTCGCCGAGGTCGACGCCGCGCTCCGCGGCGCCGAACATCGTACGGCCTGCAGTTCAACACCGCCCAGGGCGGCTTCCTCGGCGGCTACCTCGCCGCCGGCCATGACCAAGTCCGGCAAGGTGGCCACCTTCGGCGGCCTGACCATCCCGCCGGTGACCATCTACATGGACGGCTTCTGGGAAGGCGTGCAGTACTACAACAGCAGAAGGGCAAGAGCGTCCAGGTGCTGGGCTGGAACGAGAAGAACCAGAAGGGCGGCACGTTCGTCCCGAGTCGTTCACCGACCAGAACGAGGGCCAGTAGATCAGCCAGACGTTCATCGACCAGGGCGCCGACATCATCTTCCCGGTCGCCGGTGGCTCCGGCCTCGGCGCCGGCGCGGCCGCGCAGTCCTCGGGCGGCAAGGTCAGCGTGATGTGGGTCGACACCGACGGCTGCGTCTCGGCGCCCAGTACTGCAAGTACTTGTTGACCAGCGTGACGAAGGGCCTGGCCGACTCGGTGCAGAAGTACCTGACCCGGCCGCCGGCGGGTCGTTCCCGACCGGCTCCTACATCGGGACGCTGAGCGAACGGCGGCACCGGGCTGGCGCCGTTCCACAACTTCGCGTCGAAGGTGCCGCAGGCGCTGCAGAGCGACCTCGAACGCCGTCAAGAAGGGGATCACCGACGGCAGCGATCAAGATCACGTCACCGAGCCAGCCGAAGTAGTTCTGCGGCCGATCGACGTGACGCTGCGCGGGTGGAGCTGCCAGCGAGCGGCGGCTCCACTCGCACCGCCGTGCTCGTCGAGAGGGTCAACGCGTGAAGCTCGAGCTGCGCGGCAATCACCAAACGATTCGGTTCGTTCGACGGCCAACGACTCCGTGACCTCGTCGTCGAGCCCGGTGAGATCCACGCGCTGCTCGGCGAGAACGGGGCCGGCAAGTCGACGTTGATGAACGTCCTCTACGGCCTCTACCAGCCCGACGGCGGCGAGATCCTCGTCGACGACAAGCCGGTGACCTTCCACGGGCCGGGCGATGCCATGGCCGCGGGCATCGGCATGGTCCACCAGCACTTCATGCTCATCCCGGTTTTCACGGTCACCGAGAACGTCATGCTCGGTCACGAGGACGCCGCGCTTCGGCGGGTTCCTCGACCGCCGCCGGGCCCGGCGCGAGGTGGCCGACATCTCCCGGCGCTACAACCTCGAGGTGCCGCCCGACGCCCTCGTCGCCGATCTGCCGGTCGGGGTGCAGCAGCGGGTCGAGATCCTCAAGGCGCTCAGCCGCGACGCCCAGCTGCTCGTGCTCGACGAGCCCACCGCGGTGCTCACGCCGCAGGAGACCGACGAGCTCATGGCCGTGATGCGCTCGCTGCGCGACGGCGGCACGTCGATCGTCTTCATCACCCACAAGCTGCGCGAGGTCGCGCGCCGTCGCCGACCGGATCACGGTGATCCGCCGCGGCCAGGTCGTCGGCACCTGCGACCCGACGGCGAGCGAGAACGAGCTGGCTTCGATGATGGTCGGCCGGCCGGTGCAGCTCACCGTCGACAAGCCCCCGGCCCAGCCCGGCGACGTGGTCGTCGACATCCACGGTCTGTCGATCGTCGACGAGGCCGGCGTGGTCGTCGTCGACGACGTGTCGCTCAACGTCCGGGGCGGCGAGATCTACGCCATCGCCGGCGTGCAGGGCAACGGGCAGACCGAGCTGGCCCAGGCCCTGGTCGGGCCTGGCCCGGCCCACCCGCGGGCGCATCGACATCGCCGGCACCCCGATCGCGGAGCGTTCGCACCGACGAGATCCTCGACCTCGGCGTCGGCTACGTCCCCGAGGACCGGCTGCACGACGGCCTGGTCGGCTCGTTCACCATCGCCGAGAACCTGGTGCTGAACCTCTTCGACAAGCCGCCCTACGCCGCCCACGGCACGCTTGAACCTGGGCGAGATCGCGTCGAACGCCACCGCCCGGGTCGAGGAGTTCGACGTGCGCCCGCCGACCACGACGCGGCGCCGGCGTCCACGCTGTCCGGCGGCAACCAGCAGAAGGTCGTCCTGGCCCGCGAACTGTCGCGCCCGCTCAAGCTGCTGGTCATCGCCCAGCCCACCCGCGGCCTGGACGTGGGCTCGATGGAGTTCGTGCACCGGCGCATCGTCGCCGAGCGTGACCAGGGCACGGCCGTGATCATGGTGTCGACCGAACTGGACGAGGTGCTCGGCCTGGCCGACCGGATCGCGGTCATGTACCGCGGCCGGATCGCGGCCGAAGTGCCCGCGGGCACGCCGGCCGCGCAGATCGGTTTGCTGATGGCCGGCTCGACGCTCGAACAGGCCCGCGCGTCGGCGCTACCGCTGAGTGCGGCCGCCGTCGGCGAGGCCGGTAAGGCGGGTGCACTGTGAGCACCGACGTCACGGCTCCGGCCCCGGCGCGGCCTCGGCCGACGACCCGGCGCCCGCCGGCCAAGCCCGGCCGCTGGCTGCGCTTCCTCGACGCCGTGCGCTACGGCAACTCGGTCGTCATGGCGTTCCTGGCCTTCGTCGTGCGCCCTGGTCGTGGGTGCGGTGCTCATCGTCATCGCCGACGGCCGACCCGCACGGCGATGGGCTACTTCTTCTCCGCCCCCGGCGACACGTTCAGCCGCGGCTGGCAGCGCGATCTCGTCCGGCTACGCCGCGCTGTTCAAGGGCTCGATCTTCAATCCCGACTCGCTGTACTCCAACGGCGGCGTGCCCGTGCTCGGGCCGATCTCGGAGACCCTCGTCAACGCGTCGCCGCTCATCCTCGGCGGGCTCGCGGTCGGGGGTGGCCTTCCGGGCCGGCCTGTTCAACATCGGCGTGCAGGGCCAGTTGATCATGGGCGCGATCTGTGCGGGCTACGTCGGCTTCGCCTGGCAGTTGCCGCCGGTGATCCACGTGCTCGCCGCGCTGCTGGCCGGGGTGATCGGCGGCGCGGTGTGGGGCGGGCTGGCCGGCTGGCTCAAGGCGGTCACCGGCGCCCACGAGGTCATCACGACGATCATGCTCAACTACGTCGCGCTGTACTTCCTCAACTACCTGCTCGGCGTCTCCGGGTTCCAGGCCCGCGGCTCCAACCAGGCCATCTCGCAGGACGGTGCACGGACGGCGCTGCTGCCGCACCTGCTCGGCTCGGATCCGAGCTGCGCGTCAACGCCGGGCTTGATCATCGCCATCCTGGCCGCGCGTCGGCTGCTGGTGGCTGCTGACCCGCTCGACACTCGGCTTCTCGGCTGCGGGCGGTCGGCGCCAACCAGATCGCCGCCCGAACGGCCGGCATGAAGTCGAGCGCAGCTACGTCACCGTCATGGTCATCGCCGGCGCGCTGGCCGGGCTGGCCGGGTGCCTCAGGTCCTGGGCACCAACAGCGCCATCACCGTCGACATCGACGCCGGCTATCGGCTTCGACGCGATCACGGTGGCCCTGCTCGGCCTGGCCTCGCCGGGCGGCATCGTGCGGCCGGGCTGCTGTTCGGCGCGTTGCGGGCCGGCAGCGTGCAGACCTGCTGGCCGAACACGGGACGCCGACGGACTGGTCCAGGTGATGCAGGCCGTCATCGTCCTGTTCATCGCCGCGCCGGGCCTGATCCGGGTCATCTTCCGGCTGCGCGACTCGCGCGGTGGCGGGGTCGCGGCAGCTCGCGAAGGGATGGAACGGATGACCGCCGACCGTCGAATGCCGCCGGGCCCGACGGACGAACTCGTCGTCACGCGCACTGTCGTCGAGCTCGGTCTGTCGCGGCGCCAGCGCGCTGGATGTCCGGCGCGGTCGATCCTGCTTGCCGGTCTGATCACCATCTTCGCGTGGGGCGTCGGCGCGAAGCCCGGCGACGCGGCGTTCCCGCTGTCGCAGTTCGGCGACAAGGTCCACATCCCCGATCATGCGCTTCCCGGCCGAGGGCGCGGCGATCATCGCGCGGTGCGGTCGATCTGCGGCTCGGCGCTGTGGCAGTTGTCGCGCGGATTTCTCCGCGCGCGCGCACGAAGTGGGTGCTGCTCGGCGGTCGTCGGCTGCTGTTCGTGTCGCGTTCCTGTGCTGGGCCGGCACCGGCTACGTCGGGCAACCCGATCGACGTGCGTGGGCCTGCTGCAGACCACGCTGTTCCTGGCCGTCCCGCTCATCCTCGGGCGCGATGGCCGGCATGCTGTGCGAGCGCACCGGCGTGATCAACGTCGCGATCGAGGGGCAGATGCTCGTCGGCGCGTTCGCCGGGGCGCTGGCCGGCGACGCATGGCCCACAACCTGGGCGTGGGCGTCGTCGCCGCAATCGTGGCCGGTGGGCTGTTCGGTGCGCTGCTGGCCGTGTTCGCGATCAAGTTCGTCGTGAACCAGGTCGTGCTCGGCGTGGTCATCAACGTGCTCGCCCTGGGCGCTCACCGGCTTCGGTTACGACGCGTTGATGCAGACGCACCCGGACCACCTACAACTCCCGGCCTGGTCCTGATACGCGACTGAAGTTCCGCTGCTCGGCGACATCCCGGTCATCGGCCAGCCGCTGTTCGACGCCAACATCATCGTGTACCTGACGTACGTGCTGATCATCGTCATCGACGTCGCCCTGTTCCGCACCCGATGGGGGCTGCGCACCCGGGCCGTGGGCGAGCATCCGCGGGCGGCGGACACGGTCGGGATCAAGGTGCTGCGCACCCGCTATCGCAACGTCATCCTGGGCGGCATCGGTCGCCGGCCTGGCGCGGGGCGTACCTGACGATCGGCGCGGTCCGGCGCGTTCGCCAAGAACCCGATCGGGATGACGTCCGGCAAGGGGTTCATCGCCCTGGCCGCGGTGATCTTCGGCCGCTGGAGCCCGCGGGGTGCGGTCGGCGCGGCGCTGTTGTTCGGCTTCACCGCCGGGCTGCAGACGCTTGCTGTCGGTGTTGGGCACGCCGGTGCAGATTCCCGTCGAACGTTCCTGTTGATGCTGCCGTACCTGGTCACCCTGTTCGCCGTCGCCGGACTGGTCGGCCGCGTGCAGGCGCCGGCCGCGGACGGCGAGCCCTACGTCAAAGGCTGATGAGATGACATCTGTGGACTGGCCCGGACTGCGCCGCAACGCCCTCGAGGCGATGGGCCGCGCGTACGCGCCGTACTCGCAGTTCCCGGTCGGCGCGGCCGCGCTCGTCGACGACGGCCGGGTCGTCGTCGGCTGCAACGTCGAGAACGCGTCGTACGGGCTGACGCTGTGCGCCGAGTGCGGGCTGGTGTCGGCGCTGCACGCCACCGGCGGCGGCCGGCTGGTGGCGTTCGCCTGCGTCGACTCCCACGGCTCGGTGCTGATGCCGTGCGGGCGGTGCCGGCAGCTGCTGTGGGAGCACGGCGGCCCGGACCTGCTCGTCGACACCGTCGAAGGGACCGAAGCCGATGATCGAACTGCTGCCGTTGCCGTTCGGCGGCGAGGATCTCAGTGGCTGAACCGTTCGACGCGGTCGACGTCATCCGCACCAAGCGCGACGGGCGCGAGCTCTCGCGACGAGCAGATCGACTGGGTGATCTCGGCCTACACGCGCGGGGTGGTCGCCGACGAGCAGATGGCGGCGCTGGCCATGGCCGTGCTGCTGCGCGGCCTGTCGGCGGCCGAGCTGGCCCGGTGGACGGCGGCGATGATCGCCTCGGGGGAGCGGCTGGACCTGTCCGGCGTGCGCCGACCCGACGACTGACAAGCACTCCACGGGCGGCGTCGGCGACAAGATCACGCTGCCGCTCGCGCCGCTGGTGGCCGCGTGCGGGGCGGCCGTCCCGCAGCTGTCCGGCCGCGGGCTCGGTCACACCGGCGGCACGCTCGACAAGCTGGAGTCGATCCCGGGCTGGCGGGCCGCGGTGTCCAACGACGACTTCGTGCGCCAGCTCAACGACGTCGGCGCGGTGGTCTGCGCGGCCGGCGACCAGCTCGCGCCGGCCGACCGCAAGCTCTACGCGCTGCGCGACGTCACCGGCACGGTCGAGTCGATCCCGCTGATCGCGTCGTCGATCATGAGCAAGAAGATCGCCGAGGGCTCGGCGGCGCTCGTGCTCGACGTCAAGGTCGGCACCGGCGCGTTCATGAAGTCGGCTCGAGGCGGCCCGCGAGCTGGCCTCGACCATGGTCTCGCTCGGCGCCGCGCACGGCGTGCGCACCGTCGCGCTGCTCACGGACATGTCGACGCCGCTCGGGCGTACCGCCGGCAACGCGCTCGAGGTGGCCGAGTCGGTCGAGGTGCTGGCCGGCGGCGGCCCGGCCGACGTCGTCGAGCTGACGCTCGCGCTGGCCCGCGAGATGCTGGCCGGCGCCGGGCTCGACGCCGTCGACCCGGCCGACGCGCTGCGCGACGGGCGGGCGATGGACGTGTGGCGGCGGATGATCGCGGCGCAGGGCGGTGACCCGGACGCGGCGCTGCCGGTGGCCCGCGAGCGGCACGTGGTCCTCGCTCCGGCGTCCGGGGTGCTGACCCGACTGGACGCGCTGGCGGTCGGGGTGGCGGCGTGGCGGCTCGGGGCCGGCCGGGCCCGCAAGGAGGACGCGGTCTCCGCGGGCGCGGGCGTGGTGCTGCTCGCCAAGCCCGGTGACGCCGTCCAGGCCGGGCAGCCGCTGCTGGAACTGCACGCCGACGACCCCGCCCTCTTCGAGCGCGCGCTCGCCGCCCTCGAAGGCGGCTACGACATCGATGCGGACGACACCGACTTCAAGGCCCCGCCGTTGGTCCTCGACCGCCGATCAGCTGACGCGGCCGGGCTCAGTCGCTGTGGCTGAACTCGGCGATGGCGACCGCGGTCATGGCCACGCCCAGGAGGGCGACCACGCCGGCGCAGAGAGTGACGGCACGTGCCAGCCGACCCAGGTGACGCCGGGGCCAGCCGGTGGCTGACGCTCCGGGCTGAGGTTGAGGTGGGCGAACACGACCCGGCGCATCGGCTCGACGGCGTAGGTCAGCGGGTCGACCCGGTTGAGCACGGTCAGCCAGGTGGGCAGGCCGGTGACCGGGAAGATCGCGCCGGAGATGAAGAACAGCGGCATGATCAGCATCTGGGTCAGGGCCATGAACGACTGGATCTGCTTGATCCGGGCCGCCACCATCACGCCGAACGCGGTGAGCGTGTACGCGAGCAGCACCTGCATCGCGAACACCTCGAGGATGAGCGACGGCGCGTAGGGCACGCCGACCAGGCCGGCCAGGCAGATCACCAGCACGCCCTGGAACGTGGCCACCGTGGCCCCGCCCAGGCACTTGCCGATGACGATCGAACTGCGCCGGATCGGGGCCACCAGCATCTCGCGCAGGAAGCCGAACTCGCGGTCCCAGACGATCGAGGCGGCCGAGAACATCGCCGTGAACATCACGGCCATGGCCAGGATGCCGGGGTAGAGGAAGGTGCGCAGGTTCAGCCCGCCGGTGCCGGCGTCGGCGATCCTCGACAGCCCGGTGCCGAGGACGAACAGGAACAGCAACGGCTGGATCAGCGAGGTGATCATCCGCAGCCGGTCGCTGGCGAAGCGCCGGACCTCGCGCTCCCACACGATCTTGACCGCGCGCAGCTCACCGCTGGCCGTGCGCGGCGGCACCCGGACGGCCACGGTTCGGGCCACGGCGATCGACACCGTCACCGCCCCCGGCCGAAGATCTGCGCGCTGTGGCGGACGCGGTCGCCGGCGCCGGCCTCGGCGTCGCGGATGGTCGTGCCCGTGTAGGACATGAAGACGTCGTCCAGCGACGGGCGGGCCACGCTGACCGCCTGGATCGCGACCGGGAAGTCGGCGAACAGCTTGGGGACGAAGTGCTCGCCCTGCGCGACCCGGAAGGTGACCGCGCCCTCGGCCATCGTCGCCTGCAGGCCGAAGTGCTCGTCCAGGGCGGTGATCGCGGCCGGGTCGTCGTCGGTCTGGATCTGGACGCGGTCCTCGCCGACGCTGGCCTTGAGGGCCACGGGGGTGTCGAGGGCGATGATCCGGCCGTGGTCCATGATCGCGATGCGGTCGCAGTACTCGGCCTCGTCCATGTAGTGGGTGGTCATGAAGATCGTGATGTCCTCGGCCTCGCGCAGCTCGCCGATGTAGTCCCAGATCGAGGCCCGGGTCTGCGGGTCGAGACCGACCGTCGGCTCGTCGAGGAACAGCACCCGCGGCGAGTGCAGCAGGCCGCGCGCGATCTCGAGGCGCCGCTTCATGCCGCCGGAGAACGTGGAGACCAGGCTGGCGCGGCGGTCCCACAGCCCGACCATGTCGAGCACCTGCGCGGATCCGTTCGGCGACCAGTTCGCGGGCGACGCCGTAGAGCTCGGCGTGCAGGCGCAGGTTGCGCTCGGCGCTCAGGTAGGTGTCGAGGGTGGTGTCCTGGAAGACCAGGCCGATGTTGCGCCGAACCAGGTCGCGCTCGCGGACGACGTCGTAGCCGGCCACCAGCGCCGACCCTGCGGTGGGGGTGAGCAGGGTGCACAGCATGCTGATCGTCGTCGACTTGCCGGCACCGTTCGGGCCGAGGAAGCCGAACACCTCGCCGGCGGGGATCTCGAGGTCGATGCCGCGCACGGCCTCGACCTCGCCGAAACGCTTGACGAGCCCGTGCACGGACACAGCTGTCTGCTGCATGCACCCTCCCTTCCCGCACGGACTGCGTCGCTCACCGAGGGTCGGACATGTCCGGTTTGGGCGTCCCGGATCACTTTCTACCACTGTCACCTATGAGTGTCCTGACGGGCCGTGAGCGGGCATGAGCAGCCATGTCGCTAGCGTGAGCACCATGCCGACGCCCATCGACGACACCGCGATCCGCCTGGCCCCCAAAGTGCTGCTGCACGATCACCTCGACGGCGGCCTGCGGCCGGCCACGATCATCGAACTGGCGGCCGAGATCGGCTACCGGGCGCTGCCCAGCACCGACGCGCGTCGAACTGGCGGCCTGGTTCCGCGAGGCGGCCGATTCCGGCTCGCTGGAGCGGTACCTCGAGACGTTCGCGCACACCGTCGCGGTCATGCAGACCGCCGCCGGCCTGACGCCGGGTGGCCCGCGAGGCGGTCGAGGATCTCGCCGACGACGGCGTGGTCTACGCCGAGATCCGGTGGGCGCCCGAGCAGCACATCGACTCGGGGCTGAGCCTGGAGCAGGTCGTCGAGGCGGTCCTCGCCGGCTTCCGGGCCGGCGAGCGCGGTCGCGGCCGAGCAGGGCCAGCGCATCCGGGTCGGCGCGATCCTCACCGCGATGCGCCACGCCGCCCGCTCCCGCGAGATCGCCGAGCTGGCCGTGGCCTACCGCGACAACGGCGTCGTCGGCTTCGACATCGCCGGCGCCGAGGCCGGCTTCCCGCCCACCCGGCACCTGGACGCCTTCGAGTACCTGCGCCGCGAGAACTTCCACTTCACCATCCACGCCGGCGAGGCGTTCGGGCTGCCGTCGATCTGGGAGGCGATCCAGTGGTGCGGCACCGACCGGCTCGGGCACGGCGTGCGCATCGTCGACGACATCACCGCCGGCGGCACGCTGGGCCGGCTGGCCGCAGTACGTGCGCGACAAGCGCATCCCGCTGGAGATGTGCCCGTCGTCCAACGTGCAGACCGGCGCGGCCGAGTCGATCGCCGAGCACCCGATCGGCGTGCTGCGCAAGCGGCACTTCCGGGTCACCGTGAACACCGACAACCGGCTGATGAGCGGCACGTCGATGACCCGCGAGATGACGCTGCTCGCCGAGGCGTTCGGCTACGGCTGGGCCGACCTGCAGTGGTTCACGATCAACGCGATGAAGAGCGCGTTCATCCCGTTCGACGACCGGCTCGAGATCATCAACGAGCAGATCAAGCCGGCGTACGCGCAGCTGCTCGCCTGATCGGCGCGGTCGTCAGTGCAGCAGGCCGCGGGCCTGCTTGGCCTGCAGCACGCGCAGCGCGGCCGCGTCGACCTGGGCCTTGAACGTCGGGTCGCTGCTCGGCCCGGGCCAGCAGGGCCGCGGTCATCGTCGGCGGCCTGCGTCGCGTCGACGGTGAGCACGATGTCGCCGCCGGCGGCGACGAAGTCGACCGCCCGCTCGCCGATCGACGTAGCCGCTGACCTGCTTGGCGATGCCCAGGTCGTCGCTGATGACGACGCCGCGGAAGCCCAGGTCGCTGGCGCAGCATGCCGGTGACGACGGTGCGCGAGAACGCGGCCGGGTGGTCCGGGTCGATGCGGGTGTAGATCGCCGTCGACACCATCACGAACGGCACGCCGGCCGGATCGCGGCCGCGAACGGCGCGAGGTAGGGGTCGTGGCGGGTGGTGACCGTGTCGGGCACGCCGCGTCGTCAGGTCGGTGTTGCCGGTGACCCGGCCCAGCCCGGGGAAGTGCTTGACGGTGGCGTCGACGCCGGCCGCGGCCAGCCCCTGCGGCGACCGCGTTGCCGTGACTGCTGACCGCGGCCGGGTTGCGGCCGTACTCGCGGTCCAGGTCGCCGATCGGCGGGTTGCAGCCGAAGTCGGCGGCACGGTGTCGAGCACCGGCGCCAGGTCGACGTTGACGCCGGCCGCCTGCAGCTGGCTGCCCCACTGCTGCGCGTCGGCCTGCAGCGTGCGTCGGTGCGAGCGTGCCCTGGGCGACCGCGCTCGGGATCGGCCGAGAAGCCCGGGCCCTGCAGCCGCTGCACCTGCCCGCCCTCCTGGTCGGTGGCGACGAACAGACTCGGCGTCGGCGGGACGCCCGCTGCCTGCAGCACGGCGGTGATGCTGTGCGGTCGCGGCCGACGCTGAGCTGGCTGGTGCCGTCGAGGATCACCGAGCCGACGTGGTACGATGCCGATCGCGGTCACGGTCGCGTCGGCCGACGCCGGTGCTCGGGCAGTCGACCATGAGCAGCTGGCCGACCCGCTCGGCCTCGGTCATGCCGGCCAGCACCCGCTGGGCCAGGCTGGGTGGGGGCGGTGCGGTCGAGCTCGGCGGCGGCGCCGGCGAACGTGGTCGATCCGGCGGCGACGCTGCCGGGCGTCGACTGCGTGTGGCTGGACGTGCCGTGGCCGGACGTCGCGTCCGAGGACACGCGGCGACGTGCACCACGGCGACGCAGACGACGGCGGCGGTAGCCACGCCAGGGCGCCGCGCCAACCGTCGATCTCACCCGTCCATCTTGACCGACGGACGGGCTCAGAACGCGACCGCCTGGCGCGAGTCCGGCCGGCACGTCGCCGAACAGGCCGCGGATCAGCTCGGTGGAGCGGATCCGGTCGGCCGGCGCGTGCACCAGGGTGCTGAGCATCAGCTCGTCGGCCGCGGTGGCGCTCAGCAGGTCGGCCAGGGCCGCGCGCACCGTCTCCGGGCCGCCGATGGCCTGGCCGTCGCGGCGCTGGCGCGACGAACGCCCGCTCCTCCGGCGTCCACGGGTAGGCCGCGGCCTGCTCGGGCGTCGGCAGCTGCCCGGGCCGGCCCTGACGCAGCCGCAGGAACGACAGCGCGGCGGGCAGCGCGATGCGGTCGGCCTCGTCGTCGTCGGGCGCGCAGATCGGCCTGCACGGTGACGATCGCGTACGGCTCGTCGAGGGCGGCCGACGGGCGGAACGCCGAGCGGTAGCGCTCCAGGGCCGGCAGGGTGTGCGTCGCGCTGAAGTGGTGCGCGAACGCGAACGGCAGGCCGAGGATGCCGGCCAGCTCGGCGCTGTAGAGGCTGGAGCCGAGCAGCCAGATCGGCGGCGTGGCCGCGGCGTGCGGCACCGAGTGGATTGCCTGGTACGGGTGCCCGTCGGGGAACTCGCCGGCCAGGAAGCAGGCCGAGCTCGCCGAGTTGCTCGGGGAAGTCGTCCGGGCCCAGCTGCTCGGCCGAGCGGCGCAGGGCGGCCGCGGTCATCCGGTCGGTGCCCGGCGCCCGGCCGAGGCCGAGGTCGATCCGGCCCGGGTACAGGGCGGCCAGCGTGCCGAACTGCTCGGCGACGACGAGCGGCGCGTGATTGGGCAGCATCACGCCGCCCGAGCCGACCCGGATCCGCTGCGGTTGCCGCCGCGACGGCCCCGATGAGCACGGTGGGCGCCGAGCTGGCGATACCGGGCATGTTGTGGTGCTCGGCCAGCCAGAACCGGGTGAAGCCGAGTTCGTCGGCTCGCCGGGCCAGCGCGATCGTGGCCCGTACCGCCTCGGTGGACGTCGAGCCCTCACCCACCGGAGCCAGGTCGAGGACGGACAGCGGGACGGCCGGCAGGGTGCTCACAGTCGGTGACGTCCAGACGCGTTCCAGGCCGCTTGCCGTCAGCGGCTGCTCCACCCAGTCGAACGTCTTGGTGACCGCCTTCTTCCAGTCGGCGTACAGCTCGTTCGCGCCGGTCCGGCGTCCATGGCCGGCTCCCACCGCTTGTCGGCTGTCCAGTTGGCCCGGATCTCGTCGGTCGAGGACCAGAAGCCGACGGCGAGCCCGGCGGCGTACGCGGCGCCGAGCGCGGTCGTCTCGGCAACCACCGGCCGCACCACCGGCACGTCGAGGATGTCGGCCTGGAACTGCATGAGCAGCTCGTTGCCGACCATGCCGCCGTCGACCCGCAGCTCGGTCAGCGCGACGCCCGGAGTCGGCGTTCATCGCGTCGACGACCTCGCGGGTCTGGAACGCGGTCGCCTCCAGCGCGGCCCGGGCGATGTGGCCGCGGTTGACGAAGCGGGTCAGCCCGACCAGGGCGCCGCGGGCGTCCGGGCGCCAGTACGGCGCGAACAGCCCGGAGAACGCGGGCACGAAGTAGGCGCCGCCGTTGTCGTCCACCGTCCGGGCCAGCGCCTCGACATGCCCGGCGTCGGTGATCAGGCCGAGGTTGTCGCGCAGCCACTGCACGAGCGAGCCGGTGACCGCGATCGAACCCTCCAGCGCGTAGACCGGCGGCTGGTCGCCGAGCGCGTAGCAGACCGTCGTCAGCAGGCCGTTGTCGCTGAGCACCTTGTCGGTGCCGGTGTTGAGCAGCAGGAAGTTGCCGGTGCCGTAGGTGTTCTTGGCCTCGCCCGACCTCGAGGCAGGCCTGCCCGAACGTGGCCGCCTGCTGGTCGCCGAGGATGCCCGCGATCGGCACGCCGGCCAGCGGGCCGCGCTCGCGCACGTCGGCGTACACCTCGGACGACGAGCGGATCTCCGGCAGCATCGACAGCGGGATGCCCATGTCGGCGGCGATGTCCGGCACCCACTGCAGCGTGTCGAGGTCCATGAGCATGGTGCGCGAGGCGTTGGTGACGTCGGTGAGGTGCACGCCGTTCGCCGCGCCGCCGCTGAGGTTCCACACCAGCCAGCTGTCGATCGTGCCGAACGCGAGCTCGCCGGCCTCGGCGCGGGCCCGGGCGCCGTCGACGTTGTCGAGCAGCCAGCGCACCTTCGGGCCGGCGAAGTAGGTGGCCAGCGGCAGGCCGACCCGGTCGCGGTAGCGGTCCGGTGCCGCCGCCGAGCGCGCCGAGCTCGTCGCAGATCGCCTGGGTGCGGGTGTCCTGCCAGACGATCGCCGGGGCGATCGGCTCGCCGGTGGCGCGGTCCCAGACCACGGCCGTCTCGCGCTGGTTGGTGATGCCGACGGCGGCGACGTCGCCGGCGCCGAGTTCGGCCCGCGCCACCGCGCCGCCCAGCACCGGCGGGTGTTCGACCAGATCTCGGCGGCGTCGTGCTCGACCCAGCCCGCCGCGGGCAGGTGCTGGCGGTGCTCGACCTGCTCCAGCGCGACCACCCGGGCGTCGTGGTCGAAGAGCATGCACCGCGTCGACGTGGTGCCCTGGTCGATCGCCGCGACGACGGAAGCCATGCGGCTAGCCTGCCAGTGATGGAGGGGAGCAGTGTGACGGACCCGCCCGGCCCGACCATCCCCAAAGGCGGCGCCGCCTCGCGCCTGGACGCGGCCTACCGCGAGGCGGCCTGGCTGCGGCTGGCCGACGACGAGTTCGACGTCGTCGTGATCGGCGGCGGCGTCACCGGCGCGGGCGCCGCCCTGGACGCGGCCACCCGCGGGTTGACCGTCGCGCTGGTCGAGGCGCGCGACTTCGCCGCCGGCACGTCGAGCCGCTCGTCGAAGCTGTTCCACGGCGGGCTGCGCTACCTCGAGCAGTTCGAGTTCGGCCTGGTCCGCGAGGCGCTGCGCGAGCGCGAGCTGATGACGACCCGCATCGCGCCGCACCTGGTCAAGCCGGTGCCGTTCCTCTACCCGCTCACGCACCGCGGTTGGGAGCGGCCCTACGTCGCCGCCGGGCTGGCGCTCTACGACACGATGGGCGGGCGCAGCACGATGCCCGGCCAGAAGCAGCTGCAGCCGGCGCGCGGCCCTGCGGATGTTCCCGGGCCTGCAAGCCCGACGCGCTGGTCGGCGCGGTGCGCTACTTCGACGCGCAGGCCGACGACGCGCGGCACACGCTGACCGTCGCGCGCACGGCCGCCCGCTACGGCGCGGTGGTGCGCGCGTCCACGCAGGCGGTCGGCTTCGCCCGCGAGACCGACCGGGTCGTCGGCGTGACGCGTCCGCGACGCCGAGGACGGCCGGGAGACGACCGTCCGCGCCGGCGTGGTGCTCAACTGCACCGGCGTCTGGACCGACGAGATCCAGGCCCTGTCCGGCGGCCGCGGCCGGTTCCGGGTGCGCGCGTCGAAGGGCGTGCACATCGTCGTGCCGCGCGAGAAGATCACCGGCGACGCCGGGCTGATCCTGCGCACGGCGTCGTCGGTGCTGTTCGTCATCCCGTGGAAGAACCACTGGCTGATCGGCACGACCGACACCGACTGGAATCTCGACCTGGCCCATCCGGCGGCGACCAAGTCCGACATCGACTACCTGCTCGACTGCGTCAACGAGGTGCTGGTCTCGCCGCTGACCCACGACGACATCGACGGCGTGTACGCCGGGCTGCGGCCGTTGCTGGCCGGCGAGTCGGAGGAGACGTCGGCGCTGTCGCGCGAGCACGCGGTGGCGCGGGTCGTGCCCGGGCTGATCTCGATCGCCGGCGGGAAGTACACGACCTACCGGGTGATGGCCGCCGACGCGGTCGACGCCGGCGCCGAGGACCTGCCCCGCCGCGTCGCCCCGTCGTGCACCGACCGGGTGCCGCTGCTCGGCGCCGACGGCTACTTCGCGATGCGCAACCAGGTCGACGCGCTGGCCGGCGAGTACGGGCTGCACCCGCACCGGGTGCGCAACGTGCTCAACCGGTACGGCTCGATGATCCGCGACGTGCTCGACCCGGGCCTGCTCGACCCGGCGCTGCTGGCGACCGTCCCGGACGCGCCGGACTACCTGATGGCCGAGATCCGGTACGCGGTCACGCACGAGGGCGCGCTGCACCTGGAGGACGTGCTCACCCGCCGCACCCGCATCTCGATCGAGTACCCGCACCGGGGCGTGGCCTGTGCGCAGGCGGTGGCCGACGCTGGTCGGCGACATCCTCGGCTGGGACGCGGCGACGCGCACCCGCGAGGTCGACACCTACGTCGCCCGGGTCGCGGCCGAGCGCGCGTCGCAGTCCCGCTTCGACGACGAGGCCGCCGACGCCGTGCGCACCGCCGCGCCCGAGGTCGCGCGGCCTTCCTCGATGCGCCCGCGCTCGAGCCGTTCGGCGCTAGTCCTGCGACCTGCAGGCAGGTCTGCACCTCGGCGACCAGGGCGCTCCAGTCGTCGCGGTCGGTGTTCTTGTCGATCGGCTCGTCGAGCAGGGCGGTGTCGGCGTCGAGCCGGCAGAACGCGGCCAGCTCGCCCAGCAGTTCCGCGCCGCGGGCCGACGGCTTGCGCAGGTCGTAGTGAGTCGTCGGAGCGCGGGCGCGAAGACGTCGTCGTCCTCGACGTCGGCCAGCTCCTCCCACCACTCGAGCTTGTGCAGCTCGTGCTCCTCGGCCGTGCGGCAGTACTGGGCCAGGGCGGCGACGTCGGTGAACACCGCGACCGTGTCGTCGCCGCCGAGGAACACGACCTCGGTGTCGTCGCCCTCGGCGTCGGCCGGTGACCTCGGCGCGCACGGTCAGGTAGGTCGCGTCGGGCAGCACGATCTCGATGGGCTCGGCGCCGATGCGGTCCCAGACGTTCTCGGCCTCGAGTTCCGGCTGTCGGAGAAGTCGCCCTGCCACGACAGCCAGGACTCGACCCGGGCGATCGCGCGCTCCCACGAGTCGGCGATCGTGTCGCCGAGCTCGCTCCAGCGCTTGCGGCCGTCCTTGCCCTGGTAGCTGACGTCCTCGTCGACGAGCTCCTCGTACTCGGGCGTGTTCTCGACCAGCCGGCGCAGCGCGCCGTCGTCGCAGCAGTCGGCGATCTTGGCGACCATGTCGACGACGTTGGCCAGGCTCGAGACGTGCACCGGGTCGGGATCCTCGGCGGCCCACTCGTAGACCGCGTCGAGGTTGTAGGCGTCCTCGCCGCCCGGGCGCAGCTCGTCGGGCGTCAGCTTCTGGACGTAGCCCCAGGCCGGGTGGTCGGACAGGTCGTTCTCCTCGCCCGAGGCGATGAACGCGGCCAGCTCGCGCGCGTTGGGGTAGAGCAGGATCTTGGCGCCGTCGCCGAGGAAGCCCTGCCATTCCTCGCCCTCGTCGTCCTCCCACGGCGGCGCCCAGAGGGTGAGGCCGATGCGGCCGTTGACGGTGAGCGTGATCGGGATGATCGCGGCGTCCAGCGAGCTCGTCATGCCCGCGAACCTACCGGGCGCCCCGACTCGACGTGGTGAGGGCTGGGTCGCGACCCGGATGACCCGCGGGCTGCTGACGCTCTCGATCGCGTCGAAGTCTGCCGTCCTGGCTGACGGACGTCCATCTTGTTCGCGGCTGCGACTCGCGGCGATCCACAGGTCGTTCACCTTCGCCGCGTGGCCTTCCTCGGTCAGCGCGCACGCGCAGTGTGCGCCCATGTGCCTGGCGGCCTCAGCGGTAACCGGCATCGCTGGCACGACAGAGACTGCATCGCAACGTCGCCATCCGGCGAGCGCGGGTGGACGTATCCGGTGCCGCCAACACGCCCGGCGTGTAACTCGGCGCAGCGGTCACAACGACGTCACTGCGGTCTGGTCAGGCACCGACCGGACATCGAGGCTCCGACCGCTCTCACGAGCGATCAGCACGCTGGTGTCGAGCAGCGCAGGCGCGTCCGGTCACCAGCGGATCGAGCGTCATCGAGTCGTCTCGACCAGCGAGTCTCTCGAGATCGGCGCTCAACGCTGGGTCGGCTTGGTGCGTCAGCAACTCGATGAACTCGGCTTTGGAGAGGAACGGCGAACGCGCCGATCGCACGGGACCGATCTCGGCCACGGGCACGCCATTCACGGTGATCGTCACGGGGCGTGCCGTCGGCTCGCTGTGCCCGAGGACCGTCTGCCGTGTGGTTGCGCAGGTCCCGTGCGGCCACCAGTGGCTCATGTGACGCAACTGTAGCACTACTTGCACACCTTGACGGGCGGGCGCGTCGGATCAGACGCCGATCGGGTGCCAGACGGTCTTGGTCTCGACGAACGCGCCCAGCCGCGACGTGCCCGGATCGGCCGACCAGTCGGTCTCGCGCGGCACGAAGACGCGCTTGACGTTGTCGGCGGCCTTGATCTGCAGCGCCTTGCGGTCGGCGTCGGCGACACCGGTGAGGTCGAGCGCGTTGACGTCGCGGTGCCCGGCCAGCCACGGCGCCAGCTCGGCGGTGAAGCCGGTGAGCAGGTTGACCACGCCGCCGGGCAGGTCGGAGGTGGCCAGCACCTCGGCGAACGAGCTCGCCGGCAGCGGCCGTTGCTCGGCGGCGATGACGACGGCGGTGTTGCCGGTGGCGACGACCGGGGCGAGCACCGACACCAGGCCGAGCAGGCTGGAGTCCTGCGGCGCGACCACGCCCACGACGCCGGTCGGCTCGGGCAGCGAGAAGCTGAAGTACGACCCGGCGACGGGGTTGGTGCTGCCGACCACCTGCGCGTACTTGTCCGACCACCCGGCGTAGTACACCCAGCGGTCGATGGCGGCGTCGACCTGAGCCAGCGCCGCCGCCGCCGAGCCGCCCTCCGACGCCGCGACCTCGGCCGCGAACTGCTCGCGGCGGCCGTCGAGCATCTCGGCCACCCGGTACAGCACCTGGCCCCGGTTGTAGGCGGTCGCGCCCGACCAGCCCGCGAACGCCTTGCGGGCGGCCAGCACGGCGTCGCGCAGGTCCTTGCGGGACGCCTGCGCGGCGTGGGCCAGCAGCTCGCCCGACGCCGCGTGCACCGGATACGAGCGCCCGGACTCCGAGCGCGGGAACGCGCCGCCGATGTAGAGCTTGTAGGTCTTGCGGACCCGCAGCCGCTCGGACTCGGGCTGCGTCGACTTCGCCTTAGTGGGCAAGGTAGGCCTCCAGCCCGTGCCGGCCGCCCTCGCGGCCGAAGCCGGATTCCTTGTAGCCGCCGAACGGCGCGCTCGGGTCGAACCGGTTGAACGTGTTGGCCCACACCACGCCGGCCCGCAGTTGCGCGGCCATCGACAGGATGCGCGAGCCCTTCTCGGTCCAGACGCCCGGCCGACAGCCCGTACGGCGTGTTGTTCGCCTTCTCGACCGCCTCGGCCGGCGTGCGGAACGTCAGCACCGACAGCACCGGGCCGAAGATCTCCTCGCGGGCGATGCGGTGCGCCTGCGAGACGCCGGTGAACACCGTCGGCGCGAACCAGAAGCCGCGCTCGGGCAGGTCGCACGGCGGCGACCAGCGGGTCGCGCCCTCGGCCTCGCCGGAGTCGGTGAGCTCGCGGATGCGGGCCAGCTGCGCGGCGGAGTTGATCGCGCCGACGTCGGTGTTCTTGTCGAGCGGGTCGCCGACGCGCAGCGTGGTCAGCCGCCGCTGCAGCGCCGCGACCAGTTCGTCGGCGACCGACTCCTGCACGAGCAGCCGCGAGCCGGCGCAGCACACCTGGCCCTGGTTGAAGAAGATGCCGTTGACGATGCCCTCGACGGCCTGGTCGAGCGGGGCGTCGTCGAAGACGATGTTGGCCGCCTTGCCGCCGAGTTCGAGCGAGAGCCGCTTCGACGTGCCGGCCAGCGTCCGCTGGATGATCTTGCCGACGTCGGTCGAGCCGGTGAACGCGATCTTGTCGATGTCGTCGTGCTCGACGAGCGCCTGCCCGATCGCCGGGCCGCCGGCCAGGATGTTGACCACGCCCGGCGGCAGGTCGGCCTCGGCGATGATCTCGGCCAGCACCAGCGCGGTCAGCGGCGTGGTCTCGGCCGGCTTGAGGATGACGGTGTTGCCGCAGGCCAGCGCGGGCGCGATCTTCCACGCCGCCATCAGCAGCGGGAAGTTCCACGGGATGATCTGGCCGGCCACGCCGATCGGCCGCGGGTCGGGCCGAAGCCGGCGTAGCCGAGCTTGTCGGCCCAGCCGGCGTGGTAGAAGAAGTGCGCCGCGGCCATCGGGATGTCGACGTCGCGCGACTCGCGGATCGGCTTGCCGTTGTCGAGGGACTCGAGGACGGCCAGCTCGCGGCCGCGTTCCTGGATGGCCCGGGCGATGCGGAACAGGTACTTGCCGCGCTCCTGGCCCGGCATCGAGCCCCACGGTCCGTCGAACGCGCGCCGGGCCGCGGCCACCGCGTCGTCGACGTCGGCCGGGCCGGCCTCGGCCACCTCGGCCAGCGGCTGCTCGTCGGCCGGGTTGATCGTCTTGACCGCCTCGCCCGAGCCGTCGCGGAACTGCCCGTCGACGAAGATCTGGTAGCTCGGCTTGAGCCGGGCGATGTCGCGCGACTCCGGCGCCGGCGCGTACTCGAAGACCGTGGCCATTTCAGTCCACCGTCACGTAGTCGGGGCCGTCGTAGTCGCCGGTGGCGAGCTTGTGCCGCTGCAGCAGCAGGTCGTTGAGCAGGCTGGACGCGCCGAAGCGGAACAGGTCCGGCGTGAGCCAGTCGCTCGCCGGCCACCTCGTTCACCATCACCAGGTAGCGCACCGCTTCCTTCGACGTCCGGATGCCGCCGGCCAGCTTCACGCCGCGCACGTCGCCGGTCATCGGCGTGGAAGTCGCGGACCGCCTCGAGCATCACCAGCGCCACCGGGGGAGTCGCGGCCGGCGTGACCTTGCCCGTGGACGTCTTGATGAAGTCGCCGCCGGCCAGCAGGGCCAGCCAGGACGCGCGCCGGACGCTGTCGAGGGTGACCAGCTCGCCGGTCTCGAGGATGACCTTCAGGTGCGCGCTGCCGCAGGCGCGCCTTCGTGGCGACGATCTCGTCGAAGACCTGCAGGTAGCGGCCGGCCAGGAACGCGCCGCGGTCGATGACCATGTCGATCTCGGTGGCGCCGGCGGCCACCGCGTCGCGCACGTCGTGCAGCTTGGTGTCGAGCGACGCCCGTCCGGACGGGAACGCGGTGGCCACGCTGGCCACCGCCGACCGGACGTGCCGCGCAGCGCGGCAACCGCGGTCTCGACCAGGTCGGGGTAGACGCACACGGCGGCGACCGCCGGGACGGTGGCGTCGGACGGGTCGGGGCGGGCGGCCTTGGCGCACAGCGAGCGGACCTTGCCCGGGGTGTCGGCGCCTTCGAGCGTGGTCAGGTCGACCATCGAGATGGCGGTGTCGATGGCCCAGGCCTTGGCCGTGGTCTTGATGCTGCGGGTGGCCAGCCCGGCGGCCCGGCCCTCGGCCCCGACCTGGTCGACGCCGGGCAGCCCGTGCAGGAAGCGGCGCAGCGAGGCGTCGTCGCGGGTCACGTCGCGCAGGTCGGCACCGGCGGGGCGCTCAAGGGTCGTCACCTGTTCAGTCTAGGAGCGGAAGCGCCGGAGCGGGCCGCCCCTAGATTGGGGGCCGTGAGCACTGCCTTCGTGCCCGGGGAGCGGCCGCGGCCCGATTGGCTGCGCTACGCAACCCCCGGGCCTGGGTGGCCGCGGTCGCCACGGTGAGCTTCGGCGCCTTCCTGGGCCAGCTCGACGCCAGCATCGTCACCCTGACCTACCGCCCGATCGGCCGGGAGTTCGGCACCGGACTGGCCGCGGTGCAGTGGGTGTCGCTGGCCTACCTGGTCGCGCTCGGGGCGCTGCTGGTGCCGATCGGCCGGGCCTCGGACCGGCTCGGCCGCAAGCGGGTCTACCTGTGGGGCTTCGGGCTGTTCACCGTGGCGTCGGTGGGCTGCTCGCTGGCACCAAGCCTGGCCGTGCTGATCGCCGTCCGGGTGGCCCAGGGCGCCGGCGCGGCCATGCTGCAGGCCAACAGCGTCGCCCTTGTTTCGACCTCGGCCCCGCGGGCTCGGCTGCGGGCCGCGCTGGGGCTGCAGGCCGCGGCCCAGGCCACCGGGCTGGCCATCGGCCCGACCGTCGGCGGCCTGATCGTCCAGAGCCTGGGCTGGCGCTGGGTCTTCGCGCTCAACGCGCCGATCGGCGTCATCGCTCTCGTCTTCGGCCGGTTCCTGCTGCCCCGTACCCGGTTGAGTCCGGACGAGTCGGCGCACGGCCTGCGGGCCGTGTTCGGTGCGCCCGGCGTACTGCGCGGCCTGGGCGGCGCGCTGCTGGCCTACCTGCTGCTGTTCGGTCCGATCGTCCTCGTGCCGGCGCTCGTGCTGGCGCACGGCACCTCACCTCTGCACGCCGGCCTGCTCGTGGCCGCACTGCCGGTCGGCTTCGCCCTGGCCGCCGCCCTCGCCGACCGGGTGCTGCCGGCCGCCTGGACGTCGCGGCCGCGCTGCTTCCTCGGCCTGGCCGTCGCCGCCGCCGGCCTGGTCGGGCTGCTGCTCGCCGGCATCCACCCGGTCGGGCTCGCGCTCAGCCTGGCCGTCCTGGGCATCGGACTCGGCCTGTTCACCCCGGCCAACAACGCCCTGATCATGGGCAGCGTGCCGTCGCGGGCGGCCGCGCTCACCGGCGGCCTGGTCAGCGCCGCGCGGGCCGTCGGGCACGGCGGCCGGGGTCGCGATCGTCTCGACCACGCTGCCGGTGGCGGCCGGCGGCGGGCTGACCGTCGCCGTCCTCATCGCCCTCGCCGGCCTCGCGGCCGCGCTCAGCGTGGCCCGACGGCGGCCGGTCGCATAGGGTGCGCTGTCGTGGACACCGTCGTCGTCGACCATCCCATCGTCCAGGCCCGGTTGACCGTGATGCGCGACGAGAACAGCAGCAATGCCGAGTTCCGCGCCGCGCTGCGCGAACTGGCGACCCTGCTCGTCTACGAGGCGACCCGCTCGCTGGCGACCGCGGACGCGCCGATCGTCACGCCGGTCGCGCCGACCACCGGCGTCGTCATCGCCACTCCGCCGCTGCTGGTGCCGGTGCTCCGGGCCGGGCTCGGGATGGCCGAGGCCGCGTTCAACCTGCTGCCCGAGTCGCAGATGGGCTTCGTCGGGCTGGCCCGCGACGAGCACACCCACGAGCCCACGCCGTACATGGCCTCGCTGCCCGAGTCACTGGCCGGCCGGCCGGTGATCGTGCTCGACCCGATGCTGGCCACCGGCGGGTCGCTGCTGCACTGCCTGCAGTTGCTGTCGGCCCGCGGCGCCTCTGACATCACCGTGGTCTGCGCCCTCGTCGCCCCCGAGGGCCTCGCCCGCATCGACGAGAGCGGGCTGGCCGCGCGGGTGTTCACCGCCGCCATCGACGAGCGCCTGAACGACAACGCCTACATCGTGCCCGGCCTCGGCGACGCGGGCGACCGGCAGTTCGGGCCGCGCTGAACCAGCCGGCAGTTCGCGATCAAGGCGTGCCCACCTGAGCCGTGCGGATACATCAGATCGTTACCCAAACCCGCCGCAGACCGGCAACGATCTGAGATCCTCGAACGTCTTGTAGTCAGGAGCGGCGAGTGCGACCGGTCCAGGGGAGTCGCGATGACGGGATTTCTGCGCGTTCTCGGCGCGTGCTGCCTGGCCGCATGCCTGAGCGTCGTCGTCGCGGGCTGCAGCAAGGCCTCCGCCTCCGGCCACCGCGGCAACGCCCGGTCGCCGCGCGGACAGTTGTCCTCGACCAAGGCGCCCGACGCCACCGTCATCACGACGTTCACCCCGTACACCGCCACCGACGAACTCACCGTGCCGGTGGCCGAGCACGCCACCGGCAGTGCTGGACCAGCCTCGATCCTGGTGTCGCTGCCCGGCGCCTACCGCTGCCTGGTCGGCAGCCAGATCGCCGACCCGTGCTTCGCCCCCCACCACCCCGTCACCCCCGGCACTGTCGCCTGCGTGTCCGCCCCGTGGTCGAGCGCGCAGGTGGTCACTCTGACCCGGCTCTGCCCACGGTGACCCCACGCGGCGCGGCGACGAACCCGTGGGCCGTGCTGCTGGCCAACGGGGCGCACTGCGTGGCGGCCACCGGCACGGTGCAGAACGTCGGCAAGGTGTCCCTCAACCTGCTCTGCCCCAACGGCACCGGTGCCGGCGCGCTCGACACCAGCGGGCCGATGTGGCACGTGAAATACGGCACAGCCACCACCGGGCAGCTCACCGACGTGGCCGTCACGGCCGCTTGGAAGGGCTGAGCAGGGCTGAGCCCGGCGCCGACTTTTCCGCGGCCCGGCCTCGGTGTGATGGAATATCCGACGCGGCAAGCCAACCTCGGGGGGCGGCTGCGCGACTACTGGATGTGACGGCGTCATTAACTGATACCCGAGGGAAGGACGTGCGCGGGCAGATGGCCGACTTCCCGGCTACCGTCGACCGCGTCGACGTCCCCGCGCTCTACGAGGCGCACTGGCGTCGCGCTGGTGCGCCTGGCGGTGCTGCTCGTCGACGACGTGTCCAGCGCCGAGGATGTCGTCCAGGACGCGTTCATCTCGCTGCACCGGAAGGCCGGCTCGCTGCGCGACCCGGCCGCGGCGCTGGCCTACCTGCGCGCGTCGGTCGTCAACCTGTCCCGCTCGGTGTTGCGGCGCCGCCAGGTCGCCCGCAAGCACCTGAGGGTGGCCGAGCCGGAATCGACCGCGGCCGCCGACTACGACGTACTGCTGCATGACGAGCACCGGGCCACGCTGGCCGCGGTGCACGCGCTGCCCCAGCGCCAGCAGGAAGTCCTGATCCTGCGGTACTGGTCCGGCCTGTCCGAGCGCGAGATCGCGCAGACCCTCGGCATCTCCGCCGGGTCGGTGAAGTCGGCGGCCAGTCGCGGCATGGCCTCGCTCCAGCGGGTCCTTGGAGGCTAGTCATGAACGACGACGAGACGACTACGTCGAGCGGCGCCTCGCCGAAGCCTTCGCGGCCAAGGCGTACACGCGGTCGACGAGAACCGCATGCCCCCGCCGTTGACGCCCTACAGCGGGCTCGGCCCGGCCGACCGGCCACAGCCACCGGGCCGATCGAGCCGGCGCCGGTTCGGGTGGCTGGCCCCGCTCGCGGCGGCCGCGGCCGTCATCGCCGTCGTCGGCGGGCTGTTCGTGGCTCCGCAACTCGTCGAGCCGGCAGCGTCGACGGGGCCGGCGCCCGCCGCCCCGGTGTCGCAGCTCGTCGGCCGGTACGGCCGCGCACGGGGCGCCGAAGACCAGCGCCACCGGCGCCGACGACCGCACCCGTCCACGTCAAGCTGAAGTTCAGCGACGGCAGTCAGTTCGGCGTCGGCATCCCGATCATCGCCTACCTGTCGAAGCGGATCACCGACGGCAGCGCGTTCGCGAAGGCGACGAAGGTGACGGTCGAACGGGCAGCCGGCCAACGGGGCCTGGTTCTTCGAGACGTCGGCCGCGCAGCCGGGCTACCCGCTCGAGGCGCACTACCGGCTGCAGCAGTACTGGCCGGCGCACGCGAAGATCACGATGAACCTGCCCGTCAAGGGCCTGTCGGCCGGCAGAGGGCCTGGCCTTCGACGACAGCCTGACCCTGGAGTTCACGACCGGCGCGGCCAACATCGCCACCGTCGACGACACCACGCACACGCTGAGCCTGGTCAGCGACGGCAAGCCGATCGGCACCTACCCGGTGTCGCTGGGCGCGACGAACACGCCGACCGCCCGGGGCATCAAGGTGATCATGGAGAAGGGCGCCAGCATCTGCATGAGCGGGCCGGGCTACTACGAGTGCGGCGTCAAGTGGACCCAGCGGCTGACCTACGGCGGCGAGTACCTGCACGCGGCGCCGTGGAACCTCGGCCAACCTCGGCCACTTCGACTCGTCCAACGGCTGCACGAACCTGAGCGCCGCCGGACGCCGAGCACCTCTACCACACGCTCGAGATCGGCGACGTCGTCACGTACCCGAACGCGAACGGCCCGGCGATGTCACTCGGTGCGGGCTACGGCGACTGGAACGTGCCGTGGGCGCAGTGGCTCACCGGCGGCGCCGTCCCGACCCAGCATTAGATGCCCAGTGCGGCGCTGAGTTCGGCCCGCAGCCGCGCCAGCCGGTCCGCGGCGGTGGCGGCCGAGCCGTCGGCGACCACGACCTCGAGGTAGGCCTTGAGCTTGGGTTCGGTGCCGGACGGGCGGACGACGGCGCGCCCGCCGGCCCAGGCCAGCCGCACGACGTCGGCGTCCGGGCAGCAGGTCGGTGACCGTGACCGGCTCGTCCAGCAGGGTCGTCGGCGGCTGGGCCCGCAGCCGGGCCATCGTGTCGGCGATGATCGCTCAGGTCGTCGACCCGCACGGAGATCTGGTCGGTGGCGTAGCGCCCGTACTCCCGGGCCAGCTCGTCGAGGCGCTGCGGCAGCGACGAGCCCTGCGCCTTCAGCGCCGCCGCCAGTTCGGCGACGAGCAGCGCCGCGCTGATGCCGTCCTTGTCGCGGACCAGGTCGGGCGCGACGGCGTAGCCCAGCGCCTCCTCGTAGCCGAAGACGAGGTCGGGCGCGGCCCGGGCGATCCACTTGAAGCCGGTGAGCGTCTCGGCGTACGCCGACGCCGTGGCGCTCGGCGATCGCCCGCAGCATCGTCGACGACACGATCGTCGTGGCGTAGGTGCCGCGTACGCCCTTGGCCAGCAACGCGTCGGCGAGCAGCACGCCGACCTCGTCGCCGCGCAGCATCCGCCACTCGCCGTCCGGTTCGGCTACGGCACCGCGACCGCGCACCGGTCGGCGTCGGGGTCGTTGGCGATGATCACGTCGGCGTCGCTCCGTCGCGGGCGAGGGCGAACGCGAGGTCGAGCGCGCCGGGTTCCTCGGGGTTGGGGAACGCGACGGTGGGGAAGTCGGGGTCGGGCTGCTCCTGCTGCGGCACGGCGATGAGCGGCGCGAACCCGGCCGCGGCGAACACGCTGCGTACGACCGGCGGTGCCGACGCCGTGCATCGCGGTGTGCACGATGCGGACGTCCCGCGGGCCGGCGCCGATAAGGCCGGCGACGGCGGCGACGTAGTCCGTCGACGATCGACTCGTCGAGCACGTGACTACCCGTCGGCGTCGAGCGGGATCTCGCGCACCGGCCCGACCGAGCCCGGATCGCGGCCTCGATCTCGGTGTCGGTCGGTGGGGCGATCTGGGCGCCGTCGGCGGCGTAGACCTTGTAGCCGTTGTCGGCGGGCGGGTTGTGCGAGGCGGTGACCATCACCCCGGCCGCGGCGCCGAGGTGCTGCACCGCGAACGCGACCAGCGGGGTGGGCAGCAGCCGCGGCAGCAGCCGCGCCTCGAAACCGGCGGCGGCGAAGATGGCGGCCGAGTCCTCGGCGAAGTCGCGCGAGCCGTGCCGCCCGTCGTAGCCGATCACGACCGCCGCGCCGGCGTGACCGCGGCGCGTCGAGCCACGCGGCCACGCCGGCCGCGGCGCCGGCGCACGACCGCGCGGTTCATGCCGTTCGGCCCGGCCCGCAGCGGCCCGCGCAGCCCGGCCGTGCCGAACGTCAACGGCCCGCTGAACCGGTCGGCGAGTTCGGCGTCGTCGCCCGCGGCGAGCAGCGTCGCGCAGTTCCGCCGCCGCCGCGTCGTCGACCTCGTCGTCGATCCAGCGCCTGCACCTGGTCCGCAGTGCGGTCGGACATCATGACCGCGCCAGCACCTCGTCGATGCCGAAACCAGCACTGGTGAACCCGCCGCCCAGCAGCACGTCGGACGGGTAGGACGGCGCCGTCGGGCAAGCGCGTCGGCGTACTGCCTCGGCGTCGTCCTCGGGGCGGTAGCCGAGGGCGCAGCGCGTCATCCAGCGGCCAGGTGCGGCGGGTGTTGGCCGAGAATCCCCACAGCACGGCGTAGCTGAGCGCAGCCGTACGCAGGCAGGCATCGACCAGCCGGGCGCAGTCGCCGAGCGACAGCCAGGTCGACAGCGACGTCGGGTCCGCGGGGCGCTCGCCGAACGTGCCGATGCGCAGGCAGGCGACCCGCATCCCGTAGCGGTCGGCGTAGTAGCGGCCGAGCACCTCGCCGAAGACCTTGCTGACGCCGTAGAGCGTGTCCGGACGCGGCGGGGCTGTCCGTCGACAGGCCCGCCGCCACCGGGCGTGAACCCGGTGGCATGGATGGACGACGCGTAGACGACACGCGTCGACACCGTGCGCGCCGGGCCGCCTCGAAGACCTGGAACGTGCCGTCGATGTTCGCCTCGCGCAGCACCGGCCACGGCGCCTCGGTCGGCATCCCGGCCAGGTGCACGACGGCGGTGACGCCGTGCCATCGCCGCATCCAGGTCGGCGGGCGACGTGGTGTCGCCGGTGACCGCCGCCATCCGCCGCGGTCCGGTCGAAGCCGCGCACCGTCCAGCCGAAGGCCGGCAACCGCGCCGTGAGGTCCGAACCGATCCGCCCGGCCGCGCCGGTGAGCAGCACGGTCATAGCTGGGGGATGACCTGTCCGAGCAGGCCACCCATGCGGGTGGCCGCGGCCAGCCCGGCGGCGAGCACCTCTTCGTGGTCGAGCGGTTCGCCGAGGCCGGCGGCCAGGTTGGTGACCAGCGAGATGCCGAGCACCTCGCAGCCCTCGGCACGGGCCGCGATCGCCTCGAGCACCGTGGACATCCCGACCAGGTCGGCCCCGAGCACGCCGGCCATCCGGACCTCGGCCGGCGTCTCGTACTGCGGGCCGGGGAACATCGCGTAGACGCCCTCGGTGATGGACGGGTCGACCTCGCGCACCAGGGCCCGCAGCCGGGCGCTGTACAGGTCGGTGAGGTCGACGAAGCGCGGGCCGACGAGCGGCGTGCGCGCGGTCAGGTTGAGGTGGTCGCTGATCAGTACCGGGTCGCCGACCGACAGCCCGGGCCGCAGCCCGCCGCAGGCGTTGGTGAGCACGATGACCCGGCAGCCGGCCGCGGCGGCCACCCGCACGCCGTGCACGACCGCCTCGACGCCGCGGCCCTCGTAGAGGTGGGTGCGGCCCAGGAAGGCCAGCACCTGGCGCCCGCCGACGTGCAGCGAGCGGATGCGCCCGGCGTGTCCTTCGACGGCGGGGGGCAGGAAGCCGGGCAGGTCGGTGACGGCGAGTCGGCCGCCGCCGGGCCGAGGGCGTCGATGGCCGGCACCCAGCCCGAACCGAGCACCACGGCCACGTCGTGGCGCGGCCACGCCGGTGAGCTCGGCCAGCGCCTGCGCAGCGGCTCGCGCCTGGGCCGCGGGGTCGTCAGCGGGAGGGTGGCTACCGGTCACGCCCGCCGAGCCTAGTGGAGGCCGACGGGCGGGACCGGTGCCGTCAGGCGCTGCCGGCGGTGCTGCCCTGCGCGGCGCGCTGGCAGGACATGCAGTGCGCCACCTGCGGCAGCACCTCGAGCCGCTCGATCGGCAGCGGCTCGGCGCACTGCTCGCAGTGGCCGTAGCTGCCGGCGTCCATCCGCCGCAAGGCCCGGAGCACCTCACGCAGGGCGGCGCGGGCCCCGGCGATCAGCGCCTCGAGCGATCTCCTCTTCGGTGGCCGAACGCCCGGCCAGCAGGCGGCCTGGCGCAGCTGGTCGAGTTGGTCGCAGCGAAAGCTGCGTTGCTGCTCGAGCAGCTCACGCAGCAGGTCGAGCTGGGAGTCGGTAAGCGTCGATGTGCCGCGTACCGGCATCGTCGAAGAACTCATGCGGGTCTCCTTGCGGGTCGGCGGATCGGATGCTCAGGAGCAACCGTCCACCGGGGGCCCTCGGGTCCGCGGTGAGTCGACTGTGGCCGGACTGACGATCGAGGATGACCTGGCTGTGACCGCGGCGAAGCGCGCGACGTCGGCGGATTCGCTGCCCGAGCCGACCAGCTGGGGATGATCGAGCCGGAACGCGTGGGTCGGCTGGTCGACGGCGACGGCCGCGGCCAGCCGCAGGGCGTGGTGGCCGGGGTGGGTGGCGTGCACCGTGCCGGCCCGGGCGGCCGTGGGCGCGAGCAGGGCGAAGACACACAGCAACGTGGCGCAGATCGCGGTCGTGCGGGTTCTGCGCATCGCTGCCCCGGCCCCGCCGTTCATACCCGTCCAACGGTGGGCGCGCGGGCGCCGTTCCCGGTACGAGGCATATTCACAGCCGGGAGACATCGGCCACCTCGAGGCGCCCGGAATCGTCAATGCGCCATACGATTCGGGCATGGCCGCCCCGCCTGAGCACCTCGCGCTCGCCGCGGAATTTCCGGCTGCCACGCGCGAGCAGTGGCGGGCTCTGGTGGCCGGGGTGCTGGCCAAGTCCGGGCGGGACGACGGCACCGACCCCGAGGTCGCGCTGAGCACGACCACCTACGACGGCATCACGCTCCAGCCGCTCTACACGGCCGCCGACGCGCACAGCGTGGCCACCGACGGGGTGCCCGGCCACCCGCCGTTCGTCCGGGCGGCCACGGCGTCGGCCGCGGCCGCGACCGGCTGGGATGTCCGGCAACGGCACAGCGACCCCGACCCGGTGCGCGTCAACCAGGCCGTGCTGGCCGATCTGGCCGGCGGCACCACGTCGCTGTGGCTGGTGCTCGGTACCGGCGGCCTCGCGGTGGCCGACCTGGCCGCGGCCCTCGACGGCGTCTACCTCGACCTGGCCCCGATCGCGCTGGATGCCGGCGCCGACACCGCCGCCGCCGCCGACGTGCTGCTCGGCCTGGCCGCCGACCGCGACGTCGACCCGGCCGAACTGAGCGGCACGCTCGGCGCCGATCCGATCGGGCTGTACGCGCGCACCGGCCTGGACGCCGACGGCACACTGCTCGGCGCGTTGGCCGGCCGGGCCGCCGCGTACCCCAACCTGCGGGTGGCCACTGTCGACGCCACCGTCTACCACGAGGCCGGGGCCAGTGACGCCGACGAGCTCGGGCTGGCCACCGCGGTCGGCGTGAGCTACCTGCGGGATCTCGTCGGCGCCGGCCTGGCCGTCGACGATGCGCTGGCCGCGCTGGAGTTCCGGCTCGCCGTCACCGCCGACCAGTTCCTGTCGATCGCCAAGTTGCGGGCGGCCCGCCGGGTCTGGGACCGGGTGGCCGAGCTCAGCGGCGCGGCGGCCGACCGCCGCGGGCAGCGCCAGCACGCGGTGACCTCGGCGGCGATGATGACCCAGCGCGATCCGTGGGTGAACCTGCTGCGGACCACGATCGGGTGCTTCGCGGCGTCGGTCGGCGGGGCCGAGGCGATCACCGTGCTGCCGTTCGACGCCGCGATCGGCCTGCCCGACGACTTCGCCCGCCGCATCGCCCGCAACACCCACGCCGTGCTGCACGACGAGTCGAGCCTGGCCCGGGTCATCGACGCGGCCGGCGGCTCCTGGTACATCGAGTCGCTCACCGACCAGCTGGCCGAGCGGGCCTGGACGACGTTCACGGCCGTGGAGCGGGCCGGCGGGGCGCTGGCCGCGCTGCGCGACGGGACGGTCGGCGACCGGCTGGCGGCCACGCGCGAGCAGCGGGCCGACGACATCGCCCACCGCCGGGCTCCCATCACCGGCGTGAGCGAGTTCGCCGACGTGGCCGAGCAGCCGCTCGTCCGGCCGCCCGCCCCGGCGTGGCCCGACGGCGGCCCGTTGCCGCGCGTCCGCTACGCCCAGGACTTCGAAGCGCTGCGCGACCGGGCCGACGCCGCCCCGCACCGCCCGGCCGTGTTCCTGGCCGCGCTCGGCCCGCTGGCCGCGGCCAGTGCCCGGGTCGGGTTCGCCAGCAACCTGTTCCAGGCCGCCGGCATCGCCCCGGTCGTCGGCTCGGGGGAGGCCGACGAGCTCGTGGCCGCGTTCACCGACAGCGGGACGACCGTGGCCTGCCTGTGCGCGTCCGACCGCCGCTACGCCGAGGCCGGCGCGGCGGCCGCGGCGGCGCTGCGGGCCGCGGGCGCGAGCCACATCTGGCTGGCCGGCCAGGCCGCGGTCGACGGCGTCGACGGCACCGTGTTCGCCGGCGGCGACGCGCTGACCGCCCTGCGGACCACCCTCGACCGGCTCGGGGTCGCGTGATGGCCCCGATCCCCGACTTCAGCGACGCGACCCTCGGGCACCCACCCGCGGCCCGGGCGGCCGAGGCGAGCGAGGTCGCCGCGTGGGAGACGCCGGAGGGGATCACCGTCCCGCCGCTGTACACGGCCGCCGACCTGGATGGGTTGGACTTCCTGGACACCTACCCGGGCATCGCCCCGTTCCTGCGCGGGCCGTACCCGACGATGTACGTCAACCAGCCGTGGACGATCCGCCAATACGCCGGGTTCTCCACGGCCGGCGACTCCAACGCCTTCTACCGCCGCAACCTGGCCATGGGCCAGAAGGGCCTGTCGATCGCGTTCGACCTGCCCACGCACCGCGGCTACGACAGCGACAACGAGCGGGTCGTCGGCGACGTCGGCATGGCCGGGGTGGCCATCGACTCGATCTACGACATGCGCCAGCTCTTCGACGGCATCCCGCTGGACCGGATGAGCGTGTCGATGACGATGAACGGCGCGGTGCTGCCGGTGCTCGCGCTGTACGTCGTCGCGGCCGAGGAGCAGGGCGTCGCGCCGGAGCAGCTCACCGGCACGATCCAGAACGACATCCTCAAGGAGTTCATGGTCCGCAACACCTACATCTACCCGCCGGCGCCGTCGATGCGGATCATCAGCGACATCTTCTCGTTCACCTCGCAGCGCATGCCGCGGTTCAACTCGATCTCGATCTCGGGCTACCACATCCAGGAGGCCGGGGCCACGGCCGACCTCGAGCTGGCCTACACGCTGGCCGACGGCGTGGAGTACATCCGGGCCGGGCGCGAGGCCGGGCTGGACATCGACGCGTTCGCGCCCCGGCTGTCGTTCTTCTGGGCGATCGGGATGAACTTCTTCATGGAGGTGGCGAAGCTGCGGGCGGCCCGGCTGCTGTGGGCCAAGCTGGTCAACCAGTTCGAGCCGAAGAACGAGAAGTCGCTGTCGCTGCGCACGCACTGCCAGACCTCGGGCTGGTCGCTGACCGCGCAGGACGTCTTCAACAACGTCATCCGCACCTGCGTCGAGGCCATGGCCGCGACCCAGGGCCACACCCAGTCGCTGCACACCAACGCGCTGGACGAGGCCCTGGCCCTGCCGACCGACTTCTCGGCCCGCATCGCCCGCAACACCCAGCTGGTGCTGCAGCAGGAGTCCGGCACGACCCGCGTCATCGACCCGTGGGGGGGCTCGGCCTACGTCGAGAAGCTCACCTACGACCTGGCCCGGCGGGCCTGGGGGCACATCCAGGAGGTGGAGCAGGCCGGCGGGATGTCCAAGGCCATCGACGCCGGGCTGCCCAAGTTGCGCATCGAGGAGGCCGCGGCCCGCACCCAGGCCCGCATCGACTCCGGCCGCCAGCCCGTCATCGGGGTGAACAAGTACCGCCCGGCTGACGACGAGCTGATCGACGTGCTCAAGGTCGACAACTCGGCCGTGCGGGTGGAGCAGGCCGAGAAGCTGCGGCGGCTGCGGGCCGAGCGCGACGAGCCGGCCACCCAGGCCGCCCTCGACGCCCTGACCCGGGGCGCGGCCGCCGCCGTCGAAGGCACGCGCGGGCCGGGACTGGAGCAGAACCTGCTCACCCTGGCCATCGACGCGGCCCGGGCCAAGGCCACCGTCGGCGAGATCTCCGATGCCCTGGAGAAGGTGTACGGCCGCCACGCCGCGACCATCCGCACCATCTCCGGCGTCTATCGGGAGGAAGCTGGGCAGGTGAGCGTGATCGAGGAGACCCGGGCGGCCACGGCCGACTTCGAGCAGGCCCAGGGCCGGCGCCCGCGCATCCTGGTCGCCAAGATGGGCCAGGACGGCCACGACCGCGGTCAGAAGGTCATCGCCACGGCGTTCGCCGACCTCGGCTTCGACGTCGACGTCGGCGCGCTGTTCCAGACGCCGGCCGAGGTGGCCCGGCAGGCCGTCGAGGCCGACGTGCACATCGTCGGCGTCAACTCGCTCGCGGCCGGGCATCTCACGCTGGTGCCCGCGCTGCGCGACGAGCTCGCGGCCCAGGGCCGGCCCGACATCCTGATCGTGGTCGGCGGGGTCATCCCGCCGCAGGACTTCGACGAGCTGCGGGCGGCCGGGGCCAGCGCGATCTTCCCGCCCGGCACCGTGATCGCCGAGGCGGCCCAGGACCTGCTGCGGGTCCTGAACGAGCAGCTCTCGCCGGCAGGATGACGACGCCCGGGCTGGTCGACGGCGTGTTGGCCGGTGACCGGGCCGCGATCGCGCGGGCGATCACCCTGGTCGAATCGCGCCGGGCCGACCATCGCGAGCAGGCCCAGCAGTTACTGGTCGCGCTGCTGCCGCACACCGGCCGGGCCGAGCGGGTCGGCGTCACCGGTCCGCCCGGCGTGGGCAAGTCGACGTTCATCGACACCCTCGGCGCCAACCTGATCGCGGCCGGGCACCGGGTCGCGGTGCTGGCCGTCGACCCGTCCTCGAGCCGCAGCGGCGGCAGCATCCTCGGCGACAAGACCCGGATGGCCCGGCTGGCCGCCGACGAGCACGCGTTCGTCCGCCCGTCGCCGAGCGCGGGCACGCTCGGCGGTGTGGCCAAGGCCACCCGCGAGACCATGCTGGTGATGGAGGCGGCCGGCTACGACATCGTGCTGGTCGAGACGGTGGGCGTCGGGCAGTCGGAGTACGTCGTCGCCGACATGGTCGACACGTTCCTGTTCCTGACCCTGGCCCGTACCGGCGACCAGCTGCAGGGCATGAAGCGCGGCATCCTCGAACTGGCCGACGTGATCGGCGTGAACAAGGCCGACGGCGAGCACCGGGACGAGTCCGAGCGCGCGGCCCGCGAGCTGTCCGGAGCACTGCGGCTGCTGCGCGGGGACGAGGACGCCTGGCAGAGTCCGGTGGTCACGTGCAGCGGGCGCGAGAACCTGAACCTCGATCGCGTGTGGAAGCACGTCACCCGCCACCGCGACCGGCTGGTCGAGCGCGGCGAGCTCGAGCCGAAGCGGCGCGCTCAGCTGGTGGAGTGGACCCGGGCCATGGTCCGCGACCGGCTGCTCGACCGGCTGGCCACGCCGACCGTGCATGCCGCGGTGCAGGCGGCCGAGGCGGCCGTGCTGGCCGGCGAGATCACCCCGGACCAGGCCGCGACCCAGATCCTGGCCGCCCTCGACGCCCCCTAGACCCCGATGCGGACGGTGCCCGAGGCCGCCTCGGCCAGCATCCGGGCGACGTGCTTGTGGTCGCGGGCCAGCGATCCCGCCGTCACCCGGATGTGCGGCCGGTCGGGCAGCACCTCGAACGGTGAGCCCGGCGCCACCCCGATGCCCTGGCCGGCCAGGTGCGCCACCGCGGCCGTCTCGTCGAGCACGGGCAGCCAGATGTTGAGACCGTCGCCGTCACCGATGGCAACACCGAGCTCGCCCAGCGCCCGGGCCAGCAGCCGGCGCCGCCGCGCGTACTGCCGCCGGGCCGAGTCGACCGCGCGGATCGAGACCGGATCGCTGAGGAGGCTCAGCAGCAGGCGCTGCAGCAGCCGACTGCTCCAGCCCTGGCCGAGGCGGCGCAGCCGGGTGATGCCCCCGACCAGCTCGGCCGGGCCGCTCAGGGCGGCCAGGCGCAGGTCCGGGCCGTGCGACTTGGCGAAGCTGCGGATGTGCACCGTGCCTTCCGGTCGCCAGGTCCCGAGACTGACCGGCCTGCTGGCGGCGACGGCACCGGCCGAGTCGTCCTCCACGACCACGGTGTCGGTGTGGCGCAGCGCCGCGGCCAGCGCGTGTCCGCGCCGCGGGGTGAGCGAGGCCCCGGTCGGGTTCTGGGCCCGGGGCTGCAGATAGACGGCGGCCACTGCACCCTCGGCCAGCGCCGCCCGCAGCCCGTCGACGGACAACCCTTCGGCGTCCACCGGCACCCCGATGACCTCCACCCCGCGGGCCTCGAGCAAGTCCAGCAGCGGCGGGAAGGCCGGGTGTTCGACCACGACCCGGTCGCCGAAACGCACCAGCAGCCGCGTGGCCAGCTCGATCCCGTCCATCGCGCCGTCCACGACCGTGAGCGCTTCGGCCGGGTAGGGCCAGTCGGCGCGGAGCACCTCGACCAGCCCGGGCAGCACGGGCGGGTCGAGATAGCTGCTGGGCGTCGCGGCCGACTCGGTGAGGGCGACGACCGCGCGGGACAGGTCCGGCAACAGAGCCGGGTCGGGCACGCCGGTCGAGAGGTCGAGCTCGAAGGCCGTGCGCCGGTCGCTGGTGCGGTCGTAGCGCAACGACCCCGCGCGCATCGGCTCGGCCACGGCCGTGCCCCGACGGCCGTCGGTGCGGATCATCCCGGAGCGGGTCAGCAGCTCCCACGCGGCGCTGACCGTGGTCGGCGAGAGCCCGACTTCCGATGCGACCGCGCGGATCGGGGGGAGCAGGTCGCCGGGGGCGAGCACGTCGTCGCGGATCAGCCGGCTGACGGCCGTGGCCAGCCCGCGGGCGGTGTGGGCCTGCAGGCGCTGCTGGACGGCCGCGAGGACCGTAGTCGTATCGGGCATTTATGTAACATAGCAATAGTAGTATTGTCTGGCTAGCGAAGTGGCACGTAATCTGGTCCGATGACTACCCGGGTCGCGCACTGGATCGACGGCGCTGAAGTCGCCGGTACCTCGGGCCGCAGCGCCCCTGTCTTCAATCCGGCCACCGGCATCGTCTCGGCCGAGGTCGACCTCGCGTCGTCGGCCGAGGTCGACACCGCCGTCGCCACCGCGGCCGCAGCGGCGAAGCAGTGGCGCTCGGCCTCGCTCTCGCGCCGCTCGGCCGTGCTCTTCGCCTTCCGGCAACTGCTGCATGACAACGCCGACGAGCTGGCCCGGATCGTCACGGCCGAGCACGGCAAGGTGCTGGCCGACGCGCACGGCGAGATCGCCCGCGGGCTGGAGAACGTCGAGTTCGCCTGCGGCGTGCCCCAGTTGATGAAGGGCGGCTTCAGCGAGCAGGCCACGACCGGTGTTGACGTCTACTCGATCCGCCAGCCGCTCGGGGTCGTCGCCGGCATCACGCCGTTCAACTTCCCGGCCATGGTGCCGTTGTGGATGTGCGCGAACGCCATCGCCACCGGCAACGCGTTCATCCTGAAGCCTTCGGAGAAGGACCCGTCGGCCGCGCTGTTCCTGGCCCGGCTGTGGCAGCGGGCCGGGCTGCCCGACGGCATCTTCACCGTCGTCAACGGCGACAAGCAGGCCGTGGACGCGCTGCTCACCCATCCCGGCATCGCCGCGGTCAGCTTCGTCGGCTCCACGCCGATCGCGCGCTACGTCTACGAGACCGGCACCGCGCACGGCAAGCGGGTGCAGGCCCTCGGCGGGGCCAAGAACCACATGGTCGTGCTGCCCGACGCCGACGTCGAGATGGCGGCCGACGCCGCGGTCTCGGCCGCGTACGGCGCGGCCGGTGAGCGCTGTATGGCCGTCTCGGTGGCGGTGGCCGTGGGCGATGTCGGCGACGCCCTGGTCGACGCCATCGCCGCCCGGCTGCCCAAGCTGCGGATCGGGGACGGCGCCGACCCGGATTCCGAGATGGGGCCGCTCATCACCCGCGAGCACCGGGACAAGGTCGCGGCCTACATCGCCTCGGGCGCGCAGTCGGGAGCCCGGGTGGTCGTCGACGGCCGGGCGGCCGACGTCCCGGCCGACGGCTTCTTCCTCGGCACCACGCTGTTGGACGCGGTCACCCCGCAGATGCAGGTCTACACCGACGAGATCTTCGGCCCGGTGCTCGGCGTGGTCCGCGCGGCCAGTTACGACGAGGCGGTCGAGCTCGTCAACGCCAACCCCTACGCCAACGGCGTGGCCCTGTTCACCCGCGACGGTGGCGCGGCCCGGCAGTTCCAGTTCGACGTCGAGGTCGGCATGGTCGGCATCAACGTGCCGATCCCGGTGCCGGTGGCCTACTACTCCTTCGGCGGCTGGAAGGCCTCGCTGTTCGGCGACACCCACATGTACGGACCGGAGGGCATCAACTTCTACACCCGGGGCAAGGTCGTCACGTCCCGCTGGCCCGACCCGGCCACGTCGGCCATCGATCTCGGCTTCCCCCGTACCCGGTAGGACCTCGATGACAAATCCGCTCGGCAGCATCCCCACCGACGAGGCCGCCGTCCGCGCGCTGGACCGGGCCCACGTCTTCCACTCCTGGTCGGCCCAGGCCCTCATCGACCCGGTGCCCATCGCCAGCGCGCTCGGGGCCCGGTTCACCGACTACGCCGGCACCGAGTACCTCGACTTCTCCTCGCAGCTGGTCAACGCGAACATCGGCTACCAGCACCCGAGGCTGATCGCGGCCATCCAGGAGTACGCGGGCCGCATGACGACGCTGTCGCCGACCTTCGCCAACGACGCTCGATCCGAGGCCGCCCGGCTCATCGTCGAGGCCGCCGGCGACGGCCTGTCGAAGGTGTTCTTCACCAGCGGCGGGGCCGAGGCCAACGAGAACGCGATCCGGCTGGCCCGCATCCACACCGGCCGGCACAAGATCCTGGCCGCCTACCGCTCCTATCACGGCGCCACGCACGGCGCGATCGCGCTGACCGGTGACCCGCGGCGCTGGGGTTCGGAGCCGTCGGTCTCGGGCGTCGTGCACTACTGGGGCCCGTACCAATACCGCTCGCAGTTCTACTCGGCGACACCCGAAGAGGAGTCGGCCCGCGCCCTGCAGCACCTGCGCGACACGATCATGGTCGAGGGCGCGGGCACGATCGCGGCCGTCATTCTCGAGCCGGTGGTCGGCACCAACGGCATCCTGGTCCCGCCCCCGGGCTACCTCGCCGGCGTGCGCGAGATCTGCGACGAGCACGGCATCGTGCTGATCGCCGACGAGGTGATGAGCGGGTTCGCCCGCTGCGGCGAGTGGTTCGCCGTCCAGCACTGGGGTGTGCGCCCGGACCTCATCACCTTCGCCAAGGGCGTGAATTCCGGCTACCTCCCGCTCGGGGGTGTGGTCATCTCCGACGCGATCGCCGCGACGTTCGAGCGACGGGCCTACCCGGGCGGGCTGACCTACTCCGGGCACCCGCTGGCCTGCGCATCGGCCGTCGCGTCCATCAACATCTTCAAGGACGAGGGCATCGTCGAGCATTCGCGAGCCCTCGGCGTCGACGTCATCGGCCCGGAACTGGCCAAGATCGCCGACCGGCACCCGTCGGTCGGCGAGGTCCGGGGCCTCGGCACATTCTGGGCCCTCGAACTGGTCCGCGACCGGGCCACCCGCGAACCACTGGTCCCCTACAACGCCGCCGGGCCGGCCGCCGCCCCCATGACCGAGTTCGCCGCGGCCTGCAAGCAGCGCGGGCTCTGGCCGTTCACGCACTTCAATCGAACCCACGTCGTGCCGCCCTGCGTGATCAGTGAGGCGGAGCTGCGCGACGGGCTGACCATTCTCGACGAGGCCCTCGATGTCGCGGACTCGTACTACCAGCGCACCTGAAGGAGTAACGATGACTGTGGTACGCGCCGCGATAACCCAGGTCGCCTGGACCGGCGACAAGGAATCGATGACCGACAGGCATGACGAGTTGACCCGGCAGGCCGCGGCTGACGGGGCTCAGATCATCGGCTACCAAGAGCTGTTCTACGGGCCGTATTTCGGGGCGGTGCAGGACCAGAAGTACTACCAGTACGTCGAGTCGATCCCCGGTCCGACCACCGAGCGGTTCCAGGCCTTGGCCAAGGAGCTGGGCATCGTCATCGTGCTGCCGATCTACGAGGTGCACCACGGGGTGGAGTACTACAACACGGCCGCGGTGATCGACGCCGACGGGCGGCTGCTGGGCAAGTACCGCAAGCAGCACATCCCGCACCTGCCGTTGTTCTGGGAGAAGTTCTACTTCCGGCCCGGCAATTCGGGCTACCCAGTGTTCGAGACCGCGGTCGGCCGGGTCGGCGTGTACATCTGCTACGACCGGCACTTCCCGGAGGGCTGGCGCGAACTCGGCCTGAACAACGCGCAGATCGTCTTCAACCCCTCGGCGACCAAGCCCGGGCTGTCCAACCGGCTCTGGGAGATCGAGCAGCCGGCCGCGGCCGCGGCCAACCAGTACTTCATCGCGGCCAGCAACCGGATCGGGCGGGAGGTCGAGGAGTTCGGCCCGGACGCGCCGGCCTTCTACGGCTCGTCCTACTTCGTCGATCCGCGGGGCAACTTCGTCGGCGAGATCGCGTCGGAGGACAAGGAGGAGCTGGTCATCCGCGACCTGGATTTCGACGAGATCGGCCGGGTTCGCAACGACTGGCAGTTCTACCGGGACCGTCGCCCGGACTCCTACCGGCGGACGACCGCGCCGTGACGACCCTGATCAGCGGCGGCACGGTCGTGTCGGCGACCGGCGCCACCCGGGCCGATGTGCTGGTGGACGGCGAGACGATCGCCGCCCTGCTCGCGCCGGGCTCGGCCGCGGCGGCCTCGGTGCACCCGGACGAGACGATCGACGCCACCGGCAAGTACGTGATCCCCGGCGGCGTCGACGGGCACACGCACATGGAGATGCCCTTCGGCGGCACCTTCGCCAGCGACACCTTCGAGACCGGCACCCGGGCCGCGGCCTGGGGCGGCACGACCACGATCGTCGACTTCGTCGTGCAGGCCCACGGGCAGCGGGTGCAGGACCAGGTCGCGCTCTGGCACGAGAAGGCCGGCGGCAACTGTGCCGTCGACTACGCCTTCCACCAGATCCTCGGTGACGTCAACGCCGACTCGCTCAAGGCGATGGACGAGCTCATCGACGAGGGGATCACCAGCTTCAAGCTGTTCATGGCCTACCCCGGGGTGTTCCTGAGCTCCGACGGGCAGATCGTGCAGGCCATGCAGGCCGCGGCCGGCAACGGCAGCCTGATCATGATGCACGCCGAGAACGGCTCGGCCATCGACGTGCTGGTGCAGCAGGCCCTGGACCGCGGCGACACCGCGCCGTACTTCCACGGCACGTCCCGCCCGTGGCAGGCCGAGCAGGAGGCCACCCACCGGGCCGTCATGCTGGCCGATCTCACCGGCGCCCCGCTCTACGTCGTGCACGTGAGCGCCAAGCAGGCCCTGGCCCGGATCGCCGAGGCCCGTAACACCGGCCAGAACGTCTTCGGCGAGACGTGTCCGCAGTACCTCTACCTGTCGCTGGAGGAGCAACTCGGCGCGCCCGGTTTCGAAGGCGCCAAGTGGGTCTGTTCGACGCCCCTGCGCTCGCGGGCGGAGGGGCATCAGGACGAGCTCTGGAAGTACCTGCGAACCGGCGACGTCAGCACCGTCAGCACCGACCACTGCCCGTTCTGCATGAAGGGCCAGAAGGAACTGGGGATCGGCGACTTCTCCAAGATCCCGAATGGGATCGGGTCGGTCGAGCACCGGATCGACCTGCTCTACCAGGGCGTCGTCAACAAGAAGATCTCGCTCGAACGCTGGGTCGACGTGTGCGCGACGACGCCGGCGCGGATGTTCGGCCTCTACGGCCGCAAGGGGGTGCTGGCCCCGGGGGCGGACGCCGACATCGTCGTCTACGACCCGAACGGGCACACCTCGATCGGCCTGGGCAAGAGCCACCACATGAACATGGACTACTCGGCCTGGGAGGGATTCGAGATCGACGGCCACGTCGACGTGGTCGTCTCCCGCGGGACCGTGATCAAGGACGCGTCCGGCTACGTCGGCACCGCCGGGCACGGCCGGTTCGTGAAGCGCTCCCTCTCACAGAACCTCATCTGAGATGGACTTCGGCGTAGTCCTGCAGAACGACCCGCCGGCCTGGCGGGTCGTCGACCTGGTCCGGCAGGCCGAGAACTACGGCTTCAGCCACGCCTGGACGTTCGACTCGCACCTGCTCTGGCAGGAACCGTTCGTCGTCTACTCGCAGATCCTGGCCAACACCCGCCGGATCACGGTCGGCCCGATGGTCACCAACCCGGCCACCCGCGACTGGACCGTCACCGCCTCGCTGTTCGCCACCCTCAACGACATGTTCGGCAACCGGACGATCTGCGGCATCGGCCGGGGCGACAGTGCCGTGCGCGTCATCAACGGCAAGCCGGTGACGCTGGCGACGCTGCGCGAGGCGATCGAGGTCATCCGGGCGCTGGCCAACACCGCCGAGGCCGGCTCGGGCACCGTCGACTACAAGGGCGACTCGTTGCGGTTCCCGTGGTCGACCGGCTCGACACTGCCGATCTGGATGGCCGCCTACGGCCCGAAGGCGCTGGCCCTGGCCGGCGAAGTGGCCGACGGCTTCATCCTGCAACTGGCCGACCCGGCCATCACCGCCTGGTCGGTCAAGCTGGTCCGGGAGGCGGCGGAGGCGGCCGGGCGCGATCCGGCGACGATCGACATCTGCGTCGCCGCGCCGGCCTACGTCACCGACGGGTCGGACGCGGGGCTGGCCCACGGCCGCGACCAGTGCCGCTGGTTCGGCGGGATGGTCGGCAACCACGTCGCCGACATCGTCGCCCGCTACGGGTCGACGGGCTCGGTGGTTCCGGCCGCGTTGAGCGAGTACATCGCCGGGCGGGACGGCTACGACTACAACTCGCACGGCAAGGCCGGGCACAGCCACACCGACTTCGTTCCCGACGACGTCCTCGACCGGTTCTGCCTCATCGGACCGGTGGCCCACCAGATCGAGCGGCTCGAGGAGTTGCGCGAGCTCGGTGTTACCCAGTTCGCCGTCTACCTGCAGCACGACGCGAAGGACCAGGTGCTGCGCGCCTACGGCGAACGCATCCTGCCCGTGCTCAACTCCCGCCTCAGCGCCCGGTTGGGCCGCTGACCTACCGGCTTTGCACTTTTCCCGGCCGCAAATCCGCCTTTTTGTCGACCGGAAAAGGTGCAAAGCGCGGGATGGGGGAGAATGACATGAGGCCCCTCCATGTATGAGATGGAGGGGCCTCACCGGACCCAACTGCACCGCTCAACCGATCGCTCGGAGAGTGCGCGTTGCCGGGCCCACGCTGGCTCGGTACACGTACCCCAAACACCGGTTTCCCGGCCTTCGCGGCTTCCGAAGTCTCCCCCGGATCAGTGCCCGTTTCCTGCGCTGGAGTAGTTCTACTGCTATTGCCCGGTCCGCACAAGAGGCATTTCCAGGCTGTTCCGAGTTTCTTTTCGGCTATTGCTACCCGTCCACAGAATGTCATCGGTTATCCCCAGAATTCGCGGTTGTCCACCGCCGCGTCCACACCGCGGTCCACAGGTGGTGGACGACTACGCTGCACAGAGTGAGCACTGACGTCGTCGCGCTGCGGCGTGACCTGCATGCCCATCCCGAGGTCGCGTTCACGGAGAAGCGCACCACCGACGTGATCGTCGCCCACCTGGAGAGTGCCGGGCTGATCCCCAAGGTGCTGCCCGGCGGTACCGGCGCCGTGTGCGACATCGGCACCACCGGCCCCATCGTCGCGCTGCGGGCCGACATCGACGCCCTGCCCATCGCCGACCTCAAGGACGTGCCCTACCGCTCGACCGTCGACGGCGTCTGCCACGGCTGCGGCCACGACGCGCACACCGCGATCCTGCTGGCCGCGGCCGACGAACTGGCAGCGGAGCACCTGGCCGCCGACCGGCCCGGCCGGATCCGGCTCGTCTTCCAGCCGGCTGAAGAGACGCTGCCCGGCGGCGCCCTCTCGGTCGTCGCCGCCGGCGTGCTCGACGGCGTCGAGCAGATCTTCGCGCTGCACTGCGACCCGCGGCTGGCCACCGGCCAGGTCGGCACCCGGGTCGGGCCGATCACGGCCGCGTGCGACCAGGTCGAGGTGCGGCTGTCCGGCCCGGGCGGGCACACCGCCCGTCCGCACCTGACCGCCGATCTCGTCTACGCCCTCGGCCGGTTGATCACCGAACTGCCCGGCCTGCTGTCGCGGCGGGTCGACCCCCGGGCGGCCCTGTCGCTGGTGTGGGGCGCGGTCGAGGCGGGCCGGGCCGTCAACGCCATCCCCATGTCGGGACGGCTGCGGGGCACGCTGCGGGTCTTCGACCGCGACGCGTGGGCCGCGGCCGAGCCGCTGGTGCGCGAGCTGGTCGACGAGATCGTGGCTCCGTCCGGCGCACAGGCCCAGACCGCCTACCTGCGCGGGGTGCCGCCGGTCGTGAACGATGCCGGGGCGGTCGCGCTGCAGCGGGCCGCGGTGGTCTCCGCGCTGGGGCCGGCCGCGCTCGCCGAGACCGCGCAAAGCATGGGCGGCGAGGATTTCGCCTGGTACCTCGACACGGTGCCCGGCGCGCTGGCCCGGCTCGGGGTGCGCCGGGCCGACGGCCCGGCCTTCGACCTGCACCAGGGCACGTTCGACATCGACGAGGACGCGCTGACGGTCGGGGTGCGCTACACGGTCGCGCTGGCCCAGGCCGCCCTGCAGTCCTGAGCTACTCGCCCAGCGAGCGGCACGGGCGCGAGCGCAGTTCGGCCACGTACTCGTCCGGGGCCCCGGCGGCCTGCGCGGCCTCGGCGATCAGGCCGAGGTAGCGGGCCGAGGGCAGCCCGCCCTCGTAGCCGTCGAGCACGTAGACCCAGGCCAGCACATCGCCGTCGAGGGTCGAGATCCGCAGCTTGATCTTGTTGTAGAGCCCGGTGTCGGCGCCCTCCCAGTAGTCGAGCAGGCCGAGGTCGTGGGGCGAGAGGTCGTACAGGGCCACGAACACCTGGCTGTCGGGGTGGGGCACGACCATGGCCAGCGCGCCGTCCCAGCCCAGCTCCTCGCCGCCGAAGCTCAGCCGCCAGCCGTTGAGCCAGCCCGTGCCGGCGGCCGGGGAGTGCGGGCATCGCTCGAGCATCTGCTCGGGGTCCATGTTTGAGCCGTACGCCGCGTACAGGCCGCTGGAGGATGCCATCGGTGGGCAGCGTACCGAGCCGGGCGCGGGGCGGCGACGCCCGCGAGTCGGCCTGGGGACGGCGCACGGGATGATGCGACGGTGACACGCATCGTGATCCTCGGCGGCGGGCCCGCGGGCTACGAGTCGGCCCTGGTCGCCGCCGGCCTGGGCGCGGAGGTCACCCTGGTCGACCGCGACGGCATCGGCGGGGCCTGCGTGCTCACCGACTGCGTCCCGAGCAAGACGCTGATCGCCACCAGCGACCGGGTCACCGCCTTCCGGGACGCGCCCCGCGTCGGCGTCGGCACGGCCACCGGGGCGGTGCAGGTCGACCTCGTCTCGGTCAACGGCCGGATCAAGGCCCTGGCCCGCCAGCAGTCCGACGACATCCGGCACCGGCTGCTGCACGAAGGCGTCACCGTGCTGCCCGGGGCCGGCCGGTTCAGCGCCGAGCAGCCACCCCGGGCCCACCGGGTCGACGTGCTCGACGACACCGGCACCGTGACCGACACCGTCGAGGCCGACATCGTGCTGCTGGCCACCGGCGGTACGCCGCGGGTGCTCGATGCCGCGCGGCCCGACGGCGAGCGCATCCTGAACTGGCGCGACGTGTACGAGCTCGCCGAACTGCCCGAGCACCTCGTCGTGATCGGCTCCGGCGTCACCGGGGCCGAGTTCGCCAGCGGCTACAGCGAGCTCGGCGTGCCGGTCACCCTGGTCTCCAGCCGCGACCGGGTGCTGCCGGGCGAGGACCCGGACGCGGCCGAGGTCATCGAGCAGGTCTTCACCTCGCGCGGCGGGACGCTGGTCAAGCAGGCCCGGGCCGCGGCGGTGCGCCGCAACGGCGCCGGCGTCGTGGTCGAACTCGTGGACGGGCGCACCGTGGCCGGTTCGCACGCCCTGATGTGTGTGGGCTCGGTGCCCGACACATCCGGCCTGGGGCTGGAGCACGTCGGTGTCGCGCTGGACGCCAACGGCTACATCGAGGTCGACCGGGTCTCGCGCACCAGCGTCTCGACGATCTACGCGGCCGGCGACTGCACCGGGGTGTTGCTGCTGGCCTCGGTGGCGGCCATGCAGGGCCGGATCGCGATGTGGCACGCGCTCGGTGAGGCGGTGACCCCGCTGCGGCTGAAGACGGTGGCGGCCAACGTGTTCACCCATCCCGAGATCGCGACGGTCGGGATGGGGCACCAGGCCATCACGTCGGGCGCGGTGCCGGCCCGCACCGTCACCCTGCCGCTGGGCACCAACGCCCGGGCCAAGATGCAGGGCTTCGAGGACGGCTTCGTCAAGGTGTACTGCCGGCCGGCCACCGGCGTGGTCATCGGGGGAGTGGTGGTGGCCCCCGGGGCATCGGAGCTGATCTTCCCCCTCGCGCTCGCCGTCCAGCGCGGGCTCACCGTGGCCGAGGTGGCTGCCACAATCGGGGTCTACCCGTCGCTGTCGGGTTCGGTGGCCGAGGCGGCCCGCCGGTTGATGCTGCATCGACTGGACTGAACTGGACTGAGCCGGAAGGAAACCCCCATGCCTGATCTGTCCCCCGAGGCCCGGGCCCGCGCCGGGCGCACGGTCGAGGTCGCGGCCGTGTTCGCCGCGCACGCCGACGAAATCGTGGCCGCGCTGGCCGATGTCCCGGCCGATCACGTGCTCATCGCCCTCGTCGACCACCAGCACGAGTTCAGCGGCACCCATCACGTCGAGAAGGCGAGCATGGTCGAGCGCATCCCCGAGCTCGAGGGCCCGGACGGCTGGGCCATGGTCTTCTCGCCCGGAGCCACGGTCGACGACGTCGCCCGCCGCACCAACGAGATGGCCGACATCGCCGGCAAGCGCATCGCCGCCATCGACCGCATCACGGCCCGGCGGACCGACAGCAACTAGTCCTTGATCTCGCAGATGGCCGAGCCCGAGGTGACGACCGCGCCGACCTCGGCCTGCAGGCCGGTGATGGTGCCGGCCTTGTGGGCGTTGAGCGGCTGTTCCATCTTCATGGCCTCGAGCACGACGACGGGCTGACCGGCCTCGACGACGTCGCCCTCGGCCACCGCGACCTTGACGATGGTGCCCTGCATCGGCGCGGTCAGGGTGTCGCCGGAGGCCGCGGCGCCGGACTTCTTGCCGGCCGAGCGCTTGGGCGCGGCCTTGCGGCCCCCGCCGCCGCCGCCTCCGCCCGCACCGAACCCGGCCGGCAACGACACCTCGAGGCGCTTGCCGCCGACCTCGACGACCACGGTCTCGCGCGCCCCGGCGTCGTGGTCGGCACTGTCGGCGTCCGCCGCGCCGGTGAACGGGGGGATCTCGTTGACGAACTCGGTCTCGATCCACTGGGTGAACACGGTGAACGGCTCGGCCGTGAACGCGGGATCGCGGACCACGGCGCGGTGGAACGGCAGCGCCGTGGCCATCCCCTCCACGACGTACTCGTCCAGCGCCCGGCGGGCCCGTTCCAGCGCCTGCGCGCGGGTCTCGCCGGTGACGATGAGCTTGGCCAGCAGCGAGTCGAACGCGCCGCCGATGACCGAACTGCCCTCGATGCCGGCGTCGACCCGGACCCCGGGCCCGGCCGGTTCGCGGTAGGTGGTGACGGTGCCCGGGTGCGGGCAGGAAGCCCCGGCCCGGGTCCTCGCCGTTGATGCGGAACTCGATCGCGTGCCCGCGGGCGGGCGGATCCTCGGTGAAGCGCAGTTGGTGGCCCTCGGCGATGCGGAACTGCTCGCGGACCAGGTCGATGCCGCTGGTCTCCTCGGTGACCGGATGCTCGACCTGCAGGCGGGTGTTGACCTCGAGGAAGCTGATCACCCCGTCGTTGCCGACCAGGAACTCGACCGTGCCCGCCCCGGTGTAGTCGGCCTCGCGGCAGATGGCCTTGGCGCTGTCGTGGATGCGGGCCCGCTGCTCGTCGGTGAGGAACGGGGCCGGAGCCTCCTCGACCAGCTTCTGGTTGCGCCGCTGCAGCGAGCAGTCGCGGGTGCCGACGACGACGACGTTGCCGTGCTGGTCGGCCAGCACCTGGGCCTCGACGTGCCGGGAGCGGTCGAGGTATCGCTCGACGAAGCACTCGCCCCGCCCGAACGCGGCCACGGCCTCGCGGACCGCGCTGTCGAACAGATCGGGGATCTCCTCGATCGTGCGGGCGATCTTGAGCCCGCGCCCGCCGCCGCCGAACGCGGCCTTGATCGCGACCGGCAGTCCGTGCTCCTGCGCGAACGCGACGACCTCGTCCGCGCCGCTGACCGGGTCCTTGGTGCCGGGGACGAGCGGGGCGCCGGCCTTGAGGGCAATGTGGCGGGCGGTGACCTTGTCGCCGAGGTCGCGGATGGCCTGCGGCGACGGCCCGATCCAGGTCAGCCCGGCGTCGAGGACGGCCTGGGCGAAGTCGGCGTTCTCGGACAGGAACCCGTAGCCGGGGTGCACGGCGTCGGCGCCGGACCTGGTCGCGGCCTCGACGACCTTCTCGATGACCAGGTACGAGTCGGCCGGGGTGCTGCCGCCGAGGGCGAACGCCTCGTCGGCCATCCGGGCGTGCGGCGCGTCGCGGTCGGGATCGGCGTAAACAGCGACCGACGCATAGCCCGCGTCCCGGCAGGCCCGGATGACGCGGACCGCGATCTCACCCCGGTTGGCGATGAGCACCTTCTGCACTGGGACGGCCTCCTGACGCGCGCGGCTGCGCAGGTCTGCAGACTACCCATGGGCCCGGCCCGTCCCCGCCGGTTGTGGCGCAGACGGCACTGCGGCGGCGCCGTCAAGCAGGCCGGGCACCGGTCTAGGCCCCGGCCTTCTCCTGGTAGTCGATGAGGTAGTGCATCTCGTCCAGCGCGTGCAGGCCGGCGGTGAAGGGCTTGCCGTTGTTGGTTCCCTTCGCGTCGGTCTTGGCGAGCGCGTCCCAGAGGTAGCCGGTGTGGGTGTAGCACGGGGCGGTGTACACGAGGTTGAACGTCACCTTGGCCAGCGCGGTCGTCGTGGCGCTGGGGATCACGTCGCAGCCGTCGCCGCCGATGGCGGCCCAGATGGTGTAGCGGCCGGCATTCAGCTGGGGCGCGCCGGCCTTCAGGATGGCGGGGATGAGCGAGTACGTGTTGGTGGGCAGCATCTGCAGGCACTCGAGGTTGCTGTAGCAGCCCAGGTTCGCGCCCGCGAACGGTGTCGAGAACGTGACCACGGTCGGGACATGCAACGCCGGCGGGAAATAGGGGTTGTGCGCCGCGATTTGTTGCACCAGGTACGTGATGATCAGCCCGCCCATGGACGAACCGACGAGATCGACCGGTTGAGTTGCACCGAATTTGCCGTACAAATACCACGCTAATTCGTATGAGAAACGGACGATAGACGTGTTCTGACCGTCGCTGTCCGGGGTCCGCAGAAAGGACGGGCACAGGAGGTAGGTGATCGTGCTCGAGCAGTCGGGACCGTTCAGCGGTCCCGCTCCGACGATGGACTCGCCGTCGGTGTCACAGCCGTAGTACGCGATGTGGTGCAGGTCGGCGATCGGCGTGCCGGTGTAGTACTGCTCCGCGAACGGGCCTTCCATGTCCAGTCCGGCGTCCTGGCAACCGCCGTAGCCGTGGACGAACACAACCGGCGTCTTGACGACCGCGGCGCCGGCCGCCGGCATGGCGACCACGCCTGATACCAGCAGCATGGCCAGGACCGCGACAGCGGTCATCGATCGGATCTTCAACGTGTCCCCCCGTGGAACGCAATTCTCAAAACATCGGACGATTTAGTGCATTAGCTGTTGCTGATGTCGATGAGCGTCCCGTAACGCTTACGTTAATGGCACGAGGGCGTCGAGCACAATACGGCGAATAACTCGCCATAATGTCGCGGAATGTCGGTCGTCGCCACATGTTCGGCGACGATCTCGGCCGATTGCGTCAATGGCGTCGGTGCCGAGACCATCCGATGCGCGAGTGGCGCGTTACTTCCAGACGCGAACGTAGTCGACCGACGTGGTCGCCGGCAGCTTCGTCGTCGCGGGGTTGAAGGCGTTGGTGCCGATGCCGAGGGCCTGGGTGAGCGCGACCATGAACGGCTGGTCGAACGGCGCGGGCTTGGTCATCCCGGCCGGGTTCCAGTAGTCGGTCAGGCAGGGGTGCCCGTCATAGGCCACCCGGATCGCGGTCGGTGACCACGAGACCGCGTACTTGTGGAACGTGGCCGGCTTGCTGATCAGGCAGTAGTTGTTGGTGACGTTCGGGTCGGCCGTGGCGGCGTTGTAGTGGACGAACGGGATGGCTCGGTCGGCATGCAGGCTGAACAGCTCGGCGAAGTCGATCTCGCCCGATGCCGGCCACACCGGCCCGTACTTGACCGCGTTGGCCGGCCAGAGCCAGAACGACTCCTGCAGGCCCTTGACGGCCGAGGCCGAGACCGCGGCCCGGACTTCGTAGCGGCCGTAGGCCTGGGTGAACTTACCGACGGTCGACACCGACCCGCTGGTGTACTGCGACGCGTAGCTGCCTTGCGGGCTGGAGCAGGTGAAGGCCGCTGCTTCCTTGCGCGCGGTGAGGCGCAGGGCGCCGCTCACGACCGATACGTTCACACCGCGGTTCTTGAAGCACTCCGGCCCGGAGTGGAAGCCGCTGGTGGCGGTCTGCTGGGCCGTCCACTTGGTCAGGTCGATGGTGTTCCCGCTGAACTCGTCGTCGAACGAGCAGACCCAGTAGCCGCCGCCCGGCTTGGGGATCTTCACGCCACCGCAGGTCGGAGCGGCAACGGCTGCGGAGGTCGCGGCGCGCACCGGGTTGGGGGCGGCGGCCCGGGTGGCGGCGGCACCGACGAAGGCGGCGATCACCAGGCCGGTGGTGAGCGTGGCCAGCAGCGCAGCGCGCCGGGGGGAGAGCCGCATCGTGGCGTCCAATCAACTGTGACGGCACGTGCTGGGCAGGGTGCCACCGCTGGCCCCGTAAGGATCGTGGTCGACCGGTCCCGCAACCGGTCTAGATCAACTTAACAAAAAACACACATGTTGGCAAATCCCGGACAGGCCGGGTCAGTGGCCCAGTTCGGTCAGGCGGGCCCGGCACTGGGCGGCCACGTCGGACACCTCGCCCAGGGTGCGGCTCAGGTCGGCCCGCCGGGCCCGCAGGTCGGCCGCGATCTCGTCCAGGCGGGCGAGCAGGGTCTGCAGCTGACGCTGTTCGGAGGATTCCGCGCCGTCGTACATGTCCACGATCTCGCGGCACTCGCCCAGCGTCATGCCGAAGCGCCGGCCGCGCAGGATCAGCCGCAGCCGGGCCCGGTCGCGCTGGCGGTAGACCCGGTTGGCCCCGGCCCGCTCGGGGGTGACCAGCCCTTCGGCCTCGTAGAAGCGCAGGGTGCGGGTGGTGACGCCCAGTTCGTCGGCCAGTTCGCCCACCGTCCAGGTGCGCGCGGCTTCCGCATTCCGGGTCACCTTGCTATCGTGACTTGACGTTGACGTAAACGTCAAGCACCGGGCGCCCGCCGAGGAGATCCGATGACGTTCGAGTTGTCCGCAGACCACGAGACCTTCCGCAAGGTGGTGCGCGACTTCGCCGAGGGCGAGATCGCGCCGCACGTTGCGCAGTGGGATCGCGAGCACCACCTGCCGCTGCCCATCGTCAACGCGATGGGCGAGCTGGGCCTGTTCGGGCTCGTGGTCCCCGAGGAGTACGGCGGCTCGGGCGCCGACTTCACCTCGCTGTGCGTGGCCATCGAGGAACTCGGCCGGGTCGACCAGTCGATCGGCATCACCCTCGAGGCGGCCGTCGGGCTCGGCATCAACCCGATCCTGACGTTCGGCACGCCCGAGCAGAAGCAGCAGTGGCTGCCTGATCTGGTCGCCGGCCGGGCCCTGGCCGCGTTCGGGCTGACCGAGCCCGAGGCCGGCTCGGACGCCGGCGCGACCAAGACCCGGGCCACGCTGGCCGACGGGCAGTGGACGATCAACGGGGCCAAGGCCTTCATCACCAACTCGGGCACGGCGATCACGTCGGTGATCACGGTGACCGCGCGCACCGGCGACGACGAGATCTCGACGATCCTGGTGCCGGCCGGCACGCCCGGCCTGGTCGTCGAGCCGGCCTACGACAAGCTCGGCTGGCACAGCTCGGACACGCACGGGCTGAGCTTCGACGACTGCCGCGTGCCCGAGGCCAACCTGCTCGGCCAACGCGGCAACGGGTTCAAGCAGTTCCTGGCCGTCCTCGACGACGGCCGCATCGCCATCGCGGCCCTCGCCGTCGGCCTGGCCCAGGGCTGCCTGGACGTCTCGCGCCGGTACGCGCTGGAGCGGCACACGTTCGGCGCCCCGATCGGCTCGCGGCAAGCGGTGGCGTTCTCGCTCAGCGACCTCGCCGTGTCGGTCGAGGCCGCGCGGTTACTGACCTACAAGGCGGCCTGGCTCAAGGACTCCGGCCGGGCCGCGGCCGAGGTCAAGCAGGCCGCGGCCATCGCCAAGCTGTACGCCACCGAGGCGGCGGTCGCGGCGACCCGGGTGGCCACCCAGGTGTTCGGCGGCAACGGCTTCATGGAGGAGTTCCCGGTGGCCCGGTTCTACCGCGACGCCAAGGTCCTCGAGATCGGCGAGGGGACGTCCGAGGTGCAGCGGCTGGTCATCGCCCGCGGCCTGGGCCTGCCCGTCACATGAGTGAGCATCGCAGCGAGCCCCAGCGAGCGAGGAGCGGAGCGAATTCAGCGATGAGCGCTTGCGCGAAGAGCAGGCCAGAATGAGCGCGAAGGATGTTGCCGCCGCCCGGGAAGCCACGCTCGCGCCGCCGGAGAAGGCCGCGGCCAAGCTGGCCGCCCAGCACAAGCTCTACGTGCGCGAGCGCATCGCCTTGCTCGTCGACGCCGACAGTTTCGTCGAGGACGGCCAGCTGGCCAATGCCTTGGTGGCCGGACTGCCCGCCGACGGAGTGGTCACCGGGCAGGGGCTGGTCGACGGCCGCCCCGTGCTGGTCGTGGCCAACGACCCCACCGTCAAGGCCGGCTCCTGGGGGGCACGTACGGTCGAGAAGATCATCCGGGTGACCGAACGGGCGCTGAGCGAAGAGTTGCCGATCTTCTGGCTCATCGACTCGGCCGGGGCCCGCATCACCGACCAGGTCGCGCTGTTCCCCGGCCGCCGCGGGGCCGGGCGGATCTTCCACAACCAGGTGGCGCTGTCGGGCAAGGTGCCGCAGATCTGCTGCCTGTTCGGCCCGTCCGCGGCTGGCGGGGCCTACATCCCGTCGTTCTGCGACATCGTGATCATGGTCGAGGGCAACGCCTCGATGTACCTGGGTTCGCCGCGGATGGCCGAGATGGTCGTGGGCGAGAAGGTCAGCCTCGAGGAGATGGGCGGCGCCCGGATGCACGCCACCGTGTCGGGCTGCGGTGACAACCTGGCCGTCGACGACGAGGACGCGATCGAGCAGGCCAAGCTCTACTTCTCCTACCTGCCCACGTGCTGGCGCGAGCAGCCGCCGGACGCGCTGGCCGCGGCTGCGGCGGGCGAGCTGGCCGACGACGCCGTGCCGGCCGACGAGTCCGTGCCGTTCGACGTGCACGAGGTCATCGACGGCCTGATCGACGCTGATTCGTTCTTCGAGGTCAAGCCGCTGTTCGCGGCCGAGCTCGTCACCGGCTTCGGGCGCATCGACGGGCGGCCGGTGGGCATCGTGGCCAACAACTCGGCCGTGCGCGGCGGCGTGCTGTTCGTCGACTCGGCCGACAAGGCCGCGCGCTTCATCTGGCTGTGCGACGCGTTCAACGTCCCGCTGCTCTACCTGGCCGACGTACCCGGGTTCATGATCGGCAGCGAGGTCGAGCGGCAGGGCATCATCCGGCACGGCGCCAAGATGATCACCGCGGTGGCCGAGGCCACCGTGCCGCAGATCTCGGTGATCGTGCGCAAGGCCTACGGCGCCGGGCTGTACGCGATGGCCGGCCCCGGCTTCAAGCCCGACGCCTGCATCGCCCTGCCGACGGCCAAGATCGCGGTCATGGGTCCGCAGGCCGCGGTGAACGCCGTCTATGCCAACAAGATCGAGCAGATCGCCGACCCGGACGAGCGCGACGACTTCGTGGCCCGGATGCGGGCCGAGTACGAGCAGGACGTCGACCTGCTGCGGCTGGCCGCCGACCTCGTCCTCGACGCGATCATCGAGCCGAGCGAGCTACGGGCCGAACTGGTGCGCCGCTACGCCGTCCTGGTCGGCAAGTCCCGGCACGTCGCGGCCAAACGGCACGGGGTGCCGCCGACGTGACCGCGGGCGCCCGGGTACGCGGCAACGCCACGCCCGAGGAAGTGGCCGCCGTCGTGGCCGTGCTCGCTCAACTGGAGCGCGGCCCCGAGCCGGACCGCTACACCGAATGGCGCCGGACCCGCCTGGCCGCGGTCCGCGCTGCCCTGAACGATCGGCTCGACCGGCCCTGAGAGCGAGGCCCTCCGACTCATGGATCGGGCGACTGAGCCGATGGGTTGAGCATGGGGCTGATCAGCGCTGAGCGCGACCAGGTGCCTCCGCATGCCCGCAATCGGGGGCCTGCTGGCCCCGGCAGTCCAGTTGGTGCTGCGCTGGCGCTGGGCGATCATGGCGGCGCTCGCCGCGATCAGCGCGTGGCTGTCCGAAGCGCAGCCGGTAGACCAGGGGTACTTCGCGGCTCCCGGGGGTCGTCTCCTGGCTGGCCACTTCGGCGCCGTCTACAGCGATCCCGGCAATCAGGGCGGCCCGCTGCAGCTCATCGGCAGCTGGCTGGCGGTGCGGGTCAGCCATCCGGTCGGCGGCTTGATCAGCGTCTACGACATCGATGCCTGGGCCGTCGCGATCGCCAATGTGGGGCTTGTCCTGCTGGCCATGCTCGCGTGTCGCGCGGCGATCACCGACCCTGTGGCCCGGGCCCGGCGCGAACTGCTGGTCGGGGCGAGTGTCCTGCTGTGGCTGACGCCCGAAGGTATCTGGAACGGTCACCCGTTCGAAGCGGTGATCCCGATCCTGTGGATCGCCGGTCTCGTACTGCTCCGGCGAGAGCGCTGGATCGCCGCGGCCACCGTCTTCGGGCTCAGCGTCGCCGTGGCGCCATGGGCGGTACTCGCCTTTCCGTGTCTGCTCGCGGCTCGCCGTTTCCGGGTGGCTGTGCGGACCGCAGCGCTCGCCTCTGCCATCGGGGTCGGGGCCTACCTCCCCTTCGTGTTCAGCGGTCATTTCCGGATGTTTCACCATCAGTGGGAGGTCAGGCCCGGCTCGCTGGTTCATACGTTCTTTCCGGCGGTCGAGTACGTCGGCTGGGGGTTGCGGTTGGGCCAGGCGCTCGTCGTTCTGCTGGCCTGTGGCTATCTGGCCTGGCGCTTCCGGGGCAATCCGTTGATCGTGGTGCTCGCGCCGCTGGCCGCGGCGATACTGCGGGTGGCCACCGATCCGGTCCAGCTGAACTACTACTGGGTGCCGGCGGGCACGGCGGCCATCGCCCTGGTGATCATGGTCCCGGCCGGAACGGCCTGGACCCGCATGCGCCTCCAGGTCCTGGCCGTGCTCTATCTGTGCTGGGTCGGCCTGTCGATAGGCATGACCACGGTGCTCGGCGTGCTGGGCCTGCTGCTCGTTGGGGCGGTCCTGGTCCGGTCGACCCGCTCAGGGCGTGGGGTAGCCGATGTCGGGCAGGGTGAAGTTGAGCTCGCCCAGCAGCCGGCGTAGCAGCGGCAGCGAGAGCCCGACCACGTTGTGGTGATCGCCGGTGATGCCGTTGACGAACCAGCCGCCGAACCCGTCGATCGTGAACGCCCCGGCCACGTTGGACGGCTCGCCGCTGCGGCAGTAGATCTCGATCTCGTCGTCGGTGATGTCGGCGAACTCCACGATCGTCGACACCGTGGCCATCGCCACCCGTTCGGCCACGTGGTCGACCAGGCAGTGCCCGGTGTGCAGGACGCCGCGCTGCCCGCGCATCCGCCGCCACTGCTCGATGGCCGCGGGGACGCTGCCGGGCTTGCCCACGGCGTCGCCGTCGAACTCCAGCAACGAGTCGCAGCCCAGCACGAGGGCCTCGCCGCGCAGTGACCGGCTCACCGCGAGCGCCTTGGCGTTGGCCAGGGTCTGCACGAGCGCCGCGGGGGGCTCGGCCTCGACCGCCGACTCGTCCACGCCGCTGACGATGACCTCGGGGACGACCCCGGCCCGCAGCAGCGTCTGGCGCCGGGCCGGCGAGGCCGACGCCAGGACGAACCGGATGGTCACAGGCCGAGCGACTTCGAGATGACGCCCTTCATGATCTCGGTCGTGCCGCCGTAGATGCGGGTGACCCGCGCATCGGCCCAGGCCCGGGCGATCGGGTACTCGGTCATGTAGCCGTAGCCGCCGTGCAGTTGCAGGCAGCGGTCGATGACCCGGCCCTGCAGTTCGGTGCACCACCACTTGGCCTTGGCCGCGTCGGCGACGTCGAGTTCGCCCGCGTTGAGCAGGTCGACGCAGCGGTCGACGAACGACTGGGCGATGTCGATCTCGGTGACGATCTCGGCCAGCACGAACTTGGTGTTCTGGAACGAGCCGATCGTGGTGCCGAACGCCTTGCGCTCCTGGACGTAGCGCAGGGTGTGCTCGAACGCCGCCCGGGCCTCGGCCACCGCCGACACGGCGATCGACATCCGCTCCTGGGGCAGCTTCTTCACCAGCTGGGCGAAGCCCTCGCCCTCGCTGCCGAGCAGGTTGGCCACCGGAACGCGGACGTCGCTGAACGACAGCTCGGCGGTGTCCTGGCTGTGCAGGCCGAGCTTGTCGAGGTTGCGGCCGCGCTCGAAGCCGGCCATCCCGCGCTCGAGGATGAGCAGTGACATGCCCTGATGCCGATCCTCGCCCGTGCGCACCGCCGTGATCACCAGGTCGGCGTTGATGCCGTTGGTGATGAACGTCTTGGCGCCGTTGACGACGTAGTGGTCGCCGTCGCGCTTGGCGCTGGTGCGGATGCCGGAGAGGTCCGAGCCGGCGCCGGGCTCGGTCATGGCCACGGCCGTGATCAGCTCGCCGGTGACGATGCCGGGCAGCCAGCGCTGCTTCTGCTCGTCGTTGCAGTAGCTGAGGAAGTACGGCAGGCAGGTGTCGTTGTGCAGGGTGATGCCCAGGCCCGAGCCGGTGATCCCGGCCAGCGCGACCTGCTCGTCGAGGGCCTGGTTGAAGCGGAAGTCCTGGACCCCGCCGCCGCCGTACTGCTCGGGCACCTGCATGCCCAGGAAGCCGCTCTTGCCGGCCTCGGTGAAGACCTCGCGCGGCGTGGCGCCGGCCCGCTCCCAGTCCAGGTAGTTGGGCACGATGGCCTTGTCGGCGAAGGCGCGGAAGGCCCCGGCGAACGCCTCGTGGTCGGCGTCGAAGTGCTTGCGCTGCATGGTGGGTCTCCCGGGCTGGTCCGCAGGTCCGTCCTGCCTTTGTACCAGCCGGCCCCGTGCGGCGAGGGCGGCCGATAGCGTCACGGCATGGTTTCCGACGAGATCGTGGGCGTCATCGGCGGTTCGGGCTTCTACTCGCTGCTCGACGACGCCGAACAGCGCGAGGTCGCCACCCCGTACGGCCAGCCGAGCGGCGCCGTCACGGTCGGGGACCTGGCCGGGCGGACGGTCGCCTTCCTGCCCCGGCACGGGGCCGACCACCGTTTCGCCCCGCATGTCGTGCCGTACCGGGCCAACCTCTGGGCCCTGCGCTCTCTGGGCGTGCGCCAGGTGGTGTCGCTGTCGGCGGTGGGCTCGCTGCGCGCCGCGCTGCCGACCGGGACGCTCGTGGTGCCCGACCAGCTCGCCGACCGCACCCACGGCCGGGCCCACACCTACTACGACGCCGGGCAGGGCGTCGGTCACGCCACGTTCGCCGACCCGTTCTGCCCGCGCGGGCGGGCGGCCGCGCTCGGGGCCGGCCAAGCGGTGACCGACGGCGGGACGCTGGTCGTCGTCAACGGGCCGCGGTTCTCCTCCCGGGCCGAGTCGCTGGAGTTCCAGTCGCACGGCTGGGCCATCATCGGGATGACGGCCATGCCCGAGGCCGGCCTGGCCCGCGAACTGGCCCTCTGCTACACCACGCTCGCGCTGGTCACCGACCTCGATGCCGGCGTCGAGGCCGGCCAGGGCGTCACCCACGAGGAGGTACTGGCGGCGTTCGCGGCCAACCTGCCGCGGCTGCGCGAGCTGCTGGTCGCCACGCTGGCCGCGTTGCCGGCCGAGCAGGGCGACTGCCCGTGCGGCGACGGTGATCCGCCGGGCTCGTGATGACGAGAGCGGTGGATCAGGACCGACGGGGCGGGACGAACGATTCGAGGCAGCCGCCGGCGTGTGCGCGCAGGATGGCCCGCTGGGTCGGCCGGGCCGCGCGGTAGCGCTCGATGCCGGCCGCCGTGATGCAGACCCAGACCGAGCGGCGGTCATCGGTGCACATGGACCGCTCGACCAGGCCGTCGCGCTCGAGCCGGGCGATCAGCCGCGACAGGGCGCTCTGGGTCAGGTGCACGTTCTGGCCGAGATCGTGGATGCGCAGGGTGCGCTCGGGCGCGGCGTAGAGCTGCTGCAGCACCTCGAAGTCGCTGGCCGAGATGCCGTGGGCGGAGTGCAGTTCGCGGTCGAGGGTGCAGGTGACGCGCTGGTACTGGCCCATGAGCTCGTGCCACGCCCGGGCCAGGTCGTCGTCAGCGCTGACCTTCACCACGCCGGCACTATATCACATGCGTGTACACAATATGTTCACGCAAAATAAGCTTGCGCATTAGATGCATATGCATAGACTGCGGGCATGGCTTCTCCCGACACGGACCTCGTCCGTCCGCACACCACCCCCATCAACCCGCCCCGACGGCCCACCCGCGCCCCGAGCATCGTCCGCGACACCGCGTGGACGCCCGCAATCTGGGGCCTGCTCGTCGTACTCTGCGGTGCCCTGTTCATGGACGGCCTCGACATCTCGATGGTCGGCGTGGCCCTGCCGTCCATCGGCTCCGACCTGCACCTCACGGCCGGCTCGCTGCAGTGGATCGTCAGCGGGTACGTCCTCGGCTACGGCGGCCTGCTGTTGCTCGGCGGCCGCGTGTCGGATCTGGTCGGCCGGCGTCCGGTCTTCCTGTCCGCGGTCGCCGTCTTCGGGGTCGCGTCGGTGGCCAGTGCGTTCCTCAGCAACGACACGGCGCTCATCGCGCTGCGGTTCGTGAAGGGCGCATCGGCCGCGTTCACCGTGCCCGCCGGCCTGTCGATCATCACGACGACGTTCAGCGAAGGGCCGGCCCGGAACCGGGCGCTGAGCATCTACACCGTCTGCGGCGCGAGCGGCTTCTCCTTCGGCCTGGTCTTCGGCGGGCTGCTCACCGAGCTGGGTTGGCGGGCCACGTTCCTGGTGCCCGGCCCGGTGGCCATCGCGCTGCTCGTGGCCGGCCTGCGGGTCATCCCGCGCGGCCAGCGGCAGCAGGTGTCGCTCAGCCACTTCGACCTGGCCGGGGCGTTCACCAGCACGGCCGCGCTGCTCGTGCTCGTGTACTCCGTGGTCGAGGCCCCGCGCCGGGGCTGGGGTTCACCGGCGACCATCGGCCTGCTAGCACTAAGTGCGGTGTTGATGATCTCGTTCGTGGTGATCGAGAACCGGCATCCGCGCCCGCTGGTCCGCCTCGGCATCCTGCGCTCGGGCGCGCTGGTGCATGCCAACCTGTCCGGCGCGGTGATGTTCGGCGGCTACGTGGCCTTCCAGTTCGTGGTGACGCTGTACCTGCAGAACTCGCTGGGCTGGTCCCCGCTGGCCATGGCAATGGGCTTCCTGCCCGCCGGCCTGATCGTGGTCGCGAGCGTGGTCAAGATCGGCGCGCTGCTCGAACGGGTCGGTACCGCGGTGCTGATCCTGCTCGGGCTCAGCTCGTTCGTCGCCGGCTACGCCCTGTTCCTGCGCGTCAGCCCGTCGATGAACTACGTCAACTTCCTCCTGCCGACCATGCTGCTGCTCGGCCTGGGCTTCGCGCTGTGCTTCCCGGCCGTGAACGCGCAGGCGACCGCCGGCGTGGTCGACGACGAGCAGGGGCTGGCGTCCGGACTGGTGAACACCAGCATCCAGATCGGTGGCGCCGTCGTGCTCGCGGTGATCACCGCGATCCTCGGCTCGGGTGACACCGCGGCGGCCAAGCACGGGCAGCTGCTGCCCGGCATGACCACAGCCATCGCGGTCGTGGTCGGCGTGTCCCTGCTCGGCGTCGTGATCACGGCTGGGCGGATCGCGGTCCTGTCGCGGGCGCGCCGGTCGGCCGGGCTGGCCGCCCTCGAGCTCGAACTGGCCGGTGTCGAGCCGGCGATGCTCTGCGAGACCTGCTGACTCAGCGGGCGGACGCGCGCCACGCGCCGGGCCCGGGCAGCCAGGGCCGGCGGTGGTGCGCGGCCGGGTCGTTCCAGCGGCCGCGGTGGGGTTCGGCGGCGGGTCCGTCCGGCCCCGGGCCCGACGCGGCCGCGACGACCGCGGTGACCACGGCCAGTTCCTCCGGCGTCGGGCGGCCGCGGACGACCCGCAGCGTGGGCGGCTCGGGCGCGGTCACAGCGGGATGTTCCCGTGCTTCTTGGGCGGCAGCGACTCGCGCTTGTTGCGCAGCATCCGCAGCGACTTGACCACGTACGACCGGGTCAGCGACGGCGGGATGACCGAGTCGACGTAGCCGCGCTCGGCCGCGACGTACGGGTTGACCAGGGTGTCCTCGTACTCGGCGACGAGTTCGGCCCGCAGCGCCTCGGCGTCGTCGGCATCGGCGATGGCCCGGCGGTGCAGGACGTTGACCGCGCCCTGTGCGCCCATCACCGCGATCTGCGCCGACGGCCAGGCCACGTTGATGTCGGCGCCGAGGTGCTTGGAGCCCATGACGTCGTACGCGCCACCGAAGGCCTTGCGGGTGACGATCGTGATGAGCGGGACGGTGGCCTCGGCGTAGGCGTAGATCAGCTTCGCCCCGCGGCGGATGATGCCGGCGTGCTCCTGGCCGACGCCGGGCAGGAAGCCGGGGACGTCGACCAGCGTGATGACGGGGACGTTGAACGCGTCGCAGGTGCGCACGAAGCGGGCCGCCTTCTCCGACGCGTCGATGTCCAGGCAGCCGGCGAAGTGCATCGGCTGGTTGGCGACCACGCCCACGGGCTGGCCGTCGATGCGCCCGAAGCCGACCACGATGTTCTGCGCGAACAGGGCGTGCACCTCGAGGAACTCGCCGTCGTCGAGCAGGTGCTCGATGATCACGTGCATGTCGTAGGGCTGGTTGGCCGAGTCGGGGATGAACTCGTCCAGGAACGCGTCGGCCTCCTCGACGTCGACGGAGGCGTCGGCCTCGTACACCGGCAGCGGGTCGAGGTTGTTGCTGGGCAGGTAGGACAGCAACGCCTTGACGTAGTTGATGGCGTCGTCCTCGTCGGTGCCGAGGTAGTGCGCGTTGCCGCTGGTGGTGTTGTGCGTGCGGGCGCCGCCGAGTTCCTCGAGCGTGACCTCCTCGCCGGTGACGGTCTTGACCACGTCCGGGCCGGTGATGAACATCTGCGAGGTCTGGTCGACCATGACCACGAAGTCGGTGAGGGCGGGGGAGTAGACGTGCCCACCCGCGGCCGCGCCCATGATCAGCGAGATCTGCGGCACCACGCCCGAGGCCAGCACGTTGCGGTGGAAGATCTCGCCGTACAGGCCGAGGCTGACCACGCCTTCCTGGATGCGGGCGCCGCCGCCCTCGTTGATGCCGACCACGGGGCAGCCGGTCTTCATGGCGAAGTCGAGGACCTTGACGATCTTCTCGCCGTAGACCTCGCCCAGGCTGCCGCCGAAGACGGTGACGTCCTGGCTGAACACGCAGACCGGACGGCCGTCGACGGTGCCGTAGCCGCTGACCACGCCGTCGCCGAACGGCCGGCTGTTCTCCATGCCGAACGTGGTCGAGCGGTGCCGGGCGAACTCGTCCAGTTCGACGAAGGAACCCTCGTCGAGCAGGGCGGCGATGCGCTCGCGGGCCGTCTTCTTGCCCCGGGCGTGCTGCTTCTCGACGGCCCGGGCCGAGCCGGCGTGGACGGCCTCGTCGTAGCGTCGCTGCAGGTCGGCCAGCTTGCCGGCCGTGGTGTGCGGATCCGGGGCCGGGCTGCTGTCCGCGGCGTTGCTGACGGGCTCGACTGCCATGCCCAGACCCTAATCCGCGGCGCCCGTGGCGGCGCCGTGAGTGACCGATGTCGCCCTGGGCGCGGCGCTACCGTGGGCGGTATGGACCCCAGGGCGGCGCTGGACGCCGATGCGCTGCGGGCCGCGCTGGCCGGTCGCTGGGGCCGGGTGGCGGTGGTCGGCGAGACGGCGTCGACCAATGCCGACCTGCTCGACGACGCAGCTGCCCCGGACCGCGCGGTGCTGGTGGCCGAGCACCAGGTGGCCGGGCGGGGCCGGCTCGACCGCGTCTGGGTCTCGCCGCCGGGGGCCGGGCTGACGTTCTCGGTGCTGCTGCGCCCAGCCGTGCCGCTGGAGCACTGGGGCTGGCTGCCGTTGCTGGCCGGGGTCGCGCTGCACGAGTCGGTCGGGGCGGCCACCGGCGTGCCGGTGGCGCTCAAGTGGCCCAACGACCTGCTGGCCGGGGCCGATCCCGCCGTGCGGCAAGGCGGCCGGAGTGCTGGCCCAGACCAACGGGGCCGCCGTCGTCGTCGGCATCGGGCTGAACGTGTCGACCACGGAGGCCGAGCTGCCGGCCGGAGCGACCTCGCTGGCCCTGTGCGGTGCCGCCCCGGTGGATCGCGGCGCCCTGCTGGTGGCCATCCTGGGCCGGCTCGACGCGTGGGTGGTGCGCTGGGTCGACGCCGGCGGCGATGCCGAGGCCTGCGGCCTGGCCCCGGCCTACCGGGCGGCCTGCGCGACGATCGGGCAGGTGGTCGCGGTCAGCGGCACGGACGGCGGCCTGACCCGGGGTGAGGCGGTCGGCATCGACGCCATCGGCCGGTTGCAGGTGCTGGTCGACGGGGCCGTCCGAACGATCGGGGCCGGCGATGTGGAACACGTCCGACCGGCCGGTTGATTTCACGGCCAATCGAGCCCGGATGGCGACCCGGACCGATAGCGTGGGCGCCAACGATTCCCGGAGGTTCACGTGGCGTATCCCGAGAAGGTCCTGGCCGATGACGAGGAGGTCGTCGCCCACCTGCACCCGCACTGGATCACGCTCGTCCCGGCCACGCTGTGGTTCATCGTGATCTGCGCCGCGGCCGGCGCCGGCATCGCGTTCGCCCCCGACAGCGGCACGGCCCGCTCGGGCGTGATCATCGCCATCGTCGTGGTCGGGCTGATCCTGCTGAGCTGGCTGTCGTTCGCCCCGTGGATCAGGTGGCGCACCACCCACTACGTCTTCACCACGCACCGGGTCCTCATCCGCACCGGTGTGTTCCACCACCGCGGGCGCGACATCGCCCTGCAGCGCATCAACGACGTGGCCTTCTCGCAGAGCCTGTGGGACCGCATCGTCAAGGCGGGCACGCTCACGATCGAGTCGGCCGGCGAGCACGGCCAGGAGGATCTGCACAACGTGCCGCGCTCGGACCTCATGCAGCAGACGCTCAACCGGCTGATCGAACAGGACGGCGAACGCCGGGCCCGGCTGGCCTATGGGGGCGCGCCGCCGCCGTACCAGCCCCCGCCGCCGGGGTACCAGCAGCCGCCGCCGCAGGGTTATCCGGCGCAGCCCGGGTACCCGGCCCAGCCGGGTTATCCGCCGCCGCCCCCGACCCAGGAGTTCCCGCCGCAGCGGTAGCGCAATCAGTCGCCGGTCGCGCCGGCGATCAGTGGCGTCAGGTCGAGACCGCAGCGCGTCTTGGCGTCAGCGGCGACGAGGCTGACGGCTTCGAGGGCCTGGGTGGCTCCGGAGCCGGCCGCGGACGGTAGCTGGCCGGCCTTGGCCGCGGCGAGGACGAACGGTCCGAGTACCCGCCACTGAGCCGTGATCGGGGCCGGGGCCACCGCCGAGATCTCGGGCACGAATGCCTCGATGCCGATCCGGAGCGCGGAGTTCGCGGTCTGGGCATTGGTGAGCAGGGACTTGCCGGCCTTGACGGTCTGCCTGAGCATGCCGCAGTAGTCGGTCTGGGACGGGTGCAGGCTCGCCGCAGCCGCGCCGGGGTGGGCCGGATCGATGGTGCTGCCGACCTTGACCGCGCTGTTGGACCACCAGCGGGTGGCCGGCGTCGCTGCGGCCGACGTCGAGGCAGCCGAGGACGTCGACGCCGCCACACTCGGCGCCCGGTGGTGGTCCGTCGACTTCGAGCAACCGCTGAGCGCGACGGCAACCGCGGCGCACGCGCCCAACCCGGCGAGGGTGATCCGATTCATGGCGTCAGGCTAACCGTGCGGTACTGAGAGTCATCATTTCTCGGTGGTGTTGCCGATGGAGGTGCCGCTCGGGTTGGTCGAGGCGTTCCACTGCTGCACAGGCGACAGATCGCAGGTCACCGTCACCGCCTTCTGCCAGACGTCGTAGTCGTGGGTGTCGCCGGGCACGATCACGTTCGCCAGCGACATGCACTGCCCGACGTTGTCGACCAGTCGGAACTGGCTCGAGAACGGCAGTGCCGGATCGGTCGTCGGCGTGGTCCGGGTCCACTGCAACGCGGCCGCCTTGATGGTCGTCGTGGTGGTGTGGCCGGCGCAGGGTGTGAGCAGCACCCGGTGGTCGAGGACATCGGTGTCGTCGGGGTACGTCGGGGCGAGCTTGTCCTGGCTGTAGAGGCAGTACGAGATTCCGCCGAACGTGATCGACATCGTCTTCGGATAGGCCGCGGTGTTGTAGACGAAAAGCTGGTTGACGTACTCCGGTGCGCTTCCGTAGGGGTTCTGCCGGCAGCCCGGGGCGGTGATGTACAGCGGGGTGGTGTCGTTGTTGGGCACGTCGAGGCAGCGGCCGAACTGGTCGAAGTTGATCCACTGGTCGGAGTCGGGATCCACGGCCGCACCGGCGCCGATGGCTGGGCTCGGGATCCAGCCGTCGCTGGCGCTGGTCAGGCTCTGGTCGCAGGTCCGCACCGACACGGCGGCGTCCGGGCCGTGCACCGGGTACGGGCCCGTCGTGACCAGGTCGACTGTCATGCACAGATTGGCAAGAGTTCCGGGGGGATTCGCACTGGTGGACGTCGAGGCCTGGATCGACCGGTACCTGTCGATGCTCCACTGCTGCGACCAGACCGGCGAATCGACCTGTGCGCATTGGGCCAGCACGATTGACGTTCCGGACAGCGGTGCGGTGCCGAACGTATTGCGGTTCTGCACGTCGATGCACAGACCGTTCGTATAGGTGACGCCGTTGACGACGCTGCCCACCGAGCTGATCAACTGAAGCGTGAGGTCGTGGCGGTAGCCGAACTTCTGCTGCGGGGCCAGCGGCACGGTCGTGCTGCACTGCTGCAGGCCGACGACCGTCCCGGCCGCCGGGGTGGCCGACCCGACGTCCAGGCACCAGTTCGTGGTCTCGTCGTTGACGAGGTCGCCGGCCAGATTCACATGACTGGCCGGATACACGCGGATGGTCCCGCCACTGATGTTGGCATTGCTGGTTTGGAAGGTATAGGTGGTGGTCAGGGTGCGGCCGCTGGTCGCACCGTTTCCGGTCGTGCCGTCGGTGCCGGTCGACGTCAGCACGGCGAACGTCGGCGTCACGGTGTTCACGCCGTCGAAGGGGCCGTGCCCAGGGACGCAGATCGACATCAGGCCGGTCGGTTTGGTCGCCGTCCCGCCCGTGTAGTAGTCGAGATACACGCTGTACTGCGCGGCACCGCCGGGGTTGACCTCACCGACGATCGGATTTCCCGACGCCGTCAGCGCGCACGGCAGCAATCCGCTGTCGCCGATCTTGTCGGCGCGGATCTGGCCCAGCACGTTGTCGATGCCGGCCTGCGCGGCTTGCAACGCGTCGACCCGGGTGGTGTCGAAGCGGGTGCTGCGGTTCTGCGAGACGATCAACGGCACCAACAGCGCGCCGAGCATCACGCCGATCAGGATGACCAGCATCAGCATCGGCAACGAGCCGCGGTCGTCGCTCCTGCGCGGCCGGCGGATGCGTCGTGCGGCCGAAGGACCGCCTCGGCTGGCGCTCATGGTCGGGTCGCCGCCAGGTTCTCGCCACAGATCGCGCCACTGGGCACCGGCAGCGAGCTGTTCTCCGCGGTGAACGTGACCGCGGAGTTCGAGGTGGTCTGGTTCTTGCCGGTGCCGTTCGTCGACACGAGGTTGACCGTCAACTGCTGGAAGCCGACGCCGGACGACGCGGGCGGTACGACCGGGAGGAATGGCTGGGACGTGCCGGCCGCGGCCGTGCCGTTGGTGATACCGGAAGAAATGGGGGTGAACGTGCTCGGCGGCTGCGCGCCGACGGTCCAGGTCCGCCGTTGCAGCTGGAGCGGGCTGGTGTCGGTGCTCTTGGTAATGCGCATCTGGGTGCAGACCTCGGCCGTACCGCTGGGGCTGCGCAGCTCGACGTACCAGTCGCCGGTGACACCGGTGGCCGGAACGCTGATCGCGTCGGCATAGCGCACGGTCTTGTCGAGGCTGAGGAAGGCCTGGCTCAGCTGCATCGAGGTGTTGCTCACCGATTGCACCTTCTGCTGGGTGTTGAACATCAACAGCACAGCCCCGGTGAACATCCCCATGAAGATCACCATCAGCACCATGCCCACGACCAGTTCCATCAGCGTGGTGCCGGCGTCGTCGGACAACCGGAGGCGGCCGCCCACTAGGTCACTGTCCAGGTGAACGCGGTGCTGGTTACGGAGGCGCCGGTGGCGTCGGTGTTGGTGACGGTGACGCTGTAGGTGCCGCGGGCGGTCGCGCTGCCGCTGATCACACCCGTCGAGGCATTGATCGACACGCCGGGGGGCAGGCCCGCGGCTGTGTAGCTGTACGGCGTCACCCCGCCGGTGTCATACGGCGTGATGTCCAGGCTGGCGGCGGTGTTCAGCACCGACGACTTCGCCGGGATGGTGGTCCAGGCCAGGCTCGTCACCGTCCAGGTGAACGGCGCGCTCGGGACCGACACCGCGTTGGAATCGGTCGCCGACGCGGTTACCCGGTAGCTACCTGGGACGGTGGGCGTGCCGCTGATGATTCCGGTCACCGTGTTCATCGTCAGGCCCGGCGGTAGACCGGTTGCGGCGTAGGGCGCCACGTCGTTCGTGGCCAGCGGCTTGACGTCCAGCGCGGTTGCGGCAGCGTTCGGCAGGGACGACCGGTCGGCGATCGTGCTCCAGACCAGGCTGGTGCCGTTGATGACCTTCCAGGTGAACGGCGCGCTCGTGATCACTGCGCCGTCGCTGTCGGTGACGGTCACGGTGATGTTCGACGTCGTCCCGGTGGCGAACGGCGTGCCGCTGACGACGTGTGTTGTGGTGTTGTAGGCCGACCAGCTCGGCGGGTTGGCAATCGTGATCGTGGCGTTCGTCCCGCTGCCGCCGGTGACGTACTTGTCGAGGTCCACGTTGGCTGTGGTGAACACCTGGGTGACCAGGTTCGGGATCGCGACCGACAGGTTGGTCACGATCCACTTGAACGGGGCACTCGTCGCGGACACGCCCGAACTGTCGACGACGCTGATCGTGATCCCGGACGTGACCAGCCTGGTGCCCGGCGAGGTGCCGCTGATCATGCCCGTGGTCGAGTTCAGGCTCAGCCAGCTCGGCAGCCCGGTCGCGGAGTAGGTATACGGCCCGGTGCCGCCGGTGACCAGGGTCGACGCGTCGAGGGTGTCGGCCGCGTTGATGCCGATCTGCTGCGTGCCCGGGTTGGCCACGACCGGAACCGCGTTCACCTTCCAGGAGAACGGCAGCGAGGTCGTGGTCACGCCCTCGGCGTCCGTGACGGTGATACTCGCGGTGGAATACGTGGTCGCGGTGCCGCCGATCGTCCCGGTGATGAGACCGCTGCTGCTGATGGCCAACCCGGGCGGGGCCAGGTTCGGCACATAGACGCAGGGCGCGTTCGGGCAGGTGGTGATCAGCTGCAGGTTGACCGCTCCACCGAGCGTCGTCGTCTGGTTGGCCGGCGCGCTCACAGTCGCCCGGGCGACGACGGCCCAGTTGAAGCTGATGTTCACGAAGTTGCCGGCCGAGTCGGTCACCCGCAACGAGACGGCATAGCCGGCGATGGTCACCGGGGTGCCGGTGATCCGGCCGGCCGTGGTCATGGTCAGGCCGGCCGGCAGCGTCGCTCCGCCCGTCCAGGTGTACGTGCCGGATCCGCCGCTGGCCGCGAGCTGCAGGGGCGCGATGGCGACGGCGATCGTGCTCGTCTGGTTGCTCGGGGTCGTGGCCAGCAACGGGGGGTAGCTGGTCGTCCAGGTGAAGATGCCCGAACTCACGCTGATGCCGGAGGCGTCGGTGGCCGTCACCTTGACCGTGTTGTACGGCTGGGGCGTGCCGCCCACCGTGCCGGTGATGACGCCGGTGTTGAGGTTGCTGCTCAGCCCGGTCGGCCCGCCGCTCAGCACATACGTGCAGGGCGAGTTCGGGCAGCTCGTGGTCACAGCCAGATTGACGCTCGCGCCGATGAAGCTCGTCTGGTTGCCGGGCGAGGTCACGCTCGGCGGGGCCTTGGTCGTCCAGGTGAACGCGGCCGTCGCGCTGCCACCGGAGGCGTCGGTGATCGTCTCAACCACGCTGTACACCTGGGGCGTGCCGGTCACGGTGCCGGTGATGGCACCGGTGGCGGAGTTGACGCTCAGTCCGGACGGGCCATTCGCGAGCGTGTAGGAACAGGGCGTGCTCGCGCACGTCGAGGTGGGCGTGAGGCTGACGGTCGCGCCCACGGTCGTGGTCTGGGCCGCGGGGGCGGTGATCGTCGGTGCGGCCTTGACCGTCCAGCTGAACACCGGGGTCGAGGTGGCCGTTGCCCCGTCCGCGTCGGTGATCGTCACGCTCAGGTTGCTGCTGACCTGGGTGGCGGTGGGCGTGCCGACGAACGACCCGTTGCTGATGCTCAGCCAGGTCGGCTTGTTGGTGAGGACATAAGTGCACGGCGCATTGGGGCAGGTCGACAGGATCACCATGTTGACCGTCGCCCCGACTGACGTGGTCTGGTTGCCGGGCGAGGTGACCGTGGGCCCGGGGACGACCGACCAGTTGAAGCTGGCCATGGCCGTGTGGTTTAGCGAGTCCTTGACGGTCAGCACGACGGGGTACACCCCCAAGACGGTCGGCGTGCCGAGGATCTTGTTACCGACCACCGTCAGTGTCGACGGTAGGCCGGTCGCGCTGTAGGTATAGCTGCCGTTGCCGCCGGTACTGGCCAACGTCAGCGTGTCGAGTCGGTTGATCGTGCTGGTGTGGTCTGGCTGAGCAACGGTGAGTCTCGGCAGCACCGTCCAGGTGAATGTGAACGGCAGCGACGTGTGGGTGAAGGCATCGGTGGCCTGTACGGTCACCGACAGCAGGCTGACCGGAGTGGTCGGGGCACCGGTGATCAAGCCGCCTGGGCTGATAACCAGGTTGGCGGGCAGGCTGCCGGCCGTGATCTGCCAGGTGTAGATCGGCACGCCGAGCGTCGCCACCAACTGCACGGACACGCTCGGGTCGCCGACCATGGACGTTTGCGACCCGGGCGGCGTCACCACCGGGAACGGCGGCGGAGCCTGCTTGAGGCTGAACTGGGGATCGGTGCCGGTGCTGATCAGGGTCGAGGTGAAGTAGGTGCAGGTGCCGCCGCTGCCGCCGCAGTGCGCGTCGTGCCACGTCACGGCCACGACGGCGTGCAGGTACGAGCCGGGAGTGCCGACGATGCAGTCGCCGCCGCTCAGGACACACCAACTGAGGTAGTCGTTGACGGTATAGGCGGTCTTGTTGACGGTCGTCGCCACGGCCTTGGTGGGGATCAGCGCCGAGGCGCCGTCGGTGGGCAGTGCCGTGGTGTCCGACGCGGCTGGGCCCATCGACAGGAGCAGGGTCTTCAGGCTGGGGGACAGGGACGTATCGGCGAGGGTGTCGCTGAGCTGCTTGGCGGCCGCCGTGGAGCCGCGACCCTTCAGCACGTCGATCGGGTCCTGCAATCCGCGGATCGTCTCGACCGACGAGGTCGCGACTTGGGCCGCGGCCTGCCGGGCCCGCTGTTGGGCCATCGAGGCGATACTGCCGACGAAGAAGACGCCCAGCGCGCTCATGACGACCGCGATCAGGCTGATGGCGACGATGGATTCGAGCAGCACAAAACCGCCGTCGTCGGGGTGTTTGGCACCTCGGCGGCGGCGGACCGCGCGCAGGAATCGTTTCATTGTCCGCCTGTCAGTCGCTGACATCACTGGTGGGCAGCTGGGTCAGCTGCGCCGCCTTGGCCGGGCTCACGGGGCCGAGAAGACGGTGAGTTGGGTGGTCAGACTGGTCGTTGCGCCGCCCGACCCCGGGGCAGCCGCCACCCCGGCCGAGAACTGGGTCGACGTCACCAGCGCGCGCCTCGGGCCCAGGGTCTGGATGGCCCTGAGAAAGGCGAGCTGGCGAGACAGGGTGCCGGTCGAGGTCACCGTGACCGGGATCGCGTACACGCCACCGGCCGCCGACACGGCGCCCGTCGCGCCGGGCACGGTCCCGGTGGTGCCGGTTGTGCCGGTTGTGCCGGTTGTGCCAGTGGTTCCGGGAGTGCCGGTGGTGGCGTCCGCGGTACTCACCGTTCCGATGACGATGCTGGTCACGACGACCTGGCTGGCACTGCCCTGGGCACTCAGTTGGCGGGTGAAGGCCGGCAACCCGCTCGCCTTGGGCAGTGCCTGGAGGGCTTCGCTCAACTCTTGGTTGAGCTTGTCGAGGTGCTGCGATTGCGCGCGGAGCTTGGCCACCTTGGACTGCGTGACCGCGTTCTGCAATTGCGCATCGGAAGTCTGCTGGCGGAGCGAAGCCGCCGATGAGCGCTCCGGGCTGATCACGACGAACCAGCTGATCGCGGCGATCAGGATGGCCACGAGCGCACTGCCAACGAGCCAGACCCGCTTGTCGAGCAGGTAGCGTTCCATCACTTGCCCCCGGCCTTGGCGGCGTCGTAGCGGTGGCTGTACAGCTTGTTCGTCAGCGAGAACGTCATGTTGTAGCTGACGGCACCGTTGGTGGCCTGGTTCGACGTGGGCACGACGTTCACCACGCCCGGCAGCGTGGCCAGCCGGTCGACGTACATGGGCAGATCGTCCAGCTTGTGGCCGGATCCGGTGACGATCACCGTCCCGATGACCGGGTGCCCGGAGGTGTCCAGGCTCGTGCCCGAGCCGCCCTGCGCAGCGGTGCCGCCCGAGGCCAGGCTCACCGACAGCGTGGTGATCTTCATGCTGGCCGGCAGAGCCAGGGCGACCTCGGTGAGTAGGGCGGGCAGGTCGATGTCGTCCTTCAGCAGCGTCGCGACCTGTCCCTGGACCTTGGCCACGGTGCCTTGGATCGTGATGACGTGCAGGAACGCCTTGCTGTTGAGCTGGCGTTGCAGGTCGGCGCCGCGGGCGGTGACCGCGTCGCGCGCGCTCGTCGCCGAGGAGTGTTGCCGGACGGCCAGGACGTAACCGCCGGCGCACAGCGCCACGACGAGCGTCAGACCGACGACGATGAGCTTGCGCAGGGCGCGCAGGTGCCGAGCCGCGATGAGCTCGGGCGGAGTCAGGTCGGCGACGATGCCCCAGCCCGGCATCGAGCTCCACAGCCGGTTGTCCGGGGGCGGGGCGAGCAGGGCGGTCATGCTGCCGCTCCCATCGCGAGTCCGACGGCCACGGCGCTGGCGCCGTAGTCGGTCACGCCGTCGCGGGTGTACACCGAGGCCAGCCGGTTGCGGACGTGCTGCATCGGATCGACGACGTGGGTGGGCAGGCCGGTCTGGGTGGCGATGACCTCGGCGATGCCCGCGAGGGCCGACCCGCCGCCGGTGAGCGAGATCCGGGCGATCGGTGCCTCGTTGTTCGAGCGGAAGTACCCGATCGACGTCCGGATCTCGGCCAGCAGCGGTCGCAATACCTCGTTGAGGCTGCGGGCAACCTCGTCGTCGCCGAGGAGCCCGATGGCCAGTTTTGCGGCCTCGGCCTGGACGACGTCGATGTCGATCCGGTCGGCCAGTTCCTCGGTGAGCTCCTGGCCGCCGCGCGGCAGGGTGCGCACGAGTTTGGGCACGCCCTGGTTGTGGATGATGATCGTCGTCAGCTGGGCCCCGAGGTCGATGACGGCCTCGACGGCCAGCGTCTCGTCGGCGATGGAGCGCAATGCCGCGAACGCCGAGAGGTCGACCCGGGCGACGGTGAGGCCGGCCTTCTCCACGGCCCGCACGGCGGTCAGGATCGGCTCGCGCGGCGCGGCCAGCAGCAGGCCGTGGACCGTCTCGTCGCCCGGAGCCGGCTGGCCGAGGGTGGCGAAGTCGAGGACGACCTGGTCGATGGGCAACGCGATGATGTCGCGGGCCTGGAACGGCAGCGCCTTGATCCGCTGGGCCGGGGAGAGGTTCGGGGTCTGCATGTCGCGGACGACCACCTGCTGATTGGCGATGCCGAGGATGACGTTGCGGCACTCGAACTTGTGCTCCTGCCACAGCCGCTTGATCGCGGCGGTCAGGGCCGGCTGATCGACGACGACGCCGTTCACGACCGTGCCCGGCGTCAGGTCGACGTGGCCGATGCCGTGCACGGTCACCGACGGGCGGCCGTCGAGCGTGCCCGGCGCCAGCACCGCGGCCCGCACCGACATCGCGCCGATGTCCAAACCGATCGCGTGTCCGTCGCTGTTGATGACGCCGACCTTGTTGAGGGCGACCTGGCGATGCTTCATGAGATCTCCAAGACCGAGGTGGTCATGCCCGGGCACAAGTGGTGCCCCGGCACCGAACCGAGTGCAGCGCCGGACGGAGCGAGGAACTGCTCCGTCCGGCGAGCACGAACGCTGCCGATCGACTAACAGGTTGCGTTCGCGGGGGTGAGGGCAGCGGTCGTGGCACCCGACTGTCCCGTCGCGGTGTCGACTGACCCGCCCTTGGCGCTGTTGTAGCAGTAGACCTTGCCGCTGCCACCGCTGTTGTTGGAGGCGATCGTGTAGGTCTGCGGCGGACCAGCGGCGACGGTGTAGGAGAAGGTGGTGTTCTTGCTCAGGTTGAGCGTCTGGCCGGAGCATGGGGTCGCGGTGTAGTTCAGGACCGTGACCGTTGCCGGATACGACCCGATGTCGGTGTTGCATTGCTCCAGCACGGTGATCGCGTTGCGGAGGTCGGACTGCGCCGACTTGTCGCTGGCGCCCTTCTTGTAGTTCAGGTACAGCGGGATAGCGATCGCGATCAGCACACCGATGATCACGACGACCACCAGCAGCTCGATCAGGGTGAAGCCGTGCTCACCTTCGGCGCGCTCCTCGCGGAGTTTGGCCAGCCGATTCAACATAAGAGCCTCCTGGGCTCGTCGGGGGCTCGGCGAGGAATGCCGAATCTGGGTCCCTTCAGAAGAAGAAATCGGCCCCACCGCGGCCAACATGAGCCGACTGAAGTCCTGACCTGACCAGCTCGGTAACGATCAGGTAACGAAGAAACCGGCCTAGAACGGCCGAGAAGGATGAAGCGTCCGCCCACCGGGCGGGGGCGCCGGCGGCTGTCAGTTGGACTGGATGTGCTTGTAGATCGAGAACATCGGCAGGTAGAGGCAGATGACCATGGTGCCGATGACGGCGCCCAGCAGCACCACGAGCAACGGCTCGAGGGCGGCGGTGAGCGAGTCGGTGGCCGTCTCGACCTCCTGGTCGTAGAAGTCGGCGACCTTGTCGAGCATCTCGGTGATCTGTCCGGTTTCTTCACCGACCTCGAGCATCTGCACGACCATGCTCGGGAACAGCGCGTGCGTGGCCAGGGCCGTCGACATCTGGCCGCCCATCCGGACTTCCTCGCGGACGGACTCCATGGCCTCGCTGATCACGGCGTTGCCGGAGGTGCCGCCGACGATGTCCAGCGCCTGGATGATCGGCACGCCGACGCCGAGCAGGGTGCCGAGGTTGCGGGCCCAGCGGCTGATGGCCAGCTTGGTGAACAGCGTGCCGAACACCGGCAGGCGCAGCTTGAGCCGATCCATCTTCAATCGGAAGGACTTGCTGTCCCGGGTGGCTTTGGCGTAGCCGCGCAAGCCCGCGAACGTCGCGATCAACACGGTCGGCAACAGCCAGTAGATGTTGTTCGAGAGGTCGACCATGATCTGGGTCGGTAGCGGCAGCTTGCCGCCGAGGTTCTTGAACATCTTGGCGAAGACCGGAACGATGAACACGATCACGCCGGTGCCCAGCAACAGCGAGAAGAGCAGCACGATGACCGGGTAGGTCATCGCCGACTTGATCTTGGCCCGCAGGTTCGCGTCCGCCTCGTACATGCGGGCGATCCGGGCGAGGGCGTCGTCGAGAAAACCGCCGGTCTCGCCGGCCGAGATCATGTTCACCATCAGCGGCGGGAACTGCTCCGGGTGCCGCCCCATCGCCTCGGACAGCGTGATGCCGTCCTGCACGTTCTCGAGGACGTCGCCCACCGCGGCCTTCAGCTTCGGCTTGGTCGTCTGCTCCTCGAGGATCCGCAGCGACCGCAGCAGGGTCAGCCCGGCCGAGGTCATCGACGCGAACTGGCGCGACAGGATGGCGAGATCCTTCAGGCTCGTCCGGCCGCCGAGCCCGGGCAGCTTGATGTCCTTGTTGATGCCCGTGCCGGTGGCCGTCAGCGACATCGGGATGAGCAACTGGTTGGCCAGGGCGGCAGCGGCGGTGTCGGCCGAATCGGAGTCGATCTTGCCCTTGACCGTGGCGCCCTGGGCGTCGATGGCCTCGTAGTTGAACGTCTTCGTAGCCTGCATGGTTTACAACCTCGCCAGTCGCTTGAACTCGTTGGGATCGTGCGCGAGCTCCATCGCCGTCGTCTTGCTGATCAGCTGCTCGGTGTAGCGCTGGGCCAGGTGCTGGTCGAAGCTGATCATGCCCATCTGCCCCGACGACTGCAGGAACGTCGGGATCTGGTGCACCTTGTCCTCGCGGATCAGGTTGCGGATGGCCGAGGTGGCCACCATGATCTCGCAGACCGTGGTCCGCCCCGTGCCGTCGCGGGTCGGGGCCAGGGCCTGGGTGACCACGCCCTGCAGGCAGTTGGCCAGCTGGGCCCGGATCTGCTGCTGCTGGTGCGGCGGGTAGATGTCGATGAGCCGGTCGATCGTCTGCGCGGCCGACTGGGTGTGCAGCGTGGCCAGCACGAGGTGGCCGGTCTCGGCCGCGGTGATCGCCACCGACGTGGTCTCCAGGTCACGCAGCTCGCCGACCAGGATGATGTCCGGGTCCTGGCGCAGCACGTGCCGCAGGGCCACGCCGAAGCCGGCCGTGTCCGCGCCGACCTCGCGCTGGTTCACGACGCTCCGGCCGTGCGAGTGCAGGTACTCGATCGGGTCCTCGATCGTCATGATGTGCGCCGATCGGGTCTTGTTGGCGACGTCGAGCAGGCTGGCCAGCGTGGTCGACTTGCCCGACCCGGTCGGGCCGGTGACCAGCACCAGGCCGCGAGGCAGGTGGGCGAAGCGTTCGACCGTCGACGGCAGCCCGAGCTCGGCCAGCGTCCGGATGTGCTGGGGGATCGACCGGCAGGCCGCCCCGATCGAGCCGCGCTGCATGTACACGTTGACGCGGAAGCGGCTCACGCCCGGCACTGCGTAGGCGATGTCGAGTTCCTGGTTGGTCGTGAACTGCTCCCACTGCTCGGGTGTCAGCATGCAGCGCACCAGCGACTCGGTGTCCTCGCGGGTCAGCCGGGGCCGGTCCTCGATCGGGGCGAGCGCGCCGTTGACCCGGATGCACGGAGCGATGCCGACGGTGAGGTGCAGGTCGGAACCGCCGCGGCGCACGGTGAGGGTCAGCAGCTCGTGCAGGCGCTGGGTCGGGCCGTCCACGACCGGGAAGGATTCGGCCGGCGTTATCGTGAGGCTCATCTCGGCTCCTGCTCTGTTTGCTCAGACGGTGACACGGAAGATCTCCTCCACAGTGGTGATGCCTTCGGCGCACTTGCGCAGGCCGTCCTCGCGCAACGTGGTCATGCCTTCGGCCACGGCCGTGGCCGCGACCTCGGTGGCCGAGGCCCGGCGGACGGCGAGGCGTTCGATCTCCTCGGAGATCGGCATGACCTCGTTGACCGCGACCCGGCCCCGGTACCCGGTCTGCCCGCAGGCCCGGCAACTGCCCGGCCGCCAGAGCTTCTCGGGCTGCTTGAGTTGCTCGGACGGCCAGTTCATGCCGTCGAGCTCGGCCTCGCTGGGCGCGTAGGGCTGCTTGCACCACTCGCACAGCCGGCGGGCCAGGCGCTGGGCCAGCACGCAGTCCAGCGACGAGCCGACCAGGAAGGGCTCGATGCCCATCTCGGTCAGCCGGACGATGGCGCTCGGGGCGTCGTTGGTGTGCAGCGTGGACAGCACGAGGTGGCCGGTGAGGGCGGCCTCGATGCCCAGCTGCGCGGTGGCCCGGTCACGGATCTCGCCGATGAACACGATGTCGGGGTCCGAACGCAGGATGGCCGGCAGTACGGCGGCGAAGGTCAGGCCGGCCTTGTGGTTGACCTGCACCTGGTTGATGCCGGCCAGCCGGTACTCCACCGGGTCCTCGACGGTGATGATGTTGACCTCGGGCTTGCTGATCTCGGCCAGCGTCGCGTACAGCGTGGTCGACTTGCCCGAGCCGGTCGGCCCGGTCACCAGCACCAGGCCGTGGGCCTTGGTGAACGACGCGGAGTACTGCTTGTAGACGTCCTCGGCGAAGCCGAGCGACTTCAGGTTCAGGTCGATGCCGCCGGTGTCGAGCACCCGCAGCACCACCTTCTCGCCCCAGACCGTGGGCAGGGTGGCCACCCGCAGGTCGACGGCATGCTGGTTGAGCCGCACCGTGATGCGGCCGTTCTGGGGCACCCGCCGCTCGGTGATGTCCAGGCTGGCCATGATCTTCAGGCGGGACAGCAGCGCCGACTGCACGCCGGCCGGCACCCGGTCGACCTCGTGCAGCACGCCGTCGATGCGGTAGCGCACGCGCAGATCGGTCTCGGTCGGCTCCAGGTGCAGGTCCGACGCGCGGTTCTGGATGGCCTGTTCGATCAGGGAGTTGACGTAGCGGACGATCGGCGCGTCCTCGCCGGCGTCGGTGAGGTTGGCGACGCTGCCGGCGTCCTCGCTGCGCAGGGTCGCGGCCACGTCGATGAGGTCGCTGCCCTCGCGCTTGAGCCGGTCGATGATCTTGCGCAGTTCGGTGCGGGCCGCGACGACCGGGCGGATCTTCATCCCGGTGGCGGCGCGGATGTCGTCCAGGGCCACGACATCGTTCGGGTCGCTGACCGCGACGATCAGTTCGTCGTCGGTCATCGCGATGCCCAGGACGCGGTGGCGCAGGGTCAGCGCCAGCGGGATCTTGGCCAGCGCGGCGGCGTCGATCGGGTAGCCGACCAGGTCGACGCTGTTGAGGCCGTTGACGTCGGCCGAGGCTTCGATCAGTTCGATCTCGGTGACGATCAGGTCGTTGATCAGGACGTCACGGATGGATCGGCCGCTGCGTTCGGCCTCTTCCGCGGCCTCCTGCAGGGCAGCCGCATCGGCGCCGCGGGCCTGCAGAGCGTCGAGCAACGGACGGCTCGTCGAGTTCACGCTGCCCCCCTTTCTGCGCGACGACGGTCTCGGACGGCGGTGGCGGGACAGCGCCACGCCAACCGCTTGCCCTACCTATCGGAGATTCCGGGGGCAACATGAGCGCAAAAACGCAGCCGGGTCGCGGCAGTCGGCCGGCCCGGCCCGGGTGGGCGGTTTGGGGGGTTTCAGCCGGTGATGTACTGCTCGAGCTGGTTGCGGTCCTGCTCCAGCTGGCGGGTGCGGCTGAGCACCACGTCGCCGATGGTGACGATGCCGTCGAGCCGGCCGTTGTCGATGACGGGCATGTGCCGGATGCGGCGCTCGGTCATGGTGGCGGCCACGCTGTCGACGGAGTCCTGGGCGCTGCAGCTGTGCACGGGCGCGGTCATGATGTCGGCCACGGTGCCGTCCAGGACGCTGGCGCCGTGCTCGTCGAGGCGGCGGACCACGTCGCGCTCGGAGACGATCCCGACGACCTGGCCGGCCTCGACGACGACGAGGGCCCCGATGCTGTACTCGGCCAGGGTGGCCAGCAGTTCCTTGACCGCGCCGCCCGGCTCGATGGTCACGACGGTGGTGCCCCTGGTGGCGACCTTGTGGCGAAGGATGTCGGAAATGTTCATCTGCCCACCCCGGGTCTCGTCGGAGATCGACTCTGCCGCAATCTCGGCCCTCAGGCTAGCCAGCGGCGCCCACGGTCGTAAATATCCGGCCCCGATCAGAATTGCAACCAGGGGGTTGCAGATGAGCCGGAGATGTGCAACTCTAGGGTTGCAATCATTCGTCGGGCAGAGGAGCCATCATGCAGGACAGCATCGAACGCAGCATCGCCATCGCCGCCCCCATCGAGCGGGTCTGGGACCTGGTCACCGAGCCGGGCTGGTGGGTGCCGACGGACGGGCCGTCGGCCGACACCGACCGCACGCCCGGTCACGTCGTGGTCCGCGAGTCGCAGAAGTGGGGCCGCTTCCCGGTCGAGGTCGTCGAGTTGCGGCCCATGTCGTACGCGGCCTTCCGGTGGGCGAGCACGTTCCCGGGTGACGACCTGGCTCCCGGGCGGAGCACCCTGATCGAGTTCACGGTGACGCCGAGCGACGACGGCGTCCGGGTCTCGGTGGTCGAGAGCGGCTTCGCGGGCCTGGCCGCGTCCGACGAGGTCAAGGCCAAGGGCATCGAGTCGAACTCGGACGGCTGGACCGACCAGCTGGCGTCGCTGGGCCGCCGGGCCGAAGTCGACTGATGAGCCGCCACCCCGGACTGCAGCCGCAATGAGTGTCGAGACCGTCTTCGGCGCACTCGCCGATCCGACCCGGCGGCAGGTACTCGAGGCGCTGGCCGCGCACCCCGCGGCCAGCGCCTCGGCGCTGGCCCGCGAGGTTCCGGTCAGCCGCCAGATGGTGCTCAAGCACCTGGCCGTCCTCCAGGAGTCCGGGCTGGTCAGCTCGACCCGCTCCGGGCGCGAGGTGTTGTTCCAGGTCCGCAGCGGGCCGCTGGTCGAGACGGCCGACTGGCTCTCGTCCCTCGCCGCGCAGTGGGATTCGCGGCTGGCCACCCTGAAGGCCCGGGCCGAGCGACCGGGCGGAACAGCGCGCTGACGAGTGCTAGTGCCCGCTTGCCTCTCGCGCGTGCTTGGGCAGGAGGAAGACGAAGCCGAAGGCCGCGGCCAGTGGGATCAGGCACGCCCACGAGGTGATGCGGAGCGCGTCGGTCGCGAGGTGGTGCTTGAACAGCGCGAAGAAGATGGTGCCGAGCACGGCAACGCCGAGTGACGTCGACAGCTGCTGGGTTGCTTCCATGACGCCGGACGCCGATCCGACCTCGTTCATGCTCACCGCGGCCAGGATGAACTGGATGAGCTGCCCGAGCACGGTGCCCACGCCCGCGCCGACCAACAACAGGCCGGGGACGAGGTCCCAGGTCGAGGCGCTGTGCAGGCCGGTCAGCATCAGGGCCAGCGTGCTCGTGCCGGCGGCGATGAGCCCGATGCCGATGTGGAGCAGGTGGCGGCCGAGCCGCTCGACGAGCGTGCCCGACACGACCATGCCGGCGATCATGCCGATGACCATGGGGGTCAGGCTCAGGCCGGCGTGGATCGGTGACCATCCTTCGCCGAGTTGCCCGTAGAGCGAGACGCAGAGCAGCAGACCGGCGAAGGCGCCGAACAGCGACAGCATGACGGCGATGCCACTGAGGTACATGCGGTTGGCGAGCAGGGACGGCTCGATCAAGGCGTTGTCGGTTCGGCGCCGTTCGTAGCGCACGAACGCGAACAGCAGGACCGCGCCGGCCGCGAGCAGCGCGAAGGTCCAGGCCGGCCAGCCCTCGCTCTGACCCTGGATGAGCGGATAGATGATGGCGACCAGCGCCAGGCCGACGAGCCAGATGCCGCCGATGTCGAGCTTGAGGTCGGGATGGCTGATGCCGCCCGGCAGCGAACGGATCGCGAACAGCAGCGCGATCACGCCGATGGGCACGTTGATGAGGAAGACCAGCCGCCAGCCGATGTTCCAGAAGTTGGCATCGATGAGTGCACCGGCCAGAATCGGCGCGCCGAGCATGGCCAGGCCGGTGGCCGGACCGAACAGTCGGGTGGCCCGACCCAGTTCTTCGTCGTCGAAGACTTCCTTCAACAGCCCGAAACCCTGGGGGATCATCAGCGCGCCGAACGCGCCCTGCAGGGCCCGGAAGACGATGAGCGCGCCGATGCCCGGCGCCACGGCGCACGCGGCCGAGAACAGCGGTGAACCCGACCGAGCCGAGCAGGAACATCCGCCGCCGGCCGAAGATGTCGCCGAGTCGTGCCCCCGCGATCAGCAGGACGGCGAAGGCCAGGGTGTACCCGGCGCTCAGCCACTGGATGATGCTGGCTCCGCCACCGAGATCGTCATGAATCGACGGGCCGGCGACGTTGACGATCGTGGCGTCGAGCAGATCCATGGTGTTGGCGGCCAGCACCACGCCGGCCACGATCCAGCGCATGGGGTGGTGCTGCGCGGTGGTGGCGGCGTCGCGGTGCTGGCTGACGTGGTGGCGAGGGTGGCGTCCATGGAGGTGGTCCTTCGGGCTGACGTCGACGATCCGGGGTGTCCTATGAACGGCGTACGTAACGAACACTGTTCGTCTCGTACACTGTAAGTCAGGAACGGCGTCAGCGCCAATCCGCTGCCGCCGGACTCGACCGGCCCACCGGAAGGACCAACCGATGAACCCATCCGGCCGCCCCCGCTCGACGCGCGACCGCCCGGCCAAGGCGCCACTGAGCGAGGCGGCGATCGTGGACGCCGCCCTCGCCATCCTCAAGTCGGAGGGCCTGGCTGCGTTGTCCATGCGCCGGGTCGCGGCCGCTCTGGATACCGGGGCCGGCTCGCTCTACGTCTACGTCGCCGGTCGCGAGGGGCTGTTGGCGGCGGTGTTCGACCGGATCGTGGCCACGATCGAGCTCGATCCCCCCGACCCGTCGCGATGGCGGGGCCAGCTCCACTCGCTGCTGGAACGGATGCACGCCGCGTTGGTCGCCTATCCGGGAATCGCGGCCGCGACGATGATCGATCCGCCCCGCAGCGAGGTCGCGCTCGGGCTGCTGGAGAACCTGCTGGGCATCCTGCTGGCCGGTGGGCTCGACGCCCAGGACGCGGCCTGGGCCGCCGACATGCTCGCGGCCCAGGTCACCTACGCCGCGATCGAGGGCGAGCTTCGGCGCACGGATCCCAGTGCGCTGGTGGCCGAGGTGACGGCCAACTTCGCCCGTCTACCGGCCGAGCGCTTCCCGCTGATCACCGCCCACACCGCCGAGCTCGTCGCCGGGGATGTCGGCGAACGGTTCCGGTTCGCCATCGACGTGGTGATCGACGGCGTGCTGGCCCGAGCGGATCGCAGTTCACCGACTCCGTAGCCGGGCTCCCGACCCGGGCTCGGCAATCAGGGCCTTGAGGCGCTCGGCGTACTGCTTGGGGGCATAAGCGCCACGGGCGTAGCGGCGCAGGTAGTCGGCGTGCAGGTCCGGGTCGTAGCCGGCCAGCCAGCCCAGGAAGTGTTCGCGCATGCCGGGCCGAAGATGCAGCGGGAGCACGCCCATAACCTGGCCGCCGGCGGCGCGGATGGCCGCGGCCACCTCGGCCAGTTGCTCGGGCCGGTCGCTGAGCCCGGGCAGCATCGGCGCGATCAGCGCGCCGGTGCGGATGCCGGCGGCGGACAGCCGGGCCATCGCCTCGACCCGGCGGCGGGGGTGCGGCGTGCCCGGCTCGGTGGCCCGCCACACCTGCTCGTCGAGGGTGGCGATCGAGAAGTTGACGGTGACGTCGGCCCGGGCCGCGGCCGTGGTGAGCACGTCGAGGTCGCGCACCACCAGCGGGGACTTGGTCAGGATCGAGAACGGGTTGCCGTGCTCGGCCAGGGCTTCGAGCACGCCGCGGGTCAGGCGGTACTTGCCCTCGCAGCGCTGGTACGGGTCGGTGTTGGTGCCCATGGCCACCGAGGCGCCGGTCCAGGCCGGGTTCGCGAGTTCGGCCCGCAGCTTCTCGACCGCGTTGATCTTGACCACGATCTTGCGGTCGAAGTCCTCGCCGAGGTTCAGGCCGAGATATTCGTGCGTCGGCCGAGCGAAGCAATATTGGCACCCATGACTGCAGCCCCGATAGACGTTGATCGTCCAGCGGAAATGCATCCGCGACTGGGGCGGGACTTCGTTGAGGATGCGCTTGGCCGTGACGTGCAGGAACTCCAGCCCGGACAGTTTGCCGGTGCCGCGCTCGGGCCCGGTCAGTCCGTCGACGCCGAACAGCGCGGGCTGGCCGTCCTGCTCCTCGTCGGCCAGCTTCCAGCGGAAGTCGCTCATCGGAAGTCCCGGGACGTGGTGCGCAGGCCGAGGTCGAGTTTGTCGATGCGCTCGGCCAGGACGTTGACGACGTCGTCGGTGCGTTCGAGCATGCCCCGGATGAGCAGGCCGCCGGACTCGCGCGCCACCCGGCGGTGCCGGGCCCACACCACCTCGTCGACGATCACGTTGACCATGCCGGTCTCGTCCTCGAGGTTGAGGAAGGTGACGCCCGCGGGCGGTGGCCGGCCGCTGCCGGTGCGTGACCACGCCGCCGACGGTGACCCGGGTGCGGTCGTCGAGCGCGCGCAGCCCGGCCGCGGTGATGATGCCGAGCGCGTCGAGGCGGTCGCGGATCAGCGCGGTGGGGTAGCAGTCGGGGGTGATGCCGGTGGCCCACAGGTCGGCGATCAGCTGCTCCGGGCTCGGTCATCGGCGGCAGCGGCCGGGATGCGTCGACTCGTCGAAGGTGACGACGTCGAGCTGGCCGGGCCGGGCCGTCGCCGCCGCGCCGGCGCCCCACAGCGCCTCGCGGCGGCTCGGCGCCGAAGCAGTCGAACGCGCCCGGCGGTGGCCAGCGCCTCGACCTGGTCGGCGGACAGCCCGACCCGGCGGGCCAGGTCGGCCATCGACGTGAACGGGCCGTCCGCGTCGCGCTCGGCGACGATCCGCTCGGCCAGGTCGGTGCCGATGGTGCGCACGCTGGCCAGCCCGAGCCGCACCGCCGGCTGCGGCACGTCCAGGCACGGGCACTGCGACGGACCGTCGCCCGGCCTCCAGCGTGGCCGTGCGCGCCCGAGATCGGCCAGCGACGGCGGGCGGACCTCGACGCCGTGCCGCTTCGCGTCGTGCACCAGCGACTGCGGCGAGTAGAAGCCCATCGGCTGGGCGTTGAGCAGCGCCGCGCAGAACGCGGCCGGGTAGTGCCGCTTGAGCCAGGACGAGGCGTAGACCAGCAGCGCGAAGCTGATCGAGTGGCTCTCGGCGAAGCCGAACGCGGCGAACGCCTGGATCTTCTCGTAGATCTCGTCGGCGACCGCGCCGGTGATGCCGTTGGCGGCCATGCCGTCGTAGAGCCGGATGCGCATCTGCGTCGATCTTGGTCGCGCGACCGCTTGGAGCCCATCGCCCGGCGCAGCTGGTCGGCCTCGGACGGGGTGAAGTCGGCGACGGCGACGGCCAGCTGCATCAGCTGCTCCTGGAACAGCGGGATGCCGAGCGTGCGCTCGCAGCGGTTCTTCCAGCCGCGGGTGCGGGTAGGTGATCGGCTCGTGGCCGTGCCGCCGCCGGATGTAGGGATGCACCGAGTCGCCCTGGATCGGGCCGGGCCGGATCAGCGCGACCTCGATCGCGAGGTCGTAGAAGTTGCGCGGCCGCAGCCGGGGCAGCGTCGCCATCTGCGCGCGCGACTCGACCTGGAACACCCCGACCGAGTCGGCCGCGCAGAGCATGTCGTAGACGCACGGCTGCTTCCTTGGGGATGGCGTCGAGGTCGTAACGCACGCCGTGCCAGGACTCGATCAGCTCGAAGCAGTACTGCAGCGCCGAGAGCATGCCGAGCCCGAGCAGGTCGAACTTCACCAGCCCGATCGCGGCGCAGTCGTCCTTGTCCCACTGCAGCACGGTGCGGCCGGGCATCCGGCCCCACTCGACCGGGCAGACCTCGATCACCGGGCGGTCGCACATCACCATCCCGCCGGAGTGGATGCCCAGGTGCCGCGGCGCGTTCTGCAGCTCGGCGGCGAGCGCGACGACCGCCTGCGGCGGCACCTCGGTCAGGTCGCTCCGTCGGCTGGCGATGCGCGTCGCGCGGCGAGCGGTCCGTCGTCGGCGTCCAGTAGTAGCCCATCTCGATCTCCTTGCTCCAGGCGTCCTGCTGGCCGGGGGAGTAGCCGAGCGCCTTGGCGACGTCGCGGACCGCCGACTTGGGCCGGTAGGTGATGACGTTGGCGACCTGCGCGGCGTGCTCGCGCCCGTGCAGCTCGTAGACGTACTGGATGGCCTCCTCGCGGCGGTCGGACTCGATGTCGAGTCGATGTCGGGCGGCTCGCCGCGTTCGGGGGCGAGGAACCGCTCGAACATCAGGTCGTAGTAGACCGGCGTCGACGGCGGTGATCTGCCAGCGCGTAACAGACCGCGGAGTTGGCGGCCGAGCCGCGGCCCTGGCAGAGGATGCCGCTGCTCGCGGCAGAACCGGGCGATGTCCCAGACGACCAGGAAGTAGCCGGGGAAGTGCAGCTCCTCGATGATCGCCGAGCTCGTGCTCGATCTGCCGGTAGGCCTTGGCGCTCGTGCGGCTTGCCGGCGAAGCGCGCGGCGGCGCCGTCGTAGGTGAGCTCGCGCAGGTAGCTCATCTCGGTGTGCCCGGCCGGGACCGGGAACGGCGGCAGGTCGGGCGCGATCAGCGTGCAGCGGGAAGGCGAGCTCCTCGCCCAGCCGCGCGGCGGTCTCGACCGCGCCGGGCCAGCGGGCGAACCGCTCGGCCATCTCGTCACCGGAGCGCAGGTGCTGCCCGGCCCAGGCCGGCAGCCAGCCGTCGATCTCGTCCAGGCTGCTGCGGGCGCGCACGGCGGCCATCGCCGTGGCCAGCGGGCGGCGCGGCGGGGCGTGGTAGTGCGCGGCGGTGGTGGCGACGATCGGCAGGCCGGCCTCGTCGGCCAGCGTGGCCAGCGCGTCGTAGCGCTCGTCGGCGAGCGGGTCGAGTTCGTGGGTGAGCTCGACGGCGACGTTGTCGCGGCCGAACCGGTCGACCAGTTCGGCCAGGGCGCGCCGGGCCGGGTCGAGGGCGAACGTGCCGCGGCCGTCGCTCGAGCGCCTGCCGCACCGCGCCCTTGCGGCAGCCGGTGAGCACCAGCCAGTGGCCGTCGGCGGCCTCGGTGAGCTCGTCGAGGTCGTAGACCGGACGGCCCTTCGCGCCGCCGCGCAGCTGGGCCGTGCTGATGGCCCGGCACAGGCTGGCGTAGCCGGTCGGGGTCGCGGGCCAGGGCGAGCAGGTGCGTGCCCGGCGGGTCGGGGACGCCGACCCGGGCCGCGATCATCCGCTCGGCCTGGGTGGCCGGGCAGCGCGACGTCGAGGGACAGCTCGGCGCCGAACGCGGTGGGCAGCCCGAGCGCCTCGGCCGCCTCGGCGAAGCGGACGATGCCGTACATGCCGTCGTGGTCGGTGAGGGTCAGGCCGGTGAGCCCGAGCCGGACGGCCTCCTCGGCCAGCTCCTCCGGGGAGCTGGCGCCGTCGAGGAAGCTGAACGACGAGTGGGCGTGCAGCTCGGCGTAGCCGACCGAGCTGGCCGGCCGGAGCACCGGGGCGGCCTCGTAGGCCGGCGCGCTTGCGCGACCAGGCCGGGGAGTCGCCGCCGTCGCCCTGGCGGGGACCCCCATCGGCGACCGGCGCCGGCGGTCGCGGGCGCGGGCCGCCCGGACAGCCGCCGCTCCAGCTCGTGCCACGGGATCGGCGGATTCTGCCAGCCCATCCCACCACTCTAGAACGCCAGTTCTATTTATGCGAACGGATAGGTGGGACGTAGTGCATCTACTCACCGGCCACCCTCGTGTCGTCCGCGGGCGCGCAGGGTACGCGGATCGAGGAGCGGCCCGAGGTGACGCAGTTTGTCGGGATTGATGATCGAGCGAACCGTCTGGACCTGGCCGTCGACGATGTCGAGGCTGAACACGTTGAGCAGCAGACCAGCGCTGTCGCGGATGGTCGCGCCCGGCTGTCCATTCACGGCAACGGGCTCGACATGCAGGTTGGAGCGGTGCATCTGCTCCGACAGGCCGGCCAGCAGACGGACCACCCGGTCGCGGCCGTACACCGGACGGGGCAACGAGGGGCCAACCCCACCACCGTCGCCGTAGGCAACCACGTCACCGGCGAGCAGGCCGACGAGTGCATCGAGGTCGCCTTGTTCGACGGCGGCGAAGAAGCCGCGCGCGATCCGGTCGCGGTCGGCCCTCGATGCCTCGAACCGCGGGCTTCCCTCGGCGACGTGCGCCTTTGCCCGCTTGACCAGTTGCCGACAGTTGGCTTCGGTCTTGTCGATGATCCTTGCAATGTCGGCATACTTGAACCGGAAGACCTCATGCAGCAGGAAGGCCGCACGTTCGGCCGGGGTCAGCGATTCAAGCAGCACGAGGAAGGCCATCGAAAGCGAGTCGGCGACCTCGGCGCGCGCGGTCACGTCGTGTTGCGGGTCCACGAGCAATGGCTCGGGTAACCACGGTCCTAGGTAGGTCTCGCGCTTGTGCCGCGCTGAGCGCAGATAGTCGATGCACAACCGAGTCGTCGTCGTGGTGAGGAATGCGCGTGGTGACTCCACCCTCGTGCCGGCGTCGACGGCGCGCTGGTAACGCAGGAAGACCTCGGAGACCACGTCCTCGGCGTCCTCGACGCTCCCGGTCATCTGATAGGAAATCGTGAATAGCAACGACCGGTGCTGCAGATACGCCGCGGCGTCCTGCTCATCCATCCTCAACTCACCCTGACCTCGACGGGGCAGACCCGGCCGGCGATCGGCTTTACCCCTACCGGGCCACCACGCCTGCCCGACACGGCGACGCTACGAGTCATCGGACACCACCCTCACTCAATGTGGTTGTACGGCTGGACGTCACTCATAGACGACGGTGACCGCCGCCGCGTGACAGGAGCCCGTCAAATGCACCGCGCATCGCTACAGCCGAGCCTGCCCACGGCCGACCCTGCCAGGCAGCCGGTCAGCCGGCCGAGCACTCGGCGAGCCGCTTGAGGTTCAGCAATTGCCGTCGGGCCATGACCAGATCGCCGACCGACACCAGCGGCGCGGTCAGCCGACCCTTTGCCATGACGACCTTGAGCAGCAGCCGCGTCGAACCGTCCTGCGGCACGAGGACGTAGGACATCACGGCCCCGGCGATGTAGCCCGTCAGCTGTTCTCCTGGGGTGACGGACAGGATGCGTCCGGCCGGGCGGGACGCCGTAGCGGTGAACGGCTCACCGACGACAGGCTCGGGCAGCCCGCGCAGCTCGCGCGGCGAGCGCCGCCCGTGATTGTCGATCCAGTCGTAGGAGTACGGCGCGAGCCGGATCTGGGTCAGCCACGGCCAGACGGCGTCGGAGCCGGTGTCGACGGTGACGCCGCGCCAGGCCCGGAGAACCGGCGCGGGCACGAAGTCGTCGCACGGGTAGCGCCGGGCGACCTCGTCGCGGGTGACGCCCCATCGATCACCGAGCACCTGCTGCTCCTCTCCGTTTCGCGGACTCCAGAGTGAGTCCGGCGCGAGCGGGATGACGCGACTGGTTGTCGATCATGGCTGACCCCATGCCCGGGTTTGCTCCTGCGCGGAAAGCGTGCCCGATGCACCCGTGATCAGCACCGGCGCTTCCATACTCACCTCCAGACGTTGCTCGCCCATCAGGACGGAGGGGCGCCCCGATTCGTGACATCTCGCGGAGCTGAAGGCGTGGGTCGACGCGGTGTCACGGACGAATGTCGCGTCTCGTCTAAGAGTGGAGTTCGCGCAATCGAGGCGCGGGCCCGGCCTGCGGAGGTGACCTGCGGTGATCACGAATGAGAGTTCGGCGAGCCCGGCCGTCGAAACATCAGCGGTAGGGGCGAGCCGTCGTGCCGCTGCAGCTGTGGCGGTGGCACTCGTGACCGCCGCGTCGGGCGTTTGGGTGACCGGTGTTGGCGTGTGGGCGTTGGGCTGGCCGCGCAACTTCGCGCGGGCGACTGGCTACGGCTACAACGAGCACTTCATCCACGACGCCGGCGCTTTCCAGATCGGTCTCGGTGTCGGCCTGTTCGCGGCATTGATCTGGCGCGACGCGATCGCCACCGTCCTGGCCTCGTTCGTCGTGGCCAACGGCATCCATGTGGTCAACCACGTCGTCGATCGCGACCTCGGCGGACATGACAGCGACGCGTGGCTGATCGGCGCGGCCGCCGCTCTCGCCGCCGTCGCGCTGATCGTCCGAGTCCAGCACGCGGGCTGGGTCGTCGGCTACGTCAACTGCGCCACCGCTGCCCAACTCGCGCGGTTCGTGGAACAGAAGACGGTGCTGCTGACGAGCTACCGGCGCGACGGTACACCGGTCCGGACGCCGCTGAGCCTGGCCGTCGACGGTGACCGCGCCGTCTTCCGCACCTACGAGCGCGCCTGGAAGACGCGTCGGCTACGCCGCAATCCCACCATCGAACTCTCACCCTGCACGGCGACCGGGCGGCCCACCGGGCCGGCCATCAGCGCGACCGCGCGGCGCCTCGACCGCGCCGAAGCCGCCCGCGCGGCGAGGCTGTTGCGACGCAAGTACCCGCTGTTGCACGGTCTGACTGTGCCGCTCGCGCATCGACTGGGCCGAGCCAAGACCGGACGGACCGTGCACTACGAGGCCATCCCCGTTTCCTGAGACCGAAAGCAGGTCATGCATCCCTTTCGCACAGCCATCGAGTCCCGCGACATCGCTGCAGCCGCCGCGCTGCTCGCCGACGACGTCGAGTTCCGAAGCCCGGCCGTCTTCAAGCCCTATCGCGGTCGCGCCAACGCGGCGGCCCTGTTGGCTGCCGTCTCGTGCGTCTTCGAGGACTTCCGATACACGCGGGAGATCGGTGAGCCAGACGCTCGCGATCACGCACTCATCTTCCAGGCCCGGATCGGTGACAGACAGATCGAAGGCTGTGATTTCCTCCGTACGAACCGCGACGGCGCGATCGACGAACTCGTCGTGATGGTCCGTCCGCTGTCCGGCGCACACGCGCTTGCTGAGGCGATGCGGAGGCAACCCGGTGTGCCCGGACGCGACGACGCTCGCTGATTGACGCCCTGCGCTCGGGTCAGGTCTCAGCCCTCTAGGACTCCGGACGGGGCACGTCTGAGGAACCTGTGGGCAGCGCGCAACCACAGCTTCGCGACGTCCGGCCGAACTGCGTGCCTGCGGCATTCTTGACGTAAGACAGAACGTGATCAGTGTGCGACGATGCGCTCGTGGCTGGGGCTGACCATCAGACGTTGCGGGTGCTGGCGGGCCGGTACGTACTGGAACGCGTGGTGCCGGGCGTCGAGGTCGCCGGAAACGGGGAGGTGCTCGCGGTCGTGCACGGCCCTGACGGCGGGGCATGCATGCGACGACAGGACGCGGCTGACGACGCTTGGGTGGCGCTGTGGAATGGCGACGAGGCGCACCCGCCGGACGCGACGGGAATGGTGAGTGCGATCGTGGCGCCGCTCGCCGCCGGCAACGTGCCGGTGTGGGTCGCGGCCAGCTTCGACGGCGACCTCGTGCTGATCCCTGTTGATCAGCTGGGCGACGCGGCCGAGCTGCTGCGCCGGGCCGGGCACCGCGTGGTCGACTGACTCAACGTCCGGCCAACTCGGCGACGACCGGAGCGAACGCTTCGGCGGCGTTGGCGCCGATGACGACGTAGGAGAAGCCACTCTCCTCCCGTCGTCTCAGGACTTCCTCGATGGCCGCCGACGGGTCACTGGGCAGCACCATCAGCGAATCCGCCGCGCGCAACGCGGCCGGGTCCGTGTCGGGGGTGGTCATGAACGGGGCCACGGCGTCGCCGACCACCGGCACGTGCAGGGCGAGTTCGACGTCCCGGGTCGCGCGGAAGTCGGCCGCCATCCGGACGATCTCGGCCCGGGAGTCGCCGGGCGTGGCGACGAACGTGACGGTATCGGCCAGCTCGACCGCCAGGGCCCGGGCCTTCGGGCCGCGTACCGCCATCACCACCGGGGTATGGAGGTCTGGTCCGTCGAGGTCTCGCAGCGCCGTGACGGCGGCCCGCACCTGGGACAACCGCTCGCCCGGTGTCATCACCGGAAGGCCCAGCTGGCGCAGTTCGTCTTCCATCCCGGGTCGGCCGGTACCGATGCCCAGCTCGAAGCGACCTTCGGTGAGCACCGACAGCGAGTGCGCTTCCCAGGCCAGACTCCAGGGCGGACGCAGGGGAGAGGCATACACCCAGGTGCCCACCCGCAGGTCGGCGGCGAGAGTCGCAGCGACAGCCAGGGTGGGGGCCGGCGCCGGCTGCCACTGTTGAACGTCGGGCATCAGCAGGGTCGAGTAACCGCTGTCGGCGATACGGCGCACCTGGTCCCGCCACGCCGGCAGCTCGGTGCGGATCGGGGTGACGACCCCGAATCGCAGTGGTCGCGCTGCGCCGGTCGCCTCGGTGTCGGTCATCGTCGCTGTCCTCTCATTGGCGCCCGAGCGTTTGTACCGGGCTTTCCATCACCACGAACGGACCCGGGCGGATCCGACAATCGCGCGAATCGATCGACCAAACCAGATCGACCGAGGGCGCGGGGGCGAAAAGCAGGCGCGGCGACCGGCGCGGTGGTGTGTGATCGGACGATGGCGATCGTGGTGGCTACGCCGGGAGTCGACGGGCTGGGCGCGGTTGTGGACGTTCTGCGGGAATGGCAGGACGAGCAGGCGCCGCTGCAACTGCATCCGGGCGACTTGGGCTGGTTCTGGCGGTTCGGGGCCGAGGCGATGGCCGCCGCGATCCGGACCTGGAGCCGGGACGGACAGATCCTCGCCGTGGGGTTCCTGGACGGCCCGACCCTGTTGCGACTCACGACGGCGCCGGACGCTCAGCGGGACGAGGCCCTGGTGCACCAGCTGGTTGAGGACGTGCGCCAGCCGGAACGCGGGGTGCTGCCGGCGGGGACGGTGTCGATCGAGGCGCCGACGGGCGCACTGGTCCACGACCTGCTCGGCCGGGCCGGCTGGGCCGCCGGCGAGGCGTGGACGCCGCTGCGCCGCGAGCTCACCGAGCCGGTGCCGGACCCGGGCCTGCGCATCGCGGTGGTCGGCCCTCAGCAGGCGCCCGTATGGACCGCCGTGCTGCGGGCATCGTTCGACGGGTCGAGATTCACCCCCGAGCGCTGGCAGGCGATGGCGGGCGGACTGCCGTTCGCCGAGGCCCGGTGCCTGGTCGGTTACGACGACCGGACACCCGGCGGCGACGCCGCGGCCGTGGTGACGGTGTGGTCGGCCGGTCCGGGCCGGCCCGGCCTGATCGAGCCGATGGGCGTGCACCGGGACCACCGCGGCCGCGGCTACGGCACGGCGATCACCGTGGCCGCGGCGGCCGCACTCCGCGAGCTCGGCTCGTCGAGCGCCATGGTGTGCACCCCGAGCGCCAATGCCGGCGGCGTCGCCACCTACGAGGCGGCCGGCTTCCGGCGATTGCCGCAGCGGCGGGACCGCTACCGCGACAGCTAGTCCGCCGTATTGGCGAGCAGCACGAGCTTGCCGCGGGCCTGGCCGCTCTGGCTGATCTCCAGCGCGGTCTTCCACTCCTCGAGCGGGAACGTCCGTGCGATCGGCACGCCGAAGCGGCCCTCGGCCGCGAGCTGCGCGAACTCGGCCAGCCCGTCGACGCGAGCGGCCCGGTCCTCGTGGAAGGTGTCTCGCACACCGAGTTCCGCGGCCGCTTCGAAGTCCGAGATCGTCAGCACTCGCTTGGGGTCGCCGCCGACAAGCTGCACCAGGTCCGGCAACGCACCGCCGACCGGCGCGGTGTCGAGGGCGACGTCGACCGGCCCGTCGTGCAGCGCCATGACTCGCTCGACCATGCCCGGCCCGTAGGCGGTGACCAAGGCGCCGAGGTCGCGCAGTCGCTGGGCGTAGGTCTCGCCGGCGGTGGCAATCACGCGCAGGCCGCGCAGGAGGGCGATCTGCACGGCGGCGTACCCGACCGTGCTGCCGGCGCCGTGGATCAGGATGGTCCTGTCCGGGGCGAGACCGAGCCACGACAGGTGCAGGTAGGCGGTGTCGACCGCCATCGGCAGGGCCGCTGCCTGGAGGAGGTCGAGGCCGGGCGGCACCGGGACCCAGCGGTTCATGATCGCGCGGTCCGAGGCTCCGGCCGAGGAGCAGTGCGCCCAATCCGCGGTGCCGAACACGGTGTCACCGACGCCGACGTCGGTGACGTCCGCACCGAGGGCCTCGACTGTGCCGGACACCTCGATGCCGATCCCGCGCGGCAGCTCGCCCGCGAACAGGCCGCTGCACAGGGCCCAGTCGGCCGGGTTCAACCCGCAGGCGTGGACGGCGATGCGGACCTGTCCGGACCCCGGTGCCGGGACGGGCGCGGTTTCCAGGCTCAGGACGGCGGCGGGCTCGCCGTACTGGCGGAAGCGGATGGTCCGGATGGTCGCGACCCCGGTGTCGGTGTCGGTCGCAGTGTTGGTCTCAGTGTCGGTCTCAGGCATGTGCGGCTCCTCGAGGCGGTGCCTGGCAGAGGCTAATGTGGAACGCGTTCCGTTTACCTGCGAGAACCTAGCACAAGTGGAGCGTGATCCGTTTGTCTGACCTTGCGGCGCCCGGGCTGCGTGCCGACGCCGCCCGCAACCGCGAAACCGTGCTGGCCGCAGCCACCCGTGCGTTCGCGGCCTCCGACGCCGAGCCCTCGATGCGCGCCATCGCCCGCGACGCCGGCGTCGGGATCGCCACCCTCTACCGTCACTTCCCGACCCGCGAGGCGCTGGTCGACGCGGTCTACCGCGACCAGGTCGAGCGCCTCACGTCCGGAGCCCGCGAACTGCTGGAGCGGCTGACGCCGGCCGAGGCGATGCGCCGGTGGATGGACCTGTTCGGCGACTGGCTTGCCACCAAACAGGGCATGATCGAGACGCTGCGAGCGATGATCGAAACAGGTCGGATCGCGCCCGGAGACACCCGTGACGAACTCCTCGCCGCGATCTCCGCCATCCTCGACGCCGGCGCAGCTGCTGGCGACCTCCGTTGCGACGTCACCGCAGAGGACATCGCCGCCAGCCTCATCGGCAGCTACACGGTCGCGGGTCGTCCTGAGCAGCGCGCCCAGCTCGAGCGACTGCTGAACCTGCTGATGAGCGGCCTGACCACCTGATCGTGACGCCGCGCCACTTGACGCTCCGCGTCAGTTGACGCTCCGCGTCAGTTGACGCTCCGCGCCCTGACGCCGCCGGGCACCCAGCCGCTGCCGCCCGAGGCGGCCCGGCGGCTGGCCCGCACCGGCTCGGGCATGCTGAACCCGGCGCTGTGCAGCACGCCCGCTCGGTGACCTCCGTCGAGCCCGCCGTCGTTCGGAGAGCGGGTCGACACGCCGCCGCGGCCGGACGATCATGGTGCCGATCCGAGCAGCCAGGAGGACCGTATGCGCGCTACCCGTGTCACCGCCAACCTTCCGGTGGCCGACCTCGAGGCGGCGAAGAGCTTCTACACCGACTACCTCGGGCTCAGCACCGAAGGCTTCAACCTGGGCTGGGTGGCCCGCTACAGCTCGCCCGACGACCGGGCCCAGGTCCAGCTCGTCACCCGCGATGCCACCGCACCGCTCGACTCGGTCGTGTCCGTCCACACGCCCGACGTCGAAGCGGCCTACGCCGAAGCGCAGGAACTCGGCTACGAGATCGTGCACCCGATCACCACCGAGCCGTGGGGGGTGCGCCGGTTCTTCGTCCGGGCACCGGACGGCAACGTGATCAACATCGTCAACCACGTGGACTGAGCCAGCGGCGCCGAGACGCGCCCTAGACTCGCGGCCATGCCTGCCGACGACCGACGCGGCATCGGTGTCGGCGCGGCCGTCGGACCGGACCCGACCACGTATCGCCGCGACCGGGTCACCTGGGCCGTCTTCGCGGCCCTGTTCGCGTTCGGCCTGCTCAACGCCGGCCTCGGGCCGGCCCTGCCCTACCTGCGCGACGCCGAGCACTTCAGCTATGTCGGCGGGGTGCTGCACCAGGTCGCCTTCGCCGTCGGGGGCGGAATGGCCGGCATCGTCACCGCGCGGGCCGGGCGGCTGCCCGGTCGCGAGCGGGTCATCCGCATCGGGCTGCTCGGGGCCGGCGCGGCCTGGCTGGCCGTGGGCTACGGCGACGCGCTCGCGATCAGCGTCGCGGCCGCGCTTCTGGTCAGCCTGCTGGCCACGGCCGCGCTCGTGCGCCTGTGGGCCGTACTGGCCGACGTGCACGGGACGCGGCGCACGGTGGCCATGGCCGAGGGCGAGGTGGCGGTCAGCCTCGGCGGCATCGTCTGCCCGTTGCTGATCGGAGTGGTCGCGGCGTCGGTGCTGGGCTGGCGGCTGTCGTTCGTCGTCGTGGCCGGGCTCGTCGCCGTGGCCGTCCTGGTGTCGTCGCTGGCCGTCATCCCGCCGCCCGCGGTTCCGGCGCCGGTCGCCGGACGGCGCACGCGCCGCGGCCCGCCGGGTCCCGCCGACCCTGGTCATCACCGGCGCGATCGTGGCGCTGGAGTTCTCGATCACGTTCTGGCTGGCCAGCTATCTCGTCGACGGGGTCGGCCTCGACCGCCAACTGGCGGTGGCCATGGTCAGCGGGCTCTACGTCGCCAATCTGGTCGGCCGGATCCTGGCCAGCCGGCTGGCCCACCGGATCAGCGGGGAGCGGTTGCTGGCCGGGGCCATTGCCGTGGCGCTGATCGGGCTGCCGATCCTGCTCGCGGCTGCGAACGCGGTCATGGCCGGGATCGGCCTGGCCTGCACCGGCATCGGTGTCGCGGCCATGTTCCCGCTGACGTCCGCGCTGCACGTCGCCGGCACCGCCCGCAGTGCCGACGCCGCGATCGGCCAGGTGCTCGCGGCCGCGTCGATCGGCCAGACGATCGGGCCGGTGCTCGTCGCCGTCATGGCCCAGGTCTTCGATCTGCGCATCGGGCTGATCACCGTCGTCGGTTACGCCCTGATCGCCGCCGTCGCCCTCCGCCGGCACGTGGCCGGCCGGCCGTGACGATCACGCGCGTCCCCGTGGCGTGGCGGCCGGTCGGCGCGGCCATGCTCGCGCTGGCTGTCGTCCTCACCGCCACGAGCGACGCCTACGGCTTCCACCGCGACGAGCTGTACTTCCGCATGCTCCACCCGGCCTGGGGCTACGTGGATCAGCCGCCGTTGACCCCCCTGCTCGCCCACCTGATGGGGCACGTCTCGGCCAGCCCGTGGGCGCTGCGGATCCCGGCCACCCTGGCCGCGGTGCTGTCGGTGCTCGTGCTGGTGCTGATCACCCGCGAGCTCGGCGGCGACCGGTCGGCGCAGACGCTGTGTGCCTGGGCGTATGCGTTCGCCGCGATCCCGATGGTCATGGGGCACCTGCTGGTGACGACGTCGCTCGACCTGCTGGTCTGGCCGCTGGCCGTGCTGTTCCTGATTCGAGCCGTGCTGCGCGACGAACCGCGCTGGTGGTTGGCCGTCGGGGCCATCGTCGGGCTGAGCACGTACAACAAGCTGCTGATCGTCCTGCTCGTCGTGGCCCTGCTGGCCGGCATCCTGATCAGCGGCCCGCGCCAGGTGTTGTGGTCGCGATGGGTACTGGCCGCGGCCGTCATCGCCGCCGTCCTCGCCCTGCCCAACCTGATCTACCAGGCCACCCACTCCTGGCCCCAGCTGACGATGGGCCGGGCGCTGAACCGCGAGAACGGCGGCGACGTCCGCATCGTCATGTGGCCCTATCTCGCCCTGTTGCTGGGGCCGCCGCTGGTGCCGATCTGGGTCGCCGGGCTATGGGCGCTGCTGCGCCGCCCGCAGTGGCGGCCGCTGCGGTTCCTGGCCGTCGGCTTCGGGGTGCTGCTGGTCGAGACGTTCGTCGGCGGGCGGCCAGCTCTACTACCCGGCCGGGCTTGCTGGTCGTGGTGTTCGCGGTCGGGTGCGTACCGACGGCCGAGTTCCTGGCCCGATCACGGCCGTGGCGCCGGGCCACCGTGGTCGCGGTGGCCGTCAATGCCGCCGTGTCGGGCGTCATCGCCCTGCCGCTGTTGCCCCTGGCCGCACTGGCGGCCAGTCCCGTTCCCGGGATCAACCAGACCGTCGGCGACCAGGTCGGCTGGCCGGACTACACCGCCCAGATCGCGGCCGTCTACCGCGCCCTGCCGGCGCCGGAACGGGCCCACGCGGTCGTCATCGCCAGCAACTACGGCGAGGCCGGTGCGATCGTGCGCTACGGGCCCGGGCTCGGGCTGCCCCACCCGTACAGCGGCCAGAACCAGCTCTACTTCGACGCCCGGCCGCCGGCGGGCGTCACCACCGTGGTGTTCGTCGGCGGGCAGTACGACTCGGTCCGCTCGGATTTCCGGACCTGCACGGTGCGGGCCCGGCTGCACAACCATCCCGGCGTCGACAACGAGGAAGAGAACGAACCGGTCGCGGTCTGCCGCGGGCCGAAGCAGGCCTGGAGCGCCCTCTGGCCGCAGTTCCAGCACTACGACTGAGCCCGGCCGCAAAACTGATGGGCGTGTCCGGTGTCGGAAAGCCGTCCCGGCCGACGACGTTATAGCTGTGACGACCGTCCCGGACCGTGGTGCCGAACTGCTGGCGCTCTACGACCGGGCGCTACCGGAGGTCTACGGCTACCTGATCGTGCGCTGCTCGGACCGCGCGCTGGCCCAGGACCTCACCGCCGAGACGTTCCTGGCCGCGGTGGCCGCTCCGGTCGGCGCGCCGGCGACGGTCGGCTGGCTGATCGGCGTCGCCCGGCACAAACTGGCCGACCACTGGCGCTGGCAGGCCCGCCAGCAACGGCTGCTGGACTCGGTGGCCGGGGCGGCACCGCCCGACGACGATCCGTGGGACGCGGCGCTGGACGTGCTGCGGGCCCGCGCGGTGCTCGACGGCCTGGCCCCGCAACACCGCGCGGCGCTGACCCTGCGCTACCTCGACGGGCTCAGCGTGCCCGAGACCGCCGCCGTGCTCGAGCGCACCGTCCACGCCACCGAGACCCTGCTGGTTCGCGCCCGCCGCGCGTTCCGCCACGACTACGAAGGGGGCAGCGATGACTGATCCGCTCGACGCGCTGCGCACCCCACCCACCCGGTCGACCCCGATCCCGAATTCGCCGCGACGCTGCGCGGCGCGACTGCTGCGCGCCCTGCTCGCCGCGCCAACCCAGGAGGAACCGATGACCGATGTCCTGCTCCGCGCCGGCCTGTCGCGCAACGGCACCCGCGCCGGCGACATCTCCTACATCACGCTCGCGCTGCCCGACGCCGCGCGGGGCCGGGCCTTCTACGGTGCCGGTGCTCGGCTGGACGTTCGGGCCGGGGCAGGTGGAGCGCGTCGGCAACCAGGTCGACGACGTCATCCCGCAGGTGGGACTGTGGTCCGGCCCGGTGCCGAGCGGGCGTAACCTGCACGGCGCCGTGCTCGGCTACCGGGTCGAGGACCTCGAGCAGGCCGTGGCTGCCGTGCGCGCCCACGGCGGCACGGCCACCGACCCGCACGGCGAGCCGTACGGGTCTCGCGGCCGAGTGCGTCGACGACCAGGGCATCGAGTTCTTCCTGCACCAACTGCCCCCGGCCGGCCGGCGCGCGCCGCAGAACGGCTGCCGGCCCGGCGACGTCAGCTACGTGAGCCTGGTCGTGCGAAGACCCGGGCGCGGCCCACGTGACTTCTACGCGCCGTGCTGGGCTGGCAGTTCGAGCACGGCTCGCCGCAGGCGACCCGCAGATCGGGGTCGGCGGCGGCGAACGCGCCGGGCGCGGTGCTGTGCTTCCGGGTGGAGGACATCGCCGCCGGCGTGGCCCGGGTGCGGGCCGCGGGTGGGACGGCCAGCGATCCGGAGCAGCGGCCGTACGCGCTCGAATCGGAGTGCGTGGACGACCAGGAGACGCCGTTCTACCTGCATCAATTCGCCGACTGACCCATGCGGAAAGTCAGCACAGATTCACGCCTTTCTTATGCTCGAACCACACGGCCGCTTTACTCGCGCTGTGACAGGCTGCACATCGATTACACAAAATGTCCCGATTTTAAGGGTGGATCGCATGGGAATGACTGATAAGTCCGGTTCGTTCCTCGATGAGGTAACTACCCTGGGTGTTCGCGCCTGGATCATAGCGGCTCGCCCGCTTCCTAAGCTTCCTCCCCCCGAGCCCGGCGGCTGCTCTCAGGCCGCCGGGCTCGTCCACGTCCGGACGCGTCCGAGTCGGGCCGGTCGGCTGGAATTTCGACCGGGACTGATCGAAATTCCGTGAAATCGCAGGTCAGATTCTCGGCGGCGGACCCCATACTTCTGCTCATGGCCGCGTTGCCGACGGGGACGTTGACGCTCCTGTTCAGTGACATCGAGGGATCGACCGTGCTGCTGCACCGGCTCGGTCCGCGCTGGGGCGAAGCGCTGTCGGCCCAGCGCGAGATTCTGCGGGCCGCATTCGCCGGTCACGGCGGCACCGAGATGGGCACCGAGGGCGACAGCTTCTTCGTCGTGTTCCGCTCGGCCCACGACGCCGTCTCGGCCGCGGTCGACGGGCAGCGCGGTCTGCAGACAGCACGACTGGCCCGACGGCGCCGAGGTGCGGGTGCGGATGGGCCTGCACACCGGCGAGCCGCAGCGGCACGAGGACGGCTACATCGGCGAGGACGTGCACCGCGCCGCCCGCATCGGGTCGACCGCGAACGGCGCGCAGATCGTCCTGTCCAGCGCCACCCGTCAGCTGGTCAACGACCTGGCCGACGTCAAGCTGCGCGATCTGGGCCATCACCGGTTGAAGGATCTTCCCGGCGACGAGCAGCTCTTCGACGTCGTCGCACCCGGACTGGTCAGCGAGTTCCCGCCACTGCGCAGCATCGGCAAGATCGCGGCCCTGCCGGTGGCGGCGACTCCGCTCGTCGGCCGCGAAGCACGAGTTGGCGTCGGTGTGCGAGCTGTTCACCAAGCACCAGGCCCGGCTGGTCACCCTGACCGGACCGGGCGGCTCGGGCAAGACCCGGCTGGCCGTCGCGGCGGCCGCGCAGCTGGAACCGGACTACGTCGACGGGGTCTACTTCGTCGGCCTGCACACCGTCGACACCGGCGAGCACATGTGGCCGGTCATCGGCGAGGTGCTCGGGGCCGGCGGCGCGGCCGACGGCACGGCCGCGGGGCGGGTCACCAGCCATCTGGCCGACCGGCGGGCACTGCTGCTGCTGGACAACCTCGAGCAGATCGCCGACGCCGACACGGTGGTCAGCGCGGTGCTGGCCGCGGCCCCGGACGTGCACATCCTGGCCGCGTCCCGCCGCCCGCTGCTGCTGGCCGGCGAGCACGAGTTCCCGGTGCCGCCGCTGGCCCTGCCCGGGTCGGGCGATCTGGACGCCGTGCGGTCGTCGGCCGCGGTCGAGATGTTCGTCGGGCACGCCGAAGATGTCCCGGCCGGCCTTCGAGCTGACCGAGGAGAACCGCGCCGACGTGGTCGCGGTCTGCCGCCAGCTCGACGGGCTGCCGCTGGCCCTCGAACTCGCGGCGGCGAACTCGCGGATGCTCAGCCCGCACGCGCTGCTCTCGCGCATCGACACCCGGCTCGGGGCCGGGCTGACCGCGGCCGACCGCCCGGAGCGCCAGCGCACGCTCGGGGCGGCCATCGCCTGGAGCTACGACCTGCTCGAGCACACCGAGCGGGCCGTGTTCCGCCGCCTCGGCGTGTTCCGGGCGAGCTGCGACCTGGACGCGGTCGCCGCCGTCGCGGGGGAGGCGGGCGTCGAGACCCTCGATGTGGTCCGGCGCCTGGTCAGCACGAGCCTGGTCCGGGTCGACGAAGGCGTCGACGGCGAACCCCGGGTCGCCCTGCTGGAGACGATCCGGGCGTTCGCCCTGGAGCGGCTGGCCGAGTCCGGCGAGGCCGACCAGGTTCGGTTGCGGCACCTGCGCTGGTGCATCGACGTCACCGGCCGGATGAGCACGCTGCTGCGCGGGCCGTTGCACACGATCGGCCTCGACGGCATCAACGCGGTCGAGAACGATGTCCGCGCGGCCCTGGACTGGTCACTGCGCCCGGCCGCCGCCGACGCCGACGGGCACGAGCGGGTCGAAGCCGGCGCGGCGCTGCTCAATCTCGTGACGACGTACTGGTACCGCTTCGGCAACGTGGCCGGCACCGAGGCCCGCCGGTGGCAGGAACGCGGGATCGCGGTGGCCGACGACGTCGACAGCGAAGCGAACGTCACGCTGCTGCACGGCCTCGGGGTCGCGGTGCTGCAGCAGACCGACGTCGAGGCCGCGGCCGACCTGTTCACCCGTCAGCTCGAGATGGCCCAGCGGTTGGGCCATCACGGCTTCGAGGCCCGGGCCTACAACGACCTGGCCATCGCCCGCCGCCAGGGCGGTGATTCGGCCGAGTCGATGCGGCTGCTGCAACAGTGCCTGCGGGTCGCGCGCGAGAACGGCAGCATCGATCACGAGGCCGCGGCGCTCGGCAACGTGATCGTGGTCAACATCGACCTCGGCCGGTACGCCGACGCCGCCCGCGCGGCCGAGGAGGCGATCGCGGCCGACACGGCCCGCGGCGACGCCTGGGGCGTGGCCCTCGACCGGCTCAACTACATGGGCGCGATCCTGAAGGCGGAGGGCCCGCAGGCCGCGCACGCCCGCTACACCGAATGGGCCGAGGAGATCTTCTCCTTCCGCGACAAGGACCTGACCGTCGAGCTCATGGAGATCGGCGCCTGCCTCGTCGCCGGCCTGGGCGAGCCGATCCTGGCCGCCCGGCTGATCGCCGGAGCCGAGGCCCAGCGCGCGTCGCTGGAGATGCCCCGATCGATCGCCGAGGAGGCGCTGCTGCACGAGTGGCTCGACCCGGTGCGCGAGTCGGTACCGGCCGACGAGTGGCGCGCGGCCTGTGCCGAGGGCGCGGAGCTTTCGCCCGAGCACGCCATCGAGCTGGTGGTCTCCGTCGGGGCGCACGATCGGGCCTGATCTGGTCGGGCCGGCCCGATCGCGCGAGAATCGGGCCCACCCCGTCGCGAGAAGGAGCCGTCATGCCGACCCATACCTACCGTGTCACCGAGATCGTCGGTACCTCGACCGAGGGCATCGACGATGCCATCAAGGGTGCGGTCGCCCGCGCCGCCGAGACCCTGCGTGGACTGGACTGGTTCGAGGTGACCGAGATCCGCGGCCACATCGAGGACGGTGCGGTCGGGCACGTCCAGGTCGGGCTCAAGGTCGGCTTCCGCCTCGACGCCGACTGAGTTCACGTCGGCGATAGGTTGACGCCCGTGGCCGATCGTCGCGTGCTGCTCGTCGTGCACCACACCACGTCGCCGGCGCTGCAGGAACTGCTCGAAGCCGTGCTCGACGGCACCCGGGCCGACGGGCTCGACGAGGTCGACGTGCAGGTGCGCGCGGCGCTCGCGGCGACGGCCGTCGACGTGCTCGCCGCGGACGGCTTCGTGCTCGGCACGCCGGCCAACATCGGCTACCTGTCCGGGGCCATGAAGCACTTCTTCGACCAGGTGTACTACCCGTGCCTGAGCGCGAAAGTCGGCGCGCCGTATGGCTTGTACGTGCACGGCAACCTCGACACCACCGGCGCGGTGCGGGCGGCCGAATCGATCACCAAGGGCATGGGTTGGCAGCGCGTGCACGAGCCGGTGCTGGTCTCCGGCGCGCCGGCCAAGACCGACCTGGAGGCGTGCTGGGACCTGGCCGCGACCGTCGCCGCGACCGTGCTCGGATGACCTGTGCCCGCCGGCGCTGTGAACTCGCCCACGGCCTGGCGTGTGCCTGCGGCGGCGTTCGTCGTGAGCGCGCTAGCGTGCCCCGCGTGATCGTTACCTGGGGCAGCGTCCCCACGTGGGTGGTGGCCGGCGCGGCGGTCGGGGCGTTCGGTGCGGCCTCGCGAGCGGCGATGTGGACGGCCCGCTCGGCGGCGGCCGGACGCGAGCAGGTCAAGGCCGCCATCGACCAGGTCGAAGCCGCCCGCCAGCAGGCCGTCGCCGCCCGCGGGCAGCTGGATCTGGCCAAGTCCGGGGCCGTCCGCGACCAGGAAGCGGCCCGAGCTGCCGAGGACCGCCTGCTGCACGCGCAGCTCGATGCGCGCGCGCCGGTCGTCTACGCGCGAGCGACGCCCGGCTCGGCCGACCGGCCGGCGCTGAGCGCGGTCACCGAGAGCGAGTACGAGGCCTCACCCGAGAGCCTGACCGATCCGGGCAACGCGGTGCGCGAACAGCGCACGCTGGACGAGGGCGAGCACCTCCGGTTCGCCCTCACCGTCACGATCGAGTTCGTCAACTGCTCCGACGTGCCGGCCCGCATCAACATCACCGCGCACCGCAACGCCGACGTGACGCTGCCCCGCGGCCAGGAGTTGCTGGTGCCACCGCACGAGTCGCGGCTGGTCGTCTGGACGCGGCGCTTCGGCAGCCGGTTGCTCTCGGCTCAGGTCGATCTCGACCGGCCCGATCTGACCATGTTCCAGATCGACTACCTGGTCCGCGACCTCAGCCACAACGTCAGCGACACCTACCGGTTCAACAGCGGCTTGCGTTATTTCAACCGCGTCGACGGCCGGCTCGTCGTCGAGCCGCAACCGGCGTTCCCGTGGACGGAGGACTTCGCGACCCAGGTCGGTGAGCGCCGGTACGAGCGGCTGGAAGGCAAGGCGAGCGTGCAGGCGATCAAGGCCCTGCACGGGTCCGAGTAGCGGGTGGAGCCGGTCCGGTTGGCCCGTCGCCTCGGCACCGGCGACGCGATCGTGATCGGCCTGGGCTCGATGCTGGGGGCCGGGGTCTTCGCCGCGTTCGGCCCGGCCGCCCGCGCCGCCGGGGCCGGCCTGCTGATCGGGCTGGGCATCGCCGCCGTCATCGCCTACTGCAACGCGGTCGCGTCGGCCCAGCTCGCGGCGGTCTACCCGACCAGCGGCGGCACCTACGTCTACGGCCGGGAGTGCCTCGGCCCGTGGTGGGGTTTCGCCGCGGGCTGGGCCTTCGTCATCGGCAAGACCGCATCGTGCGCGGCGATGGCGCTGACGTTCGCGAGCTACGCCGTGCCGGGGTCGCGGTGGGCGCAGCGACTGGTCGGCGTGGCCGCGGTGCTGGCGCTGGCCGGCCTGAACTACCGAGGCGTGACCAGGACGGCCGGGCTGACCCGGGTGCTGGTGGCCGGCACGCTGAGCGCGCTCGCCGTCGTCGTCATCGGCATCTGGACCGGCGGCCACGCGCGGGCAGCACACCTGTCGGACTGGGCGGCGCTGCCCGGTGGCGTCCACGGATTGCTGCAGGCGGCCGGGCTGCTGTTCTTCGCCTTCGCCGGCTACGCCCGGATCGCGACGATGGGCGAGGAGGTGCGCGATCCGGCCCGCACCATCCCCCGCGCGATCCCGGCCGCGCTGGCGATGACGGTGCTGATCTACGTCGTCGTCGCGGTGAGCGCGCTGGCCGCCGGCGGAGCGGGCGTGCTGGCCCGGGCCGCCTCGCCGTTGACGGCCGCGGTGCAGGCCGCGGGCGCGGGTGGGGTGGCCCCGGTGGTGCGGATCGGCGGCGCGCTGGCCAGCCTCGGCGCGTTGCTGGCCCTGATCGCGGGCGTGGGCCGCACGACCCTGGCCATGGCCCGCAACCGGGACCTGCCGGGCTGGCTGGCCGCGGTGCACCCGCGCTTCCGCGTCCCGCACCACGCCGAGGTGGCGCTGGCCGTGGTGGTGTCGGCCCTGGTGCTGACGACCGACCTGCGCGGGGTGATCGGCTTCTCGTCCTTCGGCGTGCTCGGGTACTACGCCGTGGCCAACCTGTCGGCCTGGCGCCAGCCGCCCGAGCAGCGGCGGTGGCCGCGGGCGCTCAACGTCCTCGGGGTGTGCGGGTGCGTGGTGCTGGCGCTGAGCCTGCCCGGCGTCTCGGTGCTTGCCGGCGCGGCGGTGTTGGTCGTCGGCCTGCTCGGGCGGTTGCTGGTGCTGCGGCGCCGGGCTCAGTCGTAGACGGCCTCGACCAGCCAGCGGGGCGCGGCGTCGTCGGTCATGGTGGCGCTGACCAGGTAGGCCCGCCCGCGGACGTCGACGAGCTGGCAGCGCACCACGTGCCGGGCCGACTCGGCGTTCCACCAGCGCTCGTCCACCGGCCACGGACCGGCCCAGGACGCGATCGCGACCACGTCCGCGCCGAAGCCGAACCGGGCCGGCGGATGCGGCACCGCGCCGCGCGGGGTGACGACCACCGGACGGCCGGCGTCGTCGAGGACCTGGGCCGGCCGAGGCGGGTCGAGCAGCACCGACGGGGCCGGGGCCGGCAGCTGCCCGGGCCAGGGCTGCTCGGGCGAGTGCAGCGCGGTCGGCTCGTCGCCCCACGGCACCAGCCGGGTGCGCTGGCCCGGATCGCGGCCGCCGTCGAGCACCGGCGAGCGCACCGAGCCGTGCCCGAGCAGCGTCTGCACCCGGGCCAGCGCCCGGTGGGCGCGCTCGTCCTGCTCGCCGGTGCCGCCCCACAGCGCCTGCTGGTGCGCGCCCGTGGGCACCGCCTCGATCGGGACGAGCCGCAGCCGGCTCACCCCGCCGGTGGGCCGGCCCGGCCGCGACAGCCAGCCCTCGAGCTGCCATCGGATGCGATCGAGCACGTCGATCGTCGACAGCACGCCGGTATGCCGCCACCGGCGCACCGTCTCCTCGCCGTTCTCGGACAGGGCCTGCAGTTCGAGGCAGGTGCAGGCCAGCCCGTGCGCGCCCAGGTCGGTGACGAACTGCTCGGCCACGCCGCGGGCGCTGAAGGCCACCGTGTCGACTCGGTCGACCGGCGGCTCGAGGTCGAGGGTGAGCGCGAACTCGACCGGTGGGCGACGGCCGGACACCGGCCGGTCGTCGCGGCCGCCGGCCTGCCGATGCGCCCACGCGCCGGCCGGGCCGAAGCGGGCCAGCACGTCCCGGGCCGGCAGCGCCGCGAACGCCCCCAGCGTGCGCAGCCCGAGCCGGCGCAGCAGGTCGATCAGCGGTGACGCACCGGACGGGTCGAGCGTCTCGACCGGCAGGGCGGCGAGGAACCGCTCCGACTCGCCGGCCTCGACGATCAGCCCGCGCCGGGCGGCCTGCTCGGCCGCGAACGCGCCGTCGGCGACGCCGATCAGCACGTCGGCACCGCCGAGGGCCGGCAACCCGGCCACGGCCCGCGACAGCGCATGCAGCACCGCGGTCTCGCCGCCGAAGTAGCGGGTCGGCCCGCGCATCCCGATCGCGGCCAGCCCGGGCCGGGTGATCTCGACGCCGGGCGCGATCGATTCGAGGACGGCCACCACCGGCTCGAAGGTGCGGGCCTCGGCCGCCTCGTTGCGGGCCAGCACGGCGAGTTCCGGGCAGCGCGACTGGGCCTCCCGGCGCCGCAGCCCACGCCGCACCCCGGCCTCGCGGGCCTGGTGCGAGCAGGCCACCACCTGGTTGGCGCTGACGACGGCGATCGGCGCCTCGGCCGGCAATCCCGCGTCGATGCGGGCCGTGGTGACCGGCCAGTCCGGACACCAGACAGAAACCGTCCTCATGCGCTCAACGTGTCGCGCCGGCTCCACCGCTCGCTGGCGCTCGGGTGAATCCGTCGCGCCACACAAGGCTTCGCCTTGTGAGCGCACTCTGCGCTCAAGGTGTCCCGCTGGTCCCACCGCTCGCTGGCGCTCGGGTGGACCCATCGGGCCACACAAGGCTTCGCCTTGTGAGCGCGGCTCTTCGCGCAAGCGCTCATCGCGTGTGGGTCACCTCCCCGCTGGTGTCGTTTCAGGTTTAGGTGCCGTTGCCGGTGGGTTTCGCTGGTGGCCGTTGCCGCTCATGACACGGGCTAGCCGGCTAGTTGGACGACGGGGGCGACGGTGGGGACGGTGGCGACGCCGCCGCCGGCGGTGGGCAGCCAGAGGGTGGCCGAGCGCGGGCGGGCGGCCTGGCCGCGGCCCTCGGCGCTGACGTCGACCTGGCGGGCCCGCAGCCGGCCGGTGCCGGGCCCGATGCCGACCCAGCGACCGGGGTGCGCGGTCAGGCGCACATCGGCGCCGGGCCAGTCGGCTGCGCCACTGAGGTAGGGGATGAGCACGGCGTCGCGGCTGCGGGCCCGGGCGGCCAGGCGGCGCACGTCGCCGGGGGCCAGGGCGGCGCGGCCGGTAGGGGGCCGCACGGCGACCAGGTCGACCGCGTCGAGCAGGGCGCCGACCGCGGTCGTCCAACCCGAGCCCGGCTGCTCGATGATGGCCAGCCGGGACAGCTCGATGCCGTACTCGGCGGCGGCCTCGGCGCTGATGCGGGGCAGGCCGACCAGCGCGCACCAGGCCCCGTCGGCCGAAGCGGCGCCGAGCAGCGCCAGCAGCAGCGAGACCGAGCCGGTGACGCTGGCCGTGCTACCCCGCCGCAGGCCGTCGGGCAGGATCGGGGCCAGCGCCGGGGCCACCGGCAGCGGGGGAGCGGCGCGGCGGCCCAGATCGACGGCGGTGGAGCCGTCGGCCTTGCGGATGGCCACGTCGAGCATTCATCCATCATCGAACACCTGTTCGACTTAGTCAACTGAGGTGCATCCCTCGCCAATCGGACGTCGGGTACTCAGTGCCTGGTCTGGTACCTGGTCAGGACCACGCCGCCAGGAAACGTCCGGGTCTCTACCAGGGTCAGGTTCACCCAGTTGTCCAGGGCCGTGAAGAACGGCGTGCCGCTGCCCACCAGCACCGGTGCGGTGACCAGCAGGTACTCGTCGATCAGCCCGGCCCGCATCGCCGTTGCAGCCAGTGTGGCGCCGCCGATGTCGATGGGGCCGCCATCCTCAGCCTTGAGCCGGGTGATCTCGGTGACCGCGTCGCCGGTGACCAGGCGGGTGTTCCAGTCGACCGTGCTGATCGTGGAGGAGAACACCACCTTCGGCATTTCCTGCCAGCGGTGGGCGAACTCGATCTCCGCCGGCGTGGCGCCGGGCTGCTGGTCGGCGGTCGGCCAGTGGGAACTCATCGTCTGCCACAGTTTGCGCCCGTACAGCGCCAGGCCGGTCGCCGCCACCCGGTCGGACCACCACTGGAACAGCTCGTCGCTCGGCGCGCTCCAGCCGAGGTCGTCGCCGGGCGCGGCGACGTAGCCGTCCAGGGTCAGGTTCATGCCAAAGGTCAGTTTCCGCATGGCATCAGCCTCCCGCGAGTCGGCATCGGCGTACAGGCTGGACGAAACGCAACACAGGCCTCACCATGGGTGAGGAACCTCGGGAGGCACCGATGGAACCGACCGTCACCACCACCCGCAAGGCCGAGCTCGAGGCCGTCCGTACCCGGCGGGCCGAGCTGCGTGGGTCGATGACTCACCTCGAATACGCCCTCGCCGCGCCGGCCGGGGCCCAGGCCGCCGGCTGGGGTGAGCGGGTGCATGCCGTCCTGGTCGAGCTGGCCGACGACTTCGCCGAGCACATCGACGTGACCGAAGGCCCGGACGGACTGCACCAGGCCATCCTGTCCGGCGACCTGCGGCTGGCCAACGCTGTCAACGCCCTCGCGGCCGAACACCCCGAGATGGCCGCGCAGATCGCCGTGCTGGTCGCGGCCACCGATGCGCCGGTGGCCGAGCCGGACGTGGAGTCCATCCTCGACCTGGCCACCGCCCTGCTCGCCCGGCTGGTGCGCCACCGCCAGCGCGGCGCCGACCTGATCTACGAGGCCTTCGACACCGACATCGGCGGCGGCGACTAGGGCGAGCTCACCAGGGCGTCAATCGGCTCGCTGCCAAAGGAGTTACTCGGCGAGCTCGACGTCCAGATCGAGGTCGGCGGTGTGGACCCGGTCCGGATGCAGGAACACGAACCGCTTGTAGGACCAGAACCGGAAGACGGTGCCGATGCCGATCGTGGCCAGGTTGACCAGGTTCATCACGATGTGGTCGCTGCGCTGATTCAGCGGGTAGGCGAACAGCGCCAGGATGAGTTCGGAGACGACCAGCGTGATCAGGTTGATGCCGAAGAAGTACGACGTCTCGCGGGCCAGGCTGGTGCGGGCCCGGTGCGAGAAGGACAGGTGCCGGTTGCCGAGGTAGGCGACCGTCGTGGCCACGATCGTGGAGATGCACTTGGCCTTGAGCGCGCCGATCGGGGACAGTGCGTTGAACAGGCCCAGGTCGATCACCAGGCAGACCAGGCCGATGGCCCCGAACGCGGTGACCTCCTTGAGCAGGATGCGCCAGGAGCTGCGCACGTGTTCGCGCAGCGCTGAGATCCCGGTGAAGGCAGTCATGTCAGCCGGTGAGCCTACGCATCATTACTGGGATTGCCGCCCGCTGGCTCCTGTGATTCTCAGGGCGCAGTAGGCTCTCGCCGTGGACGCGCGCACCGGACTGCCCGTCGTCGGCATGGTCGGCGCCGGCCAACTGGCCCGCATGACCCACCAGGCCGCCATCGCGCTGGGCCAGTCACTGCGGATCCTGGCCGATTCGCCCGACGACGGCGCGGCGCTGGTCGCGGCCGATGTCGTGGTCGGCGACTACCGCTCGCTCGAGGACCTGCGGGCCTTCGCCACCGGGTGCGACGTGGTCACCTTCGACCACGAGCACGTGCCCAACGAGCACCTGCGCGCTCTGGCCGCCGACGGGGTCTCGGTGCAGCCCGGCGCCGGTGCCCTGCGCTTCGCCCAGGACAAGGCGGCCATGCGCACCCGGCTGACCGCCCTGGGCATCCCGAGCCCGCGCTGGGCCGACTGTCCATCGCCGACGACCCGCTGGCCCGGCTGGCCGAGTTCGGCGCCGAGGTCGGCTGGCCGCTCGTGCTCAAGGCCGCGCGCGGCGGCTACGACGGCACGGGCGTCTGGGTGCTCGACTCGATCGCCGACGCCGCGTCCGCTCCTCGACGGCGGGGCTGGGCCTGCTGGCCGAGGAGAAGGTGCCGATCGCCCGCGAGCTGGCCGCGGTGGTGGCCCGCTCGCCGTTCGGGCAGGGCGCGGCCTGGCCGCGTCGTCGAGACCGTCCAGCGCGACGGCATCTGCGTCGAGGTCATCGCCCCCGCGCCGGATCTGGCCGAGGACCTCGCCGACGAGGCCCAGCAGCTCGCGCTGCGCATCGCGGCCGAACTCGGCGTCACCGGCGTGCTCGCCGTCGAGCTGTTCGAGACACGTGACGGGCGGCTGCTGGTCAACGAGCTGGCGATGCGCCCGCACAACTCCGGGCACTGGACGATCGAGGGCGCCCGCACCTCGCAGTTCGAGCAGCACCTGCGGGCCGTGCTCGACTACCCGCTCGGGGCGACCGACGCTGACCGCCCCCGTCGTCGTGATGGCCAACCTGCTCGGCGGGCCCGGACGACGTGCTGCCCAAGGGCATCGACGAGCGCGTGCACCACTGCATGGCGCGCTGGCCCGACGTCAAGATCCACCTGTACGGCAAGGGCTTGCGGCCCGGGCGCAAGGTCGGGCACGTCACCGCGCTCGGCGCCGACCTCGCCGACCGTGCGCGACTCGGGCCGGCGCCGCGGCCGACTACCTGATGAACGGAGACGCGCATGGCTGAGCGCTCTCGTCGGCGTGATCATGGGCAGCGACTCGGACTGGTCGGTCATGGCCGCCGCCGCCGAGGCGCTGCGCCGAGTTCGACGTGCCGCACGAGGTGCGGGTGGTCTCGGCGCACCGCACCCCGCTGGGCATGGCCGACTACGCGCAGGAGGCGGCCGGCCGCGGGCTGAAGGTGATCATCGCCGGCGCCGGCGGGGCGGCCCACCTGCCCGGCATGGTCGCCGCGCTGACGCCGCTGCCGGTCATCGGCGTCCCGGTGCCGCTGAAGTACCTGGACGGGATGGACTCGCTGCTGTCGATCGTGCAGATGCCGGCCGGCGTCCCGGTGGCGACGGTGTCGATCGGCGGCGCCCGCAACGCCGGCCTGCTGGCCGTCCGCATCCTGGCCGCCGCCGACGACGAGCCTGCGCGCGCGGATGGCCGCGTTCCAGGCCGCGCTGGCTGAGAGCGCCGCAGGCCAAGGACGCCGCCCTGACGCGAATCGCTCCGTACGCTGCAGGAGTGATCCTTCCGCGGCGGCGTCCGCGCGGCGCCGCGGAAGCTGGTGGCCGCTCGTCGTGGTCGTGCTCGCTGGCCGTCGCTGGCGCTGACGATCGCCGCGGTGCGTCGGCGCCGGCCGCCGAACGATCCGCAGCCACGCGCGCAGTTCGTGGCCGGCACGCCGGAGGCGCGGCGCGCCGGTGCAGCTGGACACCACGCTGTACCTGCCCGCGACGACGCCCGCGCCGGCGATCCTGCTGGCCCACGGCTTCGGCGGCTCCAAGGCCGACCTGGCCAAGCGAGGCGCGCACGCTGGCCCGGCACGGGTACGTCGTGCTGGCCTACACCGCCCGCGGATTCGGCCAGTCGGGCGGGCTGATCCACCTGGACGCCCCGGCCTACGAGGTCGCACGACGCCAGCCTGCTCGTCAGCTACCTGGCCACGCTGCCGCAGGTCGCCGACGCCCCGGGCGAGCCGCGGATCGGGGTGGCCGGCGTCGTCCTACGGCGGCGGCGCTGGCGCTGCTGCTGGCCGGCTACCGACCAGCGGGTCGAGGCGGTCGGCGCCGACATCACCTGGAACGACCTGCACGCACGCGCTGTTCCCGAACGCGGCCGGCGACCGGGCCCGGCGTGTTCAAGAAGCTGTGGGCCGGCTACCTGTTCCAGGCGGCCGAACGCCGGCACCCGGCGCGAATCCGGCGCCTGCGGCCGGTTCGCCGCCGACCTGTGCGCGGCCTACCAGCAGGCAGCGCAGACCGGGACGCCGAGCGCCGGCCCTGCTGCAGCTGCTGCGGGCGTCCAGCCCGGCCATCGGTGCTGGACCGCATCACCGCACCGACCCTGCTGACCCAGGGCGAGCAGGACGCGCTGTTCCCGCTCACCGAGGCCGACGCCAACGCGCGGGGCATCGCGGCGACCGGCACGCCGGTGCAGGTCGCCTGGCGCAGCGGCGGGCACGACGGCGCGCGGCGCACCGACGCGAGCCGTCAGCGCGCTGACCGCAGCTGGTTCGACACGATCTTCGCCGGCCGGGTGCACGCCGGCGGCAGCCGTTCACCGTGGCCGAGCAGGGCTCCGCGCTGTCGTCGGCCAGCGGCCGGACGGTCGACCAGACGCTGCACGTCGACGCGGCTATCCCGGCATGGCGGCAGCGCCGACCGGCACCGCGACGTCGCCGTGACCGGGCCGCCGCAGCCGATCGCCGCGCCGGCCGGCGGCAACCCGGCCGCGGTCACCAGCTGCCCGGATCGGCGGCCTGCTGGGCGCGGCCGCGCAACTGCCCGGCGCCTCGGCGGCGCTGGCCGGCCATCCCGGGCCAGGTGGCCCGCTTCGGCTCGGCCCGGCTGGCCGGCTCGCTGCTGATCGCCGGCGCGTCGACCGTGCGGCTGAGCGTCACCGCCCGACACGAGCACCGACGCGACCCTGTTCGTCGCGCTGCACGACGTCGCCGGCCGGACGGCACGGACGTGCTGCCGGCCGAGCCTCGTCGCCCCGTTGCGGCTGACCGGGCTGCGCGCCGGGCGTGCCGCGACGGTCACCGTCCGACTGCCCGCCGTCGTCGCGAGCCGTGCCGGCCGGCCACCGGCTCGGGCTCACCGTGGCCACGACCGACCTGGCCTACCAGCTGCCGACCGACCCGCGCAGCTACACCGTGGCCCTGGCCGGCGCCGACGGCCCCGCTGTCCGTGCCGACCGTCACCGGCCACGTCGCCGCAGCCCGGGCCACCCGCTGGCCTGGCTGCTCGTCGGCCTCGGCGGTCGCCGTCGCTGGCTCGGCGGCCGCCGTCGGCGTTCGTGCTGCGTCCGGCGGCGGCGCGCCGTCGCGCCCGACCCCGCGCTGGCCGACGTGCCGATCGCCGATCGCGGGCCTGGTCAAGGAGTACGGCGACGGCTACCGCGCGGTCGACGGCGTCACGCTTCCGGGTCGAGCGGGGCCAGGTCGTCGGCCTGCTCGGCCCGAACGGCGCCGGCAAGACGACCGCGCTGCGGGTGCTGGTCGGGCTGATCACGCCGACGCGCGGGCACGATCCACGTGTTCGGCGCAGCCGGTCACGCCGGGCGCGCCGGTGCTGGCCCGGATCGGCGCGTTCATCGAAGGGCCCGGGCTTCCTGCCGCACCTGACCGGGCGCGAGAACCTGCGGCTGTTCTGGGCCGCGACCGGCCGGCCGGAGGCCGAGGCCGACTTCGACACCGCGCTGGAGATCGCCGGGCTCGGGCGCGTCGATCGACCGCCGGGTCAAGACCTACAGCCACGGCATGAGCCAGCGCCTCGGCATCGCCCAGGCCATGCTCGGCCTGCCCGAGCTGCTCGTGCTCGACGAACCGACCAACGGCCTCGACCCGCCGCAGATCGCCGAGATGCGCGAGGTGCTGCAGCGCTACGCCGAGACCGGCCGCACCGTGGTGGTCTCCAGCCACCTGCTGGCCGAGGTCGAGCAGACCTGCACGCCACGTCGTCGTCATGCACAAGGGCCGGCTGGTCGCGGCCGGCTCGGTGGCCGAGATCGCCGGCGCCGGCGGCGATGCAGCTGGCCGTCGACGATCCCGAGCGGGCGGCCGAGGTGCTGGCCGCGGCGGGCATCGCGCTCGCACGCCGTCCCGGCCCGCCGCGCCCTCGAAGACGTCTTCCTCGACCTGGTCGGAGAGCGAATCGCGAATGACCGACGACCGAGCGCGCACCCGGCGCGGCGTGCACGAACGGCTGGCCGCGCTGCCGCCGGCGCGCCGCCCGCGTTCAACCCGCGCCGCACGCTGCGGCTGCGGGTCGAGTTCGCCCGTCAGCTCAAGCGCCGCCGCACCCAGTTCGTCGCTGCTGGTCCTGCTCGTGCTGCCGATCCTGATCGCGCTCGCGTTCAAGGTCGGCGGCGGCACCGAGCGACTCGCCGGCGACGCGCCGGCGCTGGTCGACCTGGCCACCACCGGCGGCGTCAACTTCGCGCTGTTCACCGAGTTCGCGTCGGTCGGGTTCCTGCTCGTCGTCATCGTCGCGCTGTTCTGCGGCGACACGGTGGCCAGCGAGGCCAGCTGGTCGTCGCTGCGCTACCTGCTCGCCATCCCGGTGCCGCGCGGCCCGGCTGCTGCGGCAGAAGCTGATCGTCGCGCTGACGCTGAGCTTCGGCGCCAACCTGCTGCTGCCGGTGTGGTCGTATGCTCGTCGGCGGCGTCTTCTTCGGCTGGGCGCCGGCGCCGCTCGCCGCTGGGCGGGACGTTCACGCTCGGCGAGTCGCTCGTGCGGCTGGCCATCGTCGTCGGCTACGCCTGCGGTCAGTCGCTGGTCGTGGCCGCGCTGGCGTTCCTGCTCAGCGTCACGCGACGACCCGCTCGGCGCGGTCGGCGGCGCGGCGATGCTGGTCGTCGTGTCGAACATCCTGGACTCGATCACCGCGCTCGACCCGTACCGCCGCTACCTGCCGACGCACTTCCAGTACTCGTGGCTGGACGCGCTCGGGCCGACGTCGAGCTGGGACGACATGCTGCGCGGCACCGGTCTGGCGCTGATCTACGCCGCCGTCTTCTTGGCCGTGGCCTGGCTGCGCTTCGACCGCAAGGACATCACCAGCTGAGCCGGCTCAGCCATGCGGTGGTGCGTCGGCGCAGCCGGCGCGCTCGGCCAGGGGGCGAAGCCCCGGCATCAGCCGGCGAGCGAGGGATCGCAGCACCTGGCGGGCCGCGCGGCGGGGCCGCGGCGCCGACGTCGGCTACACGTTCCGGTGCTCGGCCGGCGATCAGGACTGAACTCGCCGGCCGGGCCCGACGAGCAGGTGCACGCCGCAGTCGCGGTCTACGCCGGCTGAACCGGATCGCGAGCGGGTATTCGCCCGGCAGCCCGCTGAGCCAGACCTGGATGACCGCGCCCGGGTCGGCCGCAGATCAGCCGGGCCGGGACGGCCAGTTGACCCGAGCTGGAGTTGCCGGCGATCACGTGGTCGAGCAGCACCCCGAGCACCGGCAGGCTCAGCCGCGCCCCGTCCGCGCTCTCGGTGATCCAAGTGGCGTCGGCTGCGAACTCCGCCGTCTTGAGTGCGGCCGCCACCTCGGCCGGGATCGCCGGCGCGGGACGGCCAGGACCGCGGCCGCGGATTCGCCGGACACCTCCTCGAGGGCGGTGTGCAGCAGCGGGCTCGAGCTCGCCGCCGGCGGCGCTGGCCCGCGCGTCGCGCAGGGCCGGGAACAAGTGCGCTGTCCAGCACCTGGCCCGGATCGAGGACGTGCTCGCGCCGGAGGATCTCCGGCGGCACCACCTGCGGGTCGGCTGTCCGGAATCGGCCAGGATCTGCGCGTAGTTCTCGGTCAACGCCGTGTTGTCGGGGTCGAGCCCCATGACCAGCATCAGCCCGGTGGGCACCGTGTCGACGGTGACGACGGCCGAGGTCCGGGCGGTAGCGGGCCAGCACGGCGCCGATCTTGAAGACGTCGCCGGTCCAGAAGCTCGGGTGTGCCGCTCGCGGGCCGCGTCGTCGCGGGAGCGGGGCAGCACGTCGTCGAACACGATGACACTGCCGTACCGCGAGTGCTGCTCGGCGTGGATGAAGTCGCGCAGCGAGTACTCGAACAGGTGCAGGCCGTCGATGAAGGCGAGATCGAACGGCCGGCCGTCGGTGGCGCCGAGCGGGTCGGGCCGGGCGAAGTACTCGTCGCTGGTCGTGCGGAACAAGCCGCACCGCCGTCGAGTTCGGCGGTCAGGCTGAAGGCCGGGTCGATGCCGACGGCCGGGCAACTGGCCAGGGCGAGGCTGTTGCCGTTGCGCAGCCCGATCTCCGAGGTAGGTCTCGGGCCGCAGTAGCTCGTGGACGGCCCGAAGGAACTCGAGGTAGTGCATGGTCACGGGCGGCCGAGGGCGCGGTAGTGCCAGCCGGCGGCGCGCCACTGCGCGGGTCGAGCACGTTGCGGCCGTCGACGAGGTTGCGCTTGGCGACCAGCGGCGCCGATCGAGTCCGGTGACATCGACCGGAACTCGTCCCACTCGGTCAGCAGCATGATGACGTCGGCGCCGGTGACGGCCTTGGTCAGCGAGTCGACGTAGGTCAGTTCCGGGTGCACTCGCCGGGCGTTGCTCCATGGCCTGCGGGTCGTAGATGACGACGGTGCCGCCGCGGCGCCCGATCGAGGCGGCCACGTCCAGCGCCGGCGAGTCGCGGATGTCGTCGGAGTTCGGCTTGAACGCGGCACCGAGCACGGCGACGTGCGGTGCCCTGGTAGGAGCCGTCGACCAGGTCCAGGCCGATGTCGACGGTGCGCGAGCGGCGGCGCAGGTTGATCTGGTCGACCTCGTGCAGGAACGACACCGCCTGGTCGACGCCGAGCTCCCCGGCCCGGGCGATGAAGGCCCGGATGTCCTTGGGCAGGCAGCCGCCGCCGAAGCCCAGGCCGGCGTTGAGGAAGCGCCGCCCGATGCGCGCGTCGTGCCCGATCGCCTCGGCCAGCTGCGTGACGTCGGCGCCGGTCGACCTCGCACACCTCGGCCATCGCGTTGATGAACGAGATCTTGGTGGCCAGGAACGAGTTGGCGGCGACCTTGACCAGTTCGGCGGTGGCGAAGTCGGTGACGACGACCGGGGTGCCGGTCGCGAGCACCGGCGCGAACGCGGCGCGGATCTGCTGCTCGGCCCAGTCGGTGTGCACGCCGAAGACCAGCCGGTCCGGGCGCAGGGTGTCCTCGACGGCGAAGCCCTCGCGCAGGAACTCCGGGTTCCAGGCCAGCTCGACGTCCGGTGCCGGGCGCGAGCTCCTGCAGCAGCGCCTCCATGCGTGCCGCCGTGCCCGGCCGGCACGGTCGACTTGCCGACGACCAGCACCTTGCGGGTGAGCGTGTTCGGCCAGCGCAGCTGAACGCCGCCTCGACGTAGCTCACGTCGGCGGCGAGCTCGCCCTTGCTTCTGCGGCGTGCCGACGCAGACGAAGTGGACGTCGGCGAACTCGGCCACCTCGGCGTAGGACGGTGGTGAAGCGCAGCCGGCCGCTGTCGATGTGCTTGGCCAGCAGTTCGGGCAGGCCGGGCTCGTAGAACGGGACCTCGCCGGCCCGCAGCCGTTCGATCTTCGCCTCGTCGACATCCAGGCCGATGACCTCGTAGCCCGAGTTCGACCATGCAGACGGCGTGGGTCGCGCCCAGATAGCCGGTGCCGATGACGGACAGCCGTGGCCGGTCGTCGCTCACTTGTTAGTCCCCTGTCTGACGTGCGCCGATGACGCAGGAGAGGGTAGCGGGCCCGGCGCGGCGACCTTCCCACGCGGGGGTCCGGCGACGGTCTGGTAGGGATGGTGCCATGGCCCTCGCGAATCCGACTCCGCTGCGCAGCCGACCGGCGTGGCATGGCACTGACCGAACACCACGCCCGCATCCGCGACACCCACCTGCGGGAGCTGTTCGCCGACGATCCGCGGCGGGGCGAACGCCTGGTCCTGCAGGCCGAGGGCATCTATCTCGACTATTCCAAGAACCGGGTCACCGACGAGACGATCGAACTGCTGCTGCGGCTGGCCGAGGAGTCCGGGCTGCGCGAGCGCATCGAGGCGATGTTCAGCGGCGCAGAAGATCAACATCACCGAGGACCGCGCCGTGCTGCACGTGGCCCTGCGCGCGCCCAAGGGCGAGCGGATCGCGGTCGACGGCATCGACGTGGTCCCCGCCGTGCACGAGGTGCTCGGCCGGATGGGCGAGTTCTCCGACAAGGTGCGCCGCGGGCGCTGGCTCGGCCACACCGGCCAGGCCGATGCGCAACATCGTCAACATCGGGATCGGCGGCTCGGACCTCGGGCCGGTGATGGCCTACGAGGCGCTGCGCCACTACAGCCAGCGCGAGCTGACCTTCCGGTTCGTCTCGAACGTCGACGGCACCGACTTCGCCGAGGCGACGCGCGACCTCGACCCGGCCGAGACCCTGTTCATCGTCTCCTCGAAGACGTTCACCACCCTCGAGACGATGACCAACGCGACCAGCGCCCGCGACTGGGTCGCTGGCCGCCTTCGACGGCGATACCTCGGCCATCGCCAAGCACTTCGTCGCCGTGTCCACGAACGCCGACGCCGTCGAGGCGTTCGGCATCAACGTGATGAACATGTTCGGGTTCTGGGACTGGGTCGGCGGGCGCTACTCGCTCGACTCCGCGATCGGGCTGTCGACGATGGTGGCGATCGGGCCGGCCGCGTTCGGCGAAATGCTGGCCGGCTTCCACGCCATGGACGTGCACTTCCGCACCGCCCCGTTCGGCGGCAACCTGCCCGTGCTGCTCGGCCTGCTGACCGTCTGGTACACCGACTTCTTCGGCGCGCAGACGCAGGCGATCCTGCCCTACGACCAGTACCTGAAGCGGTTCCCGGCCTACCTGCAGCAGCTGACGATGGAGTCCAACGGCAAGCACGTCACGCTGGGCGGCAAGACCGTCGACTACGCCACCGGCCCGGTCTACTGGGGCGAGCCCGGCACCAACGGCCAGCACAGCTTCTACCAACTGCTGCACCAGGGCACCGAACTCGTCCCGTGCGACTTCATCGGCTTCACCCACTCGCTCAACCCGCTCGGGCCGCACCACGACCTGCTGAGCGCCAACGTGTTCGCCCAGACCGAGGCGTTGGCATTCGGCAAGACCGCGGAGCAGGTGGCCGAAGAGGGCACGGCCGAAGCGCTCGTCCCGCACCGCGTGTTCGAGGGCAACCGGCCGTCCAACACGATGCTGCTCGACCGGCTGACGCCGCGCGCGTTGGGCACCCTGGTCGCGCTCTACGAGCACAGCGTGTTCGTGCAGGGCACGGTGTGGGGTATCAACTCCTTCGACCAGTGGGGCGTCGAGCTGGGCAAGGTGCTGGCCAAGCGGGTCGCGGCCGAACTCACGGCCGAGGACGAGCCCCCGCTGAGCCACGACAGCTCCACCAACGCCCTCATCCGCAAGTACCGCGCCGCCCGCGCCGCACGAGGGGCAGCGCGCGACCAGACATAGCCGCACCGCCGGAAACTGAGGAGTTCGCATGCAGCTGGGAATGATCGGCCTGGGCCGGATGGGCGCCAACATCACCCGGCGGGTGATGAAGGACGGGCACACCGCGGTCGTCTACGACGTCAGCGCCGACGCCGTGGCCGAACTCGAGAAGGACGGCGCGGTCGGCGCGCTCAAGCTCGACGACTTCGTGGCCAAGCTCGACAAGCCCCGGGTGGCCTGGGTGATGATCCCCGCGGGCATCACGCCCCAGGTGGTCGGTGAGCTGGCCGAGCTGATGGAGCCGGGCGACATCATCATCGACGGCGGCAACTCCAACTACCGCGAGGACATCGACCGCGCGGCCGAGCTCAAGCCCAAGGGCATCCACTACGTCGACGTCGGCACCAGCGGCGGCGTCTTCGGCCTCGACCGCGGTTACTGCCTGATGATCGGCGGCGAGGACGAGATCGTCGACCACCTCGACCCGATCTTCAAGAGCATCGCCCCTGGCGTCGAGGCCGCGCCGCGCACGCCCGGGCGCACCGGCGAGCCCACGCGCGAGGAGCAGGGCTATCTGCACTGCGGCCCGAACGGCGCCGGGCACTTCGTCAAGATGACGCACAACGGCATCGAGTACGGGATGATGGCCGCCTACGCCGAGGGCCTCAACGTGCTGCACAACGCGAATGCCGGCAAGAAGGACCAGGCCCACTCGGCCGAGGTCACCCCCTTGGACCAGCCGCAGTACTACCAGTACGACCTGGAGATCGACAAGGTCGCCGAGGTCTGGCGGCGGGGCTCGGTCATCGCGTCCTGGCTGCTGGATCTGACCGCCCACGCGCTGTCGACCGATCCCGACCTGGACAAGCTGGCCGGCCGGGTGTCGGACTCCGGCGAAGGGCGCTGGACGATCAAGGCCGCAATCGACGAGGGCGTGCCGACCCCGGTGCTCTCGGCCGCGCTGTTCGCCCGGTTCAGCAGCCGCGGCGAGGCCCTCTACGCCGACAAGCTGCTGTCGGCGATGCGCAAGGAGTTCGGCGGGCACGTGGAGCTGCCCACCGGGGAGTAGCGGGGAGTAGCGGGGTACTGCTGGCGGTCGATCGCTGGCACACTGGGCCGCGCCTGACTGTTCTGCGCTCTTATTGCTCTCCGGACACAAGGGACCGCCATGCGACCCATCCGCCGTGCCGCCGTCGTCGCCGTATCCGCCGCGCTCGCTCTCGCCCTGAGCCCGGCATCCGCGCCGGCCGGTGCAGCCCCCGCTGCAGCGCCGACCGCCCCCACTGCCGGCCCGTGCGCGTACACCCCGACCCCGGACGACCCGGCCGTGCGGCCGGTGTCACTGCCGCCCGACCCGCGGCCCACGCCCGACCGCGGGCTGGTGCTGGTCACGCTGTTCACCAACCAGGGCCCGATCCCGATGCTGCTCAAGCGGGCCGAGGCGCCGTGCACGGTGCAGAGCTTCGTGCACCTGCTGCAGTCGCGCTTCTACGACAACACGATCTGCCACCGGCTGACCACCTACCCGACGCTGTCGGTGCTGCAGTGCGGCGACCCGAGCGGTACCGGCGAGGGCGGCCCGGGCTACCAGTTCCGCGACGAGCTGCCGACCAACCTGCCGCCGGCGCCCACCGACCCGACCGGGGCCCGCCGCGTCTATGCCCGCGGCGTGCTGGCCATGGCCAACGCCGGGCCCGACACCAACGGCAGCCAGTTCTTCCTGGTCTACAAGGATTCGGCGCTACGGCCGGACTACTCGATCTTCGGCACCGTCCTGCCGCTCGGCCTGCGCACCCTCGACCGCATCGCCGCCGCCGGGGTGGCCAGCGACGATCCGGGCGCCCCGCTGGACGGCGCGCCGGCCCGGACCACCCGGATCTACCTGGGCCTGCGCCTGCTCTGATCCACTCGGCGCACTCAGGCCGGCGACTCGGGCTTGTCGGCCACGGCCCACTCGGTGTGGAACGGGCCGTCGCGGTCGACCCGCCGGTAGGTGTGCGCCCCGAAGTTGTCGCGCAGGCCCTGGATGAGCGCGGCCGGCAGCCGGTCGCGGCGCAGTCCGTCGTAGTAGGCCAGTGACGACGAGAACGCCGGCGTGGGGATGCCGGCCGCGGCCGCCTGGCCGATGACGCGCCGCCAGCTGGCCACGCCGTGCTTGACCGCGTCGACGAAGTACGGCGCCACCAGCAGGCTGGGCAGCTCGGCATCCTCGTCGTAGGCCTCGCGGATCCGGTCGAGGAACCGGGCCCGGATGATGCAGCCGCCCCGCCAGATCGTGGCCATCGCCCCGCGATCGATGCCCCAGCCGTACTCGTCGCTGCCGGCGGCGATGTGGTCGAAGCCCTGGGCGTAGGCCACCACCTTGGACGCGTACAGCGCCCGGCGGACGTCCTCGATGAAGGACTCCCGGTCGGCGACCTCGACGCGGGATGCGCCGCCGCCGAACGCGGCCCGGGCCGCGGCCCGCTGGTCGGCGTGCCCGGACAGGGCCCGGGCGAAGGTGGCCTCGGCAATGCCGGTGATCGGGATGCCGAGGTCGAGCGCGCTCTGCACCGTCCAACGGCCGGTGCCCTTCTGTTCGGCCTGGTCGAGGACGACGTCGACGAACGGCTGCCCGGTGGCCGCGTCGACGTGGGCCAGGACGTCCGCGGTGATCTGGATGAGGAAGGAGTCGAGGTCGCCCTCGTTCCAGGTGCGGAAGATCTGGCCGATCTCGGCCGGCTCGAGGCCCAGCCCGGTGCGCAGCAGGTCGTAGGCCTCGGCGATCAGCTGCATGTCGGCGTACTCGATGCCGTTGTGCACCATCTTGACGAAGTGTCCGGCGCCGTCCGGGCCGACGTGCACGCAGCAGGGCGTGCCGTCGACCTGCGCCGCGATCGACTCGAAGATCGGGCCCAGCGTGCGGTAGGACTCGACCGAGCCACCGGGCATGATGCTGGGCCCGTTGAGCGCGCCCTCCTCGCCGCCGGACACGCCGGAGCCGACGAAGTGCAGCCCGTGCTCGCGCAGCTGGGCCTCGCGCCGGATGGTGTCGGTGTAGTGCGCGTTGCCGCAGTCGACGACGATGTCGCCCTCGTCGAGCAGCGGCACCAGTTCACCGATGACCGCGTCGGTGGGGGCGCCGGCCTGGACCATGACGATGATCGCGCGGGGCCGGCGCAGCGAGGCGACGAAGTCGGCCATCGAATCACTGGGCACGAACGTGCCATCGTCGCCGTGCTGCTCGACCAGGCTCTTCGTGCGCGCGGACGTGCGGTTGTGCAGCGCCACGGCGTAGCCGTGCCGGGCGAGGTTGCGGGCCAGGTTGCGCCCCATCACCGCCAGGCCGGTGACCCCGATCTGAGCCGTGCCCTGTTCGGTCATCCGTGCATCCCCTTCGCGTGGTCCGGCCGTCAACGGTAGCGGCCGCCCGATCGGTAGTTTGGTCCGATGATCGAGGTGAGCGTCTGGTCGGACATCCACTGCCCCTGGGCCACGGTCGCGGTGCACCGCCTGCGGGTGGCCCGCGACCGCGACCGGCTCGACGTGGTCTTCGACCAGCGGCCCTGGCCGCTCGAGTTGGTGAACGGGCACGGCACCCCGAAGCTGGTCGTGCAGGAGACCGCGGTGCTGGCCCAGCACGAGCCCGAGCTGTTCAGCGCGTATCGCGACGAGTCGTGGCCCTCGACGTTCCTGCCCGCGTTCGAGCTGGTGGCCGCGGCCCGGCGGGTCGGCGGCCTGCGGGCGGCCGAGGACGTCGACTACGCGCTGCGGCTGGCGTTCTTCCGCAAGTCCGTCGACGTCAGCATCCGGGCCGGCCTCGAGAAGGCCCTCGGTGCCGCCGCCGGGCTCAACCCCGACCTGGACGTGGCCGCGGTGCTGGCCACCTGGGACAGCGGCGCGGCGCGGGCCGACGTGCTGGCCGACTACGAACGCAGCAAGGGCCTGCCGATCCAGGGCAGTCCGCAGGTGTTCTGGCCCGACGGCACGACGACGCACAACCCGGGCATGACCGACCACACCTGGGTGCGCGGCATCCCGCGGATCCATTCGACCGACCCCGAGGCGCCCGGGCGGCTGCTGCGCGAGAAGGTCGGCGGACTGTCCCACGACGACTGACCTCCGGCGAATACGGTGGCCCCATGACTCAACTCACCGGCAGCGTCGCCATCACCGGAGGACGGGTCGTGCCCGTCGCCGGGCCCGTGATCGACAACGGCACCGTGCTCGTCACCGACGGCGTGATCGCCGCCGTCGGCACGGACGTGGCCGTGCCCGACCGGCGTGCCGGTGGTCGATGCCGGCGGGCGGTGGGTGCTGCCCGGGTTCGTCGACGCCCACGCCCACGTGGGCATCGACGAGGAAGCGCAGGGCTGGGCCGGCGACGACACCAACGAGATGACCGACCCGAACGGGGCCCGGATGCGGGCGCTCGATGCGATCAACCCGGCCGACGAGGGCTTCCGCGACGCATTGTCGGGCGGGGTCACGGCCGTGGTCGTCAAGCCCGGCAGCGGCAACCCGATCGGCGGGCAGACCGTCGCCATCAAGACGTGGGGCCGGGTGATCGACGAGATGGTGCTGATGTCGCCGTGCAGCGTCAAGAGCGCACTGGGCGAGAACCCCAAGCGGGTGTACGGCGAGAAGAAGCAACTGCCGTCGACGCGGCAGGGCGTGGCCGCCGTCATCCGCGACGCGCTGAGCAAGGCCCAGGACTACCGGGCCAAGCGCGACCAGGCCGCGGCCAAGGACGAGGCGTTCGACCGCGACCCGACCAGCGAGGTGCTGGTGCGCGTCCTCGACGGCGAGCTGCCGTGGTGCCAGCACACCCACCGCGCTGACGACATCGCCACCGCCATCCGGCTGGCCGACGAGTTCGGCTACCGGCTCATCGTCAACCACGCCACCGAAGGCTTCCTGCTCGCCGACATCCTGGCCGAGCGCAACATCCCGTGCATCGTCGGGCCGATGTTCACCACCCGGTCCAAGGTCGAACTGCGCGAACGCACGCTGGCCAACCCGGGCCGGCTGGCCAACGCCGGCGTCGAGGTGGCGCTGACCACCGATCACCCGGTCGTGCCCATCAACTTCCTGGTCCACCAGGCCACCCTCGCCGTCAAGGAGGGGATGACCCGCGAGGACGCGCTGCGCTCGCTGACGGTCAATCCGGCCCGGATGATGGGCCTGGCCGACCGGGTCGGCTCGCTCACGGCCGGCCTCGACGGCGACGTGGTGATCTGGGACGGCGACCCGCTGGACGTGCTGAGCCGGGCCGAGCAGGTCTTCGTCTCCGGCGTGTCGGTCTACGAGTGGCGCGACGGCACGGGCATCACGACCAGCCCGTACCGTTGGCCGGCCGGGTGAGGATTTCGGCGCCGTCGTCGGTGATGGCGATCGTGTGCTCGCTGTGCGCAGTCCGGCAGCCCGTCGCACTGCGCAGCGTCCAGCCGTCGGCATCGATGACGAGTTCGTCGGTGTCGGCCATGACCCACGGCTCCAGGGCCAGCAGCAGCCCCGGGCGCAGCTGGTAGCCGCGGCCGGGTCGCCCGCTGTTCGGGACGTGCGGGTCCTGGTGCATCGTCGAGCCGACGCCGTGACCGCCGAACTCGGTGTTGATCCGGTACCCCGCGTCGCTGAGGACCGTGCCGATGGCGTGGGAGATGTCGCCGATGCGGGCGCCGGGGCGGGCCGCGGCGATCCCGGCCTGCAGTGCGCGCTCGGTCGCGTCGATCAGCGCCACGTCCTGCGCCGATGTCGAGTCGCCCACGATGAAGCTGATGGCCGAGTCGGCGACGACTCCGTCCAGGGAGACGGCGAGGTCGAGCGTCAGCAGATCGCCAGTCGGCCAGGGCGTAGTCGTAGGGCAGGCCGTGCAGCACGGCGTCGTTGACCGACGTGCAGATGTAGTGACCGAACGGCCCGCGCCCGAAGGACGGCTCGTAGTCGACGTAGCAGGACTGCGCGCCGGCCTCGATGATCATCGCCTGGGTCCACCGGTCGATGTCCAGCAGGTTGGTGCCCACCGCGCAGCGGCTCCTCAGGGTCTGCAGGATGCCGGCGACCAGGGCGCCGGCCCGCCGGGCTCGGGGCAGTTCGGCCGGGCTCAGGATCTCGATCATCTGGTCTCTCCGGTGCGGTGTCGTAGGTCGGTCGCACGGTAGCGGTCGAACTGGGGACCGTATCGGGCCGTGAGCGTGGGCTCCTCGTGCCGGCGCGCGAACCGGCCCGTGCGGCGGTGTTGCGCCAACACTGACTTGACGTTAGCTTTACATCGAGCGGGGCGCTCGGGCCGGCGCCGACGGTCCTCACGACGCGAGGACCGCCATGCCGTTGATCTGGCCGACGATCGCCCAAGCCGTGGCGCACTCGACCCATACGGCCCACGCCCCGCTGGGCTGGGATCCGGCCAACCACCTGCTGTCGCGTCTCGCGTTCGGGCCGACCGTCAATTCCCGGGCCTACGTCACCAAGCACGGCGTCACCGCCTGGTACAACCAGCAGCTCGCCGAAGGGGCCAACCACCGCGGCTACAGCGGGAAGCCGGAGGTTGGCGCGCTCGGCCCGCTGCTGACCCAGAGCCCGTGGGAAGTGCGGCAGTACCTCAAGGCGAACGGCGGGGAGTACGGCTGGGCCGCCATGGATCAGCTGACGCGGGTGACACTCGGGCTGCAGACCTGGAGCAACGCCCAGCTGTACGAAACTCTCGTTGACTTCTTCTCGAACCACCTCAACGTCGCCAACCACAACGGCGACGTGTGGAACACCCGGCACGCCTACGACCGCGACGTCATCCGTCAGCACGCCATGGGCTCGTTCACCGACATGCTGCTGGCCTCGGCCCGTCATCCGGCCATGCTGATCTTCCTCAACCTGGCCGATTCGACCAAGACCGCGATCAACGAGAACTACGGCCGGGAACTGCTCGAACTGCACACGGTCGGGCTCGTCTACTCCGAGGACGACGTCAAGAACACGGCCAAGCTGCTCACCGGCCGCACCGTCGACAGTTACTCCAACTACATCTACCGCTCCGGGCGGCACTACACCGGGACGATCCGGGTGCTCGGCTTCGCCGACGCCAACGCCGCGCCCGGTGACGGCGAGCCGTCCGGCGACGCCCTCCTGCGCTACCTGGCCAAGCATCCGGCGACCGCCCAGCGCCTGGCCCGCAAGATGTGCGTGCGCTACGTGTCTGACAATCCGTCGGCCGCCCTCGTGACCGCGGTCGCGAACGCCTATCTGGCCGGCGGTACCCAGATCATGCCGATGCTGCTCACGATCCTGCACTCCACCGAGTTCTGGCAGAGCCGCGGCGCGAAGGTGCGCCGGCCCACCGAGAACCTCATTGCCACGGTCCGGATCCTGTTGCCCAAGGTGTCGAGCATGACCAAGGCGCTGGACACGCTGCACTGGATGTCCGCGGATGTCGGCCACGTGCCCCTGGACTGGTCCGCGCCGAACGGGTATCCGGACGTCGCCGCCTCCTGGCGGTCGTCGAGTGGGCTGCTGGGCCAGTGGGAACAGCACCTCGGCTTCGCCGGCAGCTGGTGGGACGGCTTCGCCAAGACCGACCAGACCACGCTCTACGGCCGCAAGCCGACGACGAGTGGCGACGCGATAAACCTGCTGACCAAGCGGCTGACCGGGCTGACGTTCTCCACCACGCACCGGGCCGTGCTGCAGACCTTCCTGGGCGAATCGGCGTCGACGCCGATGGCCAAGTCGCGGCTGCGCTGGTACCTCGAACCGCTCATCGCAGTCATCCTGGACGGGCCCCATCATGCGCTGCGCTGAACTGCACGATCCGCACCCGGGCCGAGTCCCGCCGATCCCGAATCTCGCTAGGACGCAGAGCTGATGACGATCCCGCCACCCATGACCGATGAACTCCGGCTGCGCCGACGGGCCGAGCAGGTCGCTGCCGAGCTGTGTGCCCAGGACGACGCCTGGGGCACGAAGGGCTGGAGCCGGCGTCGGTTCCTCAGCGGCCTGGGGGTGGTTGGCGTGGCCGCGCTGGGCAGTCAGCTCGTCACCACGAAGGTTGCGTACGCGGCCACCCCGACGACGGCCCAGAACACCGTGATCACGATCTTCCTGCGCGGGGCCGCCGACGGGCTGCGCATCCTCGCCCCGAACTCGACCGCGCTCGGGTTGGACTACCTGCAGTCGGTGCGCGGGCCGCTCGTGCCGGGCGACGCCCAACTCGTGCCGCTGACCGGCGCCACCGGCTGGGCCGTCAACAAGGCGATGCAGCCGTTGGTGGACGGGCTCTGGTCGAGCGGCGAACTGGCCTTCGTCCCGGCCGTGTCCGCCGCGGGCGTCACCCGCAGCCACTTCGAGGCCCAGCAGATGCTGGAGAAGGGCGGCTCGACAAGCTACGGGACCGGCTGGCTGGACCGCGTATTGCAACAGCTCGGGCCGGGCACGACCTTCCGGGCCATGGCCGGCGGCTGGGGCGCGCCCGCCTCATTCGGCGGCGACCAGCCCAAGCTGGTGATCGACTCGCTCGCCAACTTCACCTTCCCGGGTTGGGACGATATCCGGCCCGGCTCGCAGAAGGCGGTGAGCGCGCTGTACCGCGGCCTGGGTGGGCCGCTCGGCCTGGATGTGCCCACGACGGTCTCAGCCCTGGCCACTGCAGCGAAGATCCGGGCCGGGGTCCCCGTGCAGAACGGGGCGGTCTATCCGAACGGCAACTTCTCCAACGCGCTCAAGGACCTGGCCCAGGTCTTGCGGGCGAACGTCGGTCTGCAGGTGGCGAGCGTGGACGTCGGTGGCTGGGATACCCACACCAACGAGGTGCAGGACCTGGACGGCCTGCTCGCATCGGCCGCGGCGTCACTGGCCGCGTTCATGACCGACCTGGGGCCGGTCCGCCGGTCGCGGGTGACCGTCGTCGTCATGACCGAGTTCGGCCGGCGCGTGCCGATGAACGACAGCGGTGGCACCGACCACGGCCACGGCAGCCTGATGTGGTTGCTGGGCGGTGGCATCGTCGGCGGCAAGGTGCACGGGAACTGGACCCCACTGTCAGCCGGCACGCTGGCCGACGGCGACGTCCCGGGTGTCAACAACGCGTTCGATGTGCTGGGCGAACTCGTCTCGCAGCGGCTGGGCGTGGGCGGGCTGAGCACCGTGTTCCCCAACCACGTCGTCAGCCCGATCGGGGTAGCTAGCTGAGCTCCAGTCCCGGGTAGAGCGGGTGGGCACCGAGCAGCTCGTCGGCCGCGGCGTGGGTCTTGCCGGCCACCCCGTCGGCGATCGTGTACTTGGCCTTGGACGAGCCGCCGGACGCGGCCGCCGTGGGCGAGGTGGCCGTCAGTACGTCCACGATCAACTCCGCGACCCGGTCGAAGTCGTCCGGGCCGAAGCCGCGCGAGGTGAGTGCGGGCGTGCCGATACGCACGCCCGAGGTGTACCAGGCCCCGTTGGGGTCGCGGGGGATGGCGTTGCGGTTGGTGACGATGCCCGAGTCGAGCAGGGCCGACTCGGCCTGGCGCCCGGTCAGCCCGAACGACGTCACGTCCAGCAGGGCCAGGTGGTTCTCGGTGCCGCCGGTGACCAGCCGCACGCCGCGGCGCATCAGGCCGTCGGCCAGCGCGACCGCGTTGGTGGCGATGTTCTGGGCGTAGGTCTGGAAGGACGGCTGGCGGGCCTCGGCCAGGGCGACGGCCTTGGCCGCGATGACGTGCCCCAGCGGTCCGCCCAGCACCATCGGGCAGCCGCGGTCGACCGAGTCGGCGAACTCGGGCTGGCACAGCACCATGCCGCCGCGCGGGCCGCGCAGCGACTTGTGCGTGGTCGTGGTGGTGACGTGCGCGTGCGGCACCGGGTCGTAGTCGCCGGTGAAGACCTTGCCCGCGACCAGCCCGGCGAAGTGGGCCATGTCGACCATCAGCACGGCCCCGACCTCGTCGGCGATCTCGCGCATCGTGGCGAAGTTGATCTTGCGGGGATAGGCCGAGTAGCCGGCGATGAGGATGAGCGGCTGGAATTCGCGGGCCCGCTCGCGGACCAGGTCGTAGTCGAGCAGGCCGGTGGTCGGGTCGGTGCCGTAGGAGGACTGGTGGAACATCTTGCCGCTGATGTTCGGCCGGAAGCCGTGGGTGAGGTGGCCGCCGGCGTCGAGCGACATGCCCAGCGCGCGCTGGTTGCCCAGCCGTTTGCGCAGTGCCTCCCAGTCGTCGGCCGACAGGTCGTTGACGTGCTTGGCGCCGGCCTCGGCCAGGGCCGGTGACTCGATGCGCTCGGCCAGGATGGCCCAGAACGCGACCAGGTTGGCGTCGATGCCCGAGTGCGGCTGGACGTAGGCGTGCGGGGCGTCGAACAGGGCCTTGGCGTGATCGGCGGCAGCCTGCTCGACGGTGTCGATGTTCTGGCAGGCGGCGTAGAAGCGGTGCCCGATGGTGCCCTCGGCGTACTTGTCCGACAGCCAGGTGCCCATCGTCAGCAGCACGGCCGGGGAGGCGTAGTTCTCGCTCGCGATCAGCTTGAGCGAGGCCCGTTGATCGGCCAGTTCGCTGCGGATGGCTCCGGCGACGGTGGGCTCGATGGCCGAGATGACGTCGAGCGCGCTGCGGTAGGCGGTGGATACCGCTGCTGCGTCGAATGGTTGGGACATGGCGCTCCTCCAGGGCTGGTCGAGGGCACCCAGGCGCGCGGCGTTGCGATCGTCGGAGCCGCTCCCCGGTGGTGGACCCACCTTACGAACACGCCAGTCACGGCTCGCCATGAGGATAGCGGCGCGGTCAATATCACTCCAGCGCGGTGCGGCGGCAACTACTAGGTCGTCCTACTATTGTCGTATGGCCATCGGCAACCCGGACTTCGACTCCTACCGACTCACCGACGAGCAGAACCTGCTGCGCCAGGCCGTGCGCGAGCTGGCCGACGACAAGATCGCGCCCCGCGCCGCGGACATCGACGAGGCCGGCGAGTTCCCGCACGACGTCTACGCCGCGCTGGTCCGGGCCGGCTTCCACGCCGTGCACATCCCCGAGGAGTACGGCGGGGCCGGGGCCGACGCGATCTCGGCCTGCATCGTCATCGAGGAGGTCGCCCGGGCCTGCGCGTCGTCCTCGCTCATCCCGGCCGTGAACAAGCTCGGCACCATGCCGGTGATCCTGTCCGGGTCCGAGGCCTTGAAGAAGCAGGTGCTCACCGAGGTCGCGTCGGGCGAGGCCATGTTCAGCTACGCGCTGTCCGAGCGTGAGGCCGGCTCCGACGCTGCATCGATGCGCACCCGCGCGGTGCTCGACGGTGACCACTGGGTGCTGAACGGCACCAAGGCCTGGATCACCAACGCCGGCGTCTCGACCTACTACACGGTCATGGCCGTCACCGACCCGGACAAGCGGGCGAACGGCATATCGGCCTTCGTCGTGCACAAGGACGACCCGGGCTTCTCGGTCGGGGCCAAGGAGCGCAAGCTCGGGATCAAGGGCTCGCCCACGTGCGAGATCTACTTCGAGGACTGCACCATCCCGGCCGATCGCATCATTGGCGAGCCCGGCACCGGGTTCAAGACCGCGCTGGTCACCCTCGACCACACCCGGCTGGCCATCGGCGCGCAGGCGCTGGGCATCGCCCAGGGCGCGTTCGACGCCGCGCTGGCCTACGTCAAACAGCGCCGCCAGTTCGGCCGCGCGGTCTCGGACTTCCAGGGCATCCAGTTCATGCTGGCCGACATGGCCATGCGCATCGAGGCCTCGCGGCAGCTCGTGTACGCGGCCGCGGCCCGGGCCGAACGTGGCGAGCCGAATCTGACCTTTACGTCGTCCGCGGCCAAGGTGTTCGCCTCGGACACGGCGATGTCGGTGACGACCGATGCGGTGCAGTTGTTCGGCGGCGCCGGCTATACCCGTGACTTCCCGGTCGAGCGGATGATGCGGGATGCCAAGATCACCCAGATCTACGAGGGTACGAATCAGATCAACCGCATGGTGATGGCGCGCAATCTGCTGAAGTAACGCGGGCCGTGCTCTCGGCCATCGGGTTTGCTTCCGGCTTCTGTGTTGTCGGGTTTTTGGGGGCAGGCCGGTAGGTACGCGCTCCGGGCGGTCAGGCTTGATCCCTGCGCGCGCACCTACCGGCCTGCTTGTGACCTGGCTTGGCACCCCGGCTCGCCTTCTTGTGCGTAGCCGCCTCGCCTTGGTCGGTTTGATTTCGGTCTTCGCTGGCGTCGGGTTCCGGTTGGGTCGGCCCTCGTTGGTGGCGTTCAGGACGGGGGTGGGTCTGGATCTGCTGTGGTCGCCTCGGTCGCCTCGGTCGCCTCGGTTGGTTCGGGCATGCTCGGGTCGTTCCGGCGGCTCGGGTGGTTCGGGCATGGCGGTGGGTGCAGCGGGTTGGGTCGTGCGGTCGATGGGGTAGGTGGCGGGTTCTTCGACGTAGCGGTGGGCGGTGGGGCTGGTCCAGGTGAGGGATGCCGTCGGGTTGTTGTTGGGGTTGCCAGCCGGCGTCGTGTTTGGCGCGGTGGTGGCGGGGGCAGATGGCGTTGAGGTTGGTGTCGTTGGTGTGGCCGCCGTCGTGCCAGGGTGTGGCGTGTTCGAGGTCGCAGTGGCGGGCTTGGCGGTTGCAGTTGGGGAAGCGGCAGGTGCGGTCGCGGGCGATGACGTGCTCGGCCAGGTCTTTCGGTGGCCGGTAGGTGTTGCGGCCGTAGTCGAGCAGCCGGCCGGTCTGGTCGGTGACCAGGCGTCGCCAGGTGCCGGTGGGGTCGGCGGCGATGCGGCGGGCGACCGCGGCGGGGATCGGCCCGGAGCCGGCCAGTTCACCGGGTTGCTCGTCCACCCCGAGCAACGTCGACAGGGCGACGGTCACCTGAACGCACGGGCGCAGACCATGCTCCTTCGGCAACTCGCCGGCCACGGATCCGGTCAGGGTGTTGAGGGCCAGTTGCACCACGGCGTCGGCGCGGCGCTGATCAGCGGTCCGCTCGTCGCCGGGCGGACTCGCCTAGCCAGGGCGTCGATCGCGGTCATGACCGTGGCCGCCCCGACCTCGGGCAGCAGCATCCAGATCTCGGACATGCCGTCCGCGACCGGGCTGCGTACCACCCGCCGCTGGGTCACCGCCTCGGTGTGGCGTTGCTCGGCCGGCTTCGGCGCAACCGTGAGCACGGTCTTACGCACGCAGCGTTTGAAGTTCGCCAGCACCTGCTGCGGTGCCTTCGGCAGCACCGCGGCCTCGACCGCGGCCGCCGCGGCATCGTCCAACATCGTCACCGTCTCGGCCAGATGCCGGGAGTGATGGGTCGTGATCTCACCGCGCTCCTGCAACGCCAGGGTCGCGGGCAGGCGGGTCATTTCTGTCGCGAACGCCAACCGGTCAGCCGCCGTGCGGGCCGAGAGCCGCAACGCGCAGGCCACGTCTTCCCGAACCCACTGCTTGTCCAACTCCCCGACCGAAGCGGGCACGACCGGGTCGTCGGCCATCAACGCCAACAACCGCAACTGCTGGGCCTGCAACCACGACATGTGCCTCTCCCACGCCGTCAACGCATCCACCCGACCCGCATACGACAACCGAGCGATGTCGACATGAGCCAGCGGCTTGAGCGGTGCCGTACCTGGAGTGACCGCCGCCGCCCAGGCCGCGACATCATCCGGGACCAGGTCAGCGTCCAGCAGCGACGGCACATACGGCCACGGCTCCGGACCATCGTCGTCCATCACGCCTGCTTCGCTCATACGGCCGATTATGGACCGACCCACCGACAAGAACCGCGGTCCGACTGCCGGAACCGGCTCATTGCAGATTGGCGACCGCGCGCTTACCTTCAGGCCACACGCGCGGGTCGACGGAAGGCAGCCGAGAATGTTCCTCGAGGAATCCACCTGGTCGGGCAAGATTTTCATCGGCGGGACGTGGGGCCCGGGTTCGGGCGGGGTGGCCGACGTCATCGAGCCGGCCACCGGCGCCACGCTCGGCGAGATCGGAGTGGCCGATGCGGCCGACGTGGCCAAGGCCGCCGAGATCGCCGCCGACGCGCAGCGCGAATGGGCCGCCCTGCCGCATCCGCAGCGCGCGGCGGTGCTGCGCACGGCCGGCCAACTCTGGGCCGAGCACGCCGAGGAGATCTCCCGCTGGAACATCCGTGAGGTCGGCACGGTGCCGGCGATGGCCGGGTTCGCCGTGCACGTCGCCGAGCAGGAGTGCTACGAGGCCGCGGGCCTGCCCAGCCGGCCGTACGGCGAACTGCTGGCCAGCGAGGAGCCCCGCCTCTCGATGGCCCGGCGGGTGCCTGCGGGCGTGGTCGGGGTGATCTCGCCGTTCAACGTGCCGATCATCCTGGGCATCCGGTCGGTGGCGCCGGCTCTGGCCCTGGGCAACGCCGTCCTGCTCAAGCCCGACCCGCGCACCGCGGTCACCGGGGGCGTGACGATCGCCCGCATCTTCGAGGCCGCCGGCCTGCCGGCGGGCGTGCTGCAGGTACTGCCCGGCGGCGTCGACGTGGGCGAGGCGATGGTCACCCACCCGCTGGTGCGGGTCATCGCATTCACCGGCTCCACGGCCGCGGGCCGCCGGGTCGGCGAACTGGCCGGCAAACACCTCAAGCGGGCCCACCTGGAACTCGGCGGCAACTCGGCCCTGGTCGTCCTCGACGACGCCGACGTGGACGAGGCGGCCACGCTGGCCGCGTTCGGCGCCTTCTTCCACCAGGGTCAGATCTGCATGACGACCGGGCGGCACCTCGTCCACGACCGGGTGTATGACGCGTTCGTCGAGCGGCTCGCGGCCAAGGCGGCCAACCTGCCGGTCGGTGACCCGGCCACGGCCGAGGTCGCCCTCGGGCCGGTGATCGACGCGGGGCAGCGGGACAAGATCCACGACATCGTCACCAGTAGCGTGGCCGCCGGGGCCAAGGTGGTCGCCGGCGGGACGTACGACGACCTCTTCTACCAGGCCACCGTGCTGGCCGATGTGCCCGCAGCCGCAAGGGCGTTCACCGACGAGATCTTCGGCCCGGTCGCGCCGGTGACCAGGTTCGGCTCCGAGGACGAGGCCGTCCGGCTCGCGGCCGACAGCGAGTACGGCCTGTCGCTGGGCATCGTGACCCGCGACGTCATGAAGGGCCTGGCCCTGGCCGACCGCATCCCGACCGGGATCGTGCACATCAACGACCAGACCGTCAGCGACGAGGCCAACAGCCCGTTCGGCGGGGTCGGCGCGTCGGGCACCGGCTCACGCGTCGGCGGCGCCGCGGCCAACATCGACGCGTTCACCGAGACCCAGTGGGTGACGATGCGCAGCCGGCCGCCGGGCTACCCGTTCTGACGGCTGAGGTCGGCCCGGGTCAGCTGATCCGGGTCGAAGACCATCGCCGGCGCCGGTAACGTCTCGCCCTGCCCGAACCGCATCTTCTTGGTGTGCTCGAGCGTGTCCTCGATGAGCATCCGGTTGGTGCGGATCAGGTCGGATGTTATCCCGATGATCACGCACATGAACGCCATCATGAGCAGCACCGCTCCGGCGATGAGCGACTGCAGGTGCCCGCCCGGGTGCGTGTCGACGACCTGCAGGACGCCCCAGCGCACGAACGGGATGAGCCCGCCGACGGCCAGCAGGCCACCGAGCCAGGCGAAGATGACGTAGGGCCGATACATGATGTAGGCCCGGATGATCGCGCCGGCCGACTTGAGCACGTGCTGGTAGGTCGACTTGAACAGCCGTGACTCGCGGGTCTTCTCGTTGGTGATCACCGGGATGCTGGTGATCTCCAGCTTCTTGTTGCCGGCCTGGATGATCGTCTCCATGCAGTAGCTGAACCGGGTGATCGTGTTCAGCAGCATGAGACTCTCGCGCGAGTAGGCCCGGAACCCGCTGGCCGCATCGGGCAGGTTGGTGCCGGCGGCCAGGTTGACGATCTTGCTGCCGAACTTCTGCAGCGCGATCTTCAACGGCGAGAAGTGCTCGACCAGGTGCACCTGCCGGTCGGCGATCACGATCTCGGCCTCGCCCGAGATGATGGGCTGGACGAGGTCGGTGATGCGGCCCTGCGGGTACTGGTTGTCGCCGTCGGTGTTGACCACGATGTCGGCGCCCAGTTCGAGCGCGCGCTGCACGCCGTCGTGGAACGACCGGCCCAGGCCCCGGTTGCGGGCGTGGGTGACGAAGTGGGTGACGCCGTGGGCCTTGGCCACCTCGACGGTCTTGTCGGTCGAACCGTCGTCGATGATCAGGATGACGATCTCGTCGACGCCGGGAATCTGCTTCGGGATGGATTCCAGGACGAGCGGCAGGGTGTCTTCCTCGTTCAGGCACGGGACCTGTACAACCAGTTTCACGTGCCACCTTCATCTCGCGGCCCGTCCGGCCGGCGCACAGCCGACTGCGGGCCAATCTGACCGGCGAACCAACCCCGGGCCGCCGCCGGGTGCGATTCTATGATCCGGCCCAACCGGATCGCCAATCAGGGCGAAAGCGGCGCGACCGAGCCGTCGCTGCCCACCGTGCCGGCCCAGAACGTGGTCTGGATGCTCGACGTGCCGGTGGGCCGGGCCACCAGCGACTGGTTCCACAGCGTCACGGTGCCGCTGAACCGGGGCGCCGGCGCGGTGGCCGTCCACGGCACGCTGCCGGCGTCGAAGGTGACGACCGTGACCGGGGCGCCGCCCCAGTTGGCCCGGACCCGGGCCAGGGCGGCCGGCGTGGGCTCGGGCACCGTGACCACCGTGGCGTCGCAGACGATCTGCAGGGTCGGGGCCCAGAACCGCGTCGAGGGCGTTGGCCCGGCGAACACCGCGTACCGGTGCGCGCTGCCGGCCGCGCCGCGGTCGACGGCCGCGCAGGCCGAGTCGACGGCCTTGAGCTCGCCCCCGAACTCGGCCTGCATGAACACGTAGCGCCACTGCAGGGCCGGGCCGAGCGCGATCAGCACGCCGACCGGCACGGCCAGCCAGCGCAGGGCGGCCCGGCCGGCCAGCGCGGCCGCGACGTAGCCGGCCGCGATCACCAGGCCCGGGATGACCACCGGCAGCAGGCGCCGGCTGGCCCAGATCTGATCGGGGGTGATGTTGACGTCGTTCAGGTACAGCGCGGCGACGACGGCGAAGACGGCGAAGAAGACGAGCGCCCGCAGATCACGTGTGCGCACCGCGCGCCGCAGCAGCAGGGCCAGGCCCACGGCGCCGAGGACGACCACGGGCCAGCTCAGGTACCAGGCCAGCCAGGTGACGGTGCGCTCGTCGTAGGACCGCCGTGGATCGATGGGCAGCCCGGCGGCCCGTTGCCGCTGCGCCACGGCGTTCTGCAGCACCGGGTCGGTGATGAACCGGCCCGTCCACCACAACGGGCGCGAGGCCAGCACCGCGCACGCCAGCAGCACGAGGACCACGGCCGCGCGGGCCACCGGCGCCCGGTGCCTCGAGAGCGCGGCCCGGAGCCGGTCCAGCGGCAGGAACCCGAGCGCGACCAGGACCACGAACACCACGGCGTACAGCGCGAACAGCGAGTGCAGGTCATGGGCCTGCGACGAGTAGTAGGACCGGCTGTTGTGGGCCAGGTCGTACCAGCCGGCCACGCTGGTGACCAGCCCGCCGGCCCCGAAGGCCAGCCAGGCCCAGCGCAACTGCCGGCGCGTCTCGCCCGCCCGGGCCGCCGCGGCGGCGACGCCGATACCGAACATCGCGGCGATCACCGCGAGGACGCCGTCGACCCGGGCCAGGGCCGACACGCCGACGCACAGCCCGGCCAGCACGAACAGGCTCAGCCGCTTGCTGTCGAAGGCCCACCACAGGATGAGCAGCCCGGCGAACACGGCCGCGAGGGCTGTCGGTTCGGAGTACGACGCCCGGGCGAAGTAGACCATCGGCATCGACAGGGCCAGCGCGACCAGCGGGACCAGGGCCCAGATCGGGCCCATCAGCCGCCGGGCCACGCCGTACACGAGCAGCAGGCCGACGCCGCCGATCACCAGGTTGGCCGCGAGCATCACCCGCAGCCCGCCGACGCGCCCGGCGACGGCGAGCAGGCCGGGCACCAGGCTGGCCGCCTGCGGGTAGGCGACGTGCCCGTGGACGGGGAACCCGCCCGAGGCCACGGCCGCTCCGGGGACGCCGCTCGCGCCCCGGACCGCGGCCGACATGTCGATGACGGGGGAGCCGTGCCGGGTCAGCCACCACCCCCGCAGGGCATAGATCGACGGGTCGCGGTAGACCGACAGTTCCTGCTCGTAGTACGGCGCGTTGACCCAGATCCAGGCCACCACGACCTCGAGCGCGACGACCACGCCGAGCACGGTGCGGCGGTCGGTGCCGTGCGCCTGCGGCACCAGCCGCCAGGTGGCCGCGACCAGCACCGCGGTGATCAGGATGGCGACGTACGGGTTGAACACCCGCAGCTGCAGCATCGCGGTGACGGTGAGCGTGGCCGCCAGCACCAGCAGCGCCAGCCGCTCGGGCAGGCCGGCGATCAGGTCCAGCCCGAGCCGCGGCAGGGCCCGCTGCACCGTCCGCCCCCGGGACCCGGCCGAATGGCCAGGCTCAGCGGACAAGGTCTTCGTCCACCATCCGCGCCACCATGTCCTCGAAGGACACCGTCGGGGCCCAGCCCAGGGTGGTGCGGGCATGCGTCGCGTCGCCGAGTTGCTCCTGGGCGTCGGCCGGGCGGACGAACTCGTCGTCGACCTGGACGTACTGCTCCCAGTCGGGCCGGCCGGCGTAGCGGAACGCGGTGGCGACGAACTCGCGCACCGAGCGGGCCTCGCCCGTGGCGATGACGTAGCTGTCGGGCACCGGGTGCCGGACGGCGCGGATCATCGCGTCGACGTAGTCCGGAGCCCAACCCCAGTCGCGCCGGGCGTCGAGATTGCCGAGGGCGAGCACGTCCTGCTTGCCGGCCGCGATGTGCGCGGCGGCCTTGGTGATCTTGCGGGTGACGAAGGTGTCCGGGCGGCGCGGTGATTCGTGGTTGTAGAGGATGCAGATGGAGGCCGGCAGCCCGCGCCCGCGATAGACACAGGCCAGGTGGTGCGCGAACGCCTTGGCCGCGCCGTAGGGCGACACCGGCCGGATCGGGGTGCTCTCGTCCTGCGGCGAGTGTTCCGGGGCGCCGAAGATCTCGGCGCTGGAGGCCTGCAGCACCCGCACCGGCCGGCCGATGCGCTCCTGCAACTGCCACGCGGCCTCGAAGATGATGCCGGCGCCGACGCCGTTGATCTGGGCGGTGGCCAGCGGGCTGGCCCAGGACGCGGCCACCGAGCTGATCCCGCCCAGGTTGTAGATCTCGTCCGGCTCGACGTCGTCGATGAGGATGCGCAGCCGGTCGGTGTCGATCAGGTCGCCCTCGTGCACGATGACGTCCGGGGACCGCTCCTGCACCTCGGCCAGGGCCACGTCGTTGCGGCGGACCAGCCCGTGCACCTGCCAGCCGTCGGCGAGCAACACCTCGGCCAGATAGCCACCGTCCTGGCCGGTGATCCCAGTGATCAGTGCAGAAGGCATCCGCGGACTCTACTTGCCGGCCAGCACTCGCTGCTCGGCAAGATCGGCATCGACCATCATCGCCACCAGTTCGGGGAAGCTGACCTTGGGCGTCCAGCCCAACTGCTTCTGCGCCTTCGTCGAATCGCCGATGAGCAGTTCGACCTCGGCGGGCCGGAAGAAGCGCGGGTCCTGCTTGACGTAGCCCGACCAGTCGTCGACGCCGATCCGGTCGAAGGCGATGTCGAGGTACTCGCGGATCGAGTGGGTCTCGCCGGTCGAGATGACGTAGTCGTCGGCCTCGGGCTGCTGCAGCATCAGCCACATCGCCTCGACGTAGTCACCGGCGAAGCCCCAGTCGCGCTTGGCGTCGAGGTTGCCCAGCGAGATCGAGGAATCCAGCTCGAGGGCGATGCGCGCCACGGCCCGGCTGATCTTCCTGGTCACGAACTCGGGCCCGCGGCGCGGTGACTCGTGGTTGAACAGCACGCCGGAACTGGCGTGCAGGCCGTAGCTCTCGCGGTAGTTGATCGTCATGTAGTGGCCGAACACCTTGGCCACGCCGTAGGGCGAGCGCGGCCACAGCAGGGTGGCCTCGGTCTGCGGCACCTGCTGCACCTTGCCGAACATCTCCGAGCTGGAAGCCTGGTAGAAGCGCACCTTGCTGATGTCGTCACCGCAGTACAGCCGGGTGGCCTCCAGGATGTTCAGCACCCCGAGCCCGGTGACCTCCGAGGTCAGCCCGGCGTTCTCCCAGGAGTAGGCCACGAACGAGATCGCGCCCAGGTTGTAGACCTCGTCCGGCCGGGCCGTGCTGAAGGCCCGGATCAGGCTGGGCAGATCGGTGAGGTCACCGGTCACCAGCTTCACTCCGGGAACGGTCTCCTCGACCATCCGGAACTTCGGGTTGTTCTGCCCGCGGATCAAGCCGTAGACGTCGTAGCCCTTCGCGAGGAGCAGTTCGGCCAGGTACAGGCCGTCCTGGCCGGTGATGCCGGTAATCAGCGCGCTGGGCATAGCTACCTTTCGTCCACGTGAGCCACACGCGGGCTGCGTGCCAGGGCAGATTACTCGGTCGTGGCTGGTCGCCGGGCCGCAGCAGGGGCCGTCGCAGCGCTCGGAGTGGTGGCCGAGGGGAACCGCCCGCGGTGCACCTTAGGATGGGGCGCATGACGTCGACGACCTTCGAGTCCTACGCCCAGAATGGTGAGGACGTCGTGCTGTGGCGGGCCCTCGGGAACATCCAGAACGGGCGCTACGTCGACGTCGGCGCGAACGATCCGACGGTCGACTCGATCACCCGGGCATTCTACGACCGGGGCTGGCGCGGCATAACGATCGAGCCGGTCCCCGAGTACGCCGAACGGCACCGCGCCCAGCGGCCCGGCGACCTGCTGTTCGAGGCCGCGGTCACCAACGAGGCCGTCGACACCGTGACCCTGCACCAGATCGACGACAGCGGCCTGTCCACGCTGGTCGATGCCATCAGCGACCAACACGAAGAGTCCGGGTTGCACTCGCACGACGTCCAGGTGCCGGCCCGGTCGCTCGACTCGATCCTGAGCGAAGCCGGGTGGGGCGGTCTGGACATCCACTTCGCCACCGTCGACGTCGAAGGTGCGGAGTCGGCCGTGCTCAGCAGCGTCGATCTCACCGTCTGGCGGCCCTGGGTCATCGTCATCGAAGCGACGGCTCCTCGAACCACCGCGCCGACGTTCGGCGCCTGGGAGGACATCGTCCTCAAGGCCGACTACGAGTTCTGCCTGTTCGACGGGCTGTCGCGCTACTACGTGGCCGCTGAACACGCGGCCACGCTGCGGACACAACTGAGCTATCCGGCCTGCGCGGTCGACGAGTTCACCAACCACGCGTACCGCCAGTTGGCCCAGTCGAACGCGGAACTGACCGAACGCGTCGACGAGGGTCACCAGGCCCTGGACCGGGTCACCAAGGACCTCATCCGCTGGCGCGCGGCCGCGCTCGGGGCCTGGGGCGCCGCCGCAAGCGGCACCGCCCCGACCGGCAGCGCCCAGGCCGAACTCGAAGCCATGCGCAACACCGTGTCGTGGCGGGTCACCAAACCGATCCGCACTGTCCGGCGGGCCGTCGGCAGCCGCCGGAGGCCTTGATCCTCATGCTGGACCGTCCGCAACTGGACACCGACGCCGCGCTCGGCCAACGACTGGCCGCCGCCGCCGAGGTGCTGCTCGACCTGCAGCCCGACGAGACCGCGCCGGATGCGTCGATCACGTTCGAACGCCTGGTCCGCCACGTGCGCTCGACCCTCGACCACGAGCAGATGTGGCTGCTCTACGTGGCCGTCTCCGCCACGCTGCCGACCTCGGACATGCTCATGGCGGCCGTCCGGCACTTCGAGCTCACCGACGACGTGGGCGCCTCGATCTGGCTGCTCGACACCGCGCTGGCCGCCACCCAACGCCACGGCACGGCCCACCTGAGCCTCGACATCGTCCGCGACGGCGTCGTCGTCGAGACGGACTTCAGCGCCCGGCACGATCTGCACACCGGCATCCAGCGGGTGGTGCGAGCAACGGTGCCGCTGTGGCACCGCGACCACGACTTCACCCCGGTGGTGTGGACCGACACCCACGCCGCGCTGCGCCGGCTCAGCCCGAACGAGGAGCGCCGGCTGTTCCACTGGGGGCGCCGGCCACCAGTCCCGACCGCGGCGGGCGCGACCACGAGCTTGGTCGTGCCGTGGCACAGCGTGGTCGTCCTGGTCGAGGTCCCGGCCCGCGGTGCCTGCACCCGGCTGGCCGCCCTGGCCCGGTTCACCAGCAACCGGGTCGCCGCCATCGGTTACGACTGCATCCCGGTCACCAGCGCCGACATGGTGCCGATGGGCGAGACCGACCGGTTCGTGCACTACCTCGAAGTCATCAAGTACACCGACCGGGTTGCCGGCATCAGCGTCTCGGCCGCGGCCGAGTTCCACGGCTTCGCGGCCATGCTGCCGACCCAGGGCCTGCCTGGCCCGCGCGTCGTCGAGTGCGCCCTGCCGGCCGACACGTCCCACGCGGCCGGCCCCGCGCCGGCCGCAGTGGCCAAGCCGCCGCTGGTGCTGTGCGTGGGCAGCGTCGAGCCGCGCAAGAACCACCTGGCCGTGCTCAACGCCGCCGAATTGCTGTGGCGCGAAGGGCTGAGCTTCCAGTTGCGCTTCATCGGCGGCGGCGGCGCCGGGCAGGCCTTCGCCAAGCGGCTGCGGCAGCTACGCCGGGCCGGGCGGCCGGTTCGGGCCGACACCGCCATCAGCGAGGCCGACCTGGCCGAGGCCTACCAGAGCGCCCGGTTCACCGTGTTCGCGTCCCTGCACGAGGGGTACGGCCTGCCGGTGGCCGAATCGATGGCGTTCGGCGTCCCGGCCATCACCACGAACTACGGCAGCACCCGCGAGATCGCCGAGGGTGGCGGCGTGGCTCTGGTCGACCCGCGCGACGACACCGATATCCTGCAGGCGATGCGGCGGCTGCTCACCGACGACGCATATCTCGCGCAGCTGGCCGACGAGGTCCAGCGCCGCCCCCGGCGGACGTGGGAGGACTACGCCGCCGAACTCTGGACTGCGCTCGCGGCGACGGAACTGGCGGCGTTGCGCGGGCAACCGGCGGGAGTACCGGTATGACGGACGCAACCGACGCGCGGACCACTGCGCTCGCGGTGACGATCGATGCGCGTGGCTCGCACCGGCGCCGCGCGCTGCGGGAGCGGATCGCGCTCGTTGTCGAGACCCTGGGCACGGCGCCCCCGCCGAAGTCCTCGACCGCCGAACTGTTGAGCCTGCTCACGCACGCCCTGCGCGAGCCCACGCCGGACCGGCTGTGGCTGACCCTCGCCGTCGTGCGCGGCAGCCTGCCCACCCCCGACGCCGTCCTGGCCGCCACCCGGGCCGCCCGGCTCGACGGGCCGCTGGCCGCGTTGAGCGCGGCCGTCACCTGGCCCCGCAGCGGGTGGCCGTTCACCCACGGGCCGTGGCCCAAGGTCCGGGTGGTCACCGACGAGGTGCTCGTCGACCTGCACCACACCGCCCGCACGGGGCTGGCCACCGGCATCCAGCGGGTCGCCCGCCAGACCGCGCAGCGCTGGGACCGCGATCACGACGTGACGCTGGTGGGCTGGTCGCCCGACCTGCGGGCGCTGCGTCCGCTCGATCGCGGCGAACGCGACAACGCTCTGCACGGCACCGGGATCGGCCCGCGGCCCGGGCGCCCGACCGAGATCCTGGTGCCGTGGCACTGCCGGTACGTGCTGCCCGAACTGATGACCGAGCCGGAGCGGGCCCGGGCCCTGCAGGGGGTGCTGCGCTTCTCGGGGAGCACCGGCTCGATGATCGGCTTCGACTGCGTGCCGCTGACGTCGGCCGAGACCATCGCCGACGGAATGGGCTACGGCTTCTCGATGATGCTCACGGCGATCGCGTCCGGGCAGCGCATCGCGACGATCTCCGAGGCCGCGGCGGTCGAGTACCGCGGCTGGCGCAGCATGCTGTCCGGCGCCGGGATCAGCGGGCCGGAGATCTCGGCCATCACGCTGCCGGTCGAGGCCCCGCTGCCCACCGAGTCGGCCCTTGTCGAGGCCCGCGCGCTGTTGCTCAGTGGTTCGCTGCCCATGGTGTTGTGCGTGGGCAGCCACGAACCGCGCAAGAACCACCTGGCCGTGCTGCATGCGGCCGAGTTGCTGTGGCGCGAAGGACGGCAGTTCTCGCTGGTGTTCGTCGGCGGCAACGGCTGGCACGGCGAGGAGTTCGAGAGCCGGCTGGGCGATCTGCGCGCGGCCGGGCGCCCGGTCGAAGCCATCCGCGCCCTGTCCGAGGACCTGCTGTGGGCGGCCTACCGGGTGGCGCACTGCCTGGTCTTCCCGTCGCTGAACGAGGGATTCGGACTGCCGGTCGCCGAGTCGCTGGCCAGCGGGACCCCGGTGATCACCTCGGGCTTCGGCAGCATGGCCGACATCGCCGCGCCCGGCGGGGCGATCCTCGTCGACCCCCGCGACGACCACGAACTGCGCGACGCCCTGCGCACGATGCTCACCGACCCGGCCACCCACGACCGGCTCGCCCGTGAGGCGCGCCAGCACGAGCTGCGCACCTGGGAGCATTACGCTGCCGACGTGTGGGCGTTCCTCGTCGACAGCACACATCCGGTGCTCGACGCGCTGCCCGCTCGGGCAGGTGACAGGTGACGATCACCGCGCAGCCCGACCAGGCGGCGTCGGACGCCTCGGCCGAACGGGCCGCGCGGCTGGCCAGCCTGCCGATGGAGCCGGCCGGGCCGACCCAGGGCCTGCTGCGCGGCACGGTGCGCTCGGTGCGCGACGTCTGGGGTTACCGCGAGCTGCTGAACCTGCTCTTCCGCCGCGAACTCAAGGCCCGCTACAAGGACAGCGCCCTGGGCTTCGTGTGGAGCCTGCTGCGTCCGCTGGCCCAGCTGGCCGTGTACGCGATCGCGATCGGCAAGTTCCTCGGGGCGTCGAAGGCGGCCGTCGACTACCCGATCTACGTGTTCTCCGGGCTGACGATCTGGCAGCTGTTCTCCGAGATCGTCGGCCACCGGCACCGGCTCGATCCTGGCCAACGGGGGACTGGTCAAGAAGATCTACCTGCCCCGCGAGGTGTTCCCGCTCAGCGCCATCGGGTCGGCGCTGTTCAACTTCATGATGCAGGTGTGCGTCCTGGTCATCGGCACGTTCGCGTTCGGCAAGCCGCCGCACGTCCAGCGGCTGGGCTACGCGGTGCTGGCCGTGGCGATCGTGCTGATCTACGGCACCGCGCTGGCCTTCGTGCTCAGCGCCGTCAACGTCTACCTGCGCGACGTCCAGTACATCGTCGAGATCATGCTGATGTGGGGCATGTGGACGGCGCCCGTGGTCTACAGCTGGAGCCTGGTCAGCCCGCACCTGTACAACCCCTGGGTCCTGAGCGCATCTACCTGGCCAACCCGATCACCGAAGTCGGTACTGGGCTTCCAGCGCGCCTTCTGGGTGGACGGGGCCACCAAGAAGGCCACGATCGACAACCTGGCCGGGCACATGATCGTGGTCGCCGTCGTCGGCCTGGCCCTGCTGTGGATCTGCCAGCGCATCTTCGCCCGGCTCGAGGCCAACTTCGCCCAGGAACTGTGATGGCCGGCGACACCGCAGTCGTGCGGGTCGAGCGACGTCTCCAAGCGATTCGTCATCCGCAAGGAGAAGTCGCTCAAGGAGCGCATCGTCAACTCCGGGCGCTCGAAGCGCTACAAGGACGACTTCTGGGCGCTGCGCGACGTCGACTTCGAGATCAAGTCCGGCACGACGGTCGGGCTGATCGGGGCCAACGGATCGGGCAAGAGCACGCTGCTGAAGCTGATCGGCGGGATCATCCAGCCCACCTCGGGCACGGTCACCCGCCGCGGCCGGCTCGCGGCCCTGATCGAACTCGGGGCCGGCTTCCACCCCGATCTCACCGGGCGCGAGAACGTCTACCTCAACTGCGCCATCCTCGGCATGTCGCGGGCGCAGACCCGCGTGCACTTCGACTCGATCGTCGAGTTCTCCGGTATCGAGCAGTTCATCGACACGCAGGTGAAGTTCTACTCCTCGGGCATGTACATCCGGCTGGCCTTCTCGGTCGCGGTGCACGTCGATCCCGACGTGCTGCTGGTCGACGAGGTGCTGGCCGTCGGCGACGAGCCGTTCCAGCGCAAGTGCATGGACCGCATCCGCAGTTTCCAGGCCGAGGGCCGCACCATCGTGCTGGTCACGCACGCGCTCGACCAGGTCGCCGAACTGTGCGACCGGGCCATCGTGCTGGAGCACGGGAACATGCACGTCGACGGCGACCCGCTGGACGCGCTGCGCTTCCTGCGGGCCGACTTCGAAATCACCCGGCAGGAGGACCGCGTCCGCGAGCGCCAGTCGGAACTGCGCGCGGTCACCTCCACCGCGCAGGTCGAGTCGGTGACGCTGCGCGACGGCGCCGGCCAGCCGCTGACCGTGTTGCGCCCGGGCGAGCCGATGAGCGTGCACATCGCCGTCCGGGCCACGTCGCGCCTGGACGACTGGATCCTGGGGTTCGGAATCGAGACGTCGCTCGGCACCAGCGTGTACGGCACCAACACCCGACTGCTCGACATCGTCATGCCGGCGTTCTCGGGCGAACGGACCTTCCAGATCCGGTTGCCCCAGGTCTGGCTCGGCGAGGGTTCCTACACCGTGCACGGGGCCATCGCCGAGCAGAGCGGTGTCGAGATCGATCGCATGAAGGAGGCCGCGAGCTTCACCGTGCAGTCCGACGGCCACGGCCTGGGCACGCTGTATGTGGCCCCGGAACTGGTCATCACCGAATAGCGCGCAGGGGACCGCCGTTACCGCACGCGCTGCGGCGTCGGTTCGCCGGGCGGGTCCGATCGCCGGTGCCCGCATGCTAGCGTTTTCGCGTGCCTCGACCTGTCGCCCGCGCCTGGCGTGAATATGCACGTGCAGCCGCGAACCGAGTGAAGCGATCGTCACCGTCGGCGCCTCCGGCCGAATGGTGGGACGACATCGACGACGACGAAGCGTTCGTCCGGCAGGCGTACGTCGTCGCCCTCGACCGTGAAGGCGACCCGGCCGGCGTCGCGTTGCACGTCGCCAAGCTGGGCGAAGGCTTGACCCGGGCCGACGTGGTCAGCGTCCTGTCCGGATCCAAGGAGGCGGCCGCCGGGCCGATTCCACGGCTCGCGCTCGACGCGTTCCACGGCTCGCGGGTGACCTGGATCAAGTCCCTCCCGCCGGCCCGGCGCATCCTCGACCTCGGCGGCACCTGCCTGGGTGACGACCGCGGTGCCCTGGTCGCCATGGGTTACCCGTACCAGTTCGAGGATCTCGTCATCATCGAACTGCCCGAGGACGACCGCCACGAGCTCTACCGGCTGCCGGAGAACAAGGCGGTCGATTCGGGCCGGGGGCCGGTGCGCTACCTGTACCGCTCGATGACCGACCTGGACGATCTGGCCGACGGCAGCTTCGACATGATCTGCTCCGCCCAGACCTTCGAGCACATCTACCCGGACGAAGGGGCCAAGCTGCTGCACGACGTGCGCCGGCTGCTGACTCCGGACGGCGTGCTGGCCCTCGACACGCCCAACGGCGCGATGACGTCTATCCAGGCCCACGAAGAGGGCAACGACTTCATCAACCCCGACCACAAGATCGAGTACACCCACCAGCAGATGCTGGACCTGTTCGCCGACGCCGGGCTGCGCGTGGTCCGCGAGCACGGCATCGGCTACCTGCCGACCACGGCCGAATCGGGCAAGTTCGAGCTCACCGACCTGGTCGAGTACCCCGGTCTGTACGCCGACATCGAGCGCAGCTACACGCTGGCCTACCTGGCGACTCCAGCGTGATGCCGGCGTGACGGTCCGCAGCCCGCACGTCGACAGCACCGAAACCGCCCCCACCGAGGTCGCCGCGCGGCATGCCTCGGGCCCGCCGCCGGGCCGGGGTCAGCGACTGGTCACGGCCGCACTGGTGGCCAGCCCCGACCGTCTGGTCGTCGCGGTCGTCTGCCTGAGCATCGTCATCAGCGTGTCGATGGTGGCCGGCTACTTCTCCCCGCCCCTGGTACTCCTCGCCACCGCGGTCCTGATCGCCGCGACCTGGCGGCTGGCTCCCCGGACCTACCGGCGCGACGAGCACGCCGCGCTCGGCTCGGCCGTGGCCCTGCTGCTCGCGCTGGCCTGGTTCCTGATCAACCGGCATTACTTCGGCCAGTTGCTGTCGGTGGCCCGCGACCCGAGCATCTACACGTTGCGGGGCTGGTGGTTGATGCACCACCACTCCCCGAACATCCCGGTCGGCTCGGCGCTGCACGCCGTCCCGAACGTGCCTGGCGCCGCGGTCGACTCGGCCGGCTTCCAGCGCGACGGCACCGAGCTGAAGGGCAGCGGCACCACCCTGCTGCCCGGGCTGCTCGGCCTGGCCGGGTGGCTCGGCGGCCAGCACGCCCTGCTGCAGGCCAATGTCGCCATCGGTTCGGCCGCGCTGCTGGCCGTGTACAGCTTCGCCCGCCGCGTCGTCGGCCCGCTCTGGGGGCTCGTCCCGACGATCGCCCTCGCGGCCAGCATCCCGATGGTCTACTTCAGCCGGGCCGAATACACCGAGCCGGTGGCGATGCTGTTCGTGTTCGGAGGGCTGACCATGCTGTGGTCGGCGGCCACCGAGCGCAGCCGCGCCTCGCTGTGGCGCTACGCATTCGCGGGCTTGACGATCGGGGCCTCGCAGATCGCCCGCATCGACGGCCTCGTCGCCGTTATCGGCGCCGGTGTCGGGATCGGCATCGTGGCGGTGCTCGCCCGCGACCCGGCTCGGCGTAGCCACGGCCGCCTGGCCGTGCTCGCGTTCGCGGCCGGCGCGGCGGTCACGGTCGCCCTCGGCACCATCGACCTCAAGCGCAACAGCCCGAACTACTTCAATGCACAGGAGAGCCGCACCCGGCCGCTGTTCTACCTGGCCGTGGTCGCCCTGGTCGGCGTGTTGATCCTCAGCGCCGTGCCGCTCTCAAGCCTGCGGGCCGCGCTGGCTCGGCGCGGGCCAGCCGTCGGCCGGGCGCTGGGCGGCCTCGGGGTGCTCGTCGTCATGGTCCTGATGTCGCGGCCGCTGTGGTGGAAGGGCCATTTCATCCAGGAAGCGCCCATCAGGACGTCGATCACGAACTACCAGCGCCAGGAAGGGCTGCCGATCGACGGGTCGCGCAGCTACGACGAGCAGACCATCCGCTGGCTGTCGTGGTACCTGGGCTGGCCGGTCGTCCTGATCGCCGCGGCCGGATTGATCTGGCTCGTGGCCCGGGCCGGGCGCACCCGCGATCCGCGCCTGATCTGTTTCCTGGGCGTGTTCGGCACGGTGGCGGCCCTGTACCTGAACGACGTCAGCATCACCCCGATCCAGGTCTGGGCCATGCGCCGCTTCCTGCCGGTCGTCCTGCCGGGCATGCTCGTCGCCGCGACCTGGCTGTGCGTGCAGCTGGTCCGCCGCTGGCCGCCGACGCTGTGGCTGGGCGGTGTCATCGCCGCCGGCATCTGCGCCTCACCGCTACTGTTCTGGAACCCGCTGGTCACCGTCGCCGAGCAGCAGGGCGAATACGACGAGGTCATCGCTGCCTGCCAGGCCATTCACGCCGACCGGGTCGTGGTCAGCGGCGTGCCGGACAGCGGCTACTACCTGCCCAGCACGCGAATCGTGTGCGGGCGCGAGAGCGTCTACGTCGGTGATACCAGTGCCGCCGCTCTGGCCCGGATCCGGCAGGACTGGGGCGGCGGCCCGGTGGATCTGGTCAGCTTCCACGCCCAGGGCGTGGACTGGACGAAGCCCCCGCGCGCCGTCCACGCCGGCAGCTACCCGTCGTGGCCGTCGCTGATCCACGCCCGCCCCGGGCAGCCGCAGTACGAGACCCGGGTCATCTACGCCGGGGCGATCCAACCCGATGGGTCGGTCGTCCCAGCGCAGCCACAACCCTGAGGCAGCCCTGGGTCAGCCCTGGGTCAGGAGATCCACACTCGGACGTCGGCCGCCCACGCGTTGGTCCCGGCCCGGTACACCGCGACGTGTCCGTCGCTCTGCACGATGAGATGGGTCGGCCGGCTGTTGGCCCCCACCGCCCACAGTTGCCGGACCATCCGCCCCGCGGCCGTGTACAGCCGCAGCGTGGTGTTGGTCAGCACCAGGCGCGATCCTGAATACGGGGTGCCGCCGGACGAGTACAGCAGCGCGCCCTTGCTGTTGCGCACGGCCAGGTAGCCGTTCGTCTGCATCGTCATCGTGTTGGGACCGGTCGCCGAGGTGAGCGTCCCACCGCTGGCCAGCGACTGGCCGGTGATCATCCCGTCTCGCGACGTGATCGTCTGGGTCAGCACACCGGTGAGCTGGGCGTCGTGGTGGAACTCGGGCCAGCCCATCGTGCCGAGCGAAGCGCCGGATACCGTGTAGTGGCTGACGCAGCCGTACATGCCGCCGCCCGGCTTGGCCGCGTAGCCGGCCACGGTGATGCCCACGCGGCCGCCACCGTCGTTGGTGATCAGCGGCGCGTTCTGCATCCCGCAGTTCTTGCCGACGAGCCCGATCTGGGCCATCGTCTGGCCGTCCAGGATGACGGCGCCGCATTCGCCGGCCGGGACGATGAGGTCCTGGTGGCCGCTGTTGCGCAGGTCAGCGGTGACGACCGACGAGGACGTGCCGGGCCGGAAGTGGTTGCACGCGCTCAAGGTCGTCGAACCGAGGACGCGCTGGTTGCGGATGTCGATCTCGTAGACGACCGGATGACCGGCCGCGTCGGCGACCTCCTCGATGGCGACCGGGATGCCGGTGCCCTGCGCATCCGCGATGGCCGGCGCGCCGACCGTGGTGCCGGCCAGCTTGGGCGAGATCCAGATCTTCTGGCACGCGCCGTTGAACACGAGCAGCCGGTTGGCGTTGGTGTTGCTCTCGCCGGTGCCGAACACGATCATCGAGCCCGAGCCGTACGAGACGATGGCCGGCGAGGAGTCGAACGAGCCGGTCGGCTGGACGCCGCCGCCGATATTGGCGTTGCAGATCTCCTGGCCCTGGGCGTTGAAGATCCGCAGGTGACCGCCGGGCAATGCCGGTGGGTTGACGTGGGAGTTGCCGGTCTGGTCGGTGGTGAAGACCCACTCGTGCGAGCCGTTGCCGTACAGGTCGCCGACGGCCGGGGTCGAGTTGACCGAGTCGGTGTTCAGGTAGCTCCAGTGCACGCCGCCCGAGGTCGCGGACAGGCCGTAGACGTGCGACTGTGCGCTGCCCATCGTGGCCTCGGCGCCGCTGATCGCGGCGCCGCCGAGTTGCATGCAGTGCGCGCAGCGGTTGCCGCCCCAGTCGGTGGCGCCGGTGCCGACGTTGTAAGAGGCGACGGTGACGTTGGTGGCGGTCTTCTGGGTCAGGCCGGCGAAGATCGAGGTGTTGTCGGTGGACAACGGCGCGAGCACCGAACTGGCCCCCAGGCTGCGGCTCCAGACGAGCCCGCCGGTGGCCCGGTCATAGGAATAGAGGCGCCCGCCGGAGTCGGCGACGACGACCTGGGCCGCACCATTGCGCAGGACGGTCATCGGCGAGGACTGGCTGACGCCGTACTGCGGGTGGACCACACCCTGAGACCAGGCGTTGGGCGTGACCAGCGGCGGGGCGGCAACCGCCGAAGCCAGCTTCGCCGTCGCCAGCGCGGTGGCTGGTGCCTTGGCCGGGGCCTGGGCCGGCGCCGCGGAGGCGATGCTGCTGGTGAATGTGCCGGTCGCGGCAATTGTCATGCCGATGAGGACAAGTTTGCGGGGCGCGATCATTTCGCCATCTCATGAAACTGGGCCCCGTAATCCGGACGGGTCCCCACCCGCTGTTCATTCAGCAAAGCACGGCTCCGACGACATTGTCCAATTCTCGTGCCAGTCCTCGCGCGCGGCCAGTGTCACCGACGGCGGCAGATTGTCCTGTGGTGGGATACCCGGGTGACGAGCGCGCCGGCCGACCGCGGCCGAGTCGGTTTCGACGCCACCCCGTTGCTGGGGCAGCTCACCGGGATCGGCGTGTACACCCGCCGGCTCGTGCAATCGCTCGGTGAACTGGGCGACGGGCCCGACCTGGTGGCCACCGCCTTCACCCTGCGCGGGCGCAACCGGCTCGCGGCCAGCCTGCCGCCCGGGCTGCCCGTGCACGCGCGCCCGGTGCCGGCCCGGCTGTTGCGGGCCGCCTGGGAGCGCGTGGAGTTCCCGCCGGTGGAGTGGCTGTGCGGGCGCGTGGACGTCTTCCACGGCACGAATTTCGTGCTGCCGCCGCTGCGCCGCGCCGCCGGCGTCGTCACCGTGCACGACCTGTCGTTCCTGCGCCATGCCGAGACGGTGAGCGCCGCCTCGCTGCGCTACCGCCGGCTCGTGCCCCGCAGCGTGGCCCGCGCGGCCGTGGTCTGCACCCTCACCCGGGCGATGGGCGACGAGGTCGCGGCCGAGTACGGCGTCGAGCCGCAGCGGATCCAGGTGACCAGCCCGGGCGTCGACGAGTCCTGGTTCGACGCCGTGCCGCTGGACGCGGCCCAGCGGCAGCAGCTCGGGCTGCCGGAGCGGTACGTGCTCGCGCTGGGCACTCTGGAGCCGCGCAAGAACCTGCGCCATCTGGTCGCGGCGTACGCCCGGCTGCGCGCGGCCGAACCCGCCACCCCGCCGCTCGTGCTGGCCGGGCCGGCCGGCTGGGGCGAGCAGCTGGCGCCGGACTCCTTGCCGCCCGGGGCGCTGATCATGACCGGCTATCTGGACGACCAGCTGCTGCGCGGCGTCGTCGCCGGCGCCACCTGCCTGGCCTTCCCGTCGCTCTACGAAGGCTTCGGGCTGCCGCCGGTCGAGGCGCTGGCCTGCGGCGTGCCGGTCGTGGCCAGCGACACCCCGGTCACCCGCGAAGTGCTCGGCAGCGCGGCCACGCTCGTGCCCAGCGACGACGTCGACGGGTTGAGCGCGGCCATCCGGGCGGCGCTGGGCGCGCCCCGCGACACGGCGGCCGATGCCGCCCGCAAGGCCCAGGCCGCGAAGTGGACGTGGCGCGGCTGCGCCGAGGCCACGGTCGAGGCCTACCGGCGCGCGTCAGGCTCGTAACGCCGCGTCGGCGTCGCGCATGGCCTGGTGCAGGGCGTCGCGCCAGTTCGGCATCGGCGTCAACCCGGCTGCGCGCCAGCCGGCGTCCGACAGCACCGAGTAGGCCGGGCGGGGCGCCGGGCGGGCGGCCGCGTCGGTGGCGATCGGCAGCACCCGGCCCGGGTCGGCCGCCAACTCGGCGAAGATGGCCTGGGCGAAGCCGAACCAGGTCGTCTCGCCGGTGCCGGTGCAGTGATAGATGCCGGCCGGGGCGTCCGAACGGGCCAGTTCGACCACGGCCCGGGCCAGATCGGCCGCCCACGTGGGTGCGCCGCGCTGGTCGTCGACCACGCTGACGGTGTCGCGTTCGGACTCCAGGCGGGCCATGGTCCGGACGAAGTTGCTGCCGGTGCTCGCGTAGACCCAGGCCGTGCGCACGACGTAGCCGCGCTCGGGCAGCAGTTCGCGCACGGCCAGTTCACCGGCCAGTTTCGTGCGGCCGTACGCAGAGCGTGGCGCGGGCTCGTCGTCGACCTCGTACGGCCGGGTGCTGTCACCGGCGAAGACGTAGTCGGTCGAGAGGTGCACGAGCCGCCCGCCGTGGCGGGCCACCGCGGCGGCGAGCAGGGCCGGGCCGGTGGCGTTCACCAGGAAGGCCCGGTCCTCGTCGCTCTCGGCCGCGTCGACGGCCGTGTACGCGGCGGCGTTGACGACCACGTCGGGGGTGAACCCGGCGATCGCGGCCTCGACGGCGGTCGAGTCGGTGATGTCGAGTTCGGCCGAGCCGAGGGCGCGCACGACGTCGGCGTCCGAACCGGCCAGCACGCGCTGCAACTCGCCGCCCAGCTGCCCGCCGGCGCCGGTGATCAACCAGCGCACTACTGCCCGACCTCGGCGTAGCGGGCCTCGACCCCGTCCTTGGCCGCCGCCCACCAGTCGCGGTGCCGGTCGTACCAGGCGATGGTCTGCTCCAGGCCCGCGCGCAGGTCGGTGAAGCGAGGGCTCCAGCCCAGCTCGGCGCGCAGCTTGCTGGAGTCGATGGCGTAGCGCAGGTCGTGCCCGGCCCGGTCGGTGACCCGGTCGTACCAGTCCGCCGGCCGGCCCATCAGCTCCAGGATCAGCTCGAGTACCTCGCGGTTGCTGCGCTCACCGTCGGCGCCGATCAGATACGTCTCGCCGGAGCGGCCGCGCTCGATGATCGTCCAGACGGCGGCGTTGTGGTCATCGACGTGGATCCAGTCGCGGACGTTGGCCCCGGCCCCGTAGAGCTTGGGCCGGATGTCGCACAGCACGTTGGTGATCTGGCGCGGGATGAACTTCTCGATGTGCTGGTACGGGCCGTAGTTGTTGGAGCAGTTCGACATCGTGGCGTGCAGGCCGAACGAGCGCACCCAGGCCCGCACCAGCAGGTCGGAGCCGGCCTTGGTCGAGCTGTACGGGCTGGACGGGTTGTACGGGGTCTGCGCGGTGAACTTGGCCGGGTCGTCGAGCTCGAGGTCGCCGTAGACCTCGTCGGTGGAGATGTGGTGCAGCCGCACCCCGTGCCGGCGCACGGCCTCGAGGATGGTGAACGTCCCGACCAGGTTGGTGTGGATGAACGGCGACGGGTCGCGCAGCGAGTTGTCGTTGTGCGACTCGGCCGCGAAGTGGACGACGACGTCGGCCTCCTTGACCAGCACGTCGACGGCGGTGGGATCGGCGATGTCGCCGCGCACGAACCGGATCCGGTCGCGGACCGGGGCCAGGCTGGCCTCGTTGGCGGCATAGGTCAGGGCGTCGAGGACGGTGACCTCGTCGTCGGGACGGTGCTCGAGCGTGTGGTGCACGAAGTTGGCGCCGATGAACCCGGCGCCGCCGGTAACCAGAACACGCATGAGCCGTAGGCCTCTCGGATGGCGATCGGGGGCCAGTATCCCAGAGCGCAACCCGCGCGGCTCGCGACGCCTCGCGGGGCGACTCCGGTCAGCGGGGGGCCAGGTCAGCACTTCGTGCTCCGCGCCCGGGCTGAGCAACGTCAGGCGCTCCGGCACGCTCGCAGAAACCGCCGAATTGGTATGAACCACCCGATCCGGACCGCGGTCGGCCGGGCGGGTGGGCGCGGCGGCTGTGCAAATCTGGCGCGTGCGGTGCCATCAACCGGAAGACCTGAGCGGGGAGCGTCCAATGAACCGTCGTCGGCTTGCACGATCGAAGCGGATCACCGTGTTGGTGGTGACTGTGGTCGCGGCGTCGCTCGCCACGCCCGCTGCCATGGCAACCGCGGGCGGCCCGTCGAGTTCGCACGGCAAGAAGCACGCTCCGGGGAAGGGCGCCGCCTGCGCGTCGTCGGCGCGTGCGGATGGCCGGTACGTCACCGGACATGTGCTCAGCGTCAACGACTTCCACGGGCACCTCGACCCGGGCAAGTCGTTCACCTATACGGATTCAGCCACCGGGCACAAAGCCGAGGCCGGTGGCGCGGCGGTGCTCGCGCAGGATCTCGAGGGTGAGCGCGCTGCCGACGGGCCGTGCAACACCCTGCTCGTCGATGCCGGCGACATGTGGGGGGCCAGCCCGGCGGAGTCGGCGCTGCTGAACGACAAGCCGACGCCGCAGGTGCTGAACAAGATCGGATTCGATGCCGGGACGGTCGGCAACCATGAGATCGACGGGGGCGTGCAGCATCTGCTGCAGATGACGGGCAGCGAGGACTTCCCGACGGTAGCGGCGAACGTGCGCTACAAGTCGAATCACCGGCTGGTCTTCAAGCCCTTCGTCGTGAAGTACGTCGGCGGCGTGCCCATCGCCATCATCGGCGCCGACACCGTGCAGGCGCCACTGACCTCGGTGCCGGGCGCGGCCGACGACCTCGATTTCGGCGACCCGTCGAAGCCCACGCCCGAAGCCGACGCCATCAACTCGTTCATCCCGCAGATCCACGCCCTCGGCATCCACGCGATCGTCGCCCTGATCCACGAGGGCGGCACGCAGGACGCGGCGGGCAACGTCAGCGGCCGGATCGATGCGATCACGCGGGCGCTGAATCCCGACGTGGACGTCGTGGTGTCCGGTCACACGCACACCGTGATCAACACGCACATCGCCGGCAAGCTCGTGGTGCAGGCCGCGTCGTTCGGCGAGGCGTTCGCCGACAGCACGTTCGTGCTCGACCGCCTCACCCGCGACATCGTCTCCACGTCCGCGGTCGTCAAGCCGGTCTGGACCTTCGACCCGTACAACAGCACGACCCCGGCCGCGTTCGACCCGCGCGTGCAGGCGATCGTGGACCAGGCGAACACCGACGTCGCGCCGCAGGTCAACGCCCACGTGACCACGACGGCTCGCGAGCTCGACTCCGGGCGTACCGACCCGAACTATCTCGGCAAGGAGTCGCCGCTGGGTGATCTGATCGCCGACGCGCAGCGGGCCGCGATGGGAACGCAGTTCGCGTTCATGCAGCCCGGTGGAATCCGGGCGGCACTGCCTGCGGGTGAGGTCACGTGGGGCGACTGCTTCAACATCCACCCGTTCGGCAACATCCTGCGCAAAGAGGAGCTGACCGGGGCTCAGGTCTGGCAACTGCTCTCGCAACAGTTCCAGCCGAGCGCCAACAGCATCAAGATTCTCGAGATCTCGGGGCTGCACTACCGCTACCACACGACGGGCACCTACACCGGCGTCATCGACGGCATCTTCGCCGGCCCCTACGGCGACGACTCGCATCCGGTTCCGAACGACGCCTCGGCCACCTACACGGTCACCGTCAACGACTTCACCGGCGGCGGCGGAGACGGCTTCAGCGTGCTGACACAGGGCACCAACGTGGTCAGCGGGCCGCTGCTGAACGAGGCTCTGGTCAGCTACCTCAAGACGTTGCCGACCCCGGTCGACCAACAGACCGAGAATCGCTCCGTCCGCACCGGCTGATCGATCGCGGGGACGCCGCGGCGGGCGCGGCGTCCGGCCCGGTGCCGCTGGGCGAAGCTAGGCTGGCATGTCGTGATGGACGTGTACCCGCAGCCGCCCGGCGCACCGGGAACGGCCCCGATTCCGGGCCGCCGGACCCGGCTGGGCGCGGCCATCACCTGCGCGGCGCTGTCGTTCCTCGTCCTGATCGGCAGCGGCCTGGCCTGGGCCGCGTTCCAGAACTTCAACGCCGGCGTGCCGCACGGGGCCGCGGTGCCGCCGTTGCCGGCCGGGGCCAGCGATCCGGACGGCAAGGACCAGAACATCCTGCTCGTCGGCAACGACAGCCGGGCCGGCGCCAACCCGGCCGAACTGCGGGCGCTGTCCACCCAGAACGACGGCGGCAGCGTCAACACCGACACGATGATGGTGTTGCACGTGCCGTCCGATGGCGCGAACGCCACCGTGGTCTCGTTCCCGCGCGACTCGTGGGTGACGATCCCCGGGCACGGCCACGGCAAGATCAACTCGGCCTACGGCCTGGGCTACACGTCGGCCAAGTCCGCGGGCCAGAACGAGCAGTCGGCGCAGAGCGCTGGGCTGATCCTCACCATCCGGGCGATCGAAGGGCTGACCGGCCTGCACATCGACCACTACATGCAGGTCAACCTGCTGGGCTTCTACCGCATCAGCAACGCCATCGGCGGCGTGACCGTGTGCCTCAACGCGGCCCAGAACCCGAGCACCGACGCCGACCAGTTCGGCCACGGCTACTCCGGCATCGACCTGCCCAAGGGCGTGTCGGTCATCAAGGGCAAGCAGGCCCTGGCCTTCGTCCGCCAGCGCCACGGCCTGCCCGGCGGCGACCTCGACCGGATCAAGCGGCAGCAGTACTTCCTCGGCGCGGCCTTCCGCAAGATCACCTCGGCCGGGGTGCTGCTCAACCCGTTCAAGCTGCGCGACTTGCTCACCGCGGTCGGCTCGTCGGTGCTCACCGACCCGTCCCTGCAACTGCTCAAGCTCGGCCAGCAGTTCCAGCAGATGTCGGCCGGCAAGATCACGTTCAAGACCATCCCGAACCTGGGGCCGCAGCTGATCTATCCCGACGGCGTCGAGACGTCGATCGTGAAGGTCGACGCCGCGGCCATGGCCGGCTTCATCCGCGGGCTGCAGGGCAAGCCCGCCGACCCGGCGCTGGCCGCGCGCCCGACCGGCGGCGGCCTCGTCGGTGACCGCCGACGTGCTCAACGCGACCGGCACCACGGGCTGGGCCGGGGTGAACGCGGCCGCCCTGCGCGCGTTGGGGTTCAAGGTCAACCTGGTCGACTCGGCCGACGCCTCGCCCGACACCGTCGTGGAGTACCCGACCGGCATGCAGTCCGCGGCCAAGGCCGTCGGCGCGGCCGCACCCGGGGCCAAGCTGGTGCTGACCTCGACGGTGGCCCGGCCGACGCTCGTGCTCGGTGGCGACCAGGTGCACGTCACGGGCGTGCACACCCAGACCGCGACGGCCGACCGGGCGGCGCCGGGCAAGAAGCCGGCGGCGACCGCCACCGCGTCGGCGGCCAGCAAAACACAGGGGTTGGGCTGCATCAACTGAGCGGGCGCACGGCCTTGCTCATGGCTCGCACAACCCGGGCCCCGTAGCCTCGTGGGGTGGCCCCCAGACGTTCTGTGCCCGCGCCGGGCTACGGCGGCCGGCCGGCGCTGCCGGCCGATCTCGATCCCCGGGGCAAGCACCGCGGGATCGGGCACGCCGGGCGGGCGGGCCTGGCACGCCGCGCGCCTGGGCAGTCAGGTGCTGGCCGCCGGCCTGTCCGTGCTCATCGTCGTCACCTTCGGCGTGTACTGGTGGAAGTACCACACCTTCAACAACGGGCTGCACCGGCTGAGCATCTTCGGCTCGTCGGCGGGCAAGCCCAGCCATGACATCGACGGCAAGGACCAGAACATCCTCATCGTCGGCAACGACGACCGCAGCACGGCCAGCGCGGCCGAGTTGCGCCAGCTCGGCACCACCGCCGACGGTGGCAGCCTGAACACCGACACGATGATGATCGTGCACGTGCCGGCCAACGGCGCCAAGGCCACGTTGCTCTCGCTGCCGCGCGACTCCTACGTCAGCATTCCCGGCCACGGGCAGGCCAAGCTGAACTCGGCCTATCCCGACGGCTACTCGGCCGCGACCGGCAGCACCGACACCAAGCGCGCGGCCGGAGCGCAGTTGCTGATGGCCACGATTCAACCCCTCACCGGCCTGACCATCGACCACTTCGTGCAGGTCGACCTGCTCGGCTTCTTCCGCATCAGCAACGCCATCGGCGGGGTCAAGGTCGACATGTGTGCGGCGGTGAAGGAGCCCGACTCGGGCATCGACCTGCCCAAGGGCGTGTCGGTCATCAAGGGCAAGCAGGCCCTGGCCTTCGTGCGGCAGCGCTACAACTTCCCCGACGGCAACGGCGACCTCGACCGGGTCCAGCGCCAGCGCTACTTCCTGACCGCCGCGTTCCGCAAGCTGGTCTCGGCCGGTGTCATCCTCAATCCGATCAAGTTGCAGCACCTGCTCAGCGCGGTGCAGTCGTCGGTCTACCTCGACGACCGCCTCAATCCGGCCGACCTGGCCGCACAGATGGAGAACCTGTCGGCCGACAACATCACCGGCCGGACCATCCCGACCGACGGCTTCGGTACGTCCGACAACGGCCAGAGCATCGTCAAGGTCAACCCGGCCGAGGTGAAGGCGTTCGTCAACCGGTTGATCGGCAGCGCCGACTCCAAACTGAGCAAGGCCAAGACCGTGGCCCCGTCGAGCGTCACCGTCGACGTGATGAATGCCGGCGGGGTGAACGGCGCGGCGGCCCAGAGTGCCGCCGTGCTGCACCACGCCGGCTTCGTCATCGGCACCGCGGGCACCGCGAGCGGCCCGTCCACCGCCACGGTCATCGAGTACCGCGACGGCGAGCAGGCCCAGGCCAAGACGCTGGCCCTGTATGTGCCCGGCGCCCGGCTGCAGCAGGTGTCGACGGTCAGCCGGCTCACCCTGCTGCTCGGCACCGACCAGCTCAAGGCGGTCGCCCCGGCCGCCCCGAAGTCGGCATCGGGCCCGCCCGCGAGCCATGCCCCCGCCACCCCCCAGCCCAAGGCGATCGACGCCGGCTGCATCAACTGATGACGCCGGAACGACTGTTCGCCGACCTGTTGGCGGCCGAGCCCGGGCGCCCGTTCGTCACCTACTACGACGAGGCCACCGGCGAGCGCACCGAGCTGTCGGCCAAGTCGCTGGCCAACTGGGTGGCCAAGACCCATCACCTGCTCGGCGACGAGCTGGGCCTGGGCGCGGGCGACACCGCCCTGATCGCCCTGCCCGCGCACTGGATCTCGGTGCCGGCCCTGCTGGGCTGCCTCACCGCCGGGCTCGAGCTGACGGGCCCCGGTGCCGATGACGCCGACGTCGCCTTCGTGGCGCCGGACACCGCGGCCGCGGGCTCGGTCGCGGCCGACGTGTACGCGATCGCGCCCGGCTCGGCCGCGATCGGGTTCGGTGCCCTCGCCGCCCCGGCCGGCGCCCAGGACTACGTCACCGCCGTGCGGCCCCAGGCCGACGCCTGGGCCGGGGTGCGGTTCGGGGCCGGCGACGGCGATCCCGGGGCGGCCGGCCGCACCCGGGCCGAGGTCGCGGCCGACGCGCTACGCCGGGCGGCCGAGCTCGGCCTGGCCCCGGGCGCGCGGGTGCTGTCCACACGCGACTGGACCGCCGGGTACCCGGATTGGCTCGACACCCTGTTCGCCCCGCTCGCCGTCGGCGGCTCGGTCGTCTACGTGCGCAACGCCACCGACCCGGCCGTGCTCGAGCGCCGGGCGGCCCAGGAGCGGGTCGACGCCCTCGTGCCGGCCTGAGCCGTCCTCGCTGCTCGCCGCCGCGCGGGGGCTGGGTAAGGTCCGAGGGCCGGCTCGACCCGATGCCGCGACCGTGCTCCGGGAGAGGTAGATGGACAAGACGTACGACTCCGCGGTGGCCGCGGTCGCCGACATCCCCGACGGCGCGTCGCTGGCCGTCGGCGGCTTCGGGCTGGGCGGCATCCCGTTCACCCTCATCGCCGCGTTGCTCGAACAGGGCACGACGGCGCTGGAGACCGTCTCGAACAACTGCGGCGTCGACGACGCAGGGCTGGGCATGCTGCTGCACGCCGGCCGGATCCGGCGCACGACCGGCTCCTACGTCGGCGAGAACCGCGAGTTCGCCCGGCAGTACCTGGCCGGCGAGCTCGAACTGGAGCTGTGCCCGCAGGGCACCCTGGCCGAGCGGCTGCGGGCCGGCGGCTCGGGCATCCCGGCGTTCTACACCCCGGCCGGGGTCGGCACGCTGGTCGCCGACGGCGGCCTGCCCTGGCGCTACAACTCCGACGGCACGGTCGCGATCGAGTCGCCGCCCAAGGAGGTGCGGCGCTTCGGCGACCAGGACTACGTGCTCGAGACCGGCATCGTCACCGACTTCGCGCTGGTGCGGGCGGCCCGCGGCGACCGGCACGGCAACCTGAGCTACGCCAAGTCGGCCCGCAACTTCAACCCGCTGTGCGCGATGGCCGGGCGGATCACGATCGCCGAGGTCGAGGAACTCGTCGAGCCGGGCGAGCTCGATCCCGAGCACGTCGACACGCCGGGCGTGTTCGTGCAGCGCGTGGTCGAGGTCGGCCCGGCCGGCAAGCAGATCGAGAAGCACACCACCCGGCCCCGGCCGACGGAGGCAGCCTGATGCTCACCCGCACCGAACTGGCCGCCCGCGTCGCCGCCGAACTCGACGACGGGCAGTACGTCAACCTCGGCATCGGCCTGCCCACGCTGGTGCCGAACTACATCGCGCCGGGCGTGCACGTCGTGCTGCAGTCCGAGAACGGCATCCTCGGCGTCGGCCCGTACCCGTACGACGGCGACGAGGACCCGGACCTCATCAACGCCGGCAAGGAGACCGTGACCGTCCTGCCCGGGGCCGCGTACTTCGACTCGGCCACGTCGTTCGCGATGATCCGGGGCGGGCACATCGACGTGGCCGTGCTCGGGGCGATGCAGGTCTCGGTCGGCGGCGACCTGGCCAACTGGACCATCCCCGGCAAGATGATCAAGGGCATGGGCGGGGCGATGGACCTCGTGCACGGGGCCAAGCGGGTGATCGTGATGATGGAGCACTCGGCCAAGGACGGCTCGGCCAAGATCGTCGACGAATGCTCGCTGCCGCTCACCGGCAAGGCCTGCGTTCAGCGGATCGTCACCGATCTCGCCCTCATCGACGTGACATCGTCCGGGCTGATGCTGCGCGAACTCGCACCCGGGGTCAGCGTGCACGAGGTGCGCGCGCACACCGAACCGCCCCTGGTCGAGGCCCACGACCTGCGCGAAATGGACATACCCGCCGCACTCTGACCGGATTTCCCCGACCGATCGGTCCGACCGGTATCAGGCGGCCGTCGACGCGCTCCTGACGCGTGAAATGAGTGTTTCGCCGCCGACCGGTTGGAGACAGTGGTGACGCTTCTGGTGGATCAGGCCTGGCCCCCGTTGTTGCTCGTCGACACCGCGCCGCGGCCGGTCGCGGCCCCGGCCGGACTGTCCAACCGCGAGCGCGAGGTGCTCAGCCTGATCGCCGACGGGCTGTCCACCCGCGAGGTCGCGGCCGAACTGGCCTATTCCGAGCGCACGATCAAGAGCGTGCTGCAGGACGTCACCGTCCGACTGCAGGTGCGCAACCGCACCCAGGCCGTGGCCTACGCCGTGCGCAAGGGCTGGATCTGACCGTTCGTTGTCGCGCGCGGGATCGGCCGGGTCAGGACGCGGTCAGCAGCGACGTCTGCTCGGGGTAGGGCAGCGTCGGCGTCAGCCCGCGCAGCCGCCGCTCGACGAGGCCGGACGCGGCGATCGCGTCGCGGTAGCGGGCGCGGTGGCTGTTGTCGAACAGGACCATGCCGTCGGGCTTGAGCCGCGGCACGGCGCGCTCCAGGCAGGCCTCGCGGGCCCGGCCGTCGATCACGACCAGGTCGAACTCCCCGTCGACCTTGTCGATGGCGGCCACGTAGTCGGCGAAGTCGAGGTTGGCGTGGCCCTCCTTGGCCGACGGCACGCGCGGCTGGGACGACTCGACCGGCTCGACGATGCGGAAGGTGATGGTGGGCCAGGCCGCGAACAGCGGGGTCATGTGCTCGCCGAAGCCGCGGTGGTGCTCGACCGAGTAGACCTCGTCCGCGCGGCGGGCCAGCCACAGCGTGCTCGCGCCCGAGCCGTACTCGAACACCCGCACCGGGTGCGGACGTGCGGACAGCCACGCGTCGACGATGTCGATGGCCCGGTACGTCCACCAGGGCACGTCCAACTCGGCCATGGCCACCGAGTCGTGTACCCGGGTCAGGCTGTAGGCCCAGTGGTGCAGCCGGCGGTCGCGGTCCGGCGGCGTGCTGAGCAGGCCGAGCTTGACCAGCGCGTCACCGGCTTTCGACGCCGCGCCCACATAGGTCGTCTTTGCTCCGCGGAGCAGGTCACCCCGGTCCATTGACTACCTCCGTCGTTTCAGGTGGACAACCGAGTCCGCTCGCCGCATCCAGTGGCGTTCCTGTGTCGCGGATGGTTGCTCGTGTGTACCACAGGCCGGCAACGCCACCAACGCCGTCCACGACCAGCAGCAGGGCCCGGGCGATCGCGGCGACCGCCGTCGCCGGTGCGGCGTCCAGCCCGCAGACGCCGACGAAGATGAGCTCGCGCAGCCCGGCCCCGGCCGGCACCGGCACGGCGAGGAACCCGATGATCCAGGCCGCGATGGCGGCGAACGCGACCCGCTCCGGGTGCTGGTGGTAGCCGAGGGCCTCGGTGACGAACACCGACGCCAGCCCGAGCAGCACCCAGGTCGGCAGCGACCACACCATCAACCGGAGCATGGCCGGCCACGACGGCGGCGACAGGTCGAGGTTGCCCCGCGTCACGCGCCGGCCGACGGCCAGGACCCGGCCGAAGACGGCCGGGTGCACGGCGGCGATGCCGAGCGGGATGAGCAGCAGCATGATCCAGATGGCGCCGAGACCGCCGCCTTCGGCCGCGAGGAACGGGGCCAGCACGCCGCACACGCACGCGGCGGCGATGCACATCAGGCCGTAGCAGATCAGCGTGGTGGCGTAGCCCGCGCTGCGGCTGATCTTGCCGCCGCGCTGCGCCAGCTCGCCGCGGCCGAGCACGGTCCAGATGCCGCCGGGCAGGTACTTGCCGAGTTCGCCGCCGAAGTACCAGCCCACCGCCTCGACCGGGTGGGCCGGCGAGCCGAACAGGCGCAGGCAGCGCCACCACAGCAGGCCCAGCCCGATCATGGACCCGGCGCTGCAGGCCAGCGCGAGCAGCAGCAGGGCCGGGTTGGCGTGCGAGACGGCCGAGCTGATGCGCGACCACTGGTCGACGATCGTCTTCACGCACAGCGCCACCGCGACGACGGCGACCGCGATGCCGACGACCCGCAGCGTGGCCGTCAATCGCCGCCGGGACGTTCCGCCGGACGGCGTCGACGTGGCGGGGGGCACGATCGGCCAGCCTAGGGCATGTCTGACAATCCCGCTCGTCGCGAGCGGCGTCCGGGCGGCGGCTGGCAAGGCGGACGAGGAGGCCATACCGCTGTTGTATGGACGACGAGGACAACGCAGCCAGGCGTCGTCCGGGCGTCGCGCAGCAGAGCATGGGATTGTCAGACATGCCCTAGCCCAGTGGCTGGGGCCCGCGCGGCTAGAGTCACGCCGTGCGGGTCGCGATGGTCGCCGAACAACTTCTCGCTCCCGTGCCCGGCGGCATCGGCCGCTACACCCGGGAACTGTCGGCCGCGCTCGCGCGTCTGGCCGGCCCGGACGACGGGCTCAGCAGCTGGGTCGCCTGGCACCGGGACACCGCCGCGGCGGTGTTGCCCGGCCTGGCCGGACCGCGGCGGCTGGCCCTGCCGCGCCGGGCGCTGGCCGCGGCCTGGGAGCGGGGGGTCGGCCCGGCTCCGCGCGGCGCCGACGTCGTGCACGCCCCGAGCCTGCTCTTCCCGCCGCGGCGCGGCGGGCCCCAGGTCGTGTCGATCCACGACACCGTGCCCTGGACGCACCCCGAGACCCTCACGCCGCGCGGCGCCCGGTGGCATCGGGCCATGGCCGAGCGGGCGGTGCGCAGCGGGGCCACGATCGCCGTGCTGACGGAGGCCGTCGGGGCCGAGCTGCGCGACGTGCTGCCCGGGCTGGCCGCCGACCGGGTGCGCTTGCTCGGTGCCGGCGTGTCGGACGAGCTGCGCACGCCGCCGACGCCGGCGCAGGTGGCCGAAGTGCGCGAGCGGCTCGGCCTGCCGGAGCACTTCGTCCTGAGCGTGGCCACGCTCGAGCCGCGCAAGGGCCTCGACGTGCTCATCGCCGCGCTGGCCCGGCTGGGCCCCGAAGCACCGCCCCTGCTCGTCGCCGGCCGGCCCGGCTGGGGCGGCGTCGACCTCGACACGGCGGCCCGGGCCGCCGGTCTGGCCGAGGGTGCCGTGCGCGCGCTCGGGCACATCACCGACGCCGACCTGGCCGTCGTGCTGCGGGCGGCCGAGCTGCTGGTCGCGCCGAGCCTGGCCGAGGGGTTCGGGCTGCCGGTCGCCGAGGCGATGGCCGCCGGGACCGCGGTGGTGTGCTCCGACGCGCCCGCGCTGGTCGAGGTGGCGGGTGACGCGGCCGTCGTCGTGCCCCGTGGCGACGCGCGGTTGCTGGCCGACGCGATCGGGGCCGTGGCCGCCGACGCGAGCGCGCGGGCCGGCCTGATCGCGGCCGGTCTGGCCCGCTCGCAACGCTTCACCTGGGTAGCTGTGGCCGAGCGAAGCTGGCGCCTCTACCGCGAACTCGGTACCGAACGCGGGTTGTAGGGTGTCCGTGTCCGGGTGTGGATCGGAGGTTCGAGGCGTGGTGCGAGTCCTTCTCGACGCCACCGCTGTACCCGCCGACCGCGGTGGTGTCGGCCGCTACGTCGACAGCCTGATCCCCGCGCTCGCGCGAACCGGGGTGGCGGTCCGCGTGGTGTGCCAGGCCCACGAGAGCGACTACTACGCCGAGCTCAGCGAGGCCGAGCCGGTCGCGGCGCCGGCCTCGATCCGCCGCCCCGCCGCCCGGCTGGTCTGGGAGCAGGTCGGGCTGCCCCGCGTGATTGCCGCGGTCGGGCCCGACGTCTTCCACGCGCCGCACTACACCCACGCGCTGGCCGCCCGCCGGCCGCTGGTGGTCACGGTGCACGACGCCACCTTCTTCACGGACCCCGATGTGCACGGCACGGTGAAGGCGCCGTTCTTCCGCGCGGCCACCAAGCTCGCGCTGCGCCGGGCCGACTGCTGCGTCGTGCCGTCCCAGGCCACCGCCGACGAGTTGGTCCGGGTCGCCGGCGCCGATCCGGCCCGCCTGCAGGTCGCCCATCACGGCGTCGACCCGACCGTCTTCGCCCCGCCGTCCGAAGCGGCGCTGGCCGCGGCCCGCGATCGGCTCGGCCTCGGTGCCGGGCGTCCGTACGTGGCCTTTCTCGGCACGCTGGAGCCGCGCAAGAACGTGCCCGCCCTGGTCCGGGCCTGGGTGCAGGCCTGTGCCGGCCGCGACGACCCGCCGGCGCTCGTGCTGGCCGGAGCGCCGGGCTGGGACGGCCGGCTCGAGGCGGCGCTGGCCGAGGTGCCGGCCGAGCTGACGATCGTGCGGCCGGGCTACGTGCCGCTGGCCGAACTGGCCGGGTTGCTCGGCGGGGCCGCGGTCGTGGCCTACCCGAGCCTGGCCGAGGGCTTCGGGCTGCCCGTCGTCGAGGCGATGGCCTGCGGCGCGCCCGTGCTCACCACCCGCAGCACTGCGTTGCCCGAACTCGGCGGTGACGCGGTCGCCTACACCGAGCCGGACGCCGACTCGATCGCCGCGGCGCTCGGTGCGTTGCTCGACGACCCGGCCCGGCGGGCCGAACTGGCCGCGGCCGGCCTGGCCCGGTCCCGGCAGTTCACCTGGGACGCGGCCGCGCACGCGCACCGCATCGCCTACGAACGGGCCGTGGTCGCCGCTCGGCACCGCCACATCGGCCCGATGCGCGAACTGGCCTCCTGGCCGCCGGGCGCCAGGCGGGCGCGCGAATGAGCGAGCCCGTCGCGGTCGTCACCGTGACGTACTCGCCCGGCGATTCGCTGAAGGTCTTCCTCGACACCCTGATGCTCGCGACCAGGGAACCGCTGGACATCGTCCTGGCCGACAACGGCTCGACCGACGGTTCGGTCGAAGCCGAGGCCGCGCGCCCCGGGGTCCGCATCGTCGAGACCGGCGGCAACCTCGGTTACGGGCGAGCGGCGAACATCGGGGCGCGCGAGACCACGGCCGAGTTCCTGGTCGTCGCCAACCCCGACATCGTGTGGGAGCCGGGCTCCCTCGACGCCCTGCTCGCGGCCGCCCGGCGCTGGCCGACGGGGGCGTCGTTCGGCCCGCTCATCCGCACCCCCGACGGCGAGATCTATCCGTCGGCGCGGGCCCTGCCGTCGTCGGTCGCGGCGTCGGCCACGCCCTGTTCGGTTGGTGGTGGCCGTCCAACCCGTGGACGGCCGCCTACCGGGTCGAGAGCGACGCCCCGGCCGAGCGCACCGCGGGCTGGTTGTCGGGCTCGTGCCTGCTGCTGCGCCGCAACGCCTTCGACGAGGTCGGAGGGTTCGACGCCGACTTACTTCATGTACTTCGAGGACCTCGACCTCGGCGAGCGGCTGAGCGCGGCCGGCTGGCAGAACGTCTACGTCCCGTCGGCCGTGGTCGCCCACATCGGCGGCCACGCGACGTCGCGCGAGTTCTCCCGGATGGCCCTGGAACACCACAAGAGCGCTTGGCGCTACCTGTCCCACCGCTATCGCGGCCTGCGCTGGCTGCCCGTGCGGCTGGCCCTGCGCGCCGGGCTGAGCCTGCGGGCGACGCTGGCCACGCGGGTGCGGCGCGTCGCGGCCGGCGCCGAACCGCAACGGCGTGGCTGAGCCATGCTGGGCCTGTGGACGACGCGAGAGGTGACGTGACGATGAGTTCGACCGATGCCGTCGTGCTCGTCGGCGGGATGGGCACCCGGCTGCGGCCGTTGACGATGTCGGCGCCCAAGCCGATGCTGCCGACCGCCGGCGTGCCGTTCCTGACCCATCTGCGTCGGGCGCATCCGCGACGCCGGGGTCACCCACATCGTGCTCGGTACCAGCTACCGGGCCGAGGTCTTCGAATCCCACTTCGGCGACGGTTCCGACTTCGGCGTCGAGATGGACTACGTCGTCGAGACCGAACCGCTGGGCACCGGTGGCGGCATCCGCAACGTGGCCGACCGGCTGCGCGGCGACACCGTGCTGATCTTCAACGGCGACGTGCTCTCCGGCGTCGACCTGCGGGCCCTGCTGGCCGCGCACGCCGACACCGACGCCGACGTGACCATCCACCTGACCAAGGTCGACGACCCGCGCGCGTTCGGCTGCGTCCCGACCGATGCCGACGGCCGGGTGACGGCGTTCCTGGAGAAGGACCCGAACCCGGTCACCGACCAGATCAACGCGGGCACGTACGTCTTCCGGCGCTCGGTCGTCGACGCCATCCCGGCCGGGCGGGCGGTGTCGGTGGAGCGCGAGACGTTCCCGGGGCTGCTGGCCGGCGGGGCGCGGGTGATGGCCTACGGCGACGCGACGTACTGGCGCGACCTCGGCACGCCCGGCCGACTTCGTGGCCGGCTCGGCCGACCTGGTGCAGGGCCTGGTGCCGTCGTCGTCGCTGCCCGGGCCGGTCGGCGAGGCGCTGGTGCTCCACGGCGCGCAGGTCGACCCGTCGGCCACGCTCACCGGCGGGGCCACCGTCGGTGCCGGAGCCGTGATCGGGGCGGACGCGGTGATCGACGGCTCGGTGCTGTTCGACGGCGCCGTGGTCGAGGCCGGGGCGGTGGTGCGCCGGTCGGTGATCGGCTTCGGCGGGTCGGTCGGGGCCGGTGCCCTGCTCGAGGACACCGTCGTCGGCGACCGGGCCCGCATCGGCGCGCGGCGTCGAACTGCTGGCCGGGGCCCGGGTGTGGCCCGACATCGACGTCCCCGACGGGGCCATCCGGTTCTCGTCGGACCAGTGACGCTTTCGGCGCAGCGCGACTGGGACGCCGGGCGTCCCGTGGACCTCGCCGCCACGCTCGGGCCGCTGCGGCGCGGCACCGGCGACCCGGCCCACCTCCTCGACACCGCCGGTGTGTTCTGGTGGGCGTGCGCGACCCCCGACGGCGACGGGACGCTGGCCGTCCGGGTTCGGGGCAGCGCGGTGACCGGCCGGGCCTGGGGTCCGGGCCGGGACTGGCTGCTCGAGCGGCTGCCGGCACTGCTCGGTGCGGACGACGACTGGTCGGGGCTCGACCTGGCGCGCCGAACCGCGGTTGCGTGACATCCTGCGGCACCGGCCCGGGCTGCGGCTGCCGGCCACCGGCCTGGTGCTGGACGCTCTCGTCCCGGCCGTGCTCGAGCAGCGGGTCACCGGCCACGACGCCCGGCGGGCCTGGCGGCTGTTGCTGCGCCGCTTCGGCCGGCCCGCGCCCGGCCCGGCCACCGACCTGCGGGTACCGCCGTCGGCCCGGGACCTGCTCGACGATCCCGACCTGGGACTGGCACCGCCTCGGCGTGGACGGGCGGCGGCAGCGGGCCGATCCGGGCCGCGGCCACCGTCGCACCGCGGCTGGAGGAGTGCGCCGCGCCTGGATAGTGCGGCCGCGCTGGCCCGGCTGCGGGTCGTGCCCGGTGTCGGGGAGTGGACGGCGGCCGAGACGGCCCAGCGGGCCCTGGGCCATCCCGATGCCGTGAGCGTCGGCGACTATCACATCAAGGACCAGGTCGTGTACTTCCTGACCGGCCGCCCGCGCGGCGACGACGCCGAGATGCTGCGGCTGCTCGAGCCGTGGGCCGGTCAGCGCCAGCGGGTGGTGCGGCTGATCGAGCTGTCCGGCGTGGGCAAGCCCCGCTTCGGGCCGCGCTTCGCACCGGTGGACATCCGCGCGATCTAATTCTGCGCGGCGGCCAGCACAGCGTCGGACAGGGCGGGCCAGGCCTCGGCCGCCCACGCGTCGAAGTCGCGGTCGGCCAGCGCGACCAGTCCGAGCTGGGCCGCGGGGTCGATCCAGAGCATGGTGCCGCTGAGCCCGAAGTGGCCGAAGGTGGTCGGCGAGTTCGTCGCGCCGGTCCAGTGCGGGGACTTGTGGTCGCGGAGTTCGAAGCCCAGGCCCCAGTCGTTGTGGTCCTGGCCGCCGAAGCCGGGCAGCACGCCGCGCAGCCCGGGGAACTGCACGCTGGTCGCCTCGGCCAGCGTGGACGGATGCAGCAGCCCGTGCGGCGTGAGCAGTTCCTGCAGCACCCGGGCCAGGTCGTCGACGGTGGAGCGGCCGTCGCGGGCGGGCGAGCCCGGCAACGACGTGTTCTTCAGGCCGAGCGGCTGTACCAGAGCCTCGTCGAAGTAGGCCGGGAACGGCAGGTCGACCGCGGCCGCGACCAGCGCGCCGGCCAGTTCGATGCCGACGTTGGAGTAGACCCGCCGCACGGCCGGCGCGAACGAGCGCAGCGGGCGCTCCGGGGCCAGCCCGGAGGCGTGCGCGAGCAGGTGGCGCAGCGTCGCGCCGGGGATGAGGGCCTCGTCGGCCGGCGCGGACAGTTCGATGGCGCCCTCCTCGACCGCGACGAGCATGGCCAGCGCGGCCAGCGGCTTGGTCACCGACGCCAGCCAGAACAGGTGGTCGGTGGGGCCGTGCGTGGCCAGCATCCCGTCCGGGCCGACCACCGCGGCCGCTGCGGTGGGCACCGGCCAGTCGTCGACCACGGCCAGGGCGTCGGCCAGGCTGGCAGGGCTCACAGGCCCAGCCGCATGCGGGCCACCTCGACCAGCCGCGGCAGCTCCGGCGACGTCCCCGGCGGCAGCGCGTCCCACGGGAACCACTGCAGGTCGACGGACTCCTCGCTGCGCACCGGCTCGGCCCCGGCCGGCGCCAGGGCCAGGAAGCGCACGTCGAAGTGGCGGGTGGGCACACCGAGCGAGCAGGTGATCGGGTGCACGTCCAGGCCGATCGGGGCCTGGTCGAACGACAGCGCGCCGATGCCGCTCTCCTCGCGGGCCTCGCGCGCGGCGGCGTCGAGCAGGGTGTTGTCGCCCGGCTCGCAGTGGCCGCCGACCTGCACCCACATGCCCGCGCGCGGGTGCAGGGTGAGCAGCACCTGACGGCGGTGAGGCTCGATGACCAGCGCGCTGGCGGTGAGGTGACCGGGCGCGCACGAGCGCCACATGGCGTCCGGGCGGGCGGCCAGGAAGCCGAGGAAGCTCTGCCGCACGGCCGCGCTGACGTCGTGCGTGGCCTCGAGATCGGTGATCACCTGGACGGCGTCCTCGTGCAGTGGCGGGGCGACGTCGGTGGCCCAGCCCACGTCCTCGCGGCCGACGGCCATCGCCTCGGCCGTGCCCAGCCGGAACAGATCCTCGTCCGAGCCCCGGATGAGGGCCCGGCTGCCCAGGCCGTCGTCGGGCAGCTTGCCGTCGTGGGCCAGCCCGCGCACGATCGCCACCGGGATGCCGCCGAGCTTGCCCTTGACCAGGTCGCCGGCCGCGGCCAGTTCGTCGGCCACGGCGACCTGGGTGACGGCGAGGATGTTGCCGTAGGCGTCGCTGCGCCCGCGCGGGTCGGTGAGCGCGGTCAGCCCGGCCACGCCGATGGCCGCGTCGGTGATGCCGGCCCGCCACGGGCGGCCCATCGAGTCGCTGATGACGACGCCGACCTCGACCCCGAGGTGGTGGTGGATGCTCTCGCGGATCAGCTGGGCCGACAGGTCGGGATCGATCGGCAGCAGGGCCAGTTCGTTGCGGGCCACGTTCGACTCGTCCACGCCGGCGGCGGCGAGCACCAGTCCGTGCCGGGTCTCGACGATGCGCAGGCTGTCGCGCTCGGCCACCACGCGCACGGTCTCGGCCTCGATCGCGGCCTGGCGCGCGGCCTCGCGGGCGCCCGGATCGGCGCTGCCGAGGGTGATCATGCGGCCCTCGGTCTTGGACACCACCTTGGACGTCACGATCAGCACGTCGCCGTCCTGCAGCGGCGGGGCGTGCGCGGCGATCTCGGCGGCCAGGTCGTCGCCCGGCCGCAGTTCGCCGATACCGAGCACGGGCAGGATCTCGAGGTGGGGCGCCGCGTGGTCGCCCGCGGTCATCGGGTCACGTCCAGGGCGGCGCGCACCATCGCGGCGGTGGCGTCGTCGTCGGTCATCAGCAGCGGCAGGGCCCGCACGGTGACGCCGGGGATGCTGGCCGAGTCGGTGTCGTGGACGAGCCAGCCGTCGAGCAGGCCGCCGTCCTTGCGGCTGCCGTAGTGCCGCCCGACGCCCTCGGCGCTGACCTCGACCCCGATGGCGGGCAGGCACGAGTCGGCCATGCCGCGCACCGGGGCGCCGCCGATGATGGGCGACAGCCCGACGACCGGGCCGGGCGCGGCCCGCACCGCATCGCTGATACCGGGCACGCCGAGGATGGTGCCGATCGACACGACCGGGTTGCTCGGGGCCAGCAGTACGGCGTCGGCCGTGCCGATCGCGGCCAGCACCTCGGGCGGCGCGATGGCCTCGTCGACGCCGACCTGCACGAACGCCTGCGCGGGCAGGGCGGCGCGGTGCTTGATCCACCACTCCTGGAAGTGGATGGCGCGGCGGCCCTCGTCGGTGTCGACCACGACGTGGGTCTCGCAGCGCTCGTCGGTCATGGGCAGCAACCGCACGCCGGGCTGCCATCGGTCGCACAGCGCGGCGGTGACCTCGCTCAGCGAATAGCCGGCGTCCAGCATCCGGGTGCGGACCAGGTGGGTGGCGATGTCGAGATCGCCCAGGCCGAACCACGACGGCTCGGCGCCGTAGGCCGCGAGCTCGGCCTTGATGCGCCAGCTCTCGTCCTTGCGTCCCCAGCCCCGCTCGTCGTCGGCACCGCCGCCCAGGGTGTACATGACGCTGTCGAGGTCGGGGCAGATGCGCAATCCGTGCAGGGTGACGTCGTCGCCGGTGTTGACCACGGCGGTGAGCTCGTCGTCGGGGCAGGCCGCGCGGACGCCACGCAGGAACTTCGCGCCGCCGATACCGCCGGCCAGAATCGTAATCTGCACAGTTCGAACCTACGCGACATTCTGGGCAGCGAACGCCACCCGACGGGAGCGAAGCAGGGCGCCGACCTCGTGCATGGTGATTTCGACGGCGCCGAGCTCGACGGCCTGGGCCCGCAGATGCTCGGGCAGGTCATGATGCCAGCGCCAGGGGTGGTCCTGGAAGAACCGGCGAGGGATACCGAGCTCGTCGGCGAAGGCGTGCAGCTCGGGGCGGGTGTCGGCGAGCAGATGGCAGAACTCGGTGTAACGCAAACCTTTGCCCGGGTACGAGCGCACGGTGTCGACGTAGCAGGCCACGGGTTGACGGTACGCGAGCCTCCGCCGCCCCTGGAGGTTGTTTCGCCCCGGGCGCGCTCAGGCGAGCAGGTCGGCTGTCTGGCCCGGCCGGACCACCCGCACCATGTCGTCGAGGCCCCGGGCGGCGGTCTCGGCCAGGAACGCCGACAGCGGCGACTTGAACACGCCGTAGTCGTCGTTGTGGATAGGAACGGCCACGCGCGGCCGCAGGAACTCGAGCAGCTCGGCACCCTGCCGGGCGTCCATGGTGACCACCAGGCCGCCCGGCAACGTCGTGCCCCCGAGATGCAGCACGGCGGCATCGATGCCGGGGAACCGGCCCGGGATCGCGCGCAGGTCGTCGACGAACAGCGTGTCTCCGGTGATGTACAGGCACAGCACCGGACCGTCGGGCGAGGCGTAGGTGAGCACGCTGCCCATCACCGGCGGCAGCAGCAACCGGGCCGGGCCGGTGGCGTGCCGGCCCGGGACGGCGGTGACGGTGAGGACGTGCCCGTCCCGTTCGAGGGTCGTGCTGTCCCACGTCGGCAGCCCTTGCGGTGCGGCGAACCCCTGCCGGCGCAGCGCCCGCGCCGCCTTGGGCGTGCTCAGCACCGGGACGTCGCGCGGGAGCCCACGTTTGGCCACTCGATCCCAGTGGTCGCCGTGCATGTGCGAGAGCAGGATCGCATCCAGCGCCGGCAGTTCGTCGACGGTGAGCGCGGGCTGGGTGCGCCGTTTCGAGCTCAGGCCGTAGCCGAGGTAGGCCCGCTGGCCCTGATGCAGGAAGTTCGGGTCGGTCAGCAGGGTGAACGGGCCCAGCTCGAGCAACATCGTTGCCGTTCCGATGAACGTGAGCGTGCACCGCGGGACTGGGGTGGTGCCGGTCATGGCTCTCCTCGCCGGCGGGGCGGGGCCCGGTGCGGGCTCGAGCGGAGCGCCGCCGTGTAACAGGCGCTACCCAGGACCGGCCGTGGCGTATCCGGCGGCCGCGGACCCGGTGTCAGAGCGATCGCGTCTGGGCATACCCATCGCAGTGCAGGCACGACGAGTGAGGGAGCACAACATGGAGACCGGAATACCGGCCAGTTCGTTGTCGGACGAGGATCTGCGCCGAGAACTGCACCAACTGGACGTCACGCGGGCCGACATCGAGTCCGGGGGCACTGAGGACCAACGCCGCAACCACGCCGCGCGCAGCCGCGAACTGCAAGCCGAAGCCGACCAGCGCTTCGGTCAGGCCGGGCGATGACAAGTCTGGTGCCGGCTACCCGGCAGCGTTTACGCTCTGCACATGCGAGGCAGATTGATCGCGGGCTATGTGGTTGCCGTCTTGGGCGCCGCGGCCGTCGGCTTCGCCTTGACGGCACTGGAAGTCCGGTACTCATACCACCATGGCTGGGCGCACGCCCTGCGGTCAGCCGCCGGCTTTTCCGTGACGATTGCGGTCCTGCTGTTCTTGATGATGGCGGTCCAGCATCGCCGGGACCGCAGTCGCGGTTGACTCAGGCCGGGTAGGCGGCGAACTGCTCGAGGAGCAGGTCGCTCACTGCGTCCGGTGCCTCGTCCGGAATCCAGTGCGACACGCCCGTCAGCACCTCCAGGCGGTAGGGGCCGGTGACCCAGGCCCGGCAGCGATCCGCACTCGCGCGCACGACCGCGGTATCGCCGTCGCTCCAGACGAACAGCGTCGGTGTGGTGATCTTGGTGTCGGTCGAGCGCGGGTCGACCAACGGGATGGCGCGGTACCAGTTCAACGCGCCGGACAGCGCCCCGGTCGCGGCCATCGCCCGGGCGTCGCGCTCGGCCGCCGCGGCCGATTGCCCGGTTCGGCGCAGGAACGGGGCGAGTCGCTGCCACTGCTGCCCGTCGGCGCCCAGCAGCGCCCGCTCGGGCACGGCCGGCAGCTGGAAGAAGTACATGTACCAGGAGGCCAGGCCCTGCCGGCTCGTCGCCATCGCCCGCAGGAACGCGGCCGGGTGGGGGACCGACAGCGCCGACAGGCCGGCCAGCCGGTCCGGGTGCTGGGCCGCGAAGGCCCAGGCCACGGCCGCGCCCCAGTCGTGCCCGACCAGCTGCACGCGGTCGGCGCCGCTGGCCTGGATCAGGGCGCCGACGTCTTCGACGAGCTCGCCGATCCGGTAGTCCCGGCGCCCGCGCGGACGGGCCCCGGCGGAGTAGCCCGCGCTGGTCGGGGGCCAGGCACCGGAACCCCTGCGCCGTGAGCCGCTCGATGACCGGGCCCCAGCTCGTCGCGAACTGGGGGAAGCCGTGCAGCAGCACGACGACCGGGCCGTCGGCCGGGCCGGCGTCGACGACGTCGAAGGTGAGCTCCCCGCGCGAGAACTGGTGCACGGCGTCAGTCCAGCACGGTCGAGTCGTCGATCTTGAGCACGCCGTTGCTCCTGACCAGGGTGAACCGGGTGTGCTCCACGCTCTGGCCGCCGCTCTTCTTGGTGTAGTTGATGGTGGCGATCACGGTGTTCGGAGCCTGGCCGCTCACGCCGGTGGTGGTGACGCTGCTGAACTGGCTCCAGAACTGCTGGTAGTTGGCGAACCCCTTGGCCGTGTCTTGCTGGTAGGCCGGCGGTGAGCCGGGCCCAGCCGGCGTGGACGTTGCCCGGCATCAGCGCGTAGTAGTCGGTGATGGCCTGCGCGAGCTGGGCCGAGGTCGAGGCCGCCGGGCTGGTGTGGCCGGTCGAAGTCGAACCCGTGGGGGTCGATGGCGGGGGGGTCGTCGGCGTCGTCTTCGACGTCGTATGACTGGCCGGCGGCGTGGTCCGACGCGTGCGACGTCGAGTGGCCGGACGCGGGCGCGGCCGGTTTGGATGCGCTGCCGTTGCCCTGGTGGGCGCCGTTGTCGGGACGGGTCAGCACGAAGGCGAGCATGGCCGCGGCGACGACGACCGCGCCGGTGATCAGCGCGGCGATCAGTCGCCGCGGGTGCCGCGGGCCGGGCGGGCGGGGTTCGCCGACCGGGCGGAGATCGGCCATCGTCGCCCGGACCGGGGGCAGTGGCGGGGGAGCGGGTGCGACCGGTTCGGGCCGGACCGGCTCGGGCACCACCGCCGCGGCCGGGCGCTGCGGCTCGGGCGCCTGCGGCTCGGGCTCGACGGGGACCGGTACGGGCACAGGTGCGGATTCCTCCGCAGGGGTCGGTTCGGGCTCGGGCGTCACCGGTTCGGGCTCGGCGTCCGCGACCGGCTCCGGCTCGGGCGTCACCGGTTCGGGCTCGGCCGCGGCCGGCTCCGGCTCGGCCTCGGGCTCGGCGGCGACCTCGGGCTCGGCCGCGACGGGCACCGGTTCGGCTTCGGCCAGCATGGGCTCGGCCGGGGCGGTACTCAGGTCGGGTGCCGCCGGGATCGTCTCGGTCGACGGCTCGGGCACCGGTGCCAGGACCGGTACGGCCCGGGCCGCCTTCTCGCGCTGGGTGTCGGCCGCGCTGCTCTCGGTGTGCAGCCTGGCCAGGGTGCGGCTCACGTTCGTCATGCTCGGCCGGGCCTCGGGATCGGCGGTGAGCATCTGCGACAGCAACGGGGTCAGGGGGCCACTCTGCTGCGGGCGCCGGTACTGGCCCGAGGCCACCCGGTGCAGCACGGCCATCGCGTTGTCGTCCTTGCCGAACGGCGGCACGCCCTCCATCGCGGTGTACAGCGTGGAGCCGAGCGAGAACACGTCGGAGGCGAAGCTGGCCGGTTGACCGCGGGCGACCTCGGGAGCCAGGTACGCGGGCGTGCCGGTGAGCATGCCCGTGGCGGTCAGGGTGGCGTCGCCGAGCGCGTGCGAGATGCCGAAGTCGGTCAGCTTGGTCGTGCCGTCCTCGGCCAGCAGCACGTTGCCGGGCTTGACGTCGCGGTGCACGATCCCGGCCCGGTGCGCGGCGGTCAGGGCCTTGGCCAGCTCGCTGCCGATGCGAGCCACCTCGCCCGGCGGCAAGGTCCCGCGTTGCCGGATCGCCTCCTGCAGGCTGATCGAGGGCAGGAACTCCATGATCAGGCAGGGCTGGCCGTCGTGCTCGACGACGTCGTACACCGGCACAGCGTGGGGATGGTGCAGCCGGGCGGTGTTGCGGGCCTCCCGCATGGCCCGGTTGCGGGCGATGGCGGCGTCGGCATCGCTCAGCCCCGGCTGCAGGCGCAACTGCTTGATCGCCACCGTGCGGTGCAGGCGTTCGTCCCAGCCCTTCCAGACGACGCCCATCCCGCCGGAGGCCAGTTCGGTGACGAGGCGATACCGCTCGGCGATGAGCAGCGGCTCGGTATTCGTCACTGCACCCCCCGACGTCGTGCGCTCCGCTCGCGCACGATTGTGCCGACCACGCTAGGTCAGGCGCCTCAACCAGAACAACTTGCCCCAGAAGAGGGTGGCTGTAACGCGGCCCGGGCGTGGCGCCCGGCCCGCCGGCCGGTCAGCCACCGCCGGATCAGGTCCACCAGCGGCCCGAGCAGGAAGATCACCGCCAGCGTTCCCGGCCCGATTGCCGCCCCGAGCGACCAGCCCACCAGCGCGCCGGTGCCCTGCAGGACGCTGTAGCTCCAGCGAAACGGTACGGGCGGATCCCAGGCCAGCACGGCCGCCTCGGTCGGGCCGGCCCCCAGTGCGCTGTCGAGGTAGCCGGCCACGCCGGCCGACAGCACCGGGAACGCGGCCAGCAGCAGTACGACCCGCAACCACAGCGCCGACGGCGGGTCGAAGGCGCCGAGCACGCCCGACACCGTGAAACCCACCACCACCGGCTGCACGACCGTGCCCACCCCGGGCCGTAGCCCGCGTGACCAGGCCGCGGCCACGAAGACCACGCCGACGATCGCGTTCACGAGCACGAACAGCACGTCGAAGTGCAGCGACAGGCCGTTGACCAGGGTCGAGTAGCCGTCCGAGCCGAGCGCCGCGAGCAGCAGCATCCCGACGCCGACCCCGAGCACGACACACGACGCCACCAGCTGGGCGACCCGCCCGGCCAGCTCTGATCGCACGGTTCATCCTCAGCCGAACTGCACACCCTGGGCCAGCGGCAGTTCGGTGGAGTAGTTGACGGTGTTGGTGGCCCGGCGCATGTAAGCCTTCCACGCGTCGGAACCGGATTCCCGGCCGCCGCCGGTCTCCTTCTCGCCACCGAAGGCGCCGCCGATCTCGGCCCCGGACGGCCCGATGTTGACGTTGGCGATGCCGCAGTCCGAACCGTCCGGCGACAGGAACCGCTCGGCCTCGCGCACGTTCAGGGTGAAGATCGACGACGACAGTCCCTGCGGCACGTCGTTGTGCAGGGCCAGGGCCTCGTCCAGCTCGGCCTTCGGCGATGCGTGGGCGCCCTCGGTGCCGTAGCTGAGCACGTACAGGATCGGCGCGAACGTCTCGCTGCGCACGACGTCGCTCTGCACCGGCATGCGCACCACCGCGGGTTGCACGTAGTAGGCCTCGCCGGCCTCGTCGGCCAGCACCCGCGCGCCGCCGGCGATCAGCTCACCGCCGTCGGCCTGAGCCTTGTCCAGCGCGGCGACGTAACCCTCGTAGGCGGCCTGGTCGACGAGCGGGCCGACGAGCGTGCCGTCGTCCAGCGGCGAGCCGATGGGCAGCGTCTCGTAGGCGGCCTTGAGCCGGCTCACGAGTTCGTCGACGACGGACGCGTGGGCGATCACCCGCCGCAGCGAGGTGCAGCGCTGCCCGGCCGTCCCGGCGGCCGAGAAGACGATGCCGCGCACGGTCAGGTCGAGGTCGGCCGACGGGGCGACGATGGCCGCGTTGTTGCCACCCAGCTCGAGCAGCAATCGGCCGAAGCGCCCGGCCACCCGGGGCGCGACCGCACGGCCCATCCGGGTCGAGCCCGTGGCGCTGATCAGGGCGACGCGCGGGTCGTCGACCAGGGCCTGGCCGACCTCGGCCCGGCCGAGCACGACCGCCGAGATCGCAGCGGGGGCACCGACGCGGCGGGCGGCCCGGGCGAGCAGGGCCTGGCAGGCGAGCGCGGTGAGCATGGTCTTCTCCGACGGCTTCCAGACGACCGCGTCACCGCAGACCAGGGCCAGGGCCGTGTTCCACGACCACACGGCCACCGGGAAGTTGAACGCGCTGATGATGCCGACGACACCCAGCGGGTGCCACTGCTCCATCATCCGGTGGCCGGGGCGCTCGGAGGCGATGGTCAGGCCGAACAGCTGGCGCGAGAGCCCGACGGCCAGGTCGCAGATGTCGATCATCTCCTGCACCTCGCCCAGGCCTTCGGAGCGGATCTTGCCGGCCTCGATGGAGACCAGCGCGCCGAGGTCGTCCTTGTGCTCGCGCAGCAGTTCGCCGAGTTCGCGCACCAGCTGGCCGCGCACCGGGGCCGGGACGTTGCGCCACTCCCGGAACGCGTCCTGGGCCTCACCGATCGTGGCCGCGACCTCGTCGGCCGAGTAGGAGCGCAACCGGGCCAGCTCGCCGCCGGTGATCGGCGATCGCGCGATCAGGTCGCCGACGTGGGGGAGATCCTCGACCCCGAGGCGGCTCAGGATCGCCGCCGTCTCTGCGGCCAGGGTGTTGTGAGTGGGGACGGACATCAGGGCTCCTCGTCGCTTGGCTTACGACTGCCAACCTATGCCGTAAGTTGTACTTATGCCAAACGGGGACGAGCGAACCCTCGACGTGGGTCGGCTGCGCGTGCTGCGCGAGGTCGGGCTGCGCGGCACCATCGCCGGTGCGGCCCGCTCGCTGGGACTGACCTCGTCGGCCGTGTCGCAGCAGGTGTCGGCGCTGGAACGCGAGGCCGGCACCGCCCTGGTCGACCGTTCGCCCCGCGGGGCGGTGCTCACCGGGGCCGGGCGGCTGCTCGCGGCCCGGGCGGGCGAGGTGCTCGACGTGCTGGCCGGCGCCCGGGCCGACCTCGACCGGATGGGCGGCTCCGTGGCCGGGCCGGTCACGGTCGCGTCGGTGGCCAGTGCCGCGGCCACGTTCGTGTCCGGCGCGGTGGCCGGGCTGCGCGGGTCGCAGCCCGGGATCGAGGTCGCGGTCCGGGCGGCCGAACCGGCCCAGGCCCTGCGCCTGCTCGTGGCCGGTGAGCTCGACCTGGCCGTCGTCGACGAGTACGACTACGTGCCGCTGGCCCTGCCCGAGGCGGTGGTCACCCGCGCGCTGTGCACCGAGCCGCTGGTGGCCGTGGCCGCGGTCGGCGCGTTCGGCCGCCGCCGCCCGGCGCTGGCCGACCTGGCCGGGCGCGACTGGGTCATGCCGCCCGACGACGCCGCCTGCGGGCTGGCCGTGCGCTCGGCCTGCCGGGCCCAGGGTTTCGAGCCGCGGGTGCGCTGGGAGACCGACGACATGCTGTTGCTGGTGCGGGCGGTCGAGGCCGGCCACGGGGTGGCCGTGCTGCCCCGGCTGTCGGTGGCCGGGACGGTGGCGCACGTGGAACACCGCGAGTTGCGGTCCCCTAAACTGGAGCGCCGGCTCATCGCCGTGGCCCGTTCCAGTGCGCTCGGACGGCCCGTGGTCGGGGCCGTTCTGGACGCCATCACCGCGGCCGCAAGCCCCACGGCCGGACAAAAGCGGCACTAGGCCCGCGCGACCGCCCTTTTAACAGACGCCCGGCTTGACTATTGGGAACGACACGCGTGTAATTCCAGTCATGATGTTCCGGGCGTATCGGGGCCGCCCACTAGTCAGGAGGACGCCATGACCGAGCTGACCAGCAATCTGGCCGACGAGGATCTTGCGGACCTGTTCGGGCTCCCGGCCGAGGCGAGCTGGCAGGAGCGCGCCCTGTGCGCGCAGACCGACCCCGAGGCGTTCTTCCCGGAGAAGGGTGGCTCCACCCGGGAGGCCAAGCGCATCTGCACCGGCTGCGAGGTCCGCGGCGAGTGCCTGCAGTACGCCCTCGAACACGACGAGCGCTTCGGCATCTGGGGCGGCCTGTCCGAACGCGAACGCCGCCGCCTCAAGCGCCGCGCTGTCTGATTCGTTCTGCCTCGAGGCGCCAATCACCTAAGCAAAGAGTCCGCTCCCTGCGGGAGCGGACTCTTTGCTAATGCGGGTCGATTTCGTCGACGTCCTTGCCCAGCAGCTCGGCCACCAGTTCGGCCACGATCATGAAGACCAGGTCGGCGCGGTCGTCGCGGTCGACGGCCCGCGCCTCCACCGGCCGGCGGTAGAGGACCACGATCGGTTCGGCGATGCCGGCGGTGCCGGTGCGGTAGAGCCGCCCCAGGGGGATGCCCCGGTCGAGGACGATCTCCGGGTCGAAGTCGACGGCCGGCCCGGCGTCCACCGGCGGGACCTCCTCGACCGCGAACTCGACGCCGGCCAGCTCCGTGGCCCAGTGCACCTCGAGCTCGTCGACCGCGTCCAGGACCAGATCGTCGAAGACCTCGCTCGGGCTCCGGTTGACCGGTACGGCCCGCGGGGCGAGGCCGCCGCGCAGGCCTCGGCCGCGCCGGTCGCGCCGTGGCCGTCGGGGCACCTGCGGTTGCGAGGGACGGCGATCGCGGAGCACGGACGAAGTTTAGGGCGTGTCAGGCGGGACTGCGCTAGCAAAATGGCGACACGACGGGGTGTGGACGGGTCAGAAGCCCGAATCGACCGGCTCGAGGCGCTAATGTCCCCGGCTGTGGGCAGCTAGCGAGCGCGCGGGCACCGAATGACGAGGGTTGGTCGAGGATGGCGGAGCGAGCGGTGAGACATGTGCGCGGCTGCACCCGGACCGGGTGTACTCGCCCGGCCGTCGCCACCCTGACCTACGCCTACTCCGATCTGACCGCCGTGGTCGGCCCGCTGGCCAGCTTCGCCGAGCCGCATTCCTACGACCTGTGCGAGGAACACGCGCTCGGCCTGACCGTGCCCAAGGGGTGGGAGGTCATGCGCCACGTCGGCGATTTCCCGGCCCCGATCCCGCACGCCGACGACCTGGAAGCCCTGGCCGACGCCGTGCGTGAGGCGGCCCGGGTCGAGCCGTCCCAGGTGATGAACGCCGACCCCGACGCCGCCACTGGGCGGCGCGGTCACCTGCGGGTCGTGCCGCCCGCGAACTGAGCCGCCGACCGGCCCGACGCGGGCGCGCCATATCGGTGCGTACTGGGCGTCCAGTGGGTTCGGCCCTGGGTAGGCTCCCCGGCGTGGATCTCTCGACGATCGTCAAGGCATACGACGTACGCGGCACCGTCCCCGACCAACTCGACGAACCGATCGCCCGGGCCATCGGGGCGGCGTTCGTCGACGTGACCGGTGCGCGGCGGATCGTGACCGCGCACGACATGCGCGACACCGGCCCGGGTCTGGCCCGCGCGTTCGCCGAGGGCGCCCTGCACCGCGGGGCCTCGGTGGTCGAGGCCGGCCTCGGCTCCACCGACATGCTCTACTTCGCCTCCGGGCATCTGGGCCTGGCCGGCGCGATGTTCACGGCCAGCCACAACCCGGCGCAGTACAACGGCATCAAGATGGTGCGGCCCAACGCCGAGGCCATCGGCCAGGACTCCGGGCTGGCCGAGATCGGCGAGCGGGCCCAGACCTATCTCGACAGCGGGCTGCCGGCGGCCGAGGTGGCGGGCACGGTCGAGCAGGTCGACCTGCTCACCCCCTACGCCGAGTACCTGCGCGGGCTGGTCGACCTGTCCGGCATCCGTCCGCTGAAAGTGGTCGTCGACGCCGGCAACGGCATGGGCGGCTACACCGTGCCGGCCGTGCTCGGCGACGCCGTCCTGCCGGCCCTGCCGCTGACGCTCGTCGACCTGTACTTCGAGCTCGACGGCACCTTCCCCAACCACGAGGCCAACCCGCTCGTGCCGGAGAACATCGTCGACCTGCAGCGCACCGTGGTGGCCGAGGGCGCCGACATCGGGATCGCCTTCGACGGCGACGCCGACCGCTGCTTCATCGTCGACGCGGCCGGGCAGGCGGTGTCACCCAGCGCGATCACCGCTCTGGTCGCGGCCCGCGAACTGGCCAAGGCGCCGGGTGCGACCGTGATCCACAACCTGATCACGTCGCACGCGGTGCCCGAGGTCATCCGCGAGAACGGCGGCGAGCCGGTGCGCACCCGGGTCGGGCACTCGTTCATCAAGGGCGAGATGAAGCGCCGCAACGCGGTCTTCGGCGGCGAGCACTCGGCGCACTACTACTTCCGCGACTTCTGGTTCGCCGACACCGGCATGCTGGCCGCGCTGCACGTCCTGGCCGCGCTCGGCGAGCAACCCGGCACGCTGGCCGACCTGACCGCGCAGTACGACCGCTACGTCGCGTCCGGCGAGATCAACTCCACCGTCGACGACCAGGCCGGCCGGCTGGAGGCCGTGCGGGCCGAGTTCGGCGAGCGGGCCAGCCACAGCGACGAACTCGACGGGCTGACCGTCGAGTTCGACGACGGCAGCTGGTTCAACGTGCGGGCCTCGAACACCGAGCCGCTGCTGCGCCTGAACGTCGAGGCGGCCGACGAGGCGACGATGGCCAAGGTCCGCGACGACGTCCTTGCCGTCATCCGCGGCTGAGCCGGAGGACACCATGATCGACGCCACCCTGCTGGAGCTGCTGGCCTGCCCGAGCGACGACCACGCCCCGCTGCGCGAAGAGACCGCCGGCGGCGAGGACGTGCTGGTGTGCACGTTCTGCGCGTCGAGCTTCCCGATCCGCGACGGCATCCCGGTCCTGCTCATCGACGACGCGACGCCCGGGCCCAACGGCCTGGGCCACGCGGCCGGCTGAACGACGGCACCCCCCAGGCCACGTAGTGAGTTTCGACGAGGCGCTGCTCGCCGACGCCGACCTGCTGCAGCGTCGCGACGAGCAGCGGCTGCTGTGGAAGCTGGCCACGGCCGGCGCGCAGGTGCGCCATGCCATCGACACCGCCCCGGACTTCGGGGTCGAGCGGCTGCGCGGCGAGCTGCCGCGGGCCATGCTGATCGCCACCGACGCGCCCCCGTCGGCCTCGACCCGGGTGCTCACCCGGCTCAGCTGCGCGGTCGCTCCGGCCATGCCGTGGCACGGGGTCGAACTGCCGCGCTGGGCCGGGCCGTCGGACGCACTGCTGATCGGCGCCGTCGACGGCCGGCACCCGCGGCTGGCCGAGCTGGCCGAGCAGGGTGCGCGGCGCGGGCTGGCCATGGCCGTGGCCGCGCCGGCCGGTTCGCAGGTCGCCGCCGCTTCGGGCCGGGCCCCGGTGCACGAGCTGTCCGAGGATCTCAACCCGCGGGCCGCGCGCTGGGCCGTGCTCACCCCGCTGCTGCAGGCCCTCGACGCGCTCGGCGTGCACAGCATCTCGTCCGCGCTGCTGGGCGAGATCGCCGACGCCCTCGACGCGACGGCCGAGGCCTGCCGGCCGACCGGCGAGCTGTTCACCAACGCGGCCAAGTCGCTGGCGGTGGAGTTCGCCGAGTCGCTGCCGCTGATCGTCGGGGCCGGCGCGCTGGCCGGGGTGGCCGCCCGGGCGACCGCCGACGCGCTGCAGCTGTGCGCCGGCGTCCCCGCCGTGGCGGTGAGCCTGCCCGACGGGGTCGGGCGGGCCGGCGCGCTGCTGCGCGGCGCCGGTCCGGGCGCGCCGGTGGACTTGTTCCGCGACCGCATCGAGGAGCCGGCGGCGCTGCGGGCCCGGCTGCTGGTCATCGGCGACGACGGCAGCCCGGACGATCCCGAGCTCGGCGCCCGCACCGGCACGCAGATCCAGCTCGACGAGGTGGCCGCCCGCCGGGCCGCGTCGGCGCTGCACACCCTGGCCGGCGAGTTCGGGCTGCGGTCCTCGAGCGTCGACGTGCCCGCCGGGCGAACCGCTCGTGCGCTTCGCCGCGGCCGCCGCGTTCGGCGAGTTCACCGCCGCCTACCTGGCCTTCGGGCTCGGCCTGGATCCCGGGTCGCGCCAACCCGGCCGAGCTGGCGCACTGATGAGTACGTCCGGCGGCTCGAAGGCCGTCCTGGCCGCGCTCGGGGCCAACCTCGGCATCGCCGTGATCAAGTTCGTCGCGTTCGCGATCACCGGCTCGTCCTCGATGCTGGCCGAAGGGGTGCACTCGGTCGTCGACTCCGGCAACCAGGGCCTGCTGCTGGTCGGGGCCCGCTCGTCGCGGCGGCGGGCCACGCCCGAGCATCCGTTCGGCTACGGCCGCGACCGGTACGTGTTCGCCTTCCTGGTCGCGCTGATGCTGTTCTCGGCCGGCGGGCTGTTCGCGGTGTACGAGGGCATCGAGAAGATCCGGCACCCGCACCACCTCGACTCGCCGGTCGTGGCCGTCGTCGTGCTGGCCGTCGCCGTCGGCCTGGAGTCGTTCTCGCTGCGCACCGCCGTGCACGAGTCGCGCCCGCACAAGGGCACCGACAGCTGGGCCGCGTTCATCCGGCACGCCAAGGTCCCCGAGCTGCCGCTGGTGCTGCTCGAGGACGTCGCCGCGCTGATCGGGCTCACCCTCGCCCTCGTCGGCGTGGGGCTGTCGTCGCTGACGCACGAGGCGGTGTGGGACGGCATCGGCACGCTCGGCATCGGGCTGCTGCTGATCTCGGTCGCGGTCATCCTGGTCATCGAGACCAAGAGCCTGCTCATCGGCGAGGCGGCCGCGCCGGCGCAGGTCGCGGGCCATCGCCACGGCCCTGCTGGGCGGGGGAGTCGACCGGGTCATCCACCTGCGCACCATGCATCTCGGCCCGGAAGAACTGCTGGTGGCGGCGAAGATCTCGATGCCGGCCGACACGTCGTTCGCCGATGTCGCCGGCACCATCGACGCGGCCGAGGCCCGGGTGCGAGAGGCCGTGCCGTCCGCCCGGGTCATCTACCTCGAGCCCGACGTCGACCGGGCATCCGGCCCGAGCCCGGTGCCATAGAATGCGGCGGTGCCGGTGCCACCCGTGTTCGCCCTGGCCGGGGTCGTCCGCCACTACGCCTGGGGCTCGCGCACGGCCCTGCCCGAGCTGCTCGGCGTCGCCCCCGACGGTGAGCCCGCGGCCGAACTCTGGTTCGGCGCGCACAGCGACGACCCGTCACCGGCGCCGGAGCACGGCAGCACGCTCGACGCGCTGATCGCGGCCGAGCCGCAACGCCTGCTCGGCGCGGCCACCGTGGACCGCTTCGGCCCGCGGCTGCCGTTCCTGCTCAAGGTGCTGGCCGTCGAGACCGCACTGTCGATGCAGGTGCATCCGACGATCGAGCAGGCCCGGGCCGGCTTCGCGGCCGAGGACGCGGCCGGCATCCCCCGCGACGCGCCCGAGCGCAACTACCGCGACGCCAACCACAAGCCCGAGCTGATCTGCGCGCTCACCCCGTTCGAGGCCCTGTGCGGGTTCCGGCCGGTCGAGGACACGCGGCGGCTGCTGGACGCGTGGGCCGTCCCCGAGTTGACGCCGGTGCGCGACCTGCTCGCCGGCCCGGACGGGCTGCGCTCCGCGTTCACCTACCTGATCACCCTGACCGACCCGAAGCCGGTGGCGGAGGCCGTCGCCGCCCGGGCCGCGACCGTCCCCGACGACGACGAGTGGGCCGGGCCGGCCCGCGCCGTGCTGGTCGCGGCCGGAGACTTTCCCGGCGACGTGGGCGCGGCGCTCGCCGTGCTGCTCAACTACGTCCGGCTCGAGCCCGGGCAGGCCATCTTCCTGGCCGCCGGCAACGTGCACTGCTACCTGCGCGGCATGGGCGTGGAGATCATGGCCAACAGCGACAACGTGCTGCGCTGCGGGCTGACGCCCAAGCACGTCGACGTCGACGAACTGCTGAAGATCACCGACTTCAGCCCCTTGGCCGAACCGCGCTGGACCGCCGACGACGACGGTTCGGCCCTGACGTTCCACGTGCCCGTCCCGGACTTCGCGTTGTCGCGGGTGGACCTGACCGCAGCAGCCGGGCCGTACGAACTCGACCGCGCCGTCCCGCAGATCGTGCTGGGCACCGCGGGGGCCGGGTTGGTCGCGGCCGCAGCCGACGCCGTGGAACTGACGCCGGGCCATGCCGCCTTCGTGGCCGCAGCCGCCGATGGGGCCGCCGATGGGGCCGCCGAGGGGGCCACGGTGCACGGCGCCGGCCGGGTGTTCGTGGCCACGGTCGGCGCCTCGGCCTGAGCCGGACCGCAACCGCTCGATAGCGGGCGATTTCGGGAGTCTGACACGACCGTGGTAGATTCGTCGGCGATGCAGTCGTTGACGATCCAGCAAGCGGCCGAGACCACCGGGTGGTCCCAGCGCATGCTGCGCTATCTGGAGCAGGCCGGCCTGGTTGCCGCCCTGCGCAGTCCCGGCGGTCACCGACACTACGGCCCCCGTCAGATCGAGCGGCTGCAACGCCTCCGCGAGCTGATCGACGGCCACGATCTGGGCATCACCGAAATCGCCTTCGAGCTGCGGATGCGCACCGATCCCCAGCTGGCCCGCGCCGTCGATGACTGGTTCGGGCCGATCCACCGTTCGGCCGCACCGCCCGGGGCGGGGATCTACCGCCGCCTCGCCACCCCTGACGAGCAACACCCCGTCCATCGACAACAACAACAAGGAGCACCCGTGAGCGTCACCCTCACCCCGGACAGCGCCGGGAGCGTCGCCGACTTCAAGGTCGCCGACCTGTCCCTGGCCGAGTTCGGCCGCAAGGAGATCCGCCTGGCCGAGCACGAGATGCCGGGCCTGATGGCCCTGCGCCGCGAGTTCGGCCCGTCCCAGCCGCTCAAGGGCAAGAAGGTCGCCGGCTCCCTGCACATGACCGTGCAGACCGCGGTGCTCATCGAGACCCTGGTCGCCCTCGGCGCCGACGTCCGCTGGGTCAGCTGCAACATCTTCTCGACCCAGGACCACGCGGCCGCGGCGATCGTCGTCGGCCCGGACGGCACGCCGGACAACCCGCAGGGCTGCTCGGTCTACGCCTGGAAGGGCGAGACGCTGGAGGAGTACTGGTGGTGCACCGAGCAGATGCTCGTCTGGCCCGACGGCTCCGGCCCGGACTCGATCGTCGACGACGGCGGTGACGCCACCCTGCTGATCCACATGGGCGTGGAGTTCGAGGCCACCGGCGCAGTGCCGGCCACCGACGAGAACGACTCCGAGGAGTACGCGATCATCCTCGACACGCTGCGCCGCTCGGTCGCCGAGCAGCCCGGCAAGTACACCCGGATGGCGGCCGACATCATCGGCGTCACCGAGGAGACCACGACCGGCGTGCACCGGCTGTACGAGTTCGCCAAGGCCGGCACCCTGCTGTTCCCGGCCATCAACGTCAACGACTCGGTCACCAAGTCGAAGTTCGACAACAAGTACGGCGTGCGGCACTCGCTCATCGACGGCCTCAACCGCGGCACCGACGTGATGATCTCGGGCAAGCTCGCCCTCGTCTGCGGCTACGGCGACGTCGGCAAGGGCTCGGTCGAGTCACTGCGCGGCCAGGGCGCTCGCGTCGTGGTCAGCGAGGTCGACCCGATCTGCGCGCTGCAGGCGGCCATGGACGGCCTCGAGGTCGTCACGCTCGAGGACGTCGTCGGCAAGGTCGACATCTTCGTCACCACGACCGGCAACAAGGACATCATCATGGCCGAGCACATGAGCCAGATGAAGCACCAGGCCATCGTCGGCAACATCGGCCACTTCGACAACGAGATCGACATGGCCGGGCTGGCGAAGGTGCCGGGCATCCAGAAGATCGAGATCAAGCCGCAGGTGCACGAGTGGGTCTTCCCCGACGGCCACTCGATCATCGTGCTCAGCGAGGGCCGGCTGCTGAACCTGGGCAACGCCACCGGCCACCCCAGCTTCGTCATGTCGGCGTCGTTCTCGAACCAGACGATCGCGCAGATCGAGATCCACACCAAGCGCGGCGAGTACGAGAACAACGTCTACGTGCTGCCCAAGCACCTCGACGAGAAGGTGGCCCGGCTGCACCTCGAGGCTGTCGGCGCCAAGCTGACGACGCTGACCAAGTCGCAGGCCGAGTACATCGGCGTCGACGTGGCCGGCCCGTACAAGCCTGACCACTACCGCTACTGAGCAACCGACCGCACCCGGACGCCCGCCACCGATCAGGTGGCGGGCGTCCGGCGTTTGCGGTGGGGCTGGCCGATGTCGGTGGGGCGTGCCAGGCTGCCTGCCATGACCGATGTACTGCTCGCGATCGGCACGGCCAAGGGCCTGTTCCTGGCCCGCAGCAGCGACCGCGCCGCCTGGCAACTGTCCGAACCGCACTTCCTGATGAACGGCGTCTACGCCGTCGCCATCGACACCCGCGGCGACCGGCCCAGGGTGCTGGCCTCGGCCACCAGTGAGCACTGGGGGCCGTCGGTGTTCCACAGCGACGACCTGGGTCAGACCTGGGCCGAGCCCGAGCAGGGCGCCGTCGCCTTCCCCGAGGACACCGAGGCCTCGCTCGCGCGGGTCTGGCAGTTGTCGCCGTCGGCCAGCGAGCCCGGCGTCGTGTGGGCCGGCAGCGAGCCGCAGGGCCTGTTCCGCAGCGACGACGGCGGCGAGCACTTCACGTTCGTCCGCTCGCTGTGGGAGCACCCGCACCGGCCCGAGTGGGGCGCGGGTTTCGGCGGCGCGGCCATCCACACCGTGCTGCCGCACCCCGACGATCCGCAGCGGGTCCTGGTCGCCATGTCCACCGGCGGCGTGTACCGCACCGAGGATGCCGGGGCCACGTGGTCGGCGGCCAACAAGGGCGTCAAGGCCTACTTCTTCCCCGACCCCTGGCCGGAATTCGGGCAGTGCGTGCACAAGGTCGCCCGGGACACCCGGGACGCCGACCGGCTGTACCTGCAGAACCATCACGGCGTCTACCGCAGTGACGACGACGGCCGCAGCTGGGATTCGATCGCCGACACGTTGCCCACCGACTTCGGGTTCGCGATGGTGGCCCATCCCCGTCGCGCCGACGTCGCCTACAACTTCCCGATCGTCGCCGACGGCGAGCGGCTGCCGCCCGAGCACGCCTGCCGGGTGTACCGCACCGAGGACGCCGGCAAGTCGTGGACGCCCCTGTCGGCCGGTCTGCCCCAGCAGGACTACTACGGCACGGTGCTGCGCGACGCGATGTGCGCCGACGACGTCGACCCGGCCGGGATCTACTTCGGCACCCGCAACGGCGAGGTGTACGCCAGCCCGGACGAGGGCGAGCACTGGTCGCTCGTGGCCGCCCACCTGCCCGACGTGCTCACCGTGCGCGCGGCCGCGGTGGGGTGAGCCGGCATGCCCCGCGTGGTCGCTGCCCGGTGCGTTACGGCAGTTCACCGATGGTGAATCGACGATTGAGGTGCCGCTCGACGGGCCGGCCAGCCTCGGCCAGCTGCTCGACGAGCTCGCGGCTCGCAAGCCCGCCCTGACCCGGCGCATCCGCGACGAGCAGGGCGAGCTGCGGCGCTTCGTCAACATCTACGTCGACGGCGAGGACGCCCGGCGCTCCGGCGGGCTGGCCGCCTCGGTGCCGGTTGACGCCGAGGTGCTGGTCCTTCCGTCGGTGGCCGGCGGCTGAACCGCCCGGGCCGCCCGTGCTGGTTATGCCGCCGCCGTCAGGTCAGCTGCCGGCCTGCGCGGTGAACGCGGGCAGGTAGCCGCCGGACTGGCCGGCCGCCGTCGGGTGGTACGAGTCCCCGATGTCGCTCAGGTCGACCGAGTGCAGCCAGCTGCTGCTGCCGTCGCAGATCTCGTGGCCGTTGGCGAAGGCCGGGCGCACGTCGCCGAAGGAGAAGCCGTGCCGCGAGGCCGCCGACTGGGTCACGCCGTCGAGCACGTCCGCGGCCTCGTTGATCTTGTTGCGGTCGGTCGAGCTGAGCCCGACGCAGTACCAGAGGTCGTGGTAGAAGCGCGGGTAGTCCATGACGACGACGCGCGCGCTCGGGGCGTGGCTGCGGATGCCGTTGTAGGTGGTGTCGAGCCAGCCCGGCAACGAGGTGCGGGCCACGTTCTCGGCGGCGTTGAGTTCGCTGACGCAGGTGTCGGTGCTGTAGAGGACGCAGTCCTGCATGATGTTGGCGAAGCCCAGGTCGTTGCCGCCGATCGAGATGCTGACCAGCGTGGTGCTTGCCGACAGCGCTGAGAGCTGGTTGGCGTTGACGTCGGTGGTCTTGGCCCCGGAGCAGGCCACCGACACGTACGAGGCCGGCGCGTGGGCGTTGGCCCAGAGCTGGGAATAGGCGTTCGTGCTGCGGTCGCAGCTGCCGCTGTCGGCCGTGTAGTTCCCCGCGCCGACGCCGGAGGAGTACGAGTCGCCGAGCGCGACGTAGCGGGCGCCCGCGGCCCCGGCGGCCGGCGCGGCGGCAACGAGAACCGCGGCGATTCCCGTGATGGCTGTTGTCAGGGTGAACAGACGCGATCTACGCACGGGAACCTCCGAGAGGCGATGCCGAAAGTAGGCAAACTATTTGTACCAGTTATCCGGTACGACCGGAACGGTGACAATTACTGCGCGTGATCAGCTCGGCGGTGCGAACGGTGAGCCCGACGGCTGGCGGGTGGTGGCTGCGGTGGCGCGCTCGAGGCCGACGGTGGCGGTGTGGTCGGCGGCGGGCCGGTCCAGGCGCCGGTCCAGGCCCCGGGCCGGGGCTGGCCCGCGCTCGACGCCTCGGACCGGCGCCGGCGCTCGCTCAGCACCGCGGTGAGCAGCATCGGCGTGGGCGTGCCCGGCGGCGGCGGTGGGCTGAGCACGGCCAGCACCTGGGCTCGCAACTGGTCGCCGAGCGAATTCTGCGCGGCCGGCGTCAACTGCGGTGCGCGCAGCACGAACTGCCGTACGGCCAGCGCGAGCCGGTCGTCGAGCCGGCTCAGGTCCAGGGCCGCGGCCCACGGCTGCAGCCCGTACGGGACGTAGAAGTCGCTGGCCGCGATCGTGCGGCTCGTACCGGCCCGCTCGTTGAGGACGAACGTGCCCGCCATCATGTCGCCGACCCGCTTCTGGTCCGAGCTGAACAGGATCGTCGCGAAACCGACGAACGTGCTCAGCGGCGCGAACAGGCCGGGCTTCTCCAGGATCAGCCCGGCCAGGCCGCGGACCAGGGCCTGCCGGAACCCGATCGGGCCGCCGTCGTCGCGCACCACCCGCAGGCCGAGCCAGAGCTTGCCCAGCGTCCGGCCCCGGGTCAGCCACTCCAGGATGATCGGGTAACCGGCGATGACCAGGACCACGGTGGCGATGATGATCGCGGTCATCGCCGCCGAATCGGCCCCGATCCCGGCGTAGGTGGCGAACAGGACCAGCAGGACGACGAACTGGACCACGAGGTCGATCACGGCCGCGACGATGCGCGAGCCGATGCCGGCGTGGTTCAGTTCGTAGGCGACCCCCTCGCCGGATACGAGCTGACCACCCATGGCCGCACCATAGACTGCCGAGCACCGTGGACCTCGACTCCTTCATCGCCAGCCACAGCGCCGAGTGGGCGCGGCTGGACGCGCTCGCGCGGCGCCGGCGGCTCGACGGGGCCGAGGCCGACGAGCTCGTCGTCCGCTACAAGCGGGTGGCCACGCACCTGGCCCTGGTCCAGTCGCGGGCCCCCGACCCGATGCTCGCGGCCCGGCTGTCGGGGCTCTTGTCGCGGGCCCGCGCCGCGACCGTGGGCGGCAGCCGGGCCAGCGGCTGGGCCGCGCTGGCCCGCGGCGTCACCGTCGACTTCCCGGTCGCGGTCTACCGCACCTGGCGCTGGTCGGTGCTGACGGCCGCGGCCAACGTCGCCGTCGCCGCCGCGATGATGCTGTGGCTGCGGGCCCACCCGGACCGGATCAACCGGCTGCTGTCGTCCGACCAGATCCGCCAGCTCGTCGACCACGACTTCAGCGACTACTACTCCGCGCACCCGGCCCGCTCGTTCGCGGCGCAGGTGTGGACGAACAACGCCCTGGTCGCGGCCATGGCCCTGTTCCTCGGCGTGACCCTGGTCGGGACGCTGTACCTGCTCTGGTCGAACGCGGTGAACCTGGGCGTGGTCGGCGGGGCCATGCTCGGCGCGGGCAAGGCCAACGTGTTCTTCGGGCTGATCCTGCCGCACGGCCTGCTCGAACTGACCGCGGTGTTCGTGGCCGGCGGCATCGGCCTGCGCACCGGGCTGGGCCTGGGTGGCGCCGGGCGCACTGCCCCGGGCCCGGGCCTTGGCCGAGGCCGGGCGGGTGGCCGCGGTCGTCGCGCTGGGGCTGGCCGGCGTGTTGCTGGTGTCCGGCGTCATCGAAGCGTTCGTCACGCCGTCGGGCCTGCCGACCGCGGCCCGGATCGGCATCGGGGTGGTCGCCGAGGTGGCGTTCCTGACCTATGTCGTCGTGCTGGGCCGCCGCGGGGTGCGGGCCGGGGCCACCGGCGATCTGGTGGCCGACGAGCGCGAGGACGTCCTCCCCGCCGCCTGACCCCTGGCTCACCCCCCAACCCCCGCTTTGACCCCGCCAGCGTCGCTGGGCGGGTCTGGTTACGGCGCTGAGGGGGTCAAAGCGAGCGGCGGGCGGGGCCGTCAGAGGCGGCCGGCGGCTTTCAGGTTGAGGTAGGCGTCGGTGACGTGTGAGGCGAAGACGTCGGCCGGGGCGTCGACCACGTGGGCGCCGAGCCGGCCGAGCTGGTCGGTCACCGCGCGCCGGGCCGCCGCGGCGAGTTCGGCCGCGGCCGCGGTGTAGACGTCGGCCGAGTCGTCCCGGGCCGCGGCCAGCGCCCCGACCGACGGGTCGGCCACCGAGGCGACGACGAGCTCGTGCCGGGCCGCGAGCACCCGGGCCGCGGGCAGCAGGCCGGTGTCGGCCGCGGTGTCGAGGGCGCTGAACAGCACGACCAGCGAGCGCTTGGACACCTGCCGCAGCACCTCGGCCGCGAGCAGTTGCGGGTCGGTCTCGACCAGCGCCGGCTCGATCGGGGTCAGCGCGGTGACCAGCTTGGGCAGCACGTCGCGCCCGGCGGTCGGCCCGAGCCGGGCCCGCACGGCGGTGTCGGCGGCGACGAGCGCCACCCGGTCGCCGGCCCGCGAGGCGACCGCGGCCGAGCAGCAGGCAGGCGTCCAGCGCCGCGTCGAGGCGCGGCTCGTCGCCCAGGCGCGCGGCCGAGGTGCGGCCGGTGTCGACGGCGAGCACGATGTGCCGGTCGCGCTCGGGCCGCCAGGTGCGCACGACCACGTCGCGCGAGCGGGCGGTCGCCCGCCAGTCGATGGCGCGCACGTCGTCGCCGAGGACATAGGTGCGCAGCGAGTCGAACTCGCTGCCCTGGCCGCGCTGGCGCATCAGCACCGCGCCGTCGATCTGGCGCAGCCGGGACAGCTTCTCGGGCAGGAACCGGCGCGAGCCGAATGCGCGGCAGCACGGTCAGCGCGCCCGGCACGGGCACCCGGCGCTGGCGCGCGGCCACCCCCACCGGCCCGTACGAGCGGATCGTCACGGTGACGGCGGGCCGATGGCCGCGGCGGGTCGGGCGCAGAGAGCGTCTCGACGGTGCCGCGCTCGCCCGGCCCGACGTCGACGACCTGGCGGCGCGGCGCGGCCCCGGCCGACGGCACCCAGGCATCGCGGACCAGCGCGCGCAGCCGGCGCCGGCCGGTGTTGTCGATGCGCAGGACGGTCTCGGCCGAGTTCGCCGAGCCGCACGGCCTGGCTCGGGTCGCGGCTCAGCCGCAGGTCGGCGATCCGGGCCGCCAGCAGCAGGTCGAACGACCACGACGCCGACGAGCAGCGCGGCGAAGACCAGCACCGCCGCACGCCGACCAGGCCGCGAGCAGCAGCCCGACCAGGGCCAGGGGGACGAGCCGTCCCGTCAACGCCACCGCGTCACCGCGGCACCGGCACGGACGAGAGCACCGACTCGAGCAGGGCGTCGACGGTCATGCCTTCGAGTTCGGCCTCGGGCCGCAGCTGGATGCGGTGCCGGAACGTCGGCCGGGCCAGGGCCTGCACGTCGTCGGGCGTGACGAACTCGCGTCCGGACAGCCAGGCCCAGGCCCGCGACGTGGCCAGCAGGGCGGTGGCGCCGCGGGGCGAGACGCCGAGCGCGGCCGACGGCGCGGCCCGGGTGGCGCGCACCAGTTCGACGATGTAGGCGAGCACCGCCGGGTCGATGTGCACGGCCCGCACCGCGTCGGCAGCCGCGGCGAGGTCGGCGGCCGAGGTCACCGCGCGCACCCCGGCCCGCGGCCAGGTCGCGCGGGTCGAAGCCGGCGGCGTGCGCGGCCAGGATGCGCAGTTCGGTCTCGCGGTCGGGCAGCGGCATCGTCACCTTGACCAGGAACCGGTCCAGCTGGGCCTCGGGCAGCGGATACGTGCCCTCGTACTCGACCGGGTTCTGGGTGGCGATGACGCAGAACGGGTCCGGCAGCGGCCGCGGGCGTGCCGTCGACGGAGACCTGCCGCTCCTCCATCGCCTCCAGCAGCGCCGACTGCGTCTTCGGCGGGGTGCGGTTGATCTCGTCGGCCAGCAGCAGGTTGGTGAACACCGGCCCCTCGCGGAACTCGAAGCGCCCGGTCGACGGGTCGTAGATCAGCGAGCCGGTGACGTCGCCGGGCATCAGGTCGGCGGTGAACTGGATGCGGGTCGTGCGCAGCTCCAGCGCGGCGGCCAGGGCGCGGACCAGCAGCGTCTTGGCCACGCCCGGCACTCCCTCGACCAGGACGTGGCCGCGGCACAGCAACCCGATCAGCACGCCGGTGACGGCCGGGTCCTGCCCGACGACGGCCTTGGCCACCTCGGTCCGCAGCCGGTGCAGGCCCTCGCGGGCGGGGTCCTTGGGCTCGCTCACAGGCGGGTTCCCTTCGCTCGGGGCGGCACGCCGGCCGCCCGTTCCAGTTCGTCGAGAGCGGTGACCAGCCGCAGCAGGTCGGCGTCGTCGGCCGGGGGCGGGCCGGCCAGCAACTGCACGACGGAAGCACCGGGACGTCCGGCGGCCGCCGCGACCACGGCCGCGACCGGCCCGACCGGACTGCGGTGCAGTCCGAGATGGGCGCCGAGCCGGGCCACGGCCGCGGCGCGCAGGGCGGCGGCGGCGCGGTCGCGGGCGCCGGCCCGCCGGTAGAGCCGGCCGTGGCCCTCGACCACCTCGGCCGCGCGCACCACCACCGGCAGCGGCTCGGTAACGGCCGGCCCGAGCCGCCGGCCCTGCCACAGCACCAGCAGCAGCCCGACGACGACCAGCCAGCCGAACGCGCGGTGCGCCCCGGCCGGGAAGAGCTGCCAGACACTCGGCGCGCCCGGACCGGCCGCCTCGCGCGCCCGGCAACAGCCACACCACCCGCCGCGCGGACCCGTTGCCGGAGATCGAGTTCAGGTCGAGCGCGGCGACACCGTCATGGGCCAGGGCGTCGTTGCGCAGCACGGCGGCCGAGCCGAGCACGACCAGCCGCGGGGCCACGACCACGGCACCGCCGAAGCAGGCGCTGCCTTCGGTGGTGCGGTACGTCTGCGCCTCGGGTAGGTCGACCGAACCGGCCGCCAGCGCGCCCGGCTCGGCACAGGCCGGCGCAGTCGGGCCGCCGCCGGCCGTGTCCACCGCCACGACCGCCGGCGCCACCGCGCGCAGGGCGGCCACCGACGGCCTGGCCAGCACCAGCCGCCCGGCGTCCCGGCTCAGCCGGGCGAGCTGGGCCGCGGAGTAGGAGTCGGGCGCGACGACCAGGACGGTGGCGGCGCCGGCCCGTTCGGCATCAGCCAGGCTCGTACTGCGGGTGACGGCCGTGCCGTGCCGGGCCAGTAGCACGGCCAGGGCCTTGCTGCCGTCCTTGCTGGCCGACCTGGGATCCAGCGCCCGGCCCGGCCGCGGCGACAACAGCGCGACCGCTACTCCGGCCAGCGCGAGCAGCACCCCGAGCGCCAGCCAGAACCGCAGCCGCCGCCAGGCCGGGCGCACCACCGCCCCGGCGGTGACGCCCGGCGCCGCCGCGGTCGTCACCATGGCTGCGCGTACCCGGACGCGGTCGGGCGCCAGCCGCTCGATCCGCGCGGCCCGCACCCCGTCGGCCGCGGCCTGGGCCACCGCGACGTCACCGTCGTCGGCCGGGCGCCCGCCGAACCAGACCTCGTCGAACGCCTCGGTCGCGGCCCGCAGGTCGGCGGCCGCGGACGGCAGCAGCGGCCCGGCCTCCCGGGCCGTGGCCGCACCGGTGCGCCCGGGCTCCGGGGCGAGCACCCCGCGGTCCTCGATGGTCTGGATGGCCGCCCGCAGCCACTCGCGCATCGCCTCGTCCCGGCGCCCGGCCGCGGCGAACTCGGTCGCGAGCCGGCGATGGTCGCGTGCGGTGTCCGGCCGCAGCGGGTCGTCGCCGGCCACTGCGGTCCGACGCGGCGTGCGCCGGGGCACGCCGGCCTTGGCGATGGCCAGCGTGATCGCGACCAGCAGCACGACGAGCGCGAGCAGGGCCGCGTGCCCACCGGCCGGGCCGTGGAACAGCCAGTCCAGGCGATCGCCCAACCAGGTCAGGGCCCGCGACAGCAGTGTCGGGTCGTCGCGGTGGTACTCGGCCTTGCGCAGTTCCTGCTCGGCCTGGCGCTGCGCGGCCGACCCGCCGACCGGGTCGAGCAGCAGGACGGCGAGTGCGGACATGTCCTAGAACGCCGCGCCGCGCGGCGGCGGCTGGTTGGTCTGCGGCGTGACCGCGCGCCGGCCGATGCTCTGCTGCAACGCGATGTCCATCCCCTCCTTGCGCATGCGCAGGTCCACGTACAACAACGCGTCGATTCCGGCCCGCACCGGCGCCGTGAACGTCACCGACACGATCGAGCCGATCGAGGTGACGACGAGATAGGCCACCGGCAGCGTGGCCGCCCGGCCGGTCAGCGTGTCCAGGCCGCCGCCGCTCAGGGCCAGGCCCAGCGCCGAGAACGGCATGGTGATGATCGAGCCGACGATGCCGACCAGGAGCGCACCGAGGGCGCGGATGCCCCACACCCGCCAGAACGTGCCCTGGACCAAGCGGCGGGACCGGCCCAGCGCGCCCCGGACCGTGGTGCCCTCGACCATGAGCGCGGGCACGGCGACGGCCCAGATGCCCCACAACCAGATGCCGGGCGCGAGGCACAGGGCCAGGCCGATGCCCTGCAGTAACGCCGTCAGCAGCGACAACCCGACGAGCGGCCACATGCGGCCCTTGACCCGGCGCCACACCTCGCCGGCGCCGAGGCGCACCCCGAGCACGTCCTGGGTGATGACGACGGTGAGCATGCCGGTGAGCACCGCGCCGAGCACGGCGCCGATCACGAGGATGCTGAAGAGGGACGTGAGCTCGGTGAGCAGCGGGGCGAGGTTGGCCGACTGGTCGTCGGGATGGGCCGCATCGTTGATCCGGACCTGGCTGAGCTGGTGGAAGATCGCGACCTGGAAGCCGGCCGTGCCGATCACCTGGATCACCGCGACGAGGGCCGAGAGCCCGAGGGTGACCCGCGGGTTGCGCCGGATGACCTTGAACGTGCCGTCGAGGATGTCGCTGACGGCCAGCGGCCGCAGCGGGATGCAGCCGGGCTGGGGGACGGGGGCGGCGTAGTACGGATTCGGAGCGGGGTAATAGCCGTACGGCGGCTGCGCCACGCTGCCCTCCCGTTGGTCTCGGGACACACCCTAGCCGCGGCGGATCATGCCCTCCCGCACGTGAAGTGTCACGATGTGGGCGTGAAACCTCGCGTGCTGGTAGTCGACGACGACTCCGCCCTGGCCGAAATGCTCGGGATTGTGCTGCGCACCGACGGCTTCGATCCGGCCTTCGTGGCCGACGGCAGCCGGGCCCTGCAGGCCTTCCGCGAGTCCAAACCCGACGTGGTGCTGCTCGACCTGATGCTGCCCGGGCTGTCCGGTATCGACGTGTGCCGGGCCATCCGGGCCGAGAGCGGCACGCCGATCATCATGCTGACGGCCAAGAGCGACACCGTCGACATCGTGCTCGGGCTCGAGTCCGGCGCCGACGACTACGTGGTCAAGCCGTTCAAGCCGAAGGAGCTGGTGGCCCGGATGCGGGCCCGGCTGCGCCAGCACGAGGACATCGCCAGCGAGGCCCTGACGATCGGCCCGCCCGACTCGGCCGTGCAGATCGACGTCCCGGCCCACCAGGTCACCCGCGAGGGCCAGCCCGTGCCGCTCACCCCGCTCGAGTTCGACCTGCTCGTCGCGCTGGCCCGCAAGCCCCGCCAGGTGTTCACCCGCGAGGTGCTGCTGGAGCAGGTCTGGGGCTACCGGCATGCGGCCGACACCCGGCTGGTCAACGTGCACGTGCAGCGGTTGCGCTCGAAGGTCGAGCGCGATCCCGAGCGCCCCGAGGTCGTGCTCACCGTGCGGGGGGTCGGGTACAAAGCCGGGCCGCCGTGACCCGTCTTCTCCGGGACGCCCCTGGTCGCATCGCCGACCAGGTCGGCTCGGCCTGGCGCAGCGTCGTGCAGACCTGGCGGCACTCGCTGCAACTGCGGGTCGGCACCACCACCGTGCGTCGTCACCGGTGTCGTCGTCCTGATCATCGGCATCCTGCTCACCGACCAGGTGACCGGCGGCATCCTGCGGGCCAAGCGGCAGGCCGCGATCGGCCAGGCGAAGATCGGCCTGGAATCAGCCCAGGCCGTGCTGGCCGGCGTCGACGCCGGCGTGGTCGCCGACGTGCGCGACGCCCAGGACCAGATCACGGCCGACCTGACCGCCAGCGGCGGCAGCGCCGGGCTGTTCAGCATCGTGATCGAGTCCACGTCGGCCAGCAACGACACCACCTCCGGGCCGGGCGCGATCCCGACCTCGCTGCGCCGGGCCGTCCAGGGCCTCAACCTGGCCGTGCAGTACGCGCCGGTCCAGGAGTCGCCCACCAGCCATACGACCGTGCGCGGGCTCATCGTCGGCGAGCCGGTACAGGCCCGCACCGGCCTGTTCGAGCTGTACTACCTGTTCCCGCTCACGGCCGAGCAGCAGACGATCGCCCTGATCCAGCGCACCGTGCTCATCTCCGGGCTGGCCCTCGTCCTGCTCGTGCTGGCCATCGCGCTGCTGGTCACCCGGCAGGTGGTGCGGCCCGTTCGGGTGGCGGCCGAGACCGCGAGCCGGCTGGCCGACGGCGATCTGGCCCAGCGCATCAAGGTGCGCGGCACCGACGACCTGGCCCGGCTGGGCCGCTCGTTCAACGACATGGCCGGCAGCCTGCAACGCCAGATCCGCCGGCTGGAGGAGCTGTCCCGGCTGCAGCGGCGCTTCACCAGCGACGTCTCGCACGAGCTGCGCACGCCGCTGACCACGATCCGGATGGCCTCGGAGCTGCTGCACGCCAACCGGGCCGACTTCCCGCCCGAACTGGCCCGCTCGGCCGAGTTGCTGCGGGCCGAGCTGGACCGCTTCGAGGCGCTGCTGGCCGACCTGCTCGGAGATCTCGCGCTACGACGCCGGCGTGGCCAACCTCGATTCCGAGACGGCCGACCTGCGCAGCGTCGTCGCCCTGACCGTGGACGCCAACCAGGTGCTGGCCGAGCGGCACGGCACCGAGATCGTGGTGCACCAGCCCGCCCGCGCCGGTCACCGCCGAGATGGACGTGCGGCGGGTCGAGCGGATCCTGCGCAACCTGCTCGGCAACGCCCTCGACCACGGCGAGGGCAAGCCGGTGTTGATCACGATCGGGGACGACGAGGGCGCGGTCGCCGTCACCGTGCGCGACCACGGGGTCGGCCTGGGCCCGGGCGAGGCGGGCCTGGTGTTCAACCGGTTCTGGCGGGGCGACACCTCGCGCAGCCGGCTGACCGGTGGTACCGGACTGGGCCTGGCGATCAGCCTCGAGGACGCCCGGCTGCACGAGGGCTGGTTGCAGGCCTGGGGTGAGAGCGGCCGCGGCGCCCAGTTCCGGCTGACCCTGCCGCGGCAGGCCGGGCACACGCTGATGTCCTCCCCGCTCCCGCTCAATCCCGACGAGCCCGGCGAGGACGACGAAGAATGAGGCACCGCACCACGCTGCTCCACCGCCGCCCGGCCGCGCTCACCGCCGCCGCCGTCGCCCTGGCCGCGGCGCTGTCGCTGAGCGCGTGCACCGGCGTGCCGACGTCCTCGTCGCCGGAGCTCATCAAGCCGGTGGGCGTGGCCAGCCCCGAGCCGCGCCGGCCGTGTCGCCGCCGCCCAACGCCGATCCGCGCACCATCGTGAGCGGCTTCCTGACGGCCAACGCCCTCGTCGACGTGCACCACAACAGCGCGCGCGACTTCCTGACCCCCGACGCGAAGAACCGGTGGTCGGACACCACGGTCACGGTCGTCTCCAGCGAACAGATCAGCAACTTCCAGCACGGCTCGGTCACCGTGCACGGGACGAAGCTGGGCACGGTCAGCGCGTCCGGTGTCTACACCCCGGTGCTGCAGGGCAACGGCACCAGCGGCACCGGGTTCGAGGTGCCGTTCGGCATGAAGAAGGTCCGCAACCAGTGGCGGGTCGACACCCTCGCCAGTGGCCTCATCCTGACCAGCGACGCGTTCCAGCGGATCTACCAGCAGCGCACCGTCTACTTCTACGACCTGATGGAGCAGCACCTGATCCCCGATCCGCGCTACACCGCCCTGAGCGATTCGCTGCTGGCGAACTGGCTGGTCGGCCAGCTCGCCTCGGCGCCGCGCCCGGAGCTGCAGAACGCGATGAGCAGCGAGCTGCCGGCCCAGACCGATCCGCGCCGGATCTCGGTCATCCTCGGCTCGACCGGCCACCATCGAGGTGCCCGGCGCCAGCCAACTCGACCTCGCCACCCGCGGCCGGCTGGCGGCCCAGCTCGCGCTCACCCTGGACCAGGTGACGCCCGGTTCGGTCATGTCGATCCTCGACGGCGGGCGCCCGGTCGTCATCTCCTCGGCCGGCAGCACCCGCTTCACCGCGTCCGGGTTCGCGTCGGTGAGCCAGCCCGTGCCGGAACCGGACCTGTACTACATCCGCAACCATGCCGTCGTCGATGCCGCCGGCAAGCGCCTGCCGGGCGAACTCGGCTCCGGTCAGGACGCGCTGACCTCGGTCGCCATCGCCACGCGGCCGGCCCTGGGCCGTAACCTGCTCGCCGCGGGCACGTCCGGGCCGCCCAACGACGCCAGCCTGCTGGTCGGCACGCAGGACTCCGGCCTGCGGGTCACGACGGTGCGCGGGCGGCTGTCCCGGCCGTCCTGGCCACCGGGCCGCACCGAGGTGTGGATCGGGGACGGCACCCGGGTGTACCAGGTCACGCTCGGCGGGAAGGCCACCGAGGTGCCGTCTGTCGGGCACGGGGGCCATCGCCGGGCGGGTGAGCGCCCTGCGCTTCAGCCCGGACGGCTCGCGGGTCGCGATGGTGCTGAGCCCGGCCGGCGGCGGCAGCGCGCAGGTCTGGGTCGGCATCGTGGTCCGGGCCAACGCCCAGGCCCGGTGCGCATCGACAGCCTGGAGCCGATCAGCCCGCTCGGCGTCAACATCACCGACGTCGCCTGGAACGACGAGCTGAAGCTGTTCACGATCGGGACGGTGCACGGCTCGGCCGGAGGGGCACGTGTACGAGGTGCAGGTCGACGGGTCGCTGTGGACCGCGCGGACCGGCACCGAGGATCTGCCGGGCGCGCCGGACAGCATCACGGTGGCCGAGAACGTCCCGGCCTGGGTGTCGGTGGGCGGCACGGTGTGGACCCAGGCCGGCGGCTCGTGGACCAGCCCCAACGGTGGCGCGACGGAATCCACCGACCCGGTCTACGGCGAATAGCCGGCGCGCTCCGGCTGTCCACAGGCGCGGCGCCACCCCCGCCCGCGGGCCGCCGGATCGGACAGAGTGGGCCATATGGTGCGCGGCTCGTGCTCGTCGAGGCGTTGACCGACCTGGTGCTGCCGCGGTCGTGCGTCGGCTGCGGCCGGGCCGGCCGGGCCTGGTGCGACGGCTGCCGCCCGGCCGGCCTGGTGCGCGTGGACGCGCGGCGCTCTGCCGGTCGCTGGCGGCGGGGAGTACGCCGGCGCCGTGCGGGCCGCGCTGATCGCCTACAAGGAGCGCGGCCGGCGGGATCTGGCCCGGCCGCTGGGCGAGTTGCTGGCCCGCGCCATCGGGTCCGGGCCAGAGTCCGGGCCGGGGTCGCTGGTGCTGGTGCCGGTGCCGTCCACGCCCGGGCGGCGCGGGCCCGCGGCGGTGATCACGTCGCCCGGCTGGCCCGGGTCGCCGGCCGGCGCGCTGGGCGCCGGGGTCGTCGGCGCGCTGCGCCTCGGGCGCCCGGTGTACGACTCGGCCGGCCTCGAGCCGGTCCGACCGGGCCCGCAACGTGCACCGGGCGATGGTGGCGGCCGCGCCGGCCCGGTCGCAGCGCAACGCCGTGATCGTCGATGACATCGTGACCACGGGGGCGACGTTGCGCGAGGCGACGCGCGCGCTCGAGGCGGCCGGATGGGCGGTATGTGCCGGTGCGGTGGTGGCGGCTACGGCGCGCCGTACCTCTGGCACGTCCTGCCCGACCGGACTAACGTGAGCACGACCTGACCGTAGGCGCACGTCGACCCACTACGGGTCCGGGGTACCGGAGCGGGCCGAGGCGCCATTGCATGGTGGAGGCCGCATGGAAACTGCCCTGGGCATGGAGATCGTCGTGCGAGGCCGCAACGTCGTGGTCCCGGATCATTACCGGCAACACGTGGCCGACAAGCTCGAGAAGATCGAGCGTTACGACCACAAGATCATCCGAACCGACGTCGAGCTACAGCACGAACGCAACCCACGGCAGACCGGCCGGTGTCAGCACGTCGAGATCACCTGCCGTACCCGCGGCCCGGTGGTGCGCAGCGAAGCGTGCGCCGAGGACTTCTACAAGGCGCTCGACCTGGCCGCCGAGCGCCTCGAACGCCGGTTCCGCTCAGGCCGCCGACCGCCGCCGCGTGCACCACGGCCGGCGGACCCCGCCGACGATCACCGATGTGGTCGCCGACTGTCGGCTGTCGACGGGGCCAGCCCGCTCGAGGCCGTACGCCGAGCCCGTCGACGACGAGCCCTACGACGGGCCGGGCCGCGTCGTGCGCGAGAAGGAGCACACGGCCAAGCCGATGACCGTCGACCAGGCGCTGTTCGAGATGGAACTGGTCGGGCACGACTTCTTCCTGTTCAGCGACGTCGACTCCGGCCGCCCGACGGTCGTGTACCGGCGCCACGCCTACGACTACGGCCTGATCCGGCTGGCCACCTGACCGGGCGGCTGCGCCGGCTCAGCGCAGCCGGGGATTGACCAGCGCGAAGCGCACCTCGTCGGCGAACGTGCCGTCGACGTTGCGCAGTCGCGCCCGGCGGATGCCGTCGGGCTCGAAGCCGGCCGCGCAGTGCGGCCTGCTGCGAGGCGATGTTGGCCGGCTTGGCGCCCAGTTCGAGGCGGGCGAAACCCGCCGTGTCGAAGGCCCACGGCACGAGCAGGCGCAGGGCCCGGGTGGTGTAGCCGCGGCCGCGGAAGGCCGGGTGCACCGCGTAGCCGATCCCGCCCACGTTCGGCGGACCGGCCAGGCGCAACCGCAGCGAGCCGGCCACCTGCCCGCTGGCCACGTCGAGCATCGCGAACGCGGCCGCGCCGCCGACCAGCCAGTCCAGGCCGGCCCGCTGCGTCAGCCGGGCGATGTCGGCGGCGGTGGGCGCGGCGCCGTTGAACCCGACGCTGACCGTGCGCGGGTCGGTCTCCTGTTCCAGGATCGCGGCCGCGTCGCCGGGCTGCAGGGCCCGCAGCGTGAGGATGCCGTCGCTCAGGCCGCCCGGCGGCAGCGGCGCGAACCGTGCGTTGGACGGCGCCGTCGGAATCGCCGGGCAGCCGGCCGAAGACGCGCGCCGTCGGTCGCGACCGGCCGGGCGTGGCGAGCTCGCCGCGGAGCACGCCCTCGAAGCGGAACCCGGCGTTGAGCGCCGACTTCGCCGAAGCCAGGTTGGCGACCGCGCACCGGATCTCGACCCGCTCGACGCCGTGCGCGAACGCCCACGCGGCAGGCCGCGACGCCTCGGCGGCGTAGCCGTGCCCGCGCGCCGGCGCGTAGATCAGGTAGCCGATCTCGGCTGCGGTGCGCCGCGGCGTCGGGCAGCCGCAGGTCGGCCGAGCCGACCAGCCGCCGGTCGCGGTCTCGACGACCGCGCAGGCCAGCCCGGTACCGGCCGCGGGCCGCGCCGGCGCCAGTTCGGTGACGAACTCGATCGCGTCGGACTGCTGGTACGGGTCGGGCAGGTGCAGGAACTCGTGGATCGGCCGGTCCTGCATCGCGTCCCGCACGGCCGTGGCGTCATCCGGCCGCCAGGGCCGCAGGGTCAGCCGCTCGCCGGCCAGGACGAGCTCGGCCAGCTCGACCCCGCCGTATTGCCCCATCCCGTCGAGCTTGGCAGAGGCTGGCCGGCCCGTCCGCCCGGCCGCGCCCAGGCCCGGTTTCCGCGGTTGCCTGTGACCGAGCCGTGATCACCCACCCGGAGCCCGTACCATGGCCGCCGTGGTTCTAGCCAAGATTCTGCGCGCCGGCGAAGGCAAGATGGTCCGTCGCCTCTCGACCATCGCCGAGCACATCGAGACGCTGGAAGACGACTACGTCGATCTGACCGACGCCGAGCTGCGCGCGCTGACCGACACGTTCAAGGAGCGCTACGGCGACGGCGAGACGCTCGACGACCTGCTGCCCGAGGCGTTCGCGGTCGTGCGCGAGGCGGCCCGGCGCACCCTGGGCCAGTTCCACTACAAGGTCCAGCTCATGGGCGGCGCCGCGATGCACCTCGGCAACATCGCCGAGATGAAGACCGGTGAGGGCAAGACCCTGGTCTCCACGCTGCCGGCCTACCTCAACGCGCTGGCCGGCGACGGCGTGCACGTCGTCACCACCAACGACTACCTGGCCGGCCGCGACGCCGACTGGATGGGCCGGGTGCACCGCTTCCTCGGCCTGACGGTCGGCAAGATCCTCAACGACCTGCCGCCGGAGAAGCGCCGGGCCGCCTACGCCTGCGACATCACCTACGGCACGAACAACGAGTTCGGCTTCGACTACCTGCGCGACAACATGGCCTGGTCGCTCGACGACCTGGTCCAGCGCGGCCACAACTACGCGATCGTCGACGAGGTCGACTCCATCCTCATCGACGAGGCCCGCACCCCGTTGATCATCAGCGGGCCGGCCGAGGAGAACCAGCGCTGGTACCTCGAGTTCGCCCGCATCGCGCCGCGGCTGAAGAAGGACGAGCACTACGAGGTCGAGGAGGGCAAGCGCACCGTCGCCGTCACCGAGGAGGGCGTCGCCTTCGTCGAGGACCAGCTCGGCATCGACAACCTCTACGAGGCCGCCAACACCCCGCTGGTCGGCTACCTGAACAACTCGCTCAAGGCCAAGGAGCTGTTCAAGCGCGACCGCGACTACATCGTCAACGACGGCGAGGTGCTCATCGTCGACGAGTTCACCGGCCGCGTGCTGCACGGCCGCCGCTACAACGAGGGCATGCACCAGGCCATCGAGGCCAAGGAGGGCGTGCAGATCCAGCAGGAGAACCAGACGCTGGCCACGATCACCCTGCAGAACTACTTCCGCCTCTACGACAAGCTCGCCGGGCATGACCGGCACGGCGCAGACCGAGGCCGCCGAGCTGCACCAGATCTACAAGCTCGGCGTCGTCCCGATCCCGACCAACAAGGCCGATGATCCGCGAGGACCAGACCGACTTCATCTACAAGACCGAGGACGCGAAGTTCGCGGCCGTCATCGACGACATCGCCGAGCGCAACGAGCTCGGCCAGCCGATCCTGGTCGGCACGGCCAGCGTCGCGAAGTCCGAGCGGCTGGCCTCGCTGCTGCTGCGCAAGGGCATCCCGCACGAGGTGCTCAACGCCAAGCAGCACGCGCGGGAGGCGGCGATCATCGCCAACGCCGGGCGCAAGGGCGCGGTCACCGTCGCCACCAACATGGCCGGCCGCGGCACCGACATCATGCTCGGCGGCAACCCCGAGTTCGCCGCCGACGCGGTGCTGCGCGAGCGCGGCCTCAGCCCGGACGAGACGCCGGAGGAGTACGAGGCCGCCTGGGCCGACGCCCTCGAGACGGCCAAGAACGAGACCGCCAAGGAGCACGACGAGGTCGTCGAGCTCGGCGGGCTGTACGTGCTCGGCACCGAGCGGCACGAGTCGCGGCGCATCGACAACCAGCTGCGCGGCCGCTCCGGGCGCCAGGGCGACCCGGGGGAGTCGCGGTTCTACCTCTCGCTCGGCGACGACCTGATGGTCCGGTTCAACGGCGAGCGGGTCGCGGCGATGATGAACCTGCTGCGGCTGCCCGAGGACGTGCCGATCGAGGCCGCGTCCGGTCTCCAAGGCGATCCAGTCGGCGCAGACCCAGGTCGAGCAGCAGAACTTCGAGATCCGCAAGAACGTGCTCAAGTACGACGAGGTGCTCAACAAGCAGCGCACCGTCATCTACGACGAGCGGCGCTCGGTGCTCAACGGCCTCGACCTGTCCGACCAGATCCGGCCGATGATCGACGACGTCGTGCGCGGCTACGTCGAAGGGCGCCACGTCGTCCGGCTACGCCGAGGAGTGGGATCTCGAGCAGCTCTGGACGGCGCTCAAGACGCTGTACCCGGTGTCGCTGACCCTCGACGAGGCCATCGAGCAGGCCGGCGGCGAGAAGTCCGACCTGACCCGCGAGTTCCTGGTCGAGGAGCTCGTCGCCGACGCGCAGGCCGCCTACGACGCCCGCGAGGAGGACCTCGGCGCCGAGGTGCTGCGCGAGCTCGAGCGGCGGGTGCTGCTGTCGGTGCTCGACCGCAAGTGGCGCGAGCACCTGTACGAGATGGACTACCTGCAGGAGGGCATCGGGCTGCGGGCGATGGCCCAGCGCGATCCGCTGGTGGAGTACCAGCGCGAGGGCTTCGACATGTTCTCCGCGATGATGGAGGCGATCAAGGAGGAGTCGGTCGGCTTCCTGTTCAACCTCGAGGTCGAGGTCGACGAGCCCGGCGCCGCCGACGCGCCCGCTGCCCGCTCCCGCCGTTGACGCCGAGCGGACGAGCCGCCCGAGCCGCAGCTGGACCTGTCGCTGCTCAAGGCCGCGGCCGACGGTGCCGTCGTCGAGAACGGCAAGGCCGCGCCGCACGTGCACGCGAAGGGCCTCGACCGCGACACCACGGCCAAGCCGCTGGTGTACACCTCCCCGGAGCTCGGCTCGGACGCGCCGGCCGTGCAGACGACCAAGTCCGACAAGCCGGCCGCGGCCACGTCCAGCACTGCGCGGCGCCAGCAACGCGGCAACCCCAACCGCGGCAGCCGCGGCAACAAGCGCAAGAGCTGATTTCCGCCGGGATCGGATCGCAATCTCCCCCGCTCGCTGGCGCTCGGGGGGATCTTTCGATCCGAACGCGCCTTCGGCGCTGGCGGCGGCTCTTCGCGCAAGCACTCATCGCCCGGTGGGCACCCTTACAAGCGGCGGGTGGTCACCGCTAGCTTGGCGCTCCCGGCGTTCAGCCCAGTTGCAGCCGGGTGCAGCGCCAGCGGCCGTGGCGGGCCTCGAGGCGCATGGCCACGGCCCGGACGCGGCCGCCCACCTGCAGGGTCGCGGACAGTTCGGCCACGCCGGCCACGGGTTGGCACACCCGCACCGTCCGGATGCTGGCGGCGTGCGTCCAGTGCGGGCGCCGACGCTGGGCCGCGCGCTCGAAGTCCGTGCCCAGGCCATGGGCCACCGACCGGCTCAACAACGCGGCCAGTTGCGGCAGCGGTCGCCGGCCGGCCGCCGTCTCGATGATCCCGATCAGCAGCCGCCGTCCCCACACGCCGGGGTCGGGCAGCGCCGGGTCGGGCGACGGATACGCCCTCGCGCCGCTGTCGCGCCGGGGCGTGTCGAACGGCAGCGGCTGATCGAGCGGGCCGACCAGATAGAGGTGCCGGGGCAGCTCGTCGTCGAACGGCGGTTCGCGGCGCGGCGCCGGGCGCACCGTCATCGGCCGGGTCCGTGCTGCGGCGGCGGACGGGGCGAGTGCGGTGGTCATCGCCGGGCCGCCGGGGCTGGCGCCTGCAGGTGTTGGCCGGGCTGGATGAGGTCGGGGTCGGCGCCGATGATCCGGCGGTTGGCGTCGTACCACTGCGGCCAGGCCGCGGCGACCCGGGCCGGTGACGCGGTCCGGCCCAGCCGCTCGGCGGCGATACGCCACAGCGAGTCGCCCGGCCGGACGACGACGCCTCGGCCCGGGCCGGGCGTGGCCGGCCCGGCGCGATGCCCGGCCGGCGCGCGCTCCGGGCCCGGTGTGGGTGAGGTCGGCAACGTGGACGCCGGCCGTGTGGACGCCGGAACTGTGGGCGCCGGCAGTGTGGGCGCCGGCAGTGTGGGCGTCTGGCCCGGCGGGTCGGTGGGCCAGGTCGGGGCCGGCAACACCGTCCGCGGTACCACCGTCGTGGCGGCGTGGGTCGGTGGCGTACCACGCGCACCGGCGGCCACTGGGGCCAGCAGCACGCCGAGCCCGGCCGCGCCGGCCACGACCCGGTAGACCGCGGCCGGCAGCAGGGCGCGGGTGACGCAGCGTGCGGCCCGCCCGACGGCGCCCGGCAGTGCCGCCCCGGCCGCCGCCAGCAGGCCCAGGCCGAGCCAGACCGCGACGCACCACAGTGCGGCCCCGGCCACGGTCGTGGCGGCCGCATCGGGGCCGACGGCGGCGATCCAGGCGTGCGGGCCGGTGACGTCGCGGGCCAGGGCGGCCGGGTCGGGTCGCAGCGTGATCAGCACACCCAGATCGGCCAGGGCCAGCCCGGCGCCGGGCAACCGTCGTATCGCGGTAATCATCGCATTGCCTCCATTTGCGTGTGTTTGCGTTTATAAACCTCCGGTAGAGTCCAGTCAAGCTGCAGGGAGTGCGGTCGTCCTTGACGAACCCGGTCCGCCCCACCAAGGTGGGTCGTACCGGTCAAAACCCGCGAAGCTCGCTTTCAGCGGCAACCCCCACGAGGAGCAGGTCGTGTTCGCAGGAGTCACCCGCGTTGCCGGCGTCGTTGTCGCCACCGGTGTCGCCGTCATCGCCACGGTCGGCGTCGCAGTGGCGCCTGGCGCCACCGCCGTCGCGTTCAGTCCGGGCGCGCCGGGCATCGGCGACCCGTACTTCCCGCTCGAGGGCAACGGCGGCTACGACGTGGGGCACTACACCCTCGACCTGAGCTACGACCCGGACGCGCACCAGCTGTCCGGCACGGCCCACATCACCGCCCGCGCCACCCAGAACCTGTCCCGCTTCGACCTGGACCTCTCGGGGATGACCGTCCAGGCCGTCAAGGTCAACAGCGTGGCCGCGACGTTCCAGCGCTCGGGCCAGGAACTGCAGATCACGCCCCGTACCGGCCTGCCCCGCGGCTCGGCCTTCGACGTGGCCGTGCGCTACGACGGCTCACCCCAGACCATCACCGGCTCGCCCATCGTCTTCGGTGCCGACTACGGCTGGCAGTACACCCCGGACGGCGCCTTCGTCGGCGACGAGCCGAACGCGGCCAGCACCTGGTTCCCGAGCAACGACCACCCGAGCGACAAGGCCACCTACACGTTCCGGATCACGGTGCCGAGCAGTCGCAAGGTGGTGGCCAACGGCGACCTCCTGTCGACGAAGGCCAAGGGCGACCAGACGACGTTCACCTGGGACGAGACCAGCCCGATGGCCACCTACCTCGCGACCATCGACATCGGCAACTGGGACTTCCGCACCGGCACGACACCGGGCGGCATCCCCGAGACCATGGCCGTCGACCCAGCGCTGACGGCCGAGACCCAGACCGGCCAGGTCTTCGAGCAGACCGGCGCGATCACCGACTTCTGGGCCAAGGAGTTCGGGCCGTACGCGTTCACCTCGACCGGCGCGATCGTCGACAACGTCCCCGACGTCGGCTTCTCGCTCGAGACCCAGACCCGGCCGCTGTACGGCTTCTCGCCCGATCCGGGGACGATGTCGCACGAACTGTCGCACCAGTGGTTCGGCGACAGCGTCTCGGTGCGTACCTGGCGCGACATCTGGCTCAACGAGGGCTTCGCGACGTTCGCGGCCTGGCTGTGGACCGAGCACACCGGTGGCAACAGCACCTACGCCAGCGCGCTGAACGCGTACAACAGGATCGCGGCCACGTCGTCGTTCTGGAACCAGTCGATCGCCGACCCGCAGCGCGACACCATGTTCAGCAGCGCCGTGTACACGCGCGGGGGGATGACCCTGGCCGCGCTGCGCCACCACATCGGCGACCACGACTTCTTCGACCTGCTGCAGCGCTGGACGGCCCAGCACCGCTACGGCAACGCCACGACCGCGCAGTTCGTCGCCCTGGCCGAGAAGGTCTCCGGAGAGGACCTGACGTCGTTCTTCGACACCTGGCTGTGGCAGAAGACGAAGCCGGCCACGCTTCGACTGACCGCGGGGAATGCGGCTGGGGGTGGGGTGGTTACACACTCTGCCGGTCCGGTTCATGCCCCGGGCCTCACCTTTCGCCGCCACGAGCGGCCACTCGCCGAGAGGCGCAGACGGGCCGGCACAGCGGTACCGACAGCGGCCATCCGGACAGTGTCCGGGTGGCCGTTGTTGTCTGTGCGGCTGTTGTCTGTGCGCGGCCTAAGCCAAAGCCGCGGCGGCGGCCGGCGCGCGCCGGGTCAACCGGACGCCCTCGTGCCGCATCATCACCCGGAACAGCACGTACGACGCGACCACGGTGAGCGTGACCAGCAGCGGCGAGAGCAGGGCCCGCAGCATCAGGAACCCGCCCAGGGACGCCGTCGACAGCAGGTACACCGTGCCGGCCGCGTTGACCAGGTAGGCCAGCACCCACACCACGGAGACGTAACGGAAGTAGTGGTTGGCCCGCAGCCGCTGGCTCAGCGCATCGGGCAGCGGGCAGAAGTCGTGCACGAGCCGATCCAGCAGCGGGCGGCCGGCGATCGCGGTGAGGGCGAAGGCGGTGGCCGTGGCGACGGTGCCGGCGACCGGTTGCAGGAAGTACAGGAACGAGCTGTTCGTCCAGAAGGCCAGGACGGCGCGCAGCGTCAGCAGCCCGGCCCCCAGCATCGCGGCCGAGAGCATCGGCTTGCCCCGGGTGTGCGTCCAGAGCAGGCCGGCGTAGTACCAGCCGAGGGTGACCGCGACCGCGACCCGCAGGCTGCTCAGCGACAGGGTCAGGTAGAACACGGCGGCTGGGAGCAACGAGGCGGTGAGCACGGTCGCGCCGGCCTTGCGGACGATTTCGCGCGCACCGGGAAGCACGATCACGTGCTCAGCGGCTCGCGTCACCGGCTCACGCACCCTCTCCTGACCGGACCCGGGATTCGGCCCTGGCCGTTCGGGTTCGACGGCAGTTCCGCTCCGGATTCGTGCACAAACCGCGCCAACGTCAACCATAGCCCGGACAATAAGCACCGACCCGGGGCAGACCATCGCAGAGTATCGCGAAATGCGCGGACGAGTCGACGCTGCCGTGCCACCGGGCAATATCGTGCCAACGACGAGCGAGGTGCGGAGGTCTGATGCGCTGGGACGCGCTGTTCGCCGACCTGGAGGCCCAGGCCGAGGCCCTCGAGCACGCCGAGCGGGCCGCGGAGGTCGAGGAACGGGTCCGCATCGAGGTGGCCGCGATCGGCTTGGTCGATCGGCTGCGGGCGGCCGTCGACACCCCGTTGCGGGTGCAGTGCGCCGGAGCGCTCGCGCTCACCGGGGTGCTGCGCCGGGTCGGCCCGGACTGGCTGCTGCTCGACGAAGGCTCCGGGCGTGAGGTGCTGACCGCCGTGGCCGCGGTGCACGGGGTCACCGGCCTCAGCCGGGTGTCGGCCGTCCCGGACTCGGCGCCCGGGGTCGAGTCGCGGCTGAGCCTGCGCCATGCCCTGCGCGGCCTGGCCCGGGACCGCTCGCCGGTGCGCGTCTGCCGCGTCGACGGCTCGACCCTGGACGCGACCATCGACCGGGTGGGGGCCGACTTCATCGAGGTCGCCCTGCACGCCCCGGGTGAGACCCGGCGCCGCGGCGACGTGCGCGAGGTGGCCCTCGTGCCCTTCGCGGCCCTGGCCGCGGTGCGCAGGTAGTCGCTCAGTTGGGGATGGAGTCGGACTCTTCGACGAAGGGGTGCTCGGCCACGAACTGGCGGGTCTGGTCGTACATCCGGGCGATGTAGCTCTCGAGCTTGTCGCGCTCGACCCGCCACTGGCCGCGGCCGCCGACCTTGATCGCCTCGAGGTCGCCGTTGCGGACGAGGGCGTAGGTCTGGGAGGCGGAGATGTTCAGGACGTCGGCGACGTCGGCGAGGGTCAGGAAACGGTCGCTGGCCATGGTGGCTCGAGTCCCTTTCGCGTCGGCGATGAGCGCGCTCCCGGACATTCTGGCATCGGCGGCGGGCTGGACGTCGGCTGTCCACAGGCAGACTCGGGCCGGTTTCGACAGGTATGCCAGGTATCGGGCACGATGACCGCGTGAGCGCCCCATCCCCGACCCCGCGTCGGGTCACCGCCCCGAGCTGGCTCGACCTCAGGCTGGTGCTCGGCGTCGTCCTCGTCCTCGCGTCGGTGCTGGTCGGCGCGAAGATCGTGTCCGGCGCCAATCACACCTATCGACTGCTCGCGGTCACCCGCAACCTCGCCGCCGGCACCCTGCTCAACCGCACCGATGTCACCACGGTCCGGGTGCAGGTGCCCGACCACGGCCGCGGGATCTACCTGTCCGGGGCCGACGGCGTGGCCGGCAAGCAGCTCAACCGGCCGCTCGCGCGCGGCGAACTGCTGCCGAGCGCGGCGCTGGGCCGCCCGCCGGCGTTGACCACGCTCACGGTGCCGCTCACCGACGACGCCGCGCCGGCACTGGCCCGCGGGCAGCGGGTGGAGATCTGGCTGGCCACCAAGGACTGCTCCGCGTCGGTGGTGCTGCTGGGTGATGTGACCGTCCAGGGCGTGCGGGCCTCGACCGGATCCTCGTTCTCGTCCAGCGGCGGCCAGAACGTGGTCGTCAGCGTGCCCCCGGCGCTGGCCGGCCGGGTCGTGGCCGCCCTGGCCCTGGACGGGGCCATCATTCGCGCGGGCGTCCTCACCGGTCCCGCGCAGCCGGCGGCCAACGACCAGTTGCCGGCGCTCAACGCCTGCCCCGTCGGCGCCGGGCCGTCGTGAGACTGCCGGTGCTCACGGCCGCCGACGGGGCGGCGTGGGAGGCGGGTCTGGTCAGCGCGCTGGAGCGGGGCGAGCACGGCGTGAGCGTCGTGCGCCGCTGCGTCGATATCGTCGACCTGCTGGCCGTGGCCGCGGCCGGGCAGGGCCGGGCGGCGTTGATCGCGGCCGGCCTGCGCCGCCTGGACGCCGACGCCGTCGACCGGCTGCACGCCGCGCACGTCGTCCCGGTCGGCGTCGTGCCGCGCGGCGACGCGGGCGCCGAGGAGCGGTTGCGGGCCACCGGCATCGGCTTCCTCGTGCCCGAGGACGCCGCCCCGAGCGTGGTCGCCTCCGTGATCGCCGAGGCCGTCAACGCCACCGCGCCCGGCGCCCGGACCCAGCGGATGTTCGGCGATCCGTCGACGTCGATGGCCATCCCACCCGGGGCAGGTGCCGCGGTGTCCAGCGACCTGCCCGTCCGGCGGGGCTCGGTGATCGCGGTGTGGGGACCGACCGGGGCGCCCGGCCGCACGACGGTGGCCGCGAACCTGGCCGACGAGATCGCCCGGCTCGGGGCGCCGGCGCTGCTGGTCGACGCCGACGTGTACGGCGGCACGGTCGCGGTGGTGCTCGGGCTGCTGGACGAGTCGCCCGGGCTGGCCGCGGCCTGCCGCCAGGCCGGGGCGACCAGGCTGGATCCGGCCGCGCTCGCCGACCTGTGCTGGCAGCTCACGCCCACGCTGCGGGTGCTCACCGGCATCCCGATCGCCCAGCGCTGGCCGGAGGTACGGGCGTCGGCCATCGAGGCGGTGCTGGCCGCCACCCGCGCGCTGGCCGAGTTCACCGTGCTCGACTGCGGCTTCGGGCTGGAGACCGACGAGGAGCTGTCGTTCGACTCGTTGGCGCCGCGCCGCAACGGGGCCACGCTGGCCGTGCTCGACCAGGCCGACGTGATCCTGGCCGTCGGCGCGGCCGACCCGATCGGGCTGCAGCGGCTCGTCCGCGGGCTGGCCGAACTGCGCGACGCCGAGGTCTCGGCGCCGATCTGGGTCGTGCTCAACAAGGTCCGCCGTGGGGTCGTGGCCGGCGATCCCGCCGTGGAACTGACCGCGGCACTGGAACGCTTCGCCGGACGCTCACCGGCGGCGCTGCTGCCGTTCGACCAGGACGCCGTCGACGCCGCGCTCGCCGCCGGGCGGTTGCTGGGCGAATCCCGGCCGACCAGCCCGCTGCGGCTGGCCGTGGCCGAACTCGCGGCCGGGCTGGTGGGGGTGCCGGCGTCGGTCGGCCGCCGCCGGCGACGCTGAGCTTCGCGTCGAGTTCCCATGGGCCGATAGACCGGGCGGCCCGCGTACGGTGGATGGCTGGCGTGGGGCCATACCTGACAATGGGGGTCCGAGCCGCTGAGGAGCCCACTGGTCATGACCGAACGGTTGTCGTCGGCCGACGTCTCGTTCTTCTACCTCGAGGGGCGCACGACACCGCAGCACGTGGGGGCGGTCGCGGTGCTGGCCCCGCCCGAGACCGGCTTCGACTACGACCGGCTGGTCCGCCTGCTCGAGCAGCGGATCGCGCTCGTGCCGCGTTACCGGCAGCGGGTGCGCAACGTCCCCGGGCACCTGGCCAACCCGGTGTGGGTCGACGACCCGAACTTCGACATCACCTATCACGTGCGGCGCTCGGCGCTGCCCCGTCCCGGCACCCAGGCCCAGCTGCTCGAGTTCTGCGCCCGCATCCAGTCCCGGCTGCTGGATCGGGCCCGGCCGCTGTGGGAGATGTACCTGGTCGAGGGACTGGCCGACGGCAACGTCGCCATCGTCACCAAGACGCACCATTCGATGGTCGACGGGCGCAGCGCGATCGACATCGCCCAGGTGATCCTGGACCCGTCGCCGGAGTCGGCGCCCGTCGAGGACGACCTGTGGATGCCCGAGCCCGAGCCGAGCCCGACCGACCTCGTGCTGGCGGCCCTGGCCGGGGTGGCCCGCCGGCCGGCCGCGGTCGTCGACGCGGTGCGCCTGGGCGCGAAGGACGTGCGCGCCTCGACGGCCGCGGTGACGGCGGCGGTGGGCGGGGCGTGGTCGAGCGCGGTGGCGGTGGTGCGGCCGGACGCCGTCGTCGCCGCTGCGGGCGAAGATCGGCCAGCAACGGCGTATCGCCGTGGCCCGGACCCGGCTGGACGACTACCGCCGGGTGCGCCAGGCCCACGGCGGATCGGTGAACGACGTCGTGCTGGCGACGGTGGCCGGTGCGCTGCGGGCCTGGCTGCTGCAGCGGGGCGAAGCGGTGCCGCCCGGACTGGTGGTGCGCGCGCTCGTGCCGGTGAGCGTCAGTGCCGAGGACGTAGGCGATGGCAGCGAGTCGGGTGACGCCGCTGCTCGTGGACCTGCCGGTCGGCGAGGCCGATGCCGTTCGGCGGCTGGCCCAGGTCAGCCGGGCGATGGGGGAGCACAAGCGGTCCGGGCACTCGGTCAGCGCCGACGCACTGGTGGCGGTGAGCGGCTTCGCGCCGCCGACATTGCACGCGCTCGGTGCGCGGGCTGTGAACGGGCTGGCCCGGCGGATGTTCAGCCTGGTCGTCACGAACGTCCCGGGACCCCAGGTGCCGGTGTACGCGGCCGGCGCCCGGCTGACCGAGATGTTCCCGCTGCTGCCGCTGGCGCCGGGGCAGGCCGTCTCGATCGGGCTGACCTCGTATGACGGCGGGGTGTACTACGGCGTCAACGGCGACTGGGACGCGATGCCCGACGTCGACGCGCTGGCGGCGCTGCTCGAAGCGGCGCTGGCCGAGCTCGTCGCGGCCAGCCCGCCCGTCGGCGGCGGCGCCGGGCCCGGCGCTCGACCGGGGCCGCGGTGGCCAGCGCCGCCCGGCCGTCCGCCGACCGGTCCTCCGCATCCCCCGTGGCCAGCGCTCGTGATGGCGCGAGTGCCGCGCACCGCGGCGGGCGATCGTGCTCGGCGGCGGTGGCGTGCTGGGCTTCGCCTGGATGCTGGGTGCGATGTCGGCGCTGGAATCGGTGGCCGAGTTCGACGTGCGCGACGTGGACGTCGTCGTCGGCACCTCGGCCGGCTCGGTGGCGCGCGGCGCTGCTGGGCTGCGGCGTGCCGCTCGACGCGATCCGCCGCCATCACCAGGGCGTCCCCGCGCCGGCCGACCCGCCGATCGCCTATCCGCTACGAGGGCGCCACCGGTGGGGCGCTGCCGCCGCGGCCGGGGTGGCGGCCGGGCTCGCCGCAGCTGCTGCTGGACGCGTTGCGCCATCCGTTGCGGGTGCCGCCGCTCGTGACCCTGGCCGCGTTGCTGCCCACCGGTCGCGGCACGTTGCAGCCGGTGCGCGAACTGGTCGCCGCGGTCGCCGCCGAGGCCGGATTCGCCGAGACCTGGCCCACGCAGCCGCGGCCCTGGGTGGTGGCGGCCGACTACCGCACCGGCCGGCGGGTCGTGTTCGGGCGGGAGAGCTTCCGCCGTCCGACGCCCGGGCCGCGGTCCGGGCACCGCGACCGGTTCACGACGGCGACCGGCGGCGGCCCGGCGCCACGCGTCATCCGGCAGGCCCGGCTGGCCGACGCGGTGAGCGCGTCGTGCTCGATCCCGGCCTGGTACCCGCCGGTCGTGATCGACGGCGTGCCCTACATCGACGGGGGCACGCTCTCGAACGCCTCGGTGGACGTGTTGCGCGGAGCGCCGATCGACGAGGTGTACGTGTTCGCGCCGATGGCCTCCGTGCACGCCGACCGGGCGCACGACGGCGATCGGGCGGGTCGAGCGGGCGGTGCGCCGGGCGATCACCAAGGGCATCCTGGCCGATGTGGCGACACTGCGTACAGCCGGCATGCGGGTGTGCCTGGTGACTCCCGAACCGGCCGACCTCGCGGTACTGGGCGTGAATCTGATGGACCCGACGCGGCGCACCGAGGTGCTCGAGACGGCGCAGGTGACCGCGGCGGCCCAGCTCACCCGCCAACTCGTCCCGTCCGCGGGCTGGACGCGCGGCGACCGTCGCGATCTCGGCGACACCGGGCAGGCACGGGCGTGAGGGTCTTCCTGCCGTCGACCACGACCGGCCTGACCGCGCTCGTCGACGACGGCACGCTCGGTGCGCGGACCACGACCGCGTTCGCGGTGACGCCGGGCCTGCGCGAGTGGTATGTCGACGACGATCTCGAGGAACTGGAGTACGCCGCGATGCTGGAGGCCGCCCGCGCCTCGCTGCGCCTGCTCGACGCCGACCCGGCCGCAGCCCGCCGTCGGGTGGTGCTGGCGGCCGAGGTGCCCGACGACCTCGTCACGGTGCGCGACGACCTCGACCGGGGCGTGGTGCAGATCGCCGAACCGGTGCCGTTGTCGCGGATCGTGTCGCTGCACGTCGACGACCCCGAGGCGGAGACCGCGGTGGCCGCGGCGGCCCAGTCGATAACGGCGGCGGACCTCGGTGAGCCCGCGGCCCAGGACGTCGTCGATGACGCCGAGGGCTACGAGTTGTGCTGGTATGCCACCCAGGAGATCGCTGCGTTCGTCGAACTGCTCTGAGCCGGCCGCCGCGTGGCACGATCGGGGGATGGATGCCATCACCCACCCGCCGGAGCCGGTGAACGAACCGGCCCGCAGCTACGCCCCCGGCAGTGCCGAGCGAGAGACCCTCGCCGCCGCCCTGCGGGACCTCTCGGCCGGCCCGGCCGAGCTGACCATGACGATCGCCGGCCAGCACCGGATGGCCGGCGGACAGCGGGTCGACGTCGTCGCACCCCACCGGCACGCCCAAGTGCTGGGCACCACCGCCCAGGCCACCGGGGCCGATGTCGAGGCCGCGATCGGCGGCCGCGCTGGCGGCCGCGCCCGCGTGGCGTGACCTGCCGTTCGACGAGCGGGCCGCAGTGTTCCTGCGGGCGGCCGACCTGTTGTCGACCACGTTTCGGGACACGCTCAACGCCGCCACCATGCTCGGCCAGTCGAAGACGGTGCAGCAGGCCGAGATAGACGCAGCGTGCGAGCTGGCTGATTTTCTGCGCTTCAACGTGCACTTCGCCCGACAGATCCTGGAAGAACAACCGCGCAGTTCGGCGCTGACCTGGAACCGCTCGGACTACCGCCCGCTCGAGGGGTTCGTCCTCGCCATCACCCCGTTCAACTTCACCGCGATCGCCGGCAACCTGCCGTCGGCGCCGGCCCTGCTCGGCAATGTGGTCGTCTGGAAGCCGTCCCCGACCCAGCAGCTGGCCGCCCATCACACGATGCGCCTGTTCGAGGCGGCCGGACTGCCGCCGGGTGTGATCAACATGGTGACCGGCGATGGCCAGGCGGTCAGCGAGGTGGCGCTCACCCATCCGGCAGCTGGCCGGCATCCACTTCACCGGCTCGACGGCCACCTTCCAGCAGTTGTGGCGCACGGTCGGAAGCGCCATCGACTCCTACGCCGGCTACCCGCGCATCGTCGGCGAGACCGGCGGCAAGGACTTCGTGATCGCGCACCCGTCGGCCGACCCGGCGGCGCTGGTGACCGGATTGGTGCGGGGCGCCTTCGAGTACCAGGGCCAGAAGTGTTCGGCGGCGTCGCGAGCCTACGTTCCTCGGTCGTTGTGGGCCGGAGGTGTGCGCGACGAACTGGTCGCGGTGACCGAGTCGCTGACCTACGGCGACGTCACCGACTTCACCAACTTCGGCGGTGCCGTGATCGACCGCCGCGCCTTCGACCGGCTCACCGCGGTGCAGGACCGGTTGCACGCCGACCCGTCGGTGACGGTGCTCGCGGGCGGCAAGAGCGACGACAGCGTGGGCTACTTCGTGCAGCCGACCCTGGTCGAGGCGAGCGAGCCAGGACACGAGGTGTTTCGCACCGAGTACTTCGGGCCGCTGCTGGCCGTGCGCGTGTACGACGACGAGCGGTGGTCGGAGACGTTGACCCAGTTGGAATCCGTAGCGCCCTATGCGCTCACCGGGGCCGTCTTCGCCCTGGATCGGGCCGCGATCGCCGAGGCGTCGCAGGTGCTGCGGTTCGCCGCCGGCAACTTCTACGTCAACGACAAGCCGACCGGCGCCGTGGTCGGGCAGCAGCCGTTCGGGGGCGCCCGCGCGTCGGGCACCAACGACAAGGCCGGCTCGGTCTGGAACCTGCTGCGCTGGGCTTCGCCGCGCTCGATCAAGGAGACGTTCGTGCCGGCGACCGATCACCGGTACCCGCACATGGGCTGACCTGGTCACGGCACGGCCACCTGGATCGGCAGCGGCCCGGGCGCCAGGTGCTCGGCCCAGGCCGGATCGGCGACCAGCACGCCGCGACCGGCCAGGTTCGGCCCGTGCCGCTGAGCTACCCGCTGGCCGACCAGCGCACCGTCGCCCGGACCGGGCTGGAGCACCAGGGCGCAGCGGCTGCGGCGCACCTCGGCCGCGACGCCGCGGTAGGTGAGTGCTAGGTCGTCGCTGGTGGCGGCAACGACGGCGGCCAGCCCGGCCGGCGCAGCCCGGACTGCCGCCGTGAGTACATCACCGACCGGCGTGTCGAGGAATGCCTCGCTGTCGTCCACGAGTACCAGCGCCCGTTCGTGATCGGGCAGGGCGGCATCGGGCGCAGGCCCGTCGGGCCAGAGCACGGGGATGCCGTGCGTGTCGGCGCGGCGAGCCAGATCGGTACCGCGCCGGGCCGCGACGACAACGGCGATGTGATTGCGTACGGCCTGGACGAGCAATGTGCACAGCGCCGTGCTGCGTCCCGAGCGGGGCGGACCCGCGACCACCAATCGGGCCGCGCCGGCGAACAGGTCGAGGTCGAGCGCGTCGGCGCCGTCGCCGCCCACGCCGATGGTGAACCGGCCCGGCAGCGCCGGCCAGTTGCGGCAGAGCGATGCGGGCCGGCAGCGGGCGCAGCCGGATCGGGGCGAAGTCGGCGTCGGTGCGAGGCCGGCCACCCCCGCGCTCGCGACCGCGGATCGCCTCGAGGATCCGGTCTTGTTCCGCACGCGACGGTGCGGTGCCGGCATAGGCGAGTTGCACCTCGGCGCCGTCCGCGACCCGCAGCCCTCGTCCGGGCGGGAAGTCCCGGGGTACCGCGCGGGGTGCGATTCCGGCCATCGAGTAGTCGGCCCGGTCGGGCAGTCGGAGCACGAACCTGGTCGCGACTGCCCCGGCCAGCCGGGCCGAGAGAGTGGCTCGGTCACCGGTGATCACGATCGTCAGCCCGACTGCCGCTGCCGTGCGGAGCAGGCCGGTGAACGTGTCCACGACCCGCCCGCTGTCGTGCTCCTCGGTGATCGCCGCAAATGCGTCCCAGCCGTCGAGCAGGCAGAGCAGGAGCGGGACTCGCTGCCCCTGGGCGCGGGCGTCGGCGATCGAGCTGATTCCCCGTTCGGCCAGCCAGGCCTGACGCCGATGCACCGCCGATTCGAGGCGCCGCACCAGGGTGGCGACCAGGTCGACGTCGTCGCGTGTCGTCGCCGTGGCGGTGTGGGGCAGGCCGGCGATCGGCGCCAGACCGCCGCCGGCGCAGTCGAGGGTGTAGATCGTGAGTTCATCGGCGTCCAAGCGGCTCGCGGCGAGCAGAGCAACGGTGACCAGAACGGTGGTGCGTCCGGACCGCGGGCCACCGGTGAACAGCAGCGATCCGCCGGTAGCCAGATCGAGCTCGAGGCGTGGCTGGTCCTGGTGGTCTGGGCGGTCGATCAGTCCGAAGGCGATCTCGGTCGGACCGGCAGCCTGGGGCAGCTGCGCGGCCGGCAGCCGGTCGGGCAGGGGCGCCAGCCATGGCGGCCGCGTCGACGGCCGGGTGGTCGACGCGGCGGCAGCTCGTAGCGCCTCGACGACTTGCTGCAGGTCGGTACCGCCGCTCGGACGGGCCGGTGGTCTGGCGGTCGCGCGCCAGTCGTCCAACGCCATCACCGAGATCTCCCGGCTCGCACCGCTGCGCGTCGGGCCGCCCACTCGGGCCGTCTGCAGTTCCGTCGACGTCGACCCGAGTTGCACGATCGCCCGGCCCGGTGTGTCGCGCCCCAGTTGCGCCGCCCGTTCGGTGCCGATGACGTCCAACGACTCGACCGGATCGGACATCCGTAACGCGATCCGCAACGTGGTGTTGGCCCGGATCTCCGGGGACACCACGCCGCCGGGCCGTTGGGTGGCGAGCACGAGGTGGACGCCGAGGGATCGTCCTCGTTGCGCGATCGCGATCAGACCGTCGACGAAGTCGGGCAGGTCGTCGGCGAGGGCTGCGAACTCGTCCACCACGATCACCAGCCGGGCCAGCTCGGCTCCTGGGGGCGCTACGGCGCGGTAGGCGCCGAGGTCGACCGCCCCGGCCTGCGCGAACATGGCCTCGCGGCGGCTCAGTTCGCAGTGCAAGGACCGCAGTGCCCGCTCGGTCAGCCGTGCGTCGAGATCGGTGACCAGGCCGACCGTGTGCGGCAGGCGGGCGCAGTCGGCAAACGCTGCGCCGCCCTTGTAGTCCACGAGGACGAATGTCATGGCCTCCGGCGGATAGTTCACGGCCAGCCCGGCCACCAGGGACTGCAGCAGTTCGGACTTGCCCGCGCCGGTGGTCCCGGCGACGAGTGCATGCGGCCCGTCGCGCACCAGGTCGACGTGCACCGGGCCGTCGGCGCCGATCCCCAGCACGGTGCCGGCGCCCCCGTCACTGCACCGCCAACGCTCGGCCGCCGCGACCGGGCCGAGTTCGCCGACGCCGAGGAGGTCGACCAGGCGGCACTGGTGTGGGAGCGCCGCGTTCGCTTCGCCGCCCGCGTCGGCCACCGGAGCGATGGCTCGAGCGACGGACTCGGCCCACGGCGCGCTCACTCGGTCGGCCACTGCGCCGATTCGCTCGACGCCGCCCGGGGCCGATAAGTCCAGCCGAGAACCGGTCTCGCCAGCCGCGACCGCTGAGGTGGCGCATACGGCCGGGAGTTGCCGGCCGCGGACGTCGAGGCAGATCGCAGTGATGCCCACCGCCGGCCCGGCCGCGAGCACGGCGGCCAGGCCCGGCAAGTCGCAGAGTGCCGAGACCCGATCGATGACCAGAACGAGCCACGGCCCGGCCCAACCGGCCGGGTGTGGCCGGTGCGCCCGGCGCCGCTTGACCAGGCCACCGAGTTCGGCGAGCAGCGCCTTGCGCTCGTCCGGCGTCGCAGCCGGACGGCGGGTGAGGTGGGGCAGCCAACGCGCCCACAACCAGGCCGAGTCGGCCGCGTCGGACAGCAGGAGGGCCACCTCGACATCGGCCGGCGGGTGCAGCACCGCGAGTTGGCAGAGCACCCACCGAGCGATGCCGGGTCCGATCGCAGCCGGCGCCGCGATCCCGAGCGGGCCCAGCCGCAGGTCGACGCAGAGCGGGACGTCGCGCACCAGTCCGGCCGGCGCCGAGGATGCGCCGCGACGGGCTCGCACCGTCGAGGGCAGCTCGGTGAGCCCGAGCCGGACGCAGAGTGCGTCGCCGTCCGTGCGCCGGCGCTCCCACAGCCGGGAGCCCGGCCCGGTGGCGATGTCGTGCAGGCGGGGCGGGTCGGGCTGCTCGCGGCGGCGCCAGGCGGTCTCTGCGGCCAACGCCGCGGTGGCCTCGGCCTGGGCGCTCGCCTCGTGGCGGCGCCATCCAAGGACGGCGCGCTTGTGGCTGCGGTGCCAATGCAGCCGGTCGCCGAAAGTAGTGGTCAGCACGACGACCGGCGTGAGCAACGCGAAGACGAGGAATTGCACGCTGTGCAAGGCGACTGCGAGCCCGACCCCGACAAGGGCGGGTACCACCGCCGCGATCCACTGCGGCCGCTGAGCTCTGCCGCCGCGGTCGCGGACGGGAAACGTGATCTCGTCGGGCGTGGCCGGGGCCGGCGCGCGCGGGGGTCGGTTGAGCAGGAGCACACCCTCCGGCGTCGCGCGCAACGTCGCCGACGGCTCATCGGGACGGCGCACCGACAAGAACGAGTCGCCGAGGCGCAGTACGTCACCGGGCGTCAACGCCAGGCCATCCTCGTCGACGTCGACACCGTCGACGCTGGTGCCGTTCGTCGACTGCAGGTCGCGCACGGTGACCCCGCCGGTGGTGACCGCGATCGACACATGGCGGCGGGAGACATCTGGATCGGTGAGGACGAGATCGCAGTCGGCCGCGCGGCCGGCAGTGAGCAGGCCGCGGGCCAGCGGCACCATTCGCCCGGCATCCGGACCTCCGATCACGTGCAGGCGCAACGTTGCGCCCGCCGGCGCGTCGTCGTCGGGCGTACCGAGCTTGACGACGTCGCCCGTGCGCAAGCCCGGCTCGCCGAATCGGGCCGCGGGCGGCAGGCGGCGCCCTGCGCTGAACCACTCGGTGGCGCAGTCACAGCCGAGCAGTGCGCTGACCTTCGCGCGAGCGTCACCCAGTGTGCTGCCGGCCGGCCCGATGACGGCGAGGTCGCGGCCTCGGCCGAGCTGGTCGCGGGCGGTGAGATCGATGCGCATGCGGCAAGTGTCGGGACGTCGGCTGACCGAAGCGCGGCATTTCCCCGCGCCTGTGGACAACCGAACAACCGGGCTCGCGGTTATCCACAGGCGTCGTCGTTCGGCAGCGCGCAACGACCTCTCGTGCGTAACGTTTGCCGCCGTCAGGGCCGCCCCGCGAAACCATCGCACCGCGGCGGCAAGTGAACGACGTCAGCAGAAAGGATGGTTGCTCATGTCCGGTCTCAAGGTCACGCCCGATCAACTGTCGGCGCTCAGCGGCTCGGTCGCCCGGGTGTCGGCGGACGTCCGCGGGGAACACCAGAACCTCAAGGGACAGCTCACGCCATTGTTCGGCGCCGACTGGTCCGGCGCGGCGGCCACCCAGTTCACCGCGCTCTACGAGCAGTTCGACCAGCACGCCAAGGGCATGTCCGACGCCCTCGACGGCATCGGCCAGGTCCTGGGCCGAGCCGGTGCGACCTACGCCGATGTCGAGCAGCAGATAGCGGCCTCGTTCCGGTGACCGAGCCGCAGGCCGGCGGAGGGAGGCTCGGCCGGTCGGGAGGGGACGGCTGAGCCGTGCAGGTGTCGGCGTCGCTACCGTTCGTGCGGTGAGCGCCGCCGAGCCTTCCGATCCTGTCGAGCGCGCCCTGAGCGCGCACTTCGGCCAGCGGCCCGCGCGGGCGTCGGTGTCGTTCGTGGGGGTCGAGCCGATCGAGGTGCTGCGCTTCGAGCCGGTTCCGGGCGAGCGGGCGTTCCTGACTCTCGGCATGTCGAGGCGGCCGATGACGGCGGCGTCGGAGGTCGTGGTCGGGGACGGTCCGCGGGCCGAGCTGATGCTGCACGTCCGGGCCGCCTCCGGGCCGGTCGATGACGCCTGGCGCCAGCTTGCGGTGCTGGCCGCCGCTCCCGCGGTCGAGGGTGTCGTCTACACGCCGGGCATGACCGTCGACCTCGGTCAGCCGCTGGTGGTCGGGTCGCGGTGCACGGGTGTGGTCGTGGTCGAGTCGCCGCTGGCGGCAATCGACACGCCCGAGGGCGCGGTGGCTGTGTACCAAGTGCTGCCGGCGACCTCGACGGAGCTGGCCTGGTGCCGGGTGCACGGCGCGGGCGCCCTGCGCGAGCGATGGGCCGGCCAGCAGATCGACCTGCTCGATGTGGCGCGGAGCGCGGCCGGGCTGGATTGAACTACCTCGACGGGGGCCCGGCTTGCCCTGTGGCTCCGGGCGTGACCCCGCCTCCGAGCGTGACCCCGCCTCCGAGCGTGACCCCGGCCCGAGCGTGACCCCGGCCCGAGCGTGACCCCGGCCCGAGTCGTCCCGGCCCGGCCAACCCCCGCCGGGCCGGGCGCCCCGGGGGGAGCGTTGGGTCACCTGAGCGCCCATCCGGCGGCCGCGCAGGGCAGGATTTGCAGGCAGGACCGGATCGGAGCAGAGGAGAACGCTGTGCAGTTCGGCCGTTACTACGAGCAGTTCGAGGTCGGCGACGTCTACAAGCACTGGCCCGGCAAGACGGTGACCGAGTACGACGACCACCTGTTCTGCCTGCTCACCATGAATCACCACCCGCTGCACCTCGACGTCAACTACGCCGAGAACACCACCGACTTCGGCAAGAACGTCGTCGTGGGCAACTACATCTACTCGTTGCTGCTCGGTATGTCGGTGCCCGACGTCAGCGGCAAGGCCATCGCCAACCTCGAGATCGAGTCGCTGCGGCACGTCGCGCCCACATTCCACGGCGACACGATCTACGGCGAGACGACGGTGCTGGACAAGACGCCGTCGAAGTCGAAGACCGACCGGGGCGTGGTCCACGTCGAGACGATCGGCTACAAGCAGGACGGCACGATCGTCTGCATCTTCCGCCGCAAGGTGATGGTGCCGACCAAGGAGTACATCGATGCCCGCGGCGGCGAGCAGCCCGGCCGTCCCGAGCCGGTGCCCAGAGGCTGAGCCCGGTCAGGCCGGTCGCACCTGCCACCGCGTCAACGCTGCCAGCAACCCCGGTACCAGCGGCAAGGCGGCCAGTTCGACGCCGTCCACCCACCGGACCTCGGCCGCGTCGTCACCGGCCCGCAACCGGCCTCCGGTCACGGCGCAGACGAAGTCGTCGATGACGTAGACACTGTCACCGGCACCGTCGCGTTCGACCTGCCCGGCCCAGCGCACCACCTCCACCACCAGCCCGGTTTCCTCGGCAACTTCGCGCACGCAGGCCTCGGCCGCGGACTCGCCCGGCCGGCACCGCCCGCCCGGTATCGACCACAAGCCCTGCCCCGGCGGCCGCCCGCGCCGGATCACCAGCAGTCGCCCGGCCGCATCGAACACGATTCCCCCCGCACACGGTTCGCGAACGGGCACGGCAACTCCTCGGCGCGTAACGGCGCGGCGCAGGTAGCCTGCCCGCTTCGCGCGGTATGAATGTATCGACGGCGCGCTTCCGCGTGCCCTCTCGGTCGGAGGAGGCGCTGTGAAGAAGGTCGTCACGTGGCTCATCGTGGCGTTCCTGATCTTCTACATCATGACGTTCCCCGACAACGCCGCGAACATCGTGCAAGGCACCTGGCATGTCGCGGTGAACGTGGCTCATGGTGTGGGCGGTTTCCTCAACCGGCTTTCCTCTTAGTCTTGTAGCCATGCCGGCCTTTCTGCCGTCCGAACTGCCCGTGCTCGGGCGGGTGCGCCATCACTGGATAACGCTGCTCGGCATTCCCCATCCGGTCCTGGGCGTGGCCTTGCTGCTGCTGTTCCTGATGGCCTGGGTGCAGCCTGACCCGATGGCGGTCGTGCTGGCGCTGGTCATCGGCGCCAACGTCTTCGTGCGCTGGCAGACCTGGCGCGCCGAGTCGGTCATCCTCACCCGGGCCCGGGTGATCCGGGTGCGCGGCGTGCCCGAGACGACGTCGAGCGAGTCGTCGCTCCGCCTGGACCGGATCTCCGGCGTGGTGCTGGAGCAGTCGGTGCTCGGCAAGATCCTCGACTACGGCTCGATCGAACTCGAGGCCCCCGGCTCGCACCCGGACGTGCGCCTGCTCACCAAGATCGCCAACCCGCACCCGTTCTACCTGCAGGTGCGCAAGGTCGTCTTCGGCGACAGCGTCGATCTCGACCCCGACGACCGGCCCGGGGACTTCATCACCGCGCCGCTGCCCAGGCTGCCCGACGAGTAATCGGCGCGGTACCTAGGGTTGGGTGCATGCGCATCGACCTGCACGCGCACACGACCGCCTCCGACGGCACCGACAGTCCGGCCGAACTGGTCGCCGCCGCGGTCGCGGCCGGCCTCGACGTGCTGGCCGTCACCGACCACGACACGACCAGCGGGTGGGCCCCGGCCCTCGCGGCTCGGCCAGCAGGGCTGACGATCGTGCCCGGCGCCGAGTTCTCGTGCGTGCATCATGACCCGGCCGGGCGGCGGGTCAGTCTGCACCTGCTCGGCTACCTGTTCGACCCGGACGACGCGACGCTGCGGACCGAGCGCGCCCGGTTGCGCGAGAGCCGCCGCGGCCGGGCCCGGGTCATCGTGGACCGGCTGGCCGCCGACGGCTATCCGATCGGCTGGGACCGGGTGCAGGCGCTGGCCGGCAACGGCGCGGTCGGGCGTCCGCACATCGGCCGCGCGCTGGTCGAGGCCGGCACCGTGCCCGACGTGTCGACCGCGTTCGCCGAACTGCTGTCCTCGCGCGGCAAGTACTACGAGCGCAAGGCCGACCTCGAGGTCTTCCAGGCCATCACGCTGCTCCGCGCGGCCGGCGGCCTGCCTGTCTTCGCCCACCCGTTGGCCCGGCGCCGCGGCCCGGTGGTGTCCGACGACACGATCGCCGCGATGGCCGCGGCCGGGCTGGTCGGGCTCGAGGTCGACCACCCCGACCACGACGCCGCCGACCGCGCGCACGCCGCGGCGCTGGCCCGCGACCTCGACCTGGTGCCCACCGGTTCTTCGGACTACCACGGCACCAACAAGACGACTGCGCTCGGCGCCTGCACGACCGCGCCCGAGGCCTACGAACGGCTGCTGGCCCTGCCCGCGGCGCGGGCGCCGGTCGCGTCGTAACCGCGTCGCGTCGCCCCTGGCGGCTACGGTGGCGGACGTGATGGGTACCTGGGCTCGACGTTGTGGCGCTGCGGTCGCAGCCGCAGCCGCGGCGGTCACGGTCACCGTGCTGGTCGGCGCGCCGGCCGCGGCCGCCGACCCGGCCGGCGATGCCGCGACGCAGCTGCGCACCGGCAGCCTGTACGTCGCGCCGGAGTTGCCGGCCGTACGGGTCGACCCGGCGGTGGCGGCGGCACTGCCCGGCGACCTCAAGATCGCCGTGTTCCCCGCCGGCGCTGGCGTGCCGATCACCCTGGCCGGCCAGCTCGAGCGCCGGCTGGGCGCCAGTCGCAGCCACCCGCTCACCGTGGGCGTGTTCACCGTCGGCGGGCCCAACCAGGTCACCCTGCGCGCGGCGTCGTCGAAGTACTGCCCCGGTGTCGCCGACACGCAGGCCCAGGCCGCGGCGAGCGCCGACGAGGCCCTGCTGGCCAACGCCGATCTCAGCTCGACCATCCACGACTTCGCCGCCCGGCTGAGCGGGGCGGAACTCGATCGCGGCCACTGCTCGACCGCGACCAAGACCGACGCCGGTGGCCCGAGCGCCGGCGCGGTCTGGGCATCGACCCTCGGCATCGCGGTCGTCGGCGCGGCGGCCATCGGGACGCTGGTCTTCTACAGCCGACGTCGGCGGCACAGCGCGCCGGACTTCGTCCCCCTCGAAGGGCCCGAGCCGGAGCTGAGCAGCGTGCTCAGCGGCGCCCTCTTCGGCGACGGTGACGACCCGGGCTACGACGACGGTGACGACGTCAACGCCGGTTCCGGCAGGGGAGCCGACCCCGGTGGCCGCGGTGAGTTCACCCGTTGACGCCGGCGGCGCCGGCCAGTTGACGCTGGACGCAATGCCCAAGCGGCTGTTCGCGTGCACCCCGTCCCGGCTGGCCAGCTTCGACTGCCCGCGCCGCTACCGGATGACCTACCTCGATCGGCCGACTCCGCCGCGCGGTCAGCCCTGGGCGCACAACACCGTCGGCGCGGTCGTGCACCTGGCCCTGCACCGGTGGTGGCAGCTCGCCCGTGGCCGGCGCACCCCGGACGAGGGTGAGCGGCTGGTCGAACGCAGCTGGCAGACCATCGGGTTCCGCGACGACGCCCAGTCCGCGGCCTCGCGCGCGCTGGCCCGGCACTGGGTGCGGCGCTACCTGACCGAGCGGGTGGACGCCGACGTCGAACCGGCCGGAGTCGAGCGCACCGTCGGTGCCACCACGGCCCGGCTCGCGCTCAGCGGCCGGGTCGACCGCATCGACGACCGCGACGGCGAACTGGTCGTGGTCGACTACAAGACCGGCCGGCGCAGCCTGACCGACGACGACGCCCGCGGCTCGCAGGCCCTCGCCCTCTACGTGATCGGCGCCCGCCGCACCCTGCGCCGGGCCTGTCACCGCGTCGAGCTGCACCACCTGCCCAGCGGCACGGTGACCGCGTTCGAGCACACCGACGAGTCGCTGGCCCGCCAGATCGGCCGGGCCGAGCAGACCGCCGACGACATCGTCGCCGCCACCGACACGCTCGCCTCCGGTGCGGACGCCGACGACGTGTTCCCGCCCGCGCCCGGTCCGGGCTGCTCGTGGTGCGACTTCCGCCAGCACTGCCCCGAGGGCCGCGCGGCCTCGGCCGACCTCGACCCCTGGGCCGGGCTGGCCGACGCCGAGGTCAGCTGAGCTCAGCTGAGCTCAAGCCGAGCCTTGGCCTCGCGGTAGGCCGGCCCTTCGCGGTACTGCTCGGGCAGCACCCGCACCGCCCGCCGCAACGCCCGCATGCCGGCGGCCGTGGCCAGCCCGGCCCCCGGCGCCGGCGGCAGCCGGTACATCCGCCGGGCCCAGCCCGGCAACAGCCCGACGGCGAGCGAACCGATCGTGCTCCAGCCCAGCCGGGCCGGCAGGACGTAGCGGCCGGGCACCGGCATGGGCGGGGCCAGCACGTAGCGGGCGGCCTCGCGGGCCGGCGGCGTGGCGGCCAGCCCCGGCCGCATCGTGGCGAAGTAGTCGTCGAGCTCGGCGACGGTGCGCGGGCACAGGTCGTCCGGGATCCCGACCAGCGCGGCCGCGCGCACCTGCTCGTCGACGTAGCGGTCGGCGTCGCCGTCAGTCGAGGCGCGACGCCGGCGGCCCGGGCCGCGGCCAGGAACGAGTCGACCTCGCACGCATGCACCCAGGCCAGCTGGTCCGGGTCGATGATGCCGAGGCGCTGGTGCACGGCCCGCACGTGGGCCGCGGCGGCGTCGGCCCGGTCGGTCGGCGCGAAGGTGACGGTGGCGACGTAGCCGGCCGTGCGCTGCAGCCGGGCCCACGGGTCGTCCTGGAAGTCGGACTTCGCGTAGAGCAGCTCCATGGCCTGCGGATGCAGGGCCTGCAGCAGCAGGGCCCGCAGCCCGCCGACCAGCGACAACGGCTCGCGGTGGATGCGCCAGGTGATGCTGCCCGGCCCGAAGTAGCCGACGTCGGCGGCGTCGACGGCGGGCGGCGCTGCGTTGTCGGCGGCGGCGGTCATGACTTCAGAATGCCACGGGACGGCGCTCGGACCGCGGCGACCAGAAGTCCAGCAGCGCCTCGGCCGTCGCCGGCGGGTCCTCGACCGCGGGCGAGTGCGCCGGCCGCGTCGAGCACGGTGTGGGCCGCGCCCAGCCGCTCGGCCATCTCGGCCTGCACCGCCGGCGGCCAGGCGTCGTCGGCCGCGCCGTGCACGACCAGACAGCGGATACCGGTGGCGGCCAGTTCGGCGACCCGGTCGGGCTCGGCCCGCAGCGCGTCGGCCATGCCCTGCAGCATCACGGCCGAACTGGTGACGAACCGGCGCTCCAGGAACTGGCCGAGCGCAGGCAGGCGGAGCCACGTAGCCGGCTTCGGCGGACTCGACCGCTTGGATGGCCGCGTAGACGCCGGGCAGGCCGGCCGCGGCCAGGACGGGCGCGAGCAGTTCGATACGGGCCCGGCGCACGCCGTCCGAGCGCGGCCGGACCGGAATCCATCAGCACCAGGTCGGCGAACAAGGCCCGGTCGGCGATGACTGCCGCGCGCGCGACCAGACCGCCGAACGAGTGCCCGACCAGGTGCACGTGCCGGCCCGAGGGCGGCGGCGATCGTCGCGCACGACCGCGCCGAGTGCGTCCGGTGTGTAGCCGGCCAGGCTCGAGCGGCCCGGGCGACTCGAACTGGCCGGGCAGGTCGATCGCGGTGACGTGGAAACCGGCCTCGGCGATCGGGTCGAGGATCGGCCCGAAGTCCTCCTTGCTGCCGGTGTAGCCGGGGACCAGCAGCACGGCCGGTCCGCCGGCCGCGCCGGCCTGCAGCGCCGCAACCGGGCCGGCCGCGGCCGGCAGCTCGCCGGCCGGGCCGAGCCGGTCGACAGCTGGCGCTGCGCCGCGGCGGCGGCGCTCACCGGTACACCGCCGTCGGTGTCGGCCCGCGAGCACGAAGCCGGTGCCGAACGGATAGACGCGGCTGCCCTGCGGCGGCGCGTGACCGGGACAGGTCCGCCGGGCGGTGCCGGTGTCCGGGTCGAGCAGCTCGATGCGCGCCGGAACTGCCGCTCGCCGCCAGGGTCGAGGGCTTCAGCACCGGCGGGCTGGAGGCCCGGCCGCGGTTGCGTGACGGTCGGGACGCCACGATGGTCGGCGCCGTCCAGAGCACGGTCGGATCGGTGTCGGACACCGCGTAGGTGCGTGCCCCCGATCCACAGCACTTCGGCCCGGTCGGTGGCCACCGCGGTGATCGGGCCCGGTCGGCGCCGGCCGGGCGGTGCAGGTCGAGGTCGGCCAGCGTCTTGCCCTTGGATCGCGTGCGTACACCGCAGCAGCCCGCTGCGGCCGGGTCGACGGCGGAGATCAGCTGGTCGGCCGAGGCCGGAACCGCGTCCGTTCCCGATCAGCATCCACTTGATCTGATCCGGGTTGGCCTTGTCCTTGTCCTCGTCGCTGCGGCCCGCGCTCGCGTCGCGCAGCACCAACTGCGGTGCCGGCGCCCGCAGAACGTCAGCCCGGTGCACTTCGGATGGGCGCAGGTCTGGCTGATCAGGGCGCCCTGCGCACCGATCGCCGCGCCGGTGATCAGTGCAGCCCGTCGGCTGGTACACCCACCGGTCCAGCCCGCTGGCCGGGTCGATCGCGTAGATGACGGCGGCGGTGGTGAACATGACCGCGAACGGGGTCGAGGCTGAGGCCGGATGGCCGGTGATCGGCTGGTGGTCCTTGTCGAGCGTGCGGGTCCACTTGCGCGCGCCGGTCGCCGAGTCGAGGCCGGTGACCTCGTCGCAGTTGCCGTGCAGTTCGAAGACGGCGAGGGTGACGCCCTGGTCCTGGATCGCCTGGCACACGGTGCGGTCGGTGCGGGTGTAGGACCAGGTGATCGCGCCGGTCGGCGCCGTTGCGGCCGCGCACGCTGTCGGGCGAGTACGTGACGACGGTGCCGCCCCAGTACGGCGTGCCGATCGCGGTGCTGGTCGCTGCTGTGCCAGGCCGGAGCTTGACGGCTGACGGCGGGCCGCAGCGCGACGGACGGGGCCGGCCGCGCGGCGGTGTGCAGCGTGGTGTGCGCGGCCTCGCCGTGCGACCAGACGACGGCCGACGATGCCGCCGAGCGCGAGCGACGACCACGGCGATCACCGCGAAGTAGATCCAGCCGGCCGCGGCGCATCCGGCCGCGGTAGCGCTCGAGCGCGGCCTGCGACGCGGCCGGGTCGGCGCCAGCGTGCGTACGGCGGCCGGGCCGGGCTGGTCGAGCGTCACGCCGTCCAGTCCTGGACCGTCACCGCCGAGCCTGGCTCTATCCGGGCCGGGTCACTCGGCAGCCGGGGCGGCGTCGCCGCTCGGGCGCCGACGAACCGGCGTTCGACCGGCGCCGGCGACGGCGCGGCCGGCGGCCGCGGCGTCGCCGGCACTGCTGTGGTCGCCGGCGCTCGCCGGGGCATCCGTCGCTGCCGTCGACGGGTGCGCCCGAGCGGGTGCGCCGCCGGCTGCGCTCGCCGGCCGGCCGGGCGGGCCGCTCGGCCCGGGCACGGCCGCTCGGCCGCGCTCGCTGCTCTGTGACCGGTGCAGCCGGCGGGCCGCCGCGCTGGACTGCCGCCGTCCGGACCGCTGCCACCGCCGGACGAGCCGCGCCGGGCGCCGGGCCGCGACGGTGCCGGCCGCTTGGCGTCGCGGCCGCCGAGGTCTTCGATCTCCTCGGCGTCCAGGCCGGCCCGGGTGCGCTCGCCGCGGGGCAGCGTGGAGCTGGCCTCGTGCGGGATGTCGAGCTCGAGGTAGAGGTGCGCCGAGGTGGAGTACGTCTCGACCGGCTCGTGGAACGGCAGGCCGAGCTTGTCGCAGATCAGCTTCCAGCGCGGGATGTCGTCCCAGTCGACGAGCGTGATGGCGTTGCCCGACGCGCCGGCCCGCGCGGTGCGGCCGATGCGGTGCACGTAGGTCATCTCGTCCTCGGGCGCCTGGTAGTTGATGACGTGGGTGATGCCCTCGACGTCCCAGCCGCGGGCGGCGACGTCGGTGGCGACCAGCACGTCGACCTTGCCCGAGCGGAACGCGCGCAGCGCCTGCTCGCGGGCGCCCTGGCCGAGGTCGCCGTGCATCGCGGCCGCGGCGAAGCCGCGCTCGACGAGGTCGTCGACCACCTTCGCCGCGGTGCGCTTGGTGCGGGTGAAGATCAGCGTCAGCCCGCGGTTGCGGGCCTGCAGGATGCGGGCCAGCAGCTCGGTCTTGTCCATCGCGTGGGCGCGGTAGGCGAACTGGTCGATGTGGTCGGTGCGCGGCGTCTCGGTGCCGTGCTCGGCCCGGATCTGGATGGGCTGGTTCAGGAACGTGCGGGCCAGCGCCACGATCGGGCCGGGCATCGTCGCGGAGAACAGCATCGTCTGGCGCTGGTCGGGCACCATCGCCAGCAGCTTCTCGATGTCGGGCAGGAAGCCGAGGTCGAGCATCTCGTCGGCCTCGTCGAGCACCAGGATGCGGACCGCGCCGAGGACGAGGTGGCCCTGCTGGGCGAGGTCGAGCAGCCGGCCGGGCGTGCCGACGACGACGTCGATGCCCTTGCGCAGCGCGTCGATCTGGGGCTCGTAGGCGCGGCCGCCGTAGATGGTGAGCACCCGGGCGCCGAGCTTCTTGCCGGCCGCGGCGATGTCGCCGGACACCTGCACGGCCAGTTCGCGGGTCGGTGCGATCACCAGGGCCTGCGGCGCGGCGCCGGCCCCGCCGGGCAGGTTGAGCCGGTTCAGCAGCGGCACGCCGAAGCCGAGCGTCTTGCCGGTGCCGGTGCGGGCCTGGCCGATGAGGTCGTTGCCGGCCAGCGCGATCGGCAGGGTCAGTTCCTGGATCGCGAACGTGCGCACGATGCCGACCTCGGCCAGCGCGTCGACGATCTCGGGGCGGACGTCGAAGTCGCGAAGGCCGGGCTGTCGGTGCGTGACCGGCGCGCGCGCGGCGAGCGGCGGCGATCTCGGTCTCGGGTGGCGATGTCGGCTGCGCAGCGTCAGATATTGAATTGTCGGTCATGGACGTCCTCTGTACAGGTGCGCCGACCGACGCTCTTCGTGCTCTGGTGACGAAGCTGCCTGCGATTCGATTCGAAAGCGAGGCGCCAGGGTGAACCGCGGTCAACGCGCAGATTCGTGATGCTCTTGTGATCTCAGTCTAGCCGTCGGTCGACCCGGTGGCCGGCCCGCTACCCTGCGCAGGTGCCCGCCGATGCACGCCCTCGTCGACCTGCTCGCCGCCCTGGCCTACGGCGAGTTGTCGCGCATTCGACCGGCTGGCCGACGACGCCCGGATGGCGCCCACGCTGGCCGGCCGGGCCGAGATGTCGGCGATGGCCGCGGTCGAACTCGGGCACTACCAGCGGCTGGCCGAGCGGCTGCACCGAGCTGGGCGCCGCGCCCGAGGCGGCGATGGAGCCGTTCGTGCCGGCGCTGGAGACCTATCACTCGCTGACCGAGCCCTCGACCTGGCTCGAAGGGCGTGGTCAAGGCCTACGTCGGTGACGGGATGGCCGCGGACTTCTACCGCGAGGTCGCCGAGTTCGTCGACCCGTCCACCCGCGAACTGATCCACGAGGTGCTGACCGACGCCGGCCGGGCCGAGTTCGCGGTGCGCGAGGTGCGCGCCGCGGTGGCCGAGCAGCCCGCGGTCGCCGGGCGGCTGGCGCTGTGGGCCCGCCGGCTGGTCGGCGAGGCGATCAGCCAGACCCAGCACGTGCTGGCCGACCGCGACGCGCTGATGATGCTGCTCGTCGGCGGCACCGGCGATCTGACCGGGCATGGCCGGGCTGATCGACGCGGATCACCGACCGGCACGAGGAGCGGATGGCCGCGCTCGGCCTGAACAGCTGAGCGACGGCTCAGCCGGCGGCGAAGCCGACCCGGCGGACGTCGGACTGGGCGATCTCGACGTAGGCGACGAGGTTGGCCGGGACGATGACCTTGCGGCCCCGCTCGTCGATCAGGCGACAGCTGTCCGTCGACGCTCTTGAGCGCCGCCGCGACGAGTTCCTCGACCTCGGCGGGGTCTGCGAGCTCTCGATGACGATCTCGCGCGGCGTGTGCAGCACGCCGATCTTGACCTCCACGCGGTCCTCCTGCAGTCGTTGCGACTCTGGCACCCACGGTAGTCCAGGCCGGCGGCGCGATCCGCCGCGCCGGCTGCGCCCAGAGCGAACGCACCGGCGCTGCGCTCAGTGCGGCCGGGTCGCCCTGGCGCGGGAAGTTCGAGATGCCCCGCCACAGCAGCGATTCGAGCAGCCGGACGGCGTCGGCCTGCGAGATCGGCCGGTCGCTGGCCAGCCACCACCGGGCCGCCACCTGCGCCGCGCCGGTGAGGGCGGTCGACAGCAGTTCGGCCTGGGCCCGGTCGAGCCCGGTGTCGCCGGCGACGGTGTCGGCGACGGCCTGCATCGTCTTCTGGGTCGACCGCCTCGACCCGGTCGCGCACGGCCGGCTCGTTGCCCAGGTCGGTCTCGAAGATGAGCCGGAACGCGCCGTCGTCGTCGCTGCGGTCGACGAAGTCGAAGTAGGCGGTGAGCACGCCGTGGATGCGCTCGCGGTTGTCGTCGGTGGCGGCCAGCGCGTCGGTGACCGCGGCGCGCAGCGTCTCGGCCTGGGTGTCGAGCAGGGCGAGGTACAGCTCGAGCTTGCCCGGGAAGTGCTGGTAGAGCACCGGCTTGGACACCCCGGCCCGCTCGGCGATGTCGTCCATCGCCGCGGCGTGGTAGCCGTTGGCGACGAAGACCTGCTGGGCCGCGGCGAGCAGTTGCTTGCGGCGGGCCGAGCGGGGCAGCCGGGCGCCGCGGGCGAGGTCGGCCGAGCCGGCATCGGCAGCGCTGGACATCGCGTCCTCCCCGGAGCTCGGTGCCGCTCGCGACGACGCGCCAGTCAAGCGGCGAGAGTCTACTGACGAGTAGCCATCGCCGCGCGTGAGCCGCGTCCGGGCCTCGTCGTCCAGGGTCGGCGCGAACAGATCGCCGTGCTCGTCGACCCGGTCGCAGCACCTCGGCGGCGGTGAAGCGCGAGCTCGCGCGCCCGGCTGCGACCTCGTCCCAGTCCAGCGGCGTGGAGACGGTGGGCTCGTCGCGGGCCCGCAGCGAATACGGGGCCACCGTGGTCTTGGCCGGGTTGTTCTGGCTCCAGTCGACGAAGATCTTGCCCGGCCGCAGCGACTTGGTCATCCGCGACACCACGAGGTCGGGACGGTCGGCCTCGAGCCGCTGGGCGATCGCAGCGGGCGTAGGTCGAGGTCCGCTCCGGGTCGTCGACCGACACCGGCGCGCTGACCTGCATGCCCTTGGAGCCGGACGTCTTGGCCACCGGGGTCAGCCCGTCGGCGGCCAGCAGCTCGCGCAGCGGCAGGGCGACCTCGCAGCACTCCTTGATCGTGGCCGGGGCGCCGGGATCCAGGTCGAACACGACCAGGTCGGTGCGCGGCTTGCGGGCCCGCGGCGGCACCTGCCACTGCGGGACGTGCAGTTCGAGCGCGGCCAGGTTGGCCAGCCAGACCAGCGTGGCCAGCTCCTCGACGACGACGTAGTCGATGGTCTCGCGGTTCTTCGTCGAGCCGGGCACCGGCAGCGTCACCGTGCGCACCCACTACGGCGTGCCGCGGGTGGCGTTCTTCTCGAAGAAGAACGGGCCGTCGACGCCGTTCGGGATAGCGCTTGATCGTCAGCGGCCGGTCGGCCAGATGGGGCAGCAGGACCGGCGCGATGCGGGTGTAGTAGTCGATGACCTCGCCCTTGGTGAAACCCGTCGCCGGGTAGAGCACCTTGTCCAGGTTGGACAGCGTCAGTTGCCGCCCCTCGACCTCGACCGTCACCTTCTCAGCCATCGCCCACCGCCTCGTCCGCTCGTTTGTCCTTGCGTACCCCACGCAGGACCGGATGACGCAGCCGGCCGTCGGCGGTCCAGCTCGACGAACTCGACCTCGACGACCACGCGCGGGTTGACCCAGTGCACGGCCCGCCCGGGCGTGAGCGGCGGTAGTTCCGGCAGCGGGCAGTCGGCCCGGGCGACGAGCATCGCGCGCAGCTGGACCGCGGTGCGGCCGGTCAGCCCGCTGCCGACCTTGCCGGCCAGGGCCAGCGGGCCGCCGTCGGGGTGGTAGCCGAGCACCAGCGAGCTGAGCTGGTCGGGCGAGTCGGCGTCGGCCTCCCAGCCGACGACGACGAAGTCGCCGGACCGCACGAAGCGCAGCTTGCGCCAGTCGGGGCTGCGCGCCCCGGGCCGGTACGGCGCGGCCAGCCGCTTGGCCACCACGCCTTCGAGGCCGTGCTCGCGGGCCGCGGCCGCCGTGGCGTCCCCGTCGTCGAACACCGGGCTGACCGTCCAGTCCGGCCGTTCCGCGGCCCAGCGCTCCAGGGTGGCCCGCCGTTCGCTGTACGGGCGCCCCGTCAGGTCGACCCCGTAACGGCGCAGCAGGTCGAACGCGACGAAGGTCACCGGGTCGGCCCGGGCCAGCCGCCGGGCCTCCGCGGCCGAGCGCACGTGCATCCGGGCCTGGAGTTGCCCGAACGACGGCCGGCCGTCGACGAACGAGACGATCTCGCCGTCGACCAGGGCGTCGCCGACCCCGGTGGCCAGCGTGACCAGCTCCGGATATGCGGTGGAGACGTCATTGCCGGCCCGGCTGCGGATGACCGCGCCCGCATCCGAAATGTCGATCAGGGCCCGGACGCCGTCCCATTTGAACTCGAATGCCCACCCCGCGCCGGACGGCAACTCGGAAACGGGCGTTGCCAGCATGGGGTTCACCCCTACCATTCTGGGTATCTTTCGAGTCCTGTGCCGCTCGAGTACCGGAGGTCAACCATGCGTGCCATCTGGAAAGGCAGCGTGTCCTTCGGGCTGGTGAGCATCGGCGTCAAGCTCTACACCGCCACCGAGGAACGCGATGTGAGCTTCCACCAGGTACGCCGCACCGACGGATCGCGCATTCGGTACAAACGGGTCGCCGAGGCCGACGGTGAAGAGGTCGCGTACGGCGATATCGCCAAGGGCTATCAACTGCCCAACGGCGAGACGGTCGTGCTCACCGACGAGGACTTCGCCGATCTGCCGCTGCCGTCCACCCGGGTCGTCGACGTGCTGCAATTCGTGCCCGTCGACGAGATCGACCCGATCTATTTCGCCAAGAGCTATTACCTCGAACCGGAGAAGAACGCGATCAAGCCCTACGTGCTGCTGCGCGACGCGCTGGAGGACAGCGGCATGGCCGGCCTGGTCAAGGTCGCCATCCGCAACCGCGAGCAGTTGGCGACGCTGCGCGTGCGCGAGGGCGTCATCGTCATGGAGACGATGATCTGGCCGGACGAGGTGCGCGAGCCGTCCTTCGGCTTCCTGGACGAGGACGTGGACGTGCGCCCGCAGGAGCGCAAGATGGCCGAGTCGCTGGTGGCCAGCATGGCCGGCGACTTCGAGCCCGAGCAGTACACCGACGACTACCGCACCGCCCTGCAGCAAGTCATCGACGCCAAGGTCGAGGGCCGCGAGGTCGTCGAGCCCGACGAGGCCCAGCCCAGCTCGGGCACCGTGGTCGACCTGATGTCGGCCCTGCGCGCCTCGGTCGACGCGGCCAAGCGCGGTCGCGGCGAGGTCGCGGCCCCGGCCAAGAAGGCCGGTGCGAGCAAGACAGCGGCCAAGACAGCGGCCAAGAAGGCGGCGAAGAAGGCCCCGGCCAAGAAGGCGAGTGCCGCCAAGACGAGCGCGGCCAAGGCGCCGGCCAAGAAGGCCGCCGCGAGCAAGACGGCGGCCAAGAAGTCGGCCCGCAAGGCGCCGGCCAAGAAAGCCCAGGAGCGCCGGACGGCCTGAGCTGCGCTTACCCACCGTGACCGAAGATCGAGCTCCTTCGGCCCCGGCTAACCAGGAGTGCGCGGTCGGTGTGGCAACCTTGAAGCCGTGCCCGCCTGGGAAGATGACGAGCCGCGGACCTGGTCCGCCCAGGTCCTCACCTCTGAGCGCGACGACGGCTTCGACGACTTCGCCGACGACGGGCCCGTCGCCCGCCGACCGGTACCGAGCTTCGGGGGCCGCCCGGACGACCCGAGCCTGGGCGACTCGTTGCGCGAGTTCGTCCGCCGCTACGGCTGGCGGGCCTATGCCCTGCCCGTGCTGGCCGTCATCACCGTGCTCGCCCTGATGACCACCGGCGGCGGCGGGCCCGCGCCCGCGTCCCATGCCGCCGGCGGCGGCAGTGGCAGCGGCGCAGCGAGCCAGACCCAGCCGGCCCCGCCGACCGCGTCCGGGCAGATCCCGCTCAAGTCCGACCAGCCCGGCTCCGGTGCGCAGAACACGGCGATCACCGCGGCCGCTCTACCGGCCGGCGGGCAGTACACGCTCAGCGGCACCGGCTCGTTCCGGGTCCTGGCCGGCAATGGCCCGGTGGTCGGCACCGGCACCCTGCACCGCTACTCGATCGACGTCGAGAACGGGGTCGTCGGCATCGACCTGCGCCAGTACGAGCACCTGGTCCAGCAGACGCTGTCCGACCCGCGCAGCTGGGCCGGGCACGGTGGCGTGGCGCTGCAGCGCGTCGACACCGGCCCGGTCGACTTCCACGTCACGCTGACCTCGTCGTACACGGTGCGCAATCTGTGCGGCTACGACCTGCCGATCGAGACGTCCTGCTTCGTGCCCGCCGGTACGGCCAATTCCGCCGTGAACCGGGTGGTCATGAACGACGCTCGCTGGGTCCGTGGCGACGCGGCCTACGTCGGCGACCTGAACGAGTACCGCATCTACATGATCAACCACGAGGACGGCCACGCCCTGGGCCACCAGCACGCCCACCAGTGCCTGCCCGGCGGATTGGCCCCGGCCATGATGCAGCAGACGATCGGCCTGAGATCGGCCGTCACCGGGCAGATGTGCCAGGCCAACCCGTGGCCGTACCCGCCGGGCGTCAAGGGCGCGCCGGGCGCCGAGGCGGCCGACACGGCCCAGAACTCGGAGTACGGGCTCAAGAACGACTGACCCCGGGTGGTAACCGCCGCGCCCGCGCGGGAACATGGACAGGGAATTTCGGCCGCCGCCCGCGCCGTTGTTCCTGCACTGCACTGGCCACAGAGTTAGGACCGGAACCGTGTCGTTGCCCCCCTTGGTGGAGCCGGCCGAGTCGATCACGATCGACGAGGTGCGCCGTTACAGCCGGCACCTGATCATCCCCGACGTCGCGATGGCCGGGCAGAAGCGGCTCAAGAACGCCAAGGTGCTGTGCATCGGCGCCGGCGGCCTGGGCTCGCCCGCCCTGATGTACCTGGCCGCGGCCGGCGTCGGCACTCTCGGCATCGTCGACTTCGACGTCGTCGACGAGTCCAACCTGCAACGCCAGATCATCCACGGGCAGAGCGACATCGGCCGCCCCAAGGCCGAGTCCGCCCGCGACTCCGTGCTCGAGATCAACCCGCTGGTCACGGTGAACCTGCACGAGGACCGGCTGGACTCCTCCAACGTCATGGAGATCTTCGCCGACTACGACCTGATCGTGGACGGCACCGACAACTTCGCCACCCGCTACCTGGTCAACGACGCGTGCGTGTTCCTGCACAAGCCCTACGTCTGGGGCTCGATCTACCGCTTCGACGGGCAGGCCTCGGTCTTCTGGGCCGACCACGGCCCGTGCTACCGGTGTCTCTACCCCGAGCCGCCCCCGCCGGGCATGGTCCCGTCCTGCGCCGAGGGCGGCGTGCTCGGTGTGCTGTGCGGCTCGGTCGGCGCCATCCAGGTCACCGAGGCCATCAAGCTGATCACCGGCATCGGCGAGCCGCTGCTCGGCAAGCTGATGGTCTACGACGCCCTCGAGATGGAGTACCGCAAGATCAACGTGCGCAAGGACCCGAACTGCGCGGTCTGCGGCGAGCATCCCACGGTCGCCGAGTTGATCGACTACGAGGCGTTCTGCGGCGTGGTGTCCGAGGAGGCCCAGGAGGCCGCCGCCGGCTCGACCATCACCGCCGGTGAGCTGAAGGACCTGCTCGACTCCGACAAGCCGGTCTACCTCGTCGACGTGCGCGAGCCGGCCGAGTACGAGATCGTCTCGATCCCGGGCGCGACCCTCATCCCCAAGGACGAGATCCTGCGCGGTGACGCCCTCGCGTCGCTGCCGCAGGACAAGCAGATCGTCATGTACTGCAAGACCGGTGTCCGCTCGGCCGAGACCCTGGCGGCGGTGAAGAACGCCGGCTTCCAGGATGCGGTGCACGTCCAGGGCGGGGTGACGGCGTGGGTCAACCAGGTCGACCCCAGCCTGCCGTCGTACTGAGGCGGTGTTCGGCGGTGTTTGGCTGAGCCGCGGGCCCGGGTATGACCGTGGCATGGACGATCTGATTGCCCTGTTCCACACCGGTCAGCGCGAGTTCAGCGCGCGGGTGCACGCGGTCGCCGAAGATCAGTGGACGGCCCGCACGCCGGACTCCGAATGGTCGGTGGCCGACCTCGTCGCCCACCTCGTCGAGGAGCACCGCTGGGCCGCGCCACTGGTGCACGGCCAGGACTTCGAGTCGGCGGCCAAGGTCGTCGAAGGGGCGCGGTCGCTGCCGGTCGACGGCGGCGTCGGGGCCAACCTGGCTCAGGAGTGGGACGAGGCGGCGACCGGGTCGGCCGAGGCCTTCACCGCCCCGGGTGCGCTCGAGCGCGACGTAGAACTGTCGCGGGGCGCGACCCCGGTGACGACCTACCTGGACGAGCTGATCCTCGACCTGACCATTCACTCGTGGGATCTCGGCCAGGCCATCGGCTACCCCGAGGACCTGCCCGACGAGCTGGTCTCGGCCGTGTACTCCCGGGTCAGCCCGGCCGGTGACATGTCGTCCTCCGGCCTGTTCGACCCGCCGGTCGACGTCCCCGAGGACGCGCCGACCATCGACAAGCTCGTCGCCGTCACCGGGCGCAAGCCGAGCTGACCGGTCGGCGCGGCCGCCGTGAGGTGTCAGAATCGGCGCCGTGGCCGATGAGTCCCTCGCGCACCGCATCCTGGCCTGCGTCGAATCCATCCCGCCCGGCCGGGTGATGACCTACGGCGACGTGGCCGAGTTCGTCGGCACCCGGTCGGCCCGGATCGTCGGGCGGGTGCTGGCCCAGGACGGCGGCACGGTGCCGTGGCACCGGGTGCTGCGCGCGAACGGGACCTTCGCGCCGCAGCTCTACAGCGAGCAGCGCCAGCGGCTGCTGAGCGAAGGGGTGCGCTTCGTCGGCGACCGGGTGGATCTGGCAACGGCTCGGTGGGACGGAATCTGAGCCCGGCCGATCGGGTTGTGCTGCCATGGCTGATGACTTGCGTGACTCGCGCGTGACCGAACTGCGGCTGGTCGTGACCGCGCCCGACTACGACGCGGCCCTGCACTTCTACCGGGACGTGCTCGGGCTGTCGGAACAGGGCGCGTTCTCCTCGCCCGGGGGCCGGGTGACCATCCTCGACGCCGGCCGGGCCACCCTGGAGCTGGCCGACCCGCCGCATGCCGAGTACGTCGACGAGGTCGAGGTCGGGCGACGGGTGGCCGGTCAGATGCGGGTGGCCTTCGCGGTGCCGGACGTGCCCGCGGCCACCGACGAGCTGGCCGCCGCGGGCGCGACCGTGCTCGCCGCGCCGACCCCGACACCGTGGAACTCGCTCAACTCGCGGCTGGACGCCCCGGGCGGACTGCAGCTCACCCTCTTCGCCGACCTGTAGGCGATCGGCCGGTCGATCAGCCGAGTGGGCGGGGATCCTGCTGGCCGTGGACCACGAGCACCGGGCAGGTGGCGTGCTCGGCGCAGTGCGAACTGACCGAGCCGAGCAACAGGCCGGCGAACCCGCCGTGCCCGCGACTGCCGGTGACCAACAGCTCGGCCCCGTTGCTGTGGTCGAGCAGCACCGCGGCCGCGTTGCCCTCCTCGACGATCAGCCGGAGGTCGGCCGGGCGCTCGTTGCCGAACACCTCGTCCACGGTGTTGGTGAGCGTGGCCTGGGCGTCCTCGTCGGGTCGCCACTCCGGGGGCGGGTAGGCCCCGCCGTAGCTGGTCGGCGGCTGCCAGGCCAGCACTGCCTCGATCGTGCCGCCAGTCAGGGCGGCGAAGCGCGCGGCCCACCGCAGGGCGGACTTCGACGGCCCGGAGCCGTCCACACCCACCACGATGCGATTGGCCGTCGGCGTCACGTCAGCGCTCATGTCACTCCTTTGTAGTTGGCACGGGCCAACCTATACAGCACGTGCGGGCGCAGCGGATGCTCCGCAGGCAGCAGCGGGTACTCGAAGTCGTCGGCCGGGTCGCGGGTCATGCCCAGCCGGCGCATCACCGCCTGCGAGCGTTCGTTGGTGCGGGTGGTCATCGACACGATCTCGTCGAGGCCGGCCGGGCCGAACCCGTACGCCAGTGCCGCCCGGGCCCCTTCGGTGGCATAGCCGTGTCCCCACGACTCGCGCGACAGCCGCCAGCCCACCTCGACGGCCGGGGTGAAGTGGGCCTCGAACGTCTGCCAGATCAGCCCGATGAATCCGATGAACGCGCCGCCCTCGCGGACCTCGACCGCCCACAGCCCGAAACCGTGCCGGTCGAAGCCGGCCTCGATGCGGTCGACGAAGGCGTCGCTGGCCGCGCCGGTCGAGCGGGCCGCGGAAGTAGCGCATCACCTCGGGGTCGGCGTTCAGGGCCGCGAACGGGGCCCGGTCGCTCTCGCGCCAGCGCCGCAGGATCAGCCGCTCGGTGTTGAGCTCCGTCGTGTCGTCCACCGCGCGCTCAGCCATGCCGGTGACGATACGAGGGCGCGGGTCGGCCCGGAAATGTCGGTGCGACGTGTTGGGATGGAGACCGTGACCCGCGCCGCGCCCGACTACCGCCTGGTCCGGCCGCAGCGCGCGGCCGTGCCCGTACCGGTGCTCGACGGCGCCCAGCGGCAGGTCGTCGAGCACGGCGGCGGGCCGTTGCTCGTGCTGGCCGGGCCGGGCACGGGCAAGACGACCACGCTGGTCGAGGCCGCGGTCGCGCGCGTGCAGGGCGGCGTGCCCGTCGAGCACATCCTCATGGTCACGTTCAGCCGCCGGGCCGCCCGCGAACTGCGCGACCGCGTCACCGCCCGGCTCGGGCGCACCCTGCGCGAGCCGGTGGCCCGCACGCTGCACTCCTACGCCTTCGGCGTCCTGCGCATGGCCGCGGTGGCCGAGCAACTGCCCACGCCCCGGCTGCTGTCGGCCCCGGAACAGGACGTCATCCTGCGGCAGTTGGTGGCCGGCAACCCGGCCGAGCGCTGGCCCGCGGCCCTGCGCCCCGCCCTGCCCACGCGGGCCTTCGCCGGCGAGTTGCGCGACCTGCTGATGCGCGCGGTCGAACGCGGTCTGGACGGCCCGGCGCTGGCCGCGCTGGGCCGGGCCCGGCAGCGGTCCGACTGGGTGGCGGCCGGCGAGTTCCTGGCCGAGTACCAGGACGTCACCGCGCTGGGCAGTCCGGGCGGCTACGACCCGGCCGAGCTGATCCGGTCGGCGCTGAGCGTCCTCGACGACGACCCGGCGCTGCTGGCGGCCGAGCGGGCCGTGCGGCGGCACATCTTCGTCGACGAGTACCAGGACACCGACCCGGCCCAGGCCGAACTGCTGGCGCTGCTGGCCCGCGGCGCCGACGAGGTCGTCCTGGTCGGCGACCCCGACCAGTCGATCTACGCGTTCCGGGGGGCCGACGAATCCGCGATCCGCGACGTCGACGCCCGCTTCGGCGGCGGCGCCGCGGTGCCGGTCGTGGCCCTGACCACCTGCCGCCGGTCCGGGCGTGAGTTGCTGGCCGCGTCGCGCCGGGTGGCCGAGCGGCTGCCGGGCCGGGGCGAGCACCGGCTCCTGGTGCCGGGCGAGGGACTGCGGCCCGGGCGGGTCGAGGTCGGCGTCTTCCGCTCGGCCAGTGAAGAAGCGGCCTTCGTCGCCGGCACCCTGCGCCGGGCCCACCTCGACGGGCTGCCGTGGTCGCGCATGGCCGTGCTGGTCCGCTCCACCACCACGGCGTTGGCCACGCTGCGCCGGGCGATGACGACGGCCGGCGTCCCGGTCACGGTCCGCGGCGACGACCTGCCGCTGGCCGAGCAGCCGGCCGTGGCCATGCTGCTCGACGTCCTCGACTGCGTGCTCGTCGGCGCGGCCGTCCCGGCCGAGGGCGACGCTGATCGGCCGGTGCTGTCCGAGGACGCGGCCGAGCGGCTGCTGCTCGGTCCGATCGGCGGCGGCGACGCGGTCTACCTGCGGCGGCTGCGCCGGGTGCTGCGCCAGCTGGCCGAGCCGGTCGGCCGGCCCACGCTGCTGGCGCCGGCCGTGCTCGACGTCAAGGGCGCGGCCGCGCTGCCCGACCACGTGCGCGCGCCGGTCCAGCGGGTCGCGGCCGTGCTCGACGCCGGGGCGCAGGCGCTGCGTGACGGCGGTTCACCCGAGGACGTGCTGTGGGCGATCTGGGCGGCGAGCGGGCTGGCCGGGCGCTGGCAGCGGGCCAGCCACGCCGGCGGTCAGGCCGGCGCCACCGCCGACCGCGACCTCGACGCCGTGGTCGAACTGTTCGCCACCGCGGCCCGCTTCACCGACCGGCTCCCGCACGAGAGCGTGGCCGGGTTCGCGGCCCACCTCGCGGCCCAGCAGATCCCGGGCGAGGCGCTCTCGGCCGGGGCGGACGGCGAGGCCGTCACCGTACTCACCGCGCACGCGGCCAAGGGTCTGGAGTGGGATCTGGTCTGCATAGCCAACGTGCAAGAAGGTGTCTGGCCCGACCTGCGCCGGCGCGGGTCGCTACTGGGCTCGGAGGCGCTCGTCGACGTCCTGGCCGGCCGCGACGGGGTCGGCGTCTCGCTGGTCGCACCCCAGCTGGCCGAGGAGCGGCGGCTGTTCTACGTCGCGGTGACCCGGGCCCGCAGCCGGGTGGTGGTGTCGGCCGTGTCCGGCGACGAGGAGCAGCCCTCGCGCTTCCTCGACGAGGTCGACCCGGTCGACGGCGATCGCCCGCTGGCCGCGCTGCCCCGCGGCGTCCACCTGCCCGGCCTGGTGGCCGAGTTGCGGGCGGTGGTGTGCGACCCGGCCGCGCCCGGCGACGACCAGGCCGCCGCGGCCGACGCCCTGGCCCGGTTGGCCGCGGCCGAGGTCCCCGGGGCTGATCCGGCGCAGTGGTGGGGGTTGCTGCCCCTGTCGGACGAGCGCCCGGTCGCCGACCCCGATCGGCCGGTGCCGGTCAGCCCGTCGCGCATCGAGGCCTTCCTGCGCTGCGAGCTGCGGGCGCTGCTCACCGACCTCGGGGCCAAGAACGGTGACCAGATCTCGGCCTCGCTGGGCACGCTCGTGCACGCTGTCGCCGCCGAGGCCCCGCCCGGCGCCGACCTGGCCGAGCTGGAGCGGCGGCTGGACGCCCAGTGGGCCACCCTCGACTTCGGCGCGCGCTGGTACGCCGCCAACGAGCGGCGCCGGGCCACCGGCATCCTGGCCCGGCTCGTGGCCTGGCTGCGCGCGAGCCGGGCCGACCTGCAGCTGGTCGGGGTCGAGGAACCGTTCTGCGTCGAGATCGGCGACGCGCAGTTGCGCGGTCGGGTCGACCGGCTCGAGCGCGACAGCGCCGGGCGGCTGGTCGTGGTCGACCTCAAGACCGGCAAGCGCAAACCCCGCGGCGACGAACTGCCCACCCATCCGCAGCTCGGGGCCTACCAGCTGGCCGTGGCCCACGGCGGGTTCGCGGCCGGCGACGAGCCCGGGGGAGCGCTGCTCGTCCAGCTCGCTTCGACCGGCGAGGCCCAGCAGGCCCAGGCCCCGTTGGCCGAGGCCGACGACCCGGGCTGGATCGCCGCCGAGGTGGCCCGGGTCGCGGCCCGGCTGCGCGGCAGCGAGTTCAGCGCCACCGTCAATGCCGACTGCCGGATGTGCGACGTCAAGGCCTGCTGCCCGCTGCAGTCCGAGGGTCGCCAGGTGACGACGTGACCCGACCGAGCCACCCGGGCCACCCGAGCATCGGCGCGGCCGAGCTCAGCCGGCTGCTCGGCCTGCCCACGCCCACCGACGAGCAGGCCGAGGTCATCGAGTCCGGCCTCGTCCCGTCCGTCGTCATCGCCGGCGCCGGCTCGGGCAAGACCGAGACGATGGCGGCCCGGGTCGTCTGGCTGGTCGCCAACCGCCACCTCGCCCCCGACGCCGTGCTCGGGCTGACGTTCACCCGCAAGGCCGCCGCCGAGCTCGGCGTGCGCATCCGCCGCCGGCTGGCCCAGTGGCGGCACGTGGTCGAGCGCGAATCGCCCGACGACGTCGAGCACCTGGCCGTGCTGCGCGCGGCCGAGCCGACGGTGTCCACCTACGCCGCCTACGCCGGCCGGCTGGTCAGCGAGCAGGCCCTGCGCCTCGGCGTCGAGCCCGACGCCCGGCTCATGTCGCCGGCGGTGTCGTGGCAGCTGGCCGACCGGGTGATGCGCAACCACCCCGGCGAGCTGCCGGCCGACATCGGCGCCCCGTCCTCGCTGGTCAAGTACGTGCTGTTCATGGCCGCCCAGCTGGCCGACCACCTGGTCGAGGCCGACGCCGTCGACGCGCTTCTGCGCCGATATCGCCGAGCAGGTCGCGGCCCTGCCCGGCAAGCTGACCAAGACCGGCGACGTGGCCGTCTTCCTGCGCTCGACCGCGCACCGCCGGGCCCTGCTCCCGCTCGTGGCCGAATTCGCCGCGGCCAAGGCGGCGCTGCCCGCGGTCGACTTCGGCGACCAGATGCGGCTGGCGGCCCGGCTGGCCGGCCTCGACGAGGTGCGGGCGGTCGAGCGGGCCCGCTACGGCGCCGTGCTGCTCGACGAGTACCAGGACACCGGCCACGCCCAGATCGCCATGCTGCACGGGCTGTTCGGCGCCGGGCACCCGGTCACCGCGGTCGGCGATCCGTTCCAGTCGATCTACGGCTGGCGGGGGGCGAGCGCGGGCAACATCGAGGGGTTCGCCGCGACGTTCCGGCACCGCGACGGCACACCGGCGGCGGTGTACCCGCTGGCCACCAGCTTCCGCAACGACCGCCGCGTGCTGTCGGCCGCGAACGCCGTCGCCGCCCCGCTGCGCACGGCCGCGTCGCTGGGCCAGTTGCGGCCCGGGCCCAACGCCACTGACGGCACGCTCGAGATCGCCTTCACCGAGACGCATGTCGACGAGGCCGACTGGGTCGCCGCCCGGCTGGCCGCGGCCTGGGCGGCCCAGCCGCCGGGAGTGCGCACCGCCGCGGTGCTGGTGCGCCGGCGGGCCCAGATCCCGGTGCTGGCCGACGCCTTGCGCGCCGCCGGCCTGCCGGTCGAGGTCGTCGGACTGGGCGGGCTGCTCACCACGCCCGAGGTGTCCGACGTCGTGGCCACGCTGCGGGTGCTGGCCGGCTTCTCGGCCGGCACCGCGCTGGCCCGGCTGCTGGTCGGCGCGCGCTGGCGCATCGGCCCCCGCGACCTCGCCGCCCTGCGCGACCGCGCCCGGTGGCTGGTCCGCGGCGACGCCGTGACCGGCGCGGGCACCGGTACGGAGGCCGCGGTAGCGGTACCCGACGACGAGCAACTCAGCCTGGTCGAGGCCCTCGACGACCTCGGCCCGCCCGACCGCTACTCGCCCGAGGGCTACCGGCGGATGAGCGTCCTGTCGGGTGAGCTGCGCCGGCTGCGGCGCCGGGTGTCGGGGTCGCTGCCCGAACTGGTGGCCGAGGTCGAGCGGGTGTCCGGCGTCGAGATCGAGGTGCTGGCCCGGCCCGACCGGGCCACCGTGGGCCGGGTGCACCTCGACCGTTTTCTGGACGAGGCGGCGCAGTTCGTCAGCGAGGCCGGCGACGCGTCCAGTGCCACACTGAGCGCGTTCCTGGCCTTCCTCGACGCGGCCGAGGACGAGGAGAACGGCCTGGAGGCCGGCGAGGTCGAGGTCGCCACCGAACGGGTGCAGATCCTCACCGTGCACGGCGCGAAAGGCCTGGAGTGGGACATCGTGGCCGTGCCCGGACTGGTCGACAAGATCTTCCCGGCCGAGCCCCGCGGCACCAACTGGACCCGGGCCCGGCACGAACTGCCCGGCCCGCTGCGCGGTGACCGCGACGAGTTGCCCGCGCTGGTGGCCGCCGGCGCCGGCGACCTGGCCGAACTGGGCAAGCGCCTCAAGCGGCACCACGACGACCTGGTCGCCCGCCACGCCGACGAGGAGCGGCGGCTGGCCTACGTCGCGCTGACCCGGGCCAAGCACGTGCTGCTGGCCTCCGGCTTCACCTGGGATTCCGCCCTCAAACCGCGCGAGGTGTCGCCCTACCTGGTCGCGCTGCGCGAGTTCGCCGAACCCGACACCTGGTTCGTGCCCGCCGCCGACGCGGTCAATCCGGTCAACGCCGAGGTGCGCACCGGGCTGTGGCCGTTCGACCCGCTCGGCCCACCGACCGGCGTCGGCGGAACGGCGGCCGGCGCGGGGCGCCGCACAGCGGTGGAGCGCGGCGCCGCCCTCGTCCGGGCCGCGGCGGCCGAAACGCCCGGCGCCGCCGACCCGGGCGATGCCGACGACGGCCGGCTGCCCGACCTCGCCCTCCCGGCCCGGGCCGGACAGTGGCGCCACGACGTGCAGGTGCTGCTCGAGGAGCGGGCCCGGCTGTCGGGGGCCGACGCGTTCCGGGTCGAGCTGCCGCGCCAGCTGTCGGTGTCCCAGCTGGTCGAGCTGCAGCGCAACCCGGCCGAGCTGGCCCGCAGCATCCGCCGGCCGGTGCCGCGGCCGCCGGCGCCACTAGCGCGGCGCGGCACCGCCTTCCACGCCTGGCTCGAGCAGCGCTGGCAGGCCCAGACCCTGCTCGACGTCGACGAACTACCCGGTGCCGCTGACGACGGAGCCGACGACGCCGACTTCGCCGAACTGCGGGCCGCGTTCGAGCGCAGCGAATGGGCCACCCGCACCCCGGCCGAGATCGAGGTGCCGTTCGAGATGACGATCGCCGGCACCATCGTGCGCGGCCGGATGGATGCGGTCTTCGGCAGCCCCGCCGACGGCTGGCTGGTGGTGGACTGGAAGACCGGCCAGCGCCCGACCGGGGCCGCGGCCCATTCGGCCGCCGTTCAGCTCGCCGTGTACCGGCTGGCCTGGGCCAGGCTGTCGGGCATCCCGGACGACGAGCTGCGCCAGGTCCGAGCCGCGTTCCACTACGTGCGCAGCAACGACACCGTGCAGCCGGCCGACCTGCTCGACGCCGACGGGCTGCGCGAGCTGGTGGCCGGCGCGTAGCCGGGCGGCCGGCGGATCGTCGGGCGAGGCGCGCGCTACCGTCGCGGACATGACTGACGCCCGGACCTTCGTCGACGAGCACCGCCACGAACTGCTGGCCGACCTCGACCGCTGGCTGCGCATCCCCGGTATCAGCGCCCAGCCCGAACGCCACGACGACGTGCGGCGCAGCGCCGAGTGGTTCGCCGCGGCCGCCCGCGCCGCCGGGTTCCCCACCGTCGAGATCTGGCCGACCGGCGGTGGCCTGCCCGCCGTCTACGCCGAGTGGCCCAGCGCCGACGCTGACGCGCCCACCGTGCTCGTCTACGGCCATCACGACGTGCAGCCGGTCGACCCGCTCGAGCTGTGGCAGACCGACCCGTTCGACCCGACCATCGAGGGCGACGTGCTGCGGGCCCGCGGCGCGTCCGACGACAAGGGCCAGTTGCTGTTCCACCTGCTCGGGGTGCGCGCCCACCTGGCCGCCACTGGCCGGGACACGCCGGCGGTGACGCTCAAGTTCCTGATCGAGGGCGAGGAGGAGTCTGGTTCGCCGCACTTCGAGGCGCTGCTGGCCCAGCGCCGCGACCGGCTCGACTGCGACGTCATCGTCATCACCGACACCGGGATGGTCGCGCCCGACCAGCCCAGTGTCGTGACGGGCATGCGAGGGATGGTGAGTTGCACGGTCGAGTTCCACGGCCCCGACCTCGACCTGCACTCCGGCAGCTTCGGCGGCGCGGTGCCCAACCCGGCCACCGCGATCGCCCGGCTGGCCGCGGCCCTGCACGACGAGCACGGCCGGGTCCAGGTGCCCGGCTTCTACGACGACGTGCTCGAGCTCGGTGCCGAGGAGCGCGCGCTGCTGGCCAAGGTGCCGAGCGACGAGGCCGAGTTCCTGGCCGTGGCCAAGTCCCGGGCCCTGGCCGGCGAGGACGGCTTCACCACCCTGGAGCGGCTCGGGGCCCGGCCGACGGCCGAGGTCAACGGCATCGGCGGCGGTTACCAGGGTGCCGGCGGCAAGACGATCGTGCCCAGCGACGCGTTCGTGAAGCTGTCCTTCCGGCTGGTCGCGAACCAGCGGCCGGCCGCGGTCATCGCGGCCGTCGAGGCGTTCGTCGCCGCGCACACGCCCGAGGGGATCGTGGCCCGCATCGAGTGGGAAGGACCGGGCGTCGCGCCCTGCCTGGTGCCGCTCGGCACCCCCGCGTACGAGGCCCTCACCGACGCGATCAGCCAGGCCTTCGACGGGTTGCCGGTGCTGCCCACGCGCGAGGGCGGCAGCGGGCCCGAGGCCGCGATCGTGGCCGCGCTCGGCGCGCCGATGGTGTTCCTCGGCGTCGGCCTGCCCGACGATCAGATCCACGCCCCGAACGAGAAAGTGAACCTCTCGATGCTGTACAAAGGGGCCGAAGCTGCGGCGTTGCTCTGGGCTGGTTTCGCCCGGCTCGGCCGCAGCGGCCTGCAGGCGAGGTAACGGGCCGCCGATCCGGCGCCCCGCGGTCGATCGGAGCCCAGCATGAACGTCCGTCCCCGGTTGGTCGTCGGCGCCGTCGGCATCGTGCTGGCCGCGCTGCTGACCGCCTGTGCCACGACCGTCGACGGAACCGGCCAGGCCCTCAGTGCGTCGACCAACCCGACCGACTTCCCCACGTCCTCCGGTGCGCCGAGCCCGACGTCGCCGGTGCCGTCGGACTCGTCGAGCGACTCGCCGAGCGCGTCCTCCTCGCCGGGAGCGCCGACGGGCAGCTTCACCTGCCCGACGATCACCTACCCGCACGCCCATCTGACCTTCAGCTGCATCACCACCGGGCTCGCGCTGAACACGGCGAACACGGTTTGGCCGGTCAGCCTGTACAAGAAGGTCGAGTCCACCGGCTGGGTGCTCGAGGAGGGCGCCGGCAACTGGGGCGACCCGAAATCGGCGTCGCTGCACGATGTCGCCCTCGACGTCCGGACGCAGATGGTCGAGGGCGGCGGCTACGGCTCGTCGCCGAGCCTGAAGGTCGTCCGCAACGCCGACACCACGGTCGGCGGCGTGCCCGCGCACGTGCTGCAGACGACGATCACCCTCAACCCCTCGTGGGCCCGCGGCCGCGGCACCAAGGTCAAGTCCGAGCATCTCTGGATCGTGGCCATGAAGGTGTCGGCCACGGACTACACGCTCTGGTACACGTCCATCCCGGATCTGGCCAAGGCGCTGTGGCCGCGAGTGCCCGCGATCATGGCCAGCATCCGCGTGGGCTGAGGCGGCCGACCCGTAGGGTGAACGGCGTGCCGCGTCCCGTCAAACTGCCCGCGCCCACCTTCGATCTGATCCACCACAGCCTCGACAACGGCCTGCGGGTCGTCGTGGCCCCCGACCGGTCCGCTCCGGTCGTCGGTGTGGCCGTGCTCTACGACGTCGGCATCCGATCCGAGCCCGAGGGCCGCACCGGCTTCGCCCACCTCTTCGAGCACCTGATGTTCCAGGGTTCGGCCAACCTCGAGAAGCTCGAGCACTTCCGCTATGTGCAGTCCTCGGGCGGCACGTTCAACGGCAGCACGCACTTCGACTACACGAACTACTTCGAGGCCCTGCCGTCCAACGCGCTGGAGCGCGGCCTGTTCCTCGAGGCCGACCGCATGCTGTCGCCGCGGATCACCGAGGAGAACCTGGCCAACCAGCTCGAGGTGGTCAAGAACGAGATCCGGGTCAACGTGCTCAACCGGCCCTACGGCGGCTTCCCGTGGATCATGCTGCCCGGCGTCCTGTTCGACACGTTCGCCAACTCGCACAACGGCTATGGCGGCTTCGAGGATCTCGAAGGTGCGACGGTCGAGGACGCCCGCGACTTCTTCGCCCGCTACTACGCGCCGGCCAACGCCGTGCTGGCCGTGGCCGGCGACCTCGACCCGGACGAGACGCTCGCCCTGGTCGAGAAGCACTTCGGCGCGATCAGGAAGCGCCGGGCCCCGAAGCGGCCCAGCTTCGGCGAGCCGCCGTTGACGGCCGAGCGCCGGGCCACCCACGACGACCCGCACGCCCCGATGCCGGCCGTGGCCCTGGGCTACCGGGTGCCCGACCCGGTCGGCAGCCTGGACGAGCACCTGGCCAACGTGCTCCTGGCCGAGGTGCTCACCGACGGCGACGCGTCCCGGCTGCAGCAGCGCCTGGTGCAACGCGACCAGCTCGTCACCGACATCGCCGCCTACATCGGTGAGTTCGGCGACCCGTTCGACGAGCGCGATCCCACCGCGTTCACGGTCACGGCGCACTACGCCGACGCGGCGTCGCTGGACGCGATCCTGCGCGCCGTGGACGAGGAGCTGGCCCGGATCAGCGACGACGGCCTGGCCGCCGGTGAGCTCGACCGGGTGCGCACCCGGCTGGTCAGCATGGTGCTGCGCGAGATGGACGCCGTGCTCTCGCGCACCCTCAACTTCGCGAAGTTCGAGCTGATCTACGGACGGGCCGAACTGATCGCCGAACTGCCGGGCCGGCTGGCCGCGGTCGGTGAGCAGGCCGTGCGCGACGCCGCGGCCCAGCTGCGCCCCGATCGGCGGGCCGTACTCGAACTCGTGGCCGGGGGTGCCCGATGACCGTCCCCGCCCTGACCGCGCCGCGCAAGGCCAGGAAGCTCACCGTCACCGAGCGGGTCACCGACTCCGGGCTGCGGGTCATCGTCGTGCGCAAGCCCGGCGTGCCCATCGCCGAGGTGCGGCTGCGGCTGCCGTTCGCGTCGGCCCGCCCCACCCAGCCGGCCCGCTCGGCCCTGCTGGCCGACACCATGCTCACCGGCGCGGCCGGCTACGACCGCAGCGGGCTGGCCGCGGCCGTCCAGACCCTGGGCGGCGACCTGTCGGTCGGGGTGGACGCCGATCGGCTGATGGTGGCCGGCAACGTGCTCGCCACCAACCTGCCCGAGCTGCTCGGCCTGCTGGCCACCGTGCTCGTCGACGCGACCTATCCGGCCGACGAGATCGCCACCGAGCGCGACCGCCTGGTCGAGAAGCTCTCCATCGCGCGGTCCCGCGCCGGCGTGGTCGCCAGTGAGGCGCTGGCCCGGCGGATGTGGGGCGATCACCCGTACGCGCGCGACCTGCCCCAGCCGGACGCGGTCGCGGCCACCACGCCGGCCCAGGTCCGCCGGCTGCACGCCGAGCTGGTCCGCCCGGACCGGGCCGTACTCGTCATCGTCGGTGACGTCTCGGCCAATCGGGTGCTCGACCAGGTCGAGGCCGCACTCGCGGGCTGGACGGGGCAGGCGGCCCAGGCGCGCATCCCGGCCCTGCCCGAAGCCGAGCCCGGCCCGCTGCTCGTCGTCGATCGCCCGGGCTCCGTGCAGTCCTCGCTGCGGATGGGCGCCCCGGCCGTGCCCCGGGCCGACGAGCGCTACCCGGCGCTGCAGTTGGCCAACCTGATCTTCGGTGGGTACTTCTCCTCGCGCTGGGTCGAGAACATCCGCGAGGACAAGGGCTACACCTACGGCCCGCACAGCCGCATCGAGCACAACGTCCTCGGCTCGTCGCTGCTGTTCGACGTCGAGGTCGCCACCGAGGTCACCGCCCCGGCCCTGCTCGAGACGCTGTACGAGCTGGGCAAGATCGCGTCACTGCCGGTCACCCAGGCCGAGGTCGACTCGGTCCGCCAGTACGCGATCGGCTCGCTGGCCCTGTCGACGGCGACCCAGGCCGGGCTGGCGTCGACGCTCTCGGCCCTGGCCGTCTTCGGGCTCGGCCTGGACTGGGTCATCGAGCATCCCCGCCGGCTGGCCGCGATCGGCGTCGACGAGGTCAGCGCGGCGGCGGCGGAATTCCTGGCCCCGGCCCGGCTGACGAGCGTCGTCGTCGGCGACGCGCGCACGATCACCGAACCGCTGGCCGCGCTCGTCCCGGTGACCGCGGAGCCGTGACGCCGGTCCAGGGCCCGCTGCTGTCCCGGGCCGGCTACGACCGGGCCGCCCACCGCCGGGCCGACCCGGACTGGCTGGCCCAGGCCTGGGCCGCGGGGCCGCGTGCTCGTCATCAGCCCGAAGTCGTCGACGCCGCCCGCGGCCGACGGCCGGCATTTGGCCTGGCGCGAGCCGGCGGCGATCGACCCGGACACGCCCCGGCGCTTCCTGGGCATCGTCGACGACGTGCCCTACTTCACCGCGACGATCGACGCCGACGGGGCCGACTGGCTGACCCTGCGGGAGCTCGGCCTGGTCCTCGACGATCTCGACGCCGGGCTGCTGACCAGCGCGATCGCGCTCGAGCAGTGGCATCACCGGCACACCGCACTGCCCGCTGTGCGGCGAGCCCACGGTCGAGTCGCACAGCGGCTGGACGCGCACCTGCCCGGTCGACGGCAGCGAGCACTTCCGCGCACCGACCCGGCCGTGATCATGCTCATCCACGACGGCGGTGATCTCGCCCTGCTCGGCCGGGGCGCGCAGTGGGGCGAGGGCCGGTTCTCGACGCTGGCCGGCTTCGTCGAGCCAGGCGAATCGCTGGAGGCGGCCGTGGCCCGGGAGGTCTTCGAAGAGGTCGGGGTCGGCATCCGCGACATCCGTTACGTGGCCAGCCAGCCCTGGCCGTTCCCGGCGTCGTTGATGCTGGGTTTCGGTGCCCGCCTCGACGGTGATCCGACGATCGAGCTCGACCCGGTCGAGATGGCCGAGGCCGGCTGGTTCACCCGCGCCGAGGTGCAGCAGGCCGCCGACTGGGTGGACTCGGGCGCCGATCCGGATCCGGGTGCCCGCGTCAAGGGCGTCTCGCCCAAGCTGTCGATCTCGCGCTACCTCATCGACCTGTGGCTGGCCGGCGAACTGCCCGGTTAGACACCACTTGCGCGACAGCACCGACTGCAGCGATGTATGACGCATGCATATGACGAGCGTAGTCAGTGCCTGGGCCCTGTTGACGCGGGACTTGCTCGACACCGCCGCCGGCCAGGCCGGCGTCGACCTTCGGGAGGTGTCGGCCCTCAACCTGATCGAGACCCACCCCGGCAGCTCGATCGACTGGCTGGGCACGCGCGTGGGGCTGACCCACTCCGGCACGGTGCGGCTGGTCGACCGGCTCGAGAATGCCGGCTGGCTCACGCGGGCCCGCGCCGGGCGCGAGGTCGGGCTGCGGGTCACGGCCGCGGGCCGCGCGGTGCTGCGCCGGTGGCGGCGAGCGGCGGACGCGGCCGTGGCGCAGGCGATGGCCCGCTCAAGCCGGACCGGGCGGCGGCGCTGGCCGGGCTGTTGTCGGACGCGCTCCAGGGCACCACTCGGCAGCGGGTCGGGGCCGACAGCACCTGCCGCACCTGCGACTGGCGGGCTTGTGGCGATCCGTGCCCGGTCGACCGCTCGGTCCGGCCCGACTTGCCTCCGGTCCCGTGAGAACGGCGACGACGCGGCCCGTCCCGGTACGTGGACAGCGTAGTGCGCTCGGCCGGCCGGTCATGGTTCTCGCCGCGATCTGGACGCTGGCGTCGGCGGCCGACAGCTACCTGTTATGGTGCTGCTGTGGCTGGCTCAGCCGCAGAGGTGGACGAACGTCCAGCTCGCGCCGTCGTCGTCGTCATCCGGTACTGGTGCTGCTCGGCGGTCTGCTCGGTGGCCGCTGGTGGACCGTGGGGGGCCCGGCGGCTGCTCGGTGCGCAGTTACTGATCTCCGCTGTCGCGATGCGCTCCTGGCCGCGGCGTGCTGGTCCGGCCCGTGCCGGTGCCGGCCTTTCTCGTGTTCTGGGCGATGGACGCGGCGTTGATGCCGATGACGTATTCGGCCACGCGTTGCTGGTCCGGGTTCGTCGGGCCGGCGCAGTTCAGCCGGCCAACGCGGTGATGTCCATCGGTGATCAGCTGCCGGCCATCATGTCCGCGGCGGTCGCCAGGCCAGCGATCACGGCGCTCGGCGCCGGCCGGCGCTCTTGCTGCCGCCGTGTTCCTGGCGGCGGCGACCCTGTTAGCCGGCCGCTGGTGCCGATGCGGCGTCGTGACTCGGGCCGGCGCCCGGCCCGCCAGGGGCGGCCGCTGTCGACTCGGGCCCGGATGCCGGGTCCCCGCAGCCGTCGGCATTCCGCGACAGGTCTGGCTGCTCGTGGGGTTCCGTCGCCTGCTCCTCTGTTACGGCCCGCTCGAGCCGCCCTGCCGGGGGGCGTGCGCGACCAGCTGCACGGCAACGCCGACGGCTGCGGACTGCTGTGGACCTGCTTCGGTCTCGGCTCGCTGGCCCACTCGCCGCCGTGCCGTATCTCAGCCGGTTCCGGCCGAGCATCGTCAACGGGGCGAGGGCGCTGATCTGGGGGGTGATCACGCTGCCACTGGCGCTGCTGCACCAGATCTCAGGCCGCGGTGGGACTGATGCTCGTGTCAGGTGCCGTATGGGGGCCGTACGCCGCGATCGAGACGAGCGCGATCCATCGGTCAGCCGACCCGCGCCATCACGGCCACCTGTTCCGCATCCGACGGCGCTGTTGTCGTCGGTGTTCCCGCTCAGCGTCGCCGCCGGTGCCCTGCTGCTCGACCGGATCTCGGCGGCCGCGCTCGCCGTCCTGGCCACCGGCGCCTGCGCCATCGCCGGCGCGGCCGCGCTGTCCAGTCCGGCGCTGCGCAACGCTCGCTAGAAGTCCGGCCGACGCCGGGTCGGGTGCGGATTGCCCGGTGGCGCAGATCGTCGAGCCGGATCACGACGTCGGCCGTCTCGGCCGGCCGGATCTCGGCATCGTCGCGCCGGAAGGCCGGCAGGGCCACTGGCGGTCGGGGTCGGTGCGCCGCTCGCGTCCGGCGGCCGACATGGCCAGGTCGACGGTGACGTCGAAGGGCAGGTCGTGTCCGAGCAGCGGTTCGCCGGCCACGATCACGATGGCACCCTCGTCGGCCAGCGGGCCGATGCTCGCGTGGCCCGGTCGGTCCACGGATCGCGCAGCGAGGGCAGGTACCGCCGGCTGCCGCCCAGGCCGAGGAGGTCGGGCGCCTCGCGGCGCGGCGGCAGCGTCCAGCCAGTCGGCAAACGGTTCGACGTCCTCGCGGCCGAACTCCAGGCGCAGCGAGGCATCGCGCCAGAACATCGGAGCCACGATAGTGGCCATGAGCCGGCCGCGGCCCGCAGCGGTGCCACAGCGCATCGGCCAGGGGGGCGGAGCCGCGCAGTACGGAGCATCGACGGCGACCCGCAGCGCCGGTCCTCGGCCCAGCGCCGGTCCAGGCGTCGGCCAGCAGATCGGGCAGCCCGGCCGCATCGACCGGCCGGTACCGGCCGCTCAAGCCGCGAGGCAGGCCGCGATGTCGGCGACGGAGGGGTTGGTCAGCGCGGTCCCGTCCGCGAACGCCACGGTGGGCACGGTGCGATTGCCGGCGTTGACGCTCGTGGACCAGGTCCGCGGCGCCGGCCACATGCTGGATGTCGACCTCGGTGTACTCGATGCCGGCGCGGTGCAGGTCGGCCTTGAGGCGGAGCAGTAACCGCACCAGATCGTCGTGTACATGGTCAGCGTCTCGGGCGCCCTTCGTCACGGGGGACTCTTCGAAGCTCGAACGTCGCAGCGGTCGACAGACGTTCCGAAGATCGCCGCCGGCGCCGATTTGCCCCCCGCCCCG